>NZ_RBLG01000001.1 GCF_003634585.1 Gillisia mitskevichiae
CTTTTACTCTCAAAATTTACATCGTATTCTCACTAATCAAGGAACTTTTTGTGCCGCTAAACGCGGCTGCAAATATACCAACTTTAATTTCATTCCAGCAAACTTATTTTGAACTTTTTTTTTAGTTAAATTTTAACCTTAAAAACGCTCGTGTCTCCCAGTATACAATGAACTTCACCTCCCAAATCAACTACTCGTTGATCGCTTAGCGGGTGCAAATATACGTCCTCTTTTTTCTTACCCGCAAACTTTTACTTAAGTATTTTTTAAAATAATTTTAATCTTTTCTTAATACTTTGGTAATACGGGAGTTACTGAGAAAGTTTTTTTCTTCATTTACGGGACTGAAAGGTTTTTAATATAATAAAAGGCATCAGTGATGCCCAAGCGTTAGGGATTGAAGCGGTAGCTCCTAATGAAACAATGTGAAATTGGGACTACAAGCGTAAAGCCCGACCCCGAACTTTAGGAGGGGAAACGCACAAAAAAGAAAGAAAATTAAAGAAAGAAATCCCAGACTAGACCAAATCTCACCAAAAAATCTCTGTATGGATTCTCTGGAGCAGAAAAATTATTATTAGCATCTAATAAAGAATTAAGATGTTCTAACTTAAAAAATATCCTAGTTTGCTTCACTTTTGCATTAAAAAAGAAATCCACTACTGGAAATCCACCTAAACTTTGATCATTCTGCACATAAAATTCGGCAAGAACAGGATCGTAACCATCCATTTGGTAGCTAGTGAAATATTTTAAAGTTAAGCCTGTCTGTAAATAAAGAGCTCGCTTGAACCAATGATCCCTATAATAGAATGTATTGCGGGTAGTAAACTCTGGAACGTTTAATACACTCTCGCCATTTAGAACTTGTTGATACATTAAGGTATTATCTAAAGCAAACTTACCGTATTGAAACTCCCTACCGGCTTTCAGTTTAAAATAGCTGATCTCTCCACTTTCTTGAAAGGGTTTTGTAAGGTCTTCTTCATTTGTCGAGAAATAGGTATAGTTAGTTATTCTCGTATAGCTTGCATCTACATCTACCAAATTAGTAGATTCTAATTTCACGGCTAAACTTTGGGTATTGGTGTTCTCGAAATCTGTTTGCCAATTATAATTTATATAATCACTTTGATATAATTGAAAATTAAAATTAGGAGCACTTTCGTTACTGCGAAGTTCGGCTTTAATCTGATTATTCTTATTAATGAAATAATCTGCACCGGCTAAAAACTTATGTCCTGTAAGATCCCCTGCTACATTCACCATAAAGTCCCCATACATTTTAAGAGGTCCAAAGTTTTTGTAATATCCAGCACCGGCAGAATAATTATCACCCTTTATTCTATTGGCAATAACAGATTGATCTTCTAAAATAAATACAGAATTATAGCCATAATTATAATGCGTAATGCCAGCCTTCAGTTTTAACGCTCCAAGCGTACTATTAGCATAGGTAACACCAGCAACATTATTTATATTTCTTAGTTTCACTCTATCTCTAAGATTAGTAGTTTTAAAAGAATCCCCGAAAAAATCTACTGGGGCATCCTGACTAAATACATACTTCTTATCACTAAAGTCTAATTCATGAAAAAGAGTAAGTTTATTATTCTTCCCATTTGCTAGATCATATTCGTGAGTTAAAAAGAAACGCTTCCCATACAGTACATTTTCTGCATTTTCGAATTTAACTTCTAAAATGGATCTATCGTCAAATCCAGGTTCCTTACCTATATATTGTTCTAAAGCTTGCTCTGTTAATCCACCATTTTCACGATTTAATAAATCCTGAGACACGAAGTGTGTTTTAAGTCTGTACTTTTTATTGAGGGTCGCGTAATTAAGTGTAGCTCTAAAATTCCCTGTGCTGGTTAACATATTTTGATATTTACCTAAGGACCGTAAGCCTTTATAAGCAATAGAGAAATTTAATCTCTCGGAAGTATTTATTGTAAAAAAGGCATCTAAAGCCTGACCTTGTTCTGGAACAGTTTTAAAAAAAAGTTCTGTAAGTGGTGTGGGAACTTCATAATAATAAATATCCTGTACTTCCATAAAATTATAATGTCTAGCTCTAGCTCCCAATTCTGGAATTAGATCTATCTCATTAAAATTATAGGCAAGTTTATTATAGGTTTGACCCACATTGGCAAAAGAAACTAATTCAAAATTATCCTTTCTTAGATAATTGAATTTATAATCCTTTTGGATAGTTAAGGTAGTATCTACGTAAGTGGAATCTCCTGATACTGAAAAAATCTTATAAGCTGTGATTGGTGGCTTCTCTAAAGAATCTTTTTGGGTGCTGCGTTTATTCACTGATGGATCTCTTTCTGGTTCCTGCGCTAAAAGAAATAATGGAACCAAAAATAAAATAAGAAAAAAAGATAGGTGTTTCATAGACTTTTATAGACTACTACAAATGTAAAATAATAAAGTTAGATGTAGAAAGTTGTCTAAAAAGAAAAACCGCCCCAATGGGGCGGTTTTATTATTGAATGCTATTCTCTTGGAATTAGTATCCGAAGTTCTGTGGTAAGTTAGCATTTGCATCATCTTCTGCAAGAGGAATTGGCAAAGCATAATTAAAACTACCGTAAGTAGGACCTTCATGTAATTGTAATGCAACATCTACAAATGGAATGTCCATTTTAGTTCTTGCCAAATCATGAAATCTAAATCCTTCAAAAGCTAATTCTTTTCTTCTTTCTAATAAAATATTAGACTTAGTAGCAGCATCATATAATGTAGCTCCTCTTTCAGCCGGAATTTTATTTAACCAGATTAAAGCTTCAGCAGGGCTTGCTGTTTCCAACAATGCTTCTGCGTAGATCAATACCATTTCTTCATATCTAATTACAGAGATATTATCTTTGTAAGGAGCATAAGATGGGTATTTACCAGTGTTTCTTAAAGTACCATTAGCATATCGAGTTATTACACCTTCTTTATCTGCAGTTGTAACACCTCTAACATCTGTATCTTCATAGATAGCAGCTAAGTTTGGCAATGCAATAACATCCCCATAACTTCCTTGCTGATAAATATTTGCAAGACCATTGATTCCTTCGTTATCAGTTTCTGAAGCAGCTATTTCAAATATAGAATTTGAAGCACCATCTATAGAAAAAGAGTTAAGGAAAGCATCTTTAGAAATCACACTAAAGTTAGTAGATAAAATCACTTCTTCAGCAGCATCTAAAGATCTCTGCCAGTCACCAAAATAATTAGCGATTCTAGCTTCAACAGCACTTGCAGCATAAGTATTTATATATTCTACACTACCTACACTATCGTCCATTAAACCTTTAGCAGTTGTTAAATCTGCATAAGCTAAATCTCTAACTTCTTGCACAGTATTACGTGCTGGAAACAAACTGTTTTCATCTCTAAAAGCAGTTACGTAAGGAACACCTAAAGAAGATAATCCACCACCATTTACATTCTGTTGTCCGTAAAAAGTAAGAAGATCAAAATGAGCTAAAGCTCTAATAACATAAGCTTGACCTTTTATCTGATTAACTTCTGCCTCATCTCCAGTAATACCTTCAGCATTAATAACGATGTTAGCAGATCCTATAACAGTATATAATCTTGCCCATAAAGTTTCTGCAATAGCAGAAGTTGGCAATAAATCCATTCTCGCTTCGGCTACGAAACGGTTTGAATTTGCATTAGAGGAAGTGTTATCTGAAAACACCTCTCCTAATATGATCTTGTCTCTTCCATAATAGTCGCTTATAGACATTCTGTTATAAGCTCCGTTGATTACAGCCTGAAGATCATTAACAGTGTTAACACTAGTAACGATATCCTTAGATTGCTGTAAAGTTGGATCTAAACTATCTTCAGAGCAAGAGGATAAAACCCCTAAGCCTAAAGCTATTGTAAATAAATATTTAAAACTTTTTTTCATTTTTCTTAAAATTTAATGTTAACTCCTAAAGTATATGATTCAACAGGAGGCGTAGTTAATGCAGTGTATCCATTAGCTCTAACTTCTGGATCCAATAATAAACCATCGTCTTTTACCCATGTAGCAACGTTTGTTCCACGTAAAGTAAGTGTTAAACCGTCAATTCCAACAGATTCAACAAACTTAGAAGGTAGAGAATATCCAATTGCAACATTTTTCAATCTTACATAATCTCCATCATATAAATGACGAGAAGAAGTTGCGTGGAAGTTATCATTTCTACCATAATCTAATTTAGGTACGTTTGTAACATCTCCAGGCTGTTGCCATCTGTCTAATAATTCACTTACACCATTGTAAGAGTTTAAAGTGAACGAGTTTGTTCTTAAGTAAAATTGTGCATATTGCTCATAGATCTTATGTCCACCTGCAAAAGATGCATTTCCTTCAGCGAAGAAACCTTTGTAATCTAATCTCATTCCTAAACCACCAGAATATGTTGGCAAAGCACTAGCACCTTGATCTACTCTAGCTGCAGCGTTATAGTTAGAAGTAACTTCACCATCTACACCATTTAAAAACCATTCTGGTGCTCCAGTATCAGCATTCACTCCAGACCAAGTTCTCATATACCATGAACGTAATGGTAAACCAGTTCTAGTTGTTTTATAACTACTTCCAGCTTCTGTATCTAATTCACTTCCATTTGCTCCAAGAGCTAATTCAGTAACTTCGTTATCTACAGTTGCATAGTTAGCAGAAATATTCCAAGTAAAATCTTCAGTTTGAATAATATCAATACCTAATTCAGCCTCGATTCCTTTATTCACCATTTCTCCAACGTTTCTAGCTTGCTCATCAAAACCAGTAGTTAAAGATAATGGAACGTTTAATAATAGATCGTATGTTCTACGGTTGTAGTAAGCAAAAGATCCAGAAATTCTATTTTGAAGTAATCCAAAAGTAAGACCAATATCAAAAGATTCACCTTTCTCCCAAGTTAAACCTGCATTTCCAAACTGAGAAGGGAAACCAGCACCATTATCTGCATAATTCGCACTATACGTTAATAAAGGTTGGTAAGCATTAAGTCCAACACCGTTGTTACCAGTAATACCATAAGAACCTCTTAATCTAAGAGTATTGAAAATATTCCCAGCCATAAAATCTTCTCTATGAACATTCCATGCCGCACCTACAGAACCAAAAGTTCCAAATCTATTTCCAGGAGAGAATCTTGAAGATCCTTCTCTTCTAATAGTACCATCTAAAACATATTTACCAGCATAATTATAGTTAACCAAACCTAAGTAAGAAACGTTATACCAGTCTTCGAATTGTGAATCTGCATCGAAATTAGCACTTGCCGTGTTAATTTGAATTAAACCATCTACTGGGAAGTTCTCTCCAGAACCGAATAAGTAAGTATTTTGATTCTTTTGGTATTCAAATAAAGTTGTGATATCAAAATTATGATTCTCACCTAATTTGAAGCCATAGTTTAAAGATGATTGGTATACTAAGTTAAAGTTCTTTTGATCACTTATAGCAATATCACCATTAATATCATCTGCATCACCTTCATATCTGTTTCTGTAAGAAGTATACTCGTTTAATTGGTAATCTATACTTACTCTATTAGAGAAAGTAAGACCATCGTATAATTCCCAATCTAATTTAGTATTTGAAAGTGCTCTTGTTAAAGCATTTCTAGTTACGTTATTCTCGTTAACATAAAATATGTTTGGAAGAGAACCAAAAGGAAGATCGATATTATAAGAACCATCATCATTTCTGATGCTGTTAAATGGGTTCATTAAATATCTTGTAATAAAAGGATTCGAAAAGAAAGTTCCGTTTTCAAGAACTGGATTCTGAGTAATGTTAGAAACATTCATAGAAGTAGAAAGTTTTAAATTATCTCTCAAATCTCTATCAAAGCTTAATGATCCATTAATTCTCTCAAAAGCACTTCCTATTACAGTAGCTTCAGTTTTGTTGTAACCTAAAGATGCATAGAAGTTAGATTTTTCTCCACCTCCAGATGCAGAGAATGTGTAATTTTGCGTTAAAGCATCTTCATTTCTAATTTCTCCTGCCCAGTCATTATCTGTTACTCCATCATAGAAATCATCTACAGAAAGCAATTCTGAAATCCCATTTCCAGGAGCAGAAATACCTAAATCAGCAATAGTACCATTTGGACCGTAAGATCTGTAAAGAGCTTCATTTAATAGAGTATATCTCTCAGCTCCTGTTAATACATCTCTCTTGTTGAAAGCATCATTTTGAAAACCTACTTGAGAAGAGAATGTGAATTTAGTATCACCTGCTTTACCAGATTTGGTAGTAATTACACCATTAGATCCACGTGCTCCATAAGCTGCAGTAGCAGAAGCATCTTTTAATACAGTTAAAGTTTCAATATCCTGGCTGTTAATAGAAGCCAAAGGATTCAAACTAGAATAATTATCACTTCCTGAAACGTTGGTGTTTGCAACTGGCACACCATCTATTACATAAAGAGGATCGTTATCTGCGTTGATCGAACTTATACCTCTAATTCGGATATCCGCGACAGAACCCGGAGTACCAGAAGCTTGAGACATTTGAAGTCCAGCAACTCTACCTTGTAAAGCCTGATCTACAGAAACTGTTGGAGATTCCGCCAACTCTGCACCACTTAATTGAACTGAAGATCCTGTAACTTCTTCAACTCCTTTAGTGCTATAACCTAACACTATAACCTCATCTAGTTGTGATGCATCTTCTTGCATAGAAACATTTACAACAGATTGAGTTCCAACTGTAACTGTTTGCTTAAGAAAACCTACATAACTAAAAACTAATTTAGATCCAGTAGCAGCTTTTATACTATACTTTCCGTCAAAATCAGTTAAAGCTCCGGTATTAGTACCCTGTACTAATACGTTTACACTTGGAAGGGGTAAACCTTCCGCATCAGTTACCGTCCCGGTAACCGTTAAATCTTGTGCAAAGGTTAATTGCACCACAAACGCTAAAAATAGCGTTAGAATTCCATTTAATCTTTTTTCCATTATTTTGTTAATTTGAATTAGCCAGCGCCAAAAATCCTAATAAATATTGAATAAAACAATATAATTTGAAGTCTTGATGTGTTAAAATCTTAACACTACGCTACTTCGTAGATGCATTATTTATAAGAAGGTTGCGTGAGGAGTCAAAAAAAAATGTAAAATTTGTAATATGTTATTAAATTCCTTTAAGAAATCTAAGATTGAGTGCGGGACAGACGAAGCTGGAAGAGGTTGTCTTGCAGGCCCCGTTACCGCAGCAAGTGTTATACTTACATCACAATTTAAGAGTGATCTATTAAATGATTCTAAAATTGTTAAAAGCACTAATAGAAATATTTTAAAAAAGATTATTGAAAAAGAAGCCATCACTTTTAGTGTGGCACATATCTTTAATGAAGAGATAGATAAAATAAATATTTTAAACGCCTCTATACTTGGTATGCATAAGGCAATTAACCAGCTATTAATTATTCCTGAACATATTTTAGTAGATGGAAACAGATTTAAACCTTATTTGGACATCCCACACTTATGTATAATAAAAGGAGATGGGAAATATTTAAACATTGCCGCTGCTTCTATACTCGCAAAAACTTATAGAGACGAGTTCATGAATTTAATACATGAGGAATTCCCTATGTATAACTGGAAACAGAATAAAGGATACCCAACTAAAGAGCACCGGGCAGCGATCCAGAAATATGGAGTAACAAAATACCACCGACTAAGCTTTAAATTACTTCCAGATCAGTTAAAATTAGAGCTATAACTTATTACTTTTGTGAAAAAGGATATAGAATGAATAAATTTTTACTGGCTCTTCTTTTGTGCTTCTCCCTGTTTTCATGTGATACTCCAAAAAACCAGGTTAACAATCTATATGAGCTTACTCCTGAAAAAAGTCATTTTATCTTTGAATCTGAGAATATTCCAGAATTTTTAAATAAAGTAGATAACAATAATTCTTTAAAAGAGTCTGATCTATTTAAGAGTTTCGATTCTCAAGGAATTAAATATTATTCTTCACTTTCCTCTCCAGCAAACTCCTTAATATGCCTCATTGAAAATGACAGTTTAAAATATGACTATGTATTTATAACTCAATCCACTAATGACAGTTTAAAAAAACCAGAATTAAAGGATTTCTCTGTTGAAACAATCCGCACCAAAGACTTCAATTACAAAAAAATAAGAATTGGAAAATCTACAATTTATAGTACTAACCTTAATAAAGTGGAATTCGCAAGTAATTCTCTGAAGATCCTTAAAAAAACCGTTGATTCAGATAAACAAAATAAGGCCTCTTCAGAAAGTTTTAAAAAGGCGATCACTGCAAGATCTAAAGGGAAAACATCTTTGTATATAAATCACGAATATTCCAAAACAACTATTACTAAAAAGAATAAAGAAAGTAATTCTCCCTTAGCAGATTGGAGTGTTGTAGATCTGGAGTTAAGCAACAATAAAATTAGCTTTAATGGAATTGCTATTACCAAAAAACCTTCAAGTCAATTATTAAATATATTTCAAGGGGTACAGCAGCAGAAAATTGAAATTTCAAATATCACTCCTGTCTCAGCTAGGGGTTATTTCTCTTTTACCTATGAGGATTTTAATAAACTTTCAGAAAAATTACATGAGTTTAAAAAGGACAGTATCCTAGATAACAAAACCACCATTTTAAACTATTCCAAAGAAGCCGGTCTTATTTTTATAGGAGATGATACTGCAACCGCTCTCACCCTTGTTGATCCAGAAGTAGCTTTAAGTGCATTCCCTATTCAAGAGGAATTAAAAAAAGAATTTCGCGGGATAAATATCTACTCAGCTTCCAACAGCGATCATTTAAATTTACTAAAGCCACTTATTAATTCTGGGATTCCAAAATATTCTATGTTTTTAGATAACTTTTTGGTCTATGCTGAAAAACAAGAAACCTTAGAAAACATTATAAGCAGCTATCAAAACACCTCTACGCTAGCTAAAAATGCCAATTTTATAACTATTCAGGAAGATCTGGCAAACTCTTCTTCCTTATTAATAGTAAGCAAGCCTCAGCTTTCTAAAACTCAAAGGGAAAACTCATTAATTCTTAACAGTTTAGATCTAATTAATAATATAGGGGAAGAATATAAGCTTGCTGCTACCCAATTTGTGAGTAATGATGGATTTACTCATATTCATGGAATAATATTAAACGAGGGAGATAGTGACTCTGAAGATACACAGGAATTAAAAACAACTACACTTCCCATCAATATTAAAGAGAAGTCCTATATTCTTAAAAACCATAATTCAAATGAGTTAGAATTAGCATTTCAAGATGACAGCAATGTGTTATCCCTTTTAAATTTAGACGGCAAAGTTCTCTGGAAGAAAAAACTAAAAACACAAATTATTGGCGAAATATCTCAAATAGATCTTTACAAGAACGGGAATCTTCAAATCGCTTTTACAACTTTAAACAAATTCTATATTTTAGATAGAAACGGAAAAGAGGTAAAACCATTTCCAATAGAATTTAAGGATGACATCACACAGCCCCTTGCTGTTTTTGACTATAACAACACAAAAGATTATCGGTTTTTAATAGTTCAAGGGAAAGAGCTCTTAATGTATGATGCCCAAGGAAAGATTGTTAAAGGTTTCGATTTCAAAAAATCTACCACTGAAATTAGTCATGCCCCAAAACATATTCGAATAAGAAATAAAGATTACATCGTATTTCCAGAAAAGAATGGAAAACTAAACATTTTAAGCAGACAGGGAAAGGACAGAATCTCTATAAAAGAAAAAATTGAATTTTCTGAAAGCGAATGGTATGAAAATAACAACGAGTTTGTATCCCTATCTGAAGACGGGGAATTGCTAAGAATAGATCAAACTGGTAAAACAACTAAAAAGCAATTAAGCTCTAATGGCAACCTACATATAGTAGCTAATGAAAATGCGCGGGTAATACTTTCAGAAAATATTTTAACCATTAATAATAAAGAAATCACCTTAGATTTCGGCTTATATTCAATTCCTAAAATATTCGACATTTCGGGTAAGACTTATATAGGGATCACCGATACCCAAGCTAAAAAAGTGTATCTATTTAATGAAAAAGCAGAGTTGCTTCCAAATTTTCCTGTTTATGGGATTTCATTGATCGACATTATTAATTCCAAAACAAAAAATAGGTCTATTATGTTCGTACTAGGAGAAAGCAATGAAGTAATAAGCTATGAATTTTAAAAGAATGATATTATTTTAAATATTTTTCCTTCAAAATCTGGTTATTTTTAAGAATTTAAATTAAATTTAATAAATGCTATATATCTGTATAATAATTAGTTACATAGTATTTTGTTGCTCCCCTAACATTTAGGTTTTACCTAGCTTTAAAAAATTGCTCCCCACTATATCCCAAAATTTTTAGCCTTAATTAAGAATTTTAAAGATATAATTATGAAAAATCAAGTATTTGCGATGATGTTCTTTTTGTGCTTCTCAATTGGAACTGCACAAGAATGTAATAGTTATTACCCAATGGTTGAAGGAATAACTGCAGAGTTAACTTCTTATGATAAAAAAGGGAAAACTGCTGCGATCGTAAATTACCAAATTACAGATGTTCGTGAGGAGGGCGGGCAGAAAATTGCCCAAATCTCTTCTTCTGTCAAAGATGAAAAAGGGGAATTATTAGCTAACTCTAATTATGAGGTTACCTGCAGTGGAGATGTGGTTTCTATCGATTTTAAATCTATGATGAGTCCACAGTTAATGGAGCAATACAAAGACATAGATTTCGAGATCACTGGAAATAATATAGAGATTCCTAATAATTTAAATGTTGGGGACAAACTTCCAGATTCTAATATGGAGATGATCATGAATATGGCTGGAATGAACATGAAAATGAATGTAGCAATGAAAGATCGTAGTGTGTCTGGTAAAGAAACTATCACAACTCCTGCAGGAATTTTTGATTGTGTAGTTATAACCTATACCTCAGAATTTAAAATGGGAATGACAAGAAATGGCACTGCAAAACAATGGCTTTCCAAGGGAGTAGGAATGGTAAAACAAGAAGACTATAATGGAAACGGAAAACTAACTGGCAGCAGCATGCTTACTGCCTTTAGTAAGTAAGCATTGTTAAGCCATTTTTAGCTGTGCTTCAAAAACACTGGTAAAGTGTTGTAATAACTTCTGTTCCACTTCTTCCCTGTTTACTTCTCGCACCCCTAACTCTACATTTAAAGAAGTAACCGCTTTTCCGCGAATTCCGCAGGGAATAATATTATCAAAATAACCCAAATCTGCATTCACATTCAATGCAAACCCATGCATAGTTACCCACCGACTAGCACGAACACCCATGGCACAGATCTTTCTGGCAAATGGTGTTCCTACATCAAGCCAAACTCCTGTTTCCCCAGGACTTCTATCTGGCTTTAGTCCGTATTCCTTCAATGTTAATATGATAACTTCCTCTAGGAAACGCAGATATTTATGAATATCGGTGAAAAAATTATCCAGGTCTAGAATTGGATATCCTACTAATTGTCCAGGGCCGTGATAAGTAATATCTCCACCCCTATTTATCTTATAATATTTAGCATTCTTCTCCTTAAGCTGCGCTTCATTAAGTAGTAAATGTTCTAGATCGCCACTTTTCCCCATTGTATAAACATGCGGATGCTCCACCAATAACAAATAATTAGGTGTCTCTAAAGAAAGTTCCTCTCTCCTATTCCTGATCTTTAGATCTACAATAGCTTTGAATAACTGCTCCTGATATTCCCAGGTTTCTTTGTAATCTTTTAACCCAAGATCCTGAACTTCTATCAATTTGTTCATTATTTCCTGTTATTTAAGATAATTAGCGCTGCTATTACTCCCGGGATCCAACCAAGCAATGTTAGAATTAGCACAATTAAAATTGAACCACATCCTTTGTCATATACTGCTAATGGGGGAAACAATACCGATAGAATCACTCTCCAAACACTCATAGATCTTACTTTATTTTTCTTAAGGCCACAAAGATACCAATTAATAATTGCGGAAAAATGATCCTATTTATTCTTTCTAAATCCTATTAAATTGAAATTGACTAGTTATACGAATGTCATTATATTTGCAACTTCTTATCCCTGAAGATAAGACACAAATTAAAAGACATCATGCAGCTATCTGAACAAGAAATTGTAAGAAGGGAAAAATTAGCTTCTCTTAGAAAATTAGGCATCAATCCTTATCCGGCAGATCTATTTCCGGTAGATCATACAACCGCCAAGATCAAATCTAAGTTTGAAGAAGGCAAGAAAGTAATAGTTGCAGGGCGACTTATGTCTAGAAGAATTCAAGGAAAGGCATCTTTTGCAGAGATACAGGATTCAGAAGGAAAGATCCAGGTATATTTTAACAGAGATGAGATTTGTCCTGATGAAGATAAAAGTAAATACAACGACGTTTATAAAAAATTACTAGATATAGGTGATTTTATAGGAATCCACGGAGAGTTATTTACCACTCAGGTTGGTGAAAAAACGATCATGGTAAAGGAATTCTCTTTGCTTAGTAAATCATTACGGCCTTTACCACTTCCCAAAACAGATAAGGAAGGTCACGTTTTTGATGAATTTAATGATCCTGAACTGCGTTATAGACAACGTTATGCAGATCTTGTAGTGAATCCAAAAGTGAAAGAGGTTTTTGTAAAGAGAACAAAACTTTTTAATGCCATGCGTAATTTCTTTAATGATGCTGGTTATTTTGAGGTTGAAACTCCTATCCTTCAATCTATTCCAGGGGGAGCTGCCGCAAGGCCTTTTAAAACGCATCATAACGCATTAGATATGCCTCTTTATATGAGAATTGCCAATGAATTGTATCTTAAAAGATTGATCGTTGGAGGTTTTGATGGAGTTTATGAGTTCTCAAAAAACTTCAGAAATGAAGGTATGGACAGAACGCATAATCCCGAGTTTACGGCAATGGAGATCTATGTAGCTTATAAGGATTACAATTGGATGATGGAATTTTGTGAGCGACTTTTGGAACATTGCGCAATAGCAGTTAATGGAACTACCGATGCAACTTTCGGTAAACACTCTGTAAGCTTTAAAGCTCCCTACAAAAGAGTGACCATGACCGATTCTATTATTGAATTTACAGGTTTCGATATCACTGGAAAAACTGAAAAAGAACTTTTCGAGGCAGCCAGAGGAATGGGAGTAGATGTAGATGAGACTATGGGTAAAGGAAAACTTATAGATGAGATCTTCGGTGAAAAATGTGAGGGTAACTACATACAGCCAACTTACATTACAGATTACCCAAAAGAAATGAGTCCATTATGTAAAGAGCATAGAGATAACCCAGAATTAACAGAGCGTTTTGAATTGATGGTTTGCGGAAAAGAGATCGCGAATGCATATTCTGAATTAAACGACCCTATAGATCAACGAGAACGTTTTGAGCACCAAATGGAATTGGCTAAAAAAGGAGATGATGAAGCTACCGGGGTTATAGATTACGACTTTTTACGAGCTTTAGAGTACGGAATGCCTCCAACATCTGGAATGGGAATTGGAATGGACAGATTGATCATGTTTTTAACCAACAATCAATCTATTCAAGAAGTACTTTTCTTTCCTCAAATGAAACCAGAGAAGAAAGCAACAGTTCCAAAACCTGAAGATTTTATTAAAATTGGAGTGCCGCAGGATTGGGTAGAAGTAGTCATGAATGAGTTTTTAAGTGTAACAAAACTTAAAGAAAATAAGGCAACACAAGTGCATCAGAAATTAAATGGGTTGAGAAAAAAGAACAAATTAACAATTCCTGCTCTGCAACTAGAAGAAGTAGAAAAATGGTTTTAAATGTTAATTTTTCAGTTTCTTTCTGAATACATTAAACCTTTTAATAATAATTAAGTCTAAAGGCTACCAAGAGGTAGCCTTTTTTCGTTTTATATTTCACTAAAAGAAAGCTTCGTCTTATATTCAACTAATTATTCAATTAAAACGTTTTACATGACCAAACAGTTCACCCACAAGCTATTACTTATAGCCTTGTCAATTTCTGTATCCGGTTGTGCCGTTTTTCAGCCAAAAGAAAAAAAGGCCCCGGCACAAGCATCTGCAAAATCGGATTCTAAAGACAAAAATGGTGTTAAACCTTACGACAAGGTGATCACCAAAGATGCGAAATCTGACAAAGGTTTATTTACAGTACACAAAGTAGATGAGAATTATTTCTACGAAATCCCAGACAGTCTTCTAAATCGTGAAATGCTTACTGTTACCAGAATTGCTAAAACCGCTAATGGTATTGGTTTTGGTGGAGGCAAACAAGATACTCAAGTTCATAAATGGGAAAAAAAGAATAACCAGATCTTATTAAGAGTTGTTTCTCACGAGATCTTTGCTGCAGATTCTTTACCTGTACATGAGGCCGTAACTAATTCTAACTTTGAACCTATTTTACAGGCTTTCCCTATTAAAGCTTTTCATAAGGATTCTTTAAGCCAAAATTATGTGATAGACGTTACAGATCTTTATTCTAAAGATGTAATGGCTTTAGGTTTACCAGATAGAGATAGAAAAGAATACAAAGTTTCTAGATTAGACGATGCACGTTCTTATGTAGATACTATTAAAAGTTTTCCAGAGAACATTGAAGTGCGTCACGTAAAAACATACAATGCTTCGAATCCTCCTTCCAATGAGAGTACTGGATCTATTTCATTAGAATTCAGTAATTCTATGATCTTATTGCCAAAAGTTCCAATGAAGCGTAGATATTTCGATCAGCGTGTGGGTTGGTTTGCAAGAGGACAAGTTGACTATGGTTTAAGTGATCAGAAAAGTAAAACGGTTAGATATCTTGATAGATGGAGATTGGAAGTAAAGGACGAAGATCTTGAGAAATTCAACAATGGAGAACTGGTAGAACCAAAAAAACAAATTGTTTATTATATAGATAGAGCAACTCCAAAACAATGGGTTCCTTTTATTAAGCAAGGTATCGAGGATTGGCAAGTAGCTTTTGAAGCAGCAGGCTTTAAAAATGCTATTATAGCTAAAGATGCACCAACTAAAGAGGAAGATCCAGATTGGAGCCCTGAAGATGCAAGATATTCTGTGGTTAGATACTTAGCTTCTCCAATACCTAATGCTAATGGACCTCACGTAAGTGATCCAAGATCTGGGGAGATATTAGAATCTGATATCAACTGGTATCATAATGTAATGACATTATTAAGAAACTGGTTCTTTGTACAAACAGCAGCTATTAATGAAGATGCGCGTAGTGTACAATTTAAAGATGAAGTAATGGGTAGGTTAATTCGTTTTGTATCGTCTCACGAAGTTGGACATACTTTAGGATTGCCACATAACATGGGAAGTAGTGTTGCTTATTCAGTAGAAGATTTAAGAGATCCAGAATTCACTAAGAAGTTTGGAACTGCACCTTCTATTATGGATTATGCACGTTTTAATTACATCGCACAACCAGGTGATGGAGATGTAGCTTTAATGCCAGAAATTGGGGTTTATGACAAATATGCAATTGCTTGGGGTTACAAACCATTATTAGATAAATCTGCAAAAGATGAAAAACAAACTTTAGATTCTTGGATCTTAAAACATCAGAATGACCCAATGTACCGTTTTGGAAGTCAGCAAAGTGGCGTGATAGATCCTAGTTCTCAAACTGAAGATCTTGGAGATGATGCAGTACTTGCTAGCCAGTATGGAATTGCAAATTTAAAACGTATTGTTCCAAATCTAATAGAATGGACTGCTGAAGATGGTAAAGATTATGAAGATCTTGATGATCTTTACGGGCAGGTTCTTAGCCAATACAATCGCTATATGGGACATGTAACTGCCAATATTGGTGGAGTTTATCAAAATTACAAGACCTATGATCAAGAAGGTGCCGTTTACACACATGTTCCTACTGCAAAGCAGAAAGAAGCCATGGCTTTTCTTCAGAAGGAATTATTTGAAACCCCAGAATGGTTGATAGATCAAAACATTTTCAACAAAGTTGAATTTGACGGGAATTTAGAAAGAGTTCGTGAGTTCCAGGAAAGAAGTATGAATAATTTGTTAGACTTCGGAAGAATGGCGAGACTAATGGAAAATTCTGAAATTAATGGTAAGACAGCATATTCCTTATTAAATATGATGACAGATCTTAGAACTGGTATCTGGAGTGAATTAAATAGAGGGAATTCGATAGATCTTTATAGAAGAAATTTACAAAGATCTTACCTACAACGTATGGAATATTTAATGACAAAGGAGCAAGACCCTATTCCTGCTCGTTTTAGAAGTTGGGTTTCCAGAAGTAATGTAGATGTTGCAAATAGTGACATTAGACCAATTGTAAGAGGCGAACTTGTTACGCTTCAGAGCAATATTAGAAATTCTATGAATAGATCTAACGATAAATTAACGAGATATCATTTACAAGATGCTCTTAAAAGAATAGATCTAATCCTTAATCCTATAAATTAAAAAACAGCTTTTTCTAAGCTACATTTTTAATAACCTATGGTTTTAACTTCCATAGGTTATTTTTTGTTAAATACGTTTGGAATAAATACAAGTTGCTTATTTTTAAATAATTATAAATTAAAAAACCAATTATGAAAAATAGAATAAGTTTAATGTTAATAATGTTCATATTCTCTCTTACCACTTTCGCACAGGTAGAAAAACAAGAAATGAAACATAAGGGAGAAGATCATAAGATGCATATGAAAATGATGGGAGATCAAGATCCAGCTGAATTTTCTGATAAAATGGGAATGAAGTTAGGATTGAATGCTGAACAAAAAGAAGCAGTGAAAAAAGCTCAACTTAAAAGAAAAGAAAGTTTAATGGAGCTAAATAAAGACCATAAAAAGATCATGGCAAGTGAAGATGCTGAAAACATGGCTAAAGAAAGGTCTGAAATGCACGCAGGCATGATGGAGATAAATGAAGATTTTAACGAGTCTATGATGGATGTTTTAGATGATTCTCAATATGTGCAATGGAATACCATGCATACAGAACAAATGAAAATGCACGAAGAGAAAATGAAAATGCATGACGAAAAAAGCAAGATGAAAGAGGGGAAAATGAAAGAAGGAAAAATGAAGATGAAGATGAAAACCATTAAGACCAAGGAAAAAGATGATATGGATGATGATAATCCAGTTAGATAATCACTCTTTCTTTCAAACAAAAAAAACCGGCAGCTTGCCGGTTTTTTTTGTTTGAATAATCTCGCTAAATCTCTCTATAAGAAAAAATGACCTTTTTAGTTGATAATAGATAAAGAGAATTAAACTAATCTCAGGTTTTCCAGTCTAAACTAATGAACACAAAATAAAAACATTATGAAAAATACAATAATCATTATCTGCTTTTTAATGTCTGTAACTGCATTTTCTCAGCAAAGGGAACATAGAGAAAAAATGTCCCATCACTCTGAGATGACTTCAGAAGAAATGGCAACGTTAAAGTCTAAAAAAATGGCACTTCAATTAGATCTGAACAAATCTCAGCAAGAACAAGTGAAACAATTATTTGTTGCGAATATGAATGAAAGAAAAGCGATGATGGAGAACAAAAAAGAGGCTGGTACAAAAGCTATGGATTCTACTAAAGCAGATCGTTTTAAAATGATGAATTCTAAATTAGACCAACAAATTGCAATGCAGGATAAAATGAAAAAGATCCTTGATGCAGAGCAATTTAATGAATGGAAGTCTTCTTCAAGAAAAGAAATGTCTAAAAGAAGACGCCATCAAGCTGATACAAAGAAAAAAATGCACAGAGCTTCTGCCAAAACCCAAATGAGAAAAGAGCTTCACAAGAATTAGATCTTGGCAGACTTCAATCTTAATGCATTTGCTATTACAGAAACTGAACTAAAACTCATTGCTAAAGCAGCGATCATAGGAGATAACAATAAGCCAAATATAGGATATAGCACTCCTGCAGCTATTGGAACTCCAATGGTGTTATAGATGAGGGCAAAGAACAAATTCTGTTTAATATTTCTCATTACCTTATCACTAAGATTTTTAGCCTTAACAACCCCGTGTAGATCACCTTTTACCAAGGTGATCTTTGCGCTTTCTATAGCCACATCTGTTCCAGTTCCCATTGCAATTCCCACGTTAGATTGAGCCAATGCCGGAGCATCGTTGATACCATCTCCTGCCATGGCAACTAATTTCCCTTCAGCCTGCAGACGTTTTACTTCATTCAATTTATCTTCGGGCAACATTCCTGCTTTGAAACCAGATAAATGAAGTTGATCTGCTACAGATTTTGCAGTTTTTTCATTATCACCTGTAAGCATAACAACTTCAATCCCATCATCCATTAATTCCTTAATTGCTTGGGCACTTGTTTTCTTTATAGGATCTGTAATGGTAATATAACCAACAATTTTATTGCTCACAGCAACATAAGAAACTGTTTTGCCTTGCTCTTGCTCACTTTCAACCTGACTTTTAAATTCTGAAGTGATCTCTGCATTTTCAGCATCCATCAATTTTTCATTTCCTATCGCTACTCGTTTTCCTTCTATTTCCCCAGTAACTCCTTTTCCTGTAACCGAATTGAAATTTGAGGTTTCCGCTAAAGTCACATGTTTCTCTTTAGCGTATTTCACTGTGGCTTGAGCAAGTGGATGTTCACTCATTGCATTTACAGAACTTATATAGTGCAACACCTCATCTTCAGAATAAGTAGAAGTTAAGGCTACAACTTTTTCCACAGAGGGTTTCCCTTCTGTGATCGTTCCTGTTTTATCAATTATAAGCACATCAATTTTGATCATTTGCTCCAAAGCCTGTGCATTTTTAATAAGCACCCCATTTTGGGCTCCTTTTCCAACTCCTACCATTACAGACATTGGCGTAGCTAATCCTAAAGCACAAGGACAAGCGATTATCAATACTGCAATTGCATTTATCATTGCATAGGCATAAGCAGGTTCAGGCCCATATATTGCCCAAACAACAAAGGTTATCACAGAGATTAGTACTACAATAGGCACAAAATAGCCAGAGATCTTATCGGCTAATTTTTGAATTGGAGCTTGAGAACGGCTAGCCTCATTTACCATTTTAATAATCTGTGCTAATAAGGTTTCATTACCAACTTTTTCTGCTTTCATTGTAAAACTCTGGTTGCCATTTATGGTTCCAGAACTCACTTTATCGCCTTCCTCTTTATCTACTGGTATTGGTTCTCCAGTGATCATAGATTCATCCAGACTACTTTGGCCTTTTTTAATAATACCATCTACCGGAATTTTATCTCCCGGTTTTACCCTTAGTAAATCTCCAACTACAATTTTATCGGTTGGAATTTCCTCTTCTAATCCATCAATAATTCTGAAAGCCTTATTAGGAGCTAACTTTAAAAGCTCTTTAATGGCACTATTGGTCTTGCTATGCGCTCTTGCTTCTAATAACTGCCCAAGCAGCACTAAAGTTAAAATAACAGTTGCAGCTTCAAAATACACATGAACTGTCCCCATTTCAGTCTTAAATTGATCTGGAAAAAGGTCTGGAAATAACAAGCCTACTACACTAAAAACCCAAGCGACTCCTGCTCCAATTCCAATTAAAGTGAACATGTTAAGATTCCAGGTAATTATAGATCTGTAAGCGCGTTCAAAAAACATCCAGGTTGCATAAAAGACTACAGGAATGGAAAGGCCTAATTGGATCCAGTTCCAAAACTTCATATCTAACAAATCGTAAAGTGGATTTCCAGGGATCATTTCAGACATCGCAATCAGAAATATTGGGAGTGTAAATAAGACTGCGATCTTGAATTTTTTAAGCAGATTTAAATAGGTCTTATTTTCTGCGGAAACATCTGATTTCATTGGCACCAAATCCATCCCACAAATAGGACAATCTCCAGGCTCATCTTTAATAACTTCCGGATGCATCGGGCAGGTATAATTTGTAGCAGATGCTTTTAAACTCATTTCTTCCACGAGATCCATCCCACATACGGGACAATCACCTGGTTTAGTATAAGTTTTATCTCCCTCACAATGCATAGGGCAATAAAAAGTTCCAGTTCCTTCTTTTCCTTTATCGGTTTCTGCTACAGATTCCTCATTTTTTCCTGAAGGCGCTTCACCATGTTTATAGATCTGATAGCTTCCTCCATCTTCTTTTAGAGCTTTTTGAAACTCACTCAATTTAATATGAGAATCCATTTCTATTACTGCTTCCGCTTTTTCCAGATTCACCTGGGCATTGGTAACACCTTTTACTTCTTTTAAAGTGTTTTCTACATGAGTTCTACAACCATTACAGGTCATCCCTGTTACATCGTATGTATGCTTCATGCTTTTACCGGTTTCATATATCTCATAATTCCCGCCTCCGCTCTTCAACGCTTCTTGAAAAGTTTCCAACGAAATATGATTCTGCATTTCTATTTCCGCTTCGGCTTTTTCCAGATTCACCTGGGCATTGGTAACACCTTTTACTTCTTTTAAAGTGTTTTCTACATGAGTTCTACAACCATTACAGGTCATTCCGGAAATTGTATAGGTATGTTTCATTTCTTTTGAATTCAGAAAAGCCCAGAATATTCTGGGCTTTTAATACTATTTTTTAGTGTTATGCTAAATGCGCCTCGCAAACAGCTGCACAATTTCTACAGGCTTTAGCACAATCTTGGCAATGTGCGTGATCGTGTTTTTCGCACTCTTCTGCACAGGCATTACAAACCTTTATACAATATCTAATAAGATCATCTACATCTTTATAGCCAGTTGCAAGTAATTGATTTAATGTACTGCATACTTCTGCACAAACTTTGTCTGTTCGGATGCAAGTACGCATCATCTTCACATTTTCCTCATCTAAACAGGCATCTGCGCAATAATTGCAGTGGTTTATACAATTACCTAAAGCGTGTACCATTTTTTCATTTCTCATAACATTAGGTTTTGTGGTTTATACCCAAAGTTACTTAATAGATATATTAAATACTTTTAAAATTATGGTAAGGATTTATGAAAATATGGGAATTTAAAAGGCATCTAAAGTGTTTCTACCTTGCTGGGATCTTTTGTATTGAGAAGGAGTTATTCCTGTACTATTTTTAAATTGAGTAGAAAGATAAGCTGCGCTGCCAAAACCTAAATTATGTGCGATCTCAGAAATACTTAGCTCATCGTATTCCAGCAATTCTTTAATTCGCTCTACTTTAAGTTCATTTTGATATTTCTGAATACTTTTCCCCTCAGTCTTAGAAAATATAGAGCTTAGGTGGCTATAATCAAAATGTAGATTTTCTGTTAAGATCACAGATAAATTCTGATGAGTATCAGAATCTTTTTGAAAGATTTCGTTTAAAATGATCGCTTTAATTTGCTTAACAATACGTTCATTTTTTTCTGATAGTATTTCGAAACCAACTTTCTTAAATTCCTTCTGAAGTTCTTCCATTTGATGGAGATCGATAGAATTTGGAAGTTCAATAGTTCCCAAGGATATATTTAGAAATTCAATATTATTACGTTGTAGAATCTCCCGCACCGAGAGAATACAACGATCGCAAACCATATTTTTTATATGAAGTTCCTTATTAGCCAAATGATATAAATATTGAAAATTAAAGCCTATCTACTACATCTAAAAGGTTAAAATAAGATGAAGAGACAGGCTTTAATTTTACTAGACTTTTATTTAATTTATTACTTCCTCTACTCTACCACATTTAAGCATTTTATCACCAAAATACGGGTTTCTTATTTCTGAAGAAGTAGAATACCAGTAATCCCCTTTTCCTTCGAAAGCCATAGGACAGTATTGCTTATAGATCTCTCCAGAAGATAAAGCACCTGTTAAAACAGTTTCCATCTCTTTTGTTATCTTAGAGAAAGCTTCCCTTTGCTTATTGATATCTGTTGCTTCTACTAATTGATTAGTGGCATCCAATAAAGTTTGCTCAGCCTTAGCTTCTTTTAAACTTTCCAATAACAATTTAGCATGCTCCTGAGCCTCTGTATTCTCTGATGCTACTAATGCCGATTTAATTCCGATATAATGCTCGAAAGTTGTTTGAGTAATAGTTTCCTTGAACTGCACATTTATAACATCTTCTACATCCATTTTATCTACAGAACCTGTTTGTTCTTCAGCATTCATTTCTTCATCCATTACAGTATGGCTTTCATCTTTCTTATCCTTGTTTTCTCCACATGAATAAAATCCAAAACTCGCTACTAAAGCAGCAATCATTAATCCGTTTCTAAGTTGTTTTTTCATTATTTCTTTTTTCTAATTATTCTTATTAAAAAATTTTCTAATACTAGGAGACTAGGTCTACCAAATGGTAAATCCAACTTGTACACTTATTAATCCCAGTAAAGAAAATACACGCAAAATTAGTTATTAAAACCGTCTATATTTTCATAATCTATAGGTTGCGTCATCCATAGAAAGTCGAACATCTCCAATCTCTATGCCGAATACTCTCAAATCTTCCGTTTTCTTTGGAACAATGGCTCTTATTCGGTCTGTATTGTTGCAACCCAATCCATAAGCACTTTCTTATCATCATCTGTTAACTTAGCCTCTTGATGTAACCAAGTATATTCATCTAAAGGCATCTTGTCATTTTTAACCTCTTTTATAAGTTCCTCTAATTTATGATCTTTTCTCTTCTGAGAATATTCCCCAAATTCACTGAAATTGAG
Source organism: Gillisia mitskevichiae (assembly GCF_003634585.1). GTDB lineage: Bacteria > Bacteroidota > Bacteroidia > Flavobacteriales > Flavobacteriaceae > Gillisia > Gillisia mitskevichiae. Next base: position 22,723 of record NZ_RBLG01000001.1, read on the forward strand.
TTCACTTTTACCCTCATCTACATGATCTGCTAAGTACCAATTCACAGGTTGAACCCTATTATACCATGGATACTCTGTATTGTTGCTATGGCAATCATAACAAGAAGCGCGTAATATAGCTTCCACTTCTTTAGGCGGATTGTAGCTTGCGATAAAATCTGACGCTGGAATTGTTTCAGACTGATTATAATTTTTAGGGAAAAATTGAATTACGATTAGTGCTATTAAAGCAACAATTGCAAGAATTTTTAAAATTTTCATCAAGTTAAAATTTAGTGTTATCAGACTTTATTAAATCTTAATTAATCAGTTTTTTAATACTCATACAATTAAGAATTTTTCCGCCACCAAAGTACGGATTTTTTGTGGCTTTAGTTTCACTAATTCAAAATGCTCCCTATCCAAAAAGGCAGTTATTGTATTACAAAAATTCTTAATAAACCTATTTTAAATATTATTGATAACCTTTTTTAATTTTTCAGTAATTTCTTCTGCGATCTCTTTTAATTCTGAATTATCGATGGCTTGCATAGAAGCTAATGGATTCACTGCGGCAATCTCTACAGAATTGTCTTTAAGTTGCTGCACAATTACATTACATGGTAACATAGTTCCTACTTTATCTTCTGCCGTTAAAGCTTTATGTGCATAAGGCGCATTGCAGGCTCCCAAAATTCTGTAATTCTTGAAGTCTATATCCAGCTTCTTTTTAAAAGTTGCCTTAAGATCGATATCCGTTAATACTCCGAAGCCTTCCTTTTCTAATTCTTTGGAAACTTTATCTATAACGTTTTCAAAATTCCCCTCTACTGTTTTATTAAAATAATAATTCATATTGAAGTTTTTTAATTGTTTGTACTTTGATTAAAATCTCATTGAAAGTCCGACACTGATTCCAAATCTGTTATCCTAACTCCTTATTAAAGATAAGTTTTTAGAAAGAAAATATTCCATCCCTGATCTTCTCCTTATTTACCCTCATTCTCCAATCTTTCGATCATTCTTTTCATCTCTAGTATCTCCTTTTTCTGTGCTTTAATTATGTCATCAGCTAATTTCTTCACCTCAGGATCTTTTATATCTGCTCTTTCACTGGTAAGAATTGCAATAGAATGATGAGGGATCATCGCTTTCATCCACAACACATCTCCAATTATTGGACTTTGAGCCCTTACTAACCCTAATGCACCTAAAAATAGCATCAAACTTCCTATATAAATAGCGATATTCTTCTTCTTATTTTTATACATGTTCAACATAAGAGATAGCATGATCACTGCCATTGCAGAGATCCCTAAACAGCTCATATAAAATCGAGTTAAACTAAAATAGACATGGTCAATTTGATAGGTGTTTAAATACATGGTGATATACATCGCCACAAAGGATAAACCAAGCATTAAGAAAAACTTGGAATAATTATTTCCTTGCATTTTATGTTGACTTTTGGCTTCTGGATTCATATTGATTAGTTTTTGGTTGTCGAACTAAAGTATTGGATTAAAGCTTATTATATTGTTAAAATATTGGATTGTATTTATACTATTTGGTCTAAAGAATTCCTAAAATTTTCATTCAAACCCTTGTATTCCGTCAAACTCATTCCTGTTTCATTCTTAAACTGGCGGGATAAATAATTCATATTAGCATAATCTAACAACTGACTTATTTCTGTGAAATTAAATTCTTTAGACTGTATTAGTTCTTTCACCTTTTCGATCTTCAGTTTTATAAAATATTTCTCTATAGTAACTTTTTCTGTAGCCGAAAAAATCTTGCTTATTTTAGAATAATCAGAATTCAGTTTAGCAGAAAGTAGATCCGATAGATTTCCTTCAAGCTTAAGTGGGAATTTATTTAACAGTTTGATCAATTCAATTTTAACTTCTTCTGTAATTATATTTTCTGGGCTGCTAATTAGAAGGAAACCATTTTCAGTTAAAACCTTATTCAATTTTAATTTTGTTAACTCCTCATTGTCCGTATCTATAATAACTTTACCTAAAATGACTTCCAAAACAACTACTTCCTCAGCGAGTAGCTCATTCCTGATCACTTTAATGCATCGGTCACAAACCATGTTCTTTATATAATATTCCTTGATCATGAGCTTAGTAATTATTTAAAAACTTATCCTATTCTTATTATTTTTTACAACTTAAAAAAAGAGATTTTATCTTATCTCTAAAAGTTTAATACTTGATTTAGAGCTAAGAATATTAAGGTGAATGAAACTATTCCATAAATCAATCTGGCACTCCATTTTTTAAATTCCGATTTTGTTTTCTTATCTTCTACTTGACAACACTTTTTCATTTTAAAGTAGATTTCACTTCCCCGCAGGTTAGCATTGCACTTCCATAGTAAGGATTTTTAACATCGGAAGATTCACTAAGCCAAAAAGCTCCTTTGTTACTATTAGCCATTGGACAATGCAATACAAACAATTCCTTACTAGTAAGCTTAAAACTATTTACCATTCCAATAGTGGTTTCAGAAAGCTCATCGAAATTATTTCTCATCTCTTGTAAATCATTCGATGAAATCATCGATTGGGTAGATTTTATCAATTCCTTCTGAAAAGTTCCCCAGATCTTCGCCGACTCTTCTTTAAGCTCGGATGTTTTAAGCATTTTAACACGTTTGTCCAATATTATCACTAGCTTTTTAGCTGAAGAAAAATCATCGGCCACAAGTGCATCTTTAAATTCTAAGTAGTCGGAAAGTATGGGCTCAAACTGCTGCTTTTCCTTTTCTGAAAGAGTTACAGATATAAACTTGTTAGTTTTCTGAGTTTCTTTCTCTCTAGGACTCATCATACTAGGTCTTCCAGAAAGTTGAACAGCAGCATCTACCGTAAAAGTTCCATTGGTAACTATTTCTTCTCCAGAATTCAATCCTTCCTCTACCACATAAGAATCTCCCAATCCTGGACCTAGAACGATCTCTCTTAACTTAAAACTAGATCTTCCATCAACAGTTTCTTTTATATAAACTACAGAGCGTTTCCCCGTCCATAGCACTGCCGATTTTGGAATTACCAGCTCCTGAGTGTCATTATCGGTGTTATCATTTTTTATAATTCCAGATACGAACATTTCTGGCTTTAATCTTCCATCTTTATTATTCACCTCAACTCTTGCTGAAGCTACTCTGGTTTGAGAATTAATAATTGGGTCTATAAAACTAATAGTTCCTTCAAAGGTTTCTCCTGGCAAAGAATTTACGGTGTAACTAATTTTGCTGCCTTCTTTTACCCAGGCCAGTTCACTTTCATAAAGATCGAAAAGTACCCAAACCTTAGAAAGGTCGGAAATCTCATAAATTGGCATGCCTCGCTCCACATAATCTCCCAATTCCACCATTTTTTCAGTCACAATTCCATTTACATCTGCTCCAATAGGAAATCGTTGAATTGCTTTCCCATTAGCTAAAATTCGATCTATTTGGGTATTCCCTATTTTCCAATTCTTTAGTTTCTCCTTTGCCGCTTCAAATAATTCTGGCTGACTTTCTTTTATACTTGCTGCCTGTAACAATTCTTCTTGAGCAGTAACCAACTCTGGAGAATACACCATTGCCAAAGTTTGGCCTCGGCTTACTTTCTCGCCTGTAAAATTGATAGATAAAGATTCTACTCTTCCAGGGATATGGGTAGATTGAGAATACGCATTTCGTTCATCTACTTGGATCTTTCCATTTAACCTTAATTCTTTGGAAGCATTTCCCATGCCCACTATTTCTGAAGTAATATTTGCCAACTTCATGGCATTTTCACTCATTTGATAGCTATCTGGATCTGCTCCTAAATCTTCTTTTTTCAGCGGAATTAGTTCCATCCCACAAATAGGACAGGCTCCGGGTTCAGATTGTCTAATTTGAGGATGCATAGAACAAGTCCAGATCTCCTGATGATCTAATGATTCCAAGCTATGATTTTCTGAAATTTCGTTTGTTTTATCTTCGGTTGGTTTAATTAACCAACCCAAACCTGCTCCTATTATTAGCGTCGCCAGCACGATTAATATTATCTTTTTATTTTCCATGATTTTACTTTTTATGGATGTTTTTTAATGATTATCTGTTTGAAGTCTTAAAAGCACTTTCGTCCCCTTGTCCCGAAAGCTTTCGCGATTATTTCAGGGTCTCGATTCCCTATGAATTTATATTCTAAGAGATTCTGAAACAAGTTCAGAATGACGTCCTTTTTCAGTTTATGTTCTTATTTATAATTTTTTATCATCAAATAATCTAGCTTTGCTTTTGCAATAAACCCGTCTTTTAAAGCTTCTATTTTCTGGGTTTGCAACAATAAAATATCCTGATTCATTCTTAGCACCTCTTCAAAATTCCCGGTAGCATTACTAAAAGCCGAAATATATAGTTTGTTAGCTTGCGTAGAACTTTGTAGTTGCTTGTTATAAAGTTCTACAAGTTTTTCAGACTTCCTAAATTCATACAGGGTCATTTCCAATGTAGAGTGCAACTCATTTTTAACTTGCTGCATTTCATTTTCTACACTAACCGACATGAATTTTGCTTCTTCTTTTGCTGCTTTATACTTCTTTCTGAATATTGGTAAACTCACCGAAACCATAGGCATAAAAGCATCCATCCCATTTCCTTCAGGATTGGCGTCTGCTCTTTTAGAAATTATAGAATAATCTACTCCTAATCCAATATTTGGCAAGCCTTCCTTTTCTGCTACGATCTCCTGAGCCAGATAAGATTCCTTCTGCTTTTCTAAACCCATTAACATAGGATGCTTATTAAGCACTTCTTCATAATTATCGAACTCAGGATTATTCGGAATAATTAAAGTGTCTTTTATAATTACTGCTGAAGTTGCTTCCCTATTCAACATTAAATTGAACTTTACTCGCAATGGTCTAAGCTGATCTTTCAGTAATTCTATCTCTGTAAAGGCTCCGTCTTTGTCTATATCTACCTTCACCACATTTACCATGGCTCCAGCTCCACTTTTAAATCGGCTTAGAGCCAATTCTCTGTAAGATCCAAGAATGCTTAAATTCTTCTCCTTGATCTCGATCACTTCAGAGAGTGCATATAACTCGGCATAGATCGATTTCACTTCAAATATCAACTGATTCTGAGAATTTAAATAGGATTGGAATTTAGCTTCAGCCTTTAAATTAGCTGCACTTTCACGCGCTTTTAAAGTTCCAAACCAAGGAAACATCTGCATTAAATTGAATCGAGCTTCTTGGGCACCCACTCTGGTTTCCACCATTCTTCCCAATCCGCTCATGGTTAAAGTGGGGTCTGGCAAACTGGAAACTTGAGGAGATTTCCTCATGGCTGCTTCAAACTGCGCATACTCAGATTGTAACTTTGGATTATTTTTAATCGCGATCTCTAAATACTCTTCCAGAGTTTCTTGAGCTTTCAGTTCTTGAATTCCCAATAGCATGAATGCCGACAGGAAGAGGGTATATATTTTTATATTTTTCATCTTCTAAATTTCTTTAGCTTCAATTAATACTTCTCCTGGCGGATCCTTTTTAACTACAGATTCTCTCCAATAGGCTTGTAAAACAGGCACCACAAAAATGGTCATGATCTGTATGATCATTCCTCCAACAATTGGGATCGCCATTGGCACCATAATATCGGATCCTTTTCCTGTAGAGGTTAGCACTGGAAATAATGCAATTATTGTTACCGCTGTGGTCATCATGGCTGGACGTACTCTTTTTAGCCCGGCTTCCATTACTGCATCCCTTACTTCTGTTACCGTTTTGGGCTTTCTTCTTTCAAAAACTTGATGGATGTACGTTCCCATAAGTACTCCATCATCTGTAGCGATACCGAATAATGCAATAAATCCTACCCATACGGCAACACTTAAGTTGATATTATGCATTTGGAAGAGGTCTCTCATATTCATTCCGGAAACCGAGAAGTCCATGAACCAGCCTTGCCCATACAACCAGATCATTATAAAACCTCCCGCAAAAGCTACAAATACCCCTGAAAAATGAATTGCCGATGCAATGATAGTCTTGAACTGAAAATACAGAAGCAAAAAGATAATCACCAAACTAATTGGGATCACAATCGCTAAACGTTTTACAGCTCTAACCTGATTTTCATAATTCCCAGAAAACTTATAGCTGATGCCGGCCGGTACTACTAAATCTCCAGCGTCAATTTTATCCTGAATGAATTTCTTAGCATCGTCTACCACATTAACCTCAGCGTTTCCATCTCGTTTATCAAATAGTACATATCCAACTAAAAAGGTATCCTCGCTTTTAATCATCTGTGGACCTCTGGTATATTTAAGTTCCGCCAATTCGCCCAAGGGAATTTGAGCCCCATTTTTTGTAGGAACTAAGATCTTTTTAATGCTCTCCGGATCGTCCCTTAATTCTCTAGGATATCTAACTCTTACAGGATACCGCTCTCTACCTTCTACTGTAGTTGTTATCGCCATTCCACCAATTGAGGTTTCTAATGTCTGCTGAACATCTTCAATACTCAACCCATATCTCGCAATGGCATTTCGGTCTATATCTATTTCCAAATATGGTTTCCCAACAGTTCTATCTGCAAAAACAGCTTCAGATTTAACAGATGGAACCTGTTTTAAAAGTTCCTCTAATTCTATCCCGAATTCCTGTATTGTTTGAAGATCTGGCCCATATACTTTTATTCCCATTGGAGCCCGCATTCCTGTTTGTAACATCACCAAACGAGTCTCGATAGGTTGAAGTTTTGGTGCTGAGGTAACTCCCGGAATATTAGTTCGGCTTACGATCTCATTCCAAATATCATCTGGGTTCTTAATATGAGATCTCCAATTTCTAAAATAGTCTCCATCTTCGTCTTCAATTAAATTCTCTTTGGAAACCCTTCTTTCTAAGGCTTGTTCATTAGTCAACGAATCGCCAGATTTAAGAATATATCTTCTATCGTTGTCTACTTTAAAGGATACAGGATTTCCATCTTCATTTAAAATATATTCAGATTTATAATTAATGATATTCTCATACATTGAAATAGGCGCAGGATCTAAAGCGCTTTCTATCCTTCCTAATTTTCCTACCGCAACCTCTACTTCCGGGATATCTGTAATTGCGATATCCAATTGTTGTAAGGTCTTTTTAGATGCTTCTATCCCTGCATGAGGCATTGAAGTTGGCATGAGGAGAAAACTTCCTTCGTTTAGCGAAGGCATAAATTCTTTTCCAACACCAGGGAAGGTATGTGCCATCCCACTCCATCCAGAAGTAGAGCGAATATTCCATCCTATTTTATTGAATCCGTCGGCTACAGGACCAAAGATCTTTGGAAAACCTAACCAAATTAATACTCCAAAGAATATGGTTATTAATGGAAGCAATAAAAATTTCCCTTTATTCACTAAACACCAACTTAAGATCGACTTGTAAAATTTCACGATCCCCATAAGGATCAATAACGTGAATGCTAATAGTACTATTACAAATATGTAATTAGAAAACAGGGAACTTTGGTGACCAAGCGGGATCCATTCTTCTGTAAGAAAAAATAAGGTTACACCCAGAATAATAATTATTGTAATAATAGTGGAATGTTTACCTAAGAATTCTGGATTCTTGTGTTCCAATAATTTTATTAGGCCTATTAAAACCAGTGCTAAAGGCAGCCAAAAACTAAAATAAATGGCTAAAAATAAACCACTCACAATAAGTACTATATTCCAAATTCTTGTTGCTCGTTCTTTCTGAACCCGCATATTAAAAGCGTAATAAGAAAGCATGGGCAAGATCAACATTCCAATAAAAAAGGCTGCGCCTAGGGCAAAGGTTTTAGTGAATGCCAATGGTCTGAAGAGTTTTCCTTCCGCATGCTCCATAAAAAAGACCGGCAAGAAACTTACTATTGTTGTTGCCAATGCTGTAGTTACGGCAGGACCTACTTCCAGTGTGGCATTATAGATAAGCCCTAAGAGCTTGTCATCTTTTGCGCCAGCATTTTTTTTCATTTCCAGATGCCGGATAATATTTTCTACAAATACGATCCCGACATCTACCATGACCCCAATAGCGATAGCAATTCCAGACAAGGCCACCACGTTAGCATCCACACCAAAATATCGCATTGCTATAAAGGTGACCAGCACCGCCACCGGCAATAAGCTGGAAATAAGAATTGAGGCTCTTAAATTGAGCACCAATACTATAATTACGATAATGCTTATTAAAATTTCATGAGAAAGAGCCTTTTCTAGGGTTCCTACAGTTTCGTTTATAAGTTGTGTTCTATCGTAAAAGGGAACTATGGTAAGTTTACTTATAGTTCCATCTTTAAGGGTTTTTTGAGGTAATCCTGCAGAGATTTCCTTGATCTTTTCCTTGGTGTTTTTAATAACCTGAAGCGGGTTAGAACCATATCTAGCCACAACTACACCTCCAACAACTTCTGCTCCTCCTTTATCAAGGATTCCACGACGTTCTGCCGGGCCTAAATGCACAACGCCAAGATCCTTAATTAGAACAGGCTTATTATCTACTGCTGTAACTACTGAATTCTCAATATCTTCAACAGATTTAATATATCCTAGTCCGCGAACCAGATATTCCACCTTGTTTATCTCCAAAGTTTTGGCGCCGATATCCCTATTGGAATTTTTTACGGCCATCATAACCTGGTCTATTCCAATGTTATATGCTTTTAAGGCATCTGGGTTTACATCTATTTGGTACTCCTGTACAAAACCACCTACCGAGGCTACTTCAGAAACACCAGAAGTCCCGCTTAATCCAAGCTTCACATAATAATCCTGAATAGATCTTAATTCATTAAGATCCCATCCTCCGATAACATTCCCCTCTGGGTCGCGACCTTCTAATGTATACCAGTACACTTGCCCTAATCCAGTAGCATCCGGACCTAGCGTTGGTTGAACTCCATCCGGCAGAAGCTCTGATGGTAAGGAATTTAATTTCTCAAGTACTCTGGTTCTAGACCAGTAAAATTCTACATCCTCTTCAAAAATGACATACACTATAGAAAAACCAAACATGGAAGTGCTCCTTATAGACTTTACTCCGGAAATTCCAAGTAAAGTTGTAGTCATAGGGTAAGTGATCTGATCTTCTATATCTTGTGGAGAGCGACCGGGCCAATTGGTAAAAACTATTTGCTGATTTTCGCCAATATCCGGGATAGCATCTACCGGGACAGAATCTTTAGGTAAAAAACCTGTATCCCAATCGAAAGGTGCAGTTACCAATCCCCAACCAACTAAAAACAGCATCAAAAGTACTGTCACCAATCTATTATAGAGGAAATATTTAATGAATTTGTTAAACATGAATCGTATTTAAATAATTTTCTAGAACTAAGTTTTAAAGAGTGCAGGAATTAATTTCAAAGGGTTAAGCCTATTAAAATTATTAGCACAACAAAGCTCAAAACATCCAAAGTTTGGAGTTTTTGAGAAAAATATTTAAAATCAGATAAGGAATACCTGATCTAACAGATGTATATCTGTGACCAGTATGGGTGGAGAATAATCTTTAAACGGAATTACAAGCTCTGGAGTTCCTTCAAAAAGTTCAATAATAGAAAAGGTGAAGGCAGCTACAAAAACTTGCTGATCGAAATTTAAATTGTCGAAGGATATTTTTAATTCATCCTGTCCTTCTATCGCCAGTTGAGTATTGGTACAACAGGAATCAGAAAGCATATCTGAAACCATCATGGAATCCATATTATGAGAGGACATCCCACAATCTTTAGCTTTAGAAAAAACAGCTTGATCTACTAAAAAATCACCACAAAAATGTTTGTCTATAGTAAACGAAAAAGTGGACACAAGCACTAAAAGTGCTAGAATCAAAGAAGATGATTTTTGAATTCCATTTTTCATTACAAGCAAATATAAACAATAATTGTTAAAATAGATATAACCGATTCTACATCAGGATTTATCACTTATTTATTCAGCAAACATAAAACAAACTATCTTAATTCAATTTCAGTATTATAGGATTAACTTTTAAATTCATGGGCACTCTTACGCCTATAGTAATAAAATGCGGGCATCAGAATAAGCACCAAAATTGGGTGGATTAAAAAACGTCGAACATAGAAAAGTGCCAAAAAGTTTTGGCTTTCGATTTCAAAAATCAAGAAAACAAAAATAGTGAAGCAGATCACAAAGAAGATCGAAAATAAATACACAGAAAATTCTAATATGTTTTTATCGAAAAAGGCAACGTACAGAAGCCCTAATGAAATGACTGAATTAAGTAAATATCTTAATAGTACATTAAAAAACAACTTTCCTGTCGCAAAATATGGAAAAGCTTCATGTAGATAGTCTGCCTCATAAAACTTTAATAAAGGATCATAAAATAGGTCTTTCTCAAAATAACGTATCATTGCTAGTAGTATAACTAGAAAAGAGATCATAATAATTTTATATCGCTTTTTCATCTACTGTGTTTTTAGAAAATAACCGAACCCAAAAAATCCATAATATAAATACTGTACCGTAAATTATAAGCGGGAAAACTATTGTGTGCAAAAACGATGTGTATTGTGGGTATTCGTAAATACCAATAGCCAAGATAACGATTCTTAAAATGTTCGCGATATAAATAAGCACTGCACCAGTAAAAATGTACAGAATAGTCATTTTAAACTTGGCAAAAAAGGAAAGTATAAATGAAGTGAATAGTATTATGATACTTATAGAATTACAACCTTCTACGATCCTTGCAAGAAATACATCATTAACATATAATTGGAGAGAGGCTTCATCTGGATGAACCATTATTTTTGAAGTATAACCAAAAGATTCAATCACAGCTTCACTTTGTAAAGCTACTAAATGAGTAAAAAAATCTGGGTAGTAATTAGATCCTTCAAAAAAAGAGAGATACCCATTATATAAAATCGTGAATATAAAATAGCTTCCCATAAAAATGAGGACGAATTGTAATACCGATCTATATTTTCGAAATAGTTGAAACAATTAAAATCTTGATTTTAACAAATTTATAGAAAATACATAGGGGACTGTCCTAATACTTTTTAATACTTTTGAACAAAAATTAGGAGTATGTCTTTTCAAAAATTAAAATCGGAAGTTCTTTCCATTATAGAATCAAAAAATTTATCTGTAGATCACAGACTTACAGAAGTTTGCGAATTATTAGAGAAAAATATTCCTTACTACGATTGGGTAGGATTCTATTTTAAAAATGGAGATAAAAACGAGCTTAAGTTGAGAGCTTTTGCTGGTGAACCTACAGACCACGACATAATTCCATTCGGGAAAGGCATTTGTGGACAAGTAGCTGTTACCAACAAAAATTTTGTGGTGCCAGATGTAAAAGCTCAAGACAATTATATCGCCTGTAGTATTTATGTGAAAGCTGAGATCGTTGTGCCTTTATTCGTTAATGGAGAAAACATTGGACAAATAGATATAGATTCTCATACAGCAGATCCTTTTTCTAAAGAAGACGAATTATTCTTAGAGTTTGTAAACGGGGAAATCGCTAAGATCCTTGGCTAAAAAATTCAGGATTCAGGATTCAAGGTTTAAGGTTTAAGGTTTAGGAAATATGCATTTTGAATATTGAATTCGAAATTTTGAATTTTGAATTTTAAGTCTTGAATTAAATTTACATTCCGGTTCTAATTGCTTCTACTGGATCTAGTTTGGAAGCTGCAATTGCAGGTATTATTCCTGAGATCAAGCCAATAATTGCTGAAACCATAGTTCCTATGAACATATTCCATGGGGATAATACAAATTCGAAATCTCCTGTGAATTGTGATGCAAGGAGAGAAACTATCCATACTAAGAATAATCCTATTAAACCTCCAATAATAGCAAGGATCACTGCTTCAAATAAGAATTGAAACAAGATGAATCTGTTCTTGGCACCTAAAGATTTTTGAATTCCAATTAAATTGGTTCTTTCCTTAACACTCACAAACATAATATTCGCAATTCCGAAGCCACCAACCAATAAGGAAAACCCACTTATTATAAGACCCATAAAATTAAGCTGTCCTGTAATATTATCTATAAGATCTGCAAATCCTTGCAACTGATTTACGAAGAAATTACTTACCTCATCTGGCTTTAAAGCCCTGTAATTACGAAGCTTCTGAGTTAATAATGCTATAAACTCTGCATTATCTACGCCTTCATCTGGTTTTATTATTATTTGTGAGACAGCACTTTTATTATTATCTCCATAAATTCTTCTCAACACATTTACTGGCAAGAATACCGCTGTATCCTTAGATCCCCCAAACAAACCTGCACCTTCCTTTTTTAGTACTCCAATTACCGTAAATCTTTGGCCATACATTCTAATTTGCTTCTGTAAAGGATCACTCTCACCAAATAAATTCTGGGCGATCTCATGCCCCAAAATAATTACATGAGTCCCACTAACAGATTCCGATTCGTTAAAGAATCTTCCCTGTGCCAATTGCAACTCTTCAATGTCATAATAATTATGGGTAACCGCTCCAATCTCTACTTGAGAAACCGTTTTTTCTTCAAATTTTATAGTTTCACGCCCAACGTTTAGCGAATAATCGATTGCGTCTACATCTGTTAAATTTTTCTCTAAGTATTGATATTCATCATAAGAAACATCTGGAAATTGCTCTCTTTTCCAACGCGGGATATCTGAAGGGCCAAAATTAAAACGCATTACAATAATGGTACTATTATCCAGAGAACTTAAACTTCCTTTTATTTCTCGTTGTAGAGAATCTACTGCAGCAAGCACCGCAATAATGGAAAATATTCCAATGGTAACACCTAACAAAGATAGGAAGGTGCGCAATTTATTGTTTCTTAACGCATTGACAGCGAAATTAAAACTCTCTCTTAATAGCCTTAAATATATTAGCATAGAACAAACTGGTGTTTTTGCAAAGAATAAAGATAAGACGTCCAGTGTATATTTTCGTTACATTTTTTTTGAGAAATAAAACTCTAGAACTTTATAATTCATAGCGATTTAATTACTTTTGCAAGCTTAACAAACACAACACAATGAGCAATTTAAAAACGGCGAAATCTGCTTTAATTTCGGTATTTAGCAAAGATGGATTAGCACCCATAGTTAAGAAAATGGATGAACTAGGAATCACTATTTATTCTACTGGTGGTACAGAAAAATTCATTAAAGATCTGGGAATCGCTGTTATTCCAGTAGAAGATCTAACTTCTTACCCTTCAATTTTAGGAGGCCGAGTTAAAACTTTGCACCCAAAAGTCTTTGGAGGAATTCTAAACCGTCAAGATAATGAAAGTGATGTTGCAGAGATGAAGGAGTACGAAATCCCTCAACTAGACATTGTGATTGTGGATCTTTATCCTTTTGAAAAAACTGTAGCTTCAGGAGCTAATGAAGCAGATATTATAGAAAAGATCGATATTGGAGGAATTTCCCTTATTCGAGCTGCAGCCAAAAATTTTAAAGATGTGCTTTGTGTTTCTTCAGTAGATGATTATTCTGAGTTTTTAGAGCTTCTATCTGAAAATAAAGGAACTACTTCACTAGAAGAAAGAAAGAAATTTGCAGGAAAATCTTTTCAGGTTTCTTCGCATTATGATACTGCTATCTTTAACTTCTTTAATTCTGAAGACAACACCTTCAAACAAAGTTTCAATAAAGGAAAAGAATTGAGATATGGGGAAAACCCACATCAAAAAGGGACCTTTTTCGGGGATTTTGAAGCAATTTTCGATCAGTTACATGGAAAAGAACTTTCTTACAATAACTTGTTAGATGTAGATGCTGCTGTGAATTTGATGAACGAGTTTAAGAATGACGATCCTACATTTGCTATTTTAAAGCATAATAATGCCTGCGGATTAGCACAAAGAGATACCATTTTAGAAGCTTATAAAGATGCTTTAGCAGGAGATCCTGTTTCAGCATTTGGAGGAGTTTTAATTAGCAATTCTGAAATTGATAAAGCTACTGCAGAAGAAATACATCAGTTATTTTGTGAAGTGGTGATCGCTCCTTCTTTTTCTTCAGAAGCGATCGAAGTTTTAAAAGGAAAGAAGAATAGAATTATTCTTGTTCAGAAAGAACAGGAATTGCCACAAAAACTAGTGAGAACTTGTTTAAATGGGGTTTTGGTTCAAGACAAAGATCTTAAAACAGATTCTGAAGCAGAATTAACAGAGGCTACAAACAATAAACCCACTTCTAACGAGTTAAAGGATTTGATTTTTGCATCTAAAATTTGCAAACACACAAAATCCAACACGATCGTTTTAGCAAAAAACAAACAATTACTAGCAAGCGGAACCGGACAGACTTCTAGAGTAGATGCTTTAACACATAGTATTGAAAAAGCAAAATCGTTTAATTTCGATCTTAAGGGATCTGTAATGGCAAGTGATGCTTTTTTCCCTTTTCCAGATTGTGTAGAGATTGCAGATAATGCAGGAATTACAGCAGTAATACAGCCCGGCGGCTCTATTAAAGATCAATTAAGCATAGATTATTGTAACCAACATAATATGGCAATGGTAATGACTGGTACTCGCCATTTTAAACATTAATTTCATTACATTTACCTAACCTCAACAAAAGAATTATGGGATTTTTTGATTTTCTCATTGAAGAAATAGCAATAGATTTAGGAACTGCCAACACGTTGGTAATTCATAACGATAAAGTAGTAGTAGATAGTCCATCTATTGTAGCCAGAGACAGGACAACCGGTAAAATTATTGCGGTTGGAAAAGAAGCGGCGATGATGCAAGGGAAAACCCATGAGAACATCAAAACTATTCGTCCATTAAAGGATGGAGTAATTGCAGATTTTGATGCCAGTGAGAAAATGATAAGTATGTTTATCAAAGAAATTCCGGCATTAAAGAAAAAGATGTTCACTCCAGCGCTTAGAATGGTTATTTGTATCCCTTCTGGAATTACAGAAGTAGAAATGAGAGCGGTAAAAGAAAGTGCAGAACGTGTTAATGGAAAAGAGGTATATCTTATTCACGAACCAATGGCAGCAGCAATTGGTATTGGAATAGACATTATGCAGCCTAAAGGAAACATGATCGTGGATATAGGAGGTGGTACTACAGAAATTGCCGTGATCGCTCTTGGAGGGATCGTTTGTGATAAATCTGTGAAAATTGCAGGGGATGTCTTCACCAATGATATTGTATACTATATGCGTACTCAACACAATTTATATGTTGGAGAACGTACTGCTGAAAAAATAAAAATTCAAATAGGTGCTGCTACTGAAGATCTTGAAATTCCGCCAGAGGAAATGAGCGTTCAAGGTAGAGATCTACTTACAGGAAAACCTAAACAAGTACAAATATCTTATAGAGAAATCGCAAAAGCATTAGACAAATCTATTTTAAGAATAGAAGATGCAGTGATGGAAACTTTATCTCAAACCCCACCAGAATTAGCTGCCGATATATACAATACTGGGATCTATCTTGCGGGAGGAGGATCTATGTTAAGAGGTTTAGATAAACGTTTGTCTTTAAAAACAGATCTTCCAGTGTATATTGCTGAAGACCCACTTAGAGCAGTAGTAAGAGGAACAGGAATATGCCTTAAAAACCTTGCGCGTTACAAAGGAATTTTGATAAAGTAGGATTAACCCATGCAGCAGATATTCAATTTTCTTATCCGCAATAAGAATAACATCTTATTTCTGTTGCTGTTTGGCCTGTCTTTATTTTTGACAATACAGTCCCATTCTTTTCATAAAAGTAAATTTATAAGTTCTGCCAACTTTATAACTGGTGGCATCTATAAGAAAGCGAATAATATTCAATCTTATTTTTATCTTGAAGAATACAATGAGCGTCTTTTAGAAGAGAATAATCTATTAAGGAATAAACTCTCCAACGTCCCAGATACTTTGTTCAATGACACTTTTATTGATTCTACGGTTTATGAGGGAATATATGAATTTAGAACTGCTAGAGTAATAAATAACAACTACTCCAAAGTAGACAATTACATCACTTTAGATAAGGGCCGAAAAGACAATATTTTACCAGAATCTGGGGTAGTTACAAGTCAGGGAATAGTTGGAATCATAGATAATGCATCTAAAAATTATTCCAGAGTGATCTCGATCCTGAACAGTGATTCCAAAATAAATGCACAGCTTAAGAAAACAAATCATTTTGGTTCTTTAGTCTGGAATGGTAAAGATCCAAATATAATCCAACTAATAGATGTTCCTAGATTAGCTCCTGTTAAAAAAGGAGATACCATTATAACTGGAGGTAAATCTTTAATTTTTCCACGAGGGATTCCAATAGGGAATATTGTAGGTTTTGCTTTAGATGAAAATGGAAGTTACTACACAATAGACATTAAGTTATTTAACGATATGACTAACATTGGTCATGTATATGTGATCGTGAACAAGGATAGAAAAGAAATAAGAGAATTGGAGGATATAGATGACTAATACAATTATCTCAAATAGCATCCGGTTTGTGGTCTTGGTATTATTACAAGTTCTACTTTTAAATAACATCAATTTTATGGGTTTTATAAATCCATATTTATACCTTCTTTTTTTAATCGTATATCCATTTAACACGCCACAAGGTTTATTTATGCTTATCGCTTTTTTATTAGGGCTTAGCATCGATACTTTTGAAGATAGCGGAGGGATACATGCTGCAGCTTGTGTGTTTATCGCATATATTCGTCCTATAATTTTAAGATTTTCATTCGGTATAAGTTACGATTACCAAACTGTAAAATTATCGAACACTCCATATGGAGCAAGGCTAAGTTATATTATCTTAATGGTGCTTCTTCATAATTTATTGCTATTCATTTTAGAGATGTTCAGTTTTTCACATGTATATTTAATATTGAAAAAGACATTTTTCACGAGTATTTTCACTATACTTTTAGTCTTAATTAGTTTGACATTATTTAAACCGAAAAGACGATGAGAAGGCTGTTGTTGTATATAATAATAATTACTACTGGTTTTATATTTTTAGGTAGATTATTCTATTTACAAATTGTAGATGAATCTTTTGCACGTTTAAGTGAAGACAATGCAATAAAGGTGGTTTATAATTATCCGCAACGAGGTTATATTTTCGATAGGAATGGAGAATTGTTGGTTTCTAATCAACCTTCTTATGATGTTATGGCTATTCCTAGAAATGTGAAGCCTTTTGATACCTTAGAATTTTGCAGCATATTAAAACTCACCCCTGAGGAACTTTCTAAAAAATTAGATAAGGCAAAAATTTATTCGCCTAGGCTTCCTTCTATAATTGTGCCTCAGCTCACCAAATCTGAGTATGCTTACCTTCAGGAGAAAATGCGTAAATATCCTGGTTTTTATATTCAGAAGCGATCTTTACGAGACTATCAAACTCAAAATGGCTCCAATGTTCTAGGATATATTGCTGAAGTGAACAATAAAATCATAGATGATAATCCATACTATATTTCTGGAGATTTAATTGGGAAACAAGGGGTTGAGGGTCAATATGAAGAATTACTTCGCGGAATAAAAGGAGTAAAATACATACAGAAGGATAGATTTAATAGAGATATTGGACCTTTTAAAGAAGGAGTTTTTGATACTTTACCTAAAAAAGGCAAAGATGTTACCATATCCATTGATGCCATGTTACAGGCATATGGGGAGAAATTAATGGAGAACAAACGCGGGGGAATTGTAGCAATAGAACCAGCAACTGGAGAAATTCTCTCCCTAATTACTGCTCCTAGTTACGATCCTGCTCTACTTATGGGAAGGCAACGATCTGCAAATTTCACAAAGCTTTATTACGACACCATAGCAAGACCTTTATACGACAGAGGTTTATTAGCAGAGTATCCCCCTGGATCACCCTTTAAGACTATAAATGCCCTTATTGCACTTCAAGAAGGCGTAGTAGATGTGCACGACAAGTTTTCTTGCAATAGAGGATATGTGTATGGAAGAGGAAGAAAATTAGGCTGTCATGCGCATGCAAGTCCGTTAGATATGATCCCAGGAATTGCACAGTCCTGTAATGCCTATTTTGCAAATGTGTACAGAAGGATCATAGAAAAATATCCAACTCCACAGGAAGGGGTAAATACTTGGGCTAAACACTTAAACAGTTTTGGTCTAGGCCAATTCTTAGGTTACGATCTGCCTGCCGGAAGATCTGGGAAAATTCCAAATGCCGATTATTACAATAAAATATATGAATATCCAACTTACAAGTGGTTTGCAACTGCAACCATTTCTAATGCAATTGGACAAGGAGAAGTTTTAATGACCCCAATACAATTAGCAAATATGACCGCGACCATAGCTAATAAAGGCTGGTTTTATACTCCGCATATTCTAAAGAGTATTGAAGGAGAACCAATTTCTGATCCAGATTATACTAAGAAACATTTCACTACGATAGATAGTGAACATTTTATCCCAGTTATAGAGGGAATGCATCAAGTATATAAAGTAGGTACCGCCTCTGCCCTACAAATCCCAGGTATTGAAATAGCGGGAAAAACTGGAACAGCAGAGAACTATACCAAAATTAATGGTAAAAGAACTCAGCTAACAGATCATTCGATTTTTATAGCATTTGCGCCAGTGGAAAATCCTAAAATTGCCATTGCGGTATTTGTGGAAAATGGATATTGGGGAGGTCGTTATGCAGGTAGAATTGCCAGTTTAATGATAGAAAAATATCTTAGAAATAGCATCTCAAGAAAAGATATGGAAACTTGGGTTCTTACTCACAGTTTAGAAGATGAATATTTAAAGCCACATAGTGGAGAACCTTTCTCAATTAATAACTAATGGCGAAAGGCACAATTAGCTTTGATTGGGTTACTATATTAATATACCTTTTACTAATAAGTTTTGGGTGGATGAATATCTATTCAGCCTCCTTAGGGGATGCACCTTCAGGAATTTTTGATTTCGATCAGATATACGGGAAACAAGCTCTTTGGATGATCCTGGGATTGTTTATGATCGTTATTATATTATCTATCGAGGCAAAGTTCTATATGAAATTTTCGAGTGTTTTCTATATTATTTCCCTCGTTTCAATTTTAGGATTATTTGTCTTCGGAAAGACCATTAATGGGGCTACTTCATGGTATGTGTTTGGCGGAATAAGTATACAACCTGCAGAATTCGCAAAGGTTGGAACCGCCTTAGCTCTGGCGAATTATTTAGGAGATATTCAAACCAATATCAAACTTTTTTCAAATCAGCTTAAAGCATTCTTTATAATTGCTTTGCCCGCGCTAATTATTCTCCCTCAACCAGATGCAGGAAGCGCTATGGTATACGCAGCTTTCCTCTTCCCTTTATATAGAGAGGGGCTATCTGGAATTTACTTATTCCTAGGCTTTGCAGGAATAACTATATTTATCTTAACTCTTGTTCTAGGGCCATTATACGTATCTATTGCTGTAGCTATTATTTGTTTGTTCAGTTTACTTCTGAAAAAGAGAAGACGACCTACACCTCTTGTCCTCTTAGGAATTATTATAGGCGCTATTGCACTTTCTTATTCTGTAGATTATATCTTTCAGAATGTGTTCGAACAACGCCATAGAGATCGTTTCAATATAGTTTTAGGAAAAGAAGTAGATGCCCGAGGAATTGGCTACAATACCAACCAAAGTGAAATCGCCATAGGTAGTGGTGGCTGGCTAGGAAAAGGTTGGACAGAGGGCACACAAACCAAAGGTCAATTTGTTCCTGAACAACATACAGATTATATTTTTAGTACAGTTGGTGAAGAATGGGGGTTTTTAGGCACTTCCTTAGTAGTTCTTTTATTTGTGGGACTTCTCTTTAGATTATTACATCTTGCAGAAAGACAGAAATCCACATTTAACAGGGTCTATGGTTATAGCTTAGTAGGAATTATGTTTCTTCACTTTCTCGTGAATATAGGTATGGTAACAGGGATCTTCCCAACCGTTGGAATACCACTACCTTTCTTTAGCTATGGAGGTTCAGGCTTATGGGGCTTTACTATACTACTATTTATCTTTGTAAAACTAGATTCAGAAAGAATGGCCTTTTAATCTGTCATTGAGAATTTAATTCCAACTCCAGCAAGGATCTAATTATTTGTGCCCTTCCTTAAGTAATCATCATGACTTACATCGTGCAATTGCCCTGAGTGACTTAATCAATCTTTTTAGTTACAGCGCTCTGCCAATAATAGCACCAGAGCAACAACCACTATAATTACAGGGTAAATATATTTTCTCTTCATAAGTAAATTGTAGAAATAATAAAGAGCCTGTTTAAAAGATTCATTTATACATCCTACTTTGATTGTAATGCTTCAATTATATCAGGATCTCAACTAATTAGAATTAGATCCTAGAAATAATATTCATATTTAACCAATCTTTTTTATGACGTACTCAATTCTTTAAACAGACTCTTAAAAAACTTTTAATTCTTAATTGTAGCTACTTTAGATCTTTTAATATTGTTAACCTTAATATCTTCTAGTACATTAATAGCTTCTTCTATATAAACATCACCAGTTAAGCTGGTATGCCATCTATCTCTCTTTTCTTTCAAGATAGTATCAGATGTATATAATTCAACTTCATAAGGCAAAGATTCATAGGTTAGATTAGAAGTATAATCTGAAATTGCATCAAATCTCTTCGCATCTTTCTCTGTAAGCAATCTATGATTTTGATATGCAGTATAATTTAGTGGATAGATCTCTTCATCTCTTTTTTCCTTCACCCATTTCGCATTTTCAGCAATAAGGTTTAACTGAGCATTATTAGACATTCTAACATTACTATTTTTAATAGCATCTTCAAAGTCTATATACCCATCCCAAATTTTATATTTAGCTGCTTTAATTTGATCCCAAGGCAATGGGTTTTCATAATCCTTCTCCCCAATATCTATATAACTATATCTATCTGGAACAACCACGTCACTTTTAACACCTTCTAACTGGGTAGAACCTCCATTTACTCTATAGAACTTCTGAGTAGTCAACTTCAAGGCTCCAAGATCTCCATATTCATTACTTCTTACAGTTTGATTAAGATCTATCACATTTTGAACAGTACCTTTTCCATAAGTTTGTTTACTTCCAATAATGATCGCTCTTTTATAATCCTGCATTGCGGCCGCGAGAATTTCTGAAGCTGAAGCAGATAATTCATTTACTAATATCACTAAAGGACCATCCCAAAGAATGCTTGGATCTTGATCTTCTAAGATCTCCTGACCTACGCCTTTACTTTTTACTTGTACCACAGGACCTTTTTCAATAAATAATCCAGCGATATCCACAACTGTTTTCAAGGATCCTCCGCCATTGTTTCTAAGATCTAAAACAAGACCTTCCATTCCTGCCTTCTTCAATCTAATAATTTCCTTTTCTACATCTGATGCAGCATTCCTGTCTGCATAATTTTCCATATCAAAATAGAACTTAGGAAGATTTATAAGTCCAAATTCTCTACCCTCTTTATTCACTAAAGCAGATTTAGCATAGGTTTCCTCCAATTCTACAACATCTCTAGTAATGGTAACATCTTCTATATTACCCATCACCTTTTTCTTCACCGTTAAAGTAACCTTTGAATCTTTTGGCCCCTTTATAAGGTTAACTGCATCATCCAAACGCATCCCTACAATACTTACAGGGTCCTTTTCCTTTTCTTGTCTAACTTTTAAAATGATATCTCCTTCGCTTAATTTATCACTTAACCATGCCGGACCTCCAGAGATCACTTCCATAATAGTAATATTATCGCTTTTCTTCTGAAGTCTTGCTCCAATACCTTCTAGTTTACCAGACATTGCAATGTCAAATCGATCTTTATCCTGTGGGGCAAAGTAAAAGGTGTGTGGGTCAAATTCCTCTACAATCGCATTTATGTATACCGTAAAATAATCTTTGCGTTCCAACTCCTCACTAAAATCAAAATATTCATCCATAGAGGTAAGAATAGTTTCTCGTGCTTCTTTCTCCAATTCCACATCAGATTTCACTTTAAATGATGGATCTTTTTCTAATTCTTTTTCTTGAACTTCTTTGCTATCGTAATAATTTCCAAGGGTACTAAACTTCAATTGCTTTCTCCAACGTTCTTTCAATTCTGCTCTAGTAGAGATATAATCTATCTCCTCATAATTGGTATTTATTTCTTCATCTTCAGAAAAATCGAATGGTTCTGCTAAAATCTCTTTATAAATTCCTCGAACTTCTTTCATTCTTTCCAATAACCTATCATGAGTTAAATTGAAAAAAGTAAGATCTTTTCCTCTTATCTGGTCATCAATCTTATCTTGATAAACTACAAATTCCTCTATATCCTTTTCATAGAAAAATCGTTTTAAAGGATCTACAGCATCTAAATAATCTTTATATACTTCTTTGGAAAAACCATCGTCTATAGACTTAGCATCGTAATGTCCTCTTTCAAGCACATAAGTAATAAGATCTATTAGTAATTTATCTTTATTAGGGTCATTGAAAGTTTTCGTAGTAAAACTGCATGATGCAGCCGCCATAAGTAGCACCAACACCAAAAATTTATAGTTCCTTTTCATAAAGCGAATATATTTCATCATTTAATATCAATCTATATGTACTAAAAATTGTGCCAACACTCATCATTTGCACAAATAATTTGTTAGACCACTAAGATAAGCTTTCCTTTGAGAATTATTATTTTAGCAGCCTTAAAATATTTATCTATGTCTCAAGAAAAACCTCTTATATTAGTCACAAATGACGATGGAATTACTGCCCCTGGGATTCGAACATTAATCGAAGTGATGAAAGAACTGGGTGATGTAATAGTTGTTGCTCCAGATAGACCTCAAAGTGCCATGGGACACGCAATCACCATTACCGACACGCTTTATTGTGACGAAGTTACAATCAACAAAAAATATAGTCATAAAGAATATAGTTGCTCTGGAACTCCAGCCGATTGTGTGAAAATCGCCACACAAGAAATTTTACATCGAAAACCAGACCTTTGTGTAAGCGGAATAAATCATGGTTCTAACTCATCTATTAATGTGATCTACTCAGGAACAATGAGTGCTGCAGTGGAAGCTGGAATTGAGGGAATTCCTGCAATAGGCTTTTCATTGTTGGATTATTCTTTAAGTGCAGACTTTGAACCCACAAAGAAATTTATAAAAGCGATCACCAAAAAAGTTCTTAAAAACGGACTTGCAAAAGGCGTGGTCTTAAATGTGAATTTACCTAAACTACAGGAAAAAGAAATTAAAGGAATTAAAATCTGCCGACAAGCCAAAGCTTATTGGGTGGAGGAATTCGATAAGAGAACGAGTCCGCAAGGAAGGGATTATTACTGGTTAACAGGTAAATTTGTAAATGAAGATAGCGGGCAAGATACAGACGAATGGGCCCTAGAAAATGGATATGTTTCTGTAGTTCCTGTTCAATTTGATCTTACGGCGCATCATTATATTAAAGATCTTAACGATTGGGAATTAAATGATTAAAAAACACGTGTTTATTGGTTTCCTTATTGGTTTGTTAGCAAATCTTGCGGGAATATTCTTTTATATTCTGCTTTTTTCAAAAATGAGCTTAGAAGATACCCTTCAACATTCCTTACAAAATGATTATTTAGGGAAAATAATAGCGCTTGGCGCCATATTAAACTTTTTCCCCTTTTTTGTTTTTATAAAGAAAAACCAGATCTATAAAGCGAGAGGAGTTCTTTTAGCTACCGTTCTTATGGCAGTGGTAATAGCAGTTACCAAATTTATTTGATAACTTTCAATCCTTAAAATCCCTTATAATGAAATACTACCTTATTGCAGGTGAAGCTTCCGGAGATCTACATGCTTCCAATTTAATGTTGGCTTTAAAAAAGGTAGATCCAAAAGCAGAATTTAGGTTTTGGGGAGGTGATCTAATGCAAGAAGCTGGAGGAACTCTAGTAAAGCATTATCGGGAATTAGCATTTATGGGTTTTTTAGAAGTGATAGCTAATCTTAGAACCATATTAAAGAATATTAAAGTTTGTAAGAGTGATATTCTAAATTACAAGCCAGATACCATAATTTTTATAGATTATCCAGGCTTTAATATGCGTATTGCCAAATGGGCAAAGGAGTTAAATATCTCTACTCAATACTATATTTCTCCGCAAATCTGGGCTTGGAAAGAAAATAGGATCTCAGCAATAAAAAGGGATGTAGATAACATGTATGTGATCCTACCCTTCGAAAAGGATTTTTATGAAGAAAAACATCAATTCCCAGTTCATTTTGTTGGGCATCCTTTACTAGATGCAATCGCTAAAAAAGAATTAGTTGTTCCAGATGAATTCAGAAAAAGGCATCAATTAGACGAAAGACCAATTATAGCTTTACTTCCTGGTAGTAGAAAACAAGAGATTTCCAAAATGTTGGAAACAATGTTAAGCATTACCGATGATTTTAAGGATTATCAATTTATAATTGCCGGAGCACCTAGCCAAGATCCAGAATTTTATAAGCCATTTATCAAAAAGAAAAATATTCATTTGGTAATGAATAATACTTACGATGTCCTAAGTCTTTCTACTGCAGCACTCGTAACCTCTGGAACAGCTACTTTAGAAACAGCTTTGTTTAAGGTACCAGAAGTTGTTTGTTATAAAGGGAGTACAATTTCTTATCAGATCGCAAAAAGAGTAGTGGATTTAGACTATATTTCGCTGGTTAATTTGATCATGGACAAAGAAGTAGTTACAGAATTGATCCAGAGTGACTTTAATCCGAAAAAATTAAAAGAAGAGCTCGATAAAATATTAGATCCTGCAAACAGGAATACAATATTTGAGGCATACTTTGAGTTAGAAAGAAAGTTAGGGGGAGCAGGAGCTAGTGAAAAGACTGCACAACTAATATTTAATAGTATCATAAAATAACATTTTTATATGAGTAGATATTCTTACTACGTGTTTTTTATCATGTTTTCTCTTTTGCTAACTAGTTGCGGTGCTTCCAAAACCAAAAGGGCTGTTGTCCAACAAAATTTGAATTCCAACGAAGTAATAATCAACCACAAGGCTCCAGAAAATAAAATAAATACAGCTGCGGCCTCAGTACAGCCAAAAGACAACCGGGTTTATAATATCACATCCACTGCACTAAAGTTTAAAGGGACTAAATATAAGTACGGGGGAACTACAGAAAATGGAATGGATTGTTCCGGGCTCGTATTCACCTCATTCTTAGAAGAGAATATACAACTTCCACGCTCTTCCAGAGATATGTCTTTAGAAGGCGAGCGCTTATCTTTAGTAGATGTAAATATTGGAGATCTCTTGTTTTTTGAAACCAATAAGAATAAAAAAGTAATAAATCATGTAGGATTGGTGGTGGAAATTCAGCCAGGACATATTTTCTTCATACATTCTTCTTCCTCCAAAGGCGTAATAGTGTCTTCATTAGCAGACGATTATTGGTTTGATCATTTTGTAATGGCAAGGCGAGTGATCTAATTATTTACTATCTTCAATAGACATTTAGACTTTGGAGATTGTACAACTTTACACTTATAAAACTTACATTTTTTCTAATAGTCGGGATACTATTAGGATTTTATATTGATATTTCGCTCTTCATCCTTTTAACGACTGGTGTCCTACTATTTTCAGCATTCCTAATCACTTATTTTCTAGCAAAAAAAAGTTTCCTTCAAAATCCCATCTTTGGTGTTTTCGGTTTCCTAATGTTCTTATATCTAGGGTTTGTAGCTTCCTATTCCCAACTACCTAAAAATAATTCCGACCACTTTACAAACCATATACACACTATATCAGATGGCTCTTCTCCATTAATTTTTGCTGAAGTTCATGAAATATTAAAACCGGGCGTTTATCAAGATAGATATATTTTAAAGCTTACCCTACTGGATTCAAACTATACTGAAGGGAAATTACTTTTAAATATTTCTAAAGACAGCTTATTGCCAAGGCTAAAAGTTGGTCAACGTCTCGTGACTTTAGGTCAATTTAAAGATATACAAGGAAGTTTAAACCCTTATCAATTTAACTACAGTCGTTATATGAAAACTTTGGGAGTTTACAGCCAACTAAATATTCTCCCAAACCAATTTAAAACACTCGAAACTTCCACAAATTCCTTCCGATCTTACTCCGGGGACTTAAGAGAATACATCATCTACAAACTAAGAAAACAAAACTTCAGTAAAGATGAATTAGCCGTAATCCAAGCATTGCTATTAGGCCAGAGACAGGAATTATCATCCGAAATTCAACAGAACTATGCGTCAGCAGGAGTGATACATATTTTAGCAGTCTCTGGATTGCATGTAGGGATCATTTTATTTCTTCTCAACTGGGTTTTAAAATTTATGGATAGCTGGAAATACGGAAAAGCTGTTAAAACACTCATTCTACTAATATCTCTTTGGGGTTTTGCGCTTATTGCTGGTCTCTCACCATCTGTGGTACGCGCTGTTAGCATGTTTTCCTTTGTAGCTATTGGATTGCAATTAAACCGGAGAACCAGCATTCTAAACACGTTATTTGCTTCACTATTAATTCTATTACTAATAAATCCCCTATTTCTATTTCAGGTAGGATTCCAACTAAGTTATTCAGCTGTCTTTGCTATCGTAGTTTTTCAGCCTGCAATTATGAAATTAATAAATACTGAAAATAAATCTTTGAGATATATTTGGAAGATCGTCTCGGTTACTCTCGCCGCACAAATTGGAGTATTGCCTTTAAGTTTATTTTATTTCCATCAATTTCCGGGGTTATTTCTAATTTCCAACATCCTCATTTTGCCTTTTATGAGCTTAATATTAGCTGTAGGAATTATATTGATATTTCTAATCCTCCTCGGAATAAATCCGTTTCTATTATCCACAACTTATGCTTGGATGATTTCAACATTAAATAACTTTGTAGCATTTATAGCTTCGCAAAACACATTTATAATAAAAGATATTTCATTTTCGCTATTTCTATGTTTATCGTTTTTTGTGCTGCTTATCTCGATATCGTTTCTTCTGAAGAAAATAAGCTTTAGAAATATTGCCTTAGTATTAAGTTCCATAATACTTATCCAAATGGTTTTCTTATATGAAAAGCTGGAAAAACCTATCAACGAGCTTGTGATCTTTCATAGGTCACGAAATACAGATATAGGGATAACACGTAATAATAACTTCAATCATTTTAGTTCCAATACACAGGAAAAACCAGGATTTATAAGAGATTATGAAACAGGAAGTAAATTACAAACCGATACAATTTTAAAGTTGAAGAATATTTATTCATTTGCCGAGAAAGACATCCTTGTTTTAGATAGTCTTGGAATTTATAAAGTGAATAAGCTTAAACCAAAGCTCATATTGCTTACCAATTCTCCAAAATTAAATCTGGAAAGACTAATCACAGATCTAAAACCTGAACAAATAATTGCTGATGGCAGTAATTACAAAAATCTTATTGCGATCTGGCGAAAAACTGCTGAAAATAAAAAGCTCCCTTTTCACGCTACTGGCGAAAAGGGAGCTTTTATAATAAAATCAGTAACTAGTACTGAAGGTAACTAACTAACACTTAATCTTTAAAAGTCCCTTTGAACTCTTTTTCATACTTGCCCCACGCATCTGCAGTGGTTAATTTTTTATAATCGTTGTTCGCAATCATTTTAAGAAAGATCTCTAACTGCTCTGGGGTTCTATAACCCACTACAGGTGCGATAACATTAGATTTTTCATCGAAAAAAACTAAACTTGGATAGCCACTAATTTTCAAAGCATTTGCTAAAAAATGCTGACTGTTCCTGCCTTTCCTTTTAGGATCGTGATTAGGGTTTGTATACTTAAAATCTTTATATATAACTTCTTCTGTACCTTCTGCATCAAATTTTACAGGGTAAAAATGCTTATTTACATAATTCACTACATCCTTATTGGTAAATGTATTTTTATCCATCAACTTGCATGGTCCACACCAAGTAGTATAAGCATCCATCAAGATCTTTTTGGGTTGCTTTTCCTGAGCTTCCAGAGCTTCGTTCATGCTCATCCATTTTATTTCTTGAGCTTGTGTAAATCCAGAAACCAACAAAATCAATAAAATGCTAATCTTTTTATTCATACTTCTAATTTAAAAAGTTTTCCTACTCAATTATCATTCCGAAGTTATCTAATATCGTGCATCAGCCTTTTTAGAAGTGGATTAAGTAAAGCTACCAAAACTCCACCAGCGATAGGCACAATAGTAAATATCAAGAAAAATGTAGAAAGATCATATTCCTGAGTAACCGTTTCTATCATTCCTCCTAAAGATCCCGCTAATTTATTTCCTATAGCAATTGCTAAATACCACATCCCGAACATAAAGGCAATCATTCTTGCCGGCACTAACTTACTCACATAAGATAATCCCAAAGGTGAAAGACATAATTCTCCTAAAGTATGTAATAAGTAAGCTAATATTAACCAGATCATACTCACTTTTGCTCCTTCAGCAACTCCACTAGATCCAAGCGCTAACAGACCAAATCCTAGTCCGAGTAAGATTAATCCGAAGCTATATTTAAATGCCGCAGACGGATTATATTTACTTTCCCACCATTTAGAGAAGAAAGAGGCAAATACAATTATAAAAAAGGAATTTAATATACTAAACCAAGAAACGGTGATCTCTGTAGTTTCTGCTGTAAATTCTCTAAACAACATCCAAACTACCAGTGCCCAAATTCCAGCAAAACAAATTCCTAAAATGATATTAGATCCCGGAATCTTATTAAAGGTTTGTTTCCATAATAAATATAGAACCCAAGTAATAATTGCTAATGGTACTACCGTTAATAAGGCATTTACTACATTAAAAATAGTGGCTGAATTTCCTACTAGTACCCTGTCTACATTATCCCGTGCAAAAATAATAAGGGATGAAGCTCCTTGTTCAAAAGACATAAAAAAGAAAACAGTAAAAAACGCAAAAATTATTACTGCTATCAATCTGTCTCTAACAATTCGAGAATATCTAGAGATCCTGGAAATAACCAGAATTAAAAATAAAATTAAACCTATTATAGCTATTCCTATTGGCCCGTTGAGGGGTTCTCCTCCAAAATTCACTGGCAGAACTTCTGGAAACAAATTAACATTTGCTATTTTAGATAAAGGATCATTAATTAAATACACAAATCCTATACTAGCAGATGCTGCAACCAAGATCTTATCTATTAGAGTAAAAGGATTCGGTTTATGAGCTACTCCTTTGCTTTCTTCTTCGCGTAAATGTTTTTCAGCTAATTCTTTATCTGGAACTCCACCTACTTTTCCAAAAAGAGGTTTAGCCAACCAAAACTGAAGTGTACCTAATAACATAAAAATACCAGCAAGACCAAAGCCCCAACTCCATCCTATTTTTTCTGCAAGATATCCACATAACATCATTCCAAAAAAGGCACCTGCATTAACTCCCATGTAAAATATGGTGTAAGCGCCATCTTTCTTATCAGATTTGCCCTCATACATTTCAGAAATAATAGAAGTGATATTAGGCTTAAAGAAACCAGTACCAATCACTAATAATCCTAATCCGAAGTATAAAGAAAATTCTGTTTCTAGAGCCATGGAAGCATGACCAAGCGTCATTATTCCCGCGCCTATAATCACAGCCCAACGATAGCCTGTAAATTTATCGGCAATTAAGCCTCCCAATATTGGTGTTAAATATAGCAACCCGGCATAGGTTCCAAAAAGAGCACCTGCATTTTCTGCAGACCAACCCCATCCAGGATTGTCTACTCCCACAATGGCCATGGTCAGGAAGTTAACCAAGAGCACTCTCATTCCGTAGAATGAGAAGCGTTCCCACATTTCGGTAAAAAATAAAACAAATAATCCAGAAGGATGACCTAAGACATTGGATTTAAAAAAATCTACAGGAGTCGCCTTTTCTACAACCATAATCCTGCTTAATTAAAATCTTTTTCACCAAGATCATATTGCTCCTGTTCTGGCAATTCTCTTTCATCATCTTCAGCTCCATGCGTTAATCTCTTAAGAGGCTTAAGCATTAATAATACTAATGATGCAAAGATTACTGTGAAAATGGTAATTCCTAAGAATGTTCTAAACTCCATTTCGGTTTGCACTTCATCTATTATTACAATTCCAGAATAATCCAATTCTTCTTTAGATAATTCTTCATCATTATTTCTAAAGCTGAAGACTGCATAATAAGGGTTTTCCTGAGTTACATTCTCCTCTTTTAGAAGATTGATTATCTCATTCTTCCCATTTTCATTTTCAAATTTCACTAAGTCTAAAACCGACTCATTTGTATTAAGATCTACGGCATTAAACTCTCCATTTACCGGATAAATTTTCGTCTTTATTTCAAAGTTTTTCCTTTGTTCAAGAATGCTATCATTCACATTTAAAAATGGAGTTAAGTCTCCGCTAGATGCAATTAGCTCAATATTTGTAGGTTCTCCTTGTGAAAATTCACCAATCACTCCCGCAACTTTATTTCCTAAACCAGTAGCTGCAAAATAAACACCCATCATTAAGGATGCATATCTTACTGGAGCTAGTTTAGTGATGAATGATAAGGCAACTGGGGAAGAACAAAGTTCTCCAATAGTATGTAGCAAATAAGCTAAAACTAACCAGTACATAGCTGCTGCTCCATTAGAAGCATATTGATGAGATGCAGCGGCCATAAACACAAATCCAAGACCCATGATAATTACCCCTGTAGCCATTTTAAAAATGGAAGAAGCTTCTTTATTTTTAAGTTTACGTTTCGCCCAGAAATTAGCGATAACCACCCCAAAAAGAATTATAAACAACGCATTCAAGGATTGAAAAAAGGAAGCAGGAACCTCGTTTCCTATTAAGGGTAAACTAAAAGGTAAAATCCTGTCAGTCTTATCTAGTGCGTAAATATTCATTAAACCACCAGCCTGCTCAAAAGCTCCCCAAAAAACAATTACCAAAGTGAAAGAAAGTAACATTACTACATATCTATCTTTCATCACCTGACTTGTAAGATCCTTATAAACCATTAGCATCATTGCTACTACCAAGGTTAAGAAAAGAAATAATAAACCGTATCCAAAACCTAATTCTAACCAACCCCAGATTGAAGCTCCTAATAAGATAATAGATATAATTAATTGGGTTGGAGATTTCAATAATTCACTAAATAAATTACCTAAGGAAGCTCCTTCATTACGTTCAACCTTAGAAAGAAGATTACCAACATTCGTTAGGTATTTTTGTCCCCATAGATATACTATAAGACCTAAAGCCATTGCAATTCCCGCAAGACCAAATCCGTAATGCCATCCGATATTTTCACCTACATAACCTACTATTAAACTGGAAAGAAAAGCTCCCAGGTTAATACCAATATAGAATATGGTGAAACCTTTATCTCTTCTAATATCGCCTTCCTTATAAAGTCCACCTACCATGGTAGAAATATTCGGTTTTAATAGACCAACCCCAGCTATAATTAATCCAAGACCAGTATAAAATGCCCACATTTCCTCTACGGCAAGGATTCCGTGTCCACACACCAAAATGATCCCTCCAATTAAAACAGCCTTTTTCTGGCCAAAGACCTTATCGGCTAAAATACCTCCAGGAATAGAAACAACATACACTAACATTGTATACCAACCGTAAAGCGCTAGAGCTTCCGTAGAAGTCCAACCTAAACCGGCATTTCCACCAGTTGTTGCACTTACAAGATAAAGTACAAGAATTGCGCGCATCCCATAATAGGAAAAGCGTTCCCACATTTCTGTGAAGAATAAAATATACAATCCTATAGGATGTCCGAATAATTCCTTTTGATTTGCCGGAGGTGCAGTATTTGCCATTATATAGTTATTAGTTTATGAGTAAGGTTATTATAAATTTTCTTTAATGAAGTTTGTCATCTTAGTGTACAAATGCAATCTGGTGTTTCCACCATAGATCCCATGATTTCTATCTGGATAGATAGCCCAATCGAACTGTTTATTAGCTTGTACCAAAGCCTCTATTAATCTCATAGAGTTTTGAACATGTACATTATCATCTCCAGAACCGTGAACTAAAAGATATTTTCCTTTAAGTTTTTCTACATGGTTAATTGGAGAGTTTTCATCATAACCACTTGCATTTTCTTGCGGCGTGGTCATATATCGTTCTGTATAGATCGAATCATAGAATCTCCAGCTAGATACTGGCGCAACAGCAATTGCCATAGAGAACACATCGTTCCCTTTTAAAATAGCGTTGGTAGACATAAATCCACCATAACTCCATCCCCAAATACCAATTCTTTCTGAATCCACATATTCAAGCTCTCCTAATTTCTTAGCTACTGCAATTTGATCTTCCAATTCCAGTTTCCCAAGCTCATTTTGAGTTACTTTCTTAAATTCAGCTCCTTTAAAACCTGTTCCTCGACCATCTACAGTTACAATAATGTATCCCATATCTGCAAGCATCTGATACCAGTAATCATTCGTGTTGAAATATGAATTTGAAACAGACTGAGATCCAGGACCTGAATATTGATACATTAGAACTGGATATTTTTTAGTAGCATCAAAATCTGATGGCTTAATAGTCCACATATTCAACTCATTCCCATTGATCTCTATAGTAGACAATTCCTTTGGTGAAAAATTAAAGGCTTTTTCTAAATCTATTAATGCTGAATTATCCTTGATCTTTCTAACTAGTTTTCCGTTCTCTGCATTATGAAGAGTGTATTCATTAGGAGTACTTGTACTGTTGAAAGTATTTATGAAATAAGTATAATCTGCACTAAAATCTGCATTATTAGTTCCAAGCTTTTGAGTAAGTCTTGTTTTTTTAGAACCATCGGTTTTTATAGAATATACATCTCTGTTCACACTTCCATTTTCTGTGCTCTGAAAATATATTTTTTTAGATTTAGGATTGAAGCCATAGTAATTGGTCACTTCCCAATCTCCCTTTGTAATTCTGTTAAGAAGTTTTCCTGATTTGTCGTAGTGATAAATATGATTATATCCATCTTTCTCGCTGGTCCAGATAAAACTGTTATCTGCTAAAAATGTCAAGTTATCGGTAACATCCACATAAGCAGCGTCTTTCTCATTCAAAACGATCTTTGCTTCATTGTTTTTAGCATTCACAAAAATAAGATCCAAGTTATTCTGATGGCGGTTTAGAACCTGTACACTTAAGATCTCAGGATCATTAGTCCATTTAATTCTTGGAATATAAAAATCTTTATAATCCCCTAAATTAACATCACTTGTTTTCGAAGTCGCAACATCATACATATGTAAGGAAACTAGAGCATTTGCTTCACCAGCCTTTGGATACTTAAAAGTAGATGCTGTTGGATATAAGTCTTTTCCTATAATATCCATTGAAAATTCTGGAACTTCGGCTTCATTAAATCTTAAAAAAGCCACTTTCGTTCCATCTGCATTCCAATCGAAGGCTCTTACAAAAGCAAATTCCTCTTCGTAAACCCAGTCTGTAACTCCATTGATCACTTCATTTTTCTTACCATCTTTAGTGATCTGAGTTTCTTTTCCAGAAGCCAGCTCTTTTACAAAAAGATTGTTTTCAAAAACATAAGCAACTTTAGAATTATCGGGAGAAAATGTTGGCTCCTGTACTTTATTTTCACTTAACTTTTTTAATTCTTTAGATTTCACATCGTAGATATAAAAAATCCCTTGAGTAGAATGACGATAGATTTGGTCTACATCTGTAGCTAATAAAACCATATTTTCATCTGCACTCAGCTCATAAGATTGAAATTTAGAGAGTTCAGAAAGATTGGAACTATGTAAAAGACTACCTTTTTTCTCTCCAGACTTATAATCGTAAATATCTATACTGGAAGATCCGGCTTTTCTATCATGATTTAGAACGATATACTGTGTTCCGTTATTTAAAGATTTTAAAGATTCAAGTCTTTCTTGGCTAAAGGTGCCACTCCATATATCTTCTAAAGTAACTTGTTTTTCTTGTGCGAAAATTGCAGAAGTTCCCACCAAAAATAGGGTAAGGACAAATTTTGGTATTCTCATAAATGTATTAAATAAATTTTGTAGGCCAAGTTTACTAAAAATTCAGCAAAAAACGCTGTTTTTAGGTGTTAAATACTAATAGTCTGTTAAACCTGAAAACTTGCCTAAGGCCCGTTCCACTAATTCTAAGACCACTTGTTTTCTCCATAAGAGTAGTAATTGTATCTTTGAAGCACAAATCTATTAACTAATGATCACACCCATTACTGGTTTTTCTAAATTGAATAAGGAAGAAAAAATAAACTGGTTATTAAAAACTTACTTACAAAATTCCGAAGATTCTGAGAAAATTTTAAAACAATATTGGAATGTAAATGATGAAGTGCAACAACTGCATGAGGAATTTACCGAAAATACTCTAAGTAATTTTTATTTGCCATTTGGCATAGCTCCTAATTTCCTAATTAATGGAAAACTAATGGCCATCCCAATGACCACGGAAGAAAGCTCTGTAATTGCTGCTGCTAGTAAAGCTGCAAAATTCTGGCAAACTCGCGGAGGTTTTAAAGTAAAAGTTCTAAATACTACTAAAAATGGCCAAGTTCATTTTATTTATAATGGGGATCATAACAAATTAATAAAATTCTTTCATGCTTCTAAAGAGACACTTTTAGATTCTGTAAGTACAATCACCAAAAACATGCGTAAGCGTGGAGGTGGAGTTCTAGATATTGAACTGCTTGATAAAACCGAAATGCTAAATGGGTATTTCCAGTTACACTGCACTTTTGAAACGAAAGATTCTATGGGCGCCAATTTTATAAACTCTTGTTTAGAAAAATTTGCTGATACTTTAAAAGATGAAGCCGTAAAATTCCAGGACTTTAATGCTGAAGAAAAACACCTGGAAGTCATAATGAGTATCCTTTCTAATTATGTGCCGGAATGTTTAGTAAGAGTAGAAGTTTCTTGTCCAGTTTCAGAATTATACGATGATAAGCAAATTTCTAACGAGGGCTTTGCTGAAAAGTTTTTAACTGCAATTAGAATCGCTGAAGTTGAACCTTATCGTGCGGTTACGCATAATAAAGGGATCATGAATGGGATAGATGCAGTGGTTTTGGCAACCGGTAACGATTTTAGAGCGATAGAAGCTGGTATTCACGCGTTTGCTTGCAAAGACGGCTCTTACACGAGCTTAACTCATGCGAGCATAGAAAATAATGTTTTTAAATTCTGGATGGAGGTTCCACTAGCCCTAGGGACTGTTGGGGGCCTTACAAATCTTCACCCACTTGTAAAAGTTGCTTCAGAAATACTTCAGAAGCCATCTGCAAGAGAATTAATGGAAATTGTGGCGGTAGCAGGTTTGGCTCAAAATTTTGCCGCTGTAAAGTCCTTAGTGACAAATGGGATACAACAAGGACATATGAAAATGCATTTAATGAATATCCTGAATGCCCAGAAAGCAACTCCAGTTGAAAAGGAAGAGCTTATTAAATATTTCACAAAACACACGGTTACCCATAGCAACGTTGCAGAACAATTAGAACGAATTAGAAATTAAGTTTAAGCCTTTATGACTACTTTTCGAAGTAATGGAAAATTATTGATCACTGGAGAATACGTTGTTTTAGATGGAGCCGTGTCCTTAGCATTGCCTACAAAATACGGCCAGAGTCTTAATGTGGAGAAGGTTCCAAGAAGTGGAATACAATGGACTGCTTATGATAATGAGGATAAAATCTGGCTAAACGTTTTTTTTGAACTGGAAGAACTAATATTAAAACCTGCTGTTATTAACGCAGAAACATCGATTTCCGAAGAAACGTATCTTCTAAAAATATTACAAACGGCAAATTCTTTAAACCCTAGTTTGCTTCAGCAAGCAATTGGATTTAATGTAATTACCAAACTAGAATTTCCAAAGAATTGGGGGTTAGGCACATCTTCTACATTAATCAATAATATAGCTCAATGGTTCATTATAGACGCTTATAAACTGCTACAATTAACCTTTGGAGGAAGCGGATATGATATTGCTGCAGCACAACATAATAATGCCATTACATATGAGTTAACTAAGGAAAAAAGCAATGTTTTGAATGTAGACTTTAATCCACAATTTAAAGAGGAGTTGTTTTTTATACATCTTAACCAAAAACAAAACAGTAGAGATTCAATCCAACATTATAGAAATCAATCTAAGGTTGAATTACAAAATAATATTACCAAAATATCTGGATTAACCAGCAAGTTTCTTACTTGTGAATCCTTAAAAGAATTTGAATTATTAATTGAAATTCATGAATCCATTATTTCTAAAATAATAAACACTCCAAAAGTGAAATCAGCGCTTTTTCCAGATTTTTCGGGAGCCATTAAAAGCCTTGGCGGATGGGGAGGAGATTTTATATTAGTAACTGGAAAAGATTCCGATCTGGATTATTTTAGAGAAAAAGGATACGATACAATTATTCCTTTCTCTGAAATGGTTTTGTAAACCATACCTGAATTCCTCTAACCCTAAATTATTTTTTACTTTTTAAAAAGTGCATCAAAATAATTAGATGTCGTTAGGTACTCTAATCTTTCCTGCTTTAGGTAGTTTATAACCACTTCCCTATCCCCGTAATTTGGATCTAAACAATCGTTCATTTTGGAGTCTGATACTGTGAGAACAATATACCAGTTTCCAGTTCGTGTAGAATGCATATCTTCTAAGAGAGGAGAATATCCATTTGAATCAAGCCCCGCATCGATTACCAATGGTATTAAATTCAATGTTTTCGTGATTTTTTCTACTTCGTGAAAGGAAAGAAAATACTCATAACCGTTAATTATAATAGGCACATTATACGATACATCTTCATGCCCTAAGTCATACTTAGTATTTATATAATTATAAAACTCATTTGCATCTTTAGGATCTTCAAAAACATAAGAATGTTTTCTAGGCAGCGTTCTTTTAAATTTTTTAGCAACTATAAGTTTTTCGCCTTTTATATTTGGAGCAATTCTTAATGGAATACAGGAAGTTAAAATCAACAATAAAAATAAGAGTAGAAGTGATTTCATTTAATGTTTTAATTAATTCTTTCAATTATCATCAAACAACGCGCCAATATATTCAATAAAAAGAAATACCAACAGGAGTGTCTACCTATAAGATGTTCGTTTATTCTGAAGATCCGGAAATAATGTATTTCTAAAAGATCCTTCGACAACACTTCGACAAGCTCAGTGTGACAAAGTGCTAATCACCAATGTCAAGCTGAGCCTGTCGAAGCTTCTTTTATTTAG
Source organism: Gillisia mitskevichiae (assembly GCF_003634585.1). Lineage (GTDB taxonomy): Bacteria > Bacteroidota > Bacteroidia > Flavobacteriales > Flavobacteriaceae > Gillisia > Gillisia mitskevichiae. Next base: position 60,070 of record NZ_RBLG01000001.1, read on the forward strand.
CCACTCCTTCCCGAAAGCTATCGGGAGGTTGATAAAGGTCTGTTTATTTTTTAAGAGTGTTCATTTTTTTGCTTGTCCAAAAAAAACGAACCAAAAAGCCGCCTGAACATTTTGGATAGGAAGGACACTTTTTTGTAGGTGATTCTATTTCAGCTTGACGGTGAATTCTTTAGAAACAAAAAAGCCCTTGACAATGTCAAGGGCTTTTCTAACAAAATATATTATTTAAAGTCTAGTAGAAACGAGCTCTATTATCCTCGATATCTGCATTTTCTTTTAAAGCTTCAAAAACTCTAGACACTACTGCTTGTCTTCTTTGGGAAGCTTCTCTCATTGCAAAACTCTTATAAGAATCCATTTTTGGCGCAGCGTTCATACTTACCATTTCAACTACATAAACTCCTTTATCACCAGAGATTGGTTTACTTACAACTCCAGGTTTCAAAGAAAAAGCAGCTCCTACCACTTCTGGCTCATTTCCTGCTCCAGCTAATGTTGGATTATTCAAGTTGATCGCACTTGCCGATTGAACACTTACTCCATTGTTTTTAGCGATCTCAGCTAAAGAAGCTCCATTAGCTTTTTCTTTTAAAAGCTTTGCCTTTTTCTCTTTCATCAAGATAGGTGTTACAGATGCTGATGCTTCTTCCGAAGACATTAGTCCTTTATCTTTAACAGCAGTAATTTGTGCCACTACATAACCTCCAGCAACTTCAAATCTCTTAATATCTCCCGCTTTTACATCGTCCTCAAAAGACCACTGCACAATTCTTCTTTGTGCACCAACGCCAGGAATATTCTCCTCTAAAACTTTCATACCTCTTACGGTTTTCACCTCGTAATTATCGGCTTTTGCAACTTCAGCAAAGTCTTTATCCTTGTCTTTAGCAGCTATTTCAAATTTCGTAACCTTCGTGTAAAGATTATTCAATGATTTTTCTGAAGGCTCGATCTCTCTAGCAATTGTTGCCAGTTTCACACCGCGCTCCTCAGCAGTTTTATCTTCAATAGAAATAATATGGTATCCAAATTCAGACTCTACCACTCCGATATCACCCTTATTATTGTTGAACACATAATCATTAAAACTTTTTATCATAGAACCTGGTCTAAAAAACCCAAGATCTCCTCCTTTATCTTTTGAGGCAACATCTGCAGAATATTGAGCAGCTAAAGCTTCAAAGCTTCCTTTATCTTTTCTTACAACTCCAGCAAGGCTATCTGCTAATGTTTTTGCTTCTTCTTTAGTTCTTAAAGTTTCAGCAGCTGTAGGTAAACCTTTCCATGAGATCATGATATGACTTGCTTTTGCAGAATCTGCAATTTGAACAGCTTCTACCATTTTAGTCACTTTCCAGTATCCACCTTCTTTGTATGGCCCGTAAGTTTCACCTTCATTCAAATTAAATATTTGATCTGTAAAACTTCCTTTTAAATCATTTTTGAATAAAATTCTATCCTGATATTGAATATCTGAATTCTGGTTTACAAATGCTTCTACATCACTAGCTTCAGAAAAGCTTGGTAAAGTATCATTTTCATTAGAAGCCGAATTAAATTCTACTCTACTATTAAGAACAGATGCCACTACAGCTTTTGCTTCGGTATCATCATCAGAAGATGCTTCTTCAGGGAAATAAACAAATTGTATATCTCTACTTTTTTCTACTTGGAATCTCTCAGAATGCTTCTTAACGTAATCTTTAATCTCATCTTTAGATACACTTACCTCAGTATCTGCGATGCTAGAATATGGCAATTGTACAAATTTAAGATCGACATTATCGTTCTCCATTCTATAAGCTTGCTCTCCTTCTAATAAAGTCGCTCCAATTCCAGCTCTCACCATATTATAGTAGATATTCTCTTTTGCACTCTCTGCAATAGAATTCTCGTAAGCAACCCATTGATCATAGGCTTGAGGTGATGTAGCTTTTAAATTAGCTACATATTCTTGAAGTTTATTTTCATCGAACATTCCAACTTCATTTACGAAGTTTGGATTTTGAGCCAATTGAAGACGAAGTAATTGTCTCACTTGCGCTTCTCCTACGTTGATACCAAGCTTTTCAAACTCTTCTTGCAAAACAACTTCACGAAGTTTTAGATCCCAAACTTGGTTTACAACCTGAGAAGTAGTTGCGTTAGGCCCCATGTTTTGCTGGTAAGCATCTACCTGTCTGGCAAAATCTTCTCTGCTTATCTCTTCTCCATTAACGGTTGCAACCACATTTTGTGATTTTTGTGAACTTAAGCCTCCATTACGAATCACATCGGCAAGAACGAATGAGAATAATGCCAATGCAATAATTACGATAAGGAAAACAGACCGTTGTCTAATTTTATTTAATACTGCCATTTGTAGTTATTATTTATCTAATATAGTGGGCGAAAATAGTGTTTTTAACCTTATTATAAAACTTAATATTTGCAAAATATTAACGTAATTAATTTTTAATTTTTGTCTTTCAGTTGAAGTTCCACCAATTCAATTTTAGTATTAGTAGCATCAAGGATCTTAAAGTGATAATTATTGATCTTTACTTCCTCATCTATTTGTGGAATTTCCTCGGTATGATTGGTAATAAAACCACCGAGAGTTTCATAATTCTCACCTTCAGGAATATCCAACTTGTAAGTTTCATTTAAATAATCCACCTCCAATCTAGCCGAAAATTTAAAATGATCTTCTCCAAGTTTTTCTTCAATAAGGATGATAGAGTCATGTTCGTCTTCTATTTCCCCAAATAGCTCTTCTACTATATCTTCAATAGTGATCATCCCACTAGTTCCTCCGTATTCATCTATTACCACAGCGATACTTTTCCTTTTCTTGATCAAGATACTAAGTACATCTTTTACCCACATTGTTTCTGGAGCATACACAACGGGAAGTAGAATAGATTTAAGGGTTTTAGGCTTTTTGAAAAGTTCAAAGGAATGTATGTAACCTATAATATCATCTATAGTTTCATTATACACAAGGATCTTAGAAAGACCGGTTTCAGTAAAGATCTTAACCAAGTCTTTTGGCTCTACACTTTGGTCTACTGCTACGATCTCGGTTCTGGGAACCATTACTTCTCGAGATTTGATATCTGAAAACTCCAAAGCATTCTGAAATATTTGTATTTCTGAATCTACTTCCTCATCAGACTCTACTGTTTCCAATTGCTCACTAATAAAATTCCCTAATTCTAATTTACTGAAAGCCAACTGAACCTCGTCTCCTTCGGTTTTAAAAAAGCGTTTCAGAATAACATCTGAGATCCAGATAACAAATGAAGAAACAAAACTGAATATGAAATAGAATATATATGCCGGGATCGCAAAGATCTTTAAGAATGAGTTCGCATAGATCTGAAAAAATACCTTCGGAAGAAATTCTGCTGTAAACAGAATAATTAGTGTAGATATAATGGTTTGAGTTAGAAGACTAAAATCTGTAACCATAGCGGTTACAAACCCACTTTCTGAAGGTAATAGACCAGACAGGACAGTCATTATTAACTCTCCCATATAAAAACCATAAACCACCAATGCAATATTATTGCCCACCAACATGGTAGCAATGAATTTTGAAGGTTTTTTAGTTAGTTTTCTAAGGACATTCGCTAATATTCCGGATTGCCTTTTTTCTATTTCAATAAAGATCTTATTGGAAGAAATGTATGCAATTTCCATTCCTGAGAAAAAGGCCGATAACAATAGGCAACATACAATAATTAGAATTTGAACCTCCATATTAATTAATGCTTGTCATTTTCCAATTTCTTCCTAAAACGTCTTTTAAAAAAAAACATAAATATGGCAATAACCACAAAGAAAATAAAAAGATATGCGCGATTACGCTCTTCACTCCAAATTCTAACAGCTTCGAAGAGAAAAAATGCTGCTATGAATAAATATGCAAATTCAAAATATTTAAAAAACTTCATCATTCTTTTTTTCTTCTATTATTTGAATTCCCACATTAGTACGGGAACGAAAATTAGTGAAATTTAAATCGGAATCAAAACCTTGACCATCATTCCGGGCACCATTGGCAAACTCAATTTTATTGGGTTTATCGGTAAATATCCATCCCGCTTTTTGATCCCAAAATAACTGCTCTGCACGTAATTTAGTACTGTCGCTAGTAATTAAAACTACATTATCCTGAAGATCTATAAGACCTGTTTCATCATATATGATTCCATAATTAGCGGTAACAATACTCTTTTTTCGATTTTCATCAAAAAATTCTACTTGGATTCCATCTGGGAATTCTCTGTAAGGAAATTCCATGTTTGTAAAATCTAGCATTTTTGGACTTTTAAGAGTAGCTACCACTCTACCAGAATCTGTATACTTTAAATTAAGCCCCATTCCAATTGCCTGCGGATTCTCATCTGGCATGTCTAAAGCTCTAACCCTATTTAAATTACCCTCACATGAAAAAAGCATTGTCACGGTGATAGCCGTGACAATGCCTGTAAATATTTTATTATATGTGATCATTGATTTACAATGAAGGTACTCTTACTGTTTCTCCAATCCAACATCCTATTCTCACACTTTGACCTTCTTTTCCAGCTTGAAAAATATCAGATTTTTGAGGTGCTCTTCCTTTGTAAGCAGCAACCGTTTGGTTTGCAACGCTACTTAAAGATGGATCTACACGACCTGCTCTAGAAGCATAATCTGCAGCTAACCAATATACCGCTCTTTTATCAAAAGTTGTTGCTCCACAATTGTTTGCGCTTTTTGCGATCATATCTGCAATTTGTAGATATGCTCTACCCGCTGAAGGCTTAGCAGAAAGTGCTTTATTGTAATAAGTTCTAGCCTGTCCGAAACTACCTTTTCTTTTGTAGTTATCTGCCAACTTCATATAAACTCTAGACTTATCTGAAGGATTTGTTTCCAATTCTGCAGACTCGTTATAGTATTTCATTGCTTGCGTAGCATTTCCTTTTGCATCTGCTAATTGTCCTAAATAAAGGGCAGATTTAGCAGAAGGTTCTGCTGTATGTAAAGCTTCAGATAACTTAAAGAAGATAGGATCTTCTGTACAATCTTTAGCAGATAATCTTCCAGACGCGATCTTTAACCAAGCAACATCTGTTTTTCTTTCAGCAAAATCCTTATTATATAAAGGGATTAAGTTATCACAATCTGCTCTCTGTCCTAACTTACCATTAATACTGCTTTTTACAGTACTATAAGCTTTTAAGTTGATCTCAGAATTCGCAACCAATTGCGCTTCCTTAGCAGATAATTCTTCTCCTGCATCTTGCTTTACTAAAAGTGGCGCAAGGAATTCTGCCATCTTATTTTCTTCTTCTTCAACTTTAGATATTACTTGATCGTAGTTTTCAAAAACATCCTCTAATGTTTTAGTTCCTTCATCTTGAAGATCTACTAATAAAGAGAAATAAGCGTATAATGCTTTAGCACTAGTAAAACTCTCTCTATCAGCCTTAAACGCTGCATCAAAAGCTTCGAACTGCTCTTTTTTAGTTCCTATCCCATTGTCATATTTAAGCATTGCAATATCGCCTTGTACTTCACCTGCGCTTGTTTTAGCTGGGAAATACTTTAAACGATCGTTCATAAGATCTATAGTTTCTTGAACTAATGCTTTTTTATCTGCATCTGTTGCTTTAGACATTTTATCTTTTAAAACACGATCTAAGTATTGAAAAGTTGCCAAACTATAAGTAGGACATTTTTCTTTTACTTCCATTAAAGGGGCATAAGCCTGATCGTATCTCTTTGCTTTTGCATCATCATAAGCCAACGCTGCTTTTGTAGCACAGTCTACATTAGTTTGAGCCTTAACTAGACCAGAGCTTAAAAGCACTCCTGATAATAGTAATATAAGTTTAGTTTTCATTTTTTTGTTTTTATAGTGGTTAATCAAATTTGCGTTGTACGAACCATTTATCATTTAATGACAAACTTATTGAAAGTTTAAAAAAGTTCTCCTGAATTAAACCGGAATTTGTTGTACCGCGCTGTCCATACTCAATTCCTATGTTTGCATTCGTAAAGTTTCGTCCTGCTGGTAATCCTACTCCAAAAGATATGCCAAACTCATTTATCCCCTCATTACTAAGGTTAAGCCCAGTTTCTTCAAAACGCAATCCTGCACGATAAACCACTCTGCTAAAATAACTTGTTAAAGAATTATAATCTGGAATATAAAATCCTCCTAATCTATATTGAGATGCATTATCATATTGCACTTCAGCAAAAGAATTTCCAGAATTAAAATTATAATCGCTTGCAGACACTCTTCCGTATTCTGCTCCTAAGAACCATTTATTATTAGCTCCAAGTCCAGCACCAACAGTTAATTCTGAAGGTAAAGACAGGTCTCCTTTTGGAAATGTGGTGTCACTTTCCTCAAATGCAAATTCACTTCCATCTGTGCCAAATGAGATTAAAGCAACATTGCTCATCTTCTCTGCTGTGATATCCATTTGCGGAGCATAGGTTGCAACAGTATATAAATTAAGCTTATCGTTTAATTTTCTTTGATAATCCAGTCCAAAATTTAAATTAAAACCACGTAGGTCTGTTCTATTAATCTTCCGAGAACCTAATTGAACTCCAGCTTGATATGTGGTGAAGTTATTTTGAATATTTCCAAAGTTATAATTCACATCTACCCCTAGACTAAGGTTGTCATTTACAGCATAACCTGCTGTTAAGAAAACTTTATTCATTCCTCCACGACCGGTAAATCTATTTGAAGTCTCGTCATTGGTTTCTAATATCCTATATCCAACAGAGGTAAAGGGAATTAATCCCACTCCAAAATTCAACTTTCCAGTAGGAAGTCCAATGGCCAAATAATCTAATGAAGTTGTTCTGCTAGATTCACTTTCTGTATCTGTTTTTAAAGCCGTACTTTGATGACTTCCTCCAACTGTAAAAGTGGTTAATCGCAGTCTTCCATAAGAAGCCGGATTTCGTAAGTTTAAGTGAATACTATCTGAGAACATTCGAATACCTCCCATAGACTGATTTTCTACAGTACCTTTAAACTTAGTAAGGCCAATTCCGTAAAATGAATAAGGGGATGATGTTCCTTCTTGTGCAGCCGCTACAACCGTAGTTAATAAGGCTACGATTATTATAAATCGTTTAATCATTGAGATTTATTAAATTCTAAAATGTAATTCAATCCTTCAAGGAGGAAATTTGAGTTCGCAAAGATGCTATTTTTTAATCGTTTACACAAAAATTGTGAGTCCCCACCTGTCAAAATTATTGTTAAATCTTTAAACTGAGTACTATACATTGAAATTACCCCATCAATTTCAGACGTAATTCCGTTAATAACACCAGATTGCATGCTTTTAATGGTGGTATTTCCAATTAGATTTACACCTTCCTCCGGCTCTAATAACGGTAAGTTTTCTGTAAACGTATTCATTGCCTGATATCTCATTTGTAAACCTGGAGAAATTGCGCCTCCCAAATACTCATTTTCGCTGGTTTTTAAATCAAAAGTAATACAGGTACCAACATCTATTACTAATACGTTTTGCGAAGGATATATTTTACTTGCTGCAGACACCAATGCAATTCTATCATTACCCAAAGTTTTAGGGCTAGCATAGAGATTTAAGAATACCTGAGGTAGCTCCTTATCCAAAACAATCATTTTATAGTCTTCTTGGAGTTTTTGCAACCACTTGGAAGGTGTTTTTGATACCGAAGAGACCAAAACATGCCCTATATTTGGAAAACTCAGGTCTAATTCTTCAAGATTTTTAAAAAAATTTTGCTTGAGGGATGTTTTTTTTTGAATTAACACATTACCCTGAAATACAGCCATTTTCACCAGCGTATTTCCTATATCTATCACTAAATTCATAGATTCAAATTAAAAAAGCGAAGTTACAAAAGCAATTTTTTAAAATTTCCTTTGTGGGTTAATAAAAATGAAATTATATTTGCACCCGCTTGACAGGCTTACTACAAGTTTTAAAGCAACTGGTGCCTTAGCTCAGTTGGTAGAGCAAAGGACTGAAAATCCTTGTGTCCCTGGTTCGATTCCTGGAGGCACCACCTTAAAAACCCCTTGACAATAGTCTTGGGGTTTTTTTAATTTATAATGTTAATCATTTCCTTCTCTTCAAGTTGAAAAATAAATAATATCAGAGAATAAGTTTTTTATATCGAAGATCACAGCAAGTTAGTTCCATATTCCCATAAAAATCATCCCTATTATCCTTCCTTTATAAATTCAGTAAAAGTGGACCGAAAGAGAGAATAATATTTAAGAAACTATTTTTGATGCTTTAAAGCAATTTCTTTAAGTTTTTCTACACTTAAGGGTTTACTTAAAAATCCAGACACTTGCTTGTAAGATTCAGCTTTCGTTCTATCTGAAAAAGCTATAGAAGAGGAAACAATATAAATAGTGGTTTCTCTATCAAAGTCAGGTCTGTGTTTAATTAGGCCATCCAGAAACTGCCAGCCATCCATTTGTGGCATATTAATATCCAATAGAATTAACGCAGGAAGAACCTTCTTTGAGTTTAATAGATCTTCAAAGGCTTCTGACCCATCATTATAAAAACAAATAGAGTCATACACTCCTGCACGCTCTACAGCTTTTCTAATGATAAGCTGATAAATTTGATCGTCATCTATTACGCAAACGTTCATTTTCATTTAAAATTTATTTTAAACACCGTACCAACTCCTACCTCACTTTCTACCCCTACACTGCCTCCCATAGCTTCAATTTGATTGCGAGTAATAAATAATCCAACGCCTCGAGAATTTGGGATCTGTGTAAATGTTTTATACAGACCAAACACCTTGTCCCTATGTCGTTTTAAATCTATCCCTATTCCATTATCGGCTATTTCTAAGACCCATGATCCGTTTTCCTTATATCCAGTAATAGAAACTTCCAATTTTCTAACAGGTTCTCTATACCTTAACGCATTGGTTAAGAAGTTTAAAAATACACTTTCCAAATATGCCGCATTAAATTTAACGATCATATCATCTGGTATATCTCTTTTAATAATAGCTCCTTTTTTAATAATTTGCATTTGAAGGAGGTCTATAGTTTTATCTATAAAAGCATTGATCTGTAATGGCTCAATATTTAAGTCTAAATTAGTATTGATTGATACAACCTCATTTAGATCATCTAATGTGTGATTTAATGCGTTCCCTACTTTAGAAAGTAATTCTATATAATTTAGCTTCTCTTCTTCCACATCAGAAGTATTATATAAGCTTAAAATTGCCTGAATATTACTGGAATGCGACCTTAAATTATGAGATACTATATAGGAGAAGTTTAGCAATCTTCTATTTTGTTCCATTACAGTTTGGTAGGTACTATTTAAATGGATCTCTGCTTGCTTTTTCTCGCTGATATCCCTAAAGTTCCCAACAATCCCATTAATATTAGGATCCTCCAGTAAATTAGTTATCGTATATTCCGCCCAACGCCATTCTCCTGCCTTATTGATTAATCTTACAGGATCCCCGAGCACAGGTTGCTTAGGATTCTGAATAGCAAATTGCAATTGTTTTTGAAAAATTTTCGAGTCTTCTGGATGAATCAAAGTGCTTAAATTAATAGCTTTAAATTCTGCCTCTGAATATCCTGAAAGCTTCTCTCCAGAAGGAGAGGAATATAATGTCCAACCTTCTTTAGAAAAAATTGTTACTACCTCGGCGCCATTCTCCACCAATGCTCGGTACCTTTTCTCCTTACGCATTAGCTCATCTTCAGCTAAAACTCTTTCAGTAATATCCTCAATAATTGCGATATGAGTATTCCCAGAAAAACCTTCTTTCCATAGAGGGGAGGCAGAAAGCTTGATCCATAATATATTTCCATTCTTCTGGATAAGTTTTTTTTCTAAGCTATACTCCCTAATTTCTCCGTTTAATAAATTATTCATTAAAGCTACATTCTTATCAACTTCCACTGGATCTGTTAAATCTCTAAAGTTCATGTTCTTCAATTCCTCTTCTTCATATCCACAAAGTTCTCTAAACCTCTGATTGGTCTCTAAAAATTTTCCGGTAGGGGTTTCTACGCGCACCATCCCAATAGCAGCCTGATTAAAAATAGTCCTAAATTTCAACTCGCTATTTATTAATTCTCCTGCTTGTTCATCCACCAGTTTTTGAAGTCTAGCCGGTTGCTTAAATAAAAGAATGACCATCCAGCTTAACCATGCAGCTATTAAAAGGATGAAAAAAGTTAATGGGATCAACTCATAAAATGTCTCCTTGGGATTTTTAAGTGCTATGTAGAATTTCCAGTCTCCGTCTGGGAGAATTATGGTTTCTACAACATTATAATCTCTATCTAAATGATTTTCAATAAAAAATCGCTCTTTATTCGTTATAGCATCGATTTTAGAGAACTGAAAAAGGTACTTATCTCTGGCAAGTTCTTTTAAGCCCGCTTGTTCTATAAGGCTTTCAAGTTTGATAATGACAGCCGAAAACCCCCAAAACCTATTATCCTTAAAAACTGGCAATCTTCCAACAACTGCCGTCCCGCCTTGCTTAAGATCAATTGGGCCAGCAAAATACATTTTTTTGGCATCTATTGCTTTATAAGCCTCTTTTTGGGTTTTAGGATCTTTTAAGATATCATAGCCAATAACGGCCTCATTCCCCTTTAATGGATAAACTTCTTGAATTACACCTCCGGGATCCATCTGGACTACATCTATAACCGGATATTGTTCTAATAATTGCGGAGCATTTTGATCAAAATCTTTAATGTTCCCTTTATCATCGATCAAAAGACCCATACTCAAGGCAACAGAATAGCTATCTTTTAAGGAGTTATTTAAATTTTTTTCCACTTGATCCATCACGCCCACCATTTCTCTTTCCTCAGACTCACGAATGATTTGATATCTCTGATAAAGAAGAAAACAACCTAGAAGAAATAGAAAGACAAAAGAAAATATCCCTGCCAGAATTGGTCGAGAAAAAATATGTGATATAGATAATTTAGAACCTTTTATTGGGCTCATTTAGGATAAGGGTATAAATTTTATTTTTTTAAATATAAATAATATAATCTTATAACCTTTAATTATAAGTAATTAATGAAAGGTTTTGTTTTTAATGAGGTTTTTACACATCACTTTTTAAGGATTTCAAAAAGTATTTTGGATTTACACCATACTTTTCTTTGAAGATCTTAGAAAAATAGCTTCTATTATTTAATCCTATGGCGAGAACAATCTCAGATATATTTTTCTCAGAATTCATCAACATATCTTTAGCAGCTTCTAATTTTACATTCTGAATATATTTATTCACCGTTAAATCATACACATACTTAAATCCTTCCTGAAGCTTATTTACATTGGTTCCAGCTTCTTTAGCCAAGTTCTCCACAGTTAAATTACTACTAAGATCTCCAGCAATTCTCTTAGCAACATAATCTACTTTATGAATATCTGACTTTCTTAAAATTTTAGGTAATTTATCTTCAGCTTCATCATCTTGATATTGGGCAATCTGTACCACTAACATTTGGAAAGATTTTCCTTCAAGAAAAAGCGATCTAAGAAAACCAGAATGCTCTTTGCTATTCATCTGGTCCATGAGATCTGCCGCTTTTATACTATAGTTCCCTTGATAGAAAAACTGATGTTTAGACACCTCATCCTTGAATAGGGTTTTTAATGTATCGTCTAGATCTTGAAAATTGTAATTTGATCTATGAGAAAAAGTAGCTCGTATAATTTCTAAGCTAGATACATGGGTTTGTACATTCGCTTTAAAATATAAAACGTGTCCATTATAACCGCTACTGGATACAATAATGTTTTGATATGCCTGAATATCATTTACTTCTGTTGTGTCTTGAAAAGAATGTGAGACAGATCCTTCTGAACAAAAAATAAATTTTAAGGGATGTACGCTATTTAGGGTGAAATGTATTTCTATATCCTCATAAAACTTACAATTATAAGAGATCACCCCAATTCCAGAATCGAAACTTGAAGCTGTCACAGTACCTTCCCCCAATTCTTTTGGAATTGTCAACACCAATTCCCCACCATTATTATCTAGAGAAACATTTAAAAATTCTGAAATGTCCTTGATAATCTCATTAACTGGTAAGGTTTTAACCGCAATTTTCATAAAACAATTTTATAATTTTAATATCGAAATTTAATCTCACAAAAATTTTACTTCCCTGTGTTAATGAACAATTGATATACAGTCAAAAATAATCTAAGCAATCTAAATTACAATGAAAATAGCAAATAACAGCAATATTAATGCGTATAACGTTATTCATATAATTAATAGCCCAAAACACCCAAGAGTTAAGTAAAATTAATAAAAATAGTAATTGTGTTAATGAATTCTCTAAAAACGGCACATTTCACAATAAAAAGAAGTCAAATTTACCTCCTCTAAGGATAACATATATTTATCATCCTTATTTTGAAATTATTCCACTTATGATTACAATATTAATTTTACTGGCTTTAGAAATTGTGCTCATAGTATTTGTTAGCGTCCTATTAATTAGGAAAAATAATTAATCTTCTCAATATTTCATATTTCCTTGTATTTAATCATAATTAATATACAATCTTATATTATAATTTTTTAAAATCTTCTTTTTTAAATACCTTGTTCCCTAAGTATAAAAGAGATATATCACCAATAAATACTATATTAAGAGCAGCTTTTAGTAAATCGAGTTTATTTTAATAATCTTCCGAAGATAGTTGTAGCTCTTTACTTCCTGATCTCTTTACATTAAAAACCATTATCTCAATAAACACGTAAGTATATAGTATACGTTACGATTAAAGAAACATGTTATAAAATATAATTATGTCTAAAACCTATTATGATCCTGCCGACCTAAGAAAATTTGGAAATATTACTGAATGGAATGAAGAATTAGGCACAAAATTTTTCGATTATTACGGCAAAGTCTTTGAAGAAGGTGCTCTCTCGGCTCGAGAAAAATCTTTAATTGCATTAGCTGTTTCTCATGTTGTACAATGCCCTTATTGTATAGATGCATATACAAAGGATGGATTGCAAAGAGGAATAGACAAGTCGGAAATGATGGAAGCTGTTCATGTTGGAGCTGCAATTAAAAGCGGAGCCACTTTGGTTCACGGGGTTCAAATGATGAATAAATACGAAAAACTTAGCATGTAATTTGTTGCAAACAGCATTTTAATTAATCCTACCAGATTGCTATTATAATTCTGAATTAAAAAATATTATGGCTTTATTAAAATCATTAGCAGCACGGGAAGACGATCTTTCTAGCCCAGCTAATCAATTAAAATTTCTAAGCAATGGCATTTTTAAAAAAGGGGAATTGCCTTTATTTAAAGATAAAATCGCCGAAAATAATCATTTCCCACTAAAACCTAAAAAACTGGAAATTCTTCAGTTAAATTTAGGATATATGTGTAATCAAGTGTGCTCCCATTGCCACGTAGATGCTGGCCCAGACCGTAAAGAGATCATGACCATGGAGACGATGGAACAATGTCTTGAAGTTATAAGAAATACTGGCGCGCATACTTTGGACCTTACTGGGGGAGCTCCAGAGATGAATCCAAATTTTCGTTGGTTTGTAGAAGAAGCATCAAAAGCTGGAATTAAAGATTTTATTGTACGTTCCAATCTTACCATCATATTAGCGAATAAAAAGTACCACGATTTGCCAGAGTTCTTTAAAAAACATAAAGTTCATGTCGCCTCTTCTCTTCCTTTTTATAAAAGAGATAAAACAGATAAGCAACGGGGAAATGGTGTTTTTGATAAATCTATAAAAGCATTACAAATGCTTAACGCTGTGGGTTATGCTCAAGAAGGTACTGGTTTAAAATTAGACTTGGTTTACAATCCATCGGGTGCTTTTCTTCCTACAGATCAGCAGGCATTAGAGCAAGATTTTAAAGTAGCTCTTAAAGAAGATTTTAATATAGATTTCAACAGATTATTTGCGATCACGAACCTTCCAATAAGTAGGTTTTTAGAATATTTAATTGCTTCAGAAAATTATGAAGACTATATGTATGCACTTGTAGAAGCTTACAACCCCACTGCTGTAGAAAATGTAATGTGTACAAACACTATTTCAATAAGTTGGGATGGCTGGTTGTATGATTGCGATTTTAACCAGATGTTAGATCTAAAAGTAGCAAGTAAAGTTCAGCATATAAGCAACTATAATGAAGATCTTTTAAATGATAGAGAAATTATTATTTCTCAGCATTGTTATGGATGCACTGCCGGAGCAGGAAGTAGTTGCCAAGGAACAGTTGCTTAATCCTATTTTATATGAAACTAAAATTAGGCTTTTTACTTTTTTTTATATTTCAAATTGGGTTTATAAACGCCCAGGGATCTCTAGATAAATTAATATCTAAATACAATTCTCACAGCATTCCTTATATCTCTGTTGAAGAGTTAAAAATGCAAAGTGCAAAAGAAAAAGTCTTTATTCTAGATGCCCGAGAAATTGAAGAATTTCAAGTTAGTCATATCGCAAATTCAATTTTTGTTGGCTATAATAATTTTTCAACAGAAAAAGTTATTTCCAATATCAAGTTAAAAAACGCTCCCATTGTTGTCTATTGTTCTTTAGGAATTAGATCTGAAACCATTTCAGAAAAACTAAAAGAAGCTGGATATACCAACATCAAAAATCTATACGGCGGAATTTTTGAATGGAAAAATAAAGGTTACAGCGTGTACGATTCTTCTAATAAAGAAACACAAAAGGTTCATGCCTTTTCCAAGCACTGGTCTAAATATTTGACCAAGGGAGAAAAGGTTTACCAGTTATAAAATAAATGATTCTTAACCTGTTTCCGAAGCGCTTAATACTAGTAGTAAAAAGCAAATTCAGGCTAACGAAAAAACTTCAAGTCTAAAAACGGAGATACATTCATCCTTTAAACCTTTATTCAAATTGAATTCTAAAAATTTACTACTCATTTTTACGCGTAATCCAGAACTAGGCAAAGTAAAAACCAGACTGGCAAAAGATGTGGGAGATCAAACAGCTTTTGATATCTACAAATTTTTATTAGACCATACCCTTACTATCACTAAAACATTAGCAGTAACCAAAGAAGTTTATTATTCAGAAAAAATTCATAACAATGATATTTGGGATGAAGCTCTCTATAATAAGAAACTACAAAAAGGTAAAGATCTCGGGGAGAGAATGAAAAATGCATTCGCCTCAGGATTTAAAAATGGCTATACTAATATTATCATTATTGGAAGTGATATGTACGATATGTCTTCTGAAGATCTAATGTTGGCATTTCAAAAATTAGAGGAAACAGACTATGTAATTGGACCCGCAGAAGATGGTGGTTATTATTTATTAGGGATGCGTAAGTTGAATTCTGTTATATTTGAAGATAAGGAATGGGGAACCCAAACCGTATTAAAAGATACTTTACAGGATTTAGACCAAGAGAGCAAAACCCTTTTAGCGGTTAAAAATGATGTAGATTATTTTAGTGACATCAAAGAACATAGAGCTTTTCAACATTTTTTTCAATAGAGAATATGACAGATCAAATACAAGAAACTACAGATTACTTAAAGGATAAAGGTTTTAATGCTCCAGAGATAGGAGTTATTTTAGGAACTGGATTAGGGAAACTTCCAGATGAAATGGAGATTTTATCTGAAGTTAGCTATAATGACATCCCTCATTTCCCAATTTCCACAGTAGAATTTCATAAAGGGAAGTTGATCTTCGGAAATTTAGAAGGGAAAAAAGTAATTATAATGCAAGGTCGCTTGCATCTATACGAAGGCTACTCCTTAGAGGATGTAACCTTTCCTGTTAGGGTTATGAAACACTTAGGCATCCAAAAATTATTGGTTTCTAATGCTTCTGGATCTATAAATTTAGATTTCAAAAAAGGTGAATTAATGCTAATAGACGATCATATTAATCTCCAGGGAGGCTCTCCCTTAGCTTTTAAAGGAGTGGAAAAATTAGGTGAGCGTTTTGTAGATATGAGTGCTCCTTACGATGCTAAAATGAATAGGTTGCTCCATGAGATCGCAAATAAACACCACATAAAATTACATACTGGAGTTTATGCTTCAGTTCTTGGGCCACAATTAGAAACAAGAGCAGAATATCGCTATTTAAAAATTATTGGAGCAGATGCTGTGGGAATGAGTACCGTTCCCGAGGTTATCGTTGCCAATCATTTAAAGCTTCCAGTGTCAGCAATTTCAGTAATTACAGATGAAGGAAACCCAGATGACCTAAAACCCGTAGATATAAGTGAGATCATTGCAATGGCCGAAAAAGCTGAGCCAAATATGATCCTGTTATTTAAAGAATTGATTAAAACCATTTAAGTTTTGTAATTAAAGTCAATTATTTTCAACTGAATTCTAATTGAATCATCCTATAATTGAAATAAAATGAGCTACCTAGATACCACTTACGATGTTTATAAAGAAGCAGCCTTAACTCCAGATGTAGGCTTGTGTTGTACTACCAACCCTATTTGGGAGTTACCAGGCCTTAAAATTCCTAAGATAATGCAGGAAATGAACTATGGCTGTGGGAGTACTGTGCATGCTAGAGATCTTTCTAACAATCCAAAGATGCTTTATGTTGGTGTTGGCGGCGGAATGGAATTGCTGCAATTCGCCTATTTTAACCGTCAAAAAGGTGGAGTAATAGGAATAGACATGGTAGACGAAATGTTGGAAGCTTCACGCAAGAATTTTGTAGAGGCCGAAGCTGTTAACCCTTGGTTTAAAAGCGATTTTGTAAGTCTAAAGAAAGGGGATGCGCTTAATTTACCTGTGGAAGACAACACGGTAGATGTTGCGGCTCAAAATTGCTTATTCAATATTTTTAAGGCTGAAGATCTTAAGAAAGCTATTGAAGAAATGTACCGCGTATTGAAACCACATGGAAAATTGGTGATGAGCGATCCTACTTGTGAGCAACCAATGAACGAAGAACTAAGAAACGATTCCAGATTGAGAGCATTGTGTTTAAGTGGAAGCTTACCTATTGCCGAATATGTAAAAGCACTTACAGATGCAGGATTTGGAACTATAGAAATTAGAGCGAGAAAACCATACAGGATATTAGATCCAAAAAATTATCCGACAGAGGAATTGATCTATATAGAATCTATAGAGGTAGCAGCTATTAAAGATCCAATGCCTGAAGATGGACCCTGTATATTTACTGGAAAAGCGGCCATTTACTATGGAGACGAAGCATTTTTTGATGATAAATTAGGGCATATCCTTCTTAAGAATCAGCCATTAGCAATTTGCGATAAAACTGCTGCTGCATTACAAAGTTTGGGAAGAGATGATATTTATTTTAGCGAATCTACTTTCCACTATGACGGTGGCGGTTGTTGTTAGAAATTATTATTAGAGGCTTCGAAGTCCCGATAGATAAGGGGACAGCATGATATAGGGATTTTTTGTCACTCTGAGCTTGTCGAAGAGTGGACAAGGAGTCTGAATAAAAGAAGCTTCGACAGGCTCAGCTTGACATTCAGTTTCTTTTTGAAATTTGCTTTACTCGATTGTCACACTGAGCTTGTCGAAGTGTTGCCGAAGACTTGACGAAGTGAGTAGAATTTAAACACACCCCATGAAAAAATCAAAAAACATTATTTTAATACTTGTTGTAGGAGCCTTATATTTTACAACAGGTGCCTGTAATCTAATTTCTTCAGCAGGGCTTTCCAGTAAAGGATTACCAACAAATGAAGTTTCAGAAGAATTACCTTCTACAACAGCAAATTCTGAAGTAAATGTAGATCACAGCGAGTGGAATACATTGCTTAAAAAGCATGTTTCTAAAGAAGGTCTTGTAGATTATAAAGGGTTTATGAAAGATAGAGAGCAGTTAAATGCTTATCTCGCGAAACTTGCAAAACTTAAACCTACAGACAACTGGTCTGTGCAGGAACAATTGGCATATTACATCAACATTTACAATGCGTATACCGTAGACCTTATTTTAAATAATTATCCTACAAGAAGCATCAAAAATATAGATGGAAATTGGACCAAAGACATTGTAACTATTGGAGATGTGGAAATTTCTTTGGGAGGAATCGAAAATAGTATTCTTAGGAAAATGAACGAACCTCGAATACATTTCGCTATTAATTGTGCTTCTATTTCTTGCCCTAAATTAATGAATGAAGCTTATACTGCTGCTAAAATAAATGAGCAATTAGATAGAGCTGCTAAAGATTTTATTAATTCAGATAAAAATGAGATCTCGAAAAATTCAGCTAAATTATCTTCGATCTTTGATTGGTATAAAAAAGATTTTACTGTAGATGGGACAACTTTAATAGCCTATATTAATAAGTATTCTAATGTAAAAGTTGATGCTGGCACTACCATTACTTATAAAGATTACAATTGGAATCTAAACGAACAATAGTAGAATGATCAGCATTATTATCCCTGTTTTAAACGAAGAGACCGGAATTATAAAGTTATTAGATCATCTTAAAAATATTGCTGCCTTTTCTAATAATGAGATCATTGTTGTAGATGGTGGTAGCATAGATAAAACTCCGGAACTTGTAAAAGAGTATGCCGGAGTTTTTTTTATGACTTCTGAGAAAGGCCGAGCTAAGCAAATGAACGCTGGGGCGAAAAACGCAAAATTTGAAACTCTTTATTTTTTACACGCAGATAGTTTCCCTCCTTCCAATTTCGATCAATTAATTATGAAGGAAATAGCTGCTGATAATTTAGCTGGTTGTTTTCAAATGAAATTCGATATGGATCACTGGTGGCTCAACTTAATGGGCTGGTTCACAAAATTCAACCATAAGGCTTGCAGAGGTGGCGACCAGTCTCTATTTATTACTAAAAGTTTATTTAATGAACTTGGTGGCTTCAACGAAACATTTGTGATTTACGAGGACAATGAGCTTATTGGCAGACTTTACAAGCAAAATCAATTCGAAGTGATTCCGAAAGGTTTAACCACCTCGGCTAAGAAATATGAAGAGATAGGCGTTTGGAAATTACAGTTTTTCTTTGCCAATATCTATATTAAAAGGTTAATGGGAGCTTCACCAGAGGAATTATACCAATATTATAAAAGCAGGATCAATCCCTGATCATTTCCCCATAAAAACCTTTCACCACCTGTAATGCCGGTTTATTTTGAGGTGTAAATTGATTGTTTTCTATGCCTCCTGCCTCGTCATGATCATGAAACCACTTCCATAAAAATCCACCAGCGAACCAGTCTTCTCTCCAGAATTCCTGATATAAAGCCATTAGCGCATTAGATTGCAAATCATTGTTCACAGAGGTTTCCTTTCTGGAAGAATCCCAAGGCTGCTTAGTTGCAAAATCGGTGTTTCGGTACCCGTATTCTGTAAACATGATCTTCCTGTCATATTTTTCTGAAAGCTCCTTTAATTGAGATTTATGAGGTTTCCAGGATGCTCTTAATTCTTCAATATTTGGAGATTTCCCATTGCTTAGAGGAAAGTAGGCGTCTACACCTATATAATCTAACTGATCCCAAAAAGTGATTTTTCCCACCTTATCCCAGTTCTCGGCATAGGTTAGTTTCCCTGTATATACCTTCCTGATTTTAATGATTAGTTGCTCCCAGAATTCTGTTCTTTCATTCGCAAATCCATATAATTCAGTACCTAAACAAAATAGTTCTACATTTTCTTCAGCAGCCATAGTTGCATATAATAGGATGAATTCTTCATAGTTTGTTTCCAATTCCTTCCAATCTTCTTCAGAATTCATTTTTATATCCCCAGTAAATTCCCCTTTCCATATCCAAATATGTGGCTTAACCATCACTTTTAAACCTTGAGAATGTAATAATTTTGTGGTTTCTCTCACGCCATCCACCCGTTCTCCCTCCCATTGCCGTTCTGTATTAAATATAAGATCGGGACTGGACAGACTTTCCATAAACCCAAAAGGCATTACGGCTACGGCGTTTGCATTTACCTCTAAAATTGGTGTAATATGTGAACTGGAAATAGGTTCACGGGAAGCTACTAAACTAACTCCATTATATTTATCTTGTTTTTTCTGCCCTTGGCAAGAGATTATCACCATTAGCAGACTAATAAGAGATATAAAACGAAGATTATAAGCTCTCCTATTAATTTCTTTTGAAAAAGTTTTATAGTGCATTCAAATCCCAATTATAATTATAAAATTCGATTTTTAAATTGTCTGGAATAGGAGTATTCCTGTATTTATTTACATAATCTAACAAGGTCCCGCCCTTTCTTGTGAAATCCTTCTGATACCATTTCATTAATTCTGAAAGTAATACTTTATCTTTTTGAATCTTAACAAAGTCTGATGAATTCATTGCTTTTACGGCTTGCTGCTGTAATTGTTTTTCCAAAGTTTCTGGTCTATAAGCTTCAGTAATTATGGGGGGACATCCAATTGCTGCACATACTAGCACAAAATGAAACCTAGCTTCCTCAGGATAATTTCCTAACAAAAATTTCTTTTCAATATCATCCAGAGTAACCGATTTTTGTCCCAAACTGTGTGTTTTGGTGCTAAAAAAACCTTCAATATCCATTGGGGATTTTACAGGATACTGTTTTACAATTCCATTAATGACAGCAATATTATAAGCATTTATCCAAAATGCTTTATAAGCATCGGGGTTTTCTGTAGATACTTTCACCTGTTTTACTAGACTCAACAATTCCTGTAGTTCATTGGGATTCTGCTTTATTTCTGCGTACTTTACCCTACCATTACTCACATAATGTTTTAAAAAATCATCTGAAGCATCAAGGAATTTTGAAGATTCCTGAGCAAAAGAAAAACTAGAAATTAGAAGTATTAGTAAAGAAAAAAATTTCATTTTTTAAATTTATAAAAGGTTTCATATAATGCTTCGACCAAGCGAATTAATTATAAGTCGTAGTTTAAAAATTACTAACCAAATTGTTACCAATCCTCTAAAAATAAGAAATTATATGGAGCATGTTGTCATTATAGGTAATGGTATTTCTGGAATTACCGCAGCCAGACACATAAGAAAACAATCTGATAAAAGGATCACAGTAATTTCGGCAGAAAGCGATCATTTCTTTTCCCGTACTGCTCTTATGTATGTATATATGGGGCATATGAAATGGGATCACTTAAAACCTTACGAAGATTGGTTCTGGAAAAAGAATAGAATAGAACTTAAAAATGCATTTGTATCTCAAGTGCAGCCAGAAAAAAATATGCTCACTTTTTCTTCTGGAGAAACTATGGAGTATGACCAATTGATCATCGCTTCAGGTTCCAATTATAACAAATTTGGATGGAAAGGTCAGGATCTTGACGGAGTACAGGGAATGGTTACCAAACAGGATCTTGAACTTTTAGAAATTAACACCAAGAATTGTAAACATGCAGTAATCGTGGGCGGCGGACTTATTGGCTCTGAAATGGCAGAAATGCTAAGCACAAGGAAAATACCAGTTACTTTTTTAGTTAGAGAATCCAGTTTTTGGAATGGAGTGCTTCCTCCCGGGGAGTCAGAAATAATCAACAATCATATTCTTGAACATCATATAGATCTTAAATTAAATTCCAATTTAAGAGAAATAGTTTCCGACGAAAATGGCCGAGTTAAAGGTGTTATCATAGAAGAAACGGGCGAAGAGATAGAATGTGATCTGGTAGGACTTACTGCCGGGGTATCTCCAAATATCCATTTTTTAAAGGGGTCTGGAATAGAACTAGGAAGAGGCGTGAAAGTTAATAGATCGCTTCAAACAAATTACGAGAATATTTATGCCATTGGCGATTGTGCAGAGCAGCATGAAGGAATAGGTGAAAGAAGACCTATAGAGGCTGTTTGGTACACGGGCAGAATGATGGGAGAAGTAGTGGCTCAAAGCATTTGCGGTAACCCCATGCAATATAATCCCGGACATTGGTTTAACAGTGCCAAGTTCTTCGATATAGAGTACCAAACTTATGGTTGGGTTTTTCCTGAACCACGCGATGGGGAGACTCATTTTCATTGGAAACACCAAGATGGCAGGAAATGTATCACCATAAATTATCAAGAAGAAACCAGGAAATTTGTAGGTATAAATACCTTCGGAATTAGAATGCGCCACGAAACTTTCGATAAATGGCTTACAGAAGAGAGATCTGTAGATTTTGTGATAGAAAATTTAAAACAAGCCAATTTTGAACCTGAGTTTTATAAAACATACGAAACTGAAATTCAGCAAAGCTTTAATAAACATCAACCTGTAACCAATTAACCCTTAAAAAAATTACACCTATAATGGAAAATAATCTGTCCCTGACCGGAGATGTTTCAAGATCCTTAAGTATTCCTCAAAAGTTAGCCACATTATTAGGTATTTCTGGCTTGTTTATTTTAGTATTAGCCTCCTTCAACCTAAACTTCCCAAACAAAACTTTTTGGCTGTACACCTCCCTTTCTGCTATAGGAATTGGTGTGATCTGGTTTGCACAGGCTACATACGCACATAAAACCGAAGGTATAAAAAATGACCAAATTTGGTTTAAATCTATAACTAATAGAGGCGTTTTGGGCTGGATCACTGGGGTTATTCTAACAGGTTTTTATATAGTCCTTTATTTCTATCCGGAGCTTTTAGGCCTAAATGCCGAAGGGGAAAACACTGGATTAATTTCACTCTTTGATCCTCTAAGCAATTTGTTAAGTGGCAATCCCGCCAGTCAATGGTTTGTTTACGGGACACTTTATACTATTGCCATTCTTTCCTTCGGGGTAAAATTCATTTGGAAATACCGTCACAATAAATATGAGCGTTTACGAACCTTTTCGGTGATGTTCTTTCAGTTAAGTTTCGCTTTTCTAATCCCGGAATTTATGCAACGCCTTAATAGTGAGAATTTCTCATTGCCTTATTACGATCTTAAGAGCATCTGGCCTCTTAACTATTATAACTTTGAGCAATATCGGGTAGATTCCATGATAAACGCAGGAGATATAGGGATCGCAATGTTGATATTTGGGGTGATCTCTATTTTTGTGATCACCCCAATTCTTACTTACAAGTACGGAAAACGCTGGTATTGCTCTTGGGTTTGTGGTTGCGGAGGATTGGCTGAAACTGCGGGAGATTCCTTTAGACAATTAAGTGATAAATCTCAATCTGCATGGAAGATCGAGCGTTGGGTGGTACATAGTGTTGTGGTTTTTGTAACTCTTATGACTACTGCGGTAATCTATTCTTATTTAGGAGATGACGGGAAATACTGGCTTAATAAAACCACTTTTCTAATTGGAGTTGCAGTTTTGCTAACAGCCGTTTTCGCCTTGGTGATGATCTTTAAGAGAAATGAATTTCAGAAAGACGCAAAATTCGGAGCTATTGGATATTTAGCGATCATATTATCTCTTATTGGATTTCACTTTTTAAGTGGAGATGGGAAAGTTTTCCTTTTTGAAGCAGAAGCCTTAAGATCTACCTATGGAGTATTGATAGGTGCCATTTTTAGCGGAGTTATAGGTACCGGATTCTATCCGATTTTTGGAAATAGAGTATGGTGTAGATTTGGTTGCCCAATGGCCGCGATCTTAGGTTTTCAACAACGCTTATTTTCAAGATTTAGAATTACTACTAATGGAGGACAATGTATCTCTTGCGGAAATTGTTCTACTTACTGTGAAATGGGAATAGATGTTAGAGCTTATGCGCAAAAAGGGGAGAATATTGTACGCTCCAGTTGTGTTGGCTGCGGAATTTGTTCTGCGGTTTGTCCAAGAGGGGTGCTTAAATTAGAAAATGATTCTATGAATGGTAGAATAAATGCGAACGAAATATTATTAGGAAACGATGTGGATCTAATGGATCTAATAAATCAGAAATAATATTTTGTAAGTAACTACCTTTGAAATCGAACCTAAGCTTGTTATATTATTAAGTTACAAGTGAAGATCCCCATTGAATGTCTGAAAAAATTATAGTTATTATCCCTGCCTTTAATGAAGAAGCTTCCATTGGTAAAGTAATTCAGGAAATCCCGGAAATCGTTTCAGAGATCATTGTGGTTAGCAATAACTCTACAGATAGCACTGCAGAAGTAGCTAAAAATGCTGGAGCTACTGTTCTATTTGAAGCTAATAAAGGATACGGTTATGCCTGTTTAAAAGGCTTGGATTATATTTCTAAAAAATCTGAAAAGCCTGAAATCATTGTTTTTCTAGATGGAGATTATAGCGATTACCCTGCTGAGTTAACTCAAATTATTGAACCCATTCTTTCAGATAATATAGACATGGTAATTGGGTCCCGGGTTAGTAGATGGAGAGAAAAAGGTGCTATGACTTTTCCGCAACGCTTTGGAAATGGACTGGCAACTTCTTTGATGAAGCTATTCTTCAATGCAAATTTCACAGATCTCGGACCTTTTAGAGCTATTAAATACAACAAGTTACTGCAGCTAAATATGCAGGATAAAACTTATGGCTGGACGGTAGAAATGCAATTAAAAGCCATAAAGCAAAATCTCACGTATATAGAAGTGCCTGTGCACTATAAGAACAGGATTGGTGTCTCCAAAGTTTCAGGAACTATTAAAGGGGCTATCTTTGCAGGAGTTAAAATATTGACTTGGATCTTTAAATACAGTTTTAAATAATGGACTTTGCGATTATAATAGTTTACACACTCGCACTCTTGCTCATTTTATTATATAGCATTTCACAACTGAGTTTACTTATAAATTATCTTAGATCGAAAAAAAGGAATGAGGTTAGTGAAAAATATAATTTCTCCAATCCTTCAGAAATTCCATTCGTTACTATTCAATTGCCGCTTTATAATGAAATGTATGTAGTGGAAAGATTACTGCAAAATATTTCTAAGATCGATTATCCAAAAGATAAGTTAGAAATTCAGGTTTTGGATGACTCTACAGATGAAACTATCGCATCTACTGCGCAACAGATCCTTGAACTTCAGAAGAAAGGACTAGATATACAGCACATTACCAGAACAGATAGAACAGGCTTTAAAGCGGGCGCTTTAAAGGAAGGACTTAAGATCGCTAAGGGAGAATTTATTGCTATTTTCGATTCAGATTTTATGCCGAAATCGGATTGGCTTCTTCAAACGGTACCATATTTTAAGGATCCTAATATTGGAGTGGTACAAACCAGATGGGGACATATTAATAGAGAATATTCCTTGCTAACTAAAATACAGGCTTTCGCACTAGATTTTCATTTTATCTTGGAACAAGTAGGAAGAAATTTCGGAAAACATTTCATCAATTTTAATGGTACTGCTGGAATATGGCGAAAAGAGTGCATTATGGATGCAGGCAACTGGAGTGGAGATACGTTAACGGAAGATCTCGATCTAAGTTACCGGGCGCAAATGAAGAAATGGAAATTTAAATATTTGGAAGATGTAGAAACGCCTGCTGAATTACCTGTAGTTATAAGCGCTGCGAGATCTCAACAATTTAGATGGAACAAGGGAGCTGCAGAGAATTTTCAGAAAAATTATTCTAAACTGCTTTTTGACAAAACTCTATCAGCGGGAACGAAATTCCATGGGTTTTTTCATTTATTGAATTCCAGTATGTTCCTATTAATACTGCTATTAGCTATTTTAAGCGTTCCCGTTTTGTATATAAAAAACACAAATCCGCAATTCAGCAGTTATTTTAATGTAATCGCCTTTTTCGCAATTAGCACACTTATTTTCTTTATTTGCTATTGGGTTACCTATGCTAAAATACATGGGAAAGGAATCGGCAGCTTTTTTAAATTTATCGGGATGTTCCTTACCTTCTTCTCCATCGCAATGGGCTTTTCTGTGCATAACTCGCTTGCAGTTTTAGAAGGCCACTTCGGAAAAAAGAGCGACTTTATTCGCACCCCAAAATTCAATATTAATAATCTGAAAGATTCCTGGAAAGGCAATAAATATTTATCCCGGAATTTATCACTAAGCACCATGGTAGAAGGAATACTTTGGCTGTATTTCGGATTTGCAATTTATAGCGCATTTGTGCTGGAAGACTTTGGACTAATTATTTTTCATCTGATGCTTTTTGCTGGGTTTGGATATGTTGTTTTTAAGTCATTAATCTCAAAAGTTTAATTCTAGATGGATTCTCTTACACAAATAGTTCTTGGAGCAGCAATTGGAGAAGCCGTTTTAGGCAAAAAAGTTGGTAATAAAGCCATGCTCTACGGTGCTATTGCCGGAACGATTCCAGATCTAGATTCATTCGCTCCACTTTTTACAGATACGCTCTCTGCTATTGAGATCCATAGAGGGTTTACACATTCAATCGTGTTTTCAATACTTTTTGCACCCATCTTTGGTTGGCTTATATCAAAAATAGAAAAGAAGACTGGAGTCGGTTGGAAAGGTTGGTCCTGGCTAATGTTCTGGGGATTCCTGACTCATCCTTTATTAGACGCCCATACAACTTGGGGCACGCAACTTTTTTGGCCATTAGACCTTAGACTTGCTTATAAAAATATATTTGTAATAGATCCACTTTACACCCTTCCCTTTCTTGTCTTCGTAATCCTCGCAATGCGATCTAAACGTGGATCTATAAAAAGAAGGAAATATAATAATCTGGGACTTATTATAAGTAGTGCTTATATATTGTGTACAATCGGTTTAAAAGGGATCACTTATTTTAAATTTAAGGAAGCTCTTGAAGAACAAAATATTTCTTATTTGCAACTCCAAACCAGACCTAGCCCATTTAATACTATTATGTGGTCTGCAAATGTAGAATTGGAAGATGCATATTTACTTGGAGATTATTCTATTTTCGATTCCCATCCTATCAAGTTTAAACGCATCCCTAAAAATCATTTCTTAGTCGACTCTTTTAAGAATACAAATAATTTAGATCGAGTTATAGCTATTTCTGAAGGCTGGTATACTATTTCAAAAAGAGATGAAAAACTTTACTTTAACGATCTTCGTTTTGGTGCTTTAGATTCTGAAGATGAAAATCCAAAATTTGTGTTTAGTTACCTCTTGAAGCAGGAAAATAATAAATTAGTTGTGGAAGAGGTACCAAGAGATCCAGAAGAAGCCAAGGCTGTGATCATGAAATTAGGAAATCGCATATTAGGTAATTAAACTGAAGCTATTAAATTAATATAAGGCGTTTACAAAGAGTATCCTAGCATGAATCCATAATGTCATTCTGAACTTGTTTCAGAATCTCACAAAACTATAGTTTAGACCCTGAAATAAATTTAGGGTGACGAAATAACTATCAGAATAAATAGGAGGTGTAAACAAATTTTCTTCATTCGCTTCGATATCCTATCTTTAAGTCTAGAAAATATAATCCCTTTATGCAAGGCTTCAAATTATTATTTATCACTTCCCTCTTCTTTCTCTCTTTTCAAGCACTTTTTTCTCAGCAGAAGTCTGAAGAACTCAATAAGATCATAGAAAAAGTTCAAGACCATAAAAGCTATGAGATTAAAGAATTTCCATTGGGTCTTTATACAGAAGATCACTACCGCAGACAATCCGTCTTTGCAAGTGAGCAATTAAAAAAGCTGAATTTATTAAAGGCTTCTGAAATGTCCCAAACAGACATGATCTCTCTGGAACTTTTAAAATATAAACTTCAGGAAACCATCGACACTTTCGAATATAAATTATACCTGAATCCTTTGCTTTCTGATGCAGGATTTCATTTAAGTCTGCCATATAATGTTACCCAACTTGCAGATTATTCCCAGGTAAAAACATACCTCAACAAACTAAATGCGATCCCCGTATATGTAGATCAGCATCTTATTTTACTTAGAAAAGGATTGGAATTAGGCATAACACAGCCAAGAGTGATCTTTGAGGGTTATGAAAGCACATATAACGATCAGCTAGTTAAAAATTATAAAGACAGCTATTACTATTCCCCTTTTAATGATCTGCCGGCTTCGCTCTCTGAAACTCAAAAAGATTCAGTTTTACAGGCTGCAGAAAAAGCGATCAAGCAATCGGTATTACCAGAATTTAAAAAGATCAAAAAATTCTTCGATAAGGAATATCTCCCGAAAACTCGCAGCAGTATAGGAGTTTCAGAAACACCTCATGGGCGAGAATTTTATCAGAATAGACTAAATTATTACACCACCCTAGAGCTCACTGCAGAAGAGATCCACCAAATTGGGTTAGAGGAGGTTTCTCGAATTAATACCGAAATGAAACAAATTATAAGGGAGGTGAATTTTGAAGGTTCCTTCGAGGAGTTCATCCAATTCCTTAGAACCGACCCTCAGTTTTATGCGGATACGCCCGAAGAACTTTTAAAAGAAGCTCGGAATATTTCAAAAAAGATAGATGCACAATTGCCGAGATTCTTTAAAAAACTACCTAGAAAACCTTATGGAGTTACTCCGGTGCCAGATGCGATCGCACCTAAATATACTACGGGAAGATATATTTCCCCACAGGAAGAGACTCAGCCCGGTTATTACTGGGTAAATACCTACGATCTACCTAGCAGACCATTATATGTGCTTCCGTCGCTTACAGCTCACGAGGCTGTGCCGGGGCATCATTTACAGATCTCACTAAATTCAGAATTAGGAGATAGTATTCCTAAGTTTAGAAGACGCTTCTATCTTTCGGCTTATGGTGAAGGCTGGGGATTATATTCAGAATTTCTAGCTGAGGAAATGGGTGTTTATACGACTCCTTACGAGATGTTTGGAAAGCTCACTTATGAGCAATGGCGAGCCTGCAGATTGGTAGTAGACACCGGAATTCATGCCTTGGGCTGGACTAAAGAACAAGCTGTCGATTTTTTAAGAATTAATACCGCGCTTTCTTTTCATGAGATCAATACCGAAGTAGATAGATATATTTCATGGCCGGGACAAGCGGTTTCTTATAAAATAGGAGAATTAAAAATTAGAGAGCTTCGAAAAAAAGTGGAAAAAGAATTTGGAGAGGATTTCGATATGCGCGATTTTCATGAGGTTATTCTTTCTCAAGGAACTGTAACTTTAGCAATTATGGAAAAGTTAGTAGATGATTATATTACTTCATCTAAAGAGGTTAAAAATTAAATGTCACTCTTCGACAGGCTCAGAGTGACATTTTGCTAAAAAATTAATAAAACGCTCTGTTGTCAAGCTGTCCCGCTATCGGAAATGTCGAAGCTTTTTGTGACAAAAAATTGATTTTTCATTATCTATCTTCTACTACAATTGGATCCTTAGACAATTTTACTATTGGCTTTTTAGATTTAATATCTCGTACTTGGATATTGATACTTTTTGATTCCCTAGTGATTTTTATAGCCTCCTTTCCTGTAATTTCTTTGCCTTCAAAATAAAATATGGCTCCCTGTTCAGCCAGCTCTTTCATATGCACTGAAGGAACTGGTGGCGGTGGAGGTGGCAATAGCTCAGAATCCCCATCCATTTCAAACATTTCAATTTCTACCTGAGGTGCTGGTGTTGCTGCATTTGGTGGTGGAGGCGGTGGCACTACCCCATGCAGATCATCAGCAGGAATCGGCATAGGTGGAGCTGGAGCATTCTTTGGAACAATAATTTCCGGAAATTTCTCTGAATTATCTCGTTGTTCTTTATTCATCCTATCAAAGATAAATACCATGCGTTCTAATTCATTTCGGCTTATGGTTCTCTTTTCTTTAGGCAAAGAATTATACTTTTTAGCCAACGCATTATATTCCTTAACCATCTTTTTGGTAGCTATATCCTGAATTAAGGAATTTTTATAATGTGGTTTTAAATTTTCAGAATTAGCGAAAGAAGCGTCTCTTTCAATAACTTCTGAGGTGCTAAAGCTAAAGAGCAATACTGCTAATAGCGGTAATAAAAGGAGTCCTTTGCTCCAGATCGTTCTTTTAGATGTGTGTGTTTTCATAACTGTAAATCGTTTTTTGATTGATGAATAATTAAAGGCATTTGCCAACTTGCTTGATTGGGCATTCGATGAAAATGCCAACAAGGTTCTTTGATATATGGAGGTTTCAATTCCATTTTTTATAACCGATTGATCGGCTAGAAATTCATGATTTAGTTGAATTGCATTTTTAGCAAGATAGATTAGGGGATTGAACCAAAACACGATCTGCAATATTTCGACAAATAAAATATCCAAACTGTGTAATTGCTTTGCGTGCGCTTCCTCATGCACTATCACCTCCTGCGGGATCTGATTTTTATTGAATTTATCTTTGTTGAAAAACAGATAGCTGAAAAATGTGTGTGGGACTATATTGTCATTCAATAAGACATTTATAAAACCCTTGTTTTTTAATTTCGGATTTTGTTTGATCCTTACAAATAGGGCCGCTAAATTCCTGAAAAATTTTATGCTGAAAATAACAACTCCAAGTCCGTATATAATCCAAAGAAGCGCAGTCCAATTAAAACTAGAAGAAGAAATACTTTCCGAAACCATTAAAGACCCTTCAGAAATTGGGATTATGGAAGTTGGACTAACTTCTACATAGCTCGTAAATGTGATATAAGGAATTAGAATGGCTGCAAAAAGAGACCCTAGTAAATAAAACCTTTTAAACAGATGCATCGTTTCTTTTTCCAATAACAACTTATAGAAAAGAAGCAATATGGCTAAGCAAGCAGCGGAATTTAATAAGTATGTTTCCATTTTTATTTGCTTTTAATTTCTTGATCTATAATTTTCCTAAGCTCTTCTAATTCGGTCTTGCTCAAATTGGTTTCTTTGGTGAAAAATGAAGCAAATTGTGAACTGGAATCGTTAAAGAAATTTTTTATGAGTCCGTTTACATGTTTAGAAAAATAATCCTTTTTTCGCACCAAAGGAAAATACTCTCTAGAACGTCCCTGCTGTGTATAATCTACAAATTTCTTATCCTGCATTCTTTTTAATAGAGTCGCCACAGTTGTAATTGCAGGTTTGGGTTCCGGATAAGCTTCAATTAGATCCTTCATCAAAGCTTTTTCCTGTTTCCAAAGGATCTGCATTAATTGTTCTTCAGAATTTGATAATTGCATATTATTGAATTAATACATTGCTCTACAAATGTAGAATAAATATTTAATTCTACAAACATAGAGTAACTCTTATTTCGTTTTAATTACTTCTGAAGAATTCAATTTAGATTTGCTCCAAAGATACATACCCCGAAAAAGACGTCATTCTGAACTTGATTCAGAATCTCTCACAACTGTTAATCAATATAATAAGGTAAGACCCTGAAATAATTTCGATAGCTATCGGAACAGGTTGGCGAGATAGCTATCCTCACGGGAAATGGAAATTTAAATTTTAAAGTCTTGTATTTTAAGGATTCCCCTACCTTTACATTCAAAAATCATAACAATGAGTGTAGAGCAAGAATTATTTCAACGTAGCGGATCAAAATGTGAATTATGTAGTTCAACTGAAGATCCTCAGATCTACGAAGTGCCGGAAAGCCCAACTAAAGGCGCCGATAGCTCAATTCTTGCTTGTAATACATGTAAAGAACAACTTGAAGATCCTGAAAAAGTTGAAGCCAATCACTGGAGATGTTTAAATGATAGCATGTGGAGTACTGTTCCTGCTGTACAAGTGGTTGCATGGAGAATGCTTACCAAGCTAAAAAATGAAGGTTGGCCACAAGATCTTTTGGACATGATGTATATGGAAGATGATGTAAAAAAATGGGCAAAAGCTACCGAGGTTGCAGATCCAGCAGCAAAAAGCATTGTTCACAGAGATAGCAATGGAGTGATTTTGGAAGCAGGAGATTCTGTTGTACTTATTAAAGATCTAAAAGTTAAAGGAAGCAGTATGGTTGCTAAGCAAGGAACCGCAGTACGCCGAATTTCTTTAGATCATGAGAATGCTGAATATATTGAGGGAAGAGTAGATGGGCAGCAAATTGTTATTATCACTCAATATGTGAAAAAGCTATAGTCAACAAACCTAATGTCACCCTGAGCGGAGTCGAAGGGTATTTTTTAATAATAAAAAGGTCGATTCTAATTAAAGAATTGACCTTTTTGTTATAATGAATTTGTCACATTGAGCCTGTCGAAATGTGATTTCTACTAAAAGATAAGCTTCGACAAGCTCAGCTTGACAAATCAACTGGTCACATTGAGCCTGTCGAAATGTGCATTCCATTAAAAAGCAAACTTCGACATCCCGATAGCTATCGGGACAGTTTGACAATTATTTCTTCGTCATTTCTGTGAAATGCTTGTAAAATAATGGAATGGTTTTGATTCCTTTCAAGTAATTCCAGATCCCAAAATGCTCATTTGGCGAGTGAATAGCATCACTATCCAGTCCAAAGCCCATTAAAATGGTCTTGCTCTTTAATTGTTTTTCGAAAAGTGCTACAATTGGAATACTTCCACCGCTTCGTTGTGGAATTGGTTCTTTTCCAAAGGACTCCTTATAGGCATTACTTGCTGCTTGATACTCTACAGTATCAATAGGCGTAACATAAGCTTGCCCACCATGATGAGGTTTTACCAATACTCTTGTTCCTTTTGGAGCAATACTTTCAAAATGTTTTTTGAAAAGTTCTGTGATCTCTTGCCAATCTTGATTTGGTACTAATCGCATACTTATCTTTGCAAAAGCTTTACTTGCAATTACTGTTTTGGCACCTTCGCCAATATAGCCGCCCCAAATACCATTTACATCCAGTGTTGGTCTAATAGAATTACGTTCGTTAGTAGAATAACCTTTTTCACCATATACATCTTCAATATCCAAAGCTTCCTTATATTTTTCTATAGAAAATGGAGCTTCTGCCATTTTTGCTCTTTCATCATCACTCAATTCATCTACTTTATCATAGAATCCAGGAATAGTGATATGATTGTTTTCATCATGTAAGGAAGCGATCATCTTAGTAAGTACGTTTATAGGATTTGCTACCGCTCCTCCATAAAGTCCACTGTGTAGGTCTCTATTTGGTCCTGTAAGTTCTACTTCCACATAACTCAGTCCGCGTAAACCGGTTGTGATAGAAGGTGTGTCTTTGGCGATCATTCCGGTATCGGAGATCAAGATCACATCATTTGCTAATTTCTCCTTATTGCGTTCTATAAACCAACCCAAACTTTCACTTCCAACTTCCTCTTCTCCTTCTATCATGAATTTCACATTACAAGGAAGGCTTCCAGTTTTGGTCATATACTCCAAGGCCTTTACATGCATGTACATTTGTCCTTTATCGTCGCATGCTCCACGAGCAAAAATGGCTCCTTCTGGATGAACCTTTGTGTTTTTGATCACTGGTTCGAAGGGTGGACTATCCCAAAGTTCAATTGGATCTGCCGGTTGCACGTCATAATGACCATAAACTAGCACTGTTGGAAGATCTTTATCGATTATTTTTTCACCAAAGACGATTGGATATCCCGGAGTCTCACAAATTTCTACTGAATCACATCCTGCTTCTTTCAAAGCATTCTTCACTGCTTCGGCTGTATTTAAAACATCCTTTTTGTAGGCAGGGTCTGCGCTCACAGAGGGAATTTTAAGTAAATCTATCAGTTCTTCTATAAACCGATCTTTATTTTCTTCAACATATTTATCTAAATTCTTCATGCTATTTTTTTTGAAATCAGGTAAAGGTAATAAATTGATATTTTCTTGTTGGATTATTTGAATATTGAAACATTTATGTATATTTGCAGCCGCTTATCTAGGTAAGCATTTTTACAACGAGTCCTAAGTGTTGTAAAATGGAAATGCGGGCGTGGTGGAATTGGTAGACACGCCAGACTTAGGATCTGGTGCCGCGAGGTGTGGGAGTTCGAGTCTCCCCGCCCGCACAAAGAAAAAGTTTCTCAGCAATGAGAAGCTTTTTTGGTTTTATAACCTTTCTTTAATGGGAGGTTTTTCAAATTATAAATAAGACTGTTTTTAAAAATCGATTGAACTTTTAAAAACTATATCTTCTATATCCTCGGGATTCAATTTATACTGACTTAATGATTTCTCTCCAATAATAAATAAATCGTTGTTTCGGATAATAAGATCGAAAGCGTCTTCTTCAATTCCCCCAACAAGTTCTGGTTGTGCTGGGTTGGAAACATTAAAGATGCGAACCACATTTTTATCTGTAACCAATAAATGATTTCCGTAGAGCCCCAAACCAATAGGACGATCCAAAGTAATAATAGTTAATAACTCGGGCCTTAAGAGATCTTGAGTATTATAAATTTCTAATTGATTAACATTTCCAGCACATCCTGCATTTGTATGAAGTGTTACATAAGTATAATCACCTGATGAGACCACAGGATCGCAACTACGTACATGTTCTACTTTAGAAAGTTGAAGCGGATATTTAGGATGGGAAACATCAAAAATAAACATTCCAAGACGGCTTCCCACGAACAAATATTCATCTAAAGAAAACAGCGTTTCTATATCAAAACCTATCTGTTTAGTTCCTACAAAATTTGGTTTCTCAGGGCTAGAAATATCAAAGATACGCAGGGATTGATCGTCTACAGTATATAAATAATCACCCACTAATGAAAATCTCGCAAGTGAGCCTCCAGAACCGTCTACAGAATTTGGCTGCGAATTATCACCATCGGCGGCATTACAACCTACCATCAATATACAAAGACAAAGTATTATAATTTTTTTCATCTTTTTAGTTTAGTTGTTGATAGCCTATTACAACTTCGTTTTCCGGAACATTATAAAAAGAGGGCTCAAGCCCTTCCGGGGAACGTAATTCTGGAAAAACATTTCGTTCCCTGTGTGAGATATTTAATGAATTTGAATTTAGGGAGTAGGAAAAAGCAACAAGATCTACTGCATGATGCACATATAGAATGTTATTTCTAATAGCCAGATCTGTAGCCAAAGGAATCTTTAAAAATGCAACTGGATTAGGTTTTGTAGGATCCGAGTTGTCTATTATATGAAAACCTTCTCCTAATTCATTTAAATAAATAAGATCATCTTTCACATATATTTTACCAGAGTTAATTACTGGACGTTCGCCTAAAAGACTAATACTCTTTTCAAAATCTTTTCGAGATTGGGTTATTGGCTCATAACTACTTCTCATTCCTGGATAATCATCATCATGATTTGTGTACCAACAAGATTGCAAAATTAATAGTAGGGAGAAATAGAGGAGCAGTTTTTTCATAAGGTGGTTTTATAATTCATAATGCTGAATATTTCCAAAATCATTTTTAAAAAAGCCTAGGGTATTTAAATATAATTAAATTTTAACGACATATGCCATCCTAAATCCTATAAATAGGTAGAAAACACGTAATTATCATATAATTACAATGTTCAAAAACTAACAAAAGCGAACTATATCTTCTTTAAAACATGCTAACGGTAGCGCTTAAGCATTAATAAAACTAGATATGCGCTTTCACAGCAGTACCTTCAGAAAAAAAATAATATTAATTCGAATGTTGTAGAGATGTTTTTAAAAATCTAAATGCTTTTAAAAATCTCAGCCCTAAAAGAGATTATATAAAATCGGAACTATTTTAAAGTTTTTGCTCTATGAAAGTATCATTAAGCTTTTTAATAATAGCGCGTATATCTTCAATTTTTCGTGCTCCACCTTTATATTCTTGTAACAACTGCGGTTGTTGCTCTAACAAATCTTCTATCATATTATCTGTAAGCTCAGTTATAATCCCTGTCTGAGTGTCTAATACAATACCTCGCAACTTAGTTGATGCCAAAGCTCCAATCATCCCGAAAGCTGCAGAAACATTTTTATTATCATATTGATCTTCAAAATATACATACCTCCCTAAAAATTTCGATTTTATAAAATATTCTGCTTGGGTAAATTTAAAAACATTTAGGTAGATACTTTCCCCGTCGGAATATCCATAAAGATTTTTAATTCGCTTTTTAGCATTTTGGTAGTACACCATATAATGTTCGAATTTCTTAGTTTCAGCAATTAGTTTGGCATTATAGGCTATCGTGTCTTTAGGAGAGTTACTTACTAGATCATTAAAGCTATAATACAATCCTTCTTTTAAGCCTTCAGAGAAATCTAATTTTCTTATACTTCTTTCAGTATTTGCAATTGGCAAGTCTTCCAATTTCTTCTGTACAGCCACTGCAGCAACTTCATTAATAACTTGGGTAATAGCTTCTAAAATTCTTTCATCGTGTTTACTGGAAACATCCAGACCTTTACCTTCTACTTTTGCAGCATAATTTCCTAAGCTATATTGAATTCCATCTTCGGATTTTAAAAATTCAATTTCCACTTCACAGGTTCCCAACTCAGTCATAGTGGAAGTTCTTTCAGAAATATAAAGTTTATGTATAATCGCTGTAAATTCCTCTTTATTTTCTGAAGGAGGAAGCAATATATTAAATGTATTCTGTAAGTGTATTTCAAAATTTTCACTGAAGTTGGCAACTACTTGCTTATTAAAAGCACCCTTTTGAGTCACTCCAATACCATTTTTTGATACACGGCTATCGATTACTTCGGAAATATAAAAGCTCGAAACCGAGAGTTTTTCCTTAGGCTGAAGCTTTACCGAATAAGCATCTTTTTGACATATCCCTTTAAAAGAGATTAATGAAAAGATTAAAAAGAAAATTATAGAAGTTGATTTCATAGTTATTTAAACATTAGTGTTTTACAGTTTAAACATACTTATAAATCTGATTCGTTTTTATTTTGTTTTGAAAATAATTTCCCTTTAAAATCAAGGCTTTTAGGAAGTTTTATTTAAAACCTTTACTGAAATTTATATCTAAAAAATCGCACCTCCATAAAATTCTCGATATTTTCATCTCTACATAATCAGATTCACCTTTTTCCCGTTAAGTTGTAGTTCCTATTGATTTTAAGGTAAATTCAAAATAGATTAAATTAGCGATCCTATAATTTTTATAATTTATGATGTCCCAAACTCTATTGAAGAAAATAACATTTTTCAGCATTATTATATGTTTAGCTTCTTGTGCTAGTGTTTCAAAAACCGAATTTTCTCAGCAGTCTAATAAACAACTAGCAAAGCATATTATCCTCATAGGTTCTGATGGTTTAGGGGCTTATGCTTTCGAAAAAGCTAAAATCCCAAATCTTAGAAAGATGATGAATAATGGAAGTTATTCACTAAAAGCAAGAGCAGTTCTTCCTTCCTCAAGTGCTGTTAATTGGGCATCTATGCTTATGGGCTCAGGCCCCGAGTTGCACGGATTTACAGAATGGGATAGTAGAGAACCCGAATTACCTTCAGCAACACTTGGGAAAAGCGGGATCTATCCTACTATTTTCAGTTTGGTAGATACTCAGCTTCCAAATGCGAAAAAAGGGGCTTCATATACTTGGGGCGGGATCCGGAATGTATTCGAAAGAAAATTAGTAGATATGGATTACAATGGTTCTACAGATGAAAAAACCCTAGAGCATGCATTAGAATTTATTACTGAAGAAAAACCTGTGTTCACTTTTATTCATTTAGATGAACCAGATCATACTGGCCACAAACAAGGATTTGATTCTAACGAATATTACGAAGCGGTAGAACATATGGACTCCTTAGTTGGTGAAATCTTATCTAGTTTAGAAGAAAATAAGCTGATGGATGAAACGTTAATAATTTTCACTGCAGATCATGGTGGGAATAGAAAAAGTCATGGTGGTAAAACCTTGAAAGAGGTTGAAATTCCGTGGATAGCTTATGGTAAAGGAATTTCCAATCAAGGAAGAATAAATAGCACTATTGTTACTTACGATACTGGAGCTACCATTGCCTATTTGTTGGGTCTTCAGATCCCTGAATCTTGGAGAGGAAAGCCGGTTACAAATATTATAAAAAAATAATACTTAACTCATTACTACTCATTTGCATCTATTTATTTTAATTTAGGAGAAATAACTTTTCAAAAACTTCCTTGCCTCCTATTAGCAATCGTTATTGCTAGTAAAGTTTTATGAAGTAAAATTAAATAAGATGCATACCAAACGTGAGACTCCCATTGAGCTATCTAAAGAGGAATTTAAAAAAGTAGGCTATCAATTAATCGATAACATTTCAGAATTTTTAGAAACTATCGATAAAAGACCAGTTACAAAAGGGGAAACGCCTAAGCACTTACAAGAACTATTAGGAACAGCAAGACTTCCTGAAAATGGAACTTCTGCAGAAGAGTTAATGGCAAGCACCACTCAACTTTTATTAGACCACTCTCTATTTAATGGGCATCCTAAATTCTTAGGATATATTACCTCATCTGCTGCACCTGTTGGGATCTTGGCCGATCTTTTAGCTTCCTCATTAAATCAAAATGTCGGTGCTCAAATTCTTAGTCCTATTGCTACAGAAATTGAAAAACAAACAGTAAAATGGCTGGCAGAATTTATTGGAGTTTCTTCAGAATATTCTGGAATTTTGGTTAGTGGTGGAAATATGGCCAATTTCACCGGGTTTCTTGCTGGGCGTACCGCAAAGGCTCCAAAAAATATCAAGGAAGAGGGAATGTTTGGAAGTGATAAATTAAAAATTTACTGTTCTAAAACCACACATACTTGGGTAGAAAAAGCGGCTATTTTATTCGGCTTAGGCTCTAAATCTGTACGGTGGATAGCCACAACAGAGAAGAACAAAATGGACAATAAAATACTAGAAAAGACCATTGAAGAAGACCTCATTGCAGGATATAAACCTATAATGATAATAGGAACTGCCGGTGATGTGAGCACAGGCGTTGTAGACCATTTGGATGGAATTGCAGAATTATGTAAAAAACACGATCTATGGTTTCATGTAGATGGCGCTTATGGTGTCCCGG
The DNA here is from genome assembly GCF_003634585.1 of Gillisia mitskevichiae. Classification (GTDB taxonomy): domain Bacteria; phylum Bacteroidota; class Bacteroidia; order Flavobacteriales; family Flavobacteriaceae; genus Gillisia; species Gillisia mitskevichiae. Next base: position 98,895 of record NZ_RBLG01000001.1, read on the forward strand.
CAGCTGTTATTCCAGATCTTAAGCCTATATTTAATGGCCTGCAGGAAGCAGATTCCATCGCATTAGATCCACATAAATGGCTGTATAGTCCCTTAGAAGCTGGATGCACTTTGGTTAAAAATCCGCAACATTTAATAGACACCTTTAGCTCACACCCCGAATATTATAATTTCGGTAAGGACGAAGTTGGATCTGCTACAAATTTCTACGAATATGGACTTCAAAATTCCAGAGGATTTAGAGCTCTGAAAGTTTGGCTTGTCTTACAGCAAATAGGACGCAGCGGTTACGAAAAAATGATCCAACAGGATATTCATCTGTCCGAATTGTTCTATGAATTAGCTAACAAAAACAGAGAATTAGAAGCTGTTACCCAAAATTTAAGCATTACTACGCTAAGATATATTCCTTTGGAATTAGATATTCCAATAGAACCCCTATATCTAAATACTCTTAACGAAGCACTGCTGGATGAGCTTCAAAAAGGAGGGGAGGTATTTCTTTCTAACGCTATCGTTCATGACAAGTACTGTTTACGTGCTTGTATTGTTAACTTTAGAACTTCAGAAAAGGATATAGAAGAAATTATAACTATAATAACAAGAGAAGGCAAAAAGATGCATCATAAACTAAAGAATATTTAGCCTATTGAGGTTCTTTAAATACTTCCAAATAACATTAATATATTAAATGATACATGCCCGAATTGAGAACATTTCAGAAATAAAACTAGTTGGTAAAAAAATAAACATGTCGTTTTCCAACATCCAGACACCAAAGCTTTGGAAAAGTTTTATGCCGAAGAAATCACAAATAGCAAATACTTTAAATGATAACCTCTTTTCTGTAGAGGTATATAGCTCTTCAACATTTTTTGAAACCTTCGAACCTACAACAGAATTCGAAAAATGGGCTACAGTTGAAGTTTCGGACTTCAAAGCCATCCCTCCAGAAATGGAAACACTATGCATTCCTGCTGGAGAATATGCTGTATTCAATTATAAAGGATATGGCAGTAAAGCTTCGAATATATATAGAAGTATCATTCAAGATTGGTTCCCTAAGTCTGAATATCAATTAGATCATCGTCCGCATTTTGCTGTGATGGGTGAAAAGTATAAAAATGAAGATCCGACCTCGGAAGAGGAGTTGTGGTTTCCAATCAAGGAAAAATAAACTTAAATTTAAAAATGAAATTATTACAAACATTCTTCCTAAGCATTATACTTAGTTCCTCCTTCATTGCACAGGAAATAGAACTCAAGCCGCAGTTTCCTTCACAGCAGGAAAAGACCACTGAGATTTCTCTGGTTATCTTAGGAAATGTGCAAGATGCTGGGTTCCCTCATATAGCCTGTCAAAAAGATTGCTGTACGGCTCTTTTCGAAAATCCTGATAAAAGCAGAAAAGTTGTTTCCTTAGGTATTCTTGATCCATTAAATGACAAAAAATATCTTTTTGAAGCCACTCCAGATATCACGTCTCAATTAAAACTTTTTAAAAATTATGCTTCGGAAAATTCTAAAGAAGTTCCAGATGGAATTTTCTTGACTCATGCGCATATTGGACATTACACTGGCTTGATGTATTTTGGAAAAGAAGCTATGAATGCGTCAAATATTCCAGTTTATGCTATGCCTAAAATGAAAGTGTTTTTGGAGAGTAATGGTCCCTGGAGTCAGTTGATGGTTAATAAAAACATTCTAATTCATGAATTAAACCATAAGAAAGAGCTTGTGTTAAGTAAAGATCTTAAAGTGATCCCATTTTTGGTACCTCATCGGGATGAATATTCCGAAACTGTAGGTTATAAGATCCTTGGCCCGAACAAGAAGGCACTTTTTATTCCGGATATCGATAAATGGGAGAAATGGGATACTGATATTATTAAAGAAATAGCAGACGTAGATTATGCTTTTCTTGATGCAACATTTTATGATGGAGCAGAGATCAATAATCGGGATATCTCCGAAATCCCACATCCTTTTATCATTGAAAGTATGAAGCGGTTTTCTGGTTTAAGTTCCGAAGAGAAGAACAAGATCTATTTTATTCATTTTAATCACACCAATCCAGCACTGGATCCTGAAAGTTCTCAAACTAAAATTATTTTACAGAAGGGTTTCCATATTGCAAGGATCAATGAAACTTTTCAACTCTAATAAAATCAAAGACATGAGTATTAAAACTATTAGAAAGTTCTTCATTTTAATTATTGGTTCAATGTTCATTTCCTGCTCTACCGTTAAGCAACCAAAAGAATATGTTCCGGATAATGCTGAATTATACAAGGAAATAGTAGCAATGGACACAGAGTTTTTTGCTGCTTATAATAGTTGTGACTTGAAAAAGCAAAATGAGTTTTATTCAGATTCAATTGAATTCTTTCATGATCAAGGTGGATTAATGACCTCTAAAAAAGGGATTTTAGAAGCTACAGAAAAAAATATCTGCGGAAAGGTAACTAGACATTTGGTGCCTGGAAGTATTGAAGTGTATCCTATAAAAGATTTTGGAGCTATAGAATTTGGCGAGCATACTTTTAAAAACAATCAAGAAAGTTCGGACACAACTTCCCGAATAGGGAAATTTGTGATCTTCTGGCAGAAAAAGGAGTCCAAATGGGAGATCACTAAAGTGGTTAGCCTTCACTAATTCGACATTTACTTTTGTTGAAAACATCTATTCAAACATTTATATTTTCTTTAATATTCCGCTGAATTGTAGTTTGCAATATTTTAGTAATTTTCATTCTCAATAAATCCCGAAAACTTTTAAATGGAAATATTTCTGCACCCCGATGCGTGGATCGCACTACTTACTTTAACCTTTATGGAGATCGTTTTAGGGATAGACAATATCATTTTCATTTCTTTAGTAGCAGATAAACTACCCGAACATCAGCAAAAAAGAGCTCGAATTGGTGGGCTAGCTGCGGCATTAATAATGAGGGTTCTTTTACTTTTAAGTATTACCTGGATCATTGGACTTACCAAGCCAGTTTTATCTTTAGGAGAATTTGAGTTAAGTTGGAGAGATCTTATTTTAATAAGTGGAGGAATATTTCTCTTGGTAAAAAGCACTTTGGAGATTCATCACAAGGTGGAAGGTCATGTTGAAGAACATACTGTTAAAAAAGCAAGTTCTTTTGGTTATGCAATTCTTCAAATAGTATTATTAGATATCATATTTTCATTCGATTCTATCTTAACTGCCATCGGTTTAACCGAGCAAATATTACTAATGATCATTGCAGTAATGATCTCTATTGTGGTTATGATGATCTTCGCTAAAGCAGTTGGAGATTTTGTTTCCAAACATCCTACCATACAGATCCTAGCTTTGTCTTTCCTTATTTTAATTGGAGTTATGCTTATAGTAGAAGGGGCACATTATCATGTTCCAAAAGGATATATCTATTTTGCAGTCTTCTTTTCTCTATCTATAGAGATGTTAAATATGAGATTTAGAAAGAAGAATACTTAAGAATGCTGTATTACTAGAAAATTTCATAGTGGATCGGCTTAAAACTACCTCCATTACTATCTTCAGCAGAACAAGCTGTTAAGGCCACAATTAGATCCATTTGAGCTTCAAAAAGCACATAATCTCCTGCTTTACTTAAAGGTGGCTCTACACTCAACTTTCCATCTGCTGCAAACTGCACATTCATAAAAATATTGAAAGCGGTAGGCACATCATCCGGTTGGATATTGAATTTTTCGAGATTGGTATATAAGTTCTCAAAACAACTTGGATGATATTCGGGATTGTTATACATGATCTGGAAAGTCTCCGGACTGCATGGTGCTAAAAGAAAATCATTTCTCCCATTAGTATCTTCTAGGATCTCCATCATTTTTCTACTTCTATTACTCCATAGAAAATTTCCTTTCGTGATGAGAATATTCTCTTCAAAATCTAAGGTTTTTCCTGAAGAGATCTTTTCTCGAGTATCTTCAGCATTAAAAAGAACCATATCACTCACCTGTTCTCCTTGAGGATCTACAACTTTTAATTTTTGCCCTTTCTTCAATGTAAAGGCAGCTCCCGTTTGTTTCTTAATAATTTCCATTATTCTCTTCTCTAATATTTTTACTCAATTCCTTACTCAAGGCATCGCCCTCATTTAAATTATGGATCACAGCATTTACATCTTCTTTTTTATAAGATTGATGTAATTTGGCTACTCCTTCAATTTTAAAAGGTTCTGCCCAAAACCCTGTGATCAATGGAAGATGATCTTCTAACATTTGCTTAGGTATATCTTTATAATACAATGGCTGCGTCTGATCTTTTTCAAACTCCTGTACTAAATTATCTAAAGAACTCACGAGCTCTTCTCGTGTCTGCAATTTTAATTTAACATTTACGTGAACTGCAGAGTAATCCCAAGTACTAATATCTTTTTCCTGATACCAAGAGGAGGAAATATATCCATGAGCTCCTTGAAAGATCATCAATGCCTCTGCATCATCTTTTAAATACTGAAGTTGTTCATTATGATTAGCTATATGTGCATATAGCCTGAAGTTTTGAGAATTCCCCTCTATGAGCACTGGAATGTGTGTGGCCAATAAACGCTCCCCTTTCAAAATAAAACTTGCGAAAGGATGTTGTTTTATAAATTCGAATAAATACGCTGGATCTTGCTTCTTATATTTCTTGGGCTGATACATGAATTACATTTTCCCTGAAAGAAACGGACATTTCCATTCTTCTCCAACTTTTCTTCCACTGTATTGCTTTGCTTCACTACTCTCACCAAAATCCTCAAGCACCGGGTTTATATTTCCTTGTAGTTCTACATCCCGTTCTCTAATTTTATCTCGTACAACTTCATAAGTGCCCATCTCTCTCAGCTTTTCGAACTGCCAGTGCAAATTGAAAGCGATCGCTGGATATGGAGTTTGCCTCGCCATTCTCGAACTGTTTGGATGTAAACCAACAATATAAAATGCTTTTCCTCCTAAACTGAAACTAAAATCTTTATTCGCAGGGTCATCACTCACCGCAGGATCCCAAGATTCTGTATCTACTTCATGTAAAAAGTCTAACTGCTTCCAAAGTATATCTTCAAATTGTTTTTCAGTAAAGGATTCTCTTCCTTTAAATACAGCCATGAAAGTGAAGAATTCTTTGGATTCAAAATCATAATTAGAAATGTATTTTTTTAAATCTTTAAGAATTTTGATTGCTGTATTTTTAGATCCAAAGTTATCGTAGACATGAAAATCTACTTTATCCATACTAAAAACGGTCTGAGCCATAACGCAGGGATGATTTTGATTGATTATAAAATCTTCAAATTCGGCTTTAATCTTTTTAGTATCATCTAAACTTAAGCGCTCTGCATTAACTTTTTTTTCAACTACAGCTCTCATTTTATTGAATTTTTGGTTGTAAAATGTAAATTTATATGCGAAAGGGTCATTATCAAAGGTGTTTAAGAAGAAATTAATCTAACTTTAAAAAAGATTAACATGCTATGGAAATAATTAAAATATTCATCGCTGGAGTGGTAGCAACTTCTCTGATGACTGCGTTTAGCTATATTGTTTCAGCAATAATTAACAAGCAGTTCAGAGAACCAGAACTACTTAATATAATCCTTTCCAAATCTTCATTTTTCAGGTTAGAATTATCTAAAAAAAGTAGTGCTGGATGGATATTACATTATCTTATAGGCTGGCTATTTGTACTGATATTTGCATTGGTCTGGGATATAGAACTTATTCCAATATCTATAATTTCAGGTGCAATATTAGGTTTTGGAGCTGGAATTATTGGGGTGTTTGGGTGGAAGATTTTCTTTGCCTTGAGTAGCGATCCGCCGAAAATAGCATGGAGCGAATACTACCTGCAATTAATTATTGCTCATATTATTTTTGGAATAAGTACTGCTGTAGTTTATATAGTTTGGTAGATCATTTTTCACGATAACGTAACATGAGAAAAAGCATCATTCCGTTCAAGGCTAAAGAAACTCCATTAGTTACAATTATTGGCATATCTTTTTGGGTAATTCCATAAACCACCCATAAAAAAACTCCTACTATTAAAATACTGAACATACCAGGGGAAATGTCCTCGACTTTTTTAGTTTGTAAAGCTTTTTTTATTTGCGGCACTACTGCAACAGTTGTACAAATTCCGGCCACTAAACCTAAAACATCTGTCCATTCCATCGTTTCAGTTTAACGTTTCACACCCTTTAGCAACCATTCCTCTAAATTACTATCATCACTTGCATGTAATACCGAAATATCTCCAGTGGTTTCAAAAACAACAGCCTTAATCTGAGACATTTGTGTAACATTCGCTTCTCTTAATTTAGAGCGCAGATCAGATTCCGTTACTCTTGCTTTCCTAAGATTATCTTTCAATATCTTTTCCCCATCCATTAATAATAGAGGGGTGTTATCTATTGCTTTTTGAAAGAATTTGAAACGCCTGAATAAAGCTGCGGATATTTGCAAAATATAGACTATTGCAAGTCCCACAATCCCTTGTAACAAACTAATAGATTTTGAAAGAATAGTGCTTGCTATTATAGAACCAATAGCAACCGTCATTGCAAAATCAAAACTGGACATTTTTGAAAAACTACGTTTTCCGGCAATCCTTGTGAAAATTATTACAGCAATATAAATTCCAATTGCTGAAATGCAAATTGCCACTAAAGAAGTTCCCGATGCCTCGAACCATTTTTCCATAAATTTTTTTTTCTTATTTATATTTTAAAGTTATCGTTTAAATTTATAATACTCCAAATAAGGATGCGGTATGTTTTCTACAGAATGTTTAATAGCATCCATACCAATTTCACTAAAAGTGATTCCATTTTCTCCAAAACCTAAGCTTTGTTGTGTCTCACATCTATATTTATAGGGTCTTCAAATTAAATTGATATTTTTTTAGCTGCCAACAACTTCTCCTCCGTTTACATGGATCACTTGGCCGGTAACATAACTACTGTCCTCACAAGCCAGATATACAAAGGCAGGTGCTACTTCGCTTGGCTGTCCGGCTCTACCCAAAGGGGTGTCCTGTCCGAAATCTGAAACGTCATCAAAGGTAGACGGAATTAGGGGCGTCCATATAGGCCCTGGAGCTACTGCATTCACTCTAATCCCTTTTCCTGCTAACATTTTAGATAGGGATCTAGTAAAAGTTACAATAGCGCCTTTGGTGCTGGAATAATCTAACAAATGTTCACTACCGCGGTACGCCGTTACAGAAGTGGTATTAATTATAGTAGCTCCCTCTTTTAGATGCTGCATAGCTTCTTTTACAACATAAAAATAAGGGTAGATATTGGTTTCGAAGGTTTTGTGAAGTTGTGCTGAGCTTATATCTTCAATATTATTTTTTGGTTCTTGAAAAGCTGCATTATTCACAACAATATCTAAGCTTTTGAATTCTTCAAGACATTTAGAAATTATTGATTTACAAAATTTCTCTTCTTTGAGGTCTCCTTCGATAATTAAACATTCTTTCCCTTCCTTTTCCACCATTTTTTTGGTTTCCAAGGCATCCTCATCTTCCTTTAAATATACAATTGCAATATTTGCTCCTTCTCTAGCAAAATGAATTGCTACACTTCTACCAATTCCACTATCCCCTCCAGTAATTAAAGCTGTTTTATTTTGAAGTTTATCACTTCCTTTATAGTCTTTTCGAATAATCTCTGGTTGTGGGCTCATTTTATATTCAAAACCAGGTTTCTTCTGATCTTGATTTACAAATTCCTTAGGCTTGTCCATCTTATTACATGTTTAGATTATTATGTGAAATTAAAAAGCAACCCATTAAAAAAAATGTTAAGTAATGATAAGACTTTCTAAACAAGTAATATATATTTGAAAAATGAATCCTATCTATAAAATTGGTCATCGCGGTGCGAAAGGTCATTGTACCGAGAATACATTAGAGAGTATTAATCTAGCCCTGGAAATGGGTGTAGATGGTATAGAAATAGATGTTCATCTATGTGCATCTGGAGAATTGGTGGTTTTTCACGATTTCACCTTAGACCGATTAAGTGATGGTTTTGGAGAAATTAGCACCAAGAGCTATGAGCAACTTCAGCAATTAAGACTTAAAGGAGATTATAAAATTCCTTTACTTACTGAAGTTTTAGACCTTATAGAAGGTAAATGTTCTATCAACATAGAACTTAAAGGTCAACATACTGCTAAAGGAACCTGTGCAATTATTTCAAAATATATAGATAAAGGCTGGGAATATTCCAGTATTCTTGTTTCCAGTTTTCAAGAAAATGAATTGCTGGAAGTAAAAAAAATAAACAGCAACATTCTTATCGCGATACTAAGTAAAGCAAGTGTAGAGGAAGCAATAGAATGGGGCAAGGTCCTAAACGCTACAGCTATACATCCTTCTTTAGGCATTATAACCAGACAAAGTGTTATAGATGCACATAATGAGGGATTTAATGTAAATGTCTGGACGGTGAATGAGCCGGAAGATATTGCCAGAATGATCGAGTTTGGAGTAGATGGAATAATTTCAGATTTCCCAGACAGATTATAATTTCTTTTATTTCCTCCTTCCCTTCTGCTGCAAACCTATAAATTTGCGCTTTCAATTTTCTCTGAATGAACTACGATATTATTATAATTGGTGGAGGTGCTGCAGGATTTTTTACTGCGATCAACGCTGCAGAACTAGATCCTAATGCCAAAATATTAATTTTGGAAAGAGGGAAAGAAGTGCTTACCAAAGTGCGTATTTCGGGCGGGGGAAGATGTAATGTAACTCATGCGGAGTTCACTCCTAGCGAGCTCATAAAAAAATATCCAAGAGGAGAAAAAGAACTTCGCGGCCCCTTTCATTCCTTTATGACAGGAGATACTATTGCCTGGTTTGAGGAACGCGGTATCGAATTAAAAATTGAAGAGGATGGACGAATGTTCCCTGTCTCGGATTCTTCGGAAACTATTATAAATTGCTTTCTTTCTGAAACCCAGCGTTTAGGTATTAAGATCCTTAAAAATCATTCTGTCCAAAATATCACTTCAGAAAACGAAAAATGGCTTATAAATACTAGTAATGGAGACTTCTCTGCTGAAAAAATTCTGATAGCCACAGGAAGTAATCCTAAGATATGGAAGATGCTAGAAAGCCTAGGGCATCAAATGGAAGCTGCAGTACCTTCGTTATTCACCTTTAATATAAAAGATGAGAGAATTAAAGATCTTCCAGGCGTTGCGACTTTTGCTTCGGTAAAAATCCCGGAAATAAATATGGAGGATGAAGGTCCTCTTTTAATTACGCATTGGGGTCTAAGTGGTCCAGCCATTTTAAAACTTTCTGCTTGGGGTGCAAGAGAATTGAACGAGCTCGATTATAAATTTAAGATCCAAGTAAATTGGCTCGCTCAGCAAAATTCAGAAGAAATTCTGGAGCAACTTTTAGAACTTAAACTGAAACATGCTAAGCAACAACTCTCAAAATATGCACAATTCGATCTTCCGAAACGCTTATGGAAAAGTTTAGTTCTTGCTTCTAAGATAGCTGAGACCGATATTTGGGCAGATATTAATAAAAAACAATTAGTCTTACTTAGCGAGCAACTTACAAGATCTGAGTTTTTGGTAGACGGAAAAAGTACTTTTAAGGAGGAGTTTGTAACTGCTGGTGGGATAAAACTTAATGAAGTGAACTTTAAAACCTTTGAAAGCAAACTTCAGAAAAATGTATATTTCGCAGGGGAGGTTTTAAATATAGATGCGATCACCGGCGGGTTTAACTTTCAAAATGCATGGACTGGCGGATACCTAGCTGCCAAAGCCATGACAAGTTAAGAATAAGAAATATCACAAATTCAGTCGCCAGATCTCAAAATTCAGAATTGCGGCAAATACCACCCAGATAGCATACGGCACTAATAAATATGCTGCGGTTTTATTGACTATTTTAAACCACTTTATGGTAAAAATTAGAACGATAAAAAGAAGTATAATATCCAATAATGCCCAGAATGGTTTTTGCATCCCAAAAAAAAGTAAGGACCAAGAAGCATTCAGCAAGAGTTGAAAAACGAAATGATAAAGGGCAGTTTTCACCCATTTATGATAAAAACCTTTACTCCATACTATTCCCGCCGCTATACCCATTAAAATATAAAGAACTGTCCAAACCGGCCCGAATATCCAGTTTGGCGGATTAAAGCTAGGTTTATTAAGCTGTAAGTACCAACCTCCAATACTAGTTTGCGTAGCAAGAGAACCCAAAAAACCAATAAACAAGCAAACGGCCAATGCAAAGGATATTCGTAAATAGATTTTAGAAGTCATTTTAATTGGTTTGCTAGCCTAAAATAGGCAATTATTTGAAATTCTAAGTTATCATCTCTTAACTAAAAAAGTATATTTGTGTAAAATTTTAGGAGCATGCAAGCACAAGATTTTATACCACAATCTAAACTAGAGACAATTGATACTGGGAAAGTAACTTGGCAATCGCCTAGCAACATTGCATTGGTAAAATATTGGGGTAAAAAAGAAAATCAGATCCCTGCAAATCCTTCTATTAGTTTTACGCTGAATAACTGTAAAACAATAACCAGCTTAGAATTTACTAGTACAAAAGATTCTGAGAAAAAAAGTGATCTTTTTAATTTTGAGTTTTATTTCGAAGGACAAAAAAAAGAAGATTTTAAGCCTAAGATCTATACCTTTTTTGAAAGAATAGTAGAGTTTTGTCCTTATTTAAAGGAATATCACTTTACTATAAATTCTGAAAACACCTTTCCACATAGTAGTGGGATTGCCTCTTCTGCCAGTGGAATGAGCGCTTTGGCCTTGTGCATTATGAGTTTAGAGAAGCAACTTTCTCCTAGTATTTCTGAAGATTACTTTTATAAAAAAGCGTCATTTCTTGCTCGCTTAGGCTCTGGAAGTGCCTGTAGAAGTGTACAAGGAAAAATAGTTGTTTGGGGTGAACATGAAGGCATAGAAGGCAGTTCCAATCTTTTTGGAGTAGCCTATCCAAATGAAGTGCATGAAGTTTTTGAAAACTATCAGGATACTATTTTATTGGTAGATAAAGGAGAGAAAAAAGTGAGTAGTAGTGTTGGTCATAATTTAATGCATGATCATCCTTTTGCTGAAGAGCGTTTTAAACAAGCTCATAAAAATTTAGCTGCTTTAAAAGAAATTTTTAAGTCTGGAAACTTAAATGAGTTTATAGAAATAGTGGAAAGTGAGGCCTTAACATTGCATGCAATGATGATGAGCAGCAATCCTTATTTCATATTAATGAAGCCTAACACATTAGAGATCATCAACAAAATATGGGCATTTAGAGAAGCAACTGGATTACCCGTTTGTTTTACTTTAGACGCTGGTGCCAATGTTCATGTTTTGTATCCTGAAAAAAATAAAACAGAAATCTTTCAATTTATTGAAGACAAACTACTTGGGTATTGTGAGAAAAATCAATTTATATCTGACAGTATAGGTTTAGGTTCAAAAAAATTGTAGTTTTAATTGATTATATTTGCCTCGCAATCTATTGTTTAGAACTTTTCTAAATTTAGAATATTTATACGCTTATGAAAGGACCATTATTTTACTCTAAGATCTTACTTTTCGGAGAATATGGGATCATCAAGGATTCCAAGGGGTTATCTATACCATATAACTTTTATAATGGTGCTTTAAAGGTGGATGAAAATCCATCAGAAGAGGCGATAGAATCTAATAAAAGTTTACTACGCTTTGCTAAATATTTAGGAGAATTAGAAGTAGCTAATCCTTCTTTAGTACATTTCAATTTAGAAGAATTAAACAAAGATATTGCAAAAGGAATGTATTTTGACTCTACGATCCCTCAAGGATATGGAGTTGGGAGTAGTGGCGCCTTGGTTGCTGCTATTTATGATGAATATGCTACAGATAAGATCACGGTCTTAGAAAATCTGACTAGAGAAAAATTATTAAAACTGAAAAAGATCTTCGGGGAAATGGAATCTTTTTTCCATGGAAAATCTTCTGGATTAGATCCTTTAAACAGTTATTTAAGCATCCCTATTTTAATAAATTCTAAAGATAATATTGAGCCTGCTGGAATTCCATCTCAAACAGAAAATGGAAAAGGCGCTGTGTTTTTATTGGATAGTGGTTCTATAGGTGAAACTGCGCCAATGGTACAGATCTTTATGGAAAACATGAAACAAGAGCCATTTAGAAAAATGGTGAAAGATCAATTCGTAAAACATACTGATGCCTGTGTAGATGATTTTTTACAAGGCGACATTAAATCTTTATTTGGAAATATTAAAAAGCTTTCTCACGTTGTATTAGACAACTTTAAGCCAATGATACCAACACAATTTCATAATTTATGGAAACAAGGAATAGATTCTAACGATTACTATCTAAAACTTTGTGGTTCTGGTGGAGGTGGCTATATCTTAGGTTTTACAGAAGACATAGAAAGGGCAAAAAGATCTTTAAAAGATTATAATTTAGAAGTGGTTTACAACTTCTAAAATTTCCTAAACTACATGGCGTCTGCTAAAAATAAACGATTACTACTTAAATTGTTGAGTTTGTTTTCGGTAGTACGAGGATATAATATTCTCATCCTTGTTTTTGCTCAATATTTAACTGCTGCATTTATATTAGCGCCAGATCTTCCACTAAGAGATGTTTTTTTTGATCCTAACCTCTTTTTTCTCATACTTTCTTCGGCAACAGTAATTGCTTCAGGATATATTATCAATAATTTTTATGATAGTGAGAAAGATTTAATAAACAGGCCAAAAAAGACAATGCTGGATAGGCTTATTAGTCAGCGAACAAAACTTTCGGTATATTTTATTCTGAATTTTGCTGCTATCTTCTTCGCCAGTTACGTGTCTTTTAGAGCGGTAGTCTTCTTTTCGATCTACATATTCACCATTTGGTTATATTCCCACAGGATTAAAAAAATCCTTTTTCTGGGGAATATCATGGCAAGCATCTTAGCTATTACTCCATTTTTTGTAGTATTTATTTATTATAAAAATTTTGAAACCGTTATTTTCATACACGCAACTTTTCTTTTTATTATGATCGCAATGCGAGAAATGGTAAAGGATCTAGAAAATTTAAAAGGAGATCTAATTCAGAATTATAAAACCATTCCGGTAGTCTATGGTGAAAAATGGAGCAAGTTTTTTCTTTCTGTCCTCACTGTTCTAGCTGTTATTCCAATTCTACTCTTAACTACAAGATTCGATACCGGTTTAATGGATTATTATTTTTACACTTCATTACTTCTGCTTATATTCTTTTTGTTATTTCTTTATTTTAGCAATGCGAAGTGGCAGTATTTAATATTACATAACATACTTAAATTTATAATTGTAGCGGGAGTTTTTAGTATCCTACTTATAGATTACAAAGAAGTTTTTAATAGAGTTTTTTAAGAATACAAATCTTTAAGTGTTAAAATATAAAGAGAAAGATATATCTAGTATCTTTGCAAAAAATTAGCGATATGGGAAGGAATGATAATTCTTCAGGAAAAAAGTTTAGTGGAAGACAAGGTGGTGGGCCAAAGAAAAAATCTATGGCTAGAGGAAACGCTCCTGTTAAGAAAGATTCCGCCCCAAAAAGCGCTCCTAAAGCTGCAGTAAAAACAGCTGCTAAAACTGGCCCAAAGCCAGAAGGAATAAGGCTTAATAAATACATCTCTAATTCTGGAGCTTGTTCTCGTAGAGATGCAGATATCTATATTGGTGCAGGAAATGTAACTGTAAATGATAAGATAGTTACAGAAATGGGATACCGAGTAAAACCTAACGAAGAAGTAAAATTTGACGGTAGACGTGTAACTCCAGAAATGCCAGAATATATTCTTTTGAACAAACCTAAAGGATTCTTTACTACTGGAAGTTTAGAAAAAGGTTCTAGAACCGTAATGGATCTAATATCTAGTGCAACTAAATCTAAAGTAGTACCTGTTGGAAAACTGGACCGTCAGGCTACTGGTCTTTTATTATTCACTAATGACGGGACTTTAGAAAAACAACTTGGAAAACCTAAGAACGGTATTAGACAGATCTATCATGTAGAACTTAGCAAGCCTATTTCTTTTGAAGAATTGAAAAGAATTGAAGAGGGTGTTACTCTAGAAGATGGAAAAGTAAAAGTTCAAGAGGTAAGTTATATAGACAATAGACCTAAGAATGAATTGGGAATAGAGACCAATAGTATAAAACCACACGTGATCCAACGCCTATTCAAAAGCTTAGGTTATGAGGTAGAAAAGTTAGATAGAGTGACTTTTGGCGGACTTACAAAAAAGGATCTTCCAAGAGGAAATTATAGATTTCTAACTAAACAAGAGATCATAAATATTAAAATGCTGTAGACCTTAACTCAAAAATGTAATTTCAACTAACATTTTTTATACATTTGCTTGACTAATAAGTGAATTGCTTTTTAAAAATTCACTTTTAGCGATAAGTAAAGTAGAGATTTTCAGATTTAGAATTAAATAAACTCAATTGATAACGTTGATGTTATTTTTAAGTGAAGCCACTGAGCTTCAGGTTTTTAATTCAGCTTTAGGCTCGACAAATCTCAGCGCGCTTACATTTAGCGCCTTCCCATCAAATTATCTTAACAATAATTTACAAGTCAATCCTTTTGACAGTATAATTTAATCCCTAATTTTTAACCAACAATTAAAACACAGCATTGAACACAAAATATCGCGATTTAATAGAGCAAACTTTTTATTTTCCTCAGGAAGAATTTAAATTAGAAGATAATGAGCTGCAATTTCATGGTATAGATCTTATGAAATTAGTAGAGCAATATGGTGCACCACTTAAGTTCACCTATCTTCCAAAGATTTCAGAGAATATAAATCGAGCAAAAGAATGGTTTAAGAACGCAATCAAGGAACATGATTATAAAGGAAAATATAATTACTGTTACTGTACTAAAAGCTCTCATTTCGAACACGTTTTAAACGAAGCTTTAAACAATGATATTCATATTGAAACCTCATCTGCGTTCGATATTAATATCGTTCAGAAATTAAAAACATCAGGAAAACTTCATAAAGATGCATATGTAATATGTAATGGTTTTAAAAGAGACCAATACATCACTAATATTGCAGATCTTTTAAATGGAGGACATAAAAATTGTATCCCAGTTATAGATAACTACGAGGAGATCGATCTTCTTTCAGAAAAAATAAACGATCCTTATAAAATTGGTATAAGAATAGCTTCTGAAGAAGAGCCAAAATTTGAGTTCTATACTTCCAGATTAGGAATTGGATATAAAAATATTGTTCCTTTTTTCAATAAAAAGGTAAAAGACAATCCACAGGTAGAGCTAAAAATGCTTCACTTTTTCATTAACACCGGTATTCGCGATACAGCCTATTACTGGAATGAGTTGAATAAATGTTTAAAGGTATACATAGATCTTAAAAAGGTATGTCCAAGTTTGGATAGTTTGAATATCGGCGGTGGATTTCCAATAAAAAATTCTCTAGCTTTTGAATATGATTACCAGTATATGGTGTCTGAGATCATAAATCAGATTAAACTTACTTGTGAAGAATATGAGGTAGAAGTACCTAATATTTTTACCGAATTTGGATCTTTCACAGTTGGAGAGAGTGGAGGAGCTATTTATGAGATCCTTTATCAAAAACAACAAAACGATCGTGAAAAGTGGAACATGATAAATTCATCTTTCATAACTACGCTTCCAGACACTTGGGCTATAAGCAAGAAATTTGTAATGTTGCCAATAAATAGGTGGAACGATGAATATGAGCGTATTTTACTAGGAGGACTTACATGTGATAGTGACGATTATTACAACTCTGAACAAAATACTAACGCGATTTATCTTCCGAAGTATAAAAAGGAGAAACCACTTTATATTGGTTTCTTTAATACAGGTGCTTACCAAGAAAGTATTGGTGGATTTGGCGGATTACAACACTGTTTGATCCCACAACCAAAACACATACTTATAGATAAGGAAGAAGATGGCACTTTAACAACTAAAGTATTTAGTGAGCAACAGAACGCCGAAGACCTATTACACATCTTAGGTTACGATAGAAACAAATAGATTTAAAAAAATTTATAACTTTAACCATTACAAGTCAACTTAAAACTTTTAAAATCAAGCAATGAGCAAAAAGAATTACGCCGGGATACCAGAAAAATATGCACGCCTAGAGGATGCACAAGTGGTATTAATCCCTGTTCCTTATGATGGAACAAGCTCCTGGCAAAAAGGCGCAGATAAAGGACCAGATGCTTTTTTGGAAGCTTCAGAAAATATGGAACTTTTCGACATTGAAACCCGTTCAGAAGTTTACAGAAAAGGTATTTACTTGGCTCCGCCGGTAACTGAGAATTCTTCACCAGAAAAAATGGTAGAAGCTGTTCAAAAAACAACTAAAAATTACATAAATCAAGAAAAATTTGTAACAATTTTTGGTGGTGAACATTCTGTAAGTATTGGAACAATTAGAGCGTTTAATGAAGCTTTTCCGGATCTTACGGTAGTGCAACTAGATGCTCATGCAGATCTAAGGCCAGAATATGAAGGTTCTAAATGCAATCATGCTTGTGCGCTTCACGAAGCGAGTAAAACGACCAATCTTGTACAGGTAGGAATTCGATCTATGGATGTTTCTGAACTAGATCATATGGATGAAAACCAAGTGTATTTTGGTGATGATCTTTATGAAAACTGGACAGAGGATGCTATTGGACAAATGACGCCAAATGTATTTATCACGATAGATCTTGATGCTTTTGATCCATCTATTATGCCATCTACAGGAACCCCAGAACCAGGAGGATTACTTTGGTATGAAACTCTAGATTTCCTGAAAATGATCTTTAAAAAGAAAAATGTGGTAGGATTTGATATTGTAGAGCTTTGTCCTAACGATGTGGATAAATCTTCAGATTTTCTTGCTGCAAAATTATATTATAAAATGTTGAGCTATAAGTTCAAATATTTAAATCATAACCCAGACGAAGACGACGATGAGTAAAGGAGCGATTTCAGAATTTATTAAAAAGTACTATTTACACTTTAATGCCGCTGCTCTTGTAGATGCCGCTGAAGCATACGAAAAGCAATTAGCTGGTGGTTCTAAAATGTTGGTTTCTCTTGCTGGTGCAATGAGTACTGCCGAAATAGGAAAAATATTTGCAGAGATGATCCGTCAGGATAAATTGCAAATTGTTTCTTGTACAGGTGCCAATTTAGAGGAAGATGTAATGAATCTTGTTGCGCATTCTCATTATAAAAGAGTGCCTAACTATAGAGATCTTACACCTCAAGATGAGTGGGATCTTTTAGAAAAAGGTTTGAATAGAGTTACAGATACTTGTATTCCAGAAGAGGAAGCATTTAGAAGAATTCAGGAGCATATCGTGAAGATCTGGAAAGATGCTGAAGCTGCCGGAGAGCGTTATTTTCCGCATGAATACATGTATAAACTATTACTTTCTGGAGTATTAGAAGAATACTACGAAATAGATATTAAGGATTCTTGGATGTTTGCTGCTGCAAAAGCAAATCTTCCAATGGTTGTTCCGGGTTGGGAAGATAGTACCATGGGAAATATTTTTGCTTCTTACGTTTTAAAAGGCGAGCTAAAAGCAAGTACGATGAAATCTGGGATCGAGTATATGACCTTTCTAGCTGATTGGTATACAGAAAATTCTAAAGAAGGAATTGGTTTCTTCCAGATTGGTGGAGGTATTGCGGGAGATTTCCCAATATGCGTGGTGCCAATGTTATATCAAGACATGGAGCGTACAGACACTCCTTTTTGGAATTATTTCTGCCAGATCTCTGATTCTACAACCAGTTACGGATCTTATTCTGGAGCGGTTCCTAATGAGAAGATAACTTGGGGAAAATTAGATATTAATACTCCAAAATTCATTATAGAAAGTGATGCTACCATTGTAGCTCCATTGATTTTTGCATATTTACTAGATATGTAATCGAGTTTTAAGAAACATTTAAGCTGCTTATTAGAAGTTGCGTCACTCGGAATCTTATTTTTGAAGAACTAATGGTTTTTCATCATTTCCGAAGACCCTCTTTTAATAAGCAGTTTTTTATTGAGCATATTTTTATCAGATTATTAAATGAATACTTGGATTATATACAGCATTGGATTTCTGGCACAAATGCTCTTCTCTACCCGATTAATTACACAATGGCTACTTTCTGAAAAGGCTAAAAAAGTAAAAACTCCCACTCTTTATTGGAAACTGAGTTTGCTGGCCGCCATCCTCCTATTTATATATGGATATCTTAGGGACGATTTACCAATTATGATTGGCCAAATATTGATCTACGGTGTTTATTTTAGGAACTTAAAGCTCCAAGAGGAATGGAAAAGTTCCAGATTGATCTTTAAGATAACGGTATTTCTCGCTCCTGTTCTTATTGCTGGTTATTTGCTTTTATATAGTGAAAAACAATGGAGTGATTTTCTGCAGAATGAAAACATAGCTCTTTGGCTAATTCTCTTGGGAATTATTGGACAATTGGTGTATACCTGCCGATTTATTTACCAGTGGATCTATTCTGAAAAACACAATAAATCCAGCTTACCTAAAGGTTTTTGGATCTTGAGCCTTACTGGCTCTGCACTTATTTTTACCTATGCTATTTTCAGAAAAGATCCCGTACTATTAGCAGCTCACTTCTTTGGAGCCATTGTTTATATTAGAAATTTATTCTTGATTAAAAAGAACAACAATTAAATCTTTTCTAATTTTTTTCTACTGAAAAGTTCCCAACCAAATACTGAAAATACTATCAGATATTCTAGAGCTACTAGCCACAGGTTTTCTTGGAATCCGTGTGCAGTGTACGCACTATAACTTAAGATCACCAGAAAGCTCCAAACATATATATATTTATAGTTTGTGAAAATAGAAAGCATTAAAGAAATTGCCAAATACCATGGATGTACCGTTGTAGAAAAAAATAAATAAGCTGTAAAGCCAAAAAGCATCGCTGTTATCAACTTTTCAAGGGAATTGTTTTTTCTAAAGAGCGACAAACCGGCCAACATCGTGATTGTGACCAATGGGAGCACTTTTCCAGCCGTTTCTATAATATTATAACCCTTAACTTGAAATCCTACCCAACGTACGACATAGTAGAAGCTAGCATTAAATTCGAATTTTTGAAACCAGAGGCCAATCGTAGCCATAAAATTTTCTATAAATGCTCCAGACAGAATTGGCAAAAAACCTAATGCAACCGTAATTCCAACAATTAAATAGAATCCTACCAACTTAGCTAAACCAAGTTTCGCATCATTCGGTTTGTTTTGAATATTCTTTCTTTCATAAATAAAATAACCAAAGAATAATGGCAAGAACATGAGTGGCACTAACTTCAGTAAAACCGAACAAGCAAAAATGATCGCACTTCCTATCCACTTTTTTTGCTGAAGTAAATACAAACTCCAAACCAAGAAGAAAACCATTACCCCTTCAAAATGAAGATTTCCTGTGAGTTCTATAATAATAAATGGATTAAGCAGATAAAGAAATATTCTGGATTCTGGCAATTTGAGCTCCATCAGCAATTTTCTTCCGAAGTATAAAACACCAATATCTGCCGCAATAATCAACATTCGTAAAACTATTACAGAACCTACTATACTTTTCCCAGCCACAGCACCTGCTAATGAAAACAACAACTGATTTAAAGGTGGATAATTAGTATAATGACTTGCATTAAGCGCTCCCATTCCATTAAACAATTCTTTGGCTTGAGCGATTGGAGCCGTCCCCAATTCGATTAAATTCTCCGGCAAATATAAATAAGGATTAAATCCTGCTGCGATCATTCTTCCATCCCAAATAAATCTATAGAAGTCTTGAGATAAATTGGGCATCGCCCCGATAAAGAGAGCTCTAAATAGCAAGGCAATACCAGCAAGAAACCAAAAATTTACTTTTTCAATTTTATAAAGCTTCCAACTTAAAAAGAATGCGCCAGAGTAAAGGCCAATGAGTTTTATAAAATCAGAGCGTTCCAAGTCGTATGCAAAAGAAAAGTAAAATACCGCAGTAGTTGCAATAAGCAACAGTGACATTTTATGCAGTTGGAAAAATTTCTTCATTCAGGAAATATAATTCTTTAAAGAAACGGAAAATTTAGATTCTGAAATAATAGATGCTTCGACATCCCGATAGCTATCGGGACAGCATGACATTCTGGTTATAAAAATTATAAATAATGCTGTCAGTCTGAGCTTGTCGAAGACTGCTATTTAAGTTTTAAACCAAACTGTCGAAACATCTCGATCCCGATAGCTATCGGGACGCTGGATGTGACTACCCCCTTTAAAGTTAGAAATTAATAAAAGTCGCAATGCGACTAGTCTACGATGTTCATTTTCTTCAGCAAAAAGGAAGCATTCATATTCTGGCAAACTCCCTCTTTGAACTTATAGTCGAAAAACAACTCATCATTAACGATCTCTGCATCAAAATAGTGATTTTCTACTTGGTTCAATTCATCTGAAACTTCACATAAACTTAGATCATGAGTAGCAATAATACCAGTAGACTTGGATTTCACCAATTTCTGAATAAATTTTCTAGAGCCTATCGCCTTATCTGTGCTGTTTGTTCCTTTCAAGATCTCATCTAATATGATAAAATATTTATCTTCCTGAATTTCATTTACGATATACTGTAAGCGCTTTAATTCAGAAAAGAAATAAGACTCATCATCGCTCAGTGAATCTGTGGTTCTCATACTTGTTATAAGTTTGATTGGCGTGTACTCACTTTCTTCTGCACAAACAGGAAGTCCAATATTAGCCATAACAATGTGAAGCGAAACGGTTCTTAGAAACGTACTTTTCCCTGCCATATTCGCCCCAGTAATGATCATGAAATGTTCATTTTCTATAAGCAGATCATTGTCTACTCTCTTTTCAGGATTCAACAATGGATGACCTAATTTTGTGGCTTTTATAATAGACTTGTCCTTATGGATCTCTGGGAAACTATAATGTGCATGATTAAATGCGAAATTTCCAAGACTGTTGTAAGCGTCTATAAATTCTATCACCTCAAACCATGTTTTTACATTTTCATGATTCGAAATTATCCATTTTTCAAGTCGAAGTGTTTGTCTAAGATCCCATAAGAGAAATCCATTTCCAACAGCAATGAAAATGGCGTTATTTCGCTGATCTAAAGCATCGATGGCTTTGGAAAACGATTTCAATAATTTAGACGCTTTTGTCGCTTCCGCTTTTACAGCTAATTGTTGCTTTTTTAAGATCTCCGATTTAAAACTAATAGACTCGATCATTCCTAACAACTGATAATATTGATGAAATGTATCTTGTACTTTCCTAACATTATTTGCCATCACATTTATCTTCTTCACATAAACCCCCGTAATTCCCCAGCCTACTAAAAACCAGGCAAAGACTAACCATCCGTTTACCATTTGGGTATAATACCCAGCTATAAGTAATATAGAAATTGCAGTAAAGACCCAGCTTAGATAAAACATAAATTTAGGAACAAATGTTTTGTAACTGGCTAACCAAGCAAGCACATTGGAAGAGTTAGTTTCAGTTTTAACCAACTTGGCAACTGCAGAAAACTCCTGTCTCCATGTTGCTTTATCGGCCAATTCCTTTATAGCTTCTTGCTTTTCATCTATATTATCTATAGAATTTTCGGTAAGAATACTGGCTAACTTTTTCTTTCCGTCTTTTAAGGAAGTTCTGTTTAAATATTGGAAGAAAGATCCTTTTCCAAAAAGATCTATATCTTGGCTAAAAGGATGATCATGATCTTCGAATTCTTTTCCGGTTGCTAAATGAGAAAAATTCCTGTTTAGAACTTCCAGCTCCGTTTCATTGAGTTTTACAAGTTCATCTATTTTATTGCGTTTGTACTTAAGATCTGAATGGCGCGAAACCAAAAATAAAAAGATCCCAAATCCCACCACTCCAATTAAGGCAGCGATCTTCCAGTCTGGATAAAAGTAATAGATACCAAAAGCAGTTCCCAGAAAAAGAATTAGACGCAACATGCTAGACAAGTTAATTTGCCTGTTTGCGTCTAATAAATGCTTTTGTTGGGTTGCCTTTTCTTGAGTATAAAAATCGAATGCTGTCATGAACTTATAGCTATAATTATAGTAGATCCAGCTCCTGTTTTAGTTTCTTAGTTAAACCTTCACGTATCAAATTATAGGAGTGATCTACGAGCTCGAAGATAAGTGTTTTTTGAAGACTGCCGTCTAATACCAAGGTATTCCAGTGTGCTTTATTCATATGATATCCAGGAAGAATGTTTTCTGGATGCTCTTCCCGCAAACTAATTGCTCTTTCA
This sequence comes from Gillisia mitskevichiae, assembly GCF_003634585.1. GTDB lineage: Bacteria > Bacteroidota > Bacteroidia > Flavobacteriales > Flavobacteriaceae > Gillisia > Gillisia mitskevichiae. The sequence continues at coordinate 121,306 of NZ_RBLG01000001.1, forward strand.
GGATCGCATTTTAAATTTACTCTTAATGGTACCTCATCCAAAGAAGCAATGGTAAATATCTTTCCCATCAACTTAAGAACAAGATTATCAGGTCCAAAAGGCAAACCCTCGGTCACCCCTTTCTTGGAAAGACAATAATCTCTATAAGTTTCTATGTCCATAATTTCTAAGATTATTTTGCTCTTTTAGCCTTGCAGAAATACTGAGATTTCTCGACTCCGCTCGAAATGACATTGTTATTTGTAACCTCCTATTATAGATTGTCATCCCGACGGTAGGAGGGATCTATATTTTATAAATTGCCAATAAATCACTTCCCTAGAAGCAAACTTCGACTTCCCGATAGCTATCGGAACAGATTGATAAAACTATTTCGAGATCTTCGCGGGCACTTCTGAAGCTACTTCTAAAGCTGAATAATCTAATTTCCACCCGATGGTTTCTACGATCTTTTCCATTAGAAGAATAGTCCCTAAAGCCTCTTTTTCTGCTTTTTCAAGCAAGCCGCTTTGAGGGATCTTGTCTACAATATGTTTTTTTGAATCTCTACTAATATCGGTTAGATCTGAGGTAGTAAAAGGATTTGCCCAACCTTCACGCTTGTCGTAATATTTAAAATCGGTCTCTACCGTTAGCAACTCGGGTTTAGGGAAATTGGTGAGAATGATCTTCTTATTTTCTATATCACTATCCATTCGGATTTTACTTAAATCAAAACCCACATGAGCTTTCGCTGTAATAAGAATGATCGCTTTTTTCTTCCCTAAAAGCAAGCTCACGTACTTGTCTTTTAGATTTTCATAATGATAGATCTCAGAAAAATCTCCTTCAACAGAAATAAACTTGCAGACACTCTTGATCTTATCCATCAAAATAATAGATTGCTCATCTGACCTCGATCTATTTTTCTGGCTATTTAGCTTTGAAAATAGAAAATAGGCCAAAATGGCTCCAGCGGCAAGTCCTATAAAAAGATACTCCATATTTCAAATATAACTAAAAGCCATTTATAATTTAAAGCTTACAGAAAACTACAATCTAACCAACAATGTTCACGATCTTCCCCGGAACAACGATTACCTTCTTAGGAGCTCTTCCATCTAATTGTTTCAGGGTGCGCTCATCTGCCATAACCGCTTTTTCAATTTCATCTTTCCCAAGTTCTAGAGGTAACTCCATAATAAACCTCATTTTTCCGTTGAAAGAAATAGGATAATCCTTGGTGCTTTCTACTACATATTTTTCCTCAAAAACAGGATATTCTGCTGTAGTAATAGAGGAATCGTGACCCAATTTACTCCAAAGCTCTTCCGCAATATGTGGAGCATAAGGTGCAATTAATATTGCCAAAGGTTCTAACACCTCGCGCTGATCGCATTTTTGAGCAGTTAACTCATTCACACAGATCATAAATGTGGATACTGAAGTATTAAAACTGAATTCTTCTATATCTTCAGTTACCTTTTTAATGGTTTTATGCAAAGTTTTCAAAGAATCGGCTGAAGCTTTTTCCTCTGAAACAGCAAACACCTCATCGTTATGGTATAACTTCCACATTTTCTTCAAGAAATTATGAACCCCAGTAATTCCGGCTGTATTCCAAGGTTTAGCTTGCTCTAATGGTCCCAAGAACATCTCGTACATACGCAAAGTATCTGCGCCATACTGAGAACAGATCTCGTCTGGACTTACCACATTGTATTTGGACTTAGACATTTTTTCCACTTCTCTGCCAACAATATACTTTTCGTTCTCTAGTATGAATTTAGCATCTGCAAACTCCGGTCTCCAATTTTTGAAAGCCTCTATATCTAATTCATCTGATGAATTTATCATAGCCACATCTGCATGAATAGGTTGTACAGATCTACCTTCTATTAATCCTTTAGAAATAAAGGTGTTCTCTCCTTCAATTCTATAAACCATTGCGCTCATTCCAAGGATCATCCCTTGGTTGATGAGTTTTTTGAAAGGTTCTTTTACCGTCACCATTCCGCGATCGTATAAGAATTTCGTCCAAAATCTGGAATATAATAAGTGACCGGTAGCATGTTCACTTCCACCAATATATAGATCTACATTTTCCCAGTATTTCTGAGCTACTTCTGAAGCAAATCTCTCCTCATTATCGGCATCCATATATCTAAAGAAATACCATGAACTCCCTGCCCAACCCGGCATTGTGTTTAATTCTAAAGGATAAATATTCTTAGAAGCATCTAACAATTCATTAGAAACAATCTCATTTTTATTTGAATCCCACGCCCAAGTTGTAGCGCGACCTAATGGCGGCTCCCCTTCTTCGGTTGGAAGATATTTTTCTACTTCTGGTAGCTTTAGTGGCAAATGTTCCTCTGCTATCATTTGTGGTAAACCATTAACATAATATACAGGAAATGGCTCTCCCCAATAACGCTGTCTGGAAAATACTGCATCACGTAATCTATAATTGATCTTTCCTTTTCCCGCATTAACTGCTTCCAGGGCATCTATTGCTTTTTGCGTTGCTTCCTTATAGCTTAATCCACTTAGGAAATCACTATTCGCGATCTTAGTTCCATCTTTCTCTGCGTATGCCTCATCAGAAATATCTATTCCCTCAAAAATATTAGGGATAGGCAAACTAAAATGTTTTGCGAAATCGTAATCCCGCTGATCTCCACAAGGAACCGACATTACTGCTCCTGTTCCATAACCTGCCAACACGTAATCCCCGATCCAAACAGGGATTTTCTCGCCACTTAAAGGATGAATTGCATAAGCGCCCGTAAATACTCCGGAAATGGTCTTTACATCTGCCATTCGCTCACGCTCACTTCGCTTAGCCGATTTTTCTATGTATGCTGAAACTGCTTCTTTTTGTTCTGAAGAAGTTATTTCCTGAACCAATTCATGCTCTGGTGCCAGCGTCATAAAGCTAACTCCAAAAATGGTGTCTGGACGCGTAGTGAAAACATCTATCCCCCTAACCCCCTGAGGGGAAACTTGGTAATTGGATAATTCATTCTCTATTTGTTTTAAAACAGAATCAATATTTCCTATTACTTCTTCATTTTTAAAACGAATAACTTTAAATCCAAGATCATTTAAAATCCTAGACCTTTCCATATCCTTCTCTTCTTGAGAAAGATGAATCCCACCATCTACTTCTACCACAAGTTTTTTTGATAAGCAAACGAAGTCGACTATGAAATCTGCGATTAAATGTTGTTGTCTAAATTTTGACCCTAATTTCTTAGTTTTTAATTGCTGCCAAAGTATTTTTTCCGCATCTGTCGGATTATCTCTCATTTTCTTCGCTTTTTCAAGCAACAAATGAGAGTTATTTCCACCAGTCATATAACCGGGTTTTGAGTTTCCTTTCCCTTCGGGGAAGGTTAGGATGGGGAACTTAACTAGCGCTCCTTTAGATCTTCCAATCCAATTGGTTTGCGAATCCTTAAGGGGCTGTGGCCAATCTAAAGCTTCAGAATCGTCTAATAAGCGTTGAGCATATGCAGAAATACGCATGCTCCATTGCGTCATCTTTTTTCGAACTACCGTAAATCCTCCACGTTCAGATACTCCATTTACAATTTCGTCATTTGCCAACACGGTACCTAATTCCGGGCACCAGTTAACTTCGGTTTCAGCTAAATAGGTAAGTCTGTATTTTAAAAGAATTTGTTGTTTTTCTTCAGAAGAAAAGGCGTTCCATTCATCTGCAGAAAAGAATTCTACCTCATCATCACAAACAGCATTAACATTAGTATTTCCTTCCGAAGAAAAAAGGAGTTCTAAGTCTGATATTGCTCGAGCTTTATCTTCAGTTTTATCATACCAAGAATCAAAAAGTTGAATAAAGATCCATTGTGTCCAACGGTAATAATCTGGTTCGCTGGTTCGTACTTCCCTGCTCCAATCGAATGAAAAACCAATTTGATCCAGTTGTTGGCGGTATCTTTTAATATTATCCTCGGTAGTGATAGCCGGGTGTTGCCCAGTTTGAATAGCATATTGCTCTGCAGGCAAACCAAAACTATCATATCCTTGTGGATGCAATACATTAAAACCTTTATGGCGTTTGAATCTTGCATAAATATCACTGGCGATATATCCTAGAGGGTGCCCAACGTGTAATCCTGCTCCAGACGGGTAAGGAAACATATCCAACACATAGAATTTTGGCAGATCACTTTTATTTTTCGCTTTAAAAGTTTGGTTCTCTGCCCAATATTTTTGCCACTTGGCTTCAATCTCATTAAAATGGTAACTCATCCTATATATTTTCTGATTACGCAGTAATATTTAACTGTAATGCGCGCAAATTTACAATTTTAAACTTCTTTATAAGTCCTATTTTATATAGATTCTGCCAGCATTCTTGCTTGCTTTTCCATTGGCAGCAAACATTCGTAGATAAATTGATTCACTGGAGTTGGAACGCCAAGTCGATTTCCTTCCTTCACGATATATCCATTAAAATTATCCAATTCTGATGGTTTTCCTTCCATAATATCGCGTTGTGTAGAGGCAGTTGTCTTTGAGTCTAGCTTATTTATTACCTCAAAAGCAGCTTTTATGTGTTCATCATTTAAAGCAATTCCTTTGGCATTGGCTACCATTTTAATTTCTTCGGCAGTCTTCCTCATAAGATCCATCAAATATTCGCTTTCTCTCATTTTCCCAAGATTAACCCGAGTAAGTCCGCCTAAAGCACTTATCGTTGTTATAAACAAGAATTTCTTCCAAACCTCAAGTGATATATCGTCTGGGATTACATTGGTGATGTTGGCCTCTGTAAACACCTTTTCTATTTTTTTAACTCTAGTAGATTTGGAATTATCCAATTCTCCAAAAGTGATCTTGGGCTCAAAACCTACATGAGTGATTTTTCCTGGAGCCGACATAAAACTCACAATATGACATAGCCCTCCTAGAATATTGGCTTCAGGTAAAACTTTCATCAAATTCTCAATATTACTAGCCCCATTTTGAAGTGGAAGCAGCATCATGTTTTCATTGATGATAGACTTCAACTCCGTGGCTGCATCAGGGATTTGCCATGATTTCACTCCTAAGATTATCAATTCGGGGGTTTCCACTTCCTTTAAATTATCTGTGGCTAAGCTAGGCGTTATTGTAAAATTCCCATTAATACTTTCTACCTCTAAACCATTCTTTTTAATTGCTTCAAGATGTTTTCCTCGGGCTATAATACTAACCGAGTTACCTGCTTGTGCTAATCTACCGCCAAAATATCCACCTATTCCACCTGCGCCATATATCAATATTCTCATAGTTGTAATTTTCGTCTAATTTAATCTAATAAGAATAATTTGGAAAGTTTGAACGTTTTAAAGAAAGTGAATGATTAACTTTCTTATTTTTACACCAAAATCTATAATTACTATATGAGTACATCTTTTGAAAGGTATCAAAAACGCCGATTGATCTCGTCTTATTTTTCTGTAGTTATAAGTATTTCGCTAGTGCTGTTTTTATTGGGTCTTTTAGGCCTTTTGGTACTAAACACTAAGAAAGTGGCCGATCATTTTAAGGAACAGATAGCGCTTACCGTTTATCTTAAAGATACAGCGAAAGATGTAGAGATAGAACAATTAAAAAAGAGCTTGGCGTTAGCTGAATATACCAAGTCTAGCGTGTTTGTTTCTAAGGAAGAAGCAGCAGAAGAGCATAGCAAGGAGATTGGAGAGAATTTTATGGAATTTTTGGGTTATAACCCTTTACAAAATTCTATAGACATTCACATGAAAGCAGATTATGTCTCTTCAGATCAAATAGATAAAATTGCTGAAGATTTAACTGCTAAAAATTATGTAGATGAAGTGGTTTATGATAAACCTTTGATCTCTCTTCTAAATGACAATGTTAAAAAAATAAGCTTCTGGATATTAGTTATTAGTGGCATCTTCACTTTTATAGCAGTTCTTCTAATTAACAGCTCCATTAGACTCGCTGTATATTCCAAGAGATTTATAATAAAAACTATGCAAATGGTGGGAGCTACAAAAAGCTTTATCCGTAGACCATTTATTTGGCAAAGTGTGAAATTAGGTATTATTGGAGCAGTATTGGCTTTAATTGGAATGGCTGGAGTACTTTATTATTTGAATAATAGCTTTCCTGAACTAGAGCTGCTGAGCGATAAAAAATTATTAACCGCCTTGTTTTTAGGGATATTTTTAATGGGAGCACTCATTACTTGGTTAAGCACCTTTTTCGCAACCTCAAGATTCCTGAATCTCAAAACAGATGAATTGTATTATTAAAATATATAATTGCCACGAATTCACGAATATTTTTTTTTGCTGATTACGAATACAATCAACTAAAAATTTCAAAATGGGAAACATTTTGTACAAAGAAGAAAGCTACCAGTTAGTAGGTGTTTTATTTGATGTTCATAATGAACTAGGAGGAGGGTTTTTAGAAGCCGTTTATTCAGATGCTATTCAGTATGAATTGAAATTGAAGAGTATTCCTTTTGAAAGAGAAAAACAATATAAGATACGTTATAAAGATATTATTCTCCCACATCACTAATTTGCAGATTTTGTTGTTTATGATAAAATAATTCTAGAAATAAAATCCACAACCAATTAAAACGATAGGCATACTGCCCAATGTTTAAACTATTTGAAGATCTCTGGAAATAAGTTGGCGATTTTAGCTAATTTTGAGGCAGATAAACTAATGCATCAACGAATTTTATTATAGAGAATATTCGTGAATTCGTGGCTAAGTTGAGTTAATTTTAAAAAGATATTGATGAACAAAAACAAAAAACCATATCATAAACAAGATCTGAACTTTGTTTTCGGAAAAAAGAATTACACCTTTATGTTTATAGGATTAGCAGTAATTGCCCTTGGTTTTATCTTAATGTCTGGAGGAGGTAGCACAGATCCGAATGTATTTAATCCAGATATTTATAATTTCCGAAGAATTAGATTAGCACCTGCTTTGGTACTGATTGGTTTTGGAATAGAAGTTTACGCCATCTTATTGAATCCCAACAAAAAATAATTTACTTTGAACGAATTTGACGCAGTAATCCTTGGGATCATTCAAGGACTTACCGAATTTTTACCTGTTTCTTCCAGCGGGCATTTAGAACTTGGAAAAGCCATTCTTGGCGATGACAGCATTCCTAGCGAATCTTTACTCTTCACCGTAGTATTGCATTTTGCAACAGCACTTAGTACCATTGTAGTTTTCAGGAAAGATATTTTAGAGATCTTTAAAGGTCTATTTCAATTTAAATGGAACGAGGAGACTCAGTTTTCATTAAAGATCATTCTCTCTATGATCCCAGCTGCATTAGTGGGAATTTTATTTGAAGATGAACTAGAAGTTTTATTTGGAGGGAGTTTACTGTTGGTTGGTTTTATGCTGATTATAACTGCCCTCTTATTGTGGTTAGCAGATAAAGCCAAAAACACTGAAAAACCTGTAAGCTATCGCAATGCTTTTGTAATAGGAATATCTCAAGCAATTGCAATTCTACCAGGGATTTCGAGATCTGGGGCAACGATCTCTACTTCGGTCTTACTGGGAAATGATAAAGCAAAAGCTGCAAGGTTTTCTTTTTTAATGGTTGTGCCATTGATATTAGGGAAGATCGCTAAGGACATCCTTAGTGGTGATCTTTCTGAAAGCACTACAGATTCCTCAATTTTAATAATTGGTTTTGTAGCCGCATTCTTAGCAGGACTTGTTGCATGTACTTGGATGATAAAATTAGTTAAGAACAGCAAATTATCTTATTTCGCAATTTATTGCTTGATCGTTGGTATAATTGCAATAGGATTTGGATATGCAAACTAAAATCATCACTCCGGAAGAATTCAAAGAAGGGCAAATACTATTGTTTGATAAACCTTTGGGATGGACTTCCTTTCAATTGGTAAACAAGGTGCGTTGGCTTATTCGCCAAAGCTGTAAAATAAAAAAAATAAAAGTTGGTCATGCAGGAACATTAGATCCTTTGGCTACTGGCTTATTAATCATTTGTACCGGAAAATTCACAAAACGAATAGAAGAATTACAAGGTCAGGAAAAGGAATATACCGGCACCTTTACTCTAGGAGGCACAACACCTTCCTATGATCTAGAAACAGAAATTGACGAAACTTTTCCCACCACTCATATTTCTGAAGAAAATATTAAAGAGGCTACTAAAAATTTCCTTGGGGAGATCTCACAAATCCCTCCAGTATTTTCAGCATTGAAGAAGGATGGAAAACGACTTTACGAATATGCTAGAAATGGGGAAGATGTAGAAATTCCATCCAGAAAAGTGACTGTTTCAGCTTTTGAGATAACGAATATTGAGATGCCAAAAGTTAATTTTAGAGTGACTTGCAGCAAAGGAACTTATATTAGAAGCCTTGCCCATGATTTTGGGAAAGCGCTAGAATCTGGAGCTCATCTTTCTGCGTTAAGAAGAACTAAAATTGGCACTTTTAATGTAGTAGATTCCTTGGATCTTGATTCTTTTGAAAAATTGCTACCTTGATCGCAGAATAATTAAAGTTTTTCGAAGTTTAAATTCTATGGATTTTTTTGACAGACATAAAGCCCTGATCATCACGCTGTTGTTTTTTGCCGTATTATTATTGAGTTTATATAATTTAAGTCTCTCCAATAATATTCAAAAAGAACGAGAGCTATTAGTAGATCTCGATAGTTTTAAAGTTGAAGAAGCCAAAGAGGAAGAAAAAGAGCCAGAAGAATTAGTGCCTACAAGAATTAAAGAGAATATTGCAACTCATCAAGCCTTCAATCAAAATCAAGAATCTAGAGATGCCAATTTTAATGAGCAACTAAACGAGATCTTTCAGAAGAACAGTGCTGCTCAATTAGAATCTTCAGATGAAAATGCTTCTAATACTGTTGGGAGTTACAATCTCGCTTCAGCAAAAAAGAAAGAACCGAAAAAACAATCTGACGGGAATACATCTTCAGAAAAAATTTCAACTCAGAAAGGTGGAATAGATAATAGTTCTATTTCATATTCCTTAAGAGGACGTACCGCCATAGAAATTCCAAATCCTATATATACATGTGATAGATCTGGAAAAGTGGTTATTAATATTACTGTTAACGAGGACGGAAGGGTTGTTTCTACAAGTGTTAATAAAGGTAGTTCTTCAACTAACAACGAATGTTTGACAGACCAGGCAGAGCAATACGCTAATCAGGCCTATTTTAGCTCGATGCCGGGACGTTCTTCCCAACCTGGTACAATTACTTATAATTTTAAGCCATAAGCCGTATGAGTGAGAAAAAACGTTGTGGCTGGTGCGAAGGAGATGCGCTTTATGAGTCTTATCATGATAATGAATGGGGCGTTCCCGTTTATGATGATGCTACTATCTTTGAGTTTTTAGTCTTAGAAACGTTTCAGGCAGGATTAAGTTGGATCACGATTCTTCGGAAAAGAGAGAATTTTAGAAAAGCTTTTGATGCCTTCGATTATAAAAAGATCGCAGAATATCCTGAAGAGAAAATTCAAGAACTTTTACAAGATGCCGGAATAATTCGAAATAAATTAAAAGTTAGGGCTACAGTGAATAATGCGCAGTTATTCATGAAAGTGCAAGAAGAGTTTGGAAGTTTTAGCAAATACATTTGGGGATTTGTAGATGGGAAGCCAATAACAAATGCTGTTGTCGACTATAAAAAAGCTCCTCCAACTACAGAAATTAGCGATGCTCTAAGTAAAGATCTTAAAAAACGCGGGTTCAAATTTGTGGGTTCTACGGTAATTTATGCGCATATGCAAGCCACAGGTATGATCAACGATCATGAAGTAGATTGTTTTAGGTATAAGGAAGTTTAAACAGTGAATATAACACTCATAATGAAATCCAAATTCATTCAAAACTTACTATTTGTACTTTTAACTGGAACGGCATTCTTCACTTTATTACCAACATTTTTTCCAAATATTTGGTGGATAGATCTAATGTCTCATTTTCGGGTTCAATATTTATTAGTGCTGTTCTTGTTTTTCATACTATTTATTGTCTTTTACCAAAAAAGGATTCTTTTAATAATCCTTGTACTTCTATTCGTATGGAATGCAAAAGAGGTACTTCCCTTATACATTTCTCCTGAGCCAGTTTCTGAAAATTTCGATAATAAAATTTCTATTCTCTCTATAAACTTACTGTCTTCCAATACCGATCTAGCAAGTGTATTAGAATTGATTAAAGAAAAAGATCCAGATGTTTTAGTATTTATGGAACTCACTCCAAAGTGGGATCAAGAATTAAAGAGTCTCTATCAATTTTTTCCTTATAATGCATCAGAAGTAAGAATAGATAACTTTGGGATTGCAATGCTTAGCAAAATCAAAATGGAATCTTCAGTGACTTATTTTGATAATAACATCAAACCCTCCATTATTGCTAACTTTATTTATTCTAATGAACCTCTTACCGTCGTAGCTACTCATCCACTGCCACCTATAAATTCTGAAACTTTTAATTTAAGAAATGAACAACTGAAGAATATAGCAGGTAGAAGAGCAAGCTTTTCAGATAATTTTATATTGATAGGGGATCTAAACACTTCCTCGTTTTCATCTCATTTCAAAGACTTATTATCTAAAAGTGAACTAAAAGATTCTAGAAATGGTTTTGGAGTAGGAACTACTTGGCCAGCGAACTTCTATCCTTTAAGAACGACTTTAGATCACTGTTTAGTTAGTAAAGGCTTGGATGTTCTCGCTCAGTCTCCACAACGAAATATAGGATCAGATCATCTTCCGATTTATCTTGAGATCGGGATTTAATTTTTCTGAAATTCTTATTTCAAATATTCCAAAAACTCTTTCCTAGGAATTTCATTAGCTCCCAAACTATTTAAATGTCCTGTATAGATCTGGCAATCTATTAACCTAACCCCTTCGGCCTTCAGTTTTCTAACATAACTTATAAACCCATATTTTGAAGCATTGCTCACTTTGGCAAACATACTTTCCCCACAAAATATTTTTTTCTCTTTCAAATAGATACCATAAAGTCCACCAACCAATTCCTTATTTTGCCACACCTCTACAGATTGCACAATTCCTAAATGATGCAATTTTAAATACGCATCCTTGATCTCCTCGGTGATCCAAGTTCCGTTTTGCCCCTCTCTTTTAATAGCTGCACAATTCTCTATAACCTTAAGAAAATCTTGATTGTAAGTGACTTGAAAAGTTTCCTTTTTAAATAGCTGGCTCATGCTTTTAGAAACCTTTAAATTCTCCGGAAATAAAACCATTCTAGGATCTGGACTCCACCAAAGAATAGGCTCCGATGCATTATACCAAGGAAAGATGCCGTGATTATATGCATCTAACAGTCGTTCTACAGAAAGGTCTCCTCCCATAGCTAAAAGCCCGTCTGGGTTTGCAAATTCCACAGAAGGAAATTTTTGATATGGAATTGAAGAACTCAATTTAATATGATTAGATATTGAAAATTAATTGAAATATATTAAATAGAAAAGCTGTTCGAAATATTCATTTTAGCTCCACATTTCTCTATTATTAATTATAAAGATCCCAAAAAAATTCGGGAAAGGGTAACCAAAACATAAACTTCAAACAGCTTTTAACTAACAGTACTATTTACCTAGAAAGGTAAATCGTCGTAATCTTCATCTTTAAGATCTTGAGCAGGCTCAAATTGATCTGCTGGAGGAGGAGTTTGCCCTGGAGCTGCATTACCAGCTTGCAAATTCTCTATTCTCCAACCTTGAATTGAATTGAAATATTTGGTTTCTCCTTGAGGATTCACCCATTCTCTTCCTCTTAAATTGATACCGATCTTAACTGGTTGCCCAACTTGGTAGTTATTTAAAAGATCTGTTTTATCTTGTACAAATTCCACCATAATATGTTGTGGATACTGCTCTTCAGTTGTTACAACAACTTCTCTTTTTCTAAATCCGTTACTTCCAAATGTTTGGGTTTCACCAATCATTTTTATTTTTCCTTCTACTTCCATTTTAATTTGATTTTGCTAATAATATTTTCCAAGCTTTTGCCGGATCTTCTTTTTCTAAATATTCTTGTGCTTGTAAATGTATCTTTTTAAGATCTCCAGATTTCACCAAGCTCGAGGCATCAATATCCTCAGTTAAAAATTCATTAATTTCTTCTTCGGAAGGTAAAACTTCTACATTCCCCAGTTTACCAAGATCATTCCCAGTTAAAACCTTACTATTTCTAATTTCCTGCGGAATAAGATCTACACCTATACCAAGAGTTGATAATGGCTTAGGCACCTCAAACATTCCTAATTTGGCGCGAGTATACCAATTTCCTCCCATTCTAGCAACCTGATCTATTTTATGCTGATCTATAAAACCTTCAGCATCTAAAATAGCTTCATCAAAATGCATTTTAACCACTTCACAGATCACTAAATTACCAGCTCCGCCTTCTTCCCCGAGCTCTCTAACTTCTAATATTTTACACTCAAATTGCGCAGGAGATTCGGCTACTCTAAATGGCTTCACTTTATCTGAAGGCAACATGGTAATACCAGCTTTTTCAAACTCATTAACCCCTTCAGGATATTCTGTGCTAGATAGAGACATTTGTTGTACTATCTTATAATCTACGACATTAATCACCACTTCCTTGGTAGCTTTTGCATTTAAGTAAGTATGCTTAACTGTATTATCTCTACCTCTTCTAGCGGGAGAAAAGATCAAGATAGGCGGGTTTGCACTAAACACATTAAAAAAGCTGAATGGAGACAAGTTTGGCCTTCCATTTTCGTCTATTGTACTTGCAAATGCAATAGGTCTGGGCCCTATTGCTCCTAGTAAATATTGATGTCTTTTCCCAGTACTAATTTCCTTTGGATCTATAGATAGCATTCAGCAATTTTTCACAAAGGTAACGAATAGCCTTAGCAATGAAAAACCGTATTTCAACAATAATATTAACAGAAAACGGTTATATTTAAATCCTTCTAATTAAGGCTTCATGAATTTTACAAACGAACGAAACTTTGCACGTTGGTTCATTATTTTTTCTTCCCTACTTATTGTAGCACTTATTTTATGGAACACGTCCATTTTTTTTGAACGCTTAAAACAAGATGAGAGAGATAAAATGGAATTATGGACCGCCGCACAAGCCTTTTTAGACAAGGCCAGCGGGGATACAGATATAGATCTTACTTTAAAAATTCTTAATACCAATACCACTATTCCTACTATTTGGATAAATGAAAAAGGGGAGATCGTAGACGGATTAAACATTCCAATAGAAACAAGAGGAAATAAAAAGAAGCTTGACGACTATTTTGAGGCATTAAAATCTGAAAATGAACCTATAGAAATGGTTTTAAGTAAAAATCAGGTTCACAAGATCTATTATGGAGATTCGCCACTACTTACAAAAATCAAGTACTATCCCGCCGGGATCTTGCTGATCATCTTTTTATTTATAGGGGTAGTATATTTCTTCTACACCACCACTAAATCTAGCGAGCAAAATAAATTATGGGCTGGGATGGCAAAAGAAACTGCGCATCAAATAGGCACCCCATTATCTTCTTTAATAGGATGGACAGAGATTCTAAAAGAAGAAAATGTTAATAAGTCTTATATATCTGAAATTGAAAAGGATATTGAAAGATTAAGAACCATTACAGATAGATTTTCTAAAATTGGATCTACCCCTATTCTCATCGAAACTGATATAATTATTGCAACCAAGGAGAGTTATAACTACCTTTTCACAAGAAGTTCCCGACTCATAAACTTTAAACTTACTACACCAAATACCCCTATTTATGTGAATCTAAATGAATCTCTTTTTAGTTGGACCATAGAGAATTTAGTACGTAATGCTATTGATGCTATGAAAGGAAAGGGGAATTTGGATATAGAAATAAAGCAAGATCTACATTGGGTTTATATTTATATAAAAGATAGCGGAAAGGGGATCCCGAAAAGCAAATATCAAACTATTTTTAACCCAGGATTCACTACTAAAAAGAGAGGATGGGGACTTGGATTATCGCTTTCTAAAAGAATTGTAGAAGAATATCATAATGGAAAGATCAAGGTGTATGAAAGTGAGCTTAATAAGGGCACAACCTTTCAAATAGCCCTGAGAAAGATTTAGTATTTCTTCATTATTTCCCTGAGATTATCTGGGATAGTATAGGTTTTATTTAAATTAAAATCGAAGCAAACCGCGATATCCCGACCCTCAGCACAAACTTCCATATCTTCATTCAAAATAATATGATCTAAACCAAAACTGCTATTCTTAATAAAGGCTAGCTTTGTTTTTACAATTGCATTTCCAGGGTAATATAAAGACTTTTTAAAATCGCAGTGGGTTGAAACCATCATTGGGCCTCTATGCGTAGCTTCATAAATTTTAGTAAGCCCGGTTGCCTCCCAGAATAGTGCTCTTCCCGTCTGCATAAATCTAATAAACGTGAGATTATTCACATGTTTATACATATCCAGATCACTCCAATCTATTCTTAAGTCTATACTAAGTTTATAATCTGAATAATTCATTATAAATTCTCCTTGATCTCTTCTGCCAATCTCGATAATTGGTCATGAGAGAAATTAAGTTTATTACCAAAATCCATATCCTTCATTTTATTTAATGGGATTAAATGAACGTGTACGTGAGACACTTCTAAGCCAATGACTGCCATTCCCACTCGTTTACATGGAACCGCCTCTTCTAGTGCCATTGCAATTTTTTTAGAGAATTTCATTAAACCTGCATAGGTTTCGTCATCTAATTCAAATAATTTATCTACTTCCTCTTTGGGAATACATAAAGTGTGTCCTTTTGCATTAGGATTAATATCTAAAAAAGCGAGGAATTTATCGGTCTCGGCAATTTTGTAAGAAGGAAGTTCTCCGCTGATGATTTTAGAAAAAACTGTAGACATAATTATTATATTATTTATTGAAATTAAAAAACCTTTTCATGGCGTTTATTACAAGCCACAGAAAAGGTTTATATGTTCTTTATTCATACTTAAAATCATTCTCTCCAGATCTCAAGTACCTCAAATTTCATTGTTCCATTAGGCACACTAATTTCTGTAGTATCTCCTACTTTTTTCCCTAATAAACCTTTTCCAATAGGTGATTCAACAGAGATCTTACCAGTTTTAATATCGGCTTCACTTTGAGCTACCAGCTTATAGGTCATTTCAGATCCATTGGTAGTATTCTTAATTTTAACCAACGAGTGAACTAAAGCTTTGGATGTATCTAACTGAGATTCGTCTATAACACGAGCATTAGAAACCACTTCTTCCATTTTAGAAATCCTCATCTCTAATAATCCTTGAGCTTCTTTTGCTGCATCATATTCTGCATTCTCACTTAAATCCCCTTTATCACGAGCTTCAGCAATGGCTTGAGAAGCCTTAGGACGCTCCACATCTCTTAACTGATTAAGTTCATCTTTCAGCTTTTTCAAGCCTTCAATTGTATAATAAGATACGTTACTCATAATTTTTTCGTTTATCAATAGTAGTTACAGGAATTAACCCCACACTTCTCATTACCTATAACTGTATTGTGATTTTATATATTCCAAACTCCAAAAGTAATAGGGTTTGGAGAACCTAACTTAGGCCTATTTATATGTGTTTAAATTTTAAAATCTTGCTAATAAATACAAAAAATCCCACATAAGACGGGATTTATATACACAAATATAATAAATTTAAATTTTGAAAACAATATAATTCTTAAGCCCAAAATTCCTCTAAAATGATCCAAAAAGTTTGTAGTCTATTCATGTTGCTTTTAGTGTTAAATTCTTGTAGCACTAATGCGGACGATAGAATAGATAATCCCAATTTAGTAAATGTGAGTTTTAGGTTAAATCTTGATCTTGACTTTCCAGAATACAATAATTTAAATTTTCCAGGAAACAGTTATTCTACTTACAATTCTGGGATCAACGGGGTAGTTGTATATAATATTAATAACAATCAATTCACCGCTTTTGAGTTAAGCGATCCAAACCATCCTTTAGGTGAATGTTCAACGCTAAGAGTACAAGGGGTAATTGCTAAATGCGATTGTGATGATGGGAACAGTTATAATATTCTAACGGGGGAGCTTACCAACGGCAGCGGCCAGTACACTATGAAACCCTATAGAGTAAGTAAAAATGGAAACACCTTAGAAGTATACAACTAGGGCCTGGTTTCAACAGAAATATAAAAAGTCTCCATTCTATACTAGAACGGAGACTTTTTGTTTGGATAGACCTAAGAATTAGATCTTACAGCTTCTATCCTTAATGATCTTTAAAATTTTAAAGTTGCCCCAGCCAAGAAATTAATGCCAGATTGAGGGTAGTAACCTGCTCCTTCTATGGTTGTGATCACTCCAGGAGTAGAAAAGTCATCATCGTAGGTATAAAAATATCCATTAGAAACATATTTCATATTAAAAATATTATTTACTAAAGCGCTTAAAACGATAGATTTAAAAACTGGAATATTTTCTACTTCATAAACTACATTTAGGTCGTTTACAAAGAAACTATCCAACTTAGAAGCTTCACTGTCTATATTACCCATATACTGCTCTCCTACAAATTTAGAGAGCAAACCTATTTGCAAATTCTCCTTAGGTGAAAAGACCAACATATTAGAGGCTACGATTTCTGGGGAATATGAAATATTAGTATTTCCAAGCTCAACTAATGAACCGTCTATGGAAGCAACGAAGTCTTTATTTTTATTTGTACTTATTGCAATGTTTGGCATCAATCTCCATTTATTAGATAGTTGCCAATCTGCATCTACTTCTAATCCTAATCTATAACTGTTCCCGCTAGTAGTTCTTAGCGGAGATCCCACATCATTTAAAGCTCCGGAAAGCACTAATTGATCTTTGTAATCCATAAAATAAACATTAGAGTTCACCTTAAAGTTCGGTTTACTATATCTCCAACCTAATTCGAAATCATTTAATTTTTCAGCAGTACTAATTCCTTCTTCAAAGTCATTCCTTGTTGGCTCTCTATTTGCCCTTCCGTAGTACCCATAAAATTGATTATTTAAATCTAGCTGATAAGTGATCCCTGCTTTAGGATTGAAGAATTCAAAGTTTTTATCTACATCTATCCCAACAAGATCTGAGGTGATCCCACCGGTAGTATAATCTATAAACCTCCCCTGAACATCAATAAAGAATTGCCATTTATTATCGAGCTTAAAAGTAGCTTTGGAGAATACGGTAAATTCATTTTTTGTTGCATCACTAAAATAATATTTATCTCTTATCTGCGAATCACTAGCATATCTAGCCCAGATAACCTCTCCAAAATGATCTCCTTTATAATGACTATAAAACGCTCCAGAAGTAACTTCCAATTTCGAGTTCTTATAAGTTGCATTCGCATTCACCACATAATAATCGTTATCTAGCCACCTGCGTCTAATAAGATCTGTAGAATTAATAGTTTCAGCACCAATTTCTATAGGTGAAAAATTATAATCTTCAAAATCTTCATCTTCTTTATACTGTTCAAAATATCCTCTTCCGTAGGTGTAATTTAAACCAAGATTTGTAGACCAGTTATTGTTGAAACGTTCGTTCCAATGAAACTGATAATGATCCTGCTTGTAATTATCTACTTCATTATCATAAAACTGGGTGTTACCATCAGGATCTGAATACATTCCTGCAGGATTAAAAGTTCTATCATTTTCTAAGGTTTCCTTGTCTATTCCTTCCCATGATTGGTAGGTTACCTCATGCCCACCAAAGGTGATGGCTTTTATTAATGTATTATCATCTACATAAGCTGCTTGTAAAAAGTAGGATTTTAAGTCGGATGAAGCGCGGTCTATATATCCATCGGAGGCTATTTTAGACAATCTTCCTGAGATCTCAATATGATCTTTAAGCAAACCGGTACTCAATTTCACATTATGTTTTCTAGTCCCGAATGAACCAACGGAATTAGAAATTTCCCCGTAAGCTTCTTCGGAAACAGCATCGGAAAGCAAATTTAAACTTGCTCCAAAAGCTCCAGAGCCATTTGTAGAAGTTCCAACTCCTCGTTGCAATTGAAGATTTTGAACAGAAGATGCAAAATCTGGCAAATTAACCCAGAAAGAACCTTGACTTTCAGAATCGTTAAATGGAATTCCGTTTAAAGTAACATTTACCCTTGAAGCATCACTCCCACGCACTCTAATATAGGTATATCCAACACCAGCACCAGCATCTGATGTGGTTACTACAGAGGGTAAATAATTTAAAAGGTAAGGGATGTCTTGTCCCAAATTACGTTTTTCAAGCTCTTCTTTGGAAAGATCGGAGTGAGTTACAGGAGAATCTGCATCCACCCTTATAGCTTGAACTAAGATTTCATCCAGTATTTCTACGGGTTTTCTTATGGTGTCAATTTTTTGTTGAGAATAACCTAATACGGTTATTAAAAGGGCAGTAGGTAATAGAAATAAATGTTTCATTCGTTACAATAGTGTTGTTACGAATAAAAGGGGCGATTATTCTTGATTTAAAATTAGTGCGAAAATTCGCGTATAAAAAAACCCTTAATAAATCTATCTTAAGATCTATAAAGGGGGTCTATACTTTTTGATACTCTTTCGAGTATCTTTATCCCTTGGCAGCATTACCTGCCCAGGTTCGTTGGGTATAATCTCAGCTATTTTTCAGAAATAAATCTTTAAACAGCACCCCTTTGAGATGTCTGGCAAATGTAATAAGGTTTTTTTGATTTCCTACATCAATACCGAAATTTAAAAGAATTGGCGTAATTTTAGCGATAATTTCCTAATGCAAAACACGAAGCGCTCCATAACTTTTAAGGTGATTATTGGGTATCTAATGGTAGCTGCGGTAGCTGCTATCGCGGTATGGTTTACTTATGCGCAAGTGGTTAAATTTTCTTCAATAAATCAATCCAACGATCAAAACAACCAACAACTAGTTCTGGTAAGTGAAATAGCTACTGCTCTCTATGAAACAGAAAGTACAGGTAGGCAATTCATTCAAACTGGTGACACTACAGATCTAAATAGATATAGCGGCCAAATAGATGGCATTCAGGAAAGCATTAATGTTCTTAAAACAACTTATGCAGATTCAGTAATGAAAGTTGAATTGGATAGTATTTCCAACTTATTATCGCTTAAAAGTGAAAATTTAGAGGAATTATTAAAACTGCGTTCTAGAGATAGAAATACGAGTTTTTATACTGAAGTGATCCAGGAATTAGAAAAAGTAGACGAATCTTTTAAAGATCAAAATTACGATAAACGTTTTGCAAATTTAGAACCCCACCAGCGAAGAGTTTTAATTAGGTTACTAGAATTCTCGAAAGACGATAATAACGAACAGCTTTCCAGCATAAGTGCAGATTCTTTAGTGACTTCAGTAAAAAAAGTATTGAATGAATTGGAACGTGAAAATCAAAAATTTCGTGCAATAATCAATAAAAAGGAAAATGAATTATTAGATAATGATCTTATCCTAAATGATCAATTAAGGAATTTATTAGCATCTGTAGAGCAAGAAGAAAGAGCTACAACCCTTAACAGGGCAAAGAGGTCTCAAGAAATGCTAAGTGAAGTATCTCAAATACTTCTTTTTGTAGGAGGTGCAAGTGTACTTATTGTACTGTTTTTTCTCTTTCTTATAATTAGGGATGTTTCTAGAAGTCAGAGGTATAGAATTCAATTAGAGGAGGCAAAAGCCTTTACAGAGTCTTTAATGATTAGGCGAGAGCAATTTATGGCAACTATTACTCACGATTTAAGATCTCCTCTTAACACTGTGTTAGGTTATACAGAATTGATTGCTAAAACACCACTTAACAACAAACAAGAACATTATCTGGGACATCTGAAGAAAAGTTCAGAATTCATTCTTCATTTAGTCAATGATCTTTTAGATCTATCCAAATTGGATGCTGGCAAAATGCAGATCGAAAAATTACCCTTCAATGCAAAAAATTTATTGGAAGAAACTTTTTATAATATTATTCCCGAAGACGATCCTAAAAATTTACAACTAATAGTAAAAGCCGAAGAAAGTGCAGATACAAATGTCTTAAGTGATCCATTCAGGATCAAACAAATACTTTCTAACCTAATAAATAACTCTTATAAATTTACAGATGAAGGAAACCTCACAGTATCTGTTAGCCTAGAAAAACAAATTGAAGATAGGTATATTCTAACATATAGAATAAAGGATACTGGACTAGGTATTTCAAAAGATAAGCAGCAAGAGATCTTTGAAGAGTTTTCTCAAGAACATCGCCAAATAGAAAAAAAATATGGTGGAACGGGACTTGGTCTAGCAATATCAAAACGAATTACAAAATTATTGAACGGGGAACTCTCACTGGAAAGTGAGCCTGGAATAGGAAGTGAATTCATTCTGAAAATTCCTGTTATAAAACTGAAAAACAACTTAGAAACTGTTCCAGAATCTCTTACAAGAAATACGCATTTAAACGGTAAAAATATTCTCGCCGTAGATGACGAATCCTCTCAATTGGCACTTTCCAGAGAACTTATAAAATCTATTGGGATGAACTGCGATATTGCACAAGATGGAAATGAGGCTTTGGAAAAATTAAGACAAAAAAAATACGATCTAGTACTTACAGATATACAAATGCCTAGCATGGACGGTTTTGAATTGCTTAAAGCAATTCAATCTAAAATCAAATTAAAACATATACCTGTAATTGCTGCCTCTGGAAGAACGACACTTACCGACAGCGATTACTTAGAAGCTGGTTTCTCTGGGAGTTTATTAAAACCTTATAGACCACAAGAATTACTTCAAAAGATTGGAGATGTTTTAAATTTGGAATTAGAAACTAATTCAGGTATTAAAATCAATTCAGAAGAAAGCTCCGAAGAATTTTCTTTAGAAGAAATCCTACTTTTTGCAGGAGACGATAAAAACGCATTGAATACTATTTTAAAAGTTTTTGTAGATGCTAGCAGAAAGAACATTGCTGAGATAAATAAAGCTATTACAAATAAGAATAAGCATAAAATCCCTGCAATAGCACATAAAATGCTACCCATGTATAAGCAGTTAAATACTCGTAATATCGTGTTTCAATTGCAGCAGTTGGAAAAGGAAGTGCCAGAATATTTTGAAGATCAAAAGATCCAAGGACTGATAACAGATATTGAAGCGCTTTTAGCGAAGTTAGAAAGAGAAATTATAGTTTAATATCGTACTGCTTCAGTTTATTGTAAAGCGTCTTCCTGTCTATATCTAGAAGTCTTGCAGCTTTACTTTTATTTCCCTGTGCCTTTTCCAATGCATCTAAAATTAAAGACTCCTCGTTTTTATTCTTGAACAAACCATAAGATTCATCGCTGCTTTTTGCAACAGAGATCTCATGAGGCAATACTTTAAGTGGGATGATATTAGCTTGTGTTAGCAATACGGCTCTCTTCACCATATTCTTTAATTCACGTAAATTACCCGGCCAACTATAATTTTTAAAAGCTTCAGTAGCCTCATCGCTAAATCCAACCACCTCTTTTTCCAAGTCTTCATTTGCTTGATCCAGAAAATAATCTGCAAATAGCATTAAATCTTCACGCCTCTCACGCAAAGCTGGAACTTTAATCGAAAATTCATTTAATCTATGATAAAGGTCTTCTCTAAAATTCCCTTCTTTTACTGCTTTTGCTAAATCTTCATTTGTAGCAGTAACAACTCTAATATCAACTTTTATTTCATGGTTACTTCCTACAGGCTTAATTTTACGTTCCTGCAAAGCTCTTAGCAGTTGCACTTGCAAACCATAGCTTAAATTACCAATTTCATCTAAAAACAAAGTTCCGCCATTGGCGGCTTCAAAATGCCCTGTTTTATCCTGGATAGCTCCTGTAAAAGATCCTTTTACATGTCCAAAGAACTCACTAGAGGCGATCTCTTTTGGAATTGCACCACAGTCTACTGCAATAAAAGGAGCGCCTTTTCTTTTACTCTTATTATGTATACTTTTAGCAACTTGCTCTTTTCCAGTTCCACTTTCGCCCATGATTAGGACAGACATATTGGTTGGCGCTACAAGCTCTATATAATCATTAAGTTTTATTGCCGCATCACTTACTCCTTTCACGAAATCTGTAGAAGACTCAGATACTTTTATTTTTTGTTTTTTCTTCGGAAGATCTTCCTCCTGAGCGATCTTATTACCATTTAAAGTCTTTTGATTTAAAGCATTTTCAATGGTTTGAAGAATTGCTTCTGGCCTAAAAGGTTTGGAAACATAATCGAAAGCTCCATTTTTCATGGCTTTAACGGCCATATTAATTTCAGCATAATTGGTCATAACAATAACCTGTGCTGTTGGATAATTAGATTTAACTTCTAACAAGACCTCCAAGCCATCACTGTCTGGTAATCTTACATCGGTAAGAATAACTTCAAATGAACTAGCTTTCATTTTTTTAAAAGCTTCTGCGGCAGAAAAAGAAGTGTCCACCTTATAATCCCTTTTTTCAAAAAAGGTCTTTAACATTGTTGCAAATGCCACATCGTCTTCAACTATAAGAATAGATACCATAATTCGGCTTAGATTTTAATATCTCGCAAATTTACGAATTATGGTTCTTTTAAAGACGTACATATTAAAACAAAAAAAGAGCCGACCGCAATGTCAGCTCTTTTCATTTAGAAAGATTGGTTGGTTAGTTAGACTCCTCTTTCTTATCTTCCATTTTTATCCAGTTTCCATCTGCATCTAAATAGACCTTTTTTAATTGTCCTTTAATATCCAATTTAACTTTATAAATTACCTTTTCATCATCTTGCTTCACAAAAGCATTAGTAGTAATAGCCTCTGGAAATTCAGTTATAATAACCGAAGCCACTGTTTCTGGTAGATCAGAAACTTCCATTTTCTCAAATTCATCTCCCGCAACCACTAATTCATTTTCTACTTCTACCTCCGTTTGCACTTCACCTTCTACCTGTGCTTGCGCAGCAGTAAAAAATAACCCAATCGCTGCCAATGTTAAACCTAGCTTTTTCATAAGAATCCGATTTAAAATTAATATTAAGTTTTAGTACTTATCCTTAACGAATAATTATACCATTTAAGCAAAAATTAACGCAATAGGCTTTAAATCTTGATTTTATAGATATCTGTGATGTTAAAATAGATAGTAAAGTGTAGAATATTATTGCAGTTTTGGGGATATTTTCCACAGTTGTTCAAGAAATTCAAAGGTCTGGTTTACGCCGATTGATCTTTTTCTCTGAATGCATTTTCTTTTTACGAAGACGTTTAAATTTTGAAGCTCTACTAGGTTTGGTCTTTTTTCTCTTTTTAGGTTTAGTAAGTCCTTGCAAAATTAGCTCCTTAAATTTTTCTAATACTAGCTCCTTGTTTTTATGCTGACTTCTAGTCTCACTGCAATCCAAGATCAACTCATTATTGAGGGTCAATCTACTTTGCAATTTTTTACTTAAAAGTTGTTTCTCTTCTTCTGAAAGACCAGAGGATTGTTCTACGTTAAAAGTGAGAATTACTTTAGAAGATGTTTTGTTTACATGTTGTCCCCCAGCACCGGAACTCCGAACTGCTTTAAATGAAACTTCATTAAATAATATTGCTAGATTAGGCATGCTTTATTAAGCCTGATGGCTTGGTTTTAAAAGATCTGCCACGGTTTTAACAGGATTAAATGTAGAAACTGGTACCTCTACAAAAATTGTGTTCCACTTTGCCATAGCTCCATTCCATAAACCAGGAAGTTCCAATGCTTTCAGCTCCTTTCCATCTTTAGTCTTAGTTGTAATAAAACTCATCTCTGGATCTACAAATTCATTAAGATCGAATTTTTCTCCCTTATAATTTCTTAATCCACATACTAGATCTACCGGATTAAAATGAGTAGCATTTTGTGCGATTTCGTTTTGTTGCGGATCATTAGTTTCAATTTGGGCTCCTTCAATTATTTGAAGAGAAGATTCCCCATTAGAAAATTCCACCAAAAATGGGCCTCCTCCAGGTTCTCCCTCATTTTTAACCATTCCGCATACACGCAAAGGTCTATTTAATAGAAGTATTAATTTTTGAATTTGCTCTTCTTCTGAAAGTGATTCAAAATTGCTTGATACACTAAGTCTTAATTGATCCTCGGAAAATTGAATGATTTGCTGTAAACTGATCTCCGTAAAATTCCTAGCATTTAAAATTTCCAAGTAGTAAAAGCACTCCTGCTGAATTTTTAATAAATTTCCTGCTAGCATTTTTTTATGAAATGCCACTTCCTCTCTATTAGATGCCGTAACTAGATTATCAATGTTTTTGATGAAAACCACATCGGCATCTAAGTTATTTAGATTTTCAATAAGTGCACCATGACCTCCAGGTCTAAAAAAAAGTTCCTCGCTAGAAGTTCTAAAAACTTCATTAGAAGGATCTACTGCAATAGTATCTGTCTTTGGGTCCTGAAAAGAAAAACCAATTTGAAAAAAAGTTCCTGTTTGCTCCTCTACCCGTGTTCTTATCTCATTATATTCATTCTGAAATTTATCTAAATGTTCTTTAGAAACAGTGAAATGAAGATTGGCTTTATTATTTTTTTCCGCATAAGTCCCTGCCTCGTAAAGATGTTCTTCAAAAGCGGTAGCTGTATGTTCTTTATATTTATGAAAAGGAACTAATCCCTTTGGAAAATTCCCGAGCTCTAGTCCAGGCTCTAATAACATAGATCTCACTAAATAATATTTTTGATTATCTATCGAGACATTATTAAAATCTGGAAAATTATTGATTGCGGAAGTAAGGGTTTCTTCATAAAAAGGCAATTTAGGTAGCTCGTCTAAAAAACGCTTCAGTTTCTTGCTTTCATTTCTGCTGAAATATTCCTGCAAAGAATCATTTTCTGGATTAAAATTTTCAACAAAAATATAAAGTTCTTTAAACATCCTAGTAGCTGCACCAGATGCTGGGATAAAATTAAGAAGTTTTAAATTGTGTTTTAGATCTTCAAAAATACCAACGAACTTATCAGCTTGATTTTTGCTCACTTGCTTAATTCCATTTCCCAAAGTAGCAGCTGCCAATATCTTAACAGGTTTATTACCTCGTTTAAAAATAGCGATTTGATCTTCTATAACTTTTAAACTAAGTCCCTTGTTTTGAATTTGGGCGATATCTTTTTTACTGAATTTCAATTTTATGACTTTAATAATTTGTTAATTGCTGAAACTGCTGTTTCAAACCGTTCATTCTCATCACCTTTTAATTCAACATAAGGTTTATTATGAAAGCGTAGGGAGCTTTTAAATTTATTAAACATGGCTTCTCTGTCATGGGGCTTATCCCGAAGATCATCTGGAACCCAAGGAACGTCAATATTAGTTAAAAAGTAAAGGTCATACCAATTGTTTAACGCATGTTTAAGAATGCTAGGCTCACAAAATTCATCGTAATAAGCTTTAGAATAGACTGTTAATTCCAAAAGATCTGTGTCGCAAAAAAGTATTTTATTAGCAATAATTGCTTTTTCGTTTTCATGTTTTATTTGACCTTCAGCAATTTTAATAAGATCTTCAGGTTCACACACTTCCTTTTTAGAATCCCACTTCTCCTGAAGGTATTCTCTCATATATTCTGCAACCCATTCGGTTTCAAAATGAGCTGCAAGTCTTTTTGCCATAGTTGTTTTCCCGGTAGATTCTGGTCCAAACAAAACTACTTTAAAACAGGATGCAGGTTTTTGTTTAAGCTTCTCTTCCATGCGAAATAACCAAAAATGGCAATGATTGTAAATAATAAATATTGAAAACTAGTTAAGGTTAAGCCTTTGTAAAAATAAAGTGGCACCGAAATGATGTCGCCAATAATCCAAAAAATCCAGTTTTCAAGCTTCTTTCTTGCCATTAACCACATTCCAACAAAAAATACAGCTGTAGTAATAGTGTCTATATATGCAGTCCAGTTATTCCATTTTTCAAAATACTCATAGACTCCAAAAACAAATAATAAGGTAGCAATAAATATTAAAACAGACCAAATATGCTCCTTTTTTGACATTTTAGTTACTGGAGTAAAATGGGTTGCATCCACTTTCCTCGTCCAAATATACCAGCCATAAATGCTCATTGAAAAATAATACGCATTAATCATCATATCACCCAACAATTCCCATTTCCACAAGAGATAAACAAAAATAAGCGTGCTTATAATTCCTGTAGGATACACCAAAATATTTTCTTGCTTAGAGTACCACACAGACAGGAATCCAAAAATTACTGCAATAACTTCTAGATATATAAATAAAGTTGGATACTCATAATATTGTTCGAAGAAAAAATCAAAAATCGGCTGCATATTCGCTTCTGTCAGATTTTACAATTTTTATATACATTAACCCACGTTCTACAGATTCTAATGCGATCTTCATTTCCTTATTTAGAACTTCCATTACTTTATCGTAATCTCCATACACCTGAGTGCTTAAAGGATTCTCTAAAACAGTTAAACCAGAAGCTCTCAATTTCTTAATAAAATCTATGATCGCTGGTTCAAAATTATCTTGTAAAGGGGTAAGTGTAAGTTCTACGGAAATCTTCATGTATTAATTTTTATAAATTCAAAGTTAGATATATTCCTAGGAATGGCTGGAATTTATAGAAGTTTATAAAATGCTTAGTAATGAAAATCCCCCTTTTCGAAAGCCGTTCCAATAACTACCATATCTGCCCCTGCTTTGTAAACGTTTTCTAGTTGTTCAGCCGTCTTAATTCCGCCACCTATAATCAATGGAATAGAGAGCGCTTTTTTCACTTCCCGGATTATCTCTAAAGAAACGTGCTTTATTGCACCACTGCCAGCTTCTAAATAAATTAATTGTTTTCCAGAGAACTGGCCTGCCAAAGCAGTATTTACGATAGCCTCTACATTATCTTGTTGCATAGGTTGCGTTTTGCTAATTCGTTGCACTGCACTTTCATTACCTCCATCTATTAAAATATATCCCGTCGGGATAATTTCAAGATTAGAGTTTTTTAGCCAAGTAACCGACTTCACTTGTTGTTCTATCAAATATTCCGGGTTTCGTCCAGATAGCAAACTTAAAAAAAGTATAGCATCGGCTTTTTCAGTTATCTGGGTATAGTCTCCAGGAAAAATAATAATAGGGAGATCAGAAAAAAGTTTTATTGCAGCTACAGTTCTTTCAGTTTTATTAGCTTCTACAGTGCTTCCCCCAACAAATATATGGGTGATGGAATTTGGTAGATCATCAAAGAACTTTTCAGCAATAGATTCCTCAAATTTATCGGGGTCTATTAGAACCGTAAGTTGTTTTTGGTTTAAATTCTTTAAAAGTGACAGGTTTTCATAAATTGTGGCTGTGAGCATAGCTTATTTTTTAACAGCTACTTTAGATAATTTTACATACACACAGGTGAAGCCTTCGAACTCTAAGAAGTGAACATTATAATCTGAATTTTTTCCTTTAAAATAAACTTTTCCTGTTGTTTTTTTATCGTCGAAATCGAAATCGGCAATATTAATATGTTGCAAAAACCCTAAACCGGGATGCGCATATAATTTGTAAATAGATTCTTTTGCGCCCCAAACAATGGTTAATTTTCTTATAAGGGCATCTTCATTAGCCAAGGTATGATACTCTTTTAATGGTGTGAATTTTTCTGCTATCTTTAAAATTTTATCCCGCTGTTTTTCTATATCTACCCCAACTTCGTCTTCAGAAATAATGATAGCGGTAAAATTAAAGGAGTGTGTGATAGATATACATTTACCATCTTTAAGATGTGGCTTTCCATTCTCATCATAATATAGATCATGATCTGTATATCCTATTTCTGCAAATAAATGTCTAATACTCATAAACCCACGTTTATGGATCTCAGACTTCATTCCATCCACCCGCGTTTGACAATTATTGGTTAATTCTATACCGTCACAAAGCCATTCCAAAGATTCTTCGATCTTCCAAATGAGCACTTTAGTGCCCTCATCAACTGTTATTGTTTTGTAAAGTGACATGAAATTCTGTTAGATATTATGTACTTTTGCGACTGAAAAATTGCTAAAAATCAAATATAATAATATGTCGACTAAAACGGTGCCTTATACGGCCTATAAAGTTAAAGATATTTCCCTAGCAGATTGGGGGAGAAAAGAAATTGAATTAGCTGAAGCAGAAATGCCAGGCTTAATGTCCCTTCGTGAGGAGTTTGGAGCTGAGCAACCTTTAAAAGGAGCTCGAATTGCAGGATGTTTACACATGACTATTCAGACTGCAGTTTTAATTGAAACTCTTACCGCTTTAGGTGCTGAGGTAACTTGGAGTTCTTGTAATATATTCTCTACTCAAGATCAAGCAGCAGCAGCTATTGCAGCTACAGGTGTTCCTGTTTATGCTTGGAAAGGAATGAACGAAGAAGAATTTAACTGGTGTATAGAGCAAACTTTATTTTTTGGTGAAGACCGTAAGCCACTTAACATGATCTTAGATGATGGGGGAGATCTTACCAACATGGTATTAGATAAATATCCAGAATTAGCAGGTGGCGTTCAAGGTATTTCTGAAGAAACTACAACTGGAGTACACAGATTATATGAGAGAGTTAAAAATGGTACCCTTCCAATGCCAGCTATTAACATTAATGATTCTGTAACTAAATCTAAATTCGATAATAAATACGGATGTAGAGAGAGCGCTGTAGACGCTGTGAGAAGAGCTACAGATATCATGCTTGCTGGTAAAAGAGTTATTGTTTGTGGTTACGGTGATGTTGGAAAAGGAACTGCTGCCTCATTTAAAGGAGCTGGATCTATTGTTACTGTTACAGAGATCGACCCTATTTGTGCTTTACAAGCTGCAATGGATGGATTTGAAGTTAAGAAGTTGGAAACTGTACTTCCAACTGCAGATATTGTTATTACAACTACCGGGAATAAAGATATCGTAAGAGGAGAGCATTTTGAAGCAATGAAGGATAAAACCATCGTTTGTAACATTGGTCATTTTGATAATGAAATCGCTGTTGCTTGGCTAAATGAAAATCATGGTAACACAAAAGATACCATCAAACCACAGGTAGATAAATATACAATTAACGGAAAAGATATTATTTTACTTGCAGAAGGTAGGTTGGTAAATCTTGGTTGTGCAACTGGACACCCAAGTTTCGTAATGAGTAATTCATTTACAAATCAAACTCTAGCACAAATCGAGCTTTGGAAAAATTCTAAGAACTACGAGAATGAAGTTTATATGCTTCCTAAGCATTTAGATGAAAAAGTTGCTAAACTTCACCTAGAAAAAATTGGAGTAGAGTTAACAGAATTGTCTACTGAACAAGCAGAATATATTGGAGTAACTGTTGAAGGACCGTTCAAACCGGAATATTACAGATACTAGGGCCATAGGCACATTATATATTAAAAAAGCTCCCTTATATTAATTTATGAGGGAGCTTTTATTATTTCAGCTTTAACTACTTGCTTTGCTAATCGAATTCTACATCCTCTAAGAGCTTTTTAGCTCGAGTTAGATCTTCTTCTATTACTTGTATTCGTACACCATTAATGCCAAGGCCTGCAACTCCTGCAGCATTACTTGTAAATTCATCCAATACTCTGTATTGAATATTCTCCATATCAAACAGGTTTTTAATAATCCCTATTTTAAATGACTGAGGAGAATTAAGGATTGTAATAAAATTCATGGTTTTACATTTAACGGAAATTAAATGTACAAAAAAAGCCCTTTCTGTTTCCAGAAAGGGCTTTTATATCAATTCAAAGATCAACTATGCTTCAAACGGTTCAATAGAAACGTAAGATTTGTTATTTCTCTTTTTTGTGAATTTTACAAGACCATCAACTTTAGCGTGTAAAGTATGATCTTTCCCTCCATACACATTCTCTCCTGGATTGTGTGTATATCCTCTTTGTCTAACGATGATATTTCCTGCAATAGCTGCTTGACCACCAAAAATCTTAACACCTAAGCGTTTTGATTCTGATTCTCTACCATTCTTGGAACTACCGACACCTTTTTTGTGAGCCATCTTATTTCGTTTTTAATCTATTAATTAACTTAAGGCAGCGATCAATTCCGCTTTTTTCATTGAAGAATACCCTTCAACACCTTTTTCCTTAGCCATTTCTCTTAATTCAGCTACAGTATTATTGCTTAAATCACTAGAAGAGTCTTCTTTTTTAGTTTCAGATTTCTCTGAAGAAGATTTCTTTCCACCTGGAAGTGTGATTCCAACAATAGAAATTTCAGTTAAGGATTGACGGTGACCATTCTTCACACGGTATCCTTTTCTTCTTTTCTTTTTAAAGACAATAACCTTGTCTCCTTTAACGTGTCTGGTGATCTTAGCATCTACCAAAGCTCCGTTTATAGCTGGGGCGCCTAAAGTAATATTGTCACCATCGCCTGAAAGAAGAACTTTATCAAAAGAAACTTTGTCTCCTTCTTCTCCCGCTAAACGGTTTACAAATACTTTTTGGTCTTTTGCAACTTTAAATTGCTGCCCTGCTATCTCTACAATTGCGTACATAGCGTATTTATTAGTTAATTATTTTAAAATAAACCACTTGCGAAATTTCCACAAGCGGGTGCAAATATACTTCTAAATAATTAATTCACAAAGTCTTTGTTTAATTTCCTAATGTATGTTTTTTACCGTCAGAAGTATTCCAGGAATCTTTAAAAAGCTGCATAAAGGCAAGGGTAAGTACAAAACTAGTGGCAAAACCCATTATTGCCACTACAAATAAAATTATGCCCACGCTGGTGGAATAATCACTGCGCCACATTGTGAGCAGTTCATTAAGGAAGTTAGGATTTAATTCAGTAGAATAAATTCCGAAGAAAATTGTGAAGATCATGGTTGCATTAAACCCGGTAAAAAGTCCCACCATAAATCCTTTTTGATATTTAAACTTAGTTCCACTTTCTAGTCTATAATTCTTGATAGCTTCATACATTCCAAAAGCCATAATTACCCCATTGAATAAACTAAAAAAAGGGTTTTTATGTGCGTCGAACAAGGAAAGCACTAAAAAGTAAGCAATTAGGCCTGCGGAAATTGCAATCCCATATTTAATAGGAACTTTAATTTTTTTCATCTTCAAATCTTTTGTGATAAAAGTAAAGTTCGAAAAAATCACGCAGTATTCTCCATAATAAGCTGTTAATTTTAACAATTAGTTAGCTTTTTCTATTAAACTTAATATAAGACAACAAGATTTAAGGTTTTTTACGTAACAAATGTGCATTTTGTAATACTTATATAGCACATTAATAAAAACCATTAAAAAAATGATCAACAAAATTAAATTATCAGCGTGTGCACTGCTTCTGGGAGCAACCGGATTTGCACAAGAAGTTGAATTTACAGAATATGATCTAGATAACGGCCTTCACGTTGTTTTACATCAAGACAATACCGCACCCGTGGTTACAACCTCTGTAATGTACCATGTTGGTGGAAAAGACCAACAAAACGGAAAAACAGGATTTGCCCATTTCTTTGAACACCTATTATTTGAAGGCACAGAGAATATTCCAAACGGAAAATGGTTCGAAATAGTAAGTAGTAATGGAGGAAGCAACAATGCTAACACCTCTAATGATAGAACTTATTATTACGAAGTTTTTCCATCTAACAATTTAGAACTAGGACTTTGGATGGAATCTGAAAGAATGATGCATCCTATTATTAAACAAAAAGGTGTAGACACTCAAAACGAAGTTGTAAAAGAAGAGCGAAGATTGCGTGTAGATAATTCTCCTTATGGAAACTTATTGCAAGCAGTATCTTCAAACTTATTTGTAAACCACCCATACAAACATCCAAATATTGGGTACATGGAAGATCTAGACGCTTCAACGTTGGAAGAGTTTAAGCAATATTTTGAGAAATATTATGTTCCAAATAATGCAGTTTTAGTTGTTGCTGGAGATATAGATATTTCCAAAACTAAGAAAATGATCAAAGATTATTTTGGTCCAATTCCTAAAGGAGAAGCTGTAACTAGAGATTATGCAAAAGAAGAGCCTATTAAGCAGCAAATTAATGCTACAGCTTACGATGCAAATATTCAGTTACCTGCTACAGTTTTAGGATATAGAACACCTGCTTTTACTGAAAAAGATTCTTATGTTTTAAATATGATCTCAGATTACCTAAGTGATGGTAATAGCTCTAAACTTTATAAAAAGTTAGTAGATGAGCAAAAACAAGCCCTTGCAGTACAAGCTTTTAACTTAGAACAAGAAGATTATGGAATGTATTTAATTTTTGCAATTCCACAAGGTGAAGCTACTCTTGAGATGCTTAATACAGAAATGGAAGAAGAAATTGCTAAAATTAGAACAGAACTAATTTCAGAAAAAGATTTTCAAAAACTTCAGAATAAAGCTGAAAACGGATATGTAAACTCTAACTCTAGCGTTGCTGGAATAGCAAACTCATTGGCATCTAGCTATTTATTATATGGCGATACCAATTTAGTTAACGAAGAAATTAATATCTATAGATCTATTACTAGAGAGGATATTAAAAGAGTGGCTAGCGAGTATTTAAAACCAAATCAGCGAGTTGTTGTAGAATACTTACCTAAAGCTGAAGAAGCAAAACAATAAAATATATAAAACGATCAATATGAAAAATAATATAATAGCTTTTGCAGCCTTATTGTTTCTATCCTTTAGTGTGCATGCACAAATAGATAGAAGTAAGCAACCAAAAGCAGGGCCTGCCCCAAAAATAAATATAGAAGAACCTGAAAGCTTTACTTTAGACAATGGTCTTAAGGTAATGGTGGTAGAAAATCATAAACTTCCAAGGGTTTCTATGTCTTTAAGGTTAGACAATCCACCAATATTTGAAGATGGAAAAGCAGGTGTTTCTAGCTTAGCGGGACAATTACTTGGTACCGGAACTAAAAACATGTCTAAAGACGATTTCAATGAACGTGTTGATTTCTTAGGAGCTAGATTAAATTTTTATTCTAGTGGTGCAAATGCAAATACTTTATCTAAGTATTTTCCAGAAGTTTTAAAACTGATGGCAGATGGTGCTATAAACCCAAAATTCACAGAAGAAGAATTTTCTAAGGTTAAAGACCGTGAAATTGAAGGTATAAAATCTAACGAGAAAAATGTAGCCTTTAATGCCGGAAGAGTAAGATCTGCCTTAGCATACGGGAAAAATCACCCGTACGGTGAATTTGCTACCCAATCTACTGTTGAAAAATTAACCTTGGCAGATGCACAATCTTTTTACAACACTTATTTCGTCCCTCAAAATGCGTATTTGGTTATTGTTGGAGATGTAGATGAGGATGAAGTAAAGAAAATGGTAAAAGAAAATTTTTCTAATTGGAAAAAGAAAGCTTTACCAGAATATAAAATGCCAACTGTTTCTAATTTAGAACAAACTCAAATTCAGTTTGTAGATATGCCTAATGCAGTTCAAAGTGAAATTGCTTTAGTGAACACAATAAACCTAAAACAAAAAGATGAAGATTATTTCGCTGTTTTGGTAGCTAACAAAATTCTTGGAGGCGGTGGAGAAGCTCGTTTGTTCCTAAATTTGAGAGAGGACAAGGGATATACATACGGAGCATATTCTAGAACTGGAAATGATAAATATACTGCTGCAACCTTTGTTGCAAGTGCAAGCGTTAGAAATGCTGTAACAGATAGTTCTGTAGTTGCATTTTTAGATGAGGTTTATAAAATAAGAAACGAAAAGGTTACTGATAGTGAACTTGCTAATGCAAAAGCTAAGTATACTGGAGATTTCGTGTTGTCTTTAGAACAGCCTGCTACTATTGCTAGATTGGCTTTAGATGTAGAAACTGAAGATCTTGATGACGACTTTTATGAAGATTACTTAAAAAACATCAATGCAGTTACTGCAGAAGATGTACAACGAGTTGCTAAAAAATATTTTCTTGCAGATAACTCTAGAATTGTAGTTGTTGGTAAAGGAAGTGATGTGGTAGAAAACTTAGAAAAAATAAACTATAACGGAAAGAAAATTCCAGTTGTTTATTTTGATAAGGAAGGTAATAAGGTAGATAAGCCAGAATTCAATAAAGCTGTAGATGCTTCAGTTAATGCTGAAAGTATTTTCTCTAATTACATTAAAGCGATTGGTGGAAAAGAAGCGGTATCTAAAGCAGAAAGTGTAATGATGGTTGCTCAAGCAGAAATTCAAGGACAAAAATTAGATCTTGAAGTAAAAACTGCTAATGGAAAATCTTCTCAAAAAATCGCTATGAGCGGGAATGTTCTAAGCAAGCAAGTATATAATGGAGAAACTGGATTTACAGTAGCACAAGGACAAAAAATAGACTTTACAGAAAAGCAATTAATGTCTGCTAAAGCAGATGCTAATCCTTTTCCAGAATTAGATTCAAAAAACGCTAAAGTTATGGGTATCGAACCAGTAGACGGTAAAGATGCTTACGCTGTAGCTTTAAGTGAAGATAAAACTGCTTACTACGATGTAGAAAGTGGATTAAAAGTTAAGTCTGTAAATAAAGTATCTCAAGGAGATCAAACTATGGAAGTTCCTGTTTCTTACAGTAACTATCAAGAAGTAAGCGGAATTAAATTTCCATTTACGATCTCTCAATCAATGGGACCTCAAACATTCGATTTTAAGGTGCAAACCCTTAAGGTGAATGAAGGAGTATCTGATGAAGATTTTATGGAATAATCTTTTTTATTAATGTTGAAAGAGCCGGCCATTATTGGTCGGCTTTTTTGTTTTTAGTATATAAATTTTTCGATCTATTTACCAGAAAAACACCCAGTAAAATAATAAGCATAGATATTAGCTGAAATCCACTAAATACTTCTCCATCTAGAAAACCCCAGCCTAATGCCACTAAAGGAATAGTGTAAGTTACAGAAGTTGAAAACACTGGATCTGAGATTTGAATAAGTCGGTTAAAGATCACCATCGCAATTCCAGTACCTATTACTCCTAATATTAGCACGTAAATTATTGAAGTTGATATCACTTCATTACTAAATATTTCTTCAAAAGAGAAACCTGTTAGAAGTAATACTACAAAAGATGGCAAGAGTAAAACCAAAAAGTTCCCTGCAGTTATTCCTAAGGCAGATATACCATGCATATATCGCTTTATAATATTCACATTTAAAGCATAACAAGCTGCAGCAATTATTACCAAACCAGAATAAAGATAATTCTGATCTGGGTTTACCTGTGCTCCACTAAATATTAATCCCAGGGTTCCAAGTAATCCTATTACAACTCCTAATACCTTATTCTGGGTAAAAGCCATTTTAAAAAATAAGACTCCAAAAATTAAGGTCATTAATGGTGTGGTAGCATTCAAAATAGAAGCCACTGCACTATCAATTTCAGTTTCAGCAAATGCAAAAAGATATACTGGGAAGAAAGAGCCTATAAATGCTGAAATTGAGATCCATTTCCATTGGGATATACTAAGCTTACTAATACTTTTAAAGCCAATTAACACCAGAAATAACGAAGCGAAAATTATTCTAAAAGACCCTAGTTGTAATGCGCTAAGCCCTATAAGTCCCTTTTTAATAAGAATGAAGGAACTTCCCCAAACTAAAGATAATAAGATCAAATAGATCCATTTAAGGTTTTTTAGCGGCATAGGGTAGATATAGTATTATTAGAGCTCGCGAAAGTACTATAAAACCCCCAAGCTTAAAATGCTAAACAAAGAAAAGGTCTGAAATATGAGAGATTCATATTTCAGACCTTTTAAATTATTAAACCTATTTTATTGATTCTCCGTTAGAGGAATTGGGAATTGAGTAAACACATCGTCACCCTCCCTATCTATAGGTAGCTCATCTAACCTATTATATCTTCTCACATCTATCCATCGATGACCTTCGGCATAAAGAGAATATCTCCTTTGCTTCAACATTTCATCAATTAAAGATTCTGAATCTGTAGGCCCGGTGTAAGGGTTAAGATTTGCGCTTTCTCGAATTATATTCAGCGCATTCACTGCTTCATCCGGATTAAGCGTAATATTGGCTTCTGCGTATAAAAGAATTAATTCCTCATTTCTTATAATCGGGATATTATCTATTAGTGATGTATATCTAAAAACAGCATAGTTTCCAGAAAGACCGTCCTGACTAAGAGGTGCATCCAACTCTACAACCTTGCCTAAGCGATTATCACCCGACTCTGCATCTGTAACAAAAGAAGATTGTGCAACTCTTGAGTTAGCAGAAGTTATTCCATCTATAGAGACAAATAATGGGTTTACAATATCTTTTGGGTCTAATGAGAAATTGTAATATACCCCAGTGTCTAAATCCTCGCCACTCAAGTTTAAGAAAGAATCCTCTAAAAAGGCTAAAGTTCCTGAATCATCTCCTTGATAAGCTGCAACTCTAGCTGAAATAGCCTTATTAAATTTCAAGAACGATGAAGGTGATTCAAATCCATTAAACCCATTAGAAAGGATAAAGGGGAAATCTGAACCTCCACTTTCAAGGTCTGATGCCCCATCTTCTAAAATTGTTCTAATCTCAGATAATGAAGCATCATAAGATAAAAATGGGCCTAAATTATTTTCATCTGCAACATCTACACGAATTCCATTTTGGTATGTTAAATTCAAATTCAGAAGTAATTCATAGCCGATAAATGTTTTGAGAAAACCTTTAGTAGCTGTTATTTCCTGTTCTGTAAATTGTGCAGAAAGATCTTGACCTTCTAAAAAGCCTAAAATTAAATTAGCGTTTTTCACAGTTCTATATCTAGAACCCCAAGGAGCGGTAATATAAAATGTATTATTATCTAATGTTAGATCTTCTTTACCAAGCATATCACTTGTAAATCGAGGATCTGAAGCTGAAAATCGATAATATTCACGTCCCAAAACTCCGGTATCATCAAAATAAGTACCCAATCTTAGTCTGGAACTATACAAAATACCTCCAACTAAATCCTGCAAATCTCCTCTATTTAAATTATTTTCAAAAGCATCCACCTCAGCATTATTTAAATCTGAAAATTCCTGCACTTCACAGGAAGTGATAGAAACAATTACTAAACTGAGCAATAGAATTTTATTTATATATGTTTTCATAGTTTTAGTTTTTTAGAAGTTTACAGATAAGTTAAATAAAAACCTTTTTGAAGATGGGAACGGTAAGACATCAACCCCTGTAAATATGGATCCTCCTCCAAAATTTGACACTTCTGGATCGTAACTATTATAATCGAAAATATTTATTAAGTTGGTTCCAGAAAATCCTAATTTAATACTATTTATACTACCATTTAAAATTGCCTCTAGGGTTTCACTTTGAATGGTGTAGTACAATCCAACCTCTCTTAATCGAACATAAGATGCATCTTCTGTATGCACACTTGCATTTGCTCCGGGTCTAAATTGACCATTTGGCAATTCGCCATCTGGGTCAGCTCCAAAATCATCAAAATCATGACTAGTTTGGTTTAAATCGGTTAATAAAGTAGTTAAATTAACATTTTCCCCGCCTTGTTTCCATTGCCATAGCATCGTAAACTGGAAGTTCTTGTATTCTAAATTATTATTGAATGCCATCTGAAAGTCTGGCTCTGCATCTCCAACCACTCTCAATCCTTCTGGAAATGAACCAATTATTTGGGTAGCACTTTTGCCTTCTTCAATTCTAAACGAACCTAAACCTGCACCAAAAGCTCCAAGATTAAATGGCGGCACTCTTAACTCGGTGATTTTAGATTTGTTTTTGAAAAAATTAATTCCTAGATCCCATTGGAAATCCTCTGTTACTATAGGTCTAGTATCAAGAGAAAGCTCAATTCCCTTATTTTCTAAACTCCCAGCATTAACATATTGTCTAGTAAATCCTGTTGAAGGTTCTAGATCTGCAAGTAAAATTAAATCATCAACCGTTTTTACATAGTAAGTTGCTGAAAGACCTATTCTTCCATTCAAAAAGTTTACATCTGTACCAAATTCTAATTCTTTTTGCCGTTCAGATTTTAAATTTGCATCTCCACGAATCCCTACTAAACTTATCCCCAATACTCCATCTGTTGAAAAAGCATCATAAGAGGTGAATAAAGCGCCAAATGGTGGGAAATTCCCTGCTTCTCCATAGGCTACACGAAGTTTAAACTGATTCCATATAGAATTGCTATTCCAAAATTCGAATTCATTTAAATTCACCGCTAAAGAAGCTTTGGGATAATAAAACAACTCTGTTGCGTCTCCATTATTAGAAGATTTATCACCCCTTACCCCTAAAGTGGCAATAAACATATCTTTATAATTAACCTCTTCTTGCGCAAAAATACCTGAGTTCTCCTGTAACAATCTTGTTTGGTCTGACCCTGTGTTTGCAGCCTGATCTACATTTGTTTCTGAAGCAACTAAACCAGTTGCAGT
Organism: Gillisia mitskevichiae; assembly: GCF_003634585.1. Lineage (GTDB taxonomy): Bacteria > Bacteroidota > Bacteroidia > Flavobacteriales > Flavobacteriaceae > Gillisia > Gillisia mitskevichiae. The sequence continues at coordinate 159,788 of NZ_RBLG01000001.1, forward strand.
TATAAGTTCGGTGTTCTGATCGAAATATTCTCGTGTAATACCTAATTGAGTTCTAAAATTTATATTACTATCTGTAAAATAATTATGCACTAAGAAACCCGATAAATTGTAGTTTTTATTTTGGGTATCTCCTTGTACAGAAACCCCATTCAATCCACCATTTATAAGCTTTTGTCCCTGCAATGCTTTTGGAAATAGAGCCCTTGTTTTCTGCCCGTAATAATCAAGTCCTCCTCTCAATATTAACTCAAGGTTAGAATTATCTGCTTTATAGATATCTAAGTTTGCAGAACCTCCCATGATAATTCTGTTTACCGTTTCATTATTCTTAACTAAATCTCGGGTTTGCAATGGATTTGAGGTGTTATTTGGATGGTCTGGATATATCCCGTTCTCATTTGGAAATAATGCGTCCCAGGGTCTTGTAGCTGTTAACGCGATCCCTATAGTTGCTCCTGAATTGTCATTATTAAAGAAACCTCTGTCTGAAGAAGAGTTTATAAAATTTGAACTCAAGGATAATTTCAGGAAATCGGTTGGAGTATGATCTAGGTTTAAACGCAGAGAAGTTTTTTCATATCCAGTATTTTTAACGATCCCATCTTCATCATTGTAAGTCACACCCGCAAAAAACCTGGTTTTTTCACTTCCACCACTCATACTAAAGTTGGTAATATTAATTAATCCCTTCTCTCCGTATATTTCATCTTCATAATCTACAAGTGTTCCAGCATCTCTTGCTGCAACATATGCAGCTCTATCTGCTTCGCCAAAACTATCTAGAACACGTTGTTCTGTATAATCTCTAACTCCTAAAAGATTAATTGCCTCTGTCCAACCCATAGATTGCGAAAACCTGAATTTTGTTTCTCCAGCTTTCCCTCGTTTTGTGGTGATAATTACTACACCAGCTGCTGCTCCCGAACCATAAATGGCTGCCGCAGAAGCTCCTTTAAGTATCTCTATATTCGCAATATCTTCAGGATTGATATCTGCAATTCTATTTGTTGGGTTATCTTGATTAGAAGCACTTCCTCCAGATGCCGCGGCAGAAACTGTATTAAGTCCGGCTGCAATAGAAGAGTTATCTACATAAACTCCATCTATAATATATAAAGGCTGCGTATTTCCCTGTATAGAAGTAGCCCCTCTTAGTTTTATAGAAAGTCCACCTCCTGGTGCACCAGAGTTGGCATTCACAACAGCTCCTGCAAATTTACCATAGAAAGCTCCATCCAAAGTTGGCGGTGGCGTTGTTCCAATTAGTTCTTCTGCAGATATAGAAGCTACTGCGTTGGCAGAATTGGTTCTTTTAATAGACGTAGCGAGTCCAGTTACCACTACCTCATCTAAGGCAGCTGCTGCTTCAACAAAACTCACATTAATAGGTGAATTTTGGGTGACTACTCGCTCCTGAGTTTCATAACCTATATACGAGAATACTAAGGTTGCAGGTAAGGATTCAACAGATAACGAAAAATTTCCGTCTAGATCACTTGTTGTACCATTGGAAGTGCCTTTTTGAATAACATTTACAAAAGGAACGGCTTCCCCCGTCGACTCATTAATTGTTTTACCTGTTAAAGTTTCTTGGGCGAAAACCGCCACTGGAAAAATAAACAGAAAGAGCATCAAGTTGATGCTAGAAAGTTGGTTGTGCCTCATAATTTTGGTTTTAATTAATAAATGCCAAAAACATGGTCAAATAGAAGATTCAAGGAAAAGTTAAATTAAATAAAAAAAACCATTTAAAATGTTAAAACACTGAAAAATAAAGGCTTAGCGTAAACCCTAGTTCCATTTTAAGGATTCCATTAATCTTTTTATATCAGATTTAATGTAGGAAGCTGCAGGCATTATAGAATCAAAATTAGGTTTTTGATTAAAATATAGAGAGCCTGTCATAAAGTGTTTAACACTATCTGTAACATAAAATTGCGCTTGAGAAGCAGCATCTCCATCTATTTCATAAAACATTCCATAGGTTTTATGTTCTGGATTCACATAAACATCTCCTTCTATAAAATCTGCTTTAATAGTGTGTTGTAAAGGTAGCTTTTGAGAGTCCATCAATAAAGAATCTAGGTTATTGTGAACTTCCTGATAAGTAATAAAAACAGAAGCATTCAGTTTTGGATAATTAAGATTTATCCAACAAGGTACTGAGCCTTTTGATCTTACAATGCTTGCCATAGAATTAATCTCAAAACTATATGGGCAATCTAAATTTGTTTCTACGTAGTTGGCGGCAGGAAATTCAAGACTCAAGAATGCTTTCGGTTTAGGAAGCACTTCATCTTTACATGAAATAAAAACCGAGAGAATTAATAATATGATACTTATTCTTTTCATCTTGAAAATTGTGAAACAAATTATGAGTATTAATATTTAGACCTAAGTCTAATCTTCTGAAGATTTTTCTGACTCAATACTTAATTTGATCTGCTTTATTCTTTTATCGTCTATCACCTCTATTGTAAAGTGATAGTTCTGAAAAATGATCTTTTCATTACGCTTAGGAAAGCTTCCCGAGATCTCTAGCAAAAAGCCTGCAAGCGTATCGGATTCCCCTTTGTTTTCTTCAAAATTTGAAGAATCATCCAATTTTATGATCTTATAAAAATCCTTTAAAGGAGTCTTACCTTCAAATATAAAATTAGATTCATCTAACTTAGAGAAAACAAGATCTTCATCATCAAATTCATCACTAATATCACCTACAATTTCTTCAATTATATCTTCAAGAGATACTAATCCACTGGTTCCTCCATATTCATCTACAACGATCGCCAAATGAATTTTTTTATCCTTAAACTCGTTTAAGAGATCATCCAATTTTTTGTTTTCAGGAATAAAATAAGGTTCTCGCAATAGTGAGGTCCATTCAAAATCTTTTCGATCTAAAAATGGCAAAAGATCTTTCACATATAGAATACCGCTTACCTGATCTATATTTTCCTTATAAACAGGAATCCTAGAAAACCCATTACTAACTATTTCTGGAATAATCTCCTTATAAGTTTGGCTCTCTTTTAAAGCAAAAATATCCATTCTTGGGCGCATTACCTGCTTGGTGTCGGTATTTCCAAAAGAAACAATCCCTCTTAAAATTTTCTGCTCTTCATGGGTAGTATCTTCATCTCTTGTCATTTCTAATGCTTGCGAAAGATGATCTACACTTAAAAACCCTTTTTGCTTTCCTAGTTTATCATGAATATAAATGGTCACTGCTCTCATAGGAGTGCTAAGCGGTGAAATTAAAAAGTCTAAAACATTTAATGGATAAGCCATTAAATTACTGAATTTCACATTATTTCTACTTGCATAAACTTTCGGCAAGATCTCGCCAAAAAGCAAAATAAGAAAGGTTACAATTCCAACTTCAATAATAAACTTGAAATTTATCCCCAAGAAAACAGCATTCATATTCCCAAAGAACTCATCTGTTACTGTATCAAATAGTAACACTATAGCAATGTTTATAGTGTTATTAGCCACTAAAATAGTAGCCAGCAATTTCTTAGGCTTCTCTAGTAGTCTTGTAACGATTTTTTGAGCATTTGTTCTTTTACCGGTCTCTCCAAGAAAATCTGAAGGTGTAAGAGAGAAAAAAGCAACCTCTGCACCAGATATAAGTGCAGAGCAAATTAATAGTGCAACAAGTATAATAAGACTTAATACCTGCGAAAATTCTAGTGTTATAAACGATAAAATTAAACTGGGAGGATCTGGATCCAAATGCTTATGTTTTAGTTAGACTTAGAAAGGCAAATCATCTTCTTCTTCATTGCCTTTAGTTTGATTGGCAAAAGTATCATTTTTAGTATTGGAATCGGGTTTTGCTGAAGCTGAATTTTGTGCTGGATTTGCTGCAGTTTCATTCTTAGGAGTCAAAAATGTGAAATCTGTACATTGAATTTCAACCGAATATCTCTCGATTCCTTTATCATCTGTCCATTTTCTGCTTTTCAACCTGCCTTCAACATACACCTTATCCCCTTTTTTAAGGTATTTCTCACAGATTTCTGCGGCCTTATTTCGTACTACTATATTATGCCACTCTGTATTTTCCACACGTTGCCCGGTAGACTTATTTGTGTAAACTTCATTAGTAGCTAATGGGAAACGTCCAATAGCCCCGCCTCCTTCAAAATAATGCATTTTCACATCGTCCCCTGTATGCCCAATCAGCATTACTTTATTAAGTGTACCCGTCATTATATTCTATTTAATATTTAGCAAATTTTATAATTTAAAAATAAAGAAATTTATTTAGTATGCCCACTTATTCATATCAATATTCCTACTTTAAAATCTTTTGAATTTGAAGTTAATAGTCGCTTAGTTCAAATTCATTGATGAAATTGGCGATCAAGACAGGAACAGGATACTCTTCAATTTTGGACAAAGGAATTGTATCCCCATTTAATTCCCCTTTTTCAACGATCCAAAATCGAGTGTAAATATGCTGATGTGATAATTTATGAACTATAGGTGTCTCATTATATAAACTGATCTTTTGCTGATGATCTGCGCCCACAGAGAAATAATGTGAGTCGGTAACTAAAACTTCTGTATCAATTAAAGACTTAGACTCCAATAATGGGAATTGATACAAGCCTTCCCAAATACCTTTTCCCAGTCTTTGTTCAAGGATAGTTTCATTTTCTTCTGAAAGAAAAACCAAGTAATTAAAGTATCTCTTTTTAATCTTTGCTTTCTTCAACTTAACGGGTAGCAGCGAGATTTTATTGTTTTTTAAAGCCAAGCAGCTATTAGAAAGCGGACAGGTTTCGCATAGCGGGTTCTGAGGTTTACATTGCAAAGCGCCAAAATCCATGATCGCTTGGTTATAAATTGCAGGATTTTCCTCATCTATTAATTCGGCAGCCAAAGCTTTAAACTCTTTTTGCCCAGCGCTACTATTAATTGGAGTATCAACATCAAAATATCTAGCCAACACTCTATATACATTTCCATCTACTACAGGAGTAACTTCATTGTAACAAATAGATGCAATAGCGCTGGCAGTATAGTCTCCAATACCTTTCAGTTTTAATAGATCTTTGTAATTATCTGGAAATTTACCTCCTAGTTCTTCTGAAACTAACTTCGCAGTTTCATGTAGATTTCTGGCTCTAGAGTAATAACCCAAACCTTGCCACAATTTAAGAACTTCATCTTGTGAAGCATTTGCCAAGTCGAAAACTGTAGGAAATGCCTCTGTAAACGCTAAATAATAAGGTAAACCTTGCTCTATTCTTGTTTGCTGAAGCATGATTTCACTCAGCCAAATGCGATAAGGATCATTAATTTTTCTCCAAGGCAAATCTCTTTTATTACCTAAGTACCAATTAATCAGTATTTTATGAAAAATCATGAATGTCATTGTTTGGCTGCAATAATAATTCTTTATTTGGTTACTATTTAATGAATTAGGATTGAAATATTGGAGATTTAATTCTTATATTTGCCCCCTTGAAAATTAAGAACCCCAATTATAATTTTAAATAGTACGAAAATGACGAAAGCAGATATCGTAGCGAAGATTTCCGAGAAGTTAGGAATGGAAAAAGGTGATGTACAAGCTACTGTTGAAACATTTATGGAAGAAGTAAAGACTTCTTTAGAAAGTGGAGATAATGTTTACTTAAGAGGATTTGGAAGTTTTGTTATTAAAACAAGAGCTGAAAAAACTGGTAGAAACATCTCTAAGAATACTACAATAAAGATTCCAGCTCACAATATCCCTGCATTTAAACCTGCTCGTGTTTTTGTAGATGGTGTTAAAACTAATGTTGAAGTAAAAGAATAATTCCTGTAATAGGGAGTTTGATAGTATATTATTATTAATTTAAAAAAAGTACACTATGCCAAGTGGTAAAAAAAGAAAAAGACATAAGGTAGCTACTCACAAGCGTAAAAAGAGAAGTAGAGCTAACCGCCATAAGAAAAAGTAGTGTTTTCACTACTTTTTTTTTAGTAAAAAACGTTCTTTGAAATTGAAACCGAATTTGATCATTATTTAAATTCCGGTTTCTTCAGGCTTAATACCCTGTGAAAATTTATTGTTTAATCCATCCCGATTTCCGGGATAAAAATCTAAAAGAGTGGACAAAGAATTGATTATTAGATCAGGTTCCTCTGCTATAGATTTTGCCTTAATTAAAGATGGAAAACTAGTCGAATTAAACAAAGAAGAAGACGATAGCAACTTTGCTGTAGGCGATATTTTTATTGCCAAGATCAGGAAAGCTGTTCCAGGATTAAATGCTGCATTTGTAAATGTTGGCTACACAAAAGATGGTTTTTTACACTATCATGATCTTGGACCTCAAGTCCTCACTTTGTTAAAATTCGTAAAACGTGTAAGCACAGGTAAATTAAAAGATTATTCTTTACAGAATTTTACTTTTGAACAAGATATTGATAAAGACGGAAGCGTTGCTGAAGTCCTAAAATCAAATCAGTCGTTACTGGTTCAAGTAATGAAAGAACCAATCTCTACAAAAGGCCCAAGGATAAGCTCTGAGCTTTCTTTACCAGGCCGGTATATTGTATTAGTCCCTTTTTCCAATAGAGTTTCAGTTTCTCAAAAAATTGAAAGTAAAGAGGAAAAAGACAGACTTAAAAGATTGGTAAAAAGCATTAAACCTAAAGGGTTTGGTGTAATTGTTAGAACCGTAGCAGAAGGCAAAAAAGTAGCAGAGCTAGACAGAGATCTTCAGAATTTAATGAGTCGCTGGACAGCAATGTGTAAAAAGCTGTATAAAGCACCACATCCCTCCAAGGTATTGGGAGAATTAAATAGGGCATCCTCCATTTTGAGAGATATCTTTAACGATTCCTTCACCTCTATCATGGTAGACGATGAAGAACTTTATACTCAACTAAAAGATTATGTAGCAGAAATTGCTCCCAACAAAGAATCTATAGTTAAGCTGTATCAGTCCAATGTTCCAATTTTTGAAAAATTCGGTATCGAAAGACAAATAAAAACTTCCTTTGGTCGCACCGTATCGATGAGCAAAGGAGCTTACCTGATTATTGAACACACAGAAGCCATGCACGTTATAGACGTGAATAGTGGAAACCGTTCCAATAAAGCTAAAAACCAGGAAGAGACAGCCTTAGAAGTAAATCTTATAAGCGCCACAGAAATAGCCCGACAATTGCGATTACGTGATATGGGTGGAATTATTGTGGTCGACTTTATAGACATGAATAAGGCCGAAAACAGAAAAGCACTCTATGATCATTTACGCGAAGAAATGAGCGATGATCGTGCTAAACACAAAATATTACCCCCAAGTAAGTTTGGGTTAATACAAATTACAAGACAACGCGTTAGGCCGGAAACTAACATCAAGACCCGTGAAGAAAACCCGAACGGAGTAGGAGAGATTGAGGCTCCTATTATAGTTATTGATAAAATAAAAACCGACCTAGAAAGGCTGATTAAGAAGAATCATAAAAAAATCACCTTAAGTGCGCATCCATTTATTGCAGCCTTTTTAACCAGAGGCTTTCCATCACCCCGCTCCCAATGGTTTTTTGACCATAAGCGCTGGGTAAAAATTTTACCAAGAGACGCTTACACGTACATGGAATATCACTTTCACGACAAAAACGGGGAAGTTTTAGACTAAAATTTTGAAAACCGCCTATCATTTATTTGATAGGCGGTTTTTTTATGTTTAAGTTTCAAAATCCATAAGCTAAATTTTAAACAGTATTTTCTTTTCCTATCTTTCCGGAAAAAATTAAACTAAATGAAATTTAATAAACTTCTTCTTATTCTCCTAATAAGCGCTTGCTTCTCTAGTTTTGCCCAAAGTAATGAGAAACTACCTAAAAATTTGATCGTCAACATTTTAATAGATGCAAACAAGAATATTTATATTGAAGAAACTCTGACGAAAAAGGTTGAAATAGACCAAACTATTAAAAAATTAGTTAGGAATACGCCCGCAAACAAATACGAAGGAGTTACTTATAGGATATTTGCCGATGGAAGTTTGCGTCATGGAATTATTATGGATGTAGATCAATTACTTCTCAAAGCCTACCAACCCATAAATACCCATACTCAAAAATATCTCCTAGATTTAAACGCAAATAAACTAGATGGCTCCGATTGGATAGATAAATTAAATAAACTCAATTTAAAAGCATTAAGAATTAACTAGAATCTTTTATGAAAGCCAATGCCTCAGAGAAATCCTACACCATAAAAGAAGCCACAATAAAACTAATGCAGTTTTGTGCTTATAGAGATAGATCTCAAAAGGAAGTTCAAGAAAAATTAAGGGAAATGAGAATGATTCCCGAAGCATGTGAGCAGATCACTATACAATTAATGCGAGAGAATTTCTTGAATGAGGAACGCTTTGCCCGTAGTTTTGTTCGGGGTAAATTCAGAATTAAAAAATGGGGGAGAATCAAGATCAAGCAGGAGTTAAAACAACGCGAGATCTCTGCACCTCTTATTAAAATTGCTTTTACAGAAATAGATCCTTCAGAATATTATTCGACTTTAAACGAATTGGCAGAAAAGAAATTACCGCTTATAAAAGAAGCAAACTCCTATAAAAAGAAACAAAAACTAATCTCATTTTTACATCAAAAAGGTTACGAATTTCCTATAATTTTGGAAGTAACAGAACAACTTAAGTTTTAATATTGTTCTTTTTATGTGTATTTACTATAGCTTGCTCATTCTTGTAATCTATCCATTTCTGGCCTCTTAATTTCCGCATATAATTGTCAAAATAGCGCATGAATGCCAGATTATAAACTGCCTTAGAAAAATTAGTGATATTTCTGGAAGTCGCACGTAAACTCATAGAGAATCCCGGGGTCAAATAGGTCATTTGATGCCAATAACCCTCAGGCATATATAAGGTCTCTCCGTGATTAAGTTGAGTAACATAGCCCTCTGCTTCTTTTAAAGCCGGGAATTTTTCAAAATCTGGATTAGAAAAATCGATGTCTTCTCTGGAGATCAAAGCATGTGGAACTTTATAAAGGAATTTACTTTGTGAAGGAGGATACAAGATGCATTGTTTCTTTCCGTGGAATTGAAAATGAAGGATGTTAGCAAAATCTATATCATAGTGCATAAAAACCTTAGAATTTTCTCCTCCAAAAAATAACATAGGCAACTGCTTTAAAAAACGCAGTCCCATATCTGGGAATTTAAAGTCTTTTTGCAAGGCAGGTACCTCTTTCATTAAATGATACAAAAAGATCCTGTAATTAGTGGGTTTAGATTTTAAGAGCGCAATATATTCGCTCATCTTCATCTTTAAATGTGGCTCGTTGAATTTATACTCAGAACTTATTGGTCTGTCATCATACAAAGGCACTATTTTTTCACCTGCAACTTCCTCTATATATTCCAACGACCATTTTTTATAGGCAGGCCAATCTTCTATTAAATGCTCTATAACCACAGGTTTTTGCGGTTTCACATATCTCTCTAAAAAATCTGCCTTAGAAATATTCTTTACTCGTGGTATTTCAACTAACTGAAGTCTTTCTCTCATCATCAATTCCTGCATTTTTATGCGTATTCTCTACTGCACGTGTGTTTTTATAGTCTATCCATTTCTGGCCCTTAATTTTCCGCATTAGATTGTCGTAATTTCTAATTAAAATTACATTTTTCAATACCTCTAAAATTTTAGCTGGCTTCGTTGGTAACGATCTAAGGGTTAAAGATAAGCAAGGAGTTTCATATTTAACAAAATGCCACCACTTACTTGGAATAAACAAGGTATCTCCATGTTTTAAGAGAACCTCATAACCTTTTGCTTTTGCCAAAGCTGGGTAAATTTTAAAATCTGGATCATCCATATCTATTGCTTCCATACTTACAATAGAATAAGGCACCTTGTAAAGATTTTTAGTTTCTGAAGGCGGATAAAGAATAAACTTCTTGGTCCCTGCGAAATTGAAATGAAAATTATTAGCTAGATCCATATCATAATGCATTAAAACCTTTGCTCCTTCCCCACCTACAAATAGCACCGGAAGTTTTTTAAAGAATTTAACGCCAATTTCAGGATACTTAAAATCTTTTAATAGGTCTGGGCAATTCTGAAGCAAATTAAAAAAGAACATCCTAAGATCTGTTGGACCAGCCTTTAAAATGTCTATATATCCGGACATTTTGATCTTTCTAGCAGGCTTATGACTTTTTTCATTTCCCCTAGCTGGAGTTCCGTCATATAATGGCACAACGATCCCTCCAGCTTTACTTCGAAAATACTCGAAATCCCATTTCTTTGTTGCAGGCCAATCTTTGCTTAAATTTTCCATAACTAAAGGTTGCTGCGGAAAAAAATACTCATTTAAAAAAGTATCCTTATCTATCGCTTTAACTCGTGGTATGGGTTTTAAGTTGAGCTGCACATTATAAGGGAATTATAAACTGGTTTTAGATTTCTTCTGAGCTTCTAGATTTCTTTCAATTTTATGACTCGGTCTGGACCATTTAGGTTTTTCTCCAAGGTTCTGGAATTTAGATTCTGTAGCTTCTACACTTTCCGGTTGTGATTTCTTTACAAATGGTTTTTGTGGTTGAAGCCCTAATGCTTTAAACATTTCCATATCCTCACCAACATCTGGGTTTGGTGTAGTTAATAATTTATCTCCAGCAAAAATAGAGTTGGCACCTGCAAAGAAACACATTGCTTGTCCTTCTCTACTCATTTGTGTTCTTCCTGCAGAAAGTCTTACTTGGGTCTCTGGCATTACAATTCTAGTTGTAGCAACCATTCTTACCATGTCCCAAATAGAAACTGGGGCTTGCTCTTCTAAAGGCGTACCTTCTACTGGAACAAGAGCATTTATTGGCACAGATTCTGGCTGCGGACTCAAAGTTGCCAATGCAACTAACATTCCTGCGCGATCGTCGTTAGACTCTCCCATCCCAATAATCCCACCACTACAAACTGTAACATTGGTTTTTCTAACGTTTCCAATAGTATCTAATCTATCCTGATACCCTCTTGTAGAAATAACTTCTTTATAATATTCTTCTGAAGAATCTAAGTTATGATTATAGGCATACAGTCCAGCTTCTGCTAAACGCTGCGCCTGGTTTTCAGTGATCATTCCCAACGTACAACAAACTTCCATTTCTAGTTTATTGATGGTTCTTACCATTTCTAAAACAGAATCGAATTCCTCGCCATCTTTCACATTTCTCCAAGCTGCACCCATACAAACTCGGGAACTTCCCGAAGCCTTTGCTCTTAAAGCCTGAGCTTTCACTTGGTTCACACTCATAAGATCATTCCCTTTAATATCGGTATGATATCTTGCTGCTTGCGGGCAATACCCACAATCTTCTGGGCATCCTCCTGTTTTTATGGAAAGTAAGGTAGAAACCTGAACTACATTTGGATCGTGATTTTCTCTATGTATAGAAGCTGCTTCGTAAAGCAAATCCATAAAGGGTTTGTTATATATTTCAAGAATTTCTTCCTTGGTCCAGTCGTGTTTGATAGTCATGAAAATAGATTTGAAATCAAAAATAGCTAAAACTAAGCTTTCTTAGTTAGTTACTTTTAAAAGTTTTTATCTGGCTAACAGAAGTTAGTCCGAATTAATTAAGTTTTTGTTATTAATATTGAAACAGCATTCCCACCAAAGCCAACGGCATTTACTAGGATATTTTTCAATCTTTTTGGTGCTTTACTTATGCTTGAAAATGGAACTGGTATGAACTCATTATGCTGTAACATTAAAATGGCCAATTCCATACTCAAGATCCCTGAGGCTCCAAATGTATGACCAATCTTCCATTTATTAGAAGTCAAGGCTGGTAGTTCGTTTCCAAAAACCTCTTTTATTGCATAGATTTCTGCTTCATCTCCCTTGATTGTTCCTGGAGCATGCATTACAACCGCATCTATTTCACTCAATGCTAAATCTTTAATCGCCATTTTCATAGATTTCTGAAAACAAGTGCCATTTGCTGATATGGAGACCGAGTGTTTTAATTCTTCCGTAGCATATCCAATACCGGAGATCTTAGCAAGGCTATTTTCAGCATTATTAGAGATACAAGCCACTCCTGCTGCTTCTCCCAGCACCATTGTATTGCGTATTTTTTCCATATTTAAGGCTTGGCATGGATATTTCTGATCTTTTGTGGCATAGATCTTCATCGCTTTCATCTGCGCGATCGTAAAAGGGGTTAGAGCAGCCTCACTTCCTCCTACCATAAACTTCTCCGCGAATCCAGATTGAAGCCAAACCACGCCATTTAAAACAGCATGTAAGCCAGTAGAACAAGTTACGCTATGCGAGATGTCTGGACCAGAAGTTCTAAGGTCTTGCGCCACCCAAGAGGAAATATTTCCCAAAGTGGTACTTGGAGAAGCTAAAACCTCAACCTTTCCATTTTGTATAAATTCTTTATGATGCTTTTCAAAAAGTTGAGTTGCACCGCGAGAGCTACCAATATTTATTCCCACCGTATCCTCCTTTGTCCAGCCAGCTTCTTTAAATGCGCTTCTAGCTGAAAAAATAGAAAATAATACGGAGTTATCTAAACTTTTAAATCTGGATTCAGAATTTCTTAATGCCTCTACTTCCTTTTTTTGTTTGGAGGTTAAAGTTGCAGCGAAAGCATCACTGCCAGAAAAATCTTGTTTTTCTATAAAATGCTCATCGGTTTTATAATTATTCCAGATCTCTTCTCTTGAAGTTCCTAGTGGAGAAATGGAAGCGATGGAATTAATATAAACAGGATTCTTCAATTCTTCTAATTTTCAGCAAAAATAGGGTCTTGAAAAGATTTATGTAAGTTTATTCTCTTAAAGTTAATGGAAAAATTAAGTAATGTACTTACTTCACTTTTTCAGAATAATAAAGTTTCAATATAGAATCTAATTCTTTCTCCCCCTTTAAAACCTGCTTCACTATAGATCTAATATTCTGAGATAAAAGTCTTTCCAGAGGCTGTGGAGTTTTATTCAGTTTTTTAAAAGAACTTGCTAATTTAGTATCCCATTCCTTATGAAAATTTAAAAGATCGTCTGGATAAACAGTGGTTCTAGGGGAGCCTTCATCTTTTGCTTTAAAAGCCTCACTCACATTTAAATACCCATAATCATCGGTTAGTTCTTCACCCACCTGAATATCGCGAATAGCGATTTCAAAATCGTATGCCGTAGAAATGCAGTTGGAATTAAAACTATGATTTACATATTTTGCCGTGTCCCAACACATCACGAAATTTCCTTTATTGTTTCTAAAGGTGAACTTATCTATCATCTCCTGTGTATAGGGTAACATTTCGGCTACTTGCTCTGGTGTATATACTTGATCCAGTTCATCCTGAACCCAAGTTATGGTGCCTTCAGGGATTAGTTTTGTGGCTACAATTCCGTACCCAATTTCTTCACTTATAAATTTTACCTCTGTGTCTGGATGTATCATAGTGTGATTATAACTAAACGAATTTAGGAATAATAACTACTCAAATATTTCAAAAAATAGTTAAAAAATCTCTAAGGCAGCAAGGATAGAATCGTAGATTTTTTGCAACTCTTTTTTCGAGATAACATAAGGTGCCAAGATATAAATGGTATTACCAAGAGGTCTTAAAAAGACTCCACTTTCCATGAAATGCTTAAAAAGTTTATTCCTTAGATTCCCGTAGCGCTCCATTTCCACATTCAGTTCAAAAGCTAAAATAACTCCCAATTGTCTTGAATTCATCACTTTTGGATGATCTTTGATCTCCTTTAGGAAATTAGAATGTGACTGTATAACCTGCTGAATATTTTGTTGGATTTCTTCTGAATTCAATAAGTCTATTCCAGCCAAAGCTGCAGTACAAGACAACGGGTTTGCAGTATAAGTATGACCATGAAACAAACCTTTTGCAATGTCATTATCATAAAATGCGTTATAGACCTTCATGGAGCAAGAAGTGATCGCCATAGGCAAAAGTCCGGCAGTTAAAGCTTTAGACATACAGATAATATCTGGCTGTTCTTCTAAATATTCTGAAGCGAAATTCTTTCCTGTTTTCCCAAAGCCTGTCATGACCTCATCTGCTATGGTAATAATTTCATGTTCTCGGCAAATTTTCAAGATGGCGTTTAAGCCAGCTGCATCATGCATTTTCATTCCTGCAGCACCTTGTACTAAAGGCTCATATATAAAGCCTGCAAGTGCGTGCTGTTCTATTAACTCCTCTAACTTCTGAAGAACATCCAAATTATTTTCACCAGTAGGAACAGGAATACGAACCACTTCCAAAAAATGATGTTCGAAAGCGCCGTTGTATACCGAAAGTCCCGAAACAGACATGGCTCCAAAAGTGTCTCCATGGAAGCCTTCTTCAAAAGCTAACATTACCTTTCTCTCATTTCCTAGGTTAAAATGATATTGTAAAGCCATCTTAATTCCTATTTCCGTAGAAGTAGAACCATTATCGCTAAAAAATAATTTTTCTTGATTTGTAGGTAAGATCTTAATTAACTCTTCAGAAAGTTGTATCGCAGGCTCATGTGTAAATCCGCTAAAAACCACCTGATCCAGTTTTTGCATTTGTGCAGCAACTTTATTTGTAATGTAGGCATTGCAATGTCCATACATGCAAGTGTACCAACTGGAAATCCCATCTATATATTCTTTCCCATTCTCATCCCAGAGTTTCACACCTTCAGCTTTAATAATTGCAAGGGTGTCTAGTGAAGTTTTATGCTGAGTTAATGGATGCCAAAGATGTTTTTTGTCTCTTTCAGATAATGTCATTTCTTAATACTTTGGAGATTTTTTAAAGTGCATTAAAATTATCACGGAATAGATCTGCATATTCCTTGATCACGTTTCTATCGAAATAAGGTTCATTATCTATTCTTCCAATAAATTTAATTCCCGTCATTTCCAAGATCACATTTTCAGTACTCTTATTTTCATCTCCGTTAAAAATAATCCCAGCGATGTGGAATCCTTTACTTTTTAGCACTTCAATAGTAAGTAAGGTGTGATTAATACTCCCTAAATAATGCCTTGAAACTAGAATGATCTTATCTGTAGGAAGAATAAGATCTGCAATGGTTTCTTTCGAATTTATTGGCACTAATAAACCACCTGCTCCCTCAATAACAAGATCTTTGGAGGTTTGGGAACGTTTTATCTTTTTAGCTATTAGATTAATTCCATCTATTTCTGCAGCCGCATGCGGACTCATAGGAGAATTTAATTTAACTCCTTCAGGGTAGAAAAAAGTTTCCTCATTAGAAATTAGACTTTCAAGCTTTATGGAATCACTATTCTCTAGATCTCCTGCCTGAATTGGCTTCCAATAGTCTGCTTTTAAAGATTCAGTAATAATAGCTGCGGTAATTGTTTTACCAACATCTGTCCCGATACCGGTTATAAAAAAAGTATTATTCATTTAAATTAAATTTATGTTTACAGGTTTCGCACCTGTATTCGTAACGTGTATATATTGGCAAGGCAGCGGTTAAAAATGAGAATAGGAAAAAGAACATAGATTTAATTCCTCTAACATTCGTAAAAAGCTCCACTTTTAAGCTTCCACAAACTGGACACTCAATTTCTTGCCCATTTTCATCTAGAGAATAATCACTTATGCTGCTTAAAATTTCCAAAGCTTTACTCTCGTCTTCCTGCCAAACCTTCAGTTTTACTCCTCCAATAGCATTACTTACCAAAGGATCTGTATCTACCGTAAATTGATCGTATAAAAAAACTTCAATCCCTTCTGCTTCCAACCTAGATTTGATTATTTGCGCTTCAGATGAATATTGAAATACGGCAATTTTAGAGAAGGTTTCTTTCATTTTATAAAAGTAGCTAATAGTTCAAGAAGATCCTTAATCTCCTCTTTAGTATTGTAACTGTGTAAACAAAACCTAAGACGCTCTAAACCTTTTGGAACGGTAGGACTTAAAATAGGTTTTACATTAAATCCTTTATTCTGAATTTGAGTCGCAATACTTTTAACTTCATCATTCCCAGAAGCAATACAAGAATGAATTGCAGATTCGCTAGATATGAAGAAGCTCTGAAGCTCTAGTCTACTTACTTCATTTTTAAAAAACAAGATGTTCTCCTGAAGACTTTTTAATTCTGAATTAATTTCATTGAAATCGAATTTGTTTAATCCCTCATAAGAAGCGATAATTGCGGCAATAGAATGCGGGGAAAGCGCGGTGGTATAAATAAAACTTCTACTAAAATTCACTAAAAATTGTTTTAAAAGCTCGCTCCCTAAAATAACAGCCCCATGCACACCAAGTGCTTTTCCAAAAGTGACAATTCTGGCAAACACCATTCTCTCTAATCCTAAATCCTGAACCAGCCCTGTTCCTGTATTTCCCGATACTCCTACCGCATGGGCTTCATCTATCACCAATTGATAATTTCCCGTTTCGGCAAAATTTGCGAAAGCTTTAAGATCCGGGCTATCTCCATCCATAGAAAATACGGATTCTGTAACAATATATATATCAGAGTTTTTTTCTGAAGCAACCAAATTCAATCTTTTCTTTAGATCTTCAAGGTCATTATGTTTGAATTTATAAGCTTTTGCGTTGCTCATTTTTATGCCATCTCTAATAGAAGCGTGTACAAATTCATCGTATAAAATGAGGTCTCCTTTTTGTGGAACTGCAGAGAAAAATCCAATATTCGCGTCGTAACCAGAATTAAATATCAAAGCAGATTCAGCTTTATGAAAATTGGCTATTTGCTCTTCAGCTAGTGGATATAATTTATGATTTCCAGAAAGCAACCTCGATCCAGTTGCCCCATTTTGGACTATATTACATTCCTCCAAAATCTTCTGGGTCTTAAAATATAATTCTGAATTTGCTGCAAATCCTAAATAATCATTAGAAGCAAAATCTATTAAATTATTTGAAGATCCCAGCTCTCTGAAAGCATTTTGCTGCTTTCTTTTCTCAAGGCTTTTCTCTAATTTTAAAGGGAATTTATGCATCGTGCTAAATTACGACATTCAAAAATCTAACTTACTGCTGTCGATGGATGTTTGGCAACTTTAGAAACGCTTAAAGAATTAGCAGTGGTTTGTGTGATAATTATCACAATAAACTATTCTTTTTGGGTTTTTAAACGAAAAGGTATTCAGAAGAAAAAAAGAGAACTAAATTAAAAAGATCTGGTTTATTTAGAATTCTTTTTCTTGACCAATTTTTTTTCAATTTTATCGAGCTTCTTTAACTCCTCTACATCTTCACTTTTTAATTCCTGAGTGGCTTTATGGTATTTTCCATCCATATCGTCCATAATAGAATGCTTCCACAATTTCACGCCAGAAAAATAACTAGCTCTTCCAATTAAATGTCCACTTATAGGAGCGGTAAGGAGAATAAAAAGAATAATAGCCAGGACTCTCGTAGTAATAGAAAAATCCTGAAAATGTATTGCTGCTGCTAAAAGCAATAATCCTATGCCCAAAGTCGCTGCCTTAGTAGTAACAGAAATCCTTAGGTAGGAATCTGGCATTCTAATTAATCCTATACTTGCTAACAGAATAAATATAGCGCCGGAAAGGGAAAATATTGCAACAAAAATATCTGTCATTTTTTGTTTCTTTTTTGAATATAATACGAAAAGGCTACAGTGCCTAAAAATGCGATTAGCGCCAAGATCATTGCAACATCTAAAAAAGATGGCCTATTGGTTAGTATACTATATGCGGCAATAAACCCAATTCCTGTAGTTATAATTAGATCTAAAGCTATAATCCTGTCTACAATACTCGGGCCTTTTAAAAACCTATATAGAATAAGCAATACCGAAATTGATAGAATAGGAGTTACGATGTAAAATATAAACTCGTGTAATGTCATCTTAATATCTCTAGTATACGTTTTTCAAATCCGTTCTTGATACTATCTATAAATTTCTCTCTTGAAGTTATATACATAGAATGCACATACAATACTTTGCGATCATCTGAAACATCTAAACTAAGAGTTCCAGGAGTTAGTGTTATCATATTTGCAAGAAGAGTGATCTCTACATTCGTCTTTGCTGAAAGCGGAATTTTCACAATTCCAGGACTCATGTTATAATGAGGTGTCATTACCTCGTATGCCACTTGCACATTCGCTTTTATAAGTTCATATAAAAAGAAGAATACAAACGCGATCACCTTTGGTAGGATCTTGAAATATTTTGCATTTCCAGATCCTGTAGTGATCATTCTCATGGTGAAGAAACTAAATGCAAATCCGAACAAATAATTAGCGAAGGTAAAATCTCCCGTAAGAGCTACCCAAATACCCATTAAAATTATGTTGGATAAAAATCTATTCTTCATGATCTATAATTTGTTCTTTTCCCAGTACTGCTTCAATATATTGCGTATTATCCATCAGTTCACCAGCAACCCGAGAAGACACTTGCTGTATATGCTCTGCTCCAAATCCAATATACAAAGATACCAATGATAAAAATATCATAGGTGCAATCATTTGAGCCTTTCTAATAGTTTTTAACTTATCAAAATATCTAAAATTCAATCTTACCGGTAATTCTTTCTTTTCTTTCCAAATAACGCTTGCCCAAACTTTCGCAATAACAATAAGTGTAATTAAACTGGCAAAAATGATCGCTCCTACAACCCACCATTGCTCCGATTCGAAGGCAGCGATAATCAAAGAAATTTTTGGCCAGAACCCAGACAAAGGGGGCACTCCCACTAATGAGAATAACGGGATCGCTATTAACAAACTTAACATTGGATGATCTGCATACAAGCCTCCTAAGTTTCGAATGCTATTTGTTCCTCGTATTCTAAAAATCAATCCTCCCACCATAAAAAGATTCGTCTTTACTATGATGTCATGGATTAAATAAAATATTGTTCCTGCTATGGCAACTTCAGTAAACAAACCTAAACCTGCTATCATATAACCAATATGACATATAATTAAATATGAAAATACTTTTCTAAGGTTATTCTGTACTAATGCCCCAAGGCCTCCACTAAACAGTGTGAGTACCGCAATTATTAATATGATATTTTCTAAGAACATGTCCCCCACAAATATCAAAGTAAAAACCCTAATAAGGGCATAGACCCCAACTTTGGTTAATAAGCCTCCAAAAATTGCCGCGACTGCAGATGGCGGGGTATGATAGGAATCTGGCAACCAAAAGTAAAGAGGAAATACAGCAGCCTTAATTCCGAAGGCGACCAGAAATAATATCGCAGTGATCTCCACCAATCCTCGATTCTCTATTGCTGCAACTTTTAAGGCCAGATCGGCCATATTTAGCGATCCTGTTAACCCATACAATACTGCAATAGCAGTAAGAAAGATCATAGATGCCAAAATATTAAGTGTAAAATATTTTACTGAACCTTCCAATTGTGCTTTTTCTCCACCAAGAGTAATAAGTACAAAAGAGGAAATTATTATGATCTCAAACCAAACATATAAATTGAAAATGTCTCCTGTTAAGAATGCTCCATTCAAACCTAAAAGCAGGAAATGAAAGATAGGAAAATAACCAAATTTTAATCTGGCTGCAACCACAGAAGCCGATGAGAAACTCGCTACTGCAAGCCCCGAGATCGCTGTTAACAATACTAATGTGGCCGAAAGTGTATCTGCAACGAATATAATTCCGAATGGCGGTTTCCAATTTCCTGCGAGAACGATTTGTGTTCCATTTTCCCAGATATAACTGAATAACCAAATAGAAACCCCAACACTAATGATGCTTCCTACAATACTTATCACGCGTTGCCACGAGATCTTTCTCCAACAAAACATCAAAAGGATGCTTAAAAACATTTGAAGCAATAGGGGATATAATACTAACTGTTGTGTCATGAATCTTTATCTATTGCGTTCATTTCATCTAAATCGTCTGTTTTAACCACTTTATAAGCTCTTTTCACCAAAATAATAGCAAAAGATTGCAATCCAAAACTAATTACAATTGCCGTTAATATAAGTGCCTGTGGAACAGGATCGGCATATACAGATTGAAATACATCTGAATCTGCAGGTATAATTGGGGGACTTCCTTTTACTACTCTTCCAAGTAGAAATATGAGCAAATTTGCTCCATTCCCTAAAATTATTATTCCGAGTATTAACTTAACCAGACTTCTACGTAAAATCATGTAGATACCTGCTGCATATAAAACTCCGATCATTATCGCTAAAAGTATTTCCATAGTTTAAGCAGATTCTGAAATTGTAAATATTATAGTTAAAGTTACCCCAACAACTACCAAGTAAACTCCAAGGTCAAAGAATAATGCTGTACCTAATGAACCTAAGACAGGTAAATGCTCCGGATACCATAATCCTGTCATAAATGGCAAATCGAAAAACAACACGGGCGTTACTCCAGCTAAAAAAGCCAATGCTAAACCTACTGGCATTAAAAAACCGGGATGTATTCTAAGTAATTCTTTTGTATTATCTAAACCTCTAGCAAATGAATGTAGAACAAAAGCGATAGATGCAATTAATCCGCCTACAAATCCTCCTCCTGGAGAATAATGTCCTCTTAAAAGTATAAATATTGAAAACAACAGCAATACCGGTAACAGGTAGGTAGATGCCGTTCTTAAAATTATTGTTTTCATCTTTAATCGTTTTTAATTATTTCAGTTCAATTATCGCTGATCAGATTTTTTTAATCTTAATTTCAACAATGCAAATACTCCAATAGCAGCAATTGCTAGAACCGATATCTCTATCATAGTATCTGATCCTCTAAAATCAACTAAAATCACATTTACTACATTTTTTCCGTGTGCCAGAATATATGCGTTTGCAGCATAATAATCACTTACTTCACTACTTTTTGGCTCAGCTAAAACCTCTAAAATCAGCAAGGTTATTATAGTTCCGAAGGCTAGTGAAAGTATACCATCACGAATCCTCATCTTATAATCTGACAATTTTAAGTACTTCGGTAATTTATAAAGTACTAAAACAAAAAGAATAACAGTAAGAGTATCTATAGAAAACTGGGTCATTGCTAGATCTGGAGCGCTATAAATTACAAATAAGATACATATGGCATAACCAATAATTCCCATTGATGCCACCGCAGCCAATCTAGACCTTGTAAATACAGTATATCCAATTGCTATAAGCATTACTACAGATGTTGCAGCTTCATAAACCGTAATGGGTGAAAAGGAATTAAAATCTACCGCAAAGTTTGCTTTGCTGAATAAAGAATAGCCAGTTAAAGCGATAAGAAATATCATTATTGTGGATACATAATTCCTTAAGTATCCATTCTGAAACAAATTGGTCCAGCCATTGGAAAATTTAATAAAATTAGTCCACGAATTCGTGATAACGGTTTGTGGAGATATTTTCTCAAATTTAGCTACCCAATTTTCCCGTTTTTTTGTTGGCTCAATCATAAAATAAAGCACTGTTCCGGCAGCTATAGTAATAACACTAAGCAATAAAATAATATTAAAACCGTGAAATAATTTTAAATGAATTTCTTTCCCGTCCAATCCCATAGAACTAACCATAGGTTTTACGAGAGAACCTTCAATTAGCCCGGGGAAAATCCCGAAAACTATACAGCCAAGTGCTAAAAGCACCGGAGGGAGCCACATTAAAAAACTTGGCATTTTTGTATTCTCAAATCTTTCAGGAAGAACTCCTGTGAATGGTTTTATTCCAGCAACAAAACCAGCATAAAGCAACAATATCTTAGTGATCACAATTAATCCCATTAATAGGATTGCCATGTTACCAAAATGAAATGTAGACTCATAGGTGAGTTCTTTACCAATAAACCCAATAGTTGGCGGAATTCCTGCACTAGAGAGTGCAGCTAAAAAACCTGCGATCGCAACTGGTAATAAAACCTTTCTTAGTCCACGCAAAACCGTAGTGTCTCTTGTTCCCGTTTGGTGATCTATAATTCCCGTAACTAGGAAAAGTGTAGCTTTATATAAGGCATGCACAATAACAAATACAGCCGCAGCGGTAAGTGCTTCAACGGTACCTTGACCTATTAAAAACACTAAAATCCCTAATGCTGAAATGGTTGAATATGCTAAAACACCTTTAAGATCTGTCCTGAAGAGAGTATGAATGGCTGAGTAAACCATAGTGACCGCTCCAACAATTATTAAGGTAGTATTCCAAAATTCATGATCTCCCAAAACAGGCGTTAACCTCATAAGAAGATATATCCCTGCTTTTACCATGGTTGCAGAGTGCAAATAAGTAGAAACAGGAGTTGGCGCTTTCATAGCTCCAGGTAACCAGAAATGGAAAGGAAATTGTGCAGATTTTGTAAAAGCAGCTCCAAAAATCAGGAGCACAATTAATATATAATATGGATTAGAAGCTATCTCCGGATTCATTGTTAACATTTCCGCAATGCTATATGTTCCAGTTATAGATCCTAAGAATAAAGCGCCCACCAATAAGGAAAGACCTCCAATTCCAGTAATTGCTAATGCAATTAAAGCTGATTTTCTAGATTCTCGGCTAGTATTATTAAATCCAATCAAGAAAAACGATGTGATACTGGTTAATTCCCAGAAAACGAAAAGGGAAATAAGATTGTCTGAAAGTACAAGGCCTAGCATCGCTGCCATGAACATAGATAAGTAGCCATAAAATCTATCAAGATATTTATGACCTTTTAAATATGCTGAAGTATATACAAATACCAGAAAACCAATTCCGGTGATCATTAATGAAAACAAAAGTGAAAGTCCATCCAAGGTAAATCCGAGATTTACACCAAAAGCTGGAATCCAAGAATGAAATTGAGTTATTACCTCTCCATTAGAAATTCTGCTAATGAACTGAGTGAAATAAATAAAGAGCGCCAATGGGACCCCTGCTGCAAGGATGGAAAATTTCCCTTTAAAAAACTTCCCGGTAATTACCAGAAAAAGAGAAAAAATAAAACCTAAGAGTATAGCTATTAGCATGAGCAACTTCAAAATTCAGTGTCCGGCAAATATAATAGTTATTATTGAGGAATAAGAACGTCGGATTTAGTTTAATAACTATAACATCAATTTTTATTTTTCTTAATTTAGAGCCTAAATCAATAATAAACTATGCCTAAATTCATTTTACTCTTCTTTATTTCAACTTTATCTTTTGCTCAAACCAACTCATATGAGATCTCTTTTGAAAATGCCACTCATCATGAAGCTAGGATTAAAGCAACTTTTCCTAATGTAAAATCTCATGAGCTTGTTGTTTCCATGAGTAGATCATCCCCTGGAAGATATGCTGTTCATGAATTTGCGAAGAACGTTTATGGCTTCGTGGCTAAAGACAGTAAAGGAAATAAACTGGAAGTGACCAGAAAAGATCCTTATTCCTGGAATATCACAGGCCATGACGGAACCGTGAATGTAGAATATATTCTTTTTGGCAATCGTGCAGATGGTACGTATTCCCAAATAGACAACACCCATGCGCATTTAAATATGCCTGCAACTTTTATGTATGCAGAAGAACTTCAACATAGACCCATAGAAATAACCTTCAATATGCCTGAAGATTTAAGTTGGAAAATTGCAACCCAACTCAAGCCAACAAAGGCAAACACCTATATGGCACCAGATCTTTATTATTTCATGGATAGCCCAACAGAGTTGAGTGATTTCAGTTTAAGAGAATTCAAGATGGATGGAAAGAATATTAGCTTTGCATTACATCACGATGGTACTGATGCTGAATTTGATGAGTATTTTGATCAAGTTAAGCGAATTGTAGAACAGGAAAAACAGGTGTTTGGAGAATTACCAGATTACGATTATGGACAATATACATTTATAGCCTGTTATCTACCAAATGTTTCTGGAGATGGAATGGAGCATAGAAATAGCACAATTCTAACCGATACCGAAGGACTAGCAAAAGGTGGGATGAAAGGAAATATAGGCACCGTTTCTCATGAGTTTTTCCACTCTTGGAACGTAGAGCGCATAAGACCAAACGATTTGGAAGCATTTGACTTTTCTAAAGCAAACATGTCCGGTTCTTTATGGTTTGCTGAAGGTTTTACGAGTTATTACACCAACCTAATCCTTCACAGAGCAAAAGTCTTGACTGCAGAAGAGTATATAAAGAGTCTCAATGGCACTTTTAACTATGTTTGGAATTCTCCTGCACACCAATTTTTTAACCCGATAGAGATGAGCTATCAAGCCCCGTTTGTAGATGCTGCAACTTCTGTAGATCCAGTAAATAGAGAAAACACTTTTATCTCCTATTATTCCTACGGAAGCGTTCTTGGTTTAGCATTAGATCTTGAGCTTAGAAGCAAGGGATTAAATCTAGACGATTTCATGAAGCAGGTTTGGAATACCTTCGGAAAATCAGAGGTTTCTTATACAATAGAAGATCTTCATGAAAGTCTAAATAAATATGCAGGTGCAGAAATTGGAGATAACTTCTTTGGGAATTACATCTACAAAAGTGAAATGCCTAAGTACGCTGAACTTTTTAAATCGGTTGGTTTAAAATTTAAGCAGGATTCTGAAAAAGGATACTTTGGAGCATCATTAAAAAAGAATGAAAATTTAGTAGAAATAAGCGGCAATCCTAAAATTGGTAGCGCTGCTTATAAAGCAAAGTTAAGCAGTGGAGATATTATTACTTCTGTAAATGGAAAGGCTATTTCTTCCATGAAAGATTGGGAAACAATCATTAATGAAAGCAAACCTGGAACTGAATTGAATATATCTTATACAAGGGATGCCAAAGAAGGGGAAACCAAAGTTACACTCACTATGGATCCAACTTATACCATTAGCATCGATGAGAATGCCGACAAAAAAGCGGTAAAAGCGAGAGAATCTTGGTTAGCCACGAAATAAAATTCAATCAACCAAATCCTTCAACAGTCCCGATAGCTATCGGGACAGGGTGACAGATCTATTGTCAAATTGAGCTTGTCGAAATTTGTTTTCAAAAAACTACAAAACACAAAAAAGCCTGTTGAAATTCAACAGGCTTTTTAAATATAATTTAATAGCTAATTAATCAGCTAATACGATCGCTTTATTATCTTTCATTTCCAGCACGCCACCTTTAATAGGGTAGAAAAGTACATTGTTAGCTTCCTTTCTAAAAGCTGAAGGAAGACTTTTTAGCATTTCCGGAGTGGCTGCAGTTAAATCTATCTTCACTTCTCCTTCTACCAAAAGAGAAACAATTGCAGCATGATGATTTAACATCTGAAATTCGCCATCCATTCCTGGAACTCTAACTGACAAGACTTCGGCGCCAAATACAACTGCTTCTGGAGTAACTATTTCTAAATACATATTTTTTAGTATTGAGTATTGAGTATTGAGATGTGAGTTAAAGAATTATTTCTCAATACTAACATCTCAATGCTCACTACTATTTTACGATTCAGCCAACATTTTATCTCCAGCCTCGATAGCTTCTTCAATAGAACCTTTAAGGTTAAATGCAGCCTCTGGATATTTATCTAATTCCCCATCCATGATCATGTTAAATCCTTTGATGGTTTCTTTAATATCTACCAAAACTCCTTTTAGTCCAGTAAACTGTTCTGCAACGTGGAATGGCTGAGATAAGAAACGTTGTACACGTCTCGCTCTATATACCGCTTGCTTATCTTCTTCAGAAAGTTCTTCCATCCCAAGAATAGCAATGATATCCTGTAATTCTTTATAACGTTGTAACAATTCTTTAACTCGTTGTGCACAATTGTAATGCTCATCACCTAAAATTCCAGCAGTAAGAATTCTTGAAGTAGATTCCAAAGGATCTACTGCAGGATAAATACCAAGCTCTGCAATTTTACGAGAAAGTACTGTTGTAGCATCCAAGTGAGCAAAAGTTGTTGCTGGTGCTGGATCTGTTAAATCATCTGCAGGTACGTAAACCGCTTGTACAGATGTAATAGATCCATTTTTTGTTGAAGTAATACGTTCCTGCATCGCACCCATCTCTGTTGCTAATGTAGGTTGGTATCCTACCGCAGATGGCATACGTCCAAGAAGTGCAGATACTTCAGATCCCGCTTGTGTAAAACGGAAAATGTTATCTACGAAGAAAAGTACATCTTTCCCTTGTCCTTCTCCTGCTCCATCACGGAAATATTCAGCAATTGTAAGTCCAGAAAGTGCAACACGTGCACGTGCTCCCGGTGGCTCATTCATTTGTCCGAATACGAAAGTTGCCTTAGATTCTTTCAAAGAAGCTTTATCTACTTTCGAAAGATCCCATCCACCTTCTTCCATAGAGTGCATGAATTCATCTCCGTATTTAATAATACCAGATTCCAACATCTCTCTTAAAAGGTCATTT
Organism: Gillisia mitskevichiae; assembly: GCF_003634585.1. Lineage (GTDB taxonomy): Bacteria > Bacteroidota > Bacteroidia > Flavobacteriales > Flavobacteriaceae > Gillisia > Gillisia mitskevichiae. Next base: position 186,127 of record NZ_RBLG01000001.1, read on the forward strand.
CCTTCACGAGTTCTTTCTCCAACTCCAGCAAATACTGAAAGTCCACCGTGACCTTTTGCAATATTGTTAATTAATTCCTGAATTAATACGGTTTTACCTACTCCGGCTCCACCAAATAAACCAATCTTACCACCTTTTGCATAAGGCTCGATTAGATCGATTACTTTAATTCCTGTATATAGTACTTCTGTAGATACAGATAAGTCTTCAAATTTTGGAGCCTCACGGTGAATTGGCATACCAGCTTCACCAGCTTTTGGCAAAACATCCAATCCATCGATAGGATCACCTATCACATTGAACAAACGCCCATAAACATCTTTTCCTACTGGCATTTGAATTGGAGCTCCTGTTGCAACAACTTCTACACCTCTACTTAATCCATCTGTAGAATCCATAGCTACAGTTCTTACTGTATTCTCACCAATATGTGATTGTACTTCAAGAACCAAAAGAGTACCATCCTTTTTGGTAATTTCTAGGGAATCGTAAATATTTGGCAAATCAGCGTTATCTGAGTTGAAAACTACATCAACTACAGGGCCTATAATTTGTGCAACTTTACCTGTGATTTTAGACATTATCTAATTCTTTATGTTTAATATTGAAATCTTTAAAATAAGTTGGATAAAATTGATTTTATCTAAACCTATTTTCAGGCTGCAAATATAGTTTTTTCTTTATAAAATCATATAGCCTAAGGCTCAACTTTTTCTCAACTTTTTTAAAATATTTAATTCTGAAGTAAAATCTTGAGAAAATAGCCTAAAAACAATGTTTTCAGGAAGTTGTCTTACAATATGAACTTAACAAAAAAAATCCCCTTTTCATTTAGAAAAGAGGATCTTAAAAATTATTTAATACTATAAATTACTCTACGGTAACAGACTTCGCCAAGTTTCTTGGTTGATCCACATTTTTACCAAGCATCACTGCAATATGATAAGAAAGCAATTGCATAGGAATGGTAGTTAATAAAGGAGTTAATGATTCTATAGTATCTGGAATTTCAATTACGTAATCTGCAATATCCCTCACTTCTTCATCACCTTCCGTAACTATTCCAATTATTTTTCCTTTTCTGGATTTAATTTCTTGAATATTACTAACAACCTTATCGTAATGACCCATTTTAGTGGCTATTACTACTACCGGCATTTGCTCATCTATCAATGCAATAGGTCCGTGCTTCATTTCTGCAGCAGGATAACCTTCAGCATGAATATAAGAGATCTCTTTTAACTTCAAGGCTCCTTCTAATGCAACCGGGAAATTATAACCTCTTCCTAAATAAAGACAATTTGTAGCTTCTTTATATTTAAAGGCGATATCCTTAATATGTTCATTAGTAGTTTCTAAAACTTTAGCGATTTTAGCAGGGATTGCTTCCAACTGCTGTAAATGATGTCTAAAATCTGTATCAGATATCGTTCCTCTATGTTTCGCTAATTTTAACGCCATTAAAGTAAGCACTGTAATTTGCGTAGTAAATGCTTTAGTTGAAGCAACACCTATTTCTGGTCCTGCATGAGTATAAGCTCCTGCATGAGTTTCTCTAGAGATTGAAGAGCCTACAACATTACATACTCCAAAAACGAAAGCACCTTTTTCCTTAGCTAACTTTATTGCTGCCATAGTATCTGCAGTTTCTCCACTCTGAGAAATAGCAATTACTACATCATTTTCATTGATAACAGGATTTCTGTATCTAAATTCTGAAGCATATTCTACTTCAACAGGGATTCTTGCAAGATCTTCAAATATATATTCTGCAACTAAACCTGCATGCCATGAGGTTCCACAAGCAACAATAAGAATTCTCTTTGCTTTTGAAATACGTTCAATATTGTCATCCACCCCGGCCATTCTAATGATACCCTCATTTACTAACATTCTACCTCTATAGGTGTCTGTAATAGCATTAGGCTGCTCATAGATCTCTTTTAGCATAAAATGCTCATAACCTCCTTTTTCGATCTGCTCTAAATTCAGTTGTAATTCCTGAATATATGGATCTACTAAAGAGTCATCCTGTATCTTTCTTACTTTAATTTCTTTACCAAGCCTTACTACAGCCATTTCTCCATCTTCAAGATAAATAGCATTATTTGTAAACTCTATAAAAGGAGAAGCATCAGAGGCAATAAAAAATTCATTTTCACCAATTCCAATGGCTAATGGACTACCTAATCTAGCAACCACAAGTTCATTGGGTTTTCTTTTATCAAAGACGGTAATTGCATAGGCTCCAACAGTTTGATTTAAGGCAATTTGAACCGCCTTCCCTAGCATAACATCTTCATTGATCATCACATCTTCAATAAGATTCACCAATACTTCCGTATCTGTATCAGATTGAAATGTGTAACCCCTCTTAATTAATTCTTTCTTAAGAGAAGAATAATTCTCTATGATCCCATTATGAATAATTACAAGATTCCCTGAATTAGAATAATGTGGATGTGAATTTACATCATTAGGAACCCCATGAGTTGCCCATCTTGTATGTCCTATACCAACATGACCACTAGTAGAAGTCGTAGCATTAAATTTTGCTTCAAGATCTGCTACTTTACCTTTAGTCTTACAAAGATTAAGTTCATTTCCATCAAATAATGCAATTCCCGCACTATCATAACCTCGATACTCTAATCTATGTAATCCTTTCAACACTATAGGGTAAGCTTCTCTATGCCCTATATAACCTACAATTCCGCACATATTCTAATTGTTTGTTTCTGTATAATAAATATTAAATTTTATTCTCTTATCCACATCAGGAGATAAATTCCCATGTAAGACAGTTCCTTTAGGCTCAATTACTGCCGCTCTTGGAACTCTTGTAATTTTATTATCAGTATCAATCGCTACCGGGGTTTTTAAAGCGGAGCTCGACACTAGATTAATGTTTTTTGTAACTACCAATCCTAATTTCACATTGGTAGAATCTTTGTTTAAAATATTCTTTACATGCTCTGTAATTCTTATTTTATAGCTCACTCCTGCACCGCTGTCATCCCTAACTAATCTACTAGAATGTGAGATTAGAGAGTTTAATGGATTTTCTGCACTTAAGCTAGGATCTACTAAGTAATCGAACAATTGTTCGTTAGTTTTTAAATTGTATAAATAAATTCTTTCTGGTTCAGAATCAACACTCTGCACTCTTTCCTGATCTACAAAAAAGGTTAAATTAGCTTCATTTATCAGCCAGTTTTTTGTTCTCAACTCTTCTAATTCCAATTCATCTTCGAATAATTCGATAACTGAAACTGTTCCCTCGCCTCCTTTTAAAAATAAATTCTTTGCTCCAATCTCTGCATTCGATTGAGAAATTTCTGAAGTTATTCCTTCTGGGAAATCCTGAGAAAACGTGTTCACCGTATTTGGCCCGAAACTCAATTTAAATGAAGAAGGTCGCGCTATCAAATCTGTAGTATCACCATCTTCATCAGAATCTGAAGAATCTTCTACTTGAGAAGTATAATAAACTGTTATTCCAGCGTCTGCATTAGCGAAGTTAAGCAACAGCATATTCCCTTTAGAATTTACTGGCTCTGCTTTAAAATAAAGCCCTCTTATAAAATTATTGAAGTTATTATTGTTAGAAAGTTCTAAAGAACCTTCCTTATTAATAATATTATCTTGAAAGAATTGTACTGGTAAATTAGCTCTAAGCCTTGGTGAAGCATTAATAGTATCAAGCTCACCTTGCTCATTAATTACTTCATAAACAACTCCTAGCTCTGATGGAACAAAATTTTCATTTGTATATAAAGGAGTTCCAATTAAACTATTCTCGAATGTTGATCCTTGGTTTGAATAGTATTTCTGAGCAGCTGCAAAATCGGCATCTGGATCGAAATTATTTAAGTAAAAATTAGATCTACTAACCGTTAATTTATAAGGAGAACTACCAAATAATGAATCTAACTGATAAGAAATATTTCCGTTTTCTAAGGTTTCTAACTCGGTACTAAAATATGGAAGAGTTAATACCACACTATCTACAACAGCTTGTGTTCCAAATTGTGGGTTGTTACTACTTAGAGATAATTGTGTTAAAACGTTCGCTACCTGTTGCCCATAAACTGGGTCATTATAAACTCCTAATAAATTTACAGGAAGCGCATTTGTTTGCACTGGTCCAAGCTTAGCGCTATAACCAGAAACTCCAGCCTCGTATGATGGGATGGAATCAAACTGACCAATAAGCCGGCCACCAATGGTATTATAATCGTTATCACATGAGGTAAATGCCAAAACCAACAGCAATGCTATTGGGGCTAGACGTGCTCTTTTCAAAAAAATCATTCGGTATAAATTACTTATTGTGATAAAACTTGAGTGTTGTAAAAATCTTGATAAGCCGTAGAAAATTCCTCAGGAGTTTTATAATCCAAAACTGGTTTTTCTAATTTCTTTAGGTATTTTGATAATTCTGCTGGAATATCATCTCCACCAATTATTACTGCATCAGAGTTATCTATTGCAGTTTTCATCAAATTAACATACGTTGGTTTTTTCAAATGCTTAACATTCTCTGTCTCCAACCCATCAAAAAGAATTTTCTTATGCATACTTGTATCTAACGACTCATCGAAACTTTGATTGTACACAGAGGTAACAATTTTTGCGCCAGAAAATAATGGCTCGTTTCCGTAGTAGTTTCTTAGATACAGCGGCAATAATGAAGACAACCATCCATGAACGTGGATTATATCTGGAGACCAGTTTAATTTCTTAACTGTTTCTATAACTCCTTTTGCAAAGAAAATTGCTCGCTCATCATTGTCTGGAAATAAATTCCCTTCCTCATCTGTAAGTGTTGCTTTTCTTTTGAAATAATCCTCGTTATCTATAAAATAAACCTGCATTCTCTCTTTTGGAATAGATGCAACTTTAATAATCAATGGCATATCCAAATCATCAATCACCAAATTCATCCCAGACAATCTAATCACTTCATGCAACTGATGCCTTCTCTCGTTGATGTTGCCATAACGTGGCATAAAAATCCTGATTTGACCTCCTAAACCATTTACCATTCTAGCAGCTTCAAAAGACATAGATGATATATCGGTTTCGGGCAAGTAAGGTATAACTTCAGATGATACGTATAATATCCTCTTATCTTTCATAAATATTTTGCTTTTGCGAATAAAAAACACGCAAAATTACGAAATTTTATGCAGTTTGCCAGTAATATATTAAGTTTGCACGCTGTTAATTTTATAATAAAATGCAGATTATTAAAGAGAAAGCGACCTTAACAGAGGTTATTTCTAAATTAAAATTTGAAGATTCCAGCGTCGGCTTCGTGCCTACAATGGGCGCATTGCATGATGGGCACTTGTCTTTAGTTAGACAAGCAGCTGCCGTTTGCGATGTGGTTGTAGTGAGTGTTTTTATTAATCCTACCCAGTTCGATAACGCTGAAGATCTCGATAATTACCCTCGAACTCTAGATTCTGACACTCAAAAATTAGCAGAATTGAACCTAAATCTAATTATTTTCACTCCAACTGCTGCCGAGCTTTACAATGATAAAGTGATTTCTGAACATTTTCAATTTGACGGTTTGGAATATGAAATGGAAGGAAAATATAGAAACGGACATTTTGACGGAGTTGGAACGGTAGTGAAAAAGCTTTTTGAAATTGTAAAGCCCGACAAGGCTTTTTTTGGCGAAAAGGATTATCAACAACTACAAATAATTAAAAAACTTGTTCAGCATCACGATCTTCCCGTAGAAGTAATTGGTTGCCCTATATATCGGGAAAGCAACGGTTTAGCAAGGAGCTCTAGAAATGAACGACTAAGTACAGAAATTCGAAATAAAGCTTCTTTTATTCATGAAACGCTTTTAAAAGCTAAAAATAAATTTGGCATAGAAAGTGTAAATCAGATAACAAATTGGGTAGAAAATGAATTTAAAGCTAACCCATATTTTAAATTAGAATATTTTGAAATTGCAGATAGTGAGACTTTAAAGCCAATATCAAATAAAATTATCAATCAAAAAGTTCGCGCCTTTATCGCGGTATATTCGGAAGACATTAGGCTTATAGATAATATAGCCTTAAATTATTAAATAAATTATATGTTGATTCACGTAGTAAAATCTAAAATCCATCGCGTAAAATGCACGGGCGCCGATCTTAATTATATTGGGAGTATTACCATAGATCAAGATCTTATGGATGCTGCTAACATTATTGAAGGCGAAAAAGTTCAAATTGTAAATAATAATAATGGAGAGCGTATAGAAACTTACGCAATCCCTGGTCCTAGGAATTCTGGAGAGATAACTCTTAACGGTGCCGCAGCGAGAAGAGTTGCAAAAGGAGATATACTTATTCTTATTACATATGCCATTATGGAGTTAGAGGAAGCTAAATCTTTTAAGCCCGCCTTGGTTTTCCCTAATGAAGAAAACAATCTTTTAAATTAATTCTTGAAGAAAACCACCATCAAAATTTTAAAGATCATACTCCCGCTTTTGCTGGGAGTTTTTTTGATCTGGTTTTCAATTAGAAATTCCACTCCTGTAGAAAGGGAAGAGCTTTTAGATAATATTAAATCGGCGAACCCAATTTTTATAATGATCTCCTTGATATGTGGCTTATTATCGCATCTTTCAAGAGCGTATAGATGGAAATTTCTGCTCGAACCATTAGGCTATAAGCCAAAATTCGCAAACAGTTTTATGGCGGTTATGGTTGCTTACCTTGCAAATTTTGGGATTCCAAGATCTGGGGAAGTACTAAGAGGAGTCACTATTTCTAGTTATGAAAATGTGCCTTTTGAAAAAGCTTTTGGAACAATTATTTCTGAAAGGATTGCCGATTTCATGATGCTATTACTGGTAATAGCAGCTGCAATGATCCTCCAAACAGAAAATTTACTTGCGTATTTTGAAGACAACAACATCAATCCGTTTTTCACGATTGCTATTCTCTTAGGCCTTTTAGCCATTGGGGTCTTTGTTTTAAAGTTGATTAGAAATTCTAAAATTAAGATCTTCAAAAAAATTAAAAAATTCGCTAAAGGTCTCCTAGAAGGAATGCGAAGCATCCTTAAAATGAAGCAAAAAGGAGCCTTTATATTTCATACACTTTTCATTTGGCTCATGTACATTTGCATGTTCTATGCCCTAATATTTACAGTGCCTGAAACTTCAAACCTTTCCTTTGGAGTAGTATTATTAGCTTTTGTAGTGGGTTCCTTTGCAATTTCTGCCACCAATGGTGGAATTGGAGTATATCCCATAGCAATTGGAGCAAGTCTCATGCTTTTTGGAATTAGCAAACAAGGGGGAGAAGCTTTTGGTTGGATCACCTGGGGAACACAAACTTTACTTATTATAATTGTAGGAGGATTATCTTTCTTATTTCTTCCCATTTATAACCGTAAAAAATAAAATCCTATATTGTGGCTGACAATTTAAACTTAATGTATGCACAAAAAACTACTTTTAATTTGTCTGTTAATTGCCCCTAACCTATTTACAGCACAAACTGTTTACAAATCCTTAACCTCTTTAAAACTAGGCGAAGAAAGAGAATTAAAAATTCAACTCCCTAGAAATTACGAGAAAAATAAGGAAAAATCTTATCCCGTACTCATAGTTTTAGATGGTGACTATTTATTCGAACCAGTTGCCGGAAATGTAGATTTCTATTCATATTGGGAAGATATTCCTGAGATGATTGTTGTAGGAATTAATCAAAGCGATACTAGAGATTCAGATGCGTTTTATGACAGCGAACGATTTCTCCCTTCAGAAAATGGCGCGAAATTTTTTGAATTTATAGGTATGGAATTAATGACCTATTTAGACTCTCAATACCGGACAGCTCCGTTTCGAGTTATAATGGGACATGACTACACCTCTAATTTCATTAATTATTATTTGCTTAAAGAAAACCCTCTTTTTCAAGGATATATTAATATAAGCCCCGATCTAGCACCAGAAATGGCGAATAGAGTTGCAGCAGCCTTAACAAAATCTGAAAGTAAGATCTGGTATTACCTTGCCACTGCTGAAGAGGATATCCCATCGTTAAAAGAGGATATTTTGAGTTTCGACAACCAGTTAAAAATTATAGAAAATAAAAATCTAAAATATAATTTCGATAATTTCCCAAAAGGTTCTCATTATACCTTAGCTGGAAATGCCATTCCAAAAGCTATAGAACAAATCTTCGAGGTATACGGACCTATTTCTATTTTCGATTATAATAGAACCCTTCTACAAACTTCCGTTTCTTCTTATGACTACTTAGTTGAAAAATATGAGACTATCCAGACCTTATTTCATGTTAATAAACAAATTAGACTAAACGATTTTATGGCAGTTTATAATGCCATAGAAAAAACTGAAAAATGGGAAGAATTACATGATCTCTCCAAACTTGCAGAAAAGCATTATCCTAAAACTATGCTAGCTACTTATTTTGAAGCTCGATTTGAGGAAGAAACGGGAAGCCCCAAGAAAGCCATGCGGAGTTATCAAAAAGGCTATGGACAAGAACCTATTTCTTTTTTAACAACAGATTTTATGCTTGATAAAGCAGACAAAATCAAGCAAGATTTCGGATATTAACCGCTTCTAAGCAAAGATCAAATTTTCATTTCAATTGAATTATGGCAAAGGTAAAAACCACATTTTATTGTCAGAATTGTGGCACTCAACATTCTAAATGGCAGGGACAATGTTCTGCCTGTAAAGAGTGGAATACACTGGTAGAAGAAGTAATTCAAACTCCAGATAAAATAGACTGGAAATCTCCAACTGTTAGGGAAGCTAAAAAGGTTTCTAAACCTTTAAAAATCGCAGAGATCGAAGTTTCTTCAGAAATAAGATTAGATACCAATAATGCTGAATTGAATAGGGTTCTAGGTGGAGGAATTGTTCCCGGATCTCTTACTTTATTAGGAGGAGAACCAGGTATTGGGAAAAGTACTTTGTTACTACAGATCTCCCTTCATTTAAGCCATAAGACTTTATATGTTTCGGGAGAAGAAAGTCAGCAGCAAATTAAAATGCGTGCAGAACGAATTAACCCCAATCCTGCTAATTGTTATATTCTCACAGAAACCAAAACCCAGAATATATTTAAGCAAATTGAGGCTTTACAACCGGAAATAGTAATTGTAGATTCTATCCAGACCCTTCATAGCGATTATATAGAAAGTTCACCGGGTAGCATATCTCAAGTTCGGGAATGTACTGCAGAACTAATAAAATTTGCCAAAGAAACTGGAGTGCCTGTAATTTTAATTGGACATATAACCAAAGAAGGAAGCATTGCTGGCCCAAAAGTATTGGAACACATGGTAGATACTGTTTTACAGTTTGAAGGCGACAGAAACCATGTCTATAGAATTTTAAGAGCCAATAAAAATAGATTTGGATCTACTCATGAATTAGGGATCTATGAAATGTTGGGTAGCGGATTGAGGGAAGTCTCCAATCCCTCAGAAATTTTGATCTCTAAAAATGATGAAGGCTTAAGTGGAACGGCAATTTCTGCCACTTTAGAAGGCATGCGCCCTTTAATGATCGAAATACAAGCATTAGTAAGCTCTGCGGTATATGGAACCCCTCAGCGTTCTACTACGGGTTACAATTCTAAACGATTAAATATGCTTCTTGCGGTGTTGGAAAAACGTGCTGGATTTAGATTAGGAGCAAAAGATGTTTTCCTCAATGTTACCGGAGGAATTAGTGTAGACGATCCTGCGATAGATCTTGCAGTTATTGCAGCTATACTCTCATCTAATGAAGATATTGCCATTCCTAAAGATATTTGCTTTGCTGCTGAAATTGGATTGGCGGGCGAAATAAGACCGGTGCCAAGAGCAGAACAACGTATCTTGGAAGCAGAAAAACTAGGTTTTTCCAGTATTATGATCTCTACTCAAACTAAACTTCCTAAAGCAAACTATGCTATTAAAATCCAAAAAGTAGCGAAAATTGAAGATGTGGTTAGCTATTTATTTGAATAACATGGCATAATTACTGCTCTTCAAAGTTCGAAAAATTGATATAATGCATAGTAGATTTTTTTGGCTTCTTTTACTAATTCTTATTTTAGAAGGCTGTTCTGAAATTAATAAAGCCAAAGATTTAATAAATAAGCCATCTGCCCAAGAGTTCTATAAAAGAGAGTTAAATATAAATGATGATTTATATAAAATCTGGGAGATAGAAAAAATTAAAGCAATAGAGAATAACAGTGTTTTTATTAATTTGCCCTACCGTGAATCTGGCAAGTTTTTCCCGAAAAGTTTTTCAGTTTATTCTTATCTAATGGACCTACATAGGGGAGATTTACTTTCCATAAAAATTAAGCAAGATTCTACCTCATCTCTTACGTTTATAGATGTTTACTCGAAGGAGGACTCAATTTTTAAAAATATTAAAGCTTCAGAGTTTGGAGAACAGTTTATGCAATTGGAAGTTGAAGAAGACAATTCTTATAAAATTGTTATTCAGCCGGAAATTGAAGCTGGTTCATTTTTTAATATTGAAATAAATAGGTCTCCAGTATATCTTTTCCCAGTTTCCGGCGGCAAGAATAGGGATGCCCAAAGTTTTTGGGGTGCTCAACGAGATGGAGGAAAAAGATCACATGAAGGAATTGATATTTTTGCCAAACGCGGGACACCGGTAATTGCAAGTGTGGATGGAAGGATCACTTCTAGCGGCGAGAAAGGTTTGGGAGGAAAACAAGTTTGGTTGCGAGATACCAAAAGAGGTCAATCTTTATATTATGCACATTTAGATAGTATAGCGCCAATAATAAATTATCAGGTTAAGGCTGGAGACACACTTGGTTATGTCGGAAATACTGGAAATGCTAGAACCACTGCACCGCATTTACATTTCGGTATTTATCAAGGTTATAATGGTGCAATTAATCCTTACCATTTTATAAAGCAAAATGAATATAAGGTTCCTGTAGAAAGTTCATTTTATCCCAAGGCCCAATTGGCAGTGGTTAATAACGTCGCAAATTTGCGCAACTCCAGTTCATTGAAAAATTCAAAAATTATTCAAAAACTTTCCGCAGGTGATACAGTAAATATTTTAGGAAAAACCGAAGAATGGTTTCATATTAAAACCTCAAGTTCTAAGAATTCATCTTTTCTTCATTCTTCTCTGGCTAGTCCAATAAATTAGGGAGCAGGATTGGGAATTTGTTCGTGCACCTCATTTATTTCCTGAATTATTTTTTCTGAAAGTTCTATATCTATACTCCCAATATTTTCTTTTAATTGATCTAAAGTAGTTGCCCCAATAATATTACTGGTAACAAACGGCTGCATATTTACAAAAGCTAAGGCCATTTGTGCTGGTTTTAGTTGATGATCTGTTGCTATCTTCACATATCTTTCGATAGCTTTTATTGCCTGGGCATTTCCATATCTACTGTACTGAGGGAATAAGGTTAATCTTCCTTTTGCATTTTTATCCTTTAAATATTTCCCGCTAAGTGAACCCATTCCTAAAGGGGAATAAGGAAATAAACCAACATCTTCCCGATGATAAATTTCAGTTAAACCTATTTCATCTTTCCTATTAAGTAAACTATAAGGGTTTTGAACTGTGCTTATTTTTGGCGCACCATTTCTCGCTTCTTCCAAGCATCGCATCACTCCATAAGGAGATTCATTGGAGAGTCCGATCTTTCTGATTTTACCATCTCTCACAAACTCGTTTAAATTGAAGAGGATCTCTTTAAAATTATCTTCCCATTCTTCAGTTGGATCATTTACAAATCCTCTTTTTCCGAAAAAATTAGAATTTCGTTCTGGCCAGTGTAATTGATAAAGATCTATATAATCTGTCTGTAATCGCTTCAAACTTTTAGAAAGTGCATCATTCATCGCAGCCTTAGAAAAACCTAGATTAGGCCTTATATGAGCCACTGCTTTCCCTGGACCAGCTATTTTTGTTGCGAGTACTACATCTTCCCTTCTTCCTGAATTCTTAAACCAAGTCCCAATGATCCTCTCTGTACTTCCCTGAGTGTCTTTATTTGCAGGAGTGGAGTACATCTCTGCAGTATCTATGAAATTTACACCCTGCTCCAAAGCATAATCTATTTGCTCATGACCTTCTTTTTCGGTGTTCTGTTCACCCCAAGTCATGGAGCCTAAACATATTTTGCTGACTTTAATATTGGAATTTGGGAGGCTCGTATATTTCATTATAAAAGTTTAAAGTTTAATTGAAGAAGATTCAGGAATTTTAGTTTGCGTAAATAGATTCAATTTCTAATAATACAGGACAATGATCGCTATGCATTGCATCTGGAAGTATCACAGCACGTTTAAGCTTCTCTTCCATAGGCTTTGATACCAAATTATAATCTATGCGCCAACCTTTATTATTTTCCCTAGCATTAGCCCTATAACTCCACCAACTATATTGATCTACTGCTTCTTTATTAAAATGCCTGAAAGAATCTATAAAACCACTTTGCATAAATCCATCTATCCATTCTCTTTCTACAGGTAAAAATCCTGAAGTATTTTTTAACCTCACAGGATCATGTATGTCTATAGCTTCATGGCAAATATTATAATCTCCACAAATAATTAAATTTGGGATTTGCGTTTTTAAATTATCTATATATTCTTGAAAACCGGCCATGAATTGAAGTTTGAACTCCAATCTATTAATATTAGTTCCTGAAGGCAGGTATAAACTCATTACAGAAAATCCATCAAAATCTGCTCGGATGTTTCTTCCTTCAAAATCCATATAATCTATTCCTGTACCATATTCTACATGCTTTGGTTTATGCTTACTCAAAATCGCAACACCGCTATATCCTTTCTTTTGTGCTGGATACCAATAATTATATTTATAACCAGCATTTTCAAAAACACTTAGATCCAATTGATCTGGGGAGGCTTTAATTTCTTGTAGACAAACAACATCGGGGTTCGCGGCAGAAAGCCATTCTATAAATCCCTTTCTAATTGCTGCTCGAATTCCGTTAACGTTATAGGATATTATTTTCATGAATTTTAAAATTTCTCAAAAAGTAGGAATAGCAAATACTCTCAATTATTTTGAAGATAGAATTAATGTGATTTTAAACTAGAATAGCTGTTGAATTATTTAACCAGAAATCGTTTTACAATACCAACATCCCGAGTTCCAATTCTTAATAGATAAACACCACTTGCTGCGTAAGACATATCTATTTCATATAAATATCCTTGCCCATTTGTGTTATCAACTTGATTTTCGATCAATTTCTGACCTAATAAATTATGAATTGTAATCCGTAATGGTTGGTTAAATTGAGTTTCTAGGAATACTCTGTAAACACCATCTTTTGCTTCCGGATTTTGTTCAATGATCTCAAGACTTGCTTCATTCAGAAGAAAATCATCGATATTTAAATCAGAATCTGTAATTCTTACTGTATAATCGTGAGTAGTACCAAAGTCCATCACGCTACAAGGATTGTTTAAATCTCCTCCAAAAGAAGTATCACCTGCGCGAACTCTTAATAAATGCTGTCCCAAAGGAGCATCCTTTGGTAATGTAAAATCGAATGAAAAAGCAGTATTAGCAGCTGCAAGATTCTGGGCCGAGATCAAAATTTCAGAATCATCGAAAGCCCCATTATCGTTTAGATCTATCCACATAGAAAATTTTTCGTCTTGCGGATTATCAAAAAGTGTTTTTACTGTAACCGTATAGGTACCGGTTGAGCGATCTAGATCGGTAGAGAAACCTATAAAATCTGCATAGCCATTTGTACATGGAATACGCTCATTTAAAATATCACCAAGCTGAAAATAGGAAATCCCGTCTCCAAAACTAGCACAGTCGGAACCGACAGGAATGCAATTTAAATTTGCAACAGATTTTGTTTTAGAATCGTTGGTGTTGTCTTGATCTCCCTCTAACCTAGTTTCTGCGAACATTAGATATCTACCAGAAGTAGAGAGGTTGGCTGTTTGAGAAAAAGTATAAACGGCATTTTCTCCAACTGGTATAGTTTCAGGAAACACCTCATTAATTTTACGGTTATTTCCAATTCTATAAGCTACAGGAATATTAGATTGTGGTTCTCCCCCAAAATTCTCAATTGTAACGGTAACCGGTTCTGAAGCCGATAAATTGAGCCCTGTTCTTGGAGAGTCTATGGAAGTGATACCAACATCCTTCGCAAATAGATTCTTTACTTCTATAGTAAGAGAATCATTATTTTCATTCTCATCTATATCTAAATTTGTAGAAGCCACAAACGTATAGTTTTGACCAATAGTACCAAGGTTAGCATTTGTAGAGAATGTAAAATCTACAGAGCTAGTTCCAGGAATAGTACCTGTAAAAGTTTCCGTTATAACAGTTCCTCCATCTACTGAATAACTAACGGGAATATTTGTTTGTGAGCTAATTCCGAAATTTCTAATAGTCACAGTTACTACTTCCGAGGAAGTTAAAGTAGCATTGGTAGGCGTTACTAAAGCTATAATACCCACGTCGTTTGTGAAATCTGGAGCAAGTTTAAAAACTCCCACTCTGTTCTTTCTATCTGGACCATCAAAATATTCTCCATTATGCCAAAAAGTTAGATCATCTGCAGGATCTACTGTTAAGTGAGCATAATCTCCATATCTAGAGGAAGGATCGGCACTAATCCCATTTATTATAACCTCTTCCTTAACGGTCATTTCACCTTTAGGGTCGTTGTTAAATCTACCTGTATATCTAATAGAAGGATAAATAGGTGTTTCCGGACTATCGTCTAAAACAGTAAAACCTAAACCTATGTTTCCGTTTTTATCCATTCCAATACTTCCAGAATATCTATCGCTTTTATCTGGTGCATATGTTCCTTCTTGATATACCGACCATGGACCGCCTTCAGAAGGTTGCCTAAGTTCATACCAACGAATCCCTGCATGTTCCGCTGCGGTGGCATCTATGTCTACAGCAAAATTCATAACTGCCGTATTATACGTTGGAAATCGTCTATACTGAGTCATGTACATCATCGTAGCCTGCAAAACATCCAAATCTGGAGCATTTCCAGGCTGCGCGAGATTAGAAAATGCACCGCCATCAAAAGTGGCTATAAATGGAGATACTCCATTATTAGTACCTAGTTCCTGAGATTCAGCAATTGTAGAATTTTCTGGAGTATTCCAATCTATATTAATATTCCAAAGTTTTAAATGATCTTCAGAAACACCAGCCCAGGCATCATCTTGTAAAAAAATAATTGGTGAATTTCCTCTAGGCGGCATTTCCCCACCCATAGCATGAAATCCAGCAGGGCTATAAAAACCATTCGTTCTTACGCCTGGCAGTGGGAAGGATACTACTTTAGCGCTTTCTCCAATTAACATTTTATCGCGTTCAAAAACATAAACCACTTGACTAGTACTGGCTGAATTCGAATTTTTATTAGTAGTTACATAATATCCATCACTCCAAACCGAAATTTTTGGATAATCTGGCAAAGCCCCATTTGTAGGAAATCTGTAAGTATCCCAACCTCCATTCACGGGGTCTGATGTTTGTGAAACTGCAACTAAAAAACTTTCTGGTGTATCGCTAAATTGAGTGATCAAAAATCGATCTGCAAATTCATCATAAACAATTATTGGATCTCCTAAATTTTCATTGGTAAATTCTCCGCCAATGCTTGAAAGTGCTGCTGGAGGAACAATTTGATTTCCGTTTTTATCGAATATAGAGAATGCAGAATTATAACCATTCACATAATGATTTGGTCCTGCAGCTCCCGTAGGGTCTGTGGGTGTAGCTCTTGTTATCGCAGCATCAAAAGATAAAATTGGAGTTTTGGCAGGCAATTTTCCCATTTTAGATTGAAGCGCAGCATCTTGCGTTTTTGGTAAGCCTTTACCAGGAACTACTGTATTAATTCCTCTATTTCTTGGATTCACCAATTTATATTGGGTTGAAGGTGCCTTCATTTTTCTAGCAGACACTGCAGATACTGGAATTGCCGTGGCAGAATCTATATAAACCGGCCCAGATGTTTCTCTTTTTTGCGCTGAAACTTGCAGTGAAAATAGAAGAATGAAAAAAGTGAAATATTGTATAGTTTTAATCATATTATGGTTCCAGGAAAGCTTCTTGTTATTTCTAACATTAAAAATAGTCATTTATAAAAATAAAATAAATAAAAGAGGCAATTAATATATTAATTGCCTCTTTTATTTATAAAATATAAACGTGTAAAATTCACTAATCTTTCATCCAGTGCTTAAAATCTACCTCAGCATTTATTAGTTTAGGTAATTCTGAGATCGCAACACGTTTTTGTTCCATAGTATCTCTGTATCTTACAGTTACAGAATTATCTTCTAAAGAATCATGATCTACAGTAATACATAGAGGCGTTCCAGCAGCATCTTGTCTTCTATATCTTCTTCCAATAGCATCTTTCTCGTCATATTGAACTTTAAAATCCCATTTAAGGTCATCTATTATTTTTTGAGCCATCTCTGGTAAACCGTCTTTTTTAACAAGTGGTAAAATAGCAGCTTTGGTAGGCGCTAAAATTGCTGGTAATTTTAATACCGTTCTTGTAGAACCATCTTCTAAAGTTTCTTCTTTTAATGATGAAGAAAGCACAGATAGGAACATTCTATCTAAACCTATAGATGTTTCTATTACATAAGGCACATAATTCTCATTTAATTCCGGATCGAAAAATCTAAGTTTTTTACCCGAAAATTCTTCATGTGCTTTAAGATCGAAATCTGTTCTAGAATGAATTCCTTCCAATTCCTTAAATCCAAATGGGAAATCGAATTCAATATCTGCTGCCGCATTAGCATAATGCGCTAATTTTTCGTGATCGTGAAACCTATAATTTTCTTGTCCTAAATTCAAGGAATAATGCCATTTAATACGCTGCTCTTTCCAGTGCTCATACCATTTCATCTCATCTCCTGGACGTACAAAAAATTGCATTTCCATTTGTTCGAATTCTCGCATTCTAAAGATAAATTGTCTTGCAACAATTTCATTTCTGAAAGCTTTTCCTATTTGAGCGATCCCAAATGGAATTTTCATTCTTCCCGTTTTCTGAACATTAGCAAAATTCACGAAGATCCCTTGAGCTGTTTCTGGCCTTAGGTAAAGGTCTGTAGAAGTTTCTGCTGAAGCTCCCATTTTGGTTCCAAACATCAAATTGAACTGACGCACTTCTGTCCAGTTTCGGGAACCCGTATCTGGATCTGCGATCTCTAATTCTTCAATTAAAGCCTTTACATCATCCAAATCTTCATCGGTCAAAGATTTAGCTAAACGCTCAAGAATTCTTTTTCTATCTGCCAAATATCCAACAACCCTAGGATTGGTAGTAACAAACTCTTCTTCATTAAAAGCCTCGCCAAAACGTTTTTTAGCTTTAGTAATTTCTTTTAATGCTTTAATGTTCAATTTTTCGGCATAATCTTCTACCAAAACATCTGCACGATATCTTTTTTTAGAGTCCTTATTGTCTATTAAAGGATCTGTAAATGCATCTACGTGACCAGAAGCTTTCCAAGTTTTTGGGTGCATTAAGATGGCAGAGTCTATTCCAACTATATTCTGATGCAGTTGCACCATACTTTTCCACCAGTAATCTTTAATGTTCTTTTTTAGTTCAGCTCCATTCTGACCATAGTCATAAACAGCACTTAAACCATCGTATATTTCACTAGACGCGAAAATATATCCATACTCTTTAGCATGGGAAACCACGTTTTTAAATAAATCTTCTTGTTTTGCCATAGCGCAAAAATAAAAAAACCGCCTTGATTAATCTCAAGGCGGTTTATATAATTTGTTATTTTATTAATTAAGGTTGAAAGATGAAGTACCAATTAGCTGAGCACCTTCGTAAACATAAACCTTATATGAACCATCTATTAATTTATCTCCTTGAGTTTTTGAAAGTATACATACATCCAATTCTTCCTTTTCGTAAAAAACTGTAGAAGTTGCACTATACATCATTACTCCACCTTCATGTTTTACAGCAATTTGATCTCCTACCAACTCATTATCTGGATTATAAACCTGTACATACATGGTTTTTTCTCCAGAAGGAGCAAGATCGTTAGAACTAATTGTGAAACAGGTTCTTATTTGATCTATTCTACGTGTCTTATCATTCTCTACTAATTTCCCGCTATTCCTCACTATTACTCCTTCACCTTTAAGAGAAGTAATCTTTAATTGTGAGGCTTTATCTACTTTAGTAGAAAGGCTTTGGTTATTAACTTGTAATGAATCTGATAAACGAACTTTTTGAGCCAATACTGTATTAGTACTATCTATAGTCATTGCCATCATTCGAGTTTGATTACTTAAACTATCTACCACTCTAAATAACCTATCTTTTTCACTCTTTAAAGCTCCGATCTCTCGTCTATATCTAGAGATCAACACAAGATTTGCTTCAGAATCTTTTACAGAATCTAACAATCTAGAAATACGCTCTCTTGCATTTACCATATCCTGGTCCATTACTTCGTTGGTTGCAATAGCTTCATCATATTTTACGATAAGATCATTCAGCTCATCTTCAATAACAGTTTTTTCCTTTTGAAGTATCGCCTTATTCTCTTTTTCTTCGTTATAAAATTTAACCGTATAAATACCTAGCGCCACTAGGGCAACGGCCAAAATTCCCGTTAAAATCTTAAGGGCCGTATTACTTTTTGTTTCGGTCATCATAAATGTGATTTAGTTTGTAAATTAATGGTTTAATTAGCGAAATTACAATACATTAACTAATGTTTCAAGATTTAATCAATATATTTTATCCTAATATTTGCCAAATATGCGATACTGAATTGCATAAGAATCAAAATATTCTGTGCACCAGATGCGTAAATGAACTTCCTATTACCAATTTCCATTTAGATAACGATAATCCTGTATTAAAAGTATTTTATGGACGAGTACCTATAGAAAATGCTACTTCCCTTTTAGCATTCAAGAAAAAAGGTAGCGTTCAGAAACTAATACATCGATTAAAATATAGAGGGCATCAAGAAATTGGTGCTTATTTAGGTGCTTGGACAGGAGCAGAAATAGTAAAATCAGATTCATTTAAAAATATAGATCTTGTAATTCCTGTGCCGCTACATAAAAAGAAACTTAAAGCGAGAGGTTTTAATCAGGTGGAAAAATTCGGAAAAGAGATCGCTTCAGCATTAAAAATAGATTATGAAGATGATGTGCTATTAAAAACTTCTTTCTCTAATACCCAAACTCTTAAAACCAGGTTTGCCAGATGGGGAAATATTGAAGAAAGTTTTGTACTGGTTAATTCAGAAAAAATTAAAAATAAACACATTTTACTTGTGGACGATCTAATTACTACTGGCGCCACTTTGGAAGCTTGCGCAGATGTTCTCTTGGAAGCCGAAAATGTAAAGATTAGCATCGCTACTATGGCTTTTACAGCATGATTAAAACAAAAAATAATTGTTTCTTTGTTTAAAATTTCAGTTTAAATGAAAAAATATTTTTCAGGATTAATACTGCTGCTTCTTACACTCACATTTATACAATGTGCAAAAAAAGGAACTCCACAAGGCGGGGATTTAGATGTTGAACCTCCAAAATTCTTAAGAGCAACACCTGAAAATTATTCAACCAATTTCAATAAAGATGAGATCAGAATCTATTTTAATGAATATATTAAATTAGACGATGCGCAAAAACAGATCATTATCTCCCCTCCAATGGCGAATAAACCAGAGATCACACCTCTGGGTTCTCCAAGTAAGTATATTAGAATTAGGATAAAGGATACGCTTAGGAAAAACACTACCTACGCTATTAATTTTGGAAATAGCGTTGTAGATAATAATGAAGGTAACACTTTGCCATACTTTAAATATGTATTCTCTACAGGAGATTATATAGATTCTTTGTCGGTTTCGGGAACGGTTTCTGATGCACTACTTAAAGAAGCAGATCCTTTTATTTCTGTAATGTTATATGATGCAGACGCAACTTACAATGATTCTATAGTTTACAATACCCCGCCTAGATATATTACCAATACATTAGATAGTCTTAGAAGTTTTGAACTTACCAATATTAAAGAAGGCACTTATCATTTAGTAGCTGTTAGAGATCTAAATAATGACTATAAATACAATCCTGGTAAGGAAAAAATAGCATTTTTAAAAGAAACTATTTCTGTGCCATCAGACACTTCTTATAATTTACAACTGTTTAAAGAAAACAATGCATTTAAACCAGAACGACCTAAACAAGTAGCTAAACAAAAAATATTAGTTGGTTATAAAGGAAAAGCAAATCTAGACAGTCTCTCAATAGAACCTATAAACACGGTTCCATCAGGATTTGATTATCGATTTACTAAAGTGATAGATAAAGACAGTTTATACTTATGGTACAAACCCTTTGTAGAAACGGATAGTTTAAGATTTAACTTCAATTCTCAAAAAGATACGGTGAGTTTAATCGCGAGGATTTCTGAAATGAAAGCAGATTCTTTAATGATCTCTACAGAACCATCAGGAACGTTGGAATTCAATAAAGATTTTGTAATTAAAGCAAATACCCCATTAATAGCTACAGACGATTCTCTAATTAAGATACTAGATAAGGATTCTCTCGAAGTTGCTTTTACTATAGAATTAAAGAATTTGGAGAATTCTGTTCACGTCAAGTTTCCAAAAAATGAAAATGAAACTTATCTCATAAAAATACTTCCTGGAGCGATCTTAGATTTTTTTGATTCGAAAAACGATACGATCTCAAAAACATTGAAAACAAAAACACTGTCAGATTATGGGAATGTTCGCTTGAGTTTACAGAATGTTCAGAGTTACCCAATCATCGTTCAATTAACAGATGAAAAAGGGGTGATTAAAGCTGAGAAAAAATCTGAAGATCAAAGTAACATCGCATTCGAATTAGTTTCTCCAGGGCAATATCTTATTCGAGTGATCTATGATTCTAATGCAAATGGCCAATGGGATACTGGAAACTATTTAAAGAAAACTAATGCCGAAGAGATCATTTATTTTCCAGAATTGTTAGAAGTAAGACCAAATTGGGACATCAACCAATCTTTTAATCTAAAGTAAATTTATCCCTATCCTGTAAAAACTTTAATTTATCACGAGACTCAGTTAAATGATCCTTATCTAAGCTTATTACTTTCGTGAATTCTGTTTCTAACTCATGATCGAACATAGCTTGACCCAAGCTATCATAAACTGCAGAGTGGCCAGTATATTCATAATTATTGCCATCCAAGCCAGTTCTATTAACTCCAGCACAATAAGTCATATTCTCTATAGCTCTAGCTTGCAAAAGTATATCCCAAGCTTGAATTCTAGTTTTTGGCCAATTGGCTACATAGATCAAAAGATCGTAGTCCACAGTATTCCTAGCCCATACAGGAAATCGAAGATCATAACATATTAGCGGACAGATCTTCCAGCCTTTATACTCAACGATTAAACGCTCTTTCCCAGCCGTATAGGTTTCGTTTTCCTTAGCTAAAGTAAAAGTGTGATGTTTATCGTATACCTTATATGTAGAATCTGGAAAAACAAAATAGAGTCTATTAAAATACTTCCCATCTTCTTCAATAATAACACTACCTGTAATTGCTGCACTCTTTTCGTTTGCTATTCGTTGCATCCATTTTAAAGTAAGACCATTTGGAGGTTCAGCTAACTTTTCAGCATTCATGGAAAAACCAGTGCTAAACATTTCTGGAAGAATAAATAAATCAACTTTCGAATTTATTTTAGCTATTTTTTCTGCAAAATGCTCCAAATTCTGATTGGAATTTTCCCAATATAAATCGGCTTGAATAAGGGCTATATTTAAATTTTTCATGTCTAGTAAAATTATAAAAAATAAAATGATCGTTATTAAATACGTGTTAAAAGCTTGTAAGAAAAAGAGAATATAAATAGCTTTATCATCAAACTGAAACACTTATGAACCTAGATACTTTTTTACAAAAAGACTCTTATCTGTCTAATACCTCCAGAGGTTTAATTTCTGGATTTGTTGGAGGTCTAGCTGGAACCGCGGTTAAATCTTTGATAGAACATTTTTTACCAGTTAGAAAGATAGAGCAAAAATCTGCTCAATTAAAAATAGTGGATGATCTCTCTACAAAGATCACAGGAACACCTATAAGTGTAGAAAACGAGGCTTTAGCAGAACAACTGGTGAACTTTCCATTTGGAGCAAGTATCGCTGCGGCCTACGGTTATGGTAAAAAAGATAAGGATGCTATGAATATCGCGGATGGAGTTATTTTTGGAGCCACTACTTGGGTTTCTACACATGAAACATCTCTTCCTCTTGTTGGATTAGAATCTAAACCAACTGATATTCCTATAAAAATGCAGGCAAATGAATTATTTGCCCATATTGCATTTGGAATTACAACTGAAGTTGTTAGAAGCTTTATAAATGTACGAATGAAACGATCTCAAAATAGATTATAAAAAAAAACCCGAAGCAGAACTTCGGGATTTTTTTATTATGTATCAAATATGAATTTACTTCACACTTGCTTTTAAATATTCTCTGTTCATTCTTGCAATGTTCTCTAAAGAAATTCCTTTAGGACATTCTATCTCACAAGCTCCAGTATTAGAACAATTTCCAAATCCTTCCTTGTCCATTTGTTCTACCATCGCTAAAACACGTCTATCTGCTTCAACTTCTCCTTGAGGAAGCAATGCGAATTGACTAACCTTTGCTGAAGTGAATAACATAGCACTTGCATTCTTACATGCAGCTACACAAGCACCACAACCAATACAGGTTGCTGCGTTAAACGAATCGTCTGCATTTTCCTTTTTAATAGGAATTGTATTTGCATCTATAGTATTTCCAGAAGTATTTACAGAAATATATCCATATGCTTGTTGTATTCTATCGAAGGCGGTACGATCTACAATAAGATCTTTTATTACAGGAAATGCTTTTGCTCTAAAAGGCTCTATAACGATAGTGTCTCCATCCTTAAAAGTACGCATGTGTAATTGGCAAGTGGTGATCAACTTATCTGGACCATGTGGTTCTCCGTTGATCTGTAATGAACATGAACCGCAAATTCCCTCACGACAATCGTGATCAAATTCTACTGGCTGCTCACCTTTATTAACCAACTCCTCGTTAAGCACATCTAGCATTTCCAGAAAAGACATATCTCCGTCTATTCCGTCAATGGTATAATCTACCATTTTACCCTTAGCTGTGGCATTTTCTTGACGCCATATTTTTAATGTAAGCTTCATAATCTTTTAAAGTATTGAGTAGTGAGTATTGGGTATTGAGTTTTAATTTCTCAACACTTTAAGCTCTGTACTATTTATAACTTCTGGTTTTCAATTCAATGTTTTCGAATATCAATTCCTCTTTATGAAGAATTGCTTCACTCGGTTTCCCTGTGTACTCCCATGCTGCTGCATACTTAAAGTTTTCGTCGTCTCTAAGCGCTTCCCCATCTGGAGTTTGGTATTCCTCTCTAAAATGCCCTCCACAAGATTCTTCTCTATGTAAAGCATCTTTTGCGAAAAGTTCTCCTAGTTCTAGGAAATCTGCAACTCTACCTGCTTTTTCTAATTCGGCATTCTTAGTATCTGCAGTACCTGGAACCTTTACATTCTTCCAGAAATCCTCACGTAATTCAGCTATTTCATGAATAGCTTCTTTTAACTCTACAGCGTTTCTAGACATTCCACATTTGTTCCACATGATCTTACCTAATTTCTTATGGTAGGAATCTACGGAATGTTGTCCACCAGCATTCATCAATTTATTGATCTTATCTGTAACCTCTTTTTCTGCAGAATCGAATTCTGATGTATCTGTTGGAATCTTTCCTGTTCTAATATCTTGAGCAAGATAGTCTCCAATAGTATAAGGCAGTACAAAATATCCATCTGCTAAACCTTGCATTAAAGCGGAAGCCCCAAGTCTATTTGCACCGTGGTCTGAGAAGTTAGCTTCTCCTGTTGCATAACATCCAGGAATGGTAGTTTGTAAGTTATAATCTACCCAAAGTCCTCCCATAGTATAGTGAACTGCAGGATAGATCATCATTGGAGTTTTATATGGATTTTGATCTACGATCTTCTCATACATCTGGAATAAGTTCCCATATTTAGACTCAACAACGTCTTTACCTAATTTATATATTTCCTCTTTGGAAGGGTTTTTATGTCCAGAAGTAAATGCTTTCTCTTTTCCGTAGCGCTCAATTGCACTAGCAAAATCTAAATACACAGCTTCTCCTGTTTTATTTACTCCAAAACCAGCATCACAACGCTCTTTTGCAGCTCTAGAAGCTACATCTCGTGGTACTAGGTTTCCAAAAGCAGGATATCTTCTTTCTAAGTAATAATCCCTTTCATCTTCAGAAAGATCAGTTGGTTTTTTCTTACCAGTACGAATCGCTTCTGCATCCTCTAATTTCTTCGGAACCCAGATTCTACCATCATTTCGAAGAGATTCAGACATCAGTGTTAATTTAGACTGATGATCTCCAGAAACAGGAATACAAGTTGGGTGAATTTGCGTATAACATGGATTTGCAAAATATGCACCTCTACGGTGTGCTCTCCACGCTGCCATTACATTACTTCCCATTGCATTGGTAGATAAGAAAAATACGTTACCGTATCCTCCTGAGGCCAGAACAACTGCATGAGCAGAATGACGCTCTATTGCTCCTGTTACCATATCTCTAGCTATAATTCCTCTGGCTTTTCCACCAACTAGAACTACGTCCATCATTTCATGACGGTTAAAAGCTTGTATCTTTCCACGGTTTATCTGGCGATTCATTGCTGAATATGCCCCGAGTAATAACTGTTGTCCTGTTTGTCCTTTTGCATAGAACGTACGTGAAACCAATACCCCTCCAAAAGAACGGTTATCTAACATTCCACCATATTCCCTTGCAAATGGTACTCCCTGAGCAACGCATTGATCTATAATATTTCCTGAAACTTCCGCTAGACGGTAAACGTTTCCTTCTCTAGAACGGTAATCTCCTCCTTTTACAGTATCGTAAAACAATCTAAAATTAGAATCACCGTCTCCTTGATAATTCTTTGCTGCATTAATTCCACCTTGAGCCGCAATAGAATGCGCACGTCTTGGAGAGTCCTGATAGCAAAATGTTTTTACGTTATATCCTAGTTCTGCCAAAGTAGCTGCTGCGCTACCTCCTGCTAAACCTGTTCCAATAACTATAATATCTATATTACGTTTATTGGCGGGGTTTACTAGATTAATATTATTCTTATAGTTGCTCCACTTATCTTCTAGTGGCCCTTTTGGTATCTTTGAATCTAAAATTGACATAAATCTTACCTTTTAAAGGTTATTAATATAATGAAACAAGGCTATGAAAATGAATCCTAATGGAATTATGATAGCATATCCAACAGTGAATTTTCTTATTCCTTCAGAATATTTATTTCTAATTCCCATAGATTGGAAAGAGGAAGAAAATCCGTGAAGTAAGTGTAACATTAAAAATACGAATGAAATTACATAAAGACCAGTTCTTACAGGGCTTACAAATTTCGCTACCAACTCACCATAATACCTTGTGGCATCTGCTGGGTGAGACTCAACATATTTATGAACCAATTCTGGTACCCAAAAATCGTAGAAGTGAAGTCCTAAAAAGGCCAATACTACCGCTCCAGAATAGATCATGTTTCTAGACATCCAACTAGAATTTGCGCTACCGTTATAACGCACATAATTTTTAGCTCTAGCGTTTCTGTTTTGAATTTCTAATACAAAACCCATTATAAAATGGAACACCACACCAAAAATAAGCACTGGCTGTAAGATTGCCTGCACTAAGAAATTGGTTCCCATAAAATGGGAGATCTCATTAAAAGTATCGGGGCTAATTACCGAAGTTAAATTAATAGTAAAGTGTTGAGCTAAAAATAGGACTAAGAAAAGTCCCGATAAGGCCATAGCAAACTTTTTTGCTACTGAAGATTTAAGTAATCCACCCATTGGTTTGATTATTTTTGTGAAATTTTAAGAGCAAAAGTACATCTGAAATTAGTTACACACAAACTTTAACTAGTTTTTCACTACCAATTTAGAACTAATACAAGTACTTTAGTAATTGTTGAACCAACTGCATCAATAGCGCGCCTTGGCGAAATAAATCAATGTTTGGATTTGCTCTGTTATTAGAACTCCTATTAAATTCTCATATCAAAATTTGGTTTTTACATAAACTTAACTCATTGTACGATTCATTTTTAGTAATTTCAGTATCTCATAAATCAAACCGATACTTATTTCAATTTCAATGGAATTTATAGACTATTATAAAACCTTAGAATTAGACAAATCTGCCACAAAAGCAGATGTTAAAAAGGCATATAGAAGACTTGCCCGTAAATACCATCCCGACCTCAACCCAGATGACGATAGCTCCAAGAAGCGTTTTCAGCAGATAAACGAGGCTAATGAGGTATTAAGCGATCCTGAAAAACGCAAAAAATACGATGAGTACGGGAAAGATTGGCAACATGCAGATCATTTTGAACAACAAAAACAACAAAGAAAAAGCGCGCGTGGAGCATCTGGAGGTTATGGAGGTTTTGGAGGTCAAGGCCAAGCGTATTCTGGCAATTTTGATAATGACAACTTCTCAGACTTTTTTGAACAAATGTTTGGAGGTGGCGCCAGATCTCGTGGCACTGGAAGATCTCCACAATTTAAAGGACAAGATTTTAATGCAGAACTACAGCTAAATCTATCTGATGTTTACACTAGCCACAAACAAACTCTTACCGTAAATGGGAAAAACATACGTCTTACTATTCCCGCCGGAGTGGAGAATGGACAAACCATTAAAATAGCTGGGCATGGTGGCCCAGGAGCACAGGGAGGACCAAAAGGAGATCTTTTGATCACATTTAAAATTGTCAATAACACCAAATTTAAAAGAGAAAA
This sequence comes from Gillisia mitskevichiae, assembly GCF_003634585.1. Lineage (GTDB taxonomy): Bacteria > Bacteroidota > Bacteroidia > Flavobacteriales > Flavobacteriaceae > Gillisia > Gillisia mitskevichiae. Next base: position 213,152 of record NZ_RBLG01000001.1, read on the forward strand.
AGAAAATTTATACAGCACGGTAGATCTGGATTTTTACACTGCGATTTTAGGGGGAGAAATCACAGTAGACACGTTTAACGGAAAAGTCAAACTCAATATTAAACCAGAAACTCAAAATGCTACTCGTGTAAAGTTAAAAGGAAAAGGTTTTCCTAAATATAAAAAAGAAGGACAATTTGGAGATCTGTTCATTACTTACAACATTAAAGTTCCAACAAATTTATCTTCAAAAGAAAAGGAATTGTATACCGAATTACAAAAATTACGCTCATGAACTTAGATGAATTAATTGCAACCGAAGAACTTTGCGAGCGCTATAGTGTAGAGCACACCTTTATTAGGTCTTTGAACAATAGCGGACTTTTGGAAGTGATCACAATTGAAAAAAGAGAATATGTTCACTGTGATAAGATGGCAGAATTCGAGAAAATTTTGCGACTTCACAACGATCTAGAGATCAATCTCGAAGGAATTGAAGCCATTAAACATTTATTGGTTAAGCTTAGTAATTTAAAGGAAGAAAATATGGCTCTTAGAAATAGACTAGGTCTTTACGAATAATCCAATTGTTAAAGAAAACCAAAGTCTTTTACGCTTAGTTTAACAGCATTTGAACTTATGTTTTTTATTTTTGAACTTTCCAAAGCTGATTAGAATTAGATTCTATTCTCTATTCGGCAAAATCTAAATACATTTTTATGAAATACGATTTAATAGACAACTCACTTTATACAAAGAACCGCAAAAACTTCATGTCCAAAATGAAGCCAAACAGCCTTGCGGTTTTTAACTCTAATGATATTTATCCGATAAGTGCAGATAGCACGATGCCGTTTCAACAAGCTCGAGACATCTTTTATTTAAGCGGTGTAGACCAAGATAAAAGCATTTTAGTTTTATTTCCAGATGCTCCAAATAAGAAGCATAGAGAGATCCTTTTTCTTACTGAAACCAATGACCATATAGCCGTTTGGGAAGGTGAAAAATTAACTAAAGAAAAAGCTTTTGATACTAGTGGCATTAAAACAGTGTACTGGCTAAAGGAATTCGAAAAAGTGTTTTTCGAGATCATGACACAATGTGAAACTATTTATTTTAATACTAATGAGCATTATCGTGCAAATGTGGAAACACAGACAAGAGAAGCTAGATTTATAGATTGGTGTAAGCAAAAGTACCCTGCGCATCAAGTTGCAAAGAGTAATCCAATTCTTCAGAGATTGCGTTCTGTAAAAGATCAAATAGAATTAGATCAAATGCAGAAGGCATGTAATATTACCGAAAAAGCCTTCCGTAGAACTTTAGGTTTTGTAAAGCCAGGAGTATGGGAATACCAGATAGAAGCAGAAATGATGCACGAATTCTTGAATAATCGTTCTCAAGGATTTGCATACACACCAATTATTGCTAGTGGAAATAACGCAAATGTGTTGCATTATGTAGAGAACAATCAGCAATGTAAAGCAGGAGATCTAATTTTATTAGATACAGGAGCAGAGTATGCTAATTACTCTAGTGATATGTCAAGGACGATACCTGTTTCAGGAAAATTCAATGCAAGACAAAAGGATGTTTACAATGCCGTAAATAGAGTGAAAAATGAAGCTCAAAAAATGCTTATTCCAGGAACTATTTGGGCCGATTATCATGTAGAAGTAGGAAAATTAATGACTTCAGAGTTACTAGGTCTTGGATTATTAGATAAGGCTGATGTAAAAAATGAAGATCCAGACTGGCCTGCATATAAAAAATACTTCATGCACGGGACTTCTCACCATATTGGTTTGGATACTCACGATTACGGGATATTAACAGAGCCAATGCAGGCGAATCAAGTATTTACCGTAGAGCCGGGTATCTATATCCCTGCTGAAGGTTTCGGAATTAGATTAGAAGATGATCTTGTGATTCAAGAAAAAGGAGAGCCTTTCAATTTAATGCGCAACATTCCTATTGAAGTTGAAGAGATAGAAGATCTTATGAATTCTTAGAGTTCCATAAATTATTATAAAAATGAGCCTGCTGGAATTTAATTTTCGGCAGGCTTTTTTTTTCAGCATATTCAGAATTGTCAAAGATCCTTCGACTCCGCTCAGGGTTACAAATCACATTATTTCAATTGCTCAATTATATTCAACCTGTCCCATCGATCTTTCCGAAACCTATCGGGATCGAGATGTCTTCGCAAAGTTTAAAGCTTACTCAGTTTGTGGTGAGCGATTTGAAATACTCTTCTCATAAAAATAACTTCCGAAAAAAGCTAGAGTTGCAGGAATCACCCATCCTAAGCCATATTCAGATAATGGTATATATAGTTGAATATTAGCAAATAGCTCTTCAGAAATCACATATTTTAAAGCATCGGGAAGACTAAAAATCAAGGTTGCAATCACCACAGCTTTCATTATAAACTTCGTTCTAAAATTAATAGGCATCACATTTAACAAGATCAATACAATAGTTAAAGGATAGATTAATAATAAAACTGGCAGGGCAATTTCTATTATAGCATTTACAGATAAAGCTCCTACCGCAATACCCACAACACAAGCCATGATCACCGTAATGGAATAAACATGTGGTTTTTTTATTCTTTCTGCCATGAAATCTGCAGTTCCAGTAACAATTCCTACAGCTGTGGTAAAACAAGCAAGCGCTACCAAGATAGCAAGGCAAACCTGAGCAACACCACCTAAATTAAGAAGACTAATACCCAATAACAATTCTGTTCTAGTTACATCTTGAGGAAATTCGGAATTTACCAGTGCTCCATTAAAAATTAAACCTCCATAGACCAATAATAAGCTTAAGCCAGCCAATACGGCTGCGCTAGAAATTAGCTGACGAATTTCTATTGTAGAGCTATATCCTTTCAATTTCACTGAAATTATAATTACCCCTCCTACGACTAAGGCCGCGATAGCATCGAAGGTTTGATAACCTTCAAAGAAACCTAAAAGGATTGGGAGCTCGGCTAAATTGGTACTCATAGGTTTATATTCAGTAAAAAACCCTGAAAAAATTATAGCCAACAACAATATTAAAATTGCAGGTGTTAAGTACTTACCGATATTATTAATTACGGTAGAGCGTTTTATCACAAAAATAAAAACCAGCAAAAAATAACCAATACTCGTTATAAGGGGTGAAATGTTGAAGAATGGAGCAATTGCAATCTCATGAGTGACAGCTGCAGTCCTAGGACTTGGGAGAGCTATAACTATTATATAGATCAAGACGCAAAAGATCATACTGAAGATTGGTGAGATCTTTTCAGCAAAACTAAACATACTTCCTTGAAGTCTTGCATGTGCAAAAATCCCTAGCAAAGGCAAACCTACAGCCGAGATTATAAAACCTAATGCCACTAAATACCATTCCGAACCCGCTAGAAACCCCAAGAATGGAGGCAAAATTAAGTTCCCGGCTCCAAAGAATAATGCAAATAGCGCGAAGCCAACAATTAAACTTTCATTATTAAATTTCATTTCTTTAAATGTTTGTAACTGGGGATTCTATTTAGATTATTATAAATACTTTTCTATCGAAAAATATAACTAGATAAGGCGAATTTCATATTGCCAATTAAATTATTATAATATATTATAGAAATGATGCAAATGTATAAAAATACCAAGCTCTTTTACCGTTCTATAGGAACAGGAAATCCATTATTACTTTTACACGGATTTTTAGAAAGTAGTTCTATTTGGGATCCTTTTGTTGAAGAACTATCAAAAAGACGACAAGTGATTACGATAGACCTTCCCGGTCATGGAAAATCAGGTAGTTTGGAAGAGGTACACAGCATGGATTTAATGGCAGATGCAGTCTTTAATGTTTTACAGCAACTTAAGACTGAGCAGGTTACCATAATTGGGCATTCTATGGGTGGTTATGTAAGTTTGGCATTCTGTAAAAAATTCCCTATACTAACCAAAGGACTTGTGCTTCTAAATTCTACTCCTGAACCTGACAATGAGGACCGGAAAAAGAACAGAGATCGAGCCATTAAAATTATAAAAAATAATAAAGAGAGCTATGTGAGTATGGCGATCTCCAATTTGTTAAGTGAAAAAAATAGGACCTGTTTTCCTAAAGAGCTCGAAAAATTAAAGAATGAGGCTTTAAATTTTTCTGAAGATGGAATTATCGCAGCATTAAAAGGTATGAAAATTCGTACAGATCTTACATCCACTTTAACTCTTTATAATGGACCAAAACATATAATTGCTGGTATGAGTGATCCTATACTTAAATTTTCTGATATTCAGACCATTGCGGAGGCAACAAATTCTAGCTTTTTATCACTCGATGGTGGTCATCTTTCGTTTATAGAAAACAAAAGAGAATTAATTGAATTAATGCATTTCATCGATTAATTAACACATTACGTCGATAATTAACTTTTTTTTAATACTTTTAAATTTGCAACAAAGAAAATTAAGCTTATGAATACCAAATCTAAAAAATCCTTTTCGTTCGCAGAAGCCTATTGCAGCATCTTCGGACATCAATTAAAGGTGTCTAAAAATGTAACAGATCACATCCACGAATACCAATGCGCTAAGTGTAAAGTGGAAATGACAGATACAGCCAATGGTCTTTTGGCGAGATTAACCCCGAAGTTTAAAGAGACAAATAAATATTTAGCAAATTTTTACAAAAGAAGACGCCGAACAAAGCAGCGTCAGTTTGCAAATGCTTCCTAGTCTTCTGCATCGTTTTCCATAGCGTTCCAACCTTTAGCTATTAATGGAATTTTAGTGTTCCCTCTGGTAATTAAATGCATTCCTTCATTTTCTTCAGTCATATGACCTATAATTGAAAAATTAGGATTTGCCTTGATCTTTTCAAAATCTGTTTGTGACACTGTGAACAGCAATTCATAATCTTCCCCTCCACTTAATGCTATGGTGGTGCTATCTATTTCGAATTCTTCACAAACAGAAATCATAGAAGGATCTAATGGGATTTTGTCTTCAAATAAGTTAACTCCAGTTTTAGAATTTTTACACAAGTGCATGATTTCCGAAGATAAGCCATCACTTATATCTATCATAGAAGTAGGCTTAACCTCTAAAGATTTCAGCAATCCAGAAACATCTCTTCTGGCTTCCGGTTTCAATTGTCTTTCAATTAAGTAGGTGTAGGCATCAAGATCTGGCTGTGAGTTTGGATTCACTTTAAAAACCTCTTTTTCACGTTCTAAGATCTGTAAACCCATGTAGGCAGCGCCCAGATCTCCAGTAACCACTAAAAGATCATTAGGTTTTGCCCCAGTTCTATAAACAACATCTTCTTTATCTGCAACACCAATGGCAGTAATACTAATTAAAAGCCCCTTTGTAGAAGAAGTCGTATCACCCCCAACTACATCTATATTATATAATTTAGCTGCTAACTCTATTCCTGAGTATAATTCTTCTAAAGCCTCCACCGGAAATCTGTTAGAACATGCAATTCCAACAGTAATTTGAGTTGCGACGCCATTCATAGCATAAACATCAGATAGGTTTACCATCACTGCCTTATAGCCTAAATGTTTTAATGGCATATAAGCAAGATCAAAATGCACTCCTTCTACTAAAAGATCTGTAGTTAAAATAGCTTGTTTCCCTTCAAAATTTAAAACTGCCGCATCATCTCCAATTCCTTTGATAGTGGATGGTAATTTACTATCTAGATTTTTGGTTAACAGGTCTATCAAACCAAATTCCCCTAACTCTGAAAGTTTTGTTCTACTTTGTTGACTATCTTCTAGCATGATCTTTTAAATTTTAGAATGTGCAAAATAACTGAATATTCTCTCAAAAAGCATTGTTTTAATAGCATTTGTGATTTTAAGATATCGTAAAATAGCAATATTTATAATTGATTTATTCAACTGAAAAAACTGAATAAGCTCATTAGACTTGCCTATATCCCTATTCTTAAAACATATCTAGCTGCTATGGTAAACCGCTTGTTTTGTAGTATATTTGCAGCAAATTAGGACTAATCTTTTAAGTATGATAAAGGTAAGCGAAGACGCAAAAAAAAGGATAGCAATGCTTATGACCGATGAAGGTTATAATGCAACAATTGACTTTGTACGCGTTGGTGTGAAAAGTGGAGGTTGCTCAGGATTATCTTATGAATTGAAGTTTGATAAATCCCAACTGGAAAACGATAAGCTTTTTACAGATAATGATGTAAAAATCGTTGTCGACAAAAAAAGTGTTTTATATCTAGCAGGAACAATTCTTGAATATTCTGGCGGGCTAAACGGCAAAGGTTTTGTGTTCAATAATCCGAATGCACAACGAACTTGTGGATGTGGTGAAAGTTTTTCACTATAGTTTAAAAATAAAAAAAGAATAAGGATAGGTGTTTTATTAACCTGTTGCTTTTTTACAAAATACAAATATGGCATATACTGAAGACGATTTAAAGAAGGAGCTTGAAACCAAAGAGTATGAGTATGGCTTTTATACCGATTTTAAATCGGATACTTTCCCTATTGGTTTAAATGAAGATATCGTTCGAGCTATTTCTAAGAAAAAAGATGAGCCAGAATGGATGACGAACTGGAGATTGGAAGCTTTTAGAGAATGGGAAAAAATGATCGAGCCTGAATGGGCTAATGTTCATTACAAAAAACCAGATTTTCAAGCTATCTCTTATTACTCGGCTCCGCAAACTGTAGATCCTAATAAAACATTAGACGATGTAGATCCAGATCTACTTGCGATGTATAAGAAACTAGGGATCTCTGTAGATGAGCAAAAGAAGATGAATAATGTTGCAATGGATATTGTAGTAGATTCTGTTTCGGTTGCAACAACCTTCAAAAAGACTTTAGGCGAGAAGGGGATTATTTTTATGAGTATTTCAGATGCTATTAAAGAGCATCCAGAACTTGTGAAGAAATACCTTGGAACTGTTGTTCCGCAAAAAGATAATTTTTATGCAGCATTAAATTCTGCTGTATTTAGCGATGGTTCTTTCTGTTACATTCCAAAAGGTGTAAAATGCCCAATGGAACTTTCAACATACTTTAGAATAAATCAGGCAGGAACAGGACAATTTGAAAGAACTCTTTTAGTTGCAGATGAAGGTAGTTATGTGAGTTACCTTGAGGGATGTACTGCTCCTTCAAGAGATGAAAATCAATTACACGCTGCAGTTGTGGAGCTTATCGCCCTAGATGACGCAGAGATAAAATATTCTACTGTACAAAACTGGTATCCTGGTAATAAAGAAGGAAAAGGTGGAGTTTATAATTTTGTGACCAAACGTGGAATTTGCGAGAAAAACGCAAAGATATCTTGGACACAAGTTGAAACTGGATCTGCTGTTACTTGGAAATATCCTTCTTGTATCTTAAAAGGAGATAATTCTATTGGTGAATTTTACTCTATTGCTGTAACCAACAATTTTCAGCAAGCAGATACTGGAACTAAAATGATCCATTTAGGAAAGAACACTAAAAGTACTATTATCTCTAAAGGGATCTCTGCAGGGAAATCCCAGAATTCTTATCGAGGATTAGTTCAGATAAATAGTAGAGCAGACAATGCTCGAAATTTCTCACAATGTGATTCTCTTTTAATGGGGAATGAATGCGGTGCGCACACCTTCCCTTATATTGAAGTGAAAAACAAAACCGCTCAGGTAGAGCATGAGGCAACTACGAGTAAAATTGGGGAAGACCAAATCTTTTATTGCAATCAACGAGGTATAGATACAGAGAAAGCAATTGCTCTTATTGTAAATGGTTTTAGTAAAGAAGTACTGAACAACCTACCAATGGAATTTGCTGTAGAGGCTCAAAAATTATTGGAAATATCCCTTGAGGGATCAGTTGGATAAATTGAAGAATGAAGAAATTTCTATTTTTAATAAGCGTTATTTTACTTGCTTCAGCTTGTGACAATGAACCTGAAAAGCAACCAGAAATGCAGGTTGCTGAAAAGGTAGCTGATAGCATACTTGTTTATCAAGGGGATTTTATTTCTGTGGGAAAATCGGCAGTTTTAAAAGGTGATAAATTCATTTATCAGGTAAAAATGGATTCTGTTGCTTCACAGTTAACCGACAGTTTAAATGCTTTCAAAAAAGATGAAAATAGCATTGTTCCAATAAAAGTTAAAGGACAAGTAAAAGATAATGTAAAAGCAGAAGGCTATTCAAAATTAATTGAAATAACCGAAGTGCTAGAAATAATGGCGAAACCCATTACAGAAAACGAATAAATAATTTATCCGATTTTTTCGGAAAAATATAATAGACACATGCTTAAAATAAAGAATTTACAGGCCAACATAGAGGATAAAGAAATCCTTAAAGGAATTAATCTGGAAATTAACCCAGGAGAAGTACATGCTATCATGGGACCTAATGGTTCAGGGAAAAGTACACTTTCTTCTGTTATTGCTGGTAAGGAAGAGTATACAATGACAGGCGGAGAGATCTTGTTTGAAGGAGAAGATCTTTCAGAATTAGACCCTGAAGAAAGAGCTCATAAAGGAATTTTCTTGTCTTTTCAATATCCAGTTGAGATCCCAGGAGTTTCAGTAACAAATTTTATGAAAGCATCTATTAATGCTCATAGAAAAGCTCAAGGCTTAGCAGATATGCCAGCAAAGGATTTGTTGAAGATGATTCGTGATAAATCTGAATTATTAGAAATAGATCGTAAGTTCTTGTCTCGTTCTTTAAACCAAGGATTTTCTGGTGGTGAGAAAAAGAGAAATGAGATCTTTCAAATGGCAATGTTAAACCCAAAGTTGGCAATTTTAGATGAAACTGATTCTGGTTTAGATATCGATGCTCTTAAGGTTGTTGCCAATGGTGTAAATAAATTGAGAAGCGCAGATAATTCAGTTTTATTAATTACACACTACCAACGTTTATTAGATTATATAGTTCCAGATTTTGTTCATGTAATGGTAGATGGGAAAATCGTGAAATCTGGCACAAAAGAATTGGCTTACGAATTGGAAGAAAGAGGTTATGATTGGGTTAAACCAGAAAAAACGGTTTAAGACTATTTTTGAAGTTACCCGAGTATTAACCAAGATAAAGAAACGCACACAATGGAATTAAAAGATAAATTATTATCCTCTTTTATGGCTTTTGAAGAAGCCTTCGATGTGGATACAGATATACATCAATTAAGAAGTGATGCCATTAAGGAATTTGAAACTCTAGGTTTTCCATCTAAAAAAGATGAAGCCTGGAAATACACTTCTTTAAATTCGGTATTAAAACATGACTATAGCGTATTTCCAAATAAGGAAGATGCTATAGATTATAAGGATATCAAAAAATATCTAATTCACGATATAGATTCGTATAAATTAATCTTTATAGATGGAATTTACTCATCTCATTTATCGCAAACCACACACGATAAGATTGATGTTTGTTTAATGTCTTCTGCATTAAGCAAGTCTAAGTACAAGCCGATTATAGAGAATTATTTCAACAAGATAGTTCCAAAAAATAGTGGATTAAATGCCTTAAACACTGCATTTTCTAAAGAAGGAGCGTTTATTCATATTCACGATAATAAATCGGCAGATATGCCAATTCAAATTATCAATTTTTCTACAGGTAATGAATCGGCATTATTGGTGCAACCTAGAAATCTTATTGTAGTTGGGGAAAATTCTCAGGTTCAGATTATAGAAAGACATCAGAGCTTAACAGATCATCCTGTTTTCACTAATTCTGTAACAGAAGTTTTTGTTGAGAAAAGAGCTATTGTAGATTATTATAAGATCCAGAATGACAGACATTCTGCTTCTTTAATAGATAATACTTTTGTGGAGCAGAAAGAAGAAAGTTATTGTTTTATGCATACATTTTCTTTCGGTGGAAAATTAACCAGAAACAATCTAAACTTTTATCAAAAAGGAGAACGTTCTGAATCTACTTTAAAAGGAATTACTATAATTGAAGATAAGCAACATGTAGATCATAACACGCTTGTTCATCATACTTCTCCAAATTGCGAAAGCCACCAGGATTATAAAGGAATCTTCGCCGAGAATTCTACTGGTGTATTTAATGGAAGAGTTTTGGTAGATAAAGAAGCACAAAAGATCAATGCTTTCCAATCTAACAATAATATTCTTTTAGACGATAAGGCAACTATTAACTCTAAACCTCAGCTGGAAATTTTTGCAGATGACGTTAAATGTAGTCACGGTTGTACTATTGGACAATTAGATGAAGAGTCTTTATTTTATATGCGTTCAAGAGGAATTCCATTAAAAGAAGCCCGTGCATTATTAATGTATGCCTTTGCTAATAATGTGATGGAAAGTGTGAAGATCCCAGAGATCAAAAAGAGAATTACACATCAAATTGCGCTTAAATTAGGAGTGAATTTAGGTTTTGATCTTTAATTCTTAAAACTTCAAATTATTATTTCTGAAGATTTAAATTGAAAGCATATGAAAGTTGTTGCAAATAAATTGCCATTAGATATAGAGACCATCCGTTTGGATTTCCCGATCTTAAAGAGGGAAGTAAATGGCTATCCTTTAGTCTATCTGGACAATGCCGCGACCTCACAAACTCCACAACAAGTTATAGATGTAATTGTAGATTATTATTCCAATTACAACGCTAATATCCACAGAGGAGTTCATAGTCTTTCTCAGGAAGCTACAGATAAGTATGAAACTGCCAGAAAGAAAATTCAGCAGCATTTTAATGTAGCCAAATCTCACGAGATCATATTTACTTCTGGAACCACGCATGGTATTAATTTGGTTGCAAATGGCTTTGCTCAAGAACTAAAAAAAGGGGACGAAGTTATTGTGTCTGCATTAGAACATCATTCTAATATTGTGCCTTGGCAGATGCTATGTGAAAAAACTGGCGCTGTTTTAAAAGTGATCCCAATGAACCAGGAAGGAGAACTGGACATGGATGCTTTTCATAAATTGATTTCAACAAAAACAAGAATAGTTTTTGTAAACCATGTATCTAATGCGCTGGGAACCGTTAATCCTATTGAAGAAATAATTGAAGCTGCCCATAAAGTGGACGCTGCAATTCTTGTAGATGGAGCACAAGCTGCTCCACATATAAAAGCAGATCTTCAAGCTTTAGACGTAGATTTTTATGTGGTTTCTGCTCATAAAATGTGTGGTCCAACAGGAGTTGGAATGTTATACGGAAAAGAAAAATGGCTGAATAAATTACCTCCTTACCAAGGTGGTGGCGAAATGATTGCTACGGTGAGTTTCGAGAAAACCACCTACGCAGATCTTCCGCATAAATTTGAAGCCGGAACTCCAAATATTTGTGGAGGGATCGCTTTTGGTGCCGCATTGGATTATATGAATACCATAGGTTTTGAAAATATTGCGACTTACGAGGAGCAATTATTAGCATATGCAACAGAGAAGTTATTAGAAATAGAAGGAGCACGAATTTATGGAACTTCAAAACATAAAACCGCTGTGCTCTCCTTTAATATTGAAGGGCTTCATCCTTACGATATTGGTACTATAGTAGATAAATTAGGAATTGCTGTACGTACTGGACATCATTGCGCACAACCCATAATGGATTTCTATAAAATCCCTGGTACTGTTCGTGCTAGTTTTTCTTTTTACAATACTTTTGAAGAAGTAGATCTTTTTATAGCCGCTGTTAAAAAGGCCAAAATGATGCTTCAGTAGATAGAACTTTAAATAGATTTACTTCCATTTTTACACTCTTATTATAAATTGATATCTGCTAAAATTGTAACTTTTAATCTTTGGGTTAAAATAGTAGCTATAAGTTTTTGTATTTTACCTGCTTAATTTTTACGATTTTCAATTTAAAACCACTTCCAATGAAATTTATATTCGTACTCCTATTTCCAATTTTAATGGCTGAAACCTGTTCTCAAAATAATGAACAGAACAAAGACATCAGTTTCACATATGAAACGATGACCCGAGGCTCAAGAGCTAATTACACGTTGAATAAAGAAGAGATCAAAGCGGTAAAAAATTTGGGTACAGAAACCAAAGCTTCAGCAAAAATGACCGCAAAAGATTGGGATAATTTAATAGAGAAAATGAAAGAAATTGATGTTCCTAACATCAACCAATTAAAACCCCCAAGCGATAAAAGAACATTTGATGGTGCAGCCCACGCTATTCTAACAATAAAGATTGGAGATAAGGTTTACACATCAAATTCATTTGATCATGGCAATCCCCCTTCCCAGTTAAAATCATTGGTTAAAGCTATACTAAGATTGGGAGAAACAGTTGAATAGCAACTCATGTTATCGTACTTTTGCATAAAATTACTGGAATGACAATAAAGGAAATACAAGAAGAGATCGTAGATGAATTTTCTATGTTTGATGACTGGATGCAGAGATACGAGTACATGATCGAGCTAGGAAAGTCGTTGCCTTTAATAGATGAAAAATATAAAGTAGACGAGAATTTAATTAAAGGCTGCCAGAGTAAAGTTTGGGTACATGCCGATCTCGAAGGAGATAAGCTTGCTTTTACCGCAGATAGTGATGCAATTATAACAAAAGGAATTGTAGCTATCCTTGTTCGTGCATATTCTAATCAGCATCCTACAGATATTTTAGAAGCAGACAATAAATTTATAGATGAAATAGGGCTTAAAGAACATCTTTCTCCTACAAGAGCGAATGGTTTAGTAAGCATGATCAAGCAATTAAAAATGTATGCAATCGCATATCAAACGCAATTAGATTAAGATGGAAACAGAAATAAACACTCAGGAATTAGGAGAAAAAATAGTACGAGTTTTAAAATCTATTTACGACCCAGAGATCCCAGTAGATATTTATGAATTAGGGCTTATTTACGATGTAATGGTAAATACAGATTATGAAGTTAAGATCTTAATGACCCTTACAACACCTAATTGCCCAGTTGCAGAAAGTTTACCAAGAGAAGTTGAAGATAAAGTGAAAACCTTAGATTCTGTTAAAGATTGTGAGGTTGAGATCACCTTCGATCCACCATGGACACAGGAGCTAATGAGTGAAGAAGCTAAATTAGAACTAGGGATGCTTTAATATCTGCCACTAATTAATTTTTCAAAATAACTATGTCTACAGAAATTATAAATAGAGTTTCGAATAGCAAGCTAGTAACCTTCGATTTAGAAGATTTTTATCCGAAAGGAGAGCGTGCATTATTTGATATCAAAGATTGGTTATTAGAAGGTTTAGTTTTGCGAGAAACCGTTTTTAGAGAAAAAGCATTGGCACACGATTGGAGCCAATATCAAGATAAATATATTGCACTAACCTGTTCTACAGACGCTATAATTCCGGCTTGGGCATATATGCTGCTTTCTACACATTTGCAAGCCTATGCAAAAAAAGTAGTTACTGGAGATCTGGACACTTTAGAAACAATTCTTTATACAGAGATCATTAAAGATCTCGATGTCTCAGACCTTAAAGGAAAACCAATAATTGTAAAAGGTTGTTCTCATAAACCTGTACCACAAAACGCCTACTTATTATTGATAGAGAAATTGCAACCTGTTGCAAAAAGTATTTTATATGGGGAAGCATGTTCTTCCGTTCCGTTGTTTAAAAACAAAAACGTTTGATATTATGAAAAGATTATTACTTGCATTATTAGTGCTAATTACTTCCTCTACTGTTAAAGCACAAGACGACACAGCACCAGAAGTTCCACCTAATGGGTGGAATAAAACAGGAAATATTCAGCTTCTACTAAATCAATCTGCCTTCAATAAAGAATGGACTGGCGGAGGTACATCTAGTATTGCTGGAAATCTAACGTTGAATTATGATTTCAACTATAGAATGGATGGTTTCACTTGGGACAACAGAATCCTTGCAAATTACGGTCTTACCAAATTAAAGGATGATGAATTCGCAAGAAAGACCAGTGATAGAATTGAGTTTAATTCTATTGCAGGAAAACAGATCCAAGAAAGTAAATGGTATTATTCTTATTTCTTAAACTTCAGATCACAATTTACAAAAGGATATGACTTTAGTGAAGATGCAGAGACAGGAGAAACAATAAGAACGGAAACCACTCATTTTCTTTCTCCAGGATACTTGCAAACGGGGCCGGGACTTTTATGGAAATATAATGAGTATTTAAGTGTGAATATAGCTCCAGCAACTGCCAGACTTATATTTGTAGATGATGAATTTACCTCATTACCAGGCTATGTAGATGGAGATTATTTTGGTGTAGACCAAGGAAAATCTACTAGATTCGAATTTGGCGCAGCCATTGGTGTGCAAGCTAAAATGTTTTTATTTGAAAATGTAACTGCTGAACACAGTTTAAATTTATATTCTAATTACTTAGATAAACCAGGAAACGTAGATATAGATTATTTGTTGAATGTGAATATGAGCATTAACAAATATCTTTCGGCGAACGTGATCTTCCAAGCAATTTATGACGATAACACGGTTGGAGCTTTTCAAATTAGAGAAGTTTTTGGACTTGGGATCAACCATAAGTTTTAATACTAGAAATAAAAATATTATTAGATCCGGAGCAACTCTTGCTCCGGATCTTTTTTTTGATTAAAACTGATAGTTAAATTTTTGTTGAATAATGCTCTCTAAGATTTAGGTTACGATCTATTGTGTAACTTTGTGATTATGATAGAAAAGAATGATTTAACATACGAGAAAGCGGTGCTTATTGGAGTTGTTACCCAAAAGCAAAGTGAAGATAAATTAAATGAATATTTAGATGAACTTGAATTTCTAACATATACTGCCGGTGGTGAAGTTCTAAAGCGCTTTACCCAGAAAATGGAAAAGCCAAATCCAAAAACATTTATTGGTACTGGAAAGATAGAAGATGTTAGGCAATTTATTGAAGCTAATAATGTGGGAACTGCTATTTTTGACGATGAGCTTTCTCCTGCACAACAAAAGAATATAGAAAAGATCCTTAATTGTAAGATTCTTGACAGAACGAATCTCATATTGGACATCTTTGCACAAAGAGCTCAAACTAGTAATTCAAGAACTCAGGTAGAGCTAGCACAATATCAATATTTATTACCAAGACTTGCAGGTATGTGGACTCACTTAGAGCGTCAACGTGGTGGTATTGGTATGCGTGGGCCAGGGGAAACAGAGATCGAGACAGATAGACGTATCGTTCGTGATAAGATCTCCTTGCTTAAAAAGAAATTGGAGACTATAGATAAGCAAATGGGCGTGCAACGAGGCAACCGTGGATCTTTGGTTCGGGTAGCATTGGTTGGTTATACGAATGTTGGGAAATCTACTTTAATGAATGTTATAAGCAAAAGCGAGGTTTTTGCTGAAAATAAATTATTCGCGACTTTAGATACTACAGTTAGAAAAGTTGTTATCAGGAATTTGCCTTTTCTTTTAACAGATACAGTAGGTTTTATAAGAAAACTGCCAACTCAATTAGTAGAATCCTTTAAATCTACATTAGATGAAGTACGAGAAGCAGATCTTTTATTACATATTGTAGATATTTCACATCCAAATTTTGAAGATCACATAGAATCTGTAAATCAGACTTTGGCAGATATTAAGAGTAATAACAAACCAACTATTATGGTTTTCAACAAGATAGATGCTTTTGTTGAAGATAAAATAGAAGAAGATGATCTTATTACAGAGCATACTGAAGCCCATTACTCTTTAGAAGAATGGAAACGTACCTGGATGAATAGAATGGGTGATAACGTCTTATTCATTTCTGCATTGAATAATGACAACATGGAAGAATTCAGAAAGAAAGTTTACGAAACCGTAAGAGAGATCCATATTAAAAGATTTCCTTACAACAATCTCTTATACCCTGAATACGAAGCAATTACCGAGGAAATCACCGAGGATCAAGAGGAAGAATAAATTTTATTTACAACTTATATAAGAGACCTGTTACTAATATTGTAGCAGGTCTTTTAATTTCCAGTAATCCGAATATTATCTATATCATTGCGAATATTTGATCTTGCGAAGGAACACAAATTGCGAAGGTTAAATTAAACGCAAATTATAACGGTTACTAATATGACTTATGTCGGTTATCGAAGTACTTTTCTTACCGACTAAAACAAACCTGGTTGAGAGCCGAAAATCTTGGCTTTATTTTCTTTTTTTAAGACTCCCTTCTTTAGGAATTAGCAAATAGAATGAACTTGGTTTTTCGTAATCTGAAAACAGTAGTAATTCACCGTTTTCATCACGAATATCATAACCACCTTTTTTTGTTTCGTCCTTCCTATATTGCCCAAAATGCCTCTCGTCCATTTCTAATATTTCATCTACATAAAACTCATTATCAACATAGAATTCCGTTTCAAAATCTTCAGTTGTAGAAAAAGTTAGGAAATTTCTAAATACAAGTGGCGAATTTTCCTTTGTGTAATCAACTTTATAAACCTTTGTAGTCTTTTTCAAGTTGTCATTTCTAGTAACTTCTTCAAAGCGTGCTTTCGTGTCAATTTTGAAAAAGGGTATTGGTAAGATAAAAAATTGGGATCTGTTGTAATTTGAGGCTGGAGGTATAAAGGTGATTCTTTCAACTTTCACAGTAGAAGAAACTGAAGCGCCCCTACTAGCACTAACTGCGTAACCTGGTTTCAATAATGGACCATCATAAAGGTAACTTCCATAGCTACTTATTGATTTACTTTTTTCTTCGTCGTTCCAATATTTTAATTTGACAGAATTATCGATATAAGCTGATTTTTTCCAATCTATGTATAGTGGTTTATCCAATTTGTTGAAAATTGAGAAAGTCATAAGACCTTTAGCTTTCCAAAAGCTGTAAGTTATTTTTACGGAGTCGTTTTCCGAAATATAGAATCCTTTTTCGTCTGTTTTGATGGATGAATTCGTATTGAAAACTTGTACATAGGATTTACATCCAAAAAGAAGCAAACTTATAATTGTCAATCTCAAAAAATTTTTCATGTCATTTTATTTGTTTTGCATTGCTACCAAAAGTCTTGGTTAATGGAAATAGCGTGGAGTAGGGACACGTTCTGGTGAGTTTAGTTGGTTATAACTTGATTCTAAAATATTATTCATTTACCCTCTGTTAGGATAATTGAAAAGAGGAAAGTCAAAATGAAGTAGGGAGTAAGGTCCTTCGATTGCGAATCTAACAAATAATTAATAATAACCTATGTAAATACCATGGAATATATAAACTACTTAAGTATTTATATTAATCTTAAAGTACCTCAACTAATGAAATTTCAAATAGAAATATAAATACTCAGGTGCCATGTCAAGAATTTGAATTCAATAAGGGTTTAATTTCCAGTTATCCGAATATTATCTATATCGTAAGTGGTGGTTTTATCTGGTGCCGCACCAAGATATTTAAATGCAACATGAATGGTTCCTTCCAAGCAGGAAATATCTATCATAGATTTTTTGAAACTAGGCCCATATTGGTTACTTGGCCCTATGGGAATATTGGCATCCAGAAGTTGCCATTCTGTAGTACGAGGATTCCCAGTAAATGCTTTTGAAATTAGAACAGATAATAATACTCCATTATCATAAGAAGATTTAATATCTACACTTAAAATTTCATTTACTGAATTATTAAGATTGATCGCTGGAGTAATTAACCAAGCCTCCAAAGGGTTTTCTGAGGTGCCATATGCAGAAATTCTAATAAATCTGTCGCTATTTAAGATCCCATCTTCAAAACGCTCATTTCCTCCATAGATATTTACGTTTGTCCATCCTCGCCCATCTAAAATGTTTTCATTACTTATACCAACAAAATTCTCCTCAAACAAAACTTTATTCCCAACGGTTTCATTTTGACCACATTTTAAAAACTCAGGATCGCACCTTGATCCTTCATCAAATTGTAGATCTTCTGGTGAATTTAAAATTACTACAAAATGATCATCATAAAAATTACGGGTTAGAACTCCTTCCACACTTCCTGAAAATTGAGGTAGCAGTAGGGATTTAAAGTCTGAAAAGGTACTAGTGCTTAGAAAACTCGTGCTTCCTGTGCTACAGCTCTCTATTTGCCGTTCTCCGTCAAATCTATCGGTTACCTCCGCAGCAAAGGTAAATCGCTTCTCGTCTCTAATTAGGTTTTTGTTGAATTGAACATTTTCTAACCGGACAAAAAGATTGCGATAGGCTTCATTAAATTCTATAATATCCAAGGAAATAGGTTCTATTTCTGAAGTTATACTAGACCTGATGATATGTTCATCTAAAAGCGATAATGGAATTGCTACCACATTTTCTCTGTTTTGAATTCCTAACTGAAAGACCCCATTATTAAACCCTAAACTTAAGCCATCAAGCTTTACATAGATCTTCCTACCAAATTCGTAAGTTGAAAATAAGGAGGTATTATCTACTAAAATTTGAATTCCAGAAGTTGGATTAGAAGCTCGATCCTGTATTATTAATTTCTTATAAAAGTTTCCAGCCTCATCGCTAGAGATCACAAAACCTTCAATGAAAGCCTCTGTATTATTAAAAGTGTAAATATCTCCAGTGGTAGGATTATAATTGCCCTTTATGCCAGAAATACTTGTGAGATTTCCCTCAAAACCATCTTCAGTAATATTAGATTCAGGAACACTAAAATCATCGGTTTTTACACAAGAGTTCATAAATAGAACTACCACTAATCCTCCTAAAAAACTATACTTTTTAAATCTCTCCATCTTCGTTCATATTATTAATTTCAAAATCTTATGAATACATTCCCATAATAGGAAGCACCTGTACCATACCAATATTTGGAGCCAAAGACAGGCTGTTCTCGATCTCTATCTGCTTTCAAGGTTCTAAAATTTGCATTTCGAGATTGTTCGAAGCCTCCGGTTTTATACAATTCATCCAAAATATTATTGATGCTCATAAAAAATCCGATATAATAATCCTTTATTCTCCACGACTTTCCACCAACAGCATTTAATAAAAAATAATCTTTAAACTGTTCCTGTTTTAAGAGTTCTCGTGCCATATTCTCATCATAATCCAACAGCGGTAAGCCATCAGAATCTGTAGCGAAATTGTTGGTTCTATTAAGAGGACTAACATCTGAAAATGCGTGAGAAAAATAATTAAGCGTAGTGCCAAACCACCAATAATTTGGATCGCGATATTCAAAACCAATTTGAGCAGCACGTTGTGGACCACCCGCAATTCTGTAATTTTTTAATGCTGATTCTCCATAATTTTGAGCTTCTATAAAATCGTCTGAAGTAAGTTTTAAATTAGGATTATTGTTATATATAAATTGTCCAATCGCCATGGCAGTCTTCAATTTTAAAGTAGATGTAACTTGAGTCTCGGCTCCCAACTCAAAGCCTAAATGTTGCTTATCTATCCCTGTTAGTACCTCTTGCACAAATGCTGTTGTACTATTTCTTCCTAAACCAGAAAGCCCATCTGCGTAGTAGAATGATATCTCGGTAGCGTTATTGATCTGGGTATAATATCCAGTAAATCTCACTTTTAGTAAAGGGCTTCTAAAAATATAACTTACATCTCCAGAGTAAATATTTTCGCTTTTTATCCCTTCTACTACGTTGTTGTTTTGTCTGGAATTTGAAAAAGAGTTTTTAAGAGCAGGAGCTTTAGTTAAATATGCCGAATTAAATTCTATTAAATGTCTTCCAGTAACTTTCCATACAGTTCCAGCCTTTGCGCCATAATCTGTGAATTCAAGGGCTTTACTATTTCCCAAGGAATTCTCCGGAAAATTGCCGTTTTTATACAATCCTTCACGCTGGTAATTTGTCTGAGATAAATTGAGAGTAATGTAGGAATCTAACTTTTGAGATCTCATTAAGGTATTAATGAATGCTTCTGCAGAACTAGCCTTCCAATTAAAGTTATATTTAAATTTTTCTTTTAAAAAGGCAATTCTATTAGGGTTCAAAAGATCGCTTTGAGCTCTATCCCCTTCAGAAAAGAAATCTACATCCAGATAGCCCGTTCCTCCTAAAAGGTCTTTTACTTCTGAATAATTCTCACTGTTTAAATATGAAAATTTAAGCTTCGCATTTATTAATACTGAAGAGTTAATATTGGCTGTTAATATGGAATTTGCAATCCACAGCCTATCTTCCACTTTATCTTCAGCAATTACATAAATAGAATTTCCACCATTATTTAAAGAAATACTATTTGCTGCATAAAGATCGCGCCAATTGATTTGTCCGTTATCCTGAAAATCTTTTTGCGAACGATACGCTGCTTCAAAATTTTGATCATCAGAAAATCTTAAAAAATAGCTTGGTAATTTCTGATAATAGGAAGGATCTGGATTACTCCCACCACCAACAAAACTTTCTTGTCCATCTGTTTGAGTAACCAACCGAGTCCCACCGAAATCCAAATGGGTATTTCCTGTAGAACCGAATTGGTAAGCAATATTGTTATTGATTTTAATTTTATCTGAAAGCTTCCAAAAGTGATTCAGCATTAAAACAGGCTCTTTTACTTCTTTGATCCTGCTATTTCTTATTTCCCCGTCCTGAATTCCCCAGAAAGAATTATATTTTCTACCCTTAAGATCAAAAACCTCTTGGGTATTCGCAGAAGATTTCCCTCTAATATTCGGAGTATAAAATCCTGTAATATTTATGCTATGCTCTGAGTTTAACTTTTTTTCTGCGGAAATAAAAAAGGAGTTAGCATCGTATAAAGTCCCTTCAACATACGCCTCATTTGCAAATCTTCTAGCTAAACCTAAAGCATACCACCATCCTCCTGGTTTTTCCCCTGAGCTATAGGTTGCCATAATTCTTCCCGTATAACTCCTGTTAGCTGCAGCATAGGAGACTTTCGTGCTTCTAGGATATTGGGAAGCTCGCATAATAATATTAGTGTTTCCTGCCAGCGCACCAAATGTTGTTTCTCCAGGCACCAAGCCATTTGCAAAGATCTGATTTCTTTGAAGGTCATTTAATCCTCCCCAAGTGCTCCATTGTGGTCTTCCATCAAAAAACTTATTCATTTCTAAGCCATTTATAGAAACCGTTCCGTATTCACTACCCAGACCTCTGGGTTTGAAAAAAGTACTGCTGAAATCGAAAGCGGCGGCATTCAGGAAAACATCTCGAGATGCATGAAGTAGGCCAGCAATATTATCTGTCCCGCCTTGATATTCATTTAATTCAGATTCAGACAAACTGATAGTAGCCAATTGAATTTGCTCCTTCATAAGATCGGGTTGCAAAGGAATTTGACCTAACTGTTTGAGCTGACCAATAGTTAGATTTATTGGAATTCTCAATAGTACATATCCGGGTTTTGAAACTTCTATAATATAGGAAGCAGACTCTAAAGTTCCATCGGTAAAGGAAAAGCTACCATCGGTTTCTGAAATTTTAGTAAAAGCTGTGCCCTCCAATTTCAGGCGAGCCCCTGCAATAGGATCATTAGACAAGGCGTCCACTACGGAACCTGTAAGGGCGGTGTTTTGAGCAGAAATCTTGAGGATGCTAAAAAGCATCAGTAATAATAAAAGCTTTCTGCTTTTCATTATAAATCGCTCAATTTCAGCAATTAAGATACTCTTTTTATTATCTCGAACTTATAAAAAATGTAAATTCGCTAATAATTTAACTTTTTAAAATTCATGAGACAGACTCCCGATAATTGTATAAATTTGAGAAAGCTAGCAATTACCATAGTTACGGTGATATTAACTACAAACTATTCCTTGGGACAAGAAAGAAAAAATTATAATATACATACTATAGCGTTTTACAATGTCGAAAACCTATTCGATACAGAAGATGATCCGCTAACATTTGATGACGACAGAACTCCTCTGGGTAAAGATGTTTGGACCCTAGAAAAATATCATGATAAATTAAAGAATATTGCCAGGGTCATTTCTGAAATTGGTCTAGACAATTCTAAAACCGCCCCTGCGATCATAGGATTATGTGAAATTGAAAATCTTCAGGTTTTAGAAGACTTGGTGAGTCATCCCCTTCTAGAAGAATTTAATTATCAAATAATTCATTACGATTCTCCAGACCGTCGTGGCGTAGATGTAGCACTTCTATATCAAAGATCATTATTCACACCAGACAATTCTCAATCTAGAAGATTAATGCTTTATGAACTTGAAGATCCTACCAAAAGGGTCTTTACAAGAGATCAATTAGTTGTTTCTGGAACGTTAAATGGAGAAGCCATCAATATAATTGTAAATCATTGGCCATCCCGAAGCGGAGGTGAGGCAAAAACAAATTACAGAAGAGAAAAGGCGGCTTATTTAAATAAACAAATTATAGATTCCATTTACCAAAAAGATCCTTTCGCTAAAATTCTTAGTATGGGCGATTTTAATGACGACCCTACCAATAAGAGCTTTAAAAAGGTTTTAAAAACGAGCAATAATCGGGAAACCATCGTTGCTCAAGAAATGTTTAATCCTATGGAGAACCTAGCAAAGCAAGGAAAAGGTTCTTTAGCGTATAGAGATAGCTGGAATTTATTCGACCAGATACTGGTTTCTGAGTCTTTATTAGGCAGTCGTGGTGGGCTTCAATTTTATCAAGCAGGGATATTTAATTCGCATTATCTCATTACCCTTAACGGGCAATTTCGTGGATATCCTTTTAGGAGTTACGATTACAGTGGCTACACTGGTGGCTTTTCAGATCATTTTCCAGTTTATATATATTTAGTTAAACAAGAATAATCATAATTTTTTAACAATATTTATTAGAAATGTTAATTTTCTTAAGGTTTTTAACATACCTTGCTAAGGAATTTCCAGATAGAAGTTCCCAAATATTATGACCAAAAACAATTTACTCTTAATTTTTACTTTTGTTTTTATTTCTTTTACCAGCATTGCACAGGAAACAACTTCTGGGATCGAAGGAATGCGCAAAAATGCCATTTCCTTCAATATTTTAGGAACTACCCCGTTAATTGGAATAACTTACGATCGTGTTGTTTCAGAAAATATAAGTTTAGAACTAGGTGTTGGTATTCCAAGTGTAGGAGCAGGTTTTAAATACTATCCTTCTGGAATAAAAGTGTCCAAAATGTTATTTCATGTAGGACTTACTGGAACTATCATTTCTGCTAAAGCATTGGATATTTGGGGTACTAGTGAGGATGATGGACTTTTAGTAGCTTACCTTCCTATAGGAGTAAGTTATTTTGGTGAAAAAGGATTTAATTTGGGAGTAGACCTAGGACCCGCAATGGCAAAAACATTTGCTCCTTGGGGAAATGTTAAAGTTGGATACCGCTTTTAATATATTTCAATTAAAAAAGCTGCATTTGGCCATTTTTATATTGCTGATGCAGCTCACAATTTAGTTTTGGAGTAGATCTTCCAGATAAATACATCTTTCTGGCAATTTTAAATTGCTGAGAAACCTGTTCTGCTATGTTTCCAGAACCTTTCATTCTTCTGCCGAACTCACTATCGTTTAAATTTCCACCGTGACATTCGGCTATTTGATGCAGCACTTTTTCTGCTCTATCTGGCATTGCTTTCTGTATCCAGTCAGAAAATATGCCTCCAATGGCACCATTTAATCTCACCATGGTATAACCCACGCCCAAAGCGCCTTTTTCAGAAATAGCTTTTACCAAAGGAAGAATTTCATGACTATTTATTCCGGGTATAATCGGAGCCATCATCACACTAACCGGAACCCCAGCTTCGCTTAATTTCTTCAGAGTTTCTAGTCGCTTTTTAATAGTTGCAGTTCTAGGTTCTAGTAATCGTCTTGTGTCTTCATTTAGGGAAGTGATAGAAAGATGAACCTGCACCAAATTATCTTTCGCTAATTCCCTCAAGATATCAAGATCTCGAAGCAACAAGGAATTTTTAGTGATAATGCCTACAGGATGTTTATATTTAAAAAAGGTTTTTAAAAGCTGCCTTGTAATCTCAAGCTTCTTTTCTACCGGCTGATAACAGTCTGTATTTCCGGAAAGCACAATTGGTACAGCTTTCCATCTGGAACTCTGTAACTTTTTTTCTAACAAGGCTACCGAATTCCTTTTAACCAGAATTTTCTGTTCAAAATCGATCCCTGCACTGTATCCCCAATATTCATGGGAATTACGCGCGTAACAATATATGCAACCATGTTCACAACCTTGATAAGGATTCAGAGAATATTCCATTCCAATATCTGGGCTAATCACTTTATTAATAATAGTCTTAGGAAAAGTGTCTATAATGCTGGTCTTAGAATTGGCAACCTCATCTCCTTCCATTTCGCAGTAGTTTAGGAAGTCATCTCTAAATTCATGACTAAGCGCACTAAACTTATTGGCTACATTAATCTGGGCGCCTCTGCCCTTAGTGAAAATCTCTTCTTTTTCCATAAACAAAAATATGGAATAATTCCTATTTAAAGGAAATATTCCATATTTTTATAATGATTTCAATTAAAATTGAAAAAAGTACTAATAACTATTCTCCTGGGAAATTTGCTTTTCGTTTGTTTAAAAATGCGGAGGTACCTTCTTTAAAATCTTCAGTCCCAAAGCACCATCCAAATTCATTTATTTCTGTTTCAAAACCATTTACACCAGTTTCAAAATTTGCGTTTACCGCTTTTATAGCAGAGCTTATTGCAACTAAGGAATTCCGCATGATCTTTCCAGCTAGGTTTTCAGCAAAGTCCAGTAGCTCTTCCTGAGAAACTACATGGTTCACCAAATTATACTGTAGAGCTTGGTTAGCGTCTATCATTCCAGCGGTCATGATCATTTCCATAGCTCTTCCTTTCCCAACTAATTGTGGCAGTCTTTGAGTTCCACCATAACCTGGAATAACTCCTAAGGAAACTTCAGGAAGTCCCATTTTTGCATTATCGCTAGCAACTCTAAAATGTGCTGCCATAGCAAGTTCAAGTCCGCCGCCAAGTGCAAATCCGTTTACAGCGGCAATTACTGGCTTAGGGAAATTGGCCACAAAGTCGAATAAATTTGCCTGACCTTTAGCAGAAAGTGCTTTTCCTTCTTCTGGAGAGAAATCTGAAAACTCACTAATATCTGCACCCGCAACGAATGCTTTTTCACCACTACCCGTTAAAATGACCACTTTTACATCTTGATTTACTTTTGCCTCTGTAAAAGCTACATGCAATTCCTCTATAGTAGCTTTGTTCAAAGCATTTAATTTAGACGGTCTGTCTATTGTAATTTGAAGGATACCTTCATTATTTTCAACTAAAATATTTTCAAAATTCATAATATATGTATTTTTAGATTTTTATTATTTCTTACTTACAGCCTAAATTTTAAATTTCACATCTCGAGCTGTTAATATAATTTTAGGCCCGGAAACAAGTTCAGGGGGACTGTATTATTTTCTAGAATGGTGATCATGCTTAACTCGTTTCAGCATCACATTAAATACACTAATATTTATGCCGTTTTTCATGTCTTTTGCTTCGGAAACTTTACGGTAAAGATAGTCCCTTTATCCTTTTCAGAAATAAAGGTGATCTCACCATCATAGGTTTCTACTATATTTTTTACCATCGCCAATCCAAGACCCATGCCGCTAGATTTTGTGGTAAATTTAGGTTCAAAGACCTTTTCTTTATCCTCTTTTGAAATCCCAATTCCATTATCCGAAACGCGAATAATAACCATAGTTTCATCTTCAGAAACCTCGACCAATATCTTAGGGTTCTCTACTTCCTGTAAGGCTTGTGTAGCATTCTTTACCAAATTAGTAACCACTCTAATAAGCTGAGTTCTATCAAATTTTGCTAAAATTTCTTCTTTTTCTGAATGAAAAACCATGTAATTTTCATTGAAAATATCCAACGCCAACTTAACGATCTTTGGCACATTCAAGATCTCATTTTGTTGTGCCGGCATCTTAGCAAAATTTGAAAAAGCAGATGCTATCGCACTCATCGTATCTATTTGATGAATAAGGGTATTGGTGTATTCATCTACTTTTTGATGCACCGTTGGATCCTCAGGATCAAATTTTCTTTGAAAACTTTGTACTGTTAAACGCATCGGGGTCAACGGATTCTTTATTTCATGTGCCACTTGTTTTGCCATTTCCCGCCAAGCTTGTTCTCGCTCTCCTGTAGCGAGCTTAACTGCGCTTTCTTCCAACTCGTCTATCATGCTATTATATGCAGATACCAGCGCGTAGATCTCTTCTGAAGCGTTATCTATTTGGATCTTTTGAAGGCGTTTATCTAAACGAGTTTCAATGATCTTTTGAGAAACGATCTTAAGAGATTTGGTGATGTATTTAGAAAGAAAATACGAAATTAATATCGCTATTAAAAACATAAATAGATAGACCTCACCTAATTTTACCAAAAAATTATTAAGATCTTTCTGAAGCAGATCATCATCCTGTAAATATGGCAAGTAGAGGATCGCGAGCGGCTTAAATTTAACGTCGGTTATATAAGTATAAGAAGATTGAAATTTCTGGTCATTTACCTGAGATCTCTTTAAATATCGTTTTTTTTGGGAATTTTCTAGTTCTTTTACAATATGCTTTGGGATCTGAACATTGGTAGTGTCCCTAAAGAATGATTCGTTAGATTTTATAAGCAGTTTCCCATTAAGATCGTACACATTAAGCTGCATATCGTGCACTTGGGAGATCTCATAAATTTTATCGTTTTCCTGAAGGATCGCAGGCATATTCTCTGTATTCACCAAGTACGTTGTTCCTTCTAAAACAAACTTTATATTCTCTCTAATTGCTTGCTCCTTTCGTTCCAGACGTTCGCGGTGATAATCTTCAGATTCCTGTTTATATTGAAAAACTGTAACGCCAGCGATAAGTATAGAAGCTACGAGAACCAGCAACATCATGGAAATGAAGATTCGGTTTCTTAAAGATAGTTTTAAAAGCCTCATATAGTATTTCGAGTAATTATTCTGAAATAATCAATTATCACACCATGTTAGGCGTTTGGGTTTTTGGAACGTATGCGTTTATAGATTTTAATACCCAGCATCAACATGCCTGCTAACAAAAATATTCCAAGCACCCCATAGATCCAGTTAATAGCGTCCCGAACTATCACTAAAAATATTACTGAAAACAATATCAATGTAGTCCCCTCATTCCATAGACGCATTTGATTGGAAGTCCATTTTATAACATCATTTTGCATCTCTTTAAAGATCAAATGACATTTAAAATGATATGCATATAACAATACTACAAATCCCAGTTTTACTTGCATCCAATCTTGCTCTACCCACACAGGCATTAAATAGAGCATCCAAAAAGCAAAGATACTTGCTAATATTGCTGAAGGCCAAGTAATAATATACCAAAGCCGTTTGGTCATTAATTTTAGCTGGGTTGTCAAGATAGAACGTTCTGGTTCTTGTTTTGCTGCAGCCTCAATATGGTAAACAAAAAGTCTCGGAATGTAGAACAAGCCCGCGAACCAGGTGATTATAAATATTAAATGAAGAGATTTAATGTAATTGTAATATTCCATTGATTCTATTGAGCGTCCAAAAATAAATAATTAAGATTCTTCGCATTGAATTGTCTATTGAAATCTTCAATTTCTTTATCTATTAAAGAATTGAAAGCATTTAACTCCTTCTTTATTTCTGAAGTTAATTCGTCTTTAACTGCGATATCTTGATCTGTTGGAGGGAAGTCATCCATTCCAACCAAAGAATTTAAATGCGCTAGTTTATTGGTTAATTTAATGGGAAAATTCAAAGGGTCCTGGCCACTTTTATTTTGTGTTTGGTATAAGGCTTTTTCGATCTCGCCAAAACGCTCTTCCATTTCTTTAGCTTTTTCAACTAGATCTTTCACCTCAGCTTTTGTCCTATATTGAGTTTGGAAAGACTTTAATTGCGCGTTGATCTTTCTTATCTTCTTTATAGACTTATGCGCTGCATCTACGGTAGAATTTACATCGGTAATAAAATCGTATTGGGCTTTAAGGCCAGCAGCATCGGTTTCAGCATTTGGGTTTGCAAGGACTGTAAAACTCTTGCGTTGTTTCTCTCCGTTCACATTTAATTCCACTGTATATTCTCCGGGAAGAATCCTTGGGCCTTCAAGATCTGCCCACCAAAGGATCATACCATCAAGTTTTTCTGCTCCTTTTTGATACATGTCCCAAACAAACATATTTGCACCTTCTTCTACTTTCAGTTTATCTTCTTTAGATTGGTTCCCGTAGGATTTTAAAGTGTCATTAGTCTGATTGAAATAGGTAAGGTGAATGCTGTCTTTCTTTTCATCCAGATCTTTAATATTGAAATAAGTGACTACACCATTTGGATGATTTGTTCCATCGGTCTTAGAATTACTTCTGCTTCCTCCACCAATTCTATAGGTTGGCTTGGGCTGAAATAAAAACTGCTTCGTTTTATTAGTTGAAGCATCTTTATTTTGATGCAATACATTTAGATCGTCCAAGATCCAGATACTTCTTCCCTGCGTGGCAACTATTAGATTATTTTCTTTTATTTCTAGATCTGTAATAGGAACAATTGGTAGATTTAACTGAAATTGATTCCAATTCGCTCCCTGATCGAAAGAGACATATATTCCCTCTTCGGTTCCTGCGTATAATAGATTCCTATTGGTTGGATCTTCCCTGATCACTCGTGTAAAATGTTCGGCATTTATACCTTTAGTGATCTTAGTCCAGTTTTTACCAAAATCTGTGGTTTTGTATAGATATGGCGCAAAATCTCCAGATTTATAACTAGTTGCGGCTATATAAGCTGTCCCAGCATCATGATCACTTGTTTCCAAGGAATTTATTTGCGTCCATTTTGGAAGGTCTTTTGGAGTTACATTTTCCCAATACTTCCCGCCATCTTTAGTGACATGTACTAATCCATCATCACTTCCAACCCAGATCAAGCCTTCTTGTAAAGAAGATTCTTCAGCAGCGAAAATAGTAGCATAGTATTCTACTCCCGTATTATCTTGCGTAATTGGCCCTCCACTGGATCCTAATTTAGATGGATCGTTTCTAGTTAGGTCTTCACTTATAGTTTCCCAAGACTGGCCTTCGTTGGTTGTTACATGAACATGATTAGAGAAAGTATATAATTTATTAGGATCGTGCTTGGAAAAGATAATAGGAAAGTTCCATTGAAATCTATATTTCATATCCTCGGCCCCATGTCCCATTGGATTATCTGGCCAAACATTAATGGCGCGTTGGGTATTCTTTTCGTGATTTACACGAGTTAAAAAACCACCGTAACTTCCTCCATATACAATATCATCATTCTCTGGATCTACCGCGATATGCGCCGATTCTCCACCTGCTGTAGATTCCCAATTTTCTTCAGTAATAGAATAATCTGTGCTTCTGTGATCTATTCTTATAGTGGAATTATCTTGCTGTGCTGCATAGATCCTATACGGAAAATGATTATCTGTAGTAAGTCTATAAAATTGTCCTGTTGGCTGATTATGATAGGTACTCCAAGTCTCCCCACCATCGTAAGTTACCTGTGCACCACCATCGTCTCCCATAATAATTCTCTCTGGGTTTTCTGGCGCTATCCACATATCATGATGATCTCCATGTGGCGCTCTTGCTGAAGTGAAATTCTCTCCTCCATCTTTAGATTTATGATAAGACACATTTACCACATATACCACATCTTCATCTTTTGGATCGGCATAAATTCTTGTATAGTACCAAGCACGTTGTCTTAATTCCCGATCACTATTTATATTCTT
Source organism: Gillisia mitskevichiae (assembly GCF_003634585.1). Classification (GTDB taxonomy): domain Bacteria; phylum Bacteroidota; class Bacteroidia; order Flavobacteriales; family Flavobacteriaceae; genus Gillisia; species Gillisia mitskevichiae. The sequence goes on from NZ_RBLG01000001.1 coordinate 242,857, forward strand.
CCAGGTTTCGCCAGCATCTTCGCTTCTATAAACTCCACCTTTATCTTTATTCTCAACAATAGCCCAAACTCTATTCGAATTCACAGGAGATACTGTTATTCCCATAATTCCAAGCGTGTCCTTTGGAAAACCTTTATTTTTTGAGATCTCTTTCCAGGTCTCTCCACTATCGGTGCTTTTCCAAAGCGCAGAACCTTCGCCACCACTACTTAAACTATAAGGTGTGCGTTGTACTCTCCAAGTAGAAGCATATAATATTCTCGGGTTATTAGGATCCATAATAAGATCTACCGCTCCAGCTTGATCATTTACGAAAAGTGACTTTTTCCAAGTGATCCCACCATCTAAACTTTTATAAATTCCGCGTTCTTGAGTTGGCTTATAAATATTCCCCAAGACTGCAGCATACACGATCTCTGGATTTGTAGGATGAATAGCTATTCTGGGTATATGTCTACTTTTTTCTAAGCCCATAGAATTCCAGGTTTTTCCAGCATCTACAGATTTCCAAACTCCAGAACCTGAAGAAACATTTCCTCTTAAGGTCTTTTCACCGCCTCCAGCAAAGATTATGTTATGATCACTATTTGCAACACTTATTGCCCCAATACTGCCTCCAAAGAAACCATCGGAGATATTTTCCCAAGTTCTTGCTCCATCTGTAGAACGCCAAATACCACCTCCTGTAGATCCAAAATAGAATAAATTAGGCTTTCCTGGAACTCCAGTAACTGCTGCAGATCTTCCACCTCTAAAAGGACCTATCAATCTATATTTTAAAGCCGCATATGCTTCCTGATCTACTTCAGAAGAAGAAGATTTTTTGCTTCGCTGTGCGTTTGTTTCCGTATAAATTCCGAAGAAAAAAAAGAGAATAAAAAGTTTTAGTAGAGTTGCCTTCATATAAAAAGTGATTGAATCAGTCAGCTGATATATTAGAAATTTAAATATACCAATTTCTAGGTAACCTTTTCAGAAAGCGAGGGCTTTAAGCGTAACCTGATCTCTCGGTTGAGAAAATAGGCGGTAACGAGTGTAGAAAGGACATCGGCCAAGGGAAATGAGATCCAAACTCCTATCTCTCCATAATACATAGGTAAGATAAGGACTAAAGGAATAAAGAAAAAACCTTGCCTAGAGAGAGTGAGTAACAAGGCTGGAACAGCTTTTCCTATAGCTTGAAAATATGCTGAACCTATAAGCTGTAATGCAATTATTGGTGTTGCAGCAAACACCCAACGCATAGCATTTGGGGTGTCTCTTACAACATTTGGATTGTCTGTGAATATGCGAACAATATCTTCTGAAAAAGTCATGATTCCCGCAAATACTAATAATCCTAAAACTGAAGCATATAAAATGGCGGTGTTGATACTTTTTCTAACCCGGTCCCAATTCCCAGCGCCAAAATTGAACCCCGCAATTGGAAGAAATCCTTGAGTAACTCCTAAAACTGGGAAGAGTGCGAACATGAGCATCCTTCCAATAATAGCATAGACGGTAACCGAATCCTCTCCTCCTAATTCAAAGAGAATATTATTCATTAATAAATAGGTAATGCTCACAACGGCTTGTCTTGCCAAGGTTACAAATCCTAAGGATGAAATTTCTGAAAGCACAGGTAGATCGAAACCAAAATGTGACCAGTTTATCTTTAATTCAGAATTTTTAGACAGAAAGAACCAAACTACATAAGCAAAACAGAAAAAGTAGGAAACACTAGTAGCGATGGCCGCTCCCAACATACCCATATCTAATAAGTTAATTAGAATATAATCCAAGATGAGGTTAAAAACTGAAGGAATGATCATCGCGATCATCGCAAATTTAGGTTTCCCTTCTGCCCTAATCACGTTATTCTCCATCATACATAGTGCTAAGAAAGGCACTCCGTAAAGAACAACTGTATAATAGATCTTCGCCGGATCAAAGATATCTCCTTTCCCGCCAAAAGCTGGAATTATAGAATCCATAAAGGTTAATCCAACCAAAACTAAGGAAACACTTAAAATTAAAGTAAGACTAATCTGATTTCCAAAGGTCTTCAAAGCTTTTTTACTGTCTCCTGCTCCTAAGGCTCGGGAGATAATGGAAGAACCTCCAATCCCTATCGCCATACCAAGAGCAGCAATAAAGAAAGAAACGGGTAAAACTACATTTATTGCAGCTATAGCTATAGACCCAATCCAGTTTCCAACAAAAATGGTATCTACAAGAATGTTCAAAGACATTACCAAGATCCCTATGGAAGCTGGTAATGCCTGTTTTATTAGTAGTCTCCAAATAGGATCTTTACCTAAAGCCGCTGAATTTACGTTTGCCATTATGCCTCAACAGGATTGGAAAACGCCCATTCGTCTACCCATCTAGAAAGTACTTTTACCCAATCTTCTCGAGTATTCAAACAAGGAACAACAGTGAATTTTTCCCCGCCAACTTCATGAAAAATTTCCTCCCCTTCCATTGCGATCTCTTCCAAAGTTTCTAAACAATCGCTCACAAAAGCTGGAGTAACAATTGCTAAATTCTTCATTCCTTGTTTTCCAAATCTTTCTATAGTCCTATCTGTATAAGGTTGCAACCAAGGATCAAAACCTAGTCTAGATTGGAAAGAAACGCTATAGCTGTTTTCTTTTAGCTGAAGAGCTTCTGCTACCAATCTTGTAGTTTCAAAACATTGATGTCTATAGCAAAATTGATGAGCAGGAGATGCTGTTTTACAGCAAGAACCATCAATTTGGCAGTGAGATTTTGTGATATCGCTTTTGCGAATATGCCTTTCTGGAACTCCGTGGTAAGAAAATAAGATATGTTGATATTCTACATCTTTCAACTTTTCTTGAATGCTATTGGCTAAAACACGAATATAATCTGGATGATTGTAAAATGCGGGAACAGAGGTAAACTGCATGTTTGGAAAAAACTCTTTTCTTAGTTCTTCAGCCAGCACCAAAATAGTTTCTGTAGTAGCCATTGCAAATTGTGGATACAAAGGGAAAATTAAAACCTCATCTACACCTTGATCATGCAATTCCTGAAGTCCAGATTTAATGTTAGGAGTTCCATAACGCATTGCCAAGACAATAGGAACAGAGGTGTTTTCGTCTATCTTATCTTTCAATCGCTCGGATAAAACAATTAAAGGAGAACCTTCGTCCCACCAAATTTTTTGATATGCAGCAGCAGATTGTTTAGGACGTGTGTTAAGTACGATTCCTTTTACAAGCAAGGTTCTTGCCCATAAGGGAACGTCTATTACACGTTCGTCCATCAAAAATTCACCTAAATATTTTTTAACATCTTTTGGATCTGTGCTATCTGGAGAACCCAGATTTACTAGAAGTACGCCTTTACTCATGTTTCTTCGTTTTCAGCAATTTTTCAGAAAATAAAATTACGATTATAAAATATTATGCGAGCTATTGTTTGGTTGTTTTGACGAATGTGATCATTAGAAAAATCAATACATTAAGAATTGTTTGGGAGCGCTAAAGACATTACATACTTCTTAGGAGTGGTTCCAAATTTCTTTTTAAAGGCAGCTATAAAATGACTTGCCGTGCTATAGCCTACTTTTAAGCCAACTTCATTCACATTAAATTCTCCGGAATCCAATAATTTTCGGGCATATTCCATTTTATAATCGAAGAGAAAACTATAAACAGAATCACCATAGATCTGTTTGAAGCCTTCCTTTAATTTCTTCAAACTTAAACCGATCTCTGTAGAGAGTTCCTGAAGAGAAGGTGGTTCTGCCATATGCGCGATCACAATATCTTTGGCTCTTCTTATCTTCATCACATTTTCTTCGTCCACTAAAAACGGGCATTGCTCCACACTATTATCTCCTGTTCTATTGAAATACAAGCTTAACAACTCATATGCTTTCGCTTTAAAGTATAGGGATTTTATGGAAGGCATTAAATTGAAATTCATCAGTTGATTAAGAACAATAGCCATAGAAGGTGAAATATCCCCATCTTTATAATATTTCTTATCGCTGTTCTCTTCACTTAAAAAAGGAATATAATTTGCTTCCTGGGAAAACATGGAGTGAAATTTCTTAATAGAGATCACTAAAGATATTAACCAAGATTTTGGATGCAGATCTAAATTTAAAGGTAAATCCCTCTGTGGATTATATAAAAGCAGGGAAAACTCCTCCTTCAATGGTAATTCATAACTGCTATTATTAAAGAGAAATTTCCCATCTCCCTTCACACAAAAATGAAATTGAATATAGCTACTATCTATTTCTCTGGTAATTCTTTGTGGCTGATTTTCTTCATTTTGGAACTTCAAAATATAGAAACCATCTTCAATTTTAGTTTCGTCCACAAACCCTTCAGCGATGTTTTTTTCTTCAGATATCATAAGATTTTATGTTTTTTATTTAGAATCAATCTAAACTAAATATTCTGTAACATTAGAAATCACTACAAATTTAGCGTATTTACACCAATTCAAGAGGCTTCTTAATATAAATCCCATCAAGCGACATATTTAGTACTTTGAGCGTTACTTTTTGAATAAGCTATCATTTACCTTTGCCATCGAATACCTAATTAGGTTCATGGAAAATTATCATATCTCTCGCGGGAAACACTTTTATACAATTGGTTTAAGCTATAAAAAAGCCGATGCCGATATTAGAGGACATTTCAGCCTTACGGAAGAAGGAAAATTAAACTTACTGCAACAAGCCAAATTAGAAGGTATAGACGGTCTTATCGTTACTTCTACATGCAACAGAACGGAGTTGTATGGTTTTGCGCAACACCCATATCAACTTATCAAATTACTTTGTGAACATACTCATGGTACAGTAGAGGAGTTCGAGAAAGTGGCATTTGTTTATAAAAACAGAGAAGCTATTTCCCATATGTTTAAAGTGGGAACCGGTTTAGATAGCCAAATACTTGGAGATTTCGAAATTATAAGTCAATTAAAGATCGCTTTCATAGCCTCAAAGAAAATTGGGGTTGCCAACCCTTTTATGGAGCGTCTTATAAATTCGGTAATTCAAGCAAGCAAGCGAATTAAGAACGAAACACAGCTTTCCAGCGGTGCTACTTCGGTGAGTTTTGCTTCAGTTCAATATATTTTAAATGAAGTTGAAAATGTTACCGATAAGAATATCCTTTTATTCGGAACAGGAAAAATAGGTAGAAATACTTGTGAAAATTTGGTAAAACATTCCAAAAACAGTCACATTACCTTAATCAATAGAACTAAGAACAAGGCGGAAAAAATTGCTGGAAAATTTAATTTAAAAGTAAAAGATTACGCCGATCTTCAATCGGAAATTCGCCAAGCAGATATTCTAGTAGTGGCAACAGGAGCTCAAAACCCAACCATTTCTAAAGAATTGATCTACGCGAAAAAGAAGTTATTGATCTTGGATCTTTCTATTCCTAAGAATGTTGCAGACGATGTGATGGGAATGGAAAATGTAACTGTAGTTCATTTAGATCAACTTTCTCAAATGACCGATGCTACACTGGAAAGAAGAAAAGAATTTATTCCGCAGGCAAAAGTGATCATCAAGGAAGTGGAAGGAGATTTCAACAAATGGTTGGAAATGCGAAAATTCGCACCTACCATTAAAGCCTTAAAGAAGAAGTTGAAAACGATGAAAGATGCGGAGCTGGACTTCCAGAGCAAAAAAATAGTCAATTTCAATAGTGAACAGGCAGAAATAGTAAGCAATAGAATTATTCAAAAAATAATGAATCATTTTGCCAATCACCTTAAAGATGATTCTAACACCTCAGATGAAAGCCTGGAACTTATCCAGAAAGTCTTTCAACTAGAAGATTCCAAATAAATGAACAAAGTGATAAGAATTGGTACCAGAGATAGCGAATTAGCGCTTTGGCAAGCCAAAACAGTTCAAACCGCATTAGAGAAACTAGGTCATAACACAGAATTACTTCCCGTAAAATCTACTGGCGATCTAAATTTAGAGCAACCTTTATACGAAATGGGTATCACAGGTATCTTTACCAAAACCTTAGATGTCGCCATGCTTACTGGCAAAATAGATATTGCTGTGCATTCTATGAAAGATGTGCCAACAGCTCTTCCAAAAGGGATCGTAGAAGCAGCGGTTTTAAAAAGAGCAAATCATAAAGACGTACTTATTCACAAAGGTTTAGATTTTTTAACTGCGGAGGGGCTTATTGCCACCGGAAGTTTAAGAAGAAAAGCTCAATGGTTAAATAAATATCCAACTCATAATTCTGTAGATCTTCGAGGCAATGTAAATACCCGAATGAAAAAACTGGAAGATAGCGATTGGAACGGGGCAATATTTGCCGCTGCAGGATTAGAGCGTATCAACCTAACTCCAGAAAACTCATTAGATCTAGACTGGATGCTTCCCGCACCAGCTCAAGGCGCTATGCTAGTGGTTGCTATGGAAAACGATACAGAGACACGAGACATTTTAAAAGCACTGAATCATAGAGATTCTGAGATTTGCGTACATATAGAACGTGAATTCCTGAAAATTTTGGAAGGTGGATGTACCGCTCCCATTGGGGCTTTAGCAACCATCGAAGGAGATGAGATCTCTTTTAAAGCTGCTTTATTCAGTTTAGATGGAAAAAAACAAGTTTCTATAGAAAGAAAGATCGCGATAGAAGACGCTCCAAATTTCGGGAAAGAATGCGCTATAAAAGTGCTTAATAATGGAGGAAGAGTATTGATGGAAGGAATTAAAGAGGCCTTAAATTAACTGCTATGGCTACCATACTCTCTACTAAAATACTAGCTGAAAATCAGAAACAACTACTGCTTAACTCAGGAATCGGGCTCGTAGAATACGATGCAATAAGCATTGGCTTTGATAATACTTCTTTAGATGCTCCAATACCCAGAAATCTTATCTTCACAAGTAAGAACGGAGTAAAAGGTTTCTTTACACAATATCCAGAATTTCAAACAAGGGAGCTTAATATCTTTTGCGTTGGAGAAAAGACCAAGGCAGAGATCGAGAAAGAAGGCTATAGTGTGATCGCTTCCGCAGATTATGGCGAAGAATTGGCAAACTTGATAGTTAAGGATTTTCAAGAAAAAGAATTCCTTCATATTTGCGGTTCTATGCGTAGGGAAGAGTTATCTAAGATTTTGAAAGCTGCAAATTTTTCTATAAAAGAATTAGTGGTTTATAACACCCGTTTAAATTTCAGAAAATTTGATAGCAGTTTCGATGGAATATTATTTTTTAGCCCAAGTGGTGTAAAAAGCTATTGCCAAGAAAATGATATAAATTCAAGTACCGCCTTCTGTATTGGTGCGACCACGGCCGCCGAAGCAAAAAAACATACTCAACATATAATTATTGCAAATAAGCCTAGTATTGAAAATGTGATCGTACAGGCGATTAAAAAATATAAGATATGATCAAGAACGACTTATTTTTAAGAGCATTAAAAGGGGAGATTGTAGACAGGCCTCCAGTTTGGATGATGCGACAGGCGGGTAGATATTTGCCAGATTTCATGAAATTAAAGGAGAAATATGATTTTTTCACGCGTTGTAGAACTCCAGAGTTAGCTACCGAGATCACAATTATGCCAATTCATCAAGTAGGTCCAGATGCAGCAATTTTATTTAGTGATATTTTGGTGATCCCTCAAGCGATGAATATTGAGGTAGAAATGAGACCTGGCGTTGGACCGTGGCTTCCAAATCCTGTGCGTACCAGCAAAGATGTAGAGCAAGTAATTGTGCCAAATGTACATGAGGAGTTAGGTTATGTAATGGACGCTATTAAAATGACCAAACAAGCCTTGAATAATGAGGTTCCTTTAATAGGGTTCGCGGGTTCCCCGTGGACTATCTTATGTTATACGGTACAAGGACAAGGGTCTAAGAATTTCGATATTGCAAAAAAATTCTGTTTCACCAATCCTGTTGCTGCACATACATTGCTTCAAAAAATAACCGATACTACTATTGCTTATTTAAAAGCTAAAGTTGCTGCCGGAGTAGACGCTGTACAAATATTCGATTCTTGGGGAGGAATGTTGTCTCCAACAGATTATCAAACTTTTTCATGGCAATATATGCAACAAATTATAGATGCCTTAAAAGATGAAACTCATGTAATCGCATTTGGAAAAGGATGTTGGTTCGCGTTAAATGAAATGTCTAAATCTGGAGCTTCAGCTTTAGGTGTGGATTGGACATGTTCAGCTAGAAATGCACGTTACCTATCTGGTGGAAACATTACGCTACAAGGGAATTTTGATCCTTCAAGATTATATTCTCCACCTGCAGAGATCAAGAAAATGGTTCATCAAATGATCGATGAATTTGGAAAAGATAAATATATCGTGAATCTAGGTCACGGAATTTTACCAGATATTCCGGTAGAAAATGCCCGTGCCTTTGTAGATGCTGTTAAAGAATATTCTAAATAAAATGCCATGCTTAGCAAAGGCTTAAAAGATGAAGAAAACCAAAAGATCAACGAGCTTGTTGGCAGATTGATCGAGCTAGAATTTGTTCCTGAATTTTATGAGAGCGAACAACGATCTAAGGTAAACGGACTCTTATTTGATCAGCTAGGCTTTAATATTTCAGATCTTGAAACTTGGTCTTCGGAAGAATTATTGCTGAAATTGAAGCAGCTAAATTTCGATTTTTCCAACCTGGAAGAATTTGGAGATTTTCTATTAAAGATCATTCCTTTTGAAGATGAACAACACGAATCGCACTTGGCAAAGGCTACGATCGCCGTTTACGAAGCAGCACAAATAGAGAGTAAAACATTTTCGTTTAGTTTAATTCAGAAATTAAACCAAGCAAAAGCATTAGTTTAAATTCAGCATGAAAAATAAATTCTTCCAATACATACAGCAACTTCAAGATACGATCACTTCTAAATTGGAGGAAGTTGATGGTTCCGTAAAATTCAAAGAAGATCTATGGGAACGCCCTGAAGGTGGCGGAGGTAGAACCAGAGTTATAGAGAACGGTGCTGTTTTCGAGAAAGGTGGCGTAAATATTTCTGAAGTTTATGGCCCACTTCCTCCTGCTATGCAACAATATTTTAAAGTAGGAGAAGTAGACTTTTTCGCTTGCGGTCTAAGTTTAGTGCTTCACCCAAAAAACCCAATGGTACCAACGGTTCATGCTAATTGGCGCTATTTTGAAATGTACGATAAAAGCGGTACCGTGATTGATAGTTGGTTTGGCGGTGGGCAAGATCTTACTCCTTATTATTTGTTTGATGAAGATGCCACTCATTTTCATGAGATCTGTAAAAAAGCATGTGATGCGCATAATCCTAGTTTTTATACAGAATACAAGCAGAAATGTGACGAATATTTTTGGAATGCACATAGAGATGAAGCTCGCGGAATTGGAGGATTGTTCTTCGATTATTGCAAAGCTTCAGAAGAAATGAGCATGGAAGACTGGTTTAATTTTGTTACTGAAGTGGGAAATAGCTTTTTAGCATCTTATGTTCCTATTGCTGAAAAAAGAAAAGAATTGCCTTATTCTAAAGAACAGCGCGATTGGCAAGAAATTAGACGTGGACGATACGTAGAATTCAATCTAGTGCATGATAAAGGCACTTTATTTGGCTTGAAGACCAACGGGAGGATAGAAAGCATTTTAATGAGTTTACCGCCACATGTGCAATGGGTTTACGACCATCATCCAGAAGCTGGAAGTGAAGAAGAACGACTTTTAGAAGTGCTAGCTCATCCTAAAGATTGGGTTTAAGATAAATTATCTTTCTAATAAATTAAAGCCTTTCAATATTACTTAAAGGTAATATTGAAAGGCTTTAAAATTTAATGACATTCACATTTCGACAAGTTCAATTTACTTCTCGACTCCGCTCGAAGTGACACTACAGCCTCCCTTTCTCATCCTTACGAAGGAAGGATTTCTGTTATATCAACATTAGAGAGATTTTCTACCTACTCTTCAATAGATTTCAAATTATCATCTGAGTTTCTATCTATCAACTTATTATAAGGATCTATTCCTGCTTTTAAAGGTTTTTTATCGGTGATAATGGTGAACTTATTATCTCCCGGTTCTAACCATTTTAATTCAAAATAGAATGGGTCTTTAATTGTTACTTTTTCATCGTTTACAACATCTTCCCCAAACAAGCCTATATCTACAAGGTTCTTCTTAGTGTCTATTTCTCTTTCTTTTCCAGCATCATCATAATAGATCTTTTTAGAATTTACGGTGAAGGTAGTTTCCCATTTTCCAGATTTTAATTCTTTGGTTTTAGCTTCAATTACACGGTTCTCATAGAGTACGATCTCCTTAAAACCATCATCTACTTTGTATTTTAAAGAATCTGGAGCAACTTTATATATAGCTTTATAAAGATCTTCTGAAGTTGCATAATAGCCTTTTTCATTGTACTTAAATTCTTCTAAAAAGCTACGAAGTCCTGCGTTTACTTTGTTTTCTCCAATAACATCTTGTAAATCGTACATGATCATTGAACCTTTCCTATACCAGATATAATCAGCTATTTCCACGTTCATTAAAGAGCGCTCAGGTTTAAAACTGAATTGTCTACTCGATAAGTAAGTATCCAAAGAATTCTTCAAAAATGATTTGATCCCATTTTCTCCATATTCTTTTTTCATCGTCATTAGTGAAACATATTCAGACAAGGTTTCAGAAATTATATTAGCTCCAGAAGTTTTACTTGGAGTAACAATATGGCCCCACCATTGGTGAGCCACTTCATGGGAAGTCACTCTAAAAGCGTAGTTATAATCTTCGGCTTTAGAGAAATCTGCTACAAATCCGAAGTCTTCAGAATACGGAATTGTAGTGGCAAAAGATTGTGCATAATTAGAATGTGCTGGGAATTCGATGATCCTAATTACAGAATATGGATACTCAAAAAAGTTTTTAGAATTATAGTCTAAAGAGATCTTTATCCCTTTTATAAAATACTCTAAATTCCTATTGTGCTTTTCAGAATGATAGATCTCTATGTCTACCTTTTTCCCGCTTGGAGCAGTCCAGCTATCTTTTTTAACTTCATAATCTGCGGAAACAAAACTGAAAAAATAATCTGATTTCTCCTCTAGCTTATAATTGAAATAACTGCGCTCATTTTCTTCCCATTTCTTAGTAAGTAATCCGGGTGCAAGTGCAGTTTGACCTTTAGCAGTGCTAATTGTCGCTTCAAAAGTCATGTAATTTGCATCTTCGTTAAACAGGTTCTTTTTAAGAGCGATACTGTCTGTTCTTGGAGGATATAAATAATCCAGTTTTTCTAGACCATTTTTAATTCGAACTCCATTATCGCTTAATGCACGATCATAGTGAAAAGATGGAAATATAGCATCGGTGAAAAAGGTTCCATTATCTAAAACCGCCGTTTCACTATCTGCAGAAAACCCTTTAGTAATGGCTTTAGTTTCTATTACTAACGAAGCCGTCTCTTTTGGTTGCAATGCCTTTGGCAATTTATACATGAAAAGGCGATATACGGTATCCTTCAAAAATGGTTTTAACTCTACGTTATTATATATAACTTTTGTAATTCTGGTAGCTGCAATAGGAAACTTTACTTCCATTAATACGGTATCTATAGCTACTTCAAAATTATTGACAACCTTAAATTCACCTTTTGCTTCTACTCTTCTCTCTTCAGGAAAGATATCGATAAAAGCTTTTAGATCTAACACCTGAATATGTGGTTTCCCTATATATTTACCATATTTCTTTTCAGCATCTGCGTTTACTTTTTCCCCATAATTACCATCTTCCAGCTTGTTTAAAACTTTAAGATTGTAATAACTATATGCCCCTACCGAAGCAAAAGCAAATACTAACACTAAGGAGTATGCGATAGTTCTTCCGGAAAATCGCTGCTTCGCCACGCGTAAACGCTCTTTTCCAGAAGAGAAAAATCCCCGATTCCAAAAAACCTTCCCAATAACAGCTAATATGCAAGTGAATAAAACCCAATAAGTGTTCAGCCAAAATTCCCCTACCAAATAATGTCCAAATCCATTTAGATCACTTAAAAATCCTCCAGGCGTTCCGCCGAAAATAAGTAATGGGTTGGATGTTTTAAAGGCAAGTGTAAACAATAATGGCAATCCTATATATATTACTATTACTATAAAATGTCCTAAAAACTTATTGTTCACCAATACATGAATAAAAAAGGCAAGTAACAAAGTTGTTATATACGTTGGGAAAATTCGGGCAAAATTGAAAATGAAATACATCCCCAATTCATAATTAAAATACCCATTAACGGTTTGATAAATAATCCCAACCACTATACTTATTAAAGTAAGCAATACCGCTACCCCTATAAGTGATATTATTTTTGAAAGATATAAGGTGTTATTACTTACAGGTAAAGCATCGTAAAACTCGAAGGTCTTATTTTGCCTAGTTCTATGCACTGCTTCTCCAGCATAGATGATAAGAATTATCACAGAGAATAATGAAATTCCACCAGCAATCTGGGCTACCATATATCTGGTTAGAGGCATTGAGGGAGTGCCGTATATCTGATTGGATTGATATGCAATAAAACCGGCTATAACAATTCCAATAACCATTAAAATTATGAACACCGTCTCCTTAACTATCGACAGGAATTCTATCTTGCTTAAAGACCATAAATTCTCTCTCCTCGCTTTACTATTAAAAACCTGGACGATCTTTGGAAGTGGATTATTTGTAGAATATACCTCTTTTCCCTCCTTCGTGTTTTGTTTCTTTTTTGAAGATAAAAAGCCTTTATAAGAGAAACGAAGTAAGGTAAAAACAAAGATCGCGATCGCTATTCCTAACCAGATCATTCGGTTTAGCAAGAACTTTCCGGTAAGCGAAAGTTGGGTAGTATTTAGTTCATGTACAGACCAATATTTATCTATAAAATTTTGAGCTTTATTTCCAAATGGATCTACATATATACTTAACCATTCGGTATCTAAATTTGCCAAAAGTCTAGAGGATACAATTGTAAGTATAAAGATCACAATACCTCCTAAATATAAAATAGGCATTCTCTTAAAGAACGTCATCAACCCAAAAAACAAACTTCCAATAAAGAAGGCGTTAAAAGTTAACAAGTATACAAATGGATAAAAATAGGAAGCAATATTAAAGCTTGTATAAGTACCATAATCTGGTCTGTCTAAGAATATTCCAATTGCAAATCCGAACATTGCGCCTAGAACGGCAGCAATATTTAGAAAAGTAACTATAGTAAAACTTCCCCAGAATCTTCCAAGAATATAATTTTTCTCTGTTATAGGAAAAGTGAAATAAGTTTGTGCGGTTCTATGTTCTTCATCTCTATAGACTGCAACCCCCATTATGGCTGCATAAAAGAAAAGACATAAAATGCTCATCCCTCCCAAAACGCCCATAATGGCATTAGGACTGTTTGTATATTGTGCCGTATTGGATTTTTCGAATACCGCAAATAATAAAGGTATAAGAAACATTAAAAACAGGTAGATATAAGTTGCGGGTCTGCGCAATCTGTACTTTAGTTCAAATAAGTAGATCTCTTTCATGATTATACAGTTTGAGGTTGGTTGATACTATAGAAATAAAAATCCTCTAAAGTATTATTCACTACTTCAAAACCGTTCTCAGGATGAGATTCGGCATAAACATTCACGTTTAATTGCCCGCTTCTTAAATAAGCAGATAATACTGTGTAATCTGATTGATATTTTTCTAATTCTTCTTTTTCAATTCTTTTTCTGAAAATTCTCTCATTAAGAGAATTGGTTAACTCCTGAGGATGTCCTTGTACCACTACAGAACCTTCATTGAAAACTGCCATATTTGTACACAAATTAATTACATCGTCTACAATGTGAGTAGACAAAATAACCACAGCATCTTCTCCCAGCTCGCTCAATAAATTATGAAAACGGTTGCGCTCTAAAGGATCTAAACCAGCAGTGGGTTCATCTACAATTATCAATTTAGGATTGCCAATCAAAGCTTGTGCAATTCCAAATCGTTGTCTCATTCCACCTGAATAATCCCCTAAATTTCTTTTTCTGAATTTATATAAATTCACTTTATTCAAAAGATCTGCTACATAAGCAGTCCTGTCAGACTTATTATGAATACCTTTTATTTTTGCAATATGATTCAGCATCATTTCTGCAGAAACTTTTGGATATACTCCAAAATCCTGAGGCAAGTAGCCTAAAACTTTTCTCAGTTCTTCTGGCTCATTAAAAACATCTATTCCATCAAATTCTATACTTCCAGAATCACTTAATTGTAAGGTTGCAATTGTGCGCATTAAGGTGGATTTCCCTGCACCGTTGGGACCTAATAAGCCAAACATCCCATTATTGATCTCTAAATTTACATTGTTAAGTGCCTGTGTTCCGTTAGGATATGTTTTGTTTAAATTTTTTATGGAAAGCATAGTGATTGGTTTAGCTGGATTTTACTATTAATTCTATTAGTAACTAATAAGCAGTAACGTTACAATTTATACTTGAGTTTTGAAAATATAATCCCCATAGCTTAATACCAAGAAATTCTTAAGCATGCTTTATATTTGCAAAACCTAATTTTCAGGAGCGCTATTAATATTCAAGATCTCTTCTGAAATATTTAATAAAAAGACATTTCCTATGTATCCATTAAGAAGAAATAGAAGACTTAGAACTAACGAAACTATTAGATCTTTAGTAAGAGAGAATATAATTTCTCCGAACGATTTTCTAGTGCCCTTATTTGTTGTTGAAGGGAAAGGAGTGAAGGAAGAGATAGCATCTATGCCTAACTATTTTAGGTTTAGTTTGGACCTCTTGGAAAAGGAAGTGAAAGAACTTTGGAAACTCGGACTTAAGTCGGTTTTGCTTTTCGTGAAAGTTCCAGATAATTTAAAGGATAATGCAGGAACTGAAGCCTTAAATGCTGATGGTTTAATGCAACGCGCAATTAAAACCGTAAAGAATGCAGTTCCAGAAATGCTAGTAATAACAGATGTGGCATTAGATCCTTATTCCTCTTTTGGACATGACGGAGTTGTAGCCGATGGTAAAATATTGAATGATGACACTACTGCGATCCTTGCTGAAATGTCCCTTTCTCACGCCATTGCTGGTGCCGATTTTGTAGCACCTAGCGATATGATGGACGGAAGGATTTTTGAAATGAGAACTTTATTAGAAGATGAAGGTTTTTATGATACAGGAATTATGAGTTATTCCGCAAAATATGCCTCTGCATTTTACGGTCCATTTCGCGATGCTTTAGATTCTGCTCCTGGTTTTGGAGATAAAAAGACTTATCAAATGGATCCTGCCAACAGAGAAGAAGCCATTCGTGAAACATTGATGGATATTGAAGAAGGTGCAGATATTGTAATGATAAAACCAGGATTGTGTTATTTAGATATCGTTCGTGATATAAAGAACGCCGTGAATGTTCCCGTAGCAGTTTATCAGGTTAGTGGCGAGTATGCTATGATAAAAGCAGCTTCAGAGAAAGGATGGCTTGATCATGATGCTGTAATGATGGAGCAATTAACAGCTATTAAACGTGCAGGTGCAAACATGATTGCAAGTTATTTCGCAAAAGATGCCGTAAAATTGATCTCTTAAGCAAATAAAATTTAGCTTAATTTTTTAATTATGAATTCACTTTTAATGTACATTTGTTAGGTGAAAATCAATAAATTAAATACTATTTTTTTATTACTGCTGTTGGCATTTCTAAATGCATTCAGCAGTTCGGCATTTTCATTTCCTACAGATACACTGGATCTTAATTCCAGGAATTTTGACTATTTACAGGCAGAGCAGAATAAAAAAGCCGTTTCTTTTGAAGAGGCAAGGATCACTATTTCTTACGAGCAAGAATCCAGCAATGAGCTTTCTTCTTTTGTTAGAATTCCCGAACTTCAGTTTTCAGAAAATACATTAAGAAAACATTCAGGCGGCACCAGTATTTGGGAGTATTCGCCAAATGCACGCCATTTTCTTTCACAACAAATATTTCCATTCCAATTTTTTTGGTGATCATATTTCTTAGTTGAATTCAATAAATAACAGTCTCAAAAATTAACTTGAGTCTAACTATTTATGTTTTCAATCCTTCAGAAAAGATTACTCAAACAATTTTTAGAAACCTATCCAAAGAGAGAGCTTATTAGCTACTTACAGGAAAGCGGATTCTACATCACAATTCTAAAATTACATTAAAATGGAAAATGCATCTGCCATCATGGGCATCGCGTTATTGGCACTATTTGTTGGACCTATCGTCTTTATGATCATTAAACATTCAACAAAAGAAAAAAGAAAAAAGAAGAATTTATATCGTCTAGCTACAGAAAACCAAATGAAATTGGATCAAGTGGAAATTACAAATTCTTTAATACTTGGCCTGGATAGTAACACCAAAAAATTCTTAGTGATAGATCCAAAAGATCAGACAAAATATGATGTTATAGACCTTAAAAAAGTTGGGCAAAGTGTTGTGGCTAAATCTGGTCATCAACAAAAAATAGGCAATAAGAATAAACTTGCCTTAACTCACATTGGACTGGAATTATTGAAGAATAATTCTAAGGAAAAAATGAAGGAGGTTGTGTTTTATGATGAAGATGATAATGACAGTTTAGATGCCGATACTCAATTATTCATAGCGAATAAATGGGATGGTTTAATTAGAAAGAACTTATCTGCCTAAAATTTAAGTGTTAGATTGATTGCGAATGCTGCTGAAAGCCCATATTTTCAGCAGCATTTTTTTATTTCTCCGAGCTCACAACACCAAATTATATGAAAGAATCCTTAATTTAGAGTTCTAAAATGAAATCGAACTATGGAATTACTTATTCTTTATGCAGTTTTAGCAATCTTCTTTTCATTTTTATGCTCTATCCTGGAGGCTGTTTTATTAAGCATCACTCCTACATATATTCGGGTTAAAAAAAGGGAAGGAAAAGCTTATGCAAACACGTTAAATCATTTCAAGAAAAATATAGACAAGCCCTTAATCGCCATTTTAACTTTAAATACGATCGCTCATACTGTGGGAGCAATTCTTGTAGGTGTGCAAGCAGAGAAAGTTTTTGGCGGCGGAAATTCGGTTGGTATTGTTTCAGCCATTATGACTTTGGCGATCTTAGTTCTATCTGAAATAATCCCAAAAACAATTGGAGCGACTTATTGGCAATCACTTGGGAAATTCACGGCGGTTATTTTAAAAATTTTACTGTTTCCATTGAAATACACTGGAGTTCTTTGGCTAATGATGCTTACCACTAAATTAATTGGTAAATCTGCACATGTAAGCACTATGAGTAGAGAAGAGTTTTTAGCAATTACCGATGCCGCTGAAGAAGAAGGCTTTTTTGAAGAAAATGAAACTACTGTAATTAAAAATCTACTCGTTTTTAAATCGGTTATGGCAAAAGATGTAATGACTCCCTTTACGGTTGCTACCATTGAAGATGAATCTCTTACCATTGAAGAATTTCACCGGGCTCATAAAAATTTAAAATTCTCCAGAATCCCGGTCTATAAGGAGAAACCAAATAATATCTCAGGCTTTGTACTTAAAGATGATATTCTTGAGGAAATGATAGATGAAAAAGGGCTACAACCTTTAAGTATTTTAAAAAGGGAAGTCTTTATTACAGATCGCAATACTCCGATCCCAGAACTTTTCGAGATCTTTATTCAACGAAAAGCTCATATTTCTATAGTATCAGACGAATTTGGAAATACCATTGGCTTGGTAACTATGGAAGATATTATTGAGACACTATTAGGCTTAGAGATCATGGATGAAAGCGATCACATAGAAGATATGCAGCTCATGGCTCGACAAAACTGGGAAAAACGGGCTAAAAAATTGGGACTTATTCAGCAAAATAATTCTGAAATAAAATCTAATAAGAATGACGATCTCAATTAAAACGCCTTTAGGCACCTGCGAAATAACAGGTGATAAGGAAGGTATTAGCAAAATTGAAATTTTAGATCAAAAAGAATTTAAACAAGAAGATGTTCCAGAGGAATTAGAAGCTGCAGTAGAGCAACTAAACAGATACTTTTCTGGAGAACTAAAGGATTTTAATTTTAAAATGAATCCCTCCGGGACTGAATTTCAAAAAAAAGTATGGCAGGCCCTAAATAAAATTCCCTACGGTAAAACTAGATCGTATTTAGAACTTTCTAAAGAACTTGGAAATGTAAAAGCTATTAGGGCAGTTGCAGCAGCAAATGGTAAGAACCCACTTTGGATAGTAACTCCTTGTCATCGAGTAATTGGAAGCAATGGTTCTTTAACAGGTTATGCTGGTGGATTATGGCGAAAAAAATGGTTATTAGATTTTGAAAATCCTCCTTTACAGCAAGAACTTTTTTAAAATTCTCTTATAAATTAAAAATCCCTAATTTTAAGTGTTATGAAGTTAATCTTAAAAATAATTGGCGGGTTTTTAGCAACTATCTTATTAGTTGTGATCCTCTTATTTATATTCGATTACGATTATATTTTAAAAGGGATACAAGTGGTATATCTTCAGGGACATAAAACTGCATATATAGACGACTATCCAGAATTTCCCAATCGGGTAATAAAATCTGATTCGACAGTGATCTCCTCATGGCCACTTCATAAAAATTATAACAAGGCTAAACCTACAGCTAAGCTAACAGATCTAAATACAGAATTAGGGACTGTCGCTTTTCTTATCTTTAAAAATGACAGTATCTGGTATGAGGATTATGCAGAAGATTATGGATTGTTATCTAAAACTAACTCTTTTTCTATGGCAAAATCCATCACAGTAGCCTTACTCGGAAAGGCGATTAAAGATGGATATATTAAAAGTTTAAATGAACCAGTGGGTGATTTCTTTCCAGAATTTAACGAAGGAAACCAGTCAAAATTAACCGTTGGAGACTTAGCATCTATGTCTTCTGGATTAGATTGGGATGAAGATTATTTTAACCCTTTTTCTCAAACAGCGCGCGCATACTTTGGTGATGATATTAGAAGTGAAGGATTGAATTTAAGAGTTATAGAAGAACCTGGAAAATCCTTTAAATATTTAAGCGGTAATACCATTTTATTGGGAATGGCAATAGAAAAAGCTACTGGAATGTCATTAACTTCATATTTGAGTGAAAGCTTTTGGAAACCTTTAGAAATGTCTGATGATGCTCTTTGGCAACTGGATAGTGAAGAAAAAGGAATGGAAAAGGCCTATTGTTGTATTGCTTCCAACGCACGAGATTTTGCCAGATTTGGTAAACTCTTTAAGGATGATGGGAAATGGAAAGGAGAACAAATACTAGATCCTCAATTTGTGAATATTGCAACAAACCCAAGATTTAAGGAATCGCCTCAATATGGTTATGGATTTTGGTTAAGTGATTATAATGGAAAAGAAATCTTTTGTATGCGCGGAATATTAGGCCAATACGTAATAGTGATCCCTGAAGATAACATTATTATAGTGAGGCTAGGCCATAATTTAATTAGAAGAGAAGAAGGTGAAAAACACTCGAAAGATTTCTTTATTTATATAGATGAAGCTTATAAAATGCTAGCCCATGATTCGAAAACTACAACTTGAAAATATTCTGTTTCTAGATATAGAAACAGTTCCTGAAGAAAAAACCTTCCAAAATTTAACCAAGGAGAAACAAAAACTTTGGGATGATAAATCAAAATATCAACGTAAAGAAGAATTTACTGCAGAAGCTTTTTATGATCGAGCGGGCATTTGGGCAGAATTCGGAAAAATTGCATGTATTTCTGTTGGTTACTTTACTTTGAGAGAAGGAAAGAGAGCTTTTAGAATAACATCTTATAAGGGAGAAGAATTACAATTACTACAGGAATTCTCCAGTTTATTGAACACGCACTTTTATAAACCTCAGCATATACTTTGCGCACATAATGGGAAGGAATTCGATTTCCCTTTTCTTGCAAGAAGAATGATAATTCACGGCTTGTCATTACCTTCAAAATTAGATCTCTTCGGAAAAAAACCATGGGAAGTGCCACATTTAGACACCTTAGAATTATGGAAATTCGGAGATTACAAACACTATACTTCGTTAAAGTTGCTCACCAACGTCTTGGGAATACAAACTCCAAAAGATGATATAGATGGATCTGAAGTTCGGGATGTTTATTATGAAGAAGGAAACATAGATAGGATTGTTGCTTATTGTGAAAAAGACGTGATCGCTATCGCACAAGTTATTTTAAAGTTCAGGCAAGAAGATCTCTTAGTGGATTCTGAGATCATTTCGGTTTAGACTTCAGCTACCACAAGAAACGTTTTATTAAATTCAGACTTCGACAGGCTCAGTCTGACATGTTAAATATAATTGTCAGGCTGAGCTTGTCGAAGCCTCACAATGTTCATTAAAACCTGAATTCATCAAAAAAAAAGCAAACAAAAAAACCACCTTTTTCAAGGTGGTTTTTATAAAATCTAAAATGTTAGATCTCTATTCTAAACTACTACAATTCAAACTTGATTCCTTGAGATAATGGTAATTCTGTAGTGTAGTTTATAGTGTTGGTTTGTCTTCTCATATACACTTTCCATGCATCCGATCCAGACTCTCTACCACCACCAGTTTCTTTTTCACCTCCAAAGGCTCCACCAATTTCAGCTCCACTGGTTCCAATATTCACGTTAGCAATACCACAATCAGACCCATTAACAGATAAGAAGTGTTCTGCCTCTCTTAGGTTATTGGTCATAATTGCAGAAGAAAGCCCTTGTTTCACCCCATTTTGTACTTCCAAAGCATCTTCAACATTTCCAGAATACTTCATCATATATAATACAGGTGCAAAAGTTTCATGCTGTACGATCTCGTAAGAATTCTCAGCTTCAGCGATCGCTGGTTTTACGTAACAACCACTTTCAAAACCTTCACCTTCTAGTACACCACCTTCAACAATGATCTTTCCACCTTCTTCAACAACTTTAGTTAAAGCGTTCTGGTAATTTTTCACTGCATCTTTATCTATAAGTGGTCCTACATGATTATTTTCATCTAAAGGATTCCCAATACGCAATTGCTTATATGCAGCAACTACAGCTTCTTTTACCTTATCGTAAATAGATTCGTGAATTATAAGTCTTCTGGTAGAAGTACAACGTTGTCCTGCAGTTCCCACAGCACCGAATACAGCACCAATAACAGTCATTTTAATATCGGCATCCGGAGTTACAATAATTGCATTGTTCCCACCTAATTCCAATAAAGATTTTCCAAGACGTTCTGCTACCTTAGAAGCAACGATCTTACCCATTCTGGTTGATCCTGTTGCAGAAATAAGCGGAATACGCTTATCCAAAGTCATCATTTCTCCTACTTTATAATCTCCTGTTACCAAACAAGAAATTCCTGCAGGCACATTATTTTCTTCAAAAACTCTTGCTGCTATTTTTTGACAAGCTACAGAAGTAATTGGTGTTTTTTCAGATCCTTTCCAAACACAAGCATCTCCACAAACCCAGGCTAATGCTGTATTCCAAGACCAAACAGCAACCGGGAAGTTGAAAGCAGAAATAATTCCTACTACTCCAAGTGGGTGGTATTGTTCGTACATTCTATGTCCAGGACGCTCAGAGTGCATGGTAAGTCCGTGTAATTGTCTTGATAATCCAACTGCGAAATCACAGATATCTATCATTTCCTGAACTTCTCCTAAACCTTCTTGGTAAGATTTCCC
Source organism: Gillisia mitskevichiae (assembly GCF_003634585.1). GTDB lineage: Bacteria > Bacteroidota > Bacteroidia > Flavobacteriales > Flavobacteriaceae > Gillisia > Gillisia mitskevichiae. Next base: position 264,586 of record NZ_RBLG01000001.1, read on the forward strand.
CATCTCGTAAGAAACCAGTTTCCCTAAAGGTTCTTTTAATCTTCGAAGTTCTTCGTTAAATTTTCTAACTATTTCCCCACGTAATGGTGCAGGCATCGTTCTCCAGCTTTTAAAACCTTCGGTAGCAGCAGTCATCACTTTTTCATAATCTTCTTTCGTGGTAGATCTCACTTTTCCTATCAAAGAACCATCTACAGGAGAATAAGATTCAATAATTTCACCACTTCCAAAAAATTCTTTTCCGGTAGAAGTTCCATCATTAACATCTGTAATCCCTAGGTCTTTTAAGGCTTGTTTAATACCAAACTTTTCTGCTATATCACTCATTTATTTGTGTTTTTATCTTTAATTATAACTAGTTGTTGCGAAAATAATAAATATTAAAAGAAACCTGTCCTTTATCTACTTTCATTCATTAAGAATTAATAAAACGCTCGTCTACAGGCATCACAGTCCCACAATTATCACAAGTTCGCAAGTCTTTACTTCCATAAAAGTGCTTAAAATGACCTAGAAAATCGGTTTCTATATCGTGTAATGGGAAGTATACTTCATATAATTTATGGTTACAATTATCACAAAACCAAAGCAAACCATCTTTACCTTCTTCTCCCAAACGCTTGCGCTCTACTACAAGTCCGATAGACCCAGCTTCCCTAATAGGAGAATGCGGTACTTTTCTGGGATGCAGATACATATCTCCAGGTCCCAGTTGCATAACCTGCTTCTCTCCATTCTCCTGAACATGGATCTCGATATTACCTTCCAACTGAAAAAACAATTCTTCGGTTTCATTATAATGATAGTCCTTGCGAGCATTGGGCCCTGCAACGATCATCACAATATAGTCGTCACTTTCTTTATATAGGTTCTTATTCCCAACAGGCGGTTTCAGTAAATCCCTATTTTGCTCCACCCATTTGGTTAAGTTAAAAGGCTTATTTATTGGCATAATCTATTAGTTTAATAAAGTTGTTTAAAATTAATCATTCTCACACACAAAGCTATAAAGCTTATCTAAATGTTTTGCGCGTATGCCCTATTCGGTCACCGCGCTATTCGCTTCAAGTCCTCGTCCAGAGTCTTTAATAGCTCCTAGCTATCTGGACGAGACGGGATGAGACTCTGGACTGCGGGCTTTACGCTGCTATCGCTTACGCAAAAAAGAAGCTTCCAAGAAATTCAGTTTTCATCTTCTAAACCTGAATATTATTTTAGTACTTTTAATTCAAAGATCTCAATACCCAAATTCATGAAAAAACTATTACTTTTCTTTTCTTTCACCCTCTTGTTAGCATGTAATTATGCAACTGAAGAAAAAAAACCCATTGATAAACCACAGCAAAAAACCACTTCAGATAAGGTAGAAACCGACAATTTTGGGATTGTAATTCACGGTGGTGCCGGAACGATACTTAAAGAGAACATGACAGATTCTTTGGAAACTGCCTACAAAGTTGTTTTGGAAGAAGCCATAAGAGCTGGACATGAAATTCTTGCTAATGGAGGAACTTCTATAGAAGCTATTCAACGTACAATTAATATTATGGAAGACTCGCCGCTTTTCAATGCAGGCAAAGGCGCAGTTTTTACCAATCAAGAAACAAACGAGATGGATGCTGCCATTATGGATGGAGAAACCCTTAATGCAGGTGCCGTTGCTGGAGTGACCACGGTGAAAAATCCAATAAACTTGGCATTTCAGGTAATGGAGAATTCTCCACATGTTTTACTATCCGGTAAAGGAGCAGAGCAATTTGCAAAAGAACGCGGATTGGAACTAGTAGAGCCTTCTTATTTCTATACAGAAAACAGATTTCAATCACTGCAAAAAGTAAAAGAGGCTGAAAAGATGAAGGCAGACAGCGCCGATGCTAGAACTGCATTTTATGATCCTTTTATAAAAGAATCTAAATTTGGTACGGTAGGTTGTGTTGCTTTAGATAAGAATGGAAATATAGCAGCTGGTACTTCCACGGGTGGAATGACCAATAAAAAATGGAATCGAATTGGAGATGTTCCAATTATTGGCGCAGGAACTTATGCTAATAATGCTACTTGTGCAGTTTCCGGAACTGGTTGGGGAGAATTCTTTATGAGAGGAGTTGTAGCCTACGATATTTCAGCAATGATGGAATACAAGAAAATGAGCCTTGAAGAGGCTGCTAAAAAGGTGATTCAAGGAAAATTAACCGAGCTACGTGGCGAAGGTGGGATTATAGCTATAGACAATAAAGGAAATATTGCTATGGAGTTCAACTCTGCTGGAATGTACCGTGCCGCGATGAATAAAAAAGGAGAATTAACCATAGGTATCTACAAAGAAAATGAAAATTCTCCTGAAGAAAATGAGTAAGCATAATTCTATATAACAATTTAAGCTCCAAATAATTGGAGCTTTTTTTATGCTATTTTTAACCAAGTTGCACCTAGAGAAAGTAGTTTACTTAGAAAGTTAAAAGTATCTTTGCCGACTGAAAAATTCTCTGTCTTCACGGCATTAAACCCTAATTATGAATAGATTACTATTTATTTGCCTTCTTTTTTCTTCTTTTTTCGTTCAATCTACTATGCTAGGCCAGCGACTTACAAGACCTGAAGTGTATGATACTATCAAGGAAATGCCATCATTTTCTAGCTATCAGGATAATTATTTTATTAGCGGTGCACCAACTAATAAAGCAATTACTAAGAATAATTCAGATATTAAATATCAGATCAGCTTCAAGCAATTTGTTACTAGAGCAACGTTGCCTCTAAATAGTTATTTATTTATAACATATTCTCAAAAAGCGTTTTGGAATGTTTACAGTTTATCAAGCCCTTTTGAAGAGATCAATTTTAATCCAGGAGTAGGTCTTGGAAAGCCTGTTTTTAACAAAGGAGGGTCAATTTTTGGGTTGGCCGAGTTAAAGTTTGAACATGAATCTAACGGGAGAGACAGTTTAGATAGTAGGAGTTGGAATAGGATCACTGGTGCTTTCCATACTCCAATTGGAAGAAGGACTATACTTAGTGTTAAAGCTTGGGTACCGATAGCTTATAAAGAGAACCATCCGGATATTTTGGATTATGTAGGACTTGGTGAAATTAAGATAGAACAAACAATTATCCGCAATAGATTAATCGCCGATCTTACTGTTAGAAAAGGCTTAGAAGGTTGGAAAGGGGCTGCTTCTACTCGTCTTCTTTATAAATTATTCAACAATTCTGGAAATCAATATTTAATGCTGGAGTGGTTTGCGGGATATGCCGAAAGCTTAATAGATTACAACCAATATACAAGCATGGTTCGCTTAGGATATGTAATTAAATCTACCGACCTAAATATTTTAAAGTCTAAATAAATTACCCCCTAAATACATTAACAAAAGTTTAGTTACTTATTAGTTCGGAAATTACCGAACTAATACTAATTTTGCATTTCAAATTATAGAAATGCGTAAAGAATTAATTGAACGAAAAAATAAACTGGTTGAAAGACTAGGTGTTTTTATAGAGAATGAAGATAACATGGCTCCTCTAGAGGCAAGGATCTTCTCTACTTTAATCCTCACTGGTAAAGGTGGTAGTACTTTCGAAAGCTTGGTAAAAGATCTAAATGCCAGCAAAAGCACCATCTGCACACATTTAAATACTCTACAAGCATCAGGGAGAGTAAGCTATTTCACCAAACCGGGAGATAGAAAACGCTATTTCAATGTTACTCCAAATAGACTTGTTCAGGTAATGAACGAAATGTTGGAGAAATGGAATAAGCAATATGATATTCACTCGGATATCATCGAATATAAAAAAGACGCTAACAAGGAAAACACCATAGAATCTGAAGAATTTGATCTTCATTTTCATGAGAACTATTTATTATTTCTAGAAGAAGTTAGCAACGCTGTCAAGAAATTGAAGAAAAATATCGCAGAATTATAATCTACATACCCAATTATCCCTATTAAATTTTAAGATCAACATGAAGAATATTATAAAGTTAATAATTGTATCCATAGGATTAGTCTCCTTAGTTTCCTGTGGGAAAGGACAAGATCAAAATGCAGCTCAGGCAGCACAACCAATGCCATATCCCGTATATGAAGTGCCAACTAAAACACTTACTGGATTTACATCTTACCCTGCTAGTGTAGAAGGAATTGTAAATAGTGAGGTAAGAGCAAAAGTATCTGGTTATATCACTAAAGTTTTAGTAGATGAAGGTGAAAAAGTTAAAGCAGGACAAATCCTTTTTAAACTTGAAACTCAATCTTTATCACAAGACGCTGCTGCGGCTAAAGCTAATGTTAATGCGGCCCAAGTTGAGGTAGATAAATTGAAACCTTTAGTAGAAAAGAACATTATAAGTTCTGTGCAATTGCAAACGGCTAAAGCAAAACTTCAGCAAGCACAAAGTGGCTATAATGGGATCATGGCTAATATTGGATATGCAAATATTAAAAGTCCAGTAGATGGTTATGTTGGTTCTATTCGAAAAAGAGAAGGTGCATTAATAAGTGCTTCAGATCAAGAACCACTTACTACTGTTACAGATATAAGTAAAGTATACGCCTATTTCTCCATGAATGAAACAGATTATTTAGATTTCATTCAAGCCGCAGAGGGAGCAACTGTTCAAGATAAAATAGATAATATTCCTGCAGTTCGATTAAAACTTGCTAACGGAAGTCTATACGAACAGGAAGGGAAGATTCAAACGATCAATTCTGTGATCAATCCAAATACTGGATCTATATCCTTTAGAGCAATATTTGATAATCCATCTAGATTATTAACTAATGGGAATAGCGCGAGTGTAGAAATTCCTAAAACTTATAAAGACGTTTTAGTGGTTTCCAAAGAATCTACACATGAGCAACAAGGAAATGTACTTTTATTCAAATTGCAGAACAATGATTCTGTGGTTTCTACTACTGTAAAGGTGGTTGCTGAAGTTGGTAATCTATATATAATAGATTCTGGTGTAGAAAAAGGAGATAGCGTAGTGGCTAAGGGAGCTAATAAATTAAGAACTGGCGCCAGAATAAGCCCACAACCTGTAGCATTTGATTCTGTAGCAAAACCACTAGAAAAAATATTTAACTAACCGGAGAAGAAAGAAAAGATCATGATTAAAACATTTATTGAACGTCCGGTTCTCTCAACGGTAGTTTCTATTATTATAGTAATATTAGGAATCCTTGGGTTAACAAATTTACCAATAACTCAATATCCAGATATTGCACCGCCAACAATTTCTGTAAGTACCGCATATCCCGGTGCAAGTGCAGAAACTATTTTGGAAAGTGTAATTGTTCCTATAGAAGAACAGATAAATGGAGTTGAGGGAATGACCTATATCACTTCAACAGCTTCCAACGATGGTACGGCCTCTATTACAGTTTATTTTGATCAAAATGTAGATCCAGATATTGCTGCGGTGAATGTACAGAACCGAGTAGCTAGAGCCAACCCGTTATTACCTGCAGAGGTAAAACAAATTGGAGTAACTACTCAGAAACAGCAAACAAGTGCGTTGATGTTCCTTTCCTTTTATAGTACTAACCCAGATTATGATGACACTTTTATTCAGAATTATCTAAAAATAAATGTGATCCCGGAAATACAAAGGGTGAATGGGGTTGGTAACGTAAATGTATTTGGCGGAAAAGATTACGCCATGAGAATTTGGTTACAGCCAAGTAAATTGAAGGCTTATAATCTTATGCCATCAGATGTTACCGCAGCGCTAAGAGAACAAAGTTTAGAGGCTGCAGCAGGTTCCTTAGGAGAGAATAATGGTGAGACATTTTCCTATGTTATTAAATATGGTGGAAGATTTAAATCTGAAGATCAATATAGCAATATTGTAATTAAAGCTCTTGGCGACGGACAGTTTTTAAGGCTGAAGGATGTTGCAAAAATTGAATTGGATGCTCTATCTTATGATGGTGGCTCTTCCACAAATGGATATCCTGCAGTAAACATGGGGATCTTCCAAACAAAAGGTTCTAATGCACAAGAAATTATTACCACAATTAAAGAACAGCTGGATTCTTTAGAAAAAGACCTTCCAGATGGAATAGAGATCTTTATCCCTTATGATACTAACAACTTCCTTAATGCTTCTATAGAAAAAGTAGTGACCACATTAATGGAAGCCTTTTTATTGGTTTTTATTGTCGTGTTTATATTCCTTCAGGATTTTAGATCTACACTTATTCCTGCAATTGCAGTTCCTGTATCTATTATTGGAACGTTCTTTTTCTTAAACCTCTTTGGGTATTCAATCAACCTTCTTACACTTTTTGCCTTAGTTCTGGCAATTGGTATTGTGGTAGATGACGCCATTGTAGTGGTAGAAGCCGTTCATGCCAAAATTGATGAAGGAGCTAATGATGTTAAAAAAGCTACCGTAAATGCTATGCATGAAATTTCTGGAGCTATTATATCTATAACTTTAGTAATGGCCGCAGTATTTATTCCCGTTACTTTTATTGAAGGACCTACGGGAGTTTTTTATGAACAATTTGGGGTTACACTTATTATTGCTATAATTATATCTGCAGTAAATGCTTTAACCTTAAGTCCTGCACTTTGTGCTTTATTATTAAAACCACACGACAAAAAACAACAAGGAAAAGAGAAAAAGAGTTTTCTTCAACGTTTTTATACTGGATTTAACCGCGGATTTAATGCTTCCATTCACAGATATGGACAATCTTTAGGGTTTTTATTCAAACATAAATGGATCACTCCTTTAATACTTATACTTGCTGTTGGAGGTATTTGGTGGGCTTCTAATACTACTCCAACTGGATTTGTGCCAGATGAGGATCGTGGAATTATCTTTATGAATGTTGAACTACCTGCAGGAGCTTCTATGGATAGAACCAATGAAGTGAATCAGAAATTATATGAAAAGATCTCTCAACTTCCTGAAGTTAAAGGAGCATCTGTAATTAACGGGCGAAGTTTAATTAGTGGAGCTGGTAGTAATTACGGACTTGGATTTATTAGATTAAATGATTGGGATGAACGAAAAGATGATAGCCAATCTATTAAAGCTGTAACCGGAAAGTTATTTGGTATAGCTGCTACAATTCCCGAAGCTAATATTATTTTCTTTTCACCGCCTAGTATTCCTGGATTTGGTAACTCTTCTGGATTTACAGTGAATCTTTTAGATAAATCTGGTTCTAGTTTCGAAGAATTAGATAAGGTGAATCAGGAATTCATACAGAAATTAACAGCAAGACCAGAAATACAATACGCACAATCTTCATTTAACACTCGCTATCCTCAATATGAGATAGAACTAAATGTTCCAGTGGCGAAGAAATTTGGAGTTCCAATTAGTAGTATTTTCTCCACTTTACAAGGATATATCGGTGGGGTTTATGCATCAGATTTTTCCAAATTTGGGAAACAATATCGAGTGTATATTCAAGCCTTACCAGAAGATAGAGCCAGCAAAGAGGCGCTCAATGAACTATATGTTAGAACAGGAAGCGGTGAAATGGCACCAATTACAGAGTTTATGACTCTAAAGCGGGTATATGGACCGCAATCTGTTACAAGGTTTAACCTGTTTAACTCTACAACTCTTACTGGAGCTGTAAATCCAGGCTATAGTTCTGGAGATGCTATTACCGCAATTGAGGAAGTAGCTAAAACTTTGCCTAGTAATTATAGTACTGCATATTCCGGATTAACGAGAGAAGAAGTGAGTGCGGGAAATCAAACCACTATGATCTTTATTCTATCTATTGTATTTGTGTACTTTTTACTTGCTGCACAATATGAAAGTTATTTATTACCACTTACGGTACTTTTCTCTCTTCCATTAGGAGTTTTTGGGGCATATATTTCCACTAAACTAACAGGATTGGAGAACAACATATATTTCCAGATCGCTTTGATCATGCTGATAGGACTACTTGCTAAAAATGCTATTCTAATCGTAGAATTTGCAATACAGCGTAGAAAGAATGGAGAATCTATTGTAGATGCGGCCATACATGGAGCAAAAGCTCGTTTAAGACCTATTTTAATGACCTCGTTTGCCTTTATTCTAGGATTAATGCCGTTAGTGCTTGCAAACGGAGTAGGAGCTGCAGGAAACCGATCAATTGGAACCGGAGCTGTTGGTGGTTTGTTAATTGGAACCATCACGGGAGTCTTTGTAATACCAATCTTATTTATCCTATTCCAGTGGTTACAAGAGAAAGTAGGAAAGAAGCCGGTATTAATTGAGAACGAATAATAAGAATAAGAAATTTAATACAATGAAATTACTATATAAATCGAAATTCTTACTTGTGGGAATGATTGCTTTAAGCCTTCAATCCTGTTTTGTAGCCAAAGATTACAAGAGAAGTGAAGATGTAGTTCCTAGTAAAAATCTCTTCAGAACAGATGAGCTTCCACAGGACAGCTTAAGCATGGCAGAGGTTTCTTGGAGAGAACTCTTTACAGATCCTGTTCTTGGAGAGTATATTGAAAATGGACTTCAAAATAATTTAGATGTGCGTATCGCTTTGCAACAAATAATTGCTGCAGAAGCTTATGTAAAACAAGGGAAAGCTGGGTATTTACCAACATTAGATGCCGGAGCAAGAGTTACACATCAAGAATATTCTAAAAACTCTCAGGCAGCCCTTGGAGGATTAAATAGTGGTGATGCGTATGAAATTGCTGCAACAGCCTCTTGGGAAGCAGATATTTGGGGGAAGATTAGAAGTAACTCCAGAGCTTTTGATGCCTCCTACCTTCAAAGTGTTGCAGCGCACCAAACTATTAAAACAAGATTGATCTCTGATATTGCTACAACTTACTACCAGTTATTAGCATTGGATGAACAGCGATTGGTAACTATGGAAACCATAAGTGCTCGGGAGGAAGCTTTAGAAACCACAATAGCACTTAAAGATGCAGGAAATTTAACCGAAGTTGGTGTTAAACAGACCGAGGCACAATTATACACCGCGAAAGCCTTATTATTAGATATCGAGAATCAGATAAGACTTCAGGAAAATTCATTGTCCATATTATTAGGGGAAGCTCCACAAGGAAAAGAAAGAACCACTTTAAATGAACAGGAAATAACCACAGATCTAAATACCGGGGTTCCTGCAGAATTATTAAAGAATCGTCCAGACCTTAAGGAAGCCGAGTTTAATTTAATTAATGCGTTCGAGCTTACCAATGTAGCTAGAAGTAATTTCTACCCATCCTTACAACTTACCGCAACAGGAGGTTTACAAAGTTTAGATATAGAAAAGCTTTTCGATGTAAATTCCCTTTTCGCAAATTTAGTTGGGTCTCTTGCTCAACCTATATTAAATAAGAGAAGAATTAGAACCGAATTCGAAGTTTCTCAAGCCAGACAAGAACAGGCAAAGCTTAATTTTCAATATGCGTTGTTAATTGCAGGGAAAGAGGTGTCAGACGCGCTGTATGCTTATCAATTCAACACAGATAAGATAGACGTGAAAACAAAGGAATTTGAAGCTTACACAGATGCTACAAGGTATTCTGAAGAATTATTGGATAATGGTTTAGTGAATTATTTAGAAGTGATCATTGCAAGACAAAACAGTCTTAATTCTCAGCTAAATTTAATAGATGCCCGATTTAATCAATTAGCATCTGTTGTAGAACTGTACCGCGCTTTAGGTGGCGGTTGGCAATAAAAAAAGTATAGTTAGTTGTTGGAGATCAAGCCTGAGGTTTAAAAACTTCAGGCTTGATTTATTTAATTCAATTTCCCACCTTTCTGGGTCCACCAAGGATGAACTTCCACTTTTAATCTTCCTGCTTTCACCATGGGGTCCATATTGGCAAGGCTATCTGCTTCTTTTAACGTTTTTGTGTTATAAACTACGATCCCTCTTATATCGCCATCACTTTCTAAAGGCCCTACTAAACTAGCATAACCTTCTACAGCCATCCTTTCTAAATGTGCCAAATGATTGGATTGAAGCTTGACAGTTTCCGTTGAATCCTGATCTCTGTTTTCTCCGTTTTTCAAAAACACCATATAATATTGCTGCATCAAATAGGTAGAATCTCCTTCTTTATAAAGAAAAATTTGATAACCTTCCTTTTTAAGTAGATCTGCACGCTCTTCTAAAGTAAGTTCCTGAGTCTTTTCTACTGCTACAGAAGTTTCTGTAATTTTCTTTTCTTTAGACTGGTTACAGGCTAATAATAAACTTACTACACCTAAAATTAAAATTGCTTTTTTCATGATCTTCTATTATATCCAATTTTTAAATGGGTTTTTACTTAGTTGAGAATTATAATATCGCAAATCTCCTGTTACCTCTTCACCAAGCCAATCTGGTTTTTTAAAAGTATCTTTTTCTGAAGTCAATTCGATCTCTGCCATCACGAGGCCTCGATTATCTCCCGAAAATTCATCTATTTCGAAAGTGAATTCCTCCGATTTCACAAAATATCGAACTTTTTCTATAGCTCCAGGCTCGCAAAGTTTTAAAAGTTCCAAAGCTTCCACAACGGCAATCTCCTTTTCCCACTCAAATCTAGACAGACCACTTTTAGAAGATTTTCCCTTGATTGTGATAAATGCAATTTCATCCTGAATTCGGATTCTTGTAGTTCTTTCTGGATGCGAGTTTAAATACCCTTGTTTTATTTCTGAACTTTTAAATGCTTCATTTTTGAATTTATCTGAAGTCACTAAAAATTTTCGCTCTATCTCTACCATAAATTTTTAAAATTATTCTGAAGCTAATTTCTCAATTTCATCAGATTCGATCAATATTTTCGGATAACCAGAGTTTGCGCAAACATGCATTGCTTTTGCTATAGTTTTAGGATGAATAGATCTATATTTTTTTAAAGATCCTACTAATAGATTATTAAAAACCTTCATCCCTTTTATAGCTAATTTCTCAAAAAATCTTTCTTCTTCTCTCTCGCCGGCAATTAATGAAGGTTGAAAAATATAAGTATTCTTAATTCCTTGTTCCAAGACGTGATGCTGCATTTCTCCTTTAACTTTGTTGTAAAACATACTGGAGTTAGCATCGGCACCAAGAGCAGAGATCACCAAGAAAGTAGAAATATCATTTTCTCTACATAATTTAGCTGCGGTAACAGGAATCCCAAAATCGATTTTTTTATAGGTTTCCTTATCTGGAGTTTTACTTTTTGTGGTTCCAATACAGCAGTACACTTCATCTGCATGAAAGCTATCCTTGTAATCTTCCAGCTTCAATAAATCTACCAAATGCTCTTCGAGTTTGTCATGCTCGAAACCCACACTGGATCTTGAAAAAACTTTCACTTTATCGTATTTTGGATCATCTAATAACATTTTTAATAAGTGTCCACCAGTTAATCCTGTTGCCCCTAATAGTATAGCTGATTTCATAAGAATTTTTTAATATGGTAATATATCAAAGGTAGTAGATTATTAACTATTTAAACTGCCTAGTTCTAACTCGTGTAATTGTATTGGGTAATCCAAGTTTCCCTAAATTTGCATTGTGAAAACTCAGGTCCCAATTCGAAAGATAATTCATATAGATATGGATGCATTTTATGCATCTGTAGAGCAATTGGATAATCCCGATCTGCGGAATAAACCGGTTGCAGTTGGTGGAAGTTCAGAAAGAGGTGTAGTTTCTGCAGCGAGTTATGAGGCTCGGAAATTTGGTGTAAAGAGTGCTATGAGCAGTGTGATCGCAAAACGGAATTGCCCATCTTTAATTTTTGTAAAACCTAGATTCGAACGATACAAAGAGATCTCTTCACAAATAAGAAATATCTTTTTAGAATATACAGATCTTGTGGAACCGCTGTCTTTAGACGAAGCATATTTAGATGTAACCGAGAATAAAAAGGGAATTCCCAGCGCCTCTCTAATAGCAAAAGAAATTCGGGATAGAATAAAAGAAAAGACAGGTTTAAATGCTTCCGCAGGGATCTCCATCAATAAGTTCATAGCGAAAGTTGCAAGTGACATCAATAAACCTAACGGACAAAAAACTGTAAATCCTGAGGAAGTAGAAGAGTTTTTGGAGCAATTGCAGATAAGAAAATTCTATGGCGTCGGAAAAGTGACTGCAGAGAAAATGTACCAATTAGGGATCTTTAAAGGAATTCAGCTAAAAGAAAAATCCGAAGAATTTCTAACCGAGAATTTTGGTAAAAGCGGTAGGTACTACTATAATGTAGTGCGGGGAATTCACACGAGTGAAGTTAAAACAGACAGAATTAGAAAATCCCTAGGGGCAGAAAGAACTTTTAATGAGAATATCGCATCAGAGATCTTTATGCTGGAAAGATTGGAAAATATTGCTGAAGAAATAGAACGCAGGTTAAAAAAGAGTGAAGTTGCTGGAAAAACTGTCACTTTAAAAATAAAATATAGCGATTTCACTTTGCAAACAAGAAGCAAGTCTTTGCCTTATTACATAGCTTCAAAAGCTATTATTTTAGACACTGCAAAAGAATTACTCTATCAGGAAAAAATGAAGAACTCAGTACGGCTTTTGGGAATTACACTTTCCAATTTAAATACTGGAGGAAAGGTATCTCCAGAAAAAGAATCTTCTATTGCAGTACAGCTAAGATTTGATTTTTAAACATAAAAAAACCACTGTTCACATAATTGTAAACAGTGGCTAAATATCATTAATTGATTTTAAGCTATTTCTGAAACACGAAGGGTGTTTACCATTCCTTTATTTGCAATTGGCATAGATGCAAGATTGATCATAAAATCTCCTGTATCTGCATACCCATTATCCCTTGCTATTTTATTAATATCCTCTATAGTTTCGTCTGTACTTGCGAATTTATCGTAGAAAAAAGCTTTCACTCCCCATAACAAACTTAACTGAGATAGAATTCTATGGTTAGAAGTAAAGACCAAAATAGTAGATTCTGGGCGCCATGCTGAAATTTGAAAGGCAGTATAACCACTATTTGTAAGTGTACAAATTGCTTTTGCTTTTATTTCATTTGCCATTATCGCTGCATGAAAACATACAGATTTAGTGATATATCTACTTGTTCTAACATGTGGTGGGTCATGAGGCACTTTAATAAGTGGAGAATTCTCAACGCTTTTTATTATTTGCGTCATTTTTTCTATCACCTGAACTGGATATTTACCTACAGAAGTTTCCCCGCTTAACATTACTGCATCTGCACCATCCATTACAGAATTTGCAACGTCATTTACCTCTGCTCTTGTTGGAGTAAGGCTTGTGATCATTGTTTCCATCATTTGGGTAGCGATGATCACAGGAATTCTTGCTTTTTTAGCTATTAGAACCAATTGCTTCTGAATAAGTGGAACTTCCTGTGCTGGAATTTCTACACCAAGATCTCCACGAGCAACCATTAATCCATCGCAATAAGCAACAATTTTATCTATGTTCTCAACACCTTCTGGTTTTTCGATTTTTGCAATGATTGGAATTTTATGATCGCTATGTTTCTTGATGAGATCTTGCAATCCTATTAAATCTTCCGCATTTCTCACAAAAGAAAGCGCGATCCAATCTACTTCAAGTTCACATGCAAAAATTGCATCTTCAATATCCTTAGGCGTAAGTGCTGGTAAAGAAATCTTAGTGTTTGGAAGATTAACTCCCTTCTTAGATTTTAATGGCCCTCCTTGAATTACTTTTGCTACAACTTCATTCGTTTTGTTGGTGCTTACAATTTCAAACATCAACTTTCCATCATCCAATAATATACGTTCTCCTGGTTGTACGTCTCTTGGAAATTGCTCGTAGTTCATATAAACACGAGATGCAGTTCCTTTAAATTCCTTTCCTGTTGCAAAAATGATTTGATCTCCGGGGTTCACAACCACTTCTTCCTTCATTTTCCCGACCCTTAATTTTGGGCCTTGAAGATCTGCTAATATTGCTGCAGCATATCCAAATTCTTCATTAAGTTCACGGATCATTGTAATTCGCTCTTTCACATCTTCATAGTCTGCATGCGAAAAATTCACCCTAAACACATTTACTCCTGCTTCTAGCATATCCTTTAAAACAGATTTTTCGCTGGTTGCTGGTCCTAATGTGGCTACGATTTTTGTTCTTTTATTTTCTGGCATTAATCTACAATTAAATTGTTTCTTGATTTTAGCTGATTTACATCAACTATATATGTTGTTATAACTCTTGGTATCCTACTAATGGCATTTAGAAGGTCTTGAATAAGATCTTCTTCTAGATCATCTTCTATTTTCAAAAAATAATCTACCTTTTTATACTCCGGAATTAAATATGTGAGCTGAGTAGAAATTTCTTCTTCTACAAATAAAGAACCTGAACTTACTACCTTTTTTACAGAGCCCTTATACTTGTTCTTAAACAAATAATACGTCCGGTATTTAGTAGGTTCTTTAAAAAGGTAAAGTGGATACAACGCCTGTACCTCACCATGATTAAAATCTACATCAATTGGAGCACGTCTAAGGCTTAAATGTAGATTCCTATTCAAAAGAAAAGCCATTTTAAATTCTTCTAATGAACTATGGATGGCCAATAAATGATAATTATCCTCTACATCATCCAAAACTAATTTATGGGATAACATACTCTTAATCTTTAATGTTAAAGATAAAATAAGAATACAGATTTCTAAGAGAAAAATAGGATATTTTGATAAATTTCTACGAAAACGTTATAGTGGGAAGCTATTGACTGCTAGTTATCTATCTTTTCTTGTAAAGCATAATATGCTCTTTTAGATGCCTTTTCCTCAGCTTTCTTTTTTGAAGTTGCTCTTGCTTTTGCTACTACCTTATCTTCTATTCTAAGTTTTACAGCAAAATGTTTCACTTCATCATTTCCGGAATCATCATAAACTTCGAAACTAAAATCTTTCTTGGTTTTTTGACACCATTCTATAAGTAAGCTCTTATAGCTAATCACTTTTCCTTCTAGCTGCTCAATATCTACATAAGGAATGATCACTCGATCATGTATAAATTTTTTGCAGTATTTGTATCCACGATCCCAATAAATTGCACCTATAAGGGCTTCAAATAAGTTTCCATGAATATTGGCACCAAATTGTTCTTTAGGGATGTTGGTTTGCACGTGACCTATAAGATTCAGGTCTTTTCCTAATTCATTTAAGTGCTTACGGCTTACCACCTTGGAGCGCATCTTGGTAAGGTAACCCTCATTGCCTCCTGGCACAGTTTTAAACAAATAGGCTGCAATTATACTGCTAAGCATAGCATCACCCAAAAATTCTAAGCGTTCAAAATTTATTGCATTCCCGTCTTCATCTCTTTGATTTAAAGATCTGTGAGTAAATGCTTTTTTATAAAAATTGATGTTTTTTGGTTTGAAACCCAAGATCTTTTGAATTTCAATAAAAAAATTCCCGTCTTTAGAAGAACGGGAATTTAATATGTTTCGAATAACACTCATTGCGATAGGTTATTCGTCTAATTTTTTAAACAGTACACATGCGTTATGACCTCCAAATCCAAAAGTATTACTCATTACTACGTTCACTTCGCGTTTTTGCGCTTTGTTCAAGGTAAGATTTAACTCTGGATCTATGTTTTCATCTCGATGTTCATGATTGATCGTTGGAGGAACAATTCCATACTTCATAGAAAGTATTGAAGAAATAGCTTCAATAGCTCCCGCAGCTCCTAACAGGTGACCTGTCATGGATTTTGTAGAATTGATATTAATATTCTTCGCGTGTTCTCCAAAAACTTTAGAAATCGCTTTCAGTTCAGCTACATCCCCTAAAGGAGTAGATGTTCCATGAGTATTAATGGCGTCTACATCTTCAGGCTTTAAACCTGCATTTTGTAAACAATTCTCCATTACCGCAACAACTCCAATTCCTTCCGGATGTGGCGCCGTCATGTGGTAGGCATCAGAAGAAAGTCCACCGCCAACTAACTCGGCGTAGATCTTTGCTCCACGTGCTTTTGCATGTTCATACTCTTCTAGAACTAAAGCACCTGCTCCTTCCCCTAATACAAATCCATCTCTGGTTGCATCAAAAGGTCTTGAAGCCGTTTCGGGACTATCGTTTCTTGTAGAAAGAGCATGCATAGCATTAAATCCTCCCATTCCTGCTTTAGTTACCGCAGCTTCAGATCCACCAGAAATAATCACATCGCTATATCCCAAGCGAATGTTATTTAAAGCATCGAACATAGCATTGGCAGCAGAGGCACAAGCCGAAACTGTTGTATAGTTTGCACCCATAAAACCATGACGAATAGAGATATTACCCGGGGCAATATCTGCAATCATCTTAGGGATAAAAAATGGATTAAAACGCGGTGTTCCATCTCCCTCAGAGAAATTGATCACCTCGTCTTGGAATGTTTCCAGTCCTCCAATTCCTGCTCCCCAAATTACTCCTACCCTATGTTTGTTAACAACATTTAGGTCTATTCCAGAGTCTTTAATAGCTTCATCTGACGCAACAATTGCGTATTGTGCAAATCTATCTAGTTTTCTAGCTTCTTTCCGATCGAAAAAATCAAGAGCATTAAAATTTTTGAGTTCACAAGCGAATTTTGTCTTAAACTTTTCAGCATCGAAATAGGTTATAGGTGCACACCCACTCTTACCAGCCACCAATGCATTCCAATATTCTTCAACATTGTTTCCAATAGGTGTAAGGGCTCCTAAGCCTGTAACTACTACTCGCTTTAACTCCATATAGTACTATTCTTTTTTATTTAGCTTTTTCAATATAAGAAATTGCTTGACCAACTGTAGCAATGTTTTCTGCTTGGTCGTCTGGAATCTGGATATCGAATTCTTTTTCAAATTCCATGATCAATTCCACAGTGTCTAATGAATCAGCGCCTAGGTCGTTCGTGAAACTTGCTTCTGTAACAACTTCGTTCTCGTCAACACCTAACTTGTCAACGATAATCGCTTTTACTCTTGATGCAATGTCTGACATAATATTCTATTTTAATTTTGATTAAGTTGCAAAAATAAAAAACTTTACTTTAAAACTGGTTTTTACTTTAAAAATGTGACGGGAATTTACGGAATTTTCATTTAAACCCTTTATTTTTACACTTAATAATTGTTAACAGCGAAGTTTTGTCCTCACAAAAAAGAATAATCCCAAAAAAAATTGTTGTCTTCGCATCTGGCTCAGGCTCTAACGCTGAGAACATTATACGTTATTTTAAAGATTCCAATATTGCCGAAGTGGTTTGTGTATTATCCAATAAGTCATCCGCAAAAGTTTTAGACCGGGCTCAGAAATTAAATGTAACCGCTCTTTATTTTGATAGAGATGCGTTTTATAAAACAAATGATGTTTTACATATTTTGGAAGATACTAAACCAGATCTTATTGTTTTGGCGGGTTTTCTTTGGTTATTCCCTAGCGCTATCATAGCAAAATTCCCAAATAAGGTCATTAATCTTCATCCAGCCTTGCTACCTAAATATGGCGGAAAAGGGATGTTTGGTGAGAATGTTCATCGTGCGGTCTTAGATAATAAGGAAATAGAAACCGGAATTACTATACATTATGTAAATGAAAAATATGATGATGGACAGATCATCTTTCAAAAAGGATTTCCTATTTCTTCAACAGAAACTCTAACAAGTCTAACTGAAAAGATCCACGAATTAGAACATCGTCATTTCCCAAAAGTGATCGAGAAATTATTAGAAGCTCCAACAATTGACTAAACCTGAAGTACACATTTATACAGATGGTGCCGCCCGCGGTAATCCTGGCCCTGGTGGCTACGGAATCGTTATGGAATGGGTAGGCAAACCTTATAAGAAAGAATTTTCTAAAGGCTTTAAGCATACTACTAATAATAGAATGGAACTATTAGCAGTAATAGATGCTCTTAAAAAGTTAAAAAAACCCGGAGTATCCGTTCTGGTGTTTACAGATTCCAAGTATGTAGTGGATTCTGTAAAAAAAGGCTGGGTTTTCGGATGGGAGAAGAAAAAATTCAAGGATAGGAAGAATTCAGATCTCTGGAAAGACCTTCTTGTAGAATACAGAAAGCACAAAGTAGATTTCCATTGGATTAGAGGGCACAATAACCATGTTCAAAATGAACGTTGTGATACGCTTGCAGTGGAAGCATCTAAGCAAAAACGTCTTCTTATAGACGAAGGTTTTGCAGAATAGGAATAGCTCTAAAATTTGATTTCATAAATTTTAAAATTGCTAAGTGCCTTGAAAAACAAACCGTATATTTGCAGCACATTTTTGAAACGTAATTATGAGTAAATTATTGATAGTAGGCACAGTAGCCTTCGATGCAATTGAAACCCCATTTGGAAAAACCGATAAAATATTAGGTGGTGCTGCCACATATATTGGCTTATCTGCTTCCCAGTTTAACGTTAAAAGCGCTATAGTTTCTGTAGTAGGAGAAGATTTTCCTCAGGAACATATGGACTTATTAACTAATAATGGAATAGACATCCAAGGAATTGAAGTTGTAAAAGGAGGGAAAACTTTCTTTTGGAGTGGAAAATATCACAACGATCTAAACACCAGAGATACTTTAGACACACAACTTAATGTATTAGCAGATTTTAACCCAGTTGTACCTGAAGATTTTAAAGATTCGGAAATCGTGATGCTAGGGAACCTTCATCCCTTAGTTCAACTAAGCGTTTTAGAACAGGTTAATAACCCAAAGCTAGTTGTATTAGATACCATGAACTTCTGGATGGACAATGCTTTAGAGGATCTTAAAAAAGTGATCTCCAAAGTAGATGTAATAACGATTAATGATGAAGAAGCAAGACAATTAACAGATGAACACTCTTTGGTAAGAGCTGCTAGAAAGATCGAAAAAATGGGTCCTAAATATGTAGTGATCAAAAAAGGAGAGCATGGAGCCTTATTGTTTCATAAAGATCAGATCTTCTTTGCACCTGCTTTACCATTAGAAGAAGTTTTTGATCCAACTGGAGCAGGAGATACTTTTGCTGGTGGATTCACTGGCTATTTAGCTCAATCTGAAGATATTTCTTTTGAAAACATGAAGAATGCAGTGATCTACGGATCTAGCTTAGCTTCCTTTTGTGTAGAGAAATTTGGAACCGAGAGAATGGAGAGTCTAAAACATCAAGAATTAGAATCACGCCTTCAAGAGTTTCAGAGCTTAACACAATTCGATATAGAATTAACGCCTACTAAAACCCTGTAATGTCAGGGTTTTTTTTGTGACTAAACTGAATTTTCAACCCTATTGAACCCGAAAGGTACTAGTTATGAGTGACGCATTAAAACACGAGTGTGGGATAGCCCAAATACGATTATTAAAACCCTTAGAATTCTATAAAGAGAAATACGGAAGTGCATTTTACGGGGTAAATAAAATGTATTTAATGATGGAAAAGCAACATAACCGCGGACAAGACGGGGCGGGCTTTGCCAGTATTAAATTAAATACAGAACCTGGAGATAGATATATTAGTAGACTAAGATCTAATGCCTCTCAACCTATTCAGGATATATTTGCACAGATCAACGAGCGTATTAATACAGAATTAAGCGAGCACCCCGAATATCTTAATGATGTAGCTCTTCAGAAAAAGAACATACCATATATAGGTGAACTTTATCTAGGACATGTGCGTTATGGAACTTTTGGAAAGAATAGCATAGAAAGTGTTCACCCATTTCTTCGCCAGAACAACTGGATGCACCGTAACCTTATTGTAGCTGGGAATTTTAATATGACCAATGTCTCCACCCTTTTTGACAAGCTGGTAGAACTTGGACAACACCCTAAAGAACGTGCAGACACTGTAACGGTGATGGAGAAGATTGGACACTTTTTGGATGATGAAGTTAGAAAATTATATAAAAAATTAAAGAAAGAAGGCTATACAAAAGTAGAGGCATCTCCACTAATTGCAGATAGGCTTAATGTTGCGAAGATCTTGAAAAAGTCTGCAAAAGATTGGGATGGTGGCTATGCGATGGCTGGATTATTAGGCCATGGTGACTCTTTTGTACTAAGAGATCCTGCAGGAATTAGACCAGCTTATTATTATAAGGATGATGAAGTTGTAGTTGTAGCATCAGAAAGACCTGTAATTCAAACTGTTTTCAATGTAAAATTTGAAGATGTAAAAGAATTAGAGCCTGGACATGCAATTATCACTAAGCTGAATGGTGAAGTTTCTATAAAGCAAATATTAGAACCTTTAGAAAGAAAAGCATGTTCTTTTGAACGTATTTATTTCTCTAGAGGAAGTGATGCTGAAATTTATAAAGAACGTAAAATGCTTGGTCGTCTATTGATGCCAGAAGTTTTAAAATCTATAGACCACGATACCATAAATACCGTTTTCTCCTTTATTCCAAACACTGCAGAAACCTCTTTCTACGGAATGGTAGAAGCAGCACAGGATGAGTTGAACAAGCAAAAGAATGAAGCCATTCTTTCAGAAAAAGACACTCTTACAGACGAAAGACTTCAAGAAATCTTAGCTCACAAGCTAAGAACTGAAAAGGTTGCTATAAAAGATGTGAAGCTTCGAACTTTTATTACTGAAGACAGCAGTCGTGATGATCTAGTAGCACACGTTTATGATGTTACTTATGGTGTGGTGAAGCCTGAAGATAATCTGGTGATCATAGATGATAGTATTGTGAGAGGAACAACTCTTAAGAAAAGTATCATTAAAATGATGGATAGATTGAATCCTAAACAATTGGTGGTGGTTTCTTCTGCACCACAAATAAGATATCCAGATTGTTATGGGATAGATATGGCTAGACTTGAAGGCTTAGTTGCGTTTAGAGCTGCCTTGGAACTTTTAAAAGATGCAGGTAATTACGATCTTATAGAAGAAGTTTATAATAAGTGTAAGTTACAAGTTCATTTGGAAGATAAGGATGTACAGAATTTTGTAAAAGAAATTTACGAACCATTTACAGACCAAGAGATCTCAGATAAAATAGCAGAATTATTAAGCGAGCCAGAGGTAAAGACAAAAGTTAAGATCATTTATCAAACGGTTGAAAATCTTCATAAAGCTTGTCCCGAGCATTTAGGGGACTGGTATTTTACTGGAAATTATCCAACTTTTGGAGGAAATCGTGTGGTAAATAGAGCTTTTATAAACTTTTATGAAGGAAATGAAGGCAGGTCTTATTAATTGATTTTCAAATATATAGCACATAAACTGCCGTTTAACTATTATCTGGGTTGTTTGTCTAAAAGTGTTTGCGTAGGTGCATTTATTCCATATATTAGCAAAGCCATAGCATAAGTAGGTTAAGTTCATGGTAGATTTGGGGCAAAAAAAGGTGGATTCTCATCCACCTTTTTTTATGCGCAATAGTCAACAAAAAATGGCCGAGTTTCCTCGGCCATTTTTTGTTATATATAATCAAGATCTATTTTTCTTTTTCCTGAGCATATCTTGCAGAAACTTCTTTCCAGTTAATCACATTAAAGAATGCATTAATATAATCTGGACGCTTGTTCTGATATTTTAAATAGTAAGCATGTTCCCAAACATCCATTCCTAAGATCGGTGTTCCACCACATCCAACTTCTGGCATTAGTGGGTTGTCTTGGTTTGGTGTAGAACAAACTTCTACCTTTCCGCCTTTATGAACGCATAACCATGCCCATCCAGATCCAAATTGCGTAGCTCCAGCTTTAGAAAACTCATCTTTAAAAGCATCAAAAGAACCAAACGCAGCGTCTATTGCCTTTGCAAGTTCTCCTTCTGGTTTCCCGCCTCCGTCTGGGGACATCACTTCCCAATACAAATTATGGTTGTAAAAACCACCACCGTTATTTCTAACAGCTTTATTGGACATATCTAAGTTTTCAAGAATATTCTCTATTGTTTTTCCTTCATTATCTGTTCCTGCAATAGCATCATTTAATTTGCTGGTATATCCCGCATGATGTTTATCATGATGAATTTCCATTGTTTTAGCATCTATATGTGGTTCTAATGCGTCAAAAGCATAATTCAATTTTGGTAATTCAAAAGCCATAATTATATGTTTTTTAGTTATTATTTATTCAAGAGTTTCAAATTTAGGCATTAAGGATTTTAATTTAAATGTTTTTGTGTTATAAAATACTTAAAGATTGTGTTCTATTGAGATGTATTTATTACCATATTCCTTTAATTTAGACCTACGAACTTTATAAAATCTATTAGTTGATCAATCCCAATACCTTTACTATATATAATGCATCTGCAGGATCTGGTAAAACTTTTACTCTAGTAAAAGATTATCTAGTATTACTTTTAAATAGCAACAGAGACGATGCTTATAAAAATATCCTCGCAATCACCTTTACCAATAAGGCTGTTGGAGAAATGAAATCTCGAGTGATACAAGGGCTTAGTTCGTTGGCTTCAGAAAATATTTTAAGTGAAGATTCTCTTTTAAAACTACTTATTCAAGAGACTAATTTAGATAAAGCGGAAATTCAGCTACGAGCAAAAAGAATTCTTAAGAATATTCTTCACAATTATGCCGCATTCGATATTTCTACTATAGATAGATTCACACATAAAATTATAAGAACTTTTGCCAAGGATCTTGGAATTCCTGTGAACTTTGAAGTTGAACTCAATTTAGATCTTATTTTACAAGAAGCCGTGGACCGGGTAATTAATAGAGCTGGTGAAGAAAAAGAACTTACCAAGGTGCTTCTAAAGTTTACATTGGATAAAACCGATGACGACAAGAGTTGGGATATAAGCAGAGATCTGTTTTCTTTCTCAAAATTACTAATTCGCGAGAGTCAGCAACAATATGTGCAACAATTAAAAGGAAAGAGTCTTCAGGATTTTGCAGAGTTTTCTGAAAAAATTAAAATGGGGATTATTTTAATTGAAGATGATATTATCGATGCTGCTAATTCCTTCTTTGAACTTCTATCTAAATTTGAACTCACCGAAAAGGATTTTAACGGTGGTTATTTATTTAAATATTTCATCAAAATTAAAAATCAAAACTATATAAAATTATTTGGAGCAAAATGGCAGGATAAGCTTGAAGATTCCGCTCTTTACCCACAGAGATTGAGTGATGATAAAAAAGCTGTTTTAGATCAACATCAAACTGAAATTGCCGAATATTTTAATAAGTCTAAAAGAGCAATTCTTAAACGAGATTATTTAAAAGCTATAGATAAAAGTATTATTCCGCTTTCTCTTCTAAGCGAGATTTCTAATGAAATCGATAAAATTAAGAAAGAGCGCTCCCTTGTGCTTATCTCCGATTTTAATCCGACTATCGCGAAAGAGATCAACAATCAGCCTGTTCCCTTTATATACGAGCGGCTAGGAGAACGCTATAAAAATTATTTTATAGATGAATTTCAGGACACTTCAGAAATGCAGTGGACGAATATAATTCCATTAGCAGATCATAATCTTAACACCATTCAATCTAACACGGAGCCAGCTGCAAATATCACTTTAGTAGGAGATGCTAAACAGTCTATCTATAGGTTTAGAGGTGGAAAAGCAGAGCAGTTTATCGATCTATGTATGCTTGGAAATCCATTTCAGGTAGAAAAAGAGGTAATAGACCTTCCTTCCAATTATAGAAGTGCTAAAGAAGTAGTTGCATTTAATAATTCTTTCTTCCAGTATATTTCTAATAAATTTGAAAGTAATACCTATAAAACCCTTTTTCAGAAAAGTGGGCAAGAGCCTATAAAAACGGGTGGTGGATATGTGAATATTTCTTTTTTAGAAGCAAAGAAGAAAGAAGAGGAATTAGAGATGCACCCAATTAAATCTTTAGAAATCATTAAAGATCTAGATGAGCAAGGCGTTTCCAGAAGTGATATTTGTATATTAACCAGAACTAGGAAGGAAAGTTTTGCTATTGCAAACTATTTAAATGAGCAAGGAATAGCTATAGTTTCTTCGGAATCCTTATTAGTATCTAATTCTCCAGAAGTTCGTTTTATCAACAATCTTTTTACTGCATCCTTAAATCCTCACGATAAAAATATAAAATGGGAACTGCTTAATTATCTAATTCAAAAATTAGAG
Organism: Gillisia mitskevichiae; assembly: GCF_003634585.1. GTDB lineage: Bacteria > Bacteroidota > Bacteroidia > Flavobacteriales > Flavobacteriaceae > Gillisia > Gillisia mitskevichiae. Next base: position 288,606 of record NZ_RBLG01000001.1, read on the forward strand.
ATCAAAGATGCTCATAAATTAATACTAGAAAATTTAGAAAAGGAACATCAGGAGCTTTTTGATTGGCTAACAGAATATGAGATCTATTTCGATATTAAAAAAATCCAGGTCTTATCTATCTATGAAGCTGCAGAATATATTATAAGAGCTTTTTCTCTTATCAAAGAGTCCGATGCTTATCTGCAATTCTACTTAGATTTTGTTTTTGATTCTTTAAATAACCAAAATATAGGTATCTCTGAATTTCTAGAACTCTGGAATCAGAAAAGTGAAAAATTGAGCATCCTTGCACCAAAATCCAATGATGCCGTCCAGATTATGACAATTCATAAGTCTAAAGGTCTAGAATTTCCGATAGTTATTTACCCATTTGCGAATTCGGCACTACAGGATATCTCCAGAGAATCTATCTGGTTGCCTCTGCCCGAAGGTTTAAATGATATACCAATTGGTTATTTAAAAGCTTCAAAGGGGATGTTAGATTGGGGAGAAACTGAAGCAAATGCATATCAAGAACTTTTAGATAAAACAGAGTTTGATAGTATTAATGTGCTTTATGTGGCATTTACTCGAGCTGCACAGCAATTATATATAATCTCTAATTTAGATATTACGGCTAAAGGCGAGATCAATGAAAATAAGGTGTCTGGCTTACTCATTGGCTATTTAAAAGATGTAAATAATTGGAAAGAAGATCAAGAAACCTTCGAGTTTGGTAATAAAATTATTGAAAATTACAAAGCTTCAGAAGAAACAAGTAATCTAAAAAACAATCATTTTTTCTCTTCCTCTACTCAAAATAATGCGGTACAAATAATGACAAAATCTGGGTTGTTATGGGATTCGCTTCAGGAAAAAGCGATTGTTAAAGGAGATCTTTATCATGATATATTTTCTGAAATAGATACCATAGAAGATATGCCTTCAGCAATTAAGAAATTCACTCAAGATGAAAACCTTTCAGAAAGTGAACTTCTGGAAATAGAGAAATTAATTTCAGAAGTTATTCTTCATCCAGAACTGTCAGAATATTATACTGATAAAAGTATCGTTGTAAAAGAAAGGAATATTCTAAACCCAAATGGAGAAGTTTTACGACCGGATAGATTAAATATAAAAGATAAATTAGTTACTATCATAGATTATAAAACCGGTGCATTTCAAAAGACGCATCAACTCCAAATGGAGCAATACGCAAATATCCTAACTGAAATGGGATTTAGCATTCATAAAAAAATACTCATATATATTAATACAGAAGTGAACCTCACATTTATTTAAAAGATGTTTATTTTTGAAAAAAATTGAAATTATGTACGGATCGATAAAAGAGCACTTACAAACTGAAATTAAAGAAATTAAAGAAAACGGACTTTATAAAAAAGAACGCATAATTACTTCCCCACAAGGAGCAGCTATAAAAATAAGTACCGGACAAGAGGTTATTAACTTTTGCGCTAACAATTATTTGGGTTTATCTTCTCATCCAGAAGTGATCCAAGCAGCAAAAGATGCTATGGATTCCCATGGATTTGGAATGTCTAGTGTTCGATTTATTTGTGGAACTCAGGATATTCATAAAGAATTAGAACAAAAGGTCGCAGATTTCTACGGAACAGAAGACACTATTCTTTATGCTGCATGTTTTGATGCGAACGGTGGGATTTTTGAACCATTACTCTCTGCAGAAGATGCTATTATCTCAGATTCTCTGAATCATGCTTCTATTATAGATGGAGTTCGTCTTTGTAAGGCAGCCAGATATCGCTATGCAAATGGCAATATGGAAGATCTAGAAAAACAGCTACAAGCTGCTAATGAAAAAGGCGCAAGATTTAAATTGATCGTTACAGATGGAGTATTCTCTATGGATGGCTTGGTTGCTCCTTTAGATAAAATTTGTGATTTAGCAGATAAATATGATGCGATGGTAATGGTAGATGAATGTCACGCCACAGGATTTATAGGGAAGACAGGGATTGGAACTATGGAAGAAAAAGGAGTCCTAGGCAGAATAGATATTATTACTGGAACCTTTGGTAAAGCACTTGGTGGTGCAATGGGAGGATATACAACTGGAAAGAAAGAGATCATTGATCTGTTAAGACAACGCTCTAGACCTTACTTATTCTCAAATTCCTTAGCTCCTTCTATTGTGGGTGCTTCTATAAAGGTGTTTGATATGCTTAAAAATGATACAAGTTTAAGAGATAAGTTAGAGGATAATACAAAGTACTTCAAGGAAAAAATGAAGGCCGCTGGTTTTGATATAATCGATGGTGATTCTGCAATTGTGCCAGTTATGCTTTATGATGCAAAACTATCTCAAGATATGGCAGATAAATTATTGGAAGAAGGAATATACGTAATTGGTTTCTTTTTCCCTGTAGTACCAAAAGATAAGGCTAGAATTCGAGTTCAACTTTCAGCAGCGCATGAAAAAGAACATTTAGACAAAGCTATTGCTGCATTTACAAAAGTGGGAAAAGAATTAAAAGTAATATAAAGACAGAACCCAATCTTTTAACTGTTAAAAATATTAGGTTTTTATAATTTTTTAAGGTTTATACTGTTAATGTTTTAGTTTAAAATTTAGGCGAATTATGCTGGTTTTATAGCTTAAAACTTAGCAAAACCCTTTAAATACAGTGTATATAGGCTTCAATTAAGAAAACTTTATTATTTTTATCTTTGTTAATATCGAATTAGCACATACTTTTGCTTCAATTAACACTTAAAACTAAATCAACAAATATGAAACATCTTAGCAGATTTTTATTAGCTTCAATGTTTGTTTTGGGCTTATCTTCAATGCAAGCACAAGACGCGAACAACCCGTGGGCCATCGGTATTGGAACAAACGCGGTTAACTATTTTGGTACTGGTGACGACACCCCAGGAATGATTGGTAACGGCGTAGCCGGAGGAGAATTTGGAGACAAATTTTTTGATACTAAAAAATGGAATATTCTTCCTTCTGTTTCTAGACTTTCTGTTTCTAGATATGTTGGTGGAGGATTCGTTGTAGAGGTTGCAGGTTCTGTAAACCAAATAGACTCTTTCGGAGATCAAGGTGTAGATGATTTATCTTACTACGCAGTAGATGGTATGGCTAACTACAGTCTTAGAGCTTTATTAAACGACGGATGGTTTGACCCACAACTAGGACTTGGTGGTGGTTACAACTGGTTAGATTCTGAAGGAAATGGAACTTTAAACGGTAAAGCTGGTTTCAACATCTGGTTCACAGATAACGTTGCTTTAAACGTACAGTCTACTTACAAACATGCTTTTAAAGATGAAGCAGATTCTCATTTCCAACATGCTGCTGGTATTAAATTAATCTTCGGAGGAAAAGATACTGATGGTGATGGAATTTATGACAAAGATGATGAATGTCCTGAGATTGCAGGTTTAGCTGAATTTAACGGATGTCCTGATACTGACGGTGATGGAATCGAGGATCGTAAAGATGCTTGTCCTGAAGTTGCTGGTTTAGCTGAATTTGATGGATGTGCAGATACAGATGGTGATGGAATTCCTGATCCTAAAGATGAATGTCCTACTGTTGCTGGAATTGCAGCAATGAATGGATGTCCTGATGCTGATGGGGATGGAGTAAAAGATAGTGAAGACGAATGTCCTAACGAAGCTGGTCCAAAAGAAAACAAAGGTTGTCCTTTCAAGGATAAAGATGGTGATGGTGTTTTAGATAAAGATGATGAATGTCCAGAAGTTGCAGGAACTGTAGCTAACAACGGATGTCCAGAACCAACTGCTGAAGCAATTAAAGAATTGAACGAATACTCTAAAACTGTATTATTCGATCTTAACAAAGCCTCTATTCGTCCTGATTCTGGTGATGCTTTAAAATCTATTTCTGATATCATGGAAGAGTATTCAAATACTATTTTCCATATTGAAGGTCACACAGATTCTCAAGGTAGCGATGCTTACAACTTGAAATTATCTCAAGAGCGTGCTGCTTCTGTAAGAGAATTTTTAATCTCTGCTGGTGTACCTGCTAACAGATTAACTTCTGAAGGTTATGGTGAATCTAGACCAATTGCAACTAACAAAACTGCAAAAGGAAGACAAGATAACAGACGTGTAAACATCTCTTTGGATAAAGACAAAGAAATGAAAGAAACGAAAGAAACTGAAAAAGATTCTACAGATAAAATGTAGTATAAAAAAGCTTTAAAGTTTTTTAAAAAACGCCCCGATACTCTCGGGGCGTTTTCTATTTTTAACCTATGACATCTTTCATCACCCAAATCCTTAAACAGCTACTTTCTCAGGAAAAAGACATCTCTAAATTGGTCTTTATTCTCCCTAGTAAACGTGCTGGTGCCTATCTTAGAAAAGAACTTGCTAACTTGGTAGATAGACCTATTTTTTCTCCAGAGGTTATTAGTATCGAAGAGTTTTCAGAAAAAGTTTCAGGATTAACTACTATAGATTCTGTACATACCTTGTTCGAGCTATATGAGGTATATAAAGAACTTACTCCAAAAGATCAACTAGAAGATTTCGAGAGTTTTGGAAATTGGGCACAAACACTAATACATGATTTCAATGAAATTGATAGATATTTAATAGATCCAACACAGATCTTTAATTATCTCTTCGAAATTCAAGATAAAAATCACTGGTCTTTAGGAGAAAACCAAACAGACATTGTAAAGAACTATTTAGTCTTTTGGAAAAAACTTCCAGAATATTACAGCTTGCTAAAAAGTAATTTATTAAATAAATCTGGAGGATATCAAGGTTTAATATATAGGCATGCAGCAGAGAATATAGATGAGTTCGCTAAGCACAATGCCGAAAACCATATTTTCTTAGGATTCAATGCCTTGAATAATGCAGAGCAGCATATTATTCAATCTATGTTGGCTAATAAGGCAAGGATATTTTGGGACATAGATGAAATCTTTCTAAAAGACGATAATCACGATGCTTCTTTGTTCATAAGACAATATCTTGAAAACTGGCCATATTATAAAACCAACGAATTCCAATTTGCTTCTAACACCTATAATTCTGAAAAGGAAATTGAAATTATAGGAGTTCCAAAAAATATTGGACAGGTGAAATTTGTGGCAGAAACCCTCTCAGAATTAACCCCTGCTCAACTTAATTCTACGGCATTAGTACTAGGAGATGAATCGCTATTGCTACCAATGCTTAATTCTATTCCTTCAAATATTGAAGCCCTAAACATTACAATGGGATATCCGTTGAAATACAGCATATTCTCGAGCTTTTTTGAAAAATTATTCGAAATCTATCAAATAGAGAACAACCAGATCTATTATAAAGATGTGATTGCCGTTTTAAGTTCTCCACTAATTATTAAGGCAACCAATTTTAGATCTGAAGAAGTTGTAAATAAAATTAAAACAGAAAATTTACTATATCTAAGCAAGCAGCAAATAGATGGCTTTTTTTCAGCAAAGCAACAGATATTAATTTCGGCCTGTTTCACAGATATCAAACTTAAACCAATACAGGTTTTACAACGCTTTGATGTTATTATAAAGCATTTTAAAGAGCTATTAAATAAAGATGAAGACAGTTTGTCTCTAGAATTTTTATATCACTACCATTTGGTGACAGAGAGACTTCGTGAATTAATAACCGAGTTCCCACATTTTACATCATTGGTATCTCTGCTGCAATATTTCAGGGAACTTAGTAGTCAACAATCACTAGATTTTCAAGGGAAACCTTTTCAAGGTTTACAACTAATGGGAATGTTAGAAACACGGGGGTTAGATTTTGAAACTGTGATATTAACTTCTGTAAACGAAGGAATTTTACCTGCTGGAAAAAGCAATAATTCTTTTATCCCTTACGATCTTAAAAAAACCTTTAATCTTCCTACCTACAAGGAGAAAGATGCTATTTATACCTATCACTTTTATCATTTGCTTCATCGAGCAAAGAAAATTTATTTACTTCATGATACGGATACCGAAAGCCAGATGGGAAGTGAAAAAAGTAGATTTCTATTACAATTGTTACACGAAAAACAATCTGCTCATAAAATAACTACTTCTATAATTTCACCAGAGGTGCCGGCAGTTAAAAATGAACTTCAGCAAATTCAAAAAACTCCTGAAATACTAGAAAAATTAAAGTTTCTGGCAGGCCGCGGGTTTTCACCTTCAGCCCTCACCACTTATATTAGAAATCCATTAGACTTTTATAAACAATACATTCTAGGAATTAAGGACAATGAAGAGGTAGAAGAAACAGTTGCCTACAATACTTTAGGGACTGTAGTTCATGATACTTTAGAGGTGTTCTATAAACCATTTATAGGAAAACCTCTTACTATTGAAAACTTAACGAAACTTAAAAAATTAACCGCACAAGAAGTAAAGCTCCAGTTTGAAAAAACCTATAGCAAGGCACCTTTAAATCTGGGGAAAAATCTTCTGATCTTTGAAGTGGCAAAGCGTTATGTTATCAATTTCCTGAATATGGAGATCAAGGAATTAGAGGCAGGAAAGAATATTATTATAAAAGAAGTAGAAACCAATCTCACCTCAGCACTTTCCATCCCAGAACTAAATTTTCCTGTGCATATACGAGGAAAAGTAGATCGAGTAGACCTTTTAGATGGGGTTTTAAGGATCGTAGATTACAAGACAGGTAAAGTGATGCAAAATCAGTTAGAAATAACAGAGTGGGATTTACTAACTTCAGATTATGATAAGTATTCCAAACCTTTTCAGGTATTAACCTATGCTACTATGCTTTTGGACAATACAGAAAACAAGGGTGAAGTAGAAGCTGGAGTGATCTCCTTCAAAAACTTAAAAGAAGGATTTTTAAAGTTTAGTTTAAAAGAAAGACAAGGAAGCAAATCAATAAAAAATTCGAATATTACAGAAGAAATTCTGAATGATTTTCAGGAACAATTGTCTAAATTGATTTTGGAAATTTGCGATCCAAAAATTCCATTTATAGAAAAAGAATTAAAACCCGCTTATGGAGCTTATTAAAAAGAACAATATTCAAATTACCGGTAAACATAATAAACCTATTTTAACAGATCTGGTGTTTTCCGAAGAAACAAAACCTAAACCAGTAGTAATATTTTGCCATGGTTATAAAGGATTTAAAGATTGGGGCGCATGGGATTTGATGGCGAAACAATTTGCAGAAAATGGAATTTTTTTCTTGAAATTCAATTTTTCTCACAATGGAACTACCCCAGATAACCCAACTGAGTTTTTAGATATTGAGGCATTTGGAGATAATAATTATACCAAAGAGCTAGATGATCTACAATCTGTAATAGATTGGTTATTCCTACCAAATTCAAAGTATGCAAGCTATTTAGATATTTCTAATATCACCTTGATCGGCCATTCTAGAGGTGGTGGAATAAGTATTATTAAAGCGGCAGAAGAAAAAAGAATTTCCAAGTTGGTAACATTTTCGGCTGTATCAGATTTTGCTTCAAGATTCCCTTCTGGTGACACCTTGGATAAATGGAAACAAAAAGGAGTAAACTACATAGTAAATACCAGAACCAAACAGCAGCTTCCGCATCATTTTCAATTCTACAAGAACTTTAAAGAGAATGAGGAACGATTAACAATATCTAGAGCAGCAAAAGCTTTAAAAATTCCGCATTTAATAGTACATGGAAGTAAAGACACTTCAGTTCCATTAAGTGAATCTGGAAAATTATTCAAATGGAGCCCATATCCAGAATTATTACTAGTAGAAGGTGCAGATCATGTGTATGATCTATCACATCCATGGGATAGCAGTAAATCTTTACCCGCTAATTTTAAATATGTGTTAGAAGGAACTTCAAATTTTATTGCTGAAGAAGAGCTTGGCTTTTTAAAGAATTAAGTTCTTTTTGCGGTCTAAAATATATTTCGATCATATAAATAATTGTTTAACTTTGAGATCGAATTTTGGGGGATTAGCTCAGTTGGCTAGAGCGTTTGGCTGGCAGCCAAAAGGTCATCGGTTCGACTCCGATATTCTCCACAAAATTTATATTTAGAGATTATTTTTAAATGTAATTAAATTCCCGACAACTATTGGGACTGTAATTTAAAACCCTCAATGAGGGATAAAACCATTCTATTCGGGATGGTTTTTTTTTATTTTAGCATATAACTTTCCTTGAATATGAAAATTAGACAGGCATCTCAAGCAGATCTTTTAAATGCAAAAAAACTAACCGAAGCATGTGCTGTTGGAATGAAGCAATTGGGAATCTTCCAATGGAATGAGCATTATCCTTCTATAGAAAAGCTTCAACAGGATATAGACCTTAAGGAATTATATATTCTAGAAGTAAGTAATCAATTTTTAGGCATTATTGTACTATCAGAAAAAATGGATGAAGAGTATATCCCTGTTTCGTGGATAAGTCCTTCAGAAAAAAATCTTTATATCCACAGATTGGCAACACATCCCTCTAGTTGGGGAAAAGGCTATGGACAAAAGCTCATGGATTTTGCTGAAGAATTTGCTAGGAATCTAAACTACACTTCTATTAGATTAGACACTTTTAGCCTTAATAAAAGGAATCAGAAATTTTATGAAACCAGAGGTTATCAAAAATTAGAAGATATTTACTTTCCAAAGCAAAGCGCTGCCCCATTTCATTGTTATGAGTTAGTATTAAAAAAGAACTCGTTATAAATCTAATACAAACCACTTGTCTTCTTCAGCAATAAGTTTTAAGAATATTAATAAACTGGCTATTCCAGCAATTATAGCAGGGATCGCAGAGCCGCTTATTTCTTTAACGGATATTGCAATAATAGGAAATGTAGACACAAATCCCATTGAAGCTTTGGCGGCAGCTGGAATTGTTGGGTCTTTTCTCTCTGCTATTATTTGGATCGTGGCACAAACAAAAACCGCGATCTCCTCTATTGTTTCCAGGCATTTAGGTTCCAATAGGTTGCACGCGGTTAAGACTTTGATTCCCCAAGCAATTGCCTTTAATTTCTTATTTAGTTTAGTAATATATGCAGTTACCGCCTTTTTTGCCAACAGCATTTTTAGTGCCTATAATGCCGAAGGTTTGATCTTAAATTATGCAGAAGATTATTATCAAATTCGTGCCATAGGCTATCCACTAACATTGGTGACTTTTGCAATATTTGGGGTTTTTCGTGGATTACAAAATACGCTCTGGGCAATGAAATGTAGTCTTACAGGAGCCTTGGTAAATGTTGGTTTGGATTATTTACTGGTTTATGGCGTGGAAGATTATATTCCTGCCATGCATCTAAAAGGAGCTGCCATTGCCAGTTTAATAGCACAGGCTGTGATGTTAATTATGGCTTTATGGTTCTTCTTTAAGAAGACTCCATTTAATTTAAAATTGAGCTTTAATATCAACCCTCAGCTAAATGGATTGCTCTTAATGGCTGGGAATCTTTTTATAAGAACAGCTGCGCTTAATTTTGCCATTTATTTGGCAAATGCCTATGCAACAGATTATGGGAAGAATTATATCGCGGCACAAAGTATTCTAATGAACATCTGGTTGTTCTTTGCCTTTTTTATAGATGGCTATGCAAATGCCGGCAATGCAATTGGAGGGAAATTATTAGGAGCTAAAGATTATGTAAGTCTTTGGGAATTAAGTAAAAAAATAAGCAAATACTCCGTACTGATCGCTCTTATCTTAATGGGGATATGTGCGTTATTTTACAATGAAATCGGACTCATTTTTAACAAAGAAGCCAGTGTATTAGTATTATTTTCTTCAGTATTTTGGCTGGTATTACTTATGCAGCCTATTAATGCTATTGCTTTTATGTTCGATGGGATCTTTAAAGGTCTTGGGGAAGCAAAATATTTGAGAAACCTATTGTTGGTAGCTACTTTTTTGGTTTTTACACCTGTTCTATTGATTTGTGATTATTTTGGATTGAAACTGTATGCTATATGGATCGCTTTCTTTGCCTGGATGCTTATTAGAAGTAGTGCCCTAGTATTTCAATTCCGAAGGAAATATTTAAAGAAAGAGATTTAAAATTTAAATTATCCTTTTAGACTTTCAGCAGCTCCCTTATATATTAAGTCACAGGAAAAGATTTCCCTGTGACTTAAATTTCTAATATCTTCTACTAGCATACGTTTTCGTATCACTAGGAAAGAAATACTATAACATCATTTTCACATTATTCGGCAGCAACAGGATCTGTGCTATCTGGATCTCCTACAGACACAACCACCTCAGTAAAAATGTTTTCATCATTTTCATCTAAACCTGCCCAAAGAAAGAACGTATAAGGTTCATCTTCATCTGTTGGAATGCTTAAATTAAAAGTAGCTTCCTTAATAAGATCCTCTTCCTCTGCCTCTTCATTACATTCGGTTAAATTAGAATCGAAAGACGAAACTCCAGTAACGTAGATCTGACGAAATTCCTCTTCGCCATTGCTATTACTCCCGCGTTGAGCTTTTATTCCTGCAGCAGTGTGGCAAGCGTCCGGTAACAAATAAGTAACATCTATATCATAAGTTTTTCCTGCTTCAAAAAATTCAGGCACATCAATATTAGTTACTTCAGCAGCCACTAATAATGTTCTTGGGCCATCATCATCGGTATTACAACTAACAAGTACTAATGCACTCACAAATAATAAAATCAACTTCTTCATTTTTTTAATTTTTTAAGATTAAACATTTATTGTTTCTATACTTATATGACCTTGCATTTGCAAAAGGTTGCGCAGAAATAAATATATTTTCTACTTTATTTCCCTGGCCCCATTTGTTCTCTCATTTTCAATTTGTTATGAAATTGATTAGAAAACTAACTACCCTGTTTCCTACTGAAATTGTGACGTTTTAAGCATTATCTTTATATTTGATAAAATCTATTTTTTATGACCACTACCCGCGAGAACGGAAGTTTATATACCAGCATTCAAAATAAAATCGCCACGATTGAATTTGGACATCCAGCAAGCAATTCTTTTCCTTCAGAATTATTAGAAAGACTTCAAAAGGAGTTTCACAAATTATCTGAAAATGATGATGTAAATGTGATCGTTCTTAAGTCTGAAGGTGAAAAAGCATTTTGTGCCGGCGCCTCATTTGATGAATTGGTAGCGATTGAAAACCTAGACCAGGGAAAACAGTTCTTTTCAGGCTTTGCCAATGTAATAAACGCCATGAGAAAGTGTAAAAAATTGATCATCGGGCGTGTTCAGGGAAAAACCGTTGGAGGTGGTGTTGGATTAGCTGCTGCATGCGATTATACCATGGCCACAGAAGCTGCTTCAATAAAACTATCTGAACTTACTATTGGAATAGGACCTTTTGTTATTGCTCCAGCTGTAGAACGAAAAATGGGATTGTCTGCTTTATCTGAGTTAAGTCTTGCAGCTCATGAATGGAAGAACGCCTATTGGGCTCAAGAAAAAGGACTTTACGCAAAGGTGTTCGATTCAATTTCAGATCTGGATAAAGAGGTAGAAGTGTTATCAGAAAAATTAGCTTCTTACAATTCGCAAGCTACCCAAGAAATGAAAAGAGTCCTTTGGGAAAATACTGCGCATTGGGATAAATTATTAATAGATCGCGCTGCCGTTTCTGGAGAATTAGTATTGTCTGAATTCACAAAGAATGCCTTATCAAAATTTAAAAAATAGGTGCTACCCATAGATATAATGAGTATATTTCTATAAAATATAAAACTATGCCATTGCAAATTGGAATTCCAAAAGACAAACAACCAACGCCAGAACAGGAGTGGGGCTTTACCCTTTGGGAATTCCTCCTAGAAAATAAATGGTATATCTTCGCAATCTTTTTAATTGTAGCCATATTTCTGTATTCTAGAAATTACATGAAAAAACACTAGAAAAATGACACAAAATGAAGTGCCTGTAAGTGAAACTACTTACGATATTTTCTCATTTCTAAGCGGAATGGGTTTTTGGATACTAGTTGCAATAGCCCTTATTGGAGTGGTACTTTATAAAAAATTTAAGAAATAACTAGCGTGTTTTTAACCAACCCGTAATACTTAATCGCATAGTATTTACAGGTTTTACCTCGTGCTCTAATATCTGACTTTCAAAAACGACTACTCTTCCAGGAAACGGATAAATAGTAATAGGATTTTCTACACCATCTATAGCTTTATAAATCACTAATTCTCCTCCATTTTCTGGCTTCCAGTCTTCATCATTTAAATAACAAACCAAAGAAAGCTTACGCCTATCGTCATTCTGAAAAGTATCTAAATGTCTTTTATAAAAAGTACCTGTTGGATATAATGCATAATGGAATTCCTTAAAAAGGATCCCTAGAAAACAGGTCTTATTTAAATAAGAGATAAATGGATTTATCTTATCAAAAAAGATCTTTTCATTTTCCCCAGCATCAGCTTCATTCAACCATAGAATAAAATCCCCACGAACAGATTTTTCTATCACTTCATTTACCCTATTCCCAATTGCAGCCTTTTTAAAGTTATCTTCTTCGTACTCATGCAACAAGGTAGAGCGAAGTTTTTCTACTTCCTCTAAGCTAAAAAAGTCATCTACAATACTGTATTTTGCTTCAACCAGATCTGTAATAATACGTTCGTAAAGAGGATTCTCTCTAAACTCTAGCTGCTCATATAACTCCTCTGTTGCTATCATTTCTTTTCTAATTTGGCCGCTTCCAAGAAACTTAAATTATAATTTTTTCGGTATACAAATGTAGTGCGAGAAAGCTTTGATTGTATCTAAAAGTTTTAGAAGGAAAATCTAGTATCTTTGCATCAAATTGTAGTTATGAATAAGATTAGGATCACCAAACAATTTTCTTTTGAAACTGGACATGCGCTTTATGGCTATGACGGAAAATGCAAGAATGTTCACGGCCATAGTTATAAGTTAAGTGTTACCGTAATTGGTACGCCAATTACAGATACCAACAATGTAAAATATGGAATGGTGATAGATTTTAGCGACCTTAAGAAGATCGTAAAATCGGAGATCGTAGATAAGTTCGATCATGCTACTGTTTTCAATAAGAACACCCCACATATTGAACTTGCAAAAGAGTTGGAAAACAGAGATCATAGCGTGATCCTAGTAGAATATCAGCCAACCAGTGAGAATATGGTATTGGATTTTGCCGATAAGATCAAGAGCCAATTGCCCTCACAAATAGAGTTGTTCTCTTTAAAGTTACAAGAAACAGATACCTCTTTTGCAGAGTGGTATGCAAGTGATAATTCTTAGGGCGCAACCTTGCAAAAAAGCAAGGTCGGGCTGTACGCTCTATCCCCGATAAAGATCGGGGGATGCCGTTACCATCCCTTGCGCATTAATCCTGCTTCTTTCCTAAAATAGTTATATTTACACGTTCAAATACGAAACATGAATATTCCGGAAGGCAAAAAAATATACTTTTCAAGCGATAATCATTTAGGTGCTCCTACTCAAGAGGAAAGTAAACCTAGAGAAGCAAAGTTTGTAAAGTGGCTGGACGAAATTAAAGAAGATGCTGCAGCAATATTTCTATTAGGAGATCTATTCGATTTCTGGTTCGAATATAAACATGTAGTACCAAAAGGCTTTGTTCGCACCTTAGGGAAACTTGCCGAAATAAGAGATAGTGGAATCCCCATTTACTTCTTTGTTGGGAATCATGATCTTTGGATGCACGATTATTTTGAGAAGGAGTTAAATATACCTGTATATCATAAACCAAAGGAATTCGAATTCAATTCTAAAACCTTCTTAATTGGTCATGGTGATGGCTTAGGACCAGGCGATATTGGCTATAAAAGAATGAAAAAGGTCTTTACGAATCCACTTTCAAAATGGTTGTATAAATGGTTACATCCAGATATTGGGGTGCCTTTAGCGCAACATTTATCTGTAAAAAATAAATTGATCTCTGGAGAAGAAGATCAGCAATTTTTAGGCGAAGAAGGGGAATGGCTTATACAGTATTGCCGTAAAAAATTAGAGACTAAACACTTCGATTATTTTCTGTTTGGTCACAGACATCTGCCTTTAGAAATTGAACTTTCAAACACCTCAACCTATATAAATACTGGGGATTGGATCAATTTTTATACCTATGCAGAATTCGACGGAAAAGAAGTTTTACTAAAAACTTATAAACCTTAATTTCTACCTAAGTCTTTTAAATAACTTTCAATTTGTAAGTGAAATAATGTGCCTTCCACAAGATCACAGATCTCATTTAGCTCTTGCTTATTCACAACGAAATCCATCTTTTTTAAAGGTGTTTTCAATAGTATTGTTCGGCAGTTGCTAGGATTTTCACAATTGGAACAAGCTTTATAAGGTTGTGCTATTCTAATATTTTCAGAGAATTCCCTAACTTCTTTTTCAGTTAAATAAAAGCCCATATCTTTAAAAACCAGTTGAATCCTATCGGTTTTAATCCTTACAATACTCTCTTTCCACTTAAAAGCGATTCCGAAATTATTATGATAAATAACATTTACATCCTCCATCTTTGAAACAATTTATTCAAAGATAAAATTATTATTTAAAATGAATCTAAATAACGGATGTTTTTTAAGACTTTATATCTCTCAGCTTTAACTGCAAACTCACATTGCCCTGCCACTCATTCTCATCTATAGAATAAACTGCATCAAAAGATTGAGAACCACCAATAAGTTCTTTTTTAGGACCCAAATTAAATCCAATTGCTCCAATCTGACGATTATTATTTCCTTGCTTTACAGCGCATTTCAAATGAAGATCGTCACCTCCCACACATTTTCCATATCCTGTGTCTTTTAAATTGGTACTTAAAAATACCGGCGACATATTTCCTGGACCATGAGGTTCAAATTGCTTTAATATTCTATGAAATTTTGGGGTAATATCTACTAATTTTATTTCAGCATCTATGGCGATCTCTGGCGTTAGCATATGTTTTTCTATACTTCCTGAAACCACTTCTTCAAACTTTTTCTTGAAATTAGCATATTGAGATTCAGCTAAAGTTAATCCAGCAGCATACATATGTCCTCCAAACTGCTCTATATGCTCAGTACAAGCTTCCAGAGCATTATAAACGTCAAAACCTTTAACAGATCTGGCCGAAGCCGCTAATTTATCTCCACTTTTGGTAAAAACTAAAGTTGGTCTATAATAAGTTTCGATCAATCTACTGGCTACGATCCCAATCACCCCTTTATGCCAGTTTTCTTGATAGACAACTGTTGTAAAACGCTCTTTTTCATCTAGATCCTCCACTTGTTGTAAGGCTTCAACAGTAATGCTTTTATCAGCATCACGACGTTCAGAATTATAGGCTTCAATTTCCGATGCGAATCGCTTTGCTACTTCTATATCATCTTCCACTAACAAATTCACCGCATGCAAGCCATGTTTCATTCTCCCCGCGGCATTAATTCTTGGTGCCAAAATAAAAACAACATCAGTTATGTTAAGCGTTTCTTTTTTCACTTGCTCTAAGATCGCCTTAAATCCGGGTCTTGGAGCCACATTTATAACGTGAAGTCCGTGATAAGCTAAAACCCTATTTTCTCCAGTTATAGGCACAATATCTGCTCCTATTGCAGTTGCAACTAGATCTAAATAAGGCAATAAAATATCTATTGGGATGTTCTTTTTAATGTTCCAAGCTTGTAATAACTTAAATCCAACTCCGCAACCACAAAGCTCTTTATAAGGATAATCGCAATCTTCTCTTTTTGGATCCAGAACTGCCACCGCTTTGGGAATTTCTGCTCCTGGCCGGTGATGATCACAGATAATGAAATCTATATTTTTTTCAGCTGCATAAGCCACTTTTTCTATAGCCTTGATTCCGCAGTCTAACGCAATGATAAGGGATATATCATTATCTGCCGCAAAATCGATTCCCATATAAGAAACTCCATAACCCTCCGCATATCTGTCTGGGATATAAGAGACCACATTGGGATAAAAAGTCTTTAGATAAGAAGATACTAAAGCAACGCTAGTGGTTCCATCTACATCATAATCTCCAAAGACCATGATATTCTCCTCTTGCTCTATAGCTCGCTCTATTCGCTCTATAGCCTTATCCATGTCTTTCATTAAAAATGGATCATGTAAATCTTCTAGAGAAGGTCTAAAGAATTTTTTAGCCTCCTCAAAAGTCTCTATCCCACGTTGTACAAGTAAAGAAGCTATGGGTATTTCTACTCCCAATTTAGAAGCTAGCATACTAACAGTATCACGATTTGGTTTAGGTTTAAGCGTCCAGCGCATATATATTAAGATTGAAAACTGATTATAAATGTATAGTGATTCATTTTAATGTCGCTTTAGCACATCCATATTTAATTTAAGATGTAAAAAAGCTTAATTTAAAATTGAAGCGATCTTTTCCTGAAGCATTGGCACCACAGCATCTTCAAACCAAGGATTTTTAATTCTCCAAAATCTGTTTACAGGCGAAGGATGGGGCAAAGGCCAGAATTTAGGAAGATACTTCTTAAAGTCGGCTACTTTTTCTGTAAGCTTCGTCTTTTCCTGAGGCAAATAATAATTAGACGCATAAGAGCCTATTAAAATTATAAGTTCCAAATTATTTAATTCTGAAAATACCTGTTCGTGCCAGAGGGGGGCACATTCTTTTCGAGGCGGCATATCCCCCGTTTTTGCTTTACCGGGATAACAAAATCCCATTGGTAAGATAGCAAAATTTGAAGTATTGTAAAAAGTACTTTCATTTACTCCTAACCATTCTCTAAGCTTTTTACCGCTTTGGTCGTCCCAAGCAATTCCAGATTCATGCACAACTCTACCTGGAGCCTGACTTATTAATAAAATCTTAGAATCTTTAGAAGCTTCAATAATTGGTCTAGCGCCCTGAGGCAGATTATTTACACAAAATTCACACTGCCTAATGGTAGCTAATAGATGTTCCATTTATGCTTTCCCATTAACCACGATTACAATTTCGCCCTTCGGTGGTTTATTCGTATAATATTCCAACACTTCTTTTGCTGTTCCTCTAATGGTTTCTTCATGAAGCTTAGTGATCTCTCTAGAAACTGAAACCAGTCTATCTTCCCCGAAATATTCTATAAAGCCAGCAAGTGTTTTTAATAATTTATGCGGAGACTCATAAAAAATTATGGTTCTGGTTTCTTCCGCCAAAATTTTAAAACGTGTTTGGCGTCCTTTTTTTGGAGGTAAGAAGCCTTCAAAAACAAATTTATCATTCGGAAAACCACTATTTACCAATGCAGGCACAAATGCTGTGGCACCTGGTAAACAATCTACCTCTACTCCTTCCTTTACACATTCCCGAGTCAATAGAAACCCTGGATCACTAATGGCAGGAGTTCCTGCATCACTTATTAAAGCGAAAGTTTCTCCGTTTTTAATTCTCCTAACAATATTTTCCACCGTTCTATGCTCATTATGCATATGATGGCTTTGCATGGGTGTATTAATTTCGAAGTGTTTCAGCAATTTTCCACTGGTACGTGTATCTTCAGCAAGAATATAATCTACCTCTTTTAAGACACGAATTGCCCTAAGAGTGATATCTTCCAGATTACCAATAGGTGTTGGTACCAAATATAGTTTTGACATAATTAAGTGAACTTAATCTCTGGAAGATCTAGTGATTGAATTTATTCTCTACAAGGGCCATAAATCGCTCTTCATACTCTTCTTTTCCAGCCCAGTTCTTATAATCTGGTTTTACGACTTGCTGAATAAATTTATGTGCATCGTCTAGATTATCGAAAGTGTTTAATTGCGAGATCACTCGGTTATAGTCGTTCGTATGTCCATCAAATAAGTGTTTAATAAACGACAAACGTTCATTAAGTCCTATATTGATCCCTTTTTTAAGTCGGTCGTTTAGAGATCTAGGCTTATCTTTATCCTGTTTTTTAACAGGCTCGAAACTTGGAAGATTATCATAATCTACCCCAATATCTCTAAAATCACTTTTTTTAAATTCAGAAGAATTCTCGGGTAATTTCCCATTGCTGCTTGGAGCAATAATACCCTCAACCATACTATCTACATGCTCTGTCTCTGGAGGCATCTGGGCAACAATATCCTTTATCATTTCAGTATTAAGCTCGGTAATAGCTTCAGAACTATTATATTCTGTTCCATCTGGCAAGTACTCATCTTTTTCAGGCTCTACTGCTACTTTTTGAATAGTTTCCTCTTTTTTCTCCGCAATAGAAGTACTTGGTGTTTCTTCCCATCTAGACAAATTGTCTTCTGTAAAAGACATAATGGTCAATTTCTCATAAAGCTCCTTTGCCATTTGCTTTAATTGCGTAGTAGAAGATCCGGAAGTATTGTTAAGTATAGTGTTTGCTAAGTTTTTTAATTCAGATTCCAATTTCTTTTTCATCACAAGTATTATTTTTATTTAGAAGATATAGACTATAAAGTGCAATAATGCTACCAACTTTAATTTATCTTAGCTTCCATAAGTATTAATTGGTTTACAAATTTACTTTAACCTACATCCACCTCGGTTGTATTTTTAATAAATTTGTTTCAACTTTATGCCGATTAGGTACAAATCCTAAACTGCACTGAAAATTACAAAATGTTTCTCGAAAATACAGTAAATCACAAGGAGCAATTTGGCTGGATAGAAGTTATCTGTGGATCTATGTTTTCTGGTAAAACAGAAGAATTGATTCGCCGACTTAAAAGGGCCACGTTTGCAAAACAAAAGGTAGAGATCTTTAAACCTGCCATAGATAAACGATACCATGAAGAGATGGTAGTGTCTCACGATGCTAATGAAATTAGGTCTACACCGGTTCCCTCTGCAGCAAATATTCGCATTTTAGCCGATGGTTGTGATGTAGTTGGAATAGATGAAGCCCAATTTTTTGATGATGAGATAGTGACTGTTTGTAACGATCTCGCTAATAGTGGAATTCGCGTAATTGTAGCTGGCTTGGACATGGATTTTAAAGGGAATCCATTTGGACCCATGCCAAATCTTATGGCCACCGCAGAATATGTAACCAAGGTTCACGCGGTATGCACAAGAACTGGTAATCTTGCTCAATTTAGCTATAGAAAAGCTGTTAATGATGATCTAGTGTTTTTAGGAGAAAATGAAGAGTACGAACCTTTAAGTAGAGCTGCTTATTTTAAGGCAATGCTTAAAGAAAGGGTTAAACATTATTCTGTAAAAGATGCAGAAACTGTAGAGCCGGGAAAAACATCCACTTAATGTCTACTGTTCATGAAACCACTCTAGAGATCGATCTGAAAGCTCTGGAACATAATTACAAATTCCTGAGATCTAAACTCGCAAAAGATGTAGAGTTAATGGGTGTTGTAAAGGCTTTTGGATATGGAAGTGAATCTTCTGAGGTTGCTAAAAAAATGAGTGAACTAGGAGTGGGCTATTTTGCAGTTGCCTATACTAAAGAAGGCGTTTCTCTTAGAGATGACGGTATTACTGAATCTATTTTAGTGCTGCACCCACAATCTATAAATTTTCAAGAAATTATAGAACGATGTTTGGAACCTAGCATTTATAGTGAGTACGTACTTAGAGAATTTATTAAAACTGCTGAAAAACTTGGTCAGAAGGATTATCCAATTCATTTAAAATTAAATACTGGCCTTAACAGACTTGGATTTATAGAAAACGAATTGGAAACGATCTTCGATTATCTAAATAAAACATCTTCAGTAAAAGTAAAGTCTATATTTTCCCACTTAGCAGCAAGTGAAGATTGGAGAGAACGCGAATTTACGTTGCAACAATTAGGGAAATTCAGGAAAATGGCATTCAAATTATTTGAAAACTTGAAATATAGGCCTCTATTACATATAAGTAACACTTCAGCAATAATTAATTACCCAGAAGCCGCTTTTGATATGGTGAGAAGTGGTATTGGTCTTTATGGGTTTGGAAATGATGAAAAGATCAATAAAAATCTAAAACCAATTGGCACGCTTAAAACTATTATTTCTCAAATCCATCATTTAGCAGCAGGAGAAAGTGTAGGCTATAATAGAGCTTTTACTGCAATAGAAAAAACCAAGACCGCTACCTTACCAATTGGCCATGCAGATGGTATTAACAGGCAATACGGTAATGGAAGAGGTGGAGTTTATATTAAAGATCAATACGCTCCAATTATTGGAAATGTGTGCATGGATATGATAATGATTGATATTACTGGAATAGAATGTGAAGAAGGGGATGAAGTGATTCTTTTTGGCGGCCCTCAACATGCAACCAAATTCGCAACAAGCGGGAACACCATTTCTTACGAGTTAATTACAGGGATCTCACAGCGGGTTAAGAGGCATATTATAAAATAAAAAACATTTTATTATGGATTTTATGTAAATTGGGTTCCAACTAACAAATAATTCAAAAAAAATGGGATTCTTCAAAGATTTTAAAACGTTCCTAATGAAAGGGGACATTATTGCCTTAGCTACTGCCGTAGTAATTGGTGCAGCTTTCAATAAGATAATTTCATCTGTTGTAGCAGATATTATTATGCCTATTATTGGTGTAATCACTGGAGGTACAGATTTCTCACAAAAATTCGTTGCATTAGATGGAGAGAATTACGATACTTTAGAAGCCGCTCAAGCTGCAGAAGCTGCAGTTCTTACCTATGGAAATTTAATTCAGGCAATTATCTATTTCATCATAGTGGGACTTATCCTGTTTGTGGTGCTTCGTGCTTACGAAAAAACTAAAAAGAAAGAAGTAGCAGCACCA
The DNA here is from genome assembly GCF_003634585.1 of Gillisia mitskevichiae. Classification (GTDB taxonomy): domain Bacteria; phylum Bacteroidota; class Bacteroidia; order Flavobacteriales; family Flavobacteriaceae; genus Gillisia; species Gillisia mitskevichiae. The sequence goes on from NZ_RBLG01000001.1 coordinate 309,342, forward strand.
GAGGCTCCAAAAGGTCCTACCCAAGAAGAGTTACTTATAGAGATTAGAGACGAATTAAAAAAGCAAAATTCTTAAATTGAAAAACATCTATCTTTATTATACAACAATCCTATTGCCCTTTGCAATAATCTTGTTCTTGATGAGAATGCATTATATAGATTCTTGGAGCTTTATTATCTTCATGATATTTTACTCCTTAATTTATAGAACATATATAGATGGATTAAGACTTGTAAGTAAAGGGGTTATTGACAAAGCCGATATCTGGAAAATGTTTTATAATGGTAGAAGGTTTCAAAATTTCAAGGAATTATATTTTAAATAAGACGTAGCTCGATCACCGCTACATTATATATTCTAAACCTAAACCCTTCACAATGTGAAGGGTTCTTTTTTTAACTAAAATTAAAAATGTGTTTAATTCCGCAGAAACCTATTAAATTAATGGTTTCAAATTATCCAGATATTTTTTTGTACAATACATTTGTATCGATTATTAAAAATATTATTTAGAAGATCTAGACCTCTTCCTAATTCATTTATATAAAAAAGCATGAGAGTAGCAGTAGTTGGTGCAACCGGAATGGTTGGGCAAGTAATATTAAAAGTTTTAGCGGAAAGAAATTTTCCGATATCAGAATTATATCCGGTAGCTTCAGAGAAATCTATTGGAAACAACATTCAATTCAACAATAAATCCTTTAAAGTTATTGGGTTGGAAGAAGCGGTAAGCTTAAAACCAGATCTTGCACTCTTTTCAGCAGGGGGAGATACCTCTTTAGAATGGGCTCCAAAATTTGCTGAAGTTGGAACAAAAGTGGTGGATAATTCTTCCGCTTGGAGAATGGATCCTTCAAAAAAATTGGTGATCCCGGAGATCAATGCTTCAGAACTTACATCTGAAGATCTCATTATTGCAAATCCAAATTGCTCTACAATACAAATGTTGATGGCCTTAAAGCCACTTCATGATACTTATAAAATAAAGCGAGTTGTTGTTTCCACCTACCAATCTATAACGGGAACCGGTGTAAAAGCAGTGCAACAGCTGGAAAATGAATATAATAATGAACAGGGGGAAATGGCTTATCCTTACCCAATTCATAAAAATGCGATTCCTCATTGTGATGTTTTTACAGATAATGGCTACACAAAGGAAGAGATGAAACTTTCTAATGAAACCAAAAAGATCTTAGGAGACGATTCTGTTCAAGTTTCTGCTACGGCAATAAGGATTCCGGTTGTGGGAGGCCATAGCGAATCTGTAAATATTGAATTCGAAAAAGACTTCGAAGAAAATGATGTAAGAAAATTATTAAGTGAGTTCCCCGGAATTACGGTACAAGATAACACTTCAGTAAACACCTATCCAATGCCTATTTATGCTGAAGGGAAAGATGATGTTTTTGTTGGTAGAATTAGAAGAGATTATTCTCAGCCAAAAACACTAAATATGTGGATCGTTGCAGATAACTTAAGGAAAGGTGCAGCGACCAACGCAATACAAATAGCAGAATATATGCTTAAGAACGGTCTGCTACCGGCCTAATTTTTCTTTAAATTGCTTATTAAATGTAACTTACAGGGCATATTTGTTACCTATATTATATAAATCATCTAAAGTTACTATGAGAAAACTATTAATCGGAATTATTGCAGTGGGAAGTCTTTTTTCCTGTAAAGAAGATTCCAAACCAGAACAAGCAGAAGCATTGAAATATCCAGAAACTAAAAAAGTAGATACCATTACTAATTATTTTGGTACAGAAGTTAAAGATCCTTATCGTTGGTTAGAAGATGACAGAAGTAAAGAAACCGAGGACTGGGTAAAGGCAGAGAATGAGGTTACTTACGATTATCTGGCAAAGATCCCTTATAGAAAGGAATTGAATGAACGTTTAACAGAACTTTGGAATTACGAGAAATTAGGAGCACCATTTACCGAGGGCGATTACGACTATTTCTATAAAAATGATGGATTACAAGATCAATACGTTATCTATCGTAAAAAAGGGGACTCTGGAGAAGCAGAATTATTTTTAGATCCGAATAAATTCAGCAAAGATGGAACCACCTCTCTTGGCGGATTAAGTTTTTCTGAAGATGGGAAAATGGCTGCTTACAGTATTTCTGAAGGAGGGAGTGACTGGAGAAAAGTGATCCTTATGGATACTGAAGCTAAAAAAGTAATAGAAGATACACTAATAGATGTAAAATTTAGTGGGGTTTCATGGAAAGGAAATGAAGGTTTCTATTATTCTAGTTACGAAAAGCCTAAGGGCAGTGAGCTTTCAGCAAAAACAGATCAACATAGACTTTTTTACCATAAACTAGGAACCAAACAAAGCGAGGATAAACTTGTTTTTGGTGGAACCGCAGCTCAAAAGCACAGATATGTTGGGGGTTACGTAACAGAGGATAATCACTATCTATTTATTTCTGCAAGAAATTCAACTTCCGGTGGAAAGTTATTTATGATGGATCTCACCAAAGCAAATCCAGAGTTGGTAACCTTGATAGGCAATGAGGATACAGACAGTTATGTGATAGAAAATGACGGCAGCAAGCTATTTATAGTAACCAATCTTGATGCACCGAATCAAAAAATTGTTACTGTAGATGCAGCAAACCCAAGTTCAGAAAATTGGAAAGATTTTATTCCTGAAACAAAGAACGTATTAACTCCTTCTACAGGTGGAGGCTATTTCTTCACCGAGTACATGGTAGATGCGGTTTCTAAAGTAAAGCAATACGATTACAACGGAAAATTAGTGAGAGAAGTAGAATTGCCTGGAGTAGGATCTGTTGGTGGTTTCAGCACTAAGAAAGAGAAGGATTATTTATATTATTCTTTTACCAACTATGTAACTCCTGGCAGTATTTATAAATATGATATCAAGGCGGGTACATCAGAATTATATAATAAACCAACTATAGATTTTAATCCGGAGGATTACGAAAGCAAGCAAGTTTTCTTTACTTCTAAGGATGGAACAAAGGTTCCTATGATAATCACCCATAAAAAAGGGATTAAGCTTAACGGAAAGAACCCTACTATCCTTTATGGATATGGAGGCTTTAATATTAGTTTAACTCCTTCTTTTAGCATCGCAAATGCGGTTTGGATGGAACAAGGCGGTATTTATGCAGTTCCAAATTTACGAGGCGGTGGAGAATATGGAAAAGAATGGCATGATGCAGGGATCAAACTTAAAAAACAAAATGTTTTTGACGACTTTATTGCTGCTGCAGAATACCTAATCAAAGAGAAATATACTTCCAGTGACTACTTAGCAATTCTCGGCGGATCGAATGGAGGTTTATTGGTGGGTGCAACTATGACGCAGCGTCCGGAATTAATGAAAGTTGCATTGCCTGCAGTTGGAGTGATGGATATGTTGCGTTACCACACTTTTACTGCCGGTGCAGGATGGGCTTATGATTATGGTACTTCTGAAGATGATAAAGAAATGTTTGAATACCTATATGGATATTCCCCTGTACAAAACGTAAAAAAGGGAGTAAAATATCCTGCGACCCTTGTTACTACAGGAGATCACGATGATCGTGTAGTACCTGCACATTCTTTTAAATTTGCAGCAGAATTACAAGAAAAACAAGCCGGAAATAATCCTGTTCTAATTAGAATCGAAACAAAAGCAGGTCATGGCGCAGGGAAACCAACTGCAATGATCATAGATGAATATGCCGACATCTTTTCTTTTACCCTTTATAATATGGGGTTTGATGTATTGCCTGAAAAGGTGAGTGACAAAGTGAAAGGATAGTCAATCAAAATTTATAATTTTAACAAGGTCGGAGATGTAAACTATTTCCGACCTTGTTATTTATAAGAACCCATGTGTAAAGTATGCTGAAATTAAAAAATGTCTCTTTTGGTTATAATGACAAACCAGTTTTAAAGAAAATAAACCTGAACATTGCTGTAGGAGATCATGTTTCCCTGATTGGGGAAAGCGGTTGCGGAAAAAGCACTTTGCTTCAGCTGATCTACGGACTACATCATACAGACGGTTTTGTTTCATGGAACGGAATAGAACTGGGTGGTCCAAATCATAATCTGGTACCCGGAGAAGACTTTATAAAATATTTAGCTCAAGATTTCGATTTGATGCCACCACTTACTGTGTCAGAAAATGTTGGAAAACACCTAAGTAATGCTTATCCCAGGAAGAAAAAGAAGCGCATAATGGAACTTCTGGAAGTTGTGGAGATGACAGAGCTTGCCGATGCTAAAGCGGGAGATCTAAGCGGTGGGCAACAGCAAAGAGTGGCTTTGGCCAGAGCTTTAGCCAATACGCCAGAATTATTATTGCTGGACGAACCTTTTAGCCATATAGATCATTTTAGAAAAAATAATCTTCGCCGTAAACTATTTGCTTATTTAAAAGAAAATAAGATCACCTGCATAATTGCCACCCATGACAGCACCGATGCACTATCTTTTGCAGATAAAACCATTGTACTAAAAAATGGGAAGATTTACGCAAATGATGCTCCTCAGGAAATATATAATAATCCGCCTAACAAATATATAGCTTCTCTGTTTGGAGATATAAACGAGGTAATGTTAAAGTCTATTACCCCAAATGAGACAAGTCTAAAAATGATCTTATTATATCCTCATGAGATCCGTTTAGATAAAAATTCAGGTATAAAGGTGGTGGTTTTAGCATCTTATTTTAAAGGAAGTAATTTCCTTATAAAAGCTTCCCTAAAAAATAAGATCATCTATTTTGAAAATTCTAAAGCACTTATGATTGGAGAGAGCGTATTTATTACAGTAGATAAGAACCTCATTAAATCTAGAACTAGAAACTAACTTATAGAAACAATAGCTCCGGATACAGCATTAAAAGTAAAAGTATCACCTACAGATTTACCTATTAAAGCCTGTGCAATAGGAGAAGCTGCGCCAATAACATATACTTTCTTGTCGCCAAGGCTTACCTCCCCGATCGGGATGCAAATAAAATAAGTTGCATTGGTTGCTTCTACTAAACTTCCCATTCTTACAATATCTCTACTTGCATTGCGCTTTGCCATTTCTAAAGTGACCTGTAATTTTTGAAACTGCTGTAATTGAGAGGAAAGCTTATGTATTTCAATATTTATCATCTCTCTACTAGTTTCGTATTTGTCGCCAGCGCTGCTTTTAGATTCATTAGTTAAGGCAGCCTCCAGATCTAAAATAGAATGAGAGATCCTGGCTATTTTTTCTTCCAAATAGCTTTCGCAGGTTTTATAAAGTTCCTCTTTCATCTTAATTTTTGATGCTGAAAGGTCCATAATTCTGCATTTGCCTTACTATCCAGCTTTTTCTTTGAGCGATATAACTACTTGCGGGGTTTGCCCTGTAAACTCTTGGGTTTGGAAGTATTGCTGCAATTGCAGCAGCTTCATATGCAGTTAATTTAGAGGCTGATTTTTTGAACCAATGTTGGGAGGCGGCTTCTGCTCCATAAACTCCTTGTCCCATTTCTATACTATTTAAATACACCTCCATTATGCGTTGCTTGCTCCACATAGTTTCTATTAATAAAGTGAAATAAGCTTCCATCCCTTTTCTAAACCAATTTCTCTGAGGCCACAAAAACACGTTTTTTGCAGTTTGCTGAGAGATCGTACTCGCTCCCCGAACACGTTTTCCTTTATTATTATTTTCAATTGCCTTTTCTATTGCTTTCATGTCGAATCCAGAATGATTCAAAAAGTTCTGATCTTCGCTAGAAAGAACTGCCAGTGGTAAATATCCCGAGATCTCATTATAGGAAACCCAATCGTGCTTAATGGGTTCTTCTGGATTTTCAAAATATCTAATCACCATTAAAGGAGTTGCAGGAACTGGTACCCATTTATAAAGCAACACTATAAAAATGCTAAAGGCAATTAGACCGAGGATTAGCTTAAAGATGAACCTGAAAAATTTCTTCATATTATATATTATTATCAACTCCCTTAGTGAGGGATTAAATCTGCTAATTCTTTTCCAACCAAACTACCAATAGCAACGCCCATTCCGCCCAGTCTAACTCCGCAAAAAGTGTTGCTGGAAAGTCGCTTTACAATGGGTTTTTTTTGTACTCCTACCCCCATAATTCCACTCCATCGCCTATCGATCTCAAAATCTATATTTGGTAAAATGGTCTCTCTTAAAAGTTCTTCCAATTTATTTTGAATAAGCTCAGTTTCCCCTAGGTTGGTAGTTTCTTCGGTTTTTATATCCAGATTTCTTCCACCACCCAACAAGATACGTTTATCTATATTTCTGAAGTAATAAAAGCCTTTATCTAAATGAAATGTACCTTGAATCTGAAGGTTTTCTATTGGTTTCGTTATTAAAACCTGCGCTCTAGCTGGTTTTACAGAATCCATTCCTAATTGAGCTGCAAATCCGTTGGTTGCTATGAAAAGCTTTTTTGTGGAAAATTCAAATTGATCTGTTTTTATTTTTACTCCTGAATTTACTTCAGAAAATTCTTGTACTGTTATATTATTTAGGATCTTGATTCCTGCTGATAGCGCTTTTTGAAGCAAGGCCTCCATCATTCTGCCAGTATTAATCTGACCTTCAAATTTATTGAAGATCAGCGTTTCTTCAATTTTCTTGAAATTGAATTTATCTGGCACTGAACTAAATACGTTTTCTTTAAAAACTGGAAATAGCAGTTTATTTACATACTCCATTTTAGATTCACAGTCCTCCAATAACGCTTTATCTTGTGGAGTAAAAAGTTCATAACCACCCCACAATTTAAAATCTATAGCTTCATTTCCTAAAGTTGTGCGTAATAAAGCCAAACCATCTACACGTTTTTGAACTAATTGCACAACTTCTTCTTCTGAGTGGGAATTAAGATCGTCCAAGATTTCTGAAAGACTACCAAAACACGCAAATCCTGCATTTTTTGTACTCGCACCATTGGGCAAGAACCCACGTTCCAGAATTAAAATATTTGCCTTCGGGAATTTCTCTCTCAATCTAAGAGCTGTATTAAGACCAACAATTCCGCTACCAACAATAGTATGATCTACATTAGAAAGCCAGGACTGATGTTCCCAGTAGGATAAGTTCATGCGATGAATTTAGGGGTGAAATTACGTAAAGTTTTGGAAAATTTTTAATGGCAAAACATGATAGACGTTTTTTCTTATTGGATGTAATCCTGAGCTTGTCTAAGGATCTCTAGTTAAATCACATTTCGACAGGCTCAATGTGACAACGTATTATAAATACAATCGGGTTAGGGATAGCAGCGGTTAGCTCTCTAGGCACTTTTATGGCTAGAGACTAAAAGCAAATAGCCCGACCGCTTTTTTAGGAGCGGGAACCCCATAAAAAAAGCCTCGAAATTCGAGGCTTATAAGTTATTCTTCTTTAATGGCATCCATTTTCCAGTCCTCCATAAATTTGGTAGTATAGTTACCATCTATATAATCTGGATGGTCCATTAACTGCCTATGGAATGGGATGGTTGTTTTTACACCTTCTATTACAAACTCATCCAAAGCACGTTTCATTTTACTGATAGCTTCTTCTCTGGTTTGAGCAGTAGTGATCAATTTAGCGATCATGGAATCGTAATTGGGAGGAATAGAATATCCACTATAAACGTGAGTATCTATTCTCACTCCATGACCTCCAGGAGCGTGTAAATTGGTGATCTTCCCTGGAGAAGGTCTAAAGTCGTTATAAGGATCTTCTGCGTTGATTCTACATTCTATAGAGTGTAATTTCGGGAAATAATTTTTTCCAGAAAGCGGAATTCCAGCCGCAACCAAGATTTGTTCGCGAATAAGATCGTAATCTATTACTTGTTCTGTTATTGGGTGTTCTACTTGGATACGAGTATTCATCTCCATAAAGTAGAAATTTCTATGCTTATCTACCAAAAACTCGACGGTTCCTGCTCCTTCATATTTAATGAACTCTGCCGCTTTAACAGCTGCATCTCCCATTTGCTTTCTCAACTTATCTGTCATGAAAGGCGAAGGTGTTTCTTCTGTAAGTTTTTGATGTCTTCTTTGGATCGAGCAATCTCTTTCTGAAAGATGACAAGCTTTTCCTGTACTATCTCCAACAACTTGGATCTCGATATGGCGTGGCTCTAAGATGAGTTTTTCCATATACATCCCGTCATTACCAAAGGCTGCGGCAGATTCTTGACGAGCAGAGTCCCACGCGGTTTGCAGGTTCTCTTCTTTCATTACAGCACGCATTCCTTTTCCACCACCACCGGCAGTAGCTTTAAGCATTACTGGAAAGCCCATTCCTTTAGCAGTCTTCAAACAATCTGCATAATCTTTAAGCAAACCTTCAGATCCCGGGATACAAGGAACTCCGGCAGCCATCATAGTAGCTCTGGCCGAGGCTTTATCTCCCATTTGATCTATCATTTCTGGACTTGCACCAATAAATTTGATGTTGTGCTCCTGGCAGATCTTAGAGAATTTAGAATTCTCCGCAAGGAATCCGTATCCTGGATGTATAGCATCTGCATTGGTAATCTCTGCAGCGGCAATGATATTTGATATTTTTAAATAAGAAAGGTTACTTGGTGGGGGTCCAATACAAACCGCTTCATCTGCAAATCTTACGTGAAGACTTTCAGCATCGGCAGTAGAATATACCGCTACGGTTTTTATGCCCATTTCCCTACAGGTACGGATAATTCGCAGTGCGATCTCTCCCCTGTTGGCAATTAATATTTTTTTAAACATACCTTATATATTTTTTACTGAGATAGTAAAATTAAATCTAATGAAAAGGTCAATTTATGACGGATCTACCAAAAATAATGGTTGATCAAACTCTACAGGGGAAGAATCGTCTACTAATACTTTTACTATTTTTCCTGAAACTTCACTTTCAATTTCGTTGAAAAGTTTCATAGCTTCTATAACACAAAGAACATCTCCCGTTTTAATAGTATCTCCAACTTCAACAAAAACATCTTTGTCTGGAGAAGGCTTACGATAAAAAGTTCCAATAATTGGAGACTTTACCGTGATATATTTTGAAGATTCGTCTGAAGCAGCATCCTGAGATTCACCAGTAGCGGCTTTAGGAGCTTCTTGTCCTACAGCTGGAAGTTGTTGCTGTGGCATGGCTTGTTGCATTTGCCCTTGCATTGGCATTTGTTGAAAATAAGTTGGCTCCTTATCTTCAGATCCTGTTTTGATGGTGATCTTAATATCATCCATTTCAAGTTTTACCTCACTAGCACCAGACTTTGCTACAAACTTGATTAAATTTTGAATTTCTTTTATATCCATAATAAGAATATTAGGGTGTTGATTTGTTAAGAATTATACGCCCATTTAAGATAGATAGATCCCCATGTGAATCCTCCCCCAAATGTGGCAAATATTAAATTATCTCCTTTTTTAAATTGTTTCTCGAAATCGCTCAATAATAATGGCAAAGTTGCCGAGGTTGTATTTCCGTATCTCTCGATATTCATCAATACTTTCTCCTCTTCAAGATTCATTCTACTTGCGGTTGCACCAACTATGCGCTTGTTTGCTTGGTGTGCAATTAACCAGTTAACGTCATCATTAGTAAGATTATTCTTCTTCATGATCTGTTCACTTACATCGGCCATATTGGAAACTGCATATTTAAACACTGTTTTTCCATCTTGCTGTACAAAGTGTCTTTTACTCGCTACCGTTTCTTCTGAAGGTGGCATCAAGGATCCACCTGCTTCGATCTTTAAAGAATGTCTTCCAATCCCGTCACTGCGTAAAATTTCATCTTGAAATCCTAGACCTTCTGTATTTGGTTCAAAGAGAACAGCTCCAGCTCCATCTCCAAAGATGATACATGTAGTTCTATCTGTATAATCTATTATGGAAGACATTTTATCTGCTCCAATCAATAAGATCTTTTTATATCTCCCAGATTCTATATAAGCACTTGCTGTGGACATTCCGTATAGAAACCCAGAACAAGCAGCTTGCAAATCATAAGCAAAAGCATTTACTGCTCCTATTTGTGTCGCCACATAAACAGCAGTGGCTGCTACAGGCATATCTGGAGAAACAGTTGCTAGAATAACTAGATCTATTTCCTCCGGATTAATATTTGCTTTGTCTATAAGGTCTTGGGCGGCATTTATAGCCATAAAAGAAGTTCCCAAAGTAGGGTCTTTAAGGATGCGGCGCTCTTTAATTCCTGTGCGTGAAAAAATCCATTCATCATTGGTGTCCACCATTTTCTCCAATTCTTTATTGGACAAAACATCGTTAGGGACATAGGCACCTACAGCGGTAATTGCTGCTGTGATTTTATTCATAAAAATCTAATTTTAAACTCTTTGCAATAGTAAAGAACTATTCTTAGAGAAAGAAAAGTACTAAAAATTCTTTGAATCGGGTTGCAAATTAAGGCCTTTTTAGGACTTATTCAACTTAAAACAAAAAACTCCCACAATGTGAGAGTTTGTATTCTAGCAAAGCTCTATAATTAGGCTTGTACCTCTTCTGTATTATCTATTAAAATCTGACCACGGTAATATAATTTACCTTCATGCCAATGAGCTCTGTGATACACATGTGCCTCTCCTGTAGTAGGATCTTTTGCAATTTGTGGAACAGTAGCTTTATAATGTGTTCTTCTCTTATCTCTTCTCGTTTTGGAGATTTTTCTCTTAGGATGTGCCATTGCTACGTATTATTTATCGTTTAATAAGTTTTTTAATTTATTCCAGCGAGGATCTATATCTTCCTCATTGTCATTATCTTCATAAGTTCCTTTCGGACTTAATTCTTCTAGTTTATCCAGTACATCAGATTTTAATGTTCCATCTTCAATACCTGGATGAATTCTTTTATGCGGAACTGCTAATACTATGATCTCATACACATATTGTGCAATATTAATCTCGTATTCTCCATGAGGCAATATTAATAACTCCTCATTTTCATCGTTAAATTCATCTCCAAAATTCACTACCAATCTCAAGCTACTATTAATAGGCATATCAAAAGGTTCATTCGTGAGATCGCAATTAACGTTCACAGTTCCTGAAGTTTCAAAGAAAAGCTCCATCATAGTTGCTTTCTTTTCTAGTACCACATCTACATGTAGTGCAGCACTATTGAAATCTTCATATTCAAAATGTTCAAAGAACTCTTTGCCAATCTCGTACTCAAACTCGTGGCTTCCAATCTTAAGCCCAACAAATGGGATTGTATATGCCGCTAATTTCCTCATAACATCATCGTTTTCACGCGCCCGCCCTCGAGCTAAGGCAGGTGCAAAGATATAAAATATAATGAATTAACTATTCGTTATAAACAATATTTTGTTTATATCTTTTTTCCTAGTTTTTTCAGGGGGTTTCGAGTGATCTTTTCGTATTCCTCTCTTGTTTTATAAATTTCTATGGCTTTAAATACCGCTTCTTTAAATGAATTTATATTAGCACAATCCTTCCCTGCAATTTCAAAAGCAGTTCCATGATCTGGAGAAGTTCTAACCTTGCTTAAACCAGCAGTATAATTTACACCTTCTCCAAAAGACAATGTTTTAAATGGGATTAGACCTTGGTCATGATAAGATGCAATTACAGCATCAAAGTTCGCATGGTTCTTAGATCCGAAAAAACTATCTGCAGCATATGGACCATATACTAAATTCCCTTTGTCTCTAATTTTTTGAAGTGTTGGTTTTAATATCTCTTCATCCTCATTTCCAATCAAACCATTATCTCCACTATGCGGGTTAATACCTAAAACCGCTATTTTGGGTTTAGAAATTCTAAAATCTTGTTTTAAAGTTTGAGTAATTGTAGCTATCTTTTTTTCAATTAGCTCTGGGGTGATCACGTTTGCTATATCCTTTAGTGGAACATGGTCTGTTAGCAACCCAACTTTTAAATTATCGGAGATCATGAACATTAAACTATCTCCTTTTAGTTGTTTGGCTAAATAATCGGTGTGTCCAGGAAACTTAAAATCTTCAGACTGAATGGTGTTCTTATTAATAGGAGCGGTTACCAAAACATCTATTTCATTATTGATCAATGAATTTGTAGCGGCTTCTAGAGATTTAAAAGCATATTTTCCACTTTCCGGATCTTCTTTCCCGAAGTTGATTTCTACATTTTCCTTCCAAATATTCACCACATTGATCTTGCCTTCAATAGCCTCTGTTGCAGATTCTACCCCTTGGAAATTAAGAGAAAGCTTAAAATGTTTTTTATAAAAATTTAAAGTTTTAACCGAAGCAAAAATTATAGGAGTGCAAAAATCAAGCATCCTAGAATCTTCAAAAGTCTTTAGAACTATTTCTCCTCCAATTCCATTTAGATCTCCAATACTAATTCCTAGTTTTATCTTTTGAACGGACTTCATAATTATTACCCTTTTTTATTTATATTTTTACACCACAAATGTAACAATAATCTACAACCATGTTTACCGGAATTGTTGAAGAAGTAGGAGAAATACTCGAAATTAAGAAAGATAAAGGCAATCTCAATATTTATGTCGCTGCCTCGATGACTTCAGAATTAAAAATAGATCAAAGCGTCGCTCATAACGGGGTTTGCTTAACTGTAGTTGCGATAAATGATAATTCATATCTAGTCACGGCCATTCAAGAAACATTAGATAAATCTAATTTAGGAAGTTTGAGTGTTGGTGATTCTGTTAATTTAGAACGCGGAATGAAATTAGGTGCAAGATTAGATGGGCATCTAGTACAAGGACATGTAGACCAAACTGCAGAATGTGTTGACTTAAAAGAAGAAAATGGGAGCTGGGTCTTTACTTTTAACTATGATCCCGCTTTAGGAAATATCACTATAGAAAAAGGATCTATTACAATAAATGGGGTTAGTCTTACTGTGGTGAATTCTGAAATTCATCAATTCAGTGTTGCCATAATACCTTACACCTATGAGCACACCACCTTTAAAAGTTTAAAAGTTGGCGAAAAGGTAAACCTTGAATTTGATGTGATTGGAAAATATGTAAAGCGACTAACTCAAATGGCTTAAGCTGTTTTTTTAGACTTTAAAAAATAGATCCCCAGTCCAAGCCCCGCTATTATTAAATAAGGTAATTTAGAATCTATTGGTAATCCCGGTGGTGGTGGCACTCCTTGCCTACATTCTCTTGCTGGCATACACTCTCCTCTACAAAATCTTTCCCCTGGATCGCAGTTTGGCCCTTTATTCTGTGCATATAATTCAAAATTATGAGAAGATAAAAGAATTACAGCAACAACGGAAGTACGCAATAGCAATTTGGATGGTTTGGAAACAAAATTCCAAAAAGCCTCACAAAAATTTATTCCGAATAAAAAAACCACTCTTATTGTTAAGAGCATATAAACAAAGGTTTTTCTCATCATAATTAGCTGCAATTTACTTTATATATAAATTACTTAAAAACTTGTTCCGTAATATTAACGGAATAATCTCCAATAGGGTTTTAAAAAGTTAAAATTAATCTAATAAAAATAAAACTACTGAGAATCACCGATACAATATTTATTTGCTCGGCTATTTTATTAGCCAACTTTAATTAATCATAAAATTTAAGGATTCTTAAACTATTCAATTCTAAATAGATAAGTGTAATAAAGGTACATATCTTAAATTCATTCTGAAAATAAATTTTAAAAGCACTTTACATTCATAGATACACGGAATGATCTATAAGTATTTAACAAAAAAAGCCTTTCAATTTCTTGAAAGGCTTTTAATATCTTTTCCTAGTCTTTGACTATTACTTTTGATTAATACCTGAAATCAATACTTCTTTGATTCCCTGAAGATTTTCAGAAAACATCATCATTTGAGCAATAACTTGGGTCATTTCGTTTTGACTGCCAAAACCTTTAAGCTTATTGTTTTTTAAGAATATTTCTTTAATATCCAACCAGCGTTCTTCTTGCTCTAAGGACATATCATTCACAAGCTCTTTGTACTTAAGCAAATTGGCTTCAGCCGAAGATGTTAATGTTTGAGCTTCACTTTCGTAATGAGAAAGCAATAGTTGATCTAGTTCCTTATCATTCATGATGGGTACTATTTTCGCCACTAATTTATTCATATCCCTATAAGAACCCTGCAGTTTAAATGAAGGCTCGGTTCTATATTCATCTTCCATAGCCGCACTTTTAATATAAGCTGAATTTACTTTAAGAATAGTGTCTCTTAACGAAATAACCTTCCTTAAAACTTCTTGATATTCCTGAACTTCTTGAACACTATGGTTCCCTTTTAATTGCTCATCCTGAGAGTTATTTTCAATTCGATTTATTAGTGTATATAGATCATCAAAATGAGTGCTTCCCAATTGTTGCAATATTGGATTTGCAGTTAGTGAGTTTTCTATAAGGCTCAGTTTAAATAGATGCTCTGTGTCGCCAATTATCTCACCTAGGTTATAAATATCAGCTCTGTTAGCGAGCATATCTGGAATCTTGAACTTCTCACCACTTTCTGTATAAGGATTACCTGCCATAATAACGCAGAATTTCTTTCCTCGGAGATCATATGTTTTAGGCTTGCCATTATAAACTCCTTCTATTTTACGTGTCCCATCAGATAGGGAGATGAATTTTTGTAAAAATTCTGGGTTACAGTGTTGTATATCATCTAAATATAACATCACATTATTTCCCATTTCTAGCGCAAGGTTTAACTTCTTCAATTCCTCTCTAGAGGCAGAATTGTTTGCAGCTGCTGGATCTACAGAAGTTATTTCATGACCTATCGCTGGGCCGTTTATCTTCATGAAAACTAATCCCAACCTATTGGCGATATACTCCATTAAAGTTGTTTTTCCATATCCTGGAGGAGAAATCAGCAATAATAATCCCATTCTATCTGTTCGCTTATTACCACCAACAGTTCCTAGCTGCTTAGCTAGATTGTCTCCAAATAATGGAAAGTATACTTGATCTATCAGCTTATTTCTCACAAAAGAGGTAAGTACTCTAGGCTTGAATTCTTCCAGCTTCAAATCGGCCTTTAATTCTTCAGTTACCTGATGCTTAGCTTCACGAAAAGCATTATATGAATGTACCTCGACATTCACAAAGTTCCCCAAACGCTTAATAAATTCGTGATAGTTAAAAATATATGAGCCTTCCTTTATTATCTTATGATCACCATGAAGTCCTGTTATTTTTTCTATTGGCAAAACAGCCTTAGTTTTAGATACAGATTCGTCCTCGAATAGAATCCGACAAACTACCTCATCTAAATAGATCTTATTTAAGTCTATATCCAGGGTGTCATCTGATATTGCATTAGAATTTATAAATGCGGAAACCCATTGCTTAATTAACCTCACTTTCCCAGGATAAGTTGGGATAGCCTCAAAACTGGTTCTAAATTTAATATCTGCATTTTGCTTTTTTAAAGCACTTACAAAATCTTCCTTAAGAGATAAGGCTATATTACTTCTCGCAAAATGATGATCTGATTGTAATTCTTCGAAAATATAGGCTGAAATTTTACCACTTAAATTAGGTTCAAATAACTGAGTTTTTTGAGCAAACTCTGTAATGTGTGTGCCCAATTCATTAATGATAAACTGATATTCTTGTGTGTCTGGAAATATCGTAAAAACCTCACCAGAGGCCTTAATTACTTGATCTAATTCTGCCATTAGCTCCGTTGAAAGGCTATTCCAAAAATATTGAGCAAACGCTCTAATCTCTGGTCTATATCTCAAGATACCCAACTCATGGTTCTTTCTTATTAGCACACCTAAAATTTTGGCAGCATCTACATCATGAACTCCTTTAATATAACCTTCTGAATAATCACCACTACTTTCCTCCTGAACAATTTTAAGTAATTGCTCTAGACTTGCATTTAACAACTTAGACTCTGGCAATTTCTTAAATATCTTATAAGCCAAATATTCTGCACGGTAAACCAGATTATTTTCTGATACAAATTCCTGATTCCAATATTCACGAGAGCTAAGTAACGTTTCATGAGTTATTTCCTCATAAAAATCGGTTCCTGTGAGGTGGTAATTTAACTTTCCTCCCTTCAATATTATGGTAAGATCTAGAGGCTGCTTATTAACTCCAAATTTATGTTTGCCAAGCTTAATTACATTTTCACCATCCTCATAAAGTTCTAACTTATCCTTTAATTTCCTTAAAGCATCTTCCCGTGACGTTTTTAGACTTGTTTCAATTTCTTCAGCTTTACCACTATCTTCAAGCTCTTTTAATTGCTCGATGATATCCCTCACTTTATTTATCATGAGATCTGCAGCGAAATAGCCATTTATCTCTGCAGCGCTTCCTAGGCTTTCTGACTTTTTTTGAACTCCTTTTAAAATTCGTTCAGAGGCATTTTGAAGCGCTAATGCCTTTTTATTTCTTTTTTCTACCAAGGAATTTTTTCTTCCTTCAAAGGCAGTATAAACTTCTTCTCGTTTCTCTATTATTCTAGAAACAAATTCCTCAAAATCTGCAAATTTCCCTTCCAATTCTTCTAATTGGATAGATATTTTAGATTGAAATTCATCGCATTTCTCCGGGGTAGATGCAATATCTATATAATTGATAATACTTTGATCTATCAACTTCAATTGAGCAGCGAAATCTGCCTTAGCCTCTATGCTTCCCAAGGATTTTTTCTTATTCCTTATTGCCGACTTTAGTTGATTCAGAGTTGCAAATATTAAAGAGATATTGTCTATTATTTTAGTGGAATGGGAGGTGTCTTCAATATCTAGGTTTGATACAATATCTATTAATAACTCAAGGTCTGTCGCAATTTTATTGACCTCTTCTTCCATCTTTTTTGCTTGCACCACCTTCTCAATCTCCACCAATATAGCTTGCTTTTTAGCAACCTCATCATGAAAGGGCTGGAGCGCTTTCTCATTTAAAAGAAATTGAACACAGTTTTGAGATATTTTTTTGGTGTATTCTGTAATATCCAATTCCAATTTCTCCAGATACTCACTATCCACATATCGTATATCTTTCAAACTTATTATTTCTCCACGCAAGGTTCTTAAATCTGTAAGAAGTTTTACAAATTCTTGGATAGACTTAAAGGATGTGCTTTTTATTTTTCCGAAGAGTAAATCTGCATTTTCACGAATAGATTTCGTGAGTTTTACTGCCTGCTTCTTTAGCTGAACAACTTTTTCAAATTCATCTATTGCAGAGTTGGCAGCCTTGTTAATCTCTATTAATGGAAGATTTAGCTTTTGCGTTTCCTCCTCTGGTAACCAATAATATGCATCTAAAATATCTTTGGAAATTTTCGCAATTTCCTCATACAATCCATCATAATTATCTTCCTTATTTAAAAGGGTTACTAAAGCATTTACCTCTGCCATTGCCTTCACAATATCCTTATTCCCAATTTTAAACAATAGGGTTTCGTTGTGCTGAGAAGGCATTATATCTCCCTTTAAAAATGGGGTCTGCCAAATTTGAATTATGTGGTGTTTAGTTTGCTCCTCTTCGGTTTTAAAATAACATAATTCTCCGTTTTGAAGTAAAGTAAAACCGCTGCATATGATTGGCGTTTTTGTTTCCTGAGAAATAATATTGTAAGCCATTAGATTATAAAGTCCCTTTTTAGAAGAATAAAATACATAAAGAAAATCTTCTCCATTAGGAGAAACTATCTTTTGCTGAAATTTTACATTTGGAATACTATTATCAAAAATATTATAGGAACCCGATTGTAAATAATAACCAGTTGAAAAAATAATCCCTTGATCATCTGGTAATAGAACACAAGCATCCTTTATACTTTCAATTTTTTGAACATCTTTAATCTTATGATTATAAACAAAATAACGTGGCACCTCTTGAAACGGTTTTATTTCTAAGGCGATTAAATTACCTAGATTGGCATATTTAAATTGTCCATCGTCTAAGGTTTGATCTGTATGTTCTACAGGTTCAGACAAAATTCCTTTACCATCCTCTGTATTATCCTCAATTTTAATGGTAAGATCTCCTCCTATAGTCTCTACAAAAATTCGATCTAAAATTGAAACATGAGAGTGGATACCATGACGATGCATTTCTCTTGTTACTTCTAGCCATTTAAATTCGTGCTGCGGAGGAAATTTAAATTCGTGATCACTCCTATTATCAACATATGTTAGCGAACTATCCTTTATAAGCCATTTAAATGTTTTAATATCTGAGGTGCTTTCGCTTAATTGAAATACCATGTGCAGATAATTTCCAATTATCGCGAACTTGGTAAAAACGGTGTTTCTATAATACTTGTAAAGGTTGGTGAAATCTGTTTGAAAAACCTCATCGTTAATTAAATCTAAGGACCTTGGCTCAAACTTATTTTCTTTGAATTCATAAATGCTAAATACATCAGACAAATTTATATTAGTTCGTAGGCCGAAATGCACATTATAACCAAATAGGCAAATATTTTTCAGCGAAACTATATCGCTAGCAATGCAATTGTTCTCTGTATTAATTCTATCATTTGCAATAAGTTTAGTCTCAATGGACCCAAACACATCCTTTCGATCTTTATTTAATAAGGCAACTCTTTCTTGAAGTTCTGCTTTTTGCTTTCTTAAACGGTTCTGTATGATCTCATAGGTGCCACCATCAAGTGATTGTGCTTTCTTATCTGGAATAGATTGCTCTGCCATTATATTTTTGCTGATTTCAAACTTAAATTATATTGATGTTGTAATACTTAGAGAATCGCCGAAAACTACTTTCGGCGAACTCTAAGGCTGTATTTAGAAGTATTCTGTGAAATTGATTTGCTATTTCAACTTTTTATCTGAAAGACCTAGGCTTTTTGCCATATCTAATAATCCGCTAAAAACAGAATGTTCTTCAGCATCATTAGATTTCTGTTTTAGATCCATAATAAGTTTAGAAATAGTTAGGTTTTTAATGTCCTCAGAAGATATTCCATATTTATCTGCAAAGTCTTTTACTCTTTCTAACAAATTTGCATGTACATCTCCATTACCAAGAACAGCATCCTTTACTTGTTGGATGTTCGTACTGTTTTCAACCAATCTATCATATCCTTTTGCTTTCGTGATCTGACCTATAATTTGATCGAAGAACATAGTCTCACCACCAACAATATCTATTTTAGCAGCTTTAAGTGCATCTCCTATCACTTGAGCTTGTGCATCTGCAATATCTTTTTGAATATTGATATGTGCTAAGTCTACCTGAAGATCTTTATCTAATCTTAACTTGAATTCTTCGTGTTCTTTTCCAACACCATCAAGTTTCTTCATAGCATTTGCTTTCTCCTCTATACCAGCAGCATCAGCAAGTGCTTTCTCCTTAATTACAGCAGCTTCAGCTAGACCATCCTTACGTTTTGCATCGGCTTTGGCTTCCATTCCTGAAGCTTCAGCTTTAGCTTTCTTTTCAATAATGCTTGCTTCCACAATTCCTTGTCGCTCATTAGCATCTGCTTTCGCATGCATTACTTGGGCCTCAGACATACCAACGGTAGCCTCTTCCTTCGCTTGTGCTTCTGCCAATATTTTACGTGCATCTGCTTGCTTCTCACTAGCTTCTTTATGTGCTAAGGCTTCAATATTAATTTCTTCTGCCTTTTGTTTTGCAGCCTCTTTTTGTGCTTCAGCAGCTTTAATAGTAGTGATTAAACTTTCTTCAGCATTCGCTTCAGCAATAGTTATTTTCACTTGCTTATCTCTATCTGCAGTTTTGAAAGCTTGAATATCTTTCATATTCTCTTGCTCTTCTACCACTCCTTTTTCCAAAGTAACGCGATCTCTAATTACATCCTGAATATTCTTCTTTTCTACTTCAACTACTTTCTCCTTTTCAATTTGAGCAAGGGTCACAACTCTTTCTCTTTCCGTTGCCTCTAACAATCGGTCCTTTTCTACTCGTTCTGTTTCAACTGCTTCAGTTCGCTCTTTATTCTTAGCTGCCACAATTATTTGACGCTCCATATTCTCTTCTGCAACTTTTACTTTTTCCTGAGTAAAAATTCTAGCAGTTTCAGATTTCAGAAGTTCTTCTTCTGCAACTTTAAGAGTCTCTGCTTGTTCACGAGACATGATATTAGCAATTTCCCTTTTTTGTTGCTCCTCTTTTTCGGCTAATTGCTTATCTAATTCTAGAATAGCTTCTCTTGCTTCTACATCTTGCTTACGAATAGTCTTTTCTTCATCTCGCTTAATTAGATTAGCTTTTACATTTTGAATTGCAGTTAACTCGGTGATCTTTTTGATACCTTCTGCATCTAGAATGTTGTCTGGCTTTAATTCTGTAACAGATGTTTGTTCAAGGAAGTCTATTGCACAATCTTCCAAGGTATATCCATTTAGATCTGTTCCAATAATATCTACGATCTCATCTCTAAATTCACGACGAGCTTCATAAAGCTCAATAAACTCGAATTTCTTACCAACCGTTTTTAAAGCTTCAGAAAATTTAGCTTCAAAAAGATCTTCTAAAGTTTCAATCTTTGATGCTCGCTCTACACCTATAGTCTGAGCTACCTTTTTAATGTATTCTACATCGTTATTAACTCTTACAAAAAAAGCAACCTTGATATCTGCACGCATGTTATCCTTACAAATAAGACCTTCATGTGCGATTCTCTCTATCTGTATCTTTTTAACCGATACATCCATAATTTCTACTTTATGGAAAACCGGTACCACATACATTCCTTTATCGGTTGCTACTTTGGTTCCTCCAAAGCCAGTACGAATAAGGGCTTGTCCTTGAGGAACTTTTCTATAGAACATCGCAATAATTGCGAAATACACTATAATTAGAAATAATAAGACACCTAGACCGATGCCAATAATTGGTAAAATTGAATTCATAAAATTGGTTATTTAATCGTTATATGATTGAACTAAGTAATAATTAGAGTCTGAGGATCTTTTAATTATTAAAATATTAGACCCGTAGGTTATAGGTTTGCCTGTTAAAGATTTTACATAGATAGACATAGAATTTCCATCTACTTTCACCTCTGCATTTCCCATTTTATTTTTTGAAATTGATGACATTAATATGCCTTGTCTACCAAGAAAATCTATTGCAACATCTCCGTCTTTATTAAGGTTTTTAAAGAATCCCTTAAATGGAGTCGTAAAGATTTTATTAATAAATAATGCGGGAAAAAAAGCTAACAGCATAATAATAAATCCGAATACATTATCATACGAGTAAGTTATAGCAGTAGTGATTGCGGTAATAAACCACCATATAAAAATCCAGCAGGTAAATGTGAACATAAAAGGAAGCCCAACAAAGTTGAAATAAATTAGAAATAGCTGCCACCACTTTAAAGGTTTTCTGCGCTTCCCTAAAACATCTTCTTGATTGATTTCTGCATTAGAGATATCTTCAAAATCCATGTTCCCGCCTTCTATGCCAGTATCCACCTCTAGATCTGCATCAAGGTCTACGTCTATATCAAAATCAAGATCGAAATCTAATCCTCCTATCATTGTAACTATCCAATACAAGATAAGCACAATTAGAAGGATACTGAGAACCATATTGACTTCAGAAAATAATATGTTTAATAAATCTGTCAATATTACGAGTCTTTAGAATTACTAAGACCTAATTGGCTTTTTAGCTTTTCTAGATCTTCATCTGCCTTAGCTTTGCTGGTATCGGCAGCCTTATCAATCTCGTCATCTATAGATTTAGATGCATTTGCGATATCGCCATAGGCCTCTGCCAAAGCTTCTTCTTGAGCAACTTTTTCTTTCATACGCTCCAACATAGAAACAGTTCCCGTGCTGTCCAGCTCTGCCATTTGTTTGTTCAAGCTTTTGGTTGCATTACTTACTTTAACCCGAGCTTTCAAGGTTTTTAACTCATTCTCCCAATTACCAATATTGGCTTTTATGGTTTGAATATTCTTTTGAAGTTGAGCGACGTTATTATCAAATTTAGCCGATTCTTCCTTAGCTCGAATCATTTGCTGATCTGCCATTTCCTTCTGAACTAAGGCTTCCTTAGCTAGTCTATCTGCTTCTGAAGCCTCCATCTCTTTAGAATGACCTTTCTTTAAAATAATAATGGCTTTATTCTGATATTCTTCAGCCTTATTTTGAAATTCATCTTGATCGTTTTTAGCTCGTATTGCTAAGGCCTTAACTTGAGCTAATGCTTCTAGACTTTTGTCAAGATCAAGTTTCATATCTCGAATTCCTTGCTCGGTCATCTTAATTGGATCTTCCATATTATCTATGGCTGAATTTGTTTCAGCTTGACCAATTTTAAATAATCTTTTGAATAAGTTCATAATTGTAAGTTTTTAATATTTAGAAAATTCGATGATTTGCTCTGAGTATTCACTCATTAATAAACTCAAAGAGTTTAAACTACCTTCGAGTTCGTTTAAATCCATGTTCTCTATTTGAAGAGTATCCCTAAAGATAACTTTCTCTCCACTTTCGTCCAGAACAAATGCACCGTGAATAATATCTCTGTTCTTTTGTAACAAGTCTTTAAAAATACGCTCCGATTGATTGTTAATTTTAAAGATAAATTGTTCCATGATTAAAATTGGAGGCGCTATTCCTAAAATTAAATTTCTAATTCCAGCGTCTTGTTTCTGTACTACAAGAATTCCATCTTCAGGGTTTTCCCTTGTGATATTAAAGTTTAATTCCAGTAAAAAGTCTCGTGTGATGGTTAGGTGATTCTTCATGTAAAATTTATAACGGTTAAAGGTAAATAATTACAAAGGTTAATAATACGAAAAAGAATAGTCTTAGGCTATAAAATTGAAATAGCGAATGACACGATGTGAAAAATTAAAACTATCATAATGTTAAGTTAGTTGGTTAATAATTGATTTTTTGATATCTAAATAATAATATTGGCTATTATAATTCCATTTTTTCAAGAAATTTCTTGCAACAAAATTTTTTAAAACTGAGAATAGAATCACACAAACCGCTAAAAAGATTAGCTATAAATGATTTTTTTAGCTAATTTCGTTAGACTAATATACAATTAATTTTTATTGTTGCAAATATAATTAGCAAAATATGTCATTTTTTGGAAAAAATATTCGAAAGATAAGAACGGTTAAAACTTTAAGCCAACAGGCATTTGCCGACTTATTCGACTTAAAACGAGGAACCTTGGGGGCTTACGAAGAAGGAAGAAGCGAACCTAAGATTGAAACAATTATCAAAATTGCTAATTATTTTAGCATACCAATTGACGATTTACTAACCAAGGAACTAACTGTAAATAAGTTATTAAAATTTAAAGGAGATATCGCCGCAGATCATGAGGAGCTTATAAAAGAGCAATTTGCAACTATACCCTGCATCACTCAAAAAAATAGTGCCGACTATATAACACACTATGATAAAGAACAATTTATTAAGGATATGCCTTGTTTGCAATTGCCTATTAATACTGAAAAAACATTTAGGGGTTATACGGTAGACAGCTTAGAGATGAGCAGCAACGATAAGGGACTATATCCCAAAGATATTGTTGTTGGAGAATTTGTGCCAAAGAAAGTCTATAAAAAAATCAATAATGGGGTTTTAGTTATTGTTCTGGTAGATAAGCAACTAATTTTAAGAAGATTATTTATAACCAACGAAACCCTAGTACTAAGAGCAGATCATAAAAATATTGAGGATCTTAAAATAAACCTGAAAGATATAAAGGAGATGTGGCGAATCCGTTATGTCTTCTATCATAGACTCCCTGAAGTTGCAGATGGAATTGAAGAGAAGTTATTATTCTTAGAACAAGAGTTCGCAAAACTTAAATCTAAAAAGGAAGGTAATCCATAAAAAAAGCCTCTCACAAAGTGAAAGGCTTTTAATTATTACGTGGTCCCACCTGGACTCGAACCAGGGACCACCTGATTATGAGTCAGGTGCTCTAACCAGCTGAGCTATAGGACCGGCTCAATAGGTATAATGAGGGCGCAAATTTATGTAATTGCTTTTTAGTGA
This sequence comes from Gillisia mitskevichiae, assembly GCF_003634585.1. Taxonomy (GTDB): domain Bacteria; phylum Bacteroidota; class Bacteroidia; order Flavobacteriales; family Flavobacteriaceae; genus Gillisia; species Gillisia mitskevichiae. Next base: position 333,312 of record NZ_RBLG01000001.1, read on the forward strand.
ACAAGCATTTTTTAAAGAATGTTTACAGCAAGACTCACGAAACCTACTAATACATTTAGGTTCAGCATCAAACCAAGAAAATCAGCATCTCTTTTTCAGTTTTCAACTGCTATTCGGCAACCTTTTCCTGACACAACTCCACCAATACTCCGTTAGCAGATTTAGGATGCATAAAGGCAACCAACTTATTATCTGCTCCCGATTTCGGGAAATCATTAAGTAATATAAAGCCTTCGCCCTTTAAACGTTCAATTTCAGTCTGGATGTCTTCCACATTAAATGCAATATGATGTATTCCTTCTCCCCTTTTCTCTAAGAACTTGGCAATTGGGCTTTCTGGATTTGTAGCTGCCAGCAATTCGATTTTACTATCTCCAACTTTAAAAAAAGAGGTGTCCACGCCTTCACTTTCTACTTTTTCTGTCTTATAACTGTCTACTCCCAGAATCGCTTTATAGGTTTTATTGGCCTCTTCCAAGTTTCTAACGGCAATACCAATATGTTCTATCTTATTCATTCTTTGTGTTTTATTATTGATTCAGGTCTAAGAATTACCATGGAAAAACGATTGACCCGTCTTATACTTTTTTGTAACTTCTTTCATATTTCCGATTATAAAAATACTATAATCTTTAAATATGCTACTTTTGCAAGATGGAAACAAATAGACAAAAAAAAATAGGTGGGGTTTTGCAACAGGATTTAGCTGAAATCCTTCAAAATCACTTGAGAGATTCTGGGGTAACGGGTATTTTGATCTCGGTTTCTAAAGTAAAAGTAACTACAGATCTTTCTATAGCTAAAGCATATTTAAGCGTATTTCCTTCAAAACATGGAGAAGAGATCTTGAATGACCTTAATGAGATAAAATATAAAATAAAGCATGAACTGGCACAACGCACCAAACATCAGCTGCGTAGAATGCCGGATCTTACGTTTTACGTAGACGATTCTTTAGAGTATATAGATCAGATAGAAAAATCTATGAAAGGGGAAGATAATCCCATTTCTAAACCGGATCTATTAGACAAAAGGAAAAAATCTTAATTTGAATTTCCCCTTTTATATCGCTAGACGTTATTTGTTCACCAAAAGTTCGAATAATGCCATAAATATTATTACCATAATTGCTGCGATTGGGGTTTTTGCGGGAGCTTTCTCTTTATTCATCGTTCTTTCAGGCTTTTCAGGATTAAAAGATTTCAGTCTTTCTTTTACTAATGAATTTGATCCTGATCTTAAAATTCTCCCGGAAAGTGGAAAAAATTTCTCTTTTACTGAAGCTGAAAAAGGAAAGTTATTAGCAATTGATGGAGTTCTGTCAACTTCAGAAATTATTGAAGAAAGAGTCTTTCTAGATTATAAATCTAAAAATCATACCGCCTTTATTAAAGGAGTCGATGCCAATTATAGAAAAGTGAATTCTATTGATAGTACCATTGTCTTTGGTACTTGGCTAACTCAAAGTGAATTCCAGGTGGTTGCGGGAAATGGAATTTCCAGATTGCTTTCCTTAAACACCTTCGACTATAATAATCTTCTGGATATTATGGTTCCACGTCCCGGAAAAGGACAAATTACTAATGCCTCTCAAGCTTTTAATAAGGAAAGTGTAATAGTTACAGGTATATACAGTGTTAATGAAGAATTAGATAGCAAATATATTTTCACCAATATTCAATTTGCAAGAAACTTACTGGAAATAGAAGAAGGACAAGTTTCAGCAATCGAACTTAAGGTAGACCCAACAATGGATCTAGAAGTAATTCGCAATGAGATAGCATCGGTTTTTGGGAATGAAGTGATAATAAAAGATCGAGCGCAGCTAAATGAAACGCTTTACAAAATGCTAAATACCGAAAACCTTGCGGTATATCTTATTTTCACTTTAGTGCTTATAATAGCCTTATTTAATGTAATTGGATCTATAATCATGGTGATCTTGGATAAACGTGAGAATATTAAAACCCTTCATAACCTTGGCGCTACCAAAAAATCTATTAGAAATATTTTCTTTTTACAAGGTTCGCTAATGACAATTGTTGGTGGAATGCTAGGTTTAGTTTGTGGGTTAATCCTGATCTACCTTCAGCTACAGTATAATTTTGTAATGATAACTCCCAGCCTCCCTTATCCTGTAAAGATAAAAGCTGAAAATATTATACTGGTATTCTTAACTATTAGCATTTTGGGGATATCTGCCTCTTATATTGCAGCTAGTAGAAGTAAAAGCGCTTTAAATTCTTAAGCAAATTCGAAGCCAGAGAATTCTCTTTCTACCTCATTAAAAGCTTCAAAAACATCTACAGAATGATCACTTGTTACCATTTTCATTCGGTATTCCTTGAAATGTGGAATCCCTTTGAAGTAATTGGTATAGTGTCTTCTAGTTTCAAAAACTCCTAATTTTTCGCCTTTCCAGTCTATAGCCATCTGTAAATGACGTCTTGCAGCATCTACACGTTCCTCCAAAGTTGGTGGATTTAAATGTTGACCAGTCTCAAAGAAATGTTTCACTTCTCTAAAAAACCAAGGATAACCAATACTTGCTCTCCCGATCATAGCTCCGTCCAAACCGAATTTATCGCGCATTTCCATAGCTTTCTCAGGCGTATCTACATCTCCATTCCCAAATACCGGAATATGCATTCTTGGATTCTCCTTTACTCTAGAAATTGGAGCCCAATCTGCTTCTCCTTTATACATTTGAACTCTGGTACGTCCATGAATGGAAATAGCCGCGCAACCCACATCTTGTAAGCGTTCTGCAACTTCAACTATTTTAATAGAGTCGTTGTCCCAGCCTAATCTGGTTTTAACGGTAATTGGCAAATTGGTATGTTCTACCATTGCTTTAGTTAAAGAGACCATAAGATCTATATCCTTTAGAATCCCTGCACCTGCTCCTTTTGACACTACCTTTTTAACAGGGCACCCAAAATTTATATCTATTATATCTGGACCAGATTTTTCAACTATTTCTACAGATTGTAGCATAGATTCTAAGTTAGCACCAAAGATCTGGATGCCAACCGGACGTTCTTTTTCGTAGATATCTAGTTTCATCATGCTTTTTGCAGCATCACGAATAAGGCCTTCCGAAGAAATAAACTCTGTATATACCACATCTGCTCCCTGCTCTTTGCAAAGTGCACGAAACGGTGGATCACTCACATCTTCCATTGGTGCAAGCAACAAGGGAAACTCTCCTACATCTATATTTCCAATTTTAGCCACTACTTTTTATTTAAGTGCTGCAAAATTAAGAAATTAGATCGAGTTTGCCAGTAACTAAAGTTTAAGATAGGAATGTCTTATAGAATTAAGAATTTCTATAGCATCTGTTGAGCTTCTAAACGTTCTTTTTCAACTGCTTCTAATGCTCGCTGATTATCCCTTAACTTGAAATTTCCAAATTTATAAAGTAAGCCGAAACGGATACTTCTGGACTCTGGCATTGCGAAAAATGAATTATCCTGATTTAAATAATTAGAACGTAAAGGGATATTATAAGTGTCAAAAAGATCTTCCACATTTACTGTAGCGCTTAATCTATCATTAAGGAAAGTTTTTCTTAAACCTAGTGAAACTCCATATTGCGGCTCATCAAAATCGTACGATCCCGCAATGAAGTCTGGGGAATATGTTGCTGTCAAATTTCCAGAGAATGTACCATCCTTTGATAAGGTAAGATAATTAGACGCGCTTAAATAAACACTAGTCACCTCATTATTTACTTTCTGGTTTTCACTTTCAAAAGCTATAAACTCATTTTTCATTTTAAATATAGAGCTATATATGTACAAGTAATACCAATCTGTAACATAGTCATAATAAGAAATATCTAAACTAAATTGCTGCTCGTAAATTAAATTATCGGCTACAGATCTTAATGTTCGGTTTTGATTATTTTGAAACGGTAATATTGCCGGGGCATCATTTATCTTATCGTAATATAAATCAAATGAAAGCTTATTTTTATAGGTGTAATTCAATAAAACTTTATTGGATATCCCTGGCTGTAGGTTTGGATTTCCAACTTGAAAATTATTTTCATTCAAAAAATACCGGTAAGGATTCAAGCTTTGGAATCTCGGTCTTGTAATCCTTCTGCTATAATCTAAACCAAAAGAATGATTGTCACCCACGGTATGCATTAAATAGACTGTTGGAAATAATTCGAAATACTCCTGAGTATTTACCGCTCCAAAAGAAGCAGAATTTCCTTCAATATCTGTATACTCTCCACGAAGACCTGCTTTTATACTCCAAGTATCCCAGTCTTTGGCAACACTTAAATATCCAGCGAAGATGTTTTCATTGTAATTAAATTCATCTGAAAGAGAATTTACAAACTGTCTGGATTCAGAATTAGTATCAAAAAAATCCAATCCACTCTGAGAGTCTATTCCAGAATATTTAGCTCCATATTCTGAAGCAAGTCCGGCGATAGTAGATGTGAAATCTAGCTGACCTGTATAAATATCTGTGTCTTGATTTGCTACTGTATAAAATGAATTGTTATTCAATAAGTTTCCTGAGTTCGAAAAATACTGAGTTAAAAGATCCTGAGTTTGATCGTCGTTATATTTGATATAATTGGCCTGAGCGCTAAATGTAGATCCGTTCTCTCCGATGGAAGTTGAATAATTAGCGTTGAACAATAAATTGTCACCTTCATTTTCTAATCTACTATCTGTTGTGTAAAGAGAGTCCAACTGCATTTGCGGATTATAAATTTCAGTTCTCCCATCAATATCAGAATCAGCTTTTGGAGTGTACAAAATATTTGCACTCAAACTTAATTTACTTTTCTCTGAAAGAGTGAAATCCAGAATTGTACTTAAACTATGAGACTCCCTTTTAGTTTCCTTATTAAACTCATCGTCCCATATAGAAGCTACGTTCCCCATTGGATCAAAATAAGTGATGTTTCCAAGATCTGTTTTTATATCTTTTCTAGTATTGTAGTTGTAGCTAGCAAAAGCATTTAAATTATCTGTTTTATAATAATGGCTAGTCCCTACAGAATATTTTGGTTTAATAGCTATTGTATTAGATGCATTAAGGCTTCCTTTATATCCAACAGCTAAGTTTTTGGAAGTGATTATATTCAAAATGGATCCGCCTTCAGCATTATATTTTGCTGGTGGATTGGTGATCACCTCAACAGATTTTACATTTTCTCCTGAAAAGCCTTCAAGCAATTGCTGAAGTTCTTGTGCGGTTAAATAAACCTTATTATCATTAATATAAACATCTGCAGGCCTATTCTTGATTAGAAGTTGACCCTGACTTACAATGACTCCAGGAGTTCTTTTTAAGATTTCATAAGAGTTTCCTGAAGAAAGCACAGAGTTTTCCACGTTGAAGGTAATTCTATCTACACTCCGGGAAATGGTGGGTTTTTTGGCAGTAACAGTAACCTCATCTAGATTTGAAGCAGATTCTATAAGTACTAATTTTCTAAGATTTGTATTTCCTTTTACCTCAATTTTTTTAACGAAATTTTCATAACCAACAAATCTAATTTCCAAAATATAGCTATTATCTTCTATATCGTCAATTAAAAATCCGCCGTCTTCTTCAGAGACAGAACCTCTGTACAGGGTTGTAGAATCATTTGCTTGCAACAGGATCACATTGGCAAACGAAACGGTATTTTGGTTTTCATCTATTATAACTCCTTTTAAGGAATTCTGTGCGTAGGTAGTGAATGATAGTAGGGAGATCAAACAAAGAAAGGCAGGGGAATAATTACTTTTCATTATTAAAATTTGGTGATTTTCTTTGAGAATTTGGTTGATTTAGCTAACAAATATAACATTTCCTATAACATACATGCCAAATTCCAAATGGATTACACCAAAATTTCAAAAGTGAAATTTTTATCCTAAAAACTAAATTCTAATCTCGCATTGCCTCATATAATACCTGCTGGATTTTAGTTCTAGTATTACTTTTATATAACAATGTATTGTCTCTTGTTGGCAGGACCCTGTTAGATAAAAATATGTATAAAAGGTTGGTCTCAGGGTCCATCCATACCATAGTTCCCGTAAAACCAGTATGTCCAAAACTGGAATTACTAGCAGAAATTGCTGTGTTTCCATTTATAGAACGTTCTCCTAAAGAGGGTTTATCAAAACCTAAACCTCTTCTATTATTATTATCAGGAAATTGATATTTGGTAAATTCCTCCATTGTAGCTTCGGTAATATATTGCTCTTCTCCATAAGTACCTTTATTAAGATACATCTGCATTAATTTTGCAATGTCGTTTGCATTAGAAAAAAGTCCTGCATTGGCAGAAACACCGCTCATCATAATAGCTCCTTCATCATGCACAGTTCCACGAATTGCTTCTTTTCTAAAAAGAAAATCATTTTCCGTAGGCATAATTCTGTCAAGCTTATACTCTCGGTTAGGATTATATGTAAGAGTGCTTGCTCCTAATTTATCGTAGAATTTAGCATCTAAATAACTTGCGAAATCTTCTTTAGTCAAGTTTTCCACAAGACTTGGGAATAAATAAAAAGCTAAGCCAGAATAAAGATATTTCTGCTCTTTTTCTAATTTAGATTTTTTGATCTGTTTAAAGATCTCTTTCTGATAATCTTTAAACAGCCACATATTCTCCGCGATCTTTATAGGAAATCTTGCTGAAGAATCCTTTTTAATGGTTTTCCATTTATATGTTCCATTTTTTCTAAGTGTGGTTTTCCAATAAGGGATCCAAGGTTTAAAACCTGCTTGATGTGCCAAGATCTTCCTCATAGAAACACCTGCTTTATTAGAGTTTTTAAAATAAGGGAGATAGGTCTCTATTCCTTCTTCTAAACTGAACTTATTATCATCCTTCAGTTTCATTAAAGCTGGTAATGCTGAAGATATCTTAGTAACCGAAGCCAGATCATACAGGTCTGTCAATTTCACTTTTGTAGTGTCTGAATAACTTTGGTAGCCGTAAGCTTTATGAAATACCACCTTTTGATTCTTAGCAATCAAAATTTGTCCACCAGGAATAGCTTTTAGATCTATTGCTTGCTGCATCAAAGAATCAACTTTTCTATTTAAAAGTTCGGCATTCATATTTGCATCTTCTGGAAGGGTGTATTTAAATCTCATTCCTCCAGAAATATCTAAACCATCTCCTTCTTTAAATTTATCTCCAATACTTACCGGTAGTTTTCCATTTGCTCCTACTCCTCCAAAAATTAGTTGTGCTGCAAGGTCTTCAGAATTTTTACTGTCTTGGTAAGTGAGTATCAAGGACGAAACACTTTCGGCAACACCAAGGTTGTCCAACGAATATGGGTTCTTAAAAAATGTAAGTATGCTCTTCTTTTCTTTCGAAATTGATTTTAGGAAAGACTGTACATCTGCCGTGAGCTTCATGTTATTTCTAGGAAATTTGCTATCATCATGAATCCCAAGAATTACAAGATTGAAAGTAGAAAGTTGTTCTTTCACCGAATCCAATTCAGCAATTGAAGCTTCATAGGGAATACTGAAATGCGCTATTTTTGTATATAGATCTAAGCTCTTCTGAAATTGATTGTCTTTATCGCCACCTATTGAAATAGCCGCAATTTTTAAAGTGTCTAGTTGCTGTAATGGCAATAAATCTGACTGATTTCTCAACACGGTTAAGGAAGCTTCCGTAAGATTTCTGTTTAAAAGTTCTGTTGAAGAGGAATTAAGATCCTTATCTATATTTTTTATATCGATTACTTTATACTTATCTAGACCCGCCCATTGTTTTATAGCGAGGATCTTTCTGCAACGTGCATCGATCTCTTTTTGAGAAATTAATCCTTGCTTGATCGCTTTTTTAATTTCTTCTATTGCTTTAGGAACTGCTACTGTAAATTCTAAAAGATCGTTCCCCGCGAGTATAGCATCCTTATCTACTTCTCCCGGAGTATGACCCTCAGTAACCCCTTTCATATTCATAGCATCGGTAACAATTAATCCCCGAAAGCCAAGTTCTTCTTTTAAAAGTCCAGAAATTATAGGTTTAGAAAGTGTAGATGGAACTCCTGTAGAATCTAATGCTGGAATATCTAAGTGAGCTACCATAACTCCTCCAATTCCTGCTTTTATTATCTCTCTAAAAGGGTACAACTCTGTTTCGTCTAGTCTTGCTCTAGAATGAGTTATTCTAGGTAAGGCATAATGAGAATCTGTATCTGTATCTCCATGCCCAGGGAAATGTTTTGCTGTTGGTAAAACTCCGGCATCCTGTAATCCAAGCATATAGGCGATTCCCTTTTCGGCTACATTTATTTTATTCTCTCCAAAGGATCTAAAATTAATAACAGGATTTGCTGCATTGTTATTTACATCTACTACAGGCGCAAAGTTTAAATGTAATCCAACACGTTTTATCTGTTTGGCAACTTCTACACCCATAGCATAGATCAAACTATCATTTTGAATAGCTCCCAAACTCATCTGGAATGGGTAGCTAATAGTACTATCTAAACGCATTCCAAGTCCCCATTCCGCATCTATAGCCCCTAATAATGGCACTTTTGAAGCTTCTTGATATTCATTCATTTGGGTTACTTGGCGCACAGGTCCTCCTTGAAAAAAGATTAGTCCGCCAATCTTTTGTTCTTTAATCTGTTTTAGAATTTCTTGTTTATGTTCTTCTCCTCTATTAGAATAGGCAGCTACCATAATTAGTTGCGCGATCCTTTCTTCCTGAGATAAAGTTGCCATCACAGAGTCCACCCAAACACTATGTTCATATTGAACAAATTCTGGAACTTTCGCCTTAGTTTCCTGGGCAAAAATGTTAGCGCAAATATTGGTAATAAGAAAAAGTGTGGTGTAAAATTTAATAAATTTCATATTCAATAATAGGTTATAATAGTAAACCATAGGTTTACCCAATTTAAACTTTTATATAGATCTTCTTTTTGTCTAGCACATAACCAATAATCCACATGAGCAGCATAAAGCAAACGGCAAAAGCTATGGATGCATTGTATTTGGAAAGCCAGCTTAAAAAAGCATTATTATAAATCCAAGGTTTTATGGAACCTCCATCTATCCATATAATGCTCATTAACATAGCTATTAAGCCAGACAGAACAAAAATGAAAAGAGGATTTCTTCCGAAAACCACAAAGAAATAGGTCCATTTTTTAAATTTCCAAATTTCAATAAGCAAGATCAAAGCTGCTATAAGAAGCAGATCCCAACCAATTGAGTATAGCACATAAGAGCTGGTCCAGATCCCTTTTATAATTGGGAAATATAGATCCCAGAATTTTGCAACGATAAGTAATAAAAATCCGCTTAAGGCTAATTTCCATACGGTGGGAATTGTATTTCCGGAACGCTGAATGAAAATTCCGGCAATATACCCAGCCACCACATTCACTATGGCTGGCAAAGTACTTAATAGTCCTTCTGGGTCAAAAGTTATTCCGAAACCTTTCCATAAATTATCCGGGTGGAATATTAAAAGGTCGAACTTTAGTGCTGCATTCCCTGCTAAACTAAATGGATCTGGAGGAGTTCCAAACCTATACATAAACCACCAATAAAGTAATAATATGTTTATACTTATAATAAGTGTTGCCTTAGTTTTTATATAATGAAGCATTAAACCAGCAATTAAATAACATATTGCAATTCTTTGTAATACGCCCATGATCCTCATTTGGGAAAGGTCTTTAAAAATGAATTCCCCAACTTCGTTTCTATAAACAAAAGGAAAAGCACTCATAAAAAGGCCAATAAAAAATATAAGAAGACTTCTGGTAAATATTTTCTTTAGAAAATCTTCTTCAGATTTCTCATCATATTTTCTAAGACTAAAGCTCATAGCATTGCCAATAACAAATAAAAATGTCGGAAAAACTAGATCTGTAGGTGTAAACCCTTGCCAAGCAGCATGTTTAAAAGGAGCATAAATATTAGACCAGCTACCAGGATTGTTAACTAATACCATTAAAGCAATAGTTAATCCTCGTAATACATCTAAGGCTAAATACCTTTGGGACCTTTTTATCATAGAATAACTATCATGGCATTAAAAGTTCTATTCAAATTATTTTTTTAACTCCAAATAAAAAGAGAATCAACGTTTACTTATATTGAGCAAACCTAAGACGGATATTATTTGGTTTATTTTTAAAACGAATGCTTAAAAATATAAATTTTAATTAAATAATCAATCTTTCATAAAAATTTTAATAAAGTCTTTTTTGAAATTAATTTTTTGCATATTTTTAATGAAAATTAATTCTTCCTTTTTTAAATTCAAAAGGACTCATCTTAATGACAAATTAAATTCAACTTTAAATTTTATTTATGTCGAAAGAATTACAGGAATTTTTCATCAATCATAATCCTACTCCAGGATTAAGTAATGTTGAAAGAAAAAAATACCTTCAGAAAATAAGGATCATCAAACATCTTTATTTTAATGGAGCCAATACCAATGCCGATATATGCAATACTTTTAATGTGAGTCTTCCAACGACTATGTCTTTACTAAACCAATTGGTAGAAGATGGAATCGTTGCAAAACAAGGCCGAGGAGAATCTGTAGGTGGCAGAAAACCAGATCTTTTTGGTTTAAAGGAAAACACCTTTTTTGTGCTAAGTATTCATATTGAACGTTTCCAGATACAACTAGCAATTTTAGATAATACACATCAAATCCTATTCGAGAAAAATATTAGCACCATTATTTCTAAAGATTTTGATATTGTAAACATTTTACATCAGCATGCATCCGAGCTTATAGCTGAGTCTAAGATCAATTCAGATAAATTAATGGGTATTGGAATTAGTATGCCCGGATTGGTTTCTTCAGAAAATGGTAAAAACTTCACTTATTTCCTAAAAGATCATCAACCTCAAGATCTGCAAAGTGAGTTTGAAAAAATATTCAATAAACCAGTAGCAATTTTAAATGATGCAAAAAGTGCCTGTTTAGCAGAATTTCGTTTAGGTCTTGCTAAGAATAAGAATAACGTTTTGGTGCTTTCTATGGACTGGGGAATTGGTCTAGGAATTATAATGGGTGGAAAATTACATATGGGATCCTCTGGTTTTGCTGGAGAATTTGGTCATATCCCATTAGTAGAAGATGGAGCATTATGCCATTGTGGGAAAAGAGGCTGTTTAGAAACTGTTGCCTCTGGAATTGCCTTGGTTAAAAAAGCGAAAGTGGGAATTGAAGCTGGGCAACATTCTATTTTAAAGGAAATGGTAAATGATGTGCTTGACGATCTAGAGCCTTCAATTATTATAGAGGCAGCCAATCGCGGAGATCAGTTTGCAATAAATGTGCTCTCAGAAATTGGGATAAACCTTGGGAAAGGAATCGCAATTCTAATACAGATCTTTAACCCAGAACTTATAATCTTAGAAGGAAAAATAGCTGAAGCCAAGCAGTTTATAACTACTCCCATACAGCAGTCTATAAATACATATTGTATGATTCAGCTAAAAGAACGTACAGAAATTTCACTATCTAAATTAGGTAAGAATTCAAGTTTATTAGGAGCTACTGTTGCTATTATGGATCATATTTTCAAACAACAAATTACAATGGCCAAGGCGCAACTTAAATAACCACTTTACACTTTATTACCCAACATCCCGCAAAAACTTATTATGGCAAGATTAAATCTACTTGAAGCAACACGTTATGAAAAATTACCAGTAACGGTATTTGATAACGAAAAAGAAGCATCCAAAAGTGTTGCTAAAAGAATTTCAGCCCTTATTATAAAAAAACAAGAGCAAGGAGTTTCTGCTATTTTAGGACTTGCTACAGGTGCAAGCCCGGTGGAAGTTTATAAAGAGCTGGTTAGAATGCATAAAGAAGAAGGTTTAAGTTTTAAAAATGTGATCACCTTTAATCTTGATGAATATTACCCAATGCAGCCCACAGCAGCTCAGAGCTATGTGACGTTTATGGAAGAAAATCTATTTAATCATATAGATATTCCAAAAGAGAACATACATATTCCAGATGGGACATTACCAAAAGAAGATATTGCTGCTTTCTGCCTAGATTATGAAAATAAAATTGAAGAATTAGGTGGTTTAGATCTCCAAATCTTAGGTATTGGTAGAACAGGACATATTGGTTTTAACGAGCCGGGATCTGCTCCTAACTCTGGTACCAGGCTGGTAACTTTGGACGATCTTACCAGAAGAGATGCTTCCAGAGATTTTGGAGGTAAAGAAAATGTGCCCACCAAGGCTATAACCATGGGAATTGGTACCATTTTTAAGGCTAGAGAAATTATATTATTGGCTTGGAGTAAGAAAAAAGCCAGTATTATTAAAAAAGCAGTAGAAGGAGAAATTTCAGGGAGTGTTCCCGCTACTTACTTACAACATTCAGATCAGGTTGAATTTATTCTGGATACAGATGCAGCTTCAGAATTAACGAGATTTAATACTCCTTGGTTAGTTAAAGATTGTATTTGGGATAACAGACTAATAAAAAAAGCTGTTATCTGGCTATCTTCTGAAGTTAACAAACCTATTCTAAAACTTACAGACGAGGATTACAATACCAACGGGATGGCACAATTAGTCACCGAGAAAGGGCCCGCGTACAATATAAACATCGAAGTTTTTAATACCCTACAACATAGTATAACTGGATGGCCCGGAGGAAAACCGAATTCCGATGAATCCCAAAGACCAGAACGAGCCGCACCTGCTCATAAAAGATCCCTTATTTTTTCACCGCATCCAGATGATGATGTTATTTCTATGGGAGGAACTTTTATAAGATTGGTAGATCAAGGACATGATGTTCATGTTGCATATCAAACCTCTGGAAATACTGCAGTTTGGGATACAGATGTGCTTAGATATATGGAATTTGCTATAGACTTTAATAAAAGTATAGGAGACGATTCAAAAAAACTGGAAGGTATTTATGAAGAGATGCGAAGCTTTTTAAAGTCCAAACAACCCAATGAGATCGACTTGCCAGAGATTAGAGAAGTTAAAGGTTTTATAAGAAAATCTGAAGCCTTTGCTGGAGCTAGGTTTGCAGGATTGGATGACAAAAACATTCATTTTATGGCCTTGCCTTTCTACGAAACAGGAAAGACCGTAAAAAATCCGGTTACAGAAAAAGATGTTCTTCTAACCATGGAACTTTTACAGAAGATAAAACCACATCAGATTTTTGCAGCAGGAGATTTTGCAGATCCTCATGGAACTCATATTGTATGCTTTAGAATTATTATCGAGGCCATGAACCGTCTAAGAAAAACCGAAGAGTGGACAAAAGATTGTTGGCTTTGGATGTACAGAGGAGCTTGGCAAGAATTTGAAACCCATGAAATTGAGATGGCAGTACCGCTTTCTCCACAAGAAGTGGGTCGTAAAAGAAAAGCCATATTTCAGCATCAATCACAAAAAGATCATCCTGTATTCCCTGGCGATGATGAGCGGGAATTTTGGGTACGTGCACAGGAACGAAATAGTGAAACCGCAATTAATTATCACAAATTAGGGCTGGCAGATTATGAAGCTATGGAAGCCTTTGTTCGCTGGAAATTTTAAATAATCTCAGGAAATGAAAAGTATTAATAATACGATAACCATAATTGCTGCAGCTTGTATGATAGTTTCGTGCGCAAGCAATCCCTATGCTCCTACTAATAAGGTTCATAAAAAACACAGTAAAGAACTTAGCAAAGAGTTAAAAATATTACCTCCTCCATATCCAGGTTCTGCAAGTGCTTTAAATGTTGCTGAAGATTGGGTGGGAACTACCAATTTTAATCTTAGAAAGCCCAATATTGTGGTAATTCATCATACTGCACAAGACTCGGTAGGGCAAACTTTAAAAACATTCACTTTAAAGAGAACTCAAGTGAGCTCGCATTATGTAATTGGAAAAAACGGAGAGATCTATCACATGCTTAACGACCTTTATCGAGCATGGCATGGTGGAACAGGACAATGGGGCTCTAATACAGACCTAAATTCCTCTTCTATTGGAATTGAATTAGATAATAATGGGAGAGATGATTTTTCTCCTCTTCAAATTAATAGTTTACTGGAATTATTAAAAGATCTAAAAGAGAAATATAAGATCCCCGCAGCTAATTTTATTGGTCATTCAGACATCGCTCCAACCAGAAAAAATGATCCGAATAAGACTTTTCCTTGGGAAGAATTAGCGAAAGAAGGATTTGGGCTTTGGTATGATGAAATACCTGAAACAGAAAAACTTCAGGATTTGGACAAAGGTAATATCCTTACTACAGAAATACCTCAAGAAATTAAAACAGAAGTAAACGACTCTGTTATTGTGGCCAAAGTAAAGGCTCCAGAGTTAATCCCTCTTTTAGATGTGACTCCAAAAGTTGCTCTTAAAGTGATTGGGTACGATGTAAGTGATATGCCTGCAGCTATCAAAGCTTTTAAACTGCATTTTATTCAAACAGAAGTAAATTCCACTTTAACAGATCATGATCTAAAAGTCTTGAATAATCTTTACAAGAAGTATTTGTAAGAGATTAGTGGTTAAAAAATAAAAAAGCTCCTCTAAATTTTAGATGAGCTTTTTTATTTGAACAATTTTGAAAGCTTATTCTTTTACCGAAGTAGAGTCTTTCTTGGTCATGAAAATATCCTTTTTAGATAGATATAGTAGCCCATTCCCTTCCTGATCGATTATTCGTTTTGTTCTTAAGTATCTATTGTAATTATATTCATCAAAATCTGCAGCAGTAGTATCCATAGTACTTATATGAACATTCCCCATAGAATGAATGAATTTTTGATCTCCAATCCACATTCCTACATGTATCACTCTTTCTGAAGTAGAGTCTGTAGCTTTTCTTCCGAAGAATAAAAGATCTCCGGCAACAAGATCTGTAAAGTTCTTAGTAGAATCTATTAATTTACCAGTATGTACTTGTTGTGAAGCATCTCTTGGAATTATCAATCCATTCAAGAAAAATATCGTTTTGGTAAAACCGCTACAATCTACTCCTTTTGGAGAAGTGCCTCCCCATAAATAAGGTAATCCCATCATTTTTTTTGCCGTAGCTACCAAATCTTCACCAGATTGATCTACGGAAGCCACCCAATCAAGATAAGACATCGCATCTGCCTTGTCTACAAAAGCTTTTTTACCATCGGGATACATTACCTCAAAAAATCCATTTTTATCGCTTAAAAGCTCTAAAATGTCTCCAGCCACAAGATCTGATACAACTTGACTCTTGGTATCTGCATTTTCATATGATTTCCCATAAGGATTTAAGTAAATGATCTTATCTGCAGCTTTCCATTTAGAAAATTCAGCATCGGTTAATCCTATAACTCCACCATTGTCTACCCAGGAAATATATCCTTCTGGGGTTTGAATTAGACTCCATCCACCATTATTTTTTAGCATCTTCACTGGAGTTCCCATGGTAGCTTGTGTGACAA
The DNA here is from genome assembly GCF_003634585.1 of Gillisia mitskevichiae. Lineage (GTDB taxonomy): Bacteria > Bacteroidota > Bacteroidia > Flavobacteriales > Flavobacteriaceae > Gillisia > Gillisia mitskevichiae. The sequence goes on from NZ_RBLG01000001.1 coordinate 348,759, forward strand.
GCTCTGCGGAATGTTTTCCTTCTCCTCTTAAATTGGCTACAGATATTTTTATAAGTCCGTTGGTCTTTCCTTCTACACTTGCTTCAGGAAGCAAAAGAATGCTATCTGTAAAAGTGATTCCTTCAGAATTTAATTTTTCCTTTAAAGCTTTTACTGCATCTGGTAAATTAGATTCTCCTTTTAAGGTATACATATCATTAGATTGCGTGGCTTCCACATCGAATAAAGCCACTCTTTTATCTGGAGCATATTCCTGTTTTACATCTTTAATATAAGCTTCCGCTTTATTGTCTTTTTTTTCTTCTACTTTCTCATTACAGGAAGTAATTGATAAAAGCCCTACTAAGGCTAATAAATTGATCTTTTTAAATATGTTCATATCATTAAGTTTTATTTTATTCAGGGATTAATAATTTTGCACCAGTTCCATTTCTATCCGGAAAATGCACTTTTTCATCGTATACTTTTACCCCATCTGCAATATCAGATTTCAATAAAAGCGCGCCGTCCATATCTACATAATCTAACAAAGGTAATAATTGAGCAATTGCTGAAATACCAACTGTAGATTCTGTCATACATCCAACCATCACCTTCATATTCAGTTTCTTGGCTTCAGTGATCATTCGCCTTGCTGGTGTTAGTCCTGCACACTTAGTTAATTTAATATTGACCCCATGAAAATAGTCTTTGCATTTTGCAACATCAGTTTCAACAATACAACTTTCATCTGCAATTATTGGCAAAGCAGAATTTTTGTACACTTCTGCCATTCCATCCAGATCTTTTGGGTTTAAAGGTTGCTCTAAAAATTCTACATTTAGATCCTTCAATAATTCAGAATTCTTGATGGTTTGCTCTGCCGTCCAAGCGCCGTTAGCATCTACCCTAAAAACCGAATTCGTATGTTTTCTAAGTTCTTTAACTATTTGTACATCTTCATTGGTTCCCAACTTGATCTTATACAAAGGCCAAGGAAATTCCTTTATCTTTTCTACCATCTTTTCAACAGTATCTATTCCGATGGTATAGTTAGTAAGCGGGATATTCTGAAGATTTAAACCCCATAATTTATAAAGTGGTTGTTTATTTCTTTTTCCATGAAGATCATGCATTGCAATATCCAGTGCACATTGGGCAAATGGATTATCTTGTAAGTGTGGAAAGGTAAGTTCCCAAAGTTCTTCGGGCTTTAAGTGAATGTTTTCTGCAACGATAGTTTCTACAGATTTAATAGAAGCTATCATAGCTTCAGTTGTTACTCCATAATAAACTGTAGCTGCCGCTTCTCCATAGCCGGTAAATTCACCTTCAGATAAAGCGACTATCAAAGTCTCTTGAAAATCTCTTGAACCATGACTAATTGTAAAAGTGTTCTTTAGTTCCAGATTATATGTGTAGAATTCAATTTTCATAAAATCACATTCAGTTTAAAATTACAAAAATCCAGGTTTTCTCTGGTATAAAAGCGCCAGACCCAAACACGTGATTGCGGCGTTTACCAATAATATTTCAAATCCGAATTTATAGCCGTAAAACCAACTTTCCGAATTTTGGTCTAGTATAAAAGAAAGGATCGGTGAAAACACGCATACAAGTGGCACCCATTTATCCTTTACTCCTCGCTTAGATAATAATCCAAAAGCAAACAATCCTAATAAGGGCCCATATGTAAAACCAGCAACTTTAAAAACTGCACTTACTACACTACTATCATTTAAGGAATTAAAAATGATGATCACCACGAACATCAATAATGAAAAACCTATGTGCACTAAAAATCTTGTTTTTTTCTGATTGGTTTTACGCTTTGATATATCTAAAATATCTACACAAAAAGAGGTTGTTAAAGCCGTTAAGGCAGAATCTGCGCTAGAAAAAGCAGCTGCTACAATACCTATTAAGAATACAATTCCAGCGAATGTGCCAAAATAATTAAGAGCAAGAGTTGGATATAGGTCATCTGTTCTTTCAGGTAATAATATATTTTGATCTAGGGCATATTGATATAGCAATACTCCTAAGGCTAAAAACAATAAGGTTGAAAAAAAGAATACGATAGAGAACCAAAAGATGTTTTTCTGAGCATCTTTCTTGTTTTTACAGGTTAGGTTTTTCTGCATCACGTTTTGATCCAGACCATTCATAGCAATTGTAATAAATATTCCTGCTAAAAAGGTTTTAAAGAAGTTGCGATTAGATCTCCAATCCCAATCAAAAATTGTAGACATTTTGTTTTTGGATACCAAGCTAAAAGCATCTCCTACATTAAGATCCATATGACTAATTATCACAATGATACTAATAACAACAGCAGCTAATAAAAATGTGGTTTGAAGTGTATCTGTCCAAACAATGGTTTTAATTCCTCCTCTAAAAGTATACAACCAGATTAATAAAATAGTTGTTAGCACCGTGACGTAAAATGGAATCCCAAAGGCATCAAAAAATGCGATCTGTAATACTACAGCTGCAAGGAACAACCTAAAAGAAGCACCGATGGTTTGTGAGATCAGAAAGAAGGATGCACCCGCTAAATAGGATTTTTCACCAAATCTATCTCTTAGATATTCATAAATAGAAACCAGTTGAAGTCTATAAAATAAAGGGATAAGTACAAAAGCGATCACAGCATATCCCACCATATTCCCCATTACGAACTGTAAATAGGTCCAATTTGAATTACCAACTTCTCCAGGCACCGAAATAAAAGTTACTCCAGATAAAGAGGCACCAACCATTCCGTAGGCTACCAGAAACCATGGGGATCTTCTATTGGCTGTAAAAAATGTAGTATTATCTGCCTTTTGAGAAGTAAAGTGGCTAATTATAAGCAATAAAACAAAGTAACCGGCTATTACGCCAAAAACTAATAATGGGGTCATACTGTAAAAATTTTCTTAGCTATTTAGCATCAATCTTAATTTCGTTGAAAGTGCTCTGATTTCCTGTTTTATCTACAGAAGTAACACCAATAAAGGTTAAGGGATCCTTTTTCTCTTTTTCCTTTAAGTAATGAGAGAATTCAATAGAATTTTTGGTTCTGTCCAGGATCTTATAATCCCAATTATTTCCATATTTATAGAAAACTACCCAATTAGACACATCTCCAATTTGTTGATGATCCCAAGATACTTTTACACTATTTCCCTCGATTTTTGTGGAAATAGAAGGAGCTTCTGGCAAGACTTCATCTAACCATGGGCTCGCTGGAACTAGGGCCTGTTTTTTATATGGACCATCTACCAAAGCCTTAGCTAGATTTGGATATTTTAATAAAGGACTAATACTCCAATGTACTGTTCCCTTACTTTCTGAAACCATACCACGAGTTAACATGATCTGATTGATAGTTTCATCTACATTAGCGGCATCTCCACCAAAATCTATATTAATTCCAGGCCATAAATGGCGATCCTGAGAATTTTCACCTTCCCACCAACCTAATAATACAGGAAAACTTTGTGCAGTTTGATTGATCTTCCAATACAATTGTGGAGTAAAATAATCTATCCAGCCTTTATTCAGCCAAAGCTTAGCGTCTGCATACAACTCATTGTACTGGTCCATTCCTGAAATGGATTTTGGGTAGCCCGGTCTCCAGATCCCAAACGGACTGATACCAAATTTTACTTCTGGTTTTTCTGCTTTAATTTCATTGTAAATACGCTCCACAAAACCATTTACTTCATCTCTTCGCCAGTCTGGTTTAGTAAGCTTTCCTCCTGTTTTTAAATAGGCTTGATAACTTTCTGAATCTGGAAAATCCTGCCCTTTGTTATAAGACGCATAAGGATAGAAATAATCGTCGAAATGAATTCCGTCTATATCATATCTTTTTACTAAATCCATAACAACAGCAGAAGAATGATCTTGGGTTGCCTGTTTAGAAGGATCCATCCACCACATACCGTTCTTTAAACCTACCATAAATTCTGGATGCTTTTTTACCATAGATTTTGGTGATACCGCGCCTCCTGTAGAATGATGTGCTCTATAAGGATTTAACCATACATGCAATTCCATACCTCTGTCATGGGCCGCTTCTATCCAAAAATTTAAAGGGTCGTAATAAGGGTTTGGAGCTTTGCCCACCTCTCCAGATAAAAAGAAAGACCATGGCTCTAACTCGCTTTGATATAAGGCATCTGCTTGAGGCCTTGCCTGGAAGATCACCGCATTATAATTATGATCTTTTAAAAAATCCAATAATTTTATTGCTTCATCCTGTTGTTGTTGTGTAGACAAACCAGATTTACTTGGCCAATTGATATTTGCTACAGTGGCAATCCAAGCTGCACGAAATTCGCGCATTAGATAAGGACTAGGTTTAAATGGCTGCGCAGTTGATGTGTCTTCTCCTGCTTCAATTTCCTTTATTATTTCGGGAGAAGAAGGATTAGGTTTCTCTACAGCCTGTGGCAACTCCTTTTTTGGAGCGCTAGGTTTTGAAACCGCAGGTTTAGTAGATTTACAAGAATTTAATGCTACAGTACATAGCAACAACACCAAAATAGATTTAATTTTTAGGGACATATAGTAATTGATAATTATGAAACAAATTTTAAAATTAAAATCCAACAACCAAATAGTATTGGTAAAAAAGAAAGAGCCACAATATGTGTCTCTTTCTTTTTTTATAAGGGTTTCTAATTAAAGCTTAGCGCTCCCTCCAGTAATCCATATTACTTGAACTTGGAGATTCTGCATATGTACCTCTAATTTGAGTAGAGTAAACCCTTCCCTTACTGGCTACATTCACTGTATTTTGAATATATGGTGTGGATGTTTCCACATCATATTCTGTTCCCGATTCGAAAACTTTAAAAGTATAATTCCCAGGATCCAGTTCTTTATATTCTCCTGCTTCTTTAAATCCTAAAGCCTCACCCAGTGAAATCACTTGAACTTCTTGAGCCGGAGAATCGTCTGTGGCAGGAACTGCTTTCTTAATTGCAAAAACATCTACTGAAAATGGCATATTTGCCATGGTATTTACAAATCTCCAGTAAATCTTTACGTTATCTAATGCTGGAAGTTGATCTTCCATTGCAAAAATCTCATAGCTTTCTGTAGTACCTACTAAATATGCTGAATAATTCTTATCAGCATCAAAAGAAGCATTAGTAGAAGCTATTACATTTCCATCAAGATCTCTTGCGTTCACATTGAAAGATCCAGATGGGATTAAAGCATATGCATTAGATGGATATACAGAACCGTAAGATTTCCCTTGTTCTTCATCTGAACTGGTTGATCCTACTGCACTAACTTTTAGATCATCAAAATAAATATTTACATCTGGTGCGTCTTCTACATGAAAGAAGAATTTAACAAACGTGGCGTCATCAGACACTGGCTCTGTTACTACAGGGATAGCATTTTCGTCACATGCGTTAAAAAGGAGACCTACTGTAAATAATATTAGTAATTTATTGAATGTCTTTCTCATAATTTTATAGTTATTCAGGTTTGCTAAACCAAGTTTCGTAAGTGTGATAATCTTCTTCAAATGCTCCAAGAACTTCTAATGCATCCTTGTTCCACATATATTCTGAATTATACCTTGGTCTTGCACGATATGCAGGTTTGTCATTATTGGTAAGGTATAACGGATCTGGTAATTCAAAGCCTTTATAAACAGGATCAGCTGCATCAATATCATAATGATATCTTCTCATATCAGACCAAGTTTCAAAGAATGCCCATCCCCAAGTTGCAATATATTTTTGCAACATGATCTTAGACAAGGTTAACTCTGCAGTTGTTACCGGATATAATTCTTCGCTAGTTAAATAAGTAGCTTTTCTTTCTTCAAATAACGCAGGATCTGGCGCATATTGCTTAGCAAAATCCATATGTGCATTTACACCAGCTTGATAAGCCGTAAGTGCTACATCATTTTTATTAGAGATAAATGCAGCTTCTGCTTTAATAAATTGAAGTTGTGCATAAGTCATTAATGGAAATCTTGCATCATTATTGAAGAAATAGATCTGTGGAGATGGAGTCTCTCCTGAATAACCTTCTTCGTTCCAGAAATTCTTAGGAACAAGATCCGATTCTGCTGCAGACCATTCGTTAATTCCAACAACTGGAGAAATCCCTCTATATTTCCCATCTGGAGATGGTGCCATCATTGCAGTTATTCTTGGATCTTTTAAGTGCTCTTCACTGTTTTCTACAAGTGGATCTGCCCCTATTAAACTAGGATCTGTTAGCTCTGGATTTGTACCATCAAGTAAACCAATCATAAATTTTGTTTGTCGGTAACGCCCGATATTTCCTCTACGTGGGCCAAAGAAATTCGTATTGGAACTAACTGTTCCATCAAAAGATATACTAGCATCGTCTTGATTTCCAGATAAAGCCATATCTACATAACCAATTACTTCATCGGCATTATAAGAACTCTTATTTGTAAGTCTGTGTGCATTAATTGCAAGTAATCCATAAGCGAATTTCTTCCATTTATCACGATCTCCGTTATAAATAAGATCTGCTTGACTTAGGCCAGAATCCTGAGGACTTAATCCATCTGTTCTTTCTAAGTTTTCAATACCTAAAGCTAAAAGTCTCTGAATTTCTGCATAAACTTCTTCTTGATCGTCATAGTTAAAAACTCGTTGATCTGAATTAAATGCTTCAGAAACAATAACTGGTCCATGATAATCTGTTAGCATTTGCCATCCATATGCTCTTAGAATATAACCAACTCCTACAAAATCGTATTTTTCATTGATCATTCCACTCTCTATCATATCAGATAGATTGTATCCCATACTCCAGTATACTGCTCTCCATAATTGAGCATAAGAATCTGATAATGGATTACTATGTAAATTCAAAGAATAAGACTCTCCTGAGGAATAAGCCCAGTTTTGAGTATAAAATCCTGTGAACCTTCCATCCCATTGTATTGCCACAGCCAATTCCGACTGAATTTGTGGGAGAAATAGATCTGGCTGCAAAAGGGCATCCGGACCATTTGGGTTTGTGTTTACGTCTATATAATCGTCACAACCAGAAAAGGTAAGTGTGCCGGCTATCATTAAACATGTGTATAATATTTTTTTCATTTCTCGTTTTATTTAAAATCCAACTCTCATTCCAATATTCAATCCTCTTGGTAACGGGAAGTTACCATAATCCAGTCCAGCTCCTCCTGCTCCACCAACTGCAGCAGAATTTCCACTTGCTACTGGGTCTAGACCAGAATAATTAGTCCACAAAAATAGATCTGTTCCAGTTACAAATACGCTAGCTGATCTAATAAATTTAGCTCTTTCTAAAGCACTTGCAGGGAAGTTATAACTAAGTGTTACATCTCTTAAACGCATCCAGTTTATATCCTTCTCTATGAAACTTTGGTGAGGATAAATAGAAGACCAATAAGTTGAGTTTCTATACAAATCTATTGGAATATTGTTCTCTGTAGGAGTTCCAGTATTCTCGTTTCCGTCTTTTAAAACTCCTGTTACAATTCTTGGAGTTTCTCTATCTAAAGTTCTTTTACTTAAACCTCTAGTTGTTAAATAATGTTCGGTAGCATTATATACATCTCCTCCTACACGAAAATCCAATAAGAAATTTAGTGAAAGATTCTTATATCTCAAAGAGTTGGTAACTCCCATTGTAAAATCTGGGTTTCTGTCTCCAACCACTATCCATTCACTAGTATCTAATAATGGTAATCCATTAGAAGGATTAATTAATACATCCCCCTGCTCGTTTCTTTCATAATCGTATCCAGTAAATGTTGTTAAAGATCCTCCAACTCTAGATCCTACACGTACATTCCCGTATAACCAAGTATCGGAATTATAGAATTCTGATACATCTCCAGGAAGGCTTACAAGTTCACTCCAGTTTTTAGTGTAGTTTGCTAAAACATCCCAAGAAAAGTTTTCAGTTTCTACAGGAGTCGCATTTAATTGAAGTTCGATTCCCTCATTTTGGATCTCCCCTGCATTAAAAGTCATAAGTACAAATCCAGTTGCATAACTAAGTCTAAGGTTTTGTACAATTTGATCTACAGAATTCTTATTGAAATAAGTTGCATCTATACCTAATTTATTATTAAATAATTTCAACTCTATTCCATATTCATAAGAAGTTGTCATCTCTGGTTTTAAATCTAAACTAGGTCCTGTAAATCCATAACGGAAACCACCACCTGTGGTTAGCGCGTTGGTGTAGAAAGGACGAATACTATAAGGTCTTGCATCTTTTCCTACCTGTGCTACAGAGGCTCTTAACTTTCCATAAGTTAAAACATCTTTAAATGGTTTAAGAGCTTCAAGTTCTGTAAAAATAAAACTTAGACCTGCTGAAGGGTAGAAGAAAGAGTTGTTCTTTTTAGGCAATGTAGAACTCCAGTCATTTCTACCTGTTAAAGTAAGGTAAAGCATGTTATCGTAACTAGCATTTAAACTAGCAAATGCTCCTACTAGACGACGTTCAGTTAAATTATTAAAAGCTCTATGCGTATCTAGATCTGTATTGTTGATAGACCATAGATCTGGCGCCTGAAAGTCTTGACCACCAGCCGCTGCACTAAAGGTATTGTAATCGTAAACCGCACTACCAATTTTTATATCTGTTTTAAGCTTATCGTTAAAAAGATTTGGAGGAGTGATCTGGGTATAGTACTGGAAAGTAAGGTTTCTCGTAGTAACCAATGCTTGATCGAAAATTCCTCCATAATCTTTACCTGTATTAGATTCTGGATGTCTTACTATGGTGTTTTTTGTTGTGAAATAATCTACTCCCACCTGTCCAACAAATTTTAACCACTTTAATGGAGTTGCAGTAACTTGTGTATTCAGTTTATATCTATCTGTTAATGAGTTGAAAATATTCTTGTTTACATTGAAGAAAGGATTTTCTACTGCATTCGAGTAATCTGCATAATCTCTTCTAGCTCCACCAGGAGTTAAATAATTACTTGCATCATCTGTAGAAGGCCAAAGTAATAAGTGTAATAATGGTCCTCCAGACCCTCTAAAGGTTTGATCATTATCAGATCGTGTATAATCGAAAGTTACATCTGCCGAAAGAAAGTCGTTAAACTCTGCAGTGATCGCAGTAGAAAGATTCAACTTCTCCAATCCTGTAGTAGGAACAAATCCTTCTGCATCTGTATGAGAAGCAGAAATTCTATATTGACTCTTCTCATTACCACCAGAAATGGAAAGGTTATGTTTTTGAGTGTATGCATCTTGAAAGAAATTCTTTACATTATCGTAGAATTTCGTTCCTTCAGGATAAGGTTCTCCAAAATAATACAATTCCTCATTTCCTTCGTTGGTATAACCACCTGCACCTCTATCATAGGTTTGTTGAATATCAGGGTATTCAACAATTCTGTCTATTCTAAAGCTATTGCTATAATCTATACGAGTTTTACCCGCTTTTCCTCTTTTTGTTGTAATAACTATTGCTCCAGATGCCGCTTCAATACCATATAATGCTGCTGCTTCTGGCCCTTTTAAGATAGTTACAGATTCTATATCTTCTGGATTAATATCTGCTGCTCTGTTTGTAAAATCTACCCCTCTATTGTCAAATGAAGTTCCAGAAACAGAAGATGCGAATATCGCCGTAGAGGTTGTGTTATTACTAATTGGCAAACCATCTACCACAAATAATGGCTGGTTACTACCACTTAAGGAACTTATCCCTCTAATTACGATAGAAGTAGATGCTCCAGGAAGCCCAGAAGTACTATTAACTTCTACCCCTGCAACTCTACCTGCTAGACCATTCACAAAGTTTTCACGTTGTGTTTCGGCAATAGCTTCACCTTTAATTTCGGTAACAGAGTATCCAAGAGCTTTTTTCTCTCTCTTAATCCCCAAGGCAGTTACCACCACTTCATCTAATCCTTCTAGATTTTCTACTAGAGTAACATTAAATGTTGTTTGAGTTCCTAGCTTGAGTTCTTGCGTATCAAATCCCAAAGAAGAGATCACTAATATAGCATCAATATTTTCTGGAGCATTCAAGGTGAATTTTCCGTCCATGTTTGTTACGGTACCTTTATTTGTATCTTTTATATATACTGAAGCACCAGTAACCGGCAAACCTTTCCCATCCATGACTGTACCAGTCAACATCCGCTCTTGGGCAAATGCCTGCATTCCAATAAAGCAGAGTAAAATTAAGAGTAATCGTTTTTCCATAATTTGAATCTATTTAATAAACTGTTATTGATTTTTATTTAAATACACACTTAATTCCTAAAATATTAGACTTAATAATTTTAGATTTATAATATTAGTAAAAAAAACACAATTAACGTTAAAATTTCAAAGTAATAGTTAAACTTCTTTAAAATTTTTAGTTAAGTGGTCTTATTTTTTATGATTTTGGATCGCTAAACGCACATTTTTGTACTTCTCCAGTAATTTTGAGGCTTCATCTTCTTCTATATTTAATTCCTCCATGATCATTTTAATTCCACGATCTACCAGTTTATTATTAGATAGCTGCATGTCTACCATTTTGTTCCCTTTTACTCTTCCTAATTTGATCATTACTGCTGTAGAGATCATATTAAGTACCAATTTTTGAGCAGTCCCAGATTTCATCCTTGTGCTCCCAGTAACAAATTCTGGCCCTACTACTATTTCTATAGGGAATTCTACAGCTTCTGAAAGTGGTGAATCTGCGTTATTGGTGATACAACCTGTAATTAACCCGTTCTCTCTTGCCCTCTTAACTCCTCCAATTACATAAGGAGTTGTCCCGGAAGCTGCTATTCCTATTACAACATCGTTTTCCGTGATATTATATTCTTTAAGATCTTCCCACGCCTGATTCTTATTATCCTCCGCATTTTCTACCGCCTTCCTTAAAGCTACATCTCCCCCAGCAATCAAACCTATTATCACATTGTCTGATACTCCAAAAGTAGGTGGACATTCAGATGCATCTAACACACCTAATCTTCCGCTAGTTCCTGCACCTATATAAAAAAGCCTTCCTTGACTGCTTGAAATTTTTGAGGCTATTACATCTACCAGCTTTTCAATATTTGGTAATATTTTCTCTATTGCTTCCGCTACTTTTTTATCTTCATTATTAATATTGGTTAATAATTGAAGGGTGTCCATCTTTTCCAGATCATTATAAAGGGAGCCTTGCTCTGTTGTTCTTTTATTCATAGATGTGAATTATATTCATTGTAGATAATAATTTTAATTGTTTTTTATTGAACTTATTAGTTCATAGTATCGTTCCAATTTAATTCTAGCGAAGGATAATAATTAATTCCTAAGGCTTCCAATCTTGACTTGTGTTGTTTCAAACGTTGCGTAAATTCCTTAAAGTCATTATGAGATTGAGACCAGCCAATTTCTGCAACCGCAATTAACCTTGGCCATAGTCGATTATCTAGCATAGCATCTGTTACTACCAATTCTGTCCAAACAGGAGCTTCTACCCCGATAATCTCTTCTTCCTTATCTTTAAAATTGTAAACATCTTCTAAAGAAACTCCTGTTTTCTTGCACCAATTATTTGTATTCTCCTGGCCTGTTACATTTGCATGGTCCAAATAAAAACTCGTGCAAATAGATTCAATGACTTTAGATTTATTTAAGGGAGCGGTTTTTCCATTCCACCGCTGACTAATAAGTTCTTTACTAACTTTTGCCTTAGAAACTTCTTCCCAGCCAATAGGTGTTTTTCCATTGCTTCTAACAATAGAATCTGCTTTAACAACAAAGGTTTTATAGAGATCATCTTTAATTTCGTCGCCACCAATATGTATCCATGGACCATCAGTTAATTCTGATACTTCTTGAAGAACATCTGCTACAAAATTATAAGTCTCTGGATTTGTTAAACATAATTTGCTCCAACCCACCTTATAACCATCAAACAATTCTGGTGGTGAAACCATTTTCGGGTTGAGATTACTAAGTGCTTCACAGTTAAGTTCTGGATATGAAACTAGAGCTGCATAAATATGCCCCGGAAGATCTATTTCTGGAATAATAACAATATGGTTTTGCTTTGCATAAACTTGTAATTCCTTATATTCTTCAATAGATAAATACCCTGATCTTCCATTTTTAACCGAACCTTTTGCTCCAATTTCAGTTAGCCGTGGTTTGCTTTTTAATTGCAATCTCCAGCCTTGATCATCTGTTAAATGTAGATGAAGACGGTTCATTTTATAAAGAGCCATTCTATCCAAATGAGCTTTGAGATACTCAACTCCAAAATAACTACGTGCAATATCAATCATGCTTCCTCTCCAAGTATACTTTGGAGAATCTTGAAGATGAAGCTTTGGAAGCGTGATTTTTCTAGAGTTAAAAGAACCATCTTCTAAACCTGCAGGCAAAAGCTGTCTTAGACTCTGAATTCCGTAGAAAAGTCCAGTTTCTCCTACTGCCTTAATAATTACCCCGTTTTCATTAATATCTAAAATATAGCCTACTGCTCCTAACTGCTTCTCTAAAGATAGATCTGCGATCAATTTAAAATTTCCACTATCTGAATTATCTTTGATAACAGTATTTAAATTAGCCTTTTGAAGTAATTCTTTGAGCAATTCCGCAGCAATTATACTAGATCCTGAAAAGGAAATATTATTGACTTTTGGTAGAACATAAGTCCCATCATTAATAGCTAAAATTTGTGGTTTTGGAATAATTGCAATCGAAGAATTACTTGTATTATTTGCGATGAATGAATTTGAGGTGGAACAGCCAAATGTAAAGACTACCAAAAATAATAATAGAATGTTTTGAATAAAGCACTTCACCTTTTATCTATTTTAAAATTTTTATTTGGTTCTAATTTTATGGCCCTTACTAGCGAAAAACAAGATATAAGCATAACAAGGGATCACGATCCAATATGCATTCTGCGGATTCACAATATCTGCAAGGTATCCGTAAAGAGGCGGTAGTACTGCTCCACCGGCAATTGCCATAATTAAGAAGGAAGATCCTATTTTGGTAAACCTTCCTAAGCCTGCTATAGACATTGGCCAGATTGCCGGCCAAACCATGGCATTCCCTAATCCTAATAGGGAAATAAATAATACCGAAACAAAACCATCTGTAAAGATTGCTCCAAGTCCGAATATGATCCCTATAATAGCAGAGATTTTCAATGCTTTTTCTTGAGAGAGGTATTTTGGAATAGTGAGAATTCCAATTATATACCCAACCAGCATAGCGATCAAGGTGTAAGTAGTAAAGAATTTTGCATTTACAAATGAGATGCCTTGAGCTACCCCATAACTTATTACAGTATCTCCAGCAATTACTTCTACCCCTACATACAAGAAAAGTGCAAAGGCTCCCATTAATAAGTGAGGGAATTGAAAAATACTTGTTTTTTTACTATTTGTAGTAGCAAGTTCTTCATCTTCTTGCTCTGTGTCTACTTCTGGTAAAGTTGAAAAATAGATCATAATGGCAAGCACTATTAATACTGCCATCATTATTAAATATGGAAATACCACTCTTTCTGAAAGTAGGTCTAGTTCTGCTATTTTTTGCGCCACCGGCATTACTTTAAGATTTTCAACTAATGCGTCTACATCCTTAAGCGCTACAGCACCCAGAATTATTGGAGCAATGGCACCAGCGATCTTATTACAAATTCCCATGATGCTAATTCGTTTAGCAGCACTTTCTATTGGTCCCAGAATGGTAACATATGGATTTGCAGCCGTTTGAAGTATCGCTAATCCGGTTCCTTGAACAAATAATCCCAACAGGAATAATTCATAGGTTCGAGAATAAGCTGCAGGTACAAATATTAAAGATCCAGCTGCCATGACGAGCAAGCCTAAAGACATTCCCTTTTTAAAACCTGTCTTTTTCAAGATCCAGGCAGATGGCAAAGCCATAACTAAATAAGCGATATAAAATGCGAAGGCAACTAAATACGCTTCAAAGTTATTTAGCTCACATGCAATTTTTAGATATGGAATAAGTACCGAATTTAACCAGGTAACAAAACCGAAGATAAAAAAGAGTGCTCCAATTATAATTATGGAACGATTGGTTCCTGTATTTTCATTTTTATGCGAAGCAGTATCTGAAATAGATTGATTTTTCATAGAAGTACTCGTATGTAAGATTATTTAAAGATGATTTGATCATAACCTTAACTTCTGAAAAATTATAGATGATGATACTACACAAATATTTAAAAAATGATTAGTTAAATCAGGCTTTCCAACGAAAACGTTTGAATTAAACCTAAAAAAGAACATTTGAAAAAGGCATAAAATACTTAAGTGTCTAACATTTAGCTTTTCTACCAACAAAGAAGAAGTCTTTTTTTAAAAGAAACAAATACTTTTATAATTTTTTTTATAATCTTTTAAATGTTGATTAAATTTTTATAATTCAACTTATTCTAATCAATCCATTTATAATTTGTTCTAGGTTTGAAATTCTGTTACAAATAGATAGATAAATCTTGTAATTATACTTCCTTAACAGCTAGTAAGAATATTTATACAAACCGTATTAAAAAAACTATATTTGTAAACTTTAATATGATGGGTATTTATTGACCTCATCAACTCTGAAAATGACTCATGAAGAACATTCGTAACTTTTGTATAATTGCCCATATAGATCACGGAAAGAGTACTCTTGCAGATAGATTGCTAGAGTTTACTGGATCTGTGACCGATCGTGAAAGTCAGGCTCAATTGCTTGACAGTATGGATCTAGAACGTGAACGTGGTATCACTATCAAGAGTCACGCGATCCAAATGAATTATACATATAAGGGTGAGGAATATGTTTTAAACCTTATAGACACTCCTGGACATGTGGATTTCTCTTATGAGGTTTCTCGATCTATCGCAGCTTGCGAAGGTGCGTTACTAATTGTAGATGCCGCACAAAGTATCCAAGCCCAAACAATTTCAAATTTATATTTGGCTTTAGAAAACGACCTGGAAATAATCCCCGTTCTTAACAAAGTGGATCTTCCAAGCGCAAATGTGGATGTAGTAACTGATGATATCGTTGAATTATTAGGATGTGAGATAGAAGATGTAATTCCTGCCAGTGCTAAAACTGGGATAGGTATAGAAGAAATTCTTTCAGCAATTATAGAGCGAATTCCACCACCAACAGGAAAAATAGATGCTCCACTAAGGGCTCTGATCTTTGACTCTGTTTATAATCCTTTTAGAGGAGTAGAAACTTACTTTAGAGTTATAAATGGAAGTATTAAAAAAGGACAACATATAAAATTCGTTGCAACCGGAAAGGATTATTTTGCAGATGAAGTGGGTACTTTAAGATTGAAACAAGAACCAAAGAAAGAAATAAAAGCAGGGGATGTAGGTTATTTAATTACTGGAATTAAAGAAGCTCGGGAAATTAAAGTAGGAGATACAATTACTGATGCAAAAAATCCAACTACTGAAGCTGTTGCAGGATTTGAAGATGTAAAACCTATGGTTTTTGCTGGAATTTATCCTGTAGATACCGAAGATTATGAAGATTTGCGTTCTTCGATGGAAAAACTGCAATTAAACGATGCGTCCTTAGTATTTATTCCAGAAAGCTCTGCTGCTTTAGGTTTTGGGTTTAGATGTGGATTCTTAGGAATGCTTCACCTGGAAATTATTCAAGAAAGACTAGAACGAGAGTTCGATATGACAGTTATAACAACTGTTCCTAACGTTTCTTATCATGCTTTTACTCATAAAAACCCGGATACAAAGATCTTAGTAAACAATCCTACAGATCTTCCAGATCCATCAAGTTTAAATAGGGTAGAAGAACCGTATATAAAAGCAAGCATCATTACAAAATCTGACTTTGTTGGATCTGTAATGTCTTTATGTATTGAAAAAAGAGGGCAGATCACCAATCAAAATTATCTTACTCCAGAAAGAGTAGAATTAACCTTTGATATGCCTTTAGCAGAGATCGTTTTTGATTTCTATGATAGATTAAAAACTGTTTCTAAAGGGTATGCATCCTTCGATTATTCTCCAATAGGAATGAGAGCATCTAAACTTGTTAAAGTAGATGTTTTACTTAATGGAAGTATTGTAGATGCACTTTCCGCCTTATTACACGCAGATAATGCTTATGATATTGGTAAGAAAATGTGTGAAAAGCTAAGAGAATTAATACCAAGACAACAATTTGATATTCCAATACAAGCAGCTATTGGTGCTAAGATCATTTCAAGAGAAACGGTTAAGGCTTTAAGAAAAGATGTTACCGCAAAATGTTATGGTGGGGATATTTCACGTAAACGTAAGTTACTTGAAAAGCAGAAAAAAGGTAAAAAACGTATGAGATTAGTAGGAAATGTAGAGATTCCGCAAGAAGCCTTTATGGCCGTTCTTAAACTTAACGATTAGGGAATTTATCTAATTATACAAAATCAAAAAGGTCCCAAACTATGTAGTTTGGGACCTTTTTGATTATATAAATAATACTAGAAATCACTTACTCTTCCGTGCGTTCTACATCCTCTTTTTTCTGTTCTTCCTTGTTTGGAATCTCCTTACCTAGATATACTAAAGCAAAACCTTCCTTGATTTCTACTTCCTGGCTATGAGATGGGATTATCTTAAGATCTCCCGTATCGGACTTTACGAATAAGGGAACCATTTCAGATTCAGTCTTAGAGATCTCAATGATTCCTTCATAATGTTCTCTACTGTTTAAAACGATCTCATGAATTGTTGGATACCTTCTAGAAACCTCTGTAAGCTTAATAAAGTCGTCTGTATGAGAGAATAAACCTTGTTCCGGATTTCTCTCTGGATCGCTCATTTCATCTGTTGAGATCAGCCTAAAAGAGCCTTGTTCTCCAAATTGCTTCTGAAATTTATCTATCGCAGTTCTATTAATATCACTGTTACCAGTAATTGCCATTAAATAGCCGATATCACTTAATTCTATATTATTTAAAAGATCATCTGAATATACACTTCCTTCCAAGGCTTCAATTCCTAAAGCCTTAGCCTTTCTAATGTTTGAAAAGTTGTTATCTACTAATACCACATGTCTATTATTATCCTTCAGGTATTTGGCTATTATTCTGGAAACTGAAGATGCTCCAATAATTAAGATCCCTTCAGAATTTTTTATAAATACTCCAACCAGTTTTGCGAATAATCTCGCAGTAGTAGCATTTAGTAATACAGAACATAGTACGATCATGAAGACCAAAGGAGTAATATATTCTGCCCCTTCAACTCCTTCACTAGCCAGTTTTAATCCGAATAAGGAAGCAATACCTGCAGCAACGATCCCTCTTGGACCAACCCAACTAATAAAAGCTATTTCATTAACCTTTAAGCCGGCTCCAATAGAGCTTAAGATCACTCCTAAAGGACGAATTACTAGAACTACAGCTCCAAATAACATTAACGCTTTAAAATTGTAAACCAATAATAGGTCTTCGATTTCCATATTTGCTGCGAGTAATATGAAAAGAATGGATATAAGCAGTACGCTCAATGATTCTTTGAAATAAAGCAGCTCCTTAAGATTGGGTAATTTGGTATTTCCCATCACCATTCCCATAACCACTACTGCCAATAATCCGCTTTCGTGTGCAAACATGTCCGACAACACAAACACTCCTAAAACAGTAGCAAGCGTAAACACATTAAGTAGGTAATGTGGGATTACATCTTTCTTTATTGCAAACGCTAAAACATGAGCAAATGTAAATCCGAAAGTAAATCCGAAGAGAACGATCTTCCCAAATTCTATAAGTGCCGTTTGGGTGAAATCTGCACCACTTTCTACTCGAATAAATTCATAAACCAATACAGCCACTAAAGCTCCAATTGGATCTATTAAAATACCCTCCCATTTTAAAATGGAAGAAACATGCTTTTTAAGGGGTATATTTCTAAGAATAGGAGTTATTACTGTAGGTCCTGTGACAATTATTAAAGAGGAGAAAAGGAAGGAAATCTCCCATGAGAAATCATAAATAAAGTGGGCAGCTAAACCTGCACCAAAAAAAGTAACTACAACTCCTACACTAATTAGCTTTAATATCACTGGTCCCACGTTACCAATCTCACTTTTTCTAAGAGTAAGTCCCCCTTCAAATAGAATAATTGCAATGGCAAGAGAAACAAAATAGAACAAACTTTCTCCAGGAAATAAACCTTCTTCCCCATTCCAAATAGGTTCTAACCATTTGGTACCATCCTCAGAAATCAATGTAGAGATAGGTCCTACAAAAAGACCAATTAAAATAAGTGGAAGAATAGCTGGTATTTTTAATTTCCAGGCCATCCATTGAGCCAATATTCCTAATATTATTAAACCTGCAAGTTCTAGCATTAAAAAAATATTTTTTTGAAGACGGCACTTGCCATCCTTGTTTTATTCAAAATTTAGTGTTTCCAACGCCCGAAAAAATGAAAATTGGTAGGGCTTTAATTTTAATTTAAAGTAAAATAGAATTAAAAATGCAAAAATAGGATGTTTCTGTTAATTAAATACAGAAGAATTTATCCTAGATAAAAGTTTTGCTTTATAATTATACGAATCCTCAATGTTTTGTTAAAAAATTTAAATTCTGAAGTAGAGCCATAAAGTAAGTATAGCGGTTTTAGTACTTTGCAACTCAAATACCGAGTTATGAAATTATATCCAATAGAAGCAGGAAATTTTAAATTAGATGGAGGTGCCATGTTTGGCGTAGTTCCCAAATCTTTATGGAATAAAACCAATCCCGCAGATAATAACAATATGATTGATATTGCTGCTCGCTGTTTATTAATTGAAGAAGGGGATAAACTTATCCTTATAGACACGGGCATGGGAGATAAACAAAGTGAAAAATTCTTTGGTTACTATTATCAATGGGGAGATCATTCTATAGACAAATCATTAAAACAGCACGGGTTTCATAGAGACGATATTACCGATGTTTTTATGACTCATCTACATTTTGATCATTGTGGTGGAAGCGTGCAATGGAATAAAGATAGAACCGGATATGAACCTGCCTTTAAAAATGCACGGTTTTGGAGTAATAAGGATCATTGGTTATGGGCAACTCAGCCCAATGCTAGGGAAAAAGCTTCATTTTTAAAAGAGAACATCATCCCCATGGAACAAAGCGGAAGGCTTCATTTCCTTGAAAAAGAGGCTAATAAAACTTTTACAATTTCAGAAGAACTAGGCTTTGGTGTGTTTTTTGCAGATGGACATACAGATAAACAAATGATCCCACATATCTCATATCAAGGAAAGACTTTAGTTTTTATGGCAGATTTACTGCCAACAGCTGGACATATTCCTTTACCATTTGTAATGGGTTATGATACCAGACCTCTACTAACTCTTAACGAAAAAGAACTTTTTCTGAATAAGGCTGCAGATGAGGAACTTTATCTTTTTCTAGAACATGATGCTCACAATGAGATCATTACCCTAAAACATACCGAAAAAGGTGTGCGACTAAATAAAACATTCACTTTTAAAGAACTATTTAACTAAAATCAAATATGAAAATACCCTTTTTTAAACCCTTATTTATTGCAGGAATTGCATTAACATTCTCTGCTTGTGGTACAACAAATCCAGTTCTGGTCTCTACACCAATAGAGAATATAGATGAGATTCCTTTAAAAGTAACACCCCTAACAGATATTCAATTAAAAAACTGGGGACAATATGATCTGGTAACAGATACCATCCCAGGAATGAGTATAAACAAGGCATATAACCAGATCATTAAAAATAAATCTGGAAATCAAGTGATCGTGGCTGTTGTGGATAGCGGAGTAGATATTGCTCATGAAGATTTAAAAAGCGTTGTTTGGATCAATAAAGGAGAAGTAGCCAATAATGGAAAGGATGATGATAACAATGGTTATATAGATGATGTGAACGGATGGAATTTTCTTGGAGATGCCGTAAAGGAAAATCTAGAATATACCCGTATTTATAAACGATTAAAGTCTAAATACGATGGTAAACCTGCAAGCTCAATAAGCTCTGGTGATAAAGCAGGGTATGATGTGTATGTTAGCGCGAAAGCTGAATATGAAAAAGAATATAATGAGACGGTTCAAAATAAGAATCAGTACGATCAAATAAAGCAACAACTTACAACTGCTCATAAAGCAGTTTCCGCTAAACTTGGAAAAGAGGATTATACCAAGAAAGAACTAGCTGCAATGACTGCGGATACTCCAGAAATGCAACAGTATAAAGCAATGTTAGGTCAAATTCAGAATAATGTAGATGAAAACATTCCCACTGCATTAACTCAATTAAATGATGCGATAGAATATTTTGGAAATAGATTAGAAACTCACTTCAATCTAAATCTTGATGGTAGAGCAATCGTAGGAGACGATCCTTACGATATTAAAGACAATAAATATGGAAATAATAAAGTGTCTGGACCAACAAAAGATAAAGAAGATGTAAAACACGGGACTCATGTTGCCGGAATTATCGCTGCAAAAAGAGATAACAACATCGGAATAGATGGAGTAGCAAATAATGTGAAAATAATGGTAGTGCGCGCTGTGCCAGATGGAGATGAATATGATAAAGACATTGCCTTAGGAATTCGTTATGCAGTAGATAATGGTGCAAAAGTTATTAATACCAGTTTTGGTAAATACTTTTCTCCAAATCCTGAATTTGTGATAGACGCCTTAAAATATGCCGCTTCTAAAGATGTTTTAATTGTAAATGCAGCTGGAAACGAAGGGTTGGATCTAGACACTAAAATGGTATATCCAAACGATCAAACTCCACAAAATTCAACTGAAATTGTTGATAACGTATTAACCGTGGGAGCTTTAAATTATGAGTATGGTTCTGGTTTAGTTGCAGGTTTTTCTAACTTCGGAAAAACGAATGTAGATGTTTTTGCTCCTGGAACTAAGATCTGGTCTACAACTCCAAATAATACTTACGAATTTTTACAAGGAACTTCTATGGCAGCACCTGCAGTAGCTGGAGTAGCTGCAATTATCCGTTCTCAGTATCCAAAATTAACCGCTGCCCAGGTTAAGAACATTATAATGAACAGTGGTGTGTCTACAAAAGCATCGGTTGTGGTTAGTGAAAATACTATGAACAAAAAGTTTACAGAACTTTCTGTTTCTGGGAAGATGGTAAATTTATATAATGCGCTTATTTTAGCAGAAAGAGAATCTAAATAACAAATTATGAAGAGAATATTTTTAGTAATAACAATTTTTACAAGCATTTGGGCACAAGCTCAAAACAGCACTTCTTATTGGCAACAAAATGTTGACTATAAGATGGAAGTGGATATGAATGTAAAGAATTACCAATATACCGGAAAGCAAGAATTGGTATATACCAACAATTCTCCAGATACTTTAAATCGTGTGTTTTATCATTTATTCTTTAATGCTTTTCAGCCGGGAAGCGAAATGGATGTTAGATCAAGAACCATTAAAGATCCAGATAGCAGAGTTGGGGACCGAATCTCTAAATTAACCGAAGCAGAACAAGGATATTTAAAAGTGAATTCCTTAACCCAAGATGGAGCTAATCTTTCTTTTGAAGAGGTTGGAACTGTATTAGAAGTGGAACTTAGTAAACCACTTTTACCTGGGAAGAAAGCAACTTTTAAAATGGATTTTAAAGGACAAGTGCCTCAGCAAATTAGAAGATCTGGTAGAAATAATGCAGAAGGAGTTGCGCTTTCTATGACGCAATGGTATCCTAAAATGGCAGAATATGATTTCCAAGGTTGGCATGCAGATCCTTATATAGGTCGTGAATTTCACGGAGTTTGGGGAGATTTTGATGTAAAAATTTCTATAGACAAGAAATTTGTGATTGGTGGTACTGGATACTTGCAAAACCCACAAGAAATTGGATATGGTTATGAAGCAGAAGGAACTAAAGTAAAACAAGCAAAAGGGGAAAAGCTAACTTGGCATTTTGTAGCACCAATGGTACACGATTTCGCTTGGGCTGCAGATCCAGAATTTGTTCATGATAAAAGAACCGCTGCAGATGGAACTGTTTTGCACTTCTTTTACAAAAACACTCCTGAGATTAAAGAAAACTGGAAGAATCTTCAGCCTAAAACTGAAGAATTATTGATGTTTTTCAACGAACATATCGGGGCTTATCCATGGGAGCAGTATTCTGTGATCCAAGGTGGAGATGGTGGAATGGAATATGCTATGGCTACCTTAATTACTGGAAAACGTAGCTTTGGAAGTTTAGTGGGAGTTACTGCACATGAAATGGCACATGCTTGGTTTCAGCATTTAATGGCAACCAATGAAAGCGTGAATGAATGGATGGATGAAGGATTTACCTCTTACATTTCAACTTTAGCAGAAAATGAGATAAGTGATTCTAAAAAAGAGAATGTTTTTGCTGGATCTTTTAGAGGATATGTTGGTTTGGCAAAATCTGGAGTAGAGCAACCACAAAGTACACATGCAGATAGATATAATCTTAATGGTGCTTATGGAGCGGCAGCTTATACAAAAGGTTCTGTTTTCTTAGCTCAATTAGGTTATATAATTGGTCAAGAAAATCTTCAGAAAACCTTAAATAGATATTATGATGTTTGGAAATTTAAACATCCTACTCCAAATGATTTTATTAGAATTGCTGAAAAAGTTTCTGGAGCAGAACTAGACTGGTATTTAATAGATTGGACACAAACTACAAATACAATAGATTATGCAGTTACTGGTCTTACTGAAGAAGGCGAAACTACAGATGTGAATCTTGAACGTATAGGTTTAATGCCAATGCCATTAGATGTGAAGGTAACTTATACTGATGGAACCTCAGAAATGATATATATTCCATTACAAATGATGCGTTGGAATAAACCAGCTGAAGGAGAAATGGAAAGAACAGTTGCCAAAGACTGGGCTTGGGCATATCCAACTTATAAATTAAGTATAGCTAAGCCAAAAAGCACAATTTCTAATGTGCAAATAGATCCTGCTGGGTTAATGGCAGATATCAATAGAGAGAATAATGAATTAAACAAAGCTGTTACAGTAGAAGTGGAGTAGTTTTCCTAAACTATTTTAAGCTTTGTATTCAAAAGAAAATCCGTTTTGGGAATTCCCAAAGCGGATTTTTTTAATTTAGCCAAATCAACTGGTAATAATGAGTGAAACCTTTCCTGCATCAGAGAAACTGAAAAGCAAAATTTTAATAGATATCCTATTTACGGAAGGAAATTCCATTAAACAGTTTCCCATTAAACTACTCTACCATCCAATTAAAAACCCAGATATCACCACTTGTAAAACTGGGGTTTCAGTTCCTAAAAGGAATTTTAAGAAAGCTGTGCATCGCAATTATTTGAAAAGGCTCATGCGTGAGGCTTTCAGGAAAAATAAGTATCTTGTAGAAAGCAACTTAAACCATAAATACGCGTTAATGTTCATATTTACAGCGCGTAAAAATTATGATATTCAAGAGATCTCAGATTGCATTATTCTGCTTTTGAAGAAATTAAAAGAAAAGGAATTGGCTCATGAAAAACAGGATCGTTAAAAGAATTTCAGTAGTATTTATTGCCGGTATCCTCTTTATTGGAGCTAGCTCATTTAGAACCGATTTTTTTGAAATAGCGAAACAATTAGAAATATTCACTACACTTTTTAAGGAACTTAATATGAATTATGTAGATGAAACCAATCCTGCAGAGCTCATGGATACTGCTATTAAAGCAATGTTAGAAGATCTGGATCCTTATACCAATTACTATAACGAACAAGATGTAGAAGCTGCAAGAATGAACACTGCCGGAGAATATCAAGGAATTGGTGCTTCCGTAAGAATTCAGAAAAACAGCTTTGTGATTGTTGAAACATATAAAGATTTTCCTGCGGATAAAGCGGGTTTAAAGCCCGGAGACGAAATAACAGAGATTGGCGGACTCTCTGTAGCCGATTTTACAGATAATGCTTCAGATTTGCTTAATGGCGCTCCAAATTCACAAATATCACTTACTTATTTAAGACAAGGAAAAAAACTATCTACTACCTTAACTAGAGGCTTGGTTACTTTAAAAGCTGTTCCTTTTTATGAATTGTTACCTGATAATACGGGGTATATTGTATTGTCGAGATTCAATGAAAATGCCTCTTCAGAAACTATTAAAGCATTAAAAGATCTTGAGGCTAAAGGAGCAACAAAAATAATTTTAGATCTTCGTGGAAATCCTGGAGGCTTGCTTAGTGAAGCCATTAATGTTAGTAATATCTTTTTAGATAAAGGCCAATTAATAACCACTACTAAATCTGTAATAGAAAAGTACAACCGAGAGTATTTTACACAGAAAGAACCAATAAACACCAAGATTCCGTTGGTGGTCATTATAAACGGGCGCAGTGCTTCAGCTAGTGAAATTGTTGCGGGTTCTATTCAAGATCTAGATAGAGGTGTTATCGTAGGTGCCAGAAGTTTTGGAAAAGGACTTGTACAACGCCCAAAGGAGTTAGCCTACGGCACTCAATTAAAACTCACTATTTCTAGGTATTACACACCAAGCGGTCGCTGCATTCAAGCCTTAAATTATAGAGAGCGTGATAAAGATGGCAAAGCTATTCGTACTAAAATGGAGGATTATAACGAATTTAAAACCAAGAATGGAAGAAGCGTTTTTGATGGAGGAGGAGTACTACCAGACATCACTTTAGAAACTTCAGAATTTAGTGCAGTTACTAATGCGTTGCTAGCTAACAATGCTATTTTTGACTTTGCTACCCAATATTATTATTCTCATAAGCTCGAAAGTCCACAAGCTTTTAAATTTACAGAGGAGGATTATAATTCCTTTAAAACATATTTAAATAAAAGCGATTTTAGCTATCAAACTAGAACTGAAAAAGATTTAGAAGAAGCACTTTTTACTGCAGAAGAAGAAGGCTTTAGTGCAGATATATTAGATAATTATAAACAGACTTTAGCTGAAATTAAAATTGCTAAAAAAGCAGATCTAGATATTAAGAAAGCAGAGATCACTACTTTATTAACAGATGAAATTATTAAACGATATTTTTTTCAAGAAGGATTATATCAGCATTACATTCTTGAAAATCCAGAAATAGCTGAAGCTCAAGAGATTTTAAATAATACAACAAGATACCAAGGAATATTAAAATAACTAATCCTTGATCATTGCAATATGTGGTATTCCATCTTCTAAATATCCTTCTCCAATTTGTTTAAAACCATGACTTTCGTAAAATCTAGTTAGGTATTTTTGAGCTGACAATTTAATTGTTTTAGTAGAAAATTTGGTTTCAATTTCTTTAATGGAGGCCTCTAGAATATCATGCCCAAAACCATATTTTCTTTGATCCCCTTTAACTATAACCCTACCTATAGAAGCTTCTTCAAAATATAATCCTTTATTAAAACATCTGGTGTAGGCAACTAATTTATCGTCTTTATATCCTGAAATATGCAGGGCTTTTTGGTCTTTTCCATCAATATCTTGATATACACAATCTTGTTCTACCACAAAAACTTCAGACCTAAGAGCTAAAATTTCATATAATTCGTCCAGGTTTAACTCTTGAAATGTCTTTACTTTAATTTGCATAATTTATTTTTTAATCCTGAGCAATTAGATCTTTATTGTCACACCTACCAAGTTCTGGTTGAATATTCACATGATTAATTCCGTAGGAATGATACAGTAGTTCTTCAATTTCAGACAAGATCTTATCAAATTTTGAAAGTGATATATCTTCAGTAAAATCTATATGTGCTTCCAAATGAATTTCTGTTTCATTTAATTGCCAAACATGTAGGTGATGAACATTTTTAACTTGTGAAATAGTAGTGATCTTTTCAGCTATATCTTCCAAAGCAAGATCGCTTGGCGTAAAGAGCATAAGCACCTTGGTAGCCGATTTTAGCAGATCTAATCCAACAATAATGAGATAAATGGCAATAGCTAATGTAAGTATGCTATCTACCCAGAATAGTTGATAATATTTCATTAATAAACCTCCAAATAAGACTGCAACAGAAGCCATCATATCTGTTAACAAGTGTAAATATGCAGAACGCATATTGAGGTTAGCTTTACTATCTTTTTTTAAAAGCAGAACACTTAAACCATTTCCTGCAATAGCTAAAAGAGACAACCAGATAACAAGATTGGAGTTAATAGTCTCTGGATTCTGAAATCTTTGTACTGCCTCAATGATTAGAATTACAGCAACCACAATTAGGGTAGAGGCATTTACAAACGCAGCAACAATTTCTGCCCTTTTATATCCAAAAGTGTGTTTTAAAGAGGCATCTCTTTTAGAAAGAATATTAGCTATATAACTAACTAATAGAGACAGTACATCACTAAAATTATGAAGTGCATCTGATAGTAATGCCAAACTTCCACTTAACAAACCACCAATTACCTGAGCAAGGGTAATACCTATATTTAAAAATATAGAAAATAAAAGATTTTTACCACTTACATTCTGGCTATGATCATGATCATGTCCCATAAATTATTTAGCGGGGATTTTATCTATTCTATTTTGATGACGACCACCTTCAAATTCAGTTTTTAGAAATATATCTACCATATCCACGGCTTGTGTTTGAGATACAAATCTGGCAGGAATACTTAAAATATTTGCATTGTTATGTTGTCTAGCTAGTTTTGTGATCTCTCCTGTCCAACATAAAGCACAACGAACTCCTTGATGCTTATTTGCAGTCATAGAAGCTCCGTTACCGCTACCACAAATAATAATTCCTAGATCTACCTTATTTCCTTCTACATCGCTTGCTACTGGATGTACAAAATCTGGATAATCCACGCTATTTTCACTATTAGTACCATAGTTAATAACTGCTATTCCTTTAGATTCCAGGAAGGCAACTATAGCTTCTTTGTATTCAGTTCCAGCGTGATCATTTCCAATTGCTATTTTCATAAGTTTGTTTTTAAGGTTGAACAAAGGTAGAAAATGGCTTGTTAACTATTATAATATCCATTGTTAATTACTATTTCTAAATGTCCTGTTTTTAAGGGGTTAAGATTTTTGATAAAATGTGAATAACAATATGCTAGAAAATAACAAGATAATTTGCTTTCTAACTTAGAATTTAGAATAGCGATATAAATTCCAATTCTCCTAATTATAAGTATAGAATTTCTAGGGAAGTTATGAGCATCAAATTGTAGATTGTGAACAACGAAAAGTGATATAGTTTTCAAGGATTTCTATTAACATATATTTATTCACGATTGTTAAGTAAATCTTAAAATAACAAGAGTATCAGATCCTTATAAAAATATTAAGCTGTTAATAAGTCAATCTAAATTGTTTGTATCTCAAAAACCTATTTTTATTTAAAAAAGTTATGCTAGAAGTTAACAAGCTATAATAACCAACAGTTTTAATTTTTTAAAAAGAAGAAAAAAGATAAATATAATATAAGTGTTTATAACTTCAGTTTTAAAGCTCTTCTCTAAAGTATTATTCGAAATTTTTAGAAGCTATTTAATAGAATTTAATTTTAAAAAAAGGATAAAATGTTATTAATAATCTGTAAATAAGGTATTTATGTTTAATATATAACTAATAGAAATAAGTAAAAAAACTATAAGTATTTGATTTCTAGTTAATAGTCTAGATTAGACTTTCAGAAATAATTTTCGAGGAAGAATGAAAATCTACATGACTTTTTTTATTTAGAGATTTACTCACAATAGAAAATACTCCTAAAATTCCCAAGAGAAATATGAGATAGAATAAAAGCGAGATTTTAGTAGACTTATTCATTAAAATCACTTTTTCTTACAAATTTGTGGGGAAATTATGAAAGAGATGTTACTTTAAAATTAAGAAAACTTTAAGAAAATAAAAATTATTTTTAAGATTTTGTGATTCTTAAGTATCTGATTATCAAAACAAGTTAAAAAGAACTCTTTAATAGCTTGTAATTAGAGGCTTAACAAAACTTTATTAATAGATTATTTTAAAGTCACATTTTAGCTGTAATTTTATAGCTTATTAAGATTTATGAATAAAAAGAATAAAGGGTCAAAATCTAGGAATGAAGGAAGTCTTTCCAAAAGCATTCTAGATATATTAAGAAAATCCCCAAGCACAAGCTTTAACTACAAACAAATTGCTGCAAAATTAGATCTTACAGATGCTAGTTCTAGGAATCAGATAATTAGAAATTTGGCACAGTTAACGGCTAAAAAGCAGATTGTAGAAGAAACACTTGGTAAGTTTAAAATGGGTGGAAATCCAGAATATTATCAAGGTAAACTTGATATGACAACCAAAGGCTTTGGATATGTTGTAGTTGACGATATGGAAGAGGATATTTTTATTCCTGCTAATGCTTTAAATAAGGCATTAAATGGGGATGAAGTTGAAGTATATATTTACAATAAGAGAAATAAGAGAAAATCTGAAGGAGAGATCGTAAAGATCATTAAAAGGAAAAAAACTGAATTTGTAGGAGTTTTACAAATGCAACCAAACTTTGGATTTGTTGCCATACAAGATCCTAAAATGTATACAGATATTTTTGTTCAGAAGAATAAAATGCTGGATGCTCAGGACGGAGATAAAGTTGTGGTGACTATGGAAGAATGGCCAGAAAAGGCAGATTCACCTTTTGGGAGCATAAAAGAAGTTTTAGGGAAGCCAGGAGAACATCATACAGAAATGCATGCAATTCTTGCTCAATATGGATTGCCTCACGAATTTCCGAAAGAAATTGAAGATTTTGCAAATAATATCGATACCTCAATTCAGGAAGATGAGATAAAAAAACGTAGAGATCTTCGTGAAACCTTAACGTTTACAATAGATCCTAAGGATGCAAAGGATTTTGATGATGCCTTGAGTTTTAAAAAGATGGAAAATGGGAATTTCGAAATAGGAATTCATATTGCAGATGTATCTCATTATTTAAAACCGGGAACAATTCTGGACGATGAAGCTTATGAAAGAGCAACCTCTGTATATTTAGTTGATAGGGTAGTACCTATGTTACCAGAAGTTTTATCTAATAATGCATGTTCTTTGAGACCGAATGAGGAAAAATACACTTTTTCAGCCTTATTTGAAATTGATGGAAAAGGGCATGTAATCACAGAATGGTTTGGTAGAACTGTAACTCTTTCGGATGAGCGTTTTGCCTATGAAGAGGCTCAGCATATTATTGAAACTGAGAAAGGAACGATTCCAGCAGAGATTTCTATACGTGAAAATGGATATAATGTTGAAGAAAATATTGTAGATGCGGTTGTTACTCTTAACGATCTTGCTAAGCAAATGCGGGTAAGACGTATGGCTGAAGGTGCTATTTCTTTTGATAAAGTTGAAGTGAAATTCAATTTAAATGAGCAAAACGAACCTGTTGGAGTATTTTTTAAAACTTCTGAAGAGGCCAATAAGTTGATTGAAGAATTTATGTTGCTTGCAAATAAAAGGGTGGCACAATTTATTGGAAAACAAACTCCAAAGAAGACTTTTGTGTATAGATGTCATGACGAGCCAGACGATTCTAAATTAAGTACCCTACAAACGGTTATTGCTAAATTTGGATACAAGATCAACTTAAAAGACAAATCCTCTATTTCCTCCTCTTTAAATGCGCTTTTAAGTGACGTTCAAGGAACAAAAGAGCAAAATTTAGTAGATACTCTTACTATTAGAACAATGAGTAAGGCCTATTATAGCACTAAGAATATAGGACATTACGGATTATCTTTCGACTATTATTCTCATTTTACTTCGCCTATTAGAAGATATCCAGATGTTATGACGCACAGATTATTGCAAAATTATCTGGATGATAAACCTTCAGCAAAAGAAGAGGAATATGAAGAAAAATGTCATCATAGTAGTGAAATGGAAAGTTTAGCGACTAATGCAGAACGCGATTCTATAAAATTCATGCAAGTGAAGTTTATGTTAGATCATGAAGATGAGGAATTTTTAGGAGTTATTTCTGGGGTTACTGAATGGGGTATCTATGTTGAAATTATATCCAATAAATGTGAAGGAATGGTTCGTCTTAGAGACATTAGAGATGATCATTATGATTTTGATGAAGAGCAATATGCAATAGTTGGTAGAAAAACTAAGAACATGTACCAATTAGGAGATGAAGTTTACATATCTGTTAAGAATGCAGATCTTGTGAAGAGACATTTGGACTTCAATTTAATTGGAAAGAAAGAACAAACTAATTAATAGTATTAGTGATGAAAAAATATATTTTATTAATGTTATTATCCTGTGCTTCTTTAAGTTATGCACAGGAAATAACAGTAGAGTTAGATAATTTTACCGAAGCGGAGATCACCAAAGGTCTTAAAGTAAATTTCACTCATGCAGAGGAGAATAAGGCCGTTATTACTGGTAGTAGTAGAGAAGATGTAAATCTTAAAGTAAAGAATGGAGTTTTAAAGATAAGTGTAGATTTGAATCATCTATGGAACGAAGATAATACCATTGTAAATATCTACTATAAGCAGTTATTAAAGGTTGAAGCGAAACAAAATGCCAAGATCGATATCTGTGGTAAAATTGTTCAACCTATGTTTAAAATAAGAGTTCAGGAAGGGGCAGATGTGAAAGCAAATATAGAGGTAGAAAATCTATATGCTAGTGTGGTAACTGGTGGAAATCTATTTATAATTGGTACTGCGACAAAACAGGATATAGATGTTAAAGCTGCGGGTGATTTTAAAGGTGAAAATCTTATAGGATCCGATATTGAGGTGAGTATTGCTGGCGGCGGAACTGCAAGCATATTCTCTAAAGCATATGTAAATGCAAAAGTAAGAGCAGGAGGAACCATTTATATATATGGAAATCCTGAAAAGATAGATGAAAGTACCACTTTTGGCGGAACGATTAAGAAGATAAATTAGAAACTTATCTTCGTGAAAATCTAATAGTTTTATGGTGCAAGATATTTTGGCTGCAATACCAATGGGAATCTTTTTGGCATTCTTATTAGGTCCAGTTTTTTTTGTGTTGTTGGAAACTGCGGCATTAAAGGGATTTAGGGCAGCTATTTCATTTGATATAGGTGTTATTCTGGCAGATGTTGTTTTTCTTTTAATAGCATATTTAAGTACTTCTAAGCTTTTAAGTAGCCTAAAAGACGATCCGGGATTATTTATTTTTGGAGGGATGATCTTGAGTACTTATGGAATAATGTCTTTTATTCAAACAAAAAGATCTATTCAAGTTGAAGATGACTCGCCAGAGTTAAGGAAGCTTAGTAGAAGCGACTACTTTGGACTAGCGGCAAAAGGATTTCTTTTAAACTTTATAAACATTGGAGTTCTAGGCTTTTGGCTGGGACTTATAATTGTGTTTGGACCTACCTTAGATATGGAACCTAACCGTATTACCGTATTCTTCTCTACAGTGTTAGGTACTTATCTTTTTATAGATATATTTAAAATTATTCTTGCTAAAAAATTAAATAGAAAACTTACACCTGGCCGTATATTCAAGATGAAAAGAGGGATTAGTATGCTAATGGTGATCTTTGGTGGGATCTTAATTACAAGAGGGATTTTTCCTAAAAAGATTGAACGTTTACAAGACCAAATAGAGATCTTAGAGCCAGGAAACGTGGTTTTTGACCTCAATAAAAGTGAGGAAATTAAGAGTTAAGTATGTCTAACTCTTTTCTGAAGTAATTTTTCTGAATAAACTCCATAAAAAAAGCTTCCCGTTAGGGAAGCTTTTGGAGGCATCGAGCGGATTCGAACCGCTGTACGAGCTTTTGCAGAGCTCTGCCTAGCCACTCGGCCACGATGCCATTAATTTAGGTTGGCAAATGTAATAAAAAATATCTGTTCACAAACAAGTTTCTATCTGGATTTAGTACTGGAAACAGTTACCATTCCAACATCACCACCAATTGGAGGGTTTATCTTGGATACTTCTACACGTGCCTTTTCTACTAATTCCAACTCCTTAAAGATCCTATTTAAAATTCTATCTGCTACTGTTTCCAATAACTTTGTTCGTATTGCCATTTCTTCCTTAACGATCTTATTTAGATGTACATAGTCTATTGTATCACTTAAAGAATCTGTCTTTGCAGAGTGAGATAAATTGCCTTTTACCATAAGATCTACCCGGTAATCGCTACCTATTTTTCCCTCTTCATCTAGGCATCCATGATAGGAGAAAACCTTGATGTTTTTTAAAGTTATTTTACCCAAAATATTTTTTTACAAAGGTAAAACTGCAGCCGGTATAATGGAGTATTTATTAAGAAAATTCAACTTTAGGCTATTAATTTGATCTTATTGCTGAATTTAAACATCATATCATGTTTAATAAATATCCTTAACCTATAGATTATGGATTTTCCGTGGTAATTTTTGATAACTTTGCGGGATATTTTGAAATTGAACTATGTCTGAAGTAAAAAAATCACTCAATTTTATTGAGCAAATTATAGAAGAAGATTTAAAAGGCTCTTATACCGAACAAGATCTTAAATTTAGATTCCCTCCAGAACCTAATGGATATCTCCATATTGGCCATGCGTCTTCCATTTGTTTAAATTTTGGTTTAGGAGAACGATATAATGCCCCTGTGAATTTAAGATTTGACGATACAAATCCTACAAAAGAAGAGCAGGAGTATGTAGATGCTATAAAGGAAGATGTTGTATGGTTGGGTTTTAAATGGGATAAGGAGTGTTATGCTTCAGATTATTTCCAACAATTATATGATTGGGCTGTAGATCTTATTAAGTCTGGAAATGCTTATGTAGATAGTCAGACTTCCGCAGAGATCGCAGATCAAAAGGGAACTCCAACCGTACCAGGAACAGAAAGTCCATATAGAAACAGATCTGTTTCAGAAAATGTGGAACTTTTTGAGAAGATGAAAAATGGGGAAACTCCAGAGGGAGCTCATGTTTTAAGAGCAAAAATAGATATGACTTCTTCTAACATGATCATGAGAGATCCTGTTATGTATAGAAGTTTACATAAAAAGCACCATAGAACTGGAGATGCTTGGAAGATCTATCCTATGTACGATTGGGCACATGGGGAAAGCGATTTTATAGAAAGTGTATCTCACTCTTTCTGTACTTTAGAATTTCTACCACACCGTGAGCTTTATAATTGGTTTATAAGTAAGATTAGCAAGGAAGAAGATTTTATTCCTAAGCAAAGAGAGTTTGCAAGAAGAAACCTAAGTCATACTATTGTTAGTAAACGAAAGTTGTTACAATTGGTAGAGAATAAGACGGTAAACTCTTGGGATGATCCTAGAATGCCTACGATCTCTGGTTTTAGAAGAAGAGGTTATACTCCAACTTCCATCAGAAAATTTGCAGATACTATTGGGATCGCTAAAAGAGAGAATATTATAGATGTATCACTTTTAGAATTTTGTATTCGTGAGGATCTTAATAAAATTGCTCCCCGTGTAATGGGTGTGCTAGATCCTGTAAAGCTTGTAATAACAAATTACGAAGAAGGCGAAGAATGGTTAGAGACAGAGAATAATCCTGAAGATGAAAATGCAGGAACTCGAAAAATACCATTTTCAAAAGAACTTTATATAGAACGTGAAGATTTTAAGGAAGAGGCAAATAGAAAATTCTTTAGATTAACTCTTGGAAAAGAAGTGCGTTTAAAAAGTGCTTATATTATAAAAGGGGAAAGTGTTGTAAAAGATGAAGCAGGTAATATTCTAGAAATTCACTGTACATACGATCCTAAGAGTAAAAGTGGGAGCGGTACCGAGGAGTCTTTACGTAAGGTTAAAGGAACTTTACACTGGGTTTCTATACCTCACGCTATAAAAGCTGAAATAAGGCTTTACGATCGTTTATTTACAGTTGCAGCCCCAGATAGCGATAAGGAAAAGGATTTCATGGAATTTATAAATCCAGATTCACTCCAGGTGATCACTGGGTACGTGGAACCAAGTTTAAAAGATGCAAGTGTCGCAGATAAATTTCAATTTCAAAGAATAGGATATTTTTGTATAGATAAAGAAAGTACAAAGGAAAATCTTATCTTTAATAGAACAGTTACCTTAAGAGATTCTTGGGAAAAACTTAGTTAATACATTGTTTTATACTTATTCCTTTAAGAATACTTTAATAAAGCAAGTTTACATATTAACCGGTTATTAACAGGAATGTCTTGTGGTTTAACTTAAATTTGTGGAATTAATTATATAAAACAAAAAATCATGGCAAATACAGGAAATACACTTTTAGCTTTAGTAACAGGGGCTGCAATAGGAGCAGCAGTTGGATTGTTATATGCTCCAGATAGTGGAGAAAAGACTAGAAATAAATTGAATAAAGACGCTAAAAAAGCTCAAGATAAATTCAATAAAAAATATAAGGAGACAAGTTCTAATCTTTCTTCTAAAGCAAAACAAGCTAAAATTGATTTTGAATCTCGTTTGGAATCTACTTTATCTTCAGCAAGTTTTAAAGCAGACGATATTTTATCTGCATTAGAATCTAAATTGGAAGACTTAAGAATGCAGAATGCAAAATTGCAAAAAGACGTTAAGGTAGAACAAGCTTCAACATCAGCTAATAAAGCAGTAGTATAAGCCTATGGCATTTGAAAAACTAACCAACAGCATAAATGATCTTAATGACAATGTTCGCGATCTAGCCAAGAGCAGTACCGAGTATTATAAACTTGATCTTTATAAAAAAATCATTAAAGGGGTGATCTCTATGGTGAATATGATGTTGCTTGGTTTTATTTGTCTTATCGCTCTTTTCTTTGTTTCTATTGCAGTTGCATTAGGAATAAGTAACGCCATAGGAGTTCCTAGCGCAGGGTTCTTTATAGTTGGCGCATTTTATCTTTTGATATTCCTAATTATATGGTTCTTCGGAAAAAAACATATAGAGAAAATCATTTTGATCAAATCTTCCAGAACCTTCTTTAACGACTAAATAATTTTTATGAAAGAGTATAGTTCATTTGAAGAAATAGATCGGGATTTGAAGATATTGAAACTTCAAAATCAGATTGATAAAGAAGAGATACGATTGAGTATTGAGCATACGAAAGAAAGTCTATCCCCAATATCTTTAATTGGAGGAGTGATAGGCTCTATTGCGCAAAAAGCATTTGTTTTAAAAGCAGTATCAAAAATATTTGGAGTTAAGAAGGTAGTTACCTCAAGATAATTTCAGAAGTAAATAATAAAGGCGGATGTTCTAATGAGCATCCGCCTTTTTATTTAAATATATTTTTATTCGGTTTCTTCTTCGCTATCTGGTGTTTCTCTTCTTCTTTTAGGCTTGGGTTTAGCTGCTAAGATCTTAGCATTCTTTTCTTTCATCGCTTCGCCAATCTGGTTGGATGCAGTAAATGAAGCGATCATATTATTAAGCATATCACTTCCAGCTTGTGGAGAATTTGGTAATAATATTAAATTACTATTAGTGTGTTCACCAATAGATTGTAGCGTATCATAATGCTGAGTTACCACAATTAATGCGGAGGCTTCTTGAGAGTTTATTCCAACATTATTTAACACATCTACACTTTCCTCTAGTCCTCTTGCGATCTCACGTCGTTGATCTGCAATACCCTGACCTTGTAGACGTTTGCTCTCAGCTTCTGCACGTGCCTTAGCAACGATTTTTATACGTTCTGCTTCTGCAACATACTCTGCAGCAACTTTCTCTCTCTCTGCAGCGTTAATTCGGTTCATTGCAGACTTTACTTGAGAATCTGGGTCTATATCTGTTACCAAGGTTTTAATAATATCATATCCATAATCAGACATTGCCTGATTTAGCTCTCTTTTCACTGCAATAGCTACATCATCTTTTCTTTCAAAGACATCATCTAATTTCATTTTTGGAACTTCAGCACGAACTACATCAAAAACGTAAGAGGTAATTTGATCATGTGGACTTTCCAATTTATAAAAGGCATCGTACACATTTGTTTTTATTACCTGAAACTGTACAGAAATCTTCAATTTAACAAAAACATCATCTTTCGTTTTAGTTTCTACAAGAACATCCAATTGCTGAACCTTCAAATTAATTCTTCCAGCTATCTGGTCTATAATAGGTATTTTAAATTGCAATCCAGAATGTCTGATGGTTCTATACTTTCCGAATCGCTCTAATACGGCTGCTGTTTGTTGTTTGACGGTAAAGATACCGGTAAAGAGAATTATTAAGCCGAAGACGACTAAAATGGGGATTAAAACTGTTGCTATCATATAGTTTATATAAATTTTGAAAGTTTAAGATAGCAATATTTAGGCTACATTTACCCTTAAAGTTATTTATCATGCGTTATTTATATACATTTTTGTTCATCTTTATTTGTTCCCTTTTTAATCCACTAGCTGCCCAAAGACGTAATTATAACGGAGATACTTATAATAGGTTAGGAGTGCAAGCTGGAGTTACTCATGGTGGGATAGATAGTGATCAATTTAATACTACCAAGAACACTGGTTTTATGGCAGGTTTAACAACACGCGCCAATGTTTACAATAATTTTTTAGTTGTATACGGAGTTAATTTTTACTCTATGAAGACCGGTATCATGGGGCATGCTCTAAACAGTAATAAATTTGAAAATATTGATTTTAAAACTACTGGAGTACAGTTAAATTTATTTGCCGGACATAAGATCATAAAAGAACATTTAAGCATAGAAGCGGGGCCAGTTCTTCAAATAAACAGTAAGTGGGAAGTGGATAATCAATTTAAAGATCATTTAGTAGAAGATTATCTATTTACAGCTAAAGACTTAGAAGAGGTTTCCCGAATAAATCTTAATCTAGCTGCTGGTTTATCTGCGGGGATTGCAGACGTGAAATTTTGGGTACAATACCAATATGGGCTAACCAATTTTCTTAAGAATTTAAGTGACGGAGATCTTCAAAATAAAGATTCCCGCGCAGCAAATCTAGAAGGTCATCTAGGAATGGCTACAGCAGGAATCGTATACTATTTTTAAAAAGCTTATTGTTTAGCTAGAAGAGATTGTAATCTTTTAATAGTTTCTTCCTTACCTATAGATGCTGAAATCTCAAATACATCTGGTCCCTGTAAAGATCCAACTAAAGCAAGTCTAAAAGGTTGCATCACCTTTCCAAAACCTATTTCGTTTGCAGTGATCCATCCCTTAATGTTATCTTGAACATTGTCTTTATTAAAATCTGATGTTTCAGTGACAATTTGAATCAGTTTTTCTATGATTTCAGGAGTATCTTCTTTCCATGCCTTTTTCAAAGCTTTTTCATCATAAGAAGAAGGAGCTACGAAGAAATAACTGCCTAATTCCCAAAAATCTGTCACAAAAACTGCTCGTTCTTTTAAGAGAGTAATTACAGAAGTTGTATAATCTATATTCGCTGAAACACCCTTACTTTCCAATATCTTCATGAATTTTGAAGCCAACTCAATATCCTCTGTTTTTTGAAGGTAATGGGCTTGGAACCATTTTGTTTTTTCTGGATCAAATTTAGCACCAGATTTATGAACTCTGGAGATCTCAAAAGCTGTAATTAATTCGTCTAATTCAAAAAATTCTTGCTCTGTACCTGGATTCCATCCCAAAAAGCTCAACATATTAACTACTGCTTTAGGGTCGTAATTTTCTTCTCTATATCCTGAAGAAATTTCACCAGATTTTGGATCTTTCCATTCTAATGGAAATACAGGAAAGCCCATTTTATCTCCATCTCTTTTGCTTAATTTACCTTTACCCTGAGGTTTTAGTATAAGAGGTAAATGAGCGAATTTTGGTGCATCCCAATTAAATGCACGATAAAGCAGATAATGCAAAGCTAAAGATGGCAACCATTCTTCCCCACGAATTACATGGGTGATTTCCATCAAATGATCATCTACTATGTTAGCAAGGTGATAAGTTGGTAAACCATCGCTCTTAAAAAGAACTTTATCATCTAAAATACTGGAGTCAACTTCCATATTTCCACGAATCTCATCGGTAAGATGTAAAGTTTCAGAAATTGGGGTATTAAATCTAATCACATAATTTTCATTGGCATCTAATCTTTGCTGAACTTCTTCAGAAGAGAGCGCCAGAGAGTTCTGTAATTTTAATCTATTATGCCAGTTGTATATAAATGTTTTTCCTTTTTCTTCATGATCTTTTCTATGTGCATCTAAAGCTTCTGGAGAATCAAAAGCATAATAAGCATCTCCACTAGAAATTAATTTTTCGGCATATTCCTTATATAAGTGTGCTCTTTCACTCTGTCTATAAGGTCCAAATCCACCATCTTTTCCCGGTCCTTCATCAAAAGGGATCCCACACCAGTTTAAAGCTTCAATTATATATTGCTCTGCACCTTCTACAAATCTATTTTGATCTGTGTCTTCAATACGCAAAAGAAAATCTCCTTCATGTTTCTTAGCAAATAAATAATTATATAAGGCTGTTCTTACTCCTCCAATGTGTAAAGGTCCTGTTGGACTTGGCGCAAAACGAACTCGTACTTTAGCAGACATAAAATTGTAATTTTAGCCGCAAAGATAATAGATTCTTAATGGAAAACCCATCAATTTAAGACTGTCCTGTTTATAGCTTTTAGAAAATGAAGATGTTTTAAACCCACTTAGAATAAGTAAAATGAAATTTGTAGTTTTAAGTGAAGGAAAAGTAGGGGAGTACACATGGTGGAATTTGATATTATAAAACAAAAACTCACAGCATTTATTAGGCGTTATTACCTTAATGAATTGTTGAAAGGCAGCATTTTGTTCTTCTCTGTTTGGGTGTTATATAGCATTGTTATTTTACTTATAGAATACTTTTTCTGGCTTTCTCCTCCTTATAGAAGTTTGTTGTTTTGGGTTTTCATTCTTATTACAGGTATTCTCTTTTTTAGATTTATACTTTGGCCTATAACAAAACTCTTCAAGTTATCTAAAGGTTTGGGTCTCACAGATGCTTCTATTCTTATTGGGAAACATTTCCCTGAAGTGAATGATAAATTGCTGAATGTGCTTCAGCTACAAAACTCATCTCAGCAATCTGATTTACTGCTTGCGAGCATTTCTCAAAAGTCTAAGGAACTTAGCCCTGTTCCTTTTAAGACAGCTGTAAATTTTAACGCAAGTCTTAGATATCTAAAATATGCTGCCTTTCCAATTTTATTGATCCTCGTGATTCTTTTTACTGGTAATTCTTCTATTTTTTCTGAAAGCTATACCCGCGTTGTACATTATAACACGGCGTATGAACCACCAGCACCATTCACTTTTTTAATAAATGAAGGTGATTTGATTGTTGAAGAAGGCAAAGATTTTAATCTGGATGTAAAAACTATGGGAAAACTAGTTCCAGAAAATGTAGCAATTCACTTTAACGATGAGGAATACTATTTAAAGAACTCTTCCCCAAACTCCTTCCAATATCCTTTTGAAGGATTAAAAAATGATGTTGAATTTTATCTAAGTGCAAATAAGGTTACTTCTAGACCTTATAAAATTAGTATCATCAAAGTACCAAAACTGCTAAATTTTGAAATGAATTTAAATTTCCCTGCTTATTTAAGAAAGGAAAAACAAACCATTAAAGGCACAGGTAATGCAGTAGTGCCAGAAGGCACTAAAATTTCATGGGTTTTAAAAACTCGTACCACAGAGGAAGTCCTGTTTAAAACCGAAGACACCATCTTAAAGTTTGATAAAAGCGCTTCAGAATTTAAATATTCAGATAAGATCTTTGCTCCCTTGCAATACTCGGTGAATACATCTAATAACGAGGTCAAGGATTATGAGTCTTTAAAATATTCCATAGAAGTAATAAAAGATCAGTTCCCGCAAATAAATGTTCAACATAAACAGGATAGCATTAAGACAGATGTTAATTATTTCTTCGGAAAAGTGACAGATGACTACGCTATCACTAAAGTGAACATGGTTTATTATCCTGAAAATGAAAAGGATGGCGAGTTAAAAGTTGCTATTCCTATTCCCAATCAAAATGTGGGTGAATTTCTATATACATTCCCTGGGGGTTTAGATTTAGTACAAGGAACCAATTATAGCGTTTATTTTGAAGTGTTTGATAATGATGGAGTTAGAGGTGCTAAATCCAGTAAAAGCGAGCTTTTTAACTTTAGATTTAAATCTGAAAAGGAATTAAGTACAGAAAAGTTAGAGCAACAAAGTGAGTCTATTCAAGGAATTTCTGAAAGTCTGGAAAGGATGGAGGAATCTAATAAGGATTTGGAGGAATTGTCTAGGCTTAAAAAGCAAAAAAGTCAGCTTAATTATAACGATAAGAAAAAACTAGAAGAGTTCCTGAAAAGACAGAAGCAGCAATCTGAAATGATGAAGAGTTATTCTGAAAAGCTCCAGAAATCCTTAGAAGAAAAAAACAGTTCAGAAGAAAACAAAGAACTCCAAGAACAACTTAAAGATAGACTAGAAAGAAACGAAGAACGCTTAAAAGAAAATGAGCAGCTGTTAAAAGAGCTTCAGGATTATGCAGATAAGATAAGTGAAGAAGATTTAATGGAAAAGTTGGAGAAACTTTCTAAGCAGAATACTTCAGAGCAAAAAAATTTAGAGCAATTACTGGAACTTACAAAGCGGTATTATGTTCAGGAAAAAACTCAAAAGCTGGCAAGAGATCTAGAAGAAATAGGAGAGAAGCAAGAAAATTTAGCAAAGCAAGATTCATTGAATTCTTTGGAAAACCAAAAAAAGCTAACTGAAGAGTTTAATGAATTCAAAGAAGAAATGAAGGCTTTAGAGAAAGAGAATAAAACACTTAAAAAACCTTTTGAACTAGAAAGAGAAAAGACAGAGGAACAGACAATCCAAGACGAGCAGAAGAATGCCGAGGAACAATTAGAGCAAAACAATAAAGAAGGCGCGAAATCACCTCAAAAAGAAGCGGGGGAGAAGATGAAAGAAATGAGCAAGAAGATGAAATCTGCTCAAGCTGGTGCGCAAGGAGAGCAGTTGAATGCTAATATTAATAGCTTACGGCAGATCTTAGACAATCTAATGATCTTTTCTTTCGAGGAGGAAGCCCTTATGCTAGATTTTAAAGGTATAAGAATAAACAATCCTGCATATCCGAAACAATTACGAAAGCAACAGGTTCTAAAAGAACATTTTCTGCATATAGATGACAGTTTATTTGTACTAGCTATGAATAATCCAATGATTTCAGAAAAGATCACCAGCAAACTTACCGATATTGAGTTTGATATTAATAAGGCTCTAGAGAGGCTTGCTCAAAATGAATTGCAGCAAGGAACGGCGAGTCAGCAATATGTTATGACTAACACTAATGAGTTAGCAAATATGTTAAGTGAGGTTTTAAATAGCATGGAAGAAATGGCAAATCTTAGTCTTGCGCCAAATGGAAGGGGTGAAGGCATGCAACTTCCAGATATAATTAAGGCTCAAGAAGCTTTGAATACGGAAATGCAAAAGGGACTCAATCAAGGAAAAGGAAAATCTGAAGAGGACGGAGAAGACGAGTCTGGAGATAAAGGGAAAAAAGGCAAGACAGGAAATGGAGAAGATGGGCAAGGTGAAAATAGATTAGATGAGCAAGGAAGCGAGAAGCTATATGAAATCTTTAAGGAGCAACAGCAATTAAGACAACAATTAGAAGACAAGTTAAGAGAGGCAGGACTAGATAGAAAGAATGCCGTTGTTTTAAACGAGATGGAGCGAATAGAAAGACAGCTTCTAGAGAAGGGTTTTAATAAGGAAACCCTAAGTAGAATGAATCAAATTCAACATAGATTACTTCAATTAGAGGAAGCTGTGAGAGAGCAGGAGGAAGAGGATGTAAGAACCTCGAAAACCAATCAGGAAAATTTTAAAAACACTACTCAGGATCAAAATATTAGAGCCAAAGAATATTTTAATTCTACTGAAATTTTAAATAGACAAAGCTTACCTTTGCGGCAAATTTATAAGACTAAAGTAAAGCGCTATTTTGAATCTGTCGAAAATTAATTTTTATTCTGAAAATGATTTCATTCTTGAAGATGAAGTACGTTATGCTTCATGGATTGAGAATGTGATCGCATCTGAAGGAAAATCTCTAGAAGAGATTAGTTACATATTTTGTGATGATGAATATCTTCTAAAGATAAACATGGAGTACCTAGATCACGACACCTACACAGATATTATTACTTTCGATTATTCTGTAGGCAAAATATTACAAGGTGAAATTTATATTAGTACAGAGCGTGTTCGCGAAAATGCAGAAACATTTAATGTAAAGTTTGAAGACGAATTACGACGAGTACTAAGTCACGGAGTTTTACACCTTAGCGGTTATAAGGATAAAACCGAAGAAGAGGCGGCTCTTATGAGAAGCAAGGAAGAGGAAAAAATGAAATTGTTCCACGTGGAACAATCTTAAAAAAAGAGATTTATGTTTAGTGAAGTATATGATGTAATTGTTGTTGGAGCAGGTCATGCTGGAAGTGAGGCCGCTGCGGCTGCCGCTAATATGGGTTCTAAAACTCTGTTAGTAACTATGAATTTACAGAATATTGCTCAAATGAGTTGCAACCCGGCAATGGGTGGTATTGCAAAAGGTCAGATAGTTCGTGAAATTGACGCATTAGGTGGATATAGCGGATTGGTAAGTGATACCAGTGCAATTCAGTTTAAGATGCTCAACAAATCTAAAGGACCTGCAATGTGGAGTCCAAGAGTGCAGAGTGATAGAATGATGTTTGCAGAGCACTGGAGATTGCGATTGGAAGGTACACCAAATCTAGATTTTTATCAGGAAATGGTTGCTGGATTAATCTTAGAAGGCGGCGCTGTGGTAGGTATAAAAACTTCTCTTGGATTAAAGATAAAAGGTAAATCTGTGGTGCTTACCAACGGAACTTTTTTAAATGGATTGATCCATATTGGAGATAAAAATTTTGGCGGTGGTAGATCTGGAGAAAGAGCTTCTACAGGAATTACAGAAGAACTAATACAGTTAGGTTTCGAGTCTGGTAGAATGAAAACAGGAACCCCTCCACGAGTAGATGGAAGATCCTTGGATTATTCTAAAATGGTGGAGCAGCCAGGGGATGAAAAACCATCTAAATTTTCTTACTTAGATGAGACAAAACCATTGGTAAAACAAAGATCTTGTTATATGACATATACTTCTCCCGAAGTACATGAGTTGCTGAAAGAAGGTTTTGATAGATCTCCAATGTTTAATGGACGAATACAAAGTGTTGGTCCAAGATACTGCCCATCTATAGAAGATAAGATAAACCGATTTGCAGATAAAGACAGGCATCAATTATTTGTAGAACCAGAAGGGTGGAATACTTGTGAGGTTTATGTAAATGGATTCTCCACTTCTTTACCAGAAGATGTTCAATTTAAAGCATTGCGTTCCGTAGTTGGTTTTGAAAAAGTGAAATTCTTTAGACCAGGTTATGCAATAGAATATGATTATTTTCCACCTACACAATTAAAACATACTTTAGAAACAAAGCTTGTAGAAGGGTTATATTTCGCTGGTCAAATTAACGGTACAACGGGATATGAAGAAGCAGCTTCGCAAGGTTTAATGGCGGGAATTAATGCCGCTTTAAAAGTTCAAGAAAAAGAGTCTTTTATTTTAAAAAGAGATGAAGCATATATTGGAGTTTTAGTAGATGATCTTATTACAAAGGGAACAGAGGAGCCTTATAGAATGTTTACTTCTCGAGCAGAATATAGAACCTTATTAAGGCAGGATAATGCCGATTTTAGACTGACTCAGAAATCTTTTGATCTAGGTCTAGCTTCAGAAAAACGTCTACATAAGATGGAAGAGAAGAAGGAGAAATCCTTAAGTTTTGTAGATTATTTGCATGATACTAGTGTTACTCCAGAATTCTCTAATCCAGTTTTGGAAGCAAAGGATTCAGCTCCTATGAAACAGAGTGACAAGATATTTAAGATCTTTTCT
This sequence comes from Gillisia mitskevichiae, assembly GCF_003634585.1. GTDB lineage: Bacteria > Bacteroidota > Bacteroidia > Flavobacteriales > Flavobacteriaceae > Gillisia > Gillisia mitskevichiae. The sequence continues at coordinate 392,697 of NZ_RBLG01000001.1, forward strand.
AGACCTAATATCACGATGGAAGATGTTATGGAATTTCCCGGAGTTAATGAATTTATTGCAGATAATGAGTTGAATGAGGAAATGCTTGAGCAAACCGAAATTCAAGTTAAATACGCTGGGTATATAAATAAGGAGAAGAATAATGCAGATAAATTGCATAGACTAGAAGATATTAAGATCCCTCAGAATTTCGATTATTCAAATATTAAATCCATGTCTTATGAAGCAAGGGAGAAGCTAAATAAGATTCAACCTGTAACGGTTTCTCAGGCATCAAGAATTAGTGGAGTTAGTCCAAGCGACATTTCTGTGCTTCTTGTTTATATGGGAAGATAAATTGTTTCACGTGGAACAATCTAATTTTTCATCTATATTTAGCATTCAAATTATATAAACCAGTTTCATATTTGTGGATAGTTCTAAGCAAGATAACTTCGATACTAATTATATTACTTGTAAAGATTATACAGTTTCTGGCGAGCAATTCAATTTAATATTAGATCCAGAAATGGAACTTTTAATTACTTCTCCAAAACCAGATCTGAATAAATTAGGCTCGTATTATAAAAGTGAAGATTATATCTCTCACACAGATTCCAAAAGTTCTTTTACAGATAAAATTTATCAAAGCGTCAAGAAAAGGATGTTGGTTAAAAAACTAAACTGGATTGAAACTCACTCTCAGAAAAAAGGAAAACTTTTAGATATTGGAGCGGGAACAGGAGAGTTTTTATTAACTGCAAAAAATAAGGGTTGGAAAGTAAAGGGTATAGAGCCAGATGAAAATGCACGAGAGCTAGCTCAAAAAAAAGGTTTAAAACTTGTTTCCGATTCTTCGAACTTTAAAGCTGAAAAATTTGATGTCATCACCATGTGGCATGTTTTTGAACATGTATATGATTTAAAGAATCAGATCATAGAATTGGAGCAGTTGCTAAAAAAGGGTGGATTGTTAATAATTGCCGTTCCAAATTTTAAAAGTTACGATGCGTTATATTATAAAGAGCATTGGGCCGCGTTTGATGTTCCAAGACATTTATGGCATTTCTCCAGAAAGAGTTTTGAAAAACTATTTCGCGATACCTCCTTTTCGCTAATTGAAGAAAAACCGCTTTTGTTCGATTCTTTTTATGTTAGCCTATTATCAGAAAAATATAAGAATAAAAAAAGTAATTTCTTAAAAGCCTTTTTAATTGGATTAAGATCTAATCTTAAAGCCAAAAGATCTTCCGAGTATTCTTCTATCGCATATTTCTTCCAAAAATCTGTCTAAAACTTAATTTTAGGCTGTTTCCTTGATTATTTCTTGTTTCAATAGGCTGATTATGGTTCTAATACGGGAAAACCCCTTAAAAGCCGTTAAATCAAGCCAAATTTCATTGAAATAATTTATTTATTAAATTTTAACTATAAGATTTGCCTATTGTAGGTAATAGGGAATATTTTTTTCTTTTTTTCCATTGATACTTTATTACTTTTGCGCCAAACAAAATTAAAATTATGAAGAAGTTATTATTGGTTGTTTTAATTGCAGCCGGACTTACAAGTTGTACTGAACAAAAAACAGCTTACGTAGATACAACCAAAATTATTAAAGAGTATCGCGAAATGAAGGAAGTGGAAGAGGAATTCACTTCAAAATCTGATAAGGTTAAAGTTGAATTGGATTCTTTAGCTCAAAGTTTTCAAAAAGAAGTGCAAGAATACCAAGCTAACATGAATGGTATGTCTACTGCACAAAGACAAGAAAAGGAACAAGAGTTAATGGCTAAGCAGCAAACTATCCAACAACAACAACAAATGATGGGGAATCAACTTCGTCAAGAAAGTGATGTTGTTATAGATTCTATAGTAACTAAAGTAAAAGCATACGTTAAGGAATATGGAAAGGATAACGATTATACCTATATCTTTGGATCTAACGAATCTGCAAACATTATGTATGCTAAAGATGGTTTAGATATTACTGAAGAAATTCTTGAGAAATTAAACGAGAGTTATAAGAAATAGAGATCCTCTAATTCTTAAATGTAAAAAGCATCGGTCTTAAAGAGATCGATGCTTTTTTTATTTTCCAATTATATTTTAACTGGCAGTATTAGGCTTTTTTGTTATTCTGTTTCTATAGCTATCGGAATTGTTTCAGCATCCTAATAAGGTGTAAGGAGACCCTAAATCAAGTTCAGGGTGATGCGATTTTAAAGAGTTATGCCGGTTGACAATCGAATTGAATTTGAATTAAGAAAGTAAAGTTACCCCTAAAATTACTACAATAAAATATCCCACAATAGTAAAAGCTCCAGCATAATCCTTAGCTACACGTTGTCCAAATAATAACATTAGCAAGGTAACTGCAGCTAGAATATTGGCATAAAGTGCTATTTCTGTTTGTCCGCTGCTTATAATATAGAATATCCCAACTAAAGCCATTAGTCCTGCGATTACTTCTAAGATCAAAATTATTCCAACCATTAAAGGTACTTGTCCTGCAAGAAAAGTTTTAGAAAAATGGCCTTTTAACCATCCGATATTTCCTTTCCAATCGGTGATTTTGTCAATTCCAGATTGTAAAAATGTAATTACAATAAATATAAGAATAAGGATCTCTGTAATATAATTGGTAAGGTTTTCCATAGTTGTTTGTTTAAGCTACTTTTTTATGAATTAATCGTGTGAGTTTAATAGACAGATCTGTAAGAATGATCTTTGCATTCCCATTTCGTTCTATATGGTAGATAGCATCTTCAATTTCTGAAGTGATTCCCAATATATTTGCTCCTGTTATAAATGGCGCAAATTTTTCTAATTTAAAATTTGTAGTTTTTGGCTGAATATAAACCAACTTTTCTGCTTTATAATTATAAAGTAATGCCTGGCGAAAAAAGTCCAAACAATAGTGTAAAAAACTCTTTTGTGTTTCCCTACCAGCGGCAGCAATAGTATCGCTCCAAGTAATTAGTTCTAGAATAGAGGCCTTATTTCCTTTAGCTTTAAAGGCTGTTCTAACCCATGTGATGAACCAATTTTCAAATTGTTCGTCCCCAGAATCATTTTTAAATATATGTTGTGCCTGAGAATAGCTTCCATTCGCTTGAACTGCAATTTTCTTTGCAGATAGTGCATCAAGTTTTTCTGTAAGCATTAATTTTTCCTCGATAACATTTTCAGAAAGAGGAGGGAACCTAAGAATTTGGCAACGAGATTTAATGGTTTGAATTATTTGCTCTTCGTCTTCAGCAATTAGTATAAAAAGTGTTTTATTTGGAGGTTCCTCTATTAACTTCAGTAATTTATTAGAACAGGCAGTATTCATTTTGTCTGCCATCCAGATCAACATGATTTTATATCCGCCTTCATAAGATTTTAGTGACAGTGATTTTAAAACTTCCTGTGCTTCATCTACACCAATTTGACCTTGTTTATTCTCGATCCCAATTTCTTGATACCAATCAAATAGGCTTCCATAAGGATTCTTACTAAGAAAGGCTCTCCAAGATTCCATAAAATGATTGGAAACTGGATGAGATTTCACCTTATCATTAGTGGCTACCGGAAAAGCAAAATGCAGATCTGGATGGGAAAGATGATTAAATTTTAAATTACATGCCGTATTACCAGTATTATTTTCAGAATTAGTATTTCCACATAATACATACTGTGCATAAGCGATTGCCATAGGCAATAATCCACTTCCATGATTCCCTACAAATAATTGCGCATGCGGAATGCGACCCCTGTCTGCGGTAGTGGTTAAGTGATTTTTAATATGGGGTAATCCTAAAACTTCAGAAAAGAGCATAGGCAAAGATAAAATTAATCTTCACTTTATATCTTTAGAAAAATTTATATTTGTAGCATACACATTGCTTATGAAAACAGTAGACGACTATAATTTTAAAGACCAGAAAGCACTAATTCGGGTAGATTTCAATGTTCCAATAGATGAAGATGGAACGGTGAACGACAGTACTAGAATAGAAGCCGCAAGGCCAACCATAATCAAAATCTTAGAAGATGGTGGAAGTGTTATATTAATGACCCACTTGGGAAGGCCTAAGAATAAAGAAGCTAAGTTTTCTTTACAGCAAATAGTTTCTAAAGTTTCTGAAATAATGGGAGTAGAAACTAAATTCGTAAACGATTGCGTAGGTGATATTGCAGAAAATGCAGCAAATAATCTTAAACCTGGAGAGATCCTTTTGCTAGAGAATTTGAGATATCATGAGGAAGAGACTGCAGGAGACACCAATTTTGCGAAGCAATTATCTCAACTCGGAGATATATATGTAAATGATGCCTTTGGTACTGCACATAGAGCACATGCCTCTACAACAGTTGTTGCTAAATATTTTGAAAGGAAGTGCTTTGGCTACCTATTAAAACAGGAGATTGAAAGCTTAAATAAAGTATTGAATGCTGCTGAAAAACCTGTTACTGCAATTATTGGAGGCGCTAAAGTTTCTTCTAAGATCACGGTAATAGAAAATATTTTAGATAAAGTGGATCATTTAATAATAGGAGGCGGTATGGCTTTTACATTTATTAAAGCTCAAGGCGGGAAAATAGGAAGTTCTCTTGTAGAAGAGGATAAACAGGAACTTGCTTTGGAGATCTTAAAAAAAGCATCTAAAAAGGGAGTTGAAGTACATCTACCAGTAGACAGTATTATTGCAGACAGTTTTTCTGAAATGGCTAATAAAGATGTTTGCCCTATAGATGATATTCCAGATGGATGGATGGGACTAGATGCAGGTCCACAATCTGTAGAACTTTTTTCTAAAGTTATTTTAAAATCCAAAACAATTTTGTGGAACGGGCCAGTAGGAGTTTTTGAAATGGAATCTTTTTCTGAAGGAACTAAGAAACTTGGGGAGGCTATTGCTAAAGCTACGGCTAACGGAGCATTTTCACTTGTAGGAGGTGGAGATTCTGTAGCCGCTGTGAAAAAATTTAATTTAGAAAATGAAGTGAGCTACGTTTCTACCGGTGGTGGAGCGATGTTAGAAATGCTAGAAGGGAAAATACTTCCTGGAATTAAGGCAATTTCTGAAGAGTAAGTAAGAAATTAGAATATTAAACGTTTCTGTACCCTAGTTGTAGAAATATGAAAAAGATAATCACCATTTTAATGTTGTTCGTGTTTTTTGGCTCTATGGGTCAAAAAAAACCAACGAAAGATAACTCTAAGCCTTTAACAAAAACCGAAAAGGCAAATTTTAGAGTACAAGTCTTTAAAAAAACTGATACAGCTAAAATAGAATTAAAAAATCCTGATCCAGAATTCAAGGATAGATTACCAATTTCAGCTAAAATAAAGAAGACGAATATTAACGATCTTAAAGATCTGCCTCATGCTGCAATTATAGATTCGGCTTGGAAGAAAGAACTTTTAAATTCAGATCTGTATGAAGAAATGCAACAAGAGATCCTTAAACAGGATTATTCTGAAGTTGTGTTTAAGGAATTACCCACAGATACATTAAAAGCAAGACTGGCAAGATTAAATGCACGTACGCCTTTTAACATAGAGTACAATCCCATTCTGGAAAGCGTAATTAAATCTTACCTGAAAAGGAATAAGAAATCTATGGAACGCCTCATGGCGTTGAGCGAATATTATTTCCCAATGTTCGAGCAGCAATTGGATAGATATGATGTGCCTTTAGAAATAAAATATCTTGCTATTGTAGAGTCTGCACTTAATCCTAGGGCAAAATCCAGAGTTGGAGCAACTGGCTTGTGGCAATTTATGTTTGCAACAGGTAAAATGCAGGGCTTAGACGTTAGTTCTTACGTAGACGAGAGAATGGACCCAATAATGTCTACAGAGGCAGCTGTGAGGTACTTAGCGAGTTTATACAAAACCTTTGGGGACTGGGATATGGTATTGGCTTCTTATAATTCTGGCCCTGGAAATGTAGCCAAAGCGATAAGAAGGAGTGGAGGATCTACTAATTATTGGACATTAAGAAATTATTTACCTCGAGAAACAGCTGGGTATGTTCCCGCTTTCTTAGCTACTCTTTATTTATTTGAATATGCCAAAGAACATGATTTCCAACCAAATGGACCGGAAGTCGCTTTTTTTGATACAGATACCTTGCATGTAAAGCAAATGCTAACTTTCGACCAGATCAATAAAGTTTCGGGTGTAGATAAAGAAATGCTACAATTCTTAAACCCTAGTTATAAGTTAGATATTATACCATTTGTAGAGGATGAAGCTTATGCATTAAGGTTACCAAGAAAGAACGTTGGTGTATTTGTTAATAATGAAGCTGCAATCTATAATTTCGCCAAAACAGAATTAGCTGAAAAAGAAAAAGAACTACCTCGCTTTGTGGAAGCAGAAGATAAGGTAAGATATAGAGTGAAAAGCGGAGATTTTTTAGGGAAAATAGCCAGTAAATATGGGGTAGGCGTAAGTAGTATTAAAAAATGGAATAATTTAAGAAGCAATAACCTTAGAATAGGTCAATATTTAACGATCTATCCTAGAAAACCTGTAAGTATTGCTAAGAGTACGGTAAGCAGTTCCAAGCCTAATGCGCAAGCGAAAACCTATATCGTTAAAAATGGAGACTCACTTTGGAGCATTTCTCAGAAATTCCCAGGAATTTCGGTACAGAATTTGAGAGCATGGAATAGGATGTCTAGTACATCGCTTAAGCCCGGAATGAAGTTAAAGCTTTCTGGAAGCTAGAATCAACTAAATTATAATTATGAAGAATTATTTATTCCTAAGTTTATTTATCTCTTTCTTGTTTATTGGATGTCAGGATTCGGATAGTAAAGATCCTATTTTGTTGGCTACATCTTCGGGAAATATCAATAATATCTCTGTAGTAATAGATAATGAACTTTGGGAAGGCTCTATTGGAGAAGCACTTAGAAAATCTTTAGCAGCTCCTGTAGATGGACTACCTCAAGAGGAACCTATGTTTTCCTTAAACCAAATGCCGCCAGAAGCATTTTCTGGTTTTGTACGTAAAAATAGATTGTTTGTGAAGATTGAAAATGGCGAAGCCGGTCGTTTTAAAATATTTAATGATCCTTTTGCTCATCCTCAAACTGGGGTTGTAATAACTGGAAAAGATTCTGATGAGATTATCAATCAGATCAATAAAAATTCAGACGAGATTATTGTAGCCCTTCGGGATACAGAAATTAAAGAGAAGCAAAGAAGGATTAATAAATCCTTGAAAGATGACGAAAAACTAAAAAAAACTTTAGGGGTTTCTTTAAAATTTCCAACAGCATATAGATATGCTATGGAAAATGATGATTTCTTTTGGATTAGAAAAGACATTCCTAAAGGGAATATGGAAATATTAGTATACGCTGTGCCTTTAAATCAAATAGATAGGGATACTAGTGTAATTGCTAATATCATTAAGATGAGAGATTCTATTGGGCAGGCACATATTCCTGGACCTATAGAAGGAAGCTTTATGATTACCGAAGAAGCCTATGCGCCTTATTTATTTAACTCTAAAGTAGACGGGAAATTCGCTTATGAAACTAAAGGAACTTGGGAAGTGAAAAATGCTTTTATGGCTGGACCTTTTATTAATTATGCGGTAAGAGATAGCGTTAATAATAGATATATCATTCTTGAAGGATTTACTTTTGCTCCAGCAACGGCCAAACGAGATAATATGTTTGAGTTGGAAGCGATATTAAAATCGGCAAAAATAGACTAAAAAAAAAGCCCAATTTTAATTGGGCTTTTTTTGAATAGTATAAGAAATATTATTTTTTGTCTTCAGGAATCTTTTTGTCTGTATCGTCATCATCATCCTTAGAGGCATCTTTAAATTCTTTAATACCACTACCTAATCCTCTCATTAATTCAGGTATTTTTCTTCCTCCAAATAATAATAATATCACTACAACAATTAATATTATTTGAGGAGCACCTATAACTAAAGGTAAAAACAATGCGTTCATAATAAAAAAGTTTTGTTGTTACAAACTTAACAAGAATTCATTAATATAAACGTTTATCAGCATTAAAATAGTATAAATTTAACTTTATGCTATCTTTGTGATAGCAGCATAAATTATGTCTCAAACAAAAGAAAATAAAAAGAAATTCACCAAAAAGTTACTTCATAAATACAGATTGGTAGTATTAAATGAGGACACCTTTGAGGAGCGCCTTTCATTTAAATTAACTAAGTTAAATTTATTTGTGGCAATTACCTCTAGTGCAATCTTGCTAATTGCGCTAACAACCTTCATAATTGCTTTTACTGGACTACGGGAATATATTCCTGGATATTCTTCAACAAAACTGAAGAGGCAAGCAACAGAATTAACTTATAAAACAGATTCCCTTCAAACTGCTCTAATGTTAAATAATCAGTTTTATGAATCCATTAGAAAGGTTCTTACTGGAGATCTAGAAATAGGTGATCTTAATAGAGATTCTATATTAAATACTCAAAGAATAGATTCAGAATATATAGATCTATCTCCATCTAGAGCAGATTCTTTACTAAGAGAAGAAGTAGCTTTAGAAGATAAATACAATGTGCTACAAACTGCAGGCTCTGATATTGAATTTGTATTATTTCCACCAGTTAAAGGACCCATTACTGAAGCTTATAATATCAAAACAAGGCATTATGCTATAGATATTGTAGTTGCCAAAAATGCACCTGTAAAAAGTGTTGCAGACGGTAGGGTGATCTTTGCTGAATGGAGTGCGGAAACTGGATATGTAATGATTATAGAGCACAATTACGGATTGCTTTCTGTTTATAAACATAATTCATCCCTCACAAAAGAACAAGGAGATTTCGTGAGGTCTGGAGAAGTGGTCGCCGCTGCAGGATCTGCTGGAGAGCTTACAACTGGCCCACATTTACATTTTGAATTATGGAATGAAGGGAATCCAGTAAACCCACAAGATTATATTGATTTTGATTAAACTTCTATGTCTATAAAATCCATTGCTGCAAAGGTCTTTGCAAAGCACATTCGCAATAAAATTAACAAGTGGGCCTCTAATCCCGAGGCTACACAGAAAAAGGTTTTTAAAGAACTTTTGGAAAAAGCTAAGAATACGCAGTTTGGCTTAGATCATCATTTTACAGAGATCAATTCTTATAAAGAATTTGCATCTAAAGTTCCTGTTCGCGATTATGAAGAGCTAAAGATGTATGTGGATAAAATGGTGGCAGGAGAAGAAAATATATTGTGGCCGGGAAAGCCGCTTTATTATGCTAAAACCTCTGGTACAACTAGTGGTGCAAAGTATATTCCACTCACTAAAGAATCTATGCCCACTCATATTAATGCCGCTAGAAATGCTATTTTATGCTACATAGCCGAAACTGGAAAGTCTAAATTTGTAGACGGCAAAATGATCTTCTTACAAGGTAGTCCAGAGTTAACAGACAAGAATGGAGTGAAATTGGGAAGATTGTCTGGAATTGTCGCGCATTTTGTTCCATCATATCTTCAGAAAAATAGATTACCTAGTTTAAAAACGAATTGCATTGAAGATTGGGAAACTAAGGTTGATGCTATTGTAGGAGAAACAAAAGAGGAGGACATGACCGTAATAAGCGGGATTCCATCCTGGGTACAAATGTACTTTGAAAAGTTACAGCAAACCACTGGGAAAAAGGTGGGCGATTTATTCAAGAATTTCGATCTCTTTATATATGGCGGAGTAAATTATGAGCCCTATCGTGCTAAGTTTGAAAATTTAATAGGAAGAAAAGTGGATAGCATAGAACTGTATCCTGCTTCTGAAGGTTTTTTTGCTTTTCAGGATAAACAGGGAGATAAGGGAATGTTGCTTCAATTAGATTCTGGAATCTTCTATGAGTTTATTAAATCTGAAGAATTCTTTCAAGATAATCCAATCCGATTGACCATTGGCGAAGTGGAAGTTGGAGTAAATTATGTAATGATCGTTTCTACAACTGCTGGATTATGGGGTTATAACTTGGGTGATACTGTGCAATTTACTTCAGTAAAACCATACAAATTGATCGTTTCTGGAAGGATCAAGCATTTTATTTCGGCATTTGGAGAACACGTGATCGCTAAAGAAGTGGAGCAGGCAATGCAAGAGGCAACTTCAAAAACTTCAAGTAGGATAACCGAGTTTACTGTGGCACCACAAATAACTCCAGATGGACAGGAGTTACCATATCATGAATGGTTTATAGAATTTGAAAAGGAACCTGAAGATCTTCAGAAATTCTCAGAGATCCTAGATAGATCTATGCAAGACCAAAACTCTTATTATTTAGACCTGATAGATGGAAAGATCCTTCAGCAATTAAAAATTAAAAAAATTCCCGAGAATGGATTTCAGCAGTATATGAAATCTATTGGAAAATTGGGAGGACAAAATAAATTACCAAGACTCTCTAACGACAGAAAGATCGCAGAGATTCTAGAAAAACTATAAAGCAATAAAATATGGTGAATTTGAAATTAATGGGAAGAACCCGGGCGCAAGAAAGTACTAATGCAATAGAACGCATGTATATAACAATGCGGCATCTATTTAATCGTGGTTTTTACAAACCCATGGGAATTTCTGGAGAAACTTTAAGGGAATCTTTACTAACATTAAGACCAGAGATCTATGGAACTATTGCAGAGGAAAAAGTAGAATTAGATGGACTTTTATACGTGATAGAGCGACTTCCCGTTGGAATAGAACAATGTAGATTCATCAATCTAACAAGCGATGAAGGTTATGCAAATTCTCATTTCAAACCAATTGTTCCACCAAAAAGAAGAAGAAATTGCTACAGGATAGATGAAGAGCAAATGAATATTGAAGTAACTCGTGGTAGGTCTGAGATCTATGACATCCTTACTCACCTTACATTCTTGTTTATAGAATCTCACAAAATTATGAGGCGCGTAATTATAGATGAAGAGGGAAGTGTTACTAGAGATTGGATGAAGTTGGAAGCTGCGGTTTTAAAATCTAGTTTAACTCAAAATGAGCGTGAAATTGCCCTTACGCATACAGCTAATATTTTAGGAAGAACTTTCAAGGAGGTTACCACCATGTATCCTAAATTTATGATCCCGGAAAATGAGGAGCGTTTTCTTGAGATAATATATTGGTTAGGGAAGTTGGCAATAGATGAGACTATAAATAATAATAAACGCATTGTAACCTTTAGTCCAGTACTTAGAGAGCGTTTAGGACATCACATTCACGGCGAGATCTGGGCAGATTCTATTAAGGAATATTTAGTTGAAAATAATTTAGTGCACCGGCCAATTCATATTATAAGTGCCAATATGCACAGTGTTATGAACACTTTATTTTCTCCAATTGCCTTGCAAGAAGAATTGAAGGAAAAGAAATCTATGCAGGTTTATGAAGAATTGAGTAATAGTGGGAATGGGCAGCTTAGAAATAAGGTGATGAAAGTGGCTCTGGAAAACGGAATGAAGTTTATTGAAGATGCCAGTGGTACTAATATAGATGTACAGGTGTTTGACACTGCGAAGATTAAGGATGGTTTTAGAAGTCCAAATTTCAATATGAAAAATGATGATCAGAAACCGGTGCTTTTGGTTATGGATTATGCTTTTGGAGAACAGGCTTATGAGACTATGGATGAACTGTTGAAACCTTATAGGTATGATGACAAGGAAATACATCTAAATGTAGATTCGGTTTCTATCATGGGGAAAGCAGGGATTTTGGATGGAGGAAAGGGAGATATTATGATACCTACTGCCCACTTATTTGAGGGAACAGCAGATAATTATCCATTTTATAACGAACTTAAAAAAGAAGATCTAGAAGGAAATGGCATCAAAGTCGTAGATGGTTCTATGATCACGGTTTTGGGAACATCTCTTCAAAATAGAGATATATTAAAGTTCTTTCAAGAATCTACATGGGATGTGGTTGGATTGGAAATGGAAGGAGTTCATTATCAAAAGGCAATTCAGTCTGCTTCAAGATTAAGAGGGAATATAAAAGAAGATGTAAAAGTGAGATATGCTTATTACGCCTCAGATAATCCACTTGAGACAGGAAGCACGTTAGCATCTGGAGGTTTAGGCACCACAGGAGTAAAACCAACCTATTTGATCACCGAAAAGATTTTAGAACAAATTTTTAATTCATAATTAATGAAGTTTGAAAAGACAGCTTTAAAGGATTGTTTCATTTTAACTCCGGACGTATATCCAGACCAGCGTGGTATTTTTTTAGAGAGCTATCATAAAAAGAAATTTAATGAGATTTCAGGCTTAGACTTAGAGTTTGTACAAGATAATCAGTCGGTTTCTAAAAAAGGGGTGTTAAGAGGATTGCATTTTCAATCTGGAGAATTTGCACAAGCTAAATTAGTAAGGGTGATTTATGGAGAAGTGTTAGATGTGGTGGTGGATCTAAGACCAGATTCTCCAACTTTTAAGCAGTCTTATGAAATAATATTATCAGACAAGAATCATCATCAATTATTTATACCTCAGGGTTTTGCACATGGGTTTATCACCTTGTCTGAAACTTCTGTTTTTTCTTATAAATGCGATCGATTTTATTACCCTGGTTCAGAATCTGGGGTTATTTATAATGATCCAGATCTTGCTATAGATTGGAAAATTTCTGAAGAGGAGTTTATTCTATCAGAAAAAGACACTAAATTACCAACACTCAAAGAATTATTTCCATGAAAACGGTATTGGTAACTGGAGCATCTGGTCAACTGGGTAAATGCATTCAAAAGATCGCCGCAAATGACCATACGATAGATTGGCTATTTATGGATTCTTCGGAAATAGATATTACCTCAAAATCGGATCTTAAGATGTGCTTTAACAGTAAAGAAATAAACTACTGTATTAATTGCGCAGCCTATACCAATGTTGAAAAAGCAGAATCTGATAAGGATAAAGCTTATAAAATTAATGCAGAAGCAGTTAAGAGTTTGGCTGAGATCTGTAAAAAGCATTCCACTGTTCTATTGCATATCTCGACAGATTATGTATTCGATGGAAGGAACAATATTCCATATAAAGAAACAGATAAAACCAATCCAATTAATGTGTATGGTGCTTCAAAATTGAAGGGTGAGCAAAACATTCAGAACACAATTGGATACTATTTTATTTTTCGTACGTCTTGGTTATATTCAGAATTCGGGCATAATTTTTATAAAACAATTCTCAATAAAGCCGCAGAGAAGACTACCTTGAATATAACCACGGCTCAAAAAGGCACACCTACAAATGCTAATGATCTGGCGGAATTATTAGTGAAAATCATAAAAGAAGAAAATAAAAATTATGGTTTATATCACTATAGTAATTCTGGCGAAACTACATGGCATGGATTTGCAAAGGAGATCTTAAGGGTTTCAAATAAATCTAATGAGGTGATTTTAAATGAAGATAATTCTTATAAAACTATTGCCGAAAGGCCTTTATATAGTGTTTTAGATAAAACTAAATTTAAAACTAATTTCGAGTTAGAAGTTGACTCATGGCAGGATGCCGTGTTGGATTTATACAACAACAATTTATAATAAATGCCTAAGAGAATATTAATTACCGGAGCAGCTGGATTTTTGGGCTCTCATCTTTGCGATAGATTTATTAAAGAAGGATATCGAGTTATTGGAATGGATAATCTAATAACAGGCGACATGAAGAATATCGAACATCTTTTAAAGTTGGAAAATTTCGAGTTCTATCATCATGATATCACTAAATACGTTCATGTTGCAGGAGAATTGGATTATATTCTACATTTTGCATCTCCCGCTAGCCCAATAGATTATTTGAAAATTCCTATTCAGACTTTAAAAGTTGGATCTGTTGGAGTTTTGCATTTGCTTGGTTTGGCAAAGGAGAAAAAAGCAAGGATCCTTATTGCATCTACTTCAGAAATATATGGAGATCCTTTGGTGCATCCACAGAGCGAAGATTATTATGGAAATGTAAATTCTATAGGCCCTCGAGGGGTTTATGATGAAGCAAAGCGTTTTCAGGAATCTATGACTATGGCTTATCATCGTTTTCACGGACTAGAAACAAGAATTGCCAGAATATTTAATACTTATGGCCCAAGAATGAGATTAAATGATGGGCGAGTGATCCCGGCATTTATTGGACAGGCCTTGAGAGGGGAAAACCTCACAGTATTTGGAGACGGATCTCAAACCCGCTCTTTTTGTTATGTAGACGATCAGGTAGAAGGGATTTATAGATTGTTACTAAGTGATTATTCAGACCCTGTGAATATTGGGAATCCAGATGAAATTACCATCCGGGAATTTGCAGATGAAATTATTAAACTTACCAATACCAATCAAAAAATAGTTTGCGTGCCTTTGCCAGAGGACGATCCAATGCAACGACAACCAGATATAACCAGAGCTAGAGAGATCTTAGGTTGGGAACCAAAAGTCTCTAGGGAAGAAGGGATGAAGATCACCTACGATTATTTTAAAGAGCTTACCCAAGAGGAATTGTTTAAAAGTGAGCATAAGGATTTCACGAAGCATATAAGACGCTAATAACAGCTAAATGGAAGAATCGCCATTAGTATCGGTAATAATGCCCGCATATAATTCGGCAGATTTTATTGCAGATGCTATCCAGTCTGTTGTTCAACAAACCTATCTTAACTGGGAATTATTAATAATAAATGATGCTTCAGAAGATAATACTCTTGAAATTATTAAAACCTTTAATTTAGACCCCAGAATTCAATATTTTCAGAATAAAACAAATTTGGGCGCTGGTGTGAGTAGAAATGTAGGCACAAAATCCTCTCAGGGCTCATATATCGCATTTTTAGATGCAGACGATCTTTGGCTTCCTAACAAGCTAAAAACTCAATTAGATTTCATGAAAAGTGAGAATCTGGAGATGACCTTCTCTAGTTATTATTTAATAGATGAATTTGGACAGGCGCTTGCTAAAAAAGTTCAGGCTCTACCAATTCTTACCTATAAAAAATTGCTGAAATCCAATTATGTAGGGAACCTCACAGGAATATATAATGTAAAAAAGCTGGGAAAGATTTATAGTCCAAATTTAAGAAAAAGGCAAGATTGGGCATTATGGCTTACTATTTTAAAAAAGATAGAATCCACTCAAGGAATATTAGAACCACTTGCAGCGTATAGAATTAGAGAAAACTCTATTTCCAATAATAAGACCGCCCTATTAAAATATAATTATTTAATCTACTCTGAATTTTTGAAATATAACAAATTAAAGAGTTTGCTAAAGATGGGAGTATTTTTAAAGGAACATTTCTTTGTTAAGAAAAAACAGGTAGTTTCTAGATGAGAGAAGTGAACTGCTTCAATTTTCCGCTTTTATTTCTTTTTAGAATTGGCATTTTCTCAAACTCTACATGTAGGTTCTTCCCCACGAAAGTCTCAATGGCGACTAATATTTTCTGAATCTGCACCTCTGTAAGTACGTGTTCGCTTACATATTCTATTTTAAATTTATCTAAAGCAGTTTGCACAATTAAAAATTCTTTAATGCTGCCAGCATCTTCAATAATAGATTTTGTAACGTAATAAAATGTAAGTCCAGGCACCACTTTCCCATCTGCTAAACGAGCCACATCGTTAGTTCTACCAGTAAGATTCAATAAAACAGGATGCTTAAATGTGCTTTTGGTAGATAAAGTCCCGGTATCTCCAATATCATATCTAATCATTGGGTGTGCTTTATTATACAAGGAGGTAATAACAATTCTTCCTTCCTTCCCGTGTGGTAAACTCCTGTTATCATCGTCCAGAATCTCTATAAATAGGCTTTCTGAATTTACTATCCATTCCTCATCCGTATTTTCAAAAGCAATTAGTCCTACTTCGCTTGCTCCATATTCGTTTACAACAGGAATCCCGAATGCTGCTTCAATAAGTTTCTTATCATTCTCAAAAAGTTTTTCTGAAGTAACGATACAAACTTTTAAAGAGGGACAGGATTCTTTTAAAACAAGCTTCCGTTTCTTTAAATATTTCGCAAATAGTAAAATTGCGCTAGTGTACCCGTTAATATAGTCGAATTCAGATTTTGTGAAGCGAGTTAAGAACTCTTCCATCTTCTTTTCACTAAGATCGAAGACGTTAAATCTTCTTCGTAAGCTTACCTGATCTTTAAAGCGTTCTGTTAGATTTCCGTAGAGATCTAAAGGAATTCCATAAAATCTAGCTTGTAAAGATTTGTTGAGGTCTATATTTATCCATTTATATCGGTCTATAAATTCTGCCCAAGTAACCGCATGACAAAAGCGATCTTTTGCAAAAATAAATGGATGACCGCTAGACCCAGAAGTCTTTCCTATATAGCTGTTCTTTTTATTATATTTCTTGCTAAGTCTATTGTTTAATGGTCTTTGCAGATCAGACTTTTGCATTACAGGTACTTCTTGCCAATTTGTAAATTCCTTATTTCCGAAGAAATCTTTATAATAAGAGTTATGGGATAAATGATAATTTACAATGACTTTCCTGCGGTTTTGCACATAATCTTCGAATTCTTCCTCTGGAATATCCTGAATTTCTTGTAATAGCTTTTGAGCCCTATTAATAGGGAATTTATTAAGCTGAAGTGAGATTTTAAACCAATTCAAAGGCTGGGAATACTTTAATTTATTCGAAATTATTAGTGCTTCAATTTACAAACATTTATTTTTGACGCAAGAATTTAAAACAACTTCCACATGAATATTTTGATATTAGGTGCCGGTGGCCGTGAACATGCATTTGCTCACAAGATTTTAGAGAGTGAACATTGCGACCAACTTTTTGTTGCTCCCGGTAATGCCGGAACTGCTGAAATTGCAACTAATATCGATTTGAAGGTAACTAATTTTGAAGCAATTAAGGAATTTGTTCTTCAGGAAAAAGTAACTATGCTAATTGTGGGTCCGGAAGATCCTTTAGTAATGGGAATTACAGATTTCTTCAGCAATGATACTGAATTAAGTGATATAGCTGTTGTAGGGCCGTCTAAAAGAGGAGCTTTACTAGAAGGAAGTAAGGAAAGAGCCAAGGAATTCATGGCTATGCATAATATACCAACTGCGGCTTATCAAAGTTTTACTGCTGAAAGTTTAGAAGCGGGAAAATCTTTTTTAGAAACTTTAAAAGCGCCATATGTGCTTAAAGCAGACGGCCTTGCCGGAGGGAAAGGAGTCTTGATCCTGGAAGATCTAGAGGAAGCTAAAATAGAATTAGAGCACATGCTTGTTAATAGTAAATTCGGAAATGCCGGTGAAAAAGTCGTGATAGAAGAGTTTCTAGATGGGATAGAATTAAGTGTTTTTGTATTAACCGATGGTAAGAATTATAAGATTCTACCAACGGCCAAAGATTATAAGAGAATAGGAGAAGGAAACACAGGTTTAAATACAGGAGGGATGGGAGCAATTTCTCCAGTACCATTTGCAGATGAGGTCTTGATGAATAAAATTGAAGAGCGAATAGTGAAACCAACAATAAACGGACTTCAAAAAGAAAATATAGACTACAAGGGATTTGTATTTATAGGGTTGATAAAAGTTGGAGAGGAACCTTACGTAATAGAATATAATGTTAGGATGGGCGATCCTGAAACCGAAGTGGTTTTACCGCGAATAGAAAGTGATCTAGTAGAACTCTTTGGGTCTTTAAAGGATCAGAAATTAGATGAGGTCAATGTAAAGATCTCTCCAAAAACCGCTGCAACTGTAATGTTAGTAGCTGGAGGATATCCTGAAACTTATGGTAAGGGTGCTGAAATAACTGGGTTAAATGAAATCGAGGATTCCCTTGTTTTTCATGCCGGGACTACTAATAAAGATGGGAAAGTAGTAACAAATGGTGGGAGAGTGATCGCAGTAACATCCTTTGGGAAAGATTACAATGAGGCACTAAAAAAATCTTATCAAAATGTAGATAAGCTTCATTTTGATAAGATGTATTATAGAAAAGACTTAGGTTTTGATCTAGCCTAAAAAGGAATGTGCTTTAGGATCGCGATCTTCTTCATCATTTTCGTTGAATTTTTTTAGTTGCAACATCCAGTAAACCAAAGCGGCAACACATATGATCATAAAGATCCAGTTCATTAAATTGGCTAAAGCCCAAGACTCGTCTTGTAAGCTTCTTAAAGCATCATAAGGAATAAATAATATTTCTGTAAAAAGCCAGGCGATTCCTTCAAAAAGATCTTTCATTGTATAACTTTGTTATATTATGCCACAAAAATATAAAAAACGAACATGCTAACAAGCTTTTTTAGCAAATCTAAACCAGGAATTTTGTTAACTGTCATTCTATTTATGGCTGTTTTTTTCATTTCGGCTAATCTGAAACCTATATTTCAGGAATTTGAAATGTATACGCTCTTTACAAAACTTGGGGTTTTTATTAGTTTTTTACTTAGTGCTATGGTGCTGGATTTTATTGCAAAGAAGAATGAGCTTACCAAAAGAAGCGGATTTAAGATCCTGATATTTGCAGTATGTTCAGTTTCCTTTTTGGCAATTTTACAGGATAATCAAATAATCGTTGCAAATCTTTGTGTTCTTCTTGCATTAAGAAGAGTGATAAGTTTAAAGTCTAGAAAAGATATAGCTTTGAAGATTTTTGATGCTACTTTTTGGATCTGCATTGCCTCTCTTTTCTATTTTTGGTCTATTCTATTTATTTTTATTGTTTACTTCGGTATCCTATTTCATGCAATAAATTACTTTAAGAACTGGTTGATTCCATTGGTTGCAGTATTTGTAGTTTTTATTCTAGTTACTACCTTTCATCTTATATTCCATGATGACTTTTACACGTGGGCAGCTTGGTTTCAGAATAGTTCATTTAAATTCGAGAACTATCAAAATCTAAGTGTTTTAATACCAATTAGCATCATTTTGGCTTTATCTTTTTGGACCTTGTCTCATTATTTTAAACTTTATAATAAATCTGGAATTAGATCTAGACCAACCTATTTGTTGGTATTTATCACACTTTTAATTTCTGTGATGGTGGCAATATTGTCCCCGGTTAAGAACGGAAGCGAACTGTTATTTTTCTTTGTTCCATTCTCTATAATTGCCTCGAATTATTTTGATAGTAAGAAAGAGAAAGGTTTTAAAGAGGTGCTTTTAATAGTGCTTATCTTAATGCCAATTCTTCTTCCAATATTTTTGTAATTCCAATTTTTTTAAACCGGTGGATATATAAGCCTACAGGCTTTCCACTATTTCAAAATATAATACCTTTGTTTTCCTTTATAAAATTCAATTAAATTGAAGATTTCTGCAAGGAGTTGCAGTTATCATAAATTAAATATCAAATTAAATATGTTTTCAGCTAAAGCAAATAAGATCTTTCAAGAAGTGATAAATAAATATCACTTAATAAACTCGGTAGATCAGTCATTTGAGAATCCATACAATAAAGACGCTCAATTAATCGAGCATTTACTTTTTAGAAAGTCTTGGATAGATACGGTACAATGGCATTATGAAGATATTATACGAGATCCTAATATAGATCCTGTTGCAGCTTTAACTCTAAAGAGACAAATAGATGCCTCTAACCAAGACCGTACAGATATGGTAGAGTTTATAGACAGCTATTTTCTAGATAAATTTAAGGAAGTAAGTGTTAAACCTTCTGCTACTATTAATTCTGAAAGCCCTGCTTGGGCAATAGATAGACTCTCAATTCTAGCTTTGAAGATCTATCATATGGAAGAAGAAGCCAATAGGGAAGACGCTTCAGATGATCATCGAAATAAATGTGGAGTAAAACTGAATGTTTTACTGGAGCAACGAGTAGATCTTTCTTCAGCAATAGACCAGTTATTGGAAGATATTCAAAACGGGAATAAATATATGAAGGTTTACAAGCAGATGAAAATGTACAATGACGATGAATTAAACCCTGTTTTAAGAAAGAAGAACTAGTTGTGAGTAGGAAAACCATTATATCGAAATCTTCTAAAGATAAAAGCAATTTGCATCCATCTAAGGGAGAACATATATTGGTTATTCGGTTATCTGCATTAGGAGATGTTGCAATGCTGGTACCGGTACTTCGGGTAGTTACCGCAACCTATCCTCAATTAAAAATAACATTACTTACCCGTGCTTTTTTTGCACCCATCTTTAAAGACAATCCGAACATAAGTATTTACGAAGCCGATATTAATGGGGTTCATAGTGGTGTTTTTGGATTAAGTAGACTTGCCAAAGATCTTAGAGATTTGGAGATAGACGCCGTTGCAGATATGCACGATGTGTTAAGGAGCAATGTCTTGAAATCTATTTTTTATTTCTACGGAATTCCGGTGAAGCAAATAGATAAAGGAAGATCAGAAAAAAAGGCGCTTACCGCAGCAAACAATAAAGTTTTTATACAATTAAAAGCAACCCATCAGCGCTATGCAGATGTTTTTAATGAATTAGGTTATCCAATAGATCTTAGGTTACATAAGTTTCCAGAAAAGCAAAAGATCTCACCAAATACCCGAGAGATCACAGGCACTGATCCATTAAAATGGATAGGAGTAGCTCCTTTTGCACAACATAATTCTAAGGTTTATCCTTTAGACCTTATGGATAAAGTACTTGCCCAATTAAATAGCGCAGGGAAGATCCAAATTTTTCTTTTTGGGGGAGGGAAAAAGGAAGCTGCAATGCTGGAGGAATTGGCAGCAAAATATGATCGAGTTAAATCTCTGGCTGGGAAATTAAAATTTGATGAAGAGTTAGCACTTATATCTAATTTAGATGCCATGCTGTCTATGGATAGCGGGAATGCTCATTTAGCAGCTATGTATGGAGTACCTGTAGTCACTCTTTGGGGAGTTACACATCCATACACTGGTTTTAAACCTTTTGAACAACCTTTAGAGAACTGTATTTTGCCAGATCTTAATAAATATCCTCAAATTCCAACTTCTATCTATGGGAATAAAGTACCAGATGGTTATGAAGATGTAATGAGAACTATCTCCCCAGATACCGTGGTGGTAAAGATCAACTCAGTTTTAAATATCACTTAAGAATCTTATACCAAGACCAGTAACTAAGTCTTGAGAATCATAATCCTTAAATAAGCTTAAACATCGTCGTAATCTACTTTTAGGGTGGGAGTGGTAGGATGTGCTTGACATGTTAGAATTAATCCTTCTGCGATCTCACTATCTGTAAGGATCTGATTTTTAGCCATCTCTGCTTTTCCTTCCACAATTCTTGCTATACAGCTACTACAAATCCCTCCTTGACAAGAATAAGGAACATCCAAGTCTTTCTCTAATGCTGCATCTAGAACAGTGTCTGTTTTGTTCATAGAAAAAGTAGTTTCCTCATCGTCTACCAAAATGGTTAGTTTGGTTTCCCCTTCTAAATCTGCTTCAATTTCTCCAGAATCGCTAGAAGTAAAGAGTTCGAATAAGATCTTTTCTTTTTCAATCCCATTTTTCAGCATGATCTCAGAAACGCTATTAATCATAACTTCTGGCCCGCATAAATAGAATTTTTCGAAGTCTAGAGCATCGAATTTATTTTTAAGCACATAATTCACGGTGCTGCTTTCAATTCTTCCGAAATGAGCATTATCTTCTTGTGTTCTACTATATATAAATTCAATAAATAGTCGTTCAGGATATGCTAACTGAAGTTGTAATAGTTCCTTGAAGAAAATAGTATCATCTGGAGTTTTATTCCCATATACCAATACAAATTTGCTGTCGGTCTCTTTAGTTAGCGCTGTCTTAATTATAGATAAAACAGGGGTGATTCCACTTCCGGCAACAAAAGCAGCATAATTATGTTTAGAATTGCTTGGTTCAAAAATAAACTTTCCTTCTGGAGGATGCACTTCTAAAATGTCTCCAGCTTTCAGTTTATTGTTTGCTAGAACAGAAAAAGTTCCACCTTCAACTTCTTTAACTGTAACTTTAAATTCATTGGTATTGGGAGCAGAACACAAAGAGTAGGCTCTTCGTACTTCTTTCCCATCTATATTTGTCTTAAGAGTAATGTATTGACCTGCTTTAAAAGAAAAAACTTCTTTAAGATTCTCTGGCACCTCAAAAGATATACTTACCGCTTGTTCTGTTTCGCGAATAATTTCTTTTATATTTAGGCTATAAAATTTGTTCATGTCCTTCAATTTGGCTGTAAAAATACAAAGTCTATCCTTTTTTATTTGTAACAATTTGGTAAATTTCCACACTTCTATATATAAACACAAACTATTATGTTCAAGCGCTTATTCTCGCTAGAGTGGAAATCATTTTTTAGATCTGCAAGCTTAGGCAAGAGTATTGGCCTGAAAATTCTAATGGGATTTTTGGGATTGTATTTTACCGCGGCTTTTTTAATGTTCGGTATTGGATTATATCCCTTAATTATTGAATATTTCCCTGGAGAAGAACCTTTATATTTAGTAAATAGATTTGTTTTAGCTTGGTTAGTTTTGGAGTTAGCATATCGTTTTTTGCTTCAGAATTTACCTATTATGGATATTAAGCCCTTAATGCTACTTCCTATTAACAAGCGAAAAGTGGTGAATTTTGTACTATTAAAATCTTTGTACTCGTTCTTCAATTTTCTTCCACTGCTTATTATTATTCCATTCGGGATCTATAATATTTACAAGCAAACTTTTAGTACGGCAACAATTCTAGCATGGATGGTTGCTATGATAGGTCTTACTCTCTCTGTAAACTTTGCGAATTTTATAATTAAAAAGAATTTTACAGATAATATAAAAGCATTAATTCCGGTGGTTGCAAGCATTGCAGTGATTGCAGGCTTAGATTACTTCAAGATCTTCGAGAGCAGTGTTTGGTTTGGAAAAGGTCTAAATTTAATACTAGAATTCCCTTTTCTGGCGCTTATACCAATTCTTATAGTTATCGTTTTTTATAAATGGAACCAGAAAGACTTAGAAAGTAAATTTTATTTAGATGCTACTTTAAAAGATGAAGTAAAAGATGCAAATACCAACGAATTTCTTTGGACTAGACGTTTTGGGGAATTAGCACCTTACTTGCAACTAGATCTAAAAATGATATGGAGAAACAAAAGACCTAAAACAACCGTTTACATATCCATTTTATTTTTGGCTTATGGCCTTATCTTTTATGGTAATGATGCTTATCAAGACATGCCGGCATTCTTTATTTTTGTGGGCATTTTTATTACAGGGATCTTTATGATTAATTTTGGACAGTTTATCCCAGCTTGGGATGCAGGATATTATCCGTTAATAATGGCTCAAAATATCCCATTAAAGAAATACTTGACAGCCAAAGCAGGTTTAATAACCTTTAGCGTTGTGGTATTAGCAATTCTTTCCACTCCTTATTTGTATTATGGCTGGAAGATCTTTTTAATTAATATGATATGTGCAGTTTATAATATAGGTGTAAATATTCCTATTTTACTTTATGCAGGATCTTTCAATAGAAAAAAGATAGATCTAGACAAAAGCCCGTTTATGAATTATCAAGGAATGGGAGCAACACAGTGGATAGTTGGACTTCCTCTCATGTTAATGCCATTGCTTATTTTTTGGATAATCAATAAGTTCATCTCTTTTGAAAGCGCCCTTAGCGTTTTATTCGTTCTAGGCTTAGTTGGATTAATTCTTAGAAATCGCGCCATTAACTTTATTGCTCAACGTTATAATAGACAAAAATATGCCATGATTGAAGGTTTTAAGCAATCTGGCGAATAAATTTAGAATCATGATCACAGCAACAAATCTTACAAAGGTATATAACGGAACTAAGGTTCTAAACATAGAACATTTAGATATTCCCACGGGACAAAGTTTGGGATTGGTTGGAAATAACGGTGCAGGAAAAACCACGTTTTTTAGTATGCTATTAGATCTTATACAACCCACCACCGGAAATATATTTAACCATGAAATTACAGTAAGCCAGAATGAGGAGTGGAAGGAGTTTACAAGTTCTTTTATAGATGAAAGTTTTTTAATAGGTTATCTCACGCCCGAAGAATATTTTTATTTTATTGGTGATCTGCGGAAGCAAAATAAAGCAGATGTAGATACCTTACTCTCTACTTTTGAAGACTTTTTTCATGGTGAAATCCTAGGAAAACGGAAGTATTTGCGAGACCTTTCAAAAGGGAATCAAAAGAAGGTGGGAATTGTTGCAGCTTTAATAGGCAGTCCAAAAGTGATTATCTTAGATGAGCCTTTTGCTAATTTAGATCCCACTACACAGATTCGATTAAAAAAGATCATTAAAGATCTTACCGCTCAAAAGGAAACAACTATTTTAATCTCTAGTCATGATCTTATTCATATTACAGAGGTTTGTGAACGAATTGTGGTGTTAGATAAGGGAGATCTTGTAAAAGATCTTATGACTTCTACTGCTACGTTAGATGAGTTGGAAACTTATTTTTCTAAAGATTTAACTTTAAAGGAGCAAGCTTAGGTCTCCGATTGTTTTTTCAAGACTTCAATATCTAAAAAGAAATGTATTTTAGCATACTAAATGTAAAGCACTTCTGTTATTTATAATATCAAGAACTTATTGATTTTGAATAAATTCACACACGTATTTGGTTGTCTATTTTTGTTGATGGCAATTTCCAGTTGTTCTCCAAAAAAAGATAAGTTTATTAACAGGAATTGGCATGCTATAGGCACCGAGTACAATATTTTGTACAATGGCGGCCTTGCATTAGAACAAGGAGAAATGGAAGTTGCAGATTCTTATAATGAGAATTTCTGGGATATTCTGCCAGTTGAAAGAATGCAAATTTCTGAAGAGATCTCTTTACCGGGAACTATAAAAAATCAATCTTTTAAGCTTGCTGAAGAAAAAGCTACCAAAGCCATTCAAAAGCACTCGATGCTTATTGAAGGCAAAGAAAAAAATCCTCAGATAGATGAAGCATATCTACTTCTTGGAAAGGCGCGCTATTTCGATCAGCGATTTTTTCCAGCCTTGGAAGCCTTCAATTATATTTTGCATAAATATCCCGCCAGTAATACAATAAATCATGCCCAGATCTGGAGAGAGAAAACCAACATCCGACTTCAGAATAACAAATTAGCTATAAAGAACCTTAAGAGAATTATTAAGGCGGAAACCTTGAAAGATCAAGATATGGCAGATGCCAATGCAATGTTAGCACAGGCATATATCAACTTGAATCATCCAGATAGTGCCATTGCGCCAATTAGAACTGCCGCAGAATTCACCAACGATAATGCCGAAAAAGGCCGATATTACTATATCCAAGGGCAACTTCATAATTTATTGGAACAACGAGATAGCGCAAATTATGCTTTTAATGAAATTATCGATCTCAATAGAAAAACGCCAAGAGAATATTTGGTGAATGCACAAATTGAAAAGACAAGAAATTTCAATTTCAAAACGGAAGATCCAGCTATATTGCTATCGCGTTTAAAGGAAATGGAAGAGAATCGGGAAAACAGGCCGTATTTGGATAAGATCTATTTTCAGTTAGCCGAATATTACAATCATATAGATTCTACAAATCTAGCAACTGTATATTATAATAAGTCTTTAAGAGAACCTTCCCAAGATAACTATTTGATTTCCCTTAATTATGAAACGCTGGGAAATATGAATTTTGATAAAGCTTTGTATAGAGAGGCCAGCGCATATTACGATAGTACTTTAACCAAGATCCCAAATACATCCCGTGATTATTTCTTTGTAGAACGCAAAAGAGATAACCTTAAAGAGGTTATTTTCTATGAAAGTATTGTAGAAAAAAATGATAGCATCTTGCGTTTTGTGGCCATGCCAGAGGATGATCGTCTAGATTATTTTACTAAATATGCAGCACAACTAAAAGAAGCAGCTGTTACCCAAGCAAAAGAGGGAGCAGTGCCAGAAGCTAATCAGCCAATGATGCCTTCTTCGCGTAATACTCCAGGTGCGCCACCTTCTTTAGGCGGAAACGATCCCGCTAACACTTTCTATTTTTATAATCCAAGAAGAGTTTCTTCAGGATTAGAAAGCTTTGCTAAGACTTGGGGTCCAAGAGAATTAAGAGATAACTGGAGATTGAATTCCAGTAATTTTACCACGATAGCTAAGGATAGTTTAGATGAGGTTTCTGGGTTAATTATATCTAATAATCCAAAATTCTCGGCTCAAACATATTTGGATGAAATTCCAAGCGATCCCCTTTTAATTTCTGAAATAGAAAAGGAAAGAAACGATGCTTATTATAGCCTTGGCTTAATTTATAAAGAGAAGTACAATAAACCAGATTTGGCTTCAGAAAAACTTACGGCCTTGTTGGATTTTACAGATGAGGAGCGTTTAGTGATCCCTTCAAACTATTATTTATATAGAATAAACCTGGAAAGTGGAAATACTGCAGAAGCCGAAAGATATAAGCAAGTGGTTTTAACTAAATATCCAGATTCTAGATATGCCTCAAGGATTAATAATCCAGATCTTTCCATTGCTCAAGAAGATGAAGCTGAAAACAAATACAAAGACTTATACACACTGTTTGAAAATTCTGAGTTTTTAAAAGTGATAAAAGATGGAAAGATTTATATAAATGAATATCCTGAAGAAGAACTCTTGCCAAAGGTTGAATTATTAAAGGCTAGGGCAGTGGGAAGAATTTATGGAGTGAATGCTTATAAAGAAGAATTATCCTCCATTGCAGCAAATTATCCTCAAACCCAAGAAGGAATTACTGCTTTGGAAGTGTTGAATACAGCAATTCCTAATTTGGAGAAAAGCAAACTGGAGATAAACAGCAATTCAGCATCAAATTTAAAGTTGCTTTACGCTATTGAGATCGATGAGTTAGAAAAAAGCAATGGTTTAAAAGAGATCCTTGAAAAAGCTATTTTGGAGCTAGATTATTCCGGACTTTCAGTATCTCAGGATGTATATAACGACAAATTGATTTTTGTTGTAGTTCATGGATTGGATACTTATAGCAAGGCAGAAGGTTTTGCAGAATTGCTTAACATCAATAAGAAATACAAAGTTGAAATAACTCCAGTTATAATTTCTTCAGAAAATTACAGAGTAATTCAGTTGAAGAAAAATCTGGATGAATACAAAGAATTAATTAATAAACAAGAACCCTAGATCTATGTTTAAAGGCCCAACAAAATCAAAAGAAAAAACAGAAATCAGTAAAGAGCAGAATCGAATATCAGCAGGAACCAAGATTACTGGAAATATCGAAGCTAAGGGAGGTTTTAGAATAGAAGGAAGCCTTATCGGTAATTTATCTACCTCTGGGAAAGTTGTTATTAGTAAAGGAGGTTTAATAAAAGGAGATCTAAATTGCAAAAATGCCGATTTTGAAGGATCTTTTGATGGGAAACTAAATGTTGAAGAAACTTTATCTCTAAGGTCTAGTGCTGTTATTGATGGGGAAGTGAATGCAGGAAAATTATCTATTGAACCTGGCGCTTCTTTTAATGCTACATGTACTATGAAAGGTGCTGTAAAATCTCTACAAAATGGAAGAAAAGAAGGAAGAAAAGAAGGAAGAAAAGAAGGAAAACGAGAAGAACGGTCAGCTTAGAAACTGGGCGATCTTTTCAGGAATTGCATTTCAAATGGGTGGAACTATCTTCGCCTGTGCTTGGGTAGGCAAAAAGTTGGATGAAAAATACCCGTCTAATAAAAATTGGTTCACTATTGGGTTTGTGCTTTTTGGAGTTGCTGCCTCTTTATACATAGTTTTAAAACAATTAAAAAGCCTCAATAAATAATTAATGATTTCCAATATTCTAAAGTTCACTCTTATAATTAGCTTTTTGCTAGGCCTTGCTTATTTTCTTCAAATAAATATTATACAAACCACCCTTTCGGCTAAAGAAACTAATCTTATTCAATTTAGCTATCTTTTCAATTTTGCATTTACGTATTTATTAATGTTGAACATTCTGGTTTTTAAAAAAATATTAGAAGACAAATTGGGATTTGTTTATCTGGGAATTAGCACGCTAAAATTTGTGCTTTTTTATTTTTTAGTGAAATCTAAAAACATCGAAATTAATAAATCCGACTTCTTGCTCTTTTTTATCCCTTTTGTGTTGTGTTTGAGTATTGAAATTTTCTATGTTTCTAAAATCCTGAACAGTGTTAACTATAATAAAAACAGTTAGTTACATTGTATTTTAAGTCCTTAAACTTATTGAATGTTTTTAGGATTGAATTTTATTTAAATTGTGTACATTTGCACCGAAATTTATAGACCGAAACTATACCTGGAATGAAAAAGGATAATACTGTTAGAATTTTATTGGCTGTTTTTATAGTACTTTTTTCTGTAAATACCTTCGCTCAAGATCATGAAGTAGAGCATGGAGAGAATACAGAATTAGAGTCTCATGAAGGGCCTGGAGCAGTTGATACAAAAGAAGAAGTTGCTGATTATATAGATCATCACTTGCAAGATTCTCATTCTTTCAATTTCTTTTCAGATGGTGCTACTGGGGAACATTACGGTTTTCCATTACCAGTAATTTTATGGGATAATGGTTTAAAAGCATTTTCTTCTTCTGAATTTCATCATGGAGAAACTTTAGCAATTATAGACGGACAGCACTATAAATTATATCACAATAAAATATACAAAACCAATGCTGAAGGTACAATTACCTACGGTGAAGATGGTTATCCTACAAATGCAAAGCCATTAGATTTTTCTATTACTAAGAATGTTCTAGCTATGTTATTGGTTTCTTTGCTAATGTTTATAATCTTTAAAGGTTTAGCTTCTTCTTATAAGAACAAGGATATTCCAAGTGGTTTTGGAAGAGTTTTAGAGCCGTTGGTCATCTATGTTAGAGATGATATTGCTAAGCCAAACATTGGTCCAAAATATAGAAAATACATGGGCTTTTTGTTAACTGTATTTTTCTTCATTCTTATTTTGAATTTACTAGGATTAACTCCTTTAGGTATTAATGTTACTGGAAATATAGCGGTTACTTTTTGTCTTGCTCTTGCAACATTCTTTATAGTACAGTTTAGTGGTAACAAACATTATTGGAAACATATTTTCTGGATGCCAGGAGTGCCAATCCCTATGAAAATAGTTTTAATGCCAATCGAGATCTTGGGAATGCTTACTAAGCCATTTGCCTTGATGATTCGATTGTTTGCTAACATGACTGCAGGACACGTAGTTGTAATGAGTCTTTTAGGACTTATTGTAATATTCCAGAATTGGATTGCAGGTCCAGCATTTTTCGGATTTACTCTATTTATTTCAATAATAGAATTATTAGTCGCATTTTTGCAGGCGTATATTTTCACCCTGTTAAGTGCATTATATATTGGAATGGCTGTAGAAGATCACGATCATCATCCTAATGATCATAGTGATGATATACCAGTTATTTAGAAAAATTTTATCAATAAGTAAGTTTAATTTTTAACAAAGTAGTTTATGGAAGTAATGGATGTAAGTTTGATTGGTAAGGGTCTTATCATCATTGGTGCAGGTATCGGTCTAGGTATGATTGGTGGTCGCGCGATGGAAGCAATTGCTCGTCAGCCAGAAGCAGCAGGTAAAATCCAAACAGCAATGATTATTGTTGCTGCATTATTGGAAGGTGTTGCATTCGCAGCGTTATTCGCTTAATTGAAACTAATCAAACTTTGTAACGGTTGGTTACAAAGTTTGATTTTATTTTAAAAACTAGTTTACTTATAAAAAAGATATATGGAAAAGTTAATAAATGATTTTTCTTTTGGTTTATTCTTCTGGCAAGCAATCGTACTTGTAGTACTTATATTGCTTTTAAGAAAATTTGCTTGGAAGCCAATTTTAGACTCATTAAATAGTCGTGAAGAAGGAATTAAAGATGCTTTACTTTCAGCAGAGAATGCAAGAAAAGAAATGCAAAATCTTCATGCAGATAATGAGAAATTATTGAATGAAGCAAGAGCTCAAAGAGACGCGATGCTTAAAGAAGCTCGTGAATTAAAAGAGAAAGTAGTTCTTGAGGCAACTGAGGAAGCTCAGACTAAAGCAGATAAAATTGTTGCAAATGCACAAGTTATTATCCAGAACGAAAAGAATGCTGCAATGGTAGATCTTAAGAATCAAGTTGCAACTTTATCTATTGAGATCGCAGAAAAAGTGATTCGTGAACAACTATCTACTACAGAGAAACAACACAAGTTGGTTGAGGACATGTTAGCAGATGTTACCTTAAAATAAGTTTATGAAAAGTACCAGAGCTGCACAGAGATACGCGAAAGCAATTTTAGAATTGGCAAAAGATCAAAATGCTGCAGAAACTGTGAATAATGATATGGTTTCTATAGACGAGACTATTTCATCTAGTGAGGAACTTCAAGAAGTTTTGGCTAGCCCAGTTGTAAAAGACGATGTTAAGAAGAGTGCTTTAAAAGAAATTTTTAAGTCGGCTCATACTATAACATTAGGAGCTTTCGATATTCTCGTAGACAATAATAGAATTATTCAGCTACAATCTGTAGCTAAAAGGTATACGGCATTATTTAACGAAATGAACCACATTCAAGTTGCACATGTAACTACAGCGGTTCCTTTGGATGCTAAATTAGAAGTTAAGATACTTGATAAAGTAAAAGAGCTTACAGGGAATACTGCAACTTTAGAAAGTAAAGTAGATCCAAGTATACTAGGAGGTTTTATCCTTAGAATAGGAGATCTTCAATACAATACAAGTGTTGCAAAAAGCCTTAGTAATTTAAGCAGAGAGCTTACTAACAACACGTATATTTCAAAAATTTAATGAAAACAGATACACTTTAGGTGTATCAATTTTATTCTAAATAATTATGGCCGAAGTAAATCCAGCTGAAGTTTCAGCAATATTAAAAAAACAACTTTCAGGTTTTGAAGCAAAAGCTACTTTAGATGAAGTAGGAACAGTACTTACCGTAGGGGATGGTATTGCACGTATCTACGGATTAGCAAATGCTCAATATGGGGAATTAGTTGAATTCGAAAGTGGATTAGAAGGAATCGTACTTAACCTTGAGGAAGACAATGTTGGGGTAGTACTTTTGGGACCTTCTAAGCAAATTAAAGAAGGATCTGTAGCAAAAAGAACTCAACGTATTGCCTCTATTAATGTAGGTGAAGGAATTACAGGAAGAGTATTAGATACTTTAGGAGCTCCAATAGATGGAAAGGGTCCTATCGTAGGAGAAACTTACGAGATGCCATTGGAGCGTAAAGCGCCAGGAGTTATCTATCGTGAGCCTGTTACAGAACCAATGCAAACAGGGATCAAGGCTATCGATGCCATGGTACCGGTTGGTAGAGGTCAAAGAGAATTGGTTATTGGTGACCGTCAGACAGGTAAAACTGCAGTGTGTATCGATACCATTCTAAATCAAAAAGAATTTTACGATGCTGGTGTTCCAGTACATTGTATATATGTTGCTATTGGACAAAAAGCTTCTACTGTTGCAGGAATTGCACAGAAATTAGAAGAAAGAGGTGCCATGGCATATACTACTATAGTTGCTGCAAATGCATCAGATCCTGCTCCAATGCAAGTATATGCTCCGTTTGCAGGTGCTGCAATTGGTGAGTACTTTAGAGATACTGGTCGTCCTGCACTTATTGTGTTTGATGATTTATCTAAGCAAGCAGTAGCTTACCGTGAGGTTTCGTTATTATTACGTCGCCCACCGGGACGTGAAGCATATCCTGGGGATGTATTTTTCTTACACTCTAGATTGTTAGAGCGTGCTGCAAAGGTTATTAACAACGATAAGATCGCTTCAGAAATGAATGATCTTCCAGATTCTATTAAGCATTTGGTAAAAGGTGGTGGTTCTTTAACTGCTTTGCCAATTATCGAAACTCAAGCAGGAGATGTTTCGGCATATATTCCAACCAACGTAATTTCTATTACAGATGGTCAGATTTTCTTAACATCAGATCTTTTTAACTCTGGGGTTCGTCCAGCGATTAACGTTGGTATTTCGGTATCTCGTGTGGGTGGAAACGCTCAGATTAAAGCGATGAAAAAGGTTGCAGGTACTTTAAAATTAGATCAAGCACAATTCCGTGAATTGGAAGCATTTGCTAAGTTTGGATCTGATCTTGATGCTGCTACTCTTAATGTTATTGAAAGAGGAAAGCGTAACGTAGAGATCTTGAAACAAGCAGAGAACGATCCTTATCCAGTGGAAGAGCAAGTTGCAATTATCTTTGCAGGTGCTAAGAACCTTTTAAGAGATGTTCCTGTAAACAGAGTAAAAGAATTTGAAACTGAGTATTTAGAATACTTAAATGTAAAACATCGTGCTACGTTAGATGGTTTAAAAGCTGGAAAACTTACAGATGAAATTACAGACACTTTGGTGTTAGCAGCAAAAGAGCTTTCTTCAAAATATAAAGCATAATCATATTTTAATGTTGAGAAGTGAGCTTATATCGCTCACTTCTTAATACTATTATCTAACATATGGCAAACTTAAAAGAATTACGTAGCAGGATTACCTCGGTTTCATCAACCATGCAAATTACCAGTGCCATGAAATTGGTATCGGCTGCAAAGTTGAGCAAAGCTCAGGATGCCATTACTGCAATGCGACCTTATTCTGAAAAGTTAACAGAATTGCTACAAAGCCTTAGTGCTTCATTGGATGCAGATAGCGGAAGCCCTTTTGCAGAACAAAGAGAAGTTAAAAAGGTCTTGATAGTTGCTATTTCTTCTAACAGAGGATTAGCAGGAGCTTTCAATACAAATATTGTTAAAGGTGCTCGCGCAGTTGCTGCTTCAAAATACAGCGATAAAAATGTAGAGATCTTAACTTTAGGAAAAAAGGCAAATGATGTTTTAAGTAAGACGTATACAGTTGCAGAGAACAATAACTCTATTTTTGAGGATCTTAAGTATGATACTGTAGCTGCAATTGCAGAGAATATCATGCAATCATTCTTAGATGGTAAGTATGATGAAATCTCAATTGTATATAATCAATTTGTAAATGCTGCAACTCAAGATGTAATAACTGAGCAGTTCTTACCTATTGAGAAATTTGAAACTGATGAGAATGTAACTTTAGATTACATTTTTGAACCAGAAAAGGAGCAGATCGTAAAAGATCTTATCCCTAAGTCTTTAAAAATGCAGTTATTCAAAGCAATGAGTGATTCGTTAGCATCTGAGCACGGAGCTCGTATGACGGCGATGCATAAAGCTACAGATAATGCAACCGAATTAAGAGATGCGCTTAAATTGTCTTATAACAAAGCGAGACAAGCTGCTATTACTAATGAGATCTTAGAGATTGTTGGTGGTGCAGAAG
Source organism: Gillisia mitskevichiae (assembly GCF_003634585.1). Lineage (GTDB taxonomy): Bacteria > Bacteroidota > Bacteroidia > Flavobacteriales > Flavobacteriaceae > Gillisia > Gillisia mitskevichiae. The sequence continues at coordinate 425,988 of NZ_RBLG01000001.1, forward strand.
CATTGAACAATTAATAACTAATTGTCACACTGAGCCTGTCGAAGTGTGATTAGAATATCTAAAGTCTTCGACAAGCTCAGACAGACTTAAAAAGTATTCAAAATATAAAAAACCCTTCAGATTTCTGAAGGGTTTTTCTTTTGGCACTCATTTTGTTTTAAGGGTATATCTAAAACAAAATCATCATGAAAAATATCTACCTTCTTTTAAGTGCCACTTTGGTAATTGTTCTTTTTGCGAGTTGCGCGGGGAATAAGGATCTTCAAGAAAAAGCTCCTGCCAATTTAGGAACTGCCTATTATACTACACAAGGAGAAATTACAACAATGTATATTCCTATAAGTTCCATTCAAACCAATAGAGTGAGCTTAGATAGCATCTATTTCAGAAATAAAAAGGCAGAGCTAACTACAGATGTTAATACTCCGGGGGTCTATTTTGCAAAGTTTAATAATGCAAAGCCGGATATTATAATGAGTTCAGATCCTAAAGAGGAATTTGGAAATAAAATGCCTCAAAAAATAGAAAAAATGGACTTTGAACTAAAAGATGATGAAGCCATTCTAATATTCACCCAAAATTCTAAAGTGAAATATTATAAACTTACAGGCGTTAAAGAAAGAGTATAATCTTATATTTATTAACCATTAGAAACGGGGTGAGGATTTTTTCACTCCGTTTTTTTTATTTTAAAATTGATATTTAAGTGTAGACAGTTTTAGTTGTGCCCTATCACTTAAATGAATAAATTTATCACCTCTAACTAGTACAACCTCATTGGGTTCATTAAAAAAACTTTTTCAGCAAACCTTTATATACGGTCTGGCAACAGTATTGCCCAGAATGTTGAGCTTTATACTGGTCCCGCTATATACAGATATACTTCCAAAAAAGGAATATGGAGAGGTGTCTATTATCTTTTCATGGATCATTCTTTTTAATGTTATTCTGGCTTATGGAATGGAAACTGCATTTTTCAGGTTTTTTCATAAGGAAAATGATAAAAAACTAGTTATTTCCACCGCTACAGTATCCTTGATAATTAGCTCACTATTATTTCTTGTTCTAGCTTTTTCATTAAAAGACCACTTAGCAAATTGGTCTGGAATTAAGGCTGAATATATTTCCTATACTATTTGGGTATTAGCTTTAGATGCTTTGGTTATAATTCCATTTGCCTGGTTGCGCGCTAACCAGCGACCAATGCGCTATGCCATTATTAAGATCTTGAACGTTGCCGTTAATTTAGGTCTTAATGTGTTCTTTTTAATGATGTTGCCAGAACTAGCTTCCGAATCTTCAGGCGATTTTTTAAATTTAATCTATCAACCCAACTTTGAGCTTTCCTACATTTTCATTTCTATGATAATTGCCAGTGCGATGTCTCTGTTAATATTGATTCCGTTTTATTTTAAGATCAATTACAGTTTTAGTAAAAATCTATGGAAGGAAATGCTTAAATATTCCTATCCTGTGCTTTTCGCAGGAATAGCATTTGCCATAAATGAATCTTTTGATAGAATTCTATTAGGTTGGTTATTACCTAGTAATATTGCCGAATCTGCTGTTGGAGCATATGCCGCATGTTACAAGCTTGCAATGTTTATGACTTTATTTGCAACAGCTTTTAGAATGGGAGTAGAACCATTTTTCTTTAGCAAAGCTACAGATGATAATGCCCCTGAAACTTACGCCTTGATAACTAGATGTTTTGTTGCTTTTGGTGCTGTTATTCTATTAACAGTGATAACATTTTTAGATCTTTTAAAAGAACTTTTAATTAGGAATAGCGATTACTGGGAAGCAATGAAAATTGTTCCTTTTATTCTATTGGCCAATTTTTGTATGGGGATCTATCACAATCTTTCTGTTTGGTACAAAGTGACAGATCGCACCAAAATGGGAGCTTATATCTCTACAATAGGAGCAGTTGTTACGTTGGGAATCAATTTTGCATTAATTCCAACAATGAGTTATATGGCTTCAGCAATTGCAACAGTATCGGCTTATGGAATTATGATGTTTCTCTCCTATTATTTGGGTCAAAAATATTATCCAATTCCGTATAATCTTAAAAAGATAAGTTTGTATTTTATAGTTTCAATAATATTTTCTGGGGTTTCATTCTACATTTTCAGAAATAATTATTTTGTAGGTATAGGATTATGGCTTGCATTTATAATTTTAATATACACTCAAGAGAAAACAGCATTAAGGAAAATAATTCTAAGAACATGAAAGTGAAAATTATAAATAAGTCGGGACACGACTTACCAAATTATGAAACTGCATTCTCTGCAGGAATGGACCTAAGAGCCAATATTTCAGAAGCTATTACGTTAAAACCTTTAGAGCGTGCAATCGTAAAAACGGGACTTTTTATGGAATTGCCTTTGGGTTTTGAAGCACAGGTTAGACCAAGAAGCGGACTTGCCGCAAAGAAGGGAATTACCGTTTTAAATTCACCTGGAACGATAGATGCCGATTACCGCGGAGAAATAGGCGTAATTCTTGTAAATCTGTCTAATGAAGATTTTGTTATTGAAAATGGAGAGCGCGTTGCACAAATGGTAATTGCCAAACACGAACAGATCACTTGGGAGCAAGTAGAAGTATTAGAAGACACCAGTAGAGGAGCCGGAGGCTTTGGAAGTACTGGGAATAAATAGATTTAAATATTCAGGAATAAAATTTATATCAAAATTTAATATGTCAGGTTGTGCAGAGTCGAAACCTATATTAAACTAAAAGTTCTCGACTGCTCCCGATAGCTATCGGGACGAACTGACAAATGAAATTATAGAATAAAAAACCTAAGATGAAGATAATAGTACCAATGGCCGGTCGTGGCTCAAGATTAAGACCACATACGTTAACTGTACCAAAACCCTTAATTCCAATTGCGGGAAAACCAATCGTTCATAGACTGGTAGAAGATATTGCGAAAGTTTTAGATGAAAAGGTAGATGAAGTTGCTTTTATTATCGGGCAGGATTTTGGAGAGAAGGTAGAAACCGATTTAAAGGCGATTGCAGAGAGTTTGGGCGCAAAAGGAACAATCTATTACCAAGATAAACCTTTGGGAACTGGACACGCTATAATGTGCGCTAAGGAATCTCTTTCTGGTCCCGCTGTTGTAGCTTATGCAGATACTTTGTTTAAAGCAGATTTTACACTTAATAAAGATGCCGATGCCGTTATCTGGGTAAAGCAAGTTGAAAACCCAAATGCTTATGGAGTAGTTAACCTGAATGAGAAAAACGAGATCACCGAGTTGGTAGAAAAACCTGAAGAATTTGTTTCAGATCTTGCTGTAATTGGAATTTATTATTTTAAAGATGTTTCAGTTCTTAAAGATGAGCTTCAAAAGGTATTAGATCAAAATATTATTCGTGGTGGAGAATACCAGATAAATGATGGTATTAAAGCGATGCAAGCTAGTGGGAATGTTTTTGTACCAGGCAAGGTAGACGAGTGGATGGACTGCGGAAATAAGCAGATAACGGTGGAGACCAATGGTAGAATGCTTAATTTCTTGCATCAGGATGGAGAAAAATTGATTTCAGACTCTGTGAAGATCACCAATTCTGAAATTACTGAACCTTGTTTTATTGGGGAGAACGTTGTACTTATAAATGCTAAAATTGGTCCGAATGTTTCTATTGGGAATGGTACGAAAATTGAAAACTCAACGATAAAGAATAGCCTTATACAAACTGAATCTCTAATTCTTAATGCTAATTTGGACAATGCGATGATCGGGAATAATGCCAAATTCGATGGTAATTTCACCCAAATAAGTATTGGTGATTATTCTGTGTTGGAATAGTATTAAAATATATTAAATGAAACGCCTGTTTATATACATTTTTATTGTTCAGGGTATTTTCACTTCAGGGCTAAATGCTCAAGAAGGGCAAAACCCGTTGCAAGAAATTGTGTTAGATGATCTAGGCGAAGTAAGCGATGCGTTTCAGGAACATTTTTTTGAAGCGCTAAAGCAAAAAGCAATTGAAAATCATGAAAAAGCAATTGTTGCATTAAAGAAGTGTGAAAAGATTCAGCCTAATAATGCCGTTGTTTTTTTTGAATTAGGGAAGAACTATAAATCCCTAAATGATCTGACTAATGCCATATCTAATTTTCAAAAGGCAAACAGATTGCAGCCAAATAGAGAATGGATACTTCAAGCTTTGATGGAATCTTATTATTTGAATAAACAATTCGAGCAGGGTATTTTGGTTAATCAAGAGTTGGTTTCTTATAATGAGAAATATTACGAAGATTTGTCTAAGAATTATTTTGAGCTTCAGCAATTCGATAAATTGATCGCTTTATTAGATCAATTAGACGCTAAATTTGGTTTAACTGAGTATAGAAATAGCCTGAGACAACAAATTTATGCACTTACCAGTAATACATCTGCACAAATAAAAACTTTACAGGAATCTATAGCTTTAAATCCTGAAAATGAGATGCATTATTTAAATCTCATTTATGTGTATAGTGATGAGGGGTTAGAAGCAGAGGCTTTTAAGACGGCACAGGAAATGCAACAACTTTTTCCTAATTCCAAAGTTGTCCATTTGGCGCTGTACAAGTTTTATTTAAATAATAATAGAACTGAAGAAGCACTTAGTTCTATGAGATTGGTTTTGGAATCTGAAGAAATTGATGTTGCTTTGAAATTTAAGGTTTTGAATGATTTCTTGTTATTTGTAAATGAAAATCCAAAGTATGAGGAAGAACTAAAACAGGTTGCGGCATTATTTTCAGAAAAAGAGAATAACCCAGAGATCTTCAAGAAATTTGGGGATTATTTTCTTCAGAAAAAAGAAAAGGAACTTGCACTAACTTTTTTTGAAATGGGTATAAGTAAAAATGTAGATAATTACGAATTACTTAGAAATACGTTACTGCTGCAGCTAGATCTTTCAAAATTTGAGGAAGCCTCAAAATTAAGTGGTTCTGGACTGGAAATATTTCCTGCACAAGCCTTATTATACCTTATAAATGGAGCCGCTTTAAATAATTTAAAGAAGTACAACGAAGCACAAGAAATACTTACATTTGGCCTGGATTATTTAATAGATGATATAGATATGGAACGCGATTTTTATGAGCAGCTGTATGTTGCACATTTAGGGCTCGGAAATTCATCTAAAGCCTCGGAATTAAAAGAAAAGGCTAATTCAATTAAAAAAACAGAAAATTAAATGAGCAAGAATATATTTACCCTAATACTGGTTTCCCTTTTATTAATTGGATGTGGAAGCAAGAAGAAAGCTTTAGTTATTGAAGATGCTGCTGTTAAAAAGGTGGTTGCCATGCATTATAACAATGAGCCTAACTTTAAAACTTTAAATAGTAGACTGAGACTTCAATATCAAGATGAAGATCGCTCACAATCTGTTACAGTAAGTTTTAGAATGCAAAAGGACAGTGCAATTTGGATGAGCGCACAATTATTAGGGATTCCCTTGGCAAAAGTTTTAATAACTCAGGATAGAGTGAGCTATTATGAAAAAATAGGCAAGACCTATTTTGATGGAGATTATAGTTTAGTAAGTAAATGGTTAGGAACTCCTCTGGATTTTCAAAAACTTCAAAATTTATTAATTGGGCAAGCGATCTACGATCTTAGGGAAGATAAATATGTGTTATCAGAATCTACACGAGGTTATCAGTTAGTGCCATCTAATTCTTTAGAACTGGTTAAAAAACTATTTTTAATAGATGCTAAAAGTTACAGTGCGCTTGCACAACAGCTATCTCAAGAAAAGGAGAACAGAAATGTAACGGTTACCTACACAAAATATCAAAAGATAAATGATCAGAATTTTCCTGAGGAAATTAAGATCGTTGCAAATAGTGAAGGGAAAGGCACTCAGATAGATATTGCATATAGATCGGTTGCATTTAATGAATCTGTAAGTTTTCCTTTCGAGATCCCTTCAGGTTACGATGAAATTCAGATAGAATAATGAAATTAAATACCTACTCCAAACATATTTTTGTAATTACATTTCTACTTGTTGGATGTGTGAAGGTCTATTCTCAGAATACTCGTGAGAGTCTAGAAGAGCGTAGAATAGAACTGCGTGAGGAGATTCAAAAAATTAATAGTTTACGATCTTCTAATAAGAAAAAGGAAAAATCTGTACTTACAGAAGTTGAAGATCTCGACAGGCAAATTAGGACGACGGAAAATTTAATTAAAGTCACTAATCAACAAGCTAATATTCTTACTCGAGATATAAGCTCTAACACCAATAAAATTCAAACACTTCGAAAGGAATTGGAGAGTTTAAAAGAGGATTATGGTAAAATGATCCAAAAATCCTATAAGAGTAAATCTCAGCAGAGTAGGATCATGTTCTTGCTATCTTCCCAAAATTTCTTGCAAGCTTATAAAAGGTTGCAATATATGAAGCAATATGCTAACTATAGAAAGAAACAAGGAGACGAGATAAAGGTGAAGTCTGAAGAATTACAGGGGCTCAATAAGAATTTACTAGAGCAAAAGAAAATAAAGGAAAAACTAGTTATAGAAAATCGAGGGACAAGAGCACAATTAGAGCAAAACAGAAAGTCACAACAGGTTCTCATACAAAGTATTCGTAAAAAAGAAGGGGATTTTGCCTCACAAATTAAGAAAAAGCAACAAGAAATTAATGCTATAGATAGGCAAATAGACGAGATTATTAGAGCATCCATTGCAAAAGCGAATAAAGATAGTGGTTCTAAGTCTAGTGATGTTTACGAACTTACTCCAGAAGCTAAAGCCCTTGCTGCTAATTTTGCGAGTAACAAAGGGAAATTGCCTTGGCCCGTGCGTTCTGGTGTTGTTACAATGCGATTTGGGACACAACAACACCCAATAGTTAAATCTACTACCATAGAGAGTAATGGGGTGCGTATAGAAACAGATAAAAGTGCGAAGGCTAGATCGGTTTTTGGTGGAACTGTTAGTGAAGTGCAAGCTGTAAAAGGTGCGAATAAAGCCATAATGGTTAGACATGGAGATTATATCACTATATATAATAACCTGTCTAATGTATATGTTTCCAAGGGAGATGTGGTTTCTTTAGGTCAAGATATAGGTGAAGTTGCTACCAGTGGAAGTTCTGGTAAAACGGTATTACACTTCTTAATCTATAAGAATACAACCAAGATGAACCCTGCAGATTGGATATTAAAAATGTAACTCAGCTTACATTTTTAATATCCTGTTTTATTAAGTACGTCTGATTGAAAAAGCGTTATTCAAACAAAGCCTTTAACTCTGTAGCGTCCTTAGGTTTCATTTTTCCTGCTAAAACTAGGCTAAGTTGTTTTCTTCTTAAAGCAGCTTCATATCGTTCTGTTTCTAGCTTAGTTTCCGGCGTTAACTCGGGCACACTTACAGGAGTTCCTGTTTCATCTACTGCCACGAAGGTATAAATAGCTTCATTGGCTCTAGAGCGTTTTCCACTTTCACGATCTTCCACCCAAACATCTATAAAGATCTCCATAGAGCTCTTAAAAGCTCGAGAAACTGCAGCTTCTACAGTTACTACACTTCCAAGAGGAATAGCTTTATTAAACGCAACATGATTAACAGAGGCAGTAACCACTATTCTGCGGCTATGTCTACGGGCAGCGATACTTGCAGCTCTATCCATACGAGCTAAAAGTTCCCCTCCAAAAAGATTATTTAATGGATTAGTTTCACTTGGAAGTACCAAGTCTGTAAGTATAGTTCTGGAATCTTTAGGGTTTTTTGCTTGCATACCGCTATTTTTGGGCAAAGGTACACAGCAAAACCGCTCTAAACAAGTTAATAATTCCTAAAGTTCTTGAACCAGTAACCAAGAACCTGAGTTGGTTCTTTGAACTTTATGCAGTGCATTAATAGCATCTCTTCTAGTAAGATAACTGCTATAAACAACTTGGTGTAAACCATACTTGTTTTCTCCAATGTATCTTGCTTTATGACCTTCTGCACGCAATTCTGTTACTTTTTGATGCGCGTTTTCTTCTACACGAAAAGCGCCAGCTACAATATGATAATCTCCACTCTGGTTTGTTACTGTAAAAGTGATTTCCGGTAGCGGATTATCTATAATAAAAGTAGCTTCCTGTATTTTTTGCTGAAGTTGAGATTCTGCAGCTTGTTGTTCGGCAATGTTGTGCTCAGAAACTTGGTTGCTGTATAGTTTTAAGCCTGTGAACCCGGTTAATCCTAATGCAAGGATACCAATAGCAGCATATTTTAAATAGGAAGAACTCGCTCTCTTCTCTGGAGTGAACAAAATTGGTGCTTTCTCTTCTAGGTCTTCCACCTGTTTTTTAAGAACTTCTCTAGAAACAGAAATTGCTGAAATAGAGGATAATCCAAAGGCATCAGCTAAAAAGTTAGTATTAGATAATGGCTCAAATTGCAGTTTTCCTTCCTCAGAAACTTTGAAAGTTCCTATATTTTTAATCGTAAAATTCTTGTCTTTTTCTAACTGTAATTGAAGCTGTTGAACATATTCTTCAATTTTATAAACAGCCTGTTTATATCCTAAATTTTCTACTTCGGCAATATAATTAGCTAATAAGCCATCATTTTTCTTTAACTGGGAGTTAAAGGAAAGTTGCTTTTTTGGAGGATAGAAATTTTGCTCTTTTTCATTGAATTCAGCTGAAACCTTTTGAGATAAAAAGGCACCGAAACCAGGCAAAATAACGCACTCGTACCTGTAAAGTAAGTCGGAAATATAAGTTGCTATAGTCATCAAAACAAAAATAAGGATTAATCTGATACTCTAAAAATAGCCAAAGATATCTTATTAACAAATCTTTTATTCAGTATTTTTAGGATAATATTGGTCTGAAATTCAAACATATACAGCTTTATTATTTTTATTTTTTCGAAAATTTACTGCTATTTTAATCTAATCAATTCTACTTAAATATGAATGATCCTGAATTACTTTCGGTTTTAGCGCTACAAAACGCTCCAAATTTAGGTGATAGCACCGCTAAGAAATTAATTCGTCATTTTGGATCTGCAGAAGCGATCTTTAAGGAAAAGCTTACTAATTTATTGAAAATAGATGGTATTGGAAAGCTTAGGGTGGAGGGCCTTTTTGATGCTAAAAGATTTAAAGCTGCAGAGGCTGAGCTTACTTATATTCAGAAAAATAAAATTGATCATCATTATTTTCAAGAACCAAGTTATCCCGAAAAATTAAAGCATTGTATAGATGGACCTATCCTGCTTTTTTCTAAGGGCAACATCAATTTAAAGGACAAAAAAGTATTGAGTATCGTAGGTACTAGAAAAATCACCTCTTCTGGTATTGAGTTTTGCGAAAAGCTTATTGAAGAACTTTCGCCTTTAGATCCAGTTATTGTTTCTGGATTTGCCTACGGTGTAGACATTACCGCCCATAGGGCTGCGGTTAAAAATCAATTACAAACAATAGGCTGCCTTGCGCATGGATTAAACCAAATTTATCCAAGGTCGCATGCCAGATATACTTCTCAAATAGAGGAAAATGGAGGTTTCTTTACCGATTTTTGGAGCAGTGATAGTTTTGATAGAAATAACTTTTTAAAAAGAAATAGGATCATAGCAGGTTTAAGTGAAGCTACAGTAATAATAGAAAGTGCAAATAAAGGAGGGTCGCTTGTTACTGCAGATATCGCAAATTCGTACGATAGGGAAGTGTTTGCAGTGCCAGGCAGACCTTCTGATCTTCAAAGCGTAGGTTGCCTAAATTTAATAAAATCTCAAAATGCTCATGTGCTCACTTCTGCTGCAGATCTTATTTATGTTTTGAACTGGGAGTTGAATTCTAAGGGAAAAGAAATTCAGAAACAATTATTTATAGAACTGGAATCTCAGGAACAGGTAGTTTACGATTTTCTCCAAGGCAAAGGAAAACAACAACTAGATCATATTGCCATAAATTGTAAAATTCCCACTTTTAAAGCTGCAGGAATTTTACTGGAAATGGAACTAAAGGGAGCGATTAGACCTTTGCCTGGGAAACTCTTTGAGGTAATTTAATAACCTAGTTTTGTTCTCACCTTATTTAGTACTATATCGGCAACCACTTTTGCCTTAGAAGCTCCTACTTCTAATGCAGCATCAATTTCTGAAGGATTGTTTATATAGTAATTGTACTTTTCGCGTTCTGTTGCAAATCGCTCTACTATTAGTTCGTAAAGGGCTTGTTTTGCATGACCATAGCCAAAATTACCGTTAAGATAGTTTTGTCTAAGGGCTTCCACTTGATCTTTATTTCCAAGTAATTTATAAATAGCAAACACATTACAAGTATCTGGATCTTTAGGTTCCTCCATTGGGGTGCTATCGGTTTGGATGCCCATGATCTGTTTTCTCAACTGTTTATCTGTCTGAAATAAGTTGATCACATTATTCTTGGATTTACTCATTTTAGCACCATCTGTTCCAGGAATGTACATGGAATGTTCCTCTACCTTGGCTTTTGGCATTACAAAGGTTTCACCCATTTGTGCATGAAATCTAGAAGCAACATCTCTGGTCATTTCTATATGTTGTAATTGATCTTTTCCAACTGGGACAATTTCAGCATCATATAAAAGTATATCTGCTGCCATAAGCATTGGGTAAGAGAAAAGACCAGAATTCACGTCTTCTAACCTATCTGCTTTGTCTTTAAAGGAATGAGCAAGTGTTAGTCTCTGGTAAGGGAAAAAGCAACTTAAATACCATGAAAGCTCAGTTACTTGCGGGATATCACTTTGTCTATAAAAAATGGTCTTTTCTATATCTAAGCCAAAGGCTAGCCATGTTGCAGCTGTAGAATAGGTGTTTTCTTTTAGAAGTGCTGCATCTTTAATTTGGGTAAGGGAATGTAGATTAGCTATAAATAAAAACGATTCATTTTCAGGCTTATTAGCCATTTCTATCGCTGGAATTATTGCTCCAAGTAAATTTCCTAAGTGTGGAGTTCCCGTACTTTGTACGCCCGTAAGTATTCTTGCCATGGAATTTTTTAAATTTTCACAAAGGTACTTCTTTTGTTCAATTCGCTTAATTCATTTTAGTATTTTTGGCAACTATGAACATATTAAAAGCTGGTTTAATCGCATTGTGGAGAATCTGGTTCTATATTCTTATGGGACTTCCTATTATTATAATGCTTCCTTTTTTATTGGTTTTTTCATCTTCTGAAAAGTTTTATCCCCAGTATTTTTATTGCACTAGAATTTGGGCTAAATCTATTTTATATGGAATGGGTTTTATTCCGAAGAAATTAAATGCTGCCACTTTAATAAAAGGCAATAGCTATATGTTTGTTGCTAATCATACTTCCATAATAGATATCATGATGATGTTGGCGGTGATAGATCATCCATTTATTTTCGTGGGAAAGAAAGAGCTAACTAAAATTCCATTGTTCGGATTCTTCTATAAACGCACATGTATAGTGGTAGACAGAGGAAGCCAACAAAGTAGATTACGTGTATTTAAAGAAGCACAACGAAGATTAAATCAAGGAAATAGTATATGTATCTTTCCAGAAGGTGGGGTTCCAGCTGATAAATCTAGAGAACTGGTTGCTTTTAAAGACGGGGCTTTTAGACTGGCTATAGATCATCAAATCTCCATTGTGCCTATCACTTTTCATGATAATAAAAAACGATTTTCTTACACCTTCTTTTCTGGAAGTCCAGGAATTATGAGGGCTAAAGTGCATAAAATAATTCCTACCCTTAACAAAAGACAAGAAGATAAAAGAGAATTAAAAAAGGAGGTTTATGATGTTATTTTAAACGAATTAAGAAATCCATCTTCCTGAATTAAGTTTAGAATTTAAAGCTAAATCCAGAATACACACCAAAATAATAAGGATTTACATTACCGGTGGTGTTGCTAAACGTATTAATTTGATACTTAAATATTGGCTCCAGGTTTAATTGAAATTGAGGTGAGATATTATAATCTACCCCAACACCAAGATTTGTTGTGAAACTAACGTTATTCAGGTTATTAGCTTTTCCAAGGTTTGTAGAAAAGTCTGTAGAATTTAAGGAGATCATGTTATTGTTGAGGAATAAAGTACTACCCCCACCAATAATATTCAAGCCAATTTTTTTATCTATTATAACATACTCTATTTCCAAAGGCACTTCAATAAATCCTAATTTTTGATTTAAATATCCTGCTGTTGGAGCTGCGAGACTAGCACGGTTAAACTCTGAGGACGCAGTTAAATTACTAAACTGCCTAACCGTTCTATTCTCTATTCTATAATTTGGAATGTTCCCATCAGAATAATTAATACTGCTTAAAGCTGTAGGATTTACGGCGGCCGTAAAAGCAATATTTTTTGTGTTATAGCTTAGATCTACTTTACTAATACCAGATCTAATTTTGATCTTTTCAGAAATTTGATATGCTAAATTGATTCCGTAAGCGATGGATATCTCCCCACTGCTTTCATTATTTTTGAATTGTGAATCAATAGATGTACCGCTTCCAAAATTATCGTAATATACAGGAGCCGCCATAGTGGAAACTCTAAGTTTTTTAGGTGAAAGTGTGTTTTCCGCTAATGATTCATTTTCTGCTATTAAAGAAGGAATAGGAAGGTCTTTCTTGTTTTCTAAATTAGTTTTGTTTGCGGCGTCTTCTTTTGGAGTGGTATTAACAATAGATTCCTCGTAATTGCTAAAAGAATATTTATCGCTGGTAACCATAGAAATCACTTTTATATTTCTTTGGTTAATTTCATTGTTAGAAGTGTTTAGAATGGAATTTTCTTTTAATTCGTCTTCTTCCTTATTTTTTGTATCCTCTATAATGGTCTTAAGTATTATAGAAGACCTTATCATGTTTTGAGTATACTGTTGGGACGCTAAGCTAATATTTAAAGAATCGGTATTAACTAAAGTAGAAATTGTAGGAGAATTGGCGGCAGTGTTTTTGAATAGACCGCTGGCATAATTTATAAATAAAGCAAGTACTGCGGCAACCCCAGCAATTTTATACCATAATGGCAAAATGCGGTTCTTTCTGTTATTTTTATTTAAACGTGTAGAGATATTGTCCCAAACCACATCACGTGGAGTAGCTTCGAAATCCTTAAATTTCTCCTGAAAAACTCTATCTATATGTTTTCTTTCTTCCATCTCTAATAAGACTGTGCAACTGCCATAACCTGGCTGGCTTCAATCTTTTCTTTTAATATCATTCTTGCTCTTGCCAAATTAGATTTAGATGTTCCGACCGAGATTTGCATCAATTCTGCAATTTCCTTGTGAGAAAACCCGTCTAAGGCATAGAAATTAAATACTTGCCTATATCTATCTGGCAATTCCTGTATGATCTTTAATAAATAATCTACAGAAACTAATTCATCATCAATTTCTATTTCTGGCTCTTTTAAATGTTCTTCATTAACAATTTCAAAAACCGTTTGTTTTCTATATTTCTGAAGTGTGTTATTAATCATTACACGCTTCATCCAACCTTCAAAAGATCCTTTATCTTGATATTGTTTGATCTTATCGAAAATTATAATAAAGCCATCCTGCAAGTTGTCTTCAGCTTGCTGATAGCTATTAGAATACTTTAAGCAAACAGCAAACAATTTATTGGCGTAAAGCCTATATAATTGTTCCTGCGCTTTTATATCCTGCTTTTTACAGTTATGTATGAGTTTTTCTAAACTCAATTGCTTGGGGTAGTTTTGTTAATATTTAAATATCTGACGGGATAATGGGAACCTCTTTTGTTAAAAAAACGTCTTCACCTACTGAAGATTTTCCCTGCCAGAACTTAAAGATATAAAAATCCTCCCGTTCTACAACAAAATTTAATTTTGCTGCTTCCTGTAAATTTCCGTTTGTACTACAATTATTATTAACTGAGCTATAATTGTTTACAACACCAACTATAATTGTATGCTCATTTTTAGAGACATCAAATCCCGAAAAATAATGACAATTACTAGTCTTTTTATAAAGAACTTCAAACTCGTAAGCTTGCCCAGTTTTTAAACTATCTGGGATGTTTACAGAAACTGTAGGAACTAATTCTTGTTGTAAAGATTCAGTGTCGTCTTTTGAACAACTTAGAATTATAAAAGCAATAAATATGATCGCCAGTAATCTTTTCATCCCAATAACTATCAAACCTTACGGGTTCTGTAATTTACAGATGCATTTTTAACTAAAGGGTTGCGTATAAACATAAAAAAAACCCGCAATTGCGAGTTTTAATTAAAAAGTATTTAAAAATGCAGTTTATTGCTCCTTCGTAATTTTAATTGCATTCGTAATCTTTACTTCCAATTCATCCATTAGATCTGGATTATCCTTAAGGATCGCTTTTACAGCATCTCTTCCTTGTCCAAGTTTGGTGTCCTCATAACTAAACCATGATCCACTTTTTTTAATGATCTCATAATCTACTCCAATATCTATAATTTCACCAATTTTAGATATTCCCTCTCCGTACATAATGTCAAACTCGGCCATTCTAAACGGTGGCGCCACTTTGTTTTTCACAACCTTTACACGAGTTTTATTACCCAACACATTACTATTGCTATCTTTTATTTGAGTAGATCTTCTAATATCTAATCTTACAGAAGCGTAAAATTTAAGAGCATTTCCACCAGTAGTTGTTTCTGGATTCCCGAACATTACTCCAATTTTCTCTCTAAGTTGGTTAATAAATATAACGGTACAGTTGGTTTTACTTATACTCGCAGTAAGCTTTCTAAGTGCTTGAGACATTAATCTTGCATGCAATCCCATTTTAGAATCTCCCATTTCTCCTTCAATCTCACTTTTCGGAGTTAGTGCAGCAACAGAATCTATTACAATGATATCTATTGCGCCAGAGCGAATTAAATTATCGGTGATTTCTAGCGCTTGCTCCCCATTATCTGGCTGTGAAATAATCAAATTTTCAATATCTACTCCAAGATTTCCTGCATACGTTCTATCAAATGCATGTTCAGCATCGATAAAAGCAGCAATTCCTCCAGCTTTTTGTGCTTCTGCAATGGCGTGAAGTGTAAGAGTGGTTTTTCCTGAAGATTCTGGTCCGTAGATTTCGATAACTCTTCCTCGTGGATATCCGCCAACACCTAAGGCAACATTAAGACCTAAAGATCCTGTGGAAATAGCTTCTACATCCGAAACCGCTTGGTCGCTCATTTTCATTACCGTTCCCTTACCATAAGTTTTGTCCATCTTATCTAGGGTAAGCTTCAAGGCTTTTAACTTTGCTTCTTTTTCTTTTTCGTTGCTCATTTCTTCTTTTTTATTTGCGTGCTGCTAAAATAGTACAAGTTTTCATTCACTACAATTTTAACACGCAACCTTTTTGTAATATCTACATCTTATTTATAGTAAGACCAATAAGTATGCGTTTTATAAAAATAAGTTTAATCTTGAATGGAGTTAATTCTGGTATTTCAATCTTGGGGATTGGAAATATTAGAATTGATGGTGGATAACGTTATTAGATTGTTTTAAAGAAAAACTTAAAATAATAAATAACGAATTAGCCATTCAGAAAAAATGCCTTGAAAATGAATTTCAAGGCATTTTTTTGTGCTTGACTTTAAAGTTTTACCTTTGCAAAGAATTATACTTTAACCTTAAATATTAGTATAGCATGCAACTGTACAATAAACTAAGCGCAAAGGAAAGAGCTGCTCTTATCGAGGAAGCCGGAGAAGACCGGTTAACACTTTCTTTTTACGCCTACGCCAAAATTGGAAATCCAAAATTATTTAGAAATTATCTTTTTATTGCCTGGGATGCAATGGAGGTTCTTGGAAGGATCTATGTAGCTCATGAAGGTATTAATGCCCAACTTTCTGTACCTGCCAAAAAATTTGATGAGTTCAAGGATTTCTTAGACAGTATTTATTTCCTTGAAAATATAAGATTGAATATCGCAATAGAACATGATCTAAAATCTTTTCTGAAACTAAAAGTGAAAGTTAGAGATAAGATAGTGGCAGATGGTTTGGAGGACGACAGTTTTGATGTTACCAACAAAGGAGTTCACGTAGATGCCGATAAATTTAATGAACTTCTGAATGACCCTAATACTATTTTAGTGGATATGCGGAATCATTATGAGAGCGAAATAGGCCATTTTAAAGGCGCTATCACTCCAGATGTAGATACCTTTCGTGATTCTTTATCTATAATTGAAGAAGATCTAAAAGAGCATAAAGAGGATAAAAACTTGGTGATGTATTGCACCGGTGGAATTAGATGTGAGAAAGCTAGTGCGTATTACAAACACAAAGGTTTTAAAAAGGTTTTTCAGTTAGAAGGTGGTATTATTGAGTATGCCAGACAGGTTGAAAATCTATCCTTAGAAAATAAATTTGTTGGTAAAAATTTCGTGTTCGATCATAGACGAGGGGAGCGTATTACAGATGAGGTGATTTCCAATTGCCATCAATGTGGGAAATCTTGCGACACTCATGTAAACTGCGCAAATGAAGCCTGCCATTTACTATTTATACAATGCGAAGAATGTTCTAAAGCAATGGACACCTGTTGTTCTGCAGAGTGTAAAGAGATTAATGCACTTCCTTTTGAAGAGCAAAAAGCACTTAGGAAAGGAATACCAAATAGCAACAAGATCTTCAAAAAAGGAAGGTCTGAAGTGTTAAAATACAAGCATTAAGTAAATTGGGGGAATTCCCCCGAGACCAATTAATATTGGTATATTTACTTTTTGAGAATTAATAATAACTCCAAATCCAACAAGCCTTGTTTTGTTAGGGTTTTCAAGATATATAGTATGGGATGTAGTACTTGCGCGACCGGGACAGATGGTCAGCCAAAAGGATGTAAAAATAACGGAACCTGTGGTTCTGATGGTTGTAATAAATTAACTGTTTTTGATTGGCTTGCTAACATGACTTTACCCAATGGGGTAGAGCCGTTCAACTGTGTTGAGATCCGATTTAAAAATGGTAGAAAGCAATTTTTTCATAATCCAGAAAATTTAACTTTAAGCATTGGAGACGTGGTAGCTACTGAAGCTTCACCTGGTCATGATGTTGGTGTTGTAACCCTTACCGGAGAATTGGTAAGAGTTCAAATGAAGAAGAAGAAAGTTAAGGTGGATAGTGAAGAGGTGCTTAAAATATATAGAAAAGCCTCTCAAAGGGATATAGATGTTTGGCAAGAAGCAAGAGATAAAGAAGATAAAATGAAGGTTCGTGCAAGAGAAATAGCTATTAGGCTAGATCTACGCATGAAAATTAGTGATATAGAATTTCAAGGAGATGGTTCTAAAGCCACTTTTTATTATACTGCAGAAGAGCGGGTAGATTTTCGCCAGCTTATTAAAGAATTTGCAAGAGAGTTCAACACACGTATAGAGATGCGTCAAATTGGATTCCGTCAAGAAGCAGCTAGATTAGGAGGAATTGGATCTTGTGGAAGAGAATTATGTTGTTCTACTTGGTTAACAGATTTTAGATCTGTAAACACTTCAGCAGCAAGATATCAGCAATTATCATTGAATCCGCAAAAATTGGCGGGACAATGCGGGAAACTGAAATGTTGTTTGAATTATGAGCTAGACACGTATTTAGATGCGTTGAAAGATTTCCCAAAAACAGACACCAAACTATTTACTAAAAAAGGTACTGCTGTTTGTCAGAAAATAGACATTTTTCAAGGCGTGCTTTGGTATGCTTATGAAGGGGAATGGATGAACTGGCATAAATTAACTGCTGAACAAGCTTCAAAAATTGTGAAAGCAAATATTGCCAAAGAACCTATTGGTAGTTTAGAAGAATATGAAGTTATAGTTGAAGTGGAAAAAGCATCAAAAACAGATTATACAAATGTTGTTGGACAAGATAGCCTTACAAGATTTGATACTCCAAAGTCCACGAATACCAAGAAACGCAGAAAGAATAAACGTAAAAAAGGAAAACCATCTAATAATGCCTAGAACTTTTTTATTGATTTTATTATTAGTCACCTTTTTTATTGGCTGTGATAAGGATCGAGTGTTCGATGAATATAAAAGTCTTCCTAATGAATGGAATAAAGATTCAGTTTTAACGTTTACTCTTAAAAACATAGACACTTTACAAAGCTATAACTTGTTCATTAATGTTAGAAATAGTACTGATTTTGAATACAGTAACTTGTTTTTAATCGCAGAGATCCAATTCCCACAAGGAAAGGTTGTTACAGATACCTTGGAATATGAAATGGCAGCTCCTAATGGAAAATGGCTTGGCACTGGATTTGGTGATCTAAAAGAAAGTAAACTTTGGTATAAAGAACAAGTTCAGTTCCCAGAGTCAGGAAAATATAGAGTTTCTGTTCAACATGCAATGCGTAAGAATGGAAACGAAAAAGGAATACAAAACCTAAAAGGGATCACAGAAATAGGTTTTCGTATAGAAAAGATCCTTAATTAATGTAATGGCACCTATGGCAAACCCTTCAAAAAAAACACCTTCTAAGAACTCTAAAAAACCAACAAGTTTTAGAAAATACATAATAGGATTCTGGACTCTTTTTGGAGCCGGAATTTTGTTCATTGTTTTATTATTCTTACTGGCCGGATGGGGTGCATTTGGAAAAATGCCAAAATTCGAGGAGTTAGAAAATCCTGAAACTAATTTAGCTACAGAGATATTCTCCTCCAATGGAGAAACTCTGGGTAAATATTACAGTGAAAACAGAACTCCTATTAAATTTGAAGATCTTCCAGATCATCTAATAGAAGCTCTCGTAGCAACAGAAGACGAGCGTTATTATCAGCATTCTGGAATAGATGCTCAAGGAACTTTAAGAGCTGCCGTGTTTTTAGGAACTCGTGGTGGTGCAAGTACCATTACCCAACAATTGGCGAAATTATTATTTACAGAAGATGTTTCAAAAAACTTCGTAGAAAGGGTTATTCAAAAGTTTAAGGAATACATCATCGCGATCCGCTTAGAACGTCAGTACACCAAAGAAGAGATTATTACCATGTACTTTAATAAGTACGATTTTATCTATCAAGCAGTTGGAATTCGTTCTGCAGCAAAGATCTATTTCGATAAAGAGGCTAAAGATTTAAAGCTGGAAGAGTCTGCAGTTTTAGTTGCAATGCTGAAGAACTCTGCACTTTACAACCCAATTAGAAGGCCAGAATTAGTAAAGCAAAGAAGAGACCAGGTTTTTAAGCAAATGGAGAAAAATGGATTTTTAACTAGAGAGGAGAAAGCAGCTCTGCAGGAAACTCCTATGAAGATCACCTTTACCCCACAAGGTCATGACGAAGGTATTGCTACTTATTTTAGAGTATATCTACAAGGTTTTATGAAAGATTGGATCGAGAAAAACCCAAAAGCAGATGGCTCTAGTTATAACATTTATAGAGATGGATTAAGGATCTATACGAGTATAGATTCTAGAATGCAAGAATTTGCTGAAGATGCTGTTTCAAAACATATGGCAAACCTTCAGAAGGAATTTGATAAACAAAATGAAAACAATAAAACCGCGCCATTTAGAGATATTAATGAAGATGAGGTAGCTAACATCGTTAGAAATGCGATGAGAGTTTCAGAAAGATGGCATAAAATGGAAGCTCAGGGAAAATCTAAAGATGAAATCATTAAATCTTTCGATAAGAAGAGGGAGATGAGAGTTTTTAGCTGGAAGGGAAGTAGAGATACTATCATGACACCAAAAGATTCTATTTTATATTATAAATCTTTTCTACAAGCCGGAATGATGTCTATGACTCCGCAAACAGGGGAAGTGAAAGCTTGGGTTGGAGGAATAGATTTCAAGAGTTTTAAGTATGAGCATGTTAAACAGGCGAAAAGGCAAGTAGG
This sequence comes from Gillisia mitskevichiae, assembly GCF_003634585.1. GTDB lineage: Bacteria > Bacteroidota > Bacteroidia > Flavobacteriales > Flavobacteriaceae > Gillisia > Gillisia mitskevichiae. Next base: position 445,847 of record NZ_RBLG01000001.1, read on the forward strand.
ATCTACCTTTAAACCTTTTGTATATGCTACAGCGATAGATCAATTAAAATTATCTCCTTGCGACACCTTACCAAGAAATCGCTTTACAATTGAAGCTGGTAAGATGGGTGCACAAAGTGACTGGTCTCCTGCAAATAGCGATGGTAAGTATGAGGGAATGATGACGCTAAAAAGTGCACTTGCTAATTCTGTTAATACAATATCAGCTAGATTGATAGCTCAAACTGGTCCAAGACCTGTAATCGAATTATTAAGCAAACTGGGGGTAGACACTAAAGAAATTCCGGCAGTGCCATCTATCGCTTTAGGAACAGCAGATATGAGCCTTTTCGAGATGGTCTCAGCATATAGCACTTTTGCTAATGAAGGAGTTTATGTAAAACCAGTTATTGTAAATCGAATTGAAGACAAGAATGGAACAGTGCTTTATCAGCATGTGCCAGAAACTAAAGATGTTTTAAGCAAGCAAACAGCCTTTGTAACCGTAAATCTTATGGAAGGTGTTACTCAATTTGGAACTGGTACTAGATTAAGAGGAAATTGGGCTGTAAATAATGATTACTATAAAAGGGCAATGACAGGATATCCATACGATTTCAAGAATCCTATTGCAGGTAAAACGGGTACTACTCAAAATGGAAGTGACGGCTGGTTTATGGGGATGGTTCCTAATTTAGTAACTGGAGTTTGGGTTGGTGGAGAAGACCGGGCAGTGCATTTTCCAGGAATATCTTTTGGACAAGGAGCAACAATGGCCTTACCAATTTGGGGAATGTATATGAAAGATGTATATACTGAAAAAGACCTTGGAGTTTCCAGCGGAGCCTTTCCAAGACCAGAGAATGTATCTATAGAAATAGATTGCGATAATTACAAAAAAGAGAAAAATGATTCTCAAATGATCCCAGACGAATTAGATTTTTAATCTTTTCAACTTTAAAATAAAAATGCCACATATAGCAAAGTCTAAATGTGGCATTTTTATTTTATACTAGATATCGAGAATCTTCAGAATTAAAACGTTGTAGTAAGATCAAACTTTTTGTAAATTTCGGCAAATGAAATTTCTATGATCAAAAAAACTGTAAAGAACGTTCAGGAGGCACTAGATGGTGTAAAAGATGGGATGACAATGATGCTAGGTGGCTTCGGACTTAGTGGTATTCCAGAAAACTCTATTTCAGAATTGGTAAAACTCAACCTTAAAGATCTAACATGCATTTCAAATAATGCAGGAGTAGATGATTTTGGATTGGGATTATTACTACATAAAAAACAAATTAAGAAAATGATCTCCTCTTACGTTGGAGAAAATGCTGAATTTGAACGCCAAATGCTTAGCGGTGAGTTAGATGTAGAGTTAACTCCTCAAGGAACCTTAGCTGCAAAGTGCCAAGCAGCACAGCAAGGATTTCCTGCGGTATATACACCTGCTGGTTTTGGAACCGAGGTGGCAGAAGGAAAGGAAACCCGAGAATTTGATGGGAAAATGTATGTTTTGGAACATGCTTACAAAGCCGATTTTGCATTTGTGAAAGCATGGAAAGGAGATGAAGCAGGAAACCTTATATTTAAAGGGACTGCTAGAAATTTTAATCCATTAATGTGTGGTGCAGCTACTATTACAGTTGCCGAAGTAGAGAAGTTAGTGAAGCCAGGAGAATTGGATCCAAATCAAATTCATATTCCGGGAATATTTGTTCAAAGGATCTTTGAAGGAAAGAATTATGAAAAGAGAATTGAACAGAGAACGGTTAGACAAAAATAATTAGAGATGGCTTTAGATAAAAACGGAATTGCACAACGAATTGCTCAGGAAGTTCAAGATGGATATTATGTGAATCTAGGGATTGGTATTCCAACCTTGGTTGCCAACTTTGTGAGAGACGATATAAATGTAGAATTTCAAAGTGAAAACGGAATTTTAGGAATGGGACCCTTTCCATTTGATGGCGAAGAGGACGCCGATCTTATTAACGCAGGAAAACAAACAATAACGGCCTTGCCTGGAGCTAGCTTTTTTGATTCTGCTATGAGCTTTGGAATGATTCGCGGTAAACATGTGGACCTAACTATTCTGGGAGCAATGGAAGTTGCAGAGAATGGAGATATAGCCAATTGGAAGATCCCTGGAAAGATGGTGAAAGGAATGGGTGGCGCAATGGATCTAGTAGCATCTGCCGAAAATATTATAGTTGCTATGATGCATACTAACCGAGCAGGAGAATCTAAATTATTAAAAAGATGCTCATTGCCTTTAACAGGAGTTGGCTGTGTTACTAAAATTGTAACAGAACTTGCTGTAATCGAGGTAACAGATAAAGGCTTTAAATTATTGGAAAGAGCACCAGGAGTAAGCGTGGAAGACATTAGAAAGGCAACCGAAGGAACCTTGATCGTAGAAGGAGATATTCCCGAAATGAATTTGAACTAAGCTAAGATTTAGCATATAAAAAAAGCCTCGCAATATTGTGAGGCTTTTTTTTACATTCAAAAACTGATGTTTTATTTATAGAGCATGGATCTCTTTTAATTTTACAGGACCCATTTCATAGGACGCTTCTATTAATTCATTCTTTAAATCCTTGACCATGTCCGGCATCATATTGGCCTTATAAATTTTAGCCATGGTAAGTAGGGCAGTAGGTTCAAAGGTTTTATCAACCACGTGAGCATTGATAATTTCTAAAGCTTTTTCTTTATTCCCATTTACTAAATTGGCCAAAGCAAGTAATTGGTAAGTTTCTGGAGTTGCTCTATTTGAAATTTCTTTCTCAGCTAAGGCTAAGGCTTCTTTTTTAGTTGCAGGATCTTCTACTAAAGCTTCAATCTTGTAGGTATTGTACATGTTGCCATAAGCGGGATTATTTGCTAATTCCCAAAAAGATGCCATCGCAGTTTTCTTTGCTTTTTTATCATTTTCAAATTCGGCAATTTCTGCTTTTAACAAATAATAATCTGGAGATACGTGTCCTGTTAAAACGGAATCAAGTATTCTTTCGGCTTCCGCACTATTATTATCTTTAGAAAAAGCTATCCACGCAATTCCTTTTTTAGCATAGGCATTGGAACTATCAATCTCTAAGGTTTTTAAATAATGCTCATAACTATCCTTAATTCTTCCGTCATGACCATAATAATCGGCTATGTTGGAATAGACCCATAAAAGTTGCCCTCTATTTTTACTGGCTTCAGCCTTTTCTTTCGCTCTTTCCATGAACATAATAGTCATGTCCAATTTTCCTTTGTAATCATTCCATTTTGAAGCTCTAATAATGTAATTGAAATCTTCAGGATCTGCAAAAAGTTTTTTAATACTATCTGCTTTAGAATAATTCCCTAACTCCATATGTACATCAAATAATAAATGTTGTGTTGCGGGTATATTTTTAGATAGTTCTGCAGCAGAATCTGCATAAACTAAGGCTTCTTTAAACCTATGTTGAGAGATGTAATTTCTGGATAAAGACCTATAATATTTTTCTTTGTCTAAATTGGCAACTTCAACAGCCTTCTCTAAAGCTTGTTCTGCCTTTTTAAGATATGCAATGTCCCCAGTAGATTCAAAGAACATATTATATTGTCCAGCAACTGCAGTAAAACTTGGTAGCTCTACACTATCAGATGTTATTTTTGAATTCCATAATTCGAAATATGGAGAAGTGGATCTGGCTTTTTGAATAGCTAGAAAATTATTATAATCTTCAGAGTTGGTTATCTTCTTTTCTTTTTCCTTTTCAGAAGTTGAATCTTTACAACTTATAATTAGAAAAAAACTTAGTAATAAAAGTAAATTGGTTTTCATGGTGGTTATAATTGGATACAAAAAAGCCCTTTTTACAGGGCTTTTAAATATATTTAATAAAATTTATTCTGGCGCTCCTATATAAGGAAAGCTAGTTGTAATATTATCTGCAGTGATTGCAACCCCATCTGTTACCAATTGTGGTAATCCACCTTCACCATTAAAACGAGCTCCAGTTTCTCCACCAAAAAGTAATATAAGTGAAACATCTATTACATCATCTTGTAATTTTCTACCAGTAAATCCAATAGCTCCTTCAAAACTAGGTGCTCCAGCTCCACCATCAAAATAAACTGTAGGTGCGTTTGGTGCAACTTCTAAAACATCATTAGATAGTACAGTAGTTAATACTTCCGCAGAAACGATATTAGGATTAGCTTCTGAAGTTGGTTCTGCTCCATTAAGGATGTCTCCTAAAATGTTAGGTTCATAATTTATATCTGCTGGATCTGCACCTAAAAGCACTGCATAAGCATCGTGTAAAGCTTCCAAACGCGCTTGGAAAGAGGCTTGAAATGTAGCTTGCATATTAGAAGGAATCGTTTTATTATGCATGTTCTTATTATCTGCACTACCATTTAAAACGGTATTTATTCCTGGTCTTCCCATATGATCTACCTGACTAAAAGTTCCTGTAAAATCGGCTTCCATAGTAGGAGGCGTAGGATTCATACTGTCGTCGTCATTACTACATCCAACTACTAAGAAGCTGGCAAACAATGCTGCAAATAAATATTTCTTATTATATATTTTCATAATTCTATGTTTTAAAGATTGATATATTATTGTTTCCTGTTTGTAGTTACCCAAGTTTTATATACTGGTACTCCTATAACATTTTGTGCAGTTGGAGTTCCTAATAAAGAATTTGGTACTTCTAATGCAATAGATAAAGTATTGGCACCATCAAAAGTATCTGTTCCAGGAACATTAAAACCAGATTTATCTTCAGCAGTAGGGGCAATAACTTGGTTAAATCTTACAAAATCAAAATAGAATGCATCTTGTCTTGGTCCTGCAAATAAGGAAACACCATTACTTGTAGTGCTTGTAATTGCAGTATTAGAAGAAATTTCTACAGATCCTAAAGCTGTATTAGTATCTATCTGGCTGTTAAGACCTGTGGAAGAAGGGCTAAAAGGTCCGAAGAAATACATAATTCCATCTCTTGGAATTGCTTGAATTACTTGATCTTCTACCAAGTCACCATCTAAATCTATATTAATCTCTATTAGTACATCTTCATCAAATTCACCATAAGTAAGGTCTGGTAACACGTTAGATTGAACATCTACAATAAAAACGGTATTATCTGAACCTTCTGTTGGTTCAAAGGCATAGAAATCTGCAATATCTGCAGAAGAACCAGCTACTCCTGGAGCATCAACGTGATCGGCGGCGATAAATATTGGCGCTGCCAATATTATTCCTAAAACCGCAATAATTTTAATCTTTTTCATAAGGATTGGTTTATTGTTATTAAGTGTTATAATTAAAAAGGCCATTGTCGACCTTCATTTTAATATACGGGTGGAGGTAGGAGGCGGTTTTTGGTAAGTAGTTAAGGTTTTGTTAAACAAAAATTTCACAAAGCTTTTAAGCAGGAAATTGAAATTATTATTTAAAACGAAAAAACCCCGATCTTTCGAATCGAGGTTTATTTAGTATCTATAATTAATATTATAGCCTTCCGTTAGGTGCCACCCATTTAAATTGGTGTTGATCTTCAGGAATAGCTATTCTACTCGCAATTCTTGTCATTCTATCTGGTAAAGCCATTAGGTAATCTCTAGCCTTTTCCGCATCATCTGTAAGAGAGGTAAATTTATCTATTTGCCAATACTCATTTAGTTTTCTTAAAATGTCTATATAATCATAGGTAGTATAAACACCTAAACGTTGTGCTGCATTGGAGAAATTTTCAAAAGCAGAAGCAATCCCTTCTCCAGATTCTCTAATGAACTGTGCAGGCATAACAATTTTCTTCTTCATCATATCTTGGAAAGCCAACATCATCTCACTTGGATCATGTTCAAAAATGATGTTTACAAATTCTCTATATGCTAAATGATGTCTCATTTCATCTCCAGCTATCACATTACACATTTTAGCAAGCATTTTGTTCCCTTTATTCTTAGCTAATTGCCCAACTCTTTTATGAGAAATGTTGGTAGCTAATTCTTGAAAACTAGTATAAATGAAATTCTTATAAGGATCGCGTCCGGTTCCAATATCGAATCCATCGCTTATAAGGTGTTGTGTTGTTTTTTCTATCTCACGCATATCTACCCTTCCAGATAAGTAAAGGTATTTATTTAAGGTATCACCATGTCTATTTTCCTCACCGGTCCAATGTCTAATCCATTTGGACCAACCATCTTGTCTACCGTGTTGTTGTACACCTTCCATATCCATTAACCAGGATTCATAAGTAGGTAAGGCTTCCTCTGTAACCATATCTGCTACCAGAACCACCCAGAAATCATAGCCTAATTCCTTAGACTCCTCACGGATCTGTTTAATTTCTTCTATATAATTTTCACTTTGAAGATTTGGTAATAGATCTGTAGGTTGCCATATTTCCTCTACTGGGATCAAATACTTATCTACAAAACTATCTACCTGTTTCTCGACAGTTTTCATTACTTCTAACCTCATGTTGCTCAATGCCATAGCTTACTTTTTTTAGGGTTTCCAAACATTACAAAACAGAATTCTGTAAAGCGCTGGCGTATTTTTATATAATCATCAAAAATGATGCACATAAATATATATTTTCAAATATATGAAGTTATTAAGGTTTGCATGCCAAATTTTTTCTTAATTTCTACCGTTCTCATCGGGATATAATTTATAAACTGGATCACTTTGCCAAATTTCTTTAGTTGTGATCTCTATTGCAGAAATTTTCCCTTTAAAAGCTGCGCCTGTATCTACATTCCAAACATTTGCAATATTTACTGGTTTTTCTTTCCCAATTCGTGTTACGGGAGTATGTCCTATAAAGATCTTTTCGAAGAGAAGTAAGCGTTTAGGATAATAATCATTACTTCGATCTAACTTTTTATCTAGGGAAAGTAACATTTCCCAAAGAGTTCTATCCCAAAATACGGTTTTAGGATGATATTCCTTTTCTGGACCATGTATATCTGTAAATCCCGCATGTACAAATAGATTGTTATCTGGATCTATATAATAATTTACCATTTGTGAATAGAAATTTAAATGTTCATCAATTTCTTCGGAAGAAAAATTTCTATATGCATCTATACTCGATTGCCCCCCATGTTGCAGCCATTGTTCATTTAAATCTCCAGTTTTCAACCAATCTTCTGTAAGATCATCATGATTACCACGTATAAAAATGCAGGTATTTTGCTTGGCCAGTTCTATTAAGTAAGTAACCGTATTAGCAGAATCACTCCAGCCATCTACGTAATCTCCAAGAAAGATAAGTTTATCGTTTGGTGAAATATCGATCCTTTGCAGTAATTGGATCAATGCTTTAAGTCCTCCGTGAATGTCGCCAATAGCAATAGTCCTGTTCATTTTAATTATATTTTACCTTTCTAAGAATCCTGATGCTTTCTTTATAAGCTTGGTAAGCCTTAGTGCTATGAATTTTTAAATACTCTTTTGCTTCTTCTAATTTATCTATGGAATTATCAAATTCATTAAAATAACATATTAAATAAGCAGCTGGCATCTTAAACAAGTCTTTTTCCTCATTTTTGGTAAGTCTAGACCCATTTTTAAGCTTTTCAAGCAAGGCATTATTAGAGTTATAAATGTGATATAGAATTTTTTTGTCGAATTGGGGTGGCTTAAATAACAGTCTACTTTCCATATCGTAGCTGGCATTATCTTTAAAACTGATAATCACTTCTTCTAATGGATAATATTGATATTTATCTTGAAGACCAAGATGTACGTATTCCACTATTTTAAAGTAATCCTTGTCTATACTTATACTCACTACATCCAGTTCAGAATAAAATAATTTAACCTGTTCATTTATTAATTCTATGTCTAGTCTAGAATAATAGATTTCACCTTTTATTTGCTTGGTTTTTCCAGCCCAACACACCACAAAATATTCTTTAAATACTTTATATGAAGGATGAAAATCTTTGCGCTTTTTCATAAAGTCGAAAACACCATCTAGGGTGAGCTCGATATTGTTTTGTGCATGATTCTCTATGGAATTAACGATCTTAGAATTAACATCTTTAAGTTCTATCCCAAAGTTCTTAGGCATGCTAATACTACCTTCCCTAATATATACAGTGCCTCCATAATATTTCCAAATATTCTTCCGAAGAGAACAAACCTTTCCATTATTGGGGCGAATGCTCACCAAACCAACCACTAAATGATCTGGAAGATGAGGAAAGGGAATATTTTCATAAGAAACCAATGGCGGATTATCTAAATAAGCATTTATTAAATTCTGGATTTTACTATCATCAAAAAAATCTACTCCGGTAATAAAGTTGTCTTCATCTTCTACACCAATCACTATATAAGAATTGTTTTTAGGATTGGAATTTGCCAGTGCACAAACATGTTTCAAAAATTTTGCTTTGCCTTCTTTTTGGCCAATATTCAACGTTCTTTTTTTATCATAAAAGCTATTTTCGTCATTATGAGCGAGTAAGTTTTTTATTAAAAGACGTTTATTGATCATTATTCGGGGCGTGCTAAAGAGTATTAAAAGTTAGATATTTTGAATATAATTTAGAGTTGGATTTTAAATATTTTTGTTGAGAATAGTACTACTCGCTTGTGCTGAAGGCATTACTGTAAGATCTGCAATATTTACATGATAAGGTCTAGAAACCACAAAAGAGATAATATCTGCAATATCTTCTGGCTGAAGTGCTTTAAATCCCTGATACACTTTTTCTGCTTTTTCCTCGTCCCCCTTAAAACGCACCTTACTAAAACCTGTTTGGGTTAAACCTGGATTTATTCCGCCCACTTTAATACCGGTTTTATTAAGGTCTATTCGCATTCCTTGGTTAAGAGCATCTACAGCAAATTTACTAGCGCAATACACATTTCCATTTGGATACACTTCTTTACCTGCTGTAGAACCAATGTTTATAATATGCCCAGATTTTCTTTTGATCATTCCGGGGATAATGGCTTTACTTACATAGAGCAAACCCTTCACATTAATATCCAACATGGCATCCCAATCCTCTAGATTTCCATCCTGAATAGGATCCAAGCCATGAGCGTTCCCAGCATTATTAATAAGGATGTCAATGTTTTTAAAGGACTCGGGTAAACTTTCTATTTTTTTAAATACTTCAATTTTATCCCGAACATCAAAATTCAAGGTGGTTACAGTTACTTGTTTAGACAGTTGGGCTTCCAATTTTTTCAGAACATCTGTATTTCTTCCACATAAGATCAAATTGATATTGTTTTTCGCAAATTCAATTGCGGTAGCTTTTCCAATTCCACTTGTGGCTCCAGTGATCAATGCAATTTTTGTCATGTTATTATCTTAATAAATTAAAGGTCATTTATAATTATAAAATGTATTTAGATTATCCTTGGTATGAATTGTAAACGAATGTTAAGTCTTGTTAAAAATAGTTAATTGTGGGCGCATCATAAAATCTATTCTATAATGCATCGTTATCCACATCAAACCAAATTAATTATATATGAAAAAGAGATTAGCAAATATGAGAATGAAGAAATTTACAGGATTTTTAGTGGCAATTTTAGCTGTAACTGTACTGTTTAGTTGTAGCAATGACGATTCTAATGATGGAGATGGGTCTGCTAGGGTAAAGGTTAGAATGACAGATGCTCCAGGAGATTACAAATCGGTGTTTGTGAATGTAGTTGATGTAATGATTAAATCTGATGCGTCAACTTCAGATGATGATGCATGGGTTAGTCTTGCAGGAGTTCAAACAGGAATGTATGATCTTTTAACTTTAACGGGAGGAGTAACACAATTGTTGGCAGATGCTGAGGTGGAAGCTGGATTTCTTAGTGAAATTAGATTGGAACTTGGAGGAGATAATTATTTAATTTTAAATGATGGCTCAAGACAAGAACTTAGTACTCCTAGTGCTCAGCAATCTGGTTTAAAGATTAAAGTAGATCAAGAATTAGAAGCTGGGGAAGAATATGAATTCTTATTGGACTTTGATGTAGATAAGTCTGTAGTTTCTGCGGGTAATTCTGGAGGATTTATTTTAAAGCCAGTGATTCGTGCAACTGCAACTTCTGAAACTGGAGTTATTATAGGTGCCGTACATCCTACTAATTTCCAAAGTGAGATCACAGCACAAAGTGCAACAAATACAATTTCTGCTTATACGAATGCCAATGGAGAATTTGCATTAAACGGAGTTCCAGCAGGAATTTATAAGGTGACAATTAAGCCTTCATTATTATCTGGTTTCGAGGTAAAGACAATGAATAACATTGAAGTTACGGCTAATGGAACTATAGATTTGGAAACGATCTTTTTGAATTAGAGATTAGATTTCTTTTTTAGAAGGGCTCCTTAAAATTGAAAAATTTTAAGGAGCCCTATTTTTTTATTCTTATTTTAACGTTTATGGTTCAATAATTGTTCTACTTGCACCTTTCGTAATTTGTAAATATCTTCACATATTAAAAATAATATCCATGATAGAAAATAATGCTCCGGTAGACATTTCAAGTCTTAATGAGAAAATAGAAAGAGAAAGTGCCTTTGTAGATATTCTTACCTCCGAGATCAATAAAGTGATCGTAGGGCAAAAGGAAATGGTAGAGCGATTATTAATTGGTTTGTTAGGACAAGGACATATCTTATTGGAGGGTGTTCCAGGACTTGCAAAAACTTTAGCTATTAATACCCTTTCCCAAGCGGTACATGGAAGTTTTAGTAGAATTCAGTTCACTCCAGATCTTTTACCTGCAGATGTTGTTGGTACTATGATTTATAATATGAAGGTGAATGATTTCAGCATTAAAAAAGGGCCAATCTTTGCAAATTTTGTATTAGCAGATGAGATTAACCGTGCTCCGGCTAAAGTGCAATCGGCACTTTTGGAGGCAATGCAGGAAAAGCAAGTTACTATTGGGGACGAAACGTTTATTTTAGATAGACCATTTTTAGTAATGGCTACACAAAACCCCGTAGAGCAAGAGGGAACGTATCCGTTACCAGAAGCTCAGGTAGATAGATTCATGCTGAAGACGGTGATTAAATATCCTGAAATGGCTCATGAACAACTTATTATAAGAGCCAATTTAAAAGGAGGATTCGAAAAAGTAAATCAGGTGGTGACTTTAGAGCAAATTGCCAGAGCGCAGGCTGCTGTTCGTGAAGTGTATATGGATGAAAAGATCGAAAAATACATTTTAGATATTGTTTTTGCTACCAGATTCCCTGAAAAATACAATTTAGCAGAATTAAAACCACTTATAAATTTTGGAGCTTCTCCACGTGGAAGTATCAACTTAGCCATCGCTGCTAAATGTTATGCATTTATAAAGCGAAGAGGATATGTAATCCCTGAAGATGTTAGAGCTATCGTTTACGATGTGTTAAGACATAGAATTGGAATTACATATGAAGCAGAAGCAGAAAACGTAACTTCAGAAGATATTATCCAGAAGATCATTAACGAGGTAGAAGTGCCTTAGGAATAATATCCAAATAATTAAACTTCCAAAAAATAATCCTATTCCACATTCATCAGAGCTTTAAAAGCTATGGATACTAAAGAACTACTTAAAAAAGTCCGAAAAATTGAGATCAAGACCAGGCGTTTAAGCAATAACGTGTTTGGGGGCGAATATCATTCTACCTTTAAAGGTCGAGGGATGACTTTTAGTGAAGTAAGAAGTTACCAATTTGGTGATGATGTACGAAGTATAGATTGGAATGTAACTGCCAGATACAATGAACCTTTTGTAAAGGTTTTTGAGGAAGAGCGGGAATTAACAATGATGTTAGTTGTAGATATTTCTGGATCCGAATTTTTTGGAACTAGCCTACAATCTAAAAAAGAGATCATTACCGAGATCGCTGCAACTTTGGCATTTTCTGCAACACAAAACAATGATAAAATTGGGCTTTTGTTATTTTCAGACCAAATGGAATTATTTATTCCGCCCAAAAAAGGAAGATCTCATGTGCTTAGAATTATTCGGGAATTGCTAGAATTTGAACCAAAAGGAAAAAGTACAAATCTTGTTGAAGCCTTAAAATATGTGAGTAGTGTAATGAAGAAGAAAGCCATCATTTTTGTGCTTTCAGATTTCATGGATGATGGATATCAACAAACATTGAAGATCCTTAGCGGGAAACATGATGTTACCGGAATTCGAATTTACGACGAGCGAGAAGAGGAAATTCCGAATCTAGGTTTGGTGCAAATGTTAGATGCTGAAACAGGGGAGATGATGATGGTAAACACTGGAGCCAAATCTGTTAGAACCTCTTATGCTAAATATTTTAGAGAGCGAGAAGTTTATTTTAAAGAGAGCTTTAATAAAAGCGGGGCCGGCACTATTAACACGCGTGTAGATGAAGGTTATGTAAAAAAATTGTTGGGATATTTTAAAAGAAGAGGCTAAGAATTTATAATGACACAAAAATATTCAACATTTAGAAAGTTAGATTCACATAAAATGAAACTTGCTTATATCTTAAATTTAGTGGATACTATAAAAGGCTTCGGAAAGATAGCAACTTTCGGACTTTTATTATTGGCATCTCTAAATAGCTTTGCTCAATCCCCGCAGATTTCTGCAGGAATAGATTCAACTTCAATTAAAATTGGAGAGCAAATAAAATATCAGATCTCTGTTGAAACAGATTCTACTGCATTGGTGGTTTTTCCAGAAGGAGCAACCTTTAATCCTTTAGAAGTCGTAGAGTCTCTTTCTACAGATACTTCCAGAATAGAAAATAGATTCAGATTGCTTAAAGAATATTATTTAACTCAGTTTGATTCTGGTAGTTATACCATTCCGCAGCAGCGAGTTTTAATAAATGAGCGTGCATTTTTAACCGATTCTTTTCAAGTTGAGGTTGCAGATGTCGTGGTAGATACAACGAAACAAAAAATGTTTCCTATAAAACCTGCGATGGAAGTGCCTTCTGGTTTTGAAATCCCAAATTGGATCTGGTGGATCTTGGGAATACTTATACTTGCTGGTTTGGCATTCTTTTTTATCAGAAGAAAAAAGAAAAGAGATGCAGCGATCAAGCAATTGCCACCTTATGAAAGAGCCTTATTTGAGCTGGAGCAGTTGGATAAATCTCATTTATTAGAGAACAGGCAAACTAAGGAATATTATTCAAAATTAACGGAAGCAGTTCGAAGATATATAGAAGATGAAGTTCATTTACGTGCAATGGAAAGCACCACATCTGAACTTATCCATTTCTTAGAATTGAAAAAGCAAACTGGGGAATTGAAACTAAGTGAGCAAACAATTACAGATCTTCAAGTAATCTTGCAACGAGCAGATCTAGCAAAATTTGCCAATACCAAGCCAGATATTATTACAGCTAAAAGTGATAGATCTAAAATTGAACATGTAATTATAGACACAAAAGCGGCAATTCCTGAACCTACAGAAGAGGAGTTGTTAAAAGATGAAGAATATAGACAGCTTCAATTAAAAAAGCGTAAAAAGAAGAAGATCATCACCGCCTCCCTCATAGGATTACTTTTGGTTTTTATTATAGGAACCATTTTAGTAAATACCAAAGGCTATGATTATATAGTAGACTTTTTCGGTGGCAATCCAACCAAGGAATTATTAGATGGGGAATGGATACAAAGTGAATATGGAGATCCATCTGTTAGCATTATCACTCCAAGAGTTTTAAAACGTGGAGAGATAGATATGCCAAACGAAGCTAAGGAAATGTTGGTGGGCAATGAGACATTTATCGACGGCATGTTGGAAGAAGAACTGTATGTAGTTTTAAGCACCGTAAACTTTGAAAAGGATGTGAAATTTGAATTAAACACGGCTGTAGAAGGTGTTTATGCTAACCTAGAAAAGAAAGGCGCTAAAAACATTATTACAAAAGATGAAGAATATAGCACCTTAGAGGGAGTAAAAGGGGTAAAAGTTTTCGGGACATTGGAAATGGAGATCCCTAAAAAGGACAGGAGCATTAATAAGAAGTATATCATTTTAAATTTTGCTGTAAATGGAGGTTTCCAACAAATTACAGTGATCTATAATGAGCAGGATACTTATGCCGATGAGATCGCGAATAGAATAATCAATTCCGTTGAATTTGAAAAACCCACTAATTAATGTTTGACAATTTCACATTTGAGAATCCTCAATTTTTTTGGCTTTTGGTTTTATTGCCAATAGCAGCGGTTTGGTATTTTTGGAAACGAGATAAACAACAAGCATCTTTAAAGATGTCCAGCATTCAAGGTTTTAAGAAAAACCGTAGTGTTCTTCCATATTTGAAACATGGATTGTTTGTCCTTCGGTTATTGGCTTTAGCCTTGTTGATTATTGCAATGGCAAGACCTAGAACTACAGATGTTTCAACAAAAACAACTTCTACAGAAGGGATAGATATTGTGCTAGCTATAGATGTTTCCGCGAGTATGTTGGCCCGCGATCTAAAACCAAACAGGCTTGAGGCTTTAAAAAAAGTTGCCAGTGAATTTATTAAAGGTAGACCTACAGATAGAATAGGCTTGGTGCAATATGCGGGAGAAAGTTTTACTAAAACCCCTATCACCAGTGATAAAGCCATCGTATTAAGCTCTCTTAAAGATATGGATTACAGTCCAGTACTTGTTAATGGTACAGCCATTGGAATGGGATTGGCGACTTCTGTAAATAGGATCAAAGACAGCAAAGCTCTAAGTAAAGTAATTATTTTATTAACAGATGGAGTGAACAATGCAGGCTTTATAGATCCTAAGATAGCAAGTGAGTTAGCTGTGGAATATGGGATTAAAGTATATACTATTGGTGTTGGTAGCAATGGAATGGCTCTTTCTCCAGTAGGCATATTACCAAACGGAAATTTCCAATATGGGAATCAAAAAGTGGAAATAGATGAAGAGCTACTCAAGGAAATAGCAAGCACCACAGGAGGTAAATATTTTAGAGCTACAAATAATGAGAAGTTGGAGGACATCTATGAAGAAATTGATAGTTTGGAAAAGACGGAGGTAGAAGAATTTAAATATTACAATTATCAGGAGAATTTTAGAATGCTTGTGCTACTTGCAGGTTTCTTATTGCTGATGGAACTATTTTTGAGATTCACGATTTTTAGAAGTTTTATTTAGAGAATATCACGAGAGAATTCTCACATTTATAAAAGAACACACAGATGTATATTTTAGAAGAAGAAAAATTTTTCTGGTTATTGCTGATCATCCCGGCTTTGATAGTTCTTTTTATAGGCTTGTTATTTTGGAGAAAATCCAAACAAAAGCAGTTTGCTTCAGCCGAAATGTTGGAACAACTTACTCCAGATAAATCTGTCTTTAAAACTTGGTTAAAATTTGGGTTATTGTTATTGGCATTTATTTTACTAATCCTAGCCTTGGTAAACCCTAAGATAGGCACGAAGATGGAGACGGTTACTAGAGAAGGGGTAGATATCGTTTTTGCAATAGACGTCTCTAAAAGTATGGAGGCAGAGGATGTTGCTCCTAATAGATTGGAGAAGTCCAAACAGTTGGTCACTCAAATTATAAATAATCTAGCGAGTGATAGAATTGGAATTATAGCCTATGCAGGAAGTGCTTTTCCACAATTGCCAATTACTACAGATTATGCTTCGGCAAAGATGTTTTTGCAGGCTATGAATACAGATATGGTTTCTTCTCAAGGAACCGCCATTAAAGAAGCTATAGAACTTTCTTCTACTTATTTTAATGAAGAAGACCAGACCAGTAAGGTGCTTTTTATAATTAGTGATGGGGAAGATCATGAAGGAGATATAGGTAATGTAGCAAAAGAAGCAGCAGATAAAGGGATTCGTATCTTTACAATAGGGGTGGGTTCTTTAAAAGGCGGCCCAATCCCAATTAAGAGAAATGGCGTGATCCAGACCTATAAAAAGGATCAGAATGGAGAAACGGTGATCACGAAGTTGAATGAAGAGACTTTAAAGGAACTAGCTAACGATGCGAATGGAGAATATATTCAAGGGAATGTTACTAATACAGTACTGGAAAAAGTGACAGAGAGCCTTCAGAATATGGATAAAACCGAGTTTGAAGCCAAGCAATTTGCAGACTATCAGTCACAATTTCAGTGGTTTTTGGGATTGGCAATATTGTTGATACTTTTAGATGTCTTTTTGTTGGAACGAAAAACACGATGGATCAAGAGATTAGATCTGTTTAATGAACATAAAAAATAAGATGAAGCAGTTTTTTAAAATTCAAGGAATCCCTTCGCGCATCAATTTATTTTTGATGGGCTTTTTCTTAATAGCTTCTGGTTTACAAGCTCAAACCAATCTGGAGAATGATAAAAAATTGAATCGTGAAACTAATAAGATCTTAAAGACTGCAGAAGAAGAGTTAGGGGAAAACGATTTTGCTTCCGCAGAAGCTTCCTATAGAAAAGCGGTTTCTAAAAACGAATCCAGTGCGACTGCCAGATATAATATGGCTAATATGTATTATGGAAAAGAAAAGCCAGCACAAGCTACTTCCAGATATAAGCAAGCGGCTAAAGTGGCAGAAACAAAGGAAGATAAGCATGATGTTTTTCATAATATGGGAAATTCCTATATGGATCAGAAAAAATATGCTGAAGCAATAGAGGCTTACAAAAATGCGTTGAGGAATAACCCGACAGACGAGCAAACTAGATATAATCTCGCTTTAGCGAAGAAAATGTTGGAAAAAGAGCAGCAGGAAAACAAAGATCAGGACGATAAAAAAGACGACCAAAAGGATAAGGAGAAAGAAAAAGAAGATCAGAATAAAGATAAAAAAGAGGACGATAAAGGTGAGAAGGATAAGAAGGACGAGGGTGATAATAAGGAAAATGAAGGCGGAGAGAAGGAAAAAGAGCCTAAAAAGGAACCTGAAAAGCCAGATGATAAGGGAGAGCCAAAAGATCAGAAACAAAATAAGGACGAAAAGGGAGATCAAGAAAAAGAGCAGCCACAGCAACCTCAGCCAGGGCAACTTTCTCCTCAGCAAATAAAGAATTTATTGGAAGCCATGAACAATGAAGAGAAAAAAGTTCAGGATAAAATAAATGCCGAAAAGGCTAAAGGGGCAAAAACAAAAACTGCCAAAGATTGGTAGTGAGAATTAGGGTTCAATAAAAAAGAGCATTTAAAGAATGAAATTAGGAATAATCATACTGTCGTTTTTTCTAGCGATCTCTACAATTTCTGTTGCTCAGGTAAAGTTTGAAGCTAAAGCAAGTAAGAATAAGTTGGGCGTTAATGAACGTCTAAGAGTAGATTTTGAGATGAATAAGGATGGGGACAATTTTATTCCGCCTTCTTTTAAAGGATTTACGGTTGTAGGAGGTCCTAATCAGGCAGTTAGTAATAGTTGGATTAATGGAAAACGCACTTATTCCAAGACTTACAGTTATTTTCTAGCGCCTACATCCCGAGGAAGAGTCACGATATCTCAGGCAGAGATAACAATAGATGGAGAAATATATAAAACAACTCCAATTCAGGTTGAGGTTACTTCTGCTGTAGAAACTCCTACAGATGGAAATAACTCCGATTTTGTAGCTTCAGAAAACCTCCATTTGGTTGCAGAAATATCCAATTCTAATCCGTTTTTAAACGAAGCCATTACGGTTGTTTATAAATTATATGTAAGCCCATTAGTAAGTGTAAGTAATTGGCGTGAAATGGATAGTCCGGTTTACAGCGATTTTTGGAGTCAGAATATAGATATTAAGCAGCTGAAAATCGAATCTGGCACATATGAAGGAGAGCCTTATAGATTTGTAGTACTTCGAAAAACCATTCTCTATCCTCAAAAAACAGGGGAATTAGAAATACAACCTCTGGCTTTATCTGTATCTGTGGACGTCCCGAGTGAACGTCGTGATATTTTTGGAGGAAGACTATACACGACAGTGGATAAAACGGTTACCGCAGGGAAAAGAAATATTAATGTGAAGTCATTACCACTCGTAAATAAACCAGCTAATTTTACAGGAGCTGTTGGTAATTTTGATTTCAAAGTAAATGCAAGTAAGACCAAATTAGCAGCTACAGAATCTTTAACCTTTAAAGTACAGGTTTCCGGAAAAGGAAATTTAAAACTTTTTGACCTGCCTAAGTTAGAAGTGCCAAGTTCTATTGAGTTGTATGAGCCAGAACGAATTGAAAACGTAAGAACAGACCTTAATGGTACTCAGGGAAGCATTGCAGATACTTATACTGTAGTGCCTAACCAAAAAGGGAATTTCCCTATTCCAGCCTTATCATTTTCTTACTTTGATCTAAGCAGTAAAAGTTATAAAACCATTAATGCTGAAGAGATTATGTTGGATGTTTCGGGAGCCCCAGCTAACTCCTCATTTTCAGCAGGAAACAACGTGAATAAGCTTCCAGTAGAAGGGACAGGAAAGCAATTTGAATATATTAAATTAAGCACCAATTTAAAACCTATTAATTCTGGTCCATTTCTAGGTTCGGTTTTATTTTGGACATTCTTATCTCTTCCGATAGCAGTAGTGTTTTTGGGCATCATACTAGGGAAAAAGAGACGAAAAATGGTAAATGATGTACAAGGCAATAAGATTAAAAAAGCGAATCGCTTAGCCAAGAAATACCTTTCTGAAGCTAAGAACAATTTGGGCGATCAAAAATCTTTTTATATAGCTCTAGAGCGAGCCTTGCATAATTATCTCAAGGCCAAATTACATTTACAAACCAACGAGATGAGTAAGGATAAAATAGATGTATTGCTACAAGAGAGGAAAGTGGATGCCGCAACAAGCAAAGAATTTATATCACTTATAGAAAGTTGTGAGTTTGCAAGATATGCTCCTTCATCTAGTGTTACTATGAACCAGGATTATGAAAAAGCTGCAACAACTATTTCGGCATTAGATAAACAGTTATAAGCATGAAAAGAATACTGTTCCTTTTAATTTTAATTAGCGCACCCATAATGGGGCAGAATAATATATTATTTGAAAAAGCTAATGAAGCATATAACGCAGGGAATTATCCTGAAGCTGTTAGTCGTTATACAGAAGTTCTAAAAAATGGAGAAGAATCTGCAGAGTTATATTTCAACTTGGGCAATGCCCATTACAAACTTAATGATATAGCAGAAAGCATTTATAATTACGAAAAAGCCTTGTTATTAGACCCGGGAGATAAAACCATTAAAAACAATTTGGAGTTTGCTAATAACATGCTCATAGATGATATTAAAGTGGTTCCAAAATCTGGATTATCTAATTTTATTACTAATGCAATAAGTATTTTTAGTTTTAATGGATGGGCATGGATTGCTATAATTGGATTAGTGATCTTTTCAATTCTCTTTTTGCTCTATTATTTCAGTATTGCCAGCAAATGGAAACGAGCATTTTTTAGTTTCGCGATCACTTCAATTATAATTTCTTTTATCTCCTTAATTTTCGCATTTTATTTAAAAACCAATACTCAAAATAAGGAATTTGCAATAGTTTTTTCTGAAGAGGTATCTGTTAGAAATGAGCCTAATTTAAGAGGGAATGAGCTATTCTTACTCCATGAGGGAACAAAAGTCCAAATTCTAAACACTTTCCAAGAATGGGTGCAATTGGAATTAGCAAATGGTTCTACCGGATGGATGGATAAATCTTCCATTAAATTTCTTTAAACGGATTTAACAAATGCTAAGTATTGGTTAATTTATAAGCATTCTTTTTTAAAATCAAACAATATTGTTATTTTTGCCGAAATGATGAAAACGGCTTATATATTGGTGTTTATTTTTGTGAGTTTTCTTATGGTACCAACAATAGTGGTACTTATTGATAATCATACCGATATCTCTTTTATCTCATCTTCTGCGGAAGAAGAGCAAGCAAAGAATAATGTTTCATTAGAATATATCCACAACGAAACTAACGCACATCAATTAAGTATAGATTACTTACGCAAAAAATCGTTGATCATCGATAAAGAACGGCATGATGTTCAATCTCTTTATCCTGAAATTATATCACCTCCGCCAGATCTGGCATAATCTCTTTCGTTTACAAAATTACAATTACTATAAGTACTATTTTCTAAATCCATCTTCAACTGAAGCAGAGGAAAAGGACTGTTCTTATTTTATGGAGTAATTACCTACTTAATTAATTATAAATAAAGGGATTGTTAAGGATATTGGCCAAAATACAAGGTCCGATACCCCATTTTCTTATCGCAGGCTTTTTCAAGTTTAGCAGTAGAGGATTTCCATTTCTTGGAAGTTTTAAGATTACAATTTCTGTTACACATAGTATTTAGATGTTTAAAAATTTAAAAAGTGATTTACCAGCAAGTTTGGTGGTATTTTTTGTTGCCCTTCCTTTATGTTTGGGAATTGCTCTAGCAAGTGGAGCACCATTATTTTCAGGCGTAATTGCTGGAATTATTGGAGGAATAGTTGTAGGGATTGGTTCTGGTTCGTCCCTTGGTGTTAGTGGTCCTGCAGCAGGATTGGCAGTAGTTGTGCTTACGGCGATTTCGGATCTTGGAAGTTATGAGTTATTTCTAGTAGCGGTGGTTTTGGCCGGAATCATGCAAATTGTTTTAGGATTATTGAAAGCAGGGGTAATTGGATATTTCTTTCCATCTTCTGTTATAAAGGGAATGCTCTCTGCTATAGGAATTATTATTTTCTTAAAACAAATTCCTTTAGCTATGGGGTTTGATGACCAATCTGAAAGTGTTTTTTCATTCTTTGAAACTACAGGTCAGGATACGTTTTTGAGTTTGGCCCACATGACAGATTTTGTCTCGGTGGGGGTAATAGTTATAACTGCTATTTCATTGATTCTTTTATTAGTTTGGGATAATGTTCTTGCCAAAAAGAATAAGTTTTTCAAATTGGTGCCTGGACCTTTGGTTGCGGTTATTGCAGGGATTAGTTATCAATTAATTTTTAGCGGAAGTTCTACTCCGTTTGAAATCACCGGAAGTAATCTTGTAAATGTACCAGTGCCAGATAATATTACAGATTTTATTGGTCAATTTACTTTTCCAGATTTTTCTCAACTAGGTAACTCTAAAATATACATAGTTGCAATAACAATTGCGATCGTAGCAAGTTTAGAAACACTTTTAAGTGTTGAAGCTACAGATAAATTAGACCCTGAAAAACGGGTTACTCCAACGAATAGAGAATTAATAGCTCAGGGAATTGGAAATACGTTTTCTGGATTAGTTGGTGGTTTACCAATTACACAGGTTATTGTAAGAAGTTCTGCGAATGTAATGACCGGAGGTAAAACAAAGCTTTCAACAATTCTTCACGGTTTTCTATTACTATTTAGTGTATTGTTAATTCCTCATTTTCTTAATTTAATTCCGCTTGGAGTACTAGCAGCAGTATTATTGATAATTGGATATAAATTGGCTAACCCAAAGCAATTCTTTCAAATGTACAAATTGGGGAAATCTCAGTTCGTACCATTTGTAGTTACGGTTGTGGCAATAGTTGCTACAGATCTTCTAGTTGGAATTATGTTAGGGCTAGCAGTGGGAATTATTACCATTTTAATTAATAGCTACAAAAATTCTCATTTCCTACACATGGAAGATGTTTCTAATGGAGTTACGAAAATGAAAATGGTCTTTGCTGAAGAAGTAACATTTTTGAATAAAGGTGCGATACAGCGAGAATTAAACACCTTGCCTGCTAATACTTTTCTGGAGATAGACGTTACCAAGACCAGATCTTTAGACTTAGATGTTTTAGAGATCTTGGAAGATTTTGCGGTAACAGCAAGAAGCAAGAATATAAACATTAAATTTATATCAGAAAGAGGGATTTTTGAGAATCCTGTGAGTTATAGAGAGATTTTTGGTGTAGAAGTATTTAAAGCAGCTCATTAAATAAAAAACAAATGCAAGATTTATATAAGAACTTAATAGACAATAATAAAAAATGGGTGGAAAGCAAGTTAAAGCTAGACCCAGAATATTTTAATAAATTAGCTAACGGGCAGCAACCTCCAATTTTATGGATTGGTTGTGCAGATAGTAGAGTACCTGCAAATGAAATTATAGGTGCAGAACCAGGAGAAGTATTTGTACACAGGAATATAGCTAATATGGTAGTGCATACAGACATGAATATGTTGAGTGTACTGGATTATGCTGTAAATGTGCTAAAGGTGAAACACGTAATTGTATGTGGTCATTATGGTTGTGGTGGTGTAAAAGCAGCAATGGGGCAGCAATCTGTAGGCTTAATAGATAATTGGATTAGACATATTAAAGATGTTTATAGGTTACATAAAAATGAATTGAATGCTATTTCTGATGAAAAAGAGCGTTTTGATTGTTTTGTGGAGCTAAATGTAAAAGAGCAGGTTTTCGACCTTGCTAAAACATCTATAATACAGAATGCATGGAGAAATAAACAAGATCTAAGTGTTCATGGATGGGTTTATGGAGTAGGATCTGGAATTATAAAGGATTTGGATGTGAACTTTAGTAACGATTCCCAGTTGGAAAAGGTGTATCAGCTAAATTTTTAAAAAAATAATCAAGGATAAAGTCTGCCAATTTATTCACTTTAGTGAAATTAAATTGGCGGATTTTTTTATGCTTCAGATTCTTCTTCTTTTATAAGATCTAATTCTTTGGCTTCTCTTAAAATAGCAGGAAGTAATAATGGAGCGATGGTTCTTATTGGGGCGTAAAGAGTAGACTCTTCTAAAGTTTGTTGCTCTACGATATGAATATTCTCATTAGTAGACCCAAAGAACATAATCACCACGCTTACTACAAAGGCAACTTTAATAAATCCAAATCCTGCTCCAATAAATTTATTTAAAATCCCAAGCGCTGCAAAACTGGCAATTTTGGTTAAAAATTTTCCCGCTAGCGAAATTAGGAACACTACAAGAATAAATGTGATAGCAAAAGATGCTAGATTAACAAACCTCATATTCCACGAGACTCTTTCTACTAAATAATCACTTATATAATGCGAGAAATATACAGCTATGTAAATTCCTAAGATAAAACCAACTAAGGAAGCCAATTCAGCAAAAAAACCACGAAAAAACCCTCGAACCAGTCCGTATAGTAGGATTACTCCTAGTATGATATCTACAATATTCATCTTTTTTGGATAGTGTTACAAGCCCTAAGATACGTATCTTTGCCAAATGGCAAGAGATGAACAATTAAAAGAACGTTGGGGTGCTTTACAGCAAAAGATCTCCAATCAATTTGCAGATGGAGACTTGTTGGATCTAGATGCAATTATATATTTAGTAGGTGTACAGGAACTTGGACAACCTCATAAAAAATTCAAAAAAGATCATAAATTAGATCTTATGCATATTGCAATATGCAGGCTTCTGGAGCCATATGGATATTATGAATTTGAATATTTTGATGAAGATAAGTGGCCTCATTATAAAACTATAGAAACATTACCAAGCCTAAAAGCTGGGGAGCAATCGGTTTTAATGAAAGAAGCGATCGTCAACTATTTTATAGAAAATGGATATATAGAATAAGCTAATTAGGATAGTAGGCAAAATGCTCAATTTTAGTAAATTTGCTCCTCTTTAAAGAAATGTAGTGATGATTGATAAGATAAAGGAACATATTTCAAAGGTTGAAGGATTCAGTTCAGAGAATTCTTCAGAAATAGAAGCTTTCAGAATTGAATATTTAGGTAAAAAAGGTTTTTTAAATCAGTTTTTTGCTGAATTTAAAAACGTACCGAACGAGGAGAAAAAAGATTTTGGTCAAGCTATTAATACTCTTAAAAATGCTGCTACTGAAAAAGTTTCTATTTTAAAGGAAGCATTAGAGGGAAAGCAAGAAGAACGTGGAAAATATGGAGATCTTACAAGACCTTCAGAACCTATACAAATAGGGTCTAGACATCCAATTTCAATAGTAAAAAATCAGATCATAGAGATCTTTTCCAATATTGGATTCAATGTTTCCGAAGGGCCAGAAATTGAAGATGATTGGCATAATTTTACTGCTTTAAATCTTCCAGAATATCATCCTGCGAGAGATATGCAGGATACGTTCTTTATCCAAACAGATCCATCAGATATTTTATTACGTACGCACACGTCATCTGTGCAGGTGCGATATATGGAAGAGAACAAACCGCCAATTAGAACTATTTCTCCAGGAAGAGTATTTAGGAACGAAGCTATTTCTGCTAGATCTCACTGTATCTTTCACCAAGTAGAAGGATTGTATATAGACAAGGATGTGTCTTTTGCAGATCTTAAACAAACTTTATTATACTTCACCAAACAACTCTTCGGTAAATCAAAAATTCGCCTAAGACCTTCTTATTTCCCATTTACCGAGCCAAGTGCTGAGGTGGATATTTATTGGGGATTGGAAACAGAAACCGATTACCGTATTACCAAAGGAACCGGTTGGTTAGAAATTATGGGCTGTGGAATGGTAGATCCTAATGTTTTAAAGAACTGCGGAATTGATCCTACAGAATACTCTGGTTTTGCTTTTGGAATGGGAATAGAGAGAATTGCAATGTTATTATACCAAATTGGTGACATTAGAATGTTTTATGAAAATGATGTGCGTTTCCTTGAACAATTTAAATCTGCTTTATAGATGAAAAAAATGGGTTTCTTCTTACTTGCAATCGTAATATTTGCAGTAATTATTTACGTGACTTTTATTATTGCTGTTATAAAAATAGCGATTGGAGCCATTCTTTTTATTGCGGCTGCTATCTTAATTTGGATAGCTTGGCATAAAATAAAACATACATTCGATTAGATTTTGAGAAAAGATATTGAAATACCAGAGGTAGAAGGAGTTTACGTGGCTGCGGTTTATGAGCAGCACCCGGAATATAAAACGATGGATTGGAATGCCTATATTATAAATGATAGAAATGATCCTTTAGAAATGATTCTTATTGTAAGCAGTGGTTCTAACGATAAAAAGATCACTCCAGCTATGAGACATTCGATAAAAGTCTTACCCGCTAAGTATTTTGCAAAGATCGAGTTCCTACAAGAAAAACTTTTGCAGCTTGAAAATAAATTCGCGATCACCTTTTTTGCAGACGGAAAAATGTATGAACGCACCTTTGTCTTTAATAATGGAGTTATAAAGGAAAGTGCATTAACAGAAATCCCCATCATGAATATGAAAGGGATCTTGGCGGTTTAGTTTATTTATTCTACTTCTTCTTTTTGAATAGTTTAGGCATATTCATAAGAATCACTGATAGGATAATGATTATAATCCCAATCCACTGATAAATATTAACTACTTCATCCAATAATAAATATGCCATTAATACTGCTACTGGCAATTCTACAGAGGAAATTATAGCTCCTAGTCCTACGTTTATTTTTGGCATTCCGGAAGTAAAGAGGATTGGAGGCAAGATGGTTCCAAATAATGCTAAGATCAATCCCCATTTAAGAAATATATCTAAGTTGAATTGTTCTAAAAGGTAAGGAGCAGAAATAATAGCAATTATTAAAGTTCCTCCAACCATCATCCATAAGCTTCTTCTAAAGGAATGTAAATGTAGCGCTAGCGTATTTGAAGTGTAAATAGTAACAGTGTACGAAAGGGCAGCTAATAAGCCCCAGCCAATACCTCTCCAGTCTAATTCTATATCACTCATTAAAATATTGGTTGCCAATACGGTTCCAACTAGAATAACAACAACGGCTAGTATCTTATTTAGTCCCGGTCTCTTCTTTGCCATAACAGCTTCAAAAAGAACTCCAATCCATACACTTTGCATTAAAAGAACAATACCTATAGATACTGGAATGTATTTTACAGCGATATAATAAAAGATACTTGTTAGACCCAAAGAAGTTCCCGCGGCCATCAATTTTAGGATGCTCTTGGTCTTTGTTTCTTCAGTGTAAACCTGCTTTTCTCTTACAAAAAGAAAGTTGAGGATAATAATACCAATTAGACCAAGTAACATTTGAGAAAAAGTGATCTCGTAAGAAGTGTAACCTTCTGCATATGCCATTTTCACAAAAGTTGTGAGCATTCCATAGCTGGATGCTCCAAGGGCAACTAGAAAGCCGCCCTTTAAGATAGAGTTATTCATAAATTTAAATAAGTTGATTTTGTTTAGACTTTAAACTTTAGAGTTAGTCTAATTTTTCGGCTAATTTTTTAAAGACGGTCTTTGGATTTTTTCCTTCATATAATATGCTGTAAACAGCATTTATAATTGGGGTCTTCGCACCCTTTTCTAAGTTTATTTTATAGGCACTTTCTGTTGCATAATAACCTTCAGCAACCATGCTCATTTCCATTTGAGCACTTTTTACAGTGTATCCTTTCCCTATCATGTTGCCAAACATTCTATTTCTACTAAACACAGAATATCCTGTTACCAATAGATCCCCTAGGTAAGCAGAATCATTGATGTTTCTTTTCATCTTGTGTACTTTCTTGATGAATTTTTTCATTTCCCGAATAGCGTTGCTCATTAGTACGCTCTGGAAATTATCCCCATAACCAAGGCCATGAGCAATTCCTGCTGCAATTGCGTAAATATTTTTTAGCATAGCCGCATATTCTGTCCCAGTAACATCATCACTGGTCTTACAAGTAATATAATCACTCTGTAAATTATTGGCTACTATTTGTGCTTTTTCTTCATCTAAACAAGCTATAGTAAGATAAGATAAGCGTTCTAATGCAACTTCTTCTGCATGACATGGCCCAGTGATCACACCAATATTTTCATCTGGAACTCCATACTCCTCATTAAAATGTTCTCCAACGATCAAACTAGTTTCTGGAACTATCCCTTTAATTGCTGAAAAAATCACTTTTCCCTCTAAAGATTCTGTAAGATGATCTAACTCTCTTTTTAGAAATGCCGAAGGAATGGCAAATATTAAATAGTCTGAGTTTTTAACTACTTCATTTATATCGCTGCTTAATTTAAGCTGATTAACATCAAATTCTACCGAGCTTAAATAATTAGGATTATGATCCTGTGTACGTATATGTTCAATAGCAGCTTCGCTGCGCATATACCAATTGATCTCATCCAGGTTTTCACTAAGCATTTTCACGATCGCAGTGGCCCAACTTCCGCCGCCAAGCACACCAAATTTCGGAGTCTTATTCATAATACATTTTCTTCGGTTCAAAAATACATAATTTTAACACAATGTAAATTCCTGAGGATTTATTATTTAATTACAATCTTTTTACTTTAAACTCGTTATAAAAGGGAAGATCGATAATAGAAATTACTAGGGTCTTTAAAATTAGTTTTTTGGTTGGTTATTTAATGGAACAGCGTAGAGTTAATTAAGCTCTACGCTGTTTTTTTGTAATACTAACAAAACTTTAATATATTTAATGTGGGTTGTATAAAGCTATATTTGTAATTTGGAGTTAGAAATCTAACCAATAACAAACATAATGGGATTATTTACATTCATAAAAAATGCGGGAGCCAAAATTTTTGGTTCTAAAAAGAATACTAAAGATAAAACCGCTGTAGTAACTGCAGAGAAAGAGAGGGAAGAAGAGCTTGAAAATGCAAAAGCTGCCAAAAAACTGGAAACTACTATCCATGATCTTGATCTTAAAATTGAAAATTTAAATATTCATATTAGTAATGATATGGCCACGATAAGTGGAAAAGCATATGATCAGGCTACAAGAGAAAAGATCATTTTAGTGGTTGGGAACGTAGAAGGGATCGCTCAAGTAGACGATAATATGGAAGTGGAAAATAAAGAACCTGAAGCTGTGTTCCATACTGTAGAAAGAGGAGATACACTTGGGAAGATTGCTCAAGAACATTATGGCTCTGCGAGTAAATATCCAGAAATATTCGAAGCAAATAAACCAATGCTTACAGATCCAGATAAAATATATCCTGGACAAGTATTAAGAATTCCAGCATTGAAAAATTAAAGGATTCACAATAAATTATTAAAGGACTGTTTAAAAAGTTTGAGGTTTTATATTGAGCGCAGTCGATGTGCTAGGTTATAGTTCCACAATGAAAAAAGTAGGTTCAATTAACTCAACTGAAGATCAAAAAAATTTTTTAAACAGTTTTTTATTTATAGAAATTCATCTCATCTAAATACTTCCAAACCTTTTCTGGTAACATCGGTCTAATATTCTTGCCGATTTTAACTGCTTTCCTTATAAATGTAGAAGACAATTCTATAATAGGAGCTGGTACTCTTGTGATTTTTTCATGAGAAAGAAACTCATTCTCAACTAAGCCCTCAGATATTCTTGGATATACAAAAATGGAGTATCGTTCTAAGATAACTTCGTAATTCTTCCATTTATGAAGACTCTTTAAATTATCCTCACCCATTATTAAAGCAAATTCCAGATCTGGATATTTCTCTTCTAATTGGATCAAGGTATTTACTGTATAATTTGGTTGCGGTAAACCAAATTCGATATCACTAGGTTTTAATTTGGGATAATCTTCACAGGCTCTATAAACCATCTCTAAGCGATGATGATTATCTAGCAAGCTACTTTTCTTTTTAAATGGATTATGTGGAGTTACAACCATCCAAACTTCAGTGAGTTCAGAAAATTCCACCATGTAATTGGCAATTATAAGGTGTCCAGCATGGATAGGGTTAAATGTACCAAAATAAAGACCTACCTTTTTTTTCATCCTACTTCGCTATTGGCTTCTACAAAAGTGGAAACAAGATTGTAAGCTTCATCCAATGCTAATTGTAAATTGTTATTCTCT
Source organism: Gillisia mitskevichiae (assembly GCF_003634585.1). Taxonomy (GTDB): domain Bacteria; phylum Bacteroidota; class Bacteroidia; order Flavobacteriales; family Flavobacteriaceae; genus Gillisia; species Gillisia mitskevichiae. The sequence continues at coordinate 474,575 of NZ_RBLG01000001.1, forward strand.
ATTATGAAATCGAATTGAGGTGCTGTGGCAAGTTCTATAGAAGCTTTGGCAACGCGCATATTTATTTTATCCTCGCTTTCGGTCTTGCGTTTTTTTAATCTGATCTTAAGTTCTTCAATACTTGGTGGTTTTACAAATACTGCCAAGGTTTGCTTAGGATATATATGTTTTATATCTAAACCTCCAACCACATCTATATCAAAGATTACATTTTTACCAGAGGCCCAAATGCGTTCTATTTCTGCTTTTAAAGTGCCGTAGAAATTATCACGATATACTTCTTCCCACTCTAAAAATTCTTCGTGTTTTATCTTTTGTTTAAATTCATGCAAATTCAAGAAATAATAATCTTTTCCCTCCACTTCATCTCCCCTTGGCTCGCGGGATGTTGCTGAAATTGAAAATTCCAGATTCAATTCTGGATGAGCTAATAAATGCTGAACTATGGTAGTTTTTCCCGATCCCGAGGGTGCAGAAAAGACAATTAATTTACCAGTTTTCATTACAATACGTTTAAAAGTTGTTCTTTTATTTTTTCCAGTTCATCTTTCATTTGCACAACCAATTGCTGCATAGGTGCATAATTGGATTTGCTACCAATAGTATTGATCTCTCTTCCCATTTCTTGAGAAATAAAACCTAATTTTCTACCGTTAGAATCTGTAGAATTAATGGTTTCCAGAAAATAAGATAAGTGATTTTCCAATCGAACCTTTTCTTCTGTGATATCAAATTTCTCTATATAATAAACTAATTCTTGCTCGAATCTATTTTCATCTACCTTTTCTTGAAGATCTGCCACCCCTTTTCTTAAGCGTTCCTTTACTCCCTCAATTCTGTCTGGATCCATTGCTATAATATCCTGCAGTAATTGAGCAATATTAGAAACTCTAATTAAAAGGTCTTTCTCTAAAGCATTACCCTCATCGTTTCTAAAATCATTGATCTCTATTAATGCTTTATTCAAGGTTTTTTCGATCTCGATAAATTCATTTTCATCAATTTCTTCCCTTTCAGTTTTCATGGTATCTGGCATTCTAATAGCCATTTTTAACAACTCAGCATCATCGGCATTAGCAATTTGTCTTAACTGCTCCATGTATTTCTTTACAACAACCGGGTTCACAGAAGCTGTAGTTTCTTCGCCAGTAACCTCCACATAAAGCGAAAAATCCACTTTTCCTCTAACTAAAGATTTTGCTATAAGATTTCTTAATAGCAATTCTTTTTCACGGTATTGACCCGGGATTCTGGCATTTAGATCCAGACTCTTACTATTAAGGGATTTAATTTCTATGGTAATTTTTTTGGATGGAAGCTGTAAAAGGCTTTTTCCAAAACCGGTCATTGACTGAATCATGCTTGATTTTTAAAAGGTTGGGCAAAGATAACTAAATCTTAAGCAGGACAAAGAATCTTAAGGAAAGTATGCGCCTAGATATAAGAACTTATGAATTTTAGTGCGCGCTCCTCCGTATAAGTTGCTTCTTTCTTCTGAAGAAATCCAACATGACCTCCATAATCTGGAGTTTCTAAATAAAAATTCGAATTGTTTTTTGCGATTGCTATAGGCGAGGAGTTCTCTGAAAGAAATCCGTCATTTTTCGCATTTATAAGAAGTGTCGGAGTTTTAATGTTAGGCAAAAACCTCAAAGCACTACTTTTTTCATAATATTCTAAGGCATTGGCATAACCATGGGCCTGGCTGGTGTACAACTCATCTATTGCATACAAATTGGTGCATTTTGAAATTTGCTCTTTCGTAATTTCTTTTGGAAAATGTTTTTCTCTTAAAAATAACTGCTTTTTAAGTTGCATTACAAAACGTTTAGAATATAGCCAGTTTCTGCTCTCATCTAACTTTTTAAGCGAGGCGTAAAGGTCGCAGGGAGCAGAAATTGCAACCGCTGCCTTTAATTCTTTTGGGAGATCATTTCCCTCTCCAAGATATTTCAATAATAAATTCCCACCTAAACTAAAACCATTTATAGCAATAGAATCATATTTTTTCTTAGATAGAATATTTGTAATTACCTTATTAAGATCATCACTAGCTCCTGCGTTGTAGGATTTGTAAAGCCTATTTATTTCTCCACTGCAACCTCTAAAATTAATTGCAGCTACATCCCAGCCGTGATGATTAAAATGATGAGCAAGTCCTAGAACATAAGGGCGTTGTGCATTTCCATCCAATCCATGTAATATAACAAGAACCTTGTTGGATTTACAGGAATTTGCAGAACTCCAGTCTATATCAATAAAATCGCCATCCTCCAATTTTAAGCGCTCTCTAGTTTGGGGTACAGCTTTTACACTTCTAAGTTTTGCAGCATAAATGGTAGAAATATGGTAATTTCTAAAGAGGTACGGTGGTGTATAAGTACTTTCTAATATTGGCATAGAGGACAAATCTCGGAAATAAAAATGGCATATACTTAACTAATTGAATTATGCATGCATAATAAATAATAGTAATTTTGTAAAAATTTTGAATTTATGTACACGAAGGATTTTGAAATAAGATGGAGTGATATTGATGCGAATAGACATTTAGCAAATTCAGCATATATTAATTTCATGAGTCATACCAGAATGGGATATTTCATGGAAAATGGATTCGATCAGCAGGAATTAGCCAAAAATAATTTGGGCCCTGTAGTTTTTTATGAACACATCTACTATTTCCGTGAGGCATTTATGGGAATGCCAGTAAAGGTGAGTTTAGAGCTAAAAGGCCTTTCTGAAGATGGAATGTATTTTGAATTTGTGCATAACTTCTATGATCATAAAGGAAGAAATTTTGCGAGTTGCGAGGCTATGGGAGGATGGATAGACCTTAAAGAGCGCAAACTTATCGGTTTGCCAGAGCACATGAGGAAAGATATAGATAGAATTCCACATACAGAAGATTTTAGGATCCTTACAAAGGAAGACACTCGCAAATTCGGTAAAACTCCTAAGAATTTGGAGATGAAGCCAGTTTAGGTTTTGTCTTTCTAGTTACCATGTAAACTCCAGTAAATACTAAAATTGCTGCGGTTATCTTTACCATATCTAAGGAGTCTGCCCCAATAGCTACAGCAAAAGTTATAGCTATAAGCGGTTGTAAGTATATAAATGCACTTATGGTCGCAGCACTTAATTCCTTAAGAGCAAAAATGTTTAGCAGGTAAGTTAAAAATGTAGTGCCTACAATTACAAAGCCCATTTTCCAAATGGCATGTGCAGGTAATTCTAACCATTCAACTCTTGAGAATTCCGAGATCGTGATGGGAAAATTAATAATTACGGCAACTAGGAATAACCATTTCATCAAGGTAAAAGGATGGTATTTTGCTGTTAACGGTTTTACTAGAATTAGATAGATTCCGTATGACAAAGCATTTACAATAAACAGCATATTTCCTACTGGAATATTTGGCGCATTCACGGTTTCTGGATTGCTAAAAAGCACTAAAGCTAAGGCCCCAGCAAGTCCAATTACTATTCCAACGGTTTTTAAAACAGTTATTTTTTCTTTGATTAGCACTGCAGCGAGCAACAACACAAGAATTGGGGAAACCGTAATTATTACAGAGCTGTTAATTGGGGTAGAGAGGCTAAGTCCTTTAAAGAATAACAACATATTAATTACCATCCCAAAAAGTGCACATGCTAAAATTCTAGTCCAATCTCCTGTAGCTATTTTTTCCTTTGGTCCCCAAAAACTTATGATCCAAAATAATATGGCAGCTCCTGTAACTCTTAAAAATATAAACCCAAAAGGCTCTATGTATACAGGCATTAGTCCTTTGGCTATTGTATGGTTGATCCCATAAATAGTACTTGCTCCAGTTGCCGCTAGAATGGCAAGCGTACGGCTATTCATTCATGGCACTTTTCGCTGCTTCAACAGTGCTTTTAGAATTTCCTATAAAGATCTTGTCATTATTGATGATTACAGGTCGCTTTAAAAAAGTATAATGCTCTAAAATTAGATTTTTGTAATCGCTTTCATCTAAGGTCTCATTTTTAAGATCTTTCTGCTTATAAAGCTGTGCTCTCTTGCTGAAAAGTGACTCGTAGCTTCCCGCTAAATTGTACATTTCATCTAGTTGCTCTTCATTTAGTGGGTCTTTCTTTATATCCTGTAGAATATATGCAGAAGAAGGCTCCAATTCATTTAAAATCCGTTTACAGGTAGAACAGGAGGAGAGGTGATAGATCTTTTTCATAATAACTTTTATAAATCATTAACAAGAAAGGCTTCATTGGGAAACCTATCTTTTAGGAGATTGTTTAAAATTAAAGAATTTTAAAATATTTCTTTGCATCGTCCATTTTGAAAACTAGTTGAATAGTTCCTTCAGAATAGGAAGCGATCTCATAAGCATTATATCTTAAAACTATTTTATTTGGATGAAAACCAATATTTTGAGGAAGTTGAAATTTATCGTCTTCAAAAAAGAATCCAGTACTATTGATGGGGTCATTCTCTGGGATGTCATTTTTATCTCTGAATCTTTTTTCAGCAAAAACTTTAAAATCCTGAGAGAATAGGTCTTTATTGGAAATTAGTCTTCCAGTCACAGGATCGAAGTTTAAAAATGTAATACTGGTATATCCGTGTGCACCTCCCGTAAATAGGGCCAGATCGAATTGTATAGAGATCAGTTTTTCAGATTCATAAGTAACTTTTCCTTCAACGAAAGCTTCCCAAGGAATGTTATATTCAGGGAATTCTTCGGCACTAGCTTCATAATCCTTAATAAAGGTTTGGGCTAAATTTTCAAGGGAATTTAGTTCTTGGTCGTCTTGATAATCTATTAGTTTAATAATATGATCTTCAATATGACTATTCATTAAATTGCTTCTGGTATCCTTTCCCATTGCCCACGGAATCTTAATGCCTATAAATGTGCAGTTCTCCTCCTCTGGATTGCAGTTCACTTCAGAAACTTGCTCAATATTCAATTCATCAAAGCTCAATTCTGGAGCGTCTTTATTACAACCAATTAATAAGGAGCTGAAGGTCAGGGCTAAAAGCAGTTTTTTCACAACGGGTTTTCTGTGTTAAATTAGGGATAAAGGTACATGCTATTTTGTAGTTCGCCAATACGAGTATTACATTTGATACAAATATTTATTTATGAAATTCAATACTAAAACTATACATGGAGGCCAGCATAATGTAGATCCTGCTTACGGTTCTGTTATGCCGCCAATCTATCAAACCACCACCTACTCTCAAACCACTCCGGGGGGACATAAAGGTTATGAATATTCTCGTAGTGGAAACCCAACAAGGACAGCTTTAGAGAATGCGATGGCAAGTATTGAAAATGGAGAATATGGTCTTGCTTTTGGCTCTGGATTAGCAGCAATAGATGCGGTATTGAAATTATTTAAGCCTGGAGATGAGATCATCTCTACCAACGATCTTTACGGAGGTTCTTATAGACTTTTTACAAAAATATTTGAAGGATTAGGCATTAAATTTCATTTTGTTGGAATGCAAGATGCAAGTAAAATTGAGGAACATATTAATGATAATACTAAATTGATCTGGGTAGAAACACCTACTAATCCAATGATGAGTATAATAGATATCGTGGCATGTTCTAAAATTGCTAAGAAACACAATGTGCTTTTGGCGGTAGATAATACGTTTGCAACTCCATATTTACAACAGCCTTTAGATCTAGGAGCAGATATTGTAATGCATAGTGCAACTAAATATTTAGGTGGTCACAGCGATGTAGTAATGGGGGCACTAGTTGTAAAAAACAAGGAATTAGCAGATAGATTGCACTTTATACAAAAAGCTAGCGGTGCGATTTGCGGACCACAAGACAGTTTTTTAGTGCTAAGAGGAATTAAAACGCTGCATATTAGAATGCAGAGACATTGTGAAAATGGGGAAAAAATCGCTGAATTCTTAAGGTCTCACCCTAAGGTAGGCAATGTTTACTGGCCCGGTTTCGAAGATCATCCAAACCACGATATTGCAAAAGCCCAAATGAAAGGTTTTGGAGGAATGATCTCTTTTACAACTGCCGAGAATACTTTGGAGAGTGCTGTGAAGCTTGTAGAAAAGCTCAAAGTTTTCACTTTAGCAGAATCTTTAGGTGGGGTGGAATCTTTAGCGGGACATCCAGCTACTATGACGCATGCATCTATCCCAAAAGAGGAAAGAGAGAAAACTGGGGTTGTAGATTCTTTAATCCGATTAAGTGTAGGGATTGAGGATGATGAAGATCTTATAGATGATTTAAAACAGGCATTAGGATAGCGATACCATGCTTTTAAAACATATTATAAATAAGGTTTCAACTTAGTTGAGACCTTTTAGGTTTAATAATTTAAGTAATAAATATAACCAACATTTAACCAAAAAACAACATCGTTAAATTTGTTTTGAGGCGCATCTAAATTAAGCCCATCTATCCAATCTACATCGTAATATTGAAATCGGCCTTCTATTTGTAAGTCACTTGAAGGGCTTAGTTTATATCTGGCTCCGGCAATACCTACTAATGCCCAGGTAGAACCACCATCTAGATCTATTCCACCTCTAAAGGTTGGGAATATGTTTTCCTCATCGGTAATTGGACCGAAATCTGAATAGGCATCTGGATTATAATTTACAAAATGAACTCCCAAACTTACAAAAGGCATAAAAAGGTAGGAGAAAGAAGTATAATCCCTTATGCTAAGAGGGTAATATTCTAAATGAGTTCCTATTTCTATAGTTTGAGTTTTCCCATGCATTGCTCTAAGCAATTTTCCTCCAGCAGAATTTGATTCGGCCACGGGGCCATTATGCTCTAAGTCTGTTCGAAAATAATCTAATTCGGTTCTAATTTTAAAATGATCATTAAAATAACGATCAACAGTATAGCAATTACACTCTGCTCTGTACGCAAAGTTCATATAGTGAATAAGGCCTATACCAATGCCGGAATTAGCTATATTATTTTGTAGATTATAACGTTCCCCGTAATCTGTTAAAAATGATGTAGGCCCTGCCAAAACCCCGATTTCGTGTGAAATTCCGAGTTGGGCAAATCCACTTTCCTTACAGAATAGTAGAAGTAATAAGAATAAAATAATTGGTCGGAACCGCGCCATACACAACAAGTTGATGTATAAACAAATATATAAAAATGGAACTAACGAAGATAGAAGATATAGCACTACTTATTTAACTTGTACAATAAAGAGTTAATATTATATGAAATTGTAAATTTTCAAGGTACTTCGTTATATAAAAATTTATATTTGCAAATAATTACGAAAACGTTATAATTAACAATTTATCCTATATTATGGAGCAAAGTGTAAAAGATTTTTTGGATGTAGTTTCTAAGAGAAATCAGAACGAACCAGAATTTATGCAAGCTGTACATGAGGTTGCCGAAACGGTTATACCCTTTATAGAAAAGAATAAAAAATATCAGAATGCCATGCTTTTAGAGCGAATGGTAGAGCCAGAACGTGTAATCATGTTCAGGGTATCATGGTTAGATGATCAAGGAAATACGCAAATAAACAGAGGTTTTAGAATTCAAATGAATTCTGCTATTGGGCCATATAAAGGAGGTTTGCGTTTTCATCCAACTGTTAATCTAAGTGTTCTTAAATTCTTAGCATTCGAGCAAGTATTCAAAAATAGCTTAACTACATTGCCTATGGGTGGTGGAAAAGGAGGTTCAGATTTTGATCCAAAGGGTAAATCTGATAATGAAGTAATGAAGTTTTGTCAAAGTTTTATGACTGAATTACAACGTCATATTGGAGCAGATACAGATGTGCCTGCAGGAGATATAGGAGTTGGTGGTCGTGAAATAGGTTTCTTATTTGGCCAATACAAACGTATTAGAAATGAGTTTACAGGTATACTTACAGGTAAAGGGCGTTCTTACGGTGGTTCTTTAATTCGTCCGGAAGCAACAGGTTACGGTAATGTTTATTTCGCTCAAAACATGTTAGCTTTAAAAGGAGATAAGTTAGAAGGAAAAACAGTAGTTGTTTCAGGTTCTGGAAATGTTGCTCAGTATGCAACAGAAAAAGCAACTCAGCTTGGAGCTAAAGTGATCACAATGTCAGATTCTGGAGGATATATCTTAGATGAAGCTGGTATAGATGCAGAGAAATTAGCATTTGTGATGGAACTTAAAAATGAAAAGCGTGGAAGAATTTCTGAATACGCCGATAAATTTGCAGGAGCCAAGTATTTTGAAGGTAAAACCCCTTGGGGAACTAAATGTGATGTCGCTTTACCATGTGCAACTCAAAATGAATTACACGAAGAAGATGCGAGATTATTAGTAGAAAATGGTTGTAAACTTGTAGGAGAAGGCGCTAACATGCCAACTACTCCAGAGGCGATCGAAGTTTTCCAAAAAGCTAATATTTTATTTTCTCCAGGAAAAGCATCTAATGCAGGAGGTGTTGCAACCTCTGGTCTTGAGATGTCTCAAAACTCTATGAGATATAACTGGACTGCAGAAGAAGTAGACCAGAAACTTCACGGGATCATGAAGGATATTCATGATGCATGTGTAGAATATGGAAGTGATGGAAACGGAAATGTAGATTACGTGAAAGGAGCAAATATCGCTGGTTTTGTAAAGGTAGCAGATGCTATGCTTGCACAGGGAGTAGTATAATTTCACCCGTATTATAGAATTAAGAAAGCCGCTTTTTAGCGGCTTTTTTTATTTATCTTTCGGCAAAATTTTCAGTCATGGTAGTTCATACCAACGCAATTGTAATAAGTGCTTTAAAATATGCAGAGGCAGATTTAATCGTGAAATGTTACACGCAAAAATCTGGACTCAAAACATATATGTTGCGTGGTATCCTAAAATCTAGAAAAGGGAAATTTAAAACCTCATTATTTCAGCCGTTAACTCAGTTGGAGTTAGTAGCCAAGCATAAGGATAAAGGGAGTCTGGAGTATTTACAAGATGCAAAGATCCTTGTTCATTATCAAAGTCTGCATACCGAAGTGGTTAAATCTACGATGGTAATGTTCATTTCTGAAATGCTTAAGAATACGATTCACGAGGAAGAAGTAAATGAGGGATTGTATGATTACTTAGAAGGAGCAATAAATTGGCTGGATATACATGCAGACATTGCCAACTTTCACCTATTATTTCTCTTGAAACTGACTCAATATTTAGGTTTTTATCCAGAAGATTCAGAAATGGAATTACCATATTTCAATTTGTTAGATGGCGTGTTTCAGCAATCCAAAACAAATGGGTATTGCGTGAATGGGGAAGTATTAGAGAATTTAAAGGTGCTATTAGGCACAAAATTTGAGGCCTTACACGAGATTAAACTTACCAGATCTAACCGCTCTGAACTATTAGGATTATTGCTTACCTATTACCAATTACATATAGAATCTTTTAAAAAGCCTAAATCGCTTAGCATCTTACACGAAATTTTTAATTAAATGCGATCAATCTTTACTAGCTTATTTACGCTGCTATTTTTTACACTTTCATTTCAAGCTCAAGAAATCAAAATTTTAGATCAAGCAACCAACGATCCAATTGGGAATGTTGCCATCTTCAATCTTAATAAATCTAAAAGCGTACTTTCTAATTTTAATGGAGAGGCAGATATCTCTAAATTCTCTATAGATGAAAAGTTGATCTTTCAACATGTTTCTCATTTAGAAAAAAGTATTCTAAAGTCTGAGCTTGCGCAAGATCTTATTATTTATCTAGAAGAAGACGAAACTATGTTGCAGGAAGTTGTGCTTTCTATCGCTAAGTTTGAGCAGGATAAAAAGGAAATTCCACAACGTATTGTGAGCTTGTCTTCAGAAGACATTGCTTTTTCCAACGTGCAAACTTCTGCAGATCTAATGGAAAGCTCTGGAGGAGTGTATGTTCAAAAAAGTCAATTAGGAGGAGGAAGCCCAATGATAAGAGGTTTTTCTACTAACAGATTGCTTATCGCAGTAGATGGAGTTAGAATGAATACAGCGATCTTTAGAAGTGGAAATATTCAAAACATCATCTCTATAGATCCACTCTCTGTAGACAATGCTGAAATAATTCTAGGTCCTGGCTCTGTGGTATATGGAAGTGATGCGATTGGTGGAGTTATGAATTTTTATACCCTAAAACCGAAGAGATCTTCTATAGATGATTTGGAATTCACAGCCAATGCATATGCTAGAGTATCTTCTGCAAATGAGGAGAAAACAACTCATGCCGATTTTAATATTGGATTGAAAAAATGGGCGTTTTTAAGCAGTATCTCCTACTCAGACTTTGGTGATCTAAAAATGGGAAGCCATGGTCCAGAAGAGTTTTTAAGACCAAATTACGTTAGTAGAGTAAATGGCGAAGATTTGGTGATTGTAAATAAAGATCCTAAAAAACAGGTTCCAACAGGATACAACCAAATAAATCTGCTTCAAAAAGTAGCTTTTGTGCCAAATGAAATATGGGATTTTAGTCTTGGACTTATTTATTCTAACACTTCAAATTATCCTAGATATGATAGACTGGTGCAAAAAAAGGATGGTAATTTAAGATATGCAAATTGGTACTATGGTCCGCAGTCTTGGTTTATGGGAAATGCCACAATTAATAAAAAAGGAAACGGAAAGCTATATGATAAACTTCAGTTTACGGGAGCTTATCAAAATTTTGAAGAAAGTAGGTTGGATAGGAAATTTGGAAATGAAATTCTATATAGTACAAAGGAAGAGGTGAATGCGTACTCCGCTAATTTAGATCTTGAAAAGGATTTCGAGAAGAATAAACTGTTTTATGGGTTGGAATATGTGGCAAATAAGGTGAATTCTACAGGGGAATCTAAAAATATTCTAACAGAGGAGTTAGGGCCAAACGCTTCTAGATATCCAGATGACGCTATTTGGCAATCTTTAGCTGCTTATTTAAGCTATAATTGGAAATTAAGAGATAATTTAAATTTACAATCTGGAGTGAGGTATAATTATATTATGATAGAAGCGAAATTCCCTTCTTCCGAATATGATTTTCCTTTTAATGATGCAAATTTAAACACCGGAGCATTTACTGGAAGTGCTGGATTGAGTTGGCAACAGAACGACAAATTGGATTGGAAAATAAATTTTTCGACAGCTTTTAGAGCACCTAATATAGATGATATAGGTAAGATCTTCGATTCTGAGCCTGGAGCGGTTGTGGTGCCAAACCCAGATCTTAAACCAGAATATGCCTATAATGGAGAGTTGAGCCTTGGATGGAAACCTACGAAAAAGATCCGGTTTGATCTGGCCACTTTTTATACATATTTGGAAGATGCATTGGTAAGAAGAGATTACTCAATGAATGGAAACACAAGTATAGATTATCAAGGGGAACCTAGTAGAATTCAAGCCATTCAAAATGCAGCAAACGCTTATGTATATGGTTTTGAAGGTGGAGTAGAACTTGAGATTTTAAGAACATTAAAGTTGAAGTCTCAAATAACGATCACTAAAGGAAAGGAAGAGCAGGATAATGGAGAAAAAGCTCCACTAAGGCACGCGGCACCACTTTATGGAAATACTCACTTAGTTTATAATAAAGGAAAATTTAAGCTTGATTTGTTTTCAGAATATAATGGAAAATTGGATTTCGATGAACTAGCTCCTTCAGAACAGGATAAGGATTATTTATACGCATTAGACAGGAATGGGAATCCATATTTTGCTAATTGGTACACGTTAAATATTACCGGGAACTATCGTTTTTCTGAGCATTGGAATGCTACAGCTTCAGTAGAAAATATTACAGACCAGCGTTATAGGACTTATTCTTCCGGAATCTCTTCTGCTGGAAGAAATTTTATTTTAGCGTTAAGGTATAGTTTGTAAATATGGTATTCTTCAAATTTAATTGCCTTCATATTTTCTCAAATATGTATTTCTTCACTAAGTGGTTTATGGAATTATCTGATGGATAAAGGATTAGCTTTTTAATCAATAACAGTCCTCTCTTTTCTTAAAAATCGTTATTTTCGCAACTCAAAAGAAATTACGATATAATGAGCGCAAAGTTCCCTGAGTATAAAGGACTTGACTTACCAAAAGTTGCTGAAGAAATTCTTAACTATTGGAAAGAAGATGAGATTTTTGAAAAAAGTATGAGTGCACGAGACGGTGCTCAACCTTTCGTGTTTTTTGAAGGACCTCCTTCGGCTAATGGCCTTCCGGGAATTCATCACGTAATGGCGCGTTCTATTAAAGATATTTTTTGCCGATATAAAACCCAAAAAGGATTTCAGGTTAAGAGAAAAGCAGGTTGGGATACTCATGGGTTGCCTATAGAGCTTGGTGTAGAGAAAGAACTTGGGATCACTAAAGAAGATATTGGAACTAAGATAAGCGTAGAGAAATACAACGAAGCTTGTAAAAGTGCCGTGATGCGTTATACAGGAATTTGGAACGATCTTACAGAAAAGATGGGATATTGGGTAGATATGGAAGATCCATATATCACCTACAAATCCAAATATATGGAAACGGTTTGGTGGTTGCTTTCTGAAATATATAAGAAAGGGCTTATTTATAAAGGATATACCATTCAGCCATATTCTCCTAAAGCAGGAACAGGTTTGAGTTCTCATGAACTGAATCAGCCTGGAACTTACCAAGATGTTACAGATACTACGGTGACTGCCATGTTCAAGGTAAAGCCAGAAACCTTGCCAGATTTTCTTTCAGAAATATCTAACGAGATCTATCTAACTGCTTGGACAACGACTCCTTGGACCTTACCTTCTAATACAGCTCTTACAGTTGGGCCTAAAATAGAATATGCATTGGTTTCTACATTTAATCAATACACATTTCAACCTACAAATATCATTCTTGCTAGCAATCTTGTTGCTAAGCAATTCGATAAGAAATTCATTAAAATTGAAAATAAGGAAGCGCTCCAAGCTTACAAGCAAGGGGACAAAATTCCTTATTTCATAGAAAAAACCTTTCAGGGTACAGATTTAGTTGGGATGAGATATGAGCAATTATTGCAATATGCTCTGCCTTACAATAATCCTGAAAATGCTTTTAGAGTGATCGCCGGAGATTTTGTTACTACAGAAGATGGTACCGGTATCGTACATACAGCGCCAACCTTTGGTGCAGACGATGCTATGGTTGCAAAACAAGCAGTTCCAGAAGTTCCACCATTATTGGTAAAAGATAAGAATGATAACTTAGTTCCATTGGTAGACCTTCAAGGGAAATTCCGTGAGGAACTTGGAGAGCTTGGCGGGAAATATGTGAAGAATGAATATTATGATGATGGGGAAGCTCCAGAAAGATCTGTAGATGTAGAGATCGCAATTCAACTAAAAGAAGACAACCGTGCTTTTAAAGTTGAAAAATATGTGCACAGTTATCCAAATTGCTGGAGAACAGATAAACCTATTTTATATTATCCAATGGACTCTTGGTTTATAAAAGTGACCGAGTTTAAGGATAGGATGTTCGAATTGAACCAGACTATTAACTGGAAGCCGAAAGCTACAGGAGAAGGTAGATTTGGAAATTGGTTGGCCAATGCAAACGACTGGAATTTATCTAGAAGTAGGTATTGGGGTGTGCCATTGCCTATTTGGAGAACAGAAGACGGGAAAGAAGAAATTATAATAGGTTCCATAAAAGAACTAAAGGCGGAAATAAGTAAGGCTATTGAAGCTGGACTTATGATCAAGGATATTTTTGCTGAATTTGAAGTGGATAATTTTTCTGATGAAAATTACGAGTTAGTAGACCTTCATAAAAACGTAGTAGACACGATTACGTTGGTTTCTGCTTCAGGAAAACCAATGAAACGAGAATCAGACCTTATAGATGTTTGGTTCGATTCTGGCTCTATGCCTTATGCTCAGTGGCATTATCCTTTTGAGAATAAGGAAATGGTAGAGAACGGTGAGCGTCAAGCCGATTTTATAGCAGAAGGAGTAGATCAAACACGTGGTTGGTTTTATACTTTACATGCAATTGCAACCATGATCTTTGATGATGTTGCCTACAAAAATGTAGTTTCTAATGGATTAGTATTAGATAAGAACGGACAAAAAATGTCTAAACGTCTTGGAAATGCAGTAGATCCCTTCGAAACCTTGGCTGCTTTTGGACCAGATGCCACTAGATGGTATATGATCTCTAATGCAAACCCATGGGATAACTTAAAATTTGATATTGAAGGAATTGCCGAGGTGAGTAGAAAGTTCTTCGGAACTCTTTATAATACATATTCGTTCTTTGTTTTATATGCCAATTTGGACAGCTTCAGTTATAAAGAGGAAGATGTGCCAATGAAAGATCGTCCAGAAATAGATCGTTGGATCCTTTCAGAATTGCATACGCTTATAGAAAAAGTAGATAAGTTCTATGAAGAATACGAGCCTACTAGAGCTACGAGAGCAATTTCAGAATTTGTTCAGGAAAACTTGAGTAACTGGTTTGTAAGATTAAGCAGAAGAAGGTTTTGGAAAGGAGATTACGAGCAGGATAAAATTTCTGCATATCAAACTCTATACACTTGTTTGTTAACAGTTGCCAAATTAGGATCACCTGTAGCGCCATTTTTTATGGATAAGCTTTATAAGGATCTTAACGAAGTTTCTGGAAAAGAGCAATTCTCTTCAGTACATTTAGCAGATTTCCCTGTTTTTGATAAATCCTTGGTGGATGATTCTTTAGAGCATAAAATGCAAAAAGCACAAACAATTTCTTCTTTAGTGCTTTCGTTACGTAAAAAGGAAATGATTAAAGTTCGACAGCCATTACAACGAATAATGATCCCGGTATTGGATGAAAAACAGAAAGAAGAGATCCTAGCAGTTGCAGATCTTATTAAATCTGAAGTAAACGTGAAGTCAATAGAGATGATTGATGATGCCTCCGGATTATTGGTTAAACAAGTGAAGCCTAACTTTAAGGTCCTTGGACCAAAATACGGGAAGGATGTAAAAACAGTAGTTCAGGTTATTAACAATTTTACTGCTAAAGACATAGAATCTGTTGAAAGAGAAGGTGATATTACTGTTGAGATTAACGGGAAAATGATTAAATTGGCATCCACAGATGTTATAATAACATCACAGGATATTGAAGGTTGGTTAGTTGCTAGCAGTGGAGATATTACCGTGGCGTTAGATGTGAGCATTTCTGAAGAATTGAAAAAAGAAGGAATTGCTCGGGAATTGGTAAATAGAATTCAGAACTTAAGAAAAGATTCCGGTTTAGAAGTTACCGATACCATAGATGTGACCCTACTTAGAGATGGCATTGTCGAGGATGCTGTACAACAAAATATAAAGTATATTAAGAACGAGACGCTCACTGCAAATCTCGAGTTTGCAGACGTAATTGATGTTGGAACGGAAATAGAATTCGACGATATAGTTACTAAGCTGAGTATCAAAAAACATTAAGCCCATGTCAACAGAAATTAAAGAACGTTACAGCGATGCCGATCTTGCCGAATTCAAGACTTTGATCTTAGAAAAGATCAAAAAGGCACAAGAACAATTGGACCTTTACAAAAGTGCGTATGTAAACGACGGTAATAATGGCACCGACGATACATCACCAACTTTTAAGGCTTTCGAAGAAGGAAGTGAAACCTTGAGTAAAGAAGCGAATTCACAATTAGCAATAAGGCAAGAGAAATTTATTAGAGACCTTAAGAATGCTTTAGTGCGTATAGAAAGCAAAACTTATGGAATTTGTAGGGTTACAGGGAAATTAATCGCTAAGGAACGTCTTAAATTGGTTCCACATGCAACATTAAGTATTGAAGCAAAAAACTTGCAACGATAGTTAGTACGGATTTAAAAATAATTTAAACGCTCCAGTTAAATATAACTCGGAGCGTTTTTTGTATCTATTTCACCATGAGATTTTATTTAATTTTTTTCATCTTCTTGTTTAGCTCTTTTGCCTTCGCGCAAAAAGACACATCTAAACAATTAGATGCACATGGGATTAAAAGTCTATATATAGAAACCGATGAGGTTTTTAGAATTCATATAGAAACCACAAACAACAGTGATCAGGTATCCATTTTCACACATTCTGAAGGAGAATACTTTAATGATATTGCTTTAAATACAGAAGTAAAGGAAAATGCTATCTATCTAACCACACAATTTCGTGAGATCTTACAAAGCGGATATGATAAATTGAGTGCGCATAAAGTGTTCTCATTGGAGGTCACTATTAAGATTCCTGAAAATTTACAGATTTTTATAAAATCCAATATAGCATCGGTAGAGGCAAATGGAGTATATGATTTTCTGCAAATTCAATTAAATTCAGGGTATTGCAAATTGTCTGATTTTGAGGGGAATGCAATTATAAACACCTTTAAAGGAGCGATCAATATTCAAACTACAGATGCAACCGTAACTGCAGTCTCTAGAAACGGGGAAGTTATGCTACCTGCAGGATTTAGCGGAAAACATAAAATAAAAGCCACCTCCATCAACGGAAATATTAGTGTGGTGGAAAACTAAATAATATTAGTATTTTTGACCCGATTTAATTCAATCCATTCATGTCTTTAAGAAAAGCTTCCCTAATTATAATTTTGATCCTTTTAATAGATCAAATTTCTAAAATTTATATTAAAACGAGCTTTGTATTAGGCGAAGAGGTTAAAGTGCTAGATTGGTTTAGTATTTTATTCGTTGAAAATGAAGGGATGGCTTGGGGCGCAAAGATCCCGGGAGAATATGGTAAATTATTACTTACCCTCTTTAGGTTGGGAGCAATAGTTGGAATTGGATATTGGTTATGGGATTCTGTAAGAAATAATGGCTCACGAATATTGATTACTGCGATTGCTTGTATTTTTGCAGGAGCTTTTGGGAACATCATAGATTCCGTATTCTATGGTCTTATCTTTGACGACAGTTACGGGCACGTAGCGCAATTTTTACCAGAAACCGGTGGCTATGGAACATTATTTCATGGAAAGGTCGTAGATATGCTTTATTTCCCTTTATATGAAGGTGTGTTGCCAAAGTGGCTGCCAATTTGGGGTGGGGAATATTTTTCTTTCTTCGATCCTGTATTTAATGTTGCAGATACTGCAATTAGTGTAGGGGTAGGATTATTATTGCTTTTCAATAAAAAGGCATTTCCTAAAAAGGAATCAGAATAAGTAGGGCAATCTTCTTAGGCAACACTTGCAACTCTATCGAATATTTTTTCGAACTTCTTTAATTCTATAGGTTTAATCAAATAATCTGTAACTAGATTAAAAGATTTTGCTCTTTCTAGATCTCTTGGATCTATAGAAGAGGATACCACATAAAGAGTGATCTTTTTGTCGAACTGATTTTTAATTTTGATAAATTCTCCTAAAAACTCCCATCCATCCATCACTGGCATGTTAAGGTCTAAGAAAATAATGTCTGGTAATTTTTCTTCTGTCATATTGGTAAGAATGATCTTGAAGTAATCCAAGGCTTCTAAGCCGTTTTTGAAGATCAGTAGATTTTCAGATAATTTTTTAATTTCGATGATTTTTCTAACTAAGTTCACGTATATTTTATCATCATCAATAATACACGCTAGCTCCATTTTTTGCCCCATTAAGATCTAGAATTTAATTTTAAACGTTGTTCCAATATTTACAGTACTGGTAACAGAAATAGACCCTCCCATCGTTTCCACCTGATTTTTGGTGATAAACAAGCCTATACCTTTTGCATCTGGATTGCTATGAAATGTCTTGTACATACCAAACATTTTATCGCCATATTGATCCAGGTCTATACCAATTCCATTATCACTTATCTCCATAAAATTCTGGTCGTTAACAGAGTAGGTCTGAATAAAAATAACAGGGACTCTTCCAGGTTGCTTATAGCGAATAGCATTAGTGATTAAATTTAGTAAAATACTTTCCAAGTACTCAGGAATATACGAAATTTCTTTTAGAGCTTTAAATTCTGATATTATTTTGGCGCTTTCTCTATTAATTAACGAAGAAACAGAAGAAATAACAATATCTAAAGATTGCTTGAAAGAAACGAGAGTCCGCTCTTTCTTTAATAGGTTTTGATGGGACACCATATCATTTAACCTAGAAATAGCGGCATCTAGATTTACTGATATATCTTCAACGTTTTCTATAAGGTCAATTTTGTCTTGAGAGTTTTTAGCTTCGTTCAGCAATTGCACCACTAAACTTAAATTACTGCTATGCGATCTTAAATTATGGGAGACTACGTGTGCGAAATTGAACAATCTCGAATTCTGGGCAGCAATGATATCTAAGGAATTCTGTAAATTAAGCTCATTGCTTTTATTCTCGTCTATATTTTGTAAAACTCCACGTATCCCAATTATTTGTTGTTCTTCATTATAAACAGGCTTTCCTGTGGCTTGCACCCAAAATTCGCGTCCGTAAAGGGTTACCATTTTAAGTTCTGTCTTAAAAGGAATCCCGTAATTCTCGCATTTTTCGAAAATAGAATTTGCCTGTTCTTGATGTTCCGATGCATAAAATTGTAATCTTTTATCGTAGTCTGGATTAAAATCCTTTGGACAATCTAAGATCTTTTTAGTCACATCGTCCCAATAGATAGATTTGGTGGTAATATCTATATACCACCCACCAGTAGTGGTCATTTCTGCGGTTTCCCGGTAATAGAAGAAATTTTCCTCTATAGTGTATTGGTCTCTTTTAGATTGATGAATATTTACAAACAACAAAACTGCAGTTTCAATATTATTGCTGTCTTTCCTCTTTAAGTTGCGACATTCAAACCATCTAAATTTATCATTTTTGAGCTTTAATCTAATTTCCTGGTTTAAATTTTCAGAGCCTAAGGTGAGATTTTCAAAAGCAACCCGATAATCATATCGATAGTCCTTGTGCAGAACATTGTTTATAAAGTGTTCAAAAAGGGATTCTTCTGCAGGAGGAGTGCCAACTAAAGCTTCAAAATGATCTGACCAAGTAATTTCTTTTGTAAGCAGATTGATCTTCCAATAGGCGATGTCAAAATCTTCTAAGATATTATTTAACTGAAGGTCGTTGAGCATCAATTGTTAGTTGGGGTATTTAAATGTAAGCTAATGTTAAAAATTTACCAAATATAGATGCTTATTTTTTAAAAAACGTACGTTTTGTGGGGTGTGACACAGAAATCTAAGGCAATATCGCTTGTTTCCAGTTCCGGAATCATTTTTTCTGCTTCAAAAAAAGAAACTCCCACTTTTATTACTCCTGGTTTGCAGGAAGCAAGAAAGATATCATAAAAGCCCTTCCCATAACCTAGTCTGTGCCCGTTTAGGTCGAAAGCCAATAAGGGAACAAAAACCACATCGATCTTTTCTGAAGGAATTTCGATTCCATCTACAGGCTCAGGAATATTCCATTTATTCTTTCTTATAACGCTGCTATCTGTAAGTAAAAAGTTGTGCAATTTTCTAGTGTCGAAATCGCTTTTAGAAAGAACAATATTTTTATCTTTTCCTTGTAAAATATGAAGAATGAATTCTGTTTCCACTTCTTTCTTCTCAGTAATACTTAGAAAGAGATGATAATATTCTAGATCCCAAATTGGTAACTGAAGCAGTTTATTAGCTATCTCAAGACTAAATTCTTCAATTTGATCTGGAGTTAATTCATCTCGCTTGGAAACATATATCTTACGAAGTTTATTCTTCATGAGCCAATTTAGTTGGAATAGATAAATGAAAAATAGCATCTCCTTGATACACAATTGGAGATTCATTTACATTAATGACATATCCTGTATAAGAAGCGGTTACTTTATGCCTGAATTTACCATAAGGATCTGTAATAGTAGCTATATATTCTCCTTTTTCTACATGCTTGCCACATGCAATTTTAACATGTATTAAACCACTGTACTTAGCACGCATCCAAGTACTATTTTCAATAATAATACTATCCAGAGGAGGATCTTCGCATATAAAACGGGGTTTTAGCATTCCCATATGCTTTAGCACTCTCATAGTACCATCTACCCCAGATTTTGCAATATCTTTATTACTATCTAAAGATTTCCCTCCTTCAAACAACAGTACGGTTTTTCCTAATCTTTTACAGGTTTCTCTATATGATTTTCCAATTGTTTTGGAGTAATAGGTAAAAGGAGCATTGAAAATTTTGGCATATTTCTGCCCGTCTTCGTCATCTTTTTGGATTCTAATTTGAGCCACGTTAAATCTACTTGCACCTCCAGTATGGAAATCCATACAGAAATCTGCAACAGGTAATATTTTTTGGACGAACTGGTAAGCAAACCTACTGGCCAAAGAGCCATTTTTGGTTCCAGGAAAAACTCGGTTTAGATCCCTGCCATCGGGAAATTCTCTAGATAGATTTAAAAATCCAAAAACATTTACAATGGGAATACAAATAACAGTTCCAATAACTGGTTTATTGATCCCTTTAGAAATTAGTTGGCGTACAATTTCCACTCCATTTAATTCATCTCCATGGATCCCTGCTGTTATTAATAATACTGGCCCTGGTTTTTTAGAGCGTTCAATTATTACGGGCACCTCTACAGAGGTAGTCGTATATAATTTAGCCATATTCAGGTTGATTACAGCTCCTTGGCCAGGAAGTATCTTCTTGCCTAATATCTCTAAAACATTGTTTTTATCTATATGAGCCATATTTATGAATGTCTTTCTATATATCTTATAATGGTTTTTGCGATATCTTCTCCTGTAGCAGCTTCTATCCCTTCCAACCCTGGCGACGAATTTACTTCTAATATAAGTGGTCCTCTAGCACTTTGCAACATATCTACTCCAGCAACTCCCAAGCCCATTGCTTTTGCAGCTTTTATCGCAGCAGCTTCTTCCTCATCTGTAAGTTCAATAATACTAGCCGTTCCTCCTCTGTGAAGGTTAGATCTAAATTCTCCTTCTTTACCTTGTCGCTTCATAGCACCTACAACCTGCCCATCTACCACCAAAGCTCTTATATCTGCGCCGCCTGCTTCTTTAATGAATTCCTGAACTATAACTCTTGCTTGTAAACCATTGAAGGCTTCTATTACAGATTCTGCTGCGTTTTGTGTTTCAGCTAAAACTACGCCCAAACCTTGAGTTCCTTCCAGTAACTTTATAATTAGAGGAGCGCCTCCAACATGTGCGATCACCTCTCCCACATTTTTAGAATAGTTGGTGAAAATTGTTTTAGGTAATCCCAATCTGGCTCTAGATAAAATTTGAAGACTTCTTAATTTATCCCGGCTTCGCATTAAAGACTGCCCAGAAGTAGTAGTAAAAACACCATTCATTTCAAACTGTCGTACAACTGCAGTACCATAAAAAGTAATAGATGCGCCAATCCTCGGGATCACGGCATCTGTTTCTCCTAGAATTTTACCTTTATAGAAAATAGACGGTTTCTTTTTTTCAATAATGAGATCACATTTAAGAGGATCTATAACCTCTACATGATGATCTCTTTTTTTGGCTGCTTCAACAAGACGCCTAGTTGAATAAAGACTGCTATTTCTTGACAGTATTTTTATGTTCATTTAATTTTAAATTATAGGATACGTCTACTAGCTCAGGATCTACAATAAATTTTTTGGTAAGAAATTTTCGACCTATTAATACAGGGTAACGCATTTCTTGCCGAGCAGACAAAGAAAGGGAAATTTTATATAGTTTATCAAAAATCTTGATGGTGGATTGCACTTGGAATCGCTTCTGAATGATGCCATTACTACTCTTTACGAAAACTATATCGTAATCTTTAAAAATGATCTCTGTTCCATTATAAAGCGGATGTTCTTCATCTAGAAAAGTACAATGAATTGCATCTTCTTGTTCCACAATATTGTTACAATGTATAGAGGAAGTATATGCTCCTGTATCAATTTTTATTGCGATATTTTCCATTTTCAACATTGGAAAATCGGCTTTATCGAACTTTCCTATTACTCTTTTCTCCATGGCTGCAAGTTACAAAATTGATTAATGCGATATTTTGAGTTTGTAAAAAACCAATTTTATAAAACATTTGTTTCAGAAAGGGGAGAACTTAAATTTAAAAACATTTTAGAAAGCTAGAAAAATTTAACATTTACAAGAACCTAAAGTTTAGTGCTCCCAGGAATATGTAATATCTTTGAAAAAATGGAAACTACGCCCCTAAAAATACAATTACAAACACTTCCCGACAGTCCGGGAGTTTATCAATATTACGATAAGAATGGTAAAATTCTTTACGTAGGTAAAGCGAAGAATCTCAAGAAAAGAGTGTCCTCTTACTTCAATAAATCTCATGATAGCCATAGAATAGATGTGATGGTGAAGAAGATCCGTGATATAAAACATATTGTGGTGAACTCTGAAACCGATGCGCTGTTGTTGGAGAATAATCTTATTAAGAAGTATCAGCCACGATTTAATGTGATGTTAAAGGATGATAAAACCTATCCTTGGATCTGCATAAAAAATGAGCGGTTTCCTCGAGTGTTTCCCACTAGAAGATTAATAAAAGATGGTAGCGAATACTATGGACCATTTACCAGCTTTAAAACTGTAAATACCTTGTTGGATCTTATAAAAGGCCTTTATCAATTAAGAACCTGTAATTATGATCTTGCTGAAGAAAAAATAAGAAACGGAAAGTATAAAGTTTGTTTAGAATATCATTTGGGGAATTGTAAAGGCCCTTGCGAAGCACTGCAGGGGGAGAAAGAATACAACGAGAATATTGAAGCGATCCGAAATATAGTTAAAGGGAATTTTAAAGAGTCTTTGCAGTT
Organism: Gillisia mitskevichiae; assembly: GCF_003634585.1. Classification (GTDB taxonomy): domain Bacteria; phylum Bacteroidota; class Bacteroidia; order Flavobacteriales; family Flavobacteriaceae; genus Gillisia; species Gillisia mitskevichiae. The sequence continues at coordinate 497,348 of NZ_RBLG01000001.1, forward strand.
ATTTCATCAGCAAATGAGAGATCATGCAGATAAAATGGAGTTTGAAGATGCCCAAAGGATCAAAGAAAAGATCCATGTATTAGAAAATTATCAGTCTAAATCTACTGTGGTAAATCCAAAGATCAATAATGTAGATGTGTTCTCTATTGTAAGTGATGAAGGTTATGGATATGTAAATTTCTTACAGATCTCGCATGGAGCCATTATTCGTTCCCATACTATAGAGATGAAGAAAAAACTGGATGAGACGGATAAAGAATTACTGGAACTTGGAATAATTGAAATAAGACAACGCTTTAGCTCTATGTCTAGAGAAATATATGTGCCATTTAAGGTAGATGTTGGAGAAGATATTAAGATCACGGTACCACAATTAGGAGATAAAAAGAGTATTGTAGATCTCTCCCATAGAAACGCAAGGTATTACAGGCAGGAACAATTTAAACAAATGAAAATTGTAGATCCAGATAGGCATGTAAATAGGATCATGGCACAAATGAAGGAGGATTTGCGTTTAAGTGTGGAACCTAGACATATAGAATGTTTCGACAATTCCAATATTCAAGGAACTAATCCAGTGGCTGCCTGTGTGGTTTTCAAGAATGGGAAAGCCAGTAAGAAAGATTATAGAAAATTCAATATAAAAACTGTAGAAGGGCCAGATGATTTTGCCTCTATGGAAGAAGTTGTATTCCGAAGATATAAACGATTGCTTAATGAAGATGAACCCTTGCCGCAATTAATAATTGTAGATGGAGGAAAAGGACAACTTTCATCAGGAGTTAAAGCTTTAGAAGCATTAGGCTTAAGAGGTAAAATAGCGATCATTGGAATAGCAAAAAGGCTGGAAGAGTTGTATTATCCCGGGGACTCTATTCCTTTATACCTAGATAAAAAATCTGAAACTTTAAAGATCATTCAGCAACTGCGAAATGAAGCACATAGATTTGGAATTACATTTCACAGAAATAAACGCAGTAGTGAGGCTTTAAATACAGAGTTAGAATCTATTGTGGGAATTGGAGATAAGACCGTTGTAGAATTATTGAAGCAATTTAGGTCACTTAAGAGAGTAAAAGAGGCTACCTTAGAGGAATTAACACCCGTTATTGGACTTTCCAAAGCGAGTATTATCTATAATAAATATCATCCCGAATAAATGAAGAATTACCTGATACTTATTGCCATTTTACTATCCTTTTCAGGTTTTGCTCAGGATAAGGAAGAGGTGAAAGTAGGTTTGGTATTAAGTGGAGGAGGAGCGAAAGGTCTTGCGCATATTGGGGTTTTAAAGGTGATCGAGGAAGCGGGAATTAAAATAGATTACATTGGCGGAAGTAGTATGGGTGCTATTATTGGTGGCTTATATGCTGCGGGTTATACCGCTCATCAGTTAGACTCTATTTTCCATGAGATCAACTTTAATATTCTTATTCAAGATAACGTTCCCAGAAGTTCTAAAACTTTTTATGAGAAGGAAGAAGATGAAAAATATGCATTAACATTACCCTTCGACAATTTTAATATTTCCTTTCCTTCAGGGCTCTCTAAAGGACAAAATATTTATAATTTAATGTCTAAACTCACTTGGCATTTAGGTGGAAATCAAGATTTTAGTAAGCTTCCAGTTCCTTTCTTTTGTATTGCGGCAGATATTGAAACTGGCGAACAAGTTATATTGGAGAAAGGTTCTTTAGCAAAAGCAGTTTCTGCCAGTGGGGCTATCCCATCTATATTTAGTCCTGTAACTATAGATGGTAAAATATTAACAGATGGGGGAGTAGTAAATAATTACCCTGTTGCAGAATTAAGAAAACGAGGCGCAGATATAGTTATTGGGGTAGATGTTCAAGATAGTTTAACAGACAGAAAGCACCTAAAAGGGGTTTTCGAAATACTTACCCAGATAAATAATTTTAGGACCATCGCACATATGGAAGAAAATATAGCATTAACAGATGTTTATATTAAGCCAAACATCAATGGATTTAGCGTGCTTTCATTTGAAAAAGGTTCAGCAATTATAGATTCTGGAGAGGTGGCAGCTAGAACTAAATTGAAAAATCTTAAACTAATTGCTTCAAAGCAAACCGGGGAAAGAAAACCACCTATAAAAGTAAAGAGGGTTGATACTATAAATATAGATGCCCTAGCAATAGAGGGAAATAGCAGTTACCCAAGAGCTTATATCTTGGGAAAACTAAATCTTAAATATGATTCTAATTATACCTTTGAAAATTTAACGGATGGAATAAACAAACTCTCTGCAACCGGAAATTTCAATAAGATCAATTATAGTTTAACTCCCAAAAAAGATGCTTATACACTAGCTTTAAAACTGGAAGAAAGCCAAAGTAAGACCTTTTTAAGGCTCGCCATACATTATGATAATCTATATAAAAGTGGCGCCTTGATTAATATTACAAAGAAAAGTTCATTATTTACAAATGACGCAGCTTCTTTAGATGTAGTATTAGGGGATAATTTCAGATATAATTTTCAGTATTATATAGATAAAGGATATTATTGGAGTGTTGGAATAAAGTCCAGATACAATACATTTAATAAGGGAATTCCATTTGATTTTGTTGATAGTTCCGCAGATGTAGACGGTATTGGAATTAATAATATTGAAGTAGATTATCAGGATTACACCAGTCAGTTTTATATAGAAACCCAATTTCAACAAGTATTTTCATTTGGTGTTGGTCTCGAGCATAAATTTCTGAAGGTTAGTACAGAGACCTTAGATAATCTTTCTATGAGTGGGAACCCAAATGGGACATTTGAAAAAAGCAGTTATTATAGCGCGTTTGGATATTTAAAATTAGACAGCTTCGATAATAAACATTTTCCAACCAAAGGAGTTTATTTTGAAGGGGATTTTCATCTTTATGGATTCTCTTCAGATTATAATAACGATTTTGATGAATTCTCGATAGCCAAAGGAGCGGTAGGCTATGTCTTTAGTCCGTTTAATAAATTCACTACCAAAATATCTTCAGAAACAGGTTTTAGAATAGGGCAGGTAGGTCCTAATTCTTTAGATTTCTTTTTGGGAGGGTATGGGAACGATTTTATAAATAATTTCATTCCATTTTATGGTTATGATTTTATAAGCATATCTGGAGACAGTTATATAAAAGGGATGCTGGAATTGGATTATGAGATTTTCAGAAAAAACCATATAAGCCTTAGTGCGAATTTTGCGAATGTAGAGAACGATCTCTATTCTACTGGAAATTGGTTCTCCACTCCAGATTATACGGGATATGCCATTGGTTATGGATTAGAAACATTTTTGGGGCCTTTGGAATTAAAATATTCTTACTCTCCGGAGATCAAACAAAATGAATGGTTTATTAGTATTGGATTTTGGTTTTAAATGCAATTGCATTGCACGCAAAAAAAAGTACTTTTGTAAATAATGAATTTCATCACTTCCATATCACTAACATTTTTATTCCTTCTTCAAGGATTTGGGCTCACATTGGACCTATGTTGTGAATTACCGAAGATCTCTAATCTTTTTGAACATTATGAAGAGCATAATGAAGCTTTTGGAGACTCTTTTATGGAATTTTTAGAAGAAGATTATTTTACTTTTGATGGTTCACAGGAACATCATGATAACTCAGAACATGAAGAATTACCATTTCAAGGCAGTCATCATTGTTGTTCACATTCTTTAGTTTTTCAATCTGTAGATACAGAATTTGTGATCTCTCCAGAGATTGCAGAGTTAAAACCTCAATACTCGTTTTATAATTCTGAGTTCTTTTCAGAATTTGTTGACTCTCCTTTTCAGCCTCCTCAAGTATAATTTTTAGCAAGGGTTTTAGTCAGATAATTTAAAGCAGAACATTTGTTGTTGCTCTAAAATTATTTTGTCTTGAGAAAACCGAATTTTTCCATTCTTTTTTCAATTAATATTCAGCTTAATTATGCTTAATAGTATTATAAAATTTTCCATTACCAATAAATTGGTAATTGGCTTACTCACTTTTGGACTTATACTCTGGGGTGCATATTCCTTAAAACAATTACCGGTAGATGCCGTGCCGGATATCACCAATAATCAAGTACAAGTAATTACTTCTTCTCCAAATTTAGCTGCGGTAGAAGTAGAAAGACTTATTACTTTCCCTATTGAGATTACGATGGCCACAATTCCTGAAATAGAGGAAATTCGTTCCTTTTCGAGATTTGGATTGTCCGTGGTTACCATCGTTTTTAAAGAAAATACAGATATTTATTGGGCCAGACAGCAAGTAAATGAACGACTTACTGAAGCACAATCACAGATCCCATCTTCAGCAGGGAAACCAGGGATCGCTCCGCTTTCTACAGGGCTTGGAGAAATATACCAATATGTGATCACTACCAAAGATGGGTATGAAGATCAATTTGATGATAGAGAATTACGAACTATTCAGGATTGGATAATTAGACGGCAGTTACTAGGAACCCCGGGAGTTGCAGATGTTAGTAGTTTTGGAGGGCACCTAAAGCAATATGAAATTGCAATAGCTCCAGAACGTTTAAATGCCATGGATATTTCTATAAGTGAAATTTTTAAGGCTTTAGAATCTAACAACGAAAATACTGGAGGAGCATATATTGAAAAAGGTAATAATGCTTTATTCATTAGAAGTGAAGGTTTAGTAGGTTCGCTAGAAGATATCGCAAATATTGTTGTGAAGAACAATCCCAGTGGAAGCCCTATTTTAATTAAAGATGTAGCTAAAGTTCAAATTGGAAGTGCGGTGAGATATGGCGCAACAACGCGTAATGGACAAGGGGAAGTAGTTAGCGCTATTGTCATGATGCTAAAAGGAGCTAATTCTGCTGAGGTTATAGAAAGGGTTAAGCTTAAAATGGAGGAGATCAAGAAAACACTTCCAGAAGGAGTAGTTATAGAGCCCTTTTTGGATAGAACAAAATTAGTAGATAAGGCATCGAGCACAGTAACAACAAATCTGGTAGAAGGAGCTCTAATTGTTATTTTCGTTTTATTACTCTTATTAGGAAACCTAAGGGCGGGGTTAATTACCGCTTCGGTTATTCCATTAGCCTTACTTTTTGCATTTGGAATGATGCATGTGTTCGGGGTTTCCGCAAACCTTATGAGTTTGGGAGCTATAGATTTTGGATTGATCGTAGACGGAGCTGTCATTATCGTGGAAGCCACACTTTTTCACTTAGGAGCTCTGAAATTTACCAGAAAGCTCACCCAGCAAGAAATGGACGAAGAGGTTTATCAATCTGCTAGTAAAATTAGAACATCTGCAGCATTTGGAGAAATAATTATCCTTATTGTATATCTGCCAATATTAGCTTTGGTAGGAACCGAAGGAAAGATGTTTGGCCCGATGGCGCAAACCGTGAGTTTTGCCATTTTAGGAGCATTCATTTTATCATTGACTTACGTGCCAATGATGTCTGCTTTGGTATTAAGTAAAAACACGAATCACAAACCAAATATTTCAGACAAGATCATGGCTTTTTTCAATAGGATCTATTACCCATTGATAAAGCGCGCAATGAATTTTAGAATAGGTGTTTTATTGATCACTTTAGGTTTGTTTATAGCTTCTTTATTTGTTTTTCTGAATATGGGAGGAGAGTTTATCCCAACCTTAGAAGAAGGGGATTTTGCAGTAGAAACTCGTGTATTGACGGGCAGTTCTTTAAATAACACCATTGCAGCAACCACTAAAGCCGAAAAGATTCTATTGGATAACTTCCCAGAAGTAGAGCAGGTGGTTTCCAAAATTGGATCTGGGGAGATCCCTACAGATCCTATGCCTATTGAAGCTGCCGATCTTATTATCATTTTAAAAGACAAAGACGATTGGACCTCGGCTTCTTCCCGAGAGGAACTTGCAGATAAAATGAGCGAAGCTTTGGATGTGATCCCGGGGGTGACTTTTGGTTTTCAGCAACCTATACAAATGAGGTTTAATGAATTGATGACAGGAGTCCGGCAGGATGTAGCTATCAAGATCTATGGGGAAGATTTAGATGAACTATCCGATTATGCCCGCCAAATTGGAAGTATAGCCGAAAATGTTGAAGGCGCTACCGATATTTATATTGAAGAAGTAACTGGCGTTGCACAAATAGCTATCGATTTTAAAAGAGACCAGATAGCTAAATATGGATTGAATATTAGAGATGTAAATCAGAATATTCAAGCAGCATTTGCAGGGGCTTCGGCAGGATTGGTGTACGAAGGAGATAGAAGATTTGACATGGTAGTGAGATTAGATAAGCAAAACAGGAACAATCTTGAAAGCGTTCAGAATTTATACTTATCTGCACCCGATGGGAGAGAGATTCCATTAAATCAAGTAGCTGAGGTTAGTATAGAAGATGGGCCTTACCAAATTCAGCGTGATGATACTCACAGAAGGATCGTAGTTGCTTTTAATGTTCGTAATAGAGATGTAGAAAGTGTTGTAGAGGAAATAAGTGCGAAGATAGATGAGGAAATTAGTTTTGCACCTGGGTATACCGTTGGTTATGGAGGACAATTTGAAAACCTTCAGGAAGCTACGAAAAGACTGAGTTATGCAGTGCCATTAGCATTATTGCTGATATTTATCTTATTGTATTTCACTTTTGGATCTATAAAACAAGGAATACTCATATTTACCGCGATCCCACTATCCGCGATTGGTGGTGTATTTGCGCTTTATGTAAGAGATCTACCATTTAGTATCTCTGCAGGGGTTGGTTTTATTGCACTTTTTGGAGTTGCGGTACTTAATGGAATTGTCCTTATAGCCGAATTCAACCGACTTAAAAAAGATGGAGTAACAGATGTTTTTCAAAGAGTGTATCAAGGTACAGCCACGCGTTTACGCCCGGTGATCATGACAGCCTCTGTAGCTTCTTTAGGATTTCTTCCAATGGCACTCTCAGGTTCGGCGGGAGCAGAAGTACAGCGCCCTCTGGCAACTGTAGTAATTGGAGGTTTAATTTCTGCCACCCTACTTACTTTAATAGTGCTTCCAGTATTGTACTATTATTTTGAAAAAGGATGGAGAAAAACTCCAAAAGCTACAATCTTACTTGTGATCTTTGGATTCGGTTTCGGGAATATTGGGTTTGCTCAAGAAAAAGATCCTATAAAAACCTATTCATCTTTAGAGGAATTAATTACAGCTGCAGTTCAGAATAATCCGGAAATAGAGGCGGCTAAATTCAAAACAAAACAAGTGGAAGCCTTGATCGGAAATTCTTGGAATCTTCCTAAAACTGAATTTAACGGGGAGTATGGTCAAAATAATGGTATTTATAATGATGACCTTCGCTTAACAGTTAGTCAGCGATTTGAATTCCCTTCTGTTTATATAAATAGGTCTAAACTTAATAAAGCTGAAGAAAAAAGTAGTGAGATCTTGGAAGCTCAATCCAAAAACGAACTTATTGCGCAGGTAAAAGCGGCATATTACATGCTTTTGATCGAAAAAGGTAGAAGAGAGGTCTTTTTAAAACAGGACAGTATCTATTCCAATTTTAATAGAGCAGCAGAGATAAGGTATAAAACGGGAGAAAGCAATATTCTGGAACGCGCTACCGCAGGTTCCAGAGTTGCAGAAATTGAAGTGCAACAAGAAGAAAATCGAGTTGCAATTAGAAGTCATCAAAGAGAATTACAACAATTACTGAATATAGACCAATTGGTAGATGTACCTTTTTTAGCCACGAAATTTGTGGGAGGGCAGGAAAAAGTAGCGCTTCAAAAAGATTCTATAGACAATCCACGACTTGCTTATTTTGCAAAGCAAATTGAAGTCTCAGAGTTAGAAAGGAAAGTTGAACAAGCAAAACTTTTACCAGATCTAAGCATTGGTTATTTTAATCAATCTTCTAATGGTCTTGGACAAAATTTAGCGGGAGATAGAGTGATATATGACTCTTCCGATAGATTTTCGGGAGTCCTATTTGGAATTTCACTTCCACTCTGGGCAAAACCTCAACTCTCTAAAATTAAGGCAGAAAGATTTAAGATTAAAGAAAGAGAAGCAAGCTATAAATCTGTAAGCAATAAGATGAATACTCATTATATTCTCTTACAGGAAAGATTAGCCCAGCTGCAATCAAGCCTTGAATCTTATAATGAACATGCGCTTCCGCAGGCCAAGTTGATCTTTAAACAGGCCCAAAGAGGCTTTAAGGAAGGAGAAATTGGCTATGTAGAATATATTCAAAGTTTGGATAGAGCAGCAAAAATAGAATTAGATTATTTAGAGATTGTCAATAATTTCTATCAAACCAAAACAGATTTAGAATTCATAACCGGAAACCAACAATAAAAGCATCGAAATGAAAAATATAATATCAAAATTAGCTTTAGCATTCCTTTTCATCTCTATGGTGAGTTGTGGCGAAACTTCTTCAGAAGAAAAAACAGAGGAGAATGCAGAGCAACATTCAGAAGACGAAAACCATATTGAACTAACTAACGAGCAGCTTAAGAACACCAATATAGAAATAGGAAAAGCCGAGATGCGCTCCTTGGGAAGTGAGATTAGTGTAAATGGAATGATAGATGTTCCGCCACAAGGAAATATCTCCATTAATATCCCTTATGGTGGATTTCTAAAATATACAGAAATGTTACCCGGAACTAAAGTGAAAAAAGGACAATTGTTAGCGGTTGTAGAAAACCCTATGTTTATAGATATTCAGCAGAAATATTTAGAAACTTTAGCTGAAGGAGAATACTTAAAAACGGATTTCGAACGTCAAGAAATCCTATATAAAGAGGAGGTTTCTTCAGCAAAAGTGTTTCAGCAAGCTAAAAGTGAATATAGTACCAATAAGGCTCAGATTAATGCCATGGAAGCTAAACTGCAATTAATAGGGGTGAATTTAAAAAGTTTAAAAGCTGGGAAAGTTAGTTCTGCAGTGAATATTTATTCTCCGGTTACGGGTCAGGTACGTGAAGTTTTTAGCAATATTGGAAAATTTGTAGGCCCAGAAGATATAATCATGGATGTTACAGATGCAAAGGATCTTCATGTAGAACTTACCGTTTACGAAAGTGATATAACTAAAGTAAAAACAGGACAAAAAATAAGATTTAGCGTAGCCAATGAACCTGAAAACTGGAAAGAAGCGGAGGTATATTTGATTGGAAGTGGAGTTCGTGACGACAGAAGTATTACTGTGCACGGTCACTTATTAAAAGAGTATGAAGATTTATGGCCTGGAATGTTCGTAAATGCAAGGATTGAGACGGGAACATCTGATAGTTATACCCTTCCAGAAAATGCTGTGGTAAGATTTAATGCGAAAAACTATATTTTTATTAGTAAAGGAACCAAACAGGAAGATGGAGTTGAAAAGCATAACTTTGAAATGTTGGAAGTAAAAACAGGTTCTTCTGAAGCTGGGGTAATTCAAATAAATCCAGTTGGACAGGAGCTTGATTTTAAAAAGGTTTCTATTGTGCTAAAGGATGCAAACACCTTGTTAGCGACTGCCAAAAATAGTGACGATGGTGGTGGACACGGACATTAATTCCATCTTTGAGGCTTAAATTATCCGTCCCAATAAATATTTGATTTTCTAAAACAGGGCTCAAATATTATCTTGGAAATTCCCCTTAGTTTCTTAATTAGACAAGCAAAAATGATTAAAAATATTGATAATTTTTTGGAGCAAAAGAAAATAAGGCCCACCGCTATGCGGATCCTTATTTTCAAATATTTAGCAGAGCAAAATGTGGCGACTAGCCTTACAGATATTGAAAATGCTTTTGATAAATCTGAACGCACTACTTTATATAGAACCCTTAAAACTTTTGAAGAAAACGGAGTGGTACATACTATAGATGATGGCTCTGGAGTTACAAAATATGCGCTTTGCGAAGAAAATTGCCGCTGCGATGTAGAATCAGATCTTCATCTTCACTTTCATTGCTCACAATGCAATGAAACGGTTTGTTTGACCAATCATAAGATCCCACAAATAAATCTTCCAGAGGGATATTTAGCTGAAGATGTGAATTTGGTTGTAAAAGGCATTTGCGAGAAGTGTAATAGAATTTAATGCACTACAATTGCAATGCTATGGGCTGTATTTTTGTAAAATAAATATAGCATACATGTCAAATGAAAAGATTGTTTTAGAAGAAGCAAATCAAGATTGTTGCGGGTCTTGTGCTCCAACTACAGAAAAGTCCAAATTCAAACTTTATTTTCCAGCCTTATTCAGTTTTATAATGTTGAGTATAGGTTTAATTATCGATAATTTTTTAGAGACTAGCTTTTTTAATGGGTGGTTTAGAATTGGTTGGTACTTTTTAGCTTATCTTCCTGTAGGATATCCCGTATTGATGATGGGGGTAAAGAACATCCTAAAAGGAAGTTTCTTTACAGAATTTTTCTTAATGTCTATCGCGGCTATAGGAGCTTTTGCAATTGGAGAATACCCAGAAGGGGTAGCAGTTATGTTATTTTATGCTGTTGGTGAATTGTTTCAAGAGTCTGCAGTTAAAAGCGCAAAATCTAATATTAAGGCGCTTTTAGATGTTAGGCCAAATATAGCTTCGGTTTGGAGAGAAAATCATTACATACAAGTACATCCAGAAAATGTAAAAATTGGCGAAAAAATTCAAGTTAAATCAGGTGAAAGAATTCCTTTAGACGCGAAACTAATATCAGAAAAAGCGGAATTAAATACTTCAGCACTAACCGGAGAAAGTAAGCCAATAAGTGTAAAAAAAGGAGATTTGGTGCTAAGTGGTTCAATCAATTTAAATGCTGTGATTGAAGTAGAAACCACAAAATTATTTAATGAAAGTGCTGTTGCAAGAATTATAGAATTGGTGCAAAATGCGAGTTCCAGAAAGGCTAAAACAGAACTGTTTATACGGAAGTTCGCTAAAGTGTATACCCCATTTGTAGTGATCTCGGCAACTTTATTAACTTTCGTACCATATTTAATCGTAGAAAATTATATTTTTTCAGATTGGCTTTATAGAGCTCTTATCTTTTTAGTAGTCTCTTGCCCTTGTGCTTTAGTGATCTCTGTACCTCTTGGGTATTTTGGAGGATTGGGAGCTGCTTCAAAAAACGGCATCTTGTTTAAAGGAGCTTCTTACTTAGATGAAATCACAAAAATAAACACCTTAGTTATGGATAAAACCGGAACGCTAACTAAGGGAGTATTTAAAGTGCAGGAGATTGAAACAAAAGAAATTGAAAAAGAGGAATTTTTAAATTATTTAATTGCTTTAGAGAAAAAATCTACACATCCTATTGCCCGTGCAATCGTAGAAGGAACAACTAGTTCTCAAAATTTTTCTGTGGAAGAGGTCAAAGAGATTTCAGGAAAAGGATTAGAAGGAAAAGTAAATAATAAAAAAGTACTTGTTGGAAATGCAGGTTTACTAGAACAATATAAAGTAAAGTTTCCAGCTGTTATAAATTCTATTGTAGATACTACGGTATTAGTGGCGATAGATGGAATTTATGCGGGATATGTTACCGTAGCCGATGAATTAAAGGAAGATGCTAAGAAAAGTATTCTGGAATTGAAGAATTTCGGTATAAACAAGATCCTAATGTTGTCTGGAGATAAGGACTCTATTACTCAGAAAGTAGCAGTTGATCTAGGAATTGCTGAAGCAAAAGGAGACTTGTTGCCAGAAGATAAGTTAAATGAAGTCGAAGAGCTTAAAAATCAGCTAGGGCGAAAAGTTGCTTTTATTGGAGATGGAATTAATGATGCGCCGGTCTTAGCTGTGAGTGATGTTGGAATTGCTATGGGTGGTTTAGGGAGCGATGTAGCTATTGAAACTGCAGATGTGGTAATACAAACTGACCAGCTTTCTAAGATTTTAATGGGGATAAAAATTGGAAAATCTACAAGAAATGTAGTTTGGCAGAATATAGGTTTAGCTTTTGCCGTTAAAGCCGTTGTGTTAATTTTGGGAACAGTAGGATTGGCAACTATGTGGGGAGCTGTATTTGCGGATGTAGGTGTAGCTTTATTGGCTATTTTGAATGCAGTTAGACTTCAGAAAATGAAATGGGATTAGGTTCGAATACCAAATCCAGAGAACCAGATATTTGAACAATTAAAGGAGCGCGACCTTGTTGCACTCCTTTTACTTTTAAGGCTTCTTTAGTATATTTTTGATAAAAAATAGCGATATTTGTTAGACTTGACAGTAAACTTCACACATATAAGTAGTAAACTTTAGTAACTGAAGTTTTTAACCTAAAACCGAGATCTCATGCCATTTTATCATAAGCTGGGGAAAATTCCACATAAACGCCATACCGTTTTTAAAAAACCAGATGGCAGCTTGTATTCTGAACAACTTTTTGGAACTATAGGTTTCGATGGAATGTCTTCTAATTCTTATCACGAGCATAGACCTACACAGGTTAAGGAAATAAGAGGAAGCTATAGTGTTAAACCAAAAGTTGCTACAGCAAACAATATTAAATCCTATAGATTTAGAGGGTTCCAAGTAATACCACATCCAGATTATTTAGAAAGCAGAAAAGTGATGCTTACAAATAGTGATGTAGATATTATTTTAGCTTCTCCACAACAATCCACAGACGACTATTTTTATAAAAATACAGATGCAGATGAGCTGATTTTTATTCATAAAGGAAGCGGAAAATTAAGAACCCATCTAGGGAATCTTGATTTTAAATATGGAGATTATTTATTGATCCCAAGAGGTGTTATTTATAAATTTGATTTTGATGACGAAAACAACCGTCTTTTTATAGTAGAATCAAGAAGGCCTATTTATACGCCAAAAAGATATAGAAATTACTTCGGACAATTATTGGAGCATTCTCCATTTTGTGAGCGCGATCTAAGACAGCCTTATGAATTGGAAACTAATGATGAAAAAGGAGATTTCCTGATCAAAGTTAAAAAGCAGGGAGAAATTTTTGATATGATCTATGCTACTCACCCTTTTGATGTGGTAGGTTATGACGGTTACAATTACCCATATGCTTTTTCTATTCACGATTTTGAACCGATAACGGGAAGAATACACCAACCGCCACCAGTGCATCAAACTTTCGAGACCGATGCCTTTGTGGTTTGTAGTTTTTGTCCTAGAAAATACGATTACCATCCAGAAAGTATTCCAGCACCATATAACCATAGTAATATAGATAGCGATGAGGTATTGTATTATGTTGATGGCGATTTTATGAGCAGAAATGATATAGAAGCAGGACATATTTCCTTGCATCCAGCGGGAATTCCTCATGGGCCACACCCAGGAGCTGTAGAGAGAAGTATTGGCCAGACTGAAACTGAAGAGCTTGCAGTAATGGTAGATACATTTAAACCATTAATGGTAACAGAAGAGGCTATGAAAATAGCCGACGATACATATCATAAATCATGGTTAGATCATTAATTTATGGATAAAAAGGAAAACATTTCTGTTCAAGCTAGAGCGATGTGGTAAATTAGATGCCCCAGATTGCGAAAAAGAGGTTGAATGAATTCAAAAATTAAAACAATGAGCAAAAAGATAGAATCAGTAAATTACGGATTAGAGAAAATATTTGAAGGAGCGCAAGATTTCTTGCCACTTCAGGGAACAGATTATGTAGAATTGTATGTTGGAAACGCTAAACAAGCGGCCCATTTTTATAAAACTGCATTTGGTTTTCAATCACTAGCTTATAAAGGATTAGAGACTGGAAGCAGAGATACTGTTTCCTATGTTTTAAAACAGGATAAAATTAGACTAGTACTTACTTCGCCATTGAATTCTGAACAAGAGATCAATAAACATGTTGTAAAGCATGGAGATGGAGTTAAAGTCGTGGCGCTTTGGGTGGAAGATGCTAGATCTGCTTATGAAGAAACTACTAAGCGAGGCGCTAAATCTTATTTAGAGCCAACGGTAGAAAAAGATGAAAACGGAGAAATTGTAAAAGCTGGAATTTATACTTACGGTGAAACTGTGCATATGTTCATAGAGCGTAAAAACTTTAATGGAACATTCTTACCTGGCTATGTTAAGTGGGAGTCAGATTACAATCCAGAGCCAGTTGGGTTAAAATATATTGACCACATGGTGGGAAATGTAGGTTGGAACGAAATGAACATTTGGGTGAAATGGTACGAGGATGTAATGGGCTTTGTGAATTTCCTATCCTTTGATGATAAACAAATTCATACAGAGTATTCTGCTTTAATGAGTAAGGTAATGAGTAATGGGAACGGAAGAATTAAATTTCCTATCAACGAGCCTGCTGAAGGAAAGAAAAGATCTCAGATTGAGGAGTATTTAGATTTTTATGAAGGTCCGGGAGTTCAGCATATTGCGATGGCTACAGATGATATCATAAAAGCGGTTACAGATCTAAGATCCCGTGGGATAGAATTTTTATCTACTCCTCCAGATGAATATTATAATGCAATTCCAGGAAGGTTGGAAGAATTTAGTCATGAGCTGCGTGAAGATCTTGAAAGATTAAAAGGTCTAGGAATTATGGTAGATGCAGATGAAGAAGGTTATTTATTGCAGATTTTCACTAAGCCATTACAGGACAGACCAACCTTGTTTTTTGAGATCATTCAACGAATGGGAGCAAAAGGTTTTGGTGCAGGGAACTTTAAGGCCTTATTTGAGTCTATTGAAAGAGAGCAAGAATTGCGAGGAACATTGTAGAAATAATTAAAATAATAAGGACTTAATTAGATAAGAACCAAATAACTGCCGACTTGATAAATTTTGAGTTAAAGTTTATTTTAAGGTTGCAAAACAGATTAAATCTCAGGACTTTTGCACCGCATTTTTGGAGTGGTTACCAAGAATGAATTAAATTTTTTTTCATAATTTAAGTTTTAGTTGGTTAATAAGATAAAAACCCCATCATTAATTTGATGGGGTTTTTTTGTTTTATACATTTGGAATGGAAATTGTAATTCTTGAATATCAATAAAAACTTAAAAAGTTCATAGGTGTTAATTAAAACCCCATTACATGAAAAATAGATTTACAATTCTTTGTCTCCTCTTATTTGTTTTGCCGTTAAGTTCTTTTTCCCAGAAAGCCTTTCAAGATGGCGAGTGGTTTAAATTTAGAATACATTACGGCCCTTTTAATGCTAGTTTTGCTACTATTGGTGTAAATGAAACAAGCCTTAATAATAAAAAAGTATATCATATAGTTGGTAAGGGGAAATCTACAGGATTACTGCATTTGTTTTTTAAGGTAGATGATAATTATGAGACTTATATAGATAAAAGAACAGGATTGCCATATAGATTTATTAGGAAAATAGATGAAGGTGGGCATACTAAAAATCTTCAAATTGAGTTTGATCAAGACAATAATAAGGCCGTAGTATTTGATAAAAAGCATAACGAAAATAAAACCTTTACTACAGAGAAGAATGTGCATGATATGTTATCTGCATTTTATTTTGTTAGAAATGATATCAATCCAAGTAGTTTAAACGTTGGAGATGAGCTTCATTTAAACATGTTTTTTGATAAGGAAAATCATGATTTTAAATTAAAGTTCCTCGGAAAGGAAGTTTTAAGCACAAAATTTGGTAAAATTGCCACTTTGAAATTCAGGCCATATGTAATGGCCGGAAGAGTTTTTAAAGAGCAAGAAAGTCTTACTTTTTGGATAAGTGATGATAAAAATAAGATCCCGGTAAAAATTGAAGCAGATCTTGCGGTGGGTTCACTCGCAGCAGATCTGGAAGAATTTAAAGGATTAAAGCATCAGTTAAAAATTATAATGAATTAAAGAATGAACGAAATTAAACCCGAGATCGCTGAGAGAATTTTGTTGCTTGAAGAAAAATTCAAGAATTCTGGTCAGGATATGGGTTCTTACTTAGATGGGCTTTTATATGATAAATATCTTACTTATTGGGATTACATTGGTTTAGATACCTTATTAAGTCTACAGAATCCTAAAACTCATTTTCCAGATGAGGAAATATTTGTTACCTACCACCAAATTACTGAGCTTTATTTTAAGCTTATTTTGCATGAACAAAAGCAAATAATTGCTGAGGTGAATCTAACCGGTTCTTATTTTATTGAAAAATTAACCCGACTAAATAGGTATGTTAGAATACTAATAAATTCTTTTGATGTGATGATCAAGGGGATGGAGCGGGAGCAATTTCTTCAGTTTAGAATGGCATTATTACCAGCTAGTGGATTCCAATCTGCGCAATTCCGAATGATCGAGATTAACGCGACTCCACTTCAGCATTTAATCCCATTTAAGGAGCGTCATAATTTTTCTTCAGAAAATACTATTGAAGAGCTTTATGAGAATATTTATTGGAAAAAGGGCGGGATCGATCTTTCGACAGGAGAAAAAACACTTACTCTTAAACAATTTGAAATTAGATATACCTCAAGATTCTTGAGAATTGCAAATCAAGTTAAAGGGAAAACCTTATATCACCAATATCTTCAACTTCCAGAAGAAGAAAAAAGTAATCCGTTATTAATTGAAGGTCTGCGTAAGTTCGATACCAATATTAATATAAATTGGTTGTTAATGCACATGGGAGCAGCACATAGATATCTTAATAAGGATAATAAAACCATTTCTGCTACTGGAGGAACCAACTGGAAAGAATTTTTACCTCCAAGTTTTCAGAAAAATAGTTTTTTCCCAAATCTATGGAGCGAAGAGGAGTTTGATAATTGGGGTAAAGAATGGGTTGAGCACATGTATAATTCACAAAAATAGCATTGAAATTGAAGAATATAAAATATTTGCTTTTATTGGTAGTTGCATTTACAGCATGCAATAATGAAGATGATAGTAAAAAAGAAATTAGTGAAGTTAAAGTAGAAAAGGTTATTCCTATAATTAAGGAATATGGTTTTGTGCTGAATGATTATAATGTTATTAGGGATACAATACGATCTGGGGACAGTTTTGGAGAACTTTTAGATAACCAAGGTGTTAGCAGGTCTAAAGTCTATGAGATCACAGAGCAAGTGAGCAATGAAACCTTTAACCCTACAAAGTTAGTGGTAGGGAAGCCTTATGTTATTTTAAAAGCGAAAGATTCTTTAGGTACTCCAGAGTACTTCATCTATGAGAATGATAAAATTGATTATACCGTTGTAAATATTGGGGATAACATTGCTGCATTCAAATCTCAAAAACCGGTTACCATAAAAAGGAAGACCGTTTCTGGGGTAATTGTAAGCAATTTATCGGAAGCCATGTCTAATCAAGGTTTAAGTGTATTGTTGTCTCATGAGTTAAGCAGTATTTACCAGTGGAGTATAGATTTTTGGAAACTTCAAAAAGGAGATCAGTTTAAAATGGTATATAATGAGCGTTATATTAACGATAGTATATATGCCGGGATTGAAAATATTGAAGGTGCCGTTTTTGTACATCAAGGTAAACCATATTATGCATTTGATTATATGGCAGATCCAGAAAAAGGAGATGTAGATTTTTATGATGAAGAAGCACGACCATTACAAAGTTTCTTTTTAAAGGCGCCGTTAAATTTTAGTAGGATCTCCTCTAGATTTTCAGGAAATAGATATCATCCTGTTCAAAAAAGATGGAAAGCCCATAAAGGAACAGATTATGCAGCTCCTCATGGTACCCCGATCTGGTCTACAGCTAACGGAACCGTAATTGCCTCTAGTTATACGGGAGGAAATGGGAACTATGTTAAAATAAAACATAACGAAACGTATACAACCCAATACCTGCATATGTCCAAGCGAAATGTAAGAGTTGGGCAACGAGTAAAACAAGGAGATGTTATTGGATATGTGGGAAGTACCGGTCTTGCTACGGGACCACACGTGTGTTATAGATTTTGGGTGCGAGGAAAACAAGTAGATCCTTTTCGCCAAAACTTACCAGCAGCAGAGCCTATCGCAGACAATTTAAGAGAAGATTATTTTGCTTCTATAAAATTGACAAAAACAAAATTAGATAAAATCCCATTCAAAGAAATTTAGAGATGCTGAATATAGACCCTACAACCACTCTTGCTTGGAGAAAATTACAAGAACATTTCGAAGAGATAAAAGAAGTAGAAATGAGGCAACTTTTTTCTAAAGAGCCTCAACGATTTCAAGATTTTAGTATTCATTGGGAGGATTTTTTAGTTGATTTCAGCAAAAATAGGATCACTACAGAAACGCAACAACTTTTAGGAGATCTTGCAGAAGAGTGTGGTTTGGGAGAAGCGATCGATTCTTATTTTGGAGGAAAAAGCATTAATAGAACCGAAAATAGACCTGTCTTGCATACAGCTTTGAGAGCAAAAAACTCAGATAGCATACTTGTGGATGGTGTGAATGTGATCCCTGAGGTGTTCGAGGTGAAAGCTAAAATGGAGGCATTTACAGATGCTATTATCTCTGGGAGTGCAAAAGGATATTCTGGATTAGCATTTACAGATGTGGTTAATATAGGAATTGGAGGTTCAGACCTTGGGCCTGCCATGGTTACTGAAGCTTTAAAATTTTATAAGAATCATCTTAATATACATTATATTTCTAATGTAGATGGGGACCATGTTCATGAGACCTTAAAGCCCTTAAATCCTGAAACAACTCTATTTGTAATTGTTTCTAAAACTTTTACAACTCAAGAAACCTTGAGCAATGCCATTACTTCAAGAAAGTGGTTTTTACAATCAGCTTCACAGGAAGCCGTTCAAAAACATTTTGTTGCTGTTTCTTCGAATGTTTCGAAAGTGGAAGATTTTGGAATTTCAAAAGAAAACATATTCCCAATGTGGGAGTGGGTTGGAGGAAGATTTTCTTTATGGAGCGCCGTAGGCTTATCTGTAAGTTTAGCTGTTGGATTTCAGAAATTCGATGAGCTTCTAATGGGAGCTAATAAAATGGACGATCATTTTAGAAATGAAAAATTCAGCAACAATATACCGGTTCAGTTAGCAATGCTAAGTATTTGGTATAATAATTTTTTTAAAGCTGAAAGTGAAGCAGTGATTCCATATTCTCAATATCTTCAAAAATTGCCAAGCTATCTTCAGCAGGCAATAATGGAAAGTAATGGAAAGAGTGTAGATAGAAATGGGAAACCTGTTACTTATGAAACTGGTAATATAATTTGGGGAGAACCCGGCACCAATTCTCAGCATGCCTTTTTTCAGTTAATACATCAAGGTACTAAGTTGATCCCTGCAGATTTCATTGGTTTTAAGAGATCTTTATTTGAAGATAAGGATCATCATGATAAATTAATGGCTAATTATTTTGCTCAAACAGAAGCGCTCTTAATGGGTAAATCTGAAGATGAGGTGAAAAAGGAATTAACCAATCAAGGACTTACCACTACAGAAATTGAAAAGTTAATTGCATTTAAAGTTTTTAAAGGAAATAAGCCAACTACATCTCTTTTAATTGAGAAGTTAACACCTGAAAGTTTAGGGAAATTAATCGCTATGTATGAGCATAAGATCTTTGTGCAAGGGGTGATATGGAATATATATAGTTATGATCAATGGGGAGTGGAATTAGGAAAACAATTAGCTTCCAAGATTCTTAATGAAATTGATAGTTCTAAGGTCTCTAATCATGATAATTCTACTACAGAATTGTTAAAATCTTATTTAAATTAACAATTCTTTTATTGTTAATAAATTCTTAATAGGTTTAAGATCTTCACTGATAATCATTTGTGTAAAAATGTTATGTTTGTTGCGGGTAAATGTTAAATTCTGAAATCTTAACATTAAGTTAAAGTATGTTTTTCAGAAAATGACGTTTTTTGCCGCGAATTATAAACTAATACACAAACAATTAAAGCATGAGGAGATTATTAGCCCTAGCATTGTTTTTAACCACTGCTACAATTTTTGCTCAAGGAACCCTTACCGGTACGGTAATGGATTCTGACATGAATGCACCTTTGCCTGGAGCAACTGTGATGGTAGTTGGTACAAACAATGGAACGACTACAGATTTTGACGGTAAATTTTCGTTGAATGTTAAAGCAGCTTCTGGAACAGTAGAAATCAGTTTTATTGGTTTTGAAAAGAAGTCTATGCAATTCGTTGTTGCAAATGGAGCAACAAAAGATTTAGGAAGCATTGTGTTAAATGCAGATGCAAATGCATTGGATGAGATCGTAGTTACAAGTTTTTCTCTTGCTATAGATCGTAAAACGCCAGTTGCTGTTTCTACAATTAGTGCAGAAAAAATTGAAACTAAAATTGGAAATCAAGAATTTCCAGAAATCCTTAAATCAACTCCTGGAGTTTATGCAACTAAATCTGGAGGTGGATTTGGAGATGCTGAATTAAGACTTAGAGGTTTTAACTCTGAGAATATTGCTGTTATGATAAACGGTGTTCCAGTAAACGACATGGAAAATGGTCGTGTATATTGGAGTAACTGGGCTGGGCTTACAGATGTAACTAGAACTATGCAAGTACAAAGAGGACTTGGTGCTTCTAAAGTTGCTGTACCTTCTATTGGAGGAACGGTAAACATTGTTACTAAATCTACCGATATGGAAGAAGGTGGTAACGTATTTGGATCTGTTGGAAACGATGGTCTTCAGAAATTTGGATTCACTGTATCTACAGGGAAATCTGATAATGGATGGGCTGCTACAATTGCTGCATCTAAAACAAGCGGAGAGCGTTTTGCAGATGGACTTCAATTTGAAGGGTATAGCTATTTTGTAAACGTAGCAAAAGAGATTAATGAAGATCATTTATTATCTCTTACTGCTTTTGGTGCACCACAACGTCACGGTCAAAGAGAAACTCAGTATTCTATAGAAGATTACCAGAGAAGTGATAGAGATATCAAATTCAACGGAGACTGGGGTTACAAGAATGGAGAAGTAGTTAACGTGCAAGATAACTTCTACCACAAACCACAAATCTCATTAAATCACTATTGGAACATTTCTGATAAAACAGATCTTTCTACTGCTGCCTATGTATCTTTTGGTACTGGTGGTGGAGGTGGTTACACTGGAGATGCTAACTTAAGAAATGCAACTGGTAGTGCATATAGATTTGCAGATTACCAACCTTTACAATTAGATCGCGTTCAGGCAGAAAATGCTGCGAATGGAGCAGATGGTTCTGGAACTATTCTTTATGATTCTAGAAACGACCATAACTGGTATGGAGCTTTATCTACCTTAACTACTAAAATCACAGATGATATTGAATTAAGTGGTGGAGTAGATCTAAGATATTATAAAGGAAAACACTTTAGAGAAGTTAAAGATCTTTTAGGTGGACAGTACTGGGCTGATAATAATAATGACAACAATCCCAACAACTTAACTCAAGTTGGTGATAAAATGGCATATAATAATGATGGTGTAGTTCTTTGGGAAGGATTATTTGCTCAAGCAGAATATTCTAGAGATGATCTTTCAGCTTTCATATCTGTTGCAGCATCTAATACATCTTATAAAAGAATAGATTACTTCCAATATTTAGACAGTGATCCTAATCAAGAAACAGATTTCGTTAACTTTTTTGGATATAGCGCAAAAGGTGGAGCAAACTACAACGTGAGTTCAAAAAGTAACTTTTTTGCAAATGTTGGGTATTTTGAAAAAGCACCATTCTTAAATGCTGTTTTTCTTAATAACACAAATGAAATTAACGAAGGTGCAGAGAATCAAAAGATCTTTAGTGCTGAGTTAGGATATGGATTTAGAACTGCAGACTTTAGAGCTAACGTAAATATTTATAGAACTTCTTGGCAGGATAGAACATTCATTAAGTCTATTCAAGGACAAGGTGATGAATTCTTTACAGCTAACATTTTAGGAGTAGACGCTATTCACCAAGGTTTAGAAATAGATCTTGATTATAGAGCTACAGATAGGCTTACTTTAACTGCTATGGCATCTATTGGAGATTACCAATGGGCTAATGATGTAACAGACGTTGTGATCTTTGATGAAAATAATGATCCAATTAATGCAGATGATCCTATTGATATTTACATTAAGGATACTCCAGTTGGAGATGCTGCTCAAACTACAATGGCTTTAGGAGTTAATTACGAAGTTTTTCCTAGAACTTACTTACGTGCAGACTTTACTTACAATGACAGATACTTCGCAGATTTTGAGCCTACAGATAGAACTACACCAGATGTAGCAGATCCATGGCAAGCACCAGATTATGGTTTATTAGATTTTGGAGTTACTCACAAATTTGAGTTTGGACCATTTGACGCTACACTTAATGCCAACTTATTTAATGCTTTAGATACAGAATATATTGCTGATGCTAGAGATGGAAGAGATCACGATGCTAATTCTGCATCTGTTTGGTATGGTTTCGGTCGTACGTATACTGTTGGAGCTAAAATTAAATTTTAAAAAATACTCAAGATGAAAAACACTTTTTATTATTTAGCTATTTTCTTAGGGCTAGCACTTACAAGTTGTGAGCCTATGGAAGATATCCATGACGATATCAACTCTAAATTAGAGAATGAAAGAGCTGTTGGAGATATAGTTTATACTTTAACAGAAGATGATTATGATGATTTAGGATTAAATTTCCCGAATTTTAATTCTGTAGATGATGCAAAGAGTTTATTGCCTGCATTTTTAGAGGATAATTACCCTAATTATGGTGCTAAGTCATCGGCAAAATTAACTTTTGATATTTATGCACCGCAATCAACTGAGAAGTTTTTAAAGGTATATACTGTTACTACAGAGGATTATGATGCATATCCTGAAACAGAAGAGTATAATAATTTTGATGACAATAGCCAGATCTATGCTTTTTTAAATGACAAGTTTCCAGATCTAGAGAATCGTACTTTAGTTTCTTTAACTTACAAGTTCTATGATGGTTCATTAAAAACCTTAAACAACGGGTTTCTTTATGTTAATGATGAATTTCAATTCATCCCAGGTTTAACAGATGATGAATATGAATTAGTTGGGGAAGGTTTCCCTAATTTCTCTACGGAAGATGAAGCAGATGTGAAACTTCCATTATTGTTAAAGGAAAAGTACAAGTTTGAAATTCTTGAAGCAGGAGATATTAAATCTATTATGTACAAACTTTACACTACAGATGTTCAAGATGTAGATGGTGATGGTAGTATTACAGATAGAGCTACTTATAGCTACGTAAAATACTTTATTTACGACGGAGCTAAGTTTTCTCCTTATAACAATACTTTAAGTCAAAGCATTCAATTTGGAAATATAGATGGTGTTTGGATTCCAGACAATACTATAAGATATACTTTAGCTGGTTCTGATTATTCATTAGTTGGAAGTGAGTTTTTGGCTACTTACCCTGGTCCTGCAGATAATGTTGGAAACTTCTCAAGTTTTGATGTAAGAGAATCATCTAGTAACTTATGGAAACCAGAAATGTTAATTGAAGCTATGAATGTAGTTTTAGATAACCTTATGCCAAATGCTGAAGAAGGACAACAATATGTAGTTACTTTCGATGTATACAATGGCTCTGTAGTTAGCCAAGAGTTAAGCTTAATTAAAACTAATGGAGTTTGGGTTATTAACGAATAACACAACTTTATACATTATACAAAACCTCTTATCCATGCTTTTGGATAAGAGGTTTTTTTATTCTTTGAATTATGTGATATTTGCAACATCCTAAATTAATACAACTTATGAAAAAATTCATCTATATTTTAATAGCAGTTTTTATAGTTTCCTGTAGCACAGATGATGGTGGTACTACAGAAAAACCAACTCCTCCCGTGTCTCAAGATAAACCTGTAGCGCTTAATGATACAGCAGAAACAGTTGAAGATGAAAGTGTAGTGATCTCAGATCTATTAAGTAATGATACTGTTACTACAGGTGCAAGGATCACTTCAGCAGATACAAATAGTTCAAAAGGTGGATCTGTTACAGATAATAGAAATGGTAGTTATACTTATACTCCTACCAAAGATTTTGTAGGTGAAGAAACTTTTACCTATAAACTATGTGATCAAGATTCTAACTGTTCTACTGCTACTGTTACCATCACTGTGAATGATGCTGGATCTCCAGATGCCGTGGATGATGAAGTTAAGACGGTAACTTCGGTTTCGTTAACGATTACCAATTTAGCATCAAACGATGATATTACAGATGATGCTACTATAACTTCTGTAGATGGTTCTGCTTCTTCTGGAACAGTTACTCTAAATAGCAATGGAAGTGTTACCTACGTGCCAGCAAATGGTTTTAAGGGAGAAGATAGTTTTACTTATTCTCTTTGTGATGATGATGAAGTTGCTACTTGTTCTACAGCTACAGTTAAGGTTACTGTTTTAGACCCTGTTGCTCTTAATATTCCTAACAATTTAAAATCTTATTATGAAGATCTTGCTATCACTATAGATGGGGATCTTAATTATGAATTCGTTTCAGATCATACTATAAAAAATCATACTACTATCCTCTCTTACGGGCAAAGACATGAATATCTTTATAATGCCGATGCAGATCTAACAAATTCAGATAATGTGATTCTTATGTATACTGGTGAGAGTAGATATTATAAAGAATATACTTCGGGATCAAACTCTTATAGTCCACAAACATTTAATACCGAGCATATTTTCCCTCAGTCTAAATTAAATTCAGAAGGTGCGGTTACAGATCTTCATCATTTAAGATCTGCAGATGCAGATATCAACTCATTAAGAAGTAATTATGAGTATACCGATGGAAGTGGTTCTTACAAACTAATAAATGAAAATTCTTGGTTTCCAGGGGATGAATGGAAAGGTGATGTAGCCAGAATGGTGTTATATTTAAATGTACGTTATGGTGAGGAGTTCGTGAAAGTTGGAGGATTGGATCTGCTTCTAAAATGGAATAGAGAAGACCCTGTTTCGGCTTTCGAGATGCAACGAAATGAGGTTATTTATGCTGCCCAAGGAAATAGAAATATTTTTATAGATAATCCATATATTGCTACATTAATATGGGGAGGAGCTTCAGCAGAAAATAAATGGGATTAAATTATTAATCAATAGATATCTAACACCGCAATTATTATGTACGAAACTATTCAATTTATACACTCTTATTGGGCATATTTAGTGCTTATTGTGCTCGTTGTAGCATCAGTAAATGCAATTATAGGGTATAGCAGCAATAAGGAATATGGAGCAACCAATTTTAGAATTGCCTTGTTTACCCTAATTGTTTCACATTTACAACTGCTTATTGGGTTCGTATTATACTTTACCACTCCTTACTTTAAAATGTGGGGTGAAGTTGGAATGGGCGGAGTGATGAAGGATTCTGTTCTTAGATTATATAATGTAGAGCACCCAATAGTGATGATCTTAGCCATCGTTTTTATAACTATGGGATATTCTAAACACAAAAAGAAACTTACCTCTAAACCAAAGTTCAAGATCCTAGCTATATTTTATACACTAGCTTTAATTTTAGTGCTTTCAAGAATTCCATGGAGCGCTTGGTTTTAGTAGAAAGACCAATAGATATAAAAAAAGCCTTACTTTCTAGTAAGGCTTTTTTTATGCTAAGCTTTTCCGTTCCATTCTGCATAGAATTGCTCTAAAAAATCTTGCATATACTTATGTCGCTGTTCTGCAATTGTCTTCCCAGTTTCTGTATTCATTCTATCTTTAAGCAATAAAAGTTTCTCGTAGAAATGATTTATAGTTGGTGCAGTAGAGGCTTTGTATTCTTCTTTGCTCATTTTAAGATTCACTTGAATCTCCGGATCATATAAACCTCTTCCTTTAAATCCGCCATAATTAAAGGCTCTAGCTATTCCTATCGCACCAAGGGCATCTAGCCTGTCTGCATCCTGAACAACTGCTAGTTCATTAGAATGAAATAATTGGTTGCTGTTTCCTCCTTTAAAGGAGATGTTTTCAATGATATTAACTACATGAGCAATTACCTCTTCCGTAACATTTTGAGTGCTTAGAAAGGCTCTTGCTACTTTTGGTCCAACTGTTTCATCTCCATTATGGAATTTAGAATCTGCAATATCATGAAGTAGGGCTCCCAACTCTACCGTTAAAAGATCAACATTTTCTGTTGCAGCGATCAGTTTAGAATTATTTAAAACCCTAAGAATATGAAACCAATCATGTCCGCCTTCAGCATTTTTCAAAGTTTCCTGAACGAACTTAATAGTGTTTTCTACAATTTTTTCTGAATTCATATTAGGTATGTTGATTTCTAAAGAATATCTGCAGTGATGGTTCGTTCCACTTTCGCAATAATGCTACTTGCATCATCAGAATTTGCCAATATTGGTTGATGGATCTTCATTTTAATATTATGACCAATACCTAAAGGAAAACTCCCATATTCAAACAACTTCCATGAATTATTGATGGTGATAGGCACCACCAACGCATGAGGCATTTTTTTGAGCATGATCTGTAAACCAGTTTCAGCAAATTTCTTTGGTCTTCCATCCCTACTGCGTGTGCCTTCAGGAAATATTACTGCGGAATAGTTATTCTTATTTAGATAATCTGCAAATTTTGAGATCGTAACAACCGCTTGCTTAGGGTCTTTTCTATCTATAAGAGCAGAACCTCCATGCCTAAGATTATATGAAATCCCAGGGATCCCTTTACCTAACTCTTTTTTACTAATGAATTTTGGATAATGTTTTCTAAGATACCAAATGATGGGTGGAATATCATAGAGGCCTTGATGATTAGAAACGAAAATGCAAGGCACATCTGTTGGGATATTATGCTGGTTGTCTACTGTAAAAGTTGTTCCTAAAATATTTAGACATCTCATTAGTGTGAGATTAAAAATATCTACAGATCTTTTATGTGCTTCCTTTCCAATAAAAGTAAAGCAGAACCATTGGATTCCGTGAAATACCACTAAAGTTAAAAAGAAAAAAAAGTAAGATAAAATCGAAAGAGGATATGCGAGTATTTTCTTCATCTTTATATAGAATTGAAGCAAAAATACATTTTTATTGAACTATTAAAAACCTTTAATCCCTCATTGAAGGTTTAATTCCTCAAGCTCACTTTTAATTTATAAAAGTATTTTCCTATTCTTAGCTTTGTTATTACTTCCGAGGTGGATCTAATCTATTTTAACGCAGTTGCCATCTATACAATTAATGTTTTGGGGAGGAGGGACAATACTGCAATCGCTTATTATCCCGTTTTGTTGATTGTATGTATCTTCAGCTTTGGTGTAATTATCTACTAGAGTTCTGAGTTTTACGGTATCTACATCTGAAGAAAAAACCAAATACCCCTTTGGGCCACCGCAAGCTTTACTTCCGTAGGCCATATAACTGCATTGCGAGCTATCGCTGCAATTTTGTGTGGCGACTAAATTAGTGATCGCTTCAAATTGCAAGTCTAGGTCTTTAGAGCTTATTTCCTGATCATCTTCAGAACGATCGCAACTCCCAGCCGTCCCTGCCAATAATAGCACCAGAATTAAAAATTTCATCATTTATAGATTTTTCAGAATTAAAAATAAAGTTATCAAAAAATCAGCTAAATATAGCGTATAAAAAAAGCCGATCTTATTAAGACCGGCTTGAATTATTTAGAGATTTTGAATTAACAAAACTCGTTGAAAGCACTTGTTAAGTTATCTGCGATCATTTCTGCAGGACGTCCTTCAATGTGATGACGCTCTAACATATGAACTAATTCTCCGTCTTTAAATAAAGCCATACATGGAGAAGAAGGAGGAAAAGGGATCATATAACCACGAGCCTTATCTGTAGCCTCACTATCTACACCTGCAAAAACAGTTACTAGATTGTCTGGAGTTTTAGTGTTTTGTAAAGAGATACGAGCTCCTGGACGTGCATTAGCTGCAGCACAACCACAAACTGAATTCACAACCACTAGAGTTGTTCCCTTTTTTTCCATGGCAGCATCTACATCTGCAACGGTATGTAATTCTTGAAAACCTATATTTGTAAGGTCTTCTCTCATTGGTTTAACTAAATCTGCTGGATACATATATAGAGTTTTTATTATAATTTATAAAGGGCAAAGATACAAATTAAGTTTAGCTCTGCATATCTCAATTTCCTATATGCTAATAGGTTCTTCTTATAGATGAGATAAAGAAGTTTATAAGATATGGCCTGTCTTATACTTATTCAAAATAGTATATTTGCCTCTTATCAAGTAGGAATTTATGTTTAAATGGATATTAGCCTTTGCTGGCTATATGTTTTTCAGATACCCGGGAGCAGTACTTGGGTTTATATTAGGAACTGTAATAGATAATTGGAATCGTTCTTCAGGCGGATTTAACTCGGTTTTTAAAACTGAAAGCAATTCTGTGTCGCCAGGCGATTTTGAATTGAATCTTCTTTCATTAGCTTCTTTAGTTATAAAGGCAGATGGGCAAGTGTCTCAATCTGAAATGGATTATGTGCGCACCTATTTTGTGCGCGCTTATGGGAAGGAGCGTGCAAATGCCACTTTTCGTACTTTTAATGAAGTTATTAAGAATAGGGAGATCTCTGCGCAGCGCATAGGTGTATATCTTCAACAGCGTACAAAATATGAGGTGAGATTACAGATCTTACATTTCTTATTTAACATTGCAAATGCAGATGGAAATGTTTCTAATTCTGAATTGTCACAACTCCAATCTATCGCAGGATTTTTAGCTTTAAACACTAGAGATTTTGAAAGTATAAAAGCAATGTTCTTTAAAAGTGCCGATAATGCTTACAAGATCCTAGAGATCGAAAAATCTGCTACAGATGCGGAAGTAAAGAAGGCATTTAGAACCATGGCAAAGAAATACCATCCAGATAAGCTACAACATATGGATGAAGCTTACAGAAATGGCGCTGAAGAAAAATTCAGAATGGTTCAGGAAGCTTACGAAAGCATTCAAAAGGAAAGAGGGATATAGTAGCTGTTATTTTGATAGAATTCTATAGAGTTGTTCTACATTCAAATATTGAAAATAACGTGCGGTAGCCTTAAAGTTTTCATCTAAAAGGACAAGAGCTGGTAATGAAAATGCTCTATTTTTTTGTCTCGCCATTAACATAGGGATCTGGTGTATGGGGTTTCTTCGGTTAGCCCTTTCGTTCACAAATAGTTGCTCTCCGAAATAGATAGTATCGGTAGTTTCTACATTCATCTTTACGGCATAATAATCCTTATTTAATTTCTGAATAATTTTTGGATCGGTAAACACCTCTTTTTGCATTCGTATACATGGTCCACACCAATCTGCATAAAAGTCTATAAAAACCTTTTTAGGACTTAGCATCAGGGAATCTTGCAATTGTTCAAAATTGAGCCAGGTCACCTGTTTATCATTTTGTGAAAAAGCTGAACTACCAAAAAATAAAAAACAAAATGGAAATAAAATTAAAAGGACTTGTTTCAAAATTTATAAAGATTTAATTTTTAATCCAACAAAAATGGTTCGTGGCGCTGCAGGGCCATATATATAATTGCTATCGCGATTTTTACCAATATCAAAATCCTCTTGATAACTGTTGGTTACATTTTTAACTCCTCCAGAAAGTTCCAAGCCCGTACTAATATTTGGCAAGTCAAAATCATAGGCCATTCGAAAACTCAATTCTGTAAAAGTGGGTGTTACATAATATTCATCTACTAATTGACCTGTATTTTCCCCGCCGAAATGTGCAATATCCATATGACCGGTATAAACCAAATTGGCACTCACATTCAATTTTTTAGTAGGTGAATAAGTAAGGGTTGCATATCCATAATCATTAGGAGTTCGCAAAAATTCACGCTTTACGGGAAGACCTTCAATATTTTCTACTGGTTCATCAAACAAACTGGATTGTATGGTGAAACCAGCCTCTAGTTCTAGTATGTAGTCATAATTGGTTCGGAATTCCATGGTAAAACCTTTAACCGTGGCTCCGCTGCCATTTCGCTTTTCAAAGCGTTCTCCAAATTGATCTTCACCTAGCGGATATTGATAAAAGGCGTCATCCAAATGAGTATAAAATCCTTCTAAGGTAAAACCGGCTATAAAATGCTCTGTGGCTTTGTCATAATTTATGGAAGCAGTGAAGCTATTTGAACGTTCTTCTTTCAAATCCTCTGCTAATGAGATCCTGGAAATTCCACCTCCAGCAAAGGCAATGTGCAAATCGGTATCAAAGGCTTGTGGCGCTCGAAAACCTGTACCCCAACCTAATCTAAATTGGGTTGTTTCCTTCAATTTATAGAGTAGGGAAGCACGGGGACTAAAAATAGCATAATTAACCAAATTGTGTTTGTCTATACGAAAGCCAGAAAGAAAATTCAGGTTCTTAGTGATATCCCAATCGTTCTGAACGAAAACACCTAAATTTCTTGTAGTCTGGTCTATTAGGTAATTGTAAGTGTCAATTTCATCGTACACTGCATCATAAACATATTCTGCTCCAGCAGTTAATACGGTCTTTCCGCCTAAGAATTTATCGAATCTCTGATTGTATTGAGTCCCACCTTGGTGCGTGGTTACTTCTGAAGTTCCGTAAGGTGGGGCTGCAAAAAAGACTTGTTTTTCTGCTTCTTCATCAGGTATTATTCCGGTATAATGATCTCTATCTGTGCGTTGGCCACCATAATAAAGAATGAGAGAGCTTTTATCCTGGTTAAAATTGATTTGATAATCTAAACTTCCCATCAATACATTATGTGTTCGTTCTTCGCTTTGCTGTGCCAAATAAGCTGGTTTATCAACAATTTCACCTCCATAACGGTATTCATTTAGACTACTAACACTCAGTTCTAATTTCGAATCTTCAGAAGGAAGGTAAAAAGCATTTACACCAAAAGAATTATCTTTTAACTGAGGTAGTTCAGAAAAATTATCAGCATTAGCATCGTAAGCTTCTCTTTTACGATTATTTACAAAGAAATTGGCACCTGCGTTATAATCCTCACTCACCACAGTTGCATTTCCGTTTATAAGGTTTTGATTAGCGCTTCCGTCTATATTTTGAAAAGAGTAACCTAGGCTATAGGCATTTTTCTTTGGTATCTTGGTGATCACATTTACCGTACCTCCAATTGCGCTGGAGCCATAAAGTGCAGAGACCCCACCGCGAACTACCTCTATACGTTCAATCATATTTACAGGAATTTGTTCTAAACCATACAAACCTGTTAACGGACTGAATATTGGGCGACCATTAATGAGGATCTGCGAATAACCACCCTGCAAACCATTCATACGAATCTGGCTGTAATTACATGTTTGGCAGTTCATCTCTACTCGAAGACCCGGTTGAAAACGAAGTCCTTCAGAAAGGTCTGTAGCCACAACTTGCTCCAAGGTTTCACTGCTAATTAAATTCACGATAACTGGAGAGTCTGTTCTGCGCTTTTCTGTTCTGGTACCAGTAATCACCACTTCATCTAGAGCTTCATTGCCTTCTTCAAGATCAAAATTTAGCAGTTTGGTATTGCCTTCGGTTATGATGAAAGTTTTTGTAAGTGATTTATATCCTTGGGACTGGGCAACGAGGCTTATCTCCCCAGGAAAAATATTAAGTTGATACTTGCCATTAGCATCTGCATTTGTTCCCGATGCTCTTCCTTTTATGTAGATGGAAGCAAATGGAACGGGATTCCCCTTGGAGGTTACAGTACCAGAAACACTGGTTTCAATATCCTGCGCAAAGGAGAAAGAAGTAATTAAAAACGTGCAGAGTATTAAGTATTTCATGAAAATTTATTTTTACAAATATATAATTAATTTTTAGACTACTCTAAAAATAGTTTTTTTAGAATAAAAAATGTAGTTTAGCAAGATTAAAACATGAGTTTATGTTCAGCCTCTCTGAAGAAAATTATTTAAAAGCGATCTTTCATCTGGAAAGGTCATTTCCAACAGGCGTTAGTACCAATGCTTTGGCAGAAGAAATGAGTACGAAAGCTTCTTCTGTTACAGATATGATCAAGAGATTATCTGAGAAAAAATTGGTGGCTTATAAAAAATATCAAGGTGTAAAACTTAGCAAAATTGGTAGAGAAGCAGCTGTAGATATAATTAGGAAACATCGTCTTTGGGAGGTGTTCTTGGTTGATAAACTAGGATTTGCTTGGGATGAGGTACATGAAGTCGCAGAACAATTGGAGCATATTAAATCTGATAAATTAATAAAAGAACTTGATAGATTTCTAGATTTTCCGAAACGGGATCCTCACGGGGATCCTATTCCGGATTCAAAGGGGAATTTTGCAATCTCTAACAAAGTACTCTTAGCCGAATTGAAGAAAGGAGAGTCTGGAATTTGTATTGGTGTTAAAGATTCTACGCCAGAATTCCTGCAATACTTAGATAAAAATAATATTGCTTTAGGAAAAGAGATTAGCATCTTAGAAATAGAATCCTTTGATCAGTCAATGTTGATCAACTTAAATGGCAAAGAACTAAAGATCTCTAATGTGATCTCAAGTAATTTATATATAAAAACTTCTTAACTATGATGAACGATATTATCGCCTATCTTGAAAGTATAGATCCTATATTAGCCGCTTTATATGCTACCCTATTTACTTGGGGGGTCACAGCACTTGGGGCTTCATTAGTTTTTTTCTTTAAAAAAATGAACCGAGCCTTGTTCGACGGAATGTTGGGCTTTACGGGCGGGGTAATGGTTGCAGCAAGTTTTTGGAGTTTGTTGGCACCTGGAATAGAGATGAGTCCTGGAGAAGGATTTATTAAAGTAATGCCAGCTGCTATTGGCTTTTTTCTTGGAGCACTCTTTATTTTTGGTTTAGATAAAATTTTACCTCACTTACATGTAAATTTCAAGATGGATGAGAAAGAGGGTATTAAAACTCCTTGGCATAAATCTGTACTCTTAACCTTAGCAATAACTTTGCATAATATTCCTGAAGGATTAGCAATTGGGGTTCTATTTGGTGGAGTAGCTGCAGGATTTGATGGTGCTACCATTGGAGGAGCTGTAGCTTTGGCAATTGGTATAGGTTTACAGAATTTTCCTGAAGGTTTTGCAGTAGCAATGCCGCTAAGAGGACAAGGCTTAAGTAGGTGGAAAAGTTTTAATTACGGGCAGCTTTCTGCTGCAGTAGAGCCTATCGCTGCTGTTTTAGGAGCATGGGCGGTAATGACGTTTCAGCCAATCTTACCTTATGCGCTTGCTTTTGCTGCAGGAGCAATGATCTTTGTGGTTGTAGAAGAGGTGATCCCAGAATCCCAGCGAGATAAATTTACAGATATTTCTACAATGGGCTTTATAGGAGGTTTTATACTCATGATGACTTTGGACGTTGCTTTGGGCTAAATTTTGCAACATTCAAATGTATTTAGAGTCTTTAAATTAAAATAGAATATGAAATATTACTTTGCTTTTATTTTTGCCTTATTCCTAAGTTCATCTTATGCTCAAGAAAAGGATTCAATAGTAAATTTTAATGCAGAGCTCGATCTTGGAGAGTTATTTTCTTTTGATAATAGATCCATTCAATTTAAAAAGGTGATCTCAGATTCTAGATGTCCCACAGATGTTACCTGTATTTGGGCTGGGGAAGCAAAAGTCTTAATTGCAGTAATGCAGAATGGAAGACAAGTAGAGGAAAAGATCATTTCTTTAAAACAAACCAAAGGATTTAGTTTTGGGCTCTCCGATTCAAAAAATAGTTATTCCTTGGACGCCCTAGATCTATATCCTTTCCCAAAATCTACCCACAAAATAGCAGATTCAGAATATTGCTTAAAGATTCGGCTTAGTAAAAGTTAAAATGAGTGGTTAACTACAACCACATCCTGAAACTCCACATGCTTTTTCGGCTTCCTTTTTAGTTTTTAGAAACGCTGGCTTCCACACAAATTTTGTGATCACATATCCAACAGCGATCAAAAACGTGATAAATACTAGTATGTTTTGTAATACGTCCATGATACTTAATTAAGTCGGTTTACAATTATAATCTTACATTATTTTAAAACTTGAAACGCTATCAGTGCAACTAGATAGGCAAAGGCACTCATAATTACAAGTTGCAATATTGGCCATTTCCAAGAGTTCGTTTCTTTTTTCACAATGGCCAAAGTGCTCATGCACTGCATTGCAAAAGCATAGAATAAGAGTAAACTTATTCCGCTGGCAAAGGTGAATAATGGACCACCCAATACCGGGTTCACTTCTGCTGCCATTCTGTTTTTAATAGTTTCTTCTTCATCACTACCAACACTATAAATTGTAGCCAAGGTTCCAACGAAAACCTCCCGTGCTGCAAAAGAGCTCACAATAGCGATCCCAATTTTCCAATCGTAGCCTAAAGGCGTTACGGCAGGTTCAATTCCTTTTCCAAGTATCCCTATATAAGAATGCTCCAGTTTATAGGCAGCAATTTCTTGTTCCAAATTAGAATCAGCATTTGCAATATGTTTGGATGTAACGATTTCTTCAGCTTTATTAAAATTATCGCCGGGACCATAGCTGGCTAAAACCCATAAAATAATAGATATTGCAAGAATGATCTTTCCTGCTCCAAGAACAAAGGCTTTTGTTTTTTCAACTACATTAATGGCAACATTCTTAACCATTGGTAGTTTATAATTGGGCATTTCAATCACAAAATAACTTTTGCTTTTTATCTTAAGGATCTTATTTAAGATCCAAGCAGAGACTAATGCAGTTCCAAATCCTAATAAATATAAAAGCATTAAAGTTAATCCTTGAAGATTAAACCCTAAGAAGCTCTCATCTGGAATTACCAATGCTATAATTATAAGATATACAGGTAATCTTGCAGAACAGGTGGTAAAGGGAACAACCAGAATAGTTATAAGGCGTTCTTTCCAATTTTCGATATTTCTTGCTGCCATTACAGCAGGAATCGCACAGGCAGTACCAGATACCAAGGGCACTACACTTTTACCGCTTAGTCCAAATCTTCGCATAATTCTATCCATCAAGAAGACCACACGGCTCATATAGCCGCTTTCTTCTAATAAGGAGATGAAAAAGAAAAGAAATGCGATCTGCGGAATAAAAATTACAATTCCACCAAGTCCAGGGATAATTCCTTCAGAAATTAGATTTGTGAAAGGTCCCGCGGGCATCATGTTTTTTGTCCATTCACTTAAGGAAGCAAAACTGGAATCTATGAAATCCATTGGGTAACTAGACCAATTATAGATCGCCTGAAAGATAATTAACAAGACCATAAAAAAGATCACATAACCCCAAACTCGATGTGTTAAGATCCTGTCTAATCGTATTCTAAGATCTGTGGCAGAGTTTAAGTCTATTTTTAGACCTTCTTTTAGTAATCCATTTATAAACTGATATCTTAAAATGGTTTCTTTTTGCTGAAGTCTTTTAAGGTCGCTGTTACTTTTTGTGTGGAAACTATTATCGTCGTTTAAAGAATGTCTGTTTACATTTCCAAAATTTACATCTTGTGTAATAACTAACCATAATTTGTATAAAGACTGATTTGGAAAAGCCTTCCTTAATCTCCCAAAATATTCGGGATCCATGATGGAGGCATGTAAACAAGGTTCTGTAGAAATTTGGCGGTAATTAAGGATCAATTCTTTTAGTTCCTCTATTCCAGTATTTTTTCTGGCACTTACCAGTGCGATCTTGGTATTTAATTTAGCTTCTAAAATACCAATGTCTAGTGAAATCCCTTTACGTTCCATCCTATCTGCCATGTTAATAACAAGAATGGTAGGTATTTCTAGATCTTTGATTTGAGTAAAAAGTAGTAAATTTCGTTTTAGATTCTCCACATCACTAACTACTACTGCAACGTCTGGGAAGTCCCTGTCGTTTTTATTCAGCAATAGTTCTATTACTACATTTTCATCTAGAGAAGAAGCATTTAAGCTGTAGGTTCCTGGGAGGTCTAAAATATGTGCTTTAAGACCTCGTGGAAGTTTACAAATTCCCTCTTTTTTTTCTACAGTAATCCCCGGGTAATTCCCAACTTGCTGGTTTAGGCCAGTAAGTTGATTGAAAACTGAAGTTTTACCAGTATTTGGGTTTCCAATTAACGAAACATTAATTTGTTTCCCCATAATATTATATTAATTCTATTTCTATAAGCAATGCAGTCTCTTTGCGAATTGCTAAATGACTCCCGTTAATGTTCAAGTACATAGGGTCTCTAAAAGGTGCAGTTTGTACCAACTCTACTAGATTTCCTGGTAAGCAGCCCATTTCTAAGAGTTTTAAAGGAATTTTATCTACGATTAATTCCTTAATGATCCCTCGCTGGCCGCGCTGTAAATGAGCAATAGTTAGCTTCATTTTTATTTAGATTGATTTTAAACAAGGCAAAAATAGTTTAAAAATAAGTCTTACAAAAGTTTCGGCTAGAAAAGTATAATTACTAGTATTCAGCTTTTAAAATTTCAATGTCTTGTAAAAGATCATCTATGGCTTCTGCATCTGTACCATCATAAAAACCACGAATTCTTTTCTCTTTATCTACAAGAATGAAATTTTCGGTATGTATCATATCATAAGGTCCGCCATCTCCATCTGTTTTAGTAGCTAAATAGGATTTTCTCGCCAACTCGTAAATTTGCTTTTTATCTCCTGTCACTAAATTCCATTTAGCATCATTCACTCCTTTTTCTAAAGCGTATTTTTTAAGCTGAGGCACACTGTCTGCCACGGGGATCACGGTGTGAGAAAGCAGTAGCACCTCTGGATCATCTTTTAATTTTTCTTGAATTTCTAACATATGTCCTGTCATTATAGGGCAAATTGTTAGGCAGGTCGTAAAGAAAAAATCGGCAACATAGATCTTATCCTTGTAAGTATCTTGGGTAATTGTTTCTCCGTTTTGGTTTAATAGTTCAAAATCTGCGATCTTATGATATTTCCTCACATATTGAACTGTGGTATCTACTAATTCTGAATTCACCATATCTGGTTGAAAAACAGGTAATTTTTTTTCAGGATTTAATAAGGTATAAATGCTGTAGATAATAACGACAGAAAGAATTGCCATTACAATAGCAAGCGGTTTGAATTTAGAGAAAAAATGAAGCATTATAAGTAATTTGTCACAAAATTAAAGCCTTCTAACTAAATACGAGCAAGGGAAGTACTAAATTTTCTATGAGGTAGATTCCGGTAGCCATTTATACTTTTTTAGGAGCTATTAAAAGGTTACTTTTGTGCGATTTAAAATTTGAAGCAGAGAGAATGGATCCATTTTTAATAAAAGCAATACAGTTACTTCTTAGTTTATCCTTATTAATCGTTCTACACGAGTTTGGACACTTTATACCAGCGAAATTATTTAAAACAAGAGTAGAGAAATTCTACCTGTTTTTTGATGTAAAATTCGCTCTTTTTAAGAAAAAAATTGGTGGAACTGAATATGGTTTAGGTTGGTTGCCGCTTGGAGGATATGTAAAAATATCCGGAATGATAGATGAGAGTATGGATAAGGAGCAAATGGCGCTTCCTCCAAAACCTTGGGAGTTTAGAAGCAAGCCTGCTTGGCAACGTCTAATCATTATGTTAGGTGGAGTTACTGTTAATTTGGTTCTTGGTTTCCTTATTTACATGATGGTATTGTTCGTTTGGGGAAGCTCTTTTGTTGGCCCAGATGATATGCCACAAGGATTTGCTGTTGCAGATGAATTTAAGGCCTTTGGTTTTGAAGATGGGGATAGAATTCTTTCAGTGAATGGTGAAGAGTTTGAAAATAGCGTAGATGTAAACCGCTACCTTTTTATGCGTGATGTAAATAACATTACTGTGATTCATCAATCTGGGGAAGAAGAAACTATTTCTATTCCAGAAGATATAGGGTCTCAAATGTTTCAAGAAGGAGTTATGCAACCCTTTGTACCTATTCAAAATGCGGTATTAGATACTGTTGTTGCAGATCTTGCGGCATCTAAAGCAGGATTGAAAAAAGGAGATAGTTTGATCTCTGTTAATAAACAGGAAATTGGATACTGGCATGAGTTAGCTCCAATAACTGCTGAAAATAAAGAGAAAGAAGTAGAGGTAGTTTTTAAAAGAGATGGAAAAATTATGAGCCTTATGGTAACTCCAGATGAAGATGGATTACTTGGGGTTTCCTCAAAACGAGACTTTAATGTGCAAACAAGAAAGTATGGTCTTGGTGAAAGTATAGAAGCTGGTTTTAGCTATGGTTACTGGACGCTACACGATTATGTTGCTCAATTTAAATATGTTTTTACCGCGAAAGGGGCTACCCAAGTTGGTGGTTTTGGAGCAATAGGAGGCCTTTTTCCAGACGCTTGGGATTGGCAAGGCTTCTGGTTAGCAACGGCTTTAATCTCTATCATATTAGCCTTCATGAATATCCTGCCAATTCCAGCATTGGATGGAGGACATGTAATGTTCTTACTTTACGAGATCATTACTGGGAAAGCGCCAAATGAGAAGTTTATGGAATATGCACAAATGCTCGGGTTCTTTATATTGATCGCATTGGTGTTATTTGCTAATGGAAATGACTTATATCGCTGGTTGTTCGAATAATAGCAGCCGACTAAAATGCAGACAGAAAAAATTATTAAAAATTCGTAAAAAAAAGTCGATTTTTGTTTTGTAAGCATTTAAAAATTGATTTATATTTGCAACCGCAAAAGAGAAATATTTAAGTCTCTAATGCAGGTCCAGATTAAGAGTTAGGATCTTTAAAGTAGTAACACGTTCTTTTAGAATTATATAGATACAGTTTCCTCCTTAGCTCAGTTGGTTAGAGCATCTGACTGTTAATCAGAGGGTCCTTGGTTCGAGCCCAAGAGGAGGAGCAAAACTAAGCCAGACAGTAATGTCTGGCTTTTTTGTTTTTAAGAATTGTTGAAAATCTTACGATTGTCTGTATCTTGATCTACTCTCAATAGATCCAACATGCATTTTGTTTACATATTATATTCTAATTTCTCAGATAAAAACTATGTTGGAGAAACTTCAAATCTTGAAATCAGATTAGATAATCATAAAAGTGGATTTTATAGTAATTCCTTTACTACAATTGCGAAGGATTGGGAATTGTTCTTTAAAATAGAATGCAAAAATGTTTCGCAGGCGAGAAAAATTGAAAAACACATTAAATCAATGAAAAGCAGAAAATACCTTTTAAATTTGGGTAGTTCTCCAGAGATATCGGAACGTTTATTAAATACATATAATTCATGAAAGTTCGATCCATCCCGATAGCTATCGGGAGAGGAGCAAAACTAAGCCAGACAGTAATGTCTGGCTTTTTTGTTTTTAAGAATTAAGCAAATTCTCAATAATTTGTTTCTGCAGGATTTGAATAATTTAAAAGAGTGGGGTTTAGCTAAATGGATATTCTAATTTTTTTCAATATTAGATCCATACATTTTAGTAATTGTATTTTAAGGTGATCTATAGTTTCTAGTTAACCGTGAATAGTTTCATGTTTACCATAACTTTTTATTAATTCCCCTTCAAATTCCACTAGTTCTTTCCAGCGGGAATCCACATCGATATCTTTTCCGTATTTACGTGCAAAGCTTATAAAAGTGGTGTAATGACCTGCTTCACTTATCATTAAATCATGATAAAATTTAGATAGTTCTGGATCGTTGATTTCTTTGGAAAGCAATTTGAAACGTTCACAACTTCTTGCTTCTATCATTGCAGAAAACAGGAGCCTATCTACCATAGAATTCAATCTACTGCCACCTTTGTTCATGAATTTATATAACTCATTAACATAGCTGTCCTTTCTCTCTCGCCCCAATTTAAAGCCTCGTTTTTTAATGATCTCATGAACCATTTCAAAATGTTCCAATTCTTCTTTTGCAAGTTCCAATAATTCTGTAACCAAGTCTGGATATTCAGAATTTAATGTGATAATAGTGATGGCATTGGTTGCTGCCTTCTGTTCACACCAAGCATGATCGGTAAGAATTTCTTCTATATTGGATTCAACAATATTTACCCATCGGGGATCTGTTTCTAACTTTAGATGAAGCATTATCTATTTTTTTTCAAAGATACTTAAAGATTGGATTGTATTTCTAAGCACAGAGTTAAGTCTCTAAAATTACAGCGAAGTGAAATTCATTAAAAATTAGATAAGAAATTTCAGACCCAAAATCATCAGCTTTTTAACTATATCTACATTTTTATCCGACGTTTGTACTAAATAAATATCCTACGAATGCGGTTAGACCCATTGCTGCGGTTCCCCAAAATGTGATTCTAAGAATGGCAATTCCAATACTGGAGCCTCCTGTTTTAGCAGCTAATGCACCTAATATTATTAGAAACAAGGTTGCAAATCCATATAAATAATACTCCATAAATAAAAGTGGAAGAAAAAGGACCACTAAAAGTGGAAGTAGGCCTCCAACGGTAAAAGAGGCTCCCGAAGCCAATGCGGCTTGAATAGGATTGGCCTGACTTATTTCATTTATTCCTAATTCATCTCTAACATGAGCGGCTAGAGCATCGTGCTCGGTTAATTCTTTAGCCACTATTAGAGCAGTTTCTTTCCTTAAACCTCTGTTCTCATATATTTCAGCTAGGCGTTGAAGTTCTATTTCTGGGGTTTCCTCTAATTCTATTTTTTCTCTTTCAATATCAGCTCTTTCAATATCTGTCTGGGAACTTACAGAAACATATTCTCCTGCTGCCATAGATAAAGCTCCAGCAACTAATCCAGCAAGAGTAGCCAATATAATGGGTTCTCTCATGTCGGTTGCTGCAGCAACACCAATAGCAAGACTTGCAGTAGATAAAATTCCATCGTTAGCACCAAGAACAGCTGCTCGTAACCAATTACTTCTATGGATGTAATGATTATCTAAATATTCATCTGGTTGATCATTCATTGCAATGACTTTAAGGATACTATTTAATTTTGTTATCTATTATATTACAAAATAGGATTATTAGCTGTATTTCTGTCATATAAAATTTAATAGACTTTCAATTTAATTCTTTCTGCATTAGGGAATTGAGAGGTTTAAGTATTTTAGCTAGTAAGTTTAATTGTATCTACTTTAAGAGTTATACTAATATTTCGTCATCCTGAATTTATTTCAGGATCTCAATTTATAGTATTCACTTAGATATTTACAGATTTAAAAATCTCGAGGCCCCGGGGAAGAATGATATCAATTTTCAGTTTATGACACTTCATTTATAATTTATGCCGTTTATAGCTTTTAAATGAATTAATTGGTCAAGATTATTTTTAAAGCTTTTTCTTCCGCAGCATTGCCAAATACTTCATAAGCACGAATGATCTCATCTAATTTAAAATGATGAGTGATCAATTTTTCTGCTTGAATTTTTCCTGAAGTTAATGTTTTTAAAAGCATAGGGGTGGTGTTGGTATTAACTAGTCCCATGGTAATGGTGATATTCTGAATCCATAGATCCTGAATTTGAAGATCTACACTTTTTCCATGGACACCAATATTGGCAATATGGCCTCCAGGTCTAACTATTTGCTGACAGATATCGAAGGTTGCAGGTGCACCAACGGCTTCTATAGCTACATCTACACCATCTGCTGTTTCAGAAAGGATCTTTTTGGCAGCATCTTCAGATCCTGAATTAATAGAATCTGTAGCACCCCATTTTTTTGCCAATTCTAAACGGTTATCATCTAAATCTATCATATAGATCTTAGCGGGAGAGTAAAATTGTGCGGTAAGTAGAGCAGACATCCCAATTGGCCCTGCACCCACAATTGCAATTGTATCCCCGGGTTTTACACAGCCATTAATAACTCCCATCTCGTGGCCTGTTGGTAAAATATCACTTAACATAACCAAAGCTTCATCATTTATATCTTCTGTTGCGATATAAAGACTATTATCTGCATGAGGGATACGCACATATTCAGCTTGGGTTCCATTTATTAGATTTCCTAATATCCAGCCTCCGTCTTTACAGTGCCCATACATTTGCTTCTTGCAATATTCACAAGAACCACATGCAGTAATACAGGAAATTATCACCCGATCGCCTTTTTTAAAATGTCCTACACCAGCGCCTACTTCTTCAATTATTCCAACACCTTCATGACCTAATGTAGTTCCAGGTTTTACACTAGGTGTTTTACCATGTAAAATTCCTAGATCGGTTCCGCAGATTGTAGTTTTAATTATTTTCACAATCGCATCTGTCGGTTTTTTTATCTCAGGTTTTGGGACTTCCTTATATTCTATTTTTCCTGGCCCATTATATACAAGGCCTTTCATATTAATTGTTTTTTCTGAAGAAGAATCTTTTGAGAGATTTTTTTTAGCTGGAACATTTGTATTTATCATCTTTAATAGAATTTAAGTATAATTGATTATTAAGAGTATACCT
This sequence comes from Gillisia mitskevichiae, assembly GCF_003634585.1. Classification (GTDB taxonomy): domain Bacteria; phylum Bacteroidota; class Bacteroidia; order Flavobacteriales; family Flavobacteriaceae; genus Gillisia; species Gillisia mitskevichiae. The sequence goes on from NZ_RBLG01000001.1 coordinate 539,641, forward strand.
ATAACAATAGTAAGTGAAGATTAGGAGTTATAATATGACCCTTATCACTTATGCAATCTATTCTGAAAAAGCTTTATGACACTCAGGATCTTAACGTTTTAAACTTTTGCATATAATAACTATTTACAGCGGTGATAATAAGTGCAATCCACTTTCTTAGGATTTGCAAACCTCCATCCTCAAACCTCAAACCTGCAACCTAAAAATTGTTTTACCTTATTTTCGTAATTTCACCTGCTCATAATAACTATAGCATTTATGATTAATTTTACTGCTACTTACACAGATCAGTACCAGCTTTCCATGGCTCAAGTATATTTTGAAAATGGACAAAAAGAACATCCTGCAGTTTTCGATTACTATTTTAGAAAATTACCTTTTGATGGAGGTTATGCTATATTTTCTGGCTTAGAGGATCTTTTGGAAATTCTGGAGAACCTTAAATTTAGTGAAGAAGATCTTGCTTATTTAAAGGATCAGAATTATTCTGAAGCGTTTCTAGATTACCTAAAAAACTTTAAATTTTCTGGGAATATCATGGCGGCAAAAGAAGGAGATGTTTTATTTCCTAATAGACCCATACTTCAAGTAGAAGCTACTATTATTGAAGCTCAGCTTATAGAAACGATACTGCTTAATTTATTAAATTTTCAAACCTTAATAGCCACAAAAGCTAGTAGAATGAGATTGGTGGCAAAAGATAGTGTTTTACTTGAATTCGGCTTAAGACGGGCGCATGGTCCTGGTGGATATTATGCAAGTAGAGCGGCAATAGTTGGGGGATTTGATGGTACAAGTAATGTGGTAGCGGGTAAAAATTTTGATATCCCGGTTTCGGGAACTATGGCACATTCTTTTATTCAAAGCTATGATGATGAAATAACAGCTTTTAGAGCCTTCTCCCAAGTCCGACCAAAAGATTGCGTGCTACTTGTAGATACGTACGACACGCTTAAAAGCGGGCTTCCTAATGCCATTAAGATAGGTAAGGAAATGGAAGTGCTAGGAGAAAAATTAGCTGGGATTAGATTAGACAGTGGCGATTTGGCTTATTTGGCAAGGGAAAGTAGAAAAATGCTGGATGATGCTGGTCTTAATTACGTGAAAATTGCAGCATCCAATCAATTAGATGAATATGTGATCAAGAGTTTGTTGGAGCAAAATGCGCCCATAGATATTTTTGGAGTTGGTACTAATTTGGTGACTGGAGATCCAGATGCCGCATTAGATGGAGTTTATAAGTTAACAGCTTCTAACGGTATTCCAAGATTGAAGATCTCTGAAAGTCTTTCTAAAGTAACCATTCCGCATAAAAAGCAAGTATACAGGTTGATGAATGCAAAAGGAGAACTTATAGGTGCCGATGCTATAACAATGAGAGAGGAGGAAGAGGTTTCAAGGATTTATGATCCGCAGGAAATATTAAAATCTTTGCCAGTGAAGAGTTATAAAACCGAAGTCTTGCTTCATTTAGTAATGAAAAATGGGAAAAGAACCGAAGAGTCCCGAAGTTTAAAAGAGATAGCGGCCTACTCACGAGAACGATTGGACAGTCTTCCTATGGAATATAAACGTTTTGATAATCCTCATATATATAAAGTGGGGATAAGTAAAATGCTGAAGAAGGAACGAGAAAAGTTGATGAAGAAATACAAAAAATAAGAATGAAAGCATTAGTGATAATAGATATGCAAAATGATTTTATTCCAGGCGGGTCTTTGGCTGTTGCCGATGGAGATGAAATTCTTCCGATCATTAATGAGCTTCAGAATAAATTCGATTTGGTAATTGCAACCCAAGATTGGCATCCATTAGATCATTCTAGTTTCGCTATAAATCATCCAGGGAAGAAGGAATTTGAAATCCTCAAATTGAATGAAATAGATCAGGTTTTATGGCCAGTTCATTGTGTGCAAAATTCAGAAGGAGCAGAATTTCACCAGGAATTGAATTCAAATAAAATTGAAGCCATTTTCAGAAAAGGAACCAATAAGGAAATAGATAGTTATAGCGGGTTTTATGATAACGCGCACTTAAAATCTACAGGGCTTGCTGGTTATTTTAAAGATAAAGGAGTAAGTACCCTTTATTTTTGTGGACTTGCAGCAGATTACTGTGTGTATTTCTCCATTATCGATGCTCTAAAGGAAGGTTTTGAGGCCATTTTAATTGAAGATGCCACAAAAGCCATTTCTCAGGAAAATTTTGAAAAAGCTAAAATAGAGATCCTTCATGCTGGAGGAAAAATAATTAGATCTTCAGATCTAACTTAAAAGATCTCTTTAAAGGCCGCTATTAAATTCTTAACTTCTTCCAAAGTATTATAATGCGCTAAACTCACTCTAACGACACCTTCATATTGTTCCAAGTCCAGATCTTTAATTAACTGTTTCGCATAAAAATCTCCATATCTAATCCCAATGTGCTTTTTGTCTATGAACTCAACTATTTCTGAACTCTTGAATTTTGAATGAATAAAGGAAATAGTAGGTACTCGAAGGGAAGCATCTGCACTCGAAGCTCCAATGATTTTAATATCTTCTACAGATCTTAGATAGCTTAATAAAGCCTGAGCCAACTGAGCCTCGTAAGCAGCTATCAACTCAAAACTAGCATCCAGCTTTTCGTTTCTACTAAATTTATTATTAGAAAAATGATGATCATATATCCCGATCATATAATCTGGAATAGCTTTTAAACTGTAGGTAAGTTCAAAATTATAATTCCCCGGCTGAAATTTATAGGGTACATCTTCTGGTTTAAAAAATTGGTGATTAATTCCGGGCATATCAATAAGCAAAGGCAATTTTCCATACATCACCGCTAAATGTGGTCCAAACACTTTATACCAGCTAAACACATAAAAATCTATATCTAATTCTTGCACGTTTACTCGTCTATGTGGTGCAAACGCAACGCCATCTACACAAATAAGTGCTCCAGCTTCATGTACTATTTTGGAAATCTCTTTTATAGGATTAATGCTTCCTAAAACATTCGAGCAATGTGTTACCGCTACTAATTTTGTCTTGTTGGAAAGTAAATTAGAAAGTTCATTTAACTCCAATTCAAAAGAACTTGGATTCACTTTCCAGATCTTGATTTTAATGCCTTTGTTTTCTAAATCTTTCCAACATGAAACATTGGCTTCATGATCTGTATTAGTTATAATAATCTCGTCTCCGGCTTTCCAGCTATGGCTAATACAAATACTCAGGATCCTTAACAGCATTGTAGAAGATGGCCCAATAATGACTTCTTTGGGATTGAAAACATTTAGATATTCTGCAATCTTCTCTGTTGAATGTGACAAGGCCTTTCCGGCATTTGCTGAAACTTCATAGGAGGCACCTAATTGTACGTTATAGTTCAAAAAATACTCCGAAATACAATTGATGCTACTCCCTAAAATTTGTGAACCACCTGCATTATCCATGAATGTGTATCCTTTTTTAAGGGAAGGGAATTGTTCTCGTATATAATCAATGTCCATATTGCTAATTTTAAAAATGATCTAGAGTGAATGTAATAATAAAAATATACAGTTTTTATAAGGCTCGATAATAAAGCGATTTTTAATATAGAATGATACCAAAGAATACATTTATTATTGCAAAAACTATTTAGATTTAATTTTTTTATTCACCTGATTTTTAACTAATTAAGAGTGCGTAGTTGGTTTTAATTTGCTTAGTTTTACATATAACTAAAATAATTTTGCGTCATGAAGAAATTTAAAACTTTCAAACTGTCGCCTCAAAGTCTAAGCCCCCTTTTATACCTACTATTATTACTAATCTTTATTAGTTGTGAAACCGACCAGGTTTCTGAAGAAGCATCACAATCTTTAACCTCAAACAATTCTAAAGCTCCAAATTCTTCTGGGAAAATGAACACTTTTTATGGCCCCGCCAAGCAAATGGGAGATGGAGTCTTAAAGAGTATGGTTGTAATGAAGCATGATGGAACTCCGGAGGCAATAGGACTGCGGATCTCGGAAAAAGTTTTGACGGGATTACCTCATGAAGAACTAAACATCACCCTAGACTTGTCCAGCAAAATGAAGGGAATGGCTTTCGATCATATAGATTTTGGTTGGAATCCACATGGGCATGAACCACCTGGGATCTATGATATCCCTCATTTCGACATTCATTTTTATATGGTCTCTGTAGATTATAAGAATACTATTCTGGATCCTGCCTTAATAGAAACTCCTCCAGATGCTAAATATATTCCGGAAGGCTATTTTACTCCAGGCGGATTAGTTCCTTATATGGGGGAACATTGGCTAGATCTTAATGCGGCCGAACTACAACCCGGAGGTGTATTTACCAGAACATTTATCTATGGATCATATGATCAGGAATTCATATTCTATGAACCTATGATCACTTTGGCGTATCTACAGCAAAAAGGAAAAGAGCAAATTGCTATTCCTCAGCCGGCAGAATTCCAAAGAACAGGATTATACTATCCTACCACGTACAGTATTAATTATGATGCTGTTAAAAAAGAATACCTAATAACATTGGAAAATTTGGTTTTAAGATGATCCTTTCTTTATAATAGATGTTTAGAAAACCGCTATTTTTAGCGGTTTTTTTATTGGATCTCCATACTTTCTTATTGATATATACCTACAATTCAGTTTCATCAAAAAAAGATATATTTGAAGAACTTAGAATTAACTAAACACTATTTTATGAAAAACAAGTTCTTATTCATTATTTCCCTATGTTTCTCTACAGTCCTATTTGCGCAAGATCAGGATGTAGTTATTAAAAACATTATTAAAGAAGCTTCAGATAATTCTCAACTGGAAAAGCTAGGTCATGAACTTTTAGATGTAGTTGGTCCCAGATTAGTTGGTACCCCAGAAATGAAACAAGCCAATGATTGGGCTGTTAATAAATATAAAGAATGGGATATTTCTGCAGAAAATCAGCAATGGGGAGAATGGAGAGGTTGGAAACGCGGAATCACACATATAGATCTAATAGAACCTAGAGTTAGATCACTTTCTGGAATGCAGTTGGCTTGGAGTCCTAATTCTGGAAAAAAACCTATTGTAGCTGAAGTAGTTATTTTACCAGAAGCTACAGATTCTTCTAATTTCGCAAAGCTATTGTCTGGGGTAAAAGGTAAATTGGTAATGATCTCTATGCCGCAAATGACCGGAAGGCCAGATTATAATTGGGAAGAATTCGCTACAGATTCTTCTCTTGTTAAAATGAAAGAAGATAGAAAAGCACAGTCTGACGCGTGGTCAGATAGAATGACCAAAACAGGATATACAAATAGAAATATTTCTGAAGCTTTAGAAAAAGCTGGGGCAGCAGGAATTATCACCTTAAACTGGTCTAGAGGATTTGGAGCAAATAAGATTTTCTCTGCTTCCACTAAAAAGATCCCAACTATAGAGCTTTCTTTAGAAGATTATGGAATGGTTTATAGATTGGCTGAGTATGGAGATAAACCTAAATTAAGATTAGTTGCAGAATCTGAAGAATTGGGAGTTGTACCAACATTTAATACGATAGCAACCATTAAAGGAACAGAAAAGCCTGAGGAATATGTAATTCTTTCAGCACATTTTGATTCTTGGGATGGAGCAACAGGAGCTACAGATAATGGAACTGGTACTATGGTGATGATGGAAGCAATGAGAATTCTTAAAAAAATGTATCCAAATCCAAAGCGTACTATAATTGCAGGACATTGGGGTAGTGAAGAGCAAGGTTTAAATGGGTCTAGAGCCTTTGTAAAAGATCATCCAGAAATCGTAGACAATGTTCAGGCATTATTCAATCAGGATAATGGAACAGGAAGAGTAGTAAATCTTTCTGGAGGAGGATTTTTAAATTCGTACGATTATCTAGGAAGATGGTTGGAAGCAGTGCCAGAAGAAATTTCTGGTCAAATTGAAACTACCTTTCCTGGGATTCCTGGTGGTGGCGGATCTGATTATGCATCATTCCTTGCTGCTGGAGTTCCTGCTTTTAGTCTAAGTTCTATAAGCTGGTCTTATTGGAATTATACCTGGCATACCAATTTGGATACCTATGATAAAATTGTGTTTGATGATGTTCGTAGCAACGTGATACTTACCGCAATTATGGCATATATGGCAAGTGAAGATCCTGAAAAGACTTCAAGAGAAAAAAGAGTTTTACCAATTAGCAAGAGATCTGGTGAGCAAATGACTTGGCCAGAGGCTAGAGATGCTACTAGAAAAGGCGGATTGGATTAAAAAAAATAATTACTTAAGATTTGCAAACCAACTAAAAGACTATTTATTTTTTAGTTGGTTTGCTGCTTTTGTATACCCACCTCCAGCACCATCTACAAAATGAATATGGTCATCTTTCTTCATATCTCTAACATAACAAGACATTACACTTTGTTCACTTACATGAAGCCCATATTTTATCTTTCCTTTTTCCTCTAAGTGATTTAGGTAAGAGGTCAAAGATTCTCGTTGCTGCGGAGTTCCAGTAATCACGGTATTAATTCTCCCATCAATCGTTAACGTATCTGTTAGTTCTACTAGCTTCTGTAGATAGGTTTTTCCTGCTGTAGTATTTTTTAAATAATATTTACCAAATTTTGTAGTCAACCAATTCTTAAAGAGGTAGAAGGCGTCGTATCTGCCTAATTTGGTGCGCATTTCATCGTTCAATTTTCTAAGACTTGCCTTAAGTTTTAATCGTTTTACTGAGATAGGTTTTCTACTATTTACGGAACCATAAATAGTATCTATATTCTTTAAAACTTTAGAAAACACCTCTGAAGGATCTACTTCATTACAGGCTATTACTATCAGACTAACAACTTCCTGATTTGATTCTGGCGGATTTATTTTATCCCACTTACACTCCATGCCTTCTAAATTTAGAAGATCAGGAATTTTTTTGCTTTCGTTACTGGAATCTTTAAAATCGGCTTTTATTTGTCTTTCTGCATACTGAAGACCTTCCCCAAGAACTATTGGAATTGTTAGAATATCATTTATTTTAACTTTTGAGATCTGCAACTCGATCTCTTTGCTATAGATCTCCTTTATGGAAAGCATTCCAATTTTTAGTTCAAATCCAAAATTCTCCAGAGTGTTTATTCTATGCTGATTTAAAGCTGCCATTGAGCCGTTCATTAATTCCGAAGGTATTAGCATAGTAGCACCATCACCTCCAAAGAAAAAAGGGATGGTTATTTTTTTTGAATATGCTAAATTTAAAATAGCAATAACACTTCCGGTTGCTACTAAATTAACCTGATCGTGATTACCATTTTTAATAGCATCAGTAGAATTCTTTATATCTGCAGCAATTACATACCAATCTTCAGGAACTTTAGAAAAAAGTGATTTATTGGCAACCAGATCACTAATAGAAATTGTTTGTAAGTCTAGCCTGGAGTAAAAGTTCAGACTGGTTGAGGTTGCCATATTTAATTTTAGAATTTTAGTCGATCGGATAACCGTAAAATTTCCCCTTCTATATTTTTACTGAAATAATATAAGAGGGGATATAATAGGTTATTTACAGTCTAGTTTAAATCTGCTCCAACTGGTTTAGAACAATCATGTCCTGGTTGCCCGTGTGGTGGATTTACTGCAGGAGTATCTCCTCCATTAACTCTCACAGGAGAAACATTTGGATTTTGAATTGTGCCATTTTGCTGAAGGCTTGTGCTGGCAGCTTGATCTAAAGGAGCGCCTACAGGAAGATCGCAACGGTGTCCTGGTTCTCCATGAACGGGGTTTAATGCAGCCGTAGTTTTGGAATTGTCTTTAGCTTCTACTTCTAAATTAGCCGGTGATGCCTCAACTTCTTTATTTTCGTCTTTACAAGCGATCATTGTACTTAAACTTAATGCAATGATGGTAATATTTAAGAGTCTATTTCTCATAATTATAGTTTTTAAATTCAGTAAAAATCTATTTAAGTATCTAATTTACAATCTTATTTAATTCTTCTTGACTTACATTTAGTAATCCAGAGGCGGGTAGTCTCAAGGTCATTGTTCTCCAATTATCTTCTGCTTCAAATATAGCTTTAAATATAGGGATAGCTTCCTCGAACCTTTTACTATTTGCAAGTGCAACCGCTTTCCAATATCTCATTTCTAAATTATCAGGAAATAATTTTTCAGCACTTCCATATTGCTTTAAAGCTTCGTCTACATCTTCTGCTTCCATTGCTAGATCTCCCTTATTCATGAATTCATAAGCCCTTGCTACAGTTAAGAGCCTTTCTAGCTCTACTAAAGGTTCTGCATTATCATCTACTCTAAGATCTATTATTTTATCTTCCCAAGAATTCTCTACTTTATTTGCTCCTACTACAATTAAGGCAGCAGATTGTTTTCCCCGAATATCCCCTCCTGCATTTTGTGCAGCTTGTAGCACCTTAACCACTCTCTCTGCAAGAGGAAGTTCAGAATGTTCCAAAAAGGCAGCTTTCATTGCCGGTACTACTTTATCGTTAAGCATCATATTTGCTTGTACAGAGTAATTTTTTCCAGTATAATGAAAAGCAGATTCCACACAACTGCTACCTGTATGCGCAGCTGTTCTTCCAGAAGAATCCAAAAATGCAACTTGTCTATATTCTTCTCCCTCATCTTCAGCAACTAATTTCTCTAAAGCCTGAGAAGCAGATTTTCCTTCTTCCATAAGTTTTAAGCCGTTTGGACCATAAGCTGGATTAACGAAAGATTGAGTAGCAACAACTCCAACCCCAGATTTTCCCCAAGCCACCAATGGCCCTACAGAGAACCAATGACTTTGAACACCCACGGCCATTTCTCCAGTTACAGAATCTCGGGCAACTATAGAAAATGTATGTGCAAAGGGGTCTTTCATAATAGGATGGGTTTGGGCAGTTATAGTCCCTAAGAACATTAAGCCTATTAGGAATATAAGTGTGTGTTTATAATTTTGGATCATACTTCATATTTTATTTAAAAATAGTAAAATTATACCTATTTACTACTGAACTTGATTCTACAAGCAATAGAGGGAATAAGAATATAGATGATTTATTTAATACCTTATAAGTTATACATTTATATAACATAAAAATTGGCCTCGTAGTTCAACGGATAGAATAGAAGTTTCCTAAACTTTAGATCCAAGTTCGATTCTTGGCGAGGTCACAACCTATTTAAATATCTATTTATCAACATTATAACAATGGGTTAACAAAATTTAATTTCTTCATTATTTAATTTTGTAATGTATTAACCACTAAACAGAAATCAAATTATGGAAGCTATTGAAAAAAAGATTAGTCATGGCTTGTTCATCCTGTTATTGATACTATCATTTGGTAGTATCAAAGCACAAACTGAGGATGACGAAATGGACATGAAAAGTGAAAATCATATAGAAAATATGCAGGATCATGAGAAGCTTATAAATGATGCCAATGAGGCTAAAACTATTTTCATGAATAGTAATGCTGAGGTTAAAACCTTATTTAATTCTTCTGCAGGATATGTTATTTTTCCAAATGTGGGAAAAGGCGCATATATTGTTGGTGGAGCGGCTGGTAATGGCGTAGTTTTCGAAAATGGGGATATTGTTGGTTTGGCTAAGTTGAAACAGATTGATATTGGGTTACAGTTGGGTGGTCAAGCTTTTAGACAAGTGATCTTTTTTGAAACCCAAGAACAACTAAATGAATTTAAAAAAGGGAATTTTGAACTTTCTGGAAATGTTTCTGCAGTAGTTGTGGAGGAAGGGAAAGCAAAAAGTATAGATTTCACAAATGGTTTGGCTGTGGCAACCATGCCCAAAGCTGGTGCCATGATTGAAATAGCCGTGGGCGGTCAAAAATTTGAATATGAAGCGCTCCCGTAATTAAATAAATTATTCAAATTCATAAAGAACTCCGAATTTTTATCTAAAATTCGGGGTTTTTTATGGGAAAAACCTAAATTCTGAATAATTTAAAGTATAAACGAGGCGTAATTACTAGAACTTCTTTAATTTTAAATTTCAAGTAATTATTACGCTTATGAGATCCAAGATCACCCTAAAAGATTTGGCCAAATTATTAAATGTTTCAGTTTCCACAGTCTCAAAATCACTGAATGGAAGCCCAGAAATAAGCGAGAATACAGTAAAAAGAGTAAAGGAATTAGCAGAGTTGCATAATTATAGCCCTAATCTTACTGCGGTTAATCTCAAGCGAAAGAGCACAGGAAATATCGCAGTGATCGTTCCTAATATTTCAAATACGTTTTTCGCAAAAGTATTAGGTGGAATAGAGAATGAAGCTAGAAAAAATGGATATCAGTTAATAACCTACATCACTAATGAGTCTTTAACAGTTGAAAAACAAATCATGGAATTGATCTCTAATGGATTGGCAGATGGGGTGTTAATGTCTGTTTCTGCAGAAACTCAAAAATCAAAAAATTACGAGCATATATATAGGTTCACCGAATATGAGATCCCTGTGGTATTATTTGACCGAATTAATGTGGATCTTAGCTTAGATAAAGTGGGGGTAGATGATATGCAAAGTATTTATAATGCCGTCCAATATCTAAAATCTAAAGGTCTTAGTAAAATAGGTTTGGTTTGTAGTATTGGAGATCTTGGTCTTGCCCAAGCTAGAATAGATGGATATAAGGCTGCTATGAGCGAACCAAGTATTGCATTTCCAGAGGAGTTTTTGATCGTGTCTAACGATCCCGAGAACTTAAAAAAGCAACTTAGTCTTGTATTGGAAAATAATGTAATGGAAGCCTTTGTAACCTTAGATTATTTAAGCACACTTTTAACCTCAAGAGTAGTACAGGAAAAAGCATTAAATATTCCAAAAGATATTAAGATAATTGGATATGTTAATGAAGATTTCGCACCATTTCTTTGGCCCTCAATTTCATATATAGATCAGCATCCACTAAATATAGGGGAAACTGCTACAAAATTACTGGTTAAAAGAATTAAAGAACCTCAGCCAAAAGAGACTGTAGAAAAGGTTTTAAAAACAGAGATCATTCATTTAGATTCTACACTTTTATAATCGCAAAAACACATATCTCGATCTAATAGTTTCACTAGGTTCTCCTAATTAAAAGTGAAATAACAGTCACTTAACATAAAGGCATTATAGCAGTAATTATCTTTGTTTTACAAACCAAAATAAAGAGAATTATGAAAATATTTAAATCGAATTTATTAAAACCTGTCTTAGCTTTATTGGTAGTAGTAATGTCTAGTTGTGGAGCTACTCAAACTACTTCTGCAGATATTATGGCAGATTCCAGAGACGCAAAAGCTACAATTTCTAAAAGCCATCCTCAGGTAGCAGAATTATTTGACACCTCAGTTGGTTATGTGATCTTTCCTAATGTAGGAAAAGGAGCCTATATAATTGGAGCAGCTTCAGGACATGGGACGGTTTATCAAAATGGCGCCTTAATAGGATATTCTAGTATGAAACAGGTGGATGTTGGATTACAAGCAGGTGGGAAATCGTACATAGAGGTTATATTCTTTCAAACTCAAGATGCTTTAAATAGATTTAAAAGCGGTAGTTACGAACTGTCTGGTAATGCATCTGCAGTACTTTTAGAGGAGGGAGTTTCTAGAGATGTAGAATTTAGAGATGGTGTTGGTGTTGTTACCAAACCAAAAGCTGGAGCCATGGCAGGAATTTCTGTTGGTGGACAAAAATTTGAATTTGATGCTATTCAATAAATAGTACTCCAAAATATCTTAAAACCGATCCTTGATATTGTAAGGGTCGGTTTTTTTATTTATTAAATTTGAATACTTATAAAATAGATAGTCATGAACATTAGACCAAAATTATTGATTTTTGATGTCAATGAAACATTGCTAAATATGGAACCTTTAAAGAACTCTATAAATGAGTCTTTAAAAGATGAAAGAGCTTTTGATATCTGGTTTCCTACTTTATTGCAATATTCATTAGTGGAAACTATTACTAAAAATTATAAGGATTTTTCTGAAATTGCTGAATCAACTTTAAAAATGACAGCTCACCAACTGGATGTTTCATTGACAGCCGCACAGATAAAGAGTGTCTTAAGTCCGATTACAAAATTATCGGCATATCCTGAGGTTTCAAATACTCTTGAAGTTTTAAAAGAAAAGGGATTTAAACTCGTTGCGCTTTCCAATGGAAAACCGCAGGTTGTAGATGAACAATTAAAATATGCAAAGATCCATCACTTATTCGATAAAGTATTGAGCATAGAGGAAGTTAAAAATTATAAGCCACATGTTTCTACCTATCATTGCGCCTATTCATTAATGAATGTATTACCAGAGGACACTATGTTAATTGCAGCCCATGGTTGGGACATTGCAGGTGCAAAAAGAGCGGGAATTCAAGCAGCTTTTATAGCTAGACCTGGAAAATCATTATATCCTTTAGCATTAAAGCCAGATATTACAGGATCTAATCTTAATGAGATTACAACTTTATTGTTAGCTCTGTAATGCAACAATTAGCATTCATATAAATTAATTGACTTTTAAAGCTAAGATATATTAAAAATAAAAAAGCGAAGCCAGAGCTATTAGATCTGGCTTCGCTTTTTAACTTGAAAAATTGTTCGATTTAGAACTTAAATCCGAAGGTGAACACTACTCTGTTTCCTTCTTCACTTGTATAGTATCCTACATTTCCTGTAAAAGCACTAAATCCGTTTATAAATACAGAACCACCATAACTGGTGTGCCAATCTTTAGAGTTATCATTATTTACCCAGACTCTTCCATAATCAAAACCTCCAGTTAATCCGAATCTTAAAGGTATGAATGAAGTTTTTATCTTCCCTAATCCTATTCTAAGATCGGTACTTTGATAAAAACTACTTTTACCATTAAAACGTTGATTCCTAAAGGCTCTTAAATTATCATTTCCACCTAACATGGCAGCGTGGTAAAATTCATATTTATCACTAATAATAACCTCTCCACCAATTTTAGTAGCAAGTACAATTATTCCGCTACTGTGTAATGGGTAATCTATAGAAATAGACGGTTTAACGTAACCTAGCTCATTATCATTATCGTCTATATTAATCTTATACCCCGCAGTAAGATCAAACTCCATCCCTAATGTTGGATATGCTGGGTTTTTCCTTTTATTTAAATAATTGTAATTAACTTCTGCTCCTGCATAGATCTGATCTTCAAATACATCGTTATTTGCTTGGAATCTATCTCCTATAAATCTTTTTGTATCTCTTTCAACTTCTAAAGATTCTAGCATAGTACTGAATTGGAATCTGCTTCCTCTTCTGTTTGTCCAGATTAATGAGGGTGCAAAATGCCATTGTTCTATGTTCACTCTGTTGTAATCTAGATCTACATCACTATCATCATATACAGTTTCATTCCCACTTCCAAAGTAATTCAGAGTAAAATTTGGACTTGTGTAGTATGCATCTATTCCAAGATTCCAATTGTAGAAAATATGAGCAAATTCTCCGAAATAGCTTAATTCTAATCCCTGAGTATCAAAAAAGTAATTCACTCCTAAAGTATGCTGAGTTGTAAAAGGGTTTTTAACCAGGCCGTAAGTGGTATAGGTATCTGAAACTCCAACATTAACGCCAGCATCAGAACTAAAACCAACTACTGGAAAAATGCTGTTCTGGGTAGTTTTGCGCTTGGTGAAATTGTAATTATTGATTTCGTAAGAGTCTACTAACCATTTTTTACCAGCTTTTTCTATAGTATTGTCCTTAGACTTATAATCATATAGTTTAGTTTTTCTGGAATTCTCGAAATTATAAATGTCGTTTTCTTCGCCTCCTAAAACTTTCAATTTTATTAGGTCGTTTCCTTTTCCTTCAATTTTAAATTCATCGTCTCCATCTAGACCATAGATCCAAATCTCTTTAGTTTCCTTGGAATTATAGCTATTTTCAAAAACAACTTCATCCTTACTCGATATCTGAATATCTGTAATTCCGTCTTTCTTTCGAGTAATAAGGAATTTATCTTCTTTATCTGTTCCTGTTATAACATTAAATTTATTTAAATACTCATAATAATTCCGAGCAACAGCCATTAAATTATCCCGACGAATTTTCAAATTCTTTTTGATGTTCACTATACTTTCATCTTGCACTTCTTCAGGAACATTGTTAAATGCGTCTTCAATTTTAGCATCGGTGATATTTGCTTGAATAAATTTTACTTGCTCTTCCCAATCCTGCCAACTAGAAGTTTGAATGATCATATTATCCATGGGATATCCCGCAGTATTAAACCATTTAACACTCTTTATTGAAGAATTGAATGATTGCATTGCTCTAAACGGTGGGAAGCCTAATTTTAATAGAGAAATTATTGGACCATCATATTTAGAAAAAGCTTGATCTCTGTCTCTTGGAATTACTTTATATACTTTTTTATCATCCTCCTCTTGAAATTCTGCCCATCTAAACTGGTCGTCATGTCTATCCCAATCTCCTACCAACATATCAAAGATTCTAGATTTAATATATTCCCTTTCATCTACGCTTGCATCCTTAGATTCCAACAATTCTAGTCTAAGGTCTGAAGAGCTTAAAATATCATCGGGAGTTCCAAAGATCTCCATATTTTTATTTTCATCTCCCACGTGTTCTTCCAGCATATATAACTCATCTCCATACTCATCATTAAATACACCTAATGCTTCTTGTTTTGGCACGTAATATATTTTCGGACTCACATGAAGAATATCTACATCGTCCATTAGATCATTTAATGCGTAGGGTGCGTAAGGATGTGCAGTAGTATAATAATCCATCACAATTCTTTCAGCGACAGTATTCTCTACAATATCTCCTAAATAATGCTCTTTTACATTATTCTGAATAAAACGAATTGCGCTTTTTCTTAGAGCTCTTAGCGTATATTCATTTTCGCTATCATTTATTAGTCTTAGAGATCTAGATTGATGTCCACCGCCTTCAGTAATTGGTTTCACATTTCCTGGCAGATCATCCAAGAATAATACTGGAGCATTAATTGGTTTACTATAAATATCACGGTAATGCTCTCCCCAAACCCATTTGTATAATCCAGTTTTATCTGTTTCTTCTTTTGTGTATACTGAAGAAACCGCAGTTTTACCATAAGTGTCTTTAGGCTTATAAGAAACTTCATCTAATGAGGTTCGTTTTCTCTGAATCTCTTTTTCGAACAAGAATTTGGAATCTGTGGCTGTAGACTCATAAAACCTAACGAGAGAACTACCATCTTTAAATAAGATGAGTTTTGCATATCCATTTTTATCTGAAGCAAAATGTCCTTTTTTCTCTGCTCTAGCATTTTGAGTTTTAGCTGCTGCTCCACTTATAATTTGTGGCACTTCATGATGATCTAAATATTGAAGATTTTTATCGTTCCCAGAAACAAAAATTACGTCATCAAATTCACGCGCAGTAGCTTCCAATATATTATGTAGTTTACTCTGTTCTGCATTTTGATAGGTTTGATCTGAAAAACCTGCAACTTTTTTAATGAAACCGTATTTGGTACTGCTCAAAATAGGGTGATGCACTGCTACAATAACAGTTTTACCATAGTTGTCCTTTAATTCATCTCTAAACTCTGCAAAGAACTGCTCTCTAGTTTTAATTTCACATTTATTATTAATGTAAGGGTGATCATCCCAATTTTCTAAATACCATTGAGAATCTATCATGATAAGCGCTACATCGTCGTTAATCTCTTCGCTTTCAATAGGACAGCCATCATTTGGCCAAAATTTCGCTTTGCTGTTATCTTGTAAAAAAGATTCCAGATCGTCTATGCTAATATGTCCTTTTTTATTCCATTCATTCACCCCAGGAGTGAAGATCACATTCCCATTAAATTTATCTATTGGATCTAATAATGAATTCTTTAGGTATGCTTCTGTCTTCTTTTGAGCATCGTCTTTAGATGGATAGCCTTTTTTTGTAATATTTCCTACAATTAATAAAGTCGCGTCTTTGTCTTCTTCTGAAGACTTAATGATCCCATTTAATACCTCTTGCGAGGTCTTATCATTTTTATCCAAAGCAGTATTGGCTGTGATATAAAAGGTATGGGCAACTTCTTTTCCTTGAGTCGCACTTTTGTCTTGTGCAAAACCTGAAGAAAAAATGCTGAAAAGAAATAAAAGACTGAAGTTCGAGAAGTTAAAAATTCGGTGGGAACTTCTTAAAGTAGTAGACTTGTGCATATTATAATAGTTGTTAAGATCTTATTTTATTAGTTTAATACATAGGGAAAACCGCTAAAAGCAAGCAAGATTCAAAAAAAATAACATATGTAAATAAATTTTAACGTACTATAACATTTTTGATAACTTCGAGTTAAACGCTCGTTTCAAATTAGTATAGAATTCATTTTTTTTGAATTTTTTATTATTCAATAGAATTGGGGTTAATTTTTATTAATAGGATCAAGTTTTCTAAATAGCTTTTATACTTTCAACTGATTTATTGTGGAATAAAATTTAAATTAGCTTCAAAACCATAATCTTGAGATTTTTCTTCTTTATAATTGCTTTATATACTTTTTCTGGATTTTCACAGGAATTGCCCCCAGTGATCAATTATAGTTCCACAGTCTATGATGCGGGAAATCAAAATTGGATGATCTCCCAATCAGAAAATAAGAATTTATATATCGCAAATGGAACTGGACTTCTAGAATTTAATGGAGCTGAATGGAGTTTGTATCCAGTACCTAATAATACTATAGTAAGATCTGTGAAAGCTGTTGGAGAAAAGATCTTTACTGGTGCATATATGGAAGTAGGGTATTGGGAGAAAAATGATTTTGGCACATTAGATTATACCAGTTTATTAAATAAGTTTCCAGATAAAGTTAAAGATGGAGAACAGTTTTGGCATATAGAGAATAGTGAAGATATTATGATCTTTCAAAGTTTTGAAAAATTGTATTTATATAATCTTCTCACAGATAAGGTGACCACTGTAAAAACTGATAATTCTTCGCCAATCACCAACCTTTTTAAAGTAGATGAGAATATCTACTTTCAACAAGAAGGCTTAGGAATCTTCCAAATTAAAAATGGGAAACCAGTATTGGTGATTCCTCCTGAAATTATTGGAAATTTAGAAGTGGTAAATCTCTCATTAAATGAAAATGACCTTAGAATAATATCTAAGTCTGGTAAATTCCATACTTGGGATGGAGCTCAATTAATTGCTTTTAATGAAGAATTAACCAAGGTCCTTAATGGGCTAAGTATTTTTTGTGCGCTGAATCTAGCGGATGAGTCGTTGATTCTAGGAACGGTTGAGAATGGAGTTTATCAAGTTAACTCAAAGGGGGAAGTTTTGCAAAATTTTAATCAGACCAATGGTCTATTAAATAATACAGTACTTAGTTTATTCGAAGATGTAGATAGAAATCTCTGGGCTGGATTAGATAATGGGCTTGGTGTGATAAATCTTAATTCAGATTTCGAAATATTTCAGGATAAGAATGGTAAAATCGGTTCTGTTTACACTTCACTTAAGGAAAAGGAATATTTATATCTAGGTACAAATCAAGGTTTATATTACAAAAAGGATGGAGAAAGCGCATATACTTTTATTCCAGGAACCAACGGTCAAGTGTGGAGTTTGCAGAATATAGATGATATTATATTTTGCGGTCACAATACTGGAACATTTATAGTGAAAGATGGTATAGCTAATAAAATTGCTGATAGATCTGGTACGTGGAAAGTTGTAAAACTGGAGCAGTATCAGGATGTGTATCTACAAGGACATTATAATGGGCTAAGTGTTTTAAAACTTACTGGAGACAAATTAATAGCATCTCCTATGTTAAAAGATTTTCCACATTCCTCTAAATCCATTGTTTCTAATAAAAATGGAGATGTATGGATTGGAAATGAGCATAAAGGAGTTTTTAAAATTAGATTGAACGATTCCCTAACTAAAATAAGTAAAATCAAAAACTATCCTTTTAAAGGAGTTTCGGGAATTACATCAAGTATTTTTAAATTTAATGACACTCTATATTATTCTACAAGAGCAAATATATTTCAATACATTCCGAGTTTAGATAAATTCAATTCGCAGAACGAGTTGTCAAAGATCACAGCTAATTTCAATAAAGTTTCGGGTACTATTATAAATGATGGGGTAGATAAGATCTGGGGATTTACCGAAAGTTCAATTTTTAACGTTGGCCTTTCCAAATTGAGATCTGGCTATAATTTAACGCCCATTTATCTTCCTAAAGAACTTAGAAATATTACTATTGGACATGAAAATATTACTGTGCTGGATAATGACAAATATATAATTGGAGTTTCCAATGGGTATTTAATTTATAATCAAAGGGCAATATTAGATCATGAGTATGAGATAAAAATTAACAAATTAAGCAATGCAACGGTAGAGAATAATCCAATTTTAGTTCCTTTAAACCGGAAATCAGTTTTCCCGTATAAGTCCAATAACATTAATATAGAATATAGCGTAGCAGAATTTGAAAAATTTATTTCTCCGGAATATAGTTATAGACTTATAGGTTTAAATTCCAATTGGAGTAGATGGAGCAAAAATCCTATTGCAACTTTCAAAAACTTGTCTTTTGGAGATTATGAATTTCAAGTAAAAGGAAAGATTGGAGCTAATACTACAGAAACGATATCCTACTTTTTTAAAATTTCAAGGCCTTGGTATTTAAGTTGGATAGCATTAACTAGTTATGTATTACTTTTTCTAACTATCCTGTGGTTAATTCATAGAGCAAATTTGAGGCATCATAGAAAGATTAATTTAGAAAATGAGAAGGAACTCAAAATGAAAAATCTTGAAGCCGAACAAAAGATCATTAAGCTTCAAAATGTTCAATTGGAAATGGACATGTCTAATAAGAATAAAGAACTCGCTGTCTCTACAATGAGCTTAATTAAAAAGAATGAATTTCTTACTAACATAAAAGATCAATTAAAAGAATCTGAATCTTCTAAAGTAAAATCTGTTATTAAAACAATAGACAAAGATATCAATGAAGAAGATAACTGGAATTTGTTTAGAGATGCTTTTAATAATGCAGATAAGGAGTTCTTTAAAAAGATAAAATCTAAGCATCCAGATCTTACTTCTAATGATCTTAAGTTATGTGCATATTTAAGATTGAATCTCTCATCAAAAGAGATCGCTCCGCTTCTCAACATTTCCGTGAAAAGTGTAGAAATTAAACGATATCGTTTGCGTAAAAAAATGCTTTTAAACCGAGATGTGAATCTTGTGGAGTATATTCTCGCAGTTTAAACCTTTACATTTCGTATTTAAAACTATACATAAACTCTACAAACAGCAGTTTTAGGATGAATTATTAAAGGAATGTAACTACCTTTTAATAAGCATATTCCAATTATACACCTAGCTATTACTAGGCTTCAGAATTTATCTACATATTAATATTCATCTGTATATATTTTGTAAAGGTGGATTTTCTCAATTCTTAAGACTCTATTAATATATTGCTAATGCAATTTTAACAAATTTTCAAATGAAAAGATTTACATGTTTATTAATTGTCCTTTTTGGGGGAATTGTTTCTATGTTTTCGCAATCGATTGCGGTACAAGGAACCGTCACCGATGAGAATAATGTTCCACTATTAGGAGTAAATGTATTAGTGAAGAATGAATCGCGTGGAACGACCACCGATTTTGATGGTAATTTTAAGATAGAGAATGTAAAATCAGGAGATATTCTTCAATTTTCTTATATCGGATTTTTACCAAAAGAGTTTACAATTACCGGTAATCAGTCTTTGAATGTTCAATTATTAACCGATTCAGAATCTTTAGAGGAGGTAGTAGTAATTGGATATGGGACACAGGCTAAAAAGGAAATAACTGGAGCTGTAAGTGTAGTAGGGTCTAAAACTATTGAAGAGCTTAATCCAGTTAGAGTGGAACAAGCGCTGCAGGGAAGAGTTGCCGGTGTAAATATTACATCTACTTCTGGTTCGCCAGGTAGTGCTGCTACAATTAGTATTAGAGGGATTTCTACCAACGGAGATTCCAGACCTTTAATTTTGGTAGATGGCGCAGTTATAGAGGATCTAAGTGTAATTAATCCAAATGATATAGAAAGTATTAGTGTTCTAAAGGATGCTACTGCTGGTATCTATGGGGTAAGAGCAGCAAATGGTGTTATTTTAATTACAACAAAAGGTGGTCAGAAAAACACTGATCTTAGAGTTGAAGTCGATACTTATACTGGCGTTCAGGAAACAAGTAGAAAATTACCTGTATTAAATGCTACAGAATATGCAGTGATAATAAATGAAGCTTTTGCGGCTGGCGGTCAAACTCCTCCGTTCAATGATTTTAGTGTTCTAGGAGAAGGCACAGATTATCAAGATGAGATATTTAGAGAAGCATTTATATCAGATGTAAATGTGAACATTTATGGAGGTGGAGAAAAAGCGACCTATTCTGCAGGGGGAGGTTATTTAAATCAAGATGGTATTGTTGGTGGATCTGGAACCAATTTTGAACGAGTTTCTGCTAGAGGAAGTTTTGATTATGATATTCTAGAAAATTTAAAACTATCTACCACATCTATATATACTCATTCCAATAGAAGTACACTTTCTGAAAATTCTTTAGGATCTGTGTTATTTAACGCTATTAATATGGCTCCAACAATTCCTATTTTCGATGCAGATGGGGAATATAGTTTGGCAGAAGGTTTAGGGAACGAAGTTATTAACCCTATTGCACAAATAGCGAATACATACAACAATGCACAAGTAGATAAAATAACAGGAACTGTTGGATTAGCATATGACTTTTTTGATCACTTTACAGCAGAAGCCAGATATCAATTTAATTATTCTGAAGTAAGGGAGAACAGTTTTTTCCCGGAAGCATTCTATGGTTCAGGGAAAGTTTTTAATATTAGTGAGGGCAGAAATGTGGTGAACGAAAGCACAGATTATTATAGAGATTATACTTTTGATGCTTTTATTTCTTATAATAACTCTTTCAACGATGTTCATAATGTTACCGCTCTTTTAGGAACATCTGTATTTAAAACTACTGGTGATTCTTATGGATTTACAGGCTTTAATATCCCAGGGAATATATACGAAAATGCAAGCATAGAAAACGCATCAGATGTAGTAGATAATTACTTAAATGTAAGCAACAGGATCTTCGACTCTAGGTTGCTTTCCTATTTTGCAAGACTTCAGTATAATTATGATCAGAAGTATTTAGTGTCTGCTGTTATTAGGCGAGACGGATCTTCTAACTTCGGCCCTAACAATAAATTTGGTTATTTTCCATCTGCCTCGGTAGGGTGGGTAATGAGTGAAGAAAGCTTTTTTGAGAACAATATTGTAAACTTCTTTAAATTAAGAAGTAGTTATGGTATTCTTGGAAATGATCGAATTGGAGCATATGGATACACCTCACTTTTAGATGCGGAGGGAGCTTATGTGTTTGATAACACTCTGTATTATGGTGTTGCTGCAGGTAGACTTTCTAATCCTAATTTACAATGGGAAGAGCAAACCGCTTTCGATATAGGTATAGATGCGAGATTATTTAACTCCAAATTAGATCTAACCGTAGATTATTTTAAAAGACAAACAGATAACCTATTATTGGTGCCTCAAGTTTCAGGGATCTTAGGAGTAGGTGCTCCAGGTGCTGGTGCTCCAATTGTAAACGCTGGTTCTGTAGAAAATAAAGGATGGGAGTTCTCACTTTCATACAAGGAAGTGGTTTCAGACGATTTCGATTTCAATATCAGTTACAATCTTACCACCTTAGAAAATGAAGTATTATCTGTAGCAAATGAAAATGGGTTTGTTTCCGGCGGATTCTTTGCAGTAGGTCAAGGAGAAGATCCAGCTAGAATGGAAGCCGGTCAGCCTATTGGTTACTTCTATGGATTGGAAACTAATGGAATTTTTCAAAATGCTACAGAAATAGCAAATTCTGCAACCCAAGTTAATGCCAATCCTGGGGATCTTCGTTATGTAGATCAGAATAATGATGGTGTTATTGATACAGATGATCGTATAAATATTGGAGATCCTATTCCAGACTTAACCATGGGACTTAATATAGGCTTCAACTTCAAGAATTTCGATTTCTCTGCTTATGCCTTTGCTTCTGTTGGGAACGAAATCGTTAGAGCATACGATAGAAATGAAATACGCACCAATAAAACCTCTTATGTTTTGGATAGATGGACAGGCTCAGGAACCTCAAATGTGTATCCAAGAGTAAATATTGGTCCCAATTCTAATAATGTATTTTCAGATTTTTATGTTGAAGATGCCTCTTATGTAAGATTGCAAAATGTACAATTAGGATATAGTTTAAATAATAGAATCACAGATCAGCTTGGGATTAGAAAACTGAGATTCTACGTATCTGTGAATAATGCTTTCACTTTAACAGAATATAACGGATATGATCCTTCTGCCTCATCTGGAGATCCAATTGGAGGAGGTATAGATCAAGGATTTTATCCTGTACCTAGGGTTTATTCTGCAGGTTTAAACTTTAAATTTTAATAAAAATGAAGATGAAAATAAACACACTCAAAAACCGAATTATCTTCACTTTAGTAGCATTTATGGCTATTTCTTGTAGTGACGATTTTGTGAATGTAACTTCTGAAAATGAAAGTGCAGATAACTATTTCAATTCTGAAGAAGAATACCAGCAAGCATTAATTGGAGCTTATGATCTTTTACAAGCTACCTATCTAAATGTTATGATTGGTGAAATAGCATCAGACAATACCTTAGCTGGTGGAGAAAGCGCTAATGATGTTATTGGATTTCAACAAATTGATAAAATGACGCATAATCCTTTGAATCAACAATTACGGGATATATGGAATTGGATGTTTGCCGGTGTAAATCGCGCAAATTATATTCTTCAATATCAAGATAAAACCGAGTTTGATGGAAGAACACAAGTAATTGCTCAAGCTAGATTTTTAAGAGCCTACTATTATTTTGAATTGGTTAAATTCTTTGGTGCTGTACCATTGGTTATAGATAAGCCTCTAGCTTTTGGTGATCAATTCGATATCGCTCGTACGCCAGCTTCAGAAGTATATGATCAAATAGAAGCAGATCTAATTTTTGCTGCAGAAAACCTTCCAGCTAATCAAGCTCAAAAGGGACGAATTACTTCTGGAGCTGCAAATGCTCTTCTGGGAAAAGCCTATTTATACCAAAATCAATTTAGTGAAGCGGCAGTAGCTTTAGAAAAAGTGATCGCCGGACCTTATATGTTGGTAACAGACTACGAGAGTATTTTTGAACCAGAAGGTGAAAATGGAACAGAGTCTGTATTCGAGGTTCAATATACAGATGAAGAAGGCGCTGGTTTTGGATGTCTACAATGTAGTGAAGGAAATGTAGCTGTTGGTTTTAATGGAATAAGGAATTTCAATGGTCCTACTTTCGATTCTGGTTTTAGTTTTAATTTACCCTTGCAAGAAACTGTAGATGCTTTCGAGGCTGGAGATATTCGCAAGGATGTTGCCATATTGGATATTGAAGAGTTTGCCTCTCAAACAGGAGCTACTTACGTAGAGGGATATGAGCATACTGGCTATTACAACAGAAAATATATTGCAAGAAAAGGAGATCTTAATACAGGAGATGCCAATCTTACCAATCCAAATAATTACCGAGCTATCCGGTTTGCAGATGTTTTATTGATGGCTGCGGAAGCTAATTTTAAAAAATCACCTCCAGATGAAGGAAAAGCCAGAGAGTATTTAAATAGAGTTCGAGTACGAGCAGAGTTAGATCCTGTACAACTTTCTGGAAATGCATTATTAGATCAAATATATAAAGACCGTAGATCAGAACTAGTTGGGGAAGGTCATCGATTCTTTGATCTTGTACGTACAGGAAGAGCCGCTAGTGCTATAGACGGTTTTGTAGTGGGTAAGCATGAATTATTTCCAATTCCAGCAATCGAGATACAACTTGCAGGGAATAACTGGGAGCAAAATCCAAATTATTAAAAATTAAATAAAACGAATAAAGATGAAAATATTTAAATTTTTAGCGATGCTAACAATCTCGGTCCTTTTATTTACTGGATGTGAGAAGGAGGAGATTACAAATTATGCTTTCCAGGAAATCTCTGCTCCTACGAATGTAAAAGCCAATTTTGATGTGGCTCAAGATGATTCTGGAAAAGTTACCATCACTCCTAGTGGTGAGGGTGCACAAGTTTTTCAGGTTTATTTTGGAGATGGCGATGATTCCCCATTAGAGGTCGCTCAAGGTGAGACAGTCTCTTATACTTATGGAGAAGGGGAATATCTTGTAAAAGTGATTGCTGTTGGCTCTACGGGTCTTACTAGTGAATTTAACCAGAGATTATTGATCTCTTTCAGAGCTCCTGAAAATTTAGATGTAACTATAACACAGCCTGCGAGTAATCCTGCTATGATAAGTGTAAGTGCAGCTGCAGATTTTGCCGCAACTTTCGATGTGTATTTTGGAGATATAGAAGAGGAAGAACCAACTCAGTTAATGCCTGACGGTTCTATAGATCATATTTATGCAACTCCTGGAACATACACAGTTCGTGTAGTTGCTAAAGGTGCTGGGGTTGCAACAACAGAAACTACAGTAGAAGTGGTAGTTCCAGAAGCAAACGACCCTGTAAAACTGCCAATAACATACGATATTCCAACTGTAAATTACGCGCTTGGAACTTTTGAAGGTGCAACTTTTGAAGTAGTTACCAATCCATTCCTTTCTGGTGCAAATACAGCAGAGTCTAGAGTTGGAAAACTAGTTAATAGTGGAAGTCTTTATGAAGGTGGTGCTTATACTTTAGTAGAGCCAGTAGATTTTAGTGGAGCTAATAAAACTATTTCAATGAAGTTTTATTCAGATAAACCAATATCTGTACTTGTAAAATTTGAAGGAGGAACAAACGATGATCGTCCAAATGAAGTTGCTGCATCTCATGGCGGAACTGGATGGGAAGTTTTAACATTCAATTTTGCTACAGATGCTGTTAAAAGTTATTTAGATGGAGATCCAGAAAATGGAGCTTCGTTTGTACCAACTGGGAAATATAGCTCGATGGTGATTTTTGCCGAAATAGGTAAAACCACAACAGGTACTTTCTATATAGACGATATTGAACAAGAAGCTTTAAATACAGATCCGTTTAAATTACCGGTAGATTTTGAAGGGGCTATTTCTTACACTACGGGTGAGAATAGTGTTGCTTTTGAAGTTGTAACGAATCCTAAGCAATCTGGGATCAATGATACAGATACCAAAGTAGGTGCGGTTAAAAATACTGGAGTAGCCTATGAAGCTTTATCCTTTATGCTTGATGAAGCAATAGACTTTTCTGGTGTGAATAAAATTATAACTATCAAGGTTTTCTCTGAGACTGCATATCCTGTTGTACTTAAACTAGAAACTGGTGTAAATGGAGAGCGAGCTAATGAGGTTGAGGTGAATCATGGTGGAACTGGATGGGAAGTATTGAGTTTCGATTTTAATAATGCTAGAAAGAGTTATATAGACGGTAATCAAGGAGTCGGGGAAGCTTTTGTGGCAGTAGGAGAATATGATAATATATCTCTTTTCCTAGACTTTGCAGGAACAACGGCAGGTACTTTCTATATAGATGATATCGAATTGGAAGGAATGGAAAGCACTTCTTTTAAATTACCCGCAACTTTTGATGGGCCTGTCACTTATACTACTGGAGCTAATAGTGTTGCTTTTGAAGTTGTAACGAACCCTAAGCAATCTGGGATCAATGCTACAGACACAAAAGTTGGTGCGGTGACTAATACAGGGGTTGCATATGAAGCTTTATCCTTTATGCTTGATGAAGCAATAGATTTTTCTGGAACCAATAAAACCATAACTATGAAGGTTTTCTCTGAAACTGCATATCCAGTAGCACTTAAACTAGAAACTGGTATAAATGGAGAGCGAGCTAATGAAGTGGAAGTGAATCATGGTGGAACAGGATGGGAAGTTTTGAGTTTTGACTTTAATAACGCCAGAAAGAGTTATATAGATGGGAATCAAGGAGTAGGTGAAGCTTTTGTAGCGGTAGGTGAATATGATAATATATCTCTTTTCTTAGATTTTGCTGGTACTAGTGCTGGGACTTTCTACATAGATGATATCGAACAGAAATAGAAAAAAATAAACTATGAAATACTATAGAATAATTTTTAGCTTATTGGCAATTGCCCTCTTATTTTCAAGTTGTCAGGAAGATGATCTTGGTTTGGAATCAATGATGGTACCCTCCAATATCTTAGTTAATACAGATATTAGCACAGATGGTTCTGGGATCGTAGAATTTACGGTATCAGCAGATAATGCGATCTCTTATCAGTTTAATTTTGGAGATGGCACAACAGGTTCTACCTTAGATGGAACTTTTACTAAACGTTTCAGTAAAAACGGATTAAATACCTATTTGGTAAACGTGATCGCATATGGAACAGGTGGTATTAGTAGTTCTAGAGCTATAGAAATTGAAGTTCAAAGTGATTTCTCAGACCCTGAAACTAAACAATTCTTAACAGGTGGTAGTTCCAAAAAATGGTATGTAGCCTCTTATTTACCGGGTCATTTGGGTGTTGGTCCTTCTTCTGGAGATGGTTTTGATTCTCCTATTTATTATCAAGCGGCTCCTTTTGAAAAAGCGGGTACAGAGGCTAGTAGTTGTTTTTATACAGACGTTTTAACATATAGCACAACAGGGGAAGATAACCTGACTTATGAATTAAATAATAATGGACAAACCTTCTTCAACGTAGATTATGTGGGACAATTTGGTGGGCCAACAGGAAGTGGAGACCAATGTATAGATTTTGATACGAGCGGAGTTAGAAATGCCACTTTATCTCCTGCAAGTTCAGGAATTGCAACTTCTAGAGGTACGCAAATAGATTATTCTAATGCTGGTTTTATGAGTTATTACATTGGAGCAAGCTCTTATGAAATATTGAGTATAGATGAAAACAGTATGTATGTTAGAGCAGTAATGGGAAATAATCCTGCACTTGCATGGTATGTTAAATTCACGACTCTTTCCTACGACCTTCAAAATGCCGAAACCGGTGGAGGTGAAGAAACAGGATTTGAATCTGATTTTGATACTCTATTATGGGAGTCAGATTATCAAAACGCTACATCTTTAGATACCAATACATGGAATTTTGAAATTGGAAATAATAATGGCTGGGGGAATGATGAAAAACAATATTATACAGATTCTAACACATCTATTATAGATGGTAATTTGCTTATTACTGCAAAAAGAGAATCTGAAAGTGGTTTTGATTATACTTCGTCCAGAATTACAACTCAAGATAAGTTTGAATTCACTTATGGTAGAATTGAAGCTAGAGCAAAATTACCAGCAGGTGCTGGAACTTGGCCTGCGATCTGGCTGTTAGGATCAAATTTTAATGAAGTTGGATGGCCTGAGACTGGTGAAATCGACATTATGGAACATACTGGTAACAGCCAAAACACCATCCATGGAGCATTACATTATCCTGAAAGATCGGGAGCAAATGCAGATACAGGCGCTACAGTGATTGAAAATGCAAGTACAGAATTTCATATTTATACGGTAGAATGGTCTGCAGAAAGAATTTGGTTTTTGGTAGATGGTGAGGTTTTTCATATGTATGAGAACAATGCAGATTCGCCATTTAATAAAGACTTCTTCTTGATCTTAAATGTTGCCATGGGTGGAACCTTTGGTGGAGCTATTGGAGATGATTTTCAAGAATCGTCGATGGAAATAGATTACATAAAAGTTTACCAATAAGTTTATATAATTAGCCAAAATTATCTGGAGGAAATTATTTCCTCCAGATATTTATTTGACAAAAATGAGAAAGAAACCCTTACAAATACTTATTCTCTTATTAAGTTGTGCTTCAGCACTTAGTCAGAATTCTAAAATCCCTAGCTCTATTGAAAATATAGAGACAAAGGTAGATTCTGTGTTGTCCTTAATGACCTTAAAAGAGAAAGTCGGACAATTAGTGCAATACAATGGTAGTTGGGATCTTACGGGTCCTGCTTCAGAATTGGACAGTAAACAAAAAGAAACCAATCTTAAAAATGGATTGGTAGGTTCTATGTTAAATGTACTTTCTGTAGATGCTACCCGAGAGGCACAAAAACTCATTGTGGATAACTCCAGAATGAAGATCCCGTTAATCTTTGGTTACGATGTAATTCATGGATATAAAACTATTTTTCCTGTGCCACTTGGTGAAACAGCCAGTTGGGATTTAGAAGCTATGGAACTTTCTGCTAGAATTGCAGCTATAGAATCTGTTGCAGAAGGAATTAATTGGACTTTTTCACCAATGATAGATGTTTCCAGAGACGCACGTTGGGGTAGAATAATGGAAGGTTCCGGGGAAGATCCTTATCTAACTTCGGTTGTGGGAGTAGCTAAAATTAAAGGATATCAGGGTGACGATCTTTCCAATCAGTTAACCATCGCAGCCACTGCTAAGCATTTTGCAGGTTATGGTTTTGCTGAAGCCGGTAGAGATTATAATACTGTGCATTTAGGTGAAAATGAACTTCATAATACAATACTTCCTCCTTTTAAAGCGGCGGCTGAAGCAGGAGTAGCAACTTTTATGAACTCTTTTAATGAGATCGATGGAATCCCTTCCACAGGAAATAAATATCTGCAAAGAGATATTTTAAAAGGAGAATGGGACTGGAAAGGTTTTATGGTATCAGACTGGGGTTCTATCACGGAAATGATCTACCATGGATTTGCCAAAGATAAAAAGCAAGCTTCACAAATAGCTATTAATGCAGGTAGTGATATGGATATGGAAGGTGGCGCTTATGAATCTAGTCTTGAAGAATTAGTAATTGAGGGAACCGTAGATATAGCAATGGTAGATGATGCTGTTAGGCGTGTACTAAGAGTTAAGTTTAAATTAGGACTATTTGAGGATCCTTATAAATATTCAAATCCGGAGGTTAAAAAGAATATTTCTTATGAAGAGCACAGAAAAGCAGCACGAGAAATTGCTGCAAAATCTATTGTGCTTCTTAAAAACGAACAAGAGCTGTTGCCAATTAAAACTTCAGTAAAAACTATTGCTGTTATAGGTCCTTTGGCAAATGATAAGGATGCACCAATTGGAAATTGGAGAGCGCAGGGAGAAGCAAATTCTGCAGTATCTGTAGTAGAAGGAATTAAAAATGCAGTTGGGAAAAACACCAAGGTGAATTATTCCTTAGGAACTTCCTTGGGAACAAGCGAACGAGCCTTCTTATTGCCTTTGGAGATCAATAAAACTGACAGATCCGGATTTAAGGAAGCTATAGACTTAGCTAAGAATTCAGAGTTGGTGGTAATGGTATTGGGAGAAGATGCATTTCAGGCAGGTGAAGGAAGAAGTCAGGCAAAAATTGGATTAGCGGGGCTTCAGCAAGAACTTTTAGAAGAAATTAAAAAGGTAAATAGCAATATAGTTTTAGTGCTTATTAACGGAAGACCTATGGAGATCTCTTGGGCTTCAGAAAATCTTCCTGCTATAGTTGTAGCATGGCAATTGGGAACGGAAAGTGGAAATGCGATTGCAGATGTGTTATTCGGAAAGTACAATCCGTCAGGGAAATTACCGGTATCATTTCCTAGACTGGTAGGACAGGAACCTTTATACTACAATCAGAAAAATACAGGAAGACCTTCAAATGATCAACATGTTACCTATTCTCATTATACCGATGTCAAGAAAGATGCATTGTACCCTTTTGGATACGGATTAAGCTACACGCAATTTGAATATGGAGATGTATCACTTTCAGGAGTAGAAATGAATTCAGAAAAGGATTTAGAAGCAAGTATCACAATAAAGAATACTGGTAAAGTAAAAGGTAGAGAAGTGGTGCAATTGTATCTTCAGGATATTATTGGGAGCAGAACAAGACCTGTAAAGGAGTTGAAAGGCTTTCAGCTAATAGATCTGGAGCCGGGAGAAACGAAAACAGTGAGTTTTAAGATCACTAAAAAAATGTTAGAATTCTATACTGCCAATAGGATTTGGGAAGCAGAAGTTGGTGATTTTAATATATTTGTTGGAGGTAACTCCAAAGAATTAAAGGCTGCCGAGTTTACTTTTAAGAATTAGAAATTGTCCTTTTATGAATTATAAAGTTTCCATTTTCGTTATAAGCGTCTTGTTTTTTACCTCTTGTGCCCCCAAGATCTTTCAGGATAATTTTGATGGTGACTCTTTGAATATGGATTATTGGAGTTACGAAGAAGGAAATGGTTGCCCAGATCTATGTGGTTGGGGTAATAATGAACTTCAAACCTATAATAGGGATTATGTTAAGGTAGAAGATGGAAATCTTGTAATTACTGCTGTTAAAAAAGGAGATCAATATTTCTCAGGGAAAATCAACACCAAAAATAAAATCGAGTTTCAATATGGAAGTATTGAGGTAAGGGCTAAATTAGCAACAGCTAAAGGATTTTGGCCTGCATTATGGATGCTGGGTGCAGATGTTAATGAGGTAGGTTGGCCAGCTTCTGGGGAAATAGATATTATGGAATATGTTGGTAAGGAACCAGGGAAGGTTTTCACTTCTTTGCATACTCCTGCAAGTCATGGCAATACCATTAATACTAAAAAAACTATGATCCCTGGAATCGAGGTGGGTTATCATATTTTTAAGGCAGATTGGAGCAAGGACAACATTAAATTTTATGTAGATGATGCTTTGTTGTATACATTTGTTCCAGAAGAGTATAATGATAAGCATTACCCCTTTAGAAAGCCCTTTTATTTTTTGATCAATCTTGCGATTGGTGGAAATTTAGGAGGTGCAGTTGTGGATGATTCTGCATTGCCTCAAAAACTTTACGTAGATTACATTAAGGTTACCAAATTATAAAAATATATTACCAACAAATTCCTCAACAATGAAAAACCAAACATTTCTAATTTTAATCACTATCGTTTCTGCCTTAGGGGGATTGCTCTTTGGATATGACACCGGTGTAATTAATGGATCTCAATATTATTTCAGTCAGTATTTCGATTTGGATGCAGGGATGAAAGGTTGGGTAGTTGGAAGCGCATTAATAGGATGTTTTGTTGGTGCCATTGTATCGGGGCCATTAAGTAAAGGAATTGGTAGAAAATATTCGTTGATCATTTCTGCAGTTTTATTTTCTCTTTCCGCATGGGGTTCAGGTTTGCCGGCATTTCTGCCGGAATCTGTAAGCTTATTAGTGGTTTTTAGAATCATTGGAGGTTTAGGAATTGGAATTGCATCTATGAATGCTCCTACCTATATAGCAGAAATTGCTCCTGCAAAAATAAGAGGAACCTTGGTAACCTATTATCAACTAGCGATAGTGGTAGGGTTTTTCGTGGTCTTTTTAGCGACCTATTTTATTGGAAATAGCGCTACAGAAGCAGAAAATATACAGTCTGGATGGAGAATGATGTTTTGGTCTGAACTTATTCCTAGTTTATCATTTTTAGTCTTATTATTCTTTGTTCCTAAAAGTCCGCGTTGGCTTGCTATGAAAGGTTTAAGAGCTGATGCTTTAAAAGTACTAACCAGAATTCATGGGGCGGAGATCGCAGAAAATGAAATTATAGAGATAGAGAAATCTCTTCAGAAAGATAAGAACAAATTGAAGCTGAGTATTTTTGCTAAAGGTGTTTTTGCGATAATCGCTATAGGAACTGTGCTATCTATGTTGCAACAATTCACCGGAATTAATGCAGTGCTTTATTATGGAGCCGATATCTTCGAAAAAGCCTTAGGTTTTGGAAAAGAAGACGTGTTGCTTCAACAGGTTTTATTAGCAGGGATAAATTTGGTATTCACTTTTGTCGCAATGGCAACGGTAGACAGGTTTGGTAGAAAGCCACTTTTATACATAGGTGCAGTAGGGATGTTAGCTGGATTTATATTATTAGGAACCACTTTAATGACGAATTCTGTTGGTATATTATCTTTGGTTGGGGTGTTATTATTCATTGCGTCCTTTGCAATGTCTATGGGGCCTGTAGTTTGGGTAATACTTTCAGAAATGTTCCCGAATAATATAAGAAGTGCAGCTATGTCTATAGCAGTTGCAGCGCAGTGGGCCGCAAACTATTTAGTGACTCAATCTTTCCCTATGGTTGCTGAAAGTAAATTGAACGAAGGTGATTTCTGGAATGGATCCTTGCCTTATTTCATCTTTTCAATATTCATTTTAGGAATTATATTCTTTACCTATAAATATATCCCTGAAACAAAAGGGAAAACTTTAGAAGAGTTAGAAGATATGTGGGATATTCCTGAAGAAGCTAAAAAGGTGGTTAGTTAAATATCAAGAAATCAGAATTTCAGAATTGCTTTAAAGGCATTCTGCAATTAATAAAGCAGATAAAACGAAGAGGAAATAAGTTAGTTTACTTATTTCCTCTTCGTTTTTATTACTACACCTGAAGCTTTAAAACTTCCCTCTCCATATAAAATAATTGTATTGCGAATGTGTTAGTGGCTGGTCTTATTTCAGGTTGTATTCTATGTGTGTTATTTTAATTTTTAACCATGTCCAATAGCCATCTTCTAACTTCCAAGCTGCATTGCATTCCACAGGTATTTTTATTCCGTTTCTTAATTCGGTTTTGGTAGCATTCACAACCCATTCTGTAAGCGTAGTATCCTTGTAGCGCATTGCTATAAACTTTTTGAAATCACCCATTTCGTCAAAATGAAATACACCGGAGCCTTCAGTTCCATTATACCTCATTGTTGCTCTAGCAGAATTTTCATCAATCGATTCCCAACTGATATAGGAGCTAAAGACAGCAGATGGAAACCAAACGATTTCGGCTAAATATCGCTGTAAACTTGCCTGATTGATCTTCTCATCGTTCCTTGAGTTAACAATAGGAAAAAGGGACAATAACTTTATCTCCATTTCACCTTTTCCCTTCTCAAATTTATCTCTCCCTACTAGTTTTATCCAAGGTTTCATTTCTAAGTTTACGCACCAATTAAAGGCAGGTGGATCTATTGTGAAATATTGTTTAGCTTTTGCAGTGCTCCATTGTTTCTGTTCAGGCTTCATAAGAATTTGCAAGTCTTGCTTTAAGAAAACGCTGCTTATATTTTCTTTTCCAAGGCTGCCATTATTTAAGAGCCATTTTTGAACAGGGCTTGGAAGATCTGCGATTATTTGTTTTGAGACGCTCTTTTTCTCTGAAGTATCTATATATGATAACATCTTGGCTGTTTCGGCATGTACCTTTTCCTTAAAGCTATTTGTAGAATACCCTATAATTGATGCTGTAAGAATGACTAGATTTAAAATACTGCCAAATCCTGTATCTTTCCAAAAAGAGATGATCAGAAATTGAGAAATAAGAACAGCCAATAAGCCAATTATCCACCAATAATCATGTCTTCTAAAAAATAAATTGGCAGTTACTGCGAAAAAGAAAAAGGCTACTAAGAATAAGACTCCGAGAGTTTTGGAAACGGGTTGTGATATTGCATCAAATTGAAAAATGCCAAAAGCTTTCAAAAACCCAATTAAATGGATCATTCCATGTAGCCCAATTAGTATGGTTAAAGCAATTCGCATTGATTTTTGCTTTTAACTAAATTCCTTTGATTAGTTCAAATTCCTGCGTTCAATAAAAAATCGTTTTAAAAGTTTAGAGGCCTCTTCTTCCATAATTCCATTTTTCACTTTGGTTTTAGGGTGCAGTTGCCCACCAAATTTTCTATAACCACGTTCATGGTCTGATGCTGCGAAAACCAAATTAGAAAGCTGACTCCAATACAATGCTCCCGCACACATTTGGCAAGGCTCTAAGGTTACATACATCGTGCAATCCTTCAGGTATTTTCCGCCTAAAAAATTAGCAGCAGCGGTAATTGCCTGCATTTCGGCATGAGCAGTTACATCATTTAGCATTTCGGTAAGGTTGTGCCCTCGCGCGATGATCTGCTGTTTTATTACAATTACTACTCCAACAGGGATTTCACCTTTTTCGTAGGCGTAATTAGCCTCGTCTAAGGCTTTTCGCATAAAATAGGCATCGTCAAAAATTAAATCCATATCCAAAAATACAATTTCAAAATGTACCTTTGCTTTCCATGGAAAAAAGTATTTTAAAAAATATTGATTCCCCTTTAGATCTACGCAAACTTTCTACTGAAGAATTACCTGTTCTGGCAAAGGAACTTCGGAAATTCATCATAGATATCGTGGCCACTAAAGAGGGGCATTTAGGTGCCAGTTTAGGTGTGGTAGAGCTTACAATTGCTCTTCATTATGCTTTTAATACTCCCGAAGACCTCTTGGTTTGGGATGTAGGTCACCAAGCATATGGGCATAAGATACTTACTGGAAGGAGAGACATATTTCATACCAACAGACAATTAAATGGATTAAGCGGTTTCCCTAAAAGATCTGAAAGCGAATACGACACATTTGGAGTTGGACATTCTTCAACATCTATTTCTGCTGCCTTAGGAATGGCGATAGCTTCTAATTTAAAAGGAGAATTCTCCAAACAACATATTGCAGTAATTGGAGATGCCTCTATTGCAAGCGGGATGGCTTTTGAAGGCTTAAATCATGCTGGAGTGAGTAATGCCAATTTATTGGTGATCTTAAATGACAACGCAATTGGGATAGATCCAAGTGTGGGCGCATTAAAGCAATATCTTACCAAAGCCAAAGTGGGGCATAAGCCACAACAAGACAATATTATAGAAGCCTTGAACTTTAATTATTTTGGCCCGGTAGATGGTCATGATATTCAAGGATTATTAGAGGTCTTTGAAGAACTGAAGAAAATACAAGGCCCAAAATTTCTGCATGTAATCACCACTAAAGGCAAAGGCTTGCAAAAGGCAGAAGAAAATCAGGTGAAATATCATGCTCCAGGAAAATTTATTGCAGATACGGGGGAATTATTACCATCTAATTCTGAAGGATTGCCTTTAAAATATCAGGATGTTTTTGGGTTAACTTTAGTAGAGTTAGCTGAAAAGAATGAAAAAATAATAGGGATCACTCCGGCAATGCCAACAGGAAGTTCCTTGAAATATATGATGGAAGCTTTTCCGGAAAGAGCTTTCGATGTGGGAATTGCAGAACAACATGCGGTAACCTTATCGGCCGGGATGGCTACTCAGGGGTTTATAGTATACTGTGCTATTTATTCCACTTTTCTCCAACGCGCTTACGATCAAGTGATCCATGATGTTGCTTTGCAGGATCTACCTGTGATCTTTTGCTTAGATAGAGCAGGATTGGTGGGGGAAGATGGAGCTACACATCATGGGGTTTTTGATATCGCTTTTTTAAGATGTATCCCTAATTTAATAATCGCTGCACCTAGAGATGAGGTGGAATTACGCAACTTATTATACACCTCCCAAATAAACTTAAAACACCCATTAGTAATACGTTATCCTCGTGGAAGGGGAGTGCGATTAGACTGGAAGCAGGAATTCAGAAAACTTGAAATAGGGAAAGGAGAATTGCTAAGTGAAGGAACAGACTTAGCAGTAATTAGTATTGGAAGTATTGCTGAAAATGTTAAATTAGCGATCGCCTCTTTGGGAATGGAAGAAAAAGTAGCTCATTATGATGCGGGATTTGTAAAACCATTAGATGAAGTTATGCTGCACAAATTGTTCTCCAAATTTAAAAAAGTGATAACCGTGGAGGAAGGAGCTATATCTGGGGGATTTGGAAGCGCGGTTTTAGAGTTTATCGCGAAGCACAATTATACCAGCCAGATTAGATGTTTGGGAATTCCAGATGAATTCGTGGAGCAAGGAAATATGATGGAATTATATGAAATTGTGAAATTAGACGTTACAAGTATAGCCCATAGCATTAATGTATTTTTAAAAGCATAGTATTATAGATTACAATGAGATTTAATCCAATTCTACCCATTTTATTTATTTTTATTCTATCGGCTTCAAGCTCTTTTGCTAATTCTTGGCCAAGAACCATATCAGACACTACTTCGGTAGATAGTACAAAGACAGATTCTATCAAAGAAGATAGTCAAGACATGTTAATGATGTGGTCTAAAAAAAATTCTGTTGGGGTTAATATGAATGAAGTAGCATTTGTGAATTGGAATGCTGGTGGGAACAATTCAATTTCTGCCTTGTTTTATGGGAATTTCGAAAGGAAATTTCAGAAAAATCTTTTGCTTTGGAAAACAAACGCAACTATTAGATATGGAATTAATGCTCAAGATGGAAGAAAGGTGAGAAAAACAGATGATGAGATCTCCTTGAATTCTACCTATGGTTATAGACGAGATTCCACTTCAAATTTCAGGTATTCTGCAAAATTCAATTTTAAAACACAGTTTGCAAACGGTTATAAATACCCGCAAAGGGATAAATCGATCTCCAGTTTTATG
The DNA here is from genome assembly GCF_003634585.1 of Gillisia mitskevichiae. GTDB lineage: Bacteria > Bacteroidota > Bacteroidia > Flavobacteriales > Flavobacteriaceae > Gillisia > Gillisia mitskevichiae. Next base: position 576,133 of record NZ_RBLG01000001.1, read on the forward strand.
GCTCCCGGATATGTGTTTTTGGGAGTAGGAGCAGAGTATTCTGCGCCTAAGGAAGATCTTACCGTTTATCTATCTCCTTTAACAGATAAATCTACTTTTGTTTTAGACCAAAGGTTGGCAGATGAAGGTATGTTTGGTGTAACTCCAGCTGTAAGAGATAGCATTGGAAATATTATTACCAGAGGGGAAAATGTGCGCACAGAAGTTGGGATATTGGTAACAAACAATTTTAGTAAAGAGGTTTTTACCAATGTAAACCTGGAAAATCAGGTAAGTTTTTATACAGATTATCTTAATAAGTTTGGAAACATAGATGTAGACTGGGAATTGAAATTGAATTTGGTGGTTAACGAGTTTGTAAAAGCTAATATAGGGTCTCATCTTATTTACGATGACGATGTAAAATTCAAAGAAGACACCAATGACGATGGTACTTTGGAGACGCTTGGCCCAAAAATTCAGTTCAAGCAATTACTTGGTGTAGGTGTGATGTATGAATTCTAAGGGATAATTAATTTATAATGTTGAATTGTGGGCGATGTTGAATAGGGAAATTACAGGAATTCGCTATAAAGCACATTTTATTAGCTTCAGTATGTAACTCTTCAGCTTTCTCCTTCATCTCAATATTTTCCAAAGTTATTTGAGGATTTAAGGTTACTTCCTTGAACTTTCCACTACCATTTTTCGTTTCCTCCATAACTCCTGTAGCTTTATCCATATAGCTTAGAACAACGATCTTGTTAACCGCACAAAGATGTAGATACCAGAGCATGTGGCAGGATGAAATTGAAGACACCAAGAGTTCTTCCGGGTTATATCTTTTATTATCTCCTAAAAAAGATGGGTCTGAAGAGCCTTGAATCTGGGCTGCTTTGTTTTCTCCGGAAACTATATGATCTCTGTTGAAAGCCTTATAATCTAGAGTTCCTTTTCCAAGATTCCCAGTCCATTCCACCCTGATCTCATAGTTATGGATTTTCATAAGCCAAGCAAGAATTAAATTTTTAAACCTTTATATTTTTCAAAAGAAGCCACTGTGATGCCATCTGTCAGTGATGCGGTGTAAGAACATAGCTGCATCAAGGTTTCGTAAACAGATTGATCTTCTTGAATTTTTAATTTTGGAACCGATTTTCTAATTAGATTATTGTAATTAGAATCTTCTAAAGCCGCAGATTCTGGAAGAAAAGCTTCGGTATACGTGTCTAACAGATGAGAAAGCATTTTGTACCCAGCGATCTCTTTATTGATCACTTCTTCACTTTGATAAATCCGTTCTACAGAGATCTTGATGATGTCCTTGATCTGGGCTTCATAACTGCTTTTATCAAATAAAGCTTCATGAAATTCTCCTTTTAGAATTGCTTCCTCGTTTTCCAGAAAAATAGCAACCGCTTCTGTGATCAAGGTGTTTATCGCTAATGCTCTTAAATAGCTTAATCTGTCTGCGGTACTTGTAAGTGAATTATATTTAGAAGTGTTTATACTGCTCTTTACGAGCTTAATTAAATATTCTAAAGCATATTCCTCATCTATCAATCCAAGGTTAATACCGTCCTCAAAATCGATGATGGTGTAGCAAATGTCATCTGCTGCTTCCACTAGAAATGCTAAAGGATGGCGAGAATAGGCTGTGAATTCTCCATTTCTCACATTTTTAAGACCTAATTCTTCTGCGATCTCTTCAAATATTTCTTTTTCAGACTGAAAAACACCAAACTTCTTATCGCCAATATTTTTTGTGGGTTTATGTGGAAGGGATTCCTTTGGATATTTTATAAAAGCTCCTAAAGTTGCATAAGATAAACGTAATCCACCTTCTATTCCTGGTCTGTTCTCGGTAAGTATTTTGAAGCCGTTCGCATTTCCTTCAAATTTTATAAGATCCTGAAATTCTTTATCTGAAAGCTGATCTTTGAAGCGTTTCCCATTTCCAAGACTAAAGTATTCACCAATGGCTTTTTCTCCGGAATGGCCAAATGGGGGGTTTCCAATATCATGCGCTAAACATGATGCGGCAACAATAGCTCCAAAATCATTCATTTGGTAACCGTGTGTTTCCTTAAGTTGGGGATGTTTTTCCAAGATCTTTTGTCCGGCAAGTCTTCCTAAAGACCTTCCAACAACAGATACTTCTAAACTGTGAGTTAAGCGAGTATGAACAAAGTCTGTTTTTGAAAGCGGAATTACTTGCGTTTTATCCTGTAGACTTCTAAATGCTGAAGAGAAAATTATGCGATCGTAATCTACTTCGAAACCTAAACGGGTTTCATTTTGCTCTTTTCTTAATCTTTTATTAGTATCTCCATATCTCTTTAAAGATAGAAGTTGTTCCCAATTCATCATGTTGTTAGGTTTGCGTTAGGGATTGAGCTATTTGTTTGAGCTCTCCCGATTTTTCGGGAAGCGAGTAGCGAAAGCCCGACCCGAAGGGTAACGCCCAATCCACCGATATCAAAAGTAATAAAAAAGGGAAGTAAACTTGCGAATACTTCCCTTTTGTTAATGATGACTATTTAATAGTCGGGGTAAATTTAATTTTTAAGAACCGCACATTAGGCAATCATCGCCTTCAGCTTCCTTGGCCTGAGCAATAAGTGCTTTTAACTCGTCTGGAGAAAGTGCATCTCCTTCTACAGCTACCTGTACTGGTTGTGGTGTTGGTTGCACTGCCGCTTTTACCGGAGCAACAACTTCATCTGGCTGCGCTAATTCTGCATAAGACTCTAATACCGGTTCTTTCTTAGTTTCCTTAGAAAGGGTGAATTTAATAGCATCTACAGCACTCTTAGTTCTTAGGTAATACATTCCAGTTTTAAGTCCGCTTTTCCATGCATAAAAGTGCATTGAAGTTAACTTGCTGTTGTTTGCATTTTCCATGAACAGGTTAAGCGATTGTGACTGATCTATGAAATATCCACGTTGTCTAGACATGTCTATAATGTCTTTCATGCTTAATTCCCAAACCGTTTTATATAATTCCTTAAGATCTTGTGGAATAATATCTATTCCTTGTACAGATCCATTAGCACGTAAAATAGCGTTTTTCACATCTTCTGTCCAAAGATTACGCTCTACAAGGTCTTCCAATAGGTGTTTGTTGACAACTATGAATTCTCCTGAAAGTACTCTTCTGGTATAGATGTTAGAAGTATAAGGCTCGAAAGCTTCATTATTTCCAAGGATCTGAGAAGTGGATGCTGTAGGCATTGGTGCCATTAACAGCGAGTTTCTAACTCCATTTTTCATCACTTGCTTGCGCAATTTAGCCCAATCCCATCGTCCGCTTAGATCTTCATCTTTAATTCCCCACATGTTGTACTGGAATTCTCCTTTACTAATTGGAGATCCTTCGTAGGTAGAATATGGTCCTTCTTCAATAGCTAATTCCATAGAAGCTGTAACCGATGCGAAATAAAGAGTTTCGAATATTTCCTGATTCAAAGCTTTCGCCTCGTCACTGGTAAATGGCATTCTTAATTTTATGAAAGCATCTGCTAATCCTTGCACACCCAATCCAACAGGACGGTGACGTACATTAGAATTTTCTGCTTCTTTAACAGGGTAGTAGTTTCTGTCTATTACCTTGTTTAAATTCTTTATCACTCGTTTGGTGATCTTATAAAGTTCTTTGTGATCGAATTCATTGCCTTTAATAAACATAGGCAATGCGATAGAAGCTAGGTTACATACCGCAACTTCATCTGGACTAGTGTATTCCATGATCTCTGTACAGAGGTTGGAAGATCTAATAGTTCCAAGGTTTTTCTGATTGGATTTTCTGTTTGCTGCATCTTTATACAACATATACGGAGTTCCAGTTTCAATTTGAGATTCTAGGATTTTCTCCCATAACTCACGAGCTTTGATAGATTTTCTACCTTTTCCTTCTGCTTCGTATTTATGATATAATGCTTCAAACTCATCTCCATAAATATCAAAAAGGCCTGGGCATTCATTAGGGCACATCAATGTCCAATTCTCATCTTTCTCTACACGTTGCATGAAAAGATCTGGGATCCACATGGCATAGAAAAGATCTCTTGCACGCATTTCCTCTTTTCCGTGATTCTTTTTAAGATCTAAGAAATCGAAGATATCTGCATGCCATGGTTCTACATACATTGCAAACGAACCTTTACGTTTTCCACCACCTTGATCTACATATCTCGCGGTATCGTTAAATACTCGAAGCATAGGAACGATTCCGTTGGAAGTTCCGTTAGTTCCAGAAATATAAGATCCTGTAGCACGTACATTGTGAATAGATAATCCAATTCCACCGGCAGATTGTGAGATCTTAGCGGTTTGCTTCAACGTATCGTAAATACCATCTATACTATCATCTTTCATTGTTAATAAGAAACAAGAAGACATTTGTGGTTTTGGTGTTCCAGAGTTGAATAATGTTGGCGTTGCATGCGTAAAGAACTTTTTAGACATCAAGTCGTAAGTTTCTATCGCCGCGTCGATGTCATCTATATGAATTCCAATAGAAACACGCATCAACATATGTTGTGGGCGCTCTGCTATTTTCCCATTTAATTTTAATAAATAAGAACGTTCTAAGGTTTTAAATCCGAAGTAATCGTAATTGAAATCTCTATTGTAAATAATTGTTGAATCCAGTAATTCTTTATTCTCCTGAATCACTTTTTGTACTTCATCTGCTAAAAGCGGAGCTTTTTTTCCGGTTCTAGGATTTACATATTCATGAAGATCTGTCATCACTTCAGAAAATGTTTTCTTGGTATTCTTGTGCAGGTTAGATACAGAAATTCTTGCAGCAAGTTTCGCATAATCTGGATGAGAAGTGGTCATGGTTGCAGAAACCTCTGCCGCCAAGTTATCCAATTCACTTGTAGTAACCCCATCATACAATCCTTCAATAACACGCATTGCAACCTTAAGCGGATCCACCAATTCATTTAAGCCATAACAAAGTTTTTTAATTCTGGCAGTTATCTTGTCGAACATAACGGGCTCCTTATGGCCGTCTCTTTTTAATACATACATTGGCTTATGGTTTTAATGGGCTTGTATATTATGAGGGTTCATAGCATACAAACAGAAATTTATATTAGCCGAAAAGTGGAAGTTGAGAAGATTGGGGTTTCTCAAACTCGGTTATTCGAAAATTTTATGGGTTAAAAACATATTAAATACAATCGCGATGGGGGGCACGATCGTATCTAATATAAAAAACGCTTATTTAAAAGTCAGCGTCAAAACTTATTTTATCGGTGTCTTTGTCTTTATTCATCACACCTGCTTTTTGGTATTCTCCTACACGTTTCTCAAAGAAGTTTGTTTTTCCTTGTAGGTTGATCATATCCATAAAGTCGAATGGATTTGCACTACCATACTCTTTTTCACACCCAAATTCTACTAACAATCTATCTGCAACAAATTCCAGATATTCCGTCATTAATTTGGCATTCATACCAATAAGACTTGCTGGTAAAGATTCGGTGATAAATTCACGCTCTATAGTTAAAGCATCGGTAAGTATTTGGCGAATACGGTCTTTAGGCACTTTATTTATAATGTGATTTTGGTGTAAATGCACTGCAAAGTCACAGTGTACACCTTCGTCACGAGAAATTAATTCGTTAGAAAAAGTTAATCCAGGCATCAATCCACGTTTTTTCAACCAGAAGATAGAACAGAATGCGCCAGAGAAGAAAATTCCTTCTACCGCAGCAAAAGCTATCAATCTTTCAGCAAAAGAATCAGATTCTATCCATTGTAAAGCCCAATCTGCTTTTTTCTTGATTGCAGGAAAAGTCTCTATAGCATGAAACAGCTGGTCTTTTTCTTTTTCATCTTTTACATACGTATCTATAAGAAGCGAGTAGGTTTCAGAATGAATGTTCTCCATCATGATCTGGAAACCATAAAAGAATTTTGCTTCTGCATACTGAACTTCATTAACGAAATTCTCAGCAAGATTTTCATTTACAATTCCATCTGAAGCGGCAAAAAACGCAAGAATATGTTTAATAAAATAACGCTCATCTGCATTCAACTTGTTATTCCAGTCTGAAAGGTCTTGATGAAGATCAATCTCTTCAGCAGTCCAAAAACTGGCTTCCATCTTTTTATACCAATCCCAAATATCGTGATGTTTAATTGGAAAGATTACAAAACGGTCTTTGTTCTCTTGTAAAATTGGTTCAAGTTGTGCCATAGAATTGAGGTTTTTTTATAGTGATCTAAACGTGAAATACTCGTTCAAACAAATATTGAAAAATCTATTAGATTTTGAAAGGAAAATGGGCAAACGTTTTCAACAAAGTTTTTAACACTGGCCTATTTTTGAATTCTTAAAATAATGCTAAATTTTTGACTTAACAAATTGGAAATCAATTAAATAGGATTTGTTTTTAAAAATGAACTTGAGACAGTGTATTATTAGGAAATCCCTTTAAAATAGACCTATACAAGCTTGTTTTGCAGCTATTAACAATTGCTTATTTATAAGAATTATTTTAACAGATTTTTGGTCTAGATCCTGAAGAAATAAAATGGATATCCTTTGTAAATAATGACTAAAATTAGTGGGAATTTTAAAATAAAACGGTTAGATCTTTTTAAATATCGAAGTTAATCGATAAATAGCAGGGTATTTAGTCTCCATAAATGAGAAGCCCATTTAAAAAAATCTAAGCACGTTTATATTTTAGAAGGTCAAAAAACAATTGAGGGGATAAGTAATGCTAAAATTGTAGGGCAGTATATTAATTTAAATATACAACAGAAAATATAACCAATGATTATAATTAACTTATAATTAGCTTGTTAAACCTTAATTTAACATTTAGCTCTTTAATTGGATGCAAGATCTTTCTTTCCTACTTTAAATTCTTTCAACATATTAAATTTGGATGCATCCGGGATTTCAGCTATAAATGCATAGTCACCTTCATCCAAATTAACTGAAAAGTACCCAGAATGTCCTGCTGGTAAATCTTGAACGCCGCCTAGAAATTCAAAGCCTTGTGGTACTGGAGAGATGAGTCCTTTTGGTTCCAGCCAATTAATCCAACTTTCCAAAGTCTTAATATCTGTTCCTTTAGAGATTTTCACCAAATGCAGGTCATGACCAAGAAAATTTGGATATACTTTTTGATCTTTAAAATCGATCTTAAATATTTGTCTTCCCGAATTTATGTTTTTGTCGAATTCTATTCCTTTGGCGCTAGAAATACTTATTTCTGAAGTTGGGGTGGGAGCAACCTTTTCATTTTCTGTAGTTGTCACCTCCAATTCTGTTATCATCCCCATATAAGAATGGAACATACCATTATTCATTTTTACATAACACTCTACTAAATACTTTCCAGGTTCTAAGTTAAGTGTGGTTTGTGCTATTTTCCCAGGGGCGATTAATCCTGTTCCCCCTGTAAATTGGATTTGATGAAACCATTCCGGGAATTTAGCAAACTCGGCCATTCCAGCCTCTTTTTTACCTACGAATATCGAATCCATAGCGCTCTGAAATATCGGTATTATTTCTTTTTTGGCATCTGAGATGGATTTTCCTTCAGGATATTTTTCTAGGATAAGAAAATGAGTGTCTTTAGATTGGTTACGATACTTAAAAGTGGTCCAGCCAGAAGGAATCGATTTTGGCATTTTAAAATCCATATTTTCTGTAACAACTTCAACAATTCCAGGTTCAGGCTTTTCTACTTTAGCTTTCTCTTCGGTTAAAACAATGATTTCTTCATTGCTTTTCTCGTCTTTACATCCGGTAAGATTTAACAGAATAACCAAAGAAATAAATGTGAAACTTGTAAATGTTTTCTTGAAATAACTAAAAGATCTTTTCATGATTAATTAGGTTTTAAATAATTAAACAATAACTTAATTTATTGATATTAAGATGTTTAATCAAAATTAGTCATAAAAATCAACTAAAATAATGAAGAGAATTGAGTATTTTTTGTACTAGTTGGAGGCTTTAAAATAGATTGATAGAGAAAAACCACATATTAATCTTCCCTTATTGAAAATGCATATTTTCTAATTATGGAATATGGATCTTGGAAGCGTCTTGGCTGCTTATGTATGGAAAAAGGCTAAGTTATTTATTTAATTTATCCGCAACTTTTTCTAGTTCCCCAAACCAGTCTTCACCAAATTTTCTTATTAAGGCTTGTTTAACAAATTTGTAGACAGGTACTTGAAGTTCTTTTCCAAGAGTACAGGCATCATCGCAAATTTCCCAATGATGGTAATTCACAGCAGAAAATTCAGAATAATCTTGAACTCTTACTGGGTATAAATGACAAGAAACAGGCTTTTTCCAATCTATCTCTCCTTGATTATATGCTTCTTCAATTCCGCACAAAGCAGTTCCTCTATTATCAAAGGTTACATATGCGCAATCTGCTCCATCTATAAGAGGAGTTTCTAGTTCTCCATCTTCAGTAGTTATAAAGGTGCCTTGAGCTTCTATAGCTGCAATCCCCTCTTTACGAAGAAAAGGTTTAACCTTTGGATAAATGTCTTTAAGAATTTGAGTTTCTTTAGCATCTAAAGGTGCTCCCGCATCACCATCTATGCAGCAAGCTCCCTTGCAGGCAGATAGATTACACACAAAATCCTTTTGGATTATATCTTCAGAAACGATTGTTTTACCTATTTGGAACATAGCCGCAAAGATATTATATAAACTGAATTTAGAGGCTCTTTCTCAAGCCTTTTTTGGGAGGTTAGGCTTTTGTAAATTTCCTTAGGAATTTATTTGCTTTCTACATATTAAGCGTAATTTTGCGGCTATTTTAATGTTTGTTGTTATGAAACTAGATATTCGGGAAATAGGTACCGCCAGCATGATCTTATTCGCTGTAATAGATATTATTGGTAGTATTCCAATTATTATAGACCTTAAGAAAAAAGCCGGACATATTCAGAGCGAAAAAGCTTCGATTGTGGCAGGTATTTTAATGGTGATGTTTCTTTTTGTTGGAGCAGAGATCTTAAATTTAATAGGTATAGATGTAAATTCATTTGCAGTTGCAGGTTCTTTCATCTTGTTTTTTCTAGCATTAGAGATGATACTAGGAATCACCCTTTATAAAGATGAAACACCGGAAACTTCTGCAGTGGTTCCATTGGCTTTCCCCCTTATTGCAGGTGCTGGTACTATGACAACCTTATTATCTTTAAGGTCTGAATATGATACAATTAATATAATTGTCGCAATTGTAATTAATATTGTCTTTGTTTATTTAGTGCTAAAATCTTCTGGTAAGATCGAGCATTTCTTAGGAAAGCAGGGAATTAATGTAATCCGAAAAATATTTGGTGTAATTTTATTGGCTATTGCAGTAAAATTATTTGCCGCTAACATTCAGAATTTATTTAAATGAAAATATTTATCTACATATTAATAGCCTTATCTGCCATTGTTATTGCATATAACGTGACAGTGCTAAATTTTGAGGATCTTCTAAGTGAAGATAGTGCAGTTGCACTTATTGGAATTGTATGTGCGGCTTGTGTGATCGTCTTACTATCAATATTGCTGACTTCTAAGGCGATAGATCATAAAGCAAAAAACAAGAAATAGGTTAGGCATCCCATTAAGATTGAGAATAGTAAGAAATTTAATCATTTAAACGTATGATTAATCTTACATTTTAATATTCAAAAAGTATGAAAATACTTACAATTGTGATTTATGCTTATAAATTTCAATTATAGAACCTATCCTGCAGAGTTTAAAAAAATACAGGTTTATTACCAAAAGTATTTTTCCAAAATTCGTAGTTTTTAAGGAACTAATTTTATCTAATAACGTGTTGTTTAAATTAATGATTTACAAACGTTTATAAATAATTTTATTCTAGATGAAACTTTATATTAAGAAATTTTTTGGTGATTTCTTATGAGTAAAATAAGGTGAAATAAGTAACCACAGTTACTGGAAGTGAAGCGATCATTAAGATTATGAATACTCTATGAAGTTTTCTGTAGAGCAAGGCTCTTTTCAATTTAGATTTGAATTGATAATCTCCTGAAGAATCTATTTGACTTTTTATAGCCCCTAAAGAAACATTTGAAGAATCTACCAGGATCTCTTTCTGTAAGAATAAAAGTGCACTATTGTCTAATAGACGGAAGCTCACCGCTACAATGTAAAAGAACAAAGGAGAAAGTAAAAGAAAAATGGCGGTATAGTCGTTATAAGCATCCACAGTATCTACGAATATACTAGTTTGTTAATGATAATTCCATTACTTTATTAATAATTCGGTCATTTTCATTAATAATCCGTTGAAATTCATTCGTCCCAAATAGTTGTTCTGCCATCACTGCCTTAATATATTTTTTTAAAAGCGGCTGATAGTTATCTATTTTCATAGGAACATTCTGACTTTTCATATAAGAGAGAAAGTTCTCAATTATCTTATCTGTGACTATTTCGCTCTGGGAAAATTTTTTCCAGGAAAGTGCATTATAGTAGGATCTATTTTTTTCTAATTCTTCAAATACAAAGCGACTAAAGAGCCCCATTCTAAGAATGTAGTTTATATTTTCTCGTTCCATATTTGTGTCTTTAGGCACGAATATGTCTGGAATAATTCCCCCTCCACCATAAACGATTTTACCGCCGGGAGTTTTATAACGTAAGGAATCGGATACATGAATACTATCTGCAGTTGCCAATTCCCCATTTTTATATCGTAAAATATAGTCGTTAAAATAGGCTTCATTCCCCATTTCATATGATTTCTGAATGGATCTTCCTGTTGGAGTATAATACCTTGCAATAGTTAATCTTACGGCACTTCCATCGCCTAATTCCATTTCGCGTTGTACAAGGCCTTTTCCATAAGAGCGTCTTCCAATAATAGTTCCACGGTCGTTATCTTGAAAAGCACCTGCAACTATTTCACTTGCAGAAGCTGAATTTTCATTAATTAACACAAAAAGTTTATTCTTCTCGAAAGCTCCTTTTTTGTTTGAAAAAGTTTCTTCGATGTCACCTTTCTTATTTTTAGTAAATAAGATTAACCGCCCGTCTTCTAAAAATTCATCAACTATATTAATAGCTTCAGAAAGATATCCTCCTGGATTATCCCTAAGATCTATAGCGATTTTAGTTGCGCCTTCCTTTTTTAGCTTATATAAGCTTGCTCTAAATTCTTGATAAGTGGTTTCAGAAAAACGATTGACCTTTATGTAACCTAATTCAGCATTAAGCATATAAGCAGCATCTACACTTTTTAATGGGACTCTAGAGCGTTTCACATTAAATTTTAGCAATTTATTGAGGCCTTTACGCAATACTGTTAAGGTGACTTTAGAATCTTCTACCCCTTTTAATTGTGCAATTATAGAATCGTTACTTATTTGTTTATTAAAGAGTTGTTTATCGTTCGCGTAAAGAATTCTATCTCCGCCTTTAATCCCTAGCTTCTCACTTGGCCCGCCCGTCATTGCTTGAATTACTACAATGGTATCTTGTACATTATAGAAACTAACGCCAATGCCCACAAAATCTCCTTGCATATTTTCGGTTACCCCGGCATATTCATTTTTAGGGATATATACAGAGTGTGGATCTAAATTTTCCAAGATCCTATTTACAGTAACGTCTACAATACTATCAGTATTTACATCATCTACATATTCATAGTCTATATAATCTATTAGTCTATTTAGTTTTTCTTTTTTTGCATTAGAAGAAAAAAGCCCTTTTTGGTCTGGAGTAAAATCTAACTTTGAGCCAAGTAAAACTCCACCGGCACAAGCTAGTCCTAGTAATAAGGGAAGATATATTTTGTGTTTTTTCTTCAATTGTCCAGTTCTGTTACTTGATTTAATTCTATTCCGGCTTTTTCTAAAAATTCTAATCCGGTATTATCTTTATATCCTATTTCGTACACAATTCTTGTAATGCCAGCTTGATGTATTAATTTACTACATTCTTTGCAAGGAGACATAGTTATATAAAGTGTAGCGCCTTGACAAGATTGTGTGGAGGAAGCAACCTTTAAGATCGCATTAGCTTCTGCATGCAAAACGTACCACTTTGTATAACCTTCATCATCTTCACAGTAATTTTCAAAACCAGAAGGAGTACCGTTATATCCGTCGGAAATAATCATTCTATCTTTCACAATAAGTGCACCAACTTGTTTACGCTTACAATGAGACAGTTTTCCCCATTCGTTTGCTATTCTTAAATAAGCTTTATCAAATTTTAATTGCTTTTCTTTTTGCATTTTTTTTATCAATTCCTTCTGAATACTGTAGTTAAGCATTTAAACAAAAAGCCTACTAAAATATTGTAAGACAAGGGTTAAAACAATTTATTGTCGTTAAATTTTTACCAAACGGCTATAATAGTATCTTTTAAAATAGGAAATAAGATCCCAATTACAATTGCTGAAATTACTAAAATCCAGTCTCTTCTTGTTACACGAAATACATTTTGAAGAATAAAAGATAGTATTAAGACTGAAAGCACTACTGTTATCTGGGCTGCTTCAATTCCAAGAGCGAATTCTAGTAATGGCAAAAACTTACTAGAAGAATCTGGGAAGATCATTTTAAAATATCTAGAAAAGCCTAAGCCGTGTATAATTCCGAAGAAAGCTGTGCTAAAATATAGCACGCTAATATTTCTTTGATGCTCTCTTTTCTTGGCAGAAAGGATATTATACATTGCTGTAAACAGGATCGTGATAGCAATTAATAATTCTACCCACGCGGCATTTACCTTTACAACATCGTAAACTGATAAAAATAGGGAGAGCGTGTGGCCTATGGTAAAAATACTTACCAACCATAAAACTCGTTTCCAACTACTAAATGAATAGGCTGCAACTAAAACGATTATAAACAAAATATGATCGTATGCCAGCCAGTCTAATACATGTTCAAGGCCTAACCTAAAATATAACCAAAATTCAGACATATAGTGGGGGTGCTAAGACTCGAAATTACAATTTATTATAGAGTTAACAAAAATATGATTTCAATGATCTTGAGGATAATTTATACCTTAAAAAGAATAAGATTTATAAGGAGGTTTAATCTTTACTCCAAGTATTGATTTAGGTTAAAAGTGGTTTTATATATTTTGCTTTCTCCGTTTTCGAAAGTATCAAGCAAGGTTTTAAATTCCTTTAAAGAGCTGAATTCCCTAGGTCTAATCTCACTCCTTTTACTAGTAAAGTATAACATATTTTTTTCGAGATCTAAGAACGGACAATAATCCATTTTTTCTGAATTTATGTTTTCACCCAAATTTTTAGACATTCCCCATTCTCCATTCTTCAACTTAGTGCTAATATATAGATCTGCGCTTCCAAAACCATCCTCCCGATTGTACCCGCTAAAGATCAAAAAATCTTCATTTGGAGAAATAAAAGCATTGAATTCATATCCATCTGTATTTATGGATTCACTTAAAGAAATCGGGGTTTGATAAGAATTTGAATTCCATTCACTTTTAAAAATATCATCTTTGCCTTTACTAGCTGTTCTATCACTTGTAAAATACATATTTCCGTTAGTTGAAACAGATGGATAAAATTCGTTGAATTCAGAATTAATAGGTGAACCAATATTTATAGGTTCAGACCACTTAGCATTCAAGTCTTGACGTTCTAAGTACCAGATATCAAAATCTTTTTTTATTTCTGAAGAATTATTTAATGGGCGGTTAGAGGCAAAGTATAATTTTAAGCCATCTGGAGCTAAAAATGGTTCTAGATCTTCATGTTTTCCAGAAGGATTTAATAAAAGTTCACTATTCCAAGAGCTACCAGTATTATTAGCCCGAACAATAATAGAAACTTCTTGAAGAGGACTTTGGGCGGTAAAATAAATTTCTGTTCCATCTGAAGTCATACAGAAATCACGAATATTTTCGAATTGAGATAACAGATCTGGTAGAACGGGTGTTACTGGTTTTGCAGTTTGTGTATAGCCAAATAGTGTGCAGAGAAAGAGGACTAAGCTCATTAAAAATGTTTGCATGAATTAAATTTTTCTCTGAAAATACCACTTTTTAAAAACCTATTCCGCAGAATGATTTAAAGAGATCGAATTATGATGTTAAGGTTGTAGATATTCAGATTTAGGAATGTTCTTTCTAACTTTCTTCTAAGTTGCTTTTTTCAGAATTAATAATTGCATTTTCTATACGTTTATCCGGTATTAGCCACATAAATGCTACTAAAACATAAATTCCAGCAGCAATCCATTGGCTTATATAAGTTGATGCAATTGCTAAGACTTACAGTACAGGTGAGATTTTACCTTTGAGATTGTTACCTAATGCATTAGAGAGTAGCGAATCTTTGCCGTGTGCAGCAATAATGCGTTTTTGTAGAATAAAATATGCGAGTGCAGACATCAATAGAATAAAACCATAAAATGCCATTGGCATTGGAGCAAAACTATTTTCACCCATCCACCCTGTTACAAAAGGAATTAGGGACAACCAAAATAACAAATGTAAATTGGCCCATAAAATATCGCCTTTTACAGAAGTGACAGTTTGCATCATGTGATGATGATTGTTCCAATATATCCCTAAATAAATAAAACTTAATACATAACTAATAAAAACAGGAATTAATGGGAGTAGTGCATTTAGATCATTTCCATGAGGTACCTTAATTTCCAAAACCATAATGGTTATAACAATAGCAAGAACCCCATCGCTAAAAGCTTCTAATCTACCTTTATTCATTATTTACGGTTTTATTTTATTAACGTTAAATTACAAGATAATGAGTACTAAATTCTATTTTTGAAAAAGAGCAGCTTCCCTTAGAAGCAAAGAATATAGACACGTATTTTGCTAGTTTTCTTTCCAAGTTATTTTAACGGCAGAAATTTTTGGTAATTCTAATCTCGTTTGTTTTATAATTATAAAATCATTTTTCAAATAAAACCCTAATGGAGATCTATAAATAGTGCTATCCATTTTTGAGTATTTGGCATGATCTATAACCCAACCATTTAATGATTTATGCGATTTTTTAGCTTCATCTAGTAAGCGAGTTCCAATTCTTTTGCCTTGAATGGTGGAATCAAGAATCATTGCAAACCAAACTTCATTATATCTTATAAAATCTATATACCAACCCAAAATCTGGTTTTGTTCATTTTTTACTAGTACGTGATCTAAATTTTGAAGTCCGGAGAGGTATTTATCAAACTCCTTTATAGATGAGTAACTTAAATTTTTTGGATACTCTTGGTTCCAAAGTTTAAAAACGGCTTGTTTTTCTTTTAGGTTGAGAAAATTAGTGTGAGTTAAATTCATTGGTTTAATTCCTATAACCTGTGATATTTACTTACTATTCTCCTGTTCGGGATGGAGAATATTGAAATTCAATTTACGGGAAACCGTAACATAAGACGTGAAAACATTCTAAATTTGTGGAGCATTGAATTTAAAAACACGAATCAAGCGCCATATCTTGAAAGAAATTATACTTGTAGGGAAGTGTAAGTTCCTAAAAGGATGGCGCTTTTTATGTTTTAAAAATTATAAAAGAATTTTGTATCTGATTGATCTAGGCAATAAAAAGTGCTGTTGCTTAAATGCGAAATTCTCCTATATATGCCTTTATATGAAATTTAGTTTTTTAAAACAGCAATGCTTCCAACTGGTATTAGAATATAAATTCGATTCATAAATTAAGCTATAAAACTTACAGTCTTATTAATAGAAGTTCTTTACATAGTCAAGCAGTAACTTTTAATACTATAAATACTACTAAAGCGATGCTACTAATTAAAAATAAAAATTCGGCTATACGAATAAAACTATCGTCCCTCATGGTGTATAAATTAATAAATAGGGTAGAATAAAAACTTATTCGCAGGTAGATTAGAATAACAATAATAAAGTTGAAACGAAATTTATGATTAGGATATAGGGGAAATCCCCCATTATTGTTCCAAATATGAACTTCAAATTTTAAAGATTTAAATGTATGATTTTAGGTTGTGAATGATTATTTTTTTATAATTTTGCCGTCCACTAGCTCGAGTGGCGGAATTGGTAGACGCGCTGGATTCAAAATCCAAATTTGAGAAGGGAAAAAAAGTATGCCGAAGTGGTGGAATTGGTAGACACGATGGATTCAAAATCCATTGCTCACAAGGCTTGCGGGTTCGATTCCCGCCTTCGGTACTAAAAAAGCTGAGATGAAAATCTCGGCTTTTTTTATGACTTGGTACAACATAGGTACAACATTTTGCTATTTTGAAGGCAACATTTTTATTGATGTTAAATTCTTCTATTTGTTTTTAAACCCTATGAATTTACTATCAGAATAATAAATTTTATCTAATCACGACCTTACTTCTTCGTAAGGGAAGTTTATTATCATACAATATACACGCAAGTTAAACTCGTAAAATACTTCCATCAAAAGACTACGGCATAAAGCCAACTTCTCTTCCATCGCTTATTTATTCCGTTTCCTTTTGAGCCAAGATTTTATCTTCCGTTTGGTTTCTGCTCAAATATTGTTTAATCTAAAATTTGAGTATTATGACAACAAAAGCGAGTACCACAAGAAAGAGCGGTAAAAAAATTACGGCCGCCAAGAAAGAAGTCAAAGAAAAATTGACACAAAAAGCGATTGGGCTTCAGATTGAGAACCTATCAATTGCAAAGGTCATTCCCGACCCGATGCAGCCCAGGAAGACTTTTAATGAGGATGCGTTAAAGCAGCTTTCAGAAAGTATCAAAAAGCACGGTGTTCTGCAACCTATTACAGTCCGAAAATCTGGAAACGATTTTATCATCGTAATGGGGGAGCGGAGGTATCGAGCCAGTAAATTGGCCAACAAGAAATCAATTCCGTGTATCGTTAGGGAATACAAGAACAATGATGTTCTGGAAATTCAAATCATCGAAAATCTACAAAGACAGGATGTTGAGCCAACCGAAGAAGCAGAGGCGATTGCTTATTTAAGCGAAAGATATGCGCCTACCGAAATTGCAAAACGGTTGGGAAGAACCGATAACTTTATCAGACAGCGACTTAAACTGGCAGGATTGATTGACGGTTTCAAGGACTTTGTACGCAATGGCGAAATGACAATCTCATTGGGTGTAGGTGTAGCGCTCTTTGAACCCGAAGAACAGCAGATGATGCTGGAAACGATGGGCGAGGATTTTAATGCGCATCAGATAAACAGGATGATTAAAGACCAGACTTACGATTTGGAAAAAGCATCTTTTGATGTAGCCGATAAAAAATTACTTCCGAAAGCTGGGTCTTGTATAGAATGTCCGTTCAATGCGGCAAATCAAGGAAATTTATTCGGCGATGGTAAAATGGTATGTACAAAATCAGCCTGTTTTGAGACGAAGAAAAGTAAATCGTTCTTAAACCTGATTGAAAAGTCCAAGAAAGAGAATATCCTTTTAATCCCTGAAATACGACAGTATTGGGCAGATGACGAGAACAATCAGCTCATTATATCACAATTGGAAAAAAACAAATTGAAAGTCTATCTATTGGACGATGTTGAAATTATAGAGAATCCGATTGAGCCAACAATCGAAGCTATTCAGAAAGAATATCAACATTACGATTATTCTGAAGATGAATTAAAAGCAGAATTGGATGAAGCAATGCAGAATTATAAAGAAGCATTGGAAAAATTCAATTCAGCAAAAGAAGATGGATTTAAAAGCGGTATTGTGTTCCATCCCGATTCATTCCAGCACAAAGAAATTTTTGTAAAGATTGTTGAAAAATCAAAGAACGATTCTACGGAATATTCGACACCATTGGCCAACAGAAAAATGGCAGATTGTACGCCTGAAGAACAAATCGTAAAAATCAACGAAAGGGAAATCCGGAAGAAGCAAATAGAGAACAACAAGCAGTTTCAAGAAGTTGTAGAAATGATTCGTGAGACGAAATACATTGATACCAAGAAGACAATTTCAACAGATGAAATGGTGGCATTCTCGATATCGCTATTTGAGAACAATGTGGACTATATGAGCCAACAAAAGTATTTCTCAAAGTTCTTGGGCGTCACTTCAAAGATGACCAAAGTTGAAATGGTTGAGAATTTCAAGAAGAAGTTCAAAAAAGAAATCTTTCACAAGTTGATACGCTATATGCTCACAAAGCAAGTGCATTTTGGCGAAAGCAATCACGTCAATAATCTGACGAACATTTCATTCTACAACGCAATGCAAGGATATTACAAATCCAAGATTGCCGGCATAGAAAAGGAATATGCCGAGAAGAGAGACAAACGTGAGGAACGTTTGAAAGAGCGCATCACAGTTCTTGAAAAGCAAATTCAGGAACTCAACGATTAGCTTTTGTTGTTTGAAGAAGGGTCGGCATTCGTGCTGGCCCTTTTTCTTTTTTATGATAGTTTTTTAAAAGATGGGTTCTTAAGGAAGGGGTTATCAATCAATAGATGGCGCAAAGTTAAACTCGTAAAATACACCCATCAAAAGACTACGGCATAAAGCCAAAACAACACCCTACGCTTATTTATTCCGTTTCCTTTTGAGCTGTGATTTTATCTTCCGTTTTGGGTACTGCTCAAATATTGTTTAATCTAAATTCAAATGCTATGTATTTACAAAATTTGCAACAGGATGAAATCTTCGTACCATCAGAAATGAAATCCTTAAAAAGTCTGACACAGATGGAATCCCGACGAGGGCTTGAAAATGTCATCATCTCTAATGGCAAAATCGTCAATGTGGTATCGAACAGCTATGGCCACATTCCAAATCAACTTTTCTTCAAGAAAGCTGAAGAAATGCTGACCGATGCACAATTGAACTTCCACAAACGCACCATCAACAAAAATGACAGGTCGTTCATTACTGACTTTATTATCGACGACAAAAGCCAGTTTACGGTTAAGAACGATAAGGACTTGATACTACCGATGCTTCGATTTAAAAACTCGTATGACGGAAGTGAAAAGACCTCTGGACACTTCGGGTTTTATAGAGAAGTGTGCTCAAACGGTCTGCACGTGTCACAGGCAGAAATCGAGTTTTCCATAAAACACAGTAAGAACAATACACAATTGATTATGCCAAGGTTGAACAATCTTTTCGATAAATTTCTGGATAATGAATTCTACACCATTACCAAGAAGTTCGACAAGATGAAGGAATTTAAGATCATCGATACACAGGAATTTGTCAAAGCGATTCTTGACAAAACGAAATTATTCCGGTATGAATGTAGCGATAACAATAGCGACCCGTCGAAAAAGTCTCGTGAGGTCATCGAAATCTTGAACTATGAAGCCTTGTTGCTCAATGAAGAACCTAATCTTTGGCTGGGCTATAATGCTTTTAATTCAGTACTTCATAATGTCTTAAAGAAAAGCTTTGGCCAACAAGAACGGTTGGACAAGAAACTGTTCAATGAAGTCTATGCGATGGCATAGTATTATTGAAGGTCTATCCAGTACCTTAAACTGGATTTTTTTCTTTTTCAATAATAGCTCGTTTCAAATATTTACCACTTTATTGATGTAGTGGCGATAATTAGTTTTCAAATATTCGCCACTTTTTTGTATTTTTGGCAAAGTTTTGATATTGTATTATGCCAAAAATTATAGAAAATAAGCTTATAGAAGCGTTTAAAGAGCAAAGTTCCTTTGATAGGAACCAGCTATTTCAGTTCTATTTGGACCTTGAACCGGATTTGAAGGAAAGTACATTTAGTTGGCGCATTTACGACCTGAAGAAAAAAGACATCATCAAAACTATTGGTCGTGGATTGTATGTTATATCCTATAAACCCAAGTATAGACCAGTACTGTCTGATAGTGTTCTAAAAATAGCAAGTAAGACCAATGAACGGTTTGAGGAAATCCAATATGCTATATGGGAAAACCAATGGCTCAATGAATTTACGCAGCATCAAGTATCCAATCAAATGATTGTAGTAGAAGTGGAAAAGGAATTTACAGAATCACTATACTATTATCTAAACGATTCCTTGAAAATGGATTTTTTCTTGAATCCCGATGACAAGGAAATTGAATTCTACATTTCCGAGAGTGCTGTTCCCGTGGTCATAAAACGTCTCGTCACCAGAGCACCGATAAGTAAATTGAAAGACAAAAAAAATGTAGTTCCAGTTGCCACGCTTGAAAAAATAATGGTGGACTTGTTTGCCGATGAAAACCTGTACCATTTTTACCAAGGCTCTGAACTCATAAATATTTATGAAAAGATACTTGAGCGATACAGTATTAATTTCACAAAGCTCTTTAGCTATGCGAAAAGACGAAAGAAAGAACAGGAAATCAAGCAATTTATGAATAACCACATACCGAATATTTTAGAGGACATAATCAATGATTGAAAACAAAAGCTTCACAAAAGAGTGGCTGGGTATTTTTCGGTCAAAAAAAGAACATAAAGGCATTAATGTGACCATTTTGGAAAAAATGGTTCACGCATTTTCATTGTTGGAACATCTAAAAATAGAAGGACTTGATTTTGTCTTTAAAGGGGGCACTTCACTGGTGCTTTTACTTGAAGAAGGCAATCGGTTTTCAATAGATATCGATATTATTTCGAGTGTAGAGCGTGACCCATTGGAAAAAATCCTTGATGCGGTTGTTGCCAACTCACATTTTAAAAGCCACACTTTGAATGAACGTCGAAGTTATAAAGAAGGCGTTCCAAAGGCACATTATACTTTTGAATTTGATTCAGATTACAACCCGAACGTTCCAGGAACCATTCTGTTGGATATTCTTTTTGACAGCCCACATTATCCAGAGCTCATAGAATCTTCCATTGAAATTCCTTGGCTATCGGTTAATGAGCCTATAATATCAATTACCACACCTTCGGTAAATTCCATCTGTGGCGACAAGCTTACTGCTTTTGCGCCAGAGACCATCGGTATTCCATATTATAAGGGCGACCAGTTATTTGCTATGGAAATCTGCAAACAACTGTTCGATTTAGGAAAGCTATTTGAAAACATTACGGATATGGCAATGGTTAAAAAAAGCTTTTCAGCTTTCGCGAAAGCGGAACTATCCTATCGCAGTTTGGATAAAGATTTCAGCGGCAGAAACCTCAAAGAAACAGATGTGCTTTGGGATGCCATAGACACCTGTACCATCATCGCCAAAAGAGAGCGCAACGCAACAAAAGAAACAAAAAAGAAGTTCGAGGAATTAAACCGTGGTATACGCAGTTTTGGAAGTGCATTTCTTATGACGGGAAATTTCAGAATAGAGGAAGCCCTTGCAGCTTCTGCCAGGGTAGCTTATTTGAATGCTATATTGTTGCAAGATGAGATAACAGAAATTGAATATTACAAAGGACAAGACATAAGTAAACTTAACATTGAAAAAGCAGATTGGGCATTTTTGAACAAACTAAAACGACAGCCAGATAAAAGCATATTTTATTATTGGTATAAGGCGGTGGAATTACTATAAATATGAAGAAATGAATCTAAAATATATAATAGAAATATGCATTGGGATTGATATAGCCATTATTGGTATCGCTTATCCTATAATAATTGATAAAATATCGAATATTGGAAATAGGTATGACTCAAATTATCTTTCCGAAGTTTTTGAACAAGAATTTCCACAAAGGGCATATGGTCGCATTTTGCCATTTCGGAGCAGGAAAGTTACCACTTTCGAATGGCTGTTGTTCTTCACTATCGCATCATTTGCCTTTTTGATTGCAGGTGCCGAACCATTATTTTGGAAAAACTCAATATGGATGCAAAATTCTGCAAAATTATTGACATTAACTCTTACCTTTTTTCTTGTAATATCCTTTATAATCTGGCTTGACAAAATAGCGTTATACAACGGAAAACCAGCTCGCCTATTGAAATATCTGATTGCGAAATATCAATTAATCTCAAAAGAAAGTAGATATAAAGAAAACCTTATCAATTCACTTAACGAGATAGCCTATTTCGCTGTAGAAAAGGAGGATATCCATTTACAAGAGGAATTGAGTAAGTTTTATACTGAAGAGTTTATTAAAATTCGTCATAATCATAATTCAAGCGAAGCCTTAGAATATCCATTTTATTTTTATGACGTAACCCGTAAGCTAATTAAAAAATTGCTTCGGAAAGAAGTTTCTGAATTGGATAGATTGACTTCTCCCGCAGTATCAAATTGGTGGTTGTTGGGACAGGATTTTCAGGAGATTCCAATATCAGAAAAAACGT
Organism: Gillisia mitskevichiae; assembly: GCF_003634585.1. Classification (GTDB taxonomy): domain Bacteria; phylum Bacteroidota; class Bacteroidia; order Flavobacteriales; family Flavobacteriaceae; genus Gillisia; species Gillisia mitskevichiae. Next base: position 598,356 of record NZ_RBLG01000001.1, read on the forward strand.
ATGATAGTATGTGGGGCAATATCTATCAGATTTCCGACAATGCAAAGTTTATAAAGGAGCATTGGAGCACTGCACACCAATATTATAGATTTCAATTAGGGAGGAAAACTGGCAAATACAACATCGATATTAGAGATTATGAGAACAAGGAGGAAATTGAAATAAGAGAAAGTGAACAGATAAGATTTTTAGAGTTTCACTATGCATTGGGTGGCTTGCTATTGTATCGTCAAAACAATAATGGACTAAAACGAATTCTAAATTTCACACAAAGTCAGCCGCCAGATTATTACCTATTGCCTAACTCTATGTATGACATATTCTACTGGTTTGCCTATTTTAAAGAAGGGTATGTAAACAGAGTTACGCCTACAGATTTTAAATACCCATTTCCAGACATTGATAATTTAGGCCTCTCACGACAAATAACCTTTTGGATTTGTCAATATGTATGTTTGCTTTTTATAAGACAATTTTTCTTGCAACCCTATTATACGTTTCATCAATTTACCGAACAACCAAGATTGCCAAATAAAGTACTTGAATTACTTAAATGGAAAGATGCTTTGGACTATTTCAAGTTTTGTTTAAACAAAATATTAGAGAATAAAGACTTATTGGATTTACTGGGCTATAATTTGTCAGATGCTATTTTTGAGGATATAGAAGGTTTTGAGCCTGAATTACGAATTAGAATTGAAGAGCAAATTCAACAGAATAGAACAAATGCACCATTATCTGATAATAAAATCAATCAATTTTTGGCCAGCAGTTCAACGATGATAGACGACGCATTTAATCAGTACAGCCTCATAATAAATAAAGATGATTTTGCAAATGATGAACCTGTGATGCGATTCGGTCTAAATGGAGGTTCCATACTTTTCCGAAAAGAAGGTTTTACAGAAGGAGACATACCACATCTAAATTATGATTCGATATTTGCACAACAAATCATTTATGACCAAATCAATCGATATATTCCAAACTCTTTCCTCGGAGCGAGAACACGTAGATACTTAATAGACAGAGAAAACTTTGAAGATGCGTTTAAAAGATTAAAATACGATAAAGAGAAACATCTAATTGTAGGGTTTGGTTTTTTCGACAATGGTTTAGTCGAAATACCTGATTTCCTTGAGAATATGATTAGGTTGACTTCGCCAGTTTTTACAAATGTACTATTCGTTCTGCCAAAGACTGACCTTCCGAGAATTAATCATCCAGACCTCAAAGCTGATGAGATTAAAGAACTGCGTCTTGAACCAATTATACCAGACAGAAACGTATATGCCTCTGTAATCGACTTGAATCTTGATGAGAATAGTGAGTTGAGACAACGCTGGAACACAAATGAAAATCAAAATCCAGCGGAATCTGTACAATTAACAATTGCATTCATCGCAGAGATTATTTGGAGACAAAATAGAGATGTCGTTCAGTTGAATATCACTTCGCCACTACGTGAACAAGGTATCAAAAATGATTTAAGCGATATTGTTCCTTTCAAGACCATTGAAAATGATTGAATTCAGAAACCCATATCACATAGAACCACCAGGTGTTTCACGACAAATATTATCGCATCCAACAAATGAAACTGAAGCAATAGAACTTGCAGTATTTCAAGAACATCGATACGCATTTTTCTATTGGAACAAATGGATGCGTAAAAATGAAAATACTAATCCACCTTGTTTGGTTTCGCTAGACTGGCATCAGGATTTATGCTACCCTTTTGAAACAGAAAAAGAATGGTTAGATAAATTAGATTTAACGAGTGATGCAGAAGTGTCTTTATTTTCTTGGGCAAAACTTGCGGGGAATAATGACGGTCATATTTTATGTGCGGCTTACCTCAATTTGATTGGGGATATTTATGTTCATTGCAGGCAAGAGCTTGGTCAAGATACTTGGAAAGATGAAGAACTGATAGATACTTATGGAAACAGACACGCAATTAAAAAATTCAAAACGTATAAAGCCTTACAGGGTGCCCTATTGAATTCTTCAGAAACATCTGTATTTTTTGATATAGACTTGGACTTCTTTTCGATAAAGAATGGCTTAAGTGATGGTTCTTTTGAATTTACCTATCTACAGGAACAAGAAATACGTACAATGTTAGATAAGGACAATCCATTAATTCATTGGATTTTTGAACGTTTAAAAGGATTTACTATCGCAACAGAACCAGAACATTGCGGTGGACTTTTGAGAAGCAACAAGTTTCTTGATTTGATTAGCGAAATCTATTTCAATCCAGAATTGTTTGCACCTAAATGTAATTGGAAATGGAAACCTAAATATTGATGATGAATTGAATCGATAATAATACGGCCATTCAGCCCATTCCCCTACATTCCGCGAAAAGCTATATTTCAGGCAAAGCGCTTCATTAAAACAAGTCTTGGACACAACTCCAAAGCTTCCGATTTCCTTTCCACTTGCCCACTCATTCCCAAGAAAATCGGGAAGTGGTCAAACTCCATTTCAACCTACACCTTTCAAGTTAAGTCCGCTTAAAAAAGGAAGTTAATTATCATACAATATACACGCAAGGTAAACTCGTAAAATACACCCATCAAAAGACTACGGCATAAAGCCATCGCTGCTACCATCACTTATTTATTCCGTTTCCTTTTGAGCTGTGATTTTAGCTTCCGTTTGGTTTCTGCTCAAATATTGTTTAACCAAAATAATTTAACATTATGAAAAGTATAGCTGTAAAACCGAACATTTCAATAGAAGAAGCAGAAGAACATTATCAATTAAGTAGTGAAAATTACACTATTGAAAGTGGCGAAAGTCACTTAGCTTACTACAGAGAAAAGCATCCACTTTACTACGACGTATTATTAAATAATGTTTAATCTAAAAACCAGAAAGAACTTTTTGTAGAGTAAGCTAACTACTCACAAAAGTAATAATAACCTTTTATTGGAAACGACTTTCATAACCCGTTCAGCACATTCCCCTACATTTCGCGAAAAGCTACATTCCGGAAAAAGAACTTCTCTAAATAGGTCTTGGACACCATCCCCAATTTCTACTTTCCATTCCGCTACCCGCTCCGCTGCGCTAGAGCGGGACGCTTCATTCCCAATCCGAAATCGTGAACGGAGTCCGCCAAATCGGAATTCCATTTAATGATTTGGTGCCGCTTCCTATGTTTTTATACTTCACAAAAGCTTTTAGACCTACATCCGCACCCTCGCTGTTATACCCTTTTTTTGCCAGCAAAATACCAACATTTTGAACTTGAACAGACTGCATAAACCGTTCTCGCTGCGCTTCACTTTTTATAAGTCCTTATCAATTCAAAATCTTGAAAATGTATCAGCAACAAAAAAAGGTAACAGCGAGGGCGCTATGGGAAGTAAATCTAAAATGAATCTTATGAAATCTTACAAAAACATCAAAAAGGAAGCGACACCAAAAAAAACAAAAAAGGAAAACGCTCAAGATATAATAAGTAAATCACTTCAAAAAAATATAAACGCAAACTGTCTGAATGGTTCAGATAGCATTTTAATTAATCTTTAAATATTTTATTATGAGTACTTTGAAAAATCACGTACAGTTAATCGGAAACGTTGGACAAGAGCCAACCATTACAAACCTTGAAAGCGGTAAAAAAGTAGCCCGTTTTTCAATCGCAACAAACGAGTATTACAAAGATGCCAAAGGCGAAAAGCAAACGGAAACCAATTGGCATACCGTTGTGGCTTGGGGCAAGACTGCCGAAATTATTGAAAAATATGTAGGCAAAGGAAAGGAAGTAGGTGTTACAGGGAAATTGAAATCTCGAAGCTACGATGACAAAGAAGGTATCAAAAGATATGTAACCGAAATCGAAGCAAATGAAATCCTATTACTTGGAAGTAAAAACGACAAGTAGGATTTAAAATTTAAGAGGGCGTTTCTCTCAAAAGTTGCGCCCTTTTTTATTAATAATCTTTAAAACTTTTTATTATGAAAACTATTAAAAATCACGTTCAGTTAATTGGAAAAATTGGGCAAGACCCACAAATTACAAATCTTGAAAATGGAAAAATTGTAGCACAGTTCTCTATGGCTACAAATGAAGATTACAAAGACTCAAAAGGGCAGAAGCAATCGGAAACCCATTGGCATAGTGTTGTGGCTTGGGGAAAACTTGCTTCAATCATTGAGAAATATATAGTCGTAGGAAAACAAATTGCCATCGAGGGCAAATTGGCGCAACGCTCTTATGAAACCAAGGAAGGCGAAAAAAGATACTATACCGAAGTTGTAGCAAGAGAAATCCTTTTGCTCGGGTCTAAAAATGGTAAGTAACTATAAAAATTAAAGAGGGCGTTCCCATCGAAAGTTGCGCCCTCTTTTCATTATTAACTCTTTAAATCAAATTAATTATGAAAGCACAAGTTAACGAAATCAAAGAAGGATTGCAACATTTCCACGGTACGGAAATGTTCTATCAAATCCCAATATTGAGGACACGTTTTACGGACGGATTAAAATATCTTGCTAATGTGGCAGATTGTTTTTGGCTCATTACGGACACTTCCGTAATTGCAAAAAGTCTGATGAACCGAAGCGAATTTATCACAATAGACTTTAAAAGATTGCCCGAAGAAAAGCAAGAAATTATTGGCTTTGAAGCAGAGATAATTTACACCGATGGCAACGACAATATTTTGGAAAAACACGGCTATCGGGCAACCGATTTTCCGCTCGATGAACTGCGGTTATTTTTTGTAAATGATACGTTGATGTTACCAAGCGAATACTAAATTTTAAAGCTATGGTTTATCTCAATTTTACAGACTTGAGCGAGGAGGCTCAAAACCGACTTTTAGAGGATTCTAAAAAAGACGTGGAACGAAAATTTGGCGATGATATTCGCAAATACGTAAGGGAAAATTACACCTGTTTTGAAACGATGATAGAGGAAGAAGCATTACGAAATTTATATTCCTATAAGTTCATATTCAACATCTAATTTTCTAAACTTAATAATCAAGCACCTCTAAATTTTGGAGGTGTTTTTTCTTTTCAAGTAATTCCAGTTCAATAAAAAAACCGTATCTTTATTTCGCTGAAATTCAGCACACATAATTTATATAGCTACCCTATTTTTAACTTTCGCTGGTAGCTGTATCCATCTATATTTTACATATTGGAATTTCCGAATTCCTAAAAGGGCAATTGGCTTTTTAGCCAGATTGTATGAAATTTTTGTCACGCTTTGGCGTGACGAAAAGGAATAGCAAGAGGGTAACGGGCAGAGCCACGTTACATATTCCTTTTAGCGTATAAACCATTGAATTTCAAATACTTGAAAATTAATGGATTATATAAATTTCTTCAATTTGCGTCAAATGCCCTTGAACAACCTGTAAACAGGGATGGATTTACGTCAAATGCACAATAAAAGCGAAAGAAAATGGATTCATTCATCACCATCAGGTTCAAAAGGAAAACTGCCAAACGTTTTCAAGAATTTTCAAAAAAGCACTTCAAAACACATACTGAAACGATGGAAGCCATTCTTGATTTTTTCTTCTATAATGAGATATCGCCAAAAGAAAAGTTAGGTCCGACAGGGCGAACCATCGAAGCCAAACTATTAAAAAGAATCAATGCAGTCATCGCTATAATGCGTGATGTTGAAAAGACACAAACCAAACCAACGGTCGCAATGATTCAATCCCTTTTTGAGACAGAACAGCCAAACAAAAAACCGCTGATTTTGGAAAAGAAATATGCCGAAGAAAAAAAGGAAGTACGCTTCCGTGAAAAACAAAATCCAAGTAACCAACTGTAAATTTTTGAGCTATGTACATTACAATCACACCTCAAAAAATAGGAGGTAATTATTCTAAAAGTTCGGCTGATTTTGTTGGCTATCTGGAGAAGGAAAATCAAGGATTGGAACAGCAGGATATGGAGCATTTCTTTAACCAAGATGGCGACGAGATTTCAGCAGAAGAAGTGGTCAGGGAAATAGACGGCAATACTGCAAAACTTGAAAAACACGAACCACGGTTTTATTCTATTACCGTAAGCCCATCTAAATACGAACTCAAACGGTTGCAGAATCATAGTCAAGATTTGCAAAAATACACCCGTGAGATTATGAAGGATTATGTGGCTTCATTTAATCGCGAAATCAATGGGCGACCCATTAACATCGATGATATTAAATATTATGCAAAAATTGAACATCAAAGGACCTTCAAAGGCACGGACTTTCAGATAAAAGAAAACCAACCGTATGCTACAAAAATACTTCAACTAAAAACTGAAGTCCGAAATGTGCAAGAAGGGCGAGCGGAAGGAAATCTAAAAAAAATGGAAAAAGAGATTGGGAAACTAGAAAGAGAAGCACCGCACCAACAGAACGGAAAACGAATAGTACAGGGAATGCAAAAGGAGGGCAGCCAAAGCCATATTCACATCATTGTGAGCCGTAAGGATGTTTCCAATAAATTCAGTTTGTCACCTGGAAGTAAATATAAAGCTTCCGACGTTGAATTAAATGGTAAAACGGTAAAACGGGGATTTGATAGAGATGGGTTTTTTGAGAAAGCAGAAAAGACTTTTGATAAGACTTTTGGCTATCAAAGGAACTTCGCTGAAACCTATAAAGCAAGAAAGGATTTTATCAAGAATCCGAAAATCTATTTTGCTTCACTAATGAAACTGCCCACCAACGAAAAAGCATTGGCGTTCAAAATAATGGGGAAAAGTGGCATCCCGATGATGCCGAGTATTCCAGTTACACAGGCACAATTGGCAATGAAAATTTTTAATAGGCTACGACGTGGTGCGGAAGTGGCCATCAAATCGAGTTCCATCGGAATCTAATCTAAAACTATGCAAATGGACAATCTCGTAACGGTACTTTTTATTATTGGTTTGGCCAGTAGTGTTTTTTATGGAATATTTCGGATAAGCAGATATGCATTTGTCGTCAATTTTCTATTGATTGGTGCTTTTGTGTATTATTTAAATGAACAATTACCATTGTTTCAAATAGCACTTTATTTGGTTTGTCCTCTGACATTAATTAATATAGTAATGTATGTATTCTTGCATAAAACGGACGAGCCTAAAAGTGGAAATGCCAAATATCAGGTCAACTTTGCTACTACAAAAGGAAACTTCAGACTGGATAACATCAAACGTGGTGCATCTATAATCGGTTCTGCGGGAAGTGGAAAGACAGAAAGTGTAGTCTATGGTTTTTTGAAACACTTCGAAAAAGAAGGGTTTTGCGGAATTATCCACGACTACAAGGATTTTGAGCTTACCGAAATGGCTTATCCACTCTTTAAGGATGGCGATATCCCTTTTAAGGTCATTTCCTTCGATAAAATCATACATAGGGTAAATCCTATTGCACCACGCTATTTAGAGAACGAGGAAAGCGTAAACGAAGTTTCAAGGGTATTGATTGAAAACCTTTTGGAACAACGGGAATCTGGAACAACTGGAACGACCAAATTTTTCAATGATGCTGCGGAAGGCTTGATTGGTGGATTGATTTGGAAATTAAAAACTACCTATCCACAATTCTGTACCCTTCCACATTTAATCGCCATTTATCAATATCTGGACACAAACAGCCTTATCCAGTTTTTGGAAACCAATACGACATCGAGGGCAATGGCAGATGCTTTTATAAGTGGAAAAGATTCTGAAAGACAGACCGCAGGAGTAAAAAGCACCTTGGCCAATGCTTTGAAACGAATTAGTACACAGCGCATTTTTATGGCGTTGTCTGCGGACGAAGTGCCACTCAATATAAATAGTCCTGAAAATCCAACTGTAATTTCGGTCGTGAACAATCCCAAATTTGAAACTTCGTATTCTCCTGTGATTGCCACCATCATCCATACCATTACAAAACAAATGAGTGTACGCAATGCAAAGCCTTCTTTTTTGATGATGGAAGAAGCACCAACCATTCGTTTATTGAATATGCATCGTATTCCTGCGACACTTCGAAGCTATAATATTTCTACGATTTATGTGATGCAGGACAAAATACAAAATGATATGATGTATGGGGACAAGGCAAGCAAAGCGATTTTAAGCAATCTATCCTACCAATTTTTCGGTAAAGTCAATGACCCAGACACCGCAAAATATTACGAACGGTTTTTTGAAATTATTAAGGATCCTACCAAAAGTATAAGTCGTGGGCATAATCTCGATTTTGATACTCGAATTACAACTGGAGAAAAAGAAATACCAAAAATTAGGGCAGATGTCTTTTTCAGATTGAAACAAGGCGAATTTATAACCTATGCAGATGGAAAGGATAAAAAGATACAGTTCAAGTTAGCCAATATTAAAAGAGAGTTTCCGCAAGAATCGAAGCAGTTTTCTCAGGCTGATTTGGCAGCTAATTTTGAGAGAGTTTATAAGGAGGTAAGTGGGTTATTTCAATGATTCAAAATATTCTCTATATTTTTTGGCTTTATATTATTTCAATTTCACTATCTGCAAACCAACCGTAAGTCATAGCATTTGTTTTGACTAGATCAGGATTGTCTGAGTAAGCTATTATTGCAAGACTTTCTTCCGCACGACTGCAAGCAACATAAAATAATCTTCTTGTTCTATCTATCCCTGTTTCATTGCCTTCAGCCTCATTTTTTTTATCAGTAGCACTTGGATCTTTAGTGCCGAATAATTTATCATAACTAAACATAAAACCTTTTGCTTCCTCATCATCTATAATTACTACAACTCTTGGGAACTCTAATCCCTTTACTCCTTGGTGTGTAGCAAACTTAGACCCTTCATTCAAATATTCATTATATTTAGATACTTCGGAGAACTTAGCTTCTAACGCTAGATCCCAAGCTTCAATAGCTTCATCATTTGGTTCTTCATCTTCGGTATCCAGATTTTCAAAGGTTGATTGTTCATCTTTAGTTCTCGAACTAATAACCTTAAACATACTTGGTAAAGGAAACAATTTGGTTTCGTAAATCACGTGAAGTATATCTTTTAGACTTGGATCATTTTCACCATCCCATAATGCTAGCAATTTTGTTACATAACCATTAATATTAGATAAATGCTTTAATTGATCTTTTGAATTCTCAATTATTTTTTTGTCAAATAAAGTAGAGTTAGTTTTGATGATCCGCATAACTGAAAACTTATCATTAGTCTTGTGAGCTTCTATCAACGGTAAAATTGTATTTTTAAAAAGGTTCAACGTGGATAGCGAACCGTCTATTAAGCTAGTTTTTAATCTGTCAACCTTATATAAAGGTTGGAAAATTCCAAAAAATCCCATCCTTATTGCCGCCATATGGTGTTCTAAAATTAAAGTCTTGACGTTATCAGATTCTATCCAATTTTTGTCCTCTGTCAGTGCAGACATTTTTTCAGCTACAGTTTTTTCAGTAGCAACTTTATCCGTAGCTCTATCGGCTATAAATAATCTGACTACTCCCTCTGATTTTTCTTTTCGTGGTTGTTGTTTTTGCTCATCGACATCTTGGCGGATGTCATTTATTAATTTTATAATCCTTTTGTTAGAGCGATGGTTCATCTTTTTTACAGGAAGTACCCAATCTGGAGGTAATGATTCTCCCAAGTTTGGCTTTCCGTCTGCATAAATTCGCTGCATAGTATCTCCAAACAGACCTAAAGAAAACACTTCTTTTTTATTTTTTTGTAAAGTAAACAGCGCATCAATTAATTCCTTTTTTGTGTCCTGACTTTCATCAACCAGAATTATAGGGAATCTTGCAGCTACAATATCCTGCATCAAAATTTCATTAGCAATGAAGTCTGCTGTTATCCCAATGACCTCGCTATGATTTAATGAGTCTTTTTTGAAATTGTCTCCGTTAGGGTTATAAGTAAATCTAGTAACGTTTATAAGGTTTTCTAATCGCTTAGTTTTCGTTTTAATTTTTCGTGCCCGATCTATTGATGTCTTATTTTGTAAATTCCTAGATTTTGATTGAGCTAGCTCGAGGTCTTTTATATCTTCTATTAGCTTAGTTTGTACATAAGATTTTATATCTAAAGTAAAGAGCTGTATAAGTTCCCAGGCATAACTGTGAATGGTGCTCACGTAAAATATTTGGTCAAACATTAATCGTTGCTTAATCTCATCAGCGGCAGCATTTGTATAAGTTATAATCGCAATTTTTTGATTATTAAGGATGAACTTATTACCGTGATTTGTTTTGAAGTCAGTTAATGCCGCTACTAGCGATCTGGTTTTGCCAGAACCTGCTCCAGCAAAGAGAAAAAAACTCTTTGGGCTTTTGGGATTCAAACATTCCGATATCTGAAAATCAACGTTGTCATCCACATTGTTGCCATCATTTAAACTCATTTTTCTACTGTTTTAATTTGCAAACCTGTTTTTTCCATCTTCAATTTCTCTTCAACCCATAAAAGTCCTTCTTCAATATATTTTGGAGTTTTAAGTATATCTGGTTCTCTGAAATAAAATAATTCTAAAGCAAATTCAGCTTTTTTTGATGATGGGTCTGTAATGATTTTATACATTTTATCTGCTGATTCTTGAACTGAAACTTCATTAGTAGCATCAACCATTTTCTTTAGTAAACCTTTGGCATCTGTCAAACTCTTAAAAATTGAAGCGTTCTCAAGTACGAGTGAATCTTCAAAAGTGTATGGATAAACCTTGACTTGTTTTTTACCTTGCTCTATTTCTAAAGGTGTTTGAAAAGCTATTCGTATTGGGTTATTTTTATCTTCCTTGTTTTTATAGGTTGTAGCAAGCAATTTATCTAAATCTTTTTCCGCAGGAATCCATTCTTTGAGTGACGAATTTCCGGTTTCGTAACCTTTACCTAAAGCTGGCTGCGTTTTTTTTCCTCTAGAGTCCTTAATAACAGAATCTAAATCAGTAATCACTAAGGTTATTAATCCTAAAGATTCGATAAGCGGTCTTAAGGTATGAGCGTGACTACCACCTATTTCTAAAATTGAAACATAACAGCTACTTAATTGGGTATGATGGGTTATAAAGTATGGCAATAGCATTCTTTCTGCTGGACCTTCTACTAAGATCGCGGCATCAGAAAAGAAAAGATTACTGTGAGTTGTTTTCAAATATCTTTTTGCAAATCTTGTAGTCTCATCATCATTTCCAAAAGTTTTTGACAAGTTGACTACAGAAGATGTATTAATTGTGCCTTTTTCTGAAATATTTCTTTTGAAATAACGTAAAGCTGTAAAATCAATTTCGTGAGCCACGTGATTAGAATGTGTACTTATTATTAATTGTGTTATAAAAGTTTTGTCGTCTCCAAGGTTTTTATGCTTACGCAAAACATTATATGCTTTTCTAATAAATACTTGTTGCACTTGGGCGTGAAGATGCGCTTCTGGCTCTTCCACTAAAACTAAATGAATGGGTTGAAAAATAATTTCTGAATCATTTGGGTCTAAGCTTTTTCCTTTTTTCATCCACTTATCTCTAAAACTGATAAGTTTAAAAATCATAGAAATTAAATTTTGATAACCTAAACCATTATATTTTTCTGGTAGCGATAAATCGGAAACACCATCATTTAGAGCATATTGTACAGCAGAGTCGTGTTGTAAACTACTTGCCGTATTTATTTCACTACTTAACTTTATTTGTGGATTTCCAAAACCAGGATAATTAAGATCCTCCAGTTCTCCCAAGGCATCCTTAAAACTAGATTCTAAGTTTATATTAAATGTTTCTTTTGCCTGATGTAGCTGCACTAAAGCGTCAACATCTGCTTTCGTAGGGTTAACACTAGGGTTCAGATGTTTTTCGTAATAAGTACGCAATTGCGATGATAGATTTTTTGTACCACTACCTTCAACAGCATCTGTGTTCACATCAGTAAAACCTCGTTGAGCATTTATAATGTCAACATTTATCAATTTATTTAAGACTTCATTTTGAACTGCAAAATCTTTATCTGTTAACAATTGTGGTGTTTCACTTTTTGCAGGATCTAACAAATAGGTTTGTATTTTAAAATAAGAACTCAGTTTTTTATCTAAAAAATCGCGTAGGTTTTTAGGCCATAAATTAAAAGTTGCAGATTTCCCTTTTTTAGAATCGTAGATTTTGTTTGCGTTTTGAGTGGTTTTAATAAAATCGGCATATAAAGATTCTATATCGGTAGGCTCAAAACGTAATCTTACACCTAACAAACCACCTTTCCAATCTAGAGAAGGAATAATATGACTTACGTGTTGTAATTCTTTATTTTCAACGTGCAGCCAAATATCGAGTGTAGGTATTTCAGATTCCCAAGGCTTGCTGGTTAGATCTATTTTATCAGGATCTTTTTCTTTTAACCAAGTTTCTCCAATTTTATTGATGGCAGACCAGTTGGATAAAGTAAAATCCTTAAGATCAAAGGTTCTATTTTTAGTAAGAAATAGAATTAGTGCATCCATTGCAGAAGTCTTTCCACTGTTATTTGCACCAACTAATAAAGTTTCTTTAGCTGACACATCTATACGGCAGTTTTTAAGTTTTCTAAAATTTTGTATGTGTAAAAAATCTAGTCTCATTTTTTTTATTTCTTTAAATTGAAATGATCATTATATAAAGATTGTCCTGCATCTGATTCCCAAAATGCTTCAGGATCTTTAGCAATCTCTTCATATATTTTCTCTTGTTGATCTTCGCTAGCTAAATTGTGCTTACTTATACCGTGTATTCTGTTAGTTAAAAATTCTGACAAAGCCCAATAATTGAATTGTTGCGGTATATAGTAAGTTCCTCGAATAGGGTTTATAGCTAATGCAGTCAAATTATCTTCGCCACCTGGAGACTTGAGTACTGAAAAGAAAATAAATCTGTTGAACTTTGCATAAATGGCTAGGTAAGTTTTTTCAGGGTTACTGATTATTGTGAGATCATTTATTCGCGTCATATAATAATCAACACCTTCAAGTTCTGTGGTATGAAACTCAACTCTATCTGTAAACCATAAATAACAACTTGAATGGTTTCTAGGGAACATTGATACTGAGAGAAAGTCTCTCCATTCCTTTTCGCAATCTAATAAAAGTTGATAATGCCATTTTTCAGAAAGACTTTTGTCCATTCTCAATTCTAAATGTATTGTTCTCCATAGTAATGAAATAGCGAAATAAAAAAGATTCTCATTATACGGAAGCTTGTATTTAGATTTTAAATAAGGATGAAAAATATTCTCTGCAAACCATTTCTCACGCTTACCAAATTCCTGTTCGCCTTTCGGACTTAGTAATGGAATTTTTATACCATCTTGCATCCTTACATTAGGTTCTACAACACGTCTTTGGTACTTTGAACCTGTTTTTTTGGAATGTTTAATGATGAATTTTGGGAGAATGTGACTATTCCTTAATTCTCCTTCTGTTCTATATAATGCACAAGTTCCTTCCATATTACCCATTCTCCACAATTCTAATCTCATCTTCACTCAATCCATAAAGCTCATACGCCATAGCATCTATTTGTTGCTCTATGGAATCAATTTGTGATTGCAGCTCTTGGGCTTTTTTCTTATTCTTTTCAAAGAGATCAAGCCATTCAAATTCATCTGTTTTTGTAAGGATGTTTATCAGTTTTTGGTTTTCTTTTTCACGTTGTTTGTTGGATGTTTTTATAGCTTTATTCAATTCGATTATAAACTCCGTAGAATCAATTTTTTGCCAGTTTTCCATATTGCTAGATATCTTAACTATTTGAATTTTAGAGATCAAATATCTTTTAAATTGATATTTGAGCTTATTCAAATCCTGTATCAAAACTTGAACAGTATTAACCAGATTTGCCATACAATCAACTTCGGTAATAGTATAATTTGGTAATGGAATCCATTCAATATTCACTTTTTTTATTTGTGGATATACTTTACCTGCTTCGTCCAACTTCCAATTGTATAGAAATTTGAAAAATAATGAGTTCAATAATCCTAGTATGAATTTTAGTTCGTTTACGTTATTATCACTTTTATGGATTAAGTTTAGTGTATGAATAGTATCAATTGGGTAATAATTAGAAACATCAAGCACTCCAATTATTTCGGATGCTGTTTGGCGTATTAGAATTTTTGGTTCGTTGAAATCCTTCTCATCTCTTGACCAATGAAGACAATACCAAGGCAATTTACCGCTTTTTGTTTCTCTTTTATTTGATAGTTTTTCCTCAAAAGGAATTAATAAATTCGCGATTTTTTTTTGATCCTGTTCGTTAGTTTCTTTCGTTGAATATAATATGTATTCATCATCAAACAAGATTTGATATCGATTTATAGTCTTTCCTTTAAGAACCTTATGTATATATTCAGGAGATATTTTAGCGTCTGTGAAATATTTTTCTGTATTAAGAAACGCTAAATTTCCTCCTGTGGTAATTCCTTGTGTTATTTTAATCTTATCAGAAAGTTTGTGAGTACATTCAGTAATAATTTTCAACACATCCATACCTTTGGTCTCTCTAATTACAAAGCCCTTAGAAAATAAATTAGTGGAGGATATGGCTGATAACTCTGTATTGTCAAGAGATAAAAGTTTCGTTTTAATGATATTGCCTAAAAAGCTTGAAGTTTGATTTTTATTCTTTTCTAAAGAAATTATTGCCGTATCAACTATTGCATCTTCAAAAACATTCGTTAGCCCAATAACTTGCTCTATATTGTTTCCTGCTTTGAGTAAATCTCTTATTCCTGAAAATTGAGAATAATCTATAAAAGTATTTGGCGTAATATAGCATAACTTTCCAGCGTTTTTTAATAAATCGAGGGCTACTTCAAAGAAAAATATATACATATCAAATGTACCTGAAAATGACCGTCGATATCTCTTTAACAAATAGATTTTTTCTTTTTCTGAAAAGTAATCTCCATAAGGTGGGTTCCCAATTACAACATCAAACCCACCATTTGCAAACACTTTAGCAAAAGCATTTTCCCATTGAAAAGCTTTGTCTCCTGCAATGGCCTTGCTATCTATTAAACTGTTTCCACATTTTATATTATTGCTCAAATCATTGAGCTTTCTTCGTGGTTGAGCGGTACGTAACCAAAGTGAGAGTTTTGCAATCTCTACCGACTCTTCATTAAGATCCACACCATATATGTTATTCTCTAAAATTGTGTTTTCAATATCTGGAAACTGTAACCCACCACCCAAAACTTTTGCCTTGAGTTCATCTATGTACTGATGTTCCTTGATGAGAAAATCTAATGCCTGATTTAGGAATGCTCCAGACCCGCAAGCAGGGTCACAAATGGTAATCTGTAAGAGCCAGTCGCGATAAGTGTCAAGTATATCCACCAACTTTTGAAGAAAAAATCCTTTTCGATTTTTCCTTCCCTTAAAATATTCTTCTTCTCTAAAACCAAGTTCAGCTTTCTTCTCTTCACATAACTTTCCTATAGTGTTTTCTACGATATACTTTGTAATGTATTTAGGCGTATAAAAAACACCATCTTTCTTTCGCTTACTTTTTTGTTTGTCGAATTCGCCATCTACTATTTCCGCAGTAATGCTTTCTATTTCATTAAGAGAGTTTTCAAAAATATGTCCTAGAATGTTGACATCTACTTGACTTTCAAAATCATAAGTTGATAATGTATATGTATGATTATAGAGTAAATTGTCATCTATCTCTAAATTATCAAGTATAGGATCTGGTTTAAATAATCCTCCGTTGTAAGCAAAAATTTCACTTCTTCCATTTTCATTTTTACGACCTTGATCTAGGTAGCTAAAATGCTTTTTAAAGCGGTCGTATAAAGGTTCATCAATATCTAATTTGCGAACATTTTGCCAATCCTCCAACAACTTTTTAGTGTAATTATATTCTAGTAAATCCCTGTCCTCTGCAAAAAAGATGAATAGAAATCTATCGATAAGTTTTTGGGATTTTTTAAAAAGTGTGAGTTTGATATTCTTCTCAAGACGTTCCAAGTCATTTAGGTGTTCTAAATCATCAGTAATGTTAACGTCACTTTGTAGAGTAGTTTTAAGCTTTTTCTTATTTCGCTTTACCAAATCTCTATAAAGTTCACGCTTAAACTGGGAATAATCTTTATAAAAATCTTTGGTAATTTGCTCTTCTTTTACCAATGAGTCTTGCTTGATTTTTAATGGTACAGCCTTAAGCAAATTGTCTTTCTGAAGACATAAATACAGCAACGCAAAATCCTTTAGTGTAAGCTGGAAGAGATCAAATTCTTCGTGATCGGTAGCATCATTAATGTAGAAACGAAGCTTTTCAAAATTAGAGGTAATTACAAACCGGCAACCTTTATGGTTTACTTTATAATCAAATGCCTGTCTACGTATGCTCTCTAAATCTTTGGTGTTAGTTCCCTTGAGTTCGACAACTGCAACGGTAAGTTCGTTGTGTAAAATAGCCCCATCGGCTTTTCGATTGTTTTTTTCGTTTTTATATTCAGTAGTAAGATTGTATTTGGGGCTTGGATTTATAGTATAATCCAGCACATTCACAAAAAGTTCAGTAAGAAATGTAGCTTGAAACTGCTCTTCTTTACTACTGCGTATGTTTTCTTGTACTTCAGGGTTTAAAAAGTATTTGGAATACTTGCGGTACGCTTTATCAACTGCTGTCTCGTCTTGTTGTGCTAAATATTTCTTTAGAACTGATGTCTGGAATAATGCCATTAAATAGTATCACAAATTTGTTAATCAATAAAATTAACAAAGTTTGTGATTATTAGCAGGTTTTGATATTGAAACTTAGCAAAAAATAAATAACATTTCAAAAAGGCCCTTTATCCCTCGGTCCATTATGGGTAACCTTCCATTGACCATCTTCTTGAACCAGTTTTAAAACACCCGGTTTTGGGTCGTAAGCTGTTGAATATTTAACCCAAGCCACCTCGCCATCCATAGCTTCATCGACCACTTTAAAATTAGCCTCTGAATCTTTATCTTCAGTAAACATTTCTTGAATGCTTGAAAGGTTTGCATAGCCTTCCGCAGTTGTATGCTTTTTTAAGGTAGCTTCATCACCGTGATAAAAACTTTCGGCAACAACTTTGGTGGTTTCAGAAGGGGAAAGGTTCTTTTTTTCTGAACACGAGAAGAACAACAATATGAGCGAGCAAATGACTAAATTTTTCATAACGTTACTAATTTGGGTTATTGATATAACTATGTGATATTTTCAGTTCAATATTACGTTCGCCATCTTTTTCGTGCAGTTCAAAAATTGCTCTGCGGTCATTGGATAGCGAAAACTTCGGCAAGACATAAACAAACCGAACCGTTTCGTTTTCTGTGATTTTAGAAGGCATATTATGTTTGAAAATCGGTTCTTGATACAGTCGTTGTAACGATTTCTTTTTCCCCTTCTGTCTTGTTTCAACAGAGAGTTTTAAGAAATTCAAATCATAATCCAACGTAGAATTATTCTTAATCTGGATGACAAAGTAAAGTTCTTCCGTATCAAAAACAATGTTCTCAACGCTCAAAACTATACCTTCGGTTCTCTTTTTAATCCTACCTACACGCTGCTTTCTCTCAAGAAGATAGGAACTGAATTTCTGGTAATAATAATTCCTGTTATCAACATTGCTTTCAGCAGTAACAACAGAAATAGAATCATTCAATATTGGTCTTTCATTCCCGATACTACTTGACTTCGGAATAAAATAATTGAATTTTAATAGCTGCGCTTTATACCTTACAATATACGAAAAAATTGAACCATCTCTATTGACTATCAGAAGATTGCTTTCTTTCCCAGGCTTTGCTTGAAGAAGCCCGAAATACTGCTCTTTTTCACGATTGTAGGTAAATATAAAATTTTCTGCACCGGTTATTCCCTGGCGAATGGGCTCTGGAAAAAACAGCGCAACATTTTTAGTGTCATTCGCATATATGGTATCAATTACAATTGTGTCTTGTGCTGTAACCTGCGCGAAGCAAATTCGAGGTGCAAATGTGGAAACAGCTAGTAATAATGAAGTTATGATATATTTTTTCATAATAGTGAATTTTTAAGAACCCGAGATGGCTCATAGTTTTGGTTTTAGAATAAGTTTATAATTGTTCAGCACGGTCACTTTCACACTTCGGTTTTTACGTTTGAGGATTTTTGTGATTCCGCCAACTTCAGGAACACTTGGAATATTAATATCGCCTATAACATCGTCCAGGACTTCCGTTGTTATCTCTGCCCTAAAATTGTTTTCGACATAGATGCCCTCGCTACCATCCTGTAAATCGAAGGCTTTGAGTTTAGTGGGATGGTGTTTGATATTTTCAATTTCTATTAAAGCACGATTGGGCTGAAAACTGATAAACCCAAAAACGAGCGTGTTTTTTGGCATTTGCTTATTGTTAATCATAGCAGCCTTGGTAAGCCGCATTCTTAATCTGGAGTTTGCTTTTACTACTTGGTCGCCATCGACGACCACATAGATTGTTTCATCCGTATTCCCGATAATGGAAATGTCGTTTGGTTTTGGCGAAGCAGCAAAGAACAATTGATGTTCCAAGCCTAATTCTTTGGCTTCAATCTTTTGTTCTCTTTTAATTTCAGTGGAATCTACCTCTTTTACTTTTTTGCGAATTGTTTTTCTTGAACCAAGATTCTGATAAGTCAAATCAGAATATTTGATTTTTCCTGCGGAATAAATGCTATCCACGATACGTTCTTTTTCACGTTGAGGCAAATCTGCATCATAAAAGCCAAGGGAATCAATCAGTTTTTCATCATAGATGCTCGGTGCATTGTTTTCACGTACTTCCTTTAAATCATTGATGGCATCCAGTTTGGAATCGTATTCTTTTTGATTTTCTTCCAAATCGGGTATCAAGGTCTGTTCAAGGTTTTCATTTTCACTCTCATCATCGCCAATTACCATTACGGAATAGGAAATTAGAAATATGAAAATCACAGCCAATACTGCTGCAAAGACAATTTTATTTTTTTCAATTTTCATTGTTCAATTTTTTTAAGGTGTTTTCAAAGTAATCGGTTATCAATAATCCGTGTGGATTGTTCGGGAAGTTTCGGTCAACCATAATCAGCTTTCCTGTCGAAACCAGTTCATAAGTGTCAATTATGGAACCTCTATTGATTTCAAAAATGGTCGTCGTGGTAAAACTATATGAATCATTATTTTCGATTACCCTTGAATCGATACTCAATACTTTTTGAACCAAGGAGTATTGTAAGAGTCGATTATAAACACCATCAGCTTTCTTCTGGCGATAAAGGTTGTCAATGGAACTGTTACCCAACCAAAGCGCTTTTTCTAAATTGCGTTCATAGTTACTCGCATCGATATTGTAGAAATACGTATGGAACAACTCTAAATGCGCCAAAGCTTCAACCCTGAAATTTTCTTTTTGGGTAACGAGTTTTAGCGGAATGATGCTACCGTCGGTATTGATTGCAAAGGCATTGTTTAGTGCACTTTTATGGGTAGTAAATGCCATCCAAACCGAAAATGTGCTAGCCAAAAAGGAAAATATTACGACTGCTAAAACGATAAACCTATTCAACTTTAGGACATTGTAAATATTCTTATAAGGTGTTTTCATTCTGATTTGCTTTAGTTGGAAAATAATCTTAACGTGAAGGAGGTGGCGCGCCTGTATAACTTAAATTTCAGAAAGACGATAAAGCCAACTGAACCAAGTTGTACAACAGGAGCAAAAAAACCTTCACCTACATCTGTTCCAAAAAGGTTATTCCAAAAGTTTGTGTTGATTTCTGTGTATAGCGCATTAACAAATACGTTGACCAAAAAGAAGGCTGGCACGAGCATATATACCGCTGCATACAATTTGAAAAAATTATAGGCGAGGGAACGGAATTTCTCAAATACAGCTAAACTGATGACCAATGGAAAAAATGCCTGCATAATGCCCAAAAGGAAGAATCGTTCTGCTAAAAAGAGCGGATAAATAAACAGGTCTAAAATCCATAGGATAATCCCAATGATAAAGGCAAATATTTTGAACCCGTAAAGTGGTGTGACCAAAGCTTCATAAAGCAATGTCATTGCATTTTTTGCAGCGTCAATTAAATTTACATCTTCTTCTATTGGAATGTCCTGCATTTGCAAAGGCAATAAGGCTGGAGCAGTTCCTCGATATTGTGCTTCTATAGAAACCAAGATACTATCGAAAAAGCCTAACACCTGTGTAGAAAATATGACCAAAACTACTATTGCAAAATTCTTTGCCAGTTCGCCTGGGCTCAAACCCCAAGTGTAGCCATCCTTATCCGCAATACCTTCATTATATTTTTTAAGGATATTGACCAGAAAAAACAGAACAGCAAGCGTTTTCATTCCTGCAATAGTATATTGCGAGAAGCTGCTGTTCTGTATGGTCTGGAAAACCGTGTCTATATATTCCAATCCAATCCCTAAAATGATGGTTGCGGTCATCTTTAATATTCGGTTTCGCGGTTATTTATTTTATCCTGCATTTTTCTGAAGGAAATAATATCCTTGTATCGTTTGGTTTTGGCTTTGACATTAGAAACCATTTCCTTTGATTCCAGTTCTTTTTGTTTAAGAATTTCAGCTCGTTCAGCATCGCTCATTTTTAGATAATCGCTGGATAGGATTTCGTCTATGAAATCCATCGTGTCCAGTGAGTTTTGGACTATGGCATCGAATGATTCCACAACTCTGCTAACTTCGCCTGGCTTGATGTAAGGCGAGTTCAAAATATCCTGTAAATCGTTTTGCATCATATTGATAAGGCGTTGATTATTTTGTCCAATTTCTTGAACCGCATTTAATTGTTGCACAACACTTGATACCTTCTCAATGCTTTCCTTTGCATCTTTTAGGAATTTTACAGACTTAATCATTTGAGCTGTCTGTTTACCTGATTCTATCAGTTGTTTTACCAAACTGATAAAATTGGTGTTGTCATAAGTGGGCATTCCCTGTGCAATAGCATTGCCCGACATAAATAAGGTAAGGGCTACTGTCATTACTAAAATTTTGATTTTTGTCTTCATAATATTATGTTTTAGAAGTGAATTGAATTATTGCCTTTTGCATATCGTGATGCTCATTGTAGAGCTTCATTATTTCTTCGTTTTCCTGACCATCGGTCAAATAAGCTGCGTACACTTCCTTCGGAACTTCAAGACGGAAGATGTTACTTTCCCTGCCTATCTTGATGAACATTTCGGTGTACTTCCGTGGTCCAGAAAGATTGTTCTTGATGGATTTTAATTGGTTCAAATCGTGGCTGGATAGATTGAGACGTTTGACCAATTCGTCATAGCCTTTTTCATTATTCAAACTATAAATGACCTGTGTGTTTTCCAGTATGCTCGCTGAAGTTGAATTGTTCGGAAGCTGATTAATGGATTGAAGAATAATCCCAATAGCACCGTTCTGTTTACGAATTGCTTGGTAGTAGAACTCAACGCTTTCCAATACGTTTTCAAACTTCAGTTGCTTGGCAAACTCATCAAAAAGAATGATGCCTTTTTCAGCCCTATTTTTCCAAATGGTTCTTTGGATGGCTGACTTAATCAGCTTCAACATCACGGATAGGATTTCTTTGTTATCCTTTACTTCATCCAGTTCAAAAACAATCAATCGTTTGTCTTCGATTTTATAAGTCTGGTCTTCGCTGACTTCAAATAGAAAGCTGTATAGACCATCGCCGACATATTCGGACATTACGTGCAAGAAGCTCGTGACATTGAAGTAGTCGGGATGGATTTTAAGAGTGTCAAGTAGATTTTCTTGGCTTTTTTCTATAAAGCTGTAAAAACCATCTAACGAGTGATTTTCAGAAGTACTATCATAATAATGGCGCAGTATCTTTTTAACGGAAACCGATTGTGCTTTCGTAACTTTTAAATCTGAAGCAAAGAGTTCAAATAGAAAAACGGATAAGTCTTCCAATCGCTCTGGTGTTAAGTCATCTTGATGACTGATGTAAAATGGATTGATACCCAAGTTCTTTCCGCTTTCGTAGCGAAGCACCGTATATTTTTCAGGATAGAGCTTTGCGAATTTGGTGTACGAGCCACCTAAGTCGATAATGACCAAGCGAACGCCACTTTCAAAATACTGGCGCAGAATGTTATTTGCTAAAAAGGATTTTCCTTCGCCAGTTGGGGCGAAAATGGCAAAGTTTCGTGCCTTGATGCGTTTCTTCTTTTCATCCCAAACATCCTTTAGAACAGGAATGTTATGTTCACGGTCATTAAAGATGATTCCGGTATTATCGCTTTTATAGTTGGTGTTATTGATGAACAAGCAGAGCGCGTGTTTTAAATCGGTTACATATAAATCGTTGTTTGAAAAGTTGGATGAAAAGCAGCAGTAACTATTTAGAATATAGTTTTTACGTTCTTCGCCTCGTGGGTAATACGGGATGATATCCAATTCCTTAAATTCAGTCTTTATTTTTGAAGTTATCTTGTCGAGCTCTTTAGCTTCCTTTGCCCAATACACGATATTAAGATGACCACGAATAATCCGTGCGTTATCATCGGCATTGATTTGGTCAAGAATGTGCTGAATTTTGCCAAGAACCACTTTATTCTGCGAACCGAAGTTGGAACTTTTGTTGAGTTCCTCAATCTTCTTGTCGAGCAGCTTGCGCCACTTTTGTTTATCATCGAGATAGATTATCTGGTTGACGATATGATTTTCATTAAGCGTAAGCCCAAGACCATCAATAAACCCTTGATGAAACACAAAATCATCTGAAGTGAATTTCTCATTGGTTTTGCTACTCTGTACACTTTCGCCAAAGCACAGTTCGCTATTGATGGCAAGGGCATCAAAATGGTTTTCGCCAATATTGACGCTTTTCTTTTCCAGTATTATGTCAGTATCAAAGCCTTCGTTGAAGCCATTAAAATAGCCACTTGTGAGCTTCTGAATATCTTCCGTTTTAAGGGGAAGGAACGCCATTTTTCGGCTATTGTTTATAAAGGAAACAGAGTCGCTTACCGAGTTGACGAAGCTTTTAATGTTGTCATCCAGTTCTTGTACAATTCCCTTTGAAGCTTTTCGGAACGGATTGACATATTTTGGGTTGTTAAGCGCCTTGTTTTTAGTGAGGATGAAGAACAGATAACATTTATGTTCAATATGTCCCCGACCCTTAAAATGCTCGTGTGTTGCTTTCTCTAAAAAAGTTTTATTGGGAAGCTGTTCCGAAGAATAGGATTTCTTCAGGTAGATATCCTGTTTGTGAACCACTGTCCCAACAGGCAAAGATTTTAAAGCCTGAAACCAAGCACCGTGCATATCTTCAAAATCCTTTTCGGACAAAGAATAGATTTCGGGTAGGTTTCCTTCAAAACACAATACCACATTGCCATTATTTGCAAATACGATATTATCTTGAATATCCGTAATGGGTTGATATGCCGAAAGATTAATCTTGTTCATAATCGAAGCCTGAATTTCTTTTGTTACTGATAATTTTTGGGAAGGCTTTCGCCATTTGGAAAAGCTGCGGATTGTGGTTTATTCGAGTCAAGGCGACATATAATGCAGCATTGAATACCAATATCCCTATAATTATCCCAAAGCTGAAAGAGAAAATAATTACTAACAGCGATGCAAGTATGGAAACCATCATCAAGGCAAACAGGGAAATGGGCAGCCCAAATATGACCGCCCGTTTCCTAATGTTTTTATAGACCTCGAACCGTTTCATTTATACTACGATTCCTATTAGGTAAGTGAAGATGCCTACGACTGCGCCTGCAATCAAAACAAATACGAGAACCCTTGTGATTCCTTTTTTGAGGTCAGCATTTTCCCCAAAGAAATGTCCTGCATTAAATAGGAAACCAACTAGGAAAATAACCCCTAAAATGATGGGAAAAATGGTTCGGATGGTGTTTGAAACATCATCGACCGAATCTTCAATTCCCCCAATTTGAGCAAAAAGTGATGTTGAGAGCAACGACAAAAAAGTTGCCAAATAAATTGATTTTTTCATAGCGTAACAGTTTAGAATTTTGTGTTGTTTTCGTTATTGGAAATTTACATATATTTGTTCATAAATAACTGATTATCAAATATTTGTGAATAAAATATTATTTGATTTAGTTTGAATTCGTTTGTTATTATTTGGCATCAAATTCTATGGATTTTAGAAAGTAAATTGTTGATAACCCAAAAATTGAAAATGAAAAAAGTGCTCAAAAACGTCAGTTTTGTGATTTTGCTCTTAAAAATGTGCATCATTTTTGGACAGGAAACGACTGCTCAAAAAAGAATTGTGATTGATGTTGGACACGGTGGAAAAGATTCTGGTGCAATCGGAATAAATGGCATCCAAGAAAAGGATGTGGTTTTGGATGTTGCAAATGCCATTTTGAATCTAAATAATGAAATGGATAAGCCTTTGGATATTTATTTGACCAGGTATAGTGATACGCTCATTTCGCTATCGGATAGAACCAAGCTGGCCAAAGCCTTAAATGCTGATTTGTTTGTGTCTTTGCATTGCAATCATTCTGATAATCCAGAAGCAAGCGGGATTGAGGTTTATTCTTCAAAGAAACAAGGGGAATATTCTAAAGAATCCGTTTTCATTGGTTATCAAATTGAAAAAGTATTTTGTGAAACAATAGGCTATCAAAGTAGAGGTGTGAAGTTTGCGAACTTTCAGGTACTTCGAGAAACTGTTGAGTATTGCACATCAATACTATTGGAATTGGGCTTTTTATCCAATTGGGATGAGGGAAGCTATATTTTAGATAACAACAATATTGAACGCATCGCACTATCAATATTAATATCCATTAAAAAATCCATAAAATTATGAAAGATATTTTTTTAGAGTTAACAAAGAGCTTGAAGGCTATAGTAGAGCAGTTTATTTCAGAAATAATTTTGCTGTATTAATCCTTCAAAAGTTGAGTTACTTGCGTTTATCTTCAGCCCCTTTATCAAAGGCAACCAAATTAAAAAGTTCACGCATTCGGCTACGTACCCGATTCCCATAGCGTTCTTCCAGTTCCTCTGCGTTGAGATTGGTAGTTGCGTGGGTTTTTACCTTGCCTTTGGTCTGAACAAATAATTCATAGCGCGATAGCAAAACTTCGCCCATAACGTTTAGGTCTTTGCCATAAAACCGACCTGCGGGTTCGACACCTAAATCGTCGAAACAGTAAAACTTCGTGTTGCCATATTCTTCAACGGTTTTGAAACCTAAATGGTTAAAACTGAAGGTTACATTCCGGCAGGGAATCATTTCATAGGGGCGTTGCAGCGGTACAATGTGGCGCAGTAATTTCATTAAACTTGTTTTGCCACATCCCACGGGTCCGGAAAGCAAAATGCCTTTTTCTGGGTCGATGCCGTTCTTTTTGCAGTTTTCTTTATCGCGGACAAAATAATTGCAAAGCTTCAGGACTATTGCTTCATCTTGGTCGTAGATTTTAAATTTATCGCCAAAAAGCAGCTTCCCTTTTGCGTTCAGGTAAATTAAAATTTTTGGGAAATCGTAGAGAATGCTTTTGCCATCAAAGTTCCCGAGCGCATATTCAACGCCACCTTCGGTTATTTTAGAGGGGTTGTCCATAGTCTTTGTTTTTACTGGTTCGCAGGTTGTCCTTGATTTGGGACGCTTGTTTTTTGTTTGGTTTGTTTTCCTCGGCATATAATTCTGTTCTGTCCATCCAGTTTGTGGCCAAGGCACGCCAATCTCTAATTTCATTTCCATCACTCGTTTGCCAGTTCCGGGTTTCATAATGCTCAAAGAATTTTTTTCCTTCATCAGCATTAAAACCTTTTTCAATAAAAAAATCTATTACCGCCTGCCAGCCCTTTGGTTGTTTTATATTGTTTACTTGTTTGGTATTGTTTATAGTAGATACCAATGCTTGTCCACTGGTGGGACGGTGCGAGTCCACAGCTTGTCCATTATTGGGATGGTGCTGGTACACTACTGGTTCTTCAATGGGACGGTAGTGTTCCGCAAGCTGTTCTAATTTGGGACTGTACCGTCCCGTATCAGGTTCATCACTTGTCCCCAGAATGGCCATCTTGATTTTGCTGCCCTTATACGGATTGTTGGAAGGGAAGTACGATAGGTATTGCCAAGAATCTAATTCCACAATGCATCTATGATATGTGGACTTAGAGCCTATTTTGGCACAACGCATCAAGTCTCTACGGTTTACGTAGAATTCATCCATAAATCGGCAACTGTTCCATTCTTGGAACAGTGCCATATAAAGGCTTATGTGCGTTGGATTGAGGCGGTCATCAAAAAAGAACTTTTCAAAAGCCGCATTTAGTAGCTTTATATAGTTCATCTTTTAAGAATTTTGCTTGTGCTGCACTCGATTTGAGTTCATTACATCTTGAATTTCCTCTGCATCATAGTAGATAATGCCCCCAACTTTTGTGTATGGCAACGTTCCATTGATGCGAAGATTCTGTAATGTACCTGGACTGACTTGAAGCAAGTCCATTACCTCGGAAGATTTTAAATATTTCTTGAGTTTTCCAGTTGCTTGTTTAGATAGAAGATTCTTGATGTCATCGAGCAATTCCATTTTAAATTCTCGAAGGTCGTCGGTGGTAATAATATTTGCTGGCATAATAGAACGGTTTTAAAGAAAGGGACTATCGTATCGATTTCAACTAATTTGATAGTCCCTGACCTGATTTGACTTTCGTTCTACAAATTTGGGATGGTTTATTGGATTTTAATCCCAAGTTGTACCCAAGTAGGGTGTTTTTATTTGCTCATTTTCAATGGTTTAAATTGGTTTGATTTAGAGGTGTCACTTTAAATCATCTATGCCAAATGATAATAGATAAAATTAATTTTATTTTTTCCCAAGTTAGACCCAACTTGGGAAAAAATTTAACATTTTAAAAGCTCAAAATATTAACCGTCCGTTTCTTCCATTCGCCTTAAAAGTGTGGCTTTTAGTCTATCGATAAACTTGGTTTGGTCGATTTTTCGTTCTCTAATTTCTAGAAAAGTTCTATATACATTTCCAAGTTTAAGTTCGAAAATGTCTTCACAAGCTGAAGCCATTTCTTTAATACCAGCTGTACCGCTTTTTATCGCTCCAGAAGCCTGTAAGGCATAAATCAATTCAATCAGGTCAGTTTTTGAAGCCGTCCAGCCAAGGCGCTCACCATTGGCTAAAGTGTTTAGTTTATTTGAAATACCGTAGGACTGATCTCTTAAATAACTTAATTCCTGAACGTAGTGATTTATTAAGAGGTCATAGGCCATAATTTTAGCAATTGCGTTATCGTGACTTGTAGAAAATTCAGCATCAGTATAGAAATGGGAAGTGTCCGAAACCAGACTAATTTTATCTTTACCTCTTATAAAGTAAAATTCATCTAAAACCGTAGATTCCTCCCGGTAATATTTAATAAAGTCGATATTCCGGCGATTACTTTCTTGAAGTTTTTGAATTTCTTCGTCTATAAAGATCTGTTGAGATTGAATCGTTCCCGCCGGGCGATTAATCAAAAAATTATACAGTTTAGCATAGAATTTCAACCTGCTATAAACATACGGCTTGTGCTTTTTGAAAAATGTTATTTCATTTTCTTTATTTTTGAAATTATTATCTCTAATACATAGCCGAAGTTTTTGTAAATATTTCCTTGAGATTGTAATTCCCTTTTCAACTACATTGAAATCATTAACGTTGGACTCCTCTATTTCTAATATTTCATTTTTGAAATCTTCTATTATTTTAAGTAAATCTTTTTCCAAATTTAATCTGGGTTTAAATGTTAATAAAATAAAACCCACATTATTGACAACTGTAATTTTGGGGTTTAAGAAATCGCATTTTGCATCTTAACATCGTTTCCAATACGACTTAATACAAAACACCTAAATCATTTGGTGTCATAAAGAGAGACTAGTTAAAATACACGCTCTATAAATGTTACTTTATTACCATTATTAGGCTTTTTAATTCGTTAGGTTTATTATTACATTATATTCAAGCCTGTAAAAGTTTGAGGAACTCAAGTCTACGCATCTCTTATTTAACTTGAATAGCCTTATTTCTATGATTGCTAACATAATACAACAGTAAAAGAAACCCTAACAAGACCACTTGTGCCATTAGAGTTTCATTTGTAGGATACACGCCCAACCAATCTATCTTAAGGGAAATAGGGAAACTAGTGACTGATACCCAGCCTGCCTCTTGGACGGCGTGAACCCCTTTCCCAATCAAGATTATCGCAAGTAAGGTTATTACCCAAGATGAGTATCTAAAAAGTTGCCTTACTGGAATTCTTTTGGAATATTTTACAAAAATAACGGCAAGCAATGCTATCAGTGTAAAAGCAGCAATTACGCCCAAACCTATGGAAGACCCATCGCCAGTTTTGGTCTCTAAGCTAATGGCCTGTAAAAAAAGGATGGATTCGAAGGCTTCCCTAAATACTACCATAAAAGAAAATACGGCCAATCCTAACATTTTCTCCCCTCTTAGTTGTTTGCCTATCTTTTTTTCTATAAATTCTTTCCACTTTTTTGAATGGGAATGATTATGCAACCAAAACCCAACAAATGCTAACACTATTACCGCTATTAAAGAAATTAATCCCTCCATAATCTCACGGTTCTTACCACTAATACCTATTATCCAATCTGAAAGGAACCATCCTGCAATACCTATTAAAATGGCCATAATCCACCCTCCGTGTACATACGGGAGCGCTTTTTTTGTGCCTGAAGTTTTTATTAAAGCCAGAATCAGGGCAATGATAAGGAATGCTTCAAGCCCCTCGCGCAACATAATAGATGCTGCCAAGAAAAAAGAAAGCCAATAGTTGAGCTTCGTATCCCTCATCAATTGGTCTGCACGGTCTATCATTGATAGCGCATTAGCGATTTCAGCTTGTACTGTGGAGATGCTTTTAGAGCTCTCTATAGCTTGTCTAACCGCCATCATTTGCTGCTCTAGGTGTGAGGTAAATTCTGGGTCGTTGGCTTTCAAGCGTACCTCCACTGGTTCAATACCTTCGAGATACGCATTTAAGGCGTTTTGACGTGCCGATTTTTTATTGCCCTCCTTATAATCTAACAGAACAGCGTTCAGGTAATTTCTTGCAACAACAAGACTATTTTCGGTCGAGGTCTCGTGAAGAGAAAAAATTCTTAAAGCTTTCATTTTTTTATAAGTAACGGAATCTTCGTAACCCAACTTTTGAATCAATTCCTTATCGGATAGAGTAGCCACATCTTTTAAGGAAACTTCATTAGAGACTTTGTCAAATATTTCCTTTAGCTCAAGCGAATCCGCAAAAGTGGCATTAAACCTCAGGGATTTGATATAAAAGGAAAGATCCCATACTTCTTTATCGCTCAACATACCGAAACTTTGCATTGCAGTACCTTCTACGCCAAGTTTAATAGTATTGTAGGCCTGGAACGGGGACACCTCACGCATAATGGTATCGTTCAAAAAATTTGTGGGTGCTGGATTTAAACCCACCGCCAGTTTGCCCTTTCCATTGCCGCTTGCTCCGTGACATTGTATGCAATTGTTCAGGAATAGCTTCTGTCCATTATCAATATTTGGCCAATTAAGTGGGCTAATTTCGAATTCCGTAAAATTGATAATAGCCCACTTGACCTTTGAAGTGACAGCTTTTATTTTTTGATGGGAAACCTTGTTTAGTACATTTGCTTTCAAATCCATCAAATTCCTCTGTATCTGATTCGCCTGCTTTTTAGTGAGCTCAAGTTTCTTGCTTAAAGAGAGGATGGTTTCACTAAATTCTTTCATTTCAAGATATTCACCTTCATCTATTATAACCCCATTTTTAACTGCTGCGGGATAATCTTTTGAGAGATAATCCAATAAATGGATTATAGTCTGAATGTTGGATTCGTCTTTTATCGTCGTAGCATAGATGTTTGAATAACTCAATAGAGCAATGA
Organism: Gillisia mitskevichiae; assembly: GCF_003634585.1. Classification (GTDB taxonomy): domain Bacteria; phylum Bacteroidota; class Bacteroidia; order Flavobacteriales; family Flavobacteriaceae; genus Gillisia; species Gillisia mitskevichiae. The sequence goes on from NZ_RBLG01000001.1 coordinate 628,266, forward strand.
GACCCACTATAAAATTGTATAAATAACGCTTGTGTTGTAACATAAAAATCTTTTATAATAATTACTATTTTTATTTAGACTAAATAAAAACAAAAATACACTTAAAAATCAATCCATTCGAAAAAGAGTGGTTAAAAAAATTCTCACTGAGTTACTTCAGTGCGAAATCTTTTAAAAAGAAATGGAACAAGAGGATAGCTGCGATAAAAATTACTATTAGGGCTATAGATGCCAATAACTTATCTCTTTTGGTTATTTTACTCTTAGACCTTTTCTCCCTTCTTCTTATCCTTCGGTTTAACGACATAATTTAATTACAAGCATTTCAAGACACGGTTTACCTTGCAAAAGAGACAGTCCCCCTGAATAATGCAAACTTTCTATCCTTAAATGGAATACGATATCATCTAAAGAAATCATTTAGTTAAACATTAAATTTTCAACTCCCACTATTATTAGATAAATTAAAAGCCTTTAACTTTTATTCATTATTTCAACTTTATTTATTCGAAAAGAGCAGGTAAAAGAAATAAAAAATGGCTTCAAAGAAATAAAAAATAAGTACTACAGTAAAGATTCCGGCAAGTGCTAAGATGCCATACAGTCTGTCTTTCTTCGTTATGGTACTTTCTACAGGTCTTTCATCCTTTTTTCTCTGCCTTCTCTTTCTTCGATTTTGAGACATTTTTTCATTTTTTTTGCTTCTTGAAATTTTAAATTATTTCCAATTCATTTTCTGTAATCGAATGGCATTAAGTATTGCCAGAAAGGCCACTCCAACATCTGCAAAAACAGCCTCCCACATTGTAGCCATCCCCATTGCACCCAAAATCATAACAATGATTTTTACACCAAAGGCCAAACCAATATTCTGCCAGACGATACGACGTGTAGAACGACCGATTTTTATTGCTCTTGCAATTTTTGAAGGTTGGTCGGTCTGGATGATAACATCTGCCGTTTCAATGGCCACATCGCTGCCCAAGCCACCCATTGCGATGCCAACATCGCTCGCTGCCAATACGGGGGCATCGTTGATACCATCACCAATAAAGGCTACTTTAGTGCCAACCTGTTTTTTTAAGGCCTCTACTTCGTTTAACTTATCTTCAGGAAGCAGTCCGCCTTTTGCCCAATCAACACCCATTTCTTTTGCCACTTGTTGGGTTATGGAATCCTTGTCTCCAGATAGCATTATGATTTTGGAAATACCCGATTCCCGAATCTGCTTTATTGCTTCGTGGGCATCTTCTTTCAGTTCATCCGCAATGGTTATATAGCCGGCAAAATTGCCATCAATAGCGACCATAACGATTGATTCTACTATTGTATCGGTTTCCGCAGGAACTTCTATTTTATTGGCTGTCATCAAAGCCTTATTTCCTGCCAAGACCATTTTTCCGTTAACGGTACCCTTGAGGCCTTTGCCTGCTATTTCCGTTACTTTCGTGGCGCTGAATTTTTTTATTGGTAATTCGTACTGCATAACGGCACGGGCAATGGGGTGTGTGGATTGCTCTTCCATTGCAAGTAGATAGTTCATAAACTCTTTTTCTGCAAAAGCAGAACTTACAATTTGCTTGATTTTAAAAACCCCGTGGGTTACGGTTCCGGTTTTATCCATAACCACGGTATTCACTTGGGTCATTGTATCCAAAAAGGACGCACCTTTGAAGAGAATACCATTTCGGGATGCAGCACCCAATCCGCCGAAATAACCCAGAGGAATGGAAATGACCAACGCACAGGGACAGGATATTACAAGGAAAATCAATGCCCTGTACAACCAATCACTAAATACATAATTTTCAACAATAAAATAGGGCAGGACCGTTAAGCAAATAGCCAAAAAAACTACGATAGGGGTGTAAATGCGAGCGAATTTTCTAATGAACAATTCGGTCTTTGATTTACGAGCGGTCGCATTCTGCACCATATCCAGGATCCGGGCTATGGAACTGTCCTTGAATTCTTTTGTTGACTGAATCTCGATAACACCTTCTAGATTTATGCTTCCTGCAAATACCTTGTCACCCTTTGAAATTGCATCGGGCTTGCTTTCTCCCGTAATGGCAGCAGTGTTTACCGATGCCTTTTGAGAAAGTAGCACTCCATCCAAAGGAATTTTTTCCCCTACCCGGATTTGAACTTTTTCCCCAATTTCTACAGTTTCAGGGTCAACCGAAACATAATCGCCGTTCCGATAGACCAAAGCCGTATTGGGTCTTACATCCAATAGTGCCTTTATGTTGCCCTTAGCTCTTTTTACGGCTGCGTTTTGGAACAGTTCGCCTACGGCATAAAAAAGCATTACCGCAACGCCTTCAGGATATTCGCCAATGGCAAAAGCTCCTAAGGTTGCAATGGACATCAAAAAAAATTCGGTAAAGAAATCCCCCTGTTTAATACTTTCCCAACCCTCTTTTATTACAGGAAATCCAACTGGGATATACGCAACCACGTACCAGAGGATGCGGATCCAGCCCGAAAATTGGGGAAATGTTTCAAAATAGTCAAAAAGGATGCCTGCTATCAGCATTACAAAACTGAATATGGAAGGTATATATTCCCTAATGCTCAGCTGTGATGAAACTTTGTTATTCATAGAATTTTCCTTTTTGCCGCTATCATCGACCTTGAGATCCCTTAAGTTTAATTTTTTCTTTTTCATATTTCTGTATTATTATTTGCCCGAATCCAATGAAATAGCCTCAAACTGATTTAAATACGTTCATTATTGATCGTTGTTTAAAACTGTTCCGTTACCTTCAATATATTTCGACTTTTTCTTATTCGATATTTTTAGGTCTTTACGCCGTTTATTTTGAAAAATCAGGAGTGAAATCACGCCCGTACTGATCCAAACATCCGCAGTATTGAATACCGGGTCAAAAAACGTAAATTTGTTACCTCCCCATTGCGGCAACCAATCCGGAAGCCTTGTATCTATAATCGGAAAGAACCACATATCCACTACATTGCCATTTAAAAATCCAGAATAACCACCGCCTGACGGGAATATTTTTGCAATGTTCTGAAGCGCTGGATCGCTTTTTTCAAAAATAATCCCGTAGAAAGCTCCATCAATCAAATTGCCCAGCGCACCTGCGTATATAAATGCTGCACAGATTATAAAAATCTTGGCATATCCCTTGCTAATCATCTTTTTGATATAAAAAGTTCCCCAAACAATGGCGGCTAATCGGAATAAGATTAAAACAACCTTGGCTAGATATCCTTCACCAAACTTTAATCCCCAGGCCATCCCGGGGTTTTCCAAGAAATGTAAGCGAAACCAATTCTGGCCAAATACATAGTATTCCTCTCCATAATAGAAATGGGTCTTCACATATATCTTTATTGCCTGGTCTATAGCCAACAACAGTAAAATCAATAAGACTATATTTCTTTTCTTCATAATTGTCTTGGTGTCACCCAATGCTTTGCGAAAACGCACATTTAAATTACTTGGACAATTTTAAAATCTTAATCGCTCCCTGCATAACAAACGTGAAAACAATAGCTCCAATAACCAAATCTGGCCATTTACTATCTAAAAAATACACCAAGGTTCCCGCTAATATGACACCTCCGTTTACTATAATATCGTTGGAGGTAAAAATTGCGCTCGCCTGCATATGCGCTTCCTTACTTTTGGCTTTGTTAATCAACCAAAGTGAAATAAGATTACCAAGTAAGGCAAATATGGAAACAATGATCATCCATTGGAATAAAGGTGTTTCGCTTTCAGTAAAAAACCTTCTCAATACTTCCATAAATCCAAGTGTCGCTAGGGCCATCTGAAAGTATCCGCTGAATTTCGCCACTTTCTTTTTTCTAGCAATAGCACCGCCGACCGCAAAAAGACTCAACGCATACACGATGGAGTCTGCCAACATATCCAACGAATCTGCAATAAGACCCATAGAAGAAGAAATCCAACCCGTGGTCATTTCGATGACGAAAAAGCCAAAATTGATTCCCAAGACCCACCAAAGAATCTTTTTTTGTTTGGATTGGTCTTCCATTACAGGAGGTTCGGCTTCTTCGGTTCCCTGAAGTGTTTCATTGAACTTTAATTCGGCAATTGATGAACGTATCTCCTCGATCGCATCTAAATGGTACACTTCCAATTTTCTGTTGGGTATATCAAAATCCAAGTATTTAACTTGGGTGTAAGTCTCTAATTTCATCCGAATCATCTGCTCTTCTGATGGACAGTCCATTTTACTTATTATGAAAGTGCTTTTCTTCATTATTATGTGCTACTGGGTTATTTAATTTAAAGCCTGATTACTTGCTATTTGAAATATTCAAGTTTGCTCCACTTTTGTTAAGATCTACTATTTTTAATTTTTTCTTTAATATATGTCTCGGCTTCGCCTAGGGTAGTTATTTTTTCTGCTTCATCATCTGAAATGGCTATATTAAACTCATTTTCAAACTCTAGCATCAATTCCACCATATCCAAAATATCCGCCCCGAGGTCTTCACTAAAATTTACTTCTGGTCTCAACAAATTTGGATGTCTTCCAAATTTATTGGTCAGGAGCTTGTTGAACCTTTTTTTAAAATCTTCCATCTGTTCTTCATTTATTTATGCGATTCTATATATCTTTCCAAGATTGACTTTAAACTATCTAGATATTCAGAGAATGAGTTAACGGTAAGCTCGGATTGATCACTATAGGAAATGGTAATTGGGTTTTCATCAAGATATTGGTATAGTTCAGGGTAGTCCTGTTCAATCCTCAATGTCAATTCGTTAATTTCCTTGGTCAATTGCTGAAGCTTCTTCATTCTTTTTAATTTTATTGTGCCAGTTTTTGTAAAAATTAAATATGCAATGCCCTATCATCGGTAGCAGCCAGACACGCCTCCTTAAAGGTCTCTGAAAAAGTGGGGTGCCCGTGTGACATCCTTGCAATATCTTCGGCAGATGCCCTAAATTCCATCGCTACCACCGCTTCGGTATAACTATCTGCAATGCGAGGCCCTATCATATGTACACCCAATATCTCATCGGTCTGCTTATCTGCGATTACCTTGATAAAACCATCGGTATCCATACTAATTTTTGCCCTTGCATTAGCCTTAAATGGAAAAGAGCCTGTTTTTATACTTCTATTGTCCTTCTTTAGTTCTTCTTCGGTCAAGCCTACGCCGGCAACCTCTGGCTGGGTGTAAATAATATTGGGTATCAGCGAATAATTGATATGTGGCTTTTGGCCGACAATTTTTTCGGCTACAAAAACACCCTCTTCACTGGCCTTATGGGCAAGCATTGCTCCCCGAATTACGTCTCCTATGGCATATACCCCTTTGACATTGGTTTCAAGGTTTTCGTCTACTGATATCTGTCCTTTTTCATTGATTTCCACTCCTATATTCTCAAGTCCTAAATTGGCGGTGTACGGGTTACGACCAATGGCCATAAGGCAAAAATCGCCTTCTAAACTCATTTCTTTTTTATTGGAAAGGTTTTCTGCTTTCAATTCCACTTTGTTGTCCATCGTTGTTGCTTCCGTAACCTTGTGTTCCAAATAAAATTCGATACCCTGTTTTCTTAAGGAACGGTGCAATTGATGTCCCAAAGAGCTATCCATACTGGCTATGAGACTATCAAAATATTCTACAATAGAAACCTTTGAACCCAAGCGGGAGAATACGGAACCTATCTCTACACCGATAACCCCGCCGCCAACGACCAATAAATGTTTGGGGATTTCTTTTAAGGCAAGGGCTTCGGTAGAAGAGATGATGCGCTTTTTGTCGATTTTAATATTGGGCAATGAAGCGGGTTTCGACCCTGTGGCAATGATGATTTTATCGGTTGCTATGGTTTCCGTTTTATCTCCGCCCTTAATCTCAATCGTATTTTTGTCCTTAATACTGCCGTGGCCTTCATATACGGTAACTTTGTTCTTTTTCATCAAATAGTCAACTCCATTGATGATTTCCTTTACTACGTCCTGAACCCTTTGGTTCATTTTTACGATATCGACATTTGCTTCTTTTACATCAATCCCAAAATTTTCAAATTGATGTTTGAGTTTGTAATAATGTTCAGAGGCTTCCAACCAAGCTTTTGACGGAATACAGCCCACATTAAGACAGGTGCCGCCCAGGGTGCTATACCTTTCAATAATGGCCACTTTTAAACCTAATTGGGCACAGCGGATGGCACCTACATACCCGCCCGGGCCAGATCCTATAATAGTTACATCAAATTTTTCCATATTCAAATATTTTTTAAGTTAGAGAAGGTGGAAGATACCTGAACCTGACCATTGGGCGCAATGGTTCAGGGATCTGGAACTCCCACCTGTTATTTTCCCCTGCATTTTTCACATATTCCTTTCAATACCACGTTCACATCGCTCACTTCATAATCGCCTGGCAAGCTTTCTTCCGATATTTTATTCGGTAGACAGATTGTTTCTCCACAATTGGTACAATGAAAGTGCATATGTAAATCTGTACCGTATTTACCTTTGGCATTGTCATCAGAAATTGCAAATTTTGCCACTCCAGTCCCATCGTTAATTTGATGAATCAGCCCTTTGTCATCAAAAGTCTTTAGGTTGCGATAAAAGGTAGTTCTATTTGCTGTTTTGTTTTTTTGACTTTTGGCGATAAAGACTTTGTGCATTTCCTTTAAGGTTACGGCATAGGTCTTTCTCTTGAGGTATTTGTAAATTTTCAACCTCATTACAGTAGGGCGTATCCCTTTGGCAAATAATATTTTTTCCGTTGTTGTCATAGCAAAACTCTTCAAAAATCGATTTTATAAAAGGCCGGCCAGTACTATGCCTGTTCACCTTTTATTCAATTTTAAAGTTGCGCATCATTCCCATATCTTCGTGTTCCAGATTATGGCAGTGGTATAAAAAGAGCCCTTTAAAGTCTTCAAAGCGCATTATTAATTTAACACTCATACCTGGCATTAACAGAACCGTGTCTTGCCAACCCTCATCTATAAATCCATCCTTAACCGAATTCCAAATCCTGCTGTCCACTTTAGAAACGTCCCTTTCAAGAATATTAAATTGTAAATGATGAATATGAAAAGGGTGCGGCATTTGCATTCCCCCGCCCATCATTCCTTTGTCTCCTTCCATTTCTCCACGGTCTCGCATTCGACCTCTTTCTCCCATCATATTACCATTGCCCATCATTCCACCACCACTATTTACGATTTCCCAAATTTCAGTTGTATCTAATTTTACCGTTTCTTCTTCGGTAACCCCCGTCATTTCCCAAGTTCGTCCGTTGATTGTCCATTGCATTCGCCTCATAAAGAAGCGGAACGTTCTTGGATTGTTTCTATTAACGGCAGTGGCAGGATCAAGTTTATTGAATACTGCCAGTTTTTGTGGGAGCTGGAAGTTGTTGCTTCCTGCTTTATCGATGGAAATTTTCAATATTTCATACTCACTGCCTAGGGGAAGGTTGTTTCGACCCCTGCCCATCATTCCACCCATCATCCCCATCATCCCGGGAAAGAACGACAAACTTTTCATAATCATTTGGGAGCCTTGAGGTTTGTTCCTTAAATCGAGCCATACATCGATTCTTTCCGCAACGCCCAACATTATATAGGGTTTAGATTTAGGACTATCCAGTAAACTCCCATCCTTACCTATAATAACAAGGGGAGTGCCGTCTTCCCACGCCAACTTATAAAAGCGCGAATTGGAACCGTTGAGAAAACGCAGTCGATAGACGCATCCATTTTTAAAAGAAAGTTCCCTATCCGGATTTCCATTGACAAGAATACGGTTGCCCAAAAAACCGTTCATCCTATCCATACGTCCACGGTTTAGATATACCAATTGATTATTACCATCAAACTGGCGATCTTGCAGTACAACGGGAACGTCATATTCGCCTGATGGCAACTTCAACAATTGTTCCTCATCGTCCGTAACTATAAAAAGCCCTGCAAGTCCATTATATACTTGAGGTCCTGTGCGTCCGTGTGGATGGGGATGAAACCAATAGGTCCCTGCACGGTTCATTATTTCAAATTCATACACATAGGTATCACCGTTTCCTATTACATCTTTAGGATGGCCATCATCCTTTTCAGGGACGTGCATTCCGTGCCAATGCACGATACTTTCTTCGGGTAATTGATTTATGAAACGGATTCTAATTTTCTGCCCTTTTTTTACACGAATCACAGGCCCTAAATAGCTCTCGCCCAATTTTTGGACTGCGGTTCCATCACCGGTCAGAACCTTTCCTTCAAACATCCAAACCTTGGTGGTATTTCCTTTGAACAATTGAACATTCGCCTCTTTGGCAGTCAGTTCTAAGTCCAAATCTGCTTGAAAATTGGGGTTGACTTTATCGTTTTCTGAAGCAAAACCGTTACAAGAACTTAAAAGTGGCCAAGTAATTACAACACTGGCACCTATGCTGCCTAGCTTTATAAAGTTCCTTCTATCAATTTTATTCTCTTCCATAATTTTCTATTGATTATTCGTGAAATAGGGGATTTAATAGAACCCCAAAAAGATGAACACTACATATTTATCATAGTATCACTGTTCACCATCTTTGTTTTTATCCTTATTTTTATCATCATCATCCTTCATTTGGCATTGGCACTTCTCTTCCTCATCTTTACACTTACAGTCACACTCCATATCCTTGTTTTCTTTCATTGTGGCCATTTTTTCCTTCATCTTTTTTGACTTTATAGAGTCTTTTTCCATTCCCATCATCATTTTTTCTTTCATCCCTTTCATCCCTTTCATCATCGTTGAATCTTTTTCCATCATCATTTTCATCATTTCCTTCCTCATTTCAGGATTGTTGCTAATGGCCGTCATAACCTGTTCCCTTTTTTCAGGGTCCTTCAAAATTTTGTCTGTTTTTTTTTGCTGTGCATTGCTTTGAAAGCTTATCATCAAAGCCACCAAAATCATTAGAATACCTACATTTTTAATTTGTTTCATAATATCTGTTTTTCAATGTTTATTAATTTTCTGTTTAAACCTCAATCCACTCTTTGGCAGTAGCGGAATCCTTACTATCAAAATACCTGATATGTGCTCTGGAAAAGGGCATTAGTAATCTGGTAAATTCTTCGTGGTATTTCGGAGTACTTACAATCGCAACCTTCTCAAGGTGTTTCTCTTTTTCAAGGTTCAGAAAATAATCTTTCTGAAATACCTCTGGTGTACAGCCTTGGCAATCCCCCATTTCAAAATAACAACGGAGATCTTTAGCAGTGTTGATTTGTCTATTCAACTCTGAAAAAAAGTTCGCACAGTCATTGTGGTCAAGTACTCCTTTAGCTATAAGGTAGAGGGTTTTGTTTTGTTTTGTTATTGTCATCATTTTGAAATCTTTTTCAATTTTATTCCTTAAAATCATAGTGAACCTTGACCTTCCTTCGCACACTTAACGCATATCCCCTGTACGATCAAATTGATATTTTCTGCCTTAAAACCTTGGGGTAGGTTGATTTGGGGTATTTTATGGTCTGTGAGGCAAATTGTTTCATCGCATTTATTACAGTGAAAATGCAGATGAAGATCGTTGCCCACTTCACATTGACAATCTTTGCCACAAAGGGCATATTTGACAAGGCCAGTACCGTCTTCGATGGCGTGTACTAATTTATTTTCCTCAAATGTTTTTATAGTACGGAAAAGTGTGCTACGCTCTGAACTTTTAAAATGTTTTTCGAGTTCGCCCAAACTTATTGCCACTTTCATTTTTGATAAATGTTTGTAAGTTAGCAGGCGCATAGCGGTAGGTTTAACGCCCTTATCTTCCATTTTTTTTACTATGTCTTCCATTTGTACATCAGGTTTGTGCAACAATTATTGCGCATTTTAGAAATAAACTTCGCAAGTCCAGAACCAACTGGAAAATCCTTGCGGATTTTCCGAATAGGCAAGGACAAGTAATTACTTTTACAAGCTGTTGTTGCGTCGTTATTATATTTGTTCAATTTTTCGGTTTAGAAATCAGACTGTCCAATTCCAAAAACTTCTCTTTCATAAGACTCAAAGCAAAAGCTCCGGCAGAAGCAATAAAAACAGAAAAGTCCAACGCTCCTTTAATTCCGGTTGAAAAAGTCATAGCCAAAGCAAATATCAACAACAGAAATCCGCTTAATTTTGCAAACAGTTCCGTTTTAAATCCTATTATCAAGAAAATCGCAAAAACAATTTCGGCTACGGTTGCCAAAATTCCGATTGTTGGGATTAGTGAATTCGGAATCCAAGGATTTATCATTTGGGTATAACTCAAGAAACTGTCCCAATTTCCCCAAACAGAAACTTCTTTGCTCCAAATTCCAAATCTGTCGGCGACCGCCGATAAAAAACCGATTGAAATTGCTAATCGCAAAAAGACTTTAATAAACTTGGCATCCATATTTTTTTATTTTTACTTTCTAATTTCCGTAGAGTTTGGTCAAATACACAACAACAGGTTTTATAAGTCATACCTCTTGAGAGATTCACCAGTTTTGATTTTAAAGGCATCGTCTATACTGGTTATATAAATTATTCCGTCCCCCTTTTCCGGAGATTTGCCGTTTTCGGTTATAATATCTATAGCCTTTTGAGCCTCTTCGTTCTGGCAGACGAGTTCCAATTTTACCACGGGACTGTCCGTTATGTGAAAATCGAGTGACGGTCTAGCACCTTTCGCCTTAAATGCACCAGTGCCTTCTGCTTGCGACAGGGTCATACTTTTAAATCCGTTGTCCGATAGGGCTTCAATGACCCGTTGTATTCTGTTCGGTTTTACAAATGCTTTTATTTCTTTCATAATTATTTATTGCTAATTGATTTTGAACCGAGCCTGTTTTTTAATTTTTAACTAACTAATTAAGACGATAAACAAACTCGGAATCAAAACCATTGTTATATTTTGGTCTAATCGTCGTCGCCCAATTCAGCTTTAATCATCTCGGAAGAGAGAATGTATGCTCCCTTTGTAACAATGGTTATATCTTTAGATATACCTGAAGGAAGGCTTATTTCCACATAGCCCAAATCACTTATCCCTATATTTACAGGAACCATATTGAACCGTAGTTTATTTTCTTCTTTCTTGTCATTATCCTTTACGAAAATGAACGTTTTTTCACCATTTTTGACAATTGCATCCTCTGGTACTGCCAAGACCATTTTTTCACCTTGTACTATTCTACCTTCCACATACATTCCAGGAAGTAATTCTTTATCTTCATTGTGAATGTCTGCGTGCACGTGAACGGCTTTTGGATCGGTTTCAAATGTTTTGCCTATTGCGTGAATTTTTGCCTTTATAAGCTGATCTGGCTTTGATGCTACGGTAAAATAGATTTGTTGACCTTCCTTTACTTTATAAATATCTTTTTCATACACTTTAAAATCGGCGTGAATTTCCGAATTATCACTTACCGCAAACATTTTGGTCTGGGGAGCTACATAGTCACCAAGACTTACCATAACTTCATCAACAAACCCACCAATTGGCGATGTAATGGGCACAGCGGGAAAGATTTCCCCCTTGGCTATTTTATCAAGATTAAAACCTAATAGCTTTAATTTTGCACTTAAAGCATTAACACTGGACGTGGTACTTCGGAATTTTGACTGCGCCATTTGAAAATCCTTGGCCGACGAAACCCCTTTATCATATAGAGTCTGCTTACGTTCAAAATCCTGTTTTAAGAAGACGAGTTCATCGTTCTTTTCCTGAAATTCCTGTTGCATACTTATAATATCAGGATGCTGTAAATATGCCAATACCTGCCCTCTTCGAACCTCATCTCCTTCAATTACTTGTATCGAGCTAACATTACCCCCTACAAAAGGACTAATATTGGCCTTATATTGAGGGTAAAGTTCCAAGATGCCAGTTACCTTTACACTGTTGCCTAGACTTTTTTCTTCAATCTGATTCAACTCAAGACCTATAGTTTCAGCTTGCTCACTGGTAATTTCTACAACACCCTCTTCACCTTCTTCATTTTCCCCTGCCTCAGTATTTTGAAAATTTTCTGAAAGTTCGTTGGCTTTTTTATTCCCGACTTCCGAGTTTGATTTCCCATTACAGCCTATTAAAATTATAGTTAGTATAAGGGTACTTATTATTGCGATTTTCTTCATTTTTACTTTTTTTAGTTTAAAGGTTTCCCATTTGATATTGTAATTCAATGGCCTGTTGATTATACTGATTGATATATTGCAAATGATTCTGTTTAATTTTAATGGCACTATTAAGGATAGTGATGTAGTTTACATAATCTATTTCCCCTTCTTGGGATGCCAACTCGGCGGTAGTGATTTGCTCTTCAGCCAATAGCAATGCGCCCTCCTGATAATAGTTTAGGATTTTTTGTGTTTTTTCCAGCGATTTTATTAGCTGTGAGACCGTGCTTTCGGTCATCGCTTTTTGTTCCAAATATTGATTTTCTGCCACCATTGCATCTGCCTTGGCAGCCTTTACCCTTGATTTCTGGGGAAAGAACCAAAGCGGTATGCTAATACCTGCTTGATAGGTGTTAAAGCCCGAAACATCGTCCACGATCTGTCTTCCATAGGTCAAGTTGAACTTGGGCAGGAACTGTGCTTTTTCCACACCGATGTTCGCTTTGCTTACTTCCGCATTCTGCATTGAGTACTGCAATATTGGATTGTTGGCCACTGAAGCTGAATCCAGAACGCCCATAAAACTAATTGTGTCATAGGGCAGCCCAACCGTTTCTATTTCTTGGTCGATACCCAAATATTGCTTCAGTGCTCTTTTGGCGATTTCAATATCGTCATAGGCCTGTTGTCGTAATACCTGAATTTGCTGATATTCCGAAGAGGCGGCGATAAATTCCAGTTTACCAGTTTCTCCAGTGTCATAGCGCAATTGGGCAGCTGTCCTAAAGTTGGTGTAAACACTGTCCAACTGTTCCGCAAAGCGCAGCTGTGCCTTGTTATAATTGATACGGTCATAGGCCTGCATCACATTTCGGATCAATTGCTGCTCGTTCACAGCATAGAACTTTTCGCCCAAAACCTCACGTTGTTTGTAAAATTTCAATTTTGAAAAACCCGAAAGCAAATCGATATTTTGCTGTTGCACACCAATAGTGGTCTGGACACCGGGAAGGTTATTGCTGTATTCTTCTTTTCCTGTAAATACCTGTGTATTTCCCAAGTCGAAACTGGTGCCTTTCATCGCCTGTTCTCGCTCAATAAAAGCTTGACTTTCCCTTAGGGAAGGATAATTTTTCTTGGCCATTGTTATGGCTTCTTCCAAAGTAATTGTTTGGGCCATTTGGCTATTCTGCGCAGCTGCCGAATTTGAGGTCAGAAATCCTCCCAAGCTAAAAAGCACAATAATGACGGTGGTACTTTTCTTGATGTAACTGGTTTCGCTACCATTGCCTTTGCGCTCTTTACGGGATTCCAGCCAATTATACAGAACGGGAACCACGACCAATGTTAAGAAAGTGGCCGTTATCAGTCCACCGATTACCACTGTCGCCAAGGGACGTTGTACTTCTGCGCCTCCCGAAGTGGACACTGCCATTGGTATAAAGCCCATAATGGCGGCAGTTGCCGTTAAGAGTATGGGACGTAGCCGCTCGTGGGTGGCTTCATAAATTCTATCTTTTATATTTGTCATACCGCTTTCTTTTAGTTCATTGAATTTATTGATAAGCACAAGTCCATTTAATACCGCAACCCCAAAGAGCACGATAAAACCGACCCCAGCGGAAATACTGAATGGCATTCCCCTAATCCAAAGGGCGAACACCCCACCAATGGCGGCCAAGGGTACGGCCATATAGATCATTACCGATTGTGAAAATGAGTTAAGTGCGAAATAGAGCAAAATGAAGATTAAGAAAAGTGCAATAGGCACTACAATCATTAAACGGTCTGTAGCGCGCTGAAGGTTTTCGAAAGAACCACCGTAGGTAATATAGTAGCCAGGGGGAAGATTTAATTGGGCATCCAGTTTTTGCTGAATTTCCTCTACCATCGATTTTACATCACGTCCCCTTACATTGACACCGACCGAAATTCGTCGGTAGGTATTGTCCCGCGAAATTTGCATAGGTCCGGGTTTATAACTAATATCGGCCACTTCTTTAAGAGGAACTTGTGCACCATTGGGAAGGTCGATATATAAATTCTTTAGACTATTAATGTCTTGACGGAATGACTCCGCAAGACGAATGACAACATCAAATCTTTTTTCTCCTTCAAAAACAACACTTGCCTTTTCCCCGGCAAATGATGCGCTTACATAATCGTTCAACTTGTCAATTGTCACTCCGTACTGAGCCATTTTAGCTCTGTTATATTCCACGGTCATCTGAGGAAGCCCACTGGTTGCCTCCGCTCGAACATCACCGGCTCCGGGGACAGTTTTTATAATTGAAGCCATTTCGTTTGCCTTCTCCGACAGCACGTCCAAATTTTCTCCATAAAGCTTTATTGCCACATCTTCTCGTACACCTGTGAGCAGTTCGTTAAAACGAAGTTCTACGGGTTGTGTGAATACAAAGTTCACACCTGGAATCACAGAAATACTCTCTTGAATTTTTTCGATAAGTTCTTCCTTAGTGTCTGCACTCGTCCATTTGCTTTTGTCTTTTTCAAGTATGATATAACTATCAGCAATATCCATAGGCATTGGATCGGTGGGTATTTCTGCCACACCAATTCTAGAAATCATTGTTTTGACTTCGGGAAACTTTGTAATGATATTCTGTAGCTTTTTTGAAGCTTCAATTGATTCGGTAAGACTACTACCTGGTTTAATAAGAGCTTGCATTGCGATATCGCCCTCATCAAATTTCGGGATGAATTCACCACCCATATTACTGAATATAAAGCCGGCTATCAATAATAAAGCAACAGCACTTATGATTACTCCGGCTTTAAATCTGAGGGCGAATGAAAGTAGGGGTCTATATACCTTATTAAGACCGGCCATAATACGGTCACTAAACCTGTCAATCTTATTTTCAAACTTTGCGAACCAGCTATCTGGATTTCTTGCAGGTTTAAGGAATAGTGCGGAAATCATTGGGACGTAGGTAAGGCAAAGGATAATGGCTCCAAGAACCGCGAAACCAAAGGTAAATGCCATTGGACGGAACATTTTGCCTTCAACGCCCGTTAGGAATAAAATTGGGGTAAATACAATAAGGATTATTAATTGGCCAAAGAATGCGGAGTTCATCATTGTACTTGCAGATTCATAGGCGATTTCATCCATTTCTGCCTGATTGACAAGCTTGGTGGACTTTTTCATTCTTTGATGAATGTGGAAAACCATTCCCTCAACGATAATTACGGCACCATCCACGATAATCCCGAAATCAATGGCACCAAGTGACATTAGGTTTGCCCAAACGCCAAACTGTTTCATTAAAATAAAGGCGAATAAAAGCGATAAAGGAATTACAGATGCAGTAATCAATCCACCGCGTAAGCTTCCCAACAAGAGAACGAGGACAAATATCACAATCAGTGAGCCTTCGACCAAATTCTTTTCTACTGTGCTGGTCGTTCTTCCAATAAGCTCGCTTCTGCTCAAAAAGGGTTCAATATAAACACCTTCAGGAAGGGATTTTTGAATTTCCTTTATTCGACTTTGTACATTGTTTATTACGTTATTGGCACTTTGCCCCTTAAGCATAAGAATTTGTCCGCCAACGGTTTCCTTTCCGTCTTGGGTAAACGCCCCATACCGTATTTGGCTCCCATAACCTACTTTTTCAGCCACGTCCCTTATTAATACTGGGGTGCCATTTTGTGTAATAACCACTGTGTTCTCTAAATCTTCAAGACTACGTGCCAGGCCTTCTCCCCTTATAAAATTGGCCTGATGATTTTTTTCGATATAAGCTCCTCCAGTATTGGCGTTGTTCATTTTAAGGGCTTCAAACACTTCGCTCATCGTAATGCCAAAACTTTTGAGTTTATCCGGATTAAGAGCTATCTCATATTGCTTTACATATCCGCCAAAAGCATTGACTTCCACAACACCGGGGACGAGCGCCATTTGCCGTTTTACAATCCAATCCTGTATGGTGCGAAGCTCCATAGCATCATACTGGTCTTCATAGCCCTCCTTAATTTTTAAGGTGTATTGAAATATTTCCCCCAATCCTGTGGTAATGGGAGCCATAAAAGGCGACCCAAAACCTTCTGGTATTTCTTCACTGACCTCCGCTAACTTTTCTTGTACCAGTTGGCGAGGAAGATAGGTGCCTGCCTCATCGTCAAAAACGATGGTAACCACAGAAAGACCAAAGCGTGATACAGAACGTAGTTCTATGACATTAGGCAAGTTGGCCATTGCGAGTTCCACAGGGTAGGTCACAAATTGCTCGATGTCTTCCGTACCCAAGTTTGGGGCAGTGGTTATTACTTGCACTTGATTATTGGTTATATCTGGAACGGAACCCAGATTAATAGTGGCCATTGACCAAACGCCTGTACCTACAAGGGCTACTATTAACAGACCAATAATAAATTTATTATTGATTGAAAATGAAATGATTTTATTAATCATAAAAAAAGAAAGGTTTAATTCAGTGAAACTTATCGACACGAATTTGCCTTGAGCAAAATCATATCAAATTAGAATTGACCTCAAGAAAAAGGTCAAAGTAGGATATAACTATCCTATAAAAACTGAATTAAACACGTGGAGGTTGGAATAGGGAGTGAGGAATATCTTCTCCCGAACCATTAAAATGAAAAAATATTTCAGAGGAAATATCAAATGTTGGCACAGAGAATGTCAATATATCGACATTCACAATATTTACGTGACAACCACTGCATAGACAAAAATTGACGCATACGGGCTGTTCGGTATTATCTGAATTATGATCTAACTGCGTCAGTAAGTCATTTTGAAAATCGTATAAACTAACTTCACTATCATCACAGGGCACACCGTTGAGTACCAAAAAGTAAAGGGATAATATGATAGTTAATATTTTCACTCTGCAAAGATAAGAAAATTGTGATGCACAGGTTGTGCAAAGATGATTTAGAATTTCAGAAATCAAAAATTAATGACGCTATCCAAGGCATTATCTGCATCTCTATGCATAAAGTTAGATTGATAATTTATTGTGGTAGTAATCGAAGAATGTCTGTATAATTTTTGGAGCATATTAATTGGGATTTTATCTTCCGATATATTCCCAAATGTATGTCTTGCAATGTGCATCGTTACTTTTTTTGAAATTTTTGCTTTCTCAGCTACCGTAACTAAATATTTATTGAATTTCTTGTTGGCCGTTTTTGTTTTAGCATAGACATCTTTTGCATCTTGTAAATTTGCCTTTTTCATTTCCGGAAATATAAAATCATCATCATTTTGTTTAATGTCCTGATAGTATTCCAAAATCGGAAATATTTTATCTGGGATTTTAAGGGATAACAATTTTGAATTCTTGTTCATTCGATAATGAAGCCGGGCGTCATAAATATCGGTCCAACGAATTTTCAATACGTCAGCTACCCGAATTCCGGCAAAATAAAAACTAAAAAGCCAAACATTTCTAGCGTGAGTTTCGTGGTCAGTCAAATTTTCAACGGATTCAAGTTTTATAACCTCATTTTTGGTAAGGCCTATTTTTTCGGTTTCAGGGAACTTAATCCGTATTTTATCTGAACCGAAGGGGTAGAGTTTTCTATCTACTATGCCCAATTTAATAGCTCTATTATAGATAGTTCTAATTACAATAAGATTATTTACTATCGACCTTTCTGACAGGTTGTGTTTTTTGCGGAGGTATGTTTTAAATCTCTTTAAAAAATTTTCATCAATTTCTTGAAAGGTAAGCTGCTTTGATGTGGAAAATTTTAAAACGTGATTAATTCTTGCTTTATCTGTTGAAAGCCTTGACAGCTTCTCGTTTGCCTCTAAATCATCAAGAAAATCTTGTGCCACTTCGAAAAAAGTAACTGATTCGGAAGAAGCATAAAGTTTCTCTTTTATTTGATTGGCCGAAATATCTTTTTTGCTCGACTGCAAATCAATCAGCATTTTATTCGCCTCAGCTAATTTAGTACTAAGCAAACCATTTAATCTATCTGAGTAAGGGTGTGATTTTCTAACTCTAATATTTTTCCCATCCCAATCATTAGGATCAATATTATGACCTATATAATGATAATTTGAGCGACGGTTTTTTGTAATACGAATACAAAGAGGACAATGCCCTTCTTTATTAGGCTTTTTCCGAAGTACTATTTTTGCGTTTGATGCCATATCTTAAGTATTGAGAATATAAAGATAATCATTTTTGGTACAACATAGGTACAACAAATTATGATTTTAAACGATATCAATTGACATTATATAAAATTAAATATATGTTAATCAGTTGATTATAATATGACTTACGGAAATTTGGTAGTAAATACGCTGGATTCTTGTCCCAGTAAACAATATTTAAATGACCACGGATAATCCGCGCATTGTCATCGGCATTGATCTGGTCAAGGATGTGCTGGATTTTTCCGAGTACCACTTTGTTCTGCGAACCAAAGTTGGAGCTTTTGTTCAGTTCCTCTACTTTCTTATCGAGCAGCTTGCGCCATTTTTGTTTATCGTCCAGATATAGAATCTGATTGACAATGTGGTTCTCGTTTAGCGTAAGCCCTAAACCATCAATAAACCCTTGATGAAATACAAAATCGTCAGAAGTGAATTTCTCATTGGTCTTGCTGCTCTGTACACTTTCGCCAAAGCACAGTTCGCTGTTGATGGCTAGGGCATCAAAATAATTTTCGCCTATATTGACGTTTTTTCTTTCAAGTAAAATATCCGTATCAAAGCCTTCATTGAAGCCATTGAAATAGCCATTCGTTAGATTTTGAATTGAATCCGCATCAAGTGGAGAAAATTCCATTTTACGGCTATTGTTGATAAAGGAAACCGAATCGCTGACCGAGCCGATAAAGCGTCGCACGTTATCATCAAGTTCCCGGATAATGCTCTTGGAAACCTTTCGGAAGGGGTTGACATATTTGGGACTGTTAAGCGCTTTGTTCTTGGTCAGGATAAAGAACAGGAAACAGCGGTGCTCCATATATTCACGCCCTTTAAAATGATCGTGGGTCGCTTTTTCCAAAAAGGTTTTATTGGGCAGTTGTTGCGAAGAATAGGATTTTTTCAAATAAATATCCTGCTTATGAACTACAGTTCCCACCGGCAACGACTTCAAAGCCTGAAACCAAGCCCCGTGCATATCCTCAAAATCCTTTTCGGACAAGGAATAGATCTCGGGCAGGTTGCCTTGGTAGCATAAGACCACATTGCCATTGTTGGCAAAAATGATATTGTCCTGGATATCCGCGATGGGTCGGTATGCCGAAAGGTTAATCTTGTTCATAATCGATGCCGGAGTTTCTTTTGTTACTGATGATTTTTGGGAAGGCTTTTGCCATTTGGAAAAGCTGTGGATTGCTTGTTATCCGGGTCAAAGCGATATAGAAGGCTGAATTAAGAACTATTACGCCGATGATAATCCCGAAACTGAAAGAAAAGATGATGACCAATAGCGAAGCAAGTATGGAAACCATCATTATGGCAAACAGGGAAATGGGCAGCCCGAAAATGACAGCCCGCTTCCTGATGTTTTTATAAACCTCGAATTTTTTCATATCACATATTTTTTTAAAATGCCTCTTAGAGGCTTAGACTACGATTCCGATTAGGTAAGTGAAAATGCCGACCACAGCTCCTGCAATCAATACAAAAACGAGAACACGGGTAATCCCTTTTTTGAGATCGGCGTTTTCCCCGAAGAAATGTCCCGCGTTGAACAGGAAACCGATTAGGAATATTACACCAAGGATTATTGGAAAAATTGTCCTGATGGTGTTGGAAACATCGTCAACTGAATCTTCGATTCCTCCAATTTGTGCAAAAAGCGATGTTGAGAGCAACGAAAGAAAAGTTGCCAAGTAGATTGATTTTTTCATAACGGAATAGTTTAAGTTTTTGATTCGTTTTCGTTAAGGGAAAAGTACATATATTTATATTCAAACACCTGAAAATCAAATATTTGTGAATAAAATATTATTTGATAGTAATTGAATTCCGTTGCCATTATTTGACATCAAATTCTATGGATTTTGGAAGACGAGTTGTTAATAACCCGAAAAGTGAAAATGAAAAAAGTGCTCAAAAACGTCAGTTTTGTGATTTTGCTTCTAAAAATGTGTTTCATTTTTGGTCAAGAAACGAGTGCTCAAAAACGAATTGTAATTGATGTTGGACACGGTGGAAAAGATTCTGGTGCAATTGGAAAAAATGGTATCCAAGAAAAGGATGTGGCTTTGGATATTTCAAACGCCATTTTAAAGCTGAATAATGAATTGGAAAAACCTTTGGATATTTATTTGACCAGGTATAGTGATACGCTTATTTCGTTATCTGATCGAACTAAATTGGCCAATGCTTTAGATACGGATGTATTTATTTCCTTGCATTGCAATCATTCAGATAATGCTAACGTAAGAGGCATTGAAGTTTATGTGGCAAATACTAAATCTCAGTTTTCAGACCTTTCAACCTTGCTTGCTTATCTGTTGCAGGCTTATTTTAAAAAAGAATTGGGTTTTGAGAGTAGAGGCGTGAAGTTTGCGAATTTTCAGGTGCTACGGGAAAATGTTGATTACCGCCCTGCTGTTTTAGTAGAAGTTGGATTTCTTACCAACGAAGATGAAGGATTCTATTTTTTGCAGCCTCCTAAAATCAAGGCCGTGGCGATGGCTATTTTAAAAGGAATCTATAACTACTCAAATAAACGATTATGAAAGACTTATTCATCGAAACAATTAAAAGCATCCGAGAAGTATTGAAAGTTTTTTTGTCAGAAGTTCTAAGGCAGATTTATGACCTAAAAAATAAGAAATGAGTATTTTTATACATCAAGTTCATCACCAGATAAAAAAGCATAATGGAAACTCAAATGTACGGAACAAAGGAAGAACAGGAAAACGCTATTCGTTACTACGATAAGCTTTCCGTCATTTACGATTACATCTCAAATTGGTATTATAAAAAAGCCAGGAACTATGCCATCAAAGAGCTTCAACTCAAAAATGGACAGACCTTATTAAACGTGCCCTGCGGAACAGGGGTCAACTTTAAATATTTCAACGAATATTTGAACAATACAGGACTTATCATTGGCATTGACCTGTCGAGTGGAATGCTTGATAAGGCCAAACAAAAAATAGAAAAAAACGGTTGGAAGAATATCGAAACGGAATTAAACGATGCTACTAAAATTGACCGAAATTGGCTTGATTATCGAAACGAACAAATTACCGTTGACGCTGTTTTTTGCGACCTTGGTTTGTCAGGGCTGCCCGAATGGCGAAACATAATCGACAATATGATTTCAATTTTAAAACCAAACGGTAGAATTGTTATTCTGGACTGGTATCTTGAAAAACCAAGTTTGAAGGGCGATTTTGTAAAATGGATTGGGAAAGGCGAAGTGGACAGACCAATATACCAATATTTAGAGACGAAGGTTTCCAATTTTAAAGTGGATGATAGTTTTAATTATGGAGGTGTATTTGTCGCTTCCGGTAGTAAACCCGAATAAACCCTATACACTGTTTATGAAAAACCATTCACCTTAAATTTACTTTTTTGTATCACCAGCCTACTCAAAAGCTATCAAATTAAAAAATCTAAGTTTTTTTTGTACTTCATTAGTTTAGTGTTTGCTTAAATAAGAAATAAATGTATATTTGGCTATGGAAAATAATTCTTGCATAAGACAACAAGCCGATATTGAACAAATAAATCGTTGCAAAGACACGGTTTCAGAATTAAATGAATCGTTCGACTATTTAGCGAATGGACTTTCATTGGTCGGGAATAGCGTAAGACTTAAAATACTTTATCTACTCTTTGAGGAAAAAAGACTTTGCGTTTGTGATTTAAGCGATATTCTCGGAATGAATATTTCTGCCATTTCTCAACATTTAAGAAAAATGAAAGACCGAAATCTATTAGAAACCGATAGAGAAGCCCAAACGATTTTTTACTCACTCACAGCTGAATACGAAAAAATGCTAAACCCATTTTTTGAGATACTTGATAAAAACAAAATTTTAGAAACGATATGAAAAGTGACAACAAATTAATTGGTGCAGGTTTGTTAACTGCAATTACAGCTTCATTATGTTGTATTACGCCAGTATTGGCTCTAATCGCAGGAACAAGCGGAATTGCTTCAACATTTTCTTGGATAGAACCTTTTAGACCTTATCTAATTGGAATGACAATTTTAGTTCTTGCTTTTGCTTGGTATAAAAAACTAAAACCTCAAAAAGAAATTGACTGTGAATGCGAAACGGAAGAGAAACCAAAATTCATTCAATCAAAAACCTTTTTAGGAATTGTAACTGCATTTGCAATTATAATGTTGGCTTTCCCGTACTATTCAGGAATTTTTTACCCAAACACGGAAAAGCAAATAATCGTAGTTGACAAATCGGATATTAAAACAACAGAATTTACAATCAGCGGAATGACCTGTGTCAGTTGTGAAGAACACGTCAAACACGAAGTAAATAAACTAAACGGAATTGTAGATACAAAAGCGTCCTACGAGAATGGAAACGCAATCATTGAATTTGACAAATCCAAATCTAATGAAACGGAAATCGAGAAAGCAATTAACTCAACAGGTTATAAAGTAACCGACAAAAAAGAAATCAATTAGTATGAAAGAATATGATGTATTTATAATTGGTTCGGGAATGGCAGGAATGACCATCGCAAATAAATGTGCCTCAAAAGGGCTAAAAGTAGGAATAACGGATGAATTACCTTATGGTGGCACCTGTGCTTTGAGAGGTTGTGACCCAAAAAAAGTGATTATAGGCGCTACGGAAGTTCGAGACTTTGCTAATAGGCTTAAAGGAAATGGTATTGATACCATACCTAAAGTCAATTGGAAGGACATTATGGCCTTTAAACAATCCTTTGTGGATGAAATGCCACCAAAAATTGAAAAAGGATATAAAAAGAACGGAATAGACACCTTTCATAGTTCAGCAAAATTCCTGTCAGAAAACACATTGGAAGTTGGAACAGACAAAATAAAGGCTAACAAAATTGTAATCGCATCGGGTTCCAAGCCAAGGGTTTTAGAATTTGAAGGTGGTCATTATGCAAAATCCAGTACCGATTTCTTGAATTTAGCAAAATTGCCAAAATCTTTAGTATTCATCGGTGGTGGATATATCGCTTTTGAGTTTGCACATATAGCGGCTCGATGCGGAGCAGAAGTCACTATTGTTCATCGTAGAGAAAATCCCTTGGAAAATTTTGAACAGGATATTGTAAAACATCTTGTTTCTGCCACAAAAGAGTTAGGCATAAAACTCATTCTTAATACAGATGTTACGGCTATTGAGAAAGTGGATAGCCAGTATCGAGTAAAAGGTAAATCTCAAGAGAAAACAGCATATTTTGAAGCTGAAGCTGTTTTTAACTCTGCCGGACGACCACCAGCCATATTTGATTTGGAATTAGACAAAGCGAACATAGCCTTTACTAATAAAGGTGTTACAGTGAACAAATACTTGCAAAGTACTTCAAACCCTCATATTTATGCAGCAGGCGATGCTGCAGATTCAGAAGGTTTGCCCTTAACGCCAGTTGCAGTTCTGGAAGGTCATACGGTTGCTTCAAATATTATTAAAGGCAATTCTAAAGAAATAAGTTATCCGCCAATGCCAACAGTGGTGTTTACGTTACCAACTATGGCTTCTGTTGGATGTACTGAATCGAAAGCGAAAGAGCTGAATTACAATATTCGAATTAATTATAAGGAGGTTGGTAATTGGTTCAATGCCAAGCGTTTGAATGTAGAAGAATATGCGTTCAAAACTATTATTGACGAAGAAACTCAAACAATTTTGGGAGCGCATTTAATCGGACCACATACAGAAGAAACAATAAATCTCTTTGCAATGGCCATAAAAACAAAGATGAAGGTTAATGATATTAGAACAATGATTTTCTCATATCCAACTTTGGCTTCGGACATACCACATATGCTATAATAAAAAAATTGAATGGAAATTATATTAAAATCAGAAATTACTTGTCCAAACTGCGGACATAAAAAAGTAGAAGATATGCCAACAAACGCTTGTCAATTCTTTTACGAGTGTGAGAATTGTAAAACGGTTCTAAAACCAAACGAAGGAGATTGTTGTGTTTATTGCTCTTATGGAACTGTACCTTGTCCGCCAATTCAAGAAAACAAAAGTTGTTGCTAAAAAATTCGCCGACTCTGACCGCCAAATAGTATATAGATGCCCAGGCACAAAGAAAGTACTCTTTGAAAAAAATATTTTAAGTTCACTTTCTTTTATCCCCAGCCCCTTCATCAAAGGCTATCAAATTAAACAGTTCCCGCATCCGGCTACGGACACGGTTTCCGTAACGTTCTTCCAGTTCCTCAGCGTTTAGGTTTGTAGTTGCGTGAGTTTTGATTTTATGCTTGGTTTGAAGGTAAAGTTCATATCTCGAAAGTAAGACTTCACCCATCACATTCAGGTCTTTACCGTAGAACCTTCCGGCAGGTTCTACGCCCAGATCGTCAAAACAGAAAAACTTCGTATTTCCATAGTCTTCAATGGTTTTAAAACCAAGATGATTAAAACTGAATGCCACATTTCGGCAGGGGATCATTTCATAAGGTCTTTGCAATGGCACTAAATGCCGTAAAAGTTTCAATAAACTGGTTTTCCCGCACCCTACTGGGCCCGAAAGTAAAATACCTTTGTCAACATCGATCTGAAATTTTTGGCAGTTTTCCTTGTCCTTGATGAAGTAGGAACAGAGCTTTAGCAAAATATCCTTGTCCTCTTCATAAATTTTGAATTTCTTTCCAAAGAGGAGCTTTCCCTTGGCATTCAGATAAATTAGTATTCTCGGGAAATCGTAAAGCACGCATTTCCCGTCAAATTTGCCGAGCGAATATTCCACGCCGCCTTCGGTTATTTTAGAGGGGTTGTCCATAATCCTTGGTTTTAGTGGTTTTAAGGTTGTCCCGATTTTGGGACGCTCCCTTTTTGTTTGGTTTGTTTTCTTCGGTAAATAATTCGGTTCTATCCATCCAATTTTTGGCTAGAGCCCGCCAATCACGTATTATTTTTCCATCGCTTGTTTTCCAATTGTTGGCTTCATAGTGCGCAAAGAATTTTTTTCCTTCATCAGCATTAAAATTTTTTTCAACAAAAAAATCTAAAACGGCCTGCCTGCCCTTTGGTTGTTTATTAATGTTTACTTGTTTGGTATTGTTTATATTAGATACCAATGCTTGTCCACTCAAGGGACGGTGCGGGTACACAGCTTGTCCGTTGGTGGGATGGTGTTGGTACACTACTGGTTCACGTATGGGATGGTACCGTTCCGCAAGCTGTTCCAATTCGGGATTGTACCGTCCCATATCCGGTTCATCACTTGTCCCGATAATGGACATCTTGATTTTGCTACCTTTGTAAGGATTGTTCGATGGAAAATAAGATAGATAGTTCCACGAGTGCAGGTCGGTAACACAGCGATGATAGGTCGATTTAGAACCTATTTTAGCCACGCGCATCAACTCTCGACGGTTCACAAAAAACTCATCGGCAAAACGGCTGCTGTTCCACTCTTGGAACAGCGCCATATACAGGCTGATATGGGTCGGGTTCAAGCGGTCATCGAAAAAGAATTTTTCAAAAGCCGCGTTGAGTAGCTTTATATAATTCATCGCTTAAGAATTTAATCCGTGCTGCACACGGTTTGCAGACATTACATTCTGGATTTCTTCGGCATCGTAATAGATGATACCGCCCACTTTCGTGTATGGCAATGTGCCATTGACACGAAGATTTTGAAGTGTTCCCGGACTGACCTGAAGCAGTTCCATTACATCGGAAGATTTCAGGTACTTTTTAAGTTTACCGGTTGCTTGTCGGGATAGGAGCTTTTTAATGTCATCGAGCAATTCCATTTTGAATTCCCGAAGATCGTCTGTGGTAATGATACTTGTTGGCATAATAGAACGGTTTTAAATGAAAAGGGCTACCGCCTCAGTCTAAACTAATTTGATAGCCCCTCGCAGGATTTGACTTTCGTTCTACAAATTTGGGATGGTTTATTGGATTTTAATCCCAAGTTGTACCCAAGTAGGGTGTTTTTATTTACTCATTTTCAATGGTTTAAATTGGTTTGATTTAGAGGTGTCACTTAAAATCATCTATGCCAAATGATAATAGATAAAATTAATTTTATTTTTTCCCAAGTAAGACCCAACTTGGGAAGAAATTTAACATTTTTAAAAATGAAAATATCAACCGTCCGTTTCTTCCATTCGCCTTAAAAGTGTTGCTTTTAGTCTATCAATAAACTTGGTTTGGTCGATTTTCCGTTCTCTTATTTCGAGAAAAGTTCTATAAACGTTACCAAGATTAAGTTCAAAAATATCTTCACAAGCTGATGCCATTTCTTTAATACCAGCTGTACCACTTTTTATTGCGCCAGATGCCTGTAATGCATAAATTAACTCAATTAGGTCTGTTTTTGAAGCAGTCCAACCAAGTCGCTCACCGTTTGATAGAGTATTCAGCTTATTCGGTATGCCGTATGACAAATCCCTTAAATTACTTAACTCTTCAACGTAATGGCTTATTAATAGGTCATAGGCCATAATTTTGGCAATTGCATTATCGTGGCTTGTGGAAAATTCAGCATCTGTATAAAAATGAGAAGTGTTTGATACCAAGCTAATTTTATCATTTCCTCGCAGAAAATAGAATTCATCCAGAAGTTCAGAATCCTCTCTATAATATTTAATGAAATCTATATTCCGTCGATTACTTTCTTGTAGCCTATTTATTTCTGAATCAATAAATTCCTGTTGAGATTTTATTGTTCCCGCAGGTCTATTTATCAAGAAATTGTAGAGTTTGGCATAAAATTTCAGTCTGCTATAGATGTAAGGTTTATGCTTTTTAAAGAATATTATTTCATTCTTTTTATCTACGAATTCATTTTCCCTTACACAGATGCGTAATTTCTGCAAGTATTGTCTTGAAATAGAAATACCTTGTTCAACATTGTTGAAATCGTTTAGATTAGATTCCTCAACTACTTTTATTTCCTCTTTGTAATTGTCTAGTATTATATGAATTAACTTATGCAAAATATTTTTGGGGCTTTAGATTTGGGTTAATTATCAATAAGTAATGTTTGTATGTTATATCTTTTTATGGGGGATTTTTAAAAAAGAACAGACAACCAATAGCGAGCAAAACAATGCTACCAGCAATTATGAAAGGATAGTAAAAACCGCCTGCAATCAGCCAAGTTCCTAAAACGGGGCCTAGAATCTGACCAATACTATTGGTCGAACTCTGAATAGAAATATTCCTGCCAGTATTTTTCTTTGATATTAATGAAACCGCAGAGAGCAAATTTGGTGTTACCATAGCGCCTCCAGCAGCAAAAACAACGATTAATCCATAGACTAAAAATTCATTGTTAAAAAATGGAAAGGCAATCAAGGATAAACCAGATATTAATAACCCTAAAGCAATTTGTTTCTTTGTTGATAAAAACTTCTCTCCATAAGTAGCGAACACAGGTTGTAAAACAGCCATTATTGAACCACATAGCATAAAACCAATACCAACTTGATTACTATTAAATCCTAATTCATCTTTTCCGTAGATTGAAAAGACAGTTTCAAATAGCGTCACCACAAATTGGATAACAAACGATAGCACTAGTAATACGATAAAATATTTAGTAAATGTGAACCGCAAACTCACTTTTCGTGTTGTGAACTTATGTACGCGAGCGGTGTTTTTTAACCATTTCATCACAACCAAAAGGACAATCAATCCTAGTAGTGCAGCGAATAAAAAGGGCACTGAAAATCGGTCTAAATGTAGCAGGCCTATTGTATATTTTATATGAATATCAGTTTGGGACAGAAAGCCGCCAATGACAGGGCCGAAAATAACACCAGAGCTAATGGCAACACCAGACCAGGCCATTATTTTTGTTCTACGTTTTTCAGATGTAATATCACTTAAATATGCATTGCTAACTGGAATAACTGATGACGTAAAAATTCCACCAAAAATTCGAGCGATATATAGCATTGTCAAGGATGTGGCTAGGCCGGTAAGTAATTGCATAATTACAAAACCGATTAGTCCACAAATGATAATAGGTTTCCTGCCGTATCTGTCCGATAGTTTTCCCCAAACCACTACGAATAGTAACTGAAAAAATGGATAAATGCTTGTGAGCAATCCAATATGGAAATTGATAAGGTCGGTGTCAAGATTGTCTTTTAAAGCTAATCTTTCGGTATAGTAAGGAAGGGTTGGCAATAATATACCATAGCCCAACATCACTACAAACAAACTCAATAGAATTAAAAATATCCTGTTGAGTTTTTCTTTTCTATCCATTTATTTTTTACCGATTTTTCGCTTCAATAATTGCGCATTAATAGCCACTATAATTGTACTCAAACTCATAAATACCGCTCCTACAGCTGGTCCTAAAACAAAGCCAGAAGAGTATAGAACACCTGCAGCTAATGGAATGGCCACCACATTATACCCAGTTGCCCATATTAGGTTCTGAATCATTTTATTGTACGTAGCCTTTCCGAACAAAATTAGGTTTGCAATATCTTGTGGATTGCTATTTACCAATATAATATCGGCTGTTTCGGCGGCTACATCAGTACCAGAACCAACAGCGATTCCTACATCAGCTTTGGCAAGTGCGGGCGCATCGTTTACGCCGTCTCCAGTCATAGCCACAAACTCTCCTTTGTTTTGTAATTCTTCTACAATTTCTACTTTTTGGTGCGGTAGCACTTCGGCATAGTAGCCATCCAATCCTAATTTTTCACTCACAGCTTTGGCTGTTTTTTCGTTATCCCCAGTTGCCATCAAAACTTTGATATTATTCTTTTTAAATATTTTTATAGCTTCCGCAGATTCAGGTCTTATTTCATCAGCAAGCGCAATGTATCCTGCTAGTTGTCCTTCAATTAATACAAATACAACAGTTTCAGCAGCGTCACTATAAGCATCTTCAGGAATAGTTATTTTTTCATCCCTTAAATAACCAGGACTAACCACTTTTACTTGCTTTCCTTCTACATTTGCCTCTACACCTTTACCAGTGATCGCATTAAAGTTTTCAGGCTTTGGGATTGTAATATTGTCTTCTTTAACTTTTTTAATAATCCCAACAGCAATTGGATGTTCTGAACTTTGTTCCAACGCACTTGACAGTCTTAAGATTTCATCGTTTGAATAGGACGCATTTACAGATTTGATTCGAGTAACGCCAAAGTCCCCTTTGGTCAAAGTCCCTGTTTTGTCAAATAGTAAGGCGGATATCTTACGTGATTCTTCAAAGGCAGTTCTATTACGGATTAATAATCCATTTTGTGCAGATACAGCAGTAGAAATGGCAACTACAAGAGGAATTGCAAGACCCAATGCGTGTGGACAAGCGATGACCATAACGGTAACCATTCTTTCTAATGCATACACAAACGGAAAGCCTAAAATCAGCCAAACTGCCAACGTACCAAAACCAATAGCCAAAGCTATATAAGTCAACCATTTTGCTGCCCTATCGGAAAGGTTTTGCATTTTAGATTTGGTCTTTTGTGCTTCCTCAACCATCGTAATAACCTTATTGAGATAGCTGTCTTTTCCTGTATGTTCCACCTTTACCTTTAAAGTGCTATTGCCATTTACTGAACCACCTATTACCTTATCCTTTTCTTCTTTTTTTACAGGCTTGGACTCCCCTGTAAGCATTGATTCGTTTAAATAACTTGAACCTTCTACTATGATACCATCAGCTGGAACTTTCTCTCCTGGCTTTACCAAAATCACGTCATTTTTTAACAAATCTTCAAGTGGTATATCTTCAATAGTGTCGCCTTTTACCCTGTGAGCTTCGGCAGGCATCATACTAACTAAAAGTTGTAATGCTTTTGAAGCGCCTAATACACTTTTCATTTCTATCCAATGACCAACAAGCATAATAGCAATTAGTGTTGACAGCTCCCAGAAAAAGTCAACTCCTCGTAAACCAAAGACAGTTGCAGAACTGTAGAAATAGGCGACACTTATTGCCATAGATATAAGTGTCATCATACCAGGTGCACCATTCTTTATTTCGGAAACAAATCCTTTAAGAAAAGGCCAACCACCATAAAAATATACAACAGTGGAAAGTGCAAAAAGGATGTATGGATTTCCTGGAAGTAAAAATTCATAACCAAAAAATTCTTGAATCATTGGTGAGAAGAACAATATGGGGATGGTAAGCACGAGTGTTACCCAAAACCGTTTTCTAAAGTCTGCAATCATCATTTTATGATGGTCGTGACCCATTTGTCCGTGACCCGGATTATGACCCGAATGGTCTCCACCTCCATTTCTCATCTTGGAATGATCCATTTTGGAATGATCTTCTTTTTCGTGGTTCATTTTAGAATGATCCATTTTCGAATGGTCCATTTCGTTGTTTTTGTGCTGCTCGTGATTTTCCATTATAGTATTGTTTAAGTGTTATCGTAATTTTTTTCTCATTGCTTCCGATATGTTTTCGGCATAGACGCCATAAGCATCTACTAAAAGACCTTTAAGCCCTTTTTTGGAAGATATTGCATATAAAATGCTGTTATCATCGGTACTGCTCATTCCTTCAAAGCGATATATTTTATCCACTTTAAAATCTTCTGGTCGAATCTCAATTTTCAGGGAAGCACATTCCAGACATTCAGGTTTTAAGTTGAAATCATAAGGGTATTCGTTTGTCTGCAAATCGTTAATAGCTTCTGAAAGGGTGTCATAATTTTTCATTTATTTTTATTTATAAGTCATTGTAAAATAACTGTTGTCTTCTTCTGTAAATTTTTGAAAGGTCAATAGACCTTGTGCATTTAATTTCTCGTTAACAGTATAATTGAGTTGCTTAATGCGAATTCCCAAGGCATAGGCCTTAATGTTAATTTTTGAATTAATATTATTTTCGCTATTATTAAATTTTCGGTCGTAAATTTTTATGGTACTTTTTGAGCCAAAAAAATTCAACAAGCCCGAATCAAAACTCATTTCCAGTTCTATATTTTCAAGATTTTTCAAGTCGTAGAGTTCTTTAAATTTTTTAGAAGTGGTATTAATTTCGGTTTCTTTTGATTTTGGGTTTGAAAATGGAAATGCCATTACCATTATACTGGCTTCATCAGGCTTACAGCGATAGGTTGTGGTGTATTTATCGGTCGCTATTTTGTCTTTATCAAACAATTCCGTAACCACCTCAATTTCATAGTATCCATTTTTCTTTATTGTTTCACCAGCTTCAAAAGTTTGTTTGTTTAGAAAAGAGCCTTCTTCATCAAAATTTTCTCGAATAACAACTCTACCTGAAATCTGCCCAATGAGCATTTCAGTTTGTGCATTTATTGTGATACTGAATAATATAAATAGTACTATGAAGCCTTGTTTTCTCATATGTGATGCATTAATTTTTTGACCTCTTTTGCCATAATATCGCTTAAATCAATAGCATTTGAAGGGTGCGGGATGGTATTGCACGTCACTATTTTTTCCACTCCGGAATCCAATAAATCTTGATAGGCATTTCCTGAAAAAACGGCGTGAATACCTACGCAAATAGGTGGTTTCATTCCTGCTTTTTTCAGATGTTGTACGGTTTCAATCATTGTACGTGCTGTCGAAATAATATCATCTACCAAAATGGGAGTAGCATCTTTGTATTTATCCACATCGGGAACAGAGACTTCTACATCACGGTCGCCGTGACGCACCTTTTGTAATACTGTAAATGGTGCTCCGGCATTTTTGGCGACTTCAGAAACCCATTGTTCACTTTCCGAATCGGGTCCAATAAGTACCGGATTTTCGATATTTTCTTTAATCCATTCTGAAATAGCATCGGCAGCGTGAATCACTTTATTTGGAATTTGATACACTTCTCCTAAAGAACTAATTCTATGCAAATGAGGGTCAACCGTGGTAATGCTATCCGCAAAACCTGAAATCAATTTTCCAAAGAAACCAGAAGTTACCCCTTCACCCTCATTAAAGACTTTGTCCTGACGCATATAAGCCAAATAGGGCGCTACTAAACAGGTACACATTGCTCCCAACGATTTGGCTGTATGGCTTAGAAAATAGAGTGGCAAGAGTTTTGCATCTGGTTCGTGCAAGGTGCATACCAGTACCACACATTTGTCTTTAACATCAGATAATATGCGCGTGTATGATTCTCCGTCAGGGAATTTCCGTAAAGTGGCTTTGCCCACTTCAGCTTCCATTTTTGTAGCCATTAGTTCTGTGAGTTCTTCATTTCCGGGAAGACTGAATAATATTGTTTTCATAGTTTTTTAAATTATAGTTATGATATCGTTATGGTTGTTTTTATATTCCAGGGCATAGTTGAGTTCGCCTTTGGATTCAGCATATATAGTATAAAGCAATTGGTTCTCCTCAATTTGTTCTCCCAAATGAACATTTAGAAGAATCCCTGCGGACTTGGATTGAGGCGCTCCGGAAAGCTTGGCGAGTTTTGCGATTTTTCGGTTATCAATTCGCTTTAAAACCCCAGGGGTTTCTGCTCTAATTTCGGTTTTATAGGGTGCTAAAACAGGTTTTGAAAAGCGACCTTGCGCATTACAAATAGCAAGGAATTTTTTATAAGCCTGACCAGATGTGAGAATTTGATGTGCGGTTTCTAACCCTTTCCCTTTTTCTACTTTGCCAGAAAGCTCTATTAGTTCAGCGGCTAAAAGCAATGCTCTTTCTGTTAGGTCTTTTGGTGCATCTGCTTCATTTTTCAAAACTTTTAAAATATCAATGGCTTCTAAAGTGGGGCCGATACCCCTTCCGACAGGTTGTGAGCCATCTGTAATGACAACTTTTACATTCAAGCCAACAGATGTCCCAACGGTTTCCATATGATTTTTTAGTTTTTGAGCCATTTCGGTACTACGAACCTTGGCGGTTTCACCCACGGGAATATCAATGACCACGTGAGTGGAACCAGCTGCTGCTTTTTTAGAGAGTACCGAAGCAATGAGCTGCCCTTCACTATCAATATCCAAGGCTTTTTCAATTTTGATGAGCACATCATCCGCAGGACTTAATTGGGCTGTTCCGCCCCAAACAAAACAACCGCCTTCTTTTTCTACCACGGTCTTTATTTCTTCTAAAGAAAGCGTCACATTGGTAAGTACTTCCATTGTATCTGCTGTGCCTGCTGGCGAAGTGATTGCCCGTGAGGATGTTTTTGGCATAGTAAGCCCATATGCGGCAACAATGGCAACGACTAACGGTGTTGTTCTATTTCCAGGCAATCCGCCAATACAATGTTTGTCCACCACGATATCTTTGTTCCAGTTCAGTTGCTTACCAGAAGCAATCATTGCTTTGGTAAGGTCAGATATTTCATCAATATCCATTCGGTCACCTGCGCAGGCAGTTATGAATGCCGAAAGGTGGATGTTGGAATAATCGCCTTCAACGATATCGGTTATGATGTTGTTATATGCATTGTAATCCAGCTTTTGATTGTAGATTTTTGCCCTGACGTGGCTTAAAGATTCAATTGGTTCTAAATGGGAAACATATAATGTATCATTTGGGGAAACATTCAGTTTTTTCGCAGCAGCATCTGATAGTCCGATTTCATTGGGCAACAGAATATCAGAATTCAGGACATTAAGACTTGCTACGATTGATTTATTTGCATTGGATATTCTTATTCGGGTAAGTGCCTCAAACCCTTCTGAAATACAGACGTGGCAATCTTCGCGCATATACACTACATTTTCGTTTTGGGTATAGATTCCGAGATGTTTATATTTTAATATGTTTGAGTGTGTGTCCATATTTTATTGATTGTTGTGATTTTTCGATTTATTCTATTTCTTCAATATTATAGAGCTGTGGGATTTCTGCATCCCACCCATAGGTTTCCTTCATTCCTTTTTGAAGGGCTTCGGCACCTTCTTTTTCTCCGTGCACAATAAAAATTCGGGCTGGTTTATTTTTTATTTTGCTCATCCAGTCTATAAGTTCAGCGTGGTCTGCGTGTGCCGAGAGGCCTTGAATTTCGGCTACTTCCATTTGAAAGGATACCGTTTTCCCATACACTTTTAATTCCTTGTCGCCTTCCAATAGTTTTCTTCCACGAGTGCCTTCAGCTTGATAGCCTACAAAAAGTAAGGTGTTATTTGGGTTTTGCGCTTGGGTTTCGAGATAGTTGAGCATTCTTCCACCTGTAAGCATTCCACTTCCAGCAATCACGATTTTTGGTTTGTTGTCTGTTCTTAATTCCATTGTTTCACGATAACTGCTTACGACCGTAAAGTGAGAACACATTTCATCACATTCATTGTCCTCCAGTCTGTGCCAATCACGAGTTCTATGAAACAATTCCAATACGTTGGCACCCATCGGACTGTCCATAATCATTTGAACTTTTGGAATTTTCTTTTCTTTCAATAATTTCCAAAAGATGAGCATCATTAGCTGGGCACGTTCTACCGAAAAGCTTGGGACAAATAGACTGCCCCCTCTATTAATGGTGTCGTTGACCAATTTTTCAATTTGCGGAAGTGCTTCCACTTCGTCAGGATGAAGCCTTCCACCATAAGTAGATTCTATAAAAAGTACATCCACTTTTTTTGGTTTTAGGGGTGGATATAGCAATAAATCATTGGTTCTACCAATGTCTCCTGAAAAGACAAAACGTTTTCCGTGCACATCCAACTCAATATAGGTTGCACCCAGAATATGTCCGTTGTATTGGAAGCGAACTCTAATACCGTCAAATAATGGAATCCATTGTGATTGTGGAATTCCTTTAAAGTGTGGGATAGTTTTTTCTACATCCTTTAAATCGTATAATGGTTCTGCGGGACTATGTTTGGAATAGCCTTCCTTATTGGCACGTTCGGCTTCTTGCTCCTGTATTTTTGCACTATCATTCAAAATGATTTTTGCAATGTCCAAAGTAGGATTCGTACCATAAATGGGACCATTGAAGCCTTGTTTTACCAATCTGGGTAAATAACCTGTATGGTCCATATGACCGTGGGTAAGCAAAACAGCATCAATATCACCTACATTAACAGGTGGGTACTCCCAGTTTTTAAGACGCAATTCCTTTAACCCTTGAAAAAGTCCACAGTCTATAAGTATCTTTCTATCTCCTGTATCCACTAGATATTTTGAGCCGGTTACTGTACCTGCCGCTCCTAGAAAGTGGATGTTTATTTTATTGTTTTTCATCTTTATGTTATTTGTTTAATGTCCACCACAACAGGAAGGCGTATTTCCTTTTTCTTGGTTTGATTTGCTCAATTCCGCTATTTCATTATATAGATTGCGGGAATCCTCTTTGATTAAGAGTGCCAACTTCTTTACGGATTTAGGCTCGAAGTGTACCATACCCAATAATATTTCAAGGGCTTCCTCAAGTAGTTTTGGGTCATCTTCCAATGCTTGGTAAAATGGCTCTAGGTCAATTTTTTTCTGTTCTTGCAGTTCATCTGTTTTCATCTGTTTAAATTTTATTGTTTTTTATCGGTCAGATGTAATTCGCCATTAAAAATCTCGGTTGTTATCAAGAATCGCTATGGCTCATTTCATAATTTTTGTTTTAAGATTGTTGAACTTTTATATTATTAATTCTCAAGAGCTTTTACATAGCGCTTCTGAATCTTCTAAAATCTTTTTGTGTCTTTTTTTATCAATTCCTATCTTTTCCAATAACACAGGTTTTTCGTGAAGCTCCTTGCAGAGCACGATACCTTCATCTAATAACTTTGTTTTTTCAGCTTTGGTTAGGGTAGTTAATGCGGTTAAAGGGTGCAGTCCCAACTTATCTATTCTGTCTTTTAAACCGTCACCAATTGGATAATCCCAACTTGTCAATAGTAGCTCTACGCATTTACCATATTGCACCGCATCACTTGTAAATCGTGTATTGGTGTACACGCCTCCTTTATGAAGCTTGGCTTCGTGACCTTTTTGTCGTTCCCATTGTTTTTCAACATCTAAAAATCTTGAGTGGATATATAAGGGAATTTTCACGTTGCAAAACCTACCTTGGTCACTGTGGTATTTACATTCAATCATATAATGGGTATTGTCTTTTTGGGCTATCACATCCACTTCGTGCTGAACGCAATTGCCTTGAACTATGACACCAACCTGTGTTGAAAATCCTTCGTGCGCCAATAGTTTGCCTACCAACTTCTCAAATGGGAAGCCAGAAGGACCAAATTCCATCAGGGCTTTTTTGAGTTTGTATTTTGAAGCACTTACTCTCGACTTACCTTTTAGCATTTTAAATGCCATTTGATAGATTTTTTTTGTGGTAATACCATCGTATAATTGGTCTTCAACTTGCCCTACTATTTGCTGAATCAATTCTTCACTTGCTTGCGAACGTCTTAATGAATTGATAAGTTTATCCACATCAAAGGCTACCACGTCGCCCGAATATTTTACTATGTTTATTGGATGTTTCATTTTTTAATATGTATGGTCATTACAGGAAGTTCTGAATGATTGGTTACACCTTCGGCAATACTTTTTGAAAATAGGCTCAAAAAACCTGTCTTTCCGTGGGTACTCATCGCAATTAAATCTGCTGGCTGATGTTTTAAAAATGTATTAATACCTGCCTCTACTGAAGATTCGTTATGAACACTCATAGAAAAGTTTTTTAAGGCGGGAAACTTTTCAAGAAATTGCTTGACAGGGTTTAATCCAGCGTTGATACTATTAAAGTCTGTTTCTGTATTTATACGTAACAAATGAATTTTAGCATCGCATTTTTCAGCTATTGAAAGCACCGCTTGAAACGGATGACTCACATCTTCTTCAAAATTTGATACGAACAGAATGTCCTTAAAGGGAAATGTTACTTCCTCTTCTTTGACCACAATAATCGGGGCATTAGCCTTTCGGACAATTTTCTCAACATTACTGCCTGTTATCTCCCGTACACGACCCTTTGTTCCGCTACTACCTGTAATGATAAAGTCGTGATGAAAATGGCCAGAATGTTCCAGAATATCTTTTTGTCCTGAATCGAACTGAAGAAAGGTTCGGCATTTAAGACCTTCGTGTTCTGCTATTTTTTCGAGTTCACGTAAATTAGCCTTTGCAGCACCTATCTGCTTTAAGGTTTCTGGATAACGCTTTTCTTTAAGTTTGTCTAATTTTACCCAATCCACAGGTGTTGTCATTTGATGTAGAAAGTGTATTTCTGCATTGTATGTTTTTGCCATTTTAATCCCGAGATGTGCAGCTTTAGTACAGTTTTCAGAGAAATCGGTAGGTACAAGTATGTTTTTCATAATTTTTTGTTTTAGGGTAGTTTGTTATTGTGCGGTATAGCCACCATCGATTACCAATTCAGAACCAGTCATAAACTTGGATTCATCCGAAGCTAGATAGACGACTCCATAGCCTATATCATCAGGCTCTCCCAAATGGCCAACAGGATGCAAACTTTCTAATTGCTTTTTGCCTTCTTCTACATCACCTTGAGCTTTCAGAAAATTTTCTACCATTGGTGTCCAGATATAAGCAGGATGTATAGAATTGATACGGATTCCGTAGCCTTGTCTTGCACAATGCAGGGCAGCAGATTTCGTGAATATGGTAACACCGCCTTTGCTTGCGTTATAAGCAGGTAGGTTAGGGTCCCCGATAAGTCCTTCAATGGAAGAGAAGTTGATAATGGAACCACCTTCTCCAGTTTCCTTCATACCCTTTATACCATACTGAGTACCTAAAAAAGTGCCATTTAGGTTTACATCTATGAGGTTTTTCCAATCTTCAAGGGTAACTTCTTCTACAGTTCCACCTAATCCTATTCCGGCAGAATTAGCTAATATGTGTAATTTTCCGAAAGTTTTGAGCGTGGTCTCAATGACATTTTTCCATTCATCTTCTTTGGATACATCTTGTTTAATGAATATAGCCTCCCCACCGTTAGCTTTGATTTGTTGGACTACCTTTTTTCCATCTTCTTCATCTATATCTGTAACAACGATTTTTGCTCCTTCACGTGCTAATAAAATAGCACTTGATTTCCCTAGACCAGAGGCACCTCCTGTGACAATGGCTACTTTATTTTTTACTCGATTCATAATTTTAAGATTTAAGTGTTACTACTATTTTTTGCTTCTTAATCAAGAAACTTCATTTCCTGAAACTTTGCCTTTTTCAAAACAATCCAGATTATATATTGTGGTTTCAGCAATATTTGTCAATGCAGTTTCGGTTAAAAAGGCCTGATGACTGGTTATCAAAACATTGTTGAAGGTCATTAATCGGGCAATCACATCGTCTTGCAAAATGTCATCGGAATGGTCTTCAAAGAACAATCCTTCTTCTTCCTCATACACATCTATTCCGAAATACCCAATTTTTTTAGTTTTCAATCCTTCGATAACAGCTTTGGTATCGACCAATCCTCCACGACTTGTATTGATAAGCATTACGCCTTGCTTCATTAATGAAATATGTTTTGCATCAATCAAGTGTTTCGTTGAAGACGTTAGTGGTACGTGTAAGCTTATGATATCGGACTGCTTACAAATAGTTTCACAATTGGTATAGATTACATTGTAGGAATTGATTAAATTTTCATCCACAATGACATCCTGAACAAGTATTTTACAACCAAAACCGTGTAGTATTTTTACCAATACAGACCCAATTTTTCCAGTCCCGATAACGCCGACGGTTTTTCCATTGAGGTCGAAACCGGTAAGACCGTTCAATGAGAAATTCTGGTCACGAACCCTGTTATGTGCTTTAATCAATTTTCGGTTTAATGCAAGTATGAGTGCCATTGTATGCTCTGCAATGGCATAAGGGGAATAGGCTGGAACACGTGCCACCTTCATATCCAGTTCAGCTGCTTTTGCTAAATCCACGTGATTGAATCCTGCTGAACGCAGAGCAATATATTTTACGCCAAAAGCATTGAATTTTTCAAGAATGTGTGCCGAGGCATCATCGCCCGTAAATAGACTTACTGCTTTAGAACCCGTTGCGAGAATAGCAGTTTCTTGAGTTAAACGACTCTCAAGCAACTTTAATTGATGCTTACCATCATTCGCTTTTACGAGATACGGCTCTTCAAACTTATGCGTGCTGAATACTGTTGTTTTCATTTCACTTTTTTTAATTTCCTAACTGTATTAAAATATATACTAACCCTACGATGACAACAGTTCCAAAAATTAGCATCACGAGTTTCCCGGTCTTTTTAGAACCTTTGAAATAGGTAATACCAAGTTTTACAATCATATTGCTTATGGTTGCTGTTATAATGACATTGGTGGCCAGCGTGAGTTTTTCTTCCAATGACCCAAATTTTGCCATACTGATAGTTATCGCATCCGTATCTGCCAATCCTGCAATTAGGGCTGAATAGTATAAACCGCTTTCGCCAAAAAATTGATTTCCATAAAAAACTGCAAACAGGATGACCACATAAATACCACCAAACCCAAGAGCGTTCCAAATATTGAGCGGATTACCCAGATTGATAGCTGTTTTTGTGACATCTGTATTCTTTTTGATGAATAAGAGTGCGCTTATCAAGCAGATAAGGGTAAGAATAGTAAATGGAATGACTAAATTTAAAAGTATGGCACTATTGAAAATATAGGCCAGAATCGCAAGTCTGGGAAACATAATTGCGGAAGCTATAATGATACCCGCAGCATATTCTTTTGAAAGTTCTGGCGATTCTTTACTTCGCGAAGCATATATCCAAGCTACTGCGGTACTTGAAATCAATCCACCTAAAATAGCAGTAAGCAGAATACCACGTTTAGAACCTACATATTTTACAAGAAAATAGCCGATGAAATTCAGAAAAGATACTATTACTATTATCGCTCCAATCTCAAAAGGGTTTAGCAAACCTTCTGGACCATAATCTTGATTTGGTAAGAAAGGCAAAATAAGAAGCGCAATAATTGAAAACTTAATAAAAGCAAAGAGCTCTTCAGAAGTAATATTCTTAATGAATGTATTAAAGGTCGTTTTCAATGATAACAGCGTAACCACGACTACTGCGGTCGCAACTGCTTCCTTATGCAAATGATTGGCAACCATAACACCCAAAATTAGCGTAGCGAACAAGGCCATATTGGTGGTAATACCAGTCATAATATGCTTTTGTACTATGGAAAGATGACTCAAAGACAGAAACAAAAGAAATGCTGCCGCAATGATAATGACCAACCAAGGTGTATAGGTTGTGGAAAGATTTCCCAATATAAAACCAATAATGGCAACAATTGGGAAGGTTCTTATACCTGCAAAGCCTTGTTCTTCCTTCAATTTATCATATTCACGTTCCAACCCAAGAATAAGGCCAATGCCCAGACTGATGAGCAGTCCAAGGATGAAAGGGTTGATATTTTTAAAGGCCTCGGTCATAACTACTTTTTTATTGCTTGGTAGGATTAAAATCGCTAACTGTTTGATACATTTCGTTCTATTTTTAAACTTTTACCGATGCACTTTTCTTGGATGATCTTTTTGCCACGTTTTGAAGCCGAGTCCATCTTTAAACTTAAATCTAATTTATTTTCTTTAAGACCAACCTCCAAAGGGTAACCCTCAACAACTAAACGCGCCATTACGTAGCACAAGCTGGATTCCGCACCTTGATTTATATTAATATTTTCTTTTTCAAGACCATCATAACAGGCACCATTAACAGGGTTGTACATAATTTGCTTGAGATGGTTATTGCCTAAAAACCAATTAAATGCGGTATGAAGCTGTTTGGAGTATTTCTTTTTATGGGTAACTTTACAGAATAGGTCCAATGAAAGAATGGTATAAGCCACCTCAATGGGTTGTTCGCCGTGAAAGGTACGTTTGTTTCTTTTGTGAAACCATCCGTCATTAGAAATGACTTTAATTTGCCCTTTCATAAAATATTGTGATAATAAAAAGTCAAAAGTAGTTTCGGCAACGTCCTTGTATTTTTTATTTTTTGTGATTAGCCAAGCATAAAAAAGCGCTTCTGGCAATATACTATTGGCATAGGTCAGGTAATCTTCAAACCATTCCCATTTTTTATCACTGGTAATATTAAAAATGCGCAAGAGCTCTTGGGCCAATGTATCTGCTAACTGATTATATTGGGTTTTAGGCTCATTTTCTTGATAATAATAAAGTCCTTTTAATATAAAGCCAATGGCTCGTGGGGATTTGAAATCCGCTACATTTCGTATGACGTTTTTAAAACAGTTTTCTGCTTTGGCTACTAAACTTTTTGGCAGGTTTTCTGTATCAGACAATACATAGCCAAGTGCCCAAATGGCCCTGCCATTGGAATCTTCCAGGTTCACTTCGGTATTCTGATTGGTAAATTGCTTTTCATAATCCACATAATTATAGAACAGTCCATCGTCCTGTTGGCAAAACACAATAAAGTCCATATAAATTTCAATGAGCCGCAGGACTTTGTCATTTCTTTTTTTCTTATAATACATAAGCATTGCTATAAGCGCCCTTGCATTATCATCAAGTGTATAACCAAAAGACGTATCCGGGACACTAAAATTTGAAAATTGAAGCATCCCAAAGTCAGTAGTCATATCTTCAATATGGTCTGTTTTTATGGGTGGTAAACTAAAATCCAAAGAATTATTATGTTGCAAATAATCCTGAAAAATATCGGAATAGGAAATGGCTACATTTTCCCAACTAAAAGCACGCATTTTAAGAAAAGCATTTTTTCCCATTGATGTTGCTATTAGCGGTTGTTCCAACAAATCGATAACAGCGTTACTAATTTCTATGGGATCTTCAAAATCATTCAATAAAATACCAGTACTGGAATCAAGGTATTCTTTAGAATGGGGAATAGGAGTTGATATAACAGGGTTTCCGCAACTCATGGCATAAGCAAAAGTGCCGCTAACGGCCTGGTTGGGATCTTTAGATGAGAATAAGTAAACATCGGACAAGGATAGGTATTCCAACAATTTGGAAAGTTCCAAATATTCGTTTATAAAAATGACATGGTCTTTAATATCTAAATCATCGACTATTGTTAAAAGCGCATTTCTATATGTTTCGCCTTCTCTCTTTATTATATCAGGATGTGTTTTGCCTAAAACCAGATAAACTGTGTTAGGGAATTTTTGGAGTATTTTTGGCAATGCACGAAGGGCTGTTTCTATATTTTTATTCTCACTTAATAAACCAAATGTGGAGAGCACATTTTTATTTTGAAAGCCATATCTATTTTTAAGCCGTTGTTTTTCTTTCCATAGTACAATATGGGTGCCATGGGGTATGACAGCTATTTTGTTAGTATCAATATGATAATCACTTTCTAGTATTTCTGCGGATTTATTGGTAAGAACGATCAGTTTCTCGGAAAGATCACCCAACGCTTGCACTATTTTAGTTCTTTTTTCATCTGGATAGGGTAGCACGGTATGAAACACACAAGAAATAGGGATGTCTAACTTTAGCAGAAAAGCCACTAAATGGCCACCGTAGTCACCTCCAAACAGCCCAAACTCGTGTTGTATACAAACCATTCCAATATCGTCCCTTTCAT
The DNA here is from genome assembly GCF_003634585.1 of Gillisia mitskevichiae. Lineage (GTDB taxonomy): Bacteria > Bacteroidota > Bacteroidia > Flavobacteriales > Flavobacteriaceae > Gillisia > Gillisia mitskevichiae. Next base: position 670,989 of record NZ_RBLG01000001.1, read on the forward strand.
TTAACTTATTAGCTACTTTGAAAAAGGAACTTAACTCTTGGGCATCTATTTTATATTTAACTTCCTCTGGATAATCATTAGCGTCGCAGCACTCATTTTCCAGAGCACAAACCTCGATCTCTATGGTTGAGCCAAAGCATCTTTTCAAAGCCCGTATCAAATCTTGTGAAAAAGTAGCAATACCGCACTCGCGTGGAGGATATGAGCATACGAATAAAATTTTATGATTTTTCATGATATAGCTGTTTTTTTTAATTCATTCAATACTAGTTGTAGGCTTACTTTAGCTACCGCCGTATGTTTGTCGGCCGCTCCATAATATATATGAAGGTCGTCCCCGAACAATGCGGTCCCGGTAGGAAATACCACATGATCTACAACACCAAGCAGTTCCCATTCTTCGGTAGGGGAAAATAAGGGATAGGGCAATCGTCCAATTATTTTTATAGGGTCTTCAATATCCAGTAACGCAGCGGCGGCGTGATAGGTCTTTCCAATGTGGGTTTCACAAACTCCGTGGTAAATCATCAGCCAACCATCCTTTGTTTCTATGGGAGGGCATCCGGCACCGAGATAATTCACTTCAAAATCGTAGAACGGATCCATAAGAATATGATCGTGAAGGTTCTTTATATGATTTTCCCAAAATTCTTTGGTAAGGTTTTCCCACTTTTCAAACTGTACTATTTGTATTCCTGGCCATATACGGTGGAGCATTACAAATTTACCGTTGATTTTTTTGGGGAACAGGACAATGTCCTTATCCCTCAGATACCTATGTTTTTCATCTGCCAATCCAATTTGTGCAAACAAGTTGTAGTAATAATAATACTTTGGATTCAATCTTTCCTGATTACAATGCTCCAAATGGTATTTATATTCTTTGTAGGTAATGAATGGTGTGATTATCCCCTTTTTCTCAAAATGTTTCAGGTCTTTTGAAGTTGCCAAAGCACCCATGGCATTGAACCCGTCATAAGCTGTATAAGTTAAATAATAGATATCTTCAATTTTAACAATACGAGCATCTTCCACACCATGTTTTTCATAATCAAAATCACGAGTTATTAACGGGCTTGATTTCCTTTCTATGAGATCTAAATGCTCATTGGTTTTGGCATATCCAATGGTAGAGTAATTGCCATCTTCCACCGCACGGTAAAAGATATGCACCTCTTCACCTTCTTGAGATATTCCAGGGTTTAAAACCCCATTGCTCTCAAATTTCAATTTAGTGGGACTGAGCAGTATCCCTTTTTTCTCTATGGGTATTCTGGTATTAATTTGATGTGTATGTTCCATATTGTAATATTTATTTGGGGTCTTCCCTGTTGTATTTGTCCTTTAGCCTGACAATATCGTTTTCATCAAAATTTCCAAAAGCAATTTCAAGTACACTTACAGAAGAATCAGATGTTTTTATTTGATGTACGGTTTCCTTCGGGATAAAAAATTCGTCCCCTTTATGGCCAACTTTGGTATTGTCGCCAATTACGAAAGTTCCCGTTCCATCTATTACTCTCCAGAATTCTTCCCTGTTATGGTGAAACTGTAGACTTAGCTCTTCGTTTGGATTAACCGTAAGTATTTTTACGGTGCTAATCTCGTTATGGGTAAAGCGTTCAAAGTTTCCCCAAGGTCTTTCCTCTATGTATGTTTTCATTTTTCTCGTTTTTATTTTCCAAATAGTTCTAAGAGTTCGTGCAATTCTTTATTGACCTGATGTTGTTTGACCACTTCATTAAAAGGGGTTAAGTGCAATTGATTGTTTAAAATCCCGACCATTACATTCTTTTTACTTTGTAAAAGTGATTTTACGGCTTCCACCCCAAGCCTAATACCCAACATCCTATCTAAAGCAGAAGGATTTCCACCTCGCTGAACGTGCCCAAGCCTCGTAATTCGTATATCGACATTGGGATTGACTTCCTTTATTTTTGAGGAAACCAGTTCAGCGCCTATTTCATCACCTTCAGAAACCACGACAAGAAAAGCATCTTCGCTATCGTAATTTTTAATCTTGTCCAATAGGTAAATAAAATCTTTTGCACTTTCAGGAATTAGTATGGCATCTGCACCTACCATTAATCCCGAATGAATAGCGATGTAGCCTGAATCCCTTCCCATTACTTCAACAATAAATACGCGGTTATGAGATTCGGCAGTGTCCTTTATTTTATCAATATTTTCAATAGCCGTGTTTACTGCGGAATCAAAACCAAGGGTATAATCAGTACCAGATATATCGTTGTCAATAGTCCCGGGAATACCAATGAATGGGATGTCGCATATTTCTGAAAAAGCCAATAAACCTTTAAAAGTGCCATCGCCACCAATAGCAATTAAAGCATCTATGTTGTTTGCTTTTAGAGTTTGCAATGCTTTTTTACGGCCCTCTAATTCCAGAAATCGTTTGCTTCTTGCTGTTTTTAGAATGGTACCGCCTTTTTGGGTTATTTTTTTTAGTTCGTGTGATGCTAATGGAACCAAATCACCGTCTATCAACCCTTCATACCCTTTTCGAAAACCACTTACTTTTATACCCTTTACTTCAGCGGATTTTGCAATGGCGTACAATGCAGCGTTCATTCCAGGACTGTCGCCTCCTGAAGTAAATACGCCTATATGTTTAATTTTATTAGTGCTCATTAGATATGGTTTTTTGTAATTTTTTATCTGAAATAGTAAAATCTTGAATTGTGTTCCAAACAAATTCTGCTTCTTTCAGAAAGAACTGATGGTCTCCTTCAGATGAAGTAATTAGTTGTGCGTTTTTAAATTCCTTTGATAATTTTAAGGCATTTTCTAAAGGTGCAGTGGTGTCTTTTTCTCCGTGAATAAAAAGCACGTCTTTATCCTTAATTTTCTTTGCAATCGCATATAAATCTGTTTTCAAGATGACCTTTGTAAGTGAATAATAATAACTCTGCCAATGATGCTTTTTTGCATCTTCATAAACATCATCTGTGAGGTTGTCAGGTTTGAATGCACTCGACATAAAAATGGGATGAATCATACAAATGTATTTCGAGAATTTGCTTGTTGAAATCCTATCCACAAAGGAATGGGATGACATAATTTCTTTAAACTCATCAGCGTTCTTATAAACAGGTATGCTTATAAAAATTCCTGCCTTGAACCAAGTTGGTTGCTTTTCCAATAGTGCCAATGAAATCATAGCTCCCATAGAATGTCCCGCAATAATTGTTTTGCCATCATTGAATTCTTCTTTGTTTAAAATTAATTCAAGGGCTTGCAATTGTATTGAAAGGGAATAATCACTTTGTGGTTTTGGCGAATCACCAAAACCTAGCAGGTCGACTAAAAGTAGCTTATGTGTAGTTGTAATACTTTCTAAATTGCGTTTCCAATAATGCAATGAGCCTGTTAAACCGTGCAACAAAACAAGTTTGTTTTCTCCAGAGCCTATTATTTCATAATTCAACAGTGTTTCTTTGGCATCATAAGCTGGTTGCTTACCAATTTTGTAATGCTGATAGCTTGCTATAGCTACAACAGGAAGAATGAACACTATGGATATGAGTAGTAATGTCATTGTTTTGAAATTGATTTATTATCCGTTTTCTCACTAACCAAGATTGGGGTTTTACCATAGTATCTATTGAAAACCATACAGGCAGTCAAATCACCAGTTACATTTACCGCAGTCCTAAACATCCCCAAGAGTCTCTCTACACCAATAATAATAATGATGCCTTCAGCGGGTATGCCGACACTTCCCAAAACAGAAGCGAGTATAACCACACCGCCTCCAGGAATGGCTGGTGTGCCAATGGAAGCAGCTACTATGGTTACGATGACCACTATAATATTGAGTAAGCTCATTTCCAGTCCATAGGCTTGGGCTATAAAAAGAGTCGTTATAGTTTGATAGAGCGCCGTTCCATCCATATTGACGGTTGCGCCAATAGGTATAATAAAATTGCTAATGCTCTTATCCACTTTCAGTTCTTCTTCCGCTGTTTTTAGTGACAAGGGCATTACAGCCGCAGAGCTCGTGGTTGAAAAGGCCAATAGTTGAACATCCCTTATTTTTTTTAGGAAATGCAATGGGTTTGTTTTTCCAAGAAGGACAACCAGTCCTAAATAGAAAAACACCAGTAACAATAGACCGAGTAACACCACCACAACATAGTAGGCTAGACCTGACAGAGAGCTCAAGCCAACACTAGAGGTAAGCTGTGCCATAAGCCCAAAAACAGCAACAGGTACTAACAACATAGACCATTTCACTACCGTCATACAGACTTCTTGAATGGCACTTAAGAGTATCTTTACTGGGCGCAATAATGCTGCATTAAGTGAGAGCACAGCCACACCAATAATAATTGTAAAAATCACGATACTTAACATATCGGCATTTACCATAGACGCCAAAGGGTTTTCGGGAAGCAGGTTTGAAATGGCATCTGGAATATTTTCAAGCCCAAAAGAAAGTTCGGTATCCTCCGTAGAGGTGGTCATTATTTCGTTATGTTCGGATAGCGATTGTTGATGCAAAAAACGACCAGGTCTAAAAAGTTGTGATAGTATAACACCGAGACTTACCGAAACTATGGTAGTGCCCAGAAAATATAATAATACGCCACCACCTAATTTTTTCAAACTATCCTTGTCATTACTGGCGATTCCTGTGATGATTGAAGCCACAATCAATGGAATCATAATCATTTGAACCAGCTTTAGAAAGAGTACGCCTGGCAATGCCAGCCAATTTCCTAAACCATCAGCTGTTTCTTTGGTAATTCAACCATTATGAGGACTTAACAACAACCCAAATCCAACACCTAAAAACAAGGCAATAATAACCTTAAGCCATAAGCGGCTTTCTACGAGTTTTACCAGATAGTGATTTAGTGACTTAAGTGATTTTACTTCTGTTTCGAACATTCTTTATTTTGTTATGCAATACTAATTTTATGGTCTAAATAAACTTTTTGAACGGATTGTAATACTTCCACACCTTCACCGAAGGGCTTTTGAAACGCCTTTCTTCCCATAATCAGCCCAGAACCGCCAGCTCTTTTATTAATTACTGCTGTAGTAATCGCTTCCACTAAATCAGACTCTCCTTTAGAGCCACCACCGGAATTAATTAATCCGATCTTCCCCATATAGCAATTAGCCACTTGCAACCTGCATAGGTCAATGGGATGTTTTGTTGTCAGCGTTTCATACATTTCATCATCATATTTTCCAAATCCTATCTCCCTAAAACCAAAATTGTTTGTTGGCAATTTTTGTTTGATGATATCAGCTTGAATAGTAACACCCAAATGATTGGCCTGTCCAGTTACATCGGCAGCGGCGTGATAATCTTCTTTTTCGGTTTTAAAAGCTTCGTTTCGGGTATAGCACCATAAAATGGTAGCCATACCTAAATTATGGGCTTCTTCAAAAGCTTCAGCTATTTCTTTAAGCTGTCTGTTACTTTCTTCGGAACCAAAATAGATAGTTGCACCGACGGCAACTGCTCCCATATCCCACGCAGCTTTTACTTTGCCAAATAAGGTTTGGTCATATTTATTGGGATAGGTAAGTAGTTCGTTGTGGTTAATCTTTACGATAAAGGGAATTTTATGGGCATATTTTCTAGCGTTCAATCCCAATACACCAAAGGTGGAAGCCACGCCATTACAACCTGCTTCCATCGCTAATTTTATAATATTCTCTGGGTCAAAATAATCCGGATTTTTATAGAAAGAAAAAGCTGCACTATGCTCGATACCTTGGTCTACAGGCAGGATGCTCAAGTAGCCTGTACCACCAAGATTTCCGTGGTTATACAATTGTGAAAGACTTCGTAGTACCTGCGGATTTCTATTACTTTGAGTAAATACCCTGTCTAGGCTTGTCTTACTAGGTGTTTGCAATTCGTCCTTGGTTATTTTTTCACAAACGTGATTCAAATAGAAGGACGCTTTTTCACCTAATAGTTCTGTAATATTTATATTTGTTTTCATTGGAATAAGATTTAATGAATTCCTAAACTTTCATTTGTTTTGGCGATGGATTTGGCACCATCTGTTTCAATTCCAGTAAGTGCTCTGATGGCATCAATCGTTTCTGGGATTACAATGGCTTGGTTATCGACCACGTAGGCATAAAAAAGTTCATCTCCCACTACCTTCAGCATATCTTCCCAAAGGGCTACTTCGTACATATCGCCCCAAGGTCTTCCCATATCCAAGAACATTTCTTTAATGGTGTTGTTTGAAACCAGGCCTTGGTCATATTGAATTAGTTTGATACGACTAGACGTTTTAAAAGCATTTAAGACTTCTTCTTTCGAGACTTGCTTTTTTAACTTCACGTTCCAATAGTGCATATGGCTTAATGTTTCTGGAACTTTTACTGCGGAAGTGATGACGTCCAAATCAGGATCTACGCTTTTAGCGTCAGGACCTTGATGGCTTGGAATATCTCTTTCTGGAAGCATTGTGTTCATAATTCCGCCCAAATGACTTTCCCAAGGATCTGTTGCTCTTCTTAAAAGTGTTCCTCTGGCATAATCCAATAAATCGGCTCTTTTTAAAGCGGTCAACGTCCTTAAAATAGAAGTGGTGTTGCAAGAAACAACTCTTGTAGCATCTAGATTTAGAGCTGATTGATAATTGTTTTCAGCACTAAAGGAATGGCCTGTTGTTTCGTGTTTTTCGCCTCCGTGCAAAATAAATTTGATGTTTTGTTCTTTATAAATTGCGACATTTTGAGCCGCAATCTTTTTAGGGGTACAGTCCACGACGAGATCTGATTTTTTCAACAGGTCGTGCATATCGCCTTTTACTGAAATACCTTCGGATTTCATTTTATCAGTTGCTTCTGGGGTGGCTGCATAGATATCGTACTCTTTTCTCACGGCATTTTGAATGCGCCAATCGCTAATGATATCGCACACGCCCGAAAGCTTCATATCGTCCTGTAGATTGATGGCATCGGCCACTCTTTTTCCAATGACTCCGTATCCTATAACTGCTATATTTTTCATTTTCTAGTTTATAAATATGTTGTTGAATAAATCTTAACTTTTTCTTTTACTCCGAGTTTTAATCAGGTTTTTAACTGCAACAGGATCCTCCTGATTTTTTTTGATTTTTATCCCCTTCTGCGCCCGCGATACTATAACCACCTGCTTTTACCAAGGCTTGACTGAGTTGCGTTTTGCTTATAGATTCATTTGCTTCAATAACTGCTTGGGGTGGATTCAGACTTACTTCTACCGTTTGTACTCCCTCAATTTGTTTTAATGCTTCTTTAACATTTTTAACACAACCTCCGCAGGTCATTCCTGTAATTTCAATTTGTTGTTTCATTTTTTTGATTTTAAATTAATTAACTTGATTTTCTATTATTTTTGATTTATCCTCGCCCATTCCCATTGGCATATTGCCATCATCATCTGTATGCGAAATCATAAAAAAACGTTCCGCAACAAGAATCAGGATAATTCCAATTGCTGCTACGATGAGCACCATTGGATCATTCAGATATTTTATATATAGAAAAGCTGATAGTACTGCTATATCCATTACAATGGCTATTAAAGGAATGATGGGTTTAAATTTTACCTCGTTCTTTAAGTGGCGAAAAAGCCCCCAATGGATAGCGATATCCATAATGAGATAGAAAATAGCGCCGATAGAAGCGATTCTTGTTAAATCGAAAAAGGAAGTGAGTAAAACGGCAAGGGCAACCGTAAATATGAGTGCTGGATTTTTAAAATTACCCATTTTTTTTAAAGAGGGTATTTGTTTCATATTACTCAACATCCCCAATAAGCGCGATGCCGAAAAGACACTGGCGATAACCCCTGAAAAGGTTGCTACAATAGCGATTGCTATAGTAAACCATAAACCCCATTCCCCAAAAACAGGTTCGGCTGCTGCTGCCAAAGCATAATCTTTTGCCTTTATTATTTCAGGGATACTCAAACCGCCTGCAACAGCAAGTGCCAAGGCCACATAGATAAGTGTGCAGATAAGAATAGAAATCACAATGGATCTTCCAAGGTTTTTGTGTGGATTTTTGATGTCTCCACCTTGATTCGTGATTGTTGTGAACCCTTTATAGGCAAGGATTGATAATGCCAATGCCGCTACAAAGCTTAGCCCTTGTGGTAGCGTTTCGGTATTTTGTGGGATATAGTCTCCTGTAATATCTGCAAATCCGGAAGCTACTAAACCTGCAATGGCGAGCAATGCAATACCACCTACTTTAATAATTGCTGTAAATGTGGCCGTTGCTCCAATCACTTTATTTCCTAGAATATTTATGACATACGCTGTTACCAAAAGTAGAATACCAAGAATGGATGCATAACCAGCATAACTTTCTGGGAATAATCGAAGGGTATATGCGCCAAAGGTTCCCGCGACCAAACTTTGTGCAACGACCATTGAAACATACATTAGTAAAGAATAGACACCTGTGGTCGTTCCAGGTCCATAGGATTTATTGAAAAACTTAACCACCCCCCCAGATGACGGAAAGGCATTTGAGAACTTCACATAAGAATATGAACTAAAACCTACCACGATAGCACCTGCAATAAAAGCAATCGGAAATAAATCGCCTACCAATTCAGCTATTTGTCCCATAAGTACAAATATGCCAGCACCTATCATTACACCTGTACCAAGAGAGATGGAACCTATTAGGGAAAGCTTATCGTTTTCATTTGTGGTGTTTTTCATTTGTAAATTATTTCTTTGTGTTATTAATTGAAGATTTTGGTTCAAAATTTCTAATAATTAGGCGATTGCTCTTTTCATAAGTGAAATAGCTTACCGCCCAATTAAAACCAACCATCAATCTATTTCTAAATCCGCTTATGGATAATAAGTGTACAATTGACCACAGCAACCAAGCGAAATAGCCTGCAAATTTAAATTTGCCTAAATCGGCAACCGCTCTGCGTTTTCCTACTGTTGCTAATGAGCCTTTGTCTTTATATTCAAAAGGGTTTACGCCCTCATTCTTAATAATTTTCAATAATATATTACCCAAATACTTACCTTGCTGAATAGCTGTTTGTGCTACTTGCGGATGCCCCTTTGGCGTTTCTTCTGTAATTACAGCCGCTATGTCGCCTATGGCAAAAATGTTGTCATAGCCTTCTACCATTAAAAATGAGTCGGTTTTTAAGCGATTGCCCCTAACCACGTGTTTTTCATCAATACCTTTTGGGAACTGTCCTTTAACACCCGCCGTCCAGATTAGGTTTTTGGCTAAAATGGTTTTTCCACTTTTGGTTGTTACTATTGAGCCGTCATAATCGCTTACCGATTCATTGAATAGTACCTTTACATCCAAGTCCTTCAAATATTTCAGGGTTTTCGTAGATGCTTTTTCAGACATCGTACTTAACAATTCATCAATGGCCTCTATCAAATAAATGTTCATAATGGAAGAAGGGTACTCGGGATAATCCTTAGGAAGAATGTATTTACAGAATTCAGCCAAAGCTCCTGCCATTTCCACGCCAGCTGGACCACCTCCAACGATGACGAAATTTGTTAAGGCATCACGTTCTTTGTCATCACAAGTGATTGCAGCTTGTTCTAAATTTTGCAGCATCATATGACGAATATTTAGAGAATCGCGAATGTCCTTCATCCCAAGACTATGGGACTCGACATTGTCCATACCAAAAAAATTAGTAGTTGTTCCCGTTGCCAATACGAGATAGTCGAAATGAACGCTTCCCTTATTGGTTATAATGGTGTTTGTAGAAGGTTGGATTTCTTCCACTTCAGCCAAACGAAACAATACGTTTTTATAGCCATTGATTTGTTTTCTAAATGGAAAAACAATACTGTCAGGCTCCAAAGCACTCGTTGCCACCTGATAAAATAATGGCTGAAACTGGTGGAAGTTATTTTTATCGAACAATACTACCTGCACCTCTTTATGTTTTAATTTTTCAACCAATGCCAAACCTGCAAACCCACCACCTATAATAACAACACGAGGTAAATTAGTATCTGGAAGGCAGATTTCATCTGTTATCTTGCAAGCAGATTCTGTAATAGCAGTATTTGAATGGTTGACGTTCATATTTAGTTTTTATACATTGTTATTAGCCATAGATTATTTTGCATCCTTGTCTTTCAAAATCATTACTGAACATTTGGCTTGGGTTGCTAAATATTGTGAAACAGAACCCAATAAAAGACGTGAAAATGCCCCTTGACCTTGTGACCCGACCACGATTAAATCTGCTCCGAACGATTCTGCTTTTTCTAAAATTTCTTTTTTTGGAAGACCGCTGATAACACTTGTTGTGATATTAAGCGATTCATTTTCTTCTTTTAATATCTTGATGGCTTCGGAAATAATTTTATCCCCTATTATTTGTGCATTTTTTATAGCTTCATCAGGGTATTTATAAAGTGTTGCTGTTGTTGAATGTAACCCTGATGTTGGCAACGCACGATACTCATAAACATTTATGATGCAAACTTCACTTTCCTTTGGTAATGGAAATTTTCCAAGTTCCTTAATGGCAACCTTGCTAAAATCAGAACTATCTATGGCTAACACTATTTTCATAATTTGAATGTTTTTAAAGATTAGATTGCTTGAAGCTCATTTACAAATGCTTAAGCATTTTCTTTTTCTTTTACAATTAATACCGAGCATTTGGCGTGTGTTGCTAGATATTGTGAAACAGAACCTAATAAAAGACGTGAAAATGCTCCTTGCCCTTGCGAACCGACTACAATTAAATCGGCATCAAAAGATTCCGCTTTTTCCAAAATTTCTCTTTTTGGAAGACCGCTGATTACATTTGTTGTTATAAGAAGTGAGCGATTTTTTTCTTTCAATACTTTACCAGCTTCGGAAACAATCTTTTTCCCTATTTTTTCAGCATTGGCTATAAATTCTTGATAATACACGTCAAGAGTTACTGTTGTGGATATGAGTTCTGGGGTTGACATCGCAGGATGTTCATAAACGTTTATTATACTAATTTCACTGCCCTGTGGTAATGGAAATTTTGCAAGTTTCTTAATGGCAACCTTGCTAAAATCCGAGCCATCTACTGCTAATACTATTTTCATAATTTGAATGTTTTATTGATTAAATATCCTATGCTTTATTCTTTTTTATATAGGTTTAAATTGATTACTTGTTTTATTTGATTTTATGAGTTTCCGCCAATAGATGTGTTCATATAATCCAGACCAGAACATCCCAAAAGTGAAGGCGAATAATAATTCTTCAATAGGAATGCCCAAGACAAGAATATGGGTCAGGTTGTCAAGATTCCAGTACAACTCCACATATTGAGGATAGAACGGAAGGATGCTTCCGAAATAAATGAAGTACAATACCGTAAACAGAATTCCCCCAACCCAAATCTTTCCTTTTAAATCTGGGCGACAATAAAGAGTCGCCAATCCACCTATGAACAAAGCTATAATGCCGCAATAAATGTGATTGAGCGACGTAAAAAGCGCCAGAATGATGAATACAGCTGCTGGTATAAAAAGTATAAAAATATGCAATCGGTGCCTGCTATGACTTCGTTCGCTATGCGGTATTTGGGCAAGTCCTCTTTTAAAAATAAGGTTGTAGAGTACAGTGCCAATGCCACCTATTGCGAAAGAGAAAATCAAACTTTCGATATCGAAGCCTGTTTTTTCGGCCAAATCAAAAAGCGAAGGTGGAAACCAATATTCTGGTACAAACAACGGTTCTGTTAAACCAAAGGGCATCGTAATCAGGCTCATTTTGAGCATTTCTTTTCTATGCCCTTTTTTTGAAAAATAGATTATTGCCCAAAGGGCAAGAATAATTAGTGACCATATAAACCAGACGTATTGCATAAATCCTAAAAGGTTTTTTTACTTTTTTATTTTTATTTGCGCATTATAAAAAGCGCCAATAGAAGCGCCTATAAGCCACCAAAGGATAAAAGTTTGTACGATACCCATTAACACTTCTAATAGGGGAATATCCATTCTAATGATATTGGAAGTGTCCAAGCCGTGCAATAAGCTATTGAAAAAGATGATTGAACCTTCCCGTCCTGCTGTAGCCATTACTATCATACAGCCCAAATAAATTATGGTTCCTGTAAGACCGAAGGCAAATCCGAGTTTTTTTACGTTTAAGCGATGCATAATTTTATAGTTTAAGATTAGTTGTCCGAGTTTAAAATTTTTTTAGATTCTTCATAGTCTTCCTTGGATATTTCGCCTTTTGCATAGCGTTTTTTAAGAATATCCAGTGGGCTGTCCTTCATTGTTTTTTGATAGGGTATATCTGCTGGGATAAAGAATATCCAAGCAAGTAAGATGACCCATATAATCCACCATATTAGGTGCATTCCTCCAAAGTGTCCGTCGTATAAATGCATAGTTTTTAGGTTTTAATTGTTATTGATTAAGTTCTGTGATTGTATATCCATTGAGCTCATCGAGTTGCTTTTGCAAGTCGGCAACCGAAAGTGCTTCATTCATCGTGATACGTGTAGCTCCTTTTGGTGCCAGAAAAATTTCTGCCTTTTCGATATTGGGATGTTCTTCCAAAGTCTTCTTGACCCTTGCTACACATCCACCACAACTAATTCCGTTTATTTGAAATTTTTGTTTCATTGTATATAGTTTTTAGTGATGTTGATGTCCTTTGTGTTCTTCTTTTGTTTCTTGTTCAGAATGATTGTGGTCGCTATCCTGATGCTTATGATTATTGTGCCTTCCGTGTCCGTGTGAACCGTGGGGCATAAACAGATGGATGCCGAACATAAAAAGGATGAAAATAAATAGTGATGAACCACCTCCTATACCAAATGAGGGCGCTAAAAAGATGAACAATAGTGGTAGCCCACAACCTATGACCATCCAAATCCAGTGATTGTTTTTCATTGTTTTTGTATTTAGAAGTTAAAAATTAATGATGCTCGGTATGATCCTGTTTGTTTGGACTATTCATATTCTGCATATCCATTCCTTTTTCGCCCATCATCTTTGAGCAAGATTCCATACAGTCCTCGCTCATCATTCCTTTTTCGTGCATCATTTTCATCATTGTTCCCATCATTTTTCCGTCATTCATCATTTGGTTCATCATCGAATGCATCATTATACTGTCCTTCATCATCATTTGCATTCCTTCTCCTTGCATCATAGAGCCCATCATTTTTTTGTTGCCCTGCATCATTGCCATTGTGTGTTGACTGCCGTGCATACTTTCCATAAACTCGGTCATATAATCGTGGTTCTCGGTAATGGCATTAAACACCTCCGTACGAGTTTCAGGATTTTCCAAAAGTGCTTGAGGATCTGCTCCTTGGTTGCAACTGCTTAAGCTTAAAAGCCCGATTGTTGATAAAACAATTAGTAATGTTTTCATAATTTTCTATTTTATTGAGTTAAACTTTTATTTTTATAAACCCATTCCCAACAATCCACAAACCGTAGTTTAGGGAATGGGTTATCAGCTATTAACTGTCAGATTTAAAAAGGTTTTCAATCTTCTTTAATTTCATTTCTGTCCGGAACTTTTTCGTTGTTATTCAATTTTTTTTAAACGCCATTTCTTGTTGCTGTCTTTAATGGCCACTAAATTTTCCGAAATGAATTTAGATGTTATGGTAGGTGGATTTTTACCCTCCTTATCTTTAGGCGATATGTGAATGGCCAATTGAGTTAGATGGTCAATGGCTTTTCCTTGTTTATCTATAACTACTTCAAAATAATGGTAGCTAACGACGTCTTTGTTGAAAATGTCATTATAGCCTATGGTCTCTTTTTCAACTTTTAGTACCAATGCCTTATCATATTCGAAATTGGTCGCATTCAAGAATTGAGGTGTAATGACAGTTTTTCCAGTTTTATCGATATAGCCATAATACAGTATGCCATCTTTTTGATGGGCAATCAAGCATTTTTCGTTACTGAATATGGGGTAGGTTGCATTTCCTGTTTTGGTTAGCACCAAATCATTTCGAAAATCAATGATTACTTTGCCGTCTTGGTCAATAAACCCCCATTCGTTCCCTTTTTTAATGGCAGCTACTTCATTGTTAAAAGGCGAGATGTACTCTAAATTTTCTATAGTTTGTGCAATCCCTAGAAACGGAATTAATACTAATGTGATGAGTAGTTTTTTCATTTTAGTTTGATTTATTTTGATAAAATTAATGATTGCCTTAAGCGTTTATCTGCATAACTTTCGTTGTTATCTACATAATTTCATCGTAAAAATTTCTTTTCCAGTTTTCAGTATTTTTATAATCGGTCATACTCACTCCAATTACTTCTTTGAACTGTCTAGACAGATGGTTTACGCTGCTGTAGTCCAATAAGTACCCTATATCTGAAAAGGAATGTTGTTTGAGTTGAATGAGCTCTTTAACTTTCTCTATCTTTAATTTGATAAAGTACTTTTCAATGGTTGTCTGTTGATTTGCTGAAAATAATTTACTCAATGTCTTGTATTCCCTATGAAGGCTTGATGCCAATAGTTCAGATGTTTTTACTTTGATATGTAATGGTAGCTCTTGCAATTGTTCAATTAGAATAATCTTGATTCTTTCTACGAGCATTTCTTCTTCGTTCTGCACTATTTCAAAATCATTGGCGTGAAGCACGGTTGTTACTGCATTGATAATTTCATTGTTGGTTTTTTTTGGTGCTTCTACCAATAGTCTTCCCAGTTCCAATGAAAGTACAGTTACTCCAAGTTCTTGTAATTCCTGCATAATTACTTTTAAACAGCGGTTACAGACCATATTCTTAATCCAAAATTCCTTTGGTTCGCTCATAGTATAGAATGTATTGTCATTGAGTTTTAACTCAATGGTTTGAAAGGATAAGACCTAACAGGGTTAATGGTGTTATAGTGTTGTTGAAAATGGGGTACAACAATTTTTAGCCAGAAGTGAAACTGTGGCTATAGATGCAATGCAGATTAAATTTAACCTGCGCAGTAGAAATTTAAATTAAGAAGGTCTCGTTGAGAATTATTATATCTGTAGAGAGCAATGGTGGCCTGTAGGCTCTATAGGAAATTACGTTTTCATCTAATCCTTCAAAAAGATTTATATAGGAATAGACGAATGTGTTTAAGAAAACGATAGTCTCGGTTGTGAGTATTGTATTAGACTTTTTAAAAGTATCATCTCCTTCTTTTACAATGGTCTGATTATCGCAACAGTCTTTCTCTTGTATGGAAGTACATTTTTTGGTATTATCATCTTTTTTTTTCACAATCTCCATACAAGATTTCGCTTTACTAAAAAAAGCCATATCTACTAATTTATTGCAACAAAAATGCATATCTACCGTAAAGGAAGAGGTAGAAAACAGTATTGATAATGCTAAAAAGAAGGACAATATTTTGGCAAAAGTAGACTTCACGCTTAAAGATAGTTAAATTTTGTTTAACATTTGATTTTTAGTAACTATATGATATTTTATTTAATAAATTCATAATCAGAATTTTATGTATAGAGTATAGAGATATATTTTACGAAGATAATTAACAAACTTCAACTAGAATATGACTTTCGTCATATAAAATTTAATATAAAAGGTGTCTATTTGTACATAATTCTTAAGACAGTTTGATAGATAAATCCATTGTATTTTTATGCTGTAAAAAAGTTAAATACAGGAATTAGAATTATTTTTTCATAACTTTGCAACAATAATGAAAGAAATATTTCATAAAATAGCGTCATTTTCTTTAGCACTTATTGTGTTATTATCAACAGTATCTTTTACTGTTGATAGTCATTACTGTGGCGATACTTTAGTGGATACTTCTTTATTCGGTCACGCTGAAACCTGCGGTATGGAAGTTCAACAGCAATCGAATTCATCAGAGTGTGATATCTCCAAAAAAGGTTGTTGTAGTGATGAACAAGTGATTGTTGAAGGTCAAGATACTTTAAAAACGTCGTTCGACAAATTGGATAAAGACCAACAACTGTTTGTTGCTGCTTTTATCCACACCTATATAAATTTGTTTTTCGAATTTCAAGAAGATTTAAATTCATATAGAGATTATACACCTCCTCCCTTGGTCAGGGATATTCAAGTTTTAGACCAAACCTTCCTTATTTGATTTTTAAGTAATTAGAACTGTAGTCCTACATTAATTTGTTTTGGACCTTTGTGCTTGTTTGTCACTTTTTAAACAAGATTTATAATTACTTAATAATCATTTCTATGCTGAATAAAAGCATCAAATTTCTAATAGAGAATAAACTCGTCGCAGTTTTAATGCTCACCCTATTTATAGGTTGGGGCGTTGTAAACGCACCTTTTGGTTGGGACACCGGCTTTTTACCATCTAATCCTGTTGCTGTAGATGCTATTCCAGATATTGGGGAAAATCAACAAATTGTTTTTACCAAGTGGCAAGGTCGCTCACCACAAGATATTGAAGACCAAATTACCTATCCACTTACTACTTCGCTTCTGGGTATTCCTGGTGTAAAGACCATTCGTAGTTCCTCTATGTTTGGGTTTTCCAGTATCTATATCATCTTTGAAGAAGATATTGAATTCTATTGGTCACGTAGTCGGATTTTAGAGAAACTAAATTCACTGCCAGCCAACCTATTACCAGATGGCGTAAATCCATCTTTAGGACCCGATGCCACAGGTTTAGGTCAAATATATTGGTACACGTTAGAAGGGCGTGATGAAAAAGGAAATGTAACTGGAGGCTGGGATTTGCAGGAGCTGCGTAGTATTCAAGATTACTATGTAAAATACGGATTGTCCTCGGCAAGTGGTGTTTCAGAAGTTGCCTCTATTGGCGGTTATGTTCAGGAATACCAAGTTGATGTTGACCCTGAAAAAATGCGCCAATACAGTATTAGTTTAAGCGATGTTGTAAAAGCAGTAAAGGAAAGCAACCAAGATATTGGCGCGCAGACACTGGAAATAAATCAAGCAGAATATTTAGTTCGTGGTTTGGGTTATGTAAAATCTGTGGCTGATATTGAAAATGCAGTAGTTACTTCAGAAAATTTTACTTCTATACGAATCAAGGATATCGCAAAAGTAAATTTAGGACCACAGACCAGACGCGGTATTCTGGATAAGGAAGGTGCCGAAGTTGTGGGTGGTGTCGTTGTGGCTCGTTACGGTGCAAACCCAATGGAAGTCATTAATAACGTCAAAGATCAAATAGCTGAACTTTCAACAGGACTACCAAGCAAAGTTTTAGCTGACGGTCGCACTTCACAGGTAACTATTGTCCCATTTTATGACCGAACAGAACTCATTCAAGAAACACTTCATACGCTTAATGAAGCTCTTACACTTGAAATCTTAATTACCATTTTGGTCATCATCGTGATGGTGTTCAACCTGCGCGCATCTATTCTTATTTCAGGATTATTACCTGTTGCCGTATTAATGGTATTTATTGCGATGAAACTATTCAATGTAGATGCAAATATTGTTGCCTTATCAGGTATTGCTATAGCCATTGGTACAATGGTGGATGTAGGCGTCATACTTGCCGAAAATATGATTCGGCATTTGGAAGATGAAAAATTACGCTTTAAAGAAAGTGGAATAGAATACACAACAAATGAAATTGTCTATAATGCTACTGCTGAGGTTTCAGGAGCTATTTTAACAGCTGTACTCACAACTATTATAAGCTTCATACCAGTATTTACATTGATAGGTGCTGAAGGCAAACTATTTAGACCACTGGCATTTACTAAAACAATGGCACTTTCTGCGGCCTTGGTTATTGCTCTTTTCTTGATACCACCATTTGCCGCATTCTTGTTTAGGAAAACGAATATTAGAGAACGTTCTAAATATATTCTCAACGGTTTGCTTATTATTCTTGGCATCACTGCCATTGTTTACGGCTATTGGTTAGGGCTTATCTTAATAGCTTATGGCGTTGTTGCGCTCTTGAGCGTAAGAGATATTATAACAACTAAAAGAGCTAATTTATTTCACATAATTATTTCCTGCATTGCTATTGTGTTCTTGCTTGCTGAATATTGGCGACCGCTCGGTTTTGATCGGAGCATCTTAATGAACTTGATTTTTGTAGCGATTATCTGTTTTGGGTTACTGGGTGTGTTTTCAATTTTCCAAAGGTATTATGACAATATATTACGCTGGGCACTTCAAAACCGACTACTGTTTTTAATCATTCCAACAACGGTGTTTATTTTAGGAGTGGTTATAATGCGAAATACTGGTAAAGAATTTATGCCATCGCTCAACGAAGGTTCATTTCTTTTAATGCCTACTTCTTTACCACATTCTGGTGTAGAAGAAAATAAGCGTGTACTGCAACAACTCGATATGGCGGTTGCCACGATTCCAGAAATAGAAACAGTAGTAGGAAAATCAGGTCGAACAGAATCCGCGCTCGACCCTGCACCACTATCGATGTATGAAAATATGATTCAGTATAAATCTGAATATATGCGGAATGAATCTGGAGAGCGCCAACGTTATAAAATGAATGATGACGGATTGTTTGTATTGAAAAATGAAAAATTCATCATCAACCCAAATAACGAAATCAGTGACGATGCAAACTACGAAGCATCTCAGCTTAAAACAAACGCAACTAATGAAGATTTAATTCCAGATGATGATGGGGAATACTACCGTAACTGGAGACCAGAAATAGTCAGTCCTGATGATATTTGGAATGAAATAGTTAAGGTCACTAAATTCCCTGGAGTTACCTCTGCACCGAAACTACAACCTATCGAGACAAGATTGGTAATGCTTCAAACTGGAATGCGAGCACCGATGGGCATCAAAGTGAAAGGGCCTGATTTAAAAACCATTGAAGCTTTTGGTTTGCAATTGGAAGGTCTTTTGAAACAAGCCGAAGGTGTAAAAGAACAAGCTGTTTTTGCAGACCGTATTGTAGGTAAACCCTATTTGTTAATTGATATTAAAAGAGAGCAATTGGCGCGGTACGGAATTTCAATTATGGATGTTCAAGAAGTACTTCAAGTCGCCGTTGGTGGTATGCCACTTACCCAAACAGTAGAAGGTCGCGAGCGTTATGGGGTTCGTGTTCGCTACCCAAGAGAGTTGCGTGGCAACCCAGAAGACCTTAAAAAGATTTATGTACCTGTGGAAAAAGGAAGTCCTGTTCCTTTAGGCGAGTTGGTGGATATTCGCTATGAACAAGGACCGCAAGTAATTAAAAGTGAAGACACCTTCCTTGTGGGGTATGTACTTTTTGATAAGCTAGATGGTTTTGCCGAGGTAGATGTGGTTGAAAATGCGCAGGCTTTGTTTAAAAAGAAAATTGAGGCTGGCGAGTTGATCGTTCCTAAAGGAATCAGTTACAAATTTACAGGTACCTACGAAAATCAATTACGGGCAGAGAAAACACTTTCTGTTGTAGTGCCGCTCGCACTTGTAATCATTTTCTTGATTCTATATTTCCAGTTCAAATCAGTCAGCACATCGCTTATGGTATTTTCAGGAATTACTATAGCCTTTGCTGGTGGTTTCATTATGATTTGGTTATACGGCCAAGATTGGTTCTTCAATTTTAATCTTTTCGGGGAAAATATGCGAGACCTGTTCAATATGAAAACCATTAATTTAAGTGTGGCGGTTTGGGTAGGCTTTATTGCACTTTTCGGCATTGCTACAGATGATGGCGTGGTAATGGCAACCTATCTCACACAGTCCTTCGATAGAGAAAATCCAACGGACAAAAAGGGAATTCGACAGGCAACGCTTGAAGCTGCCGGCAAGAGAATACGCCCTTGTTTAATGACAACGGTAACTACCATTCTGGCACTATTACCCATCCTCACATCCACAGGAAAAGGAAGTGATATAATGATACCTATGGCAATCCCAATTTTTGGTGGAATGATTATCGATATTACCTCTTATTTCTTATTACCAGTGCTATTTAGCTGGAAGAAAGAATATCAATTAAAACGAGCTACAAAATGAGATATATAATTTTAATAGGACTTGTTTTTTTCGCTTTCGCGGAAGTAAATGCACAAGATTTAGCTTCCTATATTCAGGAAGCTGAAAAGAACAATCCTGAAATTCAGGCTTTTGAACTGCGCTATAATATAGCTGAAGAAAAGGTAAATGAAGTTGACTGGTTACCAAATACAGAGATTGGCGTAGGCTACTTTATAAGTGAACCAGAAACCCGAACAGGGGCGCAACGTGCACGTTTTTCAGTAAAGCAAATGTTGCCTTGGTTTGGAACCATATCAGCAAGGGAAAACTATACTTCATCAATGGCCGAAGCCCAATTTGTTGATATAGCGATTGCAAAAAGAAAACTTTCGTTATCAGTATCCCAATCCTATTATAAACTCTATGCCATAAGTGCAAAACAGGGTATTCTGGATGAGAATATAGAACTTCTGGAAACCTATGAACGCCTTGCATTAACCTCTGTAGAAGTGGGAAAGGCATCAGCGGTTGATGTACTTCGCCTTCAGATAAGACAGAACGAGTTGATTCAGCAGAAAGAAGTGCTGGAACAAGATTATTTGGCGGAGCAAGCGCTCTTTAATAATCTTTTGAATCGTGATGAAAATATTGCCGTAGAGGTCGTAAAGCAGATGATAATTCCCGAAGAAGATGTGTTTATTTTGACTGACAATCTACAGCTTAACCCAGAACTTATTAAATACGATAAATTATATGAATCTATCGAAGAAGCCGAATTATTAAACCAAAAAGAGAGTGCGCCCAATATCGGTTTTGGTTTGGACTATGTGCCTGTATCAGAACGTCCAGATATGAATTTTTCCGATAATGGTAAAGACATTGTGATGCCTATGGTTTCTATTTCAATTCCCATTTTCAATAATAAATATAAGTCAGTGACAAAGCAAAATGAATTGAAACAATTGGAAATAAAATCACAGAAAGAAGAGAGGCTCAATAACCTTGAAACACGTCTTGCACAAGCTATTTATAATAGAAATACAATGAGAATTAAGTTTAATGTACAAACAGACAATTTAAAGCAGGCGAATGACGCCGAAGAAATTCTCATTAAGAATTACGAAACCGGAACTATAGATTTTAACGATGTGCTCGATGTACAAGAATTGCAGTTAAGGTTTCAAATCAATTTAATCGAATCTAATAGAGGGTATTATACAGAATATGCCATCATAAATTATTTGACAAAATGAAAACAATAAAAATTATTACGCTATTACTTTTCACAACTTCAATTTTTGCCCAAGTAGGCACAAACGGAAATGATAGAAAGGAAGATGGGCGACCTGTTAAGGAGTATAACCTTACCATTGAGGAAAACGAAATGACACTTGGAGGTGTTACTGCCAATGCAATGACCATCAATGGAGGTATCCCTGGGCCTGTTTTGGAATTTAATGAAGGAGACCTTGCTATAATCAACGTAACCAATAAAATGGATGAAGAAACTTCAGTGCATTGGCACGGATTGATACTTCCCAATTTTTACGACGGGGTTCCATATTTAACTACCCCACCGATTGAGCCAGGAACAACCTTCCAATACAGGATTCCAATCAACCAATCGGGAACATATTGGTACCATTCCCACACAATGCTACAAGAACAAAAAGGTGTTTATGGGTCTATTATCATTCATCCAAAAGAGAAAACCTTGGAATATGATAAAGATTTAGTCGTGGTATTATCAGATTGGACCAATGAAAAACCAATGAATGTATTACGAAACCTTAAAAGAGGTAACGAGTGGTATCAAGTTAAAAAAGGCACAGCAGTGCCATTAAGTAGGGTCATTTCAGAAGGTGCCTTTGGTGCTCAACTTAAATTTTGGAGAGACCGTATGGAAGGGGCTGATATTGCAGACATTTATTATCCCGCATTTTTGTCCAACGGTAAAAAACTGGCAGAGTATCCAGAATTTACGGCTGGCGAAAAAGTAAGGCTTCGCTTCATTAACGCATCGGCTTCTACCTATTATTGGATGGACTTTGGCGGAGGTAACCCAATGTTGGTTTCCAGTGATGGTGTTGACGTGCAACCCGTTTCCAAAAGCAGATTTCTCTTTGGCATAGCCGAAACGTATGATGTAATTGTAACTATTCCAGAAGGAACTATTGAAATTACCGCAACCGCTCAAGATGGTTCAGGTCATACCTCTATACAGTTAGGTAATGGCACTCTTTACCCAGCCAAAAGAATTGATAGACCTGATAAGGTAGCGATGATGAAGCAAATGGCTAAAATGGATATGAAAATGGGAGCACCTGCAATGGTTGGAAACAAGAAGAAGAATACACCCGAAGTTTTAATGCAGAAGTACGGAATGAAGATGAATATGAAGGACGGCGAGATGAAAATGGGGAACGATAAGATGTCGATGAAAGATGGCAAAATGAATGACCAAATGGATATGAAGATGGATGATACAATGGGAATGAAAAAAGACTCGATGTCAATGAGCCATAATGGAGCATCAAATAAAATGGAAGGTCATATGCACAATATGCCAATGATGCAGAAGGATTCTACTTCTTTTGATTATGAGGAGCGAAAGACATACTTCAACTATGATTTTTTAGAGGCAAAAGAAAAAACTGAATTTAAGGCAGATTTACCAGTAAATGAAGTGTTGCTTAACCTAACAGGTAATATGAATCGCTATGTATGGAGTATGAATGGGGTTCCATTATCAGAAACCGATAAGATAAATATAAAAGGAGGCGAGGTAACCAGAATTACATTAAATAACCTGACTATGATGCACCATCCAATGCACTTGCACGGTCATTACTTCAGGGTCATCAATGAAAAAGGAGAACGTTCCCCATTAAAGCATACCGTGAACGTACCACCAATGCAGAAAGTTATTATTGAATTTTATAACGAAGAGTATGGCGATTGGTTCTTTCATTGTCACGTATTGTACCATATGATGGGTGGTATGGCAAGAGTGTTTAGTTACGATACCCCAAGGGATGATAGAATGAAAGATTATCCAGTTCAGAAACTTATCGATGAGACAGACCATTATTATTCGTGGGGATTGGCTCGTGCAGGTTCAAACTTTAATGAACTCTTTTTAACGTCGAGCAATATCCGAAATGAATTTGGTTTGAGAACAGAGTTCGATTACGACCAAAATCTTGAAGCCGAAATAAGTTATAATAGGTATCTGAACGATTGGGTACGTGTTTATGCAGGAGTAAATACCGAAACGTCAACACCAGATTCTTACGATACATTTAATACCGTAGGATTGGTTGGTGTAAAGTATTTTACGCCTTATAGATTTAATGTAGATGTGAGTATGGACCATCAGCTACGCCCAAGAATACGTTTGGACAGAGAATTATTGATTTTTCCAAGAATTTTTTTGGAAGGCGAATACGAATACAGAGCAGATTTTGGATGGGTCAATGATTTAGAGAATAATAAATCATTTGAAAGCGAAACACAATGGTTGGTAGGGGTTGCATACATTCTTTCGCGCAATTTTTCAATCCAAGCTAACTACAATAACCGATATGGATTGGGTGGTGGACTATTAGCAAGATTTTAAACAACTAAAAATTAAAAAGATGAACTATTATTTTAATAAAACAATCAATGGAACCTTCGAAGAGGTCATCGAGAAAGTGACACAAGGATTAAAGGAAGAAGGTTTTGGAATCCTTACAGAAATTGATGTAACAGAAACACTAAAGAAAAAACTGGATATAGACTTTAAAAAGTATAGGATACTCGGAGCTTGTAATCCGCCCTATGCACATAAAGCTTTGCAAGCAGAAGATAAAATTGGAACGATGTTGCCCTGCAATGTCATAGTACAGGAAATCGAAGCAGGTATCATTGAAGTTGCGGCCGTAAACCCAATGGCATCAATGCAAGCTGTAAAAAATGAAAAATTGAATGAGGTAGCCAGCGAAATAACTGCAATGTTGGAAAACGTCATTGAAAAATTATAAGACACTATAAAAAGGCAGTAATAATAATTAATAAACACAAACTTAAATTAAAACAAAATGAGCAAATTAAAATCAACATTAGGTATAGTTGCGATAGCATTCATAACCTTAACAGTAATGTCTTGTAAAGACAACAGCAAAGAACAAAATAGCACGGATGGAGACCATTCACAAATGAACCACGATAACAGTGATGGTCATCACGACGGCGAAAAGAAGGAAATGGCAATGAGTGGAGATAGTAATGCGCAAGCGGTATTAAATGACTATTTCAACTTAAAGAATGCGTTGGTGGGAGATGATAATGGCAAAGCCAAAGAACTTGGGGCAACCCTCGCAACATCCTTAGGAAATTTTGACGCCTCACAATATACCGATGCCCAGCAATCGGAATTAAAGGATATTGTTGAGGATGCAGTTGAACACGCAGAACACATTTCAGAAAGTGATATAGCACACCAGCGCGAACATTTTAAAGTTTTAAGTAAAGATGTAATAGATATGGTAGCTATAACAGGAGCAGAGATGAAGCTTTACGAGCAGTTTTGCCCTATGTATGATGGCGGTACAGCTTGGCTAAGTACTAAAGAGGAAGTGCGCAATCCATACTATGGTAGTCAAATGTTAAAATGCGGCAAAGTACAACGTGAAATTAACTAAATGAAAATTGTAAAGATTATAGCAATAATACTGCTGGTAGCGTTCGTGGGAATTCAATTTATTCCCACTACACGCAATCAAAGTGATACTGTACCGTCAACTGATTTTATGCTGGTCAATAATGTACCAGAAACTATTCAAAAAAAGTTACAGGTATCCTGCTATGATTGCCACAGCAATAATACTCAATACCCTTGGTATAATAAGATTCAACCTGTTGCTTGGTTTTTGGAAGACCATATTAAAGAAGGCAAAGCTGAACTTAATTTCAACGAATGGGATTCATTATCCAGCCGAAGAAAAGCAAGTAAGTTAAGGTCTATTATCAAGCAGATTGAAAATGGCGAAATGCCTTTGGATTCTTACACTTTGATACATAGTGAGGCAACATTTACAGAAGCTGAAGCAGAAGAGTTAATCAATTTTATCACACAATTAAAAGATAGTTTATAAACAATAATTTAAAAGTAATTAAAATGAAAAATTTAAAAATGAGTATTGCAGCAATGCTATTGTTAGCAGTTTCTTTTACCAATGCACAGGAAAAAGAAAAAATGAACCACGATCACGGAGATATGAAAATGGACCATAGCAAAATGATGAATAAAAATAGTGACGCAAAAGCAGAAGCTATTTTAAGTGATTACTTTAATTTAAAAGATGCTTTAGTTGCGGACGATACAAAAAAGGCAGCACAAGCAGGAACAAAATTGGTAGCCTCTCTTAAAGCATTTGATATGGGTAGTTATACAAAAGAACAACAAAAAGAGCTTGCTGATATCATAGAAGATGCTACCGAGCACGCAGAACATATTTCTGAAAGTGCCATAGACCACCAACGCGAGCATTTTAAAACGTTAAGTAAGGATATTACTGATATGGTAGCTATTACGGGTACAAAAAGCACGTTATACGAGCAATTTTGCCCAATGTATGATAAAGGTAGTGCTTGGTTAAGTACAAGTAACGAAGTTAGGAACCCGTATTACGGAAGCAAAATGCTTAAATGTGGAAAAGTTCAAAAAACTATTCAATAGATAGCCTTTTGTATAAAAATATTTTCAATGTTCTGGTTTATTAGTTAACAGAAGGTTGTAAAATGATAAAGATATCCGAATAGTTTTTAAGTCCTGTCCTGGGAAGGAAAACAATGTTGATGGTTAGTGTTAGTTCCTTCCCTAGTCAGGCACAATTAATTTTGAAAAGAAAAGTTGATTTGGTTAATAGCAGCCTGCACAAGGGAGAGAGAATATATCCCTAAAATAATAACATCTCTCTTCCTATGTCAGGCAATTAAAAATTTATGATGAAGAGAAGTTTAGTGAAGAGTACTTGATTGTGAGGGGTAAACATTTGGTTGGTTTATTGGTTAATAAAGGTTGCCTCTCATTTTCAAGTATTATTTAAAGGATTTTGCATATAAAAAAGGAAGATATAACAATGAAAGAGTGTTGCAAAGACGGGTGTCAAAATACAACTGAAAAGTCTGTAGTTAGAAAATGGTTCAATTACATAATATATACCATACTAATCTTAATAGTTGGTGGTGCTTTGGCGCTTCAATTATTTAGTTAAGGAAATAAATTGAAAATGACTAAAGTGAACACAATAGAAAAATCTGAAAGAATTGGCTTTTACAAGCAACTGTTTAAAAAGGTATTGCTTACTGCAAGTATAGTGATTGCTCTATCGTTAAGTTATATACTATGGGTAGGTGTAGATTCCGCCAGCCAATTTCTACCCTTTATAATTGTTGGTTTGGCTTTGGTCAAAACCATTTTTATCGTAAGGCTCACTTTTATACAGTTAAGTAAAATAATAGGCGAAAGTCATCAGCTAACCCACGTTCTTACTTTATTTGGAGTATTGATTATTTTGATTGTCCTTTCGTTTTCAGCAGATTATCACGCTTTATATACTTTGAACCCTGAAAATTTTAAATCGAGTACAGCGCTCAATGGCTCATTTTCATTACAGTTTTTTGAGTTTTTATATTTCAGCTTAATTACTTTTTCATCGGTTGGCTTCGGAGATATTGTACCATTGAATATTGCAGGTAAACTATTGGTAATGATGGAAGTTTTCTTGAGCTTTTTGGTATTGGTATTTGGTATTGCAAACATTAATAGAATTCACGTTAACAAATAACCCCTTTAAAAATATAAATATGAAAGTACTTAAAATTATTACACTCGTAACTGTTCTCATTTCAACAGTCAGCATTACCAATGCACAGAATGATAAAGATTCTAAAGATAAAGAAGATGTTATCGCAGTAATGAAAGCTTACAAAGATGCACTACAAAACTTAACGACCGAGGGGACATTTGAACTATTTACAGAAGATTCAAAAGTATTTGAATCTGGTGGTGTAGAAGGCTCGTATGCGCACTATATAGAACACCATTTGGGGCCTGAGTTGGGGCATTTCAAAAAATTTGAATTTTCAGATTATGAAATTGATGCGGAAGTAGATTTGCCTTATGCATTTACTACTGAAACCTACATCTACACTATCGTGCTCAATCCAGATGAAAAAGGCGAAAGTAGAACGATAAAGAAAAAAGGAGTAGCGACGTCTATCTTAAAAAAGATGGATGGTAAATGGAAGATTATTAAAACACATTCTTCGTCAAGAAATGTAAAATAAAATTTAAACTGTGAGCGAATTCTTAAAACAATGGGGCGAAGCGGCCTATACGACCACCGGATTTTTCTGGATGGCGCTTTGGGCATTCATCTTGGGATACATCATCAGTAGTATGATACAGATTTTTGTGACTGAAAAAAGGATGCAAAAAACAATGAACGAGAGTGAAGGTAAAAGTGTACTCTTAGGCACGTTTTTCGGTTTTATAAGCAGCTCGTGTAGTTTTTCGGCTTTAGCGGGCACAAAATCTATCTTTAAAAAAGGTGCAAGCTTTGTGTCTTCCATTGCTTTTCTTCTTGCATCGACCAATCTCGTAATTGAGCTTGGAATCATCATTTCCATATTTTTGGGATGGCAGTTTGTAGTCGGCGAATATGTAGGTGGAATCCTTTTAATTCTTATTTCGTGGATTTTGATACGAATAATCAATCCTAAAAAGCTCATAGAAAAAGCGCGCAAGAATTTAGAGAACGAAGATGACGATTCAATGGATGATTCCAAAGATTGGAAAAAACAAATCAAGAAAGAAGATAGTTGGGCAAGGGTTGCCAAAAAATATAAGATGGAATGGCAGATGGTATGGAAGGACGTTACCGTTGGCTTTACCATTGCAGGTATCGTCGCAGCCTTCGTTCCCGATTCTTTCTTCCAGACACTATTTATCAATAGTGGTCAAGGCAATACAGACTTTACCTTTCTTGAAATATTGGAACATATCGTTGTAGGACCTATTGCCGCATTTTTAACTTTTATTGGCTCAATGGGTAATATTCCGTTGGCGGCATTGCTTTTTGGAAAGGGCGTGAGTTTTGCAGGGGTTATGGCTTTTATTTTTAGTGATTTGGTAGTCTTTCCTGTACTTCGTATTAACGCCAAGTATTATGGGTGGAAAATGTCGCTGTTCATTTTATTCTTACTGTTTACGGCATTAATAGGAACAGCTTTGGCTCTGCATTACTCTTTCGATTTGTTGGGTATGTTGCCTGACACATCACAAGTTAAAATACAGGACAAAGAGCATTTCAAAATTGACTATACCTTCTATTTGAATATGGCTTTTCTCGCAATTTCAGGATATCTCATATACTTAGGGTTTTTCAAGAGAAAGGATGTAAAGCACTCAATGAGCGAAATGGCACCGAAAAGTCCATTGCTTGAAAGTGTTTTAAAATATGCGGCCTATATCTGTTATATATGGTTGGCAGGTGGACTGATTGTAAAATTTTTCGTGAATTAAAATATAGATAAAGAATAAAGTAAAAACAATAATGGTCAACAGAAAAACAGCAAAATGGATTAGAAAAGCACACCGTTACTTGGGTATCTTCTTAGGTATCCAGTTTTTGATGTGGACGATTAGCGGGATGTATTTCAGTTGGACAGATATAGATGAAATTCACGGCGACCAGTTTAAAAAAGTAGCACCTAAACAGAAGTCTTTTAACGATTTACTCGGTACATCTCAACTCGATACAGAGCAACCAATCCAAACTTTAGAACTATTGGAAATAGCTGGTAAACCTTATTATTGGATTAATGAGACCACACTTTTCAACGCAAGTACTGGAGATATAAAAAATGGTATTACTAGAGATGAAGCAAAACAAGTGGCTACTAGATATATGTTATCAGACCTCAAAATATCAGGTATTGAACTTATTGATGAAGTTGGAGACCATCACGAATATCGTGGTCGTCCACTTCCGGCGTATGAAATTTCGTATGAAACACCTCAAAATTTAAAGGCCTACGTGGCCATTGAAAATGGCGCATTTCAAACGGTAAGACACAGGGATTGGCGTTGGTTCGATTTCCTTTGGATGACACACACTATGGATTATCAAGGTAGAGACAATTTTAACACATTAGTATTGCGAGGGTTTTCACTATTAGGGTTGATTACTGTATTAAGTGGTTTTTTACTTTGGTACACTTCATCCCCAACCATTAGAAAAATAATTAAAAAGAAACGAAAATAAGTAACACTAAAATCAATATATAATGGAAAATTCAAATCAAAATTCAAAAAAAAACAATTACACAAAATTTGTAGGTATGCTGGCGGCATCATTTGTGGCAATGTACATTACAATGTACCTAAACTCTTATCAATTAGATCACGTCTATTTTAGCCTTACTCGTTTTTATATGAGTTGCTTGGGTATTGCTGCTATGGCCATTATAATGTTTGTGGCGATGCGTAATATGTACCAAAACAAAAAGAAG
The DNA here is from genome assembly GCF_003634585.1 of Gillisia mitskevichiae. Classification (GTDB taxonomy): domain Bacteria; phylum Bacteroidota; class Bacteroidia; order Flavobacteriales; family Flavobacteriaceae; genus Gillisia; species Gillisia mitskevichiae. The sequence continues at coordinate 700,466 of NZ_RBLG01000001.1, forward strand.
AATATCGCCATTGTTTGGGGTAGCATTGTGCTATTTGTTGGTGCATTAGGATTGGTACGCGACCAGAAGTCAACGGTAGGAGACATATTGTGGATGAAAGCAATGATACCTCACCACTCTATTGCGATTTTAACAAGTGAGCGTGCTGATATCCAAGATCCAGAAGTTAAAAAGTTAGCTGAAGATATTATCAAGGCACAAGAAAAGGAAATTGCAGAAATGAAAGCAATGATAAAACGATTGGAAAATAACAAATAAATAAAATTAAAATGAATAAAAACATCATTTATATAAGTGTTGCCTTGATTGTTGGCCTGTTAGGCGGCTTTCTACTATTCGGTGGAGGTTCTGCGGACAAGGCAACAATTAATGTGAAAGACACCCACGACCATTCAGAAGAAATTGCTTCTAATCAAATGTGGACGTGTTCTATGCATCCACAGATTATGCAACCAGAACCTGGGGATTGTCCCATTTGTGGAATGGATTTAATTCCAGCCGAATCTGGTGCAGATGGTCTCAATGCCAATGAAATAAAAATGACCGATAACGCAATGGCTCTGGCCAATATCCAAACATCACTTGTAGGAAAAGGACAAATGGGAAATAATTCCCTTAAATTATCTGGTAAGATAAAAGCTAATGAAGAGTCAAATGCTGTACAGGTTACCTATTTTGGAGGAAGAATAGAAAAACTGTACGTTAATTCTACAGGAGAACGTGTTGGAGCAGGACAACGCTTGGCAACTATTTATTCGCCAGAATTGGTTGCTGCACAGCAAGAACTGCTTACCGCTTCATCATTAAAAGAATCGCAACCAGAATTGTATAAGGCTGTTAGGAACAAACTTAAACTTTGGAAACTTTCAGAAAAGCAAATCAACGCCATAGAAACTGCCGGGAAAGTGCAAGAAAACTTTCCGGTTTTTGCAACCGTTTCAGGAACGGTAACAATGAAAATGGTAGAAGAAGGGGATTATTTAAAGCAAGGACAACCCTTATATAAAATTGCGAATCTCAATACAGTATGGGCAGAATTTGATGCTTATGAAAATCAAATTGCATCCCTAAAAGAAGGGCAAACTATTAAAGTGACCACAAATGCTTATCGCAATGAGGTTTTTGATGCAAAAGTCTCATTCATCGACCCCTTATTAAATTCTGCAACTAGAACGGTGGTTGTAAGAGCGGTCTTGCAAAATAAGAAAGACCTCTTTAAACCGGGAATGTTTGTGGAAGGTATAATTGAGGGTACGCAAACAAGCACCGAGAATACTGTTTCCGTACCGTCAACCGCTGTTATGTGGACGGGAGAACGCTCTGTAGTCTATGTCAAAACAAACCCTAATGAAGCTATTTTTGAAATGAGGGAAGTTTTATTGGGCAATGCCAATGGCGATAGTTATACCATTCTTCAAGGTTTAAAGAATGGAGATGAAGTCGTAACTAACGGAACATTTACCGTAGATGCCGCTGCACAATTACAGGGAAAAAAAAGTATGATGAATGCATCTGGTGGTAAAACAATGACAGGCCACGAAGGGCATTTGGGAATGCAAGAAGATAATTCTGGAGAAAATACAAATGAAGCCAACCATTCTCAAATGAAAGAAAGGATTGAAGTTTCAAACAAATTTCAGAATCAGTTAAAACAGGTTTTTGATGATTATATCCTTTTAAAAGATGCTTTGGTAAATGATGATGCCAAGGGCGCTCAACAGGCAGGAAAACAAATAAACCAATCTTTGAAAAAAGTGGATATGAAATTATTATCTGATGAAAAAGCACATAACCATTGGATGACCATTCAAAAAGAACTAAAGACCTCGGCTAATACTATTGAGAACAATTCAGATATAGCAACACAAAGAGCACATTTTAAACATCTTTCTGCGCATATGATAAGTAGCGTGCAACTTTTTGGTGTTAACGAAAATGTATATATCCAGTTTTGTCCAATGGCCGATAACAATAAGGGAGCTTATTGGATTAGTTTGGAAAAAGAGGTGCGAAACCCATATTATGGAGAGGCTATGTTAACCTGTGGCGAAGTAAATGCAACTTTACAATAAAGCGAATTATGGATTAATCAAGTAATCTGAATAAGACCATAAATTAATTTTGGTTTTATCACGGCGAACGATAATGAGTGAAAGTAGAAGAAATAGAAGAAAAAATGACAGAAAGAAACATCAGCCTAAAAGTGATATTTCAAGAAAAGATAAAATTATCGCTTTAGTTGTGATAGTATTGATTTTTGTAGTTGCTGCAATAGCTGCTGTTTATTATTCTCTATACAAATCTGGATTAAAATTATTTTGAAACAAGTACTATATGAATGAGATTATCCATATTAAAAATATGGTCTGCCCAAGATGTATCTCGGCGGTATCTAATATTTTGGAACAACTTGAAATACTGTATGTTTCTATAAAATTGGGGGAGGTTAAATTAGTTTCTTCATTAAGTGTCCAGACCAAAAATGGTCTTTCCAAAGCGCTTCAAAATTCAGGTTTTAGTTTGATTGACGACCGTAAAAGTCAACTTATTGAACAAATGAAAACATTGGTTGTAGATAAAATCCATCATTCTTCCGAGGAGCTCGATTTCAAATGGGCAGATATTGTTACAGGCGAACTTAACTTGGATTATAAATATTTAAGTTCACTTTTTTCGTCGGTAGAAAGTATTACGTTCGAGCAGTACATCATAAACCAGAAAATTGAACGTGTTAAAGAACTTATAGTTTACGATGAATTAACCTTGAGTGAGATAGCTTTTCAACTACATTATAGTAGTGTCGCGTATTTAAGCAATCAGTTTAAAAAGGTTACAGGAATGACACCTACACAGTTTAAAAAAAGCACAAATCAGAATCGCAAATCTTTGGATGAGATTTGATGTTAAACTCTGTTAATCCGAAAATTTTACAAATCATTCGGCATATTCCATAACAAAAAACACTACTTCAAATATTAAATTGTCCTTACTAATGTCTGCTATATTAGTGGACTAATTTTAATTCTTAAATATTTATGAAAAATTCAAAGTTAATCGAAGCTTTAAATAATTGTGTAACACATTGTAATCATTGTGCAGATGCTTGTCTTGACGAAGGCGACATTAAAATGATGGTTGATTGTATTAGAACCGATAGGGCCTGTGCCGAAATCTGTAGCGCCACGGCAAATCTGCTTGCTTCAAATTATTCCGATGTAAGGGGTATGGTAGAGCAATGCCGTGATATCTGTAAAAAATGTGCGGATGTATGTGACAAACACGACCATAAACATTGTCAAGAATGTGCAGATGCCTGCAGAAAATGTGCTGAAGCTTGCGAGGAATTCTTGAGCTAAAGAGTAGAAAGCTTATTTGCTAAGCAAGACGCTATCAAGGACTACAAGATGATTGTAGTCCTTGATTCGTTTTAAGGAATATGGGAGAATTCTACAAATCATTCAGCATATAACGTAACATATTAAAGCCTATTAATTCTGAAATTTGTAGTGTATAAATAAGAATAGGTTTATGGAGACAGTCAACATATTTGAAACCGAAAAAAAGAGTCATCAACAGGGAATAAAAAAATCCTTTCCAGTAACAGGTATGACCTGTGCGGCCTGTGCATCCAGTGTTGAATCTATACTCTCACATACCGAAGGTGTGAACGACGCGCAGGTTAACTTTGCCAGCAGTTCGGTATTGGTGGATTATGACGAAGCCACTACCGAAGAACAATTGCAAAACGCTCTAAGACAGGTCGGTTACGATATTATCATAGATGCCGAAGACCCTTCCGAAGTACAGCAAGAACTTCAGCAAAAGCATTATCAGGACATAAAAAGTCGTACTATCTGGTCGGCCATCCTCACGCTTCCCATTTTTGTGTTGGGAATGTTCTATATGCAATGGGACCCAGGCAAATGGATTTCTTTGGTATTGGCTTTTCCTATACTCTTTTGGTTCGGGCGTAGCTTTTTTGTCAATGCGTTTAAGCAGGCGAAACACGGTAAAGCTAATATGGATACCTTGGTCGCTTTGAGTACCGGAATCGCTTTCCTCTTTAGTGTATTCAATACTTTCTTTCCTGAATTTTGGTTAAGTCGTGGTATCGAACCTCACGTGTATTACGAAGCGGCTACCGTGATTATTACCTTTATTTCCTTGGGGAAATTATTGGAAGAAAAGGCTAAATCAAATACATCTTCAGCCATTAAAAAGCTAATGGGTCTTCAGCCTAAAACCCTTAAAATTATTGAGAATGGGGAAGAGAAGGAAATCCCTATTTCATCCGTACAGGTTGGTCAGACCATTTTGGTACGTCCCGGAGAAAAGATTCCTGTGGATGGCGAAGTTTCCAAGGGAAGCTCGTATGTAGATGAAAGTATGATAACGGGAGAACCCGTTCCAGTTCAGAAATCCCAAGGGGAAAAGGTCTTCGCTGGTACGGTTAATCAAAAAGGAAGCTTTCAATTTACCGCTGAAAAAGTTGGTGGAGAAACCTTGCTTTCCCAAATCATTAAAATGGTTCAGCAAGCGCAAGGGAGTAAGGCACCCGTTCAAAAACTGGTCGATAAGATTGCCGGTATCTTCGTTCCCGTGGTATTGGGTATTTCCATTGTCACCTTCATAGTATGGATGTCAGTAGGAGGCGATAATGCCTTCTCGCAAGCCTTATTAACCTCTGTAGCGGTATTGGTTATAGCTTGTCCCTGTGCCTTGGGCTTGGCAACGCCTACCGCCATAATGGTGGGTATTGGTAAGGGAGCAGAAAATAATATCCTTATAAAGGATGCCGAAAGTTTAGAGCTCGGCCATAAAGTGAATGCAGTAATCCTGGATAAAACAGGTACCATTACAGAAGGAAAACCATTGGTAACCGACATTCTTTGGAAGGACAAGCTTAAAAATCAAAATGAATACAAGGAAATTCTTTTGGCTATCGAAGCACAATCGGAACATCCTTTGGCAGAAGCAGTAGTTAATCATTTAAAAGAGGAAAATATTGAACAAGCAGAAATTACTTCCTTCGAAAGCATTACAGGGAAAGGAGTAAAGGCGCAATCAGAGAATGGTTCAAAATATTATGTGGGCAACCATAAACTAATGGTCGAAAAGAATATTCAAATTGACGCTACTTTAATGCACACAGCAGAAAGTCTGGAAGAGAAGGCAAAAACAGTCATATTCTTGGGTAACGAAAATCAAGTGCTTGCGATACTGGCAATTGCGGACAGGATTAAAGAAACTTCAAAAAAAGCCATCGCTACGCTTCAAGAAAGGGGCATCGAGGTCTATATGCTCACGGGAGATAACAATAAAACGGCTTCCGCCGTGGCAAATCAGGTGGGGATTTCAAATTACCAGGGCGAAGTAATGCCTTCGGACAAAGCCGCTTTTGTTGAAAAATTACAGGCAGATGGAAAGATAGTCGCAATGGTAGGCGATGGTATCAACGATTCGCACGCTTTGGCGCAAGCCAATGTGAGTATTGCAATGGGTAAAGGTTCGGATATAGCAATGGATGTAGCGAAAATGACCTTGATAACATCGGATTTACAATCCATCCCAAAAGCATTGGAACTATCAAAAAGAACTGTTTTGGGCATACGTCAGAACTTATTTTGGGCATTCATTTACAACATCATTGGTATTCCAATCGCAGCAGGGGTTCTTTATCCCGTAAATGGATTTTTATTAGACCCGATGATTGCAGGTGCAGCAATGGCATTCAGTAGTGTATCCGTTGTTGCAAATAGCTTAAGACTTAAACGAGTAAAACTTTAATAATAAATAAATTCAATACTATGAAAACTTTAAAATTTAAAACAAATATCAATTGTGGTGGGTGTGTATCGAAAGTAACCCCTTTTTTAAACAAACAAGAAGGTGTAGAAAGTTGGGAAGTAGATACCTCTAATCCTGATAAAATCCTAACCATTGAAAGCGATGGTGCAACCGAAGAAGACGTAAAATCAACTTTGAAAAAAGTAGGATTTAAGGCGGAACCTGTAGACTAATACGTTTTTTTAATATGGCTTACATTTTAATTTTAGTTGTGATTGTTCTCTTTGCTGTTCATTTTTATAGAAAAGCGAAACGCCATAGTGTAAAGCCATTTCCAGAGGATTGGCACAAATTACTGATGGATAATGTGCTGTTTTACAGAAACCTTTCAAAAAATAGGCAGCTTATTTTTCAGCAAAAAATGATGCAATTTTTAAGTGAGGTCTATATCGATGCTGTGCAGTTTGAATTGGAAGAATTGGATAAGATTTTAATTGCGGCAAGCGCAGTAATCCCTGTTTTTGGTTTTAAAGAATGGCATTACACCAACTTAAGCGGTATCCTTTTATATCCAGATTATTTTAATGAGGATATGCAATTTAGTAGTAAGGATAACTCAAGAAATATTGGTGGAATAGTTGGGAATGGACGTTTTGAGAAGCAAATGATTTTATCTAAAAAAGCATTGTACCACGGCTTTAAAAACACAACCGATAAAAGTAATACTGGCATACACGAATTTGTGCATCTTATTGATAAGCTGGATGATAGTACAGATGGAGTTCCAGAGCGATTATTAGAACATCAATATGCATTACCTTGGTTGAATTTAATTCATAAGGAAATGGAAGCCATAAACGACAATCATTCTGATATCCGAAAATATGGAGGTACAAATCAAGCTGAATTCTTTGCAGTAGCTTCAGAATATTTCTTCGAGCGTCCAGACTTACTCAAAAAGAAACATCCTGACCTATATAAAATGTTGGTAAAATGTTTCAATCAAAAATTAGCGGATCCAATTTAAATTTAATTCCTATTTAGGAAAGACTAAATTTTTAATTGGAAAAGATAAAGAACAGATATTTTGTTGTTACAGATAGGTTTAGCATATTCAAAATATCCGCTAATTGATTTTTTTATCCCTTCAAAAATTTACCACGCTATCTAATGCGTCATCCGCATCTCTATGCATAAAGTTAGATTGATAATTTATTGTAGTGGTAATCGATGAATGTCTGTATAATTTTTGGAGCATATTAATTGGGATTTTATCTTCCGATATATTCCCAAATGTATGTCTAGCAATATGCATAGTTACTTTTTTTGATATTTTGGCTTTATCAGCTACCGTTACCAAATATTTATTGAATTTCTTATTAGCGGTTTTTGTTTTAGCATAAACATCTTTAGCATTTTTTAAATCGGCTTTTTTCATTTCAGGAAATATAAAGTCCTCTTCGCTCTGCTTGTCATTTATGTAATCTTTCAAAATTGGAAAAACTTTATCTGGAATTTTTAAGGATAACAGTTTTGAATTCTTGTTCATTCGATAGTGAAGTCTATTATCAAAAATGTCGTTCCAACGAATTTTTAATATATCAGCTACACGGATGCCAGCAAAGTAAAAACTGAAAAGCCAGAGATTTCTAGCGTGAGTTTCATTCTTGGTAAGGTTATCAACTGACTCTAGCTCTATGACTTCATTTCGAGTAAGACCTATTTTTTCAGTTTCAGGGAACTTAATTCGTATTTTATCCGAACCGAATGGGTAAAGTTTTCTATCTACGATACCCAATTTTATGGCCCTATTATAGATAGTTCTAATCACAATAAGATTATTTACTATCGACCTTTCTGATAGGTTGTGTTTTGTACGGAGGTAGGTTTTAAATTTCTTTAGAAAATTTTCATCAATTTCTTGAAAGGTTAGCTGCTTTGACGTGGTAAATTTTAAAACGTGATTAATTCTTGCTTTATCTGTTGAAAGCCTAGACAGCTTTTCGTTTGCTTCTAAATCATCAAGAAAGTCTTGTGCCACTTCAAAAAAAGTAACTGATTCCGAAGAAGCATAAAGTTTCTCTTTTATTTGATTTGCCGATATATCCTTTTTGCTCGACTGCAAATCAATCAGCATTTTATTTGCCTCAGACAGTTTGGTACTAAGCAAACCGTTTAACCTATCTGAGTAAGGATGTGATTTTCTAACTCTAATATTTTTCACATCCCAATCATTTGGGTCAATATTATGACCTATATAATGATAATTTGAGCGACGGTTTTTTGTGATACGAATACAAAGAGGACAATGTCCTTCTTTATTAGGCTTTTTCCGAAGTACTATTTTTGCATTTGATGACATATCTTAAATATTAGGATATAAAGATAATCATTTTTGGTACAACATAGGTACAACAAATTATGATTTTAAACGATATCAATTGATATTATATAAAATTAAATATATGCTAATCAGTTGATTATAATATATCTTATGGAAATTTAGTAGTAAATACGCTGGATTCAAAATCCAGTTCTTTCGGGAGTGCGGGTTCGATTCCCGCCTCGAGTACTTTTAACGTATCAAATAACACCAAAACCCTATAAACCTCACTGTTTATAGGGTTTTTCTTTTTTCTTGTACTCATTTGATATCATATAAATACATCTAAAAGGTGTCTAATTCGGGGACACTCTAGTTAATTGGTTAGGTGTCCCCGAATGGCTTGTAAGTGACTGTTAAATAAAGCTTTAGGGGTTTTTAGTTATAATTTTTTCAGGTAAATTTAGATGTAATTTTAAACTAAAAAGGATGCAAGATCAATTATCAATATTATTCTATACAAGAAAAAGTAAAGATAAAAATGCTATTCAAGCTACCGTTTATCTGCGAATCACCTACGAAGGCAGAAGAGTTGAGTTAAGTACAATGAGGAAAGTTACACGCTCAAAGTGGAATCCTAAAGCAAATAAAGTTATTGGAACATCCATTGAAGCTAAACAAGTAAATCGGAATTTAGACATCATCAAAAATAGGATTTATGAAATCTATCAAAAATTTTTAGACAATCAAGAGGAGATTTCTGCTCTAAAAATTAAAGATGTGTACTTAGGAAATAATGATAATCAGAAATCCATAGTAGAAATGTTTGAAGAACATAATTCTAGAATGGAAAAACTAATAGGAAGGGATTATTCTTTTAGAACCCTGCAGCGTTATAAAACCACAAAAAAGCATATTTCTTCTTTTATTAAATTCGATTATAAAATGAAGGATTATCCAGTAAAGGATATTGATACTAAATTCATTAATAGTTTTATCTATTATTTAAAAACTGAACTAAATCATTCTCATAATTCTGCTGTAAAGTACCTTGCTTATCTTAAAAAGATTGTACGAGTAGCCTATGCAAATGGCTGGATAGAAAAAGATCCGTTCTATAATTTCAAACTTAAGCTTCAGGTAATTGAACGTGAATTCTTAACTAAAGAAGAAATCATTAGCATCATGGAAAAGCAATTTACTATTCCACGAATTGAACACGTGAGGGATATTTTTCTTTTTTCATGTTACACAGGTTTGGCATATGCCGATGTTTTCAAACTAACTGCTGATGATATTGTAAAAGGTATTGATGGAAACCAATGGATTAAAATAAAAAGAACAAAAACTAAATCCTTGAGCAGCATTCCAATCCTTCCCGTAGCTGAAAAACTTATTGATAAATATAAAGATCTAGATAGTCCAACTGAAAAGTTACTCCCAGTGTATTCTAACCAACGAATGAATAGTTATTTAAAAGAAATAGCCGATCGCTGTGAAATAAATAAGAATTTGACTTTTCACATGGCCAGGCATACCTTCGCTACAACTGTTACCCTTTCCAATGGTGTGCCTATAGAATCAGTAAGTAAAATGCTTGGTCATCAATCCCTTAAAATAACGCAACATTATGCCAAGGTACTGGATGATAAATTAAGCGAGGATATGAATTTATTGAAGAAAAGAATTGATATGCAGGATAAAAACAGGGAATAATATTCTCGCTTAAAAATTTTATAAAGGAAATGCCTTTTATTTTCTCTTGTATTAATGACCAAAAAATCAAAATCTGACGACATTTTCTTATTTGTTCATTTTCTCCAAAAAACTGTAATATTTCAAATTAACTCATTTGATATGATTCTGTACTAACTTATATAAAATTTGTACTCATCTGACATCAGATTGAACTATTCTTACTAAATAGGTATTTTAACTGAATAATGTTTAAATAAAACTGAAATTTTGTATCTTGAATTGATGTTTTGTTAATACATTTTACTCTTATTAGCATATAAATTATGGTTTAAGAGAATAGTGTTGACGTTTGAACATCTTTGAAATAGATGCAAAGTGAAAATTCATATATACGGGTAGGAGTCAGTTATTACAAAATAGTTGAAGCACCCACCATTGCCGGACAGGTAAATGAACTTTTGGTTTCTTGGAACATTGAAACTATTCGCCAAGACCATGGAAAAACATTTCTAGCCAGTATTCCAAAATACGATGGCTTTACCTGTATTCCGGATCATCTTAATTTTCAATCCACCTATAACAACTTTTACAACACCTATTCTCCGTTAAACCATCATATACTGGAAGGATGTTGCAGTGAATCCTTAAAATTTGTAAAACATATTTTCGGGGATCACTCTGAACTGGGTTTGGATTATCTCCAACTCTTATATACCAAACCCATCCAAATACTTCCTATTCTTTGTCTGGTATCCCGTGAGCGTTCCACGGGTAAGAGTACTTTTTTAAAATGGCTCAAGCAAATCTTTGAAAACAATCTTACTTATCTTACCAATGATAGCTTTAGCAGTCAGTTTAATGCAGATTGGGCCAATAAATTGCTGATTTGCATCGATGAAGTCTTGTTCAATAAAGAGGAACTCACTGAGCGAATCAAGTATTTAAGCACGACCAATTATAATAAACTTGAAAAAAAAGGAGTTGATAAGCGAGAGGTAGAATTCTTTGGGAAGTTCATCCTTTGCAGTAACAACGAAGAGAACTTTATAAAAATAGACCATCATGAAACCCGGTTCTGGGTATTGAAAGTTCCATCAGTTAAAAAGGAAATCACGAGTTTTTTAGAAAATTTAGAACAGGAAATTCCTGCATTTTTATATTTCCTTCAAACTCGAAAGCCACATAGTCCGCATCAAACCAGGATGTGGTTTACCCCCAAACAAATAGAGACTCCCGCACTTTTCAAGTTGGTGCAAAATAACCGAAATAGAGTAGAGAAAGAACTGGCAAGCATATTACTGATGGTGATGGAAAATCACGATCTCGAAGAAATCAAGTTTTGTCCGTTGGACGCTTTAAACGCTTTAAGCAAAACAAGATTGAGAACCGATTTAACCCAGATCCGGAAAATTCTTAAGAAAGACTGGAAGCTTGAAAGCAGTCCGAATTCGAACCGTTATCAAAAGTTTACGCTCTGGGGAGATGGTAGCACCAATTTTACAGATGGCAAAGGACGCTATTTCACTATAAATAAAAAGTTCCTTTTGGAGCATTTTGAAGATCAAAACTCAGATTAAAATCGAGAAATAAAAAGGAAAATGATGATTTGATGACAAAATGATGACACCGAAACCCTTGATTTTAGAGGGGGTTTGGGGCGTTGTCATCATTTCATCAAAATCAAACCAGTTTTTGGAGTAAACACTTTTAAATTCTTTCTTTTTTTGATGATTTGATGACAGAATACTCTTAGACCAGTGATAGTAAGAGATACGGCTGTCATCAAAGTGTCATCAAAGTGTCATCAAAAATAAAATGATGACAAATAATTTAAGCATTAGGAAGCTAATAAATAAGTACAATTCCACACAAAAAAAATGCTGCTGAAAGAAAAAATATAAATAGTAAAATAAGAGATAATGAACTCAAAAAGAATCACCTGCGAAAGAGCCCGAAAGCTGTCCATCGTAAAAACGCTAGCCAGCTTCGGGCACTTTCCGAGCAGGACAACGGAGAAAGAAGCCTGGTTTCTGAGTCCCCTTCGGTCAGAAACGCAGGCCTCTTTCAAAGTTTCTTTGCTTTTGAACAAATGGTATGACCATGGACTAGGAACAGGCGGAAACGGGCTGGATTTGATCGTGGCTATGAAAAAGTGTTCAGTTAGAGAAGCACTAGAACTTCTAAGTAAAGAAAAGGACTTCTTTTTTTTTCAGCAGCCCATTTTAAAAAAGCCAAAAAGGCCAGAAATAAAAATATTAGAAATGAAACCCATCCAACATCAAGGTTTGATTCAATATATGGATGCTAGAATGATTTCGATACAAACAGCGCAGAGATATTGCAAGGAAGTTCATTATCAAATTATTGGGAAGTTCTATTTTTCAATCGGTCTTCAAAATAAGGAGGGTGGTTGGGAACTTCGAAATAAATATTTTAAGATCTCTAGTTCTCCTAAAGCCTATACTTATTTAAAAAACAATGCAGACCGTTTAATAATTATAGAAGGGATGTTCGATCTGTTGTCCATGGCTGAGTTATATCCAAATCAACTAGAAAACTCCGATGTGATTGTTTTAAACTCGCTCTCTTTTTTACAAGCAGTTTCGGAATTGTTTGAAAATTATAAGGAAGTTGAATTGTATTTGGATCAGGATGAATCTGGAAGAATGCATTCTAAGGAACTAACCGATCGATATTCCAATGTGAAAGATAAAAGTGATTGCTACATAGGTTATAAGGATCTGAACGAGCAACTGATCTCAATTAGAAAAGGAAAAGAAATGATTAAGAAAATTAAAAAACTCCGGTGAACGCCCAAAGGGAGAATTTCATTTGGAGAAGCAAAGCAAGATGTGTCATTGTCATGACAATCTTGCTTTGCTCCCGAAGGTTGCAAAGATTTTAAAAGAAAAAATGAAACGAGAATACATCCAAATACGCTGCTCGATCTACGAGAAAAAGTTGCTCAAAAAAAGAGCGGCCAGGGCTGGAATTTCCCTTTCTGAATATCTGCGTGCTACGGCATTCAAAATAAATATGGTGGAACGAATTACTCAAGAACAATTGGAAGCCTATCAACTCTTGATTCAATATAAAAACAACTTTAGCCGGATTAGTAATATGTTTAAAAAGGGGAATCCAAAACTTGCCAAAGAAGTACAAGAGCTTGCCGAGGAAATCAGATCCCATTTAAAAAATTTCAAGAAATGATTGGCAAGGGACATTCCATAGCAAGAACGGGAGCATCAATTGGGTACGGATGGAACCAAGAAAAAGATGCGGAAGTAGTACTAAAGGAATATCTGGCAGGGGATACTCCCGAAGAAATCACCGAAGAGTTTAAGATCATCCAATCGCAAAATGAGCGCTGCATCAATAATACCTTGAGTTTTATACTAAGTCCAACTATTGAAGATGGAAAAAACTTAAGCGTAAAAGACTTGGAAGAACTCTCTAAAAAGTTTTTAAAGGAAATGAATTTGCAGAACAACCAATCCATTGGATTTGTCCACCGGGATAAAGCACATACCCATGTACATATTTATACCAACCGGATTGGATTTGATGGGAAAGCCTATAACGACAGCTTTATTGGAAAACGAAGTCAGCTAGCTGCAGACAATGTAGCGAAAGAGTTAGGTCTGACCAGAGTTCGAGAAGTACAACAAGAAAAATTACAAGAACTAAATCCGCAGCGATTGATAATAAAACAGATCCATGATCGGGTATTGGAATCTAGGCCTAAATCATTAGATGAATATATCAGCAAGATGAAGGCGAACCAAGTAACCGTGATTCCAAGCATCAATAAATCAAATCAATTACAAGGCTTCCGATTTGAATATAAGGGAGTGAATTTAAAGGGAAGTGAGGTACACCGATCTATGACGGGTGGTAAACTCATTGGTGAGATTACTAGAAATTCAGCATATACAAGAATGAAAGAAATCCCCACAAGTTTAAAATTGCTGGATAAAACGGTTCAACTCAGCGGTAATATGGCAGCAAGTATAGCCAAAGGCCTAGTAAAACAAGTGATTAAAAGAAGTTTAGATGCGGGAATAGGATTTTAAAGAATTAAAAGATGAAAAAACTAGATGAAATTATGGAGCTCATGACTGATGAGATGGAAGATTTTAAAACCGCAATTATTTCGCTTCAACTACTCTCGACGAGGCTACACGAATTAAGCATTCCAATAAGTACCGAAGCATTGGATAAGAGTTTGAATAAATTCTTAGAGCAACAGCAAAAAGAAAACAGCTTAAAGGATCAAGTGCTAAGGGAGATAGAAAGGAAATTAAAACACGCTCGGATAATTCCGAATTATCTGCTGATCCTGGTTTGTTCACTGGGTATCCTTTCATTAAGTCTTTTGGGTTATTTTGGGTATTCTTTGCGTGAAACACAGAACGAAAAATTTGAACTCTATCAAATCCTTATGGAAACTAGCAATGAAAAGTATCAAGAGTATTTCTCGAAAAACCCAGAGGTTGAAGATAATTTTAAGCAGTGGTTAGAGGAGAAAAAATAGGCTTTGTCATAACAATTGACCTTGACGCAAATTATCCTAATTTTACAGTAAATGGATTGGAAACCCCAGTAAATTCGTAATTTTTTACTGTACCAGTTGCGTCAAAAGTAGTTTGCGCCCTATGCTGTTTTTATTTTACGCTTAACTTCCCGTACGCTATAAAAACAGCACAGGATCCACGCGCAAGATTAGTTATGGTAGATTTGGGGGACTTTGTGGAAGACATGAGTTTTTAGAAAAATAAATCCGTAATTATGGAATAGAATATCAGTTAAAATCCCACCTATCAAAAGAATGGAAATATTAAATTGAAGATTTTTTTCAATTAAACATGCTAAGAAAACGCGATGATGTAAGGTATACAGTTTCAAAAATATGATTACAATAAATTATTATAAGCCTAGGGTGGAAGGATTATAAAAGCTAATAAATTTTATATATTTTTTCCTAAACATAATGGTCTGTTTACTTTTTAAAGTTGTGTAGAGAAGGAAAAAAATCAATTAGAAGATTCTTATAATGACTAAAAATATTTGGTAAAGAGGTGATTATTTTTATATTTGGTAAACCAAATTGGTAAACCAGATTATATTATGAAATATTTCCTTCTCCTTTTTACGCTTTTATCTTCCAGCCTAAACTTTTCACAAGAAGTCTCCAGGAAAGAAATTCTAGTTCAAAATATCACAGAATTTAATTCTGCAGTATCTTCTGCCAAACCTGGTGAGAATATTATAATGGCTAGTGGTGTTTGGAAAGATGTAGAATTAATTTTCAAGGGAAATGGAACAAAAGACCAACCTATTTCTTTAAGTGTTGAAGAAAAGGGAAAGGTAACTATTGAAGGGAAATCTTCACTGAAATTGGCAGGAGAATATCTAATAGTGGACGGTTTGTATTTCAAAAATGGTTTCACTCCGTCTAATTCTGTCATTCAATTTAAAGTTGATAATGATAATATTGCTAACCATTCCCGGGTCACTAATTGTGTAATTGAAAACTTTACTCAACCAAGTCGGGATGTTCAGGATCACTGGATAGAGTTCTGGGGAAGAAATAATCAGCTAGATCATTGTTATATAGCAGGGAAATCTAATTCCGGACCTACTTTAAGAGTTTTCCTAAAGGGAAATGAAAATATTAATACTCATCATCAAATCATTAATAATTATTTTGGTCCTAGACCCAGAAAAGGAGGTCCTCACGGTGAAACCCTTCAAATAGGTTCTAGTGAAACCTCAATGACACCCGCATACGTTAATGTTGCTGAGAATTTATTTTATAGATGTAATGGGGAGGTAGAAATTATTTCAAGCAAATCCAATTTCAATCAATTTAGCCACAATGTTTTTTTCGAATCGGAGGGTTCCTTGGTTCTAAGACATGGTAATTATGCAACGATCGATGGAAATGTTTTTATTGGAAATGATAATTCAGAATTTATAGGTGGAATTCGGGTAATAAATACTGGGCACTGGATCACCAACAACTATTTTTATAAATTAAAAGGTTCAGAATTTAGAAGTCCATTAGCGGTCATGAATGGAATCCCTAAATCCCCTTTGAACAGATATAATCAGGTGACCGATGTGGTTGCTGCTTTCAATACTTATGTTAATTGCATCTCTCCTTGGCATTTTAGTGTAGGATCTAATGTAGATAAAAGTGAAGTGTTGCCTGCTACTGAAATACGTTCTGCGAGACCTGAGCGTGTATTGCTGGCCAATAATTTAATTTATAATGATAAGGAACAGAATTTTCCAATTGTAGCTTACGATACTGTAGATGGGGTACGTTTTAAAAACAATATTTCAAATAGTATCAATAAGAGTGAAGTGCAGGATAAAGGCATTATTACAAAGGATTTTAAAATTAAAAAGATCAGTGACTATTTATACGTTCCTGTTGAAAATCTAACAGAGGTTTATTCGGGTTTTGATTTTGAAAAGATCCAGGAAGATATTTTTGGAACCAATCGAACCGAGATTAAAAGTATTGGTGCTGTAAGCCTTCCAGTAGAAAAAGATCAACGTTTGTTCGAATTATCTGAATATGGGCCAGATTGGTATACTCCGGTAAAGGAAAGTAAAAAGTCTAAGATTTTTAAAGTTTCAACTACAGACGAATTACTGGAAGTGCTCCAAAAAACAGCTTCAGAAGATATTATAGAAGTAAAATCTGGTACTTATAAGCTAGAGGTTTCTATCCCAATAAATAAAAAGATTAGTATTAGATCAGAAAAAGGAAAGAAGAAAGCTATTCTTCAATTTTCAGAAAGTAATTCTTCTCCTGCATTCGAAATGAATCCGGAAGGAGCTCTTAAGATGGAAAACATAATATTAAAGGGCACAAAGAACCGGGATGCTTTTGGGACATTAAAAGAAAATATGTCCAGCGCTTATAATTTGTGGATTGATAATTCGGAAATTAGCGGATTTAAAAATCTTCTGAAAGTTTCTCAACGCTCTTTTGCCGATACAATTTCTATAGCAAATTCAACAATTAAAGATCTTCAGAGCGGTATAAATCTGGCAGAAGAAACCGATGATAAGGGAGAGTACAATGCAGAATTTGTTTACATCACCAATTCCAATTTCAGCAATATTAAGGAGGAGGTTTTAAATTATTATAGAGGCGGTTATGATGAATCTACAATTGGAGGTAATCTAATCTTAACAGGAAACACCTTCAAAAACTCTGGTACTTCAGAAAACACAGAAATCCTATTAAAGACTCGAGGGATAGTGAATGTCGTGTTTTCTGATAATAGTTTTATAGACAATTCGGTAAAATATATCGCCATCCTTTGGGGTGAAAAAGGTCAGAAGCCTGAGAATAATAGCATCAAAAATTCCGGAGAGATCAAGATAGAAGAGAATCTGAAGCAAAAATTAATGTACTAAAATTCTATAAATGTCAGTTATTAAAATTTTTCTTCCTTTTTGCTTTTTTATGATGACTACAGGTATTCATGCACAGGAATTTCCTACAGAGAAAGTTATTCCCAATAATGAACTTGTTGCATATCTTAAGCCTGAGGTTAAAAATGCAATAGCTGAGGAAAAAGGTGTTATTTCTAACGCAGTTCTAGCTAATTATTTTCGTGAAAAATTTTCAGAAAGATATTTTTACGATTGGAAAAATTTTGACGAGAGATTTAAAACTCACAATAATCTTTATCCTTCATCTGAAGGTCATCATACTGAAAGAGCCTTAGATCACCTTTCTAAATATCCAGGTGACGCTAAATGGAAATTACCATTTAATTATTTAACCGGTGAAGCTGTAGATGCCTATGCGCTTAGACATTTAGCACGGCAGCATAAAATGGTGGATATAGCCTTTTATTATAATTATAAGCAAAAGGATACAACCTACTTAAATTATTTCACATCCCAATTACAATCGTTAAACCAAGCTTTAGAAGCTAATAAATTTGAAACTATTGACGATGGAAACGGGGTGTATGAAGTATTTCGTTCTGGATATAGAATATTAAACTGGCTTCAAATTCATAATATGTTTTTAGGAGAAAAGCAATATTCAGATGAAGATCAATTAAGAACAATTGCCACTTTGCTTCAACATGGAGCGAATTTATTTGAAAATAACCAAGAATTTAGTTCTGGGAATCATCAAACTCGTGGAATGTCTGCACTTGCAATGCTAAGTATTCTTTTAAGAGATTTGGAGGGAACCGATAAATGGTATGAACGTTCGATGGATCTGTTGGAGCAACATTTATCTGCGGAAATAAATAAAGATGGTTTTCAGTTTGAAAGGACGGTGCATTACCACATGAGTGATATTAAAAATTATTTTTATGTATATCAGTTAGCAAAAAATAGTGATATTAATGTAGGACCTGTCTGGGAAGAAAAGTTGAAATCTTTGTTTATCTCGCTAGAGAAAATTGCTTTTCCTGACCGATCTGCGCCTGTGTTTTCTGATGATACCGATGCGCCTTGGGCAGAAAGAAATAACATTTCTGGTGCGATGACCTTGGGATACTTGCTTTTTAGCGATCCGGGAATGGGATTTTTTGCTACTAATAAAGTCGAATCTGACATGTATTGGTATTTAAGTGGGAATCAATTAGGGATGTTAGAGAATATTAAAACAAAACAGCCAGATTTTAAATCTCTAGCTTTTACAGAAACCGGGTATTATATAATGCGTAATGGCTGGGAGGCAAAGGATAAAATGATGGTTATTTCTGCTGGTTTGGATGATAAAAAGCCAGATCATCAGCATGGGGATATGTTGGGAATTCAGGCAATAGCCAATGGCAAAGTGATTTTACCTAATTACCAAGTGCGCTATTCACTAGAGGATCTTGAACTTTTTAAAAATTCTTTAGTTAAGAATGTTGCCTTGGTAGATGACGAACTTCAAGGAAAGGATTATAAATCTAATAAAGGAGGCAGTGGCTTTGGCAAATTTGGAGAGCTGCCCCAGCCAAATACGATTGTATTTGAATCAAATCCTGAGCTTGATCTATATATAGGCAGTCATGACGGCTTTAATAATATTGGAGTAGAATATTCCAGACAAGTAATTTTTGTAAAAGATGATTTTTGGATTATTAAGGATAATTTTAATGCTGAAAAAGATCACACTTACAAACAAATTTGGCAAGGACATTATACTGCAGAACAGGCGCCAAATTTATTGAGATCTACGTTTGATGATGGCTCCGGGCTAGATATTCTCCAATTGCAATCTGTAGATACTGTAGTAAGCTCAGGACAACGTGGCAAACAATGGTCTATAGTATCTTCCAAGCCTCAGGCCAATTTCAGCTTTATCACAATTCTATTTCCTTTTGAGGTATTTGATGCAAGAATAAATGAAGATGAAAAAACTCCCGATTTGAAAGGATGGCAACTTAATATAGATACACCGTGGGAGTTGAAGGGAGTAGATTTGAAATCATTAATAAAAGGGAATACGGGATTTTTATTTTCTGTATCTAGTTTGAAAATAGAGAACACTCAAATTGATATTTCTGCATCCTCAGATATTTATCTTAAGAAAACGGATAGTAAGATCTTAATTCAATCACTTTCAGTTAAGCCTTTTAAAATAAGCTTTACTACTAAAGGCAATTTAAAAAAAGGGAATAAGCAAGAAGTAGAACTTCAACCAAGAGAAAAATTTGAGATCTATCTCTTAAAATTTTAATTCCTTTTAAGATTCGCATAGGTATCATTTGCTTCATATAAATTTTTTATTATATTTGGTAAACCAAATTGGTAAACCAATTACCAATTTACTATATCGATATAGTAATTTATTACAAAAATTAGTTCATCTTTTTGAATATACACTAAACCTAAAGCCTGTATGACAAGCCTTTTCCAAAGTCACTCTTTAAGAATTTTCTTTTTTCTTTTCATCTTCAGCCAATTTATAAAGGCACAAGATCAGGCATCTTCAAAATCTTCAGGTTTGATATTGACAGAAGAGGGTCTTAAGAAAATTAAAGATAATCTTGGACAAGTTCCTTTGTTCGATAGGAGTTTACAAGAAATTAAAGATGAGGTAGATATAGAAATTAATAATGGTATTGAGGTGCCTATCCCTAAAGATCTTGCAGGTGGGTATACACACGAACGCCACAAGAAGAATTATAGTACAGCACAGAAAGCCGGAGTACTTTTTAATATTCTAGGAGAAGAAAAATATGCCAATTATATTAAAAAGATGCTTTTGGAATATGCAGCGATGTATCCAAAATTACCCCTGCATCCTGAAGAGCGTTCTTATGCAAGAGGAAAAATATTTTGGCAGTCATTAAACGATTCAAATTGGTTGGTTTCTATGAGTCAGGCTTATAGCAGTATCTACAACTGGATAAGTAAAGAGGAAAGAGCAACTTTAGAAAACAATTTATTTAAGCCTTTTGCCGATTTTCTTTCAGTAGAAAGCCCTCAATTTTTTAACAGAATTCATAATCACAGTACTTGGGGAAATGCCGCTGTTGGTATGATTGGTTTAGTAATGAATGATGAAGAGTTGGTAGACCTTGCGCTTTATGGCCTTAAAGAAGATAATATAGATGAGACTGCAAGAGATAATGATGGCGGACTTATCAAGCAAAAAGGTCAGGCAGCTGGTTTTTTGGCTAATATGGAAGAAGCTTTTTCACCTTCAGGATACTATACAGAAGGCCCATACTATCAGAGATATGCATTGTATCCATTTATGCTGTTTGCGAAAGCCTTACAGAATAAAAAACCTGAATTAAAGATTTTTGAATATAAGGATGGCATCTTGGTAAAATCAGTTTATGCCTTGATAAATTTAACTGATGCGGATGGGGAATTCTTCCCTTTGAACGATGCCCAAAAAGGAATGTCTTATTTCAATAACTCTGTGATCATGTCTGTAGATGCAGCATATTATTATGGAGAACATAATCCAATGCTACTTTCTATTGCAAAAAAACAGGGTGAGGTTACTTTAGATGATGCCGGACTCGCTGTAGCCCTTGGATTAAAAAACAAGGAAGAGCAAGAGTTTCTTAAAGAGTCAATTATTCTTACGGATGGGTCAAAAGGGAATAAAGGAGGTGTAGCAATTTTACATAGTAAGGAGGATAAAAGTAGGTACTCGTTGGTAATGAAATATACTTCTCAAGGAGATAGTCATGGACATTACGATAAACTTTCTTATTCATTTTATAATGATGGAGAAGAAGTGATCCAGGATTATGGTTTTGCGAGATTCGTAAATATTGAACAAAAAAATGGTGGAGGATATTTGAAAGAAAACACCAGCTGGGCAAAACAAAGTATAGCGCATAATACAATTATTCAAAATGAAACTTCTCACTTTAATGGTGATTTTGATACAGGTACCAAGTTTCATTCTGAGAAGTATTTTTCAGATTTTTCCAAACCAGATGTCCAAATAATAAGTGCAAAGGAAAATAATGCATATCCAGGTACTCAGATGCATAGAACAATGGCATTAATAAATAGTGACATTTTTCAAAAACCTGTAATGATCGATATTTTTAGAGTAACAGGAGCAAAAGAGAATCAATATGACTTGCCATTTTATTATTTCGGTCAAATAATAGAAACAAATTTTGAATATAATTCACCAGAAAAACTTGAAAAATTAGGTTCAAAAAATGGATATCAGCATTTATGGAAAGAAGCTGCTGGAATCTCCTCTGCTAACAATTCTAAATTCACCTGGTCTAATAATAATAAGTTTTATACGCTAACTAATGTTACTAAAGAGGGAGATAGTTTAATTATGGCCAGATTAGGAGCTTCAGATCCTCAATTCAACCTAAGAAGAGATCCGGTTTACATTTGGAGAAAACATAAAGCTAAAGATGCAGTATTTGTTTCGGTTTTAGAGCCTCATGGAAGTTATAATCCAATAACCGAATTAGGGAACAATTCCTTTAGCCAAATTAAGGAAGCGAAAATCCTTATAGATAATGATGAGTATACTGCTGTTGAGCTTATTGGATTTAATAAAACGAAGCTACTTCTTGTAATAGCTAATAAAAATGGAGAAGGCCGGCATAGTTTAAGGATAAATAATAATGAAATTTCCTGGAAAGGGAATTATACAATAATTGAAAACTAAATATTATGAAAGATATAGGCACAAGTAAAGAATTTTTAAAGTCCGAAGAAGTTAAATGGGAAACTGTTGGAGAAGGTGTGCAAAGACAAATTCTTGGATACGATGACAAAATCTTACTGGCAAAAGTGAAATTTGAGGTAGGAAGCATAGGTCCAATGCATGAGCACCACCATTCTCAAGTAACTTATGTGGTAAGTGGAAAATTCGAATTAACCATTGGAGATGAAACTAAAATCTTGAAAGGAGGAGACTCTTTTTATATTCCTCCTCATAAAATGCATGGAGCGATCTGTAAAGAAAAAGGAATTTTGATAGATGTATTCAGTCCAATTAGAGAAGATTTCTTTCAAAGTACATAATTGAGAAACTTTAACTAAAAAAACCGCAAAATTTACCTCAATATATTTTTTAATTAACAATAAATTAATATATATTTGGTAAACCAGATTGGAAAACCAAATTGGTTTACCAGAAAAAGTTCTTATATAATTAAATTTAAGAAAAGAAAAAAGGATAGGTGCACGCCTATCCTTTTATAAAAACTTCATTGAGAGAAGTTATAAATACATATCGATTACTTGGTAGTAACCAATTGTTACAAATGTACAAATTCATAAGTAATCCAAATCTCTTTTTTCCTCTGAATTTCCACTGGTAGGAATTATTAAATCTAAAGATTAGTCTGGTAACTAATTTATTAAATGAGTCTAATTAACTAAAAAATCAACTTATGAATTTGAAGAAATTTGCAATTGTTTTAATGGTGTTTTTCTGCCATTTCACTCTTATTGCGCAGGAGAGCTTTCTTCTTTCGGGAACCATTAGCTCGGAATCAGATCAACTTACCTTACCTGGGGTTAACGTAATTGTTAAGGGTACGAATAGGGGAGTAGTGTCTGATTTTGATGGTAATTACGAAATCGATGTAGTGAAGGGAGATGTCCTTCAGTTCACTTTTTTAGGTTTCAATACGGAAGAAATTATTATTAATGAACAAAAAATATTGAATGTTTCTATGTCTGTTGATGCACAACAACTTGATGAAACTGTTGTAATTGGTTACGGTACTCGAAAGAAAAGCCACTTAACCGGAGCGGTCTCTAGTGTAGTGAACGAAGATCTTGATCAATTGCCGGTGGCAAGAATAGATGATGCACTTGTTGGACAGATATCTGGGGTTAATATTCAGGCAACGCAAGGTGAAGCTGGTTCTGCACCAACTATAAGAATTAGGGGAACGGGTTCTTTAACAGGAAGTTCAGATCCTTTAATTGTTGTAGATGGTCTTGTTGTAGACAATGATTTCTTGGGAAGTTTGGATATGAGCGAAGTTGAATCTTTCGATGTGCTTAAAGATGCTGCATCTGCGGCTATTTATGGATCTAGAGGAAGTAATGGGGTTATATTAATTACCACTAAACAAGGGAAAGAAGGTAAAACGGTTTTTAGCTATCAAACTTATATGGGGTTTAAAGAAGCTAGAGAAAGCGATGCATATTACTTTTCTGTAGCTAAAACCGCTGCAGCAGAACTTGCCGCAACCGGGCAGCTATCAAACAGAACTCAGTATATTCAGAAAATTGGAATAGACCGTGATTACCAAGACATTATATTTGATGGTGGGATTATTGAAAATCACTCTTTAAGTGCTCGTGGAGGAACTGAAAAAACTAAATTCAGTATATCAATGGGCTATCTTCATGATGAAGGTGTTTTACTTACAGATGATTACAAAAGATATAATCTAAGATTAAAATTAGATACTAAGGTTAGTGATAAATTTAAGATGGGTGGAAATTTAGCTCCTTCTTACACTAATACAAGAAGATTTGATGGATCTACACATGATATTCTACGCCAATCTCCTTGGCTTCCAGTTTACCATGATGAAAATTCTATTCAATATGTAGATCGTAATGTTTATCCAGATGTTCAAATTGGAGATTATGCGATACAGAGGCATTTTGACAATTATGATTTATTTGGAGACGGCACTCTTATAGATATAAGTGATACCTCAAACACAAACCCTGTTGCGAAAGTGGTGGAGAGAGATAGAAATGATTTGAAATTAAAATTATATGGTAATTTTTATGGAGAGTATAAGATCTTGGATGATTTAAGTATAAGAGCTAATTTATCTGGAGATTATCAAAATACATTTAGAGATAGATGGCAGGGAGTTTTATCTAGTAGAAACGGTGCCTCCGATGCTAGTTATGAAGTGTCTAATGAAAATAGAATTCATGTAGCTTCTGAAACTTATTTGAGTTATGATACTACAATAGGTGATCATGAAATTGATGCTTTGGTTGGTATTTCATTCGAAAAATGGGATTATGAAGGGAGTAGTTCTCTTGGAACTGGTTATTCTTCAGACTTAATAAAAACACTTTCGGCAGCAACTGTTGCAACAGATATTGGATCCTTTATTTATTCAGAACGTTTTCAAAGTTACTTTGCCAGAGTGAATTATGCTTATGCAGATAAGTATCTTGCATCTGTAAGTTTTCGTCGTGATGGTAGTTCTATTTTTGGAGCTGAATCAAAGTATGGGGATTTCCCTGCTGTTTCTGTTGGATGGGATATAGCACAAGAAGATTTTCTTAGAGAAAATAATTATGTAAGTAATCTTAAATTTAGATTAAGTTATGGGTTCACCGGAAATAAAGACTTAGATACCAATAGCGATATTATAGATCTTTATCCATCATTACCACTTTTAGGACCAGCATCTGCTACAATAGGTGGTGGTTTAGAGTCGGCATTTATTGCTTTGAATATTGCAAATCCAGATTTAAAATGGGAGCGTTCTAAAGAAATTAATCCTGGATTAGATTTTGGATTCTTTAAAAACAGATTAACAGGATCTGTAGATTATTATAAGCGTACTAGTGATCAACTATTACTTTTTAATCCTGTTTCTTCCACAACCGGTTTTAGAAATGCATTAGTAAATATAGGTGAAGTTGTAAACAGTGGTTTGGAATTAGAGTTAAGAACACGAAACATATCCACTTCTAAATTTAAATGGAGTACTACTATTTTGGGTTCTATGAATGATAACGAACTAACAGATTTTGCAGATTCCAATGGTCAAATCCAAATTGTGGATGACAAGAGAGCTGCAGAATGGATAAATTTACAAGGGCAACCTATTTCTTCCTTTTACGGTTGGGTGGTAGATGAGCAAATTGCTTTAGAAAATCTACAACAACCTTTCTTTCCTATAGGAGCTCAGGCCCAAGATGTATATGTAAAAGATTTAAATGGCGATGGGGTTATAGATGATGATGATAAAACTATTCTTGGAAATCCGTATCCAGATTTATTATGGAGTCTTACAAACGACTTTAAGATTGGAAATGTAGACGTGAGTTTCTTATTTCAGGGAAGCCATGGAGCGGAGGTTAGGAATATGGGAGATCAATACATATTCAATCATTTTAATAGTGGGCAAGATTTTGTTCCAGCAACAACCCCAAACCAAGGTTTTATTAAAGAAAAAATATTTACCAATTCTGTAATTCAAGATGCATCTTATGTAGCTCTTAGAAATGTTAATATTGGTTATAATTTACCAGAGAATCTTACTTCAAAAATAGGATTAACGGGATTAAGAATCTATGCAGCAGGACAAAACCTTAAGTATTGGACAGCAGACAACTATACTGGATTTAATCCAGAATCTATAGACGACACTTCGGCAACAACTTACGGGTATCAAAGAGGAGGATCTCCTATATATAAAACAATTTCGATTGGATTAAACGCAGATTTTTAATTGTAAGAAAAGTATAAAAGACACAATTATGAAAAAAATAAAATATTTAATTTTTGGATTTTTATCCATCATGATGATCTCCTGTGGAGCCGATTTTCTAGAGCCTTTGCCAGAATCTGCAATCTCTTCAGTGGGTTACTTTCAAAATGATGAAGAAATTGAAACAGGAGTTATAGGAATGTATGATGCTATACAAGGTGTGAACTCTAATGATTTGGACGACAACTTTAGTATTCAAAGAGAATATTACCTTACTGAAATGCGTAGCGATAACACCAGAACTAAATCTAGTGAAGGAGAAGCTGCTCAGTTTGAAAGTTATAACGTAACTGCCAGTAATGGTATAGTTTCTAATTATTACATAAGTTTTTATGAGATTATTTACCGTGCTAATCTGGTTTTAGAAAATCTAGATGCAGCATCTGAGGCGAAATCTCCGAAGTTTGAAGGAGAAGCGAAATTTGTAAGAGCCTATGCTTATTTTAATTTGGTGAGATTGTACGGAGATATTCCTTTGATAGATCGTTTAATAGGCCCACTTGAAAAGGAAATAGCATTTACCAGAGTTCCATCCAGTGAAATTTACGATCTAATTATTAGTGATCTTAAAGTATCTATTCAGAACTTGGATAATAGTTATAAGAATAGAGCATCTAAAGCTGCGGCTCAATCACTTCTGGCTAAAGTTTATCTAACCCTAGGCACAAATTATTCTGAAGCACAAACACTTTTAGAATCGGTTATTACAAGTGGAGAATTTTCTCTAGAATCGAATTTCAAGGATGTATTTTATACTGAGAATAATGATGAAGTGATTTTTGCAATAGGTTATACTTCAGATCTTTCTTCAGAAAGTCAGAATATTTCCGCAGAATGGTTGAATTCCGTAGGTAGAACCAGTGGAGTGAATTATGTAACCGCAGATGCTAGATTGGCTTTGGATGCTAAAGGAGGGAATAGAACAGAGTATTCCTATAGACAAGACATGGCGCAACCTACACAGTATCAAGTTGTAAAATATCTTCCGAATGGAGATTCAAGTTTAGATATAGAACCTACATCCAGCAATCCAGAATTGGCGGGGAATGATTGGATAATCATTAGATATGCAGATGTTTTATTAATGCATGTTGAAGCAATTTTAGCTGGAGGTCAAGAAACAAGTGCTACTGCTGCGATAAATTCATTTCAAAAAGTTAGGGATAGAGCAGGTTTTACAGAAACTGTTACAACTATTACCAAACAAGACCTATTGGATGAAAGACGTGTAGAATTAGCCTTTGAAAATCATAGATTCTTTGATCTTGTTCGTTTTGGGGCAGCTCAAGAAGTCCTTTCCGCATTCTCAAGTATGAATGATTATAGCTTTAGTGCTACAGATCTATTACTACCAATTCCGCAAAGGGAAATTAACCTGAGTAATGGGATAATGCAGCAAAATCCAGGATATTAAAATCTTTAAAAAATTTAAAATGAAAACAATAATCAATAAACTTTCCATCTTAAGATCTTTTAAGCTAATGTCTGTGGTCTTAATGATGTCTAGCCTTTTTGCTTGTGATTATGAATATGATCTACCTGAAGCTGGTTCTATTGCAGATAAAACACCTCCTTCGGCAAATTTTACAGCATCACAAAGTGATACAGATTTTCTAACATATAATTTTGCTAATCTATCTAATAGTGCAACAACTTTTATGTGGGATTTTGGAGATGGTAACACCTCTACAGAGTTGGACGCCACTAATACTTTTCCGGACGAAGGGACTTATATGGTTACTTTAACAGTATCAGATAATTTAGGCGTAACAAATTCCTTTAGCAAAGAAGTTAAGGTAGTAGAGCCTCCAGTGCCTGCAGCAATTACACCAACTATAGGAGAGGCAGATTTTGAGGATGGTAGCGAAGCTTGTGGTGATGGGCAAGATGGCCGGGACTGTTGGAGATTAAGCGGGGCAAGTATTCATCAAATAACAGGTTCTGATGGCCGAGGTGATACACAAGCTGCAAAATATCCAGCTAGTGCGACAAATGGACGTCAATCCTATCAAGGTATAACAGTATCTCCTAACACAAAATATATGTTCACAGTCTATTATGCATTGCAGTCTGATGGTGATTATATAAGGGTTTCCATTATAGATGGTCAATTATCAAATTATGATGAATTTGAATCTGCTACGCTATTAGCTCAGGAAAAAGGTGAGAAAAACGAGGGTAAAGGGAATTATAATGCGCTAATTATCGAATTTGAAACTGGTGCGAATGGAGAAATTTCCATGCTATTTGATACTAACAATACGAGTGATGCTTACATAGATGATGTATCTATAGTTCCAGTTATTGAGGAGGAAGAAACAGAGGGAGAATGATTAAGCAACCAATGAAATATTTTCAAAAAGCTGTGATTTTAATTGGAGTGCTAACTTTTAGTTCCATTTCAATTCAATGTCAGAGTGCTGGATCTGCAATTAATCATCCATCAGAAAAGGATCTTAACTCAGATAAAAAGTATCAATTACCAGATATAGATTTAAGTCATTGGAAAGTAACTATCCCGGAAGGGGAGGGAAAAGGAGGGGCCATAAGTGTGGAACCTCCTAAAATCCTCGATTATGCAAACAATGAAGTGTTGAAACCTTATATGTATAATGATTCAACTTCTGGTGCATTGGTATTTTACGCGCACCCAAGTAATGCGACAACAGCGAATACTAAATATTCAAGGTCTGAATTACGAGAACAAATGGTTGCTGGGGATGATGATATTAATTGGACCTTTAAAAAAGGAGGAAACTTGAAAGCTACCATTTCTATGGAAGATGTATCGCGAGATAAAGAAGGAAAATACCATAAGGTGATCATTCTTCAAATTCATGGAAGAGTAACAGATGAACAGAAGAAATTAATCGGGCAAAAGGATAATAATGCCCCACCAATATTGAAAATTTACTGGCATAATGGAAAAATAAGAGTGAAGACCAAAGAATTGAAATTTTTAGGCACAAAAGCAGATGGTCTGCTGTATGAAGAAGCTTGGGCTGATGATGATGGTTACACTTTTCAAAATGAGGTTGGATTTAAAAAGTTTGATATTGAAATTGATGTATCAGATGGAAAGATGGTGATTTCGTTGAATAATAATGAATTTAAAACCTATGACAACATTCACATGGAAAAATGGGGAGTATTCGAAAATTATTTCAAGGCAGGAAATTATCTTCAAACCACAGATGAGGGCGCATATGCTAAAGTGAAATTCTCTAAACTGAAAGTTTCACATTAACAAATTGAAAATGAGAAATAGGAGATATAAGAAATATTTTAAGTCCGTCTGTTTTTCTTTCTATACGCTTGGCCTGCTGAGTATTTTTATTAGCTGTGAAAAAGAGGAAGCGGTGGATAAACCTATTGTAGATCCTATAGAAGTAGTACCAGAAACGGAAATCTCTAAAGACTATAAGTTACCAAATATAGATCTTAGCCATTGGAAAGTTACTATTCCAATAGGAAATCCTACAGAAGTTGAGCCGCCGGAGATTATAGATTATGCTACAAATGAGACCTTAAAAAGGTTTATGTATAACGATTCTACGGATGGTTCACTTGTTTTTTACACATTTCCTGCTTCATCTACTGCAAACTCATCTTATTCCAGAACAGAACTCAGGGAGCAGATGCAACCAGGAAATAACAGTGTAAATTGGACCTTCGAACAAGGCGGGAAAATGAAAGGTACATTATCGGTTCCAGAAATTTCTAAAGATGAGAACGGGGAGTTTGAAAGAACAATAGTAATGCAAATCCATGGCAGACTTACCAATGAGCAAAGGGATTTAATTGGTGAAGACGATAATAATGCGCCACCTATATTAAAGATATATTGGTTTAAAGGAAAGATACGGGTGAAAACAAAAGTCCTAAAAGATATTGAAGCTTCAGACACTGAGATCTTATTCACAGATGCTTGGGGTGATGATGAAGGTTTTAATTTTTTAGAAGAAGTTGGACATGAAAAATTTACTCTAGAGATTGTTGCTTCCAAAGGAAAGATGGAAATAACTTTAAATGATAAAGAAAAAGTTGTTTACGATAATATACATATCCAAAAATGGAATGTATTTGAAAACTACTTTAAGGCCGGAAATTATTTTGCAAGTAAAAATGAAAATTCATTTGCTAAAGTAAAATATTTTGATCTTGAAGTAAGCCATTGAAACTATTAGGAATTAGCTTAAAATTGGTTTAGTTTCAATTAGTATTATTGACTTTCACAAGTTTACAAGCTTGTGAAAGCTAATAATCACTAGAATGCAAAGGAATGTATTAATTGAATTCAGTTAATCCTGTAAACTAAAAAAAAATACCTAAATTTGACAAACCAGTTTGGTTAACCAATTCTTAAGCTCGTTTTAAAACAAGAAGAAATGAAAGTGGAGTCATTTAACAAAAAAAATATTCAGCAGGAAACAGTGAATAATATTATTTCTGAAATAAGGGACTATATTAATTTCAAAAATCTGGAGCCGGGTGATAAGTTGCCTTCAGAACGTATGCTGTCTGATAGGTTTGGAGTAAGTAGAAATAATTTAAGAGAAGCAATCCAAACTCTTGAGTTTTACGGACTCTTACAATGTGTTCCTCAAAGTGGTACTTATTTAGCCAATATTGGAGTGGTTGCTCTAAACGGAATGATTTCGGATATTTTGAGTTTAAATGATCCAGACTTTAAATCTCTGGTTGAAACTAGAATCTTATTGGAGTTAAAAACCGTGAGATTAGCTTCCCTGAGACGCACTGAGGAACAGCTGAAGCAAATGAAAGATGCATTAGAAGCTTATACGGAAAAGGCTCTTAAAGGGGAAGATGCAGTTCAGGAAGATCTTCTATTCCATTTGGCTATCGCTAAAGCAAGTGGTAATAGTACTATGAATACTTTCATGCTTATTATTACTCCAGAAATTATTACAAATTTCGCGAAATATCATGTTTGTGATGAAAACCAAGCAATTCTTGGAATTGAAGAACATAAAGCTATTTATAAAGCAATAAAAAATATGGATCCTCAAGAAGCTAAGGAGAAAATGAAATTACATTTTAGAAGTTTATATAAATATTGTTACAATGTAGACTTATAAATGGCAAAATTGGAATGCACGTTCCAAATTATAAAAGTTGAAATGAGAGAAATTAATTAAATAGATATAGTTCCTTGGTATAGACTTCCTTCTCTAAAATTTATACCTGTAAATGATATTATTTATTGTCTATAAAACTCAGTTCTAGACTGGGTATGGGAATACTTTGCCTTAATTTAAAGCTAGTATCTCATTAATTATAAGAAAACAAAAATTATGAAAATAAAAGGTCTTAGATGGTGGATTATAGGTTTAATAGCTCTTGCTACTGTCATTAACTATATTGATAGATCAGCACTGGCAATTATGTGGCCCGGGATTTCTAAAGATCTAGGCATGACAGATTCAGATTATGCCATCATATTAAATGTATTTATGGTAGCCTACGCTTTGGGGCAATCTATTTCAGGAAAATTGTATGATAAGGTAGGAACACGTGTTGGTTATGTACTTTCAATATTCTTCTGGTCTTTAGCTTCAATTTTGCATGCATTTTCAAGAGGATTGTTATCCTTAAGTGCATTTCGAGTATTACTAGGAGTTTCAGAAGCAGGAAACTGGCCTGGAGCTGTTAAGAGTAATGCCGAGTGGTTTCCAGTAAAGGAAAGGGCTATCGCTCAAGGAATATTTAATGCTGGTGCTTCCATGGGTTCTGTAATTGCACCGCCATTAATTGCCTATTTGTATTTAGCATTCGGGTGGGAGACAACTTTCATTATTATTGGAGCTAGTGGGATGTTGTGGATTATACCCTGGTTGATATTTAATAAGAATAAACCTAAATATCATAAATGGATAACAGAAAAAGAAAAAGCTCATATAGTTTCCGGGCGTCACCTTGGGAGAAATGAAGATGATGAGGACGAGGGGTTAAGTATAATGCAGATCCTTTCTCATAGAGAATCTTGGGCTGTATTAGCATCCCGATTCTTTCTGGAACCAATTTGGTGGTTGTTTGTAGGTTGGATGCCTTTATATCTTGCAGATACCTATGGGTTTGATGTAAAAGAAATCGGACTTTTTGCCTGGGTGCCATTTGTTGGTGCTGCTGCGGGAAGTGTTATAGGTGGACTTTTAACGGGGACCTGGATAGCTAGTGGGAACTCCGTTGATACTTCTAGAAAAAGAACTATTTGGATAGGTGGTCTTTTAATGTTCCTAGGTCTAGTTACAACAATTTTATATGCAGATACACCGGTAAAATTTGTTGGGATTGTAGCAATTGTGTTGTTTGGATTTCAGTTCGCTATTTCTAATATTCAAACGTTACCTAGCGACCTATTCAGTGGAAAATCTGTAGGATCACTAGCTGGACTTGGAGGTTCAGTAGGGATTTTTTCAGTAATTATAATGAACTTTTTGATTCCTGTAATTACTAAAGAATCCTATACTCCGGCCTTTATACTAATAGCAGTATTTGTACCTCTGGGTGTGCTTTCAGTATACCTATTATGTAGAAATATTGGCCCCGTAGATAACAAAAAGAATAATAATTAATCAAATAAATTGAAATATAATGAGTGATTCAAAGAAAAAAGTAGCATTAATAACAGGAGCAACTGGCGGAATTGGATTCGAAGTAGCTAAAAGACTTGGAAAAGACGGTTATACCGTAATTTTAAACGGGATTGAAGATGAAAAAGGCGCCGACAGGATTGAGGAGCTTAAAAAAGATGGTATTTCTGCAGAGTACTATGGTTTTGATGTAACAAACGAGGAGGCTGTTTCTTCAAATATTAAAAAAATAGGAGAGAAATACGGTAAGATAGATGTGCTTGTAAACAATGCAGGTGGTCTTGGAGGCAGATCTAGGTTTGAAGATATGACCACAGAATTTTATAGATCTGTAATGGCATTAAATCTGGATTCAGCATTTTTTGCTTCCCGAGCATCTATCCCATTTTTAAAACTTGGAAAAAATCCATCAATTATAAATTATACGTCCAATGCTGGATGGAATGCTGGTGGTCCTGGTGCAGGTATCTATGGAACTTCAAAAGCGGCTGTCAACACTCTTACAAGAGCGCTAGCTAAAGACTTGGCAGAATATGGCATCCGTGTTAATGCAGTTTCTCCTGGTACCATAGACACGCCTTTCCATGCACAAATTAAATCTACAAAACCAGAAGTGTTTGCTTCTTGGAAGAACAATATTCTTTTAGGGCGATTAGGACAGCCGGAAGAAGTAGCTTCTGTTATATCCTTCTTAGTAAGTGATGATGCTGCTTTTATTACTGCGGAAACCATTCAAATTGGTGGTGGACAAGCATTGGGAATCTAAATGTTGTAAATTATCCTTCTTCCATGATTACTTTAAAAAATGAAATTAGGGAAGAAGCAGTTATTGCAATTCTTGAATATAGAAAAACTGAAGCATATCAAATTGTAGATATTGTGAGTTATTTAGCTTCAGAAGTAACTTATTTAGAACAGGAAATTATATAGAGATCAACTTAAGTCTAGCATTTAGCTAATCTTAAATTTAAAAAACTTTATGAAAAATATTGTTGCTTTTGGTGAAATCTTAATGCGATTATCTCCACCTGATCATCTTAGGTTTTTTCAGGCAAACACGTTTGAGACCTCTTACAGTGGAGCAGAATTTAATACCCTGGTTTCTTTGCAAAACTGGGGTTTAAAAACTCAATTCGTAACGAAATTACCGGATAATGATTTTGGGGATAAGGTTCTTTCAGAAATTAGTAGATATCGTGTAGGACAAAAGCATATTGTAAAGGGAGGTGATAGACTCGGAATTTATTTTTTGGAAAAAGGTTCTGCGATTAGATCGGGAAAGGTTATTTATGACAGGGCAGAAAGTGCTATTGCTAATGTGAAAACCGGCGATATAAACTGGGAAAAGGCTTTAAAAGGAGTCGAATGGTTTCATTGGTCGGGTATAACACCGGGTATCTCTGAGGCGGCAGCTCAGGAATGTTTGCTTGCTTGCAAGACTGCAAGAAGCATGAATATTAAAATCTCATGTGACCTTAATTATCGCAAAACACTTTGGAAATGGGGAAAAAGACCAGATGAGGTCTTACCAGAGATTTTAGCCTTAACAAATGTTATATTGGCTGATCTTGCTACACTTTTTAAAATGCTAGGGAGAAGAGATATTGATCCTGACTATACTTTGCCAGAGACCTTAGGAGATCATTATAAAGAAGTTTTAGAAAGTTGTCCAGAACTAGAATTCTTACCATCAACATTACGATACTCCCAAAGTGCATCGCATCAAAAAATTGGTGGAATAATGTATTCCAACGGAAAATTAGTTACCTCAGATATAAAGGAAATCATTCCGGTAGTAGATCGTTTAGGGACTGGAGATGCTTTTATGGCAGGTATTATCTATGGCCTAAGTCAAGATTGGGAGGCTCAAAAGGTTTTAGATTTTGCGGTAGCCTCAAGTTCTTTTAAGCACACAATTTCAGGAGACATCAATTTAGCCTCCTTAAATGAGATCAATGCTATTATGCAAGGAGACTTATCTGCATTAGTAAAACGATAAAAATTATTAGATATGTCTAAACTATCAAGACTCGAGGTATTAAATATTATGGGATCTACAGGCTTAGTTCCCTTATTTTATCATGAAGATATAGAGGTTGCAAAAAAAATCATAAAAGCCTGTTACGATGGGGGAGCAAGGGTTTTAGAATTTACTGCACGTGGTGATTTTTCTCATGAAGTGTTTAACGAACTAAGTAAACATGTTCAAAAAAATTATCCCGGTCTTGCATTGGGAATTGGTTCTATTACAGACGGGTCTTCAGCATCATTATATATTCAATTAGGGGCAGATTTTATTGTAACCCCTGTGTTTAGAGAAGATATTGCAATAGTATGCAATAGAAGAAAAATTCCATTTTTTCCAGGTTGTGGATCTTTAACTGAGATAGCAAAAGCGGAGGAAATGGGCTGTGAAGTGGTGAAATTATTCCCGGGTTCTATATATGGACCTGAATTTATAAAAGCAATTAAAGGGCCACAGCCGTGGACAAGTATTATGCCTACAGGTGGCGTTGAACCTACAGAGGAAAGTTTAAAAGATTGGTTTAATGCTGGGGCTTTTTGTGTGGGTATTGGTTCTAAGCTTATGATAAAGGATTCTACTGGGTCTTATAATTATACTGAAATTGTAAACCTTGTAAAAAAATGCACTTCGATTATAAAGGAGCTGAAAGGGAAGTAAAAAAGGTTTATTTCTAAAAGTGCCTGATATCATTAATTTATATAAATCAAAAGAATGGAAAGGCATATAACTTTAGGAGAATTTATTGTTGAAAATCAAAAGGATTTCCCCTATGCAAAAGGGGAATTAAGCGCTTTGCTAAGTTCTATTCGGCTTGCAGGGAAAATGGTAAATCAGCAAATTAATAAGGCTGGACTTGCCGAAATTTTAGGAAAAGCTGGTAAAGAAAATATACAAGGAGAGAGCCAGGCGAAGTTAGATGTAATGGCTAATGATATTTTTATTAGTTCCCTTCGTAAACGTGGTGAAATCTGCGGACTAGCTTCTGAAGAGTTAGAAGACTATTTAGTGTTTGATGATAGAATACATAAGAATGCGAAATATGTTGTGCTTATAGACCCTCTTGATGGCTCAAGCAATATTGATGTAGGTATTACTGTAGGAACTATTTTCAGTATTTACCGCAGAATTACTCCTGAAGGAAGCAAGGTAGAATTAAAAGATTATCTACAACCCGGAACTAAGCAAGTAGCAGCTGGATATTTGATTTATGGTACTTCTACAATTCTGGTATACACTACCGGAAACGGGGTAAATGGCTTCACTTTTGATCCAGGAATCGGATCTTTTTTTCTTTCTCATCCAAGTATTAAATTTCCTGCTACTGGAAGCACTTATTCTGTTAACGAAGGGAATTATGTACATTTTCCTGCTGGAATTAAAAAATATATTAAATGGGTACAGGAGCTAAACGAAGAAGAGAATAGACCTTTTACTTCTAGGTACACCGGTTCCTTGGTGGCAGATTTTCATAGAAATATGTTACTTGGTGGAATTTATTTGTATCCTCAAGGAACAACAGCTCCAAAAGGTAAATTGCGGTTATTGTATGAATGTAATCCTTTGGCATTTTTAGCCGAACAGGCTGGGGGAAAAGCTTCGGATGGTCTTAAAAGAATAATGGAGTTACAGCCTGAAGAACTACATGAAAGGGTGCCTTTTATTTGTGGTAATAAAGAAATGGTGGAAAAGGCTGAAGAGTTTTTAACTTCTTGTAAATCTTAAAACTGAGTTAAAGGTGTCTAATTCGGGGACACTCCAATTACCAATGCTTGGAGTGCCTAATAATAACGGCACAAGCAGATTTTCAAGCACTCCCGCCTCGAGTACTATAAAACCCTTTCATATTTTGATGGGGTTTTTTATTTTTATTGAGCTTAATTTCATAATATTTTATATTCACTTTGAAGAAAATAACATCAAATTTTAGCTTTATAATTTTCCAAAACACCTCTAAGCCCTATTGTTGCTAACAATTAATTGTTTTGGAACTTTACTAAACTGTAAGATTTCTGATAGGAATTTCTTTAAAGGCAAATCAGGAAAATACCCTATCTAATAAAATCTAATGACAACGCTTTATATTTTTGGCTAAGTAGAGGAAAGTGGAAAGAAATAAAATTAGATCTGGATTCCGAAGCCATGGTCAAGAATAAGTTTTAGCCCTACATAGATCACTAGAACCGCTGTAAGAATCCCTAAAATCTTTAAGTTGAATTTCTTACTGGAAAGATAAGAGCCAAGACTTCCGCCGAGTATAACTGCAATTATGAGCTTAAAAATTAGATCATAATCTAACTTAAATGTTCCCGCTACGTTTAAGCCAACAAGCCCGGCCAGAGAATTAACCAATATAAAAACTGAAGCTAGCGAAGCGATGATTCTGGAGTCTTTCCATTTTAAAAGATTTAGCACCGGAGATAGAAAGATTCCTCCTCCAATCCCAGAAATACCAGATAGCAATCCGATACTTCCTCCTAACAACAGCTTCTTTGGATTGGAAAATTCTACAGATTCTATTCTGCTTTGAATCAGTTTCAGCATCATAAAAATTCCTGCCAAGAGTAGAGCACTTCCTAACAACAGGAAAAATGCATTTTGGGAAAGCTTTACCAGTGCTCCTAAATATGCCATTGGTATACTTAGTACAAAAAACGGCCAGATTAATTTCGGCTTTAAAACTCCGTTTTTAATATAAATGATAGTTCCAATTGTAACTACACAAATATTTAAGATGAGCGCTGTAGATCGTATCTCATAAAAATCGGTAAGTATCAGACTCAAGATCGCTAGATAACTAGAGCCTCCTCCAAAACCAACCGAACTGTAGAATAAAGCGATAAAGAAAAAGATAAATGGCAGATATTCTATAGGCATATTATGAGATTAGAAGACATTCTAGCTTTTCTCCCTTATTATACGAAGTTTCAGCTTCAATAAATGCCAATGCATTTCCATGTGCCATAGATAATATCATTGAGGAACCTTGTCCGTCTAATATTTCAACTTCATTATTGCTGATCTTTGCTTTCAAAAATAAAGGCCGATCTGCTTTGTTTTTAAAATCGTGGGAAATAGGGAAAGAAAACCGTTGCAATCCATTTTTTGCAGATCCGTTAAGCCGATAAAGAAATGGCAACACATACACGTAGAAACAACTTAAGGAAGACGCAGGATTTCCTGGTAAAGCAAATACAAATTTATTTTCTTTTCTTCCGAAATAAAGGGGTTTCCCTGGTTTCTGAAAGACTTTATAGAACTGTTCTACTACGCCATTTTCCTCTAGAGCTTGCTTTACATAATCATAATCTCCCACCGAAATTCCGCCGGAAAGGATCAATACGTCTGAAGTTTCTAAGGATTTTTTGATTCCCGATTTAATTGCTTCAAAATCATCATCGATTTGCTTTTTATTCCCATATTTAAATCCAAATTGTTCACAAGCTAAAGCCAGTGCATAGCTATTGGATTCGTAAATCTGCCCTTCCGCCTTAGGCTTTCCGGGCTCGATCAGTTCATTTCCTGTAGTGATCAAATTAATAAGTGGCTTTTTATAAACCTCAATATTCTGAATTCCCAGACTTCCTATTAGTCCAATTCCTGCTGGCGTGATCGTGGTTCCTTTTTCGAAAACTAGCTGTCCCTTCCTTAATTCTTCTCCTTTTCTACGAATACTCTGTCCTTCCTTCGGCATTTGTTGCAAAGTCAGCTTTTTCCCAACCACACTAGTTTTCTCCTGCATCATCACTGCAGTAGTATTTTTAGGAACTTTTGCGCCAGTAAAAATCCGGACCGCATCTCCCGACTTCAATTTGAAATCTTTCTTATCACCCGCTGCAACCTCACCAATAATGATGTATTCCTGAGAAATTCCGCACAAGGCGTAACCATCCATCGCGGAATTGTCAAAAGATGGCATATCAAAGGGAGCAGTAATATCTTCTGAAATTGAAAAATCTAAGCAGTTTTCAAGTTTCCTAGTTTCGGTTTTCAGCTTAACCTTCTGATCTTTTATAATTTTATGTGCTTCTTCAATTGTAACCATTATCCTCCTATTGAGATCATAGATCTATTCTGTTCGTAATGCTCGGCATCCATTTTTACATCCATACCATCACGTGAAAACTTTTTCGTCTTGATCGCATTTGTAATTAGCTCGTTCATTTCTTCACCATTACGCATAGGAGTAAGCAGATCGGTTTCAGAATTTGCAAAAAGACAATTCTTCATTTTCCCATCTGCAGTTAGCCTAATGCGATTACACTCATCGCAAAACGGATTGGTGATCGTACTCACAATTCCGAAGCTTCCCACATGTCCTTTTACCTGGAAATTATTGGAAGTACTATGTTTGGGATTTTTGAGCTCTTGAATATCTCCAAATTCGGCGGAAACGATATTTAATATCTCGTGTTCTGACACGCCTTTGCTCCAGTCCCAGTTATTGCCTTTAAATGGCATGAACTCAATAAATTTTACTGCGAGGTTTTTATGCTTCGTCAATTCTATAAAATCATTGATCTCATTGTCATTCACTCCTTTGATCAATACAATATTCAGCTTCAATTCCATATCCATTTCCAACGCCATTTCGATATTCTTCATAATGCGATCGAAATAATCCCGTTTCGTAATAAAAACCGATTTTGCTTTATCCAAGGTATCCAGACTCAGATTGATCTTTTTCAAACCTATCTTCTGAAACAGTTCCAGATATTTATCCAGCATAATTCCGTTGGTAGTGATCTTTAGTGTAACACCAAGTTTTGCCAGTTCCTCTACTAAAAATCCGAAATTCTTACGCACAAGTGGCTCTCCACCGGTAAGCCGAATCGTATCCACTCCCAGATCTCGAAAAGTAGTAGCAAGTGCAATGATCTCTTCAATGCTCATGATGCTCGACTTCTCCATCAATTCTATCCCTTCTTCCGGCATACAATAGAAGCAACGCAGGTTGCAACGATCTGTTAGGGAGATCCTAAGATACGTGTGTGCTCTACCAAAATTATCTACTATTTTCTTTTTCTCCTCAATCATGTCTTTTCCCTTCTATCACTTTAAAAACGTGCAATACGTGCGGAAATATTGCATCCATACATTCTGCAGCTCCTTTGGTAGACCCTGGTAATGCCAAAACTACTTTTCCGTCTTTTATTCCGGCTACAGATCTGGAAAGCATTGCATAAGGCATGCGCTGCTGGCCATAATTTCTCATTTGTTCTTCTACGCCTTTCAATTTAAGGTCCAGTATTGGTTCTATAGTATCCGGAGTTACGTCACGCGAACTAACGCCAGTTCCTCCTGTGAAAATTACAATATTGGCTTCTGCAGAATTTAATGCAGTTCTTATTTCTTCAGGTTCGTCTGGAATAATAATCCGTTCAGATTTAATTCCTAATTCTTCCAATTTTGAAACAATCACCTTTCCTGCCTTATCTTCTCCTTGTCCTTTGGAAATAGTATCTGAACAAACAATGACTTTCGCAGTCAATCCTTCAGCCTCTATTTTATAAGAAGATTTTCCTCCTTTTTTATTCAGAAGTTTTATAGTCCCGATCTCTACATTCTGGTCTATAGGTTTCAACATATCATACATAGTAAGCGCAACTATACTCGCACCATGCATTGCTTCCACCTCAACACCGGTCTTATAAATTGTCTTAACCTTTACTGAGATTTGGATCTCCAATCCGTTTATCTCATATTCTATTCCTGTATATTCAATAGGTAGCGGATGGCAATCGGGCAAAAGATCTGGAGTTTTTTTCACTCCAAGCAATCCTGCAGCTTTGGCCATTTCAAAAACATTGCCTTTCGGGACTCTATTTTCCTGTAACGCCTTGATCGTTTCTTCGCTGGAAGTTCGCACAATCGCGATCGCGGTAGCTTCTCTTAACGTATTTATTTTATGGGTAATATCAACCATCTATTTATTCACTTTCCATTGGTGGGTTTCATCTTCGAAAATCTCTTTTCCAAAAATGGGCACATTGGCCTTGATCTCTTCTACAAAATAATTACAAGCTTCAATCGCAATCTTTCGATGGGCCGAAGAAGTAAACACAAAAAGGCATAGTTCGCCGGTTTTCACTTCGCCAAGACTATGATAGATATGAGCACATGTGATATCAAATTTGGAAAATGCCGCTTCCCGGATCTCATGAAAAATACTTTCAGCCATTTCTTCATACGCCGAATACTCAATAGCACTCACCGTTTTTCCGTCTATTTCATCGGCACGAATCTGACCTAAAAAGATGCTGTGTGCACCAATATTGGTCTTAGACTGATGATTTGCAATGGAAGTCGCTATCTTTTCCGGCGGAATCGCGCCATCTACAAATACTTTCTTTGGTTTTTTCTTATCCATCTATTATTGTTTCTATTCCTCCTTCTACATTTTTAAGATTCTCGAAACCATATTCAGCTTTCAAGAGATCCACCACTTTCTTACTTCGTTTTCCCGACTGGCAAAAGACTAATATCTCTTTCTCCTTCGGAATTTCCCAAATTCGATCGTCAAGATCGCTCAGTGGGATTTGAATGACTTTTTCTGAATTAATTCTGGGCTGTTCAAAAATCTCACGAATATCTAAATACAGCCTAGATTCATCGTTTAACTTGCATACAATCTTCACCGGAATAATTCCGTTCTCTTTAATCTTATCGATCTCTTCTTGCTTTTTCTGAAGCTTCAAAATTTGTTCTGAACCAGTTAACAAATTGGATAATTTTAGTTTTCCTGAAAGAATTTCACCAATCCCTAAAATTATCTTGAGAGCTTCCATTGCTTGAAGCATTCCAAAAATTCCCGGAACTACTCCTAAAACTCCGGTTGCTTCACAACTTATATTTTGTCGTGTTGTCTTTGGGAAAAGACATCTGTATGTCGGTCCATTTTCATAATTAAATACCGAAAGCTGTCCTTCATATTTATAAATAGATGCATATATCCAGGGTTTTCCTGCAAGAATACAAGCGTCATTGATCAAGTACTTTGTTTCAAAATTATCGGTTCCGTCAATAATAATATCATACTCACTAAAAAGCTTTTCCGCATTTTCAATCGTTAAGGCTTCTTCAATTGCAATTAGTTCTATTTCACTATTCAATTGTTGTAACTTTTCTTTAGCTACCAAAACTT
Organism: Gillisia mitskevichiae; assembly: GCF_003634585.1. Lineage (GTDB taxonomy): Bacteria > Bacteroidota > Bacteroidia > Flavobacteriales > Flavobacteriaceae > Gillisia > Gillisia mitskevichiae. The sequence goes on from NZ_RBLG01000001.1 coordinate 742,023, forward strand.
TAGACTTACCAATATCATCCTCATTAAATAAAACCTGACGATGTAGATTGGTAATAGAAACTTTATCATGATCCATCAACCCAATCTTCCCTACACCAGCACCTGCTAGATATTGCGCTGCAGGACATCCAAGTCCGCCCACACCTATGATAAGCACCCTGTAATTTCGGAGTTTTTCTTGTCCGGAAATTCCAACTTCATCTAATTTTATTTGTCTGTCGTATCTCATCAGCCTCCTGCAAATGGTGGTAAAAAAGCCACCTCATCACCGTCTTTTAGTTCAACTTCATTCTTTAGATCCTGATTCACCGCTATTTGTATAGAATCTGCATCTTGAATCTGATATTTTTTGATCTGCTGATTCTTTAGATCTTTTACAGATGATCCTTTCTCTAAATCCAAAACTTCTTCACTTTTCCCGGCTGATTCAGCGATCGCACCAAAATATTTTACATTCACCTTCATTCTTCTTCCATCTGTTTTAATAATTCTACATCTTCTGCAGTATCTACATCAAAATTTCCCATTTCAAATTTCACGATCTCGTAATCTAGTTCCTGATCATGAATTAGTTTTTTTGCTCCCTGATCGCCTTTCAATTCTTTTAAATCATAAAAAACTTCTGCGGAAAAAATTGCAGGAACGCCAATATCTCCTGAGTATTCTGAATAGGTTGCTTGAGTATTTTTGTCCAACTGAACCTGAATTAATTCCTTAATTCTTTCTTTACTCACAAAGGGTTGATCTGATAACAAGATCAATATATGGTCTAACTCATTTTCTAATTCCTGAGACCGCAATACTCCTTTTTTTATACTAGTAGACATTCCTTCTTGCCAATTCTCATTCATTTCGACTACAAATTCCTTTAGATCTATTTCACTTTCTATTTTATCTTTTCTAGCTCCTAAGACCAAAACTTTGCTGTCAAAATCAATCGAAGTTGAAACATCTATCGTATGTTGCAATAAAGATTTCCCCTTAAATTCCACTAATTGCTTGGCATATCCAAGTCGGCTGGAAGAACCTGCAGCTAGTATTACAACTCCGATTTTAGCATTCTGTATCAAACTTTTATTTCTTTAAAATGATTATCTTTCTTCTCATGTATAGGTTCCGACTTCTCTCTTAATGGTCTTGCACCAGTTTGCGTCAATACAGATTGAATTTCAGATAGAATTGAAAGTCCGATTTCCGCAGGTGTTTCAGCACCAATTTCCAAACCAATAGGAGCATGGATCTTACTCCTATTTTCTTCAGAAAGTCGAATTCCTTCAGGCTCCAGATCATTTTGCATCCGATTATATTTTTTCAATGGGCCTAAAATTCCGATATATGGAATTTGGTCTTCAGTTAGCAACAATTTCAATACAGCCAAATCGTAATTATAGTTATGACTCATCAATACAAAACAACTCCGCTTATCTATCTCTATATGTTCCAGCGTTCGCTCAGGTTTTGTTACGATCACCTGGCAGGAACTGGAGAAGCGTTCATTATTAGCATGCGTTGGCCTTCCATCGGTTACTATCACTTCCCAACCCAACAGATCTCCTTGTTGAGCTAAGATCTGAGCATCATTTCCTGCTCCAATAATGATCAGTTTTACAGGAGGTTGATAATTCTGAATAAAAAGATGCTGTGTTTCTCTGTCAATATTGAATTCAGCAAAATAAGAACTCTTATTTTCAAAAGTGAGTTTAGCCTGTTCCAGAATAAGATCTAATATTTCTTTACCCGGTTGCTTCCCGCTATACATTGAATGTTCATCAATTAGCAAAATAGTTCCCAATTGCTCTTTAGATCTATTTAAATTGAACATGACAGTTATCGCAAAAGGGTGCTTCTGTTCAACAACAGTTTTAAGCAATTCGCATGGGTTATGGCTATCCTCGTAATCTAAAGGTTCGAACAATACCTGAATGATTCCATTGCAGCCTAGCTGAGCACCAATTATCGCATCATCTTCATCACTGGTGTCATAAGTGATTAATTTATTTTTCTGCTTATGTAAGGCGTGTAAAGCTTTTCTTAGAGCATCGCCTTCAAGGCAGCCACCACTGATAGCTCCTGTTATATTCCCATATTCATCTACCAACATTCTCGCTCCGGCTCTTCTATAGGAAGAACCTTCCACATGAACCACTGTCGCAAGCACACATCCAATTTCCTGAGATCTTAAATTTTCGTATTGTGCTATGATGAATTCTAATTCTCTCATATCACAGCTTTTTTTAATTGATTGACTGTATTTTTTATCTCTTGTGAAGCAAATTCAATATCGGCATGCGTAGTATTTCTACCGAGACTAATTCGAAGAGAGGACAATGCAAGCTCATCACTTAATCCCATCGCTTTAAGAACATGCGATGGCTGCACAATGTTCGAAGTACAAGCTGATCCACGAGAAACAGCAAGATTATTCAGTTTTCTCAATAAATGATTGCCGTCAATATTTTCAAAAGAGACATTTGTTGTATTTGGTAAGCGATTAGCTTTTTTAGAATTGATATGAACATCTTCAATTTCTTCCAAAAGCGCTTCTAACTGATCTCTCAATTTTGATACTCTATTAGATTCTTCCTCCATTTCCGAAAAAATGAGATCCGCAGCTTTTCCAAAACCAACAATTCCTGGAACGTTTAGAGTTCCCGGACGCATTCTTTTTTCTTGGCCTCCGCCAAAAACTGTTTGATCGATCTCTATTTTATTCTTTTTATTGATATATAATGCACCAACACCTTTAGGTCCGTAGAGCTTATGTGATGAAAATATGGCTAGATCTAGATTCAGATCTATAAGATCTACCGGAAATTTACCTACGGCCTGAGTAATATCGCTCATCAATTTCACTCCTTTCTCATGCACAATTTTCGCGATCTGCTTCAGAGGATGTATGAGTCCGGTTTCATTATTGGCCAACATCAGGCAGACCAAAATTGTTTCCGAATTAATAGATCTTTCTAATTCCTCAAGATCTATATTTCCTTCAGCATCCACATCTAGATAAGTGATCTGAAAACCATCTGTTTCCAGCGCTTGCATAGTATCTAAAATCGCTTTATGTTCTGTTTTACAGGTGATGATATGCTTTCCCTTCGAGCTATTCTTTTTACAAAAGCCAAAAAGAGCAAGATTTGCAGCTTCGGTAGCTCCAGAAGTAAAGGTGATCTCTGTAGATTTGCAATTCACCAGATTGGAAACCTGCTCACGCGCAAACTCAATACCTTCCTCAGCATCCCATCCAAAAATATGGTCACTACTAGCATTCCCGAAATTTTCAGTGAAATATGGCAACATCACTTCAACCACTCTTTTATCAACAGGAGTAGTAGCATTATAATCTAAATAGATCTTCTTTTTAGTATTCATTAAAAGCGTTATGTATTTGTAAACATATCGGTATATAAATTTAATAAAGCCTAACGACTAATCTTTAGGCTTTAAAGTTATTTTAAGACCTTCAGTAATTTTTCTTCTTGCTCTATCAGCTGTTGTATTTTCAATTGAAGCTCATCATATTCTTTCATTATTTCTAATGCGTAAAGACTTACTTCCGCACCTCCACCATGTTGACCTCCTTTTTTCAAAATCACCAATGCCTCTTTTGATAATTGATTCAGTCTTTGAACTATTGCCCAGGCTTTTTTGTAGGACATTTGCATTTGCTCGGCGGCTTTGGAAAGGGAGCCTTCCTTCTGAATCTGTTTAAGGAGTTCATGAGGTCCCGGTCCATAAAACTTTTCTCCATCCTCTTCTATCCAACACTTGATCTTTAATTGCTTCATTCAAGGAAATTCTTTTAAGTTTTTAAATCACCCTGCAATTCAGTAATAAATGGTTGTTTATAAAATCTTTTTCCAGTAGCCTTATACAATGCATTTGCCAATGCTCCCATTACAGGAGGGAATGGTGGTTCACCTAAACCAGTTGGATCTATCCCGTTATCTATAAAATGAACATCGATACTTTTTGGAGCTTCATTATGGCGAATAATCTTATAGGTATCAAAATTGCTTTGCTGTGGCACTCCATCTTTGAAGGTCATCTCGCTATATAGGGCATGACCAATTCCATCTATCGTCCCACCCTCAACCATATTTTTTGCGGCATCTGGATTTACTACAATCCCGCAGTCTACTGCGCAAGTAACTTTATCTATTAATGGTTTGTTGTTTTCTACTCTTAAATCTAGGATCTGGGCTACATATGAATTATGGCAATAGTAGGCAGAAACACCTCGATTCATTCCCGAACTATTATTCCAACCCGATTTGTCACGAGCAAGTTTAAGTACAGCAGCATAGCGGGCTGCATCGTAGTCGTTTTCTTCACCCACAGGATCACTTCCTGCTCGCTCCAACAGATCTAAACGGAATTGAATTGGGTCTTGACCCATTTCTTCTGAAAGTTCATCTAAAAATGACTGTTCTGCCCCCGCGATAAAATTAGATCTTGGCGCTCTAAATGCTCCTACAGAAATATTTGTTTCTAAAGACCAGCTTTCGGCAAGATAATTATCTACTGCCCCTGCAGGAAAACGATTGGCAAAAAGTGGACTTTCCGGAATTCCACCTGCATTTACATGAAAAGCAGTTAATTTATTATTAGCATCAAGGGCAGCTCTATAAGTAACATGATAAGCTGGGCGATAAACTCCGTTCGTCATATCGTCTTCACGAGAATACACAAGTTTAATTGGCGTACCCATCTTTTCTGAAATTACAGCTGCTTCCACAAGGAAATGACCATAAAGTCTACGGCCGAAACCACCACCCATGCGGGTCATTTGAATGTCTATATTTTCAAGGTCATAGCCTAAGCGTTTATTTACACTTTTCTCTGCATATTCTGGAGTTTGTATAGGTCCTAATAATTCTGCTTTCCCATCGCTAACATCGGCGAAGAAATTCATAGGTTCCATGCAATTATGAGATAGGAAAGGGCAGGTATAAGAGCGCTCGATCACCCGTGCTGCATTTTTAAATGCTTTTTCTGGATCACCATCTTTTCTAACGATCTCTGATTTTCTAGATCCAACTTCAGCCATTAGATTAGTATGAATATCACTGCTTTCCAATCCGGTTGCACCATCCATTCCGGCAGATTTTTCAAGTATTTCAATTTCTTTAGTTAGCTTAGGATTTAGATCCCATTCTACCTTAACTGCTTTCTTGGCTTGCATGACCTGCCAAGTAGATTCACCTACTACAACCACAAGTTTAGAAAAAGAACCAACATCGCTCCATTCTTTCTCCATATCTTCAGGATAGGTGTCTATGGTAAAAATATCTTTTATACCCGGCATTCCTTTGGCCTTCTCCGCATCCATAGATTTAAATTCCATTCCGAAGGCGGGTGGCTGAATGACCATGGCTATTAGCATTCCATCTTTATAAGTGTCTATTCCATATAAAGGTTGACCTGTAACTATTTTCTTTGCATCTACATTTTTGCGAGATGTCCCTATAATTTTAAAATTATCAATTTCTTTTAATTCAACTTCTTCTGGAATTTCAACATTTACGGCAGCCTTGGCGATCTCCCCATAACCTATAGTTTTATCGCTGCCTTCATGTTTTATTACTCCATTTTCCACGCTAAGTTCAGAAATAGGGACTCCCCATTGGTCTGCTGCTGCAGTTAGCAGCATTTGTCTTGCTGTTGCACCCGCTGTTCTTAATGACTGCCATCCTTGGCGTATGGACTGACTTCCACCTGCAAGTTGACGGGTGAAAATTTCAGTATTTAGTGGAGCTTGTTCTACAATAACATTATTCCAGTCTACATCTAATTCTTCAGCAACGATCATCGGCATTGAGGTCTTCACATTCTGACCAATTTCTGGATTTGGTGAATAAATGGTTACAATTCCATTTTCCCCAATTTTTAAATATCCGTTCAACTCAAACCATTCCTTTGGCATTTGCATTGCCAATTCCTCGCTTCCTTCTTCTACAGGTCCTTTGCACGCTAACCAGTTAAATCCAATTATCAGTCCGCCTCCAGCTAGAGATACACTTTTTATAAAGGATCTTCTACCTAATGATGTTTTTACTTTAGTCATTGTTATGAATTTGAATTAACTGATAATTAAATTGTTTGAGAATCTGAAGCTGTTTTGATTGCTGCTTTAATTCTAGTATACGTACCACAACGGCAAATATTTCCGCTCATAGCATTTTCTATATCTTTATCGCTAGGTGTTGGGTTACGTTCTAATAGCGCAGAAGCAGACATAATTTGTCCTGCTTGACAATAACCACATTGCGGTACATCATGCTCTAACCACGCTTTTTGAACCGGATGATCTCCATTTTCTGATAATCCTTCTATTGTTGTGATTTTATTATCTGCAGCAGCCGAAATTGGAAGCTGGCAGGATCTTACGGCAGTTCCATTAAAATGAACAGTACAGGCACCACATTGTGCTATACCACAACCATATTTAGTTCCAACCAGTTTAAAATGGTCTCTTAAAACCCATAGTAGGGGAGTAGTAGGATCTACATCTACCGAAAGGTTTTTGCCATTGATGGTAATACTGAATTCTGCCATGATCTTAAATTTTTCTAAAAATTAAGAAATTAATTACTTATAATCCTAAGCTTAGAATGCTTTTATTTGGTAATTCTTAAATGTATTCTCTTTTTTACTTAGTTTTCTTAGAACGAGCAATAGAATTGAGGGGGTAAATAAAAAACACAATGGGTTTAAGATTTTTAGAACCTAAGGGATTGGTTTGCCTGAAGTAAATGGAAAAGACGAAGATTAAAATTACGATAAATCACCTTTGTAAATTTCAGAAAAGAACTATTGGCAGTTAGGGGTGATAAATGCAAAAAGTCCAGAATAGATTCTGGACTTTATAATTTTCATTAAGCTGTAACACCTTCTTCAAGACCAGCTTCAATAAGTTTTTCTGGAGTAATTGGAAGATCTCGCATTCGTTTTCCTGTTGCATTAAATATGGCATTGGAAACGGAGGCAGCAACACTGGTAATCCCAAGTTCGCCTATTCCTTTAATTCCCATTTTATTGGCGATCTTATCTTCTTCCGGAAGGAAGATTACATCTATATTGGCCAGATCTAGATTAACAGGAACGTGGTAATCTGCAAAAGAACGAGTGATAAAGTTTCCAAAATTAGGTTCTACTCTAGTTTGTTCAGCCAATACCATTCCTACACCCATCGTTAAACCTCCTATGATCTGTCCGTAAGCTGTCTTCGGATTTAATATTTTTCCAGCGGAAGCTACATTCACCATTCTTTTAATTCGGTACATCCCAGTGTCTTTATCTACCCAAACCTCACTAAAATTAGCTCCGAATGAGAAGACTGAGTATTTCTCGAATTCTGCAGATGGCTCCGCCATTCCTTCAGCTTCGAATTTGGTTAGTTGATTCTTTTTTAGAAGTTCAGAAACAGCAACTTCTTCATCTTGAGCTATATTTCTATTATTCTTAAGTGTTTTAATTGCATTTTCACAGGCAGCACGAGCACCATTGCAAAAGGAAGCAGCACCCCACGAACCTCCAGATCCGGGTGTTATTGGGAAATCTGAATCACCCAATTCTACATTTACTTGTTCCACTGGGATTTTTAAATATTCTGAAGCGGTTTGTGCTATAATGGTATAACTACCAGTACCGATATCTGTTGCATCCATTTGAATGGTGGCAAATACTTTATCTTCATCTAATTCCAGAATTACTTTAGAATGCGTTTTCTGATATGGAGAATTTCTGGAAGCAGCACTTACACCATATCCTATAAGCCAATTTCCTTTTTTATTTGTGCGAGGCTCAGGTTTTCTGTCTTTCCAACCAAATTTTTCAGCTCCAATTCTTAAGCACTCAACTAACAATCTCGAAGAAAACGGCCTTTCTTCATGAAGATCTGTTTGGGTATCATTTTTTATTCGGAATTCTATAGGGTCCATTTTAAGTTTCCATGCCATCTCATCCATAGCAGATTCCAATGCAAAGCTTCCCGTTGCTTCTCCAGGTGCTCTCATGGCAAACGGTGTTTGCATATTCATCGGGATCAACTTATAGGTTACTTCATTATTGGCCACATTGTATAACATCTTAGAAACCATTCCGCATGGCTCTTGGAATTCTTGAGTGGTAGAGGTATGAGAAAGTGTTTCGTGAGAAAGAGCTGTAAGAATACCATCTTTTTTAGCACCTACGCGCATTTTTTGCTCGTTCTGTTGGCGCATGTTCGTATTGGTAAACATTTGAGTTCTCGTAACTGTAACCTGCACTGGTCTATCTACCATTTTAGATGCCATTACGGCCATTATCACATGTCGATCTAAATTTAGTTTAGAGCCAAAACCTCCACCCACAAAAGGGGAAATTACGCGCACATCTTTCTTTGGAATCTGGAAAGTTCCAGAGATAGCTATTTTAGCATCTTCGATTATTTGCTGACTTGCATATGCTGTTACTTTTCCATTATCCCAAGAAGCGATAACGGCATGCAATTCCATTGGATGGTGATGTTCAATAGGGGTATTATAAGTTTGTTCCACTACCATATCCGCCTCAGCTAGCCCTTGATCCATATTTCCTCTTGAATAATTTGAATCATTATCTGGGGTATATGCTTTGGATCTGGACTTCTCAAAGTCGATAACTGCTGAAGGGTCTTTTTTATATTCAAACTTTACTAAACTAGCAGCATATTGGGCTTGTTCGAATGTTTCTGCCACCACAAGACCAACATATTGCCCAAAATAATGTACTTTATTACTTTGCAACACTGGCGCAATAGTATCTGTGGCAATTTCTGGTCGTACTCCCTCTAAGGTTTTAAGCTTTTCTGCATTCTTATAAGTAATCACTTTTAACACTCCTTCAAGCTTCTCAGCTTCAGAAGTATCTATTGAAACAATCTCACCTTTGGCGATTGTGGAATTGATTCCTTGTCCATATACTTTATTTTCTATCGGAAATTCAGATGCATATTTAGCCTTCCCCATCACCTTTAGATGACCTTCTACTCTATTTATAGCACTTCCAACTCCGGATGTATTTATCGACTTTGTCATAATTTTATTTTTTGAAATTGGCTTATACTTCTCTTTCAAACGCTTGGGTAAGTGCTCTTACGATGGCATTTTTACCCATATCTACTTTCCATTTATTCGCCTCAAACGGTTTAGCATCCTTCATTTCCAGTTCTGCGGCCGCTTCAAAATTTTCTGTAGTTGGTTTCTTCCCAGCAAGGAATTCTTCTGCTTTGGTGAGCTTCCATGGTACATGAGCAACTCCACCCATAGCGAGACCTGCCTTGTTAATCACTCCGCTTTCAACTTGTAATCCGGCAGCAACCGATATCAATGCAAAAGCATAACTGGAACGTTCGCGAATCTTTAAATAGTAATAATGATCGGAAAATTCAGCCTTTGGTAAATGAATAGCGGTGATTAACTCTCCTTGCGATAAGGTGGTATCTTTTTCTGGCCGATCTCCAGGTAAACGATGGAAATCTGTGAATTCTATCATTCTGGAAGTCCCATCTGCCTGTTGAACTTCAACAGTTGCTCCAATGGCTGCAAGAGCCACGCACATATCTGATGGATTTGTTGCTATACAGCTATCACTATATCCAAAGATCGCATGTAATGCATTCATTCCATTCAAGGCTCCGCAACCGGAACCTGGATCGCGTTTATTACAAGGCATAGAAACTTCAAAGAAATAAGGACAACGAGTACGTTGTAACAAATTCCCTCCATTGCTAGCCATATTCCTTATTTGTGCTGTGGCAGCAGATAACATAGCCATGGATAGTAATGGATAATTGGTTCTTACCTCCTTATTATTGGCAGTTTCGGAATTACTAAGCATTGCACCAAGTGTTAATCCGCCTTTATCATTAGAGGTTATTTTTTTATAATCGAGATTATTAACATCGATAAGTTGATCTGGCCTTTCAACATCTTCTTTCATCAAATCCACCAGATTTGTCCCACCCCCGAGATAATGCGAAGTTGCTGTGAAAGCTTGAAGCGCCTGTTCTTTATTATTTGCCCTGGTATAAGTGAATGGTCTCATGGTTGATTAATTTTAAAGTCTTGAAATGTTCAAATTCATTGGTTATAAGGATAATTTGCATTTTTTAAGCATTCTTGGCTTTATCCATTTGTTCCTGTGTAGCAAATTCCCAAGTTGGCATTTCATCATTTCCGGTATGCACTTCTTTAAAGGCCTGTACAATATTATTGTAGGCACCACATCTACAAATATTTCCAGACATTCTTTCTCTAATTTCTTCTTCGGAAAGGCTTAAACCAGATTGAACTTTCTTAAGATCTTCGGTTACATAACTTACTTCTCCATTTTTGGCTTCTTCTAATAGTGCTACAGAAGAACATATTTGTCCTGGAGTACAATATCCACATTGGAAGCCATCATGTTTTAGGAATGCCTGCTGCATTGGATGCATTTCGCCATTTTTCGCTAATCCTTCTACTGTAGTGATCTCTTTTCCTTCGCAGGTGGCTGCAAGTGTAAGGCAAGAAAGATTGCGTTTTCCGTCTATAATTACAGTGCAAGCACCGCATTGCCCATGATCACAACCTTTTTTTGTACCTGTTAATCCAAGTCTTTCTCTAAGTGCATCAAGCAAAGAAGTTCGGGAGTCTAAGGTTAATGGCTTAACCATATCATTCACCTTAATATTTACTTTAATCTCATTTAAGAGTGCTGTTGTTTTTTCTGGCAAGTCTTTCATAGTGTTGGCAAATAATTCTGAAGTAAAAAAAGAAGAAGCGTAAATACTTAAGCTTGCTGCGGACACTTGTTTTAAGAATTTCCTTCTTGAACTTCCATTAAGTCCCATAGCATCGAGAATCATATTCTCGTCATCACTTAAATTATCTGGATCTACAGCTTCATTCCATTTATCTATATCTTTCATAAACAAGGTTTTAGGGAGGCTAGTCAATATTTTTAAAAGTAAAGAATTATAACTTTTGAAAAGTTATTGATATGTTAAAACATTTCTTAATTTATAAAATTTAAGAAGTGTTTAATGATGAAATCATCAATGATTCGGAAATAATTTTAATAATGGCGTATTAATCCTCATTTGGATTTTATGATGATAATTGCTTCTTAATAAATGATTTAGTCGGAATTTTAACTTGTTTTAACTTTAGCGGAATTTAATGATTACTAATAGTACAGCAAATACGGCTAGAGTAAACCCTCCTATTATAGGAGAACATTTTTTCATTCTATTATATTCCAAATATTTAATCTTCAGATTTTATAATGGATTATTATAGACAAAATCGATGGAATTCAAAAGCGAATAGAAATCGTGGATCTTCAGTCGAAGCCAAATCAGTAAATCGCAATCTGGATATTATTAGTAATAGATTTTATGATATCTATTAAAAATTCCTGGTCAATAAAGAAGAAATTTCTGCTTTTAAAATTAAAGATAAGTACCTAGGAATTAAATTGTCAGAAATCCATAATTGTGACGTCGCAGAACATGATTCTAGAATGAAAGATTTCATGGCCAAAAAGAATTTTTACTGAATAATCTATAAATCAGAAAAAGGAAATTCCCAAATAAGTATTGCGAGATTCAGAGTTCGATATTTAGAACTTTTCAGTTAACTTCTTTATTTAATGAGTATACTTTTTCTCAGTCCGCATAAGATAAGCTGCAGTAACTAAAACCGCCCCAGCTAAAACTCCTAAAGTTGGTTTGCTGGTAATGTATTGTTTGAGTTTTGATGGTTTGTTACTTTGCTCGATATATTTTCTAAAACCCAGTTCTTGAGCTTTAGTGAAATTAACATCAGGTAGGTATTTACCATCACCTTGTTTAATGATCTTATATTGAAGCAACTCTTTATAAGCGGCTTCAAATTCTGATGGATATTCTATAATATCCTCAATCTCCCCTTCGTATTTTATAATAAGTAAGATTACTTCGGCAGTTTGATAAATATCTTTTTTTTCTTCTTCCATTTTATGAAAAATTATTAAAACAAAGATAATGTATTAGGGCTTTTATAGAAATTGGAAAATATAAAGTTGTATTAAATTTACATCCTTTACTGAATACAAAATTAAAGCAGTAATTGTTGAAATAGCTTTTAATTAGCTTCAGCCAAAAAAAAAGCATATTTTGGGATTTCACTTAAACTTGGATTATGAAATCTATAATTAGCCTATGTATATTCAGCATTTTCTTTTTTTCAGAAATAGGGATGGCACAGGAAATAGATTCAATACAATCTCCAGGCGTAAATGGTAAACTTGTTATAGGTATTACTGAAACACCTCCATTTATAGTAAAAGAGGGTAATGAATTTTCTGGATTAAGTATTGCCTCGTGGGAACTGGTTAATGAAACTCTCAACTTGGAATATGAATATAAAACCTACCCTTCACTTATACATTTAATGGAGGCCGTTGAAAATAATGAGGTAGATTTAAGTATTAATCCTGTGACGGTGACAAATCCAAGAATGAAACGCTTGGATTTCTCCCAACCATATTTCATTTCCTATACGGGTATCGCAAAAAAAAGTGAAACCATGATTTGGTCTTATCTTGTAAACATGTTTAGCTGGAAATTTTTATCGGCTATACTAATTCTTTTAGGAGTAATTCTTCTTTTTGGGTTTCTTGTATGGCTATTTGAAAGAAAAAAAAATAATGAAGAATTTGGAGATGGGGTAAAAGGAATTTTCCATGGTTTTTGGTGGAGCGCTGTAACTATGACTACTGTGGGATACGGGGATAAATCACCTAAAACCTTTGGTGGTCGCTTTATTGGGCTTATTTGGATGTTTATGGCAATAATAATGATCTCTAGTTTAACCGCGGGAATAGCATCTTCACTTACGGTTCAAAATATTTCAGACGAGATAAATAATATTCAGGATTTGGATAATTTTGAAGTAATTACGGTAGCCGGATCAAGTGCGCAAGAACTTCTTAATCAATATAACATTAGAAGTGAAGAAGTAGCAAACGAAAAGGAGGGGATTCAAAAAATTCAGGATAAAGAGTCTGCTTTGTTTGTTTATGATCAGCCTATATTAAAATTCGAAATCGACAGAAGAAATTTGAATGATGAGCTTGAGGTCCTTCAGCAGACATTAAAAAGAGATTATTACAGTTATAGTTTTCCGAAAGGATCGATGCTTGTGGGAGAAATTAACCCAGTACTTATCGCCACTTTAAAATCTATGGAATGGAACAATCTGATTAAAAATTATCAATAATCGGATGTTTTTTTCATCCGTATATTCATAAGCTATTTAAAGCCTACATAAAAAATTTAAAATCATCTTTTATATAAAGTCCTTAAGTAGAGGGTTTAAAGAATTTAGTCCAAACCTTAATTAAAAGTTTAATTATTAGTAAAACAACTATACCAACAACTAACCCCACCAGAAACTCAATTATTATACTAGGAATATTTTCAGTAAAACCATGAAAATAAGGCGTGTTATGCACAAAAATCCCACCAGAAACTAGTAGAAGTGCTATAGTACCAATTACAGAGAGACTCTTAATAACTATTGGTAATGCATTTACTAGAAACCTTCCTATAATATCCGAAATACTATCATTTCTATCATTTAATGATATAAGTTTTGCCCCAAAATTATCCATTCTAATAATTAGTGCAACAATTCCATAAACACCAACTGTGGCAACTAAGGCTATAATAGTAACAACAATAATTTGAATATTTAAAGCTTCACTTGCTACAGTACCTAAAGCTATAATCACTATTTCTACGGAAAGTATAAAATCTGTTATGATCGCCGATTTTATTTTTTCTTTCTCCAAACTTAAAGCTTCTTCTTTGGTGATTTCTTTTAGTTCTGGTTTTGCTGTTTCATGATGATGAGGAAATATCCATTCATAAATTTTTTCAGCACCTTCATAAGCCAAGTACAAACCTCCTAGTAATAAAATTACTGTGATAGCGGATGGTAATAACCAACTTAGTAAGAAGGCCAAGGGTAGGATAATTAGTTTATTTAGGAGAGAACCTTTTGTAATAGCCCATAAAACTGGTATTTCCCGAGAAGATATGAAGCCCGAAGCTTTTTCCGCATTAACGGCCAGATCATCACCCAATATGCCGGCAGTTTTTTTACCAGCTAATTTCCCCATTACTGCAACATCATCCATAAGTGCTGCAACATCATCTAAAAGTGCAAAAAAGCCTGAAGCCATAGGTTGTTTTTAAATTTTGAACAAGATACATGGAAGTTCATAATTATTTATTCGCTTAACAATTTTTTTAGAAATAGTTAATCTAAATAATCATGAACATTTTTAATAAATGTACCTAATTGTATTTATGAGATTTACCTTCAGTAAGCCATATAGATAGAGTGGATAGATCTAAAATTTAGATTTATTAGAAGCATTAAATAATCCTCATTTAGGATAATGAGGGTCTTAATTATCTTCTGCTAAATTTTCATTCATACTTTCATAGCTTTTCACAAGTCTAATGAATTCAGCTCTATATCCTTCGCTATCTTTACCTCTTCCGTTTTCAGCGAGCTTCAATACCATAGCTAGGTTTTTTCCATTGGTAAATTCAGATTCCCTGAGATTCATTCCGAAAAGAGCTACGGCCGATATGAAATTAAAATCTTCAGAGGGAGCTTTTTCCGAACTGGTATTTACGATACTTTCTATCACTTTACTTTTCTTGCCAGTAGGTTCCTTATATCTAAATTTCACTGTTAATAATTCTTCAGAATTCTTGCCTTTAGAAACCTGTTGACTGTATTTATAATCGTCTACGACTTTTAAATAGTCACTTTTACTACCATGCGGAATGATCTCATAGATTGCAGTAACATTATGTCCGCTGCCTAATTCCCCCGCATCTTTTTTGTCATCTTTAAAATCTTCATCATTCAATAATCTGTTTTCATAGCCTATTAATCGGAAAGCTTCAACATTCTCTGGATTAAATTCAACTTGAATCTTTACGTCCTTAGCTATGGTATACATAGTGCCGCCAAACTCGGTTCCTAAAACTCTCTGGGCTTCTTGCATAGAATCTATGTAGGCATGATTACCATTTCCAGCTTGAGCGAGTGTTTCCAGTTTAGAATCCTTATAATTTCCCATTCCAAAGCCAAGAGCGGTTAAAAAAACGCCGCTTTCTCTCTGCTCTATTATTAAATCTTTCATTGCACTGTCGCTTTGCAATCCCACATTAAAATCTCCATCGGTAGCAAGTATAACACGGTTATTTCCGTTTTTAATAAAGTTATCGCGTGCAATTTGGTAAGCAAGTTCTATTCCTTGGCCACCAGCAGTAGATCCGCCAGCATTTAATTTATTTAATGCTTCTTTTATTTTATTTTTCTGGTTTCCAGATGTTGGTTCTAAAACGATTCCTGCAGCACCAGCATAAACCACTATTGAGATCTTATCTTGCTCTCTTAGTTGATTTGTAAGTAAGCTGAAGGCCGATTTCAATAACGGAAGCTTATTTGGTTGGCCCATAGATCCAGACACATCTAATAGAAAAACAAGATTAGATGGAGGTACATTATCCAGAGGAATCTCTTTTCCCTTAATTCCAATCTTCACGAGTTTGGTGTCGCTGTTCCAAGGAGTTTGTATGAGTTCTGTTTGTATGGAGAATGGATCATTTCCTTTTGGTTGCTTATAATCGTAATTGAAATAATTCACCATTTCTTCGATTTTTACAGCATCCTTTGGGATCTCACTACCAGTATTGATCATTCTTCTAATATTGCTATAACCCGCCTTGTCTACATCAATAGAAAAGGTGGAAAGGGGAGAAGTTTTTACTAATTTGAATTTGTTTTCCTCTATTTCTTTATAAGATTCATTTGCAGTGATATGTTCTCTAAAACTAGAGACTCCTCTAATTTTAATTTGTTTTGAATAACCAGAGACTATTACCTCATCAAGGCTGGAATTATCATTCTCTAATACCACATTTAGTACTGTTTTATTTCCTACAGTTAGTTTTTTCATTTTTAGTCCTATAAAACTAAATACCAGTATATCACCTTCTTCTGCCTCTATAGAATATTTTCCATCTATATCTGTTTGAACACCATTTGCAGAGCCTTCAACGATAATATTTACGGCAGGTAATGGTAATCCCTGATCATCGGTGACTATTCCTGTAATAGTTTTTGCTTGAATATTAATGCTAATGAAGAATACTAGAATGTAAATTAATTTCATAATTGAAGATTTAATTAATATTTCAGAAGGTAGGGCAACCGAAGGTTAGATGTTTGCTTTTGTTATCTACAATTTTTAAGCCGAACTTTTTACTTAAGCCTATTAAATATAAGTAACATGCTTTTTTAAATTAGGATATTTTGTAATTATAGAACTTTAAAACTAAAAAAAAACACATTAAAATTGAAGTGGTCTCACTAGCAACATTAACTATTACTTAGAAGGATAAATAGTCAAAAAACATTTTCCTTTTACTTTTTTAGGTAGCTTTTTATTTATTAATGTATTGGATTACAGCATTTAGGGATTATGAACTGGAATAATCAGAATTTTTAAATTTTAAGAACATTCTAAGCTTTCCTTTGGTAATGGCAGGGAATAAATTTCTAAATTTGGGGCACACAACAAAACCTTAATTTAACCCTATAACACAACACCTCATGCCAAATGTAATTCCCGAAGCCAAGATTTTTAATTGCACCCAAAGTAGAGCACTTGCAGAAAAAATAGCTGTAGCCTACGGCGCACCACTGGGAAATGTAATAACGAGTACTTATAGTGATGGAGAATTCCAACCATCTTTCGAAGAATCTGTTAGAGGTTCTCGTGTTTTCATTATTGGGTCTACACATCCAGGAGCAGATCACTTAATGGAAATGTTATTAATGTTGGATGCAGCTAAAAGAGCTTCAGCTAGACATATTACTGCAGTTCTGCCATATTTTGGATGGGCAAGACAGGATCGCAAAGATAAACCTAGAGTTCCAATTGCAGCTAAAATGGTTGCTAGTATTTTAGAAACTGCGGGAGCAACTAGAATAATCACCATGGATCTTCATGCAGATCAAATTCAAGGATTTTTTGAAAAACCGGTAGATCATTTATTTGCATCTACTGTCTTCTTGCCTTATTTAAGAAGCTTAAATCTAGAAAATCTTACGATCGCTTCCCCAGATATGGGTGGCTCTAAAAGAGCATATGCTTATTCTAAAGCTATGGAAAGTGATGTAGTTATATGTTATAAGCAACGCGCTAAGGCAAATGTGATCTCACACATGGAACTTATAGGAGATGTAACTGGAAAAAATGTAGTATTGGTAGATGATATGGTAGATACTGCCGGAACCCTTACTAAAGCTGCAGATGTTATGATGGAAAAAGGAGCAATTAGCGTAAGAGCTATTTGTACTCATCCTGTACTTTCTGGAGAGGCCTATGATAGGATAGAAAAATCACAGTTATTAGAATTAATTGTAACAGATTCTATTCCATTAAAACAAAAATGCGATAAGATTAGAGTTGTAAGCTGTGCCGATCTATTTGCAGATGTAATGAATCGGGTACACAATAATAAATCTATCAGCTCAAAATTTATTATGTAATAGGTTGCAAGGGCTATAACTTATATGGATAGCTAAATTGAAACGGCATTTAAATAATTCCATTTCAGTATTTTATACTATCAAAAAAAGTCGCACCTTTGCACACTAAAATTTTTTATAATGAAATCAATCACGATCAACGGATCTAAAAGAGAAAGCGTAGGTAAGAAAGTTACTAAAGCCTTACGTAATGCTGGAAAGGTTCCTTGCGTAGTATACGGAGGAGGCGAACCATTACATTTTTCAGCAGATGAAATTGCCTTCAAAAACCTTGTATACACACCAGATGTGCATACTGTGGTAATTACTTTGGAAGGTGGGGAGAAAATTGATGCTGTTCTTCAGGACATCCAATTTCACCCGGTAACCGATGCTATCCTACACATGGATTTCTATCAAATATTTGACGATAAGGAAATCACTATGGAAATTCCTGTACATACTAAAGGTACTGCACGTGGAGTTAAAAATGGTGGAGTTTTACGTTA
Source organism: Gillisia mitskevichiae (assembly GCF_003634585.1). Taxonomy (GTDB): domain Bacteria; phylum Bacteroidota; class Bacteroidia; order Flavobacteriales; family Flavobacteriaceae; genus Gillisia; species Gillisia mitskevichiae. Next base: position 760,138 of record NZ_RBLG01000001.1, read on the forward strand.
CAACTTACGTCGTTTAAAAGTTAAAGGTCTTCCAGGAAATCTTCCAGATTTTATTGAAGCCGATGTGACCTCTCTTAAGATTGGAAACAAATTATATGTAACTGCTTTATCAAATGATGGTTACACAATCAATCACCCAGATAATACTGTAGTTTGTCAAGTTAAGACATCTCGTAATATTACTGCTGAACTTGATGAAGATGAAGATGAAGTTGCTGCAGATGAAGTACCAGCTACTGAGGTAGATGATGCTGCTGCTGTAAAAGAGTAATCTTTCACTTAGCATAAAATTTAAAAGCATTCCAGTTCCGATTCAGTCGGGATTCGGAATGCTTTTTTATTTAAAAATAATTCGATTTGCGTTTTAAATCTTATTTCTGAAGCGATTAAAAATCAATTATTAAAAGTCTCATCTAAAATTGGTAAGGCGAAGAATATTATTAATTTTATCTTTACCAAAACAAACTCCATGTTGGCATTCTTCGGAAGAATATTTAGTAAAAAACCATCAGAGGAAGAAGTAGACCCTATGAAGAAATTTTTGATTGCTGGGCTGGGAAATATAGGTCCAAAATACCACAACACAAGGCATAATATAGGCTTTAAAGTAGTAGACTATTTAGCTGAAAAAGAGGGGGTTTCATTCGCAACTGATAAATTGGGGGATATTGCAAGTTTCAGGTTCAAGGGAAGAACTTTTATTCTTCTAAAACCTAGTACATACATGAACCTTAGTGGGAAAGCGGTGAATTATTGGCTTACCAAGGAGAAGATCCCTTTAGAGAATTTACTAGTGGTAACAGACGATCTTAATCTTAATTTTGGAGCTATTCGCGTTAAAACCAAAGGAAGCGATGGGGGACATAACGGATTAAAAGATATTCAACTGCAGTTAAATACTGCAACCTATAACAGATTTAGATTTGGGATTAGCGATGAATTTTCTAAAGGACGACAGGTAGATTATGTGTTGGGAGAATGGTCTTTAGAAGAAGAGAAACAGCTTCCAGAACGATTAGAAAAAGCAGCCGAACTTATTAAGTCTTTCGGAACCGCAGGAATAAACATCACAATGAATACTTTTAACGGTAAATAAGAGTCACTTGAAAGAACATTTAGGAGCATATACTTTTAAAAGTGAATTTCCAACGGTAATAACCATTGGTACTTTTGATGGGGTACATGCTGGACATCAAAAAATAATAGAAAAGCTGGTGAATACTGCTAAACTTAGCAATATGGAATCGGCAATACTTACCTTTTTTCCACATCCAAGAATGGTATTGCAAAAAGAAAGCGATATTAAACTCATTAATACCATAGACGAGCGTAAGGAGATACTTTCAGATTCTGGGATAGATCATCTTATCATTCATCCTTTCACGCATCAATTTTCCAGACTTACTGCACAAGAATTCGTGCGCGATATTTTGGTGAATAAACTAAATGCCAAAAAGATCATTATAGGTTACGATCATAGATTTGGAAGGAATAGAACCGCAGATATAAATACCTTAAAAGAATTCGGGAAAGAATATGATTTTGAGGTAGAGGAAATTGGAAAACAAGAGATAGAAGATGTTGCGGTGAGTTCTACCAAGATCAGAAAAGCATTGATGGAAGGAAAGGTAGAAAAAGCAAATCGCTTTCTTAAGAAACCCTTTATGCTAAATGGAACGGTAGTTAGAGGAAAAGGTCTGGGTAAAGGTTTTGGATATCCAACCGCGAATTTAAAAATCGAAGAAAATTATAAACTCATCCCGAAAAATGGGGTATACATAGCTCGAGCAATTATAGATGAGATCCCATATTTTGGGATGATGAATATTGGGACAAATCCTACAGTTGGAGGTACAGAGCAAACTATAGAAACTTATTTTTTCTTATTAGATCAGGATCTTTACGGACAAAAGTTGGAGATCCAATTGCTTGCTAGAATTCGAGACGAAAAGAATTTCGATTCTATAGATGCATTAAAGATAGCAATGAAACAAGACGAGGCTTTTAGTTCACAGTTTATTAAAGATAACTATGCTGAATAGGTTCCTTTTCACCCGTATAGATAATTCTGCACTTGTAGTTTTTCGGGTGTTTTTTGGATTATTAACAGCATTGGAGGCTTTTGGCAGTATTGCTACAGGCTGGGTAAAACGCACACTTATAGAACCTCAGGAGACTTTTAATTTTATTGGTTTCGAATTTTTACAACCTCTGCCTGGTAATGGAATGCTTTACTATTATGGATTAATGGGCTTGTTTGGCTTATTAGTTATGGTAGGTTATAAATATAGGTTTAGTATTTTTTGTTATGGAATTATGTGGGCATCTGTCTATCTAATGCAAAAATCCTCCTATAACAACCATTATTATCTATTAATGCTTTTATGTGGTATTATGTTCTTTTTACCAGCTCATAAAAATGTTTCTATAGATGCTTGGAGAAATGCCTCGCTTCGGGAAATTTCAATGCCGCGTTGGGTTTGGCTCTTTATTGTGTTTCAAATGTGGATCGTTTACACCTATGCATCGGTGGCAAAACTTTATCCAGATTGGTTTACAGGAGAATTTCCTGCGATATTAATGAAATCTAAAGCAGATTATTGGTTAGTGGGAGAGTTGCTTCAGCAAAAATGGACACATTTCACCATTTCTTGGTTTGGATTTTTATTTGATCTTTTAATAATACCCTTGCTATTATATAGAAAAACTCGACTTCCAATATTTATAGCAGCTATTTTCTTTCACTTATTTAATAGTTTTATTTTTCATATTGGGATTTTCCCATATCTCTCACTCGCATTCATCTTGTTCTTTTTCCCTGCTGAAAAAATAAACAAATGGTTTCTAAGAGGGAAAAAGAAATATTACGATGAGAAAGAAGTCGTTATTCCGAAGTATAGAAATGCTTTTTTAGCAGTCCTTTCTATTTGGTTCATTTTTCAAATAGGATTGCCACTAAGACATTGGTTTTATGAAGACGATGTGTTATGGACAGAGGAAGGGCACCGACTTTCCTGGAGAATGATGCTGCGTAGTAAAAGTGGGAGAAGCGCTTTTAGGGTAGTAGATAAAGACACTAAAAAAGTTGATTTTATAGATAAAACAAAGTTTTTATCTAAAAAACAACTGGGGGCAATAAGTTCTAAGCCCGATATGATCTGGCAATTTTCACAGCGATTAAAACGTGAATATGCTAAAAAAGGTCAAGATGTGCAGGTGTTTGTAGATTCTAAGGTGAGTGTGAATGGTAGACCTTACCAACAATTTATAGATCCAAAAGTAGATCTTGCAAATGAGAAGTGGCATCACTTTAAGCACCACGACTGGATTTTACCTTCTAAATTAGACTGATATTTTTACTTGCTTTTGTTACATTTGCTGCTTACTAAAAATTAGTTGGCCTTATGTTACAAGTTAGCAATATTAGAGCGCATAAAGAGGGATATATTAAAGCCCTAAAAAAGAGGAATTTTAATGCTGAAGAGATCTTTGAAGAGATCTTAACATTAGATGAATCTCGCCGTTCCACACAAACGCAATTAGATGAAACTTTGGCCGAATCCAATCAGCTTTCCAAAGAAATTGGGATGTTGTTTAAATCTGGAGAACAGCAAAAAGCGAATATCTTAAAAGAGAAAACCTCTCAATTAAAAGATAAGTCTAAAGCACTTTCAGATAGTTTTAATGAAACCCTTGCTAAGTTAGAGCAATTGCTTTATACCGTTCCTAATATTCCCAACGATCTGGTTCCTGAAGGTATTACAGAAGATGATAATGAGGAGATCTTTAAAGAAGGAGATATTCCGGTATTAGCAGAAGGTTCTTTGCCTCACTGGGAATTAGCGAAAAAATACGACATTATAGATTTTGAGCTTGGTAATAAAATTACCGGGGCAGGCTTTCCTGTGTATAAAGGTAAAGGAGCAAGATTACAACGAGCTTTGATCACTTATTTTCTAGATAAAGCTGTAGATGCTGGTTATACAGAATATCAATTGCCATTATTAGTTAATGAAGCATCAGGATTTGGAACCGGGCAATTACCAGATAAAGAAGGGCAAATGTATCATGTTACAGAAGATGATCTTTATCTAATCCCTACTGCAGAGGTGCCAATGACCAATCTTTTTAGAGATAGAATGCTTACTGAAGCAGATCTGCCAATTTCTTGTACTGGTCACACTCCATGTTTCAGAAGAGAAGCTGGGTCTTACGGAGCACATGTACGAGGATTGAATAGGTTGCATCAATTTGATAAAGTTGAAATCGTACGAGTTGAAAAACCAGAGAACTCTTATGCAGCCTTAGATGGGATGGTAGATCATATAAAAGATCTTTTACAAGATCTAAAGTTACCATATAGAATATTAAGGTTGTGTGCTGGAGATCTTGGATTTACAGCTGCAATAACTTATGATTTCGAGGTGTTTTCTACCGCTCAGGATAGATGGTTAGAAATAAGTTCTGTTTCTAACTTCGAAACCTTTCAGGCAAATAGATTAAAGTTGAGGTATAAAGATAAAGAAGGAAAAAAGGAATTGGTGCATACTTTAAATGGAAGTGCATTGGCATTGCCAAGAGTGTTAGCCGGAATTCTTGAGAATTATCAAACTCCCGATGGAATTAAAGTTCCTGAAGTATTGGTTAAGTATACCGGATTTTCAATGATCGATTAATCCCTTAATAGGGTTTTATTTATATAGTTATTTCCAAACACCGCATTTTGTTATCTTTACAAAATGCGGTGTTTCTTATATATAGCCTTATTTTTTATAGGTATTCAGAGCGTTTTTTGTCAATCAGATGAATTGGCACAAAAATTTTTGGATCAAGGTGAATATGCCAAAGCTCTTAGCGTCTATCAGAATTTAGTAAAGGAATCACCTGGAAATTCTAACTATTTTATGGGTTTGGTGAACTCTCACCAACAGCTAGAAAATTTTGATGAAGCCGAGGTTTTATTGCAAGAACGACTTAAAGTCACCAATAATAATCCGAGCATTTTAATTGAATTAGGTCATAATTTTGAGCTGCAGAACAAGCCAGAATTTGCTAAAAAGCTATATACAGAAGCTCTAAATGCTTTAAATGAAAAGTCAAATTACGCATATTCTATCGCTCGAAATTTTGAAAAATATAGTTTACTAGATTATGCAGAACAGGCGTATGTTCTAGGGATGCAGCTAAATCCAGAAATGAATTTTGAGCTTCCTTTGGCTAGAATTTATGGAGAACAAGGGAAATTAGATGAGATGTTTGCTGCTTATTTAGAACTAATTACAAAGCAGCCCGATATGAGCATTAGCTTAATGCGGGAATTTGATAGGTACATCTTAGAAGATGCTTCTAATTTGGCAAATATCGCGCTTAGGAAACAGTTGCTTCAAAAGCTTCAAAAAACTCAGGATCTTACTTATAGCGAATTATTGGCCTGGCTTTTTATTCAGCAAAAAGATTTTGACAAAGCTTTTCTTCAGGAGAAAGCGATCTTTAAAAGGAACAATCAAGATCTACAACGTATCATTCAGCTTACGGTTATAGCAAAGTCTGAAGATGATATTGAAACAGCTAAAGAAATAGTTTCATTTATTATTGCTGAAACTACTTCGCCAACCATACTTATTCAAGCCAATCAATTATTACTGGATATGAAGTTGAGCACTGTAAAAGAGTCAGATTTCAAAGAACTTAAAAAGGATTATGAGAAAGTGCTTTTAGAATTCGGAACAGGTTTGGAGACCATGGCAATTCAAATAGATTTCGCCAATTTCCTAGCTTTTAGAGTGGGGGAGATTGGTGAGGCCAAGCAGTTATTGGATACGCTTTCTAAAAGCCAGCTAAATAATTTTCAGCAAGCAGCTATCAAGATGACTCTGGCAGATATTCTTGTGTTGGATCAAAAATTCAATCAGGCGCTAATCTATTATTCCCAAATTCAAAGCTTAGTAAAGAATAATGAGATCGCTCAAAACGCAAGATTTAAGGTGGCAAAAACGAGTTATTTTAAGGGAGATTTTAATTGGGCGCTTACTCAGTTAAATGTGTTAAAAGCTTCTACCACTCAATTAATTGCAAATGATGCGCTGGAGTTGAGTTTGCTTATCAAGGAAAATAGCCTAGAAGATTCTACTCAAACTGCTTTGAAATTATATGCAAAAGCTGATCTGTTAGCTTTTCAGAATAAAACAGAAGAGGCAATTGAGGTGTTAAATGATATCTTGCAAAATCATAAAGGAGAGAAAATTGAAGATGAAGCTCTGTTAAAGCAGGCAGAATTATTTAAAATGTCTGAAAACTGGAAACAGGCGGAAAATAATTATTTAAAGATCTTGGAATTTTATGGAAAGGATATCCTAGCAGATAATGCTACTTTTTTGTTAGCAGAATTATATAAGGATCAATTAAAAAATCCTGAACAGGCGAAACAATATTACGAGCAGATCATTTTTAATTTTCCAGATAGTATCTATTATGTAGATGCGCGTAAAAAATTCCGTGCTCTACGAGGAGACGAACTAGAGTGATAAATTAAGAGATAGTTTCGCTTAGTCTAAATAAGTATTTAGATTGTCAATCCTAGCTCTTAGAAGTTTGCTTAAATTTGCCAGCACAAAGCCATGGATAAGTTAAGATCCACAAAAAGTATTTGAAAAGAAAGCACTTAACGATTAATAAAATATTGCATGTATATATATAACGTAACCATAAATATCCAAGAGGACATACACGACGAATGGGTTAACTGGATGAAATCTGAGCATATTCCTGAGATGTTGGAAACAGGGAAATTTAAAAAAGCCTTGATGAGTAGAGTGATGGTAAATGAAGAAATGGGCGGAATCACTTATTCTGTTCAATTTACTACGGAGAGTAAAGCAATGTTGCAAAAATATTATGAAGAGAATGCTGCAACATTAAGAGCAAGATCGAAACCCTTTGAAGGTAAGTTCGTAGCCTTTAGAACCGAGATGGAAATTGTAAGTGAGCAATAAGCTGTACTTTATTTATTATAGTTAGCAGTAAAAAACCCCTGCATGAAAAAGAATCACAAGAACCCTTTCAATTCAAAGGATAATAAATTTAAGCAAAGTAAATATGCTCCCGGGAAAGCCGCTTTTAGTGCAGATGGCGATGTTAGAGCAAAAAAACACTTGGGACAACACTTTCTTACCGATGAGGGAATTGCAGATAAAATTGCAGAATCTCTTGGCTATGAAGGTTATAAGAATGTATTAGAGATAGGCCCAGGAATGGGTGTTCTTACTAAGTATTTAATTAAGAAGGACATAAATCTTCATGTTATAGAAATAGACAGAGATAGTGTTGCTTATTTGGGTGAAAACTATCCTCAACTGGAAGGCAAGATCCTTGAGAAAGATTTTTTGAAGACCGATATTAGCGAGATTTTTGAAAAAGAACCTTATGCCATTATTGGAAATTTCCCTTATAATATTTCTACACAAATAGTTTTTAAAACTCTAGAGAACAGGGAGCTTATCCCTGAGTTTGCTGGAATGTTCCAAAAAGAAGTTGCCCAAAGAATAGCGGCACCTCATGGAAATAAAACCTATGGGATTCTATCTGTACTTGCACAGGCATTTTTTGAAGTAGATTATTTATTTACCGTGCCACCCACAGTTTTTAATCCGCCTCCAAAAGTAGAAAGTGGAGTGATAAGATTAAAACGCAAAGAAAATTTCACACTTTCATGTGATGAGGCTTTATTCTTTAGAGTGGTTAAGACTGCTTTTCAGCAACGCCGGAAAACCTTGAGAAATAGTTTGAAAACCTTCGAATTATCAGATAATTTAAGGGAAGATGTTATCTTTGGGCAAAGACCAGAGCAGTTAAGTGTTCAGGAGTTTATAGAACTTACAGAAAAAATTCAGCAGGATGCAATTTGAATTAAGTGAAGAATTAATTGAAAAAATTGAATACCTCATCGAACAAAAGAACGATGCGGAACTGCTATTGCATTTAGAGGAAGTTCACCCTGCAGATATCGCCGAGATCCTTTCGGAATTAGATATTGAAGAGGCTACCTATATCGTAAAATTACTGGATAGCGAAAAAACTTCAGAAGCTTTAATGGAGCTGGAAGAAGGGGTAAGGGAGCGTATTTTAGATAGTTTATCTCCAAAGGAAATTGCCGAGGAACTAGAAGAAATGGACACCGATGATGCCGCAGATATTATTTCTGAACTTTCTGAAGAGCGTCAACAAAAGGTTATTGCCCAGATCTTAGATGAAGAGCATGCAGATAATATTGTAGAATTACTTCGATATGATGAAGATTCTGCCGGTGGTCTTATGGCCAAGGAATTAGTGAAAGTAAATGAAAATTGGAACGTTACAGGTTGCATGAGCGAAATGCGAAATCAGGCAGAGAACGTAACCAGAGTTCACTCTATTTATGTAGTGGACGATAGAAATAAACTAAAAGGAAGATTATCCCTAAAGGATTTGCTTACCGCCCCAAGTAAGGCACATATAAGCGACGTGTACATCCCGCAGGTGGATTATGTAAACGTGCATACGCCGGGAGAGGAAGTGGCTAGGATCATGCAGAAATACGATTTGGAAGCTATTCCAGTTGTAGATGAAATGGGAAGACTCGTTGGTAGAATTACTATTGATGATATTTTGGATTTTGTAAAGGATGAAGCCGAGAAAGATTACCAAATGGCAGCGGGTATTTCTGAAGATGTAGAGGCAGATGATAGTATTTGGTTGCTTACCAGAGCGCGTTTACCTTGGCTTGTTTTAGCGCTTTTTGGAGGATTTATTAGTGTTTCTGTCTTAGGAACTTTTGATGATGCGATGAAAGAACATGCAGCATTATTCTTTTTTGTTCCTTTAATTGCTGCGATGGCAGGAAACGTTGGAGTACAATCTTCAGCAATTGTCTTGCAAGGTTTGGCTAACAAAAGTTTAAAGGGTTCTTTACTAAATAGACTTTTAAAAGAGATCGTTTTAAGTCTCTTTAATGGGGTGGTGCTTGCGATATTACTAACTGTAGGTGGCATCTTTTTACTAGGCTTCGACCTTACCTTTGGGTTAACTATTGGGATTTCCTTGATCTCAGTTATAGTGATCGCATCTTTAATAGGAACATTCGTACCTATTATTTTAGATAAACAGGGAATAGACCCTGCGATGGCAACAGGACCCTTTATTACTACTAGTAATGATATTTGCGGAATATTAATTTATTTTAGTATTGCGAAAATCATTTTAGGTTTCTAACTTAGTAGAAGCAACCTTCAACCCCTCCGGCCGGAGCTTTTTTTACCTCACATCATTATTTGTTTCTATGAAAAGTATTAATATCAATTCTAAATTTGAAAAATTCAGTAAAAATTGGAATCCGCATCAAATAGCCGTGGTAGATGATATGCAAGTGTTACTTGCAAAACTCAAAGGCGAATTTATCTGGCATACCCACGAGGAGGAAGATGAATTATTTCAAGTTATAAAAGGCACTTTATATATACAATTTAGAGACAAAACGGTGGAAGTTAAGGAAGGTGAACTAATAGTAGTTCCTAAAGGTGTAGAGCATTGCCCAATGACGAAGAACGATGAAGAGGTGCATGTGATGCTTTTTGAAAAACTTTCTGTAAAACACACAGGTAATGTAGAAAGTGAGTTAACGGTGAATTCGTATCCAAAAATTTAGAAACCATGATAGTTCTGCATGCCGATAGTAATAATCCTTTACTGATCAAAGAATTACAAAAAGTAGGTTATCACAATGTTGAAGCCTATGATGTTTGTAAAGAAGATATTCTTGCCAATCAACATTTGTTTGATGGAATTATAATTCGAAGCAGATTTAAGATCGATAAAGACTTTATAGATAGAGCTCCAAATTTAAAGTTTATAGCCAGAGTTGGTGCGGGTTTGGAAAGTATAGATGTAGAATATGCAAAGGAAAGTGGAATTGAACTTTTTGCAGCGCCAGAAGGGAATAGCAATGCCGTTGGGGAACATGCCTTAGGAATGTTACTTTCTCTTCTTAATAAGTTAACCAAAGCCAATAGGGAAGTGCATCAAGGATATTGGCATAGAGAGGATAATAGAGGAATAGAACTAGACGGGAAAACAGTTGGTATTATTGGATATGGAAATATGGGAAAAGCCTTTGCTAAAAAGCTAAGAGGTTTTGATGTTAAGGTTCTTTGTTACGATATTTTAAAAGGGGTAGGAGATGAAAATGCCACTCAAGTGAGTTTGGAAGAACTTCAAAATACTGCTGAAGTATTAAGCTTGCATACTCCATGGACACAGCAAACAAATAAGATGGTAAACACGAACTTTATAAATAAGTTCAAGAATCCTTTTTGGTTTATAAATACAGCAAGAGGGAAAAGTGTAATTACTGCAGATCTGGTTTTAGGGCTTATAGAAGGCAAGATTCTTGGAGCGGGTTTAGATGTTTTAGAATATGAAAAAGATTCTTTCGAGCATTTATTTCAAGATCACCAAATCCCTCCCGATCTTAAGGAGCTTATGTTTTTTGAAAATGTAATTTTAAGTCCGCATGTTGCAGGTTGGACCGAGGAGTCTCACAGAAAATTGGCTTCTACTATCGCCTATAAGATCATAGATAAATTTGGAGAAGCGATATAAGAAGTAAATTATAGAAATCTAATTCTGAAAATAATGACAATGAAAAATCGAGTTACAGGAATTGGTGGAGTTTTCTTTAAAACCAAAGATCCAAAAGCGGTAAAAGATTGGTATCGTGATCATCTAGGATTAAATACAGATCAGTGGGGTTCTACTTTTTGGTGGAAGAACAAAGAAGGCGAAGACTGTTCTACGCAATGGAGTCCCTTTAAAGAAGACACCGGTTATTTTGAACCTTCCAAAAAAGAATTCATGATGAATTTTAGAGTTGAAAATCTAGATGAACTTTTAGAGACACTAAAAGCAGAAGGAGTTCAAGTATTGGGTAAAACAGAATCTGTAGAAGAAGGGAAATTTGGTTGGATAATGGATTTAGAAGGAAACAAAATTGAACTTTGGGAACCCAACGATAAAGCTTTCTTATAAATAGCATAAAAAAAATCTCCAAATAGAGCGTGATTGCTGCTATTTGGAGATTTTTTATTTCCCTCAGGATAACAAATTGAAACTTGTCACATTGTCCCGATAGCTATCGGGATGTCGAAATGTTATCTACTTAAATCTATAATTGCATTTTTTATAGACTCTTTTCCTTCTAATGCTTCAAAAGTTTTGTTTTTAACCAAAGGATCTGCAAGGCTCATCACCAATAAAAAGGCAACATCATCTCGAGAGATCTCACCACTTTCATCTAATTTTTCAGCAAGCTTTACTTTTGCTAATCCTAGATCATCATTCAATGCTCCGGGACGTACAATAGTATAAGAAAGTCCGCTATTTTTTAAGTGTTCATCTGCAGTTTGCTTGGCTTCCAAATAAACTTTTAGATCTTTATTAGATTCAGGTTTATCTGCTCCCATAGAACTCAACATCACGAATTTTTTAACTTTTGCCTTTTTAGAGGCATCTATCATTTTTATCGCTCCATTTTGATCTATTGCAATGGTTTTTTCTTCACCAGTACTTCCACCAGAACCGGCAGCAAATATCACTTTATCCATTCCTTGCACTGTTTGGTCTACATCTTTTTCTAGATCTCCCATTACAGTTTCTACATCCATATCTTCAAACATTTGTCTCTGATCTTCTTTTCTGATCATTGCATATGGCTCGAAGGTACTAGAGCTATTCAATATTTCTATAATTCTTTTTCCTGTCTGTCCTGTAGCTCCCACTACTAATACTCTTTCCATCTTATTTATTTTAAAGTTTTTTAATATACTTATGAAATCATCCAATTCCCAATTTTGCTGAAGGTATAACAGGAAATTAACAACTCACGATAATCAAAAACTTAGGTATGATTAAGCTTTTGTTCCAATTCTTTCTGAAACTCTTCCATTACAGGTTTAACGGTGCTTTCTGGTAGATCTGCTATTTTAATATACATGAGACCATCTATAGCATTATTGAATAATGGATCTACGTTAAAGGCAACTACCCGTGCATTTTGTTTTATATACTTTTTAATTAAAACGGGAAGTCTTAAGCTTTCCGGTTCCAATTCATCTATAATTTTATCGAATTTGTTTAGATCGGCTTCACTTTCATCAAAGACAATGTCTTTGTCGGCATCATTTAATTTCACCTTAAATTCTTTTTTCGGTCTAATATATTGAGCCACATAGGGATCGTAATAATTAGACTTCATAAACTCGATCATTAAAGACTTGGAGAAATTCGAGAATTTATTGCTGATGCTTACTCCGCCAATAAGATATTTATGTTCTGGGAAACGTAAAGTACAATGAACGATGCCTTTCCATAACAAGAATAAAGGCATAGGCCGTAATTGATAATCCTTTATGATAAAAGCTCTTCCCATTTCTATAGATTGACTCATCATATCGTACAACTCTGGCTCGAATCTAAATAGGTCTTGAAGGTAAAAGCCATTTATTCCATAGGCTTTAAAAATTTCTTTTCCCATTCCCATTCTATAAGCTCCAGCTATTTTTTTAGTATCGTTATCCCATAGAAATAAATGATAGTAATACTCATCAAAAGGATCCAGATCTATAGAGTTATTGCTTCCTTCGCCAACTTCTCTAAAGGTGATTTCTCTTAATCTTCCAATTTCAGTAAGAATATTTGGGATCACTTCTTTTTTGGCTAAAAAGACTTCATAATTTTTACTCGACAATAGGCGTTTATCCAATCTCCTACAAGTTTCTATTTCCTCTTCCATTAAAGCCTGATTCGCCTGTAACGGAATCTTTTTTGGGCTTTTTGGCAGTTTTAAACTTTTTGGAATATTGTCAAAAAGGCTTTTCTTTTCAAAAGAATTGGCCAACATATAGGTCTTTCTCCGTAAAAATGCTGTAAAAGCCTCTAAATTTGGATTTGCAGTTTGATCTTCAACAGAGATAGGATTCCCAATACGAACCATGATCTTTCTTTTCTTTTGAGAAAGCATTTCACTTGGTAATTTAGCGGTTCTTAAAATATCGCTCATACTAGCTAGGCGATAAAAGAAAGTGCTGTTTTTTGCGTGAAAATAAATAGGGACTACGGGAACTTTAGCTTTTTGTATAAGTTTCATAGCAGATGGTTCCCAAGGTTTATCTACAATATATTTTTCGTCTTTATAAGTAGAAACTTCTCCTGCGGGAAAAATCCCTAATGCTCCACCTTCTTTTAAATGTGCAATCGCTTGTTTGATCCCTCCTAAACTGGATTTTGCATCCTTATGATCTTCAAAAGGATTAACCGGCATTATATAGGGTTTCAAAGGATCTAAACGATGTAAAAGAAAATTAGCGATCACTTTAAAATCACTTCGTTTATCTAAAAGGATCTTCATAAGGATCATTCCGTCTATTCCGCCTAAAGGATGATTTGCAACTGTTATAAAAGCACCAGTTTTCGGAATTCGCTTTAAATCTTTATCGGGGATCTCAAAATCGATCTCAAAACCTTCCAGAATAGAATTTATAAATGTAATTCCATCTAGATTCTTTCTGGATTCGTATTCTTTATTTAGAGTAGAAAGTTTTGTGCTTCGTAGAACGATCCAACCAATAGCAGTGCCTATTGGTCCTAATTTTTGAAGATTCATAACTTTGGCAACTTCCTGCGCGGTAACAATTCCCATTAAGCGTTGTTTAAATTGTTAACAAAGATAGCGAATAGAATTTTCGAGTTAGTTTAAGACTTTGTTACTATTTGAACGGTGTTTTGCATTACTTGTTTCAATAATACTTCTTTATCTTTTTCTAAAGATCCAATAGCTCCTTCATTAAAATGTCTAATTGTATAAAGAGAAACCCCTGTAGTGTAACTCACCTTATATCTTGCTTTTAAATGCTGAATAAGTTTCTCGAGATTATTAAATTTATTGTCTATACAAACTGCGAAACTTATAGCAGAATTTTGGATGAGGTCTACTTTTATTTGGTAGAGATGAAATAGTCTAAAGATCTCACTGATATTTTCTTCTACCATGAAGGAAAAATCTAGAGAAGATAATGAAATTAGAACCTGACCTTTTTTTACTATAAAGCAAGGAATTGCTGGGATTAGAGCTTGTCCTTTACTTACAGCTGTTCCATTTCCAGACGGGTCTATAAATGATTTTACAAAAAGAGGTATTTCTTTTCTTTGTAATGGTTGTAGTGTTTTAGGGTGAATTACAGAAGCGCCATAAAATGCCAATTCTATAGCTTCTTCATAAGAAATTTGATGCAGAAGCTGCGGATTTTCGAAAACCCGAGGATCCGCGTTTAGCACTCCGGGAACATCTTTCCAAATAACCACTTTTTCTGCATTCAAACAATAAGCAAAAATGGCAGCGGTATAATCACTCCCTTCTCTACCTAGAGTCGTGGTAAAATTATTTGTGTCTCCCCCTATAAATCCTTGGGTAAGATAGAGTTGCTCTTTTTTAACCTTGTTTGCAATTCTGTTTTGAGTTTCTTCCCAATTTACCGAGGCATCTCGATAAATATTATCGGTTTTTATGAGGGTTCGGGCATCTAACCAAGTATGATCGATCCCTTGGGCTGTAAAATATTCACTTACAATAGTAGAGGATATCAATTCTCCAAAACACACCAATTGGTCATAAACAAAATCGTACTTGGTAGATTTATTATGAACCATGAAATTCTGGATCTCCTCAAAGAAAACATCTAACTTTTTATAAATGGGAGCTTGCTTAGAACGGAATAATTGATCTACAATTTCAAGATGATAGGATCTAATATCAGAAAGACTTTCGGGAATAGCTTTTGGATTATTTAAATAATCTTTGATAACAACTTCAAAAGCATTAGTCATTTTCCCCATTGCAGAGATAACGATCACTTTATCTTTTGCCCCTGTTAGTTTGAGCACCTTTAAAACGTTCTGTACAGAAGCCGCGTCTTTAGTTGATGCACCACCAAACTTATATATATCCATTCTTACTTTTCGATATTTTTTTGTATTCCGGTTTCGTCCATGTGCACGGTATACCAGTTTTTCTTAACATCTGCTCCAGTATTTTCGTAAAACTCGATGGCATTTTCATTACCTTCAGAAACCACCCATTCTACGCGTCTTACTCCATTGTCATGGCCATACTGTACTACTCTTTTGTATAAAGCACCACCAAGTCCTGTACCTCGCATCTCTTTTTTAACTATTAGATCTTCTAAATGAACGGTACGTCCTTTCCAAGTGGAAAATCTGAAATACACCAATGCCATTCCTTGAATTTTACCATCCACCTCAGCCACGAAACAGTTGAAATTTCCGTTCTCAAAACCTTCTTTTTCTAGATCTGCAACTTCTATTTCTACTTGATTAGATGCATTTTCGTATGCTGCAAGTTCTTTGATAAGCTCTAGAACTTGTGGCATATCATTTTTTTGTGCTTCTCTAATTGTATATTCCATAATTGTTGCTTTTTCACAAATTTAGCAAACCATTCTTATATATGGTAGTTATGTGAAAGTAGAATTTGAATATACACGTATAAATTTTTAACTGAATTTCTGATTTTTTTTGTGATTGTATTCCCATTAGTCCTACCATCTATAGATTTAAATGGCTGAATATAAAGTGAATAATTATCTGGAGATTGGCAACTAAAGATTCTAGTTATAGGTTTTAGAAGCTTTGCATTTTAGAGAATATCTTAAAACGGTTTTACCTTTCTATATAAGATTTCATGGCTTTTTCATCCATTTGAACAATATGCCAATTTTTCAAAACTTTGGCTCCACTGCGTTCATAAAATTCTATTGCTGGAGTGTTCCAATCTAGAACCACCCATTCTGTTCTTTTAACGCCTTGCTCTAAAGCATAAGCAATCACTTTCTTATATAAAGCACTTCCCATTCCAGTGCCTCGCATTTCTTGTCTAACTACAAGATCTTCTAAATGGACCACTTTCCCTTTCCAGGTAGAAAATCTAAAATATACAAGAGCAATACCCTCTATTCTATTATTAGCTTCAGCAACGAAACAAGTGTAAAACGCATCGGTACCAAAACCAAATTTTTCAAGATCCTGTACATTTATCTCTACTGCATCAGGTTCTTTTTCAAAGGTTGCCAGTTCTTGGATTAGTTCCAGAATTTGTGGAAGGTCTTTCTTTTCAGCTTTGCGGATTGTAAATTTCATATTCGTGTTAATTAATTCAAAAATAAGGAACTTACAATTATTTAAAACACGAAAACGTTATAGTACCTTATATATTTTAGATATTTTTGCCGCAACTTAATCATATCCCATTAAAATGTCCAAGAAAAATCAGACTTTAGGTGAATTTATAATAGAAAATCAAGAGGATTTTGCTTACTCTTCCGGGGAGCTGTCTAGATTGATAAATTCTATTAGGCTTGCTGCAAAAGTGGTAAATCACGAAGTTAACAAAGCAGGATTAGTGGACATTATTGGTGCTCATGGGGAGACTAATATTCAGGGAGAAGACCAGCAAAAGTTGGATGTTTATGCAAATGATACTTTTATAAAGACCCTTACTAATAGAGAAATTGTTTGTGGGATCGCTTCCGAAGAAAATGACGATTTTATAACTATTGAAGGTCATAATAAAGATCACAAGAATAAATATGTGGTGCTTATGGATCCTTTGGATGGAAGTTCTAACATAGATGTAAATGTTTCTGTAGGAACTATTTTTTCTGTATATAGAAGAGTAACTCCAGTTGGAACTCCAGTGACTAAAGAGGATTTTTTACAACCAGGGAATAAACAAGTTGCTGCCGGATATATTATTTATGGAACTTCTACTATGTTGGTTTATACTACAGGGAACGGAGTGAATGGGTTTACTTTAAATCCCGCTTTAGGTTCGTGGTATTTATCTCATCCACAAATGAAATTTCCTGAAACTGGAACGATCTACTCAATAAACGAAGGGAATTATATTCATTTTCCACAAGGGGTAAAAGACTATATTAAATACTGCCAGGAAGAGAAACCTGAAGGTCCATATACATCTAGATATATTGGATCTATGGTGAGCGATATTCATAGAAATATGATAAAAGGGGGGATTTTTATCTATCCTAAAAGCTCACAGAATTCTTCTGGAAAATTACGTTTGTTATACGAATGTAACCCAATGGCCTTTATTGTTGAACAAGCCGGAGGTAAGGCCAGCGATGGGTTTGATAGAATATTGGATCTAAAGCCGACAGAGTTGCATCAACGAGTTCCATTCTTTTGTGGAAGTACAAAAATGGTAGAAAAAGCTGAAGAATTTATGACGGCGAAAGATCGCTAGAATCTAGTCTTTATTTAATAAATACCTGTAATCGTCAAAACTTAAGTGACCACTAAAGATATCTACAGATCTTTTGATGATTGCTTTAGATGATTCTTCAGAAAAACCAAGTCCAATTGCATATTTTTTGATAAGCTCTGCTTCTTCTTCATCTATATTGTGATCTGAAAAGATGATGGTGAAAAGATCATGAAGTCTTTCCAATCTTCTTTCTACAGTATTAGGCGGTTGAATTGGAAACGAAGAAGGGTTTTTTAATACCTTAGTATATTCAGATTCATCGATATTCAATTTTCTGGCAAATCTTTGAAGCTGAACTTCTTCCAGCTCATTTATTTCACCATCTATTGCTGCTAAGTTAACAATAGCTGCAAAGTGACCTAAATTACGTAAATGCTCTCCCGAGTCAAACAAATCTACAAATGACATATATAATATAATTTAATGCTGCAAATATAGATAAACCTCGAATGATGTGAAATCAATTATATCATAATTAATTTGGGCTTCTACATTCGCTAATCTTTTCTTAATCGCTTTATCAAAAAAAGCAAATTCCCTAACTTTCTTCAGCTAAAACAAATGAAGCATTATGAGTAATCCATTGTTAGTGTTCAATGATAAGGGAATTTACTGTGAGCAAGCCAGGGTTTATTTGGATCCTTGGCAACCGGTAGATCACGCGATAATATCTCATGGACATGCAGATCATTCCAGATGGGGACATAAAAAATATATTACTCATCACTCTAATGTTCCAATTATTAAACACAGATTGGGAGAAATAGTAGTTACGGGAAAAGAGTGGAATGAGACATTTACTATTAACGGTGTTAAATTCTCCCTTCACCCCGCGGGACATATTATTGGTTCCTCACAAATTAGAGTGGAATATAAAGGGGAAGTTTGGGTTTTTACAGGAGATTATAAAATGGAAGATGATGGGGTTGCAGTTCCTTACGAGTCTGTAAAATGTCATTCTTTTATTACTGAATGCACCTTTGGTTTGCCGGCATTTAAATGGACACCGCAGGATCAAGTGATGACAGATGTTAATAACTGGTGGCAGCAAAATAGGGAGGATGGGAGAACCTCCATTCTATTTGGATATTCCTTAGGAAAAGCTCAACGTTTGTTGAAGTATTTAGACCCGAGCATTGGGAAGATCTATACGCATGGAGCTATAGAAAATATGACTGAAGTTTTAAGACCTCAGTTAAGCATGCCCGAAACTATTAGAATTACAAGAGATACTAAAAAAGAGGAACTAAAAGGGAGTATGGTTTTGGCGCCTCCAAGTGCTCACGGTACTCCTTGGATAAGGAAAATGGTTCCTTATGTTACTGCATCTGCAAGTGGATGGATGACCTTTCGTGGCGCGAGAAGACGAAGAGCTATAGATAAAGGATTTGTGCTTTCAGATCATTGTGATTGGCAAGGTTTGCTACAAGCAATAGAAGGAACAGGATGTGAAAAAGTGATCTGCACACATGGATATACCGATATTTTTTCAAGATTTTTAAGAGAAAAAGGATATGATGCTAGAACAGAAGAAACTCAGTATGAAGGAGAAATAGGAGAATTAGAAGCGAAGAGTGAAATAGAAAAGGATCCTGAACCAGTAGATAAAATAACTAGCTTATGAAGCTTTTCGCTGAATTAATAAGAACTCTGGACAGCACGAATAAAACTACATTAAAAGTAGAAGCATTAACTAGATATTTTGAAAATGCTCCAGACAAAGACAAAGTATGGGCTATTGCAATTCTTTCACATAGAAGACCTCCTAGGCCAGTAAATACAACCTTATTAAGAGAATGGGCGACAGAATTGGCGAATATTCCTCTTTGGTTATTTGAAGAATCATATCATATAGTTGGAGATCTAGCAGAAACTATTGCTTTGATAATTCCTGCATCAGATAGTTCTTCAGATAAAAGTTTGAATCAGTTTTTATTAGAGATCATCGAGTTAAAAAAGCTATCTGAGCTAGAGAAAAAGGAATATCTACATAAGAATTGGCTGGAACTCAATTATTATGAACGTTTTGTATTCAGTAAATTAATTACTGGAAGTTTTAGAATAGGAGTGAGTCAGAAATTAATGACCCGTGCATTAGCAAAAGCAACAGAAATCGACGAAGATATTCTTGCCTATAAATTAATGGGAAATTGGGAACCTTCTAAGATCACCTATACGCAGCTAATTCTTGAAGAAAACGAAGAAGATTACCTCTCTAAACCCTATCCTTTCTATTTGGCTTACGCTTTGGAAAGTGAAGTTGAAGAACTTGGAGATGTTAAAGATTGGAGCGCAGAACATAAGTGGGATGGAATAAGATCGCAAGTGATCATTAGAAATAATGAACTTTTTGTGTGGAGTCGGGGAGAAGAATTGGTAACAGATAAATATCCTGAATTTCAAGCCTTCATTAATACTATTCCAAACGGAACTGTTATGGACGGTGAGATCTTGCCTTATCCAAAGGGAGAGATTGGTACTTTTAACGACCTACAAACCAGAATTGGTAGAAAAACCGTGTCCAAAGCTTTGCTGGAAAAAACTCCAGTGATCTTAAAAGTGTATGATCTTTTAGAATGGAATGGGGAGGATATTAGAACCGAACCTTTTAAGAGAAGACGCGAAATTTTAGAAGATTTAGTTTCTCAAATCTCTACTGAAGCTATTCCGCTTCAACTTTCAAAAAGTATTTCCTTTAATACTTGGGAAGAAGTGGCATTAGAAAGAGAGCGCTCTCGGGAGGAAAAATCTGAAGGTCTAATGCTTAAGAAGTTAGATTCGCCATATTTGGTAGGCAGAAAAAAAGGAGATTGGTGGAAATGGAAAGTCGCTCCTTTAACAATAGATGCAGTGCTTACTTACGCAATGAGAGGACATGGAAGACGTTCTAATTTATTTACAGATTATACTTTTGGATTGTGGGATGAGGAAAAAAATGAATTGGTAACCTTTGCCAAAGCTTATTCGGGCTTAACAGATGCAGAATTCAGAAAAGTGGATGCTTGGATCAAGAGAAATACATTAGAACGTTTTGGACCTGTTAGAAGTGTGACTCCGCATCACGTATTTGAAATTGCTTTTGAAGGAATCGCAGAGTCCAAAAGGCATAAAAGTGGTGTAGCTACCAGATTCCCCAGAATATTAAGATGGAGACAAGACAAGAAAATAAATGAAGCTAATACGCTAGAAGATCTTAAAGCCCTAATCCAGTAAAGCTGGGTTCTATATTTAGTTTGATCTTCCCTTACTAACAATTTCTTTTTCAAATTTTCTATCATCAATCAGCACTTCAAAAAAGTCTTCTATATATTCTATGGTAGAAACATACTCAGCTTTATTTTCAAATAATAGTTCACATTCTTTAATGGCTTCTAATATGGCAGCCCTGTTTTTTAAAAATTCCAGTCTCACTTCAGCTATTATTAAAGGGTCTCTTTTAAAACCTCTATAAAGCCGTTGTTTAACGTTATCTATGGATAATTGCTCATTATTTATTTGAGAAACTGTGGAATAGCTGGTGTTAACCATTCCGCACATATCAAAATCATAAGGCACTGGGATGATCTTATTTTCGTAAAAGATCAGTTTTGTGTTGTGCTGATAAGCGGTGGAGAAATCTGTATTCCCAATCATGTACTGAAAAAAAGAATTTCTAACGCATTCTAATGGCACCTGATTTAACGGATGGGCTTTTATATTTAGAACTTTTCCTCCAATGCGTTTTGCTACAGTTTTATCATCTTCTACTAGAATAGAGAATATTTCATAAGGTTTTGTATTCTTACCCTTTTGCTCTTCGTAACTAAGGTGTACTAATTTCGATTTAAAATGGAAAGGAGACACAATTTCATATAGTTTATAAGCTAAATATTCTTTAATAATATTGTCGTTAGATTCTCTTTCCACTAAACAAGGTAAAACTAACTTTAAGTTTTTATGTCCTTCAAAGAGTGTATTATTTCCTTCCTTTTTTTTGATCTTCACCTTAATTGGAGCAAAATAGCAGTTCTTGAGTCGAAAATTTCCACGCTTACGTAGATTAACCTCTAAAGAATCCCAACTTTCCTCTTGCTCTTTAAATTTTAGAAAGGTTGTAATAAATGTAGAATCGTTGGTTACTTTTTTAATATCTTTATTAGAGTACTTAAGCGAAATGTGCATCACTTCATTATTAAGAAAAAGTGCAGATGGAATCTCTGGCAGATCTTTCTTAGATTCTTGCGCAAGAGAAATATTTATAAAGAAAATTGTGGGGAGCAAAATACTGAGGATAGTAGATTTACCCATAATAAATGTATATTTATCTAAGATATTAAAAATCAAGCTATTAGAAAATATTTATCTATAATAAATTTTAGAACATTTATTACTTTATTCCTTTCGGCAGTAATTACATATTTGTTCTTTAGGTTAGGAATTAACTTTAATGTAGACCTTACCTTGCTGAGTATTGCAATTATTTTCCCCTTGGTTTTTACAATTCGCAGTTCATTTAAAAGAAGGGAAAAGGCTTTAGAACATTTAAGTAAATTTTTAAGCTCTTTAAAGACGGTGAAATATTACATTTTAAGTAATGATAAGGTTGTAGAAGATCGAAAAATTGAAGTAGAAAATCTTTTATTTGAGATCAATATAAAAACTATAGAGCATTTGTCTAAAAGAAATGATGACATTAAGGGATTAGACGAAATTGTACACCAAGTATATAGTTTTGTTTCAGATAAGGAAAACCTTATTCCCTATAAGCTTAGGGACAGAGTTTTTAGGTTTATGAAAGATACCCATGAATCTATAGAGAATTTACACGCAATTCACATTCATAGAACACCTATAAGTTTAATGGCCTATTGTGAAGTATTTATTTATATATTTCCTCTTATCTATGCGCCAACAATCATTTATAATTTAGGCTTAAATGATGCAGATTGGATCGCTTATTTTATTGTTCTATTAACCCAGTTTGTATTGATCTCATTATATAATATCCAAAATCAATTGGAATATCCATTTGATAGTATAGGTGTAGATGATATAGATCTTAATAATTTTAAACTAAAGCGATAGCTTTTTTTATTTAATTTGAATTTAAACAAAAGCTCAGCGAAAACATCATTTTATTGATAACCATCAAATATTCTATTTGTTAAATTGAACAGATCTGAAGCTCTAAAATTAGCAGGTAACTGGTTTTCCAATCAAGGATGGAAACCTTTTAAATTCCAGAAAGATACCTGGAAATCTTACCTGCAAAACAAAAACGGACTATTAAATGCTCCAACTGGAAGTGGGAAAACCTATGCTTTGTGGGTTCCAATAGTTTTAGAATACATTAAAAATAATCCAGACTATAAAACCAAACATAAAAAGGGATTAAAAGCCATATGGATCACTCCGCTACGGGCCCTTTCCGTAGAAATAGAGCAATCTGCCAGAAGATTTGCAGAGGAAATGGGTACGCAGTTAACCGTTGGGATTAGAACTGGGGATACTTCCCAAAAAGAGCGTGCTGCCCAAAAACGCATGATGCCAGATCTATTAATTACCACTCCTGAAAGTTTGCAATTGTTGCTTTCTTCAAAGAATTATGCTAAAATGTTTAAAGATCTAAATGCGATCGTGATAGATGAGTGGCACGAAGTATTAGGGACAAAACGCGGAGTACAAGTAGAGTTGGGATTATCCAGACTTAAAACAATTTCTAAAAAACTAAAGATCTGGGGGATTTCTGCAACTATTGGAAATCTTCAGGAGGCAAGAGAAGTATTATTAGGTACAAACTCACAAGCTTACCAAAACTCAGTAATGATCAAGGCAGATCTTAACAAGAAAATAGATGTGCGCTCGATTATTCCTAAGAAAATGGAGAAGTTTCCTTGGAGAGGGCATTTAGGTTTACATTTAATTGCTGAGGTTGTTCCTATTATTAATAATTCTAAGACCACCTTAATTTTCACCAATACTCGATCTCAATGTGAATTGTGGTTTCAGAAATTAATGGAGAAATATCCTGAATTTGCGGGAGATGTGGCGATGCATCATGGAAGTATAAACAAGGAGACAAGACTTTGGGTGGAACAAGCTATAAGAAATGAATCTTTAAAGGCAGTAGTGTGTACTTCTAGTCTAGATTTAGGAGTAGATTTTGCACCTGTAGAAACCATTATTCAAATTGGTGGTCCAAAAGGAGTCGCTAGATTTATTCAGCGGGCGGGAAGGAGCGGGCACCAACCGGGCAAGCAAAGTGTGATCTATTTTTTACCTACGCATGCAATAGAATTGATAGAAGCTTCTGCCTTGCAAAAAGCAGTGAATAAAACTGTGGTAGAAGATAGAATCCCATATTTATTGAGTTTTGATGTGTTAGTGCAATACCTTACCACACTAGCAGTTTCAGATGGTTTTTTCCCTGCCGACATCTATCCGGAGATTAAATCCACTTTCTGTTTTCAAGCCATAACAGATGAGCAATGGCAGTGGGTTCTTAATTTTATCACCAAAGGAAGTCAGAGTTTACAAGCTTATGATGAGTATAAAAAAGTGGAAATAGAGGAGGATGGTAAATTTAAAGTGAACGATAGAGGAGTTGCAATGCGGCATCGATTGCAAATTGGAACGATCGTGAGTGATGCTGTTCTCACGGTAAAATATATGAAAGGTGGCTTTATAGGAAGTATAGAAGAATGGTTTATTTCCAAATTGAAGCCTGGCGATGTTTTCACCTTTGCCGGAAGAAATCTAGAATTGGTGCAAATCAAGAATATGCAAGTAATTGTTAGGGCTTCAAAAAGTAAAACTTCCAGAGTTCCTAGTTGGCAAGGGGGAAGAATGGCGTTTTCTGCACAGATGAGTGAATTACTTCGAGAAGAAATGTATGAAGCAGCAGCTTCAATGGAGAAAGATGCTAATGGAAAATTAAATAAAACTTCAGAAGAATTAAAAGCGCTTAAACCTATTTTCAAGAGACAATTACGCGAATCTATAATTCCTAAAAGCAATGAATTTTTAATTGAAACTTTTAAAACAAGAGAAGGATATCATGCCATTTTTTATCCTTTCGAAGGTAGATTTGTACATGAGGCGCTTGGTAGTTTGCTAGCTTATAGAATCAGTTTGTTGCTTCCAATAAGTTTTACATTGGCATTTAATGATTATGGTTTCGAGTTGCTTTCAGACCAAGAAATAAACATGGAAGAGGTTTTGGATAACAACCTTTTTTCATCGGAATTTTTAATGGACGATCTCTATAAGAGTTTAAATGCTACTGAAATGGCACGAAGGAAGTTCCGGGATGTGGCAGTAATTGCAGGACTTGTCTTTACTGGCTATCCCAATAAACTAATTAAGACAAAACACCTTCAATCCAATTCGCAGTTGCTTTTTAGTGTTTTTAGAGATTATGAAGCAGATAATCTCTTATTTCTTCAGGCTTTTCGAGAAACTTTTGAACATCAGTTGGAAGAAGGCAGATTAAGACAAGCCTTAGAAAGGATTTCGACTCAAGACATTATATGGAAAGCTTGTGAAAAAGCGACTCCTTTTTCATTTCCTATAATTACAGATAGGCTTCGCGAAAAACTGACTTCAGAAAAAGTGGAAGACCGTATTCGTAAAATGCTCAAACAATTAGAAAAGTAATTAAATTTGCAGGGTGATAGAAAAGATCCAGTTAGCTAATCAAACATTTATTTTACATCATTCCGGGACTATGTTTTGGGAAGAACAAGAAATGCTGCTTATAAGCGATGTGCATCTGGGAAAGATCTCGCATTTTAGAAAATATGGAAGTGCTGTCCCGCAGGCTGCTATTTCAGAGAATTTTAGGAGATTGGATCAAGTGGTAAATTTCTTTTCTCCGCTAAGTATTGTTTTTATGGGAGACCTATTTCATAGTTCTTTAAATATGGAGTGGGATCTATTTACAGAATGGATACAAACTATCGACATCCCGGTGATTTTGGTGGCAGGAAACCACGATATAATCTCGGAGCTTAAATATGAAGCTTTAGGAGTGAAGATCTATTCTGAAATTATTATTGGAGATCTTTTATTAACGCATCATCCCGAAGAAAGAGAAGGTTTTTTTAATATATGTGGACACCTTCACCCCGGATTTAAATTAAGAGGCAACGGAAGGCAAATCCTTCAATTACGCTGCTTTTATCAGAACAAGGAACAGTTAATATTACCCGCTTTTGGTGAATTTACAGGCAATTTCTGGATCTCGCCAAATGAAGGAGACCGCATCTTTGCAATTACAAAATCTGAAGTTATTTCAGTTTTTTAAACCTTAGAAATTATGAGTAAGAGAATAGCTGTTTTAAATATGTTATCGGTAATAACCGCCATTTTCGCTAGTTATTATTCCCAGTTAGTTGGTATAAATGGCAATACTATAGGTGGTTTAAGTGCCGAATATAACAATCTCTTTACTCCGGCAGGATATGCATTTGCTATTTGGGGACCAATTTATATAGGGCTTTTAATATTTGTTATTTTTCAAGTCTACAGATCTTTTTTAAATCAGCCTAAGGATGAAAGATTATTTAAAACAGGACCTTGGTTTTTCATAGCGAATTTCGCAAATGCTTCTTGGGTTTTCGCATGGCTCTATGAGTATACTTTACTCTCAATTATTTTAATGCTTATCATGTTAGGCAGCCTTATTGCTATTATTATAAAAAATAATATGGAGCGATGGGATGCCCCTTTTAAGATCATTGGGTTTTTCTGGTGGCCAATTTGCCTGTATTCAGGATGGATAACTGTGGCAACTATAGCAAACATTTCTGCCTACTTAGCAAAACTAGGCTGGAGTGGTGGTTTTCTTACAGAAGTGCAATGGGCCATTATTATGATTATTGTAGCAGCCATAATTAATATCACGATTATCTACACTAGAAATATGAGGGAATTTGCTTTAGTGGGAGTTTGGGCTTTGGTAGCTATTTACGTAAAACAAGTAGATGAACATACGACATTAGCTTATGTAGGTTTAATTGCAGCACTATTAATACTAGTCAATATATCTTACCACGGTTTTATTAATCGCAAGAGCAATCCAATGTACAAAATGATGTTTAAAAATTAAAGCATGCTTTTAATATCACTACCCCATGTTGGATATGCAAATATCATTTTACGCACTATCTCGCAACTGAGATTTCCTGCCATTGCCATAGAAAACAAATTAATGATCTCTGCAGCTTCCGGACCAACTAAGTGAGCTCCTAAGATAAGCCCCGTTTTAGTATCTACTAGTGTTTTATAAGCATATTCATCTGCATTTATTCTTTTCGCATTGAACCAACTTGGCACTAGTTTATTTTCCAGCCTATATTCCAGTCCTTGTGCTTTAGCCTCTTTTTCTGAAAGTCCTACACTCGCAAGATTAGGTAAGGTAAATACAACCGAGGGTTGCGGGGCATATTCTGAAATTGCTGGCATTCCTTTCTTCAAGATATTTTCTGAAACAATTTTCCCTTCTTCTGAAGATAAGGGGGTTAATGGCAAACCATCACTGTCTGATACATCCCCACATGCAAATACACTTTCGTTGCTGGTGTTTTGAAGGTGTTTATTAACAAGAACTCCACGATTACTAAAACTTACATTTCCCTTTTCCAGATCTAGATCTTCAATAGAGGGAATTCTTCCTGCAGTATTAAAAACTAATTCCACTGCTTCTGAAATTTCCTTTCCTTTCTGATTTGCTGTAACTCTAAAATTTTTTCGCAATTTTTCTATTTCAATAACTTCAGCATTAAAAATGAATTTAATCCCTAGCTCTTCTGATGCCTTTTGCAAATGGCTAACCATATCCTCATCAAAATTATGAAGTGGGCGTTCACCGGTATCTATCATAGTAACCTTCACCCCAAATCTTGCGGCAATATGAGCAAATTCCATCCCAATATATCCAGCTCCAATAAAAAGCATGGTTTCTGGTAATTTTCTTAGATTAAGAAAGTCATCACTGGTTAAAGCATGTTCTCTTCCAGGAATCTTAAGCTCTAAAGGGATTTTACCGGTGGCAATAACTATCTTTTTTGCATTTACCGTTTTCCCTTCTACAGAAAGGGTGTTCTTATCTAAGAATTTAGGGGACTGATGATACATTTTAATTCCTAAAGCTTTCAAATCTTTTTCTGTTTTTGCAGGAACCGCGTTCACAAAGGTCTTTTTGAAATCCATTAGATCTTCCCAATTTGTAACTGGCATTTTTACAATTCCTTTTCCCATCATTTTATAGGACCGATCTAAAATTTCTGTAAGACCAAAAAGAACTTTTTTAGGATCACAGCCTCTATTTGGGCAGGTGCCGCCAAATTCTCTATTATCTGTAATAGCTACTTTTAAACCTTCTTTTGCACATGTGGTAGCAACTAGCTTTCCAGCCGTTCCAGAACCAATTACAAAAACATCATACTCTTCAAAACCTGACATACTATTTTTCTTAGATGGAGTTGAAAATTAATTAAAATTGAAGCCTTAAACTTAAATATGTCTGGTTTTAGGCTGAAATTAACATCTACATGTTTAACGAACAAAATTATAAATAGTTCGTAGTATAAGCACCTAGAACCATGTTTCATGGAATTATCTTCATCAATTACTATAATGCTAAATCACGTTTAGTAAGATGGAAGTAAATAGATATTAATATTATACAAATTATTATTAATATTTTGTACGGCTTAGCTTCAGCGATTATCTTTGCCGCAATGAGTAACGCAACTATTGCCCAAACCTTTGCAAAGTCTCTGCAACAGCAGAAACTTGAGAGTTTTATTGCCTCTTCCCAAAATAATCTTACAAAAATTCAATTAAAAGGACTGGTAGGATCTTCTTTATCCTACGTGCTTTCCAATGCTTTTAGCACTTCAGAAAGACCTTTTCTATTGATCTTTAATGATAAAGAAGAAGCTGCCTATTATTTGAATGACCTAGAACAATTAATGGGTGATAAAAATGTACTTTTTTATCCGGGAAGTTACCGCAGGCCTTACGAGTTGGAGGAAACAGATAATGCCAATGTGCTTTTAAGAGCAGAGGTTTTAAACCGAATTAACTCTAGAAAAAAGCCTGCTCTTATTGTTACCTATCCAGATGCGTTATTTGAAAAAGTTGTTACCAGAAAAGAGTTAGAAAAAAGCACTTTAAAGATCGCGGTAGGTGACCAGCTTTCATTAGATTTTGTAAATGAAGTGTTGTTCGAATACAAGTTTACCAGAGTAGATTTTGTAACCGAACCAGGAGAATTCTCTGTGCGTGGAGGAATAATCGATGTGTTTTCCTTTAGTAATGACGAGCCATACAGGATAGAATTCTTCGGAAATGAAGTGGATAGCATAAGAAGCTTCGATGTAGAAACTCAACTTTCAACAGAAAAAGTAAAGAAGATCTCTGTAATGCCAAATGTGGAACACAAACGTTTGGATGAGGTTAGAGAGAGCTTTTTAAAATATATTTCAGAAAAAACCATAGTCTTTATCAAGAATCCAGAATTGCTTTCTGGAGAAATGGATAAATTATTTGGAAAAGCACAAGAGGCTTTTGCTAAATTAGGGGACAACGTTAAACATAATACGCCAGAAGAATTATTTTGTTCCTCCGGGCTTTTAACCCAGCAGCTGGAGGAATTTAGAGTTGTTAATCTTGGTAACATTAATAATCTTAGGAAGAAATCCAGCACTTCCGTAGAAGACGCCGGAGAAGTTATTGAGTTTAATACCAAGCCACAACCTTCGTTTAACAAGCAATTTGAGTTATTAATAGATAACTTAATCGAGAATCAGGAAGCCGGTTATAAGAACTTCATCTTTTGTGTGAGCGAGCAACAAGCTAAGAGATTTCACGATATTTTTGAAGATCAGGAAAGGGAAGTGAAATATAAAACCGTGGTGCTATCGATGTATCAAGGTTTTATAGATGAAGATGCTAAAATGGTTTGTTATACAGATCATCAGATCTTTGAGCGTTACCACAAGTTTCATTTAAAGAATGGGTATGCTAAAAAGCAAGCTATTACTTTACAAGAGCTTACAAATCTAGAAGTTGGAGATTATGTTACCCATATAGATCATGGAATTGGAAAGTTTGGCGGACTTCAGAAGATAGATGTAGAAGGAAAGATGCAGGAAGCCATTAAATTATTTTATGGAGAACGCGATATTTTATACTTGAGCATTCACTCGCTTCATAAAATCTCGAAATTTAACGGTAAGGATGGGAAACCACCAAAAATATATAAACTGGGTAGTAATGCCTGGAAGAACTTAAAGCAGAAAACCAAGGCTAGAGTTAAGCATATCGCTTATAATCTAATTGAATTATATGCAAAACGTAGAACTCAGGAAGGTTTTCAATATGGTCCAGATTCCTATTTGCAGTTAGAATTAGAAGCTTCGTTTTTATATGAAGATACTCCAGATCAAAGCACGGCTACTGCAGCAGTAAAGGAAGATATGGAAAGTCCAAGACCCATGGATCGCTTGGTGTGTGGAGATGTTGGTTTTGGTAAAACTGAAGTTGCAATTCGAGCAGCTTTTAAAGCTGTAGATAACGGCAAACAAGTGGCTATTTTAGTGCCAACTACTATACTCGCCTTTCAGCATCATAAAACCTTTAGCGAACGATTAAAGGATTTCCCAGTGACCGTAGATTATTTAAATAGGTTTAGAACGGCAAAGGAACGTAAGCAGACTCTAGAAGACCTAGAAAATGGAAGAGTCGATATTATTATTGGGACACATCAATTAGTGAGTAAAGCCGTAAAATTCAAAGATCTTGGGTTGTTGGTTGTAGATGAAGAACAAAAATTTGGAGTAGCGGTAAAGGATAAATTGAAGACCATTAAGGAAAATGTGGATACACTTACATTAACCGCAACGCCAATTCCGCGTACACTTCAGTTCAGTCTTATGGCTGCAAGGGATCTTTCTACTATTACCACACCGCCGCCCAACAGATATCCTATTGAAACTAATGTGATCAGGTTTTCAGAAGAAACTATTCGCGATGCTATCTCTTATGAGATCCAACGTGGAGGACAGGTTTTCTTTATTCATAATAGAATTGAAAACATTAAGGAAGTTGCGGGACTGATCCAGCGCTTGGTGCCAGATGCTAAAGTGGGTATAGGTCATGGGCAAATGGAAGGAAAGAAACTTGAAAACTTGATGCTTGGTTTTATGAATAGTGAGTTTGATGTGTTGGTATCTACAACGATCATTGAAAGCGGATTGGATGTAACCAATGCAAATACCATCTTTATTAACAATGCCAATAACTTCGGATTATCAGATCTGCACCAGATGCGAGGTAGAGTAGGACGAAGCAATAAAAAGGCATTTTGTTATTTCATAACTCCGCCATATTCTGCAATGACAGACGATGCCAGAAAGAGAATTACTGCTTTAGAGCAATTTTCTGATCTTGGAAGCGGAATTAACATCGCCATGAAGGATCTTGAAATTCGTGGAGCGGGAGATCTTTTGGGAGGAGAACAAAGCGGATTTATTAGTGATATAGGTTTTGATACGTATCAGAAAATATTGAATGAAGCGATTGAGGAGCTTAAGGAAAACGAATTTAAAGATCTATATGAGCAAACCGAAGATGTGGATCAGAAAGTCTTTGTTAAGGATGCGCAAATAGATACCGATTTTGAGTTGTTGTTCCCAGATGATTATATAAATAACATCTCAGAAAGATTGAGTCTTTATACAAAGCTGAACAACTTGAAGACCGAGGAAGAACTTCAAAAATTTGAAGCAGATCTGGAAGATCGATTTGGCGAGTTGCCTACACAAGCCATAGATCTTTTAAATAGTGTTCGTATAAAATGGATCGCGGCTCATATTGGTTTAGAGAAAGTGATCATGAAAAAAGGTAAGTTAATTGGATACTTTATAGCAGATCAACAATCTAAATTCTACCAAACTCCAATTTTCTCCAAAGTTTTACAATATGTACATTCTCATACACATTCTTGTACTATGAAGGAAAAGCAAACCAGAGCAGGTTTAAGATTATTGCTAACTTTTGAAAAGATCTCTTCTATAGAAAAAGCTTTAAAAGTTTTGGAACCCTTAGATTTTAGAGTAAAAGTGGAGGAAGAGGCTAAAGCTTAATTTAATAATAGCGTTGCTCTTTACAAGTTATTTTATTGGAGCCATTATATTCTATATAAATGTATATATGATCACCTGTACCAATATTAATTCCAGTTACTCCATTCTTAAAATAAATGTCTGCTCCAGAATAGTGATATTTTTGAACACATAGTTCCTCCATCTCCCAATATTCGCTGGTTATATTTATAGGATCGCCTAATATGCTCTTAAGCTGTAGTTCGGATGAAGAATAAGATATTTGATCATTTTAACCTGATTTTCAGGAATGCTACTCAATTGAGCCTGAGTATATAAAATTCCAGTAAAAATCACTAATAAAGTTAAAACGGTATTTCTCATATTTTTAGTTGCCTAAATTATTAGATTATAAATCAATTAATTCTTTTCAACTTAATTGTTTCTTTTTGATTTTTCAAGGCTAACAATTCTAATCCTTCGGAATTAAGATTTTTTATTATAAAAGCATAAGTTCCTTCATGATTACTATAGGTTTCTGCAGAGTCTTCCAAATTGACCTTGATTGCAGTATCATAACCGAAAAGAGTATCTGTATTAATGGTGAGTGCTCGATGCGCAATAAATGAAAATGTGAGGTATTGTATGTAATTGTCAGTTATTACTAAGGCCGGGAATTTCCCATTCTCATCGGAAGAAAATGCCATCACATTCTTTTTATTTTTATTTTGAAGCAACATATTCACCCCAGATTGAGGAAAGTTTTTGCTATTAAAGATTTGGAGATCAGCAAAAAATCGATCTTGAGAATCTAACTTTTTCTTTTTTATGAATTCTAAAGACTTTTTATTCTCTCCTTCCAGCTTTTTATAATTAAGAATTAAGCTGTCATTATTAATATAATAATCTCCTCTAGAAATAGTCTTTTCTCCTAAATGTTCATGTGTTATATTAGTGAAAGTACCATTTTCATTAAAGTTATAGACAACTCCAATGTCCGATGCAATAATCTTGGAATCGAATAATTTATATTCGCCAGATATTTCTTGCGCTTCAATTAAACTGAAGCAGAAAAAGGTAAGAGTAATGAAAATCGCATGTTTAAATAATTGCATTTAGTTTTTATAAATGGTTGAGAACTAAAATATACAATGGAATATTAACTAATAATCTAAAAATATAAAAAAGCATTCTCCAAATGCTCGATTTTGGTTCCAGAACTATTTTTTATGATTGCAATAATATCGAATCGAACTTCTACTTCTAGTTCATGTTCGGTAACAAAGAAATTCACAGCTTTTACAAGATTCTGGATTTGTTTGCCTTTTACAAACTCCTGTGGATTCCCAAAATCTGGAGTGCTCCGGGTTTTAACTTCTATTATAGCCAAAACATCCTTTTTTCTGGCAATAATATCTACTTCTGCTTTTTGATATCTAAAATTTCGGACTACGATCTTATAGCCGTGTTTTAAAAGGTATGAAACCGCTAAGTCCTCTCCCTTTTTACCGAGTTCGTTGTGAGATGCCATTTATTGTACATTGTTGTTTCTTAGGGAAATAATAATGACTTAAATGTACTATTTTTCAGTAGATTACATAATATTCGATCTTGAAGCTTTACTAAGATTTAAATAATATAGCCTTAACCTTAAGATCCATTTCTTTAATTTCTTCAGGAGTGGCCTTCACGATATGATCTCCATAAAATTTATTTTTTGGCTCCTTTTCTGGCGCAAGAAATACATGAAGATTAGATTTTTCTAATTTTCCATCATTCCATAAAGTTGCACCGCTGTAATCCCAGCCAAAGCCATAGAAAGAAATTGGTTTTTCATTCATTTCCGTCAATTCATCGTAGGTAGACCCTATTTTTATTGAGGTTTTACTTTTCCATTTTCCGTTGGAGTCCATTCTAATATCCTCTATCTGAGTTCTATTTTTATCTTTCCAAGTAATATGCAACTCATCTGGTGAATTAGGTGAGATCACTGTGTATGCGCGTTCTTCGGTTCCTTCTTCAAATAAACCAACATCTTCAGTGATCACTTCATTTGGAAAAGCATCTTTAATGCTAGTGGCATTCATCTCTAACAGATCTTCAACAAAAAATTGTTTAGAAGTTGGTGCTGTTGTGTTTTTGGATGAATTACACGAAACAATGAGTAGAATAGCCGATAAAAGGAAAAACTTGCGCATATATTTTATTTTAGGCTAAAATGGAGTTCTAACAGGACATAGGCATTGTCTTTTGCAATAATTTAACGCTTAGTATTTAGCAGTTGCTTACCTTTGCAGCCTTAAATCCCTCGCTGAGGGTTTTAATTTATCATCCCAATAGCTATTGGAATGCCTGTATTTATTAAAAGTATTTTCTTCCCGGGAAATCGGGATATATCTCTTGGGCTTGGCTCAAGATTATTAATTAAATTATAGAAGCTAATGAGCAATTCACCACAACGATATACTATTACCGCAGCTTTACCTTATACAAATGGGCCAATTCATATTGGGCATTTAGCGGGGGTTTATGTGCCTGCAGATATTTATGCAAGATATTTAAGAATGCAAGGGAAAGATGTGGCTTTTGTATGCGGAAGTGATGAACATGGTGTTGCTATCCCAATGAAGGCTAAGAAAGAGGGAATTTCGCCACAGCAATTAATAGATAAGTATCATGGCATTATCAAACAATCCTTCGTGGATTTTGGAATGACATTCGATAATTATTCCAGAACCTCTAGTAAGATTCATCATGACACAGCCTCAGAATTTTTCAAGAAGTTATATGAAGACGGAAAATTTATAGAAGAAACTACCGAGCAATTATACGATATAGAAGCAAATCAGTTTTTAGCAGATCGATTTGTTACTGGGACTTGCCCTAAATGTGGCAATCCTGAAGCCTATGGCGATCAATGTGAAAGTTGCGGAAGTTCTTTAAATGCTACCGATCTTATTAATCCAAAATCGGCTATTACAGGTGCAGTTCCTAGTATGAAAGAGACCAAACACTGGTTCTTGCCTTTAGATCAATATGAAGATTTCTTGAGAGAATGGATCCTGGAAGGGCATAAAAAAGATTGGAAAGCTAATGTCTACGGACAAGTAAAATCTTGGGTAGATGAAGGATTGCGTGCACGTGCAGTAACTCGAGATCTGGAATGGGGAATTCCTGTTCCGGTAGAAGGAGCTGAAGGGAAAGTATTATATGTTTGGTTCGATGCTCCAATTGGTTATATCTCGGCTACTAAAGAATGGGCAGCTCGTGAAGGAAAGAACTGGGAAGATTACTGGAAAAAAGAAGACACCAAAATGGTGCATTTTATAGGAAAGGATAATATAGTATTTCACTGTATTATTTTTCCAATTATGTTGAAGGCTGAAGGAAGTTATATACTTCCTGAAAATGTGCCAGCTAACGAATTTTTGAATTTGGAGGGGAAAAAGCTTTCCACTTCTAAGAACTGGGCAGTTTGGTTACATGAATATTTGGAAGATTTCCCAAATCAGCAAGATGTGTTAAGGTACACACTTACTGCTAATGCTCCTGAAACTAAGGATAACGATTTTACTTGGAAAGACTTTCAAGCCAGAAATAATAATGAATTAGTTGCGATCTTCGGAAATTTCATTAACCGTGCAGTTGTGCTTACAGATAAATATTATGAAGGAGTAGTACCAGCACCAGGAGAATTCTCTGAAGTAGATGAACAAACCTTAGCAACAGTTAAGGCATATCCAGCGGTGATAGCTAGTTCTATAGAACGATACAGGTTTAGAGAAGCTCAAGGAGAGTTAATGAACTTGGCACGACTTGGAAATAAATATTTAGCCGATGAGGAGCCATGGAAAGTGGTAAAATCAGATCCAGAACGTGTAAAAACAGTAATGTTTGTGGCGCTTCAGATCTCGGCTGCATTAGCAACATTGAGTGAGCCTTTCTTACCATTTACTTCTGAAAAATTGAAAGCTATTTTAAAGATCTCTTCTGAAGAAGCTGCTCCTAAATGGGGAGAAGTGTCAGAAAAAGAGATATTGATTCCTGCAGGACATAGTATTGGGAAAGCAGAATTGCTTTTCAGTAAAATTGAAGACGAACAAATTCAACAACAACTATATAAATTGGAAGCTACAAAAGCAGCTAATGAAGCCGATAATAAAAAAGCTGAGCCTCAAAAAGAGGAGTCAACTTTCGAGGATTTCACCAAAATGGATCTTCGTGTTGGGACCATTGTTGAAGCTTCTAAAATGCCAAAAGCGGATAAACTTTTAGTTTTAAAAGTAGATACCGGTATCGATGTAAGAACTATTGTTTCGGGAATTGCTAAAAGTTTTAAGGCTGAAGAAATTATCGGTAAGAAAGTCACTGTTTTGGTGAATCTTGCTCCGCGAAAATTACGTGGTGTAGAAAGCCAGGGAATGATCTTGATGACAGAGAATGCAGAAGGGAAATTGGTGTTTTTGAACCCAGATGAGGAAAACGTGAAGAACGGGACTATAATTAGTTAGGTCAAGTGTTAAGTAGTTCTCGACTCCGCTCGAACTGACATTCCAGTTTTGTCACCTCGAGCGGAGTCGAGAGGTCTTTTGGCTTTTGTGAATGCAATTTGTGTTTTTAAATCTGGTATTGTCACCTCGAGCGTCCCGATAGCTATCGGGAGAGAGGTTATCACCTAAATAGCTGGTTATGAAATTCTATTATGTATATATAGTCGAATGTTCAGACATGCTTTTATATACAGGTATCACAAATAATCTAGTTCGAAGAATAAATGAACACAATTCAGGCTTAAATAAATCGTGTTTCACCTATAAAAGAAGACCTATAAACCTCATTTTTAGCCAAGAATTCAGTGATGTGAATCAAGCTATCTACTTTGAAAAGAAAATTAAAAAGTGGAGTGCATTTAAGAAAAGAGCTCTGTCAAATGAAGATGATTTATTATTACATCTTTTAGCTGAATGCAGGAATGACTCACATTTTAGAAATAAAGATTAAATTAGTTCTAGACTCTTGATAGTTCTCGACTCCGCTCGAACTGACAATCGAGTATGTGTCTCCTCGAGCGTCCCAAAGCTATTAGGAGTGAGGTTTTTTAATAATAACAATCAATGCTCAAAATAGCATACCATCCTATTTTTAAACATCCTTTACCAGATGGACATCGGTTTCCTATGGAGAAATATGATCTGCTACCAAAGCAATTGCTCCACGAAGGAACTTGTACCATGGAGAATTTCTTTCAACCGGAGCTGGCAGAAATGTCCAATATTTTGGCTGTTCATAATAAGGAATATGTAAACAACCTATTGAATCTTGCTATTGAAAGCCGAGCTGCCAGAAAAATAGGCTTTCCACTTTCTAAGGAGCTAATTCAAAGAGAACTTATTATTGCAGATGGTACCATGAAAGCATGCGATCATGCTCTGGAATATGATATAGCAATGAATATTGCAGGGGGAACACATCATGCCTACTCCAGTCATGGGGAAGCTTTTTGCTTGTTGAACGACCAGGCAATCGCAGCTAAATACCTTCAGAAGAAAAAGGGATTAAAAAAGATTCTTATTGTAGATCTGGATGTGCATCAGGGAAATGGGACGGCAGAGATCTTTCAAGATGATACTTCAGTATTTACATTTTCAATACATGGAAAAAATAATTATCCTTTTAGAAAAGAGAAATCCGATCTGGATATTGAATTGGCAGACCAAACCGGCGATAAAGAATATCTTCAAATATTACAAAAAAATCTTCCAGAACTAATTGATAAAACGAAGCCGGAATTTATTTTTTATTTAAGCGGAGTGGATATCCTTTCAACAGACAAACTGGGGAAACTGGGTTGTACAATTGGTGGTTGTAAAGAGCGGGATCGTTTTGTTTTGCAAACTTGCCACGATCTCAAGATTCCGGTTCAAGTAAGCATGGGCGGAGGCTATTCGCCAGATATTAAAATTATATTAGAAGCTCACGCAAATACTTTCCGATTGGCACAAAAGATCTATTTTTAAATTTCTTGATTGTCAATAATAACAATCTTCTCCAAAAAAATAAGCCTATCCTCTTATAAATGCAGTTCTCATTATCGATACTCTTTAAAATTATATATCTTAGAAGCAGATTAAAATTTTGAATTAAGTATGAGCAGTTACCACATAAAGAACTTAGAAGAATATTACCAAGTATATAGGAAATCGGTGCGGGATCCGGAAAATTTCTGGGCAGAGATCGCCGAAGAACATTTTGTTTGGAGAAAGCCATGGAATAAGGTGTTGGAATGGGATTTTTCTAAACCTGAAGTTAAATGGTTTGAAGGGGCTCAATTAAATATTACTGAAAACTGTATAGACAGGCATTTGGCTACTAAGGCAGATAAAACTGCTATCATATTTGAACCGAATGACCCTTCAGAAAAAGCACAACATATTAGTTATAAGCAGCTACACGAAAAAGTATGTGCTTTTGCAAATGTGTTAAAAGATCAAGGCATTAAAAAAGGAGATCGGGTATGTATTTATTTACCTATGATCCCAGAACTGGCTATTTCAGTATTAGCTTGTGCGCGAATAGGAGCTATACATTCTGTAGTATTTGCAGGATTTTCAGCAACTGCTTTGTCTACCAGAATAAATGATTGTGAATGCAATATGGTGATCACTTCCGATGGTTCTTTCCGCGGAACTAAAAAAATAGATCTTAAAGGAATTGTAGATGAAGCTTTGGAGAACACACCAACCATAAAATCTGTTTTGGTGGTGAAGCGTACCGAAGCTGATATCGATATGAAAGAGGGAAGAGATCAATGGTTGCAGCCGCTTTTAGATAAAGCAGAAAAGGACTGTCCTATTGAAATAATGGATGCAGAAGACCCACTTTTCATATTA
This sequence comes from Gillisia mitskevichiae, assembly GCF_003634585.1. Lineage (GTDB taxonomy): Bacteria > Bacteroidota > Bacteroidia > Flavobacteriales > Flavobacteriaceae > Gillisia > Gillisia mitskevichiae. The sequence continues at coordinate 798,504 of NZ_RBLG01000001.1, forward strand.
TATACATCTGGATCTACCGGGAAGCCGAAGGGTATGATGCATTCAACAGCGGGTTATATGGTTTATAGCGCCTACACTTTTAAAAATGTATTTCAATATCAAGAAGGGGATGTTTATTGGTGTACTGCCGATATTGGTTGGATCACCGGGCATAGTTATATAGTTTATGGGCCTTTGGCAAATGGTGCAACTACTGTAATGTTTGAAGGGGTTCCAAATTTTCCAGATTTTGGACGCTTTTGGGAGATCATAGAAAAGCATAAAGTGAATCAGTTCTATACAGCACCAACTGCAATTCGTGCCTTGGCTAAGGAGAAATTAGATTATGTAGACAATCATGATCTTTCTTCCCTTAAAGTTCTAGGAACCGTGGGAGAGCCAATAAATGAAGAGGCATGGCATTGGTATAATGATAACATTGGGAAAAAGAAAAGCCCGATAGTAGATACCTGGTGGCAAACAGAAACAGGAGGGATCATGATCTCACCTATTCCATATTGCACACCAACCATTCCTACCTATGCAACCTTGCCTTTACCCGGAATTCAGCCGGCATTAATGGATGAACAAGGAAAAGAGATCAAGGGGGACCAAGTTGATGGTCGCTTGTGTATCAAATTTCCATGGCCCGGAATGGCTAGAACTATATGGGGAGATCATAAAAGATATAAAGACACCTATTTCTCTGCTTTCGAAAACAAATATTTTACGGGAGATGGAGCTTTGAGAGATGCAGTAGGTTACTATAGAATTACAGGAAGAGTAGATGATGTGATCATTGTATCTGGACATAATTTGGGAACTGCGCCAATAGAAGATGCTATCAATGAGCATCCGGCGGTTGCAGAATCTGCTATTGTTGGATTCCCACACGATGTGAAGGGAAATGCACTCTACGGTTATGTTATTCTGAAAGAAACAGGGGAATCCCGAATTCATGATAACCTAAGAAAAGAGATCAATCAGATCATTACAGAACACATAGGGCCTATCGCAAAATTGGATAAAATTCAGTTTACTGAAGGTTTACCAAAAACGAGATCCGGAAAGATCATGAGAAGGATCTTGAGAAAGATCGCCTGTAAGGAAACAGATAATCTAGGGGATACCAGTACTTTGCTTAATCCAGAAGTGGTGCAGGAGATCATGGATAAAGCTTTATAATTTTTTAAATTAAGTAAATAAAGAAAGCGCCAAGAAGTTGAGTCTCCTTGGCGCTTTCTTTTATATAATTGTAAATGTTATTTACTCTTGTACTATTTTCCTAATAGTAGCAATTCACTACAAACGATCTCTGTTACATATCTTTTAACTCCTTCCTTATCTTCGTAACTGCGGGAAGTTAGTTTTCCTTCAATGCCCACTTCCTTACCTTTTGGAACGTAGTTTTCAACTATTTCGGCAGTCTTGCCCCAAGCAACCACATTGTGCCATTGAGTATCTGTTATTTTATCCCCTTTTGCATTTTTATAGGATTCATTGGTTGCCATGGTGAATTTCGCCAGGATCTTACCTGATTCAAGATGTACGATTTCAGGATCATTACCTACGTTCCCGATCAATTGAACTTTGTTTCTTAAAGTGCTCATAACTATAGAATTTATTGCAGTTGAAAATCATTGGTTCATTTCAACAAGACAAATGTATGTGAGCACTTCAGCGGTATTCGGTTGGGAAAGGTTTGTTTTCGTTTACTTGCGTTTGTAAGCGTTTGTTGTCGGATACTAAATAGTATTAAATCCTAATTTTATGTTCTGAATACCATAAATTGCGACACCTTAAAGCTGAATTCAATGAAAATAAATATCCGTCAAGAATCAAAGAAAGATCATAAAATAGTGTTTAATATTATTGAATGCGCTTTCAGAAATGAGGAAAATAGCGATCATAAAGAGCAACATTTAGTAAACAGACTGAGAGATTCTTCTGCATTTATCCCGGAATTATCATTGGTAGCCGAAGCTAATGATCAAATTTTAGGGCATATCCTTTTAACTAAGATCAAAATAATTAATAAGGAGCAGGAATTCGATTCTTTAGCTTTGGCGCCGGTTAGTGTTTTGCCGGAATTTCAAAATAAAGGAATTGGTGGTAAGTTGATTGAAGAAGCCCATTTAAAAGCGAAGCAGCTTGGATATAGATCTATAATCGTACTGGGTCACGAAAAATACTATCCAAAGTTTGGATATAAATTACTGGAACAATTTGGGATTTCGCTTCCTTTTGAGGTGCCTAAAGAAAATGCACTAGGAATTGAATTAGTTAAAAATGGACTGGATGGGGTGAATGGAATTGTGCGCTATCCTTCAGCATTTAACGAATAAAGGAATTCATTTAAATTATAAATTCAAGGATTTATAAAAAATGATTAAACTTGTTATTTCTCATGTTCCTGCGAGTCAGAATATTGATACCATATTGAATCACTTTTTTCGTAATATTACCTAAGAATAGAGTGCACTTTTTATGAGCGATTTATAGATTTTGCCTAATTGTAATATATGGTATTCCTAAGCATTATAGAAACTTCGCTCCCGCTTACCAATCCGGTATTAAAATTCCTGATAATTCTAATTATCATTTTAATTGCACCTATACTTCTAGGAAAACTTAAGATCCCACATATTTTAGGGCTAATTATTGCCGGAGCCATCATAGGACCTAATGGATTTAATTTGCTGTTAAGGGATAGCGGTATTATTCTTTCTGGAACAGCCGGACTTCTTTATATTATGTTTTTAGCAGGCCTGGAAATAGATATGGCCGAATTTAAACGGAACAGTTCCAAAAGTTTAATTTTTGGGATGTATACATTTCTTATTCCTATGATCTTGGGAATGCTTGTAAGCATCTACATTCTCGATTTCCCCTTGGTTACCTCAGTGTTACTTGCCAGTATGTTTGCATCACACACTTTGATCGCTTATCCTATTTTAAGCAAATTTGGAGTTACAAAGAACAGGGCCGTAAATATTGCAGTGGGAGGCACAATGATCACAGATATTCTTGCTCTTTTAGTCTTGGCGGTAATAGTGGGAATGCATAGTGGCGAGGTTAATTTGCAATTCTGGATCAAACTTTCTGTTTCTATTCTAATTTTCGGCGTTATAGTTCTCTATTTATTTCCAATAATTGGAAGATGGTTTCTTAAGAGATATCAAGATAAAGTTTCACAATACATATTTGTGCTGGCCATGGTCTTTTTTGGATCTTTTCTTGCTGAGGTGGCAGGAGTAGAAGCTATTATTGGTGCTTTTCTTACAGGACTTGCATTAAATAAGTTGATCCCAGCTACATCCCCTTTGATGAATAGAATAGACTTTGTGGGAAATGCCATTTTTATCCCTTTCTTTTTAATTGGAGTGGGAATGCTGGTAAATTATAAAGCTTTTATTTCAGACTTTGAAACTATAAAAGTAGCTGCTGTCATGACGATCACGGCGACCTCTTGTAAATTCATAGCTGCCTGGCTCACTCAAAAAACGCTCAAATTTAGTGTTAACGAACGCAGGCTGATCTTTGGTTTAAGCAATGCCCAAGCAGCAGCAACTTTAGCGGCAGTTCTAATAGGTTATAATATAATAATAGGGGAAACCACAGATGGAGAGCCCATTAGGTTATTAGGGGAGAGCATTTTAAACGGTACAATTATTATGATCTTGATCACTTGTACCATTGCCACATTTGTAGCACAAAAAGGAGCGCAGAATATCTCGTTTTCCGGATCTCAATTTTTAGAAAGGGAAGAAGATGAAACCGAAGAAAGGATCCTGATCCCAATAAGTAATCCAGACACCGTAGAAGAACTTATTAATTTTAGCACTCTCATAAAATCCAAGAATAATATTAATGGATTGTATGCCTTGAACATTGTTATTAATAACACATCCACTGCAGAGGAGAAGTTGAAAGCTAAAAAAATATTAGAAAAAGCAGTAGAATTGGCTGCCTCTACAGATATTTTTTTACAACGATTATTAAGATATGATCTTAACATTATAAACGGGATTACCGGAGTTATTAAAGAAAATAATATCACAGATCTGGTGCTGGGGTTTCATTCTAATAAAAGTATTTCAGAAAACTTCTTAGGTAAACTCACCAACGGACTCTTGGCAAATAGTGGCGCTACAATTTTTGTGTATAGATCTGAACAACCAATTGCCACCATTAAGAGATATATTATAATAATGCCTGCATTTACAGAAAACGAGATTGGTTTTCCTTTATGGCTTCTAAAAGTTTGGAATATTTCTAGAAATACCGGTGCAAAACTACTTTTTTATGCCCCAGATAGAACCTTAAAGATCTTGCAGGAGATCCAAAAGCAACACCAAATTGAGGCGGAGTTCAAAAGTTATAATAATTGGGGTAATTTTTCAGAAATCTCAGAGCAGGTTAATGTAAATGATAATATTCTTCTTGTTCTAAGCAGGGAGAATTATCCTTCCTATAATAGGCAAATGCAGAATGTTTCAGATTATATCAACAACTATTTCCCGAGCAATAGTTTTATTTTGATCTATCCAAAGCAATTAGACGTTTCTGAAGATATTTTGATGGGTCTTAACAATCCATCTTTATTACCACCAATCGAAAAATTAGATAAAGTAGTTACTACAATATTTAATTACTTTAAGCAGAGATCTTAACTCCTTTTTAATAAATGGGATATGTTTGAATTAATAAAGATTATTCTTTTTTAACTTGTAGTCCTATTTATTTACAATTTCAAATCCAGATTAATGTCACTAGCGATCATACAAGAACAAGAATATAATAAGCTAGATTTCACCAAAAACCCTTTAACCAGAGCAGAGTATGAACTATGCGTATTTGCTTCTTGTGATTTTTCAAATTCGGATCTTTCAAACAGCAAGTTTATAGAATGTGAATTTATAGATTGCAATTTGAGTTCTTCAAATATTTTTGGGTCATCCTTTCAGGAAGTGAAATTTGAAGACTGCAAGATGCTAGGTGTTAGATTCGACCTTTGTGATAACTTCGGATTAACGATAGATTTCACCAATTGCCAATTAGATCACTCCTCTTTCTATCAGTTGAAATTGATAAATTTCAGCTTTTTAAATAGTAAGCTAAAGGAAGTAGATTTTACGGAAGCAAATCTCACTAAGGCGAGCTTTGATAATTGTGATCTCTCGGGAGCCATTTTTGAACGCAGTAATTTAGAAAGGTCAAATTTTAATACTGCCTTTAATTATTCTATAGATCCTGAAAGTAATAAGCTAAAAGGTGCTTTCTTTTCGATCCCTGCTGTTACTGGGCTATTAGATAAATACAAACTTAAAATAGCAGTTCAGTAATAATAAGTATCTTAAACCAATAATAATTTTACTTCAGTAGAAGTCATCTAGATTAAAACATATGAATTTAAAATCCTCCTTTAGTTTCCTCATAATTTCTCTGCTTTGTATTGGATTGAATGCACAGGAAACCGAGAAAAAAGTATTAACGGCAGAAGACTATGAGCAGGCGGCAAAATTTCTTCCTTCTAATGTGTATCCTCTAACCGATCTTGCTACTGTAAGGCCAAACTGGTTAAAAAACGGAAATTTTTGGTATGTAATCAATAAAAATTCTGAAGCTAAGTATGTTTTGGTAGATGCCAAATCTGGAAAAAAGAAAGAATCTTCAGATCTAACGGAATTATTGGATGATTCTGAAAGGAATAAGGTTGTTATTCAGAAGCCAAGCATTAATAATTATGTGCTTTCTCCAGATGGTAAAAAAGCGGCTTATATAAAAGATTGGAATTTATGGATGATGGATTTGGAATCTGAAAAAGAGATCCAGCTTACTACAGATGGAATTGAGAATTTTGGATATGCTACAGATAATGCAGGATGGAGAAAAAGTGATCGCCCAATTCTACTTTGGTCTCCAGATTCTAAAAAGATCTCCACTTATCAGCAAGATCAACGACATGTGAGCGATATGTATCTGGTGTCTACTAATATTGGTGCTCCTAATTTGCAAAGCTGGAAATACCCTTTGCCACAGGACGAAGATATTATACGTATTCATAGAGTTATTATAGAAGTTGATGCTCCTAAAGTGATCAGGTTGCAATTGCCGCCAGATCCAAGAAGAGGAACTTTATGTGATGATATTTCCTGCGAAGGCAGTTTCGATGATAATCAGTGGAATGCAGATGCTAGTAAATTGGTATTTGTTTCTACTTCTAGAGATCATAAAATTGCAGGGCTCAGAATTGCAGATGCGAATACTGGAGAGGTAAGAAATATTTTTGCTGAAGAAGTTGAAACTCAATACGAATCTGGTCAAGGCGCTATTAACTGGAGATATTTGCCGAAATCTAAAGAAGTTATTTGGTATTCTGAAAGGGACGACTGGGGGCATTTATATCTTTATGATCTTGAAACAGGGAAGTTGAAGCATCAGATCACCAAAGGAGATTTTGTGGTTACTCAGCTTTTAAAAATAGATGAAAAGACCAGAAAATTATATTTTCTTGCAAATGGAAAGGAAAATGGGAGAGATCCATATTTCACTCATTTTTATAGCGTGGACTTCAGCGGAAAAAACTTAAAATTATTAACTCCAGAAGATGGAAATCACAGTGTAAATATAGCTCCAGAAAGTAATTATTTTGTAGATACGTATTCGCAGCCAAATGTTTCTCCAGTTTCAGTATTAAGAGATCTCAACGGCAAATTAATCTCAGAATTAGAAAAAGCTGATCTATCAAGATTGGAAGCAATCGGTTGGAAACCGGCAACCCCTATAAAAGTAAAATCTAATGATGGAAAATGGGACTTGTACGGCCTCATGTTTGTTCCAACAGATCTTGATACTTCAAAGAAATATCCTGTTGTAAATTATATATATCCTGGTCCGCAAGCTGGTGGAGTTGGTAGTAGATCTTTTGCGCCTGCGAGAAGAGATCATCAAGCCTTGGCAGAACTTGGATTTATTGTGGTGGTAATAGATGGAACTTGCAATCCAGATAGATCAAAATCTTTTCATGACGCCTGTTATGGAAATATGGCAGATAATACTTTGAAAGATCAAATTTCAGGGATCAAGCAATTGGCAGAAAAATTTGGATATCTGGATCTGGACCGAGTAGGGATCTGGGGACATTCAGGAGGTGGTTTTGCTACTGCTTCAGCAATGTTTAACTATCCGGAATTCTATAAAGTTGGTATTTCTGAATCTGGAAATCATGATAGTAGAAATTATGAGGATGATTGGGGAGAACGGTATATAGGACTTATGAAACTAGATGAAGAAGGAAATTCAAATTACGACGATCAGGCGAACGCGGTTTTAGCTAAAAATCTTCAAGGGAAGCTAATGCTCGCTCATGGCGGATTAGACGATAACGTGCCTCCTTATAACACGTATTTGGTGGTTGATGCCTTGATAAAGGCTAATAAAGATTTCGATCTGGTGATCTTCCCCAATGCAAGACATGGTTTTGGGCAGGACAGTAACTATATGATGAGAAAAAGATGGGATTATTTTGTAACCCACTTAATGGGAGCAACACCTCCAAAGGAATTCGATTTTAGTGCTAACTAATTAGGAAGATGGACTTTAAGCCCAAAACAGAAAACTATAAGCAGAAAGTTAAAAACAGTTTCAACTCCCAGAAATTTATGGATTTTATAGGAGCTAAACTGATGAAAATTGAACCTGGGTTTTGTGAGATCCATTTACCATACAATGATAACTTAACCCAGCAAGATGGTTTTTTTCATGCGGGTATTATAAGCACACTCGCAGATAATGCTGCTGGATATGCAGCTTTTTCACTAATGGAAGAAGCTGCGTCTGTTCTCGCTGTAGAGTTTAAGCTTAATTTGATCTCTCCGGGAATTGGAGACTTGCTAATTGCCAGAGCAAATGTCCTGAAAACTGGCAGAACTTTAAGTGTTTGTAGAGCAGATGTTTTTGTTATGAAAGATGGAGTAGAGAAGCTTTGTGCAGCATCTCAGGCAACACTTATTCAGATTAAAAAACCTTAAAAAGTTTAATTAAACAGTTAATAAATAATATACAAATCGTCGAGCACCCGGCTCTAGCGTGGTATTTTTGAAGAAAACAAATAAATTTAGATTATGAGAAAGTCAATTTTATTAGGTGCTTTAAGTGTAATGATTAGCTTTTCTGCCTTTGCATTTCAAGAGATGGAGGATGTGAAAATTGAAGTGATCCCAGTAAATGATAATATTTATATGCTTGTTGGAGCAGGAGGGAATATTGGAGTTTCTATTGGAGAGGATGGAGTTTTTATGATAGATGACCAATTTGCACCCTTATCCGAAAAGATCTTGGCCTCTATAAAAACGCTAAGCGAGAAATCGGTGAAATATTTGGTGAATACACATCATCATGGAGATCATACTGGAGGAAATTCAAATTTTGAAAAACAAGGAACACTCATCTTTGCTCATGAAAATGTTAGAAGGCGTTTAAAAGAAGATGAGAAAAATACAGATCAATCTGGATTACCAGTGATCACTTTCGATCATAAAATGCAATTGCATTTAAATGGGGATGATATTATGGCGGTTCATGTACACAATGCTCATACAGATGGAGATGCGCTAATCTATTTCCCTAAAAGTAATGTACTGCATACTGGAGACACTTTTTTTAATGGGATGTTTCCTTATATAGATCTTAAAAGTGGCGGTAGTGTAGCGGGAGATTTAGAAGCAGCAAAGACAGGGCTTATGCTTATCAATGAAAACACCAAGATCATTCCAGGGCATGGAGCTATGGCGAGTTATGCCGATTATGAGAATTATTTAAAAATGTTAGAAGGAATTCATGCTAACGTAAAAACTGCCATTGCTGAAGGTAAAAGTAGGGAGCAGATTATAGCAGACGAAAGCCTTACAAATGATTTCATTACAGATGCCGCTGCAGAAAAGGCATTTATCAATGGTCCTAAGATTCGCGGAACTTACTATGATAGTTTAAAAAGCGAAAAGTAAATACCAGAATATTTTATTTGATTTAAAATGGCTTCAATTTTAAAAAAAAAGCTGTCTAAAATATTGTGATTTCAATAATTAAAAAGATAAAATTTAGAGATCAAGGAAGGTTATATGCTTAGAAATCAATACCTCCTATTATTATAAACTAATCTCTTTTTTATCTTTCACTAAGAAATATTTATTTTAGACAGCTACAAACTAATTATTAACCTTTTTCTTTTGGTTTAAAGACCAAAAAAACTGGTTTGCCAATCACACCAGCATGCGTCATTGCTTCCTTTAATTTATTATCATTTACAAAAGTTTGATAATCTTGTAAATTATCCCATTGGTTCATTACATAGATCCATTTAGAATCTCCATTAATTGTACCTACCTCATAGCTTAACTCTTTAAACTCTTTTCTGGTTCTTTCAAAATCATCAAAAACGTGTTTCCATTTATCGTAATCTTCAACTTCATGATAGATAATCCCAGTAATTTTTTTATCAATCAAGTTAGTGCCTTCTATTTTATTTAATAGAAGAAATTTTGGAGGCCCAATAACCCCTGCCTCTTGCATTTTTTCTTCCAATTCCTTGTCTTTCTTAAATTCTTTGTAGTGATTTTCAGACTTCCAAGTGTTAAAAACATAAACGGTATTAGGATCATCTTCTAATACTCCAACTTCATAACTTAATTCTCCGCTTTTCTCTCTTTTAGCAAAAAAATCATCGAAAGCCTTTTTCCATATTCCATAATCTTTTACTTCATGGTAGACCAAAGACTTTGTTTTTGTTTGTAATGGTTTTACAACAATCCCATTATTCTGTTTCTCTATTTCTTTCTCCGGATTTTTCCAACCTATAATTACCAGAGACAATATTAAAACCAGCAGCGTATATTGATTAACCTGTTTTCTCATAAGTGATCGATTTTATGATTGTTAATTTTGAAAACAAAAAATCCTCAACAGGGGGGAGGATGGGGGAAGAGATATAATTTTGAAAGGTTAATTTACGAAAAATATGTAAGAAATGAAATTTCGGAAATGAGAATTCCAGTATTTTTAGATAATAATTTAAATTATAACAAATACTTTTCAAATGAAAATCCGCGAAGCTATACCAGATGATCTTAAGGAAATTAGCCTTTTGTTCGATGCCTACAGAGTCTTTTATAAACAGTCATCAAATATATTAGGGGCAAAGGATTTTATTAGCGATCGTTTATCTTTAAAAGATTCTAAGATCTATGTTGCTGAAGAAAAAAACAAACTTTTTGGATTTGTACAATTGTATCCTCGCTTTTCTTCTACCCAATTAAAACGTACATGGTTGTTGAATGACCTTTTTGTATCTCTGGAGGCAAGAGGACAACAATTGGGAGTACGTTTAATAGAACGAGCCAAAGTGCTTGCAGTTACCACAAACTCTGTGGGTTTAATGCTTGAGACTGAAAAAACGAATACTATTGGGAATAACCTCTACCCAAAAGTAGACTTCCTATTAGACGAGCTTCATAATTTTTATTATTGGGATGTAAAGAAATAAGTTTTTTAAATGAATTTAAATTTTATGAGATCCGCTTCCAGAATAGAACTAAGATCAATTATAGACTCAGATCAAGAAAATATTTTCTTTGGTCTGTCCAATCCAGATGTTATTAAATATTATGGCATCAGTTTTAATACTTTTGAAGCTACAAGAGAGCAAATGATCTGGTTTCAAAACTTAGAAAAAAATGGAACAGGAAAGTGGTGGACAATTTATAGTTCTATAACAGGAGAGTTTTTAGGAGCTGCTGGTTTTAATGATTTAAATAAAGAATTAAAGAAAGCAGAAATTGGATTTTGGTTATTACCAGAATTTTGGGGTAAAGGCTATATGCAAGAAGCCATGCCTTTAATTTGCGATTATGGATTTAATGAATTGGAACTTATAAGAATTGAGGGTATAGTAGAATCAGAAAATCTGAATTGTAAACGAGCCATAGAGAAACTTGGATTTACTTTAGAGAGTACCAGTAGAGATAGTGAATTGAAAAAAGGTAAACTCATAAGCCTAGATACCTATATAAAACTAAAGTTGTAAATATTTTTAATGCTTGTATTGAAACCCGAAACCCGAAACCCAAAACGTCATTTAGTCAACTAACAACTCTTTTCCTTATATTTAAAGCATGCAAAAAGCTTGTCCAGAATGTGGAGAGAAAATAATTGGAAGAACAGATAAAAAATTCTGCAGTGATTATTGTAGGAATGCCTATAACAATAAGATCAATAAGGATTCTACTAATCTTGTTAGAAACGTAAATAATCTACTTCGAAAAAACTACAGGATCTTACAGGAATTAAACCCAACAGATAAAACAAAAACGTCCAAATCTAAGTTGCTGGCTAAAGGTTTTAATTTTGAATACTTCACAAGTATCTACACAACCAAAACTGGTACCGTTTATTACTTTGTTTATGATCAAGGTTATTTGCCATTAGAAGGCGATTATTTTGCCTTGGTAAAACGAAATTAACTATGCCAGTTTTGTGCTCTTAATTTCATTGCAGCACAAAGGATATCTTTTCGGCTAATCTGCCCTATCAATTTTCCGTTTTCTATAATAGGAAATCGTCTGCAATTATGCTTATAGAAAAGCGAGGCGCAATCAAAGATATTCGTGTTTTTATCTATGGTTGGCACGTTGATCTCCATAAAATCTCCCACTCTTTTATCGCCAATTGGAATATTATAATACCTGTTTTCAGAAATTTGTTTCATACAATCCCCGTCAGAGATCACTCCAATTAATTCATTGCGTTCATTTACAACAGGAGCCCCAGAGATCTTATGTTTTATAAGCGCCTGGATCACATTTATAACGGGATCATCCTTCCCAAAAGTAATTAAGGAGTGGCTCATATAATCCTTTACCATAATTGGGGCGCTCTGTATCTTTTCTGGTTCCGCTCTTTTTCCTTGAAAACTTTTAATTCCCATAGCTATATGTTTTTGATTATTAGCTACTTAAGTTAATCAATTTATTAGCCTTATGAAACCAGAGACATATATTTATTTTATTCAGCTTATCTTATTTATATTTAAACCACCAATTTTTCTTTCTATTATGCTGAAAAAATTATCTCCACTTCTCATACTAATTCCTCTACCATTTATTATCTGGTTCCTTTTTTACTCCAGCATGCCCAGAACTATTTCTGAAGCAGAGATCCCGGCTACGGAGTTTTCTACCACTAGGGCTTTTAAGCATGTAGAGGAGATCTCCAAAACACCGCATTTTGTGGGAAGTCCAGCGCATAGCTTGGTGAGGAATTATATTGTGAATAAGCTTCAAGATCTTGGATTAGAAGTGCAAACTCAAGAGGGGTATAGCTTAACAAATAGAGGCATGTTAACAAGACCTCAAAACATTTTAGCTAAAATAGAGGGTAGCGAAGACGGAAAAGCCCTTCTATTGATGTCTCATTACGATTCTGCCGGACACTCCTCTTTTGGAGCCAGTGATGCTGGAAGTGGAGTGGCAACAGTTTTAGAAGGAGTTCGTGCCCTTTTAGCTAAGGGTGAGCTGCCTAAAAATGATATTATTATTCTTTTTACAGATGCTGAGGAACTTGGATTAAACGGTGCCGAGTTATTTGTAAATGAGCATCCTTGGGCTAAAGATGTAGGTCTAGCACTTAATTTCGAAGCTCGGGGAAGTGGAGGGAATTCTTTTATGTTATTGGAAACAAATAGTGGAAATTCTAAGCTTATTCAGGATTTTATTAAAGCCAATCCTAAATTTCCTGTTACAAATTCTCTAGCATATAGCATCTATAAAATGCTTCCAAACGATACAGATCTAACGGTATTAAGAGAACAAGGAAACATCAACGGTTTTAATTTTGCATTTATAGACGATCATTTCGATTATCATTCTGCCAACGATATTCCTGCAAATCTAGATAAAGAAACCTTGGCACATCAAGGCAGTTATCTAATGCCATTGCTCGGATTTTTTAAAGATGCAGATCTTAGTAGGTTTCATTCTAACGAAGATCTTATTTACTTTAATTTACCCATGGGAGAGATGATAAGCTATCCATTTTCTTGGATCTTACCTCTTTTGATCGTGGGGTTTCTATTGTTTTTTGGAGTTGTTTTTTATGGAATTTCCAAAAGAAAATTAGCTGTTAACACCATTTTAAAAGGGGCGTTACCTTTTCTAATTAGCTTAGTTGGTTCTGCGATTGTAGTGTTTATATTTTGGAAATTATTAATGTTGCTCTATCCTGGTTATGGAGAGATGATTAATGGATTTACCTATAACGGCTATTATTATATCGCTTTTGGGATATTCCTGAGTTTGGCAATTAGTATTTATATGTATCATTTTATGAATAAGGATGAGGTGCAGGCGAGTGTTTTTGTTTTCCCGCTTTTCTTTTGGTTACTTATTTGCGCACTTACTGCCTTCTATTTAAAAGGAGCAGCATATTTTGTTATCCCGGGATTCTTTGGGATCTTACAACTCTGGATAATGATCCGTCAAAAGCGGCCCAATTTGTTTTTAATGCTGCTATTAAGCCTACCTGCATTAATTTTAATACTGCCTTTTGTAGCTAGTTTTCCAGTGGCATTGGGTCTTAAGATTCTACTTGTGGCAGGAATATTAGCCGTTTTGTTATTCAGCTTATTTCTACCTGTATTTGGGTATTTTAAATATAAAAAGTCCTTAGCGACATTATTGGGATTAATAGGCATTCTACTGATTATTATAGCTCATTTTAATTCAGATTTTAATGAAGACCGCCCAAGACCAGATAGTTTAGTATATGTTTTAGATGAAGATACTCAATCTGCAAGTTGGAATTCTTACGATCTTAAATTAGACGATTGGAATAAAGAGTATTTTGGAGAAGATCCTAGCAAGTCTGAAATTACTACAAATGCTTTTGAAAGTAAATACGGTTCTGGATTTAAATATAAGTCACCGGCTCCAGTTGTGAAGATCGCTTCCTCAGGGATTGTTTACAAAAAAACAGATAGCAAAGATTCTCTAAGTGAATTCAGCAACTATTCTTTAAAGATCGCTCCAAATAGGAAGGTGAATAGGATGGAGTTATTTTTAAATAGCTCTTATAACTTTGAAAAATTCACAGTGAATGGTCTGGAAGCAGAGGCTATTTTTTTAGGTAAAGAGAAATTCCATGTATTTAAAAATAGATGGAGCGATAGATTACTTACTTATCATGCTGCCAATACAGATACACTTTTAATTAATTTTACGACTAGAGATAAGGTTGCGCCAGAGATTGTATTATATGAAAGTAGTTATGACCTCTTGGATAACCCAGACTTGAAAGTAAAAAAGCGAGATAAAACTAAGATGCCGAAACCTTTTGTGCTGAATGATGCTGTGATCCTTAAAAAAACAATTAGATTGGAAGAATAAAAATATGGGGCTTCAATTTAAAAAGGCGTCACTCTGAGCTTGTCGAAGAGTGATTAGTAGTTCAGAGATAGTATTTAAAGTCTGATTTTGAAGCATAAAACTGAGTCACTCTGAGCCTGTCGAAGAGTAGGTTTAAATAAACAAGGGTCACATTGTTCCACTAGCTATCGAGATGTCGAAGTGTGAATTAAAAAAGAATAAAATGAATATTTCAATATTAGGATGTGGTTGGTTGGGACTGCCACTGGCCAAGAAACTAATTGAAGCCGGACATATAGTTAAGGGGTCTACAACAAATAGAGATAAAATTAATTTGCTCTCTTCGGAAGGGATTATTCCTTACAAAATTCAACTTTTTGAAGAAGGAGTTCAAGGAGACATGACCTCATTTTTAAATGAATCTGAAGTCCTTATCATAGATATTCCGCCAGGATTAAGAAAGGATCCAGAAGTGAATTTCGTTGGAAAAATTGAGAGATTGAAGTCTTATTTGGAAAAAGCAAGGATAGAAAAAGTGCTTTTTGTGAGCGCAACTTCAGTTTATGAAGATACCGAGGATTTTCCGGAATATACAGAAGAAGAATCTGCAAATGGAAATGCTGAAAATGCTAGGCAGTTAATAGGAGCAGAGGAGCTTTTAAAGGCTTCAGACAGGTATGCTACAAGCATCATTAGATTTGGCGGATTGATAGGTCCAGGAAGGCACCCTGTAAATTACCTTTCTGGGAAATCTGATTTACAAGATCCCGCGGGACCAGTAAATCTTATTCATTTGGACGATTGTATTGGTATTATCACCGCGATCCTTGAAAAAAAAGCATGGGGAGAAACTTTTCATGGAGTTTATCCAGAACATCCAACACGCAAAGAATATTATAGCAGAGTAGCTAAAGAAAAAGGATTGGCAAGTATGAGTTTTAACGAAGATTCGGTTTCTAGGGGTAAGATTATAAACTCTGTGAAAGTTGATGAGATTTTGGGCTATGAGTTTAAGACTGAGATATGATAAACATTTGTCGTCTCGACTGCAGTGAGAGATCTCAATGGAACGAATTTTTGTAATCAATTAGTGATTACTTAGTCGTGAAGAGCTCCTTTGAAATGATATTGTTAATGAGGTTATATCTCCTGCGAGGGATAGTAGCGGTAGCTCCTAATTGCTTTTTGCAATTGGGACTTTAGCGAATAGCCCGACCGCCTTTTTTTGGCGGACGCAGCCAAAGAAAAAGGGCCAACATCACTGCGGCCCTTTTATAATAACTACTTAAAATCTTACCAGATCTTAACTCTGTTCTCTGGTTTTACATACATTTTATCACCTTCGGTAATTTCGAAAGCTTCGTAAAAAGCGTCGATGTTTTGAAGTGGTACATATGCACGATACATTCCTGGAGAATGCGGATCTGTTTTAATTCTATTTCTTAAAGCTTCATCTCTCATCTTAGTTCTCCAAACGGTTGCCCAAGAAAGGAAGAAACGTTGCTCTGGCGTGAATCCATCTATTTCTCCTGGATTACCATGTTCTTTTAAATGTAATTGAAGTCCGTCGTAAGCAGCATTTACTCCTCCTAGATCTCCAATATTCTCACCTAAAGTGAATTTCCCATTGATGAAAACACTGTCTAAAACTTCAATAGCACTGTATTGCTCTGCCAATGCACCACCAAGACCTTCAAAAGACTCAAGATCTTTATCGCTCCACCAGTTGTTCAAGTTTCCTTCTGCATCAAATCTAGATCCACTATCATCAAATCCGTGAGAGATCTCATGACCAATCACTGCTCCAATTCCGCCGTAATTAACAGCAGCATCTGCTTTATAATCGTAGAAAGGTGGTTGTAAAATAGCCGCTGGGAAAACGATCTCATTATAACTAGGGTTGTAATAAGCATTTACAATTTGAGGAGCCATAAACCATTCTGACTTGTCTACCGGCGTTCCTAATTTTGCCATGTCTTCTTTTACATTCCATTTAGCAGCATTTAGCATATTTTGGAAAAATGATCCTTTTCCATCTTTCGTAGATGTTATGTCTAATGCACTGTAATCTTTCCACTCATCTGGATATCCAACTTTAATGGTAGTAGAAGCTAGTTTTTCTTTAGCTTTTGTTTTAGTACTATCGCTCATCCAAGTAAGATTGTCTATTCTAACCTCATAGGATTTAATGATATTAGCGATCATTTCCTGAGCTTTTTTCTTAGCTTCTGGCGGGAAATTCTCTTCTACGTATAATTTACCTAATGCTTCTCCTAAAGTTCCATTTACAGTTTGTAAAGCACGTTCCTTTAGTGGACGTTGTTCTTTAGCTCCTTGCAAAGTTTTGCTGTAAAAATCCCAATTAGTTTGCTCTATTTCCATGCTTAATGCTGAAGAAGCATCATTTAATAGATTCCAACGTAAATAAGTTTTCCAGTCTGCAACCTTATTTGCTGCGAATGTTTTTTGCAAAGCATCCATATATTTTGGTTGAGCTACAATGATAGTATCTACTTTAGAAGCTCCAATAGCATCAAGATACGCTTTCCAGTCTAGTGCTGAAACTCTCTTTTGCAATTGCTCTACAGACATTGGGTTGTAGCTCTTTCTAGCATCTCTACGGTCTACTTTGTCCATTTGAGGGGTTGCTAAACTAGTTTCGAAAGCCAAAATGGTTTCTGCACTCTTTGTAGCATCTGCTTCAGAATCTCCTAAATACTGCAACATTTTAGTTACATGCTTCTTATAGTTCTCACGAGTTTCTTTAGTGCTTGCATCCATTTCAACATAATAGTCTCTATCTGGCAATCCTAAACCTGCAGGATAAAGATACGCGGCATTTGCATTACTGTCTTTTGCATCTGCACGAACGCCAAATGAAAAGAATCCTGCACCACCATATTGTTGCATTTCTGTAAGGAAAGCCTGTAAGTCTTTCTTGTTCTGGATAGCAGCAATTTTTTCTAAGTAAGGAGTTAGAGGAGCAACACCATTTTTATTTCTAGCTACCGTATCCATTATACTTTGGTATAGGTAAACCGCTTTTGCCTGATCGCTGTTTGCGTCCAATTCCTTATTATTAGATGCTTTTTCCAATAAAGAAAGTGCAGCTTCATCGGTGTTCTTTCTAAGTTCATTAAAACTACCCCAAGTAGTATATTCATCTGGGATTTCTGTAGAATCTGCCCATGTTCCGTTTACATATCTAAAGAAATCCTCTTTAGGGCTCATCGTAGTATCCATAAAAGCTAAATTGATCCCATGGGATTCTTCTTTAACTTCCATTTTTTTATCATCACTTTTACATCCGGTAACTACCGTTGCTGCAAGTGCAGATAAAATAAGTGCATTAGTTATTTTTTTCATTTCAAAGAATAAGTTAAAATTTCCATGCTAAAATACTAAAAAGTAAAAGATTACAAATAATTATTCCTACAAGCTGATTGTTCTTTAATTAGGTAGTTGTTTTTAGACGTGGAGGGGAGAATTGAGCTTTAAATAGTAGATGAAATAAATCTAAACCCTGTGTTCTTAATGCTAAGTATTTCAGAATCAATTATAAACAAATCATTTTAAAATTATTGTTTGCTGAAATTATTGTGATCATGATAAGGAGAACACCTTAAAAATATTCAGTTTGAAAAACGGAAAAAAAGTTGATTAATTTTTAGCCTGAAGCTTAGTAATTAGAAGACTATCAGTCTGTTTTTTAATGGCAGTGATCTCGGTTACGTTATCGTTTGGAATTGCGATAGAAAGCACATAATGTTTTACCTTCCAGATACCTCCAACATTCTCCATAACTCCAGAACCTCTACAAATTCCCATTTGAGTGCTTAAAAGCTCATCAAACCAAGCCAGACTATTTTCTTTTTGAGTATAAATATTTCGCTCCAAAGTGCTAAAACTCCAAGCTGTTCCTTTATCGAAATAAGGTTTTGAGAATTCCCGAAATTCCTTATTCTGCCAATTTTCGCTAGCATCAGTACCAATAAAAACTCCGTCTGTTGTCATTAATCCAAAATACTCATCAAAATTTGCAGAGGCTGCAGCTTTATGCCAGTTCTCCAAGCTAGCATTTATTTTTTCTTTTATATTTTCTTCAGAAACAACTTTGTCTGTTTTAGTTTTTTCAGAAGCCTTTTCCTCATTTTGAGAGTTAACATTGTTACACGCAAAGCTTGTTACTAAAAGAAGAAGGAGTAATTTTTTCATATTTCTAAAATAATTGATTTTTATAAATTTTCTATTAATATAGAATCAGTGGATTTAGAATCAGTAATAGGTCTTTTTCGTGGTGCAGGAATAACTCTGTCTGTAGATTGCTCCTCGCCATTATCTATTGCATCCAATTCTTCTTCAAATTCCTCTAAGGTTTTCAGGAAAAGTTCATTAATCTGAATTTTAAAATTATTCCATTCTAATGGCAACTCTTTAGCTGTTTTTGATAATTTCTCAGGATCTACTATCCTTTTTTCTGCCTGTTGTTGCAAGATCTTAGATTTGGTTACCAGCACTCCTAATCGGGCTTTAACTGCATTAGAGTTTAATCTTGATGGTACTGTTTCTTGAAGAGATTTCATGATCTCTGTTATTGGCGTAGCATTAGAGATCACATCATTTAAAGTATAATCACTTAAATTTTCGATCTCACTTTGCGCAGTAATATAGGCCAACCATTCATTCGTGATCTCCTGAGCCTCTGATAAAAGCACCACTTTTAATTTAGAAGCTTCTAACTTTTGTGATAAAGCCAACTGAATTTCTTTCTTATCTGTATCATTAGTATTTTCTGTATTATTTTGGTTACATCCAACCATTAAAACTATAAATAGTATCCAAAAGGAAGTTTTCATAAGCTAATCTTGTAAAGCAAAGTTAATGAAAAAGCATTGCCAATAAAGCAAGCCTTAAAGATGTGTTAGAATGTTATATCATCCTATTTGAAATGGATATATTTGCCCAGTAAAATTTACAGAATGATTTTAGATAAAATATTGATTATTGGGGCTTCCGGCCAAATAGGAAGTGAACTTGCATTAAAATTACGTGAGCAACATGGAAATGATAATGTGATTGCAAGTGATATAAAGGAAGGTAGTGAAGAGCTTATGTCTAGCGGCCCTTTTGAGATCATGGACGCTACAGATGAAGGCGGAATTGCCCATCTTATTGAAAAACATAGCATTACAGATGTTTATTTAATGGCTGCTATGTTAAGTGCCACTGGGGAGAAAATGCCTATGAAAGCATGGAATTTAAATATGAATTCTCTATTTATAGTTCTAAACTTAGCTAAAGATAAAAAGATAAAAAAAGTGTTTTGGCCATCCAGTATAGCTGTTTTTGGACCAACCACTCCAAAACAAGATACGCCGCAAACTACCATTATGGAACCGACTACGGTTTATGGAATTAGTAAGCAAACCGGTGAACGTTGGTGTGAGTATTTCTTTAATAAGTTTGGAGTAGATGTTAGGAGTATTAGATATCCTGGAATTATAAGTTATAAGACCTTACCTGGTGGGGGAACTACAGATTATGCGATTGAAATATTTCATGAAGCCCTAAGAACTGGAAAATACACCTCTTTTCTGGGTGAAGACACAGCCTTACCAATGATGTTCATGGATGATGCTATAAAAGCAACAGTAGATATAATGAATGAACCTGCAGAGAATGTGAAGGTGAGATCTTCGTATAATTTATCTGCAATGAGTTTTACGCCTAAAGAATTGGCTGAAGCGATAAAAAAGGAAATACCCGAATTTGAAATAGATTATAAGCCAGACTTTAGACAGGCGATCGCCGATTCATGGCCAAGTAGTATAGATGATAGTGCTGCGCGAGCAGATTGGAACTGGAAACATGAGTACGATCTTAAAAAGCTTACTCAAACAATGTTTAAAGGATTACAAGAGTCTATCTCCTTAAAAAGCAAGTAATAAAAAACCCGTCTAAATTAATTTAGACGGGTTTTTAAATCTTCGAATTAAATATAAAAATATATTAATCGTGGATCAAACGTACTTGAGCAGCCGTTAGTCCTTTTCTTCCTTCTTCTTCAACGTACTCAACTTTGTCGCCTTCATTTAAAGACTCTCCATTAAGACCTGTAACGTGCACAAAGATGTCTCTTCCTGTATCGTCGTTAGTGATGAATCCGTAACCTTTAGACTCATTGAAAAATTTAACTGTACCTTCCATTGTAATAAAATAAAAATTAATAAAGAACAAACTTACATAATATAATTTATCCTTTTTGCTCAATTAGGAATATTTTTTAACATTATTAATTATAAGCCTTTTACTCTCTACGATTATCACGCATTTTATCCATGTTTTCTTTTGTAAGAGTATAGTCACTTAGTTTTTTTCCATTCCACCGGACGTATAAGAAGATGGGCATCAGTACAAAAGCACTTGCAAGAACTGCGATCCCTATAATTCTATCTCCAAGAAGTACGTCATCATTCAACCTATAATAAAAGCCAAATCCAATGGCAATAAGAATAGAGATTGAGAGTATTTTAATTACTATTTTCATTGTCTAAACGGTTACTTCAATTAATTTCTGTCTATATGCTGTGAGCAATTTAGACTTGGATACAAACCCAATATATTTATCATTTTCTGTTACGGGTAAATTCCATGCTTCACTTTCATGAAATTTTCTCATGATATTTTGCATTCCGTCTTTATCGATATCAATTATTGCTGGAGCCCGTTGCATGAGTTCCTGCACAGTAACTTTGTCATATAGATCTCTATCAAACATAATAGGTCTAATGTCATCTAATAATATGATCCCTGCAAAATGACCTTTATTATCCAATACTGGATATAAATTTCGTGAAGATTTTGTAACTCCTTTATGTATAACATCTCCCAAGCTCATATCTACCTCTAGCTTTATAAAATTAGTCTCTATAAGATTCCTAATATTCATTAAAGTGAGAACTGCTTTATCCTTGTCATGTGTTAAAAGCTCTCCTTTCATTGCCAGTTCCATGGTATAAACTGAATGAGGCTGGAATTGATTGGTGATCATATAAGAAATGGTTGCAGTGATCATTAAAGGTACGAAAAGCCCATATCCACCAGTGAGCTCTGCAATAAGGAATATTGCCGTAAGAGGTGCATGTAGCACACCAGCCATAAGACCAGCCATACCAACTAAGGTGAAACTACTAACCGAAATGGGATTTTTTAAGATCCCTAAGTTATTTACTATAAGTGCAAATCCATGTCCCATTGCGCTTCCCATAAAAAGAACAGGGGCAAAAATACCTCCAACTCCTCCAGCTCCAAAAGTTAAAGAAGTTGCAATAATTTTAAAGATCACCAATCCAGCTAAAAGAGCAACTACTACCCAAATATTCTCGAGATAATCATTAAATAAGTTGGTGCCTAAAGCTTTTATATAATTTTCTGTAAGTAGGTTGTTTATTACGTTGTAACCTTCCCCATAAAGTGGAGGAATCATATATACAAGTATTCCAAGACCAATTCCTCCAATTAATAGTCTTCTCATTGGAGATCCTATTTTTTTGAAGAGCTCATTCATTTTAAAATAGACCGAGGTAAAATACATCGAACAAAATGCGGCTAATATTCCAAGAATAATATAGAAGGGCACTTCAGAAATCAAGAATTTATCCTGTAGCTGAAAAGGTAAAATAATATCAGATCCAAAAAAGAAGTAGGAGGTAAGTATTGCTGAAACCGATGCAATAAGCAAAGGCAACATGGAGATCAACGTGAGGTCTAAACTAAAAACTTCTATAGCAAAAATTATTGCAGCAATCGGAGCTTTAAAGATAGAGGACATAGCTCCTGCCGCAGCACAACCAATAAGCAGCGTGCGGTGAGTTTGATTCATTTGAAATACACGTGCTATATTAGATCCTAGGGAAGCTCCGGTAGCAACGGTTGGTCCTTCCAGTCCTACAGATCCTCCAAAACCTACAGTTAGCGGTGCAGTTAACAATGACGCATACATCTGGAAAGGTTTCATAAGCCCTTGTCTCTTAGAAATAGCGTAAAGCGTAGATGGTATCCCATGTCCAAGCTTTTTCTTTAAACCGTATCTAAGGATAAGTAGTGTTAGGGTTAGCCCGATAATTGGAAAAATGAAATAAAAAGCGTGCTGTACATTCGCAATTAACTTTCCTTCGAGTAATTCCTGAATAAAGTGAGTAAGGTTTTTAATAACTACCGCTCCAAATCCACTAGCAAAACCAATAAGCGCACTAAGTATTAAAATGAATTGATGTTGAGTAAGATTGTTAGTCTTCCAAAGTAAAAATTTTTGAAAACCGGGTTTGGCTTGTGCGAACATCTAGGATGTTGAAATTATTGAACAGTGAAAATGTATTACTAATATATTAAGTTAAAACGAGTTAGGGGTTCTATTCTATAATAATATAGACCCTAAAAAGTTTCTGTACTTATTTTACAAACGAAATTTGCCTTTATTCAGTAACCTTTAAGTGCAATTCGCCAAGTTGAGCATTGTCCAGTTTTGATGGTGCGTCTATCATTATATCTCTTCCAGAGTTGTTCTTTGGGAATGCTATATAATCTCTAATAGTTTCATGACCCCCAAGTATGGAAACCAATCTATCAAATCCAAAAGCGATCCCTCCGTGTGGTGGGGCTCCAAATTGGAATGCATCCATTAAAAATCCAAATTGTGCTTTTGCTTCTTCTGGAGTAAACCCTAAGTAATCAAACATCATAGCTTGAGTTTCTTTATCGTGAATACGAATAGAACCTCCGCCAATTTCATTTCCATTCATCACCAAATCATAAGCATTTGCTCTTACCTTTCCTGGCTCGGTGGCTAATAAAGCAATATCTTCTGGCTTTGGAGAAGTAAATGGGTGGTGCATTGC
Source organism: Gillisia mitskevichiae (assembly GCF_003634585.1). GTDB lineage: Bacteria > Bacteroidota > Bacteroidia > Flavobacteriales > Flavobacteriaceae > Gillisia > Gillisia mitskevichiae. Next base: position 821,797 of record NZ_RBLG01000001.1, read on the forward strand.
ATGATATCTGTTAGTGTCTTCATCCCATTCTAATAGAGGGAAGTCTACAACCCATAATGGCGCAAATTCTTTTGCATTTCTCAATCCTAGTTCTGTAGCTAAATGCATTCTTAACGCACTTAATTGTGCTCTAGTACTATTAGCATCTCCAGACATCACCAAAATAAGGTCTCCAGGATTTGCTCCGGTTTCTTTTGCCCAAGCTTGTAAGTCTTCTTCAGAATAAAATTTATCTACAGAAGATTTTAAAGTTCCATCATCATTGTATTTTGCCCAAACCATTCCGTTTGCACCAACTTGTGGACGCTTAACCCACTCGATAAGTTTATCTATTTGCTTTCTTGTATACGAAGCAGCTCCGGGAACAGCAATTCCAACAATAAGTTCTTGCTGATCGAAAACATTGAAACCTTTGTTCTTTGCAAGATCATTCAATTCTGCAAACTCCATCCCAAAACGAATATCTGGTTTGTCGTTTCCATATTTTTTCATAGCATCTGCATAGGTCATTCTTGGAAAATCTCCTATTTCAACACCTTTTATTTCTTTAAGTAAATGGCGAGTTAATCCTTCAAAAATATTCAGGATATCTTCTTGCTCTACAAATGCCATTTCACAGTCAATCTGTGTGAATTCAGGTTGTCTGTCTGCTCTAAGATCTTCATCTCTAAAACATTTTACGATCTGGAAATACTTATCCATTCCACCAACCATAAGCAATTGCTTAAAGGTTTGTGGGGATTGTGGTAAGGCGTAGAATTGTCCTTCATTCATTCTACTTGGCACCACAAAATCACGAGCTCCTTCTGGGGTAGATTTAATAAGATATGGGGTTTCCACTTCTATAAATCCTTCTTCAGAAAGATAATTTCTAACCTTCATTCCTACCTTATGACGGAACATTAGATTTTCTTTCACAGGATTTCTCCTGATGTCCAAATAGCGATATTTCATACGAAGCTCTTCTCCACCATCGGTTTCATTTTCAATAGTGAAAGGAGGAGTTAAGGAGGCATTCAATATTTTAAATTCGGATACCAAAATTTCAATATCACCGGTTGCAAGTTGCGGATTCTTAGATTCACGCTCAATTACTTTTCCGGTAACTTGGATAACAAACTCACGACCTAATTGTGCCGCTTTTTCCATCATTTCTGAAGAAGTACGCTCTTCATCAAAAATAAGTTGGGTCATCCCGTAGCGATCTCTAAGATCTACCCAGATCATAAATCCCTTATTTCGGGTCTTTTGAACCCACCCAGATAAGGCAACTTCCTTATTAATGTGATCTGCTCTTAATTCTCCACAAGTATGACTTCTATACATAACGCACTATTGAATTTTGGTTTGCAAAAGTAAGAAGATTAAGTGTTACCCTGAAGAATTGAGACATAAAAAAACCTTTCAACTTTTAAAGGTTGAAAGGTTTAAAAATCTATTAGTAACTACTATTTATTCTGCAGATTCTACAGTTTCAAATTTATCTTCTTTTACAAGAATATCTTCTGAAGTGGTTTTAGAATGAACCCACATTTTAATTCTTGTGGCAATGTAGAATAAGATAGGAACGATTATTAAGGTTAGGAACGTAGCAACTAGCAATCCGTAAATCACAGTCCATGCTAATGGTCCCCAAAAAACAACATTGTCTCCTCCAAAATAGATATTAGGATCAAACTCCCCAAATAATTTAAAGAAATCTATATTTAATCCAATTGCCAAAGGAATTAGTCCTAAGATGGTAGTAATAGCGGTTAATAATACAGGTCTTAAACGGGCTTTCCCGGCAAGAATAATCGTTTTTAAGAGTTCATCTTTGTCTAAATATTCATCTTCTCCTAAATTCAAAACATTCTTCCTTCTATCTATAAGTAGCTGGGCATAATCCAGTAAGACCACACCGTTATTCACCACAATTCCCGCGAGAGATATAATTCCCATCATGGTCATCATTATAACGAAAGGTGCTCCAGAAATTACAATTCCTCCAAATACCCCAATAAAACTTAAGAAAATAGCGATCATAATGATCAATGGTTTCGAGATAGAGTTAAATTGAAAGATCAGGATAAGAAATATCAATCCAAGTCCGCTGAAGAAAGCACCCATCAAAAATGACTGTTGCTTGTTTTGCTCTTCAATTTGTCCTGTATAATCTATTTTAATATCATCTGAAAGTCCTTCAAAACCTCTCATTTCATTCTGCACTTGAGCAACTACCGCTCCTGCATCGGTATATCCTGGAGCTAAAGCTGAATAAACAGTTACCACTCTTCTGGTGTCTCTATGTTTAATAGCGCTAAATCCAGAACTATTTGTTTTAGATATTACCGCAGAAACAGGGATCTCTCTTAATTGCCCGGTATTCGTTCTAAATGTCATAGTTTGATTAAAAAGCGCACTGCTGTTATATCTACTATCTTCATTAAATCTTACATAGATATCGTAATCTTCTCCATCTTCCTTATAAACTCCAGCTTTTGTTCCAAAGATAGAATTTCGAAGTTGTTGCCCTACTTGCCCGGCATTCACTCCAAGTTCACCTGCCTTTTCTCTATCTATGATCACCTGCATTGCAGGTTTATCTTTATTAACATCGATCTTTAATTCATCTATTGCATTGATGTTCTTACTATTAATGAATTCTCGCATTTTTTCAGCAGTCGAAATTAATTCATTATAATCTTTACCTTCCAATTCAATATTTATTGGAGCACCAGTAGGCGGTCCATTCTGATCTTTTTCAACAGAGATCAATACCCCGGGATAAATTCCAACTAAAGCTTCCTGTACTTTTTGACGTAATAATTCACTATCGGCTCCTTTTCGATATTTATATTCTCTCATAGAAGCTGTAATCTTCCCTTTATGTGGCATTTCCGCAGCAGAACCTCCATCTGTTTGCGGATTTCCTGCTCCTTCCCCAACTTGAGATACTGCGCTTTCCACTAAGAAATTACTGCCATCTTCAGTATATTCAGGGCTATCTAATACCTTATAAACTTTTGCTTCAATCTCTTTAGTGATCGCATTGGTTTTTTCAATATCTGTTCCCTCTGGATATTCTATATATACAATGATCTGGTTGGGTTTATTATCTGGAAAGAATTCTACCTTAGTACGTTGCGATGCTAAGGATGCTCCAAAAGCCATAAAAGCAACGATTAATAATGCAAATGTTCCTCCTACGATCCAATATGGGCGTTTACTTTTAAATGAAGACGTTAATTTCCCTTCATACCAATTCTCTAATCTTACTAAAGATTTATTCTGAAAACTGTTAGCCATTCTCCTTAAAAACCATCTATAAAGCCACATTGTGATCGCAGTAAAGATCATTACTGAACCTAAAGCTCTGTATTCACCACCAAAAATGAAAATTAGTAGACCAATACCGGCAATTGTAGCAGACACTTTAATAATTCTATTTCTTGGCTGGTCCTTGTCCTCGGTGGTCATAAATTGGGATACCAAAACCGAGTTGAAGAAGATCGCCACGAATAAGGAAGATCCTAATACCACAGATAATGTGATAGGGAAATAGATCATGAACTGTCCCATTACTCCCGGCCACAAACCTAAAGGTATAAAAGCGGCAACTGTAGTAGCAGTGGAAATTATAATAGGTAAGGCTATTTCTCCAATACCTTCTTTTGCGGCATCCAATCTACTCATGCCTTCTTCATCCATGAGTCGGTAAACATTTTCAACTACAACGATCCCGTTATCTACCAGCATTCCGAGCCCCATAATTAACCCAAAAAGGATCATGGTGTTCATGGTATATCCAAGTTGGTTCAAGATCACAAGAGACATGAACATAGACATTGGAATTGCAAAACCTACAAAAAGAGCGTTTTTGAATCCTAAGAAGAACATCAAGACGGTTACCACTAAAATAATCCCGAAGATGATGTTATTCACAAGATCATCTACCTGTCCAATGGTTTTAGAAGATTGATCGTTGGTAATTGTAATATTAAGATTGGTTGGAAAAATGTTCTCTTGAGCATCTTTAACAATAACATCTATTTGTTCTGCTGCGGCAACCATGTTTTTCCCTGCACGTTTTTTAACATCAAGCATTACTACCTGATCTCCAAATTCCCGGGCGTAAGTGGTGCGGTCTTTCTCTTGAAATGAAATCGTTGCCACATCTTTTAGGTATACATTATTCCCGTTTTCAGACTTTACAACAAAATTTTCCAGATCAGATGGATTGTCGATCTCCCCAATAATTCTAATAGTTCTACGCTGGCCGCTGGCAATAAAATTCCCTGCAGACATGGTCATGTTTCCATTGCTTATAGCGCTGCTTATATCTTGAAAACTTACTGAAGAAGCCATCATTTTATAAATATCCACCGCCACTTCGATCTCTTTTTCCTGCGCGCCTCGTATATCAACTTTTTTGATCTCCGGCAGGTTTTCAATTTCGTCCTGAAGGTATTCTCCAAACTCTTTCAACTTGGCAACTGGGTAATCTCCAGAGATATTGATATTTAGAATTGGTACTTCTTCAGACATGCTCAACTCAAAAACATTGGGCTCTACTTTGGCACCATTAAAAGTTGGCCAATCTTCTCCCGAGGTTTCAGAATCTATTTCGTCTTTTATCTTTTGTTTGGCAAGCTCTACTGGAATACCTTCATCAAACTCTATAATGATCATAGAGTAATCCTCTTGAGAGGTAGAAGTTATTTCTACTACATTACTTACCGTCTTAAGTTTGTCTTCTAATGGGTTAGTGATGAGTTTCTCAATATCCTCTGCTGTGTTACCTGGAAATACTGAACTTACGTAGATCTTGGTTTCCTTAATTTCCGGAAAACTTTCCCTAGGCATTGTGAAATAGGCTGATATTCCTAAGAAAAGAATAATAGCCATCATTACATATATGGTGGTCTTATTCTTTATAGCCCAAGAGGACATCTTGAATTCCTTCTCTATATTTTTTTTCTTTTTTGACATTTCGTAATCTTAGTAAGTTATAATCTTTACAGTTTGTCCATCTTTCACACTTCTAGCGCCTTCTTTAATGATCTCATCGCCATCTTTAACACCCTCTAAAACTTCAATTACATCTCCCTGAGTTTTCCCTGTTTTAATGATTGTTTGTTTTGCAATAGCTTTTTGTCCAACTATGCTATCTAAAATAAAGATGTATTGTTCTCCATCGGAATTTTCAGAAATGATATTTTGTGGGATCATTACTGCCTTTTCATTTGTGTAATCGTTTATTCTAAGTCTAGCAGTTAAGTTGGGCTTAATATTACTCTCTTTATTAGGCACCTCGATCTCTGCATTGAAAGTTCTATTGTCTGGATTTATGTAGTTTCCAGTTTGTCTTATTTTAGTTTCTATTGTCTTTCCTAGTACAGGGAAAGTAACTTCCACATTCTTGCCTACAGAAACATCAGAAATATAAGTTTCTGGTACATCTGTTTTAATATACATGTCGCTAAGGTTCACAATACGTAAGATTGGAGTTTGTCCAGGAGAAACCACACTTCCTTGTTCTGTAATAATATCATCTATAGTTCCTGCAAAAGGAGCTGTAATGGTAGATCTAGATAACTGACTTTTCATTTGATTTACAGCACTCTGTTGCCCTTCATAATTGGATTTTGCTTGTAGATATTGAATTTCACTTCCAATTTTTTGATCCCACAAACGCTTTTGACGTTCGAAAGTGGTTTTAGCAAGATCAGATTGAATTTGCAATTGTGCTAATTGCTGACTCATCCCTCCATCGTCTATCTTTGCAAGCAACTGCCCTTTAGATACTTTTTGGCCCTCTTTAACGTAGATCTGTTGTAAAATTCCGCTTATCTCTGCATTTATAACCACGTTCTGTTTAGTTTCTACACTACCTTGAAGTTCTAGAAAGTGATTGAAAGTTTCAGATTTTGCCTTGAAAGTAGTAATTAAGGGTACGTTTTTTTCTGGATTTAATTCTGCTAACTTGTTATCTAATTCCTTTAATTTTGAATGAATTTCCTGCTGCTGCGTGGTTAATTCATCTCTTTTATTCTGAATGGTTTCAATATCATTAGTCTCTAGGACCGCTTCCACTGTATTCTTTTTGTCACCTCCACAAGATGCAAGAAGTATGGATAATGTTGAAATGTATAATAGCTTTTTCATTTTCTTAAAATTGTAGAGATTTTTAATTTTCTTTTGAATATTTAGTGGTGTCTAGTAAGTTTTCTAGATCTATTTTAGAAGTAATAACTTCTAGCATTGCTTGTAGGTAATCTTGTTGTGCTCTATATAATTGTTGTTGCGCTTCGCTTAATTCGAAACTAGAAGACAAACCTTCCAAAAATTTAATCTGATTCTTGTTCTCAATTCGGCTTGCCAGATCTAAGCTTTTTTCCTTATTGGCGTAATTCTCTAAACTGAATTTATAATCGTTCTTAGCAGATTGAATATTTAATTCAACTTGATTTTTGGTTAATTCCAATTGCACTAAAGATTGCTCGTATTGAATTTTCTTTTGTGCAGTTCTAGCGCTTCTTAAACCACTACTGAAAATTGGAACATTTAGGCTAAGACCTAAAACAGATTGATCATAGTACACCTGATTGTTTGAGAAAAAACTGAAAGTTTCACTATTTGCCTGCGCGCCATAGTTTACAAAAGCAGAAAGTGTAGGAAGCGCCTTGCTTTTCTCAAGCTTCACTAAGATCTCTGCCTGATTGCTTTGATCTTTAGCTATTCTATAATCTATGTTTTCTTCAACAGGAATTTCCTTATTCAATAATTGCAAGTCGAAATACTCCGTGCTTAATTGCTCTAAATTATTTACAGCAATAATTGGAGTTACTACTGGAATTCCCATGCTTACTTTTAGCATATCGTAAGCGATCACCTCCATGCGCTCTGCATTATTTAAACTTGTCTGCAATCCTAGCAAAGTCATTTCTAATTGTTCTACAGCTTCTTCCTCAATAAGTCCATTCTCGTAAGTAACTCTAGTATCATTCAGGTTCTTTTCTATGGTTTCTAAATTTCGTTTGGCAATTTCTACGCTTTCGCGAGCTAGTAACACATTTCCGTAAGCATTAGTAATCGCTTCTTTTACACTAAGGTCGGTCTTAACTTTTGCGTTTTCTGAAATTTGCAATAAGGTTTTGGCAGATTGAACACCTACTATATAAGACCCATCAAATATTAATTGGTTCCAGGTAGTTGTTGCAGTTAAATTTTGTTTTGTTCCAAAAGTAACTGGTACAAAAGTACCTGGATCGCCGCCTGCAATTTCTCCAGGAATAAGTGTAACTGGTTGTTTTAGATTGTTTCTGTATTCTGCATTTCCACTAATTTGTGGTAAACCTTGCGCTATGATCTCCCACTTTTGTTTTAAGGCAATAGCCACATCTTGTTGGGCTATTTCAGAATTATAACTATTCTGTAACCCATATTCAATGGCTTCCTCTAGTGTGAATGATTTTTGTGTGGTGGCGTTCTCTTCCTGAGCTTGTGCAAAGGCAGCTAACTGGAGAAAAATTATAAAAAAGATCTTTTTCATTAGTTGTTCAAATGTGGGTGATTTAATAAAGTATTTAAGGTTTTTAAACCTTTTTCTGTAACGATTGCTCTAAGGTGATATTCTAAAAAGTGCTCTAATAATTCATGCTGTGAGTATTTATCAACTGGGAAATGGTATTCGTCTTTTATGCCTAACATTCCAACAAAATAGATCTTACTCATAAAATCTAAAGAAATGTTTTCACGATAAATTCCATTTTTAATCCCTTTTTCAAGGTTCGCAAGGACAAAACCTTCCATGATCTGAAGGTGATTTTTTTGTACAAGATTATAGACCTTTGGATAATATTTCTTAAGTTGAAATTGTGGGGAGGACTTATTGTCCTTTAAGTTTTTCATCGCAAAGTTCTTTATATCGAAAAGCTCTACAATGGCATTCTTTTCTTGACTCACAATATTCTCTACTCCACAAGACATCTGTGATAAAAAGTGAAAGGTGCTGGCTTCAACTAATTTAGATTTGGTGGAGAAATGAGAATAAATGGTTTTCTTAGATATTCCTAATTCATTAGCAATATCGTCCATAGTCACGCTTTTGAATCCGAGACTTATAAATAGCTCTGCAGCCGTTATGATTATTTGATCTTTCAAATTGTTTAGAAAATTTCTGCAAATGTAATGAGGAAACTTTAAAAACCACGAAAGTTTCCGAAAGATTTACAATAATTTAATATGCCAGGGAAATTTGTATTAATATCATTTATGGTATTTTAGCCGAAAATTTCGCATAATGCACACTATTGCCCAATATCGAGAAGCTTTTTTAGAGTATTTAAATACTACTATCGTAACTAAAGAACCAAAAAATTTATATGAGCCTATTACTTATATATTAAATCTTGGTGGTAAACGCTTAAGACCTGTTTTGGTATTAATGAGTGCAGAGATCTTTGATGCTCCTTACCAAAAAGCTTTACATGCAGCATTAGCAATAGAGGTTTTTCATAATTTTTCTTTGGTGCATGACGATATTATGGATGCTGCGCCTATTAGAAGAGGTAAAGCCACTGTACATGAAAAGTGGGATCTTAATACGGGGATACTTTCTGGAGATGCCATGCTTATTAACGCCTATCAGTTATTTGAGAATTACGAAGGTTCTGTTTTTAAAGAACTAGCACAATTATTTACAAAAACAGCTATTCAGGTATGTGAAGGGCAACAATACGACGTAGATTTTGAAAGTAGAGACGATGTAGAGATCGAAGATTATCTAAAAATGATAGAATATAAGACCGCTGTACTCGTGGGCGCCTCCTTGCAGATGGGAGCTATCGTAGCGGGAGCTTCAGAAGATTGCAAACGTTCTGTTTATGAATATGGGAGGTTGCTAGGTATTGCATTTCAATTACAAGATGATTATCTAGATGCTTTTGGTGATCCAGATACTTTTGGGAAACAACTAGGTGGAGATATTATAGAAAATAAAAAGACATTTTTATATTTAAAGGCCTTGGAGAATTCAGGAAAACTAGATGCAAATAATTTAGAGGATCTTTATTCTATAAATCCGATGGATGCAGGAGGAAAAATAGAAGCCGTTAAAACGATCTTTGAAGAAAGTGGAGCGGCAGAACTTACGAGAGCAGAGATTGAGAAATATACAAATCAGGCCTTCCAAGTGCTGGAAGAAATAGATCTTCCTGAACCTAAAAAAGCATTGTTAAAACAATTTGGAGCGTCCTTAATGCATCGTGAGGTTTAGAAATAAATGCTTACAAAGGGCATGAGCGCACTGCTGTAAAAACTTTTTTCTTCATCATAAAGCAAGTCATATCTAATTCCTGCCGTAACATTTCCTGTGTTATATCCAATTCCAGTAAACAAAGCAGGAACCCAATAGTTCTCTTCCAAATCTAAACCAATAAGCTCATATTTCCTGTTAATATTAAGTTCCTGAAATTCTAAAGACAATTGTAGAAATCTAACAGGATTAATCAAGGTAATTACACTCCCTCCAAGGCTTGTTGTTTTAAAGTTATCCTGTTTTGCATAAGCTGCATTTAACCCTATCCCTGTAGAAACTATCTCATTAAAATCATAAATTGCAGAAGGTGCAATTATCCCAGTAAATCTGTTTTTACCGAAATTTAAACCCAAACTTCCACCAAATCGCACAGATTCCCAGAAATTATTTGTCTGGCCTTTCACAGGATTTATATCCTGGGCATTAAGTTTTGCAGTACTCAATAAGGAGACGACCAAAAAAGATAGAAATATATTTAGTGTGTGGTTTCTATAGCTAAACATGTTAAAATTCTTATAATATAGAGGATAAATATAAGAATTTCTATAAGCTATAAATTCTAAAAATTGTATTTTTGCTTTGTTTTAATACAAAAGAAACTTTAGTTTCCACCTATGGACAAATTTTCATTTCTAAACGCTGCACCTACAGCCTATTTCGCAAATCTTTACGATCAGTATTTACAAAACCCAGATAGTGTAGAACCTAGCTGGAGAGCATTTTTTCAAGGTTTCGACTTTGGAATGGAGCAAAATGGGGATCTTCCAGAAGGAACTCACCAAAATAATGGTTCTTCATCTCAAGATTTTGCCGCTACAGATATACCTGATAATATTAAAAAAGAATTTCAGGTAATACGTTTAATAGATGGGTACAGAACACGTGGTCACTTATTCACCAAAACAAATCCGGTTAGAGACCGCAGAAAATATATTCCAACTCTTGCTTTAGAGAATTTTGGATTAACTAATGAAGATCTCGAAAAGACTTTTAGTGCTGGAGATGTTATTGGTATTGGTCTAACTACTCTTAAGGAGATTATAAGACATCTGGAAACCATCTATTGCCAATCTATCGGGGTAGAATATATGTATATCCGGAAGCCAGAGGAGATCGAGTGGATTCAGCAAAAATTAAATATCAACGATAATCAGCCTCAGTTTACTAATGCTGAGAAAAAGAATATCCTTTCAAAATTAAACGATGCTGTTTCTTTTGAAAGTTTTCTTCATACTAAATATGTAGGTCAGAAACGTTTTTCTCTTGAAGGAAACGAAAGTCTGATTCCTGCATTAGATACCATTATAGAAAAAGCCGCAGATCTTGGGGTTAAAGATTTTGTAATGGGAATGGCTCACCGTGGACGATTAAATACTCTTACCAATATCTTCGGAAAAAGTGCCAAGGATATTTTTAGTGAGTTTGACGGGAAAGATTACGAGCAGGATATTTTTGACGGAGATGTAAAATATCATTTAGGTTGGACAAGCTGTAGAACCACCACAAGTGGTAAAGAAATAAATATAAATATTGCGCCAAATCCATCTCACTTGGAAACGGTAGGTGCAGTTGTCGAAGGAATTGCTAGAGCAAAGCAAGACAGAAGATATAAAGACGATTTTTCCAAGGTTCTACCTATAATTGTACACGGGGATGCAGCAATTGCTGGTCAAGGTTTGGTGTACGAATTGGTGCAAATGGCACAATTAGATGGTTATAAGACAGCCGGAACTATTCATATAGTAGTAAATAACCAAATAGGATTTACTACTAACTACTTAGATGGACGTTCTTCTACCTATTGTACAGATGTTGGAAAAGTAACCTTATCTCCTGTATTGCATGTAAATGCCGATGATGCAGAAGCTGTTGTTCATGCAGTATTATTCGCTCTAGATTTTAGAATGCAGTTTAAAAGAGATGTCTTTATAGATCTATTAGGATATAGAAAGTATGGACATAATGAAGGAGATGAGCCAAGGTTTACTCAGCCTAAATTATATAAAGCAATTGCCAAGCATGAAAATCCAAGAGATATTTATGCTGAAAAATTGATGAAAAGTGGCATCATAGAAGATGGTTACGTTAAAAAGCTGGAAGAAGAGTACAAGGCAAAATTAGAAGAGGAATTATTAGATTCCAGAAAAGAAGATACTACAAGGATCACTCCTTTCATGAAAGATGAATGGGAAGGGTACGAGAATGTACAGGAAGACACAATGATGGCTCCTGTAGATACTACTATAGATATCAAGACACTTGACGAGGTTGCAAAAGTGATCACTAAACTTCCAGAGGATAAAAAATTCCTTAGAAAGATAGCGAAACTTATAGAGGCTCGTGAAAAGATGTATTTTGAAACCGATCAATTAGATTGGGCAATGGCAGAATTACTTGCCTATGGAACATTAATGACCGAAGGTTATAGTGTAAGAATGAGTGGGCAAGATGTAGAGAGAGGAACCTTTTCTCATAGACATGCCGTTATAAAGGTTGAAGATAGCGAAGAGGAGGTCATTCTACATAATAACATTCCAGATAGAAAAGGAAGGTTCAATATTTTTAATTCATTGTTATCCGAATATGGTGTAGTTGGTTTTGATTATGGTTATGCCATGGCAAGTCCAGATACTCTAACAATTTGGGAAGCTCAATTTGGAGATTTCGTGAATGGAGCCCAAATTATGATGGATCAGTACATTTCTGCAGCAGAAGATAAGTGGAAATTACAAAATGGTTTGGTTATGCTACTTCCTCACGGTTATGAAGGTCAAGGAGCAGAACATTCTTCAGGAAGAATGGAGCGTTTCTTACAACTTTGTGCTACAGATAATATGTTTGTTGCAGATGTAACCACTCCTGCAAATATGTATCACTTGTTGAGAAGACAAATGAAGGTGAATTATAGAAAACCTTTAATAGTATTTACTCCAAAGAGTTTGCTTAGGCATCCAAAAGTAATATCCACTAAAGAGGAATTTGCAACAGGAACTTTCCAGACAGTAATAGATGATGCCTCAGCTAAAGTAGAAAATGTAAAATCTTTAGTATTTTGTACAGGTAAATTCTATTATGATCTTTTAGAGTATCAAGAAGAGAATAAACGAGATGATATCGCATTAGTTAGAATAGAGCAATTATTTCCGTTACCTGAAGAAAGGATTAAGGAAGTAATGGGGAAATATAACAATGCAGATGATATTGTTTGGGCTCAGGAAGAACCAAGAAATATGGGAGCGTATAGTTATTTACTATTGCATTTTGATGAAGCGAAAAGCTTTAGAGTATGTAGTAGGAAATTCTATGGATCTCCTGCAGCAGGAAGTTCCGTGAGATTTAAAAAACGACACGAAAAAGTAATTGAAAGTGTTTTTGATAAAACTATGGTTTAATCAAATTCCAATAATAATTAATAAAACACCCTTTCTTAGAAATAAGAAAGATTCAAAAATATAAAACAAAAGATCATGGCTTTAGAAATGAAAGTTCCTTCTCCGGGAGAATCTATTACAGAGGTTGAAATTGCTCAATGGCTTGTAGAAGATGGAGATTATGTTGAAAAAGATCAGCCTATTGCTGAAGTAGATAGTGATAAGGCGACCTTAGAATTACCTGCTGAAGCTAGTGGAATAATTACATTAAAAGCGGAAGAAGGCGATGCAGTTGCTGTTGGTGCGGTAGTATGTTTAATAGACACGGATGCTCCAAAACCAGGCGGAGGTGATACAGATAAATCTGAAGAAAAATCTAAGGATGAATCTGGTGAAGAGGAAGTTAAAGAGCAAAGAAAAGAAACTTCAACAGAAGCAAATAGCGATAAAGCGGAAGCTTTAACTCAAACTCCTTCTAAACCTTCAACTCCTTCTCAGCAACAAGATAAAACCTATGCTACTGGAACGCCATCACCTTCAGCAAAAAAGATCTTAGATGAGAAAGGGATAGATACTAAATCTGTATCTGGATCTGGTCGCGATGGAAGAATTACCAAAGAGGATGCTGTACAAGCAAAAGCCTCAATGGGTACTCCAGGAACTGGTAAAAGAGGTGAAGAGCGCAAAAAAATGTCTATGCTTCGCAGAAAAGTTGCAGAGCGTTTAGTAAGTGTTAAGAATGAAACTGCTATGCTTACTACTTTTAATGAAGTAGATATGTCGGCAATATATTCTTTGCGTAAACAATATAAAGAAGAGTTTAAAGATAAGCATGGTGTAGGATTAGGCTTTATGTCTTTCTTCACTCTTGCGGTTGTTCGAGCATTGGAGATGTATCCAGATGTAAACTCTATGATTGATGGTGATTTTCAAATAAAACACGATTACAAGGATATTAGTATTGCGGTTTCTGGTCCAAAAGGATTGATGGTTCCCGTAATGAGAAATGTAGAAAACATGGGCTTTAGAGCTGTAGAGGAAGATGTAAAACGTCTTGCCTTAAGAGCTAGGGATGGAAACATTACCGTAGATGAAATGACTGGAGGTACTTTTACTATTACTAATGGTGGAGTTTTTGGATCTATGTTATCTACTCCTATACTAAATCCACCTCAAAGTGGGATCTTGGGAATGCACAACATTGTGGAAAGACCGGTGGCTATAGATGGTCATGTGGAAATTAGACCAATAATGTTTGTTGCGTTATCTTATGATCACAGAGTGATAGATGGTAGGGAATCTGTTGGTTTCTTGGTTGCAGTAAAAGAAGCCTTAGAAAATCCAGAAGAATTATTGATGGATAATGATGTGAAAAGAGCATTAGAGCTATAATTCGAACAAACAATTTTATATATTAAAAAAGCTCGCAACTTATAAAGTTGCGAGCTTTTTTTTAAGGCTTGTTTCAATCAAAATAATGATATTAATGTAAGTATGTTCAATAGAAGTATCGCGATTATTGCTACGGTAAGCAGGAAAAATCCTGCATTCGAAAATGCTTTTTTCTTCACTAAATTATCTATGATATCTATTTTCATATTCAAATTTAACTTGAAACAATAGATATTTTAATGGGGGTTTTTCCCCATTATTTTAAATACAAGGCTTTATTCTTGTAATCTATAACAGCTCTTCCTTTTTTTAATATATCGGCACCAATTATACCATGAACTTTCTCGGCCTTATGGTTAACTAGGGCTTCATTTACGTGGGTGAGATCAAAAAGAACAATATCTAATTTTTTAGTTTTCCAACCTTCAATTGCAATACTGTTCTTTAAGGCCACTTGGGTAAGCATATTTGTAGCTCCAGCTCCTGCTGCTCTAATCTTGCTTTCTTCACCTAACAATTTAAAATGAGCAGCAGTATCAAAACCTACACAAGTGCTAGATGCGCCTGTGTCTAGTATGAAATTACCCTGAACTTCATTTATTTTTGCCACCAATTCAAAGTGATTGGTTTCAGTATATTTTAATTTAATGCGATGATAGCCTTTGCTCTTTAATAATTTCCTCAGGGATGACATTCTTTGTGTTTTGGCAAAGATAGGTCTTCAAAATAAATTATTTTTGTCTTTATGATTTTAACAGATACTCATACCCATTTATATAGTAGAGATTTTGATGCCGATAGGGAGGAAGCTGTCAATAAGGCTATATCAAAAGGAATTAATAGATTTTTTATTCCCGCAATAGACTCTTCTCATACAACGGCAATGTATGATTTAGAAGCTCAGTTTCCGGATAATGTTTTTTTAATGATGGGTTTACACCCAACATCTGTAAAGGAGAATTTTGAAGATGAATTAAAACATATCGAAGAGCAATTTAAAGAAAGAAGCTTTTATGCTGTTGGAGAAATAGGGATAGATCTCTATTGGGATAAGACGTTGCTTAAGGAACAGCAAATTGCGTTTAAGCGGCAAATTCAGTTAGCCAAATCCAAGAACCTCCCAATCGTAATTCATTGCAGAGATGCATTTAATGAGGTTTTTGAAGTATTGGAATCTGAAAAAGGAGACGATCTTTATGGCATCTTTCATTGTTTTACGGGTAATAAAGAGCAAGCTTTAAAAGCGCTTTCTTATAATATGAAGCTGGGTATAGGTGGAGTTGTAACCTTTAAAAATGGAGGTTTAGATAAATTTATTGCAGAAATACCTATTGACCATATAGTTTTAGAGACCGATGCTCCTTATTTAGCGCCTGCTCCATTTAGAGGAAAAAGAAATGAAAGTGCTCATATTCAGATAATAGCAGAAAAAATTGCAGAGCTATATGGCCTCCATATCGAGGAGGTTGCTGCAATTACCACAAAAAACTCCAAAGATATATTCGGTGTGTAATGTGGGGAATTAACATATTATTTTGTTCATTTGTGAAGCTAACCAAATAATGTACGTGTCCAACTTCGAAGAAATAAGATTTTATAATGATAATGAGGTGCAAGCTGCTTTAAATAAGTATGCTAATCATCCAATGGTAAAAACCTTGTTGCAGTTTACTTTTCCCGAGAAATCATTCGAGGAGATTAAACAAATACTAGACGATTGCCATTCTATTCGTGATTTTCAAGGGAAAGTTATTTATCATTCCGTTAAAAAAGTATTAGAAAAAAGTTCTGAGGGACTTTCTTATAGTGGTTTTGAAAAGCTGCACAAAGATGAGTCCTATATGTTTATTTCTAATCATCGAGACATCATATTAGATACAAGTCTTATAAACTGTGCACTATATGAGCAGGATTTGGTAATGACAGCTTCTGCAATTGGGGATAATTTAGTGCAAAAACCATTTTTGTTATTATTATCTAAGCTCAATAGAAATTTTCTTGTTCAACGAGGACTTACACCTAGAGAGATGCTTCGTAGTTCTCAGAATCTTTCAGAATATATTAGGCATTTATTATTAGAGGAAAATAGATCTGTTTGGATGGCGCAGAGAGAAGGCCGTACTAAAGATGGGAATGATGTCACACAGCAAGGCGTGCTCAAAATGCTAGCTATGGCTAAGGGAGACATGAGCATTTCTGAATATTTTTCAAAAATTAAAATAGTTCCAGTTTCTATCTCTTATGAATTTGATCCTACAGATGTTCTAAAGATGCCAGAATTAATGGCTAAGAGAAAAGAAGAGGTTTATAAAAAATCTGCACATGAAGATTTTAATTCTATTCTTAAAGGTGCGCTGGGAAATAAAGGAAGGATTCATATTACCGCAGGAGAGATATTGGATGAGAATTGGTTCGGGGAATTAGCGAAAACAGAACACTCTGTTAACGATCAATTGCAAGCTATTGCTGGTGCTATAGATTCTAAGATCTATAAGAATTATAAGCTTTGGCCTGCAAATTATATAGCTTGCGACTTATTAAATAATTCTGAAGAACACTCAAGTCGATATACAGATAAGGAAAAAAGGCAGTTTGAAAGAAGGTTAACTAGACGGGTAGATTTTAAAAATGCTCTTGAGGTTAATAGTTATCTTTTAATGTATGCTAATCCTGTAATAAACCATGAAGCCCTAAATGAAGACAAAATCTAATATTTTACTGATCTATACTGGGGGAACCATTGGTATGATCAAAGATTTTGAAACAGGGGCTTTAAAGGCCTTTAATTTTAGCGAATTACTTCAAAATATTCCCGAGCTAAAACTGCTAGAGCATTCTATAGACACCGTAAGTTTTAAGGAGCCTATAGATTCTTCTAATATGAATCCTGTTAATTGGATCCAGATTGCAGAAATTATAGAAGAAAGATATGAGGAGTATGATGGATTTGTAGTATTGCATGGAAGTGATACCATGTCTTACACAGCTTCTGCTTTAAGTTTTATGTTTGAAAATCTTACAAAACCAGTAATTTTTACGGGTTCTCAGTTGCCAATTGGAGATCTAAGAACAGATGCTAAAGAAAATTTAATTACCAGTATTCAAATTGCCGGTTTACAGAAACAAGGACGCCCTGTTATTTCTGAAGTTTGTCTTTATTTTGAGTATAAATTATATAGAGCTAATAGAACTACGAAGATAAATGCTGAACATTTTCAAGCATTTTCTTCTTCTAATTATCCTCCTTTAGCAGAGTCTGGAGTATATTTATCGGTAAATCACTCAGCTCTTTGGGTAACAAATAGAAGAAAGAAGGTAAAACTTCATAAAGATTTTAGTTCAGAAGTGCTTATTTTAAAAATGTTTCCGGGCATTACAGAAAGTACGGTTGCACATATTTTATCGAAGAAAAATCTTCAAGGTGTCATTTTGGAGACATTTGGGAGTGGAAATGCACCTACAGATGCTTGGTTTATTAATTTATTAAAAAAGCATATTTCAAAAGGTTTGGTTATCATAAATGTTACTCAATGTGTTGCAGGTAGTGTGTCTATGGGTAATTATGAGACCAGTACTCAGTTAAAAAAGATAGGAGTGGTGTCTGGAAAAGACATTACAACAGAAGCGGCAATCGCAAAATTAATGTACCTTTTAGGAAAAGAATTATCACCTAAAGTATTCAAAACCATTTATGAGACTTCCCTACGCGGTGAAATGTTATAAATATTAACGAATCTTATTTTGTTTGTAATTTTTTTTTTTTGTTATTTGGCGCACTAATTAAAATAAGCATATTTTAGAGAGGTGGCCGAGCGGTCGAAGGCGCACGCCTGGAAAGCGTGTATACGCCAAAAGCGTATCGAGGGTTCGAATCCCTTCCTCTCTGCAATTTATTTTTATTAAAAATTTATTTTTATATCTTTAACCCTTTAACTAATTAATTTAAGACAAACAGTAATGAAAAGATTATTTTCAACTTTGGTAATCGCTTCGATTATGTTATTTGGAGCCGCACAAGCTAATGCGACAATTAATGTAAACATCTTACCTGATAACATCCAGACGATTGTTCAGGATGACGAAGCAAGCCTCGACACAGAAGAGGAAGATTTAGGTTTTCACCAAGAACTTAAAAAACGTTTTATAGAAGGTGGTGCCGGCTTTATGGGGATCGTTCTTTTATGTTTAATTCTAGGTTTGGCCATCGCCATCGAGAGAATTATCTTTTTAAACTTATCTACAACAAACACTAAGAAATTAGCTCAGGATGTTGAAGATGCATTGAATAACGGTGGAGTAGAAGCTGCTAAAGAAGTTTGTAGAAACACAAGCGGACCAGTTGCCTCTATTTATTACCAAGGACTAGATCGTGCAGACGAAAGCATTGAAGCGGCTGAGAAAGCTGTTGTTGCTTATGGTGGTGTTCAAATGGGACAACTTGAGAAGAATGTTTCTTGGGTATCTTTATTTATCGCTTTGGCTCCGATGTTAGGTTTCATGGGAACAGTAATCGGGATGATTCAAGCATTCGATAAAATTGAAGCAGCAGGAGATATGCAACCTTCATTGGTAGCAGGTGGTATTAAAGTAGCACTTCTTACAACTGTATTTGGTTTGATCGTAGCGATTATTCTACAAATCTTTTATAATTACATCATCGCTAAGATCGATAGTATTGTAAATGATATGGAAGATGCTTCTATCTTATTGATCGACATGTTAGTTGATTACAAAAACAAAAAAAGAATCTAAGAAATAATAAATCATGACCATACACAAAGTTTTAAAATATTTAGCACTTGTTATTGGTGTAATAGGTCTTATCCTTTTGGGTAGAATTATTATAGCTGGTGATGATGCTATTTCCGCCTCGGCGGCAGATCAAAATAGTTTATTAGAGCCTATGATGTGGGTTGGCTATATTGTATTGGCTATCTGTATTGTAATAGTAGGTTTCTTTGTTATTAAAGGATTGTTTTCCGGAAATGTAAAGAACACACTAATTTCAGTAGGTGCCTTTTTACTTGTTATAGTTTTAGCTTACGTTTTAACTGATGGTAACGAAGTTCAACTTAAAGATGGTGATACGCTATCTGCAAGTGCAGACCATTGGGTTGGTGCCGGATTAGTAGTATTTTATATTCTAGCAGCAGTAGCAGTTGGAGCTATGGTACTTTCCGGAGTAAGAAAATTAATAAAATAAATTATGGCTAAAAGATCAGCACCAGAAGTAAATGCCGGCTCTATGGCCGATATAGCATTCTTGCTATTAATTTTCTTCCTGGTTACTACTACAATTGAGACCGATAGGGGAATCAGCCGTAAATTGCCCCCTATTCAAGATGAGAACGTTGAGCCGCCTGTTATTAAGCAGAAAAATATCTTTACAGTAATCGTTAACAGAAATAACGATTTACTAGTTGAAGATCAAGTAATGCAATTGGGTGAACTGCGTAAAGCTGCAATGGATTTTCTAGACAATGGAGCTGGACAAGGTGATGAAGGATGTAGTTACTGTAAAGGAGCTAAAGATCCTGCATCTTCAGATAACCCTACTAAAGCTATTATATCTTTAGTTAATGACCGCCAGACTGAGTACAGAACGTATATTTCTGTTCAGAATGAGTTAGTAGCTGCATATAATCAGTTAAGAAACAGGGAAGCTCAAAGAATGTTCGGTATGGATTATACTGAAATGGAAGCTAAATACAACGATCCTAATTTTAGAGGAAATAAGGATAAGCTGGAAAAGCAGATAGATGAAGTAAAGGATATGTATCCTCAAAAATTATCTGAAGCAGAACCTAAAAGCTAGTAGACTAAATAATATTTTAAATTCAATCTAGATATGTCTAAATTTAAAAAGAAAAAGAGTGGTGAATTACCAGCGGTAAATACGGCTTCATTGCCAGATATCGTTTTTATGTTGCTTTTCTTTTTTATGGTGGCTACGGTAATGCGTCAAAATACTTTGATGATTGAAAATAAGTTACCCTTTGCAGACCAAGTAGAGAAATTGGATAGAAAGGAATTGGTAATGTATATTTATGCAGGAAAACCAAGCCCTAGATACCAACAAAAATTTGGTAGTGAAGCTCGAATTCAGTTAAATGATAAATTTGCAGATGTAAAAGATATCCAAAATTTTATTTACGCAGAAAGAGAGACTAAACGTGAAGAATTAATTCCTTATTTAACAACTGCCTTAAAAGTAGATGTTGAAACTAATATGGGATTGGTATCTGATATTAAACAAGAATTAAGAAAAGCAGAAGCACTAAAAATTAACTACACAACTCGAATTGGAGAAGTAGCTAAGAATTAGTTTTAACTGTTACATTACTGTCATAAAACATCCCATCTGGATCTTCCGGATGGGATGTTTTTTTTATATTTAACTTTCTGAACAAATACAGGAACTAAGCTTTTGGAAATGAAGAGAATCTTATTTTTTACTTTTGGACTTTTCTCAATGTGGTCTTCATTTTCACAAACTACTGCTTTAGATTCTATTATAAAACCCGTTGATAGTCTTTACAGAGAAGATCAATTTTATGTAGGCTTAACTTTCCATCTTTTAGGAGATCTCCCAGAATCTGTAGCTCAATCGGGATTCTCGGGTGGGGTTCATCTTGGTTTTATTAGAGATTTCCCCTTAAATAAACGTCGTAATATTGCCATAGGAGCTGGATTAGGTTGGTCCTTAAATTCGTATGGACAGGAATTATTTATTGGTGAAGATGAAAATAATAATACCATTTTCAGAAACTTAAGTGATCCAGAAGTGGATTATGATTTTAATAGATTTTCCACGCAGCTTGTGGAATTGCCATTAGAATTTAGATGGCGAACTTCTACTCCAGATTCTTATAAGTTTTGGAGAATTTATACAGGATTTAGATTGGGGTATATCTATTATTTCAAATCTAATTTTAAACAAGGTTCTAATCAAGTGATTCAAACAGATGTTCCAGAGTTGGAAAGATTACGTCTTGGAACCACATTTACCTTTGGGTATAATACATTTAATTTCCATGTATATTATAGCTTAAATCCTTTCTTTAAGGATGCTCAACTGAATAATACTCCGGTTGGAATATCTACCTTTAAATTAGGCTTGATGTTTTATATTCTATAACCAGTAATTAAGCACTATTAATTGTGGTAAAAGGCCAATGAAGAATCCTAGAAATAACTCTATCCAGGTATGAGCTTTATAATGTAATCTAGAGGTTGCTGTTAAGCCCATAGCGGCTATTAAAAACGCAATCACATAAATTAGATTCAGTCTATAGTAAATGCTAAGCGATAGTACAAATATGAATATTCCAGAGAGCCCCAACATATGTAAGCTTATTTTCACTCTAAGTAAGGCAAGAATAAATGCGGTTAGTATTGAAAACAAAATCCCTACGAAAAAGTAATATAAAGAAGGATAGTTGTAGATGTTTAAAATCTGATAAAGGTTTAAGCCAATAAGCAAACTATAAAAGAATAATGGCCAACGGCGTTGGTTCACATCTTTTAAAAATACAGATTCTGCTTTCCCTAAATTTTTCAGAAGAAAATAAAAGACCACTGGAATAAACAAAGTGGTAATGGCAATAGCTAATAATTTCGCTTGGATTAATGCTAAAGGAAAGAAACGTGGAGTAACTAGAAAATAAAATAAACTTCCGGTAAAAGGCATCCATAAAGGATGAAAAATATAGGAAGCACTTTTTATTAAGAACTTCATTAAATCTCTTTTCTCATTCGAGCAACCGGAATATCCAGTTGTTCTCTATATTTTGCAACTGTTCTCCTAGCAATAGGATATCCTTTTTCTAATAGTAATTTGGCTAGTTTGTCATCGGTTAAAGGCTTGCGCTTATCTTCTTCATCGATAGACATTTCTAATATCTTTTTGATCTCTCTTGTAGAAACCTCTTCTCCTTGATCGTTGGTCATGGATTCAGAGAAGAATTCTTTGATCAATTTTGTACCATAAGGAGTATCTACATATTTGCTATTTGCAACCCGAGATACTGTAGAAACGTCCATTCCAATCTCATCTGCAATATCCTTTAAGATCATAGGGCGTAAATTACGCTCATCGCCGCTCAAGAAGAATTCTTTTTGATAATTCATTATAGAGCTCATCGTGACCATTAAAGTTTGTTGACGCTGCTTTATTGCATCTATAAACCACTTTGCAGAGTCTAGCTTCTGCTTTATAAACATTACTGCATCTTTCTGAGACTTTGTTTTTTCCTTGGATTCTTTATAGCCCTTAAGCATGTTGCTATAATCATTGGAAATATGCATTTCTGGAGCATTTCTGCCATTCAAGGTTAATTCCAGCTCTCCATCAACAATTTTAATAGCAAAATCGGGGATCACATGCTCCACCATTCTTAAATTTCCAGAAAAAGCACCACCCGGTTTAGGATTTAAATGTTCTATTACATCTATGGCACTTCTAAGTTCGTCTTCAGAAATATCATGCTTGGCAAGTAGTTTGGTGTAATGTTTTTTGCTGAAGTGATCAAAAGACTTGTCCAGAAGATCTGTTGCTAAGGAAACTTCTTTGGTTAATTCCTTCCGCTTTAATTGGATCAATAAACACTCCTGTAGAGATCGAGCTCCAACTCCTGCGGGATCTAGTTCCTGAACTTTCTTTAATACTTTTTCTACCGATTCTTCATCGGTATAAACATTTTGAGTGAAGGCAAGATCATCTACAATATCTTGTAAAGTTCTTCTTATGTAACCACTTTCATCTACACTACCTACCAGAAAATCTGCGATCTCTTTTTCGAGCTCAGTTAATCTAAAAGTGCTTAATTGTGTTTTTAAATATTGTGCGAAAGAAGTTCCAGATGCGTAAGGAACATTCTTTTCTTCATCGTCTGCACTATAGTTATTTGCCTGAAGCCTATAATTTGGAACCTCATCGTCGCTTAGATAATCGTCTACATTAATATCGGTATCTATAGATTCGTTATCGTAGTCATCATTATCATATTCGTCATTAGAAAACTCATCATCAAATTCTGCATCTAAGTCTTCTTTTCCATCTTCCAGCGCAGGATTTTCCTCTAATTCCTGTTTGATACGCTGCTCGAAAGCCTGCGTAGGTAACTGGATAAGCTTCATCAACTGTATTTGCTGAGGGGATAGCTTTTGAGATAATTTAAAATTTAATTGCTGCTTTAGCATAGTTAACTTATTGCGCTTTATACAAAAATAAGCAAAAAGCGTGCTATTGTAGCTTTGGCATTCCAATTGCTTTCGTAAATTTTTGTTAAGAATCTCTATTAAAGGCTTAACTAACTGCTCTACTGAATTTTGAAGGAAATTTTAATTTAAATTTTAGTAAGCTTTTATCTATGGGGTGATGGAATTCTAAACCAATAGCAGCAAGATAAAGACCTTTTTTACTGAAAGGATTCTCCCCAGAACCATATAATTTATCTCCTACAATAGGAAAACCAATTGAAGAAAGATGGATCCTTATTTGATGAGTTCTCCCTGTTTTTGGAGCAACTTCTAATAATGAATAAGTGACATCCTGATGCCTAAAGGATTTCAATGTTTTATAAGTAGTAAAAGCTTCTTTTTCTTCAATTGTAGTTTGAATTGAATCTTGCAATGGGGTTTCTCCAGTTACTAAGGCTAAATATGTTTTTTGGATATTCTTCTCCTCGAAATCTTTATGCAACTTTAATTGTGCCGATTTGGATTTGGCAATGATCAATAATCCACTAGTTGGATTGTCTAATCTGTGAACAGGAATTGGATAAGGCAAAGCATCGGGAAGAGAGGAAATTTTTAAATTGAAGGGAAGGGCTTGTTCAATGGTTTTAAAATAATTCCCACTTGTTGGATAGCCTGATGGTTTGTTTACAACTGCTAAATGATCATCTTCAAAAACCACTTCCAGCTTTAATTGAAAAACTTTTATTTGCTTTTCATCCTTCTGAATATAATCTATTTGCTGATGTTCCTGAATCCAATCTGAGGTTTGTGCAACCTTTCCATCTAATAAAATTTGCTCCTTTTTTATAGCTTTTTTAAGTCCGCTTTTGGAAGGAAGCATTCTAAATATTCCAACCGCGTATTCCTGCAATCGTATTTTTGTAGCGATTGCAGGAACGATATGCGATTCGATAATTTTCAATTAGTGGAGTTTAAAATTCTGCATTTTGAGGAGTTCTCGGGAAAGGGATCACATCTCTAATATTGGTCATTCCAGTTACAAAAAGAACTAGTCTTTCAAAACCAAGTCCGAAACCACTATGCACACAAGTTCCAAATCTTCTAGTGTCTAAATACCACCAAAGTTCTTTCTCGTCTATATCTAAAGCCTTCATTTTCTCTTTAAGAACATCTAAACGCTCTTCTCTTTGAGAGCCTCCAACAATTTCTCCAATTCCTGGAAATAAGATGTCCATCGCTCTTACAGTTTTTCCATCTTCATTCAAGCGCATATAAAAAGCCTTGATGTTAGCTGGATAATCAAAAAGGATCACTGGGCATTTAAAGTGTTTTTCAACTAAAAAGCGTTCATGCTCACTTTGAAGATCTGCTCCCCATTCTTCTATAGGGTATTGGAATTTTTTCTTTTTGTTAGGCTTAGAATTTTTTAGAATATCTATAGCCTCTGTATAACTTACTCTTTTGAAATTATTTTCTGTTACGAATTTTAATTTCTCTAGTAGATCCAGTTCACTACGTTCTGCAGCTGGCTTTGTTTTTTCATCATCTTTCAATCTGTTTTTAAGAAATTCTAGATCATCTTTACAATTTTCTAAAACGTAAGAAACCACATACTTTATAAAATCTTCTGCCAGGTCCATATTTCCATCTAGATCGCAAAAAGCAACCTCTGGCTCTATCATCCAGAATTCTGCAAGGTGTCTAGAAGTGTTAGAATTTTCAGCTCTAAAAGTTGGACCAAAAGTATACACTTGCCCAAGTCCCATCGCATAAGTTTCTGCTTCTAATTGCCCAGAAACCGTAAGATTTGTTTCTTTTCCGAAGAAATCTTCTTTATAATTTATATTCCCTTTTTCGTCTCTTTCAGGATTATTCAAATCCATTCCTGTTACCTTAAACATTTCTCCTGCACCTTCGGCATCACTACCTGTGATTATAGGAGTGTTCACGTAATGGAAATTATTTTGCTGAAAATAGCTGTGGACAGCAAAAGATAATTTGCTACGAACACGCATTATCGCTCCAAAAGTATTGGTACGAATTCTTAAATGCGCCTGCTCACGTAGCTTTTCTAAACTGTGTTTTTTTGGTGATAAGATGGTTAATTTTACCTCTTCTGGATTAGCATCTCCTAGAATTTCAAGAGAAGTAACTTCTACTTCAACACTTTGCTGGCTCCCTAGGCTTTCTTTTAAAGTTCCTTTGATTTTAATAGCAGCTCCTACAGTAATTCGTTTTAAAATATCTTCAGAAGTGTTTTCAAAATCTATAACGCATTGTATATTATTAATGGTGGAACCATCATTTACTGCAATAAATCTATTACTTCTAAAAGATCGTACCCATCCTTTTACTTCAACTTCCTGTAAGAATTGATCGCTGTTTATTAAATCAGCAATTTTAGCTTTTATCATGTTACTTATATTTTTTAGGGATTCTAGGGATTCAAAGATAAATTTTCCTTGTTAGCTTAACAAGAACCCATTTTATTTTAATTCGTTTTCTTCTTCTGGTAAAACATCATCTTCATTTACAATGATCTGCATAGAAGGTTCTTTTAAGATCTTTTTATTCGCAATGCTCTTTTCTAAAGAAAGAAGTAGCGATGGTAGTAATAACAAGTTAGCTAACATTGCAAATAGAAGTGTTGCTGAAACCAATCCTCCTAGAGCAACAGTACCTCCAAAACTACTTATCATAAATACTGAAAATCCGAAAAACAAAACTATGGAAGTATAGAACATACTTACTGTAGTTTCTCGTAAAGCTGCATAAACAGAGCGTTTTATCTTCCAATTATTTGCTTTTAACTCCTGCCTATATTTAGCCAGAAAATGAATGGTATCATCTACAGATATTCCGAAAGCGATACTAAATACTAAAATAGTGGATGGTTTAATTGGTACTCCTATAAAGCCCATCATTCCTGCTGTTACAATTAGTGGCAATAAATTAGGGATTAGAGAGATAAGGATCATTCTAAAGGATCTAAACATCCATGCCATTAGTAAGGCGATCAATAATATAGCTAAAGAAAGGGATATAATAAGGTTCTTTACCAAATAGGTAGTTCCTTTTTGAAAGATCAAAGCTTTCCCGGTTAAAGAAATGTCAAATCTATCTGGAGGAAATATTTTATTTATCTGTGGCCACAAACCTGCTTCAATTCGTTCCATTTCTTCGGTCCCAATATCCTTCATGAATGTAGTCATTCTAGCATATTGACCTGTAGTGTCTACATAAGCATTTAGCAGATTCCCTTCAGAAGAGATTCCTTTTAAATAAGGCGCTATAAAGTTTTGTTCCTGAGAAGTGGGTAATTGATAATATTTAGGATTTCCATTATAGTAAGCCTGTTTGGAATATTTAGCGAGCCTTACCACAGATAGAGGGGAAGATAGCTCTGGAATATCAACTATAATATTCTCCAAATTTTCCATTTTCTTTAATGTAGAAAGCTTTAAGGCGCCCTTAGGTTTTTTGGTGTCTATTAAGATCTCCAGTGGCATTACTCCATTAAATTCCTCTTCAAAAAACTCGATATCCTTAAAGAAATCTGCTTGCTGTGGCATATCTTCTAATAAACTTCCTGAGACCTTGATAGTATAAATTCCAATAATACTTAGGGCTAACAAGGAGATGGAACCTATATAGATAGCAATTCTGTGGTCTCGAACCATACGCTCTACCCAATCTACAAAACCACCAATCCATTTTTTGTTTAAATGCTTAAGGTGTTTGTCTTTTGGTAAAGACATATAGCTATAGATAATCGGGATGATCACTAAGCTTAAAATGAAAATAGCAATGATGTTAATGGAAGCTACAATACCAAATTCCTTTAATAACTTGCTATCTGTAAGAATAAAAGTGGCAAACCCAGAGGCAGTAGTAAGGTTGGTAAGTAAAGTTGCATTTCCTACTTTGGTGATAACACGTTGTAAGGATTTCGCCTGATTGCCGTGATTTTTTATCTCTTGCTGATATTTATTGATCAGGAATATACAATTGGGGACTCCAATTACAATGATAAGAGGAGGGATTAAAGCGGTAAGTACCGTGATCTCGTAATGTAATAATCCAATTACTCCAAATGCCCACATTACACCAATAAGTACCGTGACCATAGAGATTAAAGTAGCTCTAACAGATCTGAAGAAAAAGAAGAAGATCAAAGAGGTTACCAATAAAGCACCCCCAATAAATAAACCTATCTCATCTATAATATTTTGTGAGTTCAATGTTCTTATGTATGGCATTCCAGAAACATAAACATTGATATTATTATCTACTTCAAATTGCTCGATAAGCGGCCTTAATTCTTCTATAACAAAGATTTTTCGTTCTTTGGAATTAACGATTTCTTCTTTTATATAAAGCGCTGTTTGTACAGTGTTGGTGTTATTACTATAAACCAAATTATCGTAGAAAGGCAGTTTGTTAAAGATCTCATCTTTATAGCCAGCAACTTGAGTACTATCTAATTTTCCTTTTTTCAGTAAAGGAACCATCTCAAACCTCTTTGGATCATCGAATTTTTTTAGCTTCTTTAAATTACCAAGAGAAATTACATTTTCTATCTCTGGATAAGTTTGTAATTTTTCTGAAAGTTTATTCCATGCGGCAAATTTTTCAGGAGTAAAAAGAGTGGAATCGTTTATTGCAAGAACTATGATGTTCCCTTCTTCTCCAAATTTGTCTAGAAAGTTATTGTAAGTAATATTGATCTCATGATCGTCTGGCAAAAGATTTGCCTCTGTATAAGAAAACCGCATATTTTGCCACTGGGAGGCAAGAAATATGGTAATACCAATAATAATGGCGATAATAACGAGCCTATTCCTAAGAATTACTCGAGCGATGGAATTCCAAAATCCAAAACTAAAAATTTTTGACATGCCTGTTTTTTGAGCGCGGGCAAAGTTAAGAAAAGCCGTGGTATTAATTGATTATAAGTAAAGTAATCTACTTTCTAAATTTTAAGCCTCAATGTGAATTTAAAAGAGAAATTTTCTTTGAAACTAGGAAGATGATATGCACCGTATCTATAAGCGAAACTTAGTCCGAAACCACCCAGTAATTTATTGATTTCTAAGCCTGCTTCAGAAAAACCATGCTTTAAGGAATTGAACTCGATATTTTGATGCGCATTTATATCATCAAAATCTCCAATCACAAATCTATTTAGAATTGCGAGCTCAGGTTTGTAAGTATCTGTAATTCTTATAGGTCTAAACTGATGTCTTATATGTAATGCCGCTTGGCGATCGCTAAAGAATTCATTAAAATACATGGTTTCAAAACTTATCTTTCCTGCTATAGAAAATCTATTTAAGATTTCTGCTTTATTTGGGTTGTTTGGAAATGAGTGAAATGCGTGTGTTAGAGGAATATCTCCAAATGCATAATTTCCTTCTAAGGTGAATTGAGTGTTAGAAAGATCTAATCTGTTAATTTGATATTCTACTTTCAAGCCAACTTTAGTAAAATCGAAATCTCCTCCTAAAATATTCGAAACACTTTTTGAGATTTGCCCCGTAAATTGTGGGTATCCTTTATTAATTATTTGGTTGCTTTCTGGAGTATTTAAAAATGTGCTAAAAGGACGATACAAGAAGCCAATTGTTGCTTCTGCTATAGTGTAATCCTTATATGATCGGTCATCATTTATATAAGCATAATTTCCTATTTGTGTGATATCACTTCTATTTATCACCCATTCTGTTTCCAGTTTTGGAGTGAACCTATGAGTTAAGCCTGCCTGAATTGCTTGATATTTATAGTAGAAACTAATATTAACAAATCGAGGTTCTAAAATAGAAAAATCATTAATTCCCTTTAAATATTTATAGCTTCCAACTTCGCGAATATCATCGCTATACTTTAAATCTAGCCAAGTATCTGTTCGTTTTCTCAATAAAGTTCCTGCTCCAAAACCGTATTTAAATTGCGCATCTTTAAAGCCATAAACAAGATAACCTTGAAGTCTTGTTTTTTCAGAAAAACCAGCATTTGTTGTTCCGCCGGCTCCTAGCCTAATTCCTTCATAATTATTGAATTTAAAAAATTTACTAAGATCAAAATCCCATATTCCGGCTGGCAAATGACCATTGGCAATAGCTTTTTTAACCCTGATCTTTTTCTCTATATTCCGGGTTCTAATTATACTATCTACTTTTTGAGATGTAAACTCGTCTTTTAAAGTAAATGGGATCTGCCGATTGGCCTCCCAGTAATTAACAGACTTATCATTAGCATTTTTTAATACATTTATTGTAGCCGCGTATTTAGGAATAGCAACTTCTTCGTTAAATTTAATCTCGTAATTAACTGTTGAAGATTCTAAAAAAAGACCAGATTCTACTTCTCCAGAACCAATTACTGTATTTAAAATAGATTTTTTACGCTGTACTGTTCCTAGAGATATACTTCCTCCAAAGACCGAGATATCTTTTCCGCCAGTTCCAGGCTTAAGAGTTATCGTTTGATTGCTTGGAAACCACAAGTCGTGTTCTTTGTAGTATGAGTAGTTATGATTCACTACTAGTTTTACTGCTCCCAGCAGCTGCGCAGTCGCTTTTTGTATAGCATAACTCGTTGTGTCTAAATATAAAACTCCTTCTAATCCAGCAACTTTCTTTTGCCGCTTTGGCTTAAAGTAGATCATGTAGGAAGCTCTGCCTTCTATACTAGTTGTATCTAATATTTTATAAGAATAATTATTGAATGCTCCGTTTGCTAGAGGTCCTGCATAATCCGTGTCAAATAATTGATAGTTGCTCTTGTAAAGAGAAAGTGGCTCTGCTTTTAAGGACAACACATCGTAAACAGGTTTGTTGAAACCTGCGGTTTTAATTCCCTCAACTAATTCCTTTCTCTTATTAGGTTTTTTAAAAAGATGGGTTGCTGTTTTTTCTGAAAGATATGCGCGGCCTTGATTGATGATCGTCCTTATCTCTATGCTTGAAGAGTCAGATTGAGTACTAATTCCTGAAGCTTCATTATCTATAATGAATTTGTTATAACTCTTATATTGAAAGCTTTTCAAAGCCTTTTCAGGATCATTTTTAGATTTTCTCTGGATGGCTTTGGCAATAATCTTATCGGCGGGACTTTCTTCAGAATATAACATCACTGCTGAAAGGTCTTCGGTGAATGGCTCCAATTTTATCAGGTAGTATTCTGAGAATTTAGTAATTGGAGTTGTTTTGCTGGAAAAACCAATGTAAGAAACCGTCAAAACAGAATCTTTGGCAGTTAATTTTATACTGAAACTGCCATCTATATTGGTGAGAGTTTGTTTTTTATCTGAAGTTTTTACAGTAGCGTAGGCTAGGGGATCGCCATTTTCAGAATTTATTACATGGCCATTAATAATATTTTGACCAATACAGGTAGAAAAAGGAATAAATAAAGCTAGGAATAGTAGGGTTCGTATAAATTTATTCATTCCTCTTCAGAATATTTGACTTAAAAAAAATCGGCTTTAAAATATTTATTATACTTAGATTGAACCAAATATAATATTCTAAAGCCGATTTGAATATATTTTATGACGATCTTAAGTTTAGATGGTCATGATCTCTTTTTCCTTATTATCGAAAATGGAATCTACTTTCTTAATATGAGCATCTGTTAAAGTCTGAATATTTTCTTCAGCGATCTTAGATTCATCTTCAGAAATATCTAATTTCTTAATATCGTTATTAGCAACTTTTCTGTCGTTTCTAATCCCGATCTTAGCTTCTTCAGCTTCAGCTTTTGCTTGTTTTGCCAGTTCTTTACGTCGCTCTTCGGTTAATGGTGGAACGCTAATAATAACGCTTTCCCCATTATTCATTGGGTTAAAACCAAGATTTGCGAACATAATACCTTTTTCAATAGCAGTGATTGAACTTTTCTCGTAAGGCTGTATTGTAAGTGTTCTAGCATCTGGGGTGTTGATGTTTGCAACTTGTGCTAATGGAGTCATACTACCATAATAATCTACCATTACACTTCCAAGCATAGCTGGAGTTGCTTTCCCTGCACGAATATTAAGCAATTGTTTTTCCAAATGCTTAAGAGCATTATGCATATTCTCTTCTGTGCTTTCTAGAATAAATTTTAAATCTTCGTTCATATTATTAAAAATTTAATACTTCAATAAGTGTTTAATTTCCCGTCCCAAAAGTGATCGGGATGATTCCATTTTTATAAAATATTTTCAAATTATATGCCTTAAACTCTTGGCACAATACATCGCTTATAAAACGAGTATTATTATTTGCTTATAAATTCACTTTGGTTCCAATATTCTCTCCCGTAACCACTTTTAACAAATTCCCTTTCGTATTCATATCGAATACAATAATTGGTAATTCATTCTCTTGGCTAAGTGTGAATGCCGTCGTATCCATTACTTTTAATCCTTTGCTAATAACATCATCAAAAGTAATAAAATCGAATTTTGTTGCCTCTTTATCTTTTTCAGGATCTGCAGTATAAATACCATCTACTCTGGTGCCTTTCAAGATAACATCTGCATGGATCTCTATCGCTCTAAGAACCGCAGCAGAATCTGTAGTGAAATATGGATTTCCTGTACCTCCTCCAAAAATTACAACTCGTCCTTTTTCTAAATGACGAATTGCTCTTCTTCTAATAAAAGGTTCTGCAACCTCATTTATCTGGATGGCAGATTGCAATCTGGTTTGAATTCCTGCATCTTCCAAAGACCCCTGCAAAGCGAGCCCGTTTATAACAGTTGCAAGCATCCCCATATGGTCTCCTTGCACTCTATCCATTCCCTTACTTGCACCAGCAACACCTCTAAAAATATTTCCGCCGCCTATAACAATTGCGATCTCTATACCTTTATCTATTACAGACTTTATTTCCTCTGCATATTCGGCTAAACGGTCAGGATCTATCCCATACTGTCTGTCGCCCATTAATGCTTCGCCTGATAATTTAAGAAGAATTCTTTTGTATTGCATATCCTATTTATAGATGAATGGTGCAAATATAGACAATATCTTAAATTGAGAAGAATCTCTTGGGCCCGATTGTAAGTAGGAATTAAATTTTAGGGTATTTTTAAGTTTATGTTGCATTTGGGGCTGAATTTAAAGGTTTAGATGCTATACTTAAGGTGAAACTGACACATGAGAAAATGGCTGGGTTTTTGTTATATTTGAATTGTTAGAAATTCAAATAATAAACAAATGATAGGATATTATATAATTGCGGGACTCATATTTGCCGTGAGTTGGTATGTGAGTAATAAATTGAAAAGCAAATTTAAAAAGTACTCGAAAGTTCATCTTCAAAATGGAATGAGCGGTAAAGAGATCGCTGAAAAAATGCTTTATGATAATGGGATAACGGATGTGAAAGTAATTTCAACTCCTGGAATGTTATCAGACCATTATAATCCGCAGAAGAAAACAGTAAATTTAAGTGAAGGCGTTTATTCGCAAAGAAATGCGGCTTCTGCTGCAGTTGCGGCACACGAATGTGGGCATGCGGTGCAACATGCGCAGGCTTATAGTTGGTTGGGTATGCGTAGCCAGCTGGTTCCTATAGTGAGTGTGGCTTCCAAGCTATCTACATGGGTGATCATGGGAGGGCTTTTATTAATGGCAACTACTGCATTAGGAAGTACTGTATTGTTAATTGGGATCGTTCTATTTGGAATGGGAACATTGTTTAGTTTTGTTACCTTACCTGTAGAATATGATGCTAGTAAACGAGCATTAGTATGGTTGGAAAATGAAAATATGCTAACAGCTGCAGAACATGATGCGGCGGAAGATTCTTTAAAATGGGCGGCAAGAACGTATGTGGTAGCTGCAATAGGTTCTTTGGCGACCTTGCTTTATTTTGTAAGTATTTATTTAGGAAGAGATTAAATTAAGATAGTCATCCTGTCCCGAAAGCTTTTGGGATTATTTCAGGAACAAATTTTATTAAAAAAGAGGTGTTGTAATCTACAAAACCTCTTTTTTTTTAGTATTTCTGCTTTCTTCTTAGATTGGATCAAAGATCTGATCGAGCATTCAGATAAATATCACGATCGTGATCTTTTAAAACCCTTCAACTCCGCACAGGGCGATAATATCCTTTAATTATAGCTTATTGCTAAATAGTGTAATTACACTTTAATCTGCCTTTTTATTTGCTGGTCCAAAGAAATAAAAGTCTCTGTTCTAGAAACTCCATCTATAGCTTGAATGTTCTTATTAAGAACGTTCATTAAATGCTCGTTATCTCTACAAAGTATTTTTAAAAATATAGACCAGTTCCCGGTTGTATAGTGGCATTCTAATACTTCTGGAATTTCACTTAGTCTTTTTACGGCTTGAGGGTTACTCACCGCCTTATCCAAATATACACCTACAAAAGCCAATGTTTTATAACCTAAAACTCTTGGATTAATCATGAGCTTCGAGCCTTCAATTAGTCCGGCTTTTTCTAATTTTCTTAATCTTTGATGGATAGCTGCGCCACTTATTCCAATACTTCTAGCGATCTCTAGAATAGGCTTACGTGCATCTTCCATGAGATAATTAAGGATGGTTTTGTCTATACCATCAATGGTAACTTGATCATCTACATATTTCATTTGGATAGGTTGTTAAGTTTGGGGCTTAAAAATTACTCTTATTTTAATCAATTCCCAACTCCTCCAAACGGATTATAACCTAAATATTCTATTTCCTTCTCTTTAAATACAATTCCATGAGATTCTAATTCATCTAAAATTGGAGTATAAACTTCTTTGGTAATTGGAATTTGTACTCCCGGAGT
Source organism: Gillisia mitskevichiae (assembly GCF_003634585.1). Lineage (GTDB taxonomy): Bacteria > Bacteroidota > Bacteroidia > Flavobacteriales > Flavobacteriaceae > Gillisia > Gillisia mitskevichiae. The sequence continues at coordinate 855,853 of NZ_RBLG01000001.1, forward strand.
ACTTATCTTTTTATTTAAAATAGCCAAAGTAGCAATGGCAACTGGTAATCCTACCGTTTTAGCCATAGCTGTAGTGGTTTGATCTTCTCCAATTAAAACCATGGTAGAATCTATTTGTTTTTTCTCGCCATTCAGTTCATATCCAAATTTATGATACATCACGATCATATCTTTGTCATCTTCTGCAAGTGTCCATTTATCTGATAATATTTTTTGAAGTGCTTCTGCAGGAGTGGCATTCTCTAAACCTATTTTCTTGTCTTTATTAAAAAGATCTAACTCCACCAGTTTATCCCACATAATGTCATCTTGATCTATTTTTAGATTATGTCTCAATTTAAGCTCTACAGTATCTGTTGGGGAATATGGTAGAAATGAATTTATAAAATCCCTATAGCTCATATTCATACTGTCTTGCATAGTATAAGTATCATCTGTCAATCCTAATTGTACAAACATATTCCAAGCCCTGCTAAATCCAACACGTCTAATGGTTCCTCTATATAGAGTTAAAATGTCTTCTAAGCCATAAACGCTTCTGTAGTCTAAAGAGTTTCTATTAGCATATCCTTCAAACTTACCATAGCCTTCAACCTCTAAAAATTCTGTTCTTCGGAATAAACGATGGTATGGAATGTATTTATATTTTCCTTCTTGGATAAATTCAGCTACCCCACCTTGACCTGCTACAACAACATTTCTAGGATTCCATGTAAATTTATAATTCCAAAGGTTGGTATCGCTTTCGGGAGCAACCAGTCCGCCGGTAAAAGATTCAAAAAGTATCATTTTCCCGCCTTTATCCCGAATGCTATCTATTACTTTCATGGCACTCATGTGATCTATTCCTGGATCTACACCAATCTCATTCATAAAGACCAAGCCATTTTCTTTAACTTCTTGATCTAATGCTTTCATTTCCTTGCTTACATAAGAAGCAGTGACTAGTGATTTTTTAAACTTTATACAATCTTTAGCTGCTTCTATATGAAATCTTGCAGGCAGCATAGAAATAACGATATCTGCATTTTTAATGGCAGATTCCCGGCTTTCTTTATTAAAAACATCTAAGACTATAGCTTTACATCTTTCATGATCCTGACTAAGTTTTTTTGCGTGTTCTATATCTAGATCCCCAATGGTGAGGAATAAATTTTCAGTTTCAGATTTATTAAGTAAGTAGGAAATTAATACCGAAGTAGATTTGCCGGCACCAATTATTAATATTTGTCGCATATTAAATTTTCTTAATTAGTTTTGTGAAGTTAAAGAACGAATGTACTTAAATGTTTAGACTAATAAAATTATAGCATGGAGAGAAAATATTATATCGCTGGGTTTGTTTTTGGGCTGCTAGGAATAGTGATTGGAGCTTTTGGAACTCATGGATTAAAACCTTTATTATCTCCAGACTCCTATATTTCTTTAGAAACGGGAATAAAATATCAAATCTATCATTCTTTATTGTTATTAATATTAGGAATAATTATAACATCGGGATATCAACTCTCTAAAGCTGTATTTTATTTAATTGTTATTGGCATAATTTTATTTAGTGGATCCATCTATTTATTAGCAACGAATGATCTAACTATTATAGACTTTAAAGGAATAGCCTTCGCTACACCTTTGGGCGGCAGTTTGTTAATTATAGCTTGGGGATGGCTGTTGGTGCAATTTATAAAGTTAAAAAAGAAATAAATTAGCACGTTTTTCCTAGCTATCAATTTAAGTTTCTTTACTTTTGTATGCCTAAACAAACACACAACTTAAACTTTTATGTTGGCAAATAAGCAAACTACGAAATCGTTATCGTTAGACAAATACGGAATTAACAACGCTACTGCTCACTATCAACTATCCCCAGAAGAATTACACCAGATAACTTTGGATAATAACCAAGGGGTGGAGTCAGCTACCGGTGCTTTAGCCGTTAACACAGGTGAATTTACTGGAAGATCTCCAAAAGATCGTTTTTTGGTAAAAGATGAAGAGACCAAAGATAAAGTTTGGTGGGGAGATATCAATATTCCATTTGATACAGATAAATTTGATAAATTATATGATAAGGTAGTAGATTACCTTTCAGAAAAAGAAATTTACGTTCGAGATTCTTATGCGTGTTCAGATGAGAATTATCGTTTAAACATTCGAGTGATCAACGAATATCCATGGTCTAATTTATTTGCATATAATATGTTTTTAAGGCCAGAAGAATCTGAACTTGAAAATTTTAAGGAAGACTGGATCGTAGTTAATGCACCTGGTTTTAAAGCAGATCCTTTAGTAGATGGAACTCGCCAAGCAAATTTTTCTATATTAAATTTCACAAAGAAGATAGCCTTAATAGGTGGTAGTGGATATACAGGAGAGATTAAGAAAGGGATCTTTTCAGCATTAAATTTTATACTTCCTGTGCATAAAAACACACTTCCTATGCATTGTTCAGCAAACATTGGGGAAGATGGAGATACAGCTGTATTCTTTGGACTTTCAGGAACTGGAAAAACAACTTTATCTGCAGATCCAAAACGTAAGCTTATTGGAGATGACGAGCATGGATGGACTAAAGAGAACACCATTTTTAATTTTGAAGGAGGATGTTACGCGAAAGTGATCAATCTTTCTGAAGAAAATGAACCTGATATTTTTAATGCCATTAAGCCTGGAGCTATCTTGGAAAATGTTATTTTAAATGAAGATGGTAGTGTGAATTTTGAAGACACCTCTATAACTCCTAATACCCGGGTTAGTTATCCTTTAGATCACATTAAAAATATTGCAGAACCTTCTATTGGTAAAAACCCTAAAAATATATTTTTTTTAACTGCAGATGCTTTTGGAGTATTGCCTCCAATAAGTAAACTTACTCCTGCTCAAGCCGCATATCATTTTATGAGTGGATACACTGCAAAAGTGGCTGGAACAGAAGCTGGAGTAGATGAGCCACAGCCAAACTTTTCTGCATGTTTTGGAGCGCCTTTCATGCCATTACACCCTGCAGAATATGCAGAGATGTTGAGCAAGAAGATGAAGGACGCTAATGTGAATGTATGGTTGGTAAACACTGGTTGGACTGGTGGAGCATATGGTACAGGTAGCAGAATGAAGTTGAAATATACTAGATCGATGATCGAATCTGCATTAGATGGAAAATTGGAAGACGTAGAATTTACTCAACATCCAATATTTGGTCTTAATATGCCATTAGAATGTGAGAATGTTCCGAGTGAGATCTTGAATCCTAGACAAACTTGGAGCGATAAGGGTTCTTATGATGCGAAAGCAATGGAGCTTGCAAACTCATTTAAAAATAACTTTAAAAAGTACGAAGACAATTCGAACAACGAGATCCTTTCAGGTGGTCCTATTGTGTAATTGACAAAATTATATTTGTAAAACCCGATAATCTCCTAGAGTTTATCGGGTTTTTTATTATATACAAACCAGAGGATAGAATAATAAATAATTGTAAGTCTCGTATGTTTGAAAAGTAAAAGCCCGATAAATTTTAATTTATCGGGCTTTATAATTCTAAAAAGAAAGTAAGATTATTTCTTATTAACTTCTTTAATATATTTCTGAAGCGCCATCGTCATAGATGGAGTTTCTGGGGTTGGTGCTTTTATATTACAAACCAAACCATGTTCTTTTGCTGCCTTAATGGTTGTGTTTCCAAAAACCGCGATCCTAGTATCTTTTTGCTCAAAATCTGGGAAATTCTCGAAGAGAGATTTTATTCCGCTTGGACTAAAGAATACAAGTATATCGTAAGTAACATTTCTTAAGTGAGAAAGGTCACTTACCACAGTTTTATAAAAAACTGCTTCTTTCCAATCAACACCTAATTTGTTAAGTGTTTTAGGTACGTCTGGCTTTAGCATATCTGAAGCCGGTAAAAGAAATTTTTCGTTCTTATACTTTTTAATATATGGAGACAACTCAGAAAATGTGCGTTTACCAACATATATTTTTCGCTTTCTATAAACAACATACTTCTGTAAATAATAAGCAACAGCTTCACTTAAGCAAAAATATTTAAGTGTATCTGGCACTTTATATCTCATTTCTTCGGCTATTCTAAAATAGTGATCTACAGCATTTCTACTGGTTAAAATAATCGCAGTATAATTGGTGAGATCTATTTTTTGTTGCCTAATGTCCTTGGAGTTAACCCCTTCAACATGAATAAATGGTATGAAATCAATTTTTACTCGTTGTTTTTCTTCCAACTCAAAATAGGGTGAATTTTCTATTTTAGGCTCTGGTTGAGATATTAAAATTGTTTTCACTTTCATATTAGTTATATATTTTGAATTTTTAGTACTTAGAAATTAACTTATACAAAACAACATAGGGGGCGATTTCGAGAGCGCAAATGTACAAAATAAAATAGAACCAAAAACGTGAGATTAATCGGAGATTTTTTTTGATAATCTCGTACAACGTGTAGGACAGAGAGATAATTATAATAGCTATAATTAGATAAAAAAGAGGTAAACTAGGTATATCGCTATATACAAGAAACAATGATAATCCAAAGATAATCAGAGATATAAAATTAAGATAAGTTTGCTTTTGAAAAATATAAGTGTCTATGATTTCATCTATATCAAAAACGTTAGCAATAATTTTTTCTACGGTAATTTTTAATAAAACTATAAAGCTGTAGGCTGTTATTATTCTCAATAATAAATTTCCAGAATTCTCTAAAGTTTGCGTCGTAAATAATCTAAATGTTAAAAAAACGAATAGGGAAACACTTAAAATATGTACTGTGAGCATTAAAATATTAAATCCGAATAAGAGTTTATGCTCTTTAGATTTTATTATTAAATATTTGCCAGAAGCGCCTAAAGATGTAAAATCTTCGAACCTAGTTTGAAATAATGTCCGAGCTAGGCTTAATAATAATAGTACCAATAGAATAATAATGGTAAGTAGGTCGTTTGAGGTTATATATCGTTCTATTGCTTCCAATTATAAATTTTTACAAATGTATAATTAATAGCGGGAAAGTTGAAAGTAAAATTAAACCTGAAAAGGACAAAAATGGTTACATTTGCCCAAAATTTCTGGCATGTCTAATGGGATAATTATTATACCCACTTTTAATGAAATAGAAAATATAGAGCGCTTGATTAGGAACATATTTTCCTTGCAGCGTAAATTTCATGTATTGGTGGTAGATGATAACTCTCCAGATCACACAGCTGCTAAAGTAAAGGAGCTTCAGGCCGAGTATTTTGGTTCGTTATTTATAGAGGAAAGAGAAGGCAAGCTTGGACTAGGGACAGCATATATTCACGGTTTTAAGTGGGCATTAGCACATAAATATGAATATATTTTTGAGATGGATGCCGATTTTTCACATAATCCAAACGATCTCATTCGGTTATACAATACTTGTGAGAAAAATGGTGCCGATCTAGCAATTGGTTCCAGATACGTAACAGGAGTGAATGTGATTAACTGGCCAATGAGTAGAGTGTTGCTTTCATGGTTAGCTTCAAAATATGTTCGGTTTGTTACAGGAATGAATATTCATGATACAACTGCTGGATTTGTTTGTTATAAAAGAAAAGTTTTAGAAAGTATAGATCTGGATAAGATACATTTTGTGGGATATGCGTTTCAAATAGAAATGAAATTTAAAGCATATTTACAAAAATTTGACATTAAAGAAATTCCGGTAATTTTTACCGACAGAACTAAGGGGAGTTCTAAAATGAGTGGAGGGATTATTTCTGAAGCTGTATTTGGAGTTATAAATATGAAATTAAAAAGTCTTTTTAATAGGACATCAAAATAATGAAGAAGGTTTTAATTAAAAACGCACGAATTGTCAATGAAGGGACAATTACTGAAGGTGATGTATTTATTGAAAATGGGATTATCGTAGAGATAGCCGATAGTATTAGCGCTAAATCTCCGGATCTAACAATGATCGATGCAGAAGGGAATTATCTTATTCCTGGCATTATAGACGATCAAGTACATTTTAGAGAGCCGGGCTTAACCCATAAGGAAACTATAGAAACTGGTTCTCGTGCTGCAATTGCAGGTGGGATCACCTCTTTTATAGAGATGCCTAACACCAATCCACAAACAACAACTATAGAAAAGTTAGAGGAGAAATTTGAGCTTGCAAAAAAATCTTCTTATGCTAACTACTCTTTCATGTTTGGTGGTACCAATGATAATTTGGAAGAAATTTTAAAAGTAGATCCTAAAACTACAGCTGCACTTAAATTATTCTTGGGTTCATCTACAGGAAATATGTTGGTAGATGATGCAAAAGTTCTAGAACAGATCTTTTTAAAATCTCCCTTAATGATCGCTGTACATTGCGAGGATGAAGCTACAATTCAGAAGAATTTAGCCGAATGTGTTGAGCGATATGGAGATGATATTCCAATTGAACTGCATTCTAAGATTAGAAGTGAGGAAGCTTGTTATATTTCTTCTTCTAAAGCAGTTGCTTTAGCTAAAAAGACAGGAGCAAGATTGCATGTTTTTCATATCTCCACTGCGAAGGAGCTTAAATTATTCGATAATAAATTGCCTTTAAAAGATAAGAAGATCACTGCCGAGGTTTGTGTACATCACCTGTGGTTCAATGATTCTGATTATGAGAAAAAAGGGACTTTTATAAAGTGGAACCCTTCTATTAAAACAAAGAAAGATCAAGATGCTTTGTTAAAAGGATTGTTAGAGGGGCGTATAGATGTTATCGCTACAGATCATGCTCCTCATACAAAAGAGGAAAAGAAGAATGTGTACACCAAGGCTCCAAGTGGTGGTCCTTTAGTGCAACATGCGCTTCCTGCAATGTTACAAATGCATCATCAGGAAAAGATTAGTCTTGAGCAGATCGTAGAAAAAATGTGTCATAATCCTGCGATTCTGTTTCAAATTGAAAAAAGAGGATTCATTAGAGAAGGCTATAAGGCAGATCTTGTTTTAATAGATCTTAATGCTCCATGGGCTGTTCAACCAAGTAATACAGTCTATAAATGTGGCTGGTCTCCGTTTGATGGGGTTACCTTTAAATCTAGAGTTACCCATACATTTGTGAATGGCCAATTGGTTTATAATAACTTTAAATTTATGCCCTTTACTCCAGTAGCAGAGCAGTTAACATTCGATAGAAAATAACTACTATGAAATTTTTAAAGGTATTTATATTTGCTTGTTTCTTGAGCTCCTGCCAGAATATTGAGGAGGTCAAGAAACCCGATAATTTAATACCTGAGGATAAGATGGTAGATGTGCTTACAGAATTGTCCTTATTAAATTCTGCAAAGAACAAAAACAGGAGAATTCTTGAGGAAACAGGTCTTCAGCCAGACACTTATCTTTATTCTAAATATGAAATAGATAGTTTACAATTAGCAGAAAGCACTACTTATTATGCTAAAAAGTATGATAAATTCGATGGTATCTATCAGAAAGTGAAACAAAATCTGGAAGTTATGAAAGCTAAGATGGAAGTCATTCAGGAGGAAGAACAACGAATTGAAGATTCTATACGAGCATTAGATATAAAGGACACTTTAAGTGTAGATAGTTTGCAACTACCAGCTTCTGTTTTAATAGATAGTCTTGGAACGCCACCAAGTGCTAGTAGTTATAATTAATTTTTTCTTTCTTTTTTAAATAAGGCTCCTGTATCTATAACAACACTTTTTACTGAAGTAAAAGTAAAACCAGTTTTCTCTGTGATTTTACTGTTGCTATAATATGTATGTTTAAAAAGGGATCTATAATCCTGATGTGAAAGTTGTTTTTTTGCGCCCCATAATATATTAGCAATACTTTGATATACCCATCCAATAAAAACCATCCAAGGTTTTAAAGGGGTTTGTGGAGCTTTTTTCTGAAGACTTTCTGCCACCCATTCTAGGACCAGTTTAAAACTTATATTTTCTGATACTAATATGAATTGCTCATTTTCTATGGTGGAATTCATAAGGAGAATAGATGCCTTAGATACATCTTGCACTCCTACAAATCCAGTGGTCTTTGGAAAATGATATTTTAATCCTTCATCTATTTTTTTGAATAACTGGCCACTTCCTGAATTCCAAAATCCAGGCCCAATAATTACTCCAGGATTTACAATAATTGCCGAAAGACCTTCCTGAGTGCCTCTCCAAACCTCAATTTCAGCTCCATACTTTGAAATTGCGTAATCGCTATGCGCCTTTTCGGGATGCCAAGTAAAATTTTCTGAGATCTCTTCGTCTCCCAATGCAATATCCATAGCAGATATAGAACTAACATGACAGAGTTTTTTAACCTTAAATTCTAAACAAGAATTTACAATATTAGCCGTTCCTTCAATGTTCGTAGTTCTAAGTTTTTTATTATTCTTGGAGTCAAAAGAGACAATTGCAGCACAGTGATAGACGTGATCTACATTTGTGAATGCTTCATTAAGACTGGGAATATCTAAGATATCTGCTTGCACCCATTCTATAGAATTAAATAGGAAAGTGGCTTCTTTAGATGGGACATAATAGGAAAACACCTTTTTTACATCAGAAAGTTTGCTTTCTGTTCTATAGATCGCTTTAACCTTTTTACCGGTTCTTGCTAAATCTAAAAGTAAATGTGAGCCCACTAGTCCTGTGCCTCCTGTAACTAATATCATAAGGTAAATATAGCTATTTCAACTTAGGAAAAATGACAGTTATTGGTATCTTTACCGCTGTTTTCTATTAGATAATGCAATTCATTATTAAACTTAAGAATTTCAATAAGAATAGAGAATTAGAATTGAGAAGAATTAATATTGAAAATAATATACTTATGAATTTTGTTGAGGAAATTACCTGGAGAGGCATGATGCACGATGTGATGCCTGGAACCGAAGAGCATTTATTAGAAGAGATGCGTGCGGCGTATATTGGTTTCGATCCAACTGCAGATTCTTTACATATTGGGAACTTGGTGCCTATTATGTTGTTGGCTCATTTTCAGCGCTGTGGTCATAAGCCAGTGGCGTTAGTAGGAGGGGCGACAGGAATGATTGGTGATCCTTCAGGAAAATCTAGCGAAAGAAACCTATTAGATGAGCCTACTCTTAGGCATAATCAGGAATGTGTGCGAAAACAACTTTCCCAATTTCTGGATTTTTCTTCAGGAGAAAAAAATCAGGCAGTTTTAGTGAATAACTACGATTGGATGAAAGAATTTTCCTTTCTAGACTTCATAAGAGATGTAGGGAAACACATCACAGTGAATTATATGATGTCTAAAGATTCTGTAAAAAACAGAATTTCTGGAGAAGATACCGAAGGAATGTCATTTACAGAATTCACTTATCAATTAGTACAAGGTTATGATTTTGTTCATTTATACAAAAATCAAGCTTGTACTTTACAAATGGGAGGAAGTGACCAATGGGGAAATATCACTACGGGAACAGAACTTATTAGAAGAATAGGAAACGGGAAAGGCTATGCGCTTACCTGTCCTTTAATCACCAAAAGTGATGGAAGTAAGTTTGGAAAAAGTGAAGGTGGGAATGTATGGTTGGATGCTAATAGAACATCTCCCTACAAATTCTACCAATATTGGTTGAATACTAGTGATGAAGATGCAGAGAAATATATTAAGATCTTTACATTTCTAGATAGAAAAACTATAGAAGATCTAATTGCAGAACATTCGAAAGAGCCTCATTTAAGATTGCTACAAAAGAGATTGGCAGAAGAAGTGTCGATAACTGTTCATGGGAAAGAAGATTTTGACAATGCTGTAAAAGCATCCAATGTGCTCTTCGGAAAAAGTACAGCAAGCGATTTTAGAAGTTTAAACGAAGCTACTTTTTTAGATATTTTCGAAGGAGTACCACAAGCAGAAATAGAACGCGCAGATGTGGATGCTGGATTAGACATGATCGCTGCTTTGGCTGCTAAAACAGGATTTTTGAATTCTAATGGAGAGGCAAGAAGAGCTTTAAAAGAAAACTCTATTTCTGTAAATAAAGAAAAAGTGGGGGAGGATTATCTTATATCTGAAGCCGATCTTATAAATAACAAATACGTTATTATAAATAAAGGAAAGAGAAATACCTATATTTTAAGAGTGGTATAATTGCAAAAGCCCTTAAACAGTATATTGTTTAAGGGCTTTGCAACTAACTAACCAATCTAATATGAAAAAACTCATATAGCTTATTGTAAACAAAAACCTAACCAAAAATTATGTTTACAATTATTAGTTCGAAAAAAGAGGTGTAAATTACATTTTTAAGAGAATTTCTTCTATTTATTTTCAGCAAGGGGTAAGTTGTAGACCTAGATTTATAATACCAATAAATTGCAACCCCGAATATCACTATTGTCAAACCTTCCCATAATTTCTATAGAATTATTTTTGCTCTTTTTACCAAGATCTTGAGTGGCAATAAAAGAGCAAGAATTAATATTGGCCAGATCTATCACATTAATTCCTCCTGTGCTATTATTTTTTAAATAGGACTGCGCGTCCTCCGGATCTCGGATCAAAATTTTCATCCAAGGTGGGCATTCAAAAACTCCATTTCCTGCGGAATAGGCTTGTGATAATAATTCGGTCATTCCATATTCACTATGAATACTTTCTGTGCCAAATCCATTTTTAAGGATGCTGTGTAGTTCTTCCCGGATCATTTCTTTTCGTCTTCCTTTCATTCCTCCAGTTTCCATGACAATGGTATTTTTCAATTTAAACTGAAAGTCTTCAACAAGATCTAATAAGGCAAATGAGACACCAATAAGTAACACTTTTTGGCCTGCTTTGTCCAATGAAATTAATTTCTCTTTTAATTCAGAAAGATTATTAAGATAGAATCCGCTATCTGGATGTGTGCTATTTTCTATTAAATGTTGTGCCATATAAATTAAAGAAGAACCATCCCGTTCCAGATATGAAGGTAATAGGGCCAATACTACATAATTTTTAATTTCACCATAAAACTGTTTAAAAGCCAAATTAAAACTCTTTTCGTAAATGGAAAGATCTGTTACATGATGTTTACTGGTTTTAGTACCAGTTGTGCCACTGCTTGTAAATGTTTTCTGTATGGTTTCTTCGGAAGATAAAACAGTATGGCTCTTAAAAAGATCTATAGGTAAAAAGGGGATATTTTCAATTCTATTTACTTTTTTTGGGTTTGTTTTCAGCAAATTTGAAAACTTGCGATATACCGAATTGTTGGCATACTGAAATCTGAAAATTTCTAAGGCAACTTCATTGAAATCTTGTTCAGAAGTAATAGAAAAGATCTTTTCTGGATTCATTTATGTGGTTTGAAGAAAATGAAGGCAAAGGTAGAAATAAAAAAAGCTTCTAAGAATAGAAGCTTTTAATATTATATGATTTCCAAAGTTATCTTACTACCAATTTTCTGGTAGCTGAAGTAACTCCTTCTTTAATTTTTAAAATATATATCCCAGGTGTTAATTCTGAAACATCTAATTCTTTGCCGGTAACTCGGGCATAAAGAATTTTTTTACCTAATACATTATAAATTTCTACTTCTTTAGTCTGATTTTTATTGGTGGTAATATACACTTTGCTGCCAACCACTGGGTTAGGGTAAATAGAAAGTCCTTCTATAGGCTTTTCTGTAGTAAACGCAGGAAGTGCTGTGTTTTGTGCGATCGCTTTTGGGGCGAACAGCAGAAAACTAACCAATAATAAACTTAAGATGTAGAATTTTTTCATATTTTTTACGTTGGTAATTGTAAATCTACAATAAATTATTCAAAAATGATACCAATTAATAAGGCTTAACGATATAATTAACTAATAATATTTTTGTCGTAAAACAAAACAGATGAGGTAGTTACACCTAATCTGTTTTTTATATTTATTTGTTAGACTAACTTATGCCAAGTTCTATAAAATTTATAATCTTGCATTTCTCCAAGACCATCCAGAAATATCAAGTTTAGTTCCAGCATTATAAGTGCCTGTTAAACTGGCATTTATTCCATCCACCTTTACATTAGCTACTGGACCATTATCTTTCATGTCTAAATTGGTTTGGTAACCTTCCAAATAAATATTGTTGATAGTTGCCCCAGATTCCTTCTTAAACTGTAGAGCTGTCCCCCCAGTTGTGGAGATTGCAGTGAAATTTATTAGTTTAGGATTGTTGTTTAATCCATCTGCTTCTAAGGCGGTAGAGAATCCTTCGTTGGTATGAGAAATATATGTGTTAGTAACAGTTCCATTCCAACCTTCTGTCCAGTCTACAGCATCATCCTCATTATTTTCAAAATAAAGGTTGGTTGCAGAAACTGTTCCTCCAAAAAATTCTATCCCATCATCTGAGCCATTAATTACTGCAATGTTTTCTAAAATTGTTCCAGAACCTACAGCATATAACGAGACTCCGTTGTATTGAGAATCTGCATTAATTTGTGCTCCAGTTCCAAGAATAGTAAGATTTTTTATACTTCCAGAATTATCTGTATCATCAGATCCTCCATAAATAAAACCTCCAACTTCAGCAGTTGCATTTATACCTTCAGTTGTAGTTGCTTTCCCAACGATTGTTAGTCCACCCCAATCTCCCGGCATGGCGTTTTGAGAAGAAATTACTACAGGGTTTTCGGGTGTTCCTTGAATATCTATTTTTCCTCCTTGAAGAATTGCGATATACACATCTGTTCCTCCATCTCTGGCAGTGATTTTTGTTCCAGCAGGGATCGTTAATTTTCCACCATCTTTTACTATTAAAGAAGAAGTTAGCTCGTATGCGACAGAAGCATTTAAACTAAGTTCGCCCTCAACAACACCTTGTAGAACTGTAGCTTCAACAGAACCTCTATTGTTAATCCAGTTAAAAAGAGCGATATCTACAGTAGCTAAATCTGTATATGATTTTCCCGGATCTGCTATCACATCTTCAATAAGTACATTTGCGATACTTCCTTCATCCTTCATGTCTATAGAAGTGTCATATCCTATTAAAGCCAATCCAGAGATCGTTGCTCCAGATTCTTTTTTAAATTGTAAAGCAGTACCTCCTTTAGAAGAAACGGCTGTAAAATTTACGATCTTAGGATTATTGTTTAATCCATCTGCCTCGATAGCAGTAGAAAATCCTTCAATTGTATGTAGTACATAGGCGTTGGTTACTGTTCCACTCCATCCTTCTGTCCAGTCTACAGCATCGTCTTCGTTATTTTCTAAATAAAGATTTTTAACAGAAACTGTACCTCCAAAAAATTCAACACCATCGTCTGCTCCATTTAATAAAGCAATATTTTCAATAGTTGTCCCAGACCCAATTGCATAAAGCGTTAACCCATTATATTGGGAGTCTGCATTAATTTGAGCTCCGGCACCTTCAATAATTAAATATCTTATAGTTCCAGAGTCATCAGTATCATCTGTTCCCCCGTAGATAAATCCACCTACTTCTGCAGTAGCATCAATCCCTTCAGTAGTAGTTGCATCTCCTAAAAGAACAAGACCACCCCAATCTCCTGGGCTTCCACTTGCAGAAGACATTCTAACAGGATTGTTTTGAGTTCCCTGCACATCTATTTGTGCGCCTTTTTTCACAACTATGTACACTTCTTGTCCAACATTGGCCGTAATAGATGTTCCTGCAGGAATAGTTAACTTAACTCCAGATTCTACACTTAAGGAACCAGTAAGTTTGTAAGAAACATTAGGGTCTAAAGTAAGGTTTGCAGAGATGCTTCCGTTAAGATTAGAGGCTATAGGATTTACTGGTGTTCCCCCCTGATCTCCTTCATCGAAGAAATTGTCGTCGTTACTACAGCTTCCAAAGAAAAGAGCTGAAAGCATACTTGTGATAAGTGCAATACTTTTAATTGATTTTTTCATTTTTCAAAAATTTAAATTTGATTAATTGTTTGGTTTATTTTTTAAAATTTATATCCAACTCCTAGGCTAATTGTTGCGCCGCGAGTATAAGATCTTACGGTTTCGGTGGTTTCGATTCCAGTAGTACTTGGTTTAATGTTTTGAGTTCTTTTAATTTCTGGATTGAGAATGTTCTTACCGCTAAGCTTTAAGTTGAAATGCTCTCCAAATTCTTGATTAATAAGAGCATCTAGGGACACGAAGCCTTTTTCTATAATTGCATCGTTATAAAAAAGATCACTTTGTGTTTGAATCTCTGGAGCTCCTAAAGCATATATTTTATCTGAAGCATAATTAGCGATCACACTTGCAAGAAGTTTATTAGGGCTATTGGTTGAAAAATTTAATGACCCATTGAAAATCCAATCCGAAGCTCCTTGGAGATCTGTTTTGGTAAGCCCTTTATATCTAAATGTTCTTATAAAATTTCCTTGGATATCTTTAAGCTCTTTTAAGTCTTGAGAATGCCACATTCTGGAAGCATTTAAGTTTAGGTCAAGATTATACCCGGATTCTTCTTCAGCCTTTAATAAGCTTAATTTAGTTTCTACCTCCAACCCAAAAATCTCTGCTTTATCTGCTGAATTAAAGAAAGAGAATATTCCTGCCGAACCTCTGTCTTGAACTTTACTAATAGGGTCTTCTATATTTTTATAGAATCCTGTTAAAGACACAAGTTGATCTGCGCTAGGGAAAAACTCCCATTTTATATCTAGGTTGTAATTGGTTGAAGCTTCTAAACTTGGATTACCTCTAGTTACCTGTCCTGTTGGAGATACATACTCGAAAGGAGCGATCTCCTTGAATTCTGGTAAAGTGATGGTCTTACTAGCTGCAACTCTAAAATTATTACGCTCGTTGGCAGCATATTTTAAGTTGATGCTTGGATAAAAATTATTGTAAGTTTTATTAGATTCTCCTCGTCTTCCAGGAATGTTACCAACATCATATTTTACATTCAGATCATCTTTTTGGTAACGCACACCTAGGTTAATATTAATTTTATTAATTCCGTAGTTGGCAGTTAAAAAGCCTGCGGTAGATTCTAAAGTTGCTAGATACCTGTCTGGATCTAATCTATTTATTAATAGGGAGCCATTCTGTAGATTATCTAAGGTGAATACTTTGGATAGATTATCTATAGAAGTTGGATTTAACATATTTAGCGTAGCCTCTTCTAGTCCTAAGAACTGAGATCCAAAATTTCGCTCTTTATTACGGTAATTCCCTCCAAGACTAAAGCTTAGGTTTTTTGCCTCTTCTTCAATGACATTTAGACTGTTTTGAATGCGTCCATTAAACTCTTCATCGTTTATAATCTGTGCAGATTTCCTTTGCTGAAACCCTCCAGTTCGCCCTAATTGAACAATACTATTGCTAAAGTTTACCTCGTTTCTAATTCTATTAGGTTCGTCTGCATCTACCTTATTATATCCAACGCCCCATGTTAGATTATTCTTCGGGTTCCACTGATGCTCCCCTGTTAGTTGGTTCACCCATAATCTTGTTTGTTTGGTATTTTGATCTCTTATAAATTGTGAGAGATCTTCTGCTGGTTCGGTTTCTTCAAATATACTTGCCTCGCCATTTCTACCTCCTTCAAAAACTTCATCTGTAAGTTTATTAATGAATAAACTGGTAGCCTTTACTTCATTGTTTTCATCTATTTGATAAGAAGCATTTAATAAACCGGTGGTGTTCACGCTTTTGGCAAAGGTTTCAGCGTCTGTAATAGAGTCGTTTATAAAGTTTGCTCTGTATTCTCTAAACACACCTTGTCTGTGTTCAAAAGAAATATCTTGAGATCCCGTGAAAAGCACTTTAAGATGATCACCAAATTTTTTTCCAGCAGTAATAGAATATTCATAATTCAAAGGAAAATCTGCAGTTTGTGTGTTCCATGATTGCTGTGTGAGTGCATCTCTAGTTCCAAGATCACGAGAGTAGAAACCAAAATTTACGTTATCGTAATTTGGAGAGATCTTAAAATTGTTTGCTTTACCAATTGCATTGGTATTTATGCCCACTTTTAAACCTGCGCTTAGTTCCTGAATTCCTAATAACTCACGGGTGCTAACATCTACATTCCCAGAAGCCTCATCGGCAGAATTTTGTGCAGCATAAGTCTTACTTATACTAACACTTTGAATAATATTAGTAGAGAACAATTTTAGATCTATATTCTTACGCTCCACATCATCGGATGGGATTGGTAACCCATTCATCGTTGTATTTAAATATCTATCACCCAAGCCGCGAACAAAAATATCTCCTGAAGCTTCACTGCTGGTTACTCCAGAAATCTTTGTTGTTGCGGTTGCAGCATCTGAAACGCCCATTTTGGCTAATTCCTGGGCGCCGATGCTTTCTTTGATCTCTATTGCTTTTTTCTGTTCAAGCAATAAGGCTACTTGCGAATCTCTTCTGGAAACTGTTTTAATAACAACTTCATCTAAAGATGCCGCACTAGACCCTAATGCTGTATTTATTTCGGTTACTTTACCTGCAACCACTGTAATATTTGGAACTTCTAAAGTTTCATAGCCTACAAAACTGAAAATTACAGTGTAAGTTCCAGGGTTCAAATTATCTATGGAGTAGAGTCCATCAATATCTGTAGTTGTACCTTGGTTGGATGCTTTAATAATAACATTAGCAAACGGGAGTGTTTCCCCTTTAATTTCCTTGTCCATCAATTTACCCGCAATTGTGCCTTTTGTGGTTTCTTGAGCTTGGGAAAAACAGCTAAATAGTAATGTAATAAGTAATAAAAAATTCTTCATTATGTTAGTTTTTATCGACACTACAAATTAACAGAGAGCATTAAAGAACAAGCTTACCTAAACTTTACCTTTGAGTTAATGAGGGCTTCTTGAATGTTATCTTATTGTTTAGAGATTAGTGTTTGGAAAGTCCTCTAAATTTGTATTTTTTGGGCAATAAGGATTGATTTTGCTGAGGTATAAGCGATTTTGATATTTACAGCCATTGTTACCTAACTGTTACCAATAGGGATTGGCAGGAAAATATGGAAGATTAATTTTATCTTTACCTATATAATTTGAATGAATATTTTCAATTCTCATGAAGAAAAAAAATATAACAATTTTATTGGTAGACGATGAGCCGGATATTTTGGAGATCGTTGGTTATAATCTTTCTGCGGAAGGTTATAATGTAATAACTGCTGAAGATGGTGCGGAAGCGGTGAAACTTGCCAAGAAAAAAAAGCCACAACTTATCATTTTAGATGTAATGATGCCAGAAATGGATGGGATAGAAGCTTGTGAGCAAATTCGAAAAATTCCAGAATTAGCCGATACTATGATCACCTTCTTCACTGCACGAGGAGAAGATTATTCTCAAATGGCAGGTTTTGATGCAGGAGCCGATGATTATATTACTAAGCCTATTAAGCCAAAAGTTTTAGTAAGTAAGGTTAATGCCTTACTTAGAAGATTCAAGGAAGATGAATCTTCTTCTAATATTTTAAAGGTGGGGAATCTTATTATTAATAGAGATGAATATAAGATCATTAATAACGAAGAGGAAATTATATTACCAAGAAAGGAATTCGAGCTACTTTCTTTACTAGCTTCAAAACCTGGGAAAGTATTTAAAAGAGAAGATATCTTGGATAATGTGTGGGGGAACGATGTAGTTGTAGGTGGAAGAACTATAGATGTGCACATTAGAAAACTGCGTGAGAAGATTGGTGACGACAGTTTTAAAACAGTAAAAGGTGTAGGTTATAAGTTTGTAATTTAATGGCTAATAGTTTTAAGCGATCATATAAATTTTCTTTTAAGACCTCGTTATACATTTCTGTATTTCTCACACTAGTTGTGAGTATTTTCAGCTTGTTAACATCAGGATTTTTAATTTGGCCAACTCTGGGTTTCGCTTTAGTTAGCTTCTTGATCTCCTTTAGTATCATTCAATATAGAGTAGAGCATTTTATATATAAGCGTATAAAGAATATCTACGATAATGTATCGCTTTTAGATGCAAGCACTTTAGATCCAAGTCGTATCACCACAGATATGGCAACTTTAACAAAAGAAGTAGAGAAATTTGCGAAAGGTAAAAAGTTAGAGATAGAAACTTTACAAGTTAGAGAGACCTATAGAAAAGAGTTTATGGGTAATGTTTCTCACGAACTTAAAACGCCCTTATTCACCGTTCAAGGCTATATTCTCACTTTGTTGGATGGTGCTATGAAAGATAAAGCTGTGCGCAAGAAATACTTACAGAGAGCAAGTAAAGGAGTTGAGCGCCTAATATATATAGTGAAAGATCTAGATATGATCACGAAACTGGAAACTGGAGATCTTCATTTAAATAAAGAGAATTTCAATATTGTAGAATTAATCCAAAACGTTTTCGATCTTTTAGAGATGAAAGCGGCGAAAAAGGATATTTCTCTGGTTTTTGATCTTGCTTATGAACAACCTATTATGGTTTATGCCGATATGGATAGAATGCAACAAGTGATCTCTAACTTGGTGGTAAACTCTATTAAATATGGTAAGAAAGGTGGCACTACAGAGGTTAGTATAGAGAATCTTATTAAGAATAAAGTGATAATTAGAGTTTCAGATAATGGGGAAGGAATAGAAAAGGTTAATATTCCCCGTCTTTTCGAGCGGTTTTTTAGAGTAGATAAAAGTGGCTCTAGAAAAGAAGGAGGTTCAGGATTAGGCCTTTCTATTGTAAAACATATTCTGGAAGCTCATAATGAAAAGATTTATGTAGAAAGTGTTTTTGAGGTGGGGAGTGAATTTTCATTTACCTTGGAAAAGACTAAAAACAAGACTAAAACTAGAAGTAAGAAAATTAAATCTTAAGCATGTAGTGTTTTTTAGATCATCCAGTTTCTTAAAAGTGAACTTGTTTTGAGCACAACTTCCAACGAAACCTTTTTTGTAAAGTTTTTCTGCTAAGTATTCTTGTTCTGCTTGTCCTGGAGTGGGAATTAAAAAAGCTTTTTTCTCTAATTTAGCAAGATCCATCACACTGGTATAGCCAGATCTACAAATTATAGTTTCGCTGCTATTTAAAGCTTCTTCCAGATCTTTTCCATGTAAAAAGTTATAAATACTAAGCTTGCCAATTATTTCCTTTTTAGATTTATTTTCCAATACTCCTCGAATAAAAATTACCGGAAAAGTGGAATTTTTGAATTCTTCTAAAAGTATTTTTTCTAATATTCCACGCTGAGGTTCAGGGCCAGAAAGTAGTATTGCATACCTATATTTAATTGGAAGTTGCATTTTCGTGAATCTACTTATAGGTCCAATATATTTCACAGGGAACGATTTTTTCTCTAAATGCCCCATTTTCCCACTTAAATTGGGAAGGTCTTCAAAATCTGGAACCCAACATTCTGTGAATTTAGCAATTAATTTTTGCTGAATTTTACTGCTGAATAAGGTTGAGCTACCAGAAAGAACATTTAGCTGATGAGTTATGAATATAGAAGGGATATTTTGGTGTCTCACTCCCCATCTATTGTCAGAAATTATTCCTGAGATATTTTGTGTTTCAACAAAACCTCGGGTTCTTTCTTTTTCTTCCTTAATTACCCTTATTATTTTTGGAGCTTGAAGCAATAATTTCAATTTAAAAAAAGCAACTTTCTTTGAATAGCTTATGTTGTATTCTGGTAATTCATGGGCTTCTAAACTCGGAAATTCTTTCCGAAGCAAGTTTAGTGCATCACCATCTGAAGCAATTACAGGTTCAAAATTTTCTAGAATTAGCGCATGGATTATGGGGATGCATCTCGTGGCATGACCTAACCCCCAGTTTAAGGGAGCAACTAAAATCCTTTTTTTCGGCATGATCAAATATAGTCAACACATTTTTGAAACATAAAATTAGAGAGCATCTAAAAGCCTAAAGAATCTAATTATAGCTTTCTGAGCTATTTTAGTTATTTTTGCCAAAATATTCAACTACACGTGGGCAGCAAGAACAAACTCAAGAGATTTAGGGAAAATGAAAGTTTTAACAATGTTGTTCAGCCTTCACGGGAAGAAATTGTAGATACTCAATATAGCCTAAAAGGGAATTGGAATGAGCAATTCTTTAAAAATGATAATCCAATTGTTTTAGAATTAGGATGTGGAAAAGGCGAATATAGTGTGGCTATGGCTAAAGCTAATCCAAATAAAAATTTTATTGGTATAGATATTAAGGGTGCAAGATTTTGGAGAGGTGCCAAAACAGCAATAGAAGAGGAGATGCATAACGTTGGATTCATGAGAACTCAAATAGAATTAATAGACCTTATTTTTGCAGAAAATGAAGTAGATGAGATCTGGATCACTTTTCCAGATCCGCAGATAAAATATAAACGTACTAAGCACAGGCTAACCAATTCCGAATTTCTTAAAAAATATAAGCAGATATTAAAACCAGAGGGCTTGGTTAACTTAAAGACAGATAGTGAATTTATGCATGGTTACACGTTGGGTCTTTTACATGGGGAGGGCCATGAGATCTTACATGCTAACCATGATGTGTATAAAAACGTATATTCTCCAAAAGAAGTAGTAGGAATACAAACTTTCTATGAAAAACAGTACCTTGAGCAAGGAAAGCCTATTACCTATATTCAATTTAAGATAAAGTAGCAATTTGGAGGAAACAAAAATTTTCCTGATCACATATTTCGCAGCACTTTTAGGAGTAGTGCCCCCAGGACTAGTTAACATGACAGTTGCCAAAACTTGTGTAGAGTATGGTAAGAAAAATGGAATTTATGTTGCAATAGGAGCATCTATAATTGTCTTTTTTCAAGCTTTGGTCGCTATTCTTTTAACAAAATACATATTCGATAATCCTTATGTTCGCAATATCCTCCTTAGAACAGGACTCGTTATATTTATATTTTTGATGATCTACTTTTATATGAAGGCTAGAAGTGATTCTCATATTAAGTCTAATTCTAAAAAAGCTAATTCCAATAGTATTTTTAAAGGGATGTTGGTATCGGTTTTAAACGTATTCCCAATTCCGTTCTTCGTTGCAATAGCGGCAGCTCTTAATGTTGGCGGGGGAGTAGAATATCACTGGACCATCATGTTATTGTTTGTACTTGCTGCTTCTCTGGGAACTTTTACAACACTCTATTTCTACGTGTTTTCATTCTGGAAAATTGAAGATAAAACAACCATTTTCACAAAGTATTCCAATTATTTTATGGCAGCTTTAATGCTAGTTCTAGTAATAATTACTTTAATCAGGATCTTTTATTATTAATGAATGTCTACAGAGCCTAACTTTTTTGAGCGAGTTTATGAGGTAGTAAAACTTATACCTTCAGGAAGAGTTTCTTCTTATGGAGCAATTGCAAGATATTTAGGAGCCGCAAGAAGTGCTAGAATGGTGGGATGGGCAATGAACAAAGCACATGATCTTGAAGATGTTCCTGCTCAAAGAGTAGTGAATAGGTTGGGGTTACTTACCGGGAAACATCATTTTGGAGGTACTAATGCCATGCAGCAATTGTTAGAAAACGAAGGCGTAGTGATAAAAAATAACCAAATTCAGAATTTCGAAAAAGTATTCTGGGATCCAAATAAAGAATTAGAAAGACCGCTTTAAAATTTTGAAAAAGGTATCTATAATTTCTGCTTATCCTACAATAAATCAATTATAAGGGAATACTTCGTTTTCTTGGGGAAACCCTCTATATTTGCATTTTAGAATCAATCTATATAAGAGATTGAAAATGAAACAAATTCAAATGAAATTGAACAGAAAAGATATATTAGCAGCTCTTGAAACTATTTCTCTTTCCGGTGAGGGTAGTAATATGGTGGAAAGCGGTGCCGTGAAAAATGTGATGACCTTTGGAGATGAGGTAGTGGTAGATTTAGTAATGACCACTCCTGCCATGCATATTAAAAAAAGGGCAGAAGCAGATATAATTAAAGTTATTCAAGAAAAGATCTTTGATAAGGCTATCGTAAAAGTGAATATCAAAGTGGAAGCTCCAGAGAAACCTACTATAAAAGGAAAGGCAATCCCTGGAATTAAAAACATTATTGCAGTTGCCTCTGGAAAAGGTGGAGTTGGAAAATCTACTGTTACCGCAAACTTAGCGGTGTCTTTGGCTAAAATGGGTTTTAAAGTAGGACTATTAGATGCTGATATTTATGGGCCATCCATGCCTATTATGCTAGATGTTGAAACAGAACGACCTTTGTCTGTTAATGTAGATGGAAAGTCTAAAATGAAACCGGTAGAAAGCTACGGAGTTAAATTATTATCTATAGGCTTTTTCACAAAACCAGATCAAGCCGTAGTATGGCGTGGGCCAATGGCTGCAAAGGCATTAAATCAGATGATTTTTGATGCCGCTTGGGGAGAATTAGATTTTATGTTAATAGATCTTCCTCCGGGAACAGGTGATATTCATTTATCCATCATGCAATCTCTTCCTATCACTGGAGCGGTTATCGTAAGTACTCCGCAAAATGTAGCACTTGCAGATGCTAAAAAAGGGGTGGCAATGTTTCAACAGGAAAGCATTAATGTTCCTGTATTGGGAATTATAGAGAATATGGCATATTTTACTCCTGAAGAATTACCAGAGAACAAATACTATATTTTCGGGAAAGAAGGAGCAAGAAATCTTGCAACAGATCTTGGAGTTCCATTTTTAGGAGAAATTCCATTAGTACAAAGTATTCGTGAAGCTGGAGATCTTGGAAGACCAGCAGCTTTACAAACAGCTACTGCTTTAGCAAGTTCTTTTGAAGAATTAACCAGAAATGTAGTGCAGGAAACAGTAAATAGAAATACAAGCTTACCTCCAACCGAAGCTATAAAAATTACTACCATGGCTGGATGTAGTGCTGTAAAAGGAAAATAAATGACGACTGAAGAAATCAGAATTAATGTAGAAAAAGCCCTGCAAGAAATTAGACCTTTTTTGCAAAGTGATGGGGGAGATATTTCTTTAATTTCAATTGAAGATGATCGCCTAGTAAAAGTTCAGTTGGAAGGGGCTTGTGTTGGTTGCCACGTTAACCAGATGACATTGAAATCTGGTGTTGAAATGACCATTAAAAAATATGCGCCGCAAATAGAAAAAGTGGTAAATATTGAAAGGTAAGCGGGATTTTACCCACTTATCTTTTATTGCAAATTGAAAAAGAATGATTAAAACAGATATTATTATAATCGGTGCCGGACCCACAGGTTTGTTTACCGTATTTGAAGCGGGATTGCTTAAATTAAAATGTCATTTAATTGATGCATTGCCTATTCCAGGTGGACAATGTGCCGAGATCTATCCAAAAAAACCAATTTATGATATTCCTGGATTTCCAGAAGTACTGGCTGGAGATCTGGTAGATAATCTAATGGAACAAATAAAGCCTTTTAGTCCTGGTTTTACTCTAGGAGATAGGGCAGAAACACTAGATAAATTAGAAGATGGAACTTTTGTTGTAACTACTTCTAGAGGTGTTAAACATAATGCGCCAGTGGTGGTAATTGCAGGTGGCTTAGGGAGTTTTGAGCCTAGAAAACCGCCTATTCCTACCATATCAAATTTTGAAGATAAAGGAGTTTCTTATATTATTAGAGATCCAGAGGTTTACAGAGATAAATCTGTGGTAATTGCTGGGGGCGGAGATTCTGCTTTAGATTGGTCTATTTTCCTATCTAATATTGCGAAGGAAGTTTCTTTGGTTCATAGAAGAAGAGATTTTAGAGGAGCATTGGATTCCGTAGAAAAAGTAGAAGAGTTATCTAAGATTGGGAAGATCAATTTGATCACAGATGCTGAAGTTGTAGATCTTAAAGGAGAAGATCAACTAGAGGCTGTAATAATTCGTCATAAAGGAAACGCTGCAGAAGAGGAAGTAAAACCTACAGATCATTTTATTCCTTTATTCGGTCTTTCTCCAAAACTTGGCCCAATTGGCGATTGGGGATTAGAGATTGAAAAAAATGCCATTAAGGTTGATAATACTTACGATTATCAAACCAATATCCCTGGAGTTTATGCCATAGGAGATGTAAATACCTATCCGGGAAAATTAAAACTCATCCTTTGTGGTTTCCATGAAGCTGCTATTATGTGTCAAAGTGCGTATCAAAGAATTAATCCTGACAAAAAGTATGTTATGAAATACACTACAGTTAGTGGGATTAGCGGATTTGATGGTTCTAAAAAAGAAGCAAAACGAGAAGTTGTTAAAAGTATAAATTAAGGATTCTAGTTTTCTAAGATATGTCTGATATTAATATTACCATAATAGATAGAGAAGGTAAAGCTCACAATGTAGAGGCACCCACAGATATGAATATGAACTTGATGGAGATAGTGCGAATGCACGAATTGGCTCCAGAAGGGACTATAGGAATCTGCGGGGGAATGGCCATGTGTGCGTCTTGCCAGTGTTATGTTTTAAGTCATGAGCATCTTCTTCCAGAGAAAAGTTATGAAGAAGAAGATATGTTAGATCAGGCATTTTTTGTTGAAGATAATAGTAGGTTGGGTTGCCAGATAAATATTACTGAAGAACTAGAAGGTTTGGAAGTGAAGCTTGCGCCAGAATCTACCTAAATATCTTAATATATTTTCATTAAGCACTAAATTCTAATTTTATTATATCTTGCAGTTAATGGATATAGTAAAGGAAATGAGAGTAGTTTTAACTGGCTTGCTTCTAATAGCATGTTTTACTCTACAAGGGCAAGAAATAGCACCTTATTTCACAAATTATTTAAAGACAGATTATAAAGGAGAGAATTCCAATTGGGATATTACTCAACATCCAGATGGCACTATATATGTCGCAAACAATAAAAATCTTCTAGCTTTTAATGGAGATTTTTGGACTAAATATATGTTGCCTTCAAAAGGAATATTTAGGTCTGTAAGCGTTATAAACGATACTTTATATTCAGGTTCCTATCATGAGTTTGGTTATTGGATTAAAAATGCTAATAACGAATTGGTATACAAATCTATAAGTGATTCCCTCAATTCAAAATTTTTCAATAATGATGAGATTTGGAAAATAATCCCGTTTGGCGATGAGATTTTATTTCAATCTTTCAATAAGATTTATAGATATAACACAAAAACCAAAAGTATTAAGGTGCTGCCATTTGGAAATATTTCAGCAGTATATACTTTCCTAATTCAGGAAAATTTATATGTAGGCACCAAATATAATGGAATTTATAAAATAGAGAAGGATAGCCTGAAGCAATTAGAATGGAGTAAACCGCTGGAAGATTTTACTGTTCAAAGTATTGTGGATTATAATGGTGGATTATTGATAGCGACTCAAATTAACGGTCTTTATTATTATAAAAACGCGGAACTAAATAAATGGTCTTTTTCTTCTTTTGATGAAATGAAATATCTGGAGATTAATAATCTAAAGGTCGTAAATGATCTTGTTTGTGTGGGGACTATTAATAATGGGCTCATGGTTTATAACTCTAAGGGTTTACTTAAGCATGTGTATAATAAGAAAAATGGCTTAGCAAATAATACGGTTTTAAGGCAATATTTAGACGATCAGAACAATTTATGGCTTGCCTTGGATAATGGTTTATCAAAGATATTCCTTACTAAGGAGGTCTATGCCTATAATGATAAATCGGGTTTGTTAGGAACGGTATATAGTATCGTAGATCAAGGCGAAGAACTTTTAATAGGGTCTAATCATGGCGTATTTTCTTTAAAGGGAACTCAACTGGAGTTTTTAAAATCTTCAAATGGACAGGTATGGAATTTAACTAAGGTAGGAGATGAGGTTATTTGTGGACATAACAATGGTACCTATAGTATTAAGAACGATCAATTCAAGCTTATAAGCAGCACTAATGGAGGAATGGATTTCGTTAATATCTCTGGTACTGAATATTATTTACAACCAAATTATTCTGGTGTTACCAGATATCATAAAATAAATGGAGTCTGGGAATCTTTTAGGTTTAAGGAGTTAGATTTTCCCGTTCAAGGGATATATTTTGATGACAACCAAAATTTATGGGTAGATGCCGCGCATAAAGGAGTATTTAAATACAAGATCTCTAATGACTTTAATGAATTAAAACTTTTAAAAAGCTATAATAAGTCTGATGTTCTCTATGAAATGTTCGCCATTGGCTCACAAGTATTTCTAACTAAAAAAGACGAAATATATAGATATGATGCTATTCATGCTTCTTTAGCAAGAGACTCAGTTTTAGAAAAACGATTACGGCCATTTACCAGTATAGCAGGTATCGACAAGGAGTTACTGGTTGTTAAGAATGTAAATTCACTTAGAATCACCTCCAAAGCAGGTGATAATTTATATAATTTTAATGAGGAGTTAATTAATAGTAGAATTGTTAAGAATTCTCCTAGTTCAACAAAAATTGACAATTCACTTTTCTTATTTCTAGATGATGGTTTTTTAAAGATCAACCCATCTGCTGCCCAGACAAAGGAAGACTTACCAAATCTCTCTTTGGAGATGGTAAAAGTTAATGGGGTTGCTCATGCTCTTAATAATTCTATTAATATCCCTTTTAAAAAGAACACTATCAGTTTCAAGTTTTCCAGTCATTCCCCCGGAACTTTATCATTACCATTATATTCTTTGAAATTGGAAGGTTACGATAAGAAATGGTCTACACCTTCTATAAATTCTCAAGTTGTATATCAAAATCTTCAGCCAGGAGATTATGAATTTAAAGTGAGGAATTTAAGTGGAGATGAAAATACAGAAAAAACGCTTTTTGTATTCAGTGTTCTGCAACCATGGTATTTCAATGTTTGGGCGTGGATTAGTTATTTAATTCTTTTAATATTGGTTCTATTTCTTGTTCATTATTATAATAAAAGCAAGTTCAAAAGAAAGAAGAAGTTACTTGAAAGGGAGTTGGATTATAAGCAAAAACTCAGCTTTCAAAAGCAAAATTTCGAGAACAATAATAAAATAACTCAATTAGAACAAGAAAAATTAAAAACTCAGCTAAAGTCTAAAAGCAAGGAGTTAGCTTCTTACGCTGCATTAATGGCTAAAAAAGAGGATATGTTGAATGAAATAGAAAGAGAAATATTAAAATCTAATATTAAAAAGGAAAATAAAAAACTCTATTCAACACTTATGAATATTAAAGAGCAACAATCAAATTCTCAAAATGATTGGGCGCTTTTTGATAGAAATTTTAATGAACTTCATGTTGACTTTTTTAAGATCTTACAACAGAAATTTCCAGATCTTACTCCCAAAGATCTAAAAATGTGCGCTTATCTTGTAATGAATCTTAGTTCTAAAGAAATTGCTCCTTTAGTGGGTATAACTTATAGAAGTGTAGAATTACATAGATATAGACTTCGTAAGAAGTTTAATCTACCTAAAAATAAAAATTTGGTTAAATTTTTACATAATGTGGATTAAGGCATTACGAAAACGTTGTAATTAGCCTCACTTTACCACATCTTTACCACATCATTACTCAATTTTATTAATTTAATTACTTTATTTTTTATTTATAAAGTAATGTTATACAAGGTTTTAGGCTTATCTTTAAACTTGATGTGTTTACTTATATTAAGTGAATGTTAATTTTGCTCTTTCTAATCTTAGCTTTGGTATAATCTCGTTGTCTTTTAATGCGCTTTGATATTAATAAATCTGAAAACATTAATTCTTCAAAAATAATTGTGCTTATGAAAACAAAATTTACTTTATTATTTGTGTTGCTGAACATGTTTTATTTTCAATTACAAGCTCAGGACAGAATAATTTCTGGAACCGTTACCTCGGAACCAGATGGAGTTAGTCTTCCTGGAGTTAATGTTCTGGTTAAAGGTACTTCAACTGGAACTATTACCGATTTTGATGGGAACTATTCTATTAGTGCAAGCGAAAACGATATCTTAATATTTAGTTTTTTAGGATTCGAAACCATTGAGGAAAGTGTTGGTGCACGTAATAATATAAACGTATTAATGGCTGAAAGCGCTTCTTCTTTAGGAGAGGTTGTACTGGTGGGGTATGGAAGTACTAGAAAACAAGATGTAACGGGTTCTATTACCAGAATAAATGCTGAAGAACTTCTAAAGCAACCAGCATTAACTCCAACTCAGTCTTTACAAGGTAAAGCTGCCGGAGTGCAAATTATTAGTTCTGGTGCTCCGGGTAGTTCTCCGGTTGTTCGTATACGTGGTACAGGTACTGTACAGGCGGGGCGTGATCCTATTTATGTAGTAGATGGAATAATTACAGATAGAATAGACAATATTAGCAGTGAAGATATTACTACAATAGATATACTTAAGGATGCATCTTCATTAGCCATTTATGGAACAAGAGGAGCTAATGGAGTTATTATTGTAACTACTAAGGCTGGAAAAATTGGTAAGATGCAAATCGATATATCTTCCTATTTTGGGGTTAAGGATGTATTGAGTAGTGTAGACATGGCGAATTCTAGCTCCTATGTAGATTTTACAAATCGTGCATTTGGATTTCAGCGATTTGACCAAGAACAACAATACGATACCGATTGGTATGATGAAATAACCCGAATAGGGACAGTTACCAATCATAACATTTCTGTAAGTGGTGGTACCGAAAAAATGACCTCTTACTTTAGTGCAAACTACTTCGAGGAAGAAGGAATTTTAATTGGAAACGATTATCGCAGACTTAACTTAAGAAGTAAGGCTACTTATAATTTGTCTTCTAAATTAAAGTTCGATCATAATATTTCTTTATCCCTTAATCGCTCGGTTCCAAAACCTTTTTCAACATTCACTACGGCATATAAACAATCTCCAATTGTACCTGTAAGATATATTGGAGGCTCTTTCGATGGAAGATTTGGAGTGCCATTCGATAATTCTGGAGCAAGATTTAATAATGTTGGAAATGCGGTTGCAGATCTAGTTTTGAATGATGAAAAAAGGAAGAACTTGGTTTTGCAAGGAAATGTTTCTGCAACCTATGACTTTACTGATTATTTATCTGGAACCACAAGATTTGGAATTGAGAGTGGATATGGTAAATCTTACACGTTCACTCCAAATTTAGAGCAATTCCTTGCAGGTGATCCCACCAGAGAAGTATCAGATTTTGATTCTCCAAATAGAAATACATTAAGAGTTAGAAAAGATGATTTTTACCACTGGGTATTCGATGCTTTTTTAACTTTTGATAAAAACTTTTCTGAAAAACATGGGGTTAAAGTAACTTTAGGTACTACTGCAGAAGAGGAACAAAACGATTTTTTAGAAGGTACACGAAATAACGTGCCAGAAGATTCAAATCTTTTCTCCTTAAACAATGGTGAGCAAGGAACAGACGTTGTAAGCAATGCTCTTTCAGATAAAAGAAGGTTGCGCTCTTATTTTGCACGTCTAAATTATGACTTCGATAATAAATACCTTTTAACAGCTACTATAAGACGAGATGGCTCCAGTGTCTTTGCAAACACAGATGAAAAATGGGGTAATTTCCCATCTGTTGGTCTTGGGTGGTTGATCTCTAATGAAGAGTTTCTAAATAATTCAAATTTCTTAAACACTCTTAAATTAAGAGCAAGTTGGGGACAATTGGGAAACCAAAATATTCCATTAAATGCGCTTACGTTCGATTCAAATTTAGGAACTGTTTTTGGGCCTGATCAAGTACTTGTTCCTGGTTCAACGATCACTGCAATTATAGATGAAAACGTTGGTTGGGAAGTAACTGAAGAATATGATATAGGAGTTGAGTTTTCCTTCTTAGATAATAGACTATCTGGGGAATTTGATTATTACGACAGATTAAACAAAAATGCAATTTTACCTATTAGTTTACCAGATGCTTTTGGGGCTTCTGGAATCACACTAACCCACGCTGGTAAGATTAGAAACAAAGGTTTAGAATTTGCCTTGAATTGGAATGACAAAATAAGTGATGACTTTAACTATCATATAAGTGGGAATATTACAACCAATGACAATAATCTGGAAGAGATCACTAACCCTTTTGCGTTTGAGCAACAAGGAGGAAGTATCGATAATGGACAAGTAACAAAACTCTTAAGAGTAGGACAGCCTCTAGGAAGTTTCTTTTTACTAGAAGTTGAAGGCTTTGATGAAAGAGGAGAATTTGTTTATAGAGATTTAAATAACGATGGTGAAATTGATAACGATGACCGTCAGTTCTTCGGATCAATTCAGCCGGATATATTCTATGGTATAAGTGGTGGTTTTGATTACAAAAACTGGGATTTTAATATAGAAGGTTATGGAAATGCTGGGAGTATGGTATATAATGGTAAAAAAGCCCAGCGTTTTGGAGGAGAAAATATTGAGGCAAGTGTCGCCAATAACATATTCAACTTTGATAATGGTTCTAACATGAACCCGGCGCCATCTAATGAAGTGTTGCCATCATCTACTTATTTCTTGGAAAGTGGAGATTTCTTCAGAATTAATAATATAACAGTTGGGTACACATTGCCAGATGTATTTACTGGAGTTGAAAAAATAAGGGTGTATGCTTTGGCACAAAACCCCTTTATCTTCAAGGAATTCACAGGATTTACACCAGAATTACCAGGAAATGGGGATCCATTAGCCAGCTCAGGAATTGAATTGAATGCATACCCATCTGTAAAGTCCTATATCGTAGGTGTGAATTTAAATTTTTAAAAAAATCTAGATATGAAAAATCCTTTTAATATAATTATTACAGGTTTAATATTCCTAACATTTGTATCCTGTGATGACAGTGATTTCTTAGATGTACAACCATCTAAGGAAACTCCCGAACAAGCTCTTTCAAGTCCTACCGCAGCTACAGAATTGGTTAATGCTATTTATAATAAATTATTAGACTCTAATGAAAGTGCTTTTTCATGGATTGGAGTAAGCAGCATTACCACAGATGATGCTGATAAAGGAAGTGATCCTGGAGATACAGGTGCAGATAAAGATCTTTTAGATGCACTAACTTTTACTTCTACCTCTATTTCTTTCAATGAAGTTTGGGAAGCAAACTATCAAGGTATAGCCAGAGCAAATCAAGCATTAAATTATCTTCCAGACTTGGATATAGATGAAGATCTTAGAGCAAGATTAATTGGAGAAAGTAAATTTTTAAGAGCTGAATATTATTTTAGATTGGTAAGAATGTTTGGGGGTGTTCCGTTAATAGAGGGAGTTCCTAATATTCAAAATCAAGATGATATTAATGCAGCAAACACAAAAGTTTCAAAAGAAGAGATATATGCTTTTATTACTGCAGATTTAAATGATGCGGTAGCAAGTTTACCAACTTCTTATTCTAATATAGATCTTGGAAGAGCAACTAAGGGTGCGGCTTTAACATCTTTGGCAAAAGTAAATATGTATCAGGGTAACTGGCAACAAGTTTACGATCTAACAAATGAGGTTATGGGTCTGGGTTATAGTCTAACGCCAGAATATGAAGACATTTGGAAAGAAATTGGAGAAAATAATTCTGAATCTATCTTTGAAATTCAAGGTAGAGGGGAAACACCTAACAAAGGAGTACAGGGGTACTTTGTAACTCAAGGTGCTAGAGGTGCCGGAGGTTGGGGTTGGGGTTTCAATACACCAACAGAAGATCTTACAAATTCTTATGAAGAGGGAGATAAAAGAAAAGATGCAACCATCATTTTTAGAGGTGAAACTCTTTGGGATGGATTGTTAGTTGCTGAGACAGTTTCCAATCCTAGATACAATCAAAAAGCATATGTAAGTAAAACCATGGAAACCTTTAATGGTGGAGATTGGGAGTCTAATAAGAATGTTAGAATTTTAAGATATGCAGAGGTGCTTTTAATGAATGCGGAAGCTGCTCTTAATGTTGGTGGAGATGCGAAAACTCCATTGAATTTAGTTAGAAATAGAGCAGGACTTGAAAGTTTGGACAATGTTACTATCATGGATATTTGGAAAGAGCGTAGATGGGAACTTGCTTTTGAACATGATAGATATTTTGATCTTGTGCGTCAAGGTAGGGCCGGACAAGTCTTACGTGCTCACGGAAAGAATTTTGTGGATGGGAAACATGAATTATTCCCAATTCCGCAAGCTCAAATCGATCTTAGTAAAGGTCAACTGATCCAGAACCCTGGATATTAATCAATATAAAATTTGAAAAACCTCAATCTCATAAAATACTTTTTCATGAAACACACCCAATTTATATTCACTCTTTTCTTTCTAGGAATTATTAGTTCAGGATTTATGTCCTGTTCCAGTAGTGAAGATAATAATGGGGATAAACCAATTCCAACAGATCCAAATCCAGAATTGCCACAGCAACTCACAGATGCCGAGCTAATGGATAAGGTGCAGGAACAAACTTTTAAATATTTTTGGGATTTTGGTCACCCCGTTAGTGGAATGGCTAGGGAAAGATCTGATGCTGCTGCCTATGGTGGAGAAAGTCCAAATATAGTTACCACAGGAGGTAGTGGTTTTGGCGTGATGGCAATTATTGTTGGGGTAGAAAGAAACTATATTTCCCGTGAGCAAGCTTTACAAAGAATGAATACGATTACCGATTTTATTTTGAGTGGAGATAGATTTCATGGTGCTTTGCCTCATTGGTATAATGGAAATACTGGAAAGGTTAGGCCTTTTTTTACTGAAGATAATGGGGGAGATCTTGTAGAAACTTCATTTATGATCCAAGGATTATTGACCGCCAGACAGTATTTTGATATGGACAATTCCGAAGAAAATGCATTGAGAGATAAAATCAATTCGATTTGGGATCAGGTAGAATGGGATTGGTATACCAATAATAAAAAATCCTTAACCTGGCACTGGTCTCCAGAATATGGCTTTGCTATTAACCATCAAATTAAGGGTTATAATGAAGCTCTTATCACTTACGTGTTAGCGGCCTCTTCCAGAACTCATGCAATTGATGCTGATGTTTACCATAATGGATGGACTTCTGGGAATGACTTTAACAACGGAAAATTATATTATCAGAAATGGCAACTGCCATTAGGTCCAGATTATGGTGGTCCACTGTTTTTTGCTCACTATTCATTTTTAGGATTGAATCCTGAAGGATTAACAGATACCTACGCCAATTATTGGGATCAAAATGTGAATCATACTCTTATAAACAGAGAGTATAGTATAAGAAACCCTCAAAGTTTTCAGGGTTATAGTGCATCTTCCTGGGGGTTAACAGCCAGTGATGATAATCAAGGTTATTCTGCTCATAGTCCTACCAACGATAACGGAACTATAACACCAACAGCAGCGCTTTCATCCATGCCTTATACTCCAAATGAGTCGTTACAAGCTCTTAGAAACTTCTATTATAATTATGACGGAAAGTTATGGGGTCAATATGGATTTTATGATGCGTTTAATAAATCTGCCAATTGGTATTCAAATCAGTACTTGGCTATAGATCAGGGACCAATAATAGTAATGATTGAAAATTATAGAACCGGCTTATTATGGGAGCTGTTTATGTCTAGCCCGGAAATAAAGCAAGGCTTAACAAAATTAGGTTTTACAAGTCCAAACATTTAATTCGTTTAAGATCGTGTAAAAGAGGTCTTGATAAATATAAAAAAGTATAACTAACTTAAATCGTGTTGAATAATGAAAACAATTAAACTATTCCTAAGTTATATATCGATAGGTTTATTGATGTTTATTTTCTCGTGTACTGAAGAAGATCAATTTTTTCCTTCAATAACATCTATTCCATGCGAGCAAACTAATGTAGTTGCAGACCCAAATATTATTTCAGATTTTCAATGCCAGGCTAATGTGGTTTTCGATGAGGTAGAGGCTGTGCTAAATCCAGATGAATCCGGAGCAAACACGAGTCGTTTTGTTGGGCAATATAATGACCCTTCGGCACCATGGGATGCTTTAATTGTAGATTATGGTACTTCTATAGATCTTTCTACATTCAATACATTTAAGATCAAAGTAAAAACGAGTGTTGCCGGAACCTTAAAGGCAAAATTAGAAGGAGGCGCTTCTCCTGGGAAAGAGGTAGATGCTAATATTACCAACACCTCTGGCTGGGTAGAATATACTTTTGATTTCAGCGATCAATTTAATCAGGATCATACAAAATTAGTATTATTCTTTAATGCTGGTGTAGAGAATGATGGTACAGATATTTATTATATAGATGATCTTAAATGGGTAACCACAGCAGATCCTTGTGCGGGAGTTGCAACCGATTTAAATGTCGTGAATGATTTCGATTGTCAAAAAAATCAAGAAGTTCCGGAAGTTGAGCTTACAGCAAATCCTTCAAAATCTGATGTTAACAACAGTAAATTTGTTGGTAAATATATAGATGAAGTTGGAGCATGGGATGCTGTAATTATAGATTATGGTGAAGCAATAGATCTTACAACACATAATGTCTTCAAAATAAAAGTATGGGCTCCAGTGGAAGGAATTCTTAAAGCCAAGTTAGAAGGTGGGACTTCCGCAGGAATAGAAAAAGATGCTACAATAACCAAGACAGGAGAATGGGTGGAATATTCTTACGATTTTAGTGATCAAGCTTTAGAGAATCATACTAAAATAGTGCTGTTCTTCAATGCTGGAGTAGAGACAGATGGGACTCAGGTTTATTTTATAGATGCTCTAAAATTCGCGGAACTTTCTGATGCCTGTAATGGAGTTACCCCAGATCTTAGTATCATAAATGACTTTAATTGTCAGCAAAATACTACGATACCAGGATTTATTTCGACTTCAATAGTTGAAAATCCAATGGAGGGAGATGCCAATCCTAGTGATTTGGTGTTAGAAGTTATAGATAATGGAACAGAGGCTTATGATGCTTTGATCTTTGAATCTACTCAATCTTTTGACCTTTCAACTAAAAATTATTTCAAGATCAAGGTGCTTGCTGAAAGAGCTGTGCCATTATTAGTAAAACTTGAAGGTGGTACTTCTCCAGTAAAAGAGGTTTTTGCTGATATAGATGTAGTTGGGGAATGGGCAGAATATACTGTAGATTTCACAGACCAAGTTGGCTCAGATCATAAAAAA
The DNA here is from genome assembly GCF_003634585.1 of Gillisia mitskevichiae. GTDB lineage: Bacteria > Bacteroidota > Bacteroidia > Flavobacteriales > Flavobacteriaceae > Gillisia > Gillisia mitskevichiae. The sequence continues at coordinate 890,795 of NZ_RBLG01000001.1, forward strand.
GTGGTCTTATTCTTTAATGGAGGACAAAATGATGGAACACCAACAGACAAATATTATATAGATGATCTAAGATTTGCAGCTTTTGATCCTTGTGATGGGGTTGCAAGCAATATGGATATCGTAAATGATTTTGAATGCCAGCAGAACTACGAGATCACGTGCTGTGTAACTACAGAAATTGTAGCTAATCCTAATGTGAGCGGTGTAAATACAAGTAGTACTGTTTTAAAAGTAACAGACAACGGGCTAGAAGCTTATGATGCCTTGGTCTTTGATAGAGGAGGAGTAATAGATCTGGGTACTAAAAACAAGCTGAAGATCAAGATTCTTTCAACTAGAGCTGTACCGTTATTAGCTAAACTAGAAGGCGGTTCATCTACACCTAAAGAGATATTCATAGATATTACTGTAGTTGACGAGTGGACAGAATATACCGTTGACTTTAGTGATCAGGCTGGAGAAAATCATCAAAAAATCGTGTTGTTCTTTAATGGAGGACAGAGTGATGGTACTGCGGCAGACATTTATTTTATAGATGATATTAAGTGGGAATAATTTGATAGATCCTCTAAGGATCATCACTACACATTTCACTAAAATTTAATTTACTTTTTTGAATTAGCTAAATATGTTGCACTTCCAAGATGGGAGGGCAACATATTTTAAACTAATTGATGCAATTTCATAATATGAAAATTTTCAAATTCCTTTTATCGGCAACAATAATCTTTAGCATTTCATGTAAGAATACGGAAACTGATAAAGATGAAAGTGATTTAATCGCTAAAAACGAGCAGTTTGAAAAGCTGGAAGGTGAGGCTTTATTGGATGCCGTTGAAAGTCAGACTCTAAAATATTTTTGGGATTATGCTGAACCTAATTCGGGAATGGCGAGAGAACGTTATCATCCAGATGGTAATTATCCTCAGAATGATAAGAATATAGTTACTACAGGAGGTACTGGTTTCGGATTAATGGCTTTGATCGCAGGGATAGACAGAAATTATATTCCAAGGGAGGAAGCAGTTAATAGACTAGATAAAATAGCTGATTTTCTTGCAAGCGCAGATAGATATCATGGAGCTTGGTCTCACTGGATAGACGGGGAAACAGGAAAAACCAAAGCTTTTGGCAAAAAGGATAATGGTGGGGATTTAGTGGAGACCTCATTTTTAGCTCAAGGTTTTATAGTCACTAGAGAATATCTTAAAGATGGAAATGAGCAAGAGAAACTTGTGGCAGCAAAGTACGATGAACTTTGGAAAGGTATAGATTGGAAATGGTACACTAATAATAAAGAGGTTTTGTATTGGCATTGGTCTCCAGATTACAATTGGGAAATGAATTTCCCGTTGGAAGGCTACAACGAAACTCTTATTACCTATATCATGGCAGCAGCATCTCCTACACATGCTATTTCTCCTGTCGCCTATCATAAAGGATGGGCGCGAAGTGGAAACATCAGAAGTGATAAAACAAAATTTGAATTGCCTCTTATACTTCAGCATAACGGAGCTACAGAATATGGAGGGCCGTTGTTCTGGGCTCATTATTCTTATTTAGGTTTGAATCCTAAAGGACTTTCAGATCAATATGCAGATTACTGGGATTTGAATGTGAACCATTCAAAAATAGACTATTTGTATTGTGTTGAAAATCCTAAGAATTTTGAAGGTTACGGCAAAAATGTCTGGGGTTTAACTGCCAGTTATACAAAGAATCAAGATAATACTATAGGTTACACTGCTCATTCCCCTACGAATGACAGTGGTGTAATCTCACCTACAGCAGCCATCAGTTCTATTCCTTATACTCCTGAAGAATCTTTAAGAGCAATGAGCTATTTCTATAACGATCTTCATGAGCTTACTTGGGGACCAGCCGGTTTTTATGATGCCTTTAGTTTGGAAGGTGAAGACTGGGTAGCACCCAGATATTTAGCGATAGACCAAGGACCAATGTTGGTAATGATAGAGAATTATAGGTCAGGGCTTATTTGGGACCTGTTTATGGGCGCCGATGAGGTGAAGCTAGGATTGGATAAATTAGGATTTAAATATTAAGAATATCAATATGAAAAAATATTTGCTTTTACTTTTTATGCTTAGTGTTTGTTCATCATCATTTTCCCAAGTCTCGGAACATACTTTTGATGAAAAAGTGGAAATTCCGGCAAAGCTGGATTATGTTCTATACACTCCAGAAGGGTATGAGGATTCTAAAGAAGACTTTCCTCTAATCGTCTTTCTTCATGGAGCCGGAGAACGAGGTGGAGACCTTTCCCGTGTGGGTATTCATGGACCACTTAAATACATAAGAGAAGGAAATGCCATTAATGCGGTAATACTTGCACCCCATTGTCCTGAAGGGACTTATTGGCAGCCAGAACAGGTTGCAGGATTAGTTAAAAAAGTGATTACTGAGAACAATATAGATGAAAAACGAGTATATCTCACAGGATTGAGCATGGGAGGATATGGAGTGTGGGCAACAGGAGGAGAGCATCCGGAAATATTTGCAGCAATGGCACCAATTTGTGGTGCAATTTATAGACCTATCTATAGAAATGCTTTTCATTTAAAAGAAATGCCAATATGGGTCTTTCATGGAGCATTAGATAATGTAGTGTTGCCTGAGAATAGCAATAAGATGGTAAAAGCACTTAAGGATATAGGGAACGATGTTAAGTATACCATTTATCCCTTTGCCAACCATAATAGCTGGGAAGAGACTTACAATAATCCGGAGTTTTATAAGTGGTTATTAGCACAGAAAAAAGAGAACTGATGAAATGTGATTTTCAAAACTTAGCCTTAATTCCAATCTCAATTTAGATGAGCTTTGAAAAATTTGAAGAGAGTTATAATAAATAGAAAAATGATTTACCAAAAGAATATTATTCCCATGTTAAAAAAGAAACTGATTTTACTTGCAATTTTTAGTAGTTCCTTCGCTATAAATGCTCAAGATAAGACTACTATAGATTATTCAGCATTTAAAGCAGATAAGGTCAAAATGGATCAAAAAATAGATTCACTGCTCTCTGTAATGACTTTAGAAGAGAAGTTGGGCCAGCTAAATTTACCTTCTTCCGGGGATATTACAACCGGTCAGTCCAAAAGTTCTGATGTTGCTAAAAAAATAAAAGAAGGAAAAATAGGGGGCTTATTTAATATTAAATCTGTCGAAAAAATAAAAGAAGTTCAAAGGATAGCAGTAGAGGAAAGTCGACTTAAAATTCCATTGATATTTGGAATGGATGTGATCCATGGTTACGAAACCACATTTCCTATTCCTTTAGGATTGTCAACTTCCTGGGACATGCCTTTAATACAAGAAACAGCAAGAATTGCCGCGCAAGAAGCAAGTGCCGATGGGATTAACTGGACTTTTTCCCCAATGGTAGATATTTCTAGAGATCCAAGATGGGGACGCGTTTCTGAAGGGAATGGAGAAGATCCTTATTTGGGAGGTGAAATTGCAAAAGCTATGGTGCGTGGGTATCAAGGCGATGATCTTGGCAAGAATAATACGATTCTTTCAACGGTTAAACATTTTGCCTTGTATGGAGCTTCCGAAGCTGGAAGAGATTACAATACCGTAGACATGAGTAGAATACGAATGTATAACGACTATTTCCCACCCTACAAAGCTGCCATAGATGCTGGAGTAGGTTCAGTTATGGCTTCATTTAATGAAGTAGACGGTATTCCTGCAACAGGGAATAAATGGTTGCTTACAGATGTTTTAAGGGATCAGTGGAATTTTTCTGGTTTCTTGGTGACGGATTATACAGGTATCAATGAAATGATAGATCATGGTATGGGAGATCTTCAAACAGTTTCGGCTTTGGCCTTGAATGCAGGTGTAGATATGGATATGGTGGGAGAAGGATTTGTTTCAACTTTAAAAAAATCATTAGAGGAAGATAAAGTTTCTCTTCAGAAAATAGATGCTTCAGTAAGACGGATATTAGAAGCGAAATATGAATTAGGCTTATTTCAAGATCCTTACAGATATACTGATGTGAATAGAGCAAAGTCAGAAATATTTACTTCAGAAAATAGAGCTTTCGCTAGAAAAGTAGCTGCTCAATCTATGGTGTTGTTAAAAAATGAGAATAATCTTTTACCGATTAAAAAAACTTCTACCATTGCAGTTATTGGTCCATTGGCAAATACCAGTGAGAATATGGCTGGTACCTGGAGTGTGGCAACCCCTCAGGATAAATCTATTTCTGTGCTTGAGGGAATTAAAGAAGTATTAGGAACTTCTGGTTCGGTGTTATATGCAAAAGGAAGTAATCTCTCTTACGATAAAGGATTGGAAGAACGGGGAACTATGTTTGGTAAGGAGATCCCTAGAGATGGCAGATCTGATGAAGCTCTTCTAAATGAAGCATTAATAATTGCTTCTAAAGCAGATGTTATTGTTGCAGCGATAGGAGAGTCTGCAGAACTCAGCGGGGAAAGCAGTAGCCGTACAAATATTTCTATTCCACAGGTTCAAAAAGATCTACTTCAAGCCTTGCTGAAAACAGGAAAACCTGTGATCTTAGTTTTATTTAATGGGCGCCCATTAGTTCTTACAGAAGAAAATGAAACTGTACCTGCGATCCTGGATGTTTGGTTTGCCGGAACTGAAGCAGGTTATGCTATTGCAGATGTGTTGTTTGGAGATGTAAACCCTTCAGCAAAGATCACTGCAACATTTCCTAGAAGTGTAGGTCAGATCCCAATTTATTACAGTCATAAAAACACAGGTAGACCCCTTGCAAATTCTGAAGGGAAATTTGAAAAATTCCGTTCTAATTATATAGATGAACGCAACGAACCATTGTATCCTTTTGGTTACGGGTTAAGTTATACCAACTTTAAATATAATAATTTGAAATTAAGCTCAGAGCAGCTTAAGGAGAATGAATCTTTAGAGGTTTCTGTGACAGTTCAAAACAACGGAAATTATGATGGTAAAGAAATTGTGCAATTGTACATACGAGATTTGGTAGGATCTGTAACCAGACCTGTTAAACAGTTAAAGGGTTTTCAAAAGATATTCTTGAAAAAAGGAGAGATTAAAACTGTGACTTTTAAATTAACTGTAGAAGATCTGAAATTCTATAATTATGATTTGGATTTTGTTGCGGAGCCTGGAGATTTTGAAATCTTTGTAGGTACTAATTCCGAAGAAAACTTAAAGTCTAAATTTGAACTTGTTAAATAATAGGTTCGAATAAAATATAACTTATGAAAAAATTATCTTTTTTATTACTGGCGTGCTCTTTTTTCACCCTTTCAGCACAACAGATCCAATCTCCATCCAAAGAGATACAGGTAGAATTCTCCCTAAGTCCGGAAGGAGAACCTATTTATCAAGTTAATTATAAAGGCAAGGAAGTAATTAAAGCTAGTAAATTGGGTGTTTCTCTAAAAGAAGATACTTCTCTTACTAATGGTTTCAGCCTTGTAAATAAAGAGGAAACTAGTGTTGATGAAACCTGGGATCCTGTTTTGGGAGAGCAATCTACCATCAGAAATCGATACAACCAAGTTAGCTTTCATTTGCTTCAAAAGGAAATCAATAGAAAATTAGATATCGTTTTTAAGGTATATGATGAAGGCGTGGCGTTTAGATATGAATTTCCGAAGGAAGAGGCAGTCAGATATTTTATTGTTTCTGATGAGAATACAGAATTCAATCTTACGGGAGATCACAAGACATTTTGGATCCCGGGAGATTATGACAGCCAAGAATATGTGTATTCTGAAACTAAGTTATCTGAGATAGATAATTCCAAATTGGATTCAAATAACGGGATCGCACTAAAAAGTATAGAAAGTAATTATAGGGTTCAGTCGCCTTTAATGATGAAATCTGCAGATGGCTTGTATATCAATATTTTTGAAGCTGCTGTGGTCAATTATCCTGTAATGCATTTAAATGTAAATATTGAAAACTTTCAACTTTCTTCACACCTGGTTCCAAATGCGATTGGAGATAAAGCTTATTTAAGGACACCTTCCGTTACTCCCTGGAGAACCATTATGGTGAGTGATGATGCACGGGATATTGTGAGCTCTAAAATGATCCTGAATCTAAATGAGCCAAACAAGATAGATGATACTTCCTGGATAAAACCGATGAAATATATTGGGATTTGGTGGGAAATGCATGTTGGTAAATCTACATGGGATTTTGCAGGAAGTCAGAATGCTCAAAATGCAGCATCTAAAGATCTTATTCCCTCCGGAAAGCATGGTGCTACTACAGAGAACACGAAAAGTTATATAGATTTTGCTGCAAAACATGGATTCGACGGAGTTTTGGTGGAAGGTTGGAATGTAGGATGGGAAGATTGGTTTGGGAATTGGAAAGAAGATGTATTCGATTTTACCACCCCTTACCCAGATTTTGATATCAAAGAAATTTCAGAATATGCTAAATCTAAAGGAGTGAAAATGATCATGCATCATGAAACTTCTGGTTCTGTAGCTAATTATGAAAGGCATCTGGATAGAGCTTTCGATCTAATGAAAAAATATGATTACCCAGCAGTGAAATCAGGTTATGTAGGTAAGATCATTCCAAGAGGAGAATATCATGATGGGCAAACGATGGTAAATCATTTTAATTTTGTTGCAGAACGCGCAGCAGATTATAAGATCATGGTGAATTCTCACGAAAGTGTTCGCCCTACAGGTTATAGCAGAACTTATCCCAATTATATTGCTGCAGAAGCTGCCAGAGGAAACGAATTTAATGCCTGGAGTTCGGGGAACGATCCGAAGCATGAAACCATCCTGCCTTTTACTAGGTTATTAGGTGGGGCAATGGATTATACTCCGGGGATCTTTGAGATCAAAATGGACATTTATGATCCTAGTAAAACAGAACAGGTACATACAACTCTAGCTAAGCAACTGGCATTATATGTCACTATGTATTCGCCTTTACAAATGGCTGCAGATTTACCAGAGAATTATGAAAGATATCTGGATGCTTTTCAATTTATAAAGGATGTACCGGCAGATTGGCAAGAATCAATTTATCTGGAAGCGGAACCAGGAGATTATTTAACAATAGCAAGAAAGGATAAAAACTCAGAAAGTTGGTTCCTAGGCGCGATCACCGATGAAAATTCAAGAAAAACAGAAATAAAACTTGATTTTCTATCTCCAGGCAAAAAATATAAGGCCATAATCTATCAAGATGGAAAAGATGCAGATTGGAAAGCGAATCCAAAGAGCTATTCCATAAAGGAACAAACAGTTACAAGTAAATCGAAATTAAAAATCAGTTTAGCAGCTGGAGGTGGAACGGCTATTAGTATAGTTCCGTTTAATTAATTAAAAGCAAAACTGAATTATGAAAAATTTTCTGCTTCTTATATCCCTTGTGTTTATGTTTTCATGTGAGGATAGTGAGATTAAATCAACATCACAGGATTCCGATGAAGTTGAAGTAAAACAAGGTTTTACTGCTTATTGCAATCCTATCGATATAGACTATTCTTACATGTCTCATTACGCCTTCAGAAATGTGAGTTATAGGAGTGGGGCAGATCCTTCTGTAGTTCGTTATAAAGATGGATATTATATGTTTGTAACCCGTTCTCATGGATATTGGTTTTCAAAAGATATGTCTAATTGGGAATTCATAAAGCCACAAAGCTGGTATTTTAATGGTTCTAATGCTCCTGCAGCGTGGGCGACAGAAGATGAGATCTTGGTGATAGGTGATCCTTCTGGCGTAAATGCATTAATTAAAACCGACAATCCCAAATTAGGAGATTGGCAAACCACCTATAGTGTAATTCCCCATACCCTTCATGATCCTGCAATTTTTGTTGATGATCATAAACGGGTATATGTTTACGAAGGTTCTTCCAATTTATTTCCGATTAAGGGATTGGAATTGGATCCAAATAATAATTATGTACCAATTGGAGAACCGGTAGATCTAATAACATTACATCCAGAGGAACATGGCTGGGAACGTTTTGGTAATAATCATGATTCAGATGTGAAGCCTTTTATTGAAGGGCCGTGGATGACTAAGCATAATGGAAAATATTATTTGCAATATGCCGCTCCCGGAACACAGTGGAATGTATATGCAGATGGTGTTTATGTAGGTGATAGTCCTTTGGGACCATTTACTTATGCCGACTATAATCCTATATCGTATAAGCCCGGGGGTTTTTTAAATGGAGCCGGACATGGAAGTACGGTTCAAGATTTTAATGGAAATTATTGGCATTATGCAACGATGCCAATCTCTGTAAACTATAAATTTGAACGTCGAATTGGGATGTACCCTGCAGGATTTGAAGAGGATGGGCAGATGTATGTAAATACGGCTTATGGAGATTACCCGCATTATTTGCCGGATTCAAAAGTAGCTAATCACAAGAATCGTTTTACAGGATGGATGTTATTATCGTATAACAAATCTGTTGAAACCAATGCTCCTTTGGCAACACTTCATGCAAAAACAATAGAGGAAACGGAACAAGGATATACGCCCGAAAAACTTGAAGAGAATTATGATATTTCCAAACTTACAGATGAAAACATCCGATCTTTTTGGGTTTCTGAACAGAATAATGATTCCATTTATTTCACAGTAGATCTAGGAAGTAAGATGACTTTAAAAGCTACTCAGATCAATTTTCATGATGTGAATGCTGAAGTTTTTGGCCGTCCGGATAATTTGAAACATCAATTTATAATTGAAGCTTCAATAGATAAGAAAAATTGGAAAATTGCAGCCGATTATTCCAAAAATCAAAAAGATCAACCTCATGCTTTCATTCAATTTGATAAAGATATAGAAGCAAGGTATGTAAGATATAAGCATGTGTTTTGTTCTAATAAATATTTAGCAATTTCAGAATTCAGGGTTTTTGGAGTAGGTTCAGGAGAAAAACCATCTAAGCCAGAAAACTTTAGAGTGAAAAGAGAGAGTGATAGAAGAAATGCTACTTTAAATTGGAAGAGCATAGAAAATACTCAGGGCTATGTGTTGTATTGGGGAATTAAACCAGATAAACTTAATAACTCTGTGCTTATATATGATAAAAACAACTATGATCTGAAAGCTTTAAATAAAGCTTCTGAATACTTCTTTCAGGTAGAAGCCTTTAATGAAAATGGGATTTCAGAAAAGAGTGAGGTGATTGGAAGTAATTCAAATTTCTAAAATGATTTAACTCTCATTGTGAGTTTATCCCGCCTGAAAATCTCGTCACCCTGAACTTGTTTCAGGGTCTCATCTAATTGAAGCTGAAACTAATTGATGATGCTGTGAATGTTCGATTGTCATTCTGAATCTGTCGAATGTCATCCTGAGCCCGTCGAAGGATCTCATTGAAATTGAGTCTTTCTTGATGGCTTTTAACCACCACGAATTCAAGAATATTTTTTTAAAAGCTCAATACCACGACGAAACTGAATATAGCTAGTTAAGTAATTATGGGCTCAAAAGTGAAGATCAGTTAGTCTATATCAGAACTTCAGATTCTATTTCTTTTAAAATCCCGTCCCATAAAGTTATTCTACTCTTAAGTGCATTTTCAGCAACTTCTTTTACCTCATTGATCTTTATAGGATCATTTTCACATAATTCCTCCACCATTTTAAAAGCCATTGGACCATGCTCATCTGCATCCAGTTCTATGTGTCGGTCAAAGTAATATTTAAAGAATTTTAGATCTTCTTCAGGGAATTGCTGTTGAATATTATTAATTATAGAAGTGAACATATTTGGAATTAATCCTTCTCGACCAAATGTAAATGCTGCGGCAACTTTATGAAGATCTCCTTGCGAAATAGTTCCAAAAGTAAACAGCAGAAAATGTTTGATACTTTCCGGTAAGTCACTAACTGCGATCACTAAAAAAATATCGGTACCGTGAGCAACATGAAGCAGGAAGTCTTCCATTTTCTTAAGATTGGCACCGCTGCCTCTCATTGCTTCCAGATACATTTCAAAGTGACTCTGGCGTTTTCCTTCAATATTAAGATCGGTTTCCTCTGCCAGAACTATTTCGTTAATAAGATATCTTATTTCGGGATTTCCAACAGGTACCCATGGGGTGGTCGTTTTTGTTAGATTGTTCTGTAAATGTTTTAACAGCGACATAAAATCCCACACTGCAAAGACATGATGCTCCATGAAACAGCGTAAATGTGCTGGTCTGGTTATCTTACTATATAAAGGATGATTTAATAATTGCTTTGTATAAGGTTCTAATGTTTTATTTAGCTCTTGTATCATGTGCTTTCTTTCATTCTGCAAAACTACTTAGCAAATCAGTATTTATAAAGCGATTGCCTCGGTTTTGTGTTATTTTAACATACTACTAAATTTAAACTTCAATTTCAATTTTTATTATTAAAAAAGGGTGACTAAATATTAGCCACCCTTGTAATATGAACTTAATTATTTTTTTAACTGAATGCAGGAATTCCAGTAATATCCATTCCGGTAATTAATAAATGAATATCATGAGTTCCCTCATAAGTGATCACACTTTCAAGATTCATCATGTGTCTCATGATGCTATAATCTCCTGTAATTCCCATAGCACCTAAAACCTGTCTAGCTTCTCTGGCAACTTTTAGTGCCATATCTACATTATTCCTTTTTGCCATAGAGATCTGGGCAGAGGTTGCTTTTCCTTCATTTCTTAAAACTCCCAATCTCCAAGCTAATAACTGTGCTTTTGTGATCTCGGTGATCATCTCGGCTAATTTCTTTTGTTGTAATTGAAAACTTGCAATTGGTTTTCCAAATTGAACGCGTTCTTTAGAATATCTAAGGGCAGTATCATAACAATCCATCGCAGCTCCAATTGCTCCCCATGCAATACCGAATCTTGCCGAATCTAAACAACCAAGCGGTGCTCCTAATCCAGATTTATTTGGAAGTAAATTTTCCTTAGGGATTTTTACATTATCAAATATCAATTCTCCCGTAGCACTTGCACGAAGAGACCATTTGTTATGTGTTTCTGGCGTAGAGAAGCCTTCCATTCCACGTTCTACGATAAGCCCGTGGATTCTACCATCTTCATTTTTAGCCCAAACCACAGCGATATCTGCGAAAGGAGAGTTGGAGATCCAAAGTTTGGCTCCATTCAATAAATAATGATCTCCTTTGTCTTTAAAATTTGTAACCATTCCACTTGGATTCGATCCGTGATCTGGTTCGGTAAGTCCAAAACAACCCATGAATTCTCCTGAAGCTAATTTTGGTAAAAATTTTTTGCGTTGTTCTTCGCTTCCATATTTATAGATTGGATACATCACTAAGGAAGACTGTACAGATGCCGTAGATCTAACACCACTATCTCCACGCTCAATTTCTTGCATAATAAGTCCGTAAGCGATCTGGTCTAAACCCGCTCCCCCGTATTCTTCAGGAATATATGGTCCAAAAGCACCAATTTCTGCAAGACCTTTAATAATAGATTTTGGAAATTTGGCGTCTTGTGCTGCTTCTTCTATAATAGGAGATACATCTCGCTTAACCCATTCACGAGCAGCGTCACGTACCATTTTATGTTCTTCGGTTAAAAGATCGTCTAGATTGTAATAATCCGGAGCTTGGAATAAATCTGGTTTCATTGGTTATGGTTTTGTAAACAAAAATAACCAACCCGCTATTAGCAAGCAATTTAAAAAGCTTATAATTTAAGGTAAAACGGAGCCACCATTTTTTTATATTCCGGAGTGTAGTTGTGTCTGCTCTCTTCTAGGATCAATACCTCTTTTTCTATTTCCTTCTGAAGAAATTGAAAAGTGATCAAGCTGCGTTTTACTTTTGCTGTTTTAGTCCCTTTTACTTCAGTGATCTTATTTGGATAGAGTTTGTTCGAGGAAGCGATTTCTAAAATAGTTGTTTCTTCTTCTTTTGGGATCACAATGCTGAAAATTCCATTTTCTGAAAGTAATTGTGATACACCATGCAATAGTTCTTCAAACGGAAGAGAGGCTTGAGATCTGGCAGCTTCCCGAGAAGTTGTGATTTCTGAAGCTGAAGTATTTGCGAAAAATGGGGGATTACTTACAATTAGATCATATTTTTCATCTTGCATTTCTTCAACAAATTCATCAAAGCCAGCATGGTAACAGAACATTCTGTCTCCCCACGGGCTGTTTTCAAAATTCTCCACTGCTTGTTCATAAGCATCTTCATCGATCTCGAGAGCATCAATAGTTTCTGCAAAACTTCGTTGTGCAAGCATTAAAGCGATGATCCCAGTTCCGGCGCCAATGTCTAAAATAGAGTTGACTTCAGCAGAAATAGGAGTCCAAGCACCCAGTAAGACACCATCTGTACCAATTTTCATGGCGCATTTGTCCTGAGCAACACTAAATTCTTTAAAACGAAAAGGGGTTTCCAAAATGGATTAGTCTAAGTAAAGGTCTATAAGACCTTCTGGAGTTTTAACAAAAATGATCTTATTTTTCTTGTCCAGTTTTTCTATAAATTCATCATTCAAGGGAATTAATACTTGTTTCCCATCTTTATCGATCTCGAATAATGATTGTGCGGTGCTATCATTTATAGCGGTGATCTTTCCAACCGTACCGTAATTTACATCTTCTACTGTGAAACCTATGATCTCATGAAAGTAGAATTTATCACCATCCAAGTCTGGAAGCTGATTAAGGGGAAGGTAGACATTACATTTCATAATATCTTCAGCATCCTCTTCTGTATCTACATCTTCAAATTTTACTCGAAGTAAGGTGCTTCGGTGAAGCCCGCTTCTTTCAATAAAAAATGGAACCAAGTTTTCGTTGTATTCAACGAAAACCGATTCCATTCCAGTGTATTCTTCAGGTTCATCGGTATCAAGTTTAATTAATACCTCCCCTTTAAAACTAAATTTACTAACGATCTTTCCTAAATAGAAACATTCTTCTTTAAGCATCGCTAGAAATTTAAATTAAGCTTCTTTGTTTTCTTCAGATGAAGCTTCAGTAGCTTCAACTTCAGTTTCTTCAGTCGCAGCTTCTGCTTCCGCAGCTGCAGTTTCAGCTTCTGCTGATGCTGCCATACGTTTAGCATTCACTTCTTTTTCTGCATCTAGAGCCTTATTCTTAGCATCTTGTTGTGCTTTAGTTAAAGACTCTTCCTTAGAAGAAACAGATCCTTCTTTTTCCTCTAACCAAGTTTTGAATTTCTCTTCAGCTTGATCTTCAGTTAAAGCTCCTTTTCTTACACCACCAGCAAGGTGATTTTTAAGAAGGGCACCTTTGTAAGAAAGAATTGCACGAGCAGTATCTGTTGGCTGTGCACCATTTTGTAACCATTTTACAGCACCATCTACATCTAATTCAATAGTTGCAGGGTTTGTATTTGGATTGTAGATACCAATTTTCTCTAGGTATTTACCATCTCTCTTTGCACGGGTATCCGCAGCAATAATCCAGTAAAATGGTTTCCCTTTTTTACCGTGTCTTTGTAATCTAATTTTTACAGGCATAATAAATTAATTAGTGAGGTTCACGACCTCTATTATTAATAAGTCTGCAAAGATACTATATTATTTGTTTTTCTGAACATAATTATTCAAGACAATTTTATCTAAAATGAGATGGATATCAACTTATAAATCACCTATTTAAAATAGTTTCTGAAATATGTGTTTAGCTAATTTTTAAGAATCTACATTTAAATAATTCGCACTCTTGTTAAAAGGCGTTAAACTATACTAAAGCCTGTTAAATAGGTTGTTGTGCGGGCTTTTATCTATTATTTTTATACTCTTGAAAATAAATTATTAATTGAAAATATAGAAATTATGAAGTATTCTGAAGATGTTGCAAATAAGTTAAATGAGTTATTGGAGAAAAATTATGATGCAGAAAAAGGGTATAAATTCGCTGCAGAGCAAGTGAAGAATCCTCAATTACAATCATTTTTTAATGAAAGAGCCAACGAGCGATATGATTTTGGCCATGAGCTAAAATCTGAGATCAGAAATTTTGGAGAAGCGCCAGAAAAAGGATCTAGTTTGGCCGGCGATGCTCATCGTACCTGGATGAATCTTAAAACTAGTTTCTCTTCAGATAAGGAAGAAGCAGTTTTAGAAGAAGCTATTCGTGGAGAAAAAGCTGCTATAGAAGAATATAATGAAGTTTTAAAAGACACAAATCTTCCAGCTTCTACAGGAAATATATTAGCTAAGCAGAGAGATTCTATTACGGCTTCTTTAAATAAGGTGAAGTCTATGGAGACTAAGTGGTAGAAAACTTATTATAACATATTGTTTAAGATTATTTCCTCCCGGGGTATGCTTTTAAAGCATATTCCGGGAGGATTTTTTTGTTCTATAAATCCATAAAAAATAGTTTCTTCTTATATTTAAAATCGAATTTAAATTTCCTATTTTTAAGCCGAAATCCCAATTCATATTTTAATTTATATCTCCCTTATATTCAGTTATTTGTAATTTCAAAGGGTTCGATTTTTCTAAAAATATAGATCTGAATTATTAATGATCTCAACAAATCTGAGATCCTGAGAAAAGACAAGCATGTACTTAATTTTTGATACTGAAACTACTGGATTACCTAAAAGATGGGATGCCCCATTAACAGATTTCGACAACTGGCCACGTTGTATTCAGATAGCTTGGCAGGTTCATGACGAAATGGGAAATTTGGTGGAACATCAAGATTATTTAGTGAAACCCGAAGGTTTCAATATTCCCTTTGATGCAGAAAAAATTCACGGTATTTCCACGGAACTTGCGCAACAAGATGGACTGCCACTTCAGGAAGTTTTAGAGAAATTTCAGCAAGCATTACAACGCTCCAAATTCATTGTTGGACAAAATGTTGGCTTCGATCTTAATATTATGGGCGCCGAATATCTTAGAGAGGGATTGGCCAATCCAATGGAAACCTTTCCAGTTCTAGATACCTGTACAGAAAAAACGGCTGAATTGTGTAAACTTCCGGGTGGTAGATATGGAAGATTTAAACTTCCCACCCTTACAGAATTGCACCAGGAATTATTTAATCAACCTTTTTCTGAAGCGCATAATGCTACAGCCGATGTAGAAGCTACTACTCGTTGTTTTCTTGAGTTAATAAGAAGAGAAAATTTCACAACAGATAAACTTCAGGTTGCTGAAGATTATTTCGAGAATTTTCAGAAGGAAAATCCTGAACCATTTAAGCTTATTGGCTTAAAACATATCAATCTTAAAAAAGCTTCAGCTAAAATTAGAGAGCAGATCCAGAAGCTTGAAAAAGTAGATGAAGTAAGTACTGAAGAAATAGAGGAGAATCTTGAAAAACTTGATGAAGTACGTTTCTCCCACCTGCATAACCACTCTCAATTCTCCATATTACAATCTACTATTAGTATTCCAAATCTAATAGAAGCGGCAACAAAAGAGAATATGCCAGCTGTGGCCTTAACCGATCATGGAAATATGATGGGGGCTTTTCATTTTGTAAAAGAAGTTGGAAATTATAATAAATCTGTAAGAGCTCTAAATGCAGCTTCCGTAGAAAAAGGAGAACCAGAAACTGCTAAAGAATTAAAAGCAATTCTTGGTTGTGAATTCTTTGTATGCGAGGATCATTTAGATAAAACCAGAAAAGATAACGGATATCAAATTGTTATTCTGGCTAAGAATAAAAACGGATATCATAATCTGGCAAAAATGGCTTCTATCGCCTATGTAAATGGGTTTTACTATTTACCAAGAATAGATAGAAAAGTTATTGAACAATATAAAGAAGACCTAATTGTATTAACCGGTAATCTCTACGGGGAGGTTCCTGGAAAGATCCTTAATGTAGGAGAAAACCAAGCAGAGGAAGCTTTGTTGTGGTGGAAAGAAACTTTTGGTGAAGATCTTTATATAGAATTAATGCGTCATGATCTCGAAGAGGAAAATCGAGTGAATGAGGTGCTAATAAAATTAGCCAAGAAGCATCAGATAAAAACAGTAGCAACAAACAACACATATTACTGCGCTAAAGAAGATGCAAACGCACACGATATTTTATTGTGTGTAAAAGAGGGAGAGAAACAAGCAACTCCAATAGGGAGAGGGCGCGGATATAGATATGGTTTACCAAATAACGAGTTTTATTTCAAATCTGATTCTGAGATGAAACGCTTGTTTAAGGATCTTCCTCAGGCTATTTCCAATATTCAGGAGGTTGTAGACAAAATAGAACCTTTTGAACTAGCAAGAGATGTCCTCTTACCGGCTTTCGATATTCCTGAAGAATTTTTGGAGGAAGAAGATGTGAATGACGGAGGGAAGCGTGGTGAAAATGCTTATTTAAGACATCTTACTTATGTTGGAGCCAAAGAGCGATATGGAGAACTTTCTGAAGACATTAAAACAAGGTTAGATTTTGAGCTTTCTGTAATTGAGAAAACTGGTTATCCTGGATATTTCTTAATTACTGAAGATTTTATACGTGCAGCCAGAACAATGGATGTATCTGTTGGGCCAGGTAGGGGTTCTGCGGCGGGAAGTGCCGTCGCTTATTGTTTAAAGATCACAAATATAGATCCTATTAAGTACGATCTGCTTTTTGAGAGATTCCTGAATCCAGATCGTGTAAGTATGCCCGATATTGATATCGATTTTGATGATGAAGGCCGAAGTAGGGTTATGGATTATGTGATCAAGAAATACGGTTCTAATCAGGTGGCTCAAATTATCACTTATGGTACCATGGCAGCTAAATCTTCTATTCGGGATACTGCCAGAGTTCTAGATCTACCACTTCATGAATCGGACAGAATTGCCAAACTGATCCCGAATATGTCCAAATTAGGGAAGATCTTTGGGAAGGATGCCAAGGAGCTTAAAAAGATGTTCCGAAGCGAAGATCTGGAAAAAGTAAATGAACTCTTGAATATTGCAGATGGGGACGATCTGCAAGCACAAACATTAAATCAAGCCCGAATATTAGAAGGCTCTGTTAGAAATACAGGTATTCACGCCTGTGGGGTAATTATTACTCCTAGTGATATCACCAATTTTGTTCCTGTAGCACTTGCTAAAGATTCAGATCTTTATGTTACTCAGTTTGATAACTCCGTTGTAGAGAGTGCAGGATTATTAAAAATGGACTTCTTGGGGTTGAAGACCCTAACTTTAATTAAAGACACGGTTAAGATCGTAAAGGGGAGACATAATATAGATCTGGATCCAGATACCTTTCCTTTAGATGATGAGAAAACTTACGAATTGTTCCAGCGTGGAGAAACCGTAGGGATATTTCAATATGAATCTCCGGGAATGCAAAAACATATGAAGGATCTTAAGCCAACTGTGTTTGGAGATCTTATTGCGATGAATGCACTTTATCGTCCAGGACCAATGGAATATATCCCAAGCTTCATTGCTAGAAAGCACGGAAATGAGGAGATTGCCTATGACCTTCCGGGGATGGATGAGTATCTAAAAGAAACTTACGGGATTACAGTTTACCAAGAGCAGGTGATGTTGCTTTCTCAAAGTTTGGCAGGATTTACTAAAGGTGAAGCCGATGTTTTAAGGAAAGCGATGGGTAAAAAGATTTTTGCTTTACTAGAACAATTAAAGCCAAAATTTCTTGATGGGGGAGAAGCAAAAGGTCATCCAAGAGAGGTGTTAGAAAAAGTTTGGAAAGATTGGGAAGCCTTTGCAGCATATGCTTTTAACAAATCTCACTCCACTTGTTACGCCTGGATCGCATATCAAACAGCCTATTTAAAAGCGCATTATCCGGCCGAATATATGGCAGCGGTACTTTCCAATAACATGAGCGATATTAAGCAGGTTACATTTTTTATGGAAGAATGTAAACGAATGAAACTTAAGGTGCTTGGCCCAGATGTAAATGAATCTTTTTACAAGTTCTCTGTAAATAAGGAGAATGCTGTTAGATTTGGGATGGGTGCTGTGAAAGGAGTTGGTTCTGGAGCTGTAGCTACAATTGTAGAAAATCGAAAAACGGAGAAAGGTCATTATAAGTCTATTTTTGATATGGCTAAAAGATTAGATCTACGAGCGGCTAATAAAAAAGCTTTAGAGAATTTAGCTTTAGCTGGTGGATTTGATGGCTTCGGAAATCATAGAGCACAATATTTTCATGATGAAGGAGATGGAATTACCTTTTTGGAAAAGGTGATTAAATATGCCGTGAAATTTCAGGAGAATGAAAACTCTTCACAGGTAAGTTTATTTGGAGAGGCCAGTGATGTACAAATCCCAGAACCTGTGGTGCCGCCTTGCGAAGAATGGGGTGGAATCGGGAAGCTTAAAAGGGAGAAGGAAGTTGTGGGGATTTATATTTCCGGACATCCTTTAGACGATTTTAAAGCTGAAATTCATTATTTCTGTAATTCAAAAGTATCCGACTTTAAAGAGCAGGAGAAATACGTGAACAGTGAACTATCTTTTGGAGGAGTTATTTCAGAAGTGCAGCATAGAACCTCCAAAATGGGGAAAGGTTGGGCTGCATTTTCCATAGAAGATTACTGGGATTCGTATGAATTCCGAATTTTTGGGGAAGAGTATCTAAAATATCAACACTTTTTAGTGCCTAATGCTTTTGTATTTATCAAGGCATTTGTGAAAGAGGGATGGACGAACAAAGAAACCGGTAGTAAAGGAGAGCCTAGAATTCAATTCAATAATTTTCAGTTACTACATGATATCATGGATATTTATGCTAGAAAACTCACCATTCAGTTGGATATAAATGAGTTGAAAGAAGAGAACATAGATACCCTAAAAGATATTTTTAGAACTCATAAAGGAGATCATAATTTGCATTTTATAGTTTATGAGATGAAAGAGCTTATAAAATTGAATTTGACAAGTCGGAAACAAAAAGTGAAGATCTCACAAGAACTTCTGAATGCTTTGGACGAAGAACATGTGAAATATAAACTGAATTAAAAATATTTCTTTTTAAGATTTAAATTATCTCCTGCAAATGACTAAAATATGGGATTTAAAGGTCATTTAAAATTTGGCAAGGGTGTTAGGATCCCTATTAATGATAAGACCGCCTGATATACGAATAGTCAAATCCAATACAAGCGCTGTAAGGTTTGCTGAAATAATTGACTATTTTTACATATTAATTGAAATAAAAAACAAATTATGGCTTTAGAGATAACAGATGCTAATTTTGAAGAAACAGTATTAAAAAGTGATAAACCAGTAATGGTTGATTTCTGGGCAGCTTGGTGTGGACCATGTAGAATGGTTGGACCAATTATAGAAGATATCAGTAAAGATTACGATGGTAAAGCTGTTGTAGGAAAACTGGATGTAGATGCTAACCAAGAATTCGCTGCTAAATATGGTGTAAGAAATATTCCAACTGTACTTATTTTCCAAAATGGAGAAGTAGTAGGACGTCAAGTTGGAGTTGCTCCAAAAACCACTTATGCTGAAGCATTAGATGCTCTTTTATAGAGAACTTCAAAATTCAAAATATAAGCCTCGCTAAATTTAGATTTAGCGAGGCTTTTTTTATTCCCAAAAAATATATTGCTACCTTTCTTAAGTTAATAATAGAATTAATTAATGATAGAACAAGAAGTCCATAAATCTGGTGGTTTCATCAACTTAGAATTATTGGCCAGACAGGTGGTGGAAGGTTTTATTTCTGGGATACATAAAAGTCCTTTTCATGGATTTTCTGCTGAATTTGCCGAACATAAGATTTATAACAATGGTGAAAGCACTAAACATATAGATTGGAAACTGTACGCGAAAACAGATAAACTCTATACAAAACGATATGAAGAAGAAACCAATTTAAGGTGTCATTTGATTATAGATAACTCTTCATCTATGCATTTTCCTATAATGAAAAGCTTCAACAGGAATTCTTTAAATAAAATCGCTTTTTCAGTTCTGGCAGCAGCTTCCCTAATGCAAATATTAAAGCGTCAGAGAGACGCAGTTGGTTTAAGTGTGTATAGTGATGAATTTAATTTTTATGCGCCAGAGAAAGGAAGTGAACGTCATCACCACATGTTGTTGAATGAATTAGACAGATTAGTTGCTAATCCAGCAAGAAATAGAACAACAGATAGCTATAAGTATCTCCATCAGATAGCAGAAAAATTAAAAAGGAGGTCTCTAGTATTCCTTTTTACAGATATGTTTCAGGAAGATAAAAAGGAAGAGGAATTGTTTGAAGCTTTAAAACATCTTAAATATAATAAGCACGAAGTAGTGCTTTTTCATGTAATAGATAAAGAGAAAGAGCTCAATTTCGATTTTGATAATGCTCCAAAACGATTTGTAGATGTAGAATCTGGAGCTCATTTAGATCTTTATGCCGAAAATTTCAAGGAATCTTATCAAGATTCGGTTGCAAAATACTTCCATATGCTCAAATTACAATGTGCAAAATACCGAATAAAGTATGTGCAGGCTGATATTGGAGAAAATTTTGAAAAAATTTTAACCACCTATCTAGTTGAAAGACAAAAATTTGCGGGCTAGAGAAAAAATTAATCAAAAATTATTTTAAAAAACGTTTGTGGAATCTAAAAACAGGTGTATATTTGCCATCGCAATAACGCAACGGTCTGGTAGTTCAGTTGGTTAGAATGCCTGCCTGTCACGCAGGAGGTCGCGAGTTCGAGTCTCGTCCAGACCGCAAAATTGCAAAAAAGAAGCTTCAAGAAATTGAAGCTTTTTTTAGCAAGTATAACGAAGTTGTGTTGTGTGTCTCAAGAAGTTGAGACAACGTGGTTAAGATGCTGTTTTTACAGCATGTACCAATGAGAAGCTTTTTTCCTAACTATTGGAAAAGGGCTTTTTTCTTTTTATATCTTTTCTATAATTTCTTCCCTTTAGTCAAATTGTCAACTTTTTCTCCCATTTCAGGTGCCCCATATGGTGCCCCAAAATATCTCAGGTGCCCCAAAATTTTAAATCACTAATTATACAAAATCAACCAACAATGAAAATATTATTCTTAACCCAAAACTCTAAACTAAATAAAAGAGGAACCACACCTATTCGGTGTAGAATTACAATAGCTAAAACCAGAAAGGAATTTTCAACCAGTATATTTATTAATCCAGAATATTGGGATAAGGATAAACAGAAAGTTTTAGACGAAACAGAAAATCACAAAACGGTAAATTCACAATTAAGCCTGATTAAGCAAAAACTTGGTCAGGCTTTTTTAATGCTCCAAATTCAAGATAAGCCATTTGATGTTGAGGATGTCTATAGAATCTATTGCGGAGAGGATACAAAAAAAGAAATGGGGGTTATAGCTGTATATGTCGAGCATAACAATTATTATAAAAAATTAGTAGGTAAGGATCTTAAAAAGGTTTCTTGGCAGAAGTTTGAAAACACGAAAGGACATTTGCAAACCTTTATAAAATTGAAATATAAACAAAGAGATATTAAGCTCAATAAGTTGAAATTTCAATTTATCAAGGATTTTGAATATTACCTGCGAACAGAGAAAGAAATGCAGCAGAGTACTATTAATAAGACTATACAGAGATTTAAGAAGCTTATTTATTTTGCTATAGCTCAGGAGTATCTTGATAGAAATCCTTTCCTGATGCACAAACCTAAAGCAGTTAAAACAGAGGTGGTATACCTTACTCAAACAGAGCTTTCCCATCTACAAAATAAAGGGATGGATAATAAACGGTTGGAAGAAGTAAGGGATTGCTTCATCTTCTGTTGTTATACAGGGTTAGCTTTTAAGGAAATGAGTAATCTAAGGGACGAGCATATTGTAAAAGGTAAAAATAAAAAAAACTGGATCAGGCTTAAGCGCCAAAAAACAAATAAAACTATTTCAGTTCCACTTTTGCCAATGGCTCAGAAAATTCTTGATAAGTATAATGATCAATTAACTACAGGAAAGGTTTTGCCCTCAAAAACAAATGCTCATTTCAATGCTTACTTGAAGGAAATAGCAGGCTTATGCGAGTTTAAAATAAACTTAACTCATCATATAGCCAGAAAGACATTTGCTACCACTGTACTGCTTTTAAATGATGTTCCTATGGAGGTTGTGAGTAAGCTTTTAGGTCATTCCAGGATTGGTATTACCCAAGCCCACTACGGACAGATCTTGGAAGAAAAAGTTCAAGATGAAATGGAAAAGCTGAGTAATAAATTAAATTAGAGTGAAGACTCTCAAAATGAGTGTTTTCTCTTGATTGGATATTACGGTTTGGTCATACCCATATATTTTATGTAGGGGTATTTTGACTTTTTAAGTTGACAATTTTACGTCAACTTTTTCTAAGCTTTTGAACTTTGGAAAAGTCAGAAACATTCAAAAATAAAGAAAAAGCTTCCCATTTCTGAGAAGCTTTTTCTTTATGTTGATGTATAGACTTCCTTCGTTCAGGAATGGATTTTTATAAAGGAATGTTTTTGGAGGAGTTTATAATGCCTTCGTTATTTAAGTATTTTTAATTTTAAAATACTCAATAAACTCTTCTGTCTTTTGAAGCAGCCTGGTTTCATCTACTTTTTTACCAAAAAAATCTTTCCTATGAACATAAATATTCATTAAAGAATCTCTATTATTTATTTTTATCCCTTTATCTGTGGTTTTTATCCAACTAAGTAACTTATGGTTATGTGGTGGAACAATTAAAGGTATAAAATATTTTTCATCATCAACTAAACACCAAGCAGCACCTTCTTCATTTAAACAAATTCTACTTTTTTCATAATTGGGTGTTAAGAACTGAATAAATAATCCCATTTCACTTTTTAGGAAATTTTCCAGATCTTTTGGAATGTTTGTTCCTGCGGGTATTCCAAAGCTTTCATTACTTGTGAACATTATGTCCTTAGAATTCAAACCTAGTCCTAATTCTAAAACTAATTCTTTGAATTTATTTACAAGTTCTAAATCATGATGAGAATGGCTTAAAAAGACACCTTTTTTTGAATTTTTATCTTCGGTTTTTGAAGTATTGATATTTTCTTGTCCTTTGATGTTTACTGGTATAATTTCATTTTTAATATTATCATGTATTTTGGGATAAGAATGAACAAATTTCTGTTCTTGTTCATTTTTATAAATATTATGAGTTACTACTCCGCTATCACCAGACGAAACTAGATTAGCTTTAATATTAAAATCATCTTCAATTCCTTCACTTTGAAATTTTTTATATCCCATATGTCGTAAACCCATTTCATTTTCAGAATGAATTACATGGCAAACAAGAACGTACGAAGTATTCATCTCAAGCTTAGAATATTCTTTTTCAAAGTCATTTTTATTTTGTATTAAAATTGTGTCTTTATATAAGGCTTTTCCAATCACACTTTGTGTATGGTTTGCGAAAAAATTTTCGTAATTATCAAAATAAAATACTACAACGTCTTTAAGATTCATTTCAATTTAAATTTAAATTTTTGAATGAAATAACCTGATTCAATGTAAGAATCAAATTCTAAATTTTTATTTGGGTAGTTGCTAAAAGATTTAAACAAATCAATTCCAGAACCACCTCCTGAAATTTCGGCAGTGGATGATTTATTCTTATTTTTTATTTTGAGACATACAAAATCTGAGTTACACGATTCTTCCCAAGTTATGTAAATAGGAGAATTAATATCGGCATGTCTAAAATTGCTTTTTAGTTCATCAAAGATTATTTCTTTTATTATTAAATATGGAACATCAATGCATATTGATTTTTTTTCAATTAATTCCTTTCCGATGATTTCAAATTTGATTTCACTTGATAATTCGGAAATAAATTCTTCAAACACACTTCCAATATCGCTTGTAATAAGTTTACTAAATACCCTATAAAGTTTAGATTCACTTTTCACATATTTGGAATAGATTTGGGTTGAACTTTTACGGATACTTGAAAAATCCGTATTCTCATTAGCTTCATATATTAGATCATTTAAACGACCAAAAAGTTTTCGTAATGAATTTTCTTCAGTCTCCAAGCTACTTAAAAGATTACCCCCGAAAGAAATGAAGAAATGAGAATAACTTATTGAGAGATCCAAAATATCCGAAATAAATGGAACTATTTTATCCCATAGATTAATTAAATCATTTATGCTATTTTCATTTGGCTCAACTTCTAACTCCATTAGTTTCACATGAAAACTATCAAAATGAGCAGTTATACAATCCTTATGATATTGATCGTTAATAATTTTATCAAAATTATGCTTGACTTTTGATAATTTCGAATCAAAATTGTCATTGCTTTTTAGGCTGTAAAGAAAGGGTCTATACCTTTTCAAAGATTTTAAAACAGTTTCATTTAAATCCTTTTCTTCAATAAGGCTATTAATTAGAACTTTCACTTTTCCAGAATAATCTTCATTACTACTAGATAAAAAGCTATCAATTTTTAGATAAGAAGTTAGTTTGTATAGTAAGTAATCAATATTATTAGGTGAAAAATCAGAAATTATAACAGAAACATTCCTAACAGTTAATTTATTAAATAATGCCTCGTTTTTGTAAACTATGAATAGTAAATGATAAATATTTTTTATATCCCATTTAAATGTCAAATCCTCGATTTTAATCCTGTTTTCTTTCAATAATAAAGTCTCTAGAAAGTCTTCAATTTTTTCAACAAGGTCAGGTAAAACTTTCTTTATTGAATCAAAAAGATAAGGTTCGTGTATTATCGCTGCAGATATTAGCTCAATCTTTTTATAGGGGAAGTTTCCTCTGGCTTTTCTGCTTTGTGATTCATATTCAGCAATAAAGTCATTAAAATAATTGAAGTATTCTTTATAAAACCTGAATTCTGATATTTTACCAAAATGGTCTCTTGTTAAAATTAATTCCTTAATTATTTCCTTTCCCTTTTTATCTTTTACTAGATATTTGTTATTATCCTCTTTTGTTTCTTTTAAACGTAATTCAGATAAGACATTTTCTGCAATTTTTCGAATTCCTTTAGGAGTATTAGGAAAATTTGAAAGTATTTTTAACCTTGTAATCTCATCTATCACTGGACTTTTGGAAAGATGATAAGTTGGTAAATGCCAATGACAACCAAAGTATATACTTATTTTGATTGTTTTGCTTCCAGCCTGTATTGATTTTAGTCTTGAAAAAAATTCGCGTTTATGTTCATTTACCCTTCCAACAATTGATAGTACAGTAATCTCTTGTACATCAAGAAAAGCAACTTCATCAATCATTTGAAGCAAAGATTCACCTGAACAGGAACCATCGTCTAATATCAATGCATTTTTATCTTTACTTTTCTCCATCAAGGATTTTGGCGGATGAGAGAATCTCCATCCTTCATTAGTAGCGAACCGTTCTAATTTTATGAATTCAATACTGTGCTTTGGTATTATGTTATTCTTAAAATATTCAAAATCAATATTTTTTATCCCAGATTCATTAGGGTAAAAGATAAAGTCAATATCCTTAACAGTTTTTTTCTTTTCTAGCTTTTGTATTAATTCGCTTAAGATTTTATTTGATGTTGGGCTTGATTTATCAAGTATCACATCCATATCAAAAAAATATGGATGGATTAAATTGTTGAATTCAAAATAACCTATCTTTATTTGTGAAGAATCTATTAGATTTATGAAATCTTGGTTGTCCATTAATATTGCCTCGTTCGAATTGGTTTCTTTTATGGAATGAGAAATTGGAGTATTAGTGTATGGATTAATTCGAATTACTTTTAATTCTTTCTTGTTAAGCTTATTACTTATCTCGGATCTATGTTTTTTTTCTAATTTATAATTTATTGTTGGGATTAGTATTTTTTCAATACCACTATAATCAGTTCCTAAATAACTCTTGTCTATAGCGTTTATTAAAACACCAATTCCAATAAGTTCAGAATCAGTTTCTTTTAAATGGGATTCAAATTTATTGACCAAAAATCCCGTAGAAATCACATCGCATATTAATACAACTTTTGATCCAGGTATAGTTAGTTTAGAAAATGCCTTTTCTTTTTCAAATGAAAAATAATTGTCAAGTTGAACGTAATTTTCTTTCTTTAAATGTCCTTGAGAAATAAGCGATTCTAATATTTTATGGCTACTGGATGTAATTCCAGCAAATAAAACATCCTCAAGGTTTTTTAATCTATCCTGAATTTTTAAAAACAAATTATTTGAGAGATAGTTTAGCTTGTCCTCATTATATAGGACTTCGTTCATTAAAAAATACTCATATTGATAGTAATTCCCATTGCATAAATAAATTGACCCTTCCTCTTTTTGAATACAACTTACTACAAGACCCTTAATTTCCTCATTAATTGAAGCGTCTTTCTTTATCTTGTAGTAATTAAATATTTCTTTCGAATCAATTGCTGAGTAAAGATTTCCTAATTTGTCATATTTATTAATGTGTCCAATAATATCATCAGGGTTCTCGAAGTCCGAAGCTCTTAAATCGTGCTCTTCAAATAATAAATCATTAAGTTTTTGTATATCTTTTTCTGAATATACTCCAAGCCAAAATATTTCAAGTTCATTTTTTAGTTCATCCAAATAAACAAAAGGTGTTGGGTGGAACCTGAATTTTTTATCGACTTCCTCTAATTCTGATATTTCATCTTTTATATTCTTAAGAAATTGCTTTGGAGGTGGATTAAGAACGATAATATTGTTTTGATAATTGAATCTATAATCAGAACATATAAAGTAAATTATTTTCTTTGCAATCCTTTCGTCAATTTCATAACCTTGAAAATCTAAATATATTAATGAGTCATTATTACCTAATTTCATTCTGCTTAATAGCAGTTCAAACAGGTCATTATATAATTTGTTTTTAGTGGGTGATGATGATTTTAACTGTTTCTGAATATCAAACAAACGTAATGTTTTCTTATTTTTCTTCTGGAAATTGAAGTTGTCGAAGTTAACGCTTGGTTTAATTGATGTGCTATCGAATTTTTTCTTAAGCTGCCTCTCTGGTATATAAATACTTATTAAAGAACCTGGGAAATATAGCTTTTCATTACCAAAGAAAATAAAAGCCTCTTTTATAGATTTATTATCCGAAAAGTCAAATGCTATTTTCCCATTGTTACTTCTTACAACAACTAAACCATCAAATCTTTTTACAATTGCAATAACATCAAATAAACCTCTTGGAGTAATTATATTGTCATTAAATCTTTCTTGAACTTTATGTTGAGAAGATAAGGGTTCAAAAGCATATTTAAGAACATTAGAATCTAAATGCTGACTCTCTGAAATTTCATTTATTTCATTTGAAAAAGAATTAAACAAAGTTTTTGATATACCTTCACCGTAGTCTAGGAAGGACATTTGAAGAAGAGATTCATTTTTGAATTCATTTTTGAATTTATTGAAAAAGAATGGTTTTAACTCCTCTATATTTTCTTCCTTGAAATTCAATTCTAAAAGTGATTGTACCTTCTTTTTATCAAAATACTCCTCGTTTAATTTTCTTTTTAGAGAAATACTTAGAAATGCAGCATTTTTTTGACTCTTAAAAAAAGAAGAAGTAAAATGATCTAAAAAGTTTTCATATAATTCCTTAGTTATTATGGAGCTTAAAGTTTTATTTTCAAAAGGCAAATAGCAATTATTATTTACTAATATTTGATTAGTAGCCTCTGATAAACTATAAATTTTATTTAATAATTTTGAAACGGCTTTATCGTCATATTTTTGAATTCTAGGTAAACTTAAAAATGGCGTAACCCCGTATCTATCATAAATCTCTTGGTTTGATGAGCTAATATTGAATTGCTTCCTGATTCTTTTAACAAAGTTTCCATCAATATCAAAATACTTGTTGTAGTCTTGATGGGGAACAATTTGATATATTTTCCAAACGTCCCATATTTGAACAATTTGGTTAGCTATTTTTTTATCAATATCGGAACTTGAACCATTTATTAAGAAATTAATTTTAAACCTAGTGTCGGTTTCTATCAAATATTGAAATAATCCTGTTAAAATCAATAATTCTTGATTTGAAATCCATTTTAAGTTCGAAAAATCGAATTCATAATTGTTCTGCTTTTCAGCATCATTTTTGAAAGCAAAATAAAAATCATTGATAATTTGATCAATTTGTTTATCACTAACTTTATTACCAAGTTCAATCAGATATTTACTTTTTGACATTATTTTCCTTTCTACTATTTGCGTTTAATACAATAAAGAATAGCGGTCTCGGCTAATAGTTTCGTGACTAGCATTAGCTTAACAAGTACAAACCAAGCTAAAAATTCACAGAAATTTTTAAGTAGGCAAGGACATGCAATTCTCTATAACGATTGCTGTGATTAGTTACTTTTTGATTCTAATTTATTTATCAGTTTACTAACTGTTGGAGGGTCCATATGACTCACTAATTTTACACTTATTTTCTCAAGTTGCTCATTTTCAAATTCAAAAAGATTTTTTTCAATCTCTTTTGATAATGATGTTAAAAAAATTAAGCTACAGCCTTCAATTCTATTGTAGAACTCTAACAAGTCTTTATAATATGGTTCCTTCTTATTTCGTAACTCTAAAATATGCTTGGTTTTAACATCAATCATATTTCTAGAATGTTTTATGGCATTATTTAAATTTCTTAACTCGCTTATCTCTGAGTAATTAGAAATATTTTTTAAATTAATATCTTTAGATTTTAGTAAATTTTCAACTTCGGCCCATTTATACAATCTCTTTTCTTCGACCTCCTCATATGATGAAGATAGAAGAAATTTTAAGTGGGTTTCAAAGTGCTTATGGGCATAGATAATTTTCATTTCCGAAAAAGCTAACAGTTCTTTTTCAATGAAGTAAATTTCCAAAGATTTAATATATCCAGGCGTTGCATTATAGGATTCAATTTGAGATTTAAGTTCCGAAATTTTTAATTCAAGTTCCTCAATCAGTTTATCAGAAGAAATATCAAAATGGTTATTTGTAATATTCTCGGGGAAATTCTGAAGGCCTAATCGCTTATCCTCTCTTAATTTTTTGTATGCCTCTTTTTCAGTCATTTATTTAATTAGATGCAACATTATTATTAATGACATTTCCATTATTTCGCTTTTGGACGGCATTTCGTTTTATTGACTCCCAAATGTACTTTATTCAAACGGGGCAATCAAGGGCTTTTCAAGGGTTTTTTTTGCTGTTGGTGCTCAATAAAATTCGCGTAAACTTTGGCGGTTTTATGCTGGATTAGCTATTATAGATGCAAAAAAACTTGACAACTTGACGTCAACTATTTTGGGTAATTTTTTTACTATATAAAAATAGATCTTAAGCTGCAAAACCTTTTCCTTGTTCAGCTAATTCATAAAAATGCTGAAATATGATTTCTGATTTTTCAGCAAAAACATTGCGGTCGTATGACTTAGGTAAACCTTTGTTTAATATTTTTTGTATTTCTCTTTTGACCACTTCTTGTGTTGCTTTTTCCTTGTGCCATTCTTGAATCAGTATCTTGTTCTTAGCATCAAAGAGAATTTGAAGTAGATCAGATGCAGCTAATTTCACATTCTTTTCTTCTACTGTAGTTAATTTATCTTTCAAAAGAAGATCGAAAAGCTCTTGTTCAGCTTCAGACATTCCACTTTTTGCTGCTCTTTCTTGCTCCTGGGTTAAGTTTTCAGCTTGTTTCACCAACTCTTCATAAGCCTCTTCTATAGAAAGACTCCCTGAATTATAATCATCGATGATTTTTTCAAATCTTTCCAAAAAGGAACCTCTCGTTTTGTTTTGAGCCATCATTTGTTTGAGTTTTATTTCCATAAGCTCTCTCAAATCGGCGAATTGAATGTTTTTATGTTTTTTTTCTGGGAATTCAGCTCTTAACCTAGAAAAATTAAGTTGGCTCAAATCAATTTGCTTTGAGTTATCAAAAATATATTCAAATGGATTTTCTTTTAAATCTCCTTTACCTAATACACTAGAGTCTAATAAGGCATCAATTTTTTTCTTGGCTTTTTCAATAGCTTCATCTTTATCTACATTTCTATCTACTACTTTTCGTAAATATTCAAATACATCTTTAGCTTTTTTTATTTCTGGATGACTATAAATTTCAGGTTTTGCAGAATCATATAACCCATTTATTGTATTTACAAACAATCCTAATTGCTTCCTGTGTTCATCCTTTTCTAGTATTATATTAGCATATTCTTGAAATAACTCCACTTCTTTAAACCCCTTTTCTCCAAGATTCAAAATCTGATCGACATCTGCGTTTAGCTCTTTACAGAATACCTTAGTCTCGACAATTGCTAATTCCAATAATTCTAATAATTCTTCAAACTCTTTAACTGGGAATTCATCTTCGTCATTATTTTCCTTTCCTTTGGAGCCTTCAGCATAATTTGCAAGTGCTTTTTTAAGATTTCGGAAGACACCAAAATAATCAACCACTAAACCATTTCTCTTCCCTTTAATAACCCTATTAGCTCTTGCAATAGCTTGCATAAGCGTATGGTTTTGAAGTGGTTTATCTAAATATAGTGTAGATACAGCAGGTGCATCAAATCCCGTTAACCACATTGCAGTAACAAATACAATTCGATACGAGCTATTAGGATCCTTGAAGTAGTCTTCAATATTTCGACCATCTTCGTCTGGGTAATCCATCAGTTTCCTATGTGGAGATATGTTTAATCCTTCTGCTTCAAAAGCTTCTTTCTCCTCTTTGTCTGATCCCTCCTGACTAACAACTGCAGACATTCTTGTTTCTTCCATAAAGGATATAGCCTCTTTATATCGTTCCTTTATCTCTGGATCTTTTTCTTTATTTATTTTTTTTCTTAAAGATTTTATTTCTTCTTTCTGAGCTTGTTGTACAAATTCAAACATTCTCACTGCTGTAAATTTATCAATACAAACCACCATAGCCTTCATAGGTTTTCTTTGCCTATCGTCGTCATAAACATTTAGTCTATATGGATAATGCTGAACGATATGTGTAGCTATTTCCTGTAAACGATCCTCTCGTCTTACAATATGCATTAAGGTTGAATACTCCTTATCTAACTTTATTTTTTGTTCTTCAGTAAGATTTTCATTTTCTAGAATTTCGGCAGCTTCTCCAACTAAATCTTCATTTACTTGTTCAACTCTAGGCACACTCTTTTTGTAAAATAATGGAACTGTAGCACCATCTTCAATACTCTGAGCGAAGTTGTATTCAGAAACATAAGGACCAAACCAATCTTTGGTTAGTTCACTCCGCAATAGAGGGGTGCCTGTAAATGCAATGTACTGTGCATTTGGTAATGCAATACGCATATTCTCACCGTAACCCTTGTATTGTGTTCTATGAGCCTCATCTACTATTACAATCCAATTATCGCGATCAGTTAATAGTGGATAGGTTTTACCTTTTTCAATTCCAAATTTATGAATTAGACTAAAAACATAAGTTCTATTGGATTGTAAATAGTCTCTTAGTTTGTTTCTACTAAGGGGTCTGTAATAATTTTCTTTTTGGTCTTTAGTTTCAAGTATAACCTCCGTCTCCTGAAAATTACGGTAAATTTGACTGTCTAAATCCGTTCTGTCTGTAACAATTAAAAATGACCAATTCCCTTGTAATTTACGTTCAATTTTTTGAGAGAAAAAAATCATAGAATAGGATTTTCCAGAACCTTGTGTATGCCAGAATACCCCAAGTTTACCCTTTTTTTCTTCTTTATGAATCAATGATTCTATGGCATTATTTACTCCTAGGTACTGATGATTCTTGGCAATAATTTTCACTTTGTTCTTATGATATAAAACAAAATTCTCAAAGTAATCTAGTAGATTACTTTTTTTGCAAAGACCTTCCCCAAAAAGCTTTAAACTTAATCGCTTATTAGTTAATTCACTTTCTTTCTCTACTTCTAAACGAGTTTTCTGATCATGTGAAACAGAAGTGTCTACTAATTTCACCCATGAGAAAAAGTGCTCCCACGAGGCATTAAACGACCCAACGCGTGTTTGAATACCATTAGATATACAAACAAACATATTATACCATAATAATTGAGGGATATCTCTTTGGTAATCTTTTAGGTTTTTATCATAGCCAACCTTAACTTTTTCAGTGGCATTTTTTAATTCTATCATTACTAAAGGGAGACCATTCACATATAATATTAAATCGGGTCTTCTAGTAATGTTTTCTATTTGTAAATATTCAATGCTTAATTGAGAAACAACTAAAAAGTCATTTTCCATCTCATCTTCAAAATCGATTACTTTAACATATCCATTTTCCTCACGTCCAGTTTTATTTTTAAAAGTAACTGGGACACCATTTTTTATGAGTTCATAAATTTCTTTATTAGCTAATACAGGAGTTAATGTTGCTCGACTTTTGGTCAATTCATAGATTGCTTTGTCTAAACATTTTTTTGGTAAATCAGGATTTAGTCTATTTAAAGCGGTTCTTAAATCTTCTTTTAAAACAACATCTTTTAAAGATTCTCTTCCTATGAGTTTTTTCTCCCAGGCATTTTTATGCTTATATCCCAACATCAATTCAAAAAACTGAATATCTGCCTCTTCTATATGTGACTCGTTTAAAAATGCCATAATCAGTATTTCTTAATTTCTTATAATTCTAAGGTCCTCTGGCAAAAATTTATTGCTATTTCAACTTTATCCTTTTTATTGGTCTCCTTCAAAATATGGAAATGATCAACAATTTCTAAATTAAATTCCTCAATTAAAGTTTTGTGATGTCTGTGTTTTTTTAAATTATAAATTTCATAACAATCGTTTTCAACATAAATCTGTATATTTTTAGGTAAAAAAATACAACTTAGATCATCCGTGTATCTGCCATATACTATTCGTGCTTCATTTGGCTTTACCCCATCTTTTCGTAACCTTTGCTCAATTGCAATTAAATAGGGATTTATATGATAGGAGGCCAGCGGTTGTTTTCCTGAATTACCAAGACTATTAATATTAAAACCTTGACTATCTCCCCAAGTAAATAAATTAAATCTATCGTGATATGTAGAAGTTATTTCATTGTATTTAATAAAATAATATCTCCAATCTCTGATACCTATTTCATATTTTCCAATGATTTCATTAAGTTTTTCTGAAATAGTCTTCTTATCTGAAGCGATATAATCTTTTAAGAATAATTCGAATATATTCTTATTAGCCAATCGTTCATCCTTATCCAATGGAGCTAAAATACGGTTCCAATTTTCCTCTGCTCCAAAATATTTGATAATCCCCAAGCTAGAATAATTATGAGTTTGTACCGAGAAATCACCTTTCGTAAGCAAAGCTCTAACCAAAAGGGAATTATTAATTTCATTTAACTCCCACAAATTATAAAATGCCTCAACATACATAGATATATCATCTGATTCAATATTGAAACAATCTGTGATTCCCTCAATATAGGTATGTTCTTCTAGTTTAATGATACTTTTCTCTGTCGTTTTATTTGCGCTTATTACAGCTATCTTTTTCTGTTCTAAGACTATAGATTCTTTTGAAAAACCCTTAAATGTAGCAGTCACAAAAAGATCTAAAATGCCCTTAGTTCCGTTTGATTTTATAAGTTTAACGAATTCCAAGACAAACTTAGAATAGTCAAAGAAATTGGGTAAACGAAGATTCGATATTATTTCTATTTTCTTGGAGGTATTTGCCTGTCTTACCCGTAATAATAGATTTCTAAGGATGCGAGTGAAATATTTTAATCTATGGTCTGGAGAATTAATCTCTATTTCAATACAATAGTGCAATATGCCAAATAAAAGAACTCTTTGCTGAACATCAAACGAGGTGTTCATAAATGATTTAAAAAACAGATCTGTGGTTTTCTCATTAAACAATCTTACTTTTCCATCCACATATTGATTTGCACTGAAAATTGTATTGAAAAAATCAGCAACGTTGTCTAGGTTCGATAGAAAATCTAATGCTTTAAAGAGAAAATCAACATTTCTTTTCTGAAAATAAATCCTTTTTAATGATTCAAAGTTTCTCTCAAAACTATCATCTTTACTTTCACTATAGTGGAGCATCTCTGCCACATAATAAAAGAAATTTAGAAAATTATCATCTAATTCGTTATCTGTCAAATCCCTATAACTCCAAAACAGATCTATCCATTTACCATCTACGTTAAACGCAAAATACTGTTGATAGCTAATTTCACTATCCCCAAATGGCAATGTTTCATTGTTATAATCTGTTAGCTTTTCACTTAAAAGTTGCGAAAAAATAGCTTTAAAATTTTCAAAAGGAGTAAGTGGCTTTCCTCTTGAATTCATTTTGATATACAATTCATCCGTTAATTTAAATTCTTCAGATTTTATATCTATATAATCAAAGGTGATCAGTTCATTTTCAGTAAGCTTTACCCAACCATCTTTACATTCTTCT
This sequence comes from Gillisia mitskevichiae, assembly GCF_003634585.1. GTDB lineage: Bacteria > Bacteroidota > Bacteroidia > Flavobacteriales > Flavobacteriaceae > Gillisia > Gillisia mitskevichiae. The sequence goes on from NZ_RBLG01000001.1 coordinate 925,164, forward strand.
AATCTATCGTGAATAGTATCAAGCATAATTAGCATTGCTGTAATAGTAGGGTCGTTATTCCAAGAAGACATAAACCAAGGCATATTAATTATTTCCTTCTTGAGAGAACCATTAACATCTTTAATTTTTATTGGGTTCAATACTAGCTTTTCACAAAAGCGTTTTGATGATACTCTTGTTTCATAGGTAAAATTTAGAAGTAAAGAAGGAAGAAAATCATTTTCTTCCTTAAATAGCACCTCGTCTTTACAGCCAAAATACCAATGTAGCAACCATAAAGTAGTTAACCGCTGTTGACCATCAAGAGGAATAAAATCAATCTTATCTTGGCTATTTTTAGTGGTGTAGCCATACACAAAGTCCAAATTTAATTTTTCATCACTTCCGTCTATAATTTTTTTAATCTTCTCAATAAAGCTATTCCGTAAATCTTCTACGGAACTTCTGCCTTGCGCATAATCTCTTTGTATTAATGGAATTTTGACAGTATTATTTTGCAATAATTTATATAAAGTATAGGCCATAGATTTATTCTTTTTCCTTTATAAAGGAGTCATAAGTTGTTTTAATACTCTTTAAATAACCCTTTCTATCCTCTTTTGTCCAATAGGCATTATTTTGGGGATAGTCTGTATATACCTTTAGAAAGACATTTCTAGAGCAAATAGGAATATAGTAACCTTGCAATTCTCTCTTTTTTATCTTTTCTCTTTTTACATCAAAAACTGAATTGTTAAGTTGACTATTCGTGTTTTTATCAATTAAGCAAAGATTCTCGATTAAATGCGTATTCTTTTCAGTTGCACCAGAAACTTCATTCATAAGCTTGTAGACCTCATTATAAAGAGAGTCAAATTCTTCGTTCTCTAACTCTTCATTTTCTAAAGCTTTTTTCATTTTTTGAAGTATCCCCTTAAATTGAGGATCATTCAAATTGTCAATCGATTTTATATGATCCGTAAGCCAAGTGTTTTGATGGATTTTATTTGAAATCGCATTAGAGTTTTGTGCATGAATATGTTCTAAACTCCATTTCTCATTACCAGTCGTTTTTTTATAAAGATGAAAAGGAAATTTAGCTTTTTCTTTTTCAGAATGTAAGGTCATTACAACATTATGAAGTAGCAGAATGCTGGTAATTAATGGCTTGTCATTGCTTCTCTGGTCTTCATTTTCGTAACATAAATCCTTTAGTTCTATCTCAATATCTTGTCCATTTTTGTCTTTTCTGTGTTTAGAAACACGTACTAAACTACCTATTTCATTTTCAAGATATAATTCAAATTTATCTTTAGGTAATTTTTTTGAACGCGCAATTAAAATATCTATAATGGAAGTTCCTTTCAATTCAATTAGATATCCTATATAATGGTACAATTTTCGGTTTTCGAACCATTCCTTATAGTATTCGAAATATTCTATAACCATCTCCCAAATCTTTTTAACGGCATCAATTCTAGAAATACCGTCATTGGTAATTAAGTCTTCTAAATATTCAGAAAGGATTAAAAATGTGGCGTGTTTAAAGTTTTTAGAGTCGAAATACTTTTTTTCTTTCAACACTTTATTTGCAATTGCATCAAAAATAAATTCTATATGCGTTGCCTTAGTGTTTTCATTGTTGTTTAAAAAGTACCAAAACTCCTCTTCTTGTAAAGTGTATTCTATGGTATCCCATTCTGAAGCGATTTCAAATAGTTTCATTTTATGAAACTGTAAATATTCTATAGGATACCTATCACTTTGAAGTAATAACGCCTTTATTAATTCTGCATCTGTTAAGGGAATTTTACCTACGTTTAAACGGATAAAAACATCAATAGGATATGTTTTTGAAGCTACTTCATACCAGATAAAACGGATGTTTTTATTTCCGATATCTGTTTCGTCTAACAGAACAGGAATTAATTTGTTTTTTGCTCCTGCCTGACCTTTAAACCATTCTTTTATATAATTATAACTTTTTGATATATGATAAAAGTCTATATTGGTTTCATCAATACCATGTATGAATTTTCTATTATTTAGAAACCTCTCACTTTCCGGTCTTGTTTCATATTTTAAAGTAAACAGTTTCTTATTATAGCCATCTTCAAACCTTCTTTCTTCTAAAAATATGAGTATGAGATAAAGGGTAGTTAAACGTTGCTGACCATCAAGCACATTATAGGTGTTCTTGTTGATTTTTTGAACTACAATGGGCTGCAAGCAATAAAACTCGCCGTTGTTAGATGTTTTTGTAAAATACCAAATATCATTGAGTAATTCTTTAACTTCTTGCTCACTCCAACGATACCCTCTTTGATAATGCGGAATTACGAAATTTTTCTCAAATAACTCAATAAATGCTGTTGTGCTACTCATTCATACTGTTTTTTCCTATGTAATACTCTGGTTGCGGCTCCGCAGCCATATTCATTTGCTCTATTTCTAAATCCTCTAAACTCAACTTACCACTAATTAAACGAGGTAATAATAAATCTCTAGTTTCTTGAAGGATCTGGTTCTTTTTCAATAGAATTATTATTTCTTCAAACAATGATTTAGTAATGCTAGAAAATTTTTCCAATAGATTATCATTTGGTGTTAAAAACTTCAGCTCTGACATATCTACGGGACTTAAATTTTGTTGAGCAGCTCCATTAGAGTGATTTTCTAAAGTCTTTCTCAAAAAATCACTTCTGAAGAATAGATAAACATACTCAAACAAATTTTCAGTTTTGGGTTTAAGTTTTGCCACTCGTTGGTTTAATAGATAGTTGTCTCCATAAACCAAACAAATTCTACCTATATTTCCTGTAAGTGAGAGTAAAATATCTTTGTCTTTTAAAAAGATATTCTTTTTAAGATTCTTCGGTAATTCTTTTATGCAATCTGATGTTTTAGTTACAAAAAAACCATTTTGGACGTTTTTTATGGTTACTAATTTATAATCGCCTTCTTCTTCAAAAGTGTCACTTTTAAAGGCATAACCAGAAATAATATCTACAATCTTATTAATTGGTTGAATCTCCCAACCATCAGGTAAAGCCCCTTTTGTTCCGTGAGGAACTTCTTTCCCTTCTTTATCAAAGAATTTGGAATTCCCATAGCCAGGAAAACGAAACCGTACAAACCACTCTTTGTAGATTTCCTCTGCCATTTCTTCTAATAACTCAATTCGTTTGTTGTTGTTTTCTATAAGGTCGTCATAGGCGGATAGGATGGAGGCTATTTTTGATCGAAATTCTTTTTTTGGAACAGTTAATTTTAATGAATGAATGTGATTTCTATTCAATGTTGGATTCGCAGCTCCAGCATCAAATTTTTCGAAATGAAGCACCTGTAAAAAATAGTAGATAAATTTAGGATCGTTCCCTTTGAAATCTTTTACCCATAAGGAGGTGTCGTGAGGCCAGAAGTTGTGTTTACAGTAAAATACTTTACCAAGAGTTCCTTTTCTTCCAATTACAATACCAGGTCCTTTAACTTTAAATTTGTTATGATAACTTGAAATGCCTCCGGAAGATATAACAGGAAAAGGTCCATCCACCTGTTCTGATTTGGTAATGTCAAATCCTCTTTGAAGTGTTATTAAATCTGAAAGTTTTAATTCTTCTATCATACTAATAATTCTCTTAGATTTTTATTAATATGATTTTCGAGTTCATTTGCTTTTGAATTTAGCTCTTCAAGCATTTTTGCTTTACTAAAAATGATTTTCTTAAAATCTGCTGGAGTTGATCTATCAATATCAATCTCCACACCTACATAACGACCAGCATTTAGCGAATAATCTTGTTCCTCTGCATATTCTGTTTTATCAGCCATTTTACATAAGCCTACTACATCTTCGTAATTGGCCTCTGGGAAACGGGTTTGTAACCAGTTAATATTATCATACCAGTATTCGGCTTGTTCTGTTGCCTCTATATAGTATTGCAAGGCTTTCTCTAACACCTTGTCTGCTCTACTTAGACTATTAGTGGTCCAAGCTTTGTCGCTTTTTAATTTTAAGTTAGAATCTGCCGATTTCCAAAGTTCTAATAAGGTATTAACATCTTGTTTTAAAGAATGGCTATCGTATTTATTTTGGGTTACATTCCATTGTAAATGGGTAGCAATTTCTAATTGTGAACTATTATTTAATGGTGTTTTTTGGATAGGTTGTAACAAGTTGCTTTTTGCTAGATCATTTGCATTTGGTTTACTTTGGGTAAAGCCTTTAAGACGCTCTAATAATTTAACCTCTTTAATAACTTTGGTTTTAGCAGGAGCACGTTTATCATCCTTAGTGGCTTCAACATATTTATTTAAGTTACTAAGCAAGTCTTTTAATTGCTTTTCTACAACCTGTTTTAACGGTTCCACTTTTGTAGCTGCTTCATCTGCTTGTTTTATGTAGCTATCAATTAATTCTAAATATCTGTTGGATTCCCCACGATACAAACCTACAATTGCTGCCAAATTTTGTTGGTTTTCTGTTGTCCACTCCCTATGAGCACGATCTATTTGGTTATATACATTACGTGCATCTAAAAACAAGATTTTGTCTTTGCGAACTGTATTTACTTTTCGTTTGTCAAAAAACCATAAAGTTGCAGGTAAAGTAACCGTTAAAAACATATTGGTTGGCATACTTACCATACAATCTACAATACCAGAATCCACTATTTTCTTACGAATATCGTATTCAGAATTTCGAGCATCACTTGCAGAGTTCGGCATTACAAAACCTGCACGACCATTTTCGTTTAATGAGGTTGCAAATAATGAAATCCATAAATAGTTAGCATCAGATATTTTATCGTCACTTTTCCCTTTATTTTTTGGTAAGCCATACTCGTAAAAGCGCTTATCACCTTTAACAGTACTTTCTTTAACAGATTTTACATTAAATGGAGGATTTGCCATGACAAAGTCAAACTTTCCATAGCCCTCATAAGGATCACTATCATAAGAATTGGCTTCTGTAATTTCTCCCCTTAAATTATGCACCAGTAAATTCATCTTAGCCAATCTAACGGTTTCACCCATATACTCTTGACCATATACATAAATATCATTAAGGTCGTGGCCTTCGTGAGCAATGAAATCGGCAGATTGTACAAACATACCTCCAGAGCCACAAGCAGGATCATAAATCTTACCCTTATATGGTTCTATTACTTCTACTATAAAACGTACTACTGAGGTTGGTGTGAAAAATTCGCCTCCTTTTTGTCCTTCACTCATAGCGAATTTACCAAGGAAGTATTCGTAAATTTTACCAAAAATATCACCTGATGCATCCTTGGGAATATCAGAAAAGGTTTTTAATAATTCTGGAAGGATATCGTCTTTTTTCTTTTCTATTTCAAAATAGGCTTCTGTAGGTAATACATCTTGAAATTTTGCGTCTTGGTGTTTTTCAATACCCTTCATCGCATCTCTTAATGCTTCAGCCATTTTAATATCACCTGGCAAATTTAATAGGTAATTGAAACGTGCATTGTCGGGTAAATAAAAACCACAAGTAGCCAATGCAATATCTTGAATAGGACGCTCCATTCTGGTGCCCTTTAACTTTTGATATTCTTTTAAAATTTCAGGTTCGTGTTGGCTGTATTTGTTTTCAGCAAACTTTAAGAAAATTAACCCTAAAACTGGAACTGCATAATCTGATGCTTTAAGCCCACCATGTGCACGCAATGCGTTGGCAGAGTCCCAAAGTTTATCTTCTAGTTCTTTTAATTGTTGGTTGGTCATATATTATTATTCAACTATTTTAATTTCTTTAATGTACGTTTTTGTTCCACATGGACTTGGTATGGTAGTTACCTCAATTTTTTGATCTTCTTTTAACAAAAATTCTGAAATTTTATTAGGCAATACTGCTAAGGTAGGATCTTCATTATCTGGTTGAAATGTACCATAACCATTAGAGGATATTCTAGTGATTTTTCCAGAAACCCATTCACCTGATAAAGAAGTTGTTTTCTGAACAAGCTCCCATTTTTTTTGATTAATAGATTTAACGGAATTCGCATCTATAAATGGCTTCAAGTAATCTAAAACCTCTAATAATGAATAGCAGAGAGATTGATACAAAAAGGTATTATTGGCTTTTCCTAAATATGTGTCTGCTCCTAATTTATTCCCGTTATTATGTGATGCATCTTGTGTAAGACTAATTAAATGACGTATAGATTCTGCTATTACAGGATGAATTAATTTCCCTTCATATAAATATTGATCATTGCTGCCTGCTAAGAAGTAACTCGCTCCATTTATTGCACCATTTCCATTTTGAATTTCATCTGGAATTAAACCTAGCTTATTTAACTTATCAAATGAAGCTTCTAAAAGCTTACGAATTGGCAACAAACCATCTTGTGGGTTAGAAATGTTTTCTGGATTTTCGATATCTTTTATTAGCTGAAGAACTCTCTCAAAATGTTTAGCTCCTAAATAATTCTCTTCGCATACTGCAAAAGGGTTTGGGTACTTGTGTTTTAATTGGGTTAACTCCTGTTCATCAGCTGCTTCTTTAATAGCTTTAAATAAGGCTTGATTATCTTTACCTTTAATAAAGATGTTTTCATCAGCTAACATTTCCCTAGCACTGGAATGTTCGTCTTTATCTATGTACCCAGAGTAAATAAAATAAGGAATCTTTTTACAATCAGCTAAACTGTTAATCTTTTTGATGGAATTTTGCAATCCAATTAAACCCGCCTTTTCATCTTCAGTTTCATTATATACCATGGCATCTAAAATAACAGCTTCGTAATATTCAATTTTAGAAGATAACTCTTCCATACCTAGTTTAGAAGTTTTAAAAAATGTGATGTTTATCCCTTCTAAATAAGCAGACTCCAAAAACGCATCTTGTTCTTCTGCGTTATCATCTACCCATAATACTTCATACTTATTCATTCACTATATTGTTTCAAGGTTAAATAGAAATTTAAATCCAACAGGAAATTCACTTTTGGGCTCATCAAACACCTCTAATTTGCAGTCAAAATGTTTTGCGATTTCAGCAACTTTCCATAAACCAATACCAGTTCCAGCAGTTTCACCTGCTTTTTCCCCTTTTACATCATAGTTTTTAGCAATTCCTAGGGGGAAGGCTTTACCATTATTCTCAAAATTAATTTCCAAAAAGCCTTCGATATAAGCCACGGATACTCGAAAAACATAGGATTTACTTTTATCTATAAAACCATGATTAATAGCATTCTCTAAAATATTATTATATATTTCTTCCAGGTCATTCTTTGAAATGCTAATTAAAGGTTCTCTTCCTTGGAAAGTTGCTTTTTCAACAATAAATTCGACGGAAAACAGATCATTTTGAAGGCCTCTTTCCTTACACTCTTTCAAAAATTTGATGGGATTTAATATTTCAGGATCGTCATATTTCAATTCATTGGTTATATTATCTACATAATAAATAACCTTATCTAAACTTTCCTGTAATCGAAGAAAACGCTTTTCTACAGTAACACCTCTCCTTGGATCAATTACTTCATCGAATTTTAATACACCATTATTCAGTTCCATCATTTTGGTTAACACGTCTGCAGATGACTTAACATTATTAAGGTGCTGCATAATATTATGCTTTTTAGAGCCTAAATCTCTCATTTGAGCCTCCTTAAGTTTCGCTATCTCTTTTTCAAAACCTAAATCTTTGGCTAAGGTCTGAAAACGACCTTGGCGCTCTTGCTCAACAATTTCTTTTTGTTCCTTTAGAGAAGGGGTTATAATTAGAATATTTAATAAATCCTCACGTCTAATCATTGGTATACTAGTACCCGTCCTAAAAACTTCAACCTGGAGTTTTATATAATCTTTATGAAGCTCTGCTACTAAATATTCCAATAATATTTTAGATTGATCTACTTTGAAAGCATAAATATTATTGGAAGAATAAGCTATTTTAGTGTTGCTTGAAGCGTAGAAAGTTGGCTTAATTTTCGTTCCAAATCTAGACAATAAAAGCACATTATTCTCTAACAACCTAAAGTTAGATCTTAACTCACCTTCAGATAAATCATCTGAATTTAATAAGTAAGAATCAGGGTTAGAAGATAACTCTTTTATGGTAACTCTTTTATATATAACATTGGATTGTAACCCTGATGGTCTAACATATTCTAATATTTCGTTTAATGATATAGCCTTACTTAAATCTACACCAGGAACTTCTTCAAAACCAACATATCTAGCTGGTGTTAATATATAATCATTTTGGGCAATTTCTTTTAAACTTGCGGTATTAGAAAAACCAATTGTATGAGGTAGGTCTAATTTGTTTTCTTGCCAAGACCTAAATAAGGTGGTTATTACCAGGATGCTTTTCTCATCTAGATAATTTTGAGTCCCATGCGGCATTTTAACGCCCAAATCTGAAGCTTCAATAAATAGAACTTTTCCTTTATGCGCCTTGTTTTTATTAAAGAGCCAAATGCTAGTTGGAATACTTGAATTGGTTAGAAGTTGAGAAGGTAAAGTAATTATAGCCTCCACTAGATCCGCATCAATGATCTTTTTGCGTATTTGCCCTTCTGTTCCAGTGGAGGATAGTGAGTTGTTATTAAGTATAATAGCCCCTTTTCCACAAGAGTTCAAATGGTAAATTAAATGTTGAATCCAAGCGAAATTGGCATTAGATTTTGGAGGTAATCCAAATGTAAATCTACGATCATTATCTTCTTCATTAAGAATATGATTTCTAATATTAAAAGGAGGGTGGGTTATTACAAAATCGGCCTTTAAATTAGGGAATTGATCTTGAGTTAAAGTATCGCTGGGTTCTCCGAAACTGATTGAGTCACTATTATTAAAGGCAAACCTAAGTTTCGCCAACGCAAGTGTTGTTGCATTAAATTCTTGGCCATAAAAGTTAAAAGTTCCATTAGGGGAATTATCTGATGTCTTTTGAAAAAAACCTCCTACACCACATGCTGAATCTAATAAAACGCCTTGAGTAGGGTTAAGTAATTCAACCATTAACTGCGAAACTGAATTAGGAGTATAATAATCTGCTCCAATCCTTCCCTCGAATTTAGCGAAGGAATTTAATATTCTTGAAAAAATATTTGAAAATTTAAAATCATCATTTTTAAAATCTAAATCTGAGATCATTATAAAAAGCTGGGCAATTAATTCCGAGTCGTTTTTACGATTAAAGTTATTTTCAAAATTAAAGGAGCTGAAAACATTGCTTAATTGCATATTCTCCCTTTCAATTATATTAAAAGCCTTCCATAACTGATTTATAAAATCGTTATTATATACATCGTTAATTAAATTATCCCACTTGGCTTCTGGAGCAATTTTAATAGCATTAAAAGAATTTTCGGATAATTTATCATTTGCAAATTTTAAAAATATTAAAGCAGCTAGAAGCTCTTTTAGATCTCTAATTTCTCTTTTCCCACGGACAAGGTTTAAAAAATCCCAAATTTTATTTTCAATGTCAATCATTAATCACAATTTTATTAAAGCATACTTAATTGTATTTTACAAATGTATTTTTAAAGTATGCAGTAGTTATGCATGTTCGTATTTTTCTTTCATTTGTGTAATTTTTCTCCTCATTTCAACTCTAACTTCTGCAGGTGAAATGACCTCTAAATCTTCACCAAACGATAAAAGTAATTGATACAACTCTGGATTGGGAATCACTTTAATAGTGATTGTTTTGCCAGACACATCGGTTTTGTCCTTTTTTTGTGACCTGTGTAAAGGTTTCGTTAGTGCGTAGTTAATTCGGTTCTCTGTAAATTTGAGTGTTATGTTTATTGGTAAAGCGCCCTCAGGTTTTGAAACACCAATAATATCATCAAAATAATCTAACCAGTTAGTTTCACTAGATTTAAAACTTGTACTCAACTCATCTATAGACAAAATTCTATCTAAGGGATAATTGGAAAGGGATTTGTATAGTTCATTAAACCCAAACAGAAACCATCGATTATTATATTGCTTTAAATGATAAGGACAAATAATGACTTCTATTATTGGTTTGCCATAAGGCTCATACTCTAACTTAGCTTGTTTTTGTTTTAGAATTAAATTAAACAAGACACTAATATGTTCTCTTCCTTTTAAATCAAAATTTTCTTGATAACTAACGATACAATTGTCGTCACTTGAAACTAAATCAAAAGCTTGTTCCATGCGCGGAATTAATTCCTCAATCCAGCTAAATTCTTCTCTATGCTTATATCTAGAAAGAATAGCAAGTGTAGTCTCTAGTTGCTCTGAATCATATTGATTTAACGGATGACTAGCTAATGAAAAGTTTTTACTCTTATATCTAAAAACACGCTTGTTATAATGCTTTAAATCTTCATCTAACTCAATTCTGTATCCAGCATCAGATTTCATATAGGCAATATCATATTGTAACTGCCTTAATTGAACCCCTTCTGTGCCAATCTCAATTAATACCTCATTAATCTCATTTAACAAATCATCATAGGTATAAACGCGATTAAAATTACTGAAGCAGCGATCTAGAATAGTATAACGGATTTGGGCATGCTTGTTAGTAGCCATATAATTGAAAATGATAGATGGAGGAGGTAGGGGAAATCCTTATACAATTTTAACCTTTCTTATTTACATCTGCAATTAATATAGGTGGAGATGTATATAGAGTTGAAATCAAAAAAAGTTGACAAGTTGACGTCAAGTATATTCACTAATTTTTATTGCCGTTGTGCCACAGTGGTACTATTGCTAAACCGAATAGAATTCCTCCTATAAATAAAGGATAAGCTAGTAAACCTATATAAGGAACCAATGGGCTAAAAACTGCGGCAGCTATTCCAATACAGATTAATTGCAAAAATGCTAAAGCATCCTGATTTCTCTTTTTTTCTTCCATTACAATAGATGTTAATTAAGTAAAAAGTTTAAAAAAAAATTCTCTAAAAATTTTTTGGGCTTTTATTATGGTGATCACCTATTAACCTAAAGATCAACCCCCACACTTTTGTAATTTGGGGGATATCCCTCGTCAATGTATAATCTAAAAAATTAAAACCATGGTAAGAATCGTAGATTACAAGTCCTATCAAAATAATGAGGGCGAAGATTTCTTTGTATTAGTAGTACAAGGTGAAATTTCAATAGTAAAAAGTAAAGAATCAGGGAGAACCTATCTCACAAAACAAACAGCAAAAGTCTCTTGTACTTTTGATGAAGAAACCTGTAAAGATCTAGTTGGGACTGAAATTCCAGGGAAAATAGCAAGAGTTGAAGTAGATCCTTTTGAATATACAAATGAAGAAACGGGAGAGGTGATTGTTTCAACACACCAGAATCAGCTCATAAGTGAAGAAGAAGTTATACTTATGAATAATCTTCAAAGAGAAGAAACTGTAATTTAAACATTTCTCTATCAAAGGTAGAAGGGCTCCATTAAGGAGCTCTTTTTTTATGTCTAATCGTGATCATTAGTGATTATAAAATTTCTGATGATACAAACAACTAAAATATTATGAAACTACAACAAGCACAAAGAAGCCAAGTAAAACTAAGAATAGGTTTAAGTGGTCCTAGTGGATATGGTAAAACATATTCAGCTCTTTTGTTAGCTTTTGGGATTACACAGGATTGGAAAAAGATCGCAGTAATAGATACTGAAAACAACTCTGCAAGTCTGTACTCCCACTTAGGAGATTTTAACGTGCTGAGCTTGGAAGAACCCTATACTCCGCAGAGATACATTACAGCTATAGAATTATGTGAAGATGCTGGAATGGAAATTATTATTGTTGATTCTATCTCCCATGAATGGAACGGAAAAGGAGGATGTCTTGAAATGCACGAGAAATTAGGTGGTCGCTTTCAAGATTGGGCAAAAATCACTCCTTACCATAATTCTTTTGTGGATGCTCTTCTACAATCTAAATGTCATGTTATCACATCAACCAGACGTAAGGTTGATTACTCCCTTGACAGAGATATGAGTGGAAAAACTAAAGTTATGAAATTGGGAACAAAGGAAATTACCCGAGAAGGGTTTGAATATGAACTCACGGTCAACTTTGAACTTATTAATGACAATCATTTGGTAAAAGCTTCAAAGGATAGAACAGGTCTTTTTATGGACAAGCCAGAGTTTGTAATAAATCAAGCCACAGGAAGGAAACTTAAAGAATGGTGTGCCGAAGGAGTCTCTTTAAATAAAGCTTCTGGAGAGATTCAAACATGTATTACTCTAGAAGGTCTAAAACACATCTATGGGAAGTATCCATCCCTACAAAAAGAGATTTATCCGCTTGTGATAGAGCGAAAGAAACTGATTGAAAGTGGAGTAGATCAGGTGATTGAAGAAGAAAAAATTGAACAACTAAAACCAGAAAAGAATGGAGTTAATAACGAGTAATACCCATCAAAATCAAATTATAGAAGAAGACCACGTAATTAAAAAAGCAAATGGCAACTTTATTGAAGCCAATACTTTAAAGGTGACACTTGAACATCTAAAGAATGAATGTATAATCCCTGTGTTTTCAAAGGATAATGAGAGCACTATAAGTCACTATGAGTTTGTGCTAAAAACAAAGGAAATAGTTCAGGATTTATTTCCTGAATTTAGTGTTTCTGAACCAGATATTAGGACCTCTCATATCATAAAGGGAAGAATTCCATCTGCCATTGGAAAGCCTGCTAAGGAGCTTAAAGAGCACGAGAAAACCTTGTATTATGAGAGGTGTGCATTCGTAATGGAAATTCCAGAAGTGGTAGAAAATGTAAATGGTAATAAATTAGCATTAACTATCGGAGGAGTTAGAGCTTATAATCAAGAGAATCTTTTTAGTAAGAAGAGTCCTGAGAAGTTCAAAGTGTTCATTGGATTTAAGAACATGGTGTGCACAAATCTATGCATTAGTACAGATGGTCTAGCAGATCAAATTAGAGTGAACTCATTAAACCAGCTATCAGAAGCAGTGGAAAAATTATTGGGGCAGTATGACAGGAATAAACATCTTGGTATGATGGAGAAAATGAGTAGACATGAATTTACACAGTCTCAATTTGCTCACTTCATTGGCAAGCTGAGAATGTACCAATTTATGGATAAAACCGAGCAAAAACAGTGCTTTCCTATTTCCATAAATGACAGCCAAATAAATACGGTGGTAAAAAATTATTATCACGACCCTAATTTTTCTTGTAGTGGGGATGGTTCGATTAATATGTGGAGGCTATATAACCTTTTCACAGAAGCTAACAAGTCCTCCTACATTGATAACAATTTTGAACGTAATGTAAATGCATACGACTTAACGAATAACCTGGTTTATTCACTGCAAAACCAGTCTTCAAATTGGTTCCTACATAATTAATTATATAGCGTTTAGAGTCATTCGAGAGGAAGTCGAATAAGAATTCATTTTATCTAAATGTTAAGTTATGACAGAGCAGGAACTAGCAGAAATACTCAAATATAGCTCACCTAACACCCTCTACGTAGTTGCCTGGAACAATCTGCTTACACAACTTTTTTGTCCTTTTAAGGTGATAGTAAAACATCATATAGGAGAATTAAAGATAGGACAAAAAGTGTGGGTAGATAACGTCAAGGTTACTTCGAGTCTTACCACAGTTTTTATTGTAAAGGGGCGGGCTTACTACTTTTATCATTTTGAAATTTTAGATCCTGAATAATATTAGGGTCGGGAGATTATGCTGTATTTTGAATAAACAAGCTTTTGAGATGGTTTTCTCCTAAAACAAAACCACTGAAAAAGAAATCATGATTATATTTGCCAACGTAGTTTTATTGTAGGGCTGCGTTGGTTTTTATTAATTGGATTATGACATCACTAAAATTATTAAAAGAAAAAATTGTCGCAATAGGTTCAAAATCTTTTTTCACAGGAAACGTAAATTCATTCTGGAATTCATATGCAATAGCTACCGACCAAGTTGTCGGAGAATGGGATGGTACTGAGAGCTTTAAACTAACACTTTCATTGTCAAACTCCACTGTACCAGAAATTCATCATTACAGTTTGAATATGCAAATTCAAAATACGATTAAGCAAAGATTTGAGGATTTAATAGAATTGCTTCATGATGAACTTTCAGTGATGACTAATGAAGGAATAAAGGCTAACCGAGTAAATAGAATTTTAAACAAAATTAAGGAGACCGAAATTACACTTCAGGTATCAGACCTGGATGAGAAATATAAGAATCTAATCATTGAAAATTTTGAGCTCCATCGCGTGAAATTTGAAAGTGAATTTTCTTATTTAAAACCTCTTTTAAAAAGTAATAAATTAGGGAAAAATGGATTTAAATATATTATTAAGAATTACGAGAATTTTAAACTTTTTTATCAAAATCTTAAAAAAAATGGACTAATTCCTGCCGATATAAAAATTGGCAAATTAGAAAGGATCTTCACCAATAATACTAACTCGAAAATTGAATGGGCAGGTAATGCAAAAGAAACAAACTATTTTTTTAAAACTCTGAAAGCAAAAAAAATCATCACAGGCCCCATATGGGTTACGGTTGAAGAGAACTTTATTCTGCGTAACACCAAGGGTATAGAAATTACAAGAAAGCAAATGCGTTCACTTGATGTATTTAATGAAAATATTAAAGAGGATAAAATTAGAAAAAGAGAATTACGCAGCATTATTGATTTGCTTTAGTCTGCACTAGTCTGCAAAATGCAATTATTATTTGAGTTATCTAATTCCCTAAAAATATATAAATCAACTTTATACCAATCATATCAGTCTGCAGGATTTGAAAAATATCAAAAGGCAGACAGATTCTTTCTAAATATTTGTTTCAGAAAAATAAGCAGAATAATCTGCATTAAGAAACAAATTATATGGAAACAATTAATTCCCCACTCTTTGATTTTCTCGTGGAGAACGAGAAAGGCACTAAAAAGATCCTACATGCCAAACTCATATACTTTCTCGAAGCTATGGGTTTCAATCACGCCATCCTAGATGGACGTCTTGAGCTTATTCGCAACACTAATGGAATTATTAGGAGGATATCAATAATGGAAATTATCGATTTTGTTAGAACTACTTTTGAAGATAACGAGCTTAAAGAATTCTTAGATGTCTTCGCTGAAAGCCCAAGTCGTTATGTAGGACCAGCTAAACTGTCGTTATTAAAAACAGTTGATTTAATTAATGATCGTGACCCTAGAAATTCATCTAGATTTTACTTTCAAAATTGCTTTTGTGAAATCACGGCAGAAAGTATAATGATAAATTCTTATGATAAATTAAAAGGTTCCATTTGGGAAAATAGGATAATCAAAAGAGAATATAAAAAGTCCAAGAAGGATTTTGTAGGTCAATTTCATCAATGGAGCATGAATATTACAGGAAATAATCCTCGAAGATTTAGGGCTTTGCAGTCATTCATAGGCTACCTATTACATAGAAATAAAGAAAGGGGCGAGAACAAAGCAATAATTCTCTATGATGAGAAAATGACCGAGGATGGTAAAGCTAATGGTAGAGTGGGCAAAACCTTATTAGGTATGGCTTTAGGGCATTGTAGAGATGTTGTAATGAATGATGCCAAAACGAAAAATTTAAAAAGTGATTTCGCTAATGAACTTGTAACCAGTACAACAGATTGTGTTTATTATGATGATTTGCCCAAAAGCACAGATTTTGAAAACTTCTATTCCTTTATTACGACGGGGGTGGAAGTCAATAAAAAATACAAAGCTGCTTTTAGGATTGAAGACTGGCGGTCACCAAAATTAATTATCTCATCAAATTATTATGTTTTAGGAGACGGAGGAGATTCCGATAGAGCTAGAAGGTACGAGTTTGAGATCTCGAATTATTATAGTGCAGATTTTACACCTGAACAGGATTTTGGAAATCGTTTTTGGGATAGTAAATGGCCTGAAAGTGAATGGAATAATTTCTTCGAATTTATGATGAAATGTCTTCAGATATATTTACTAGAGGGTTTAATAGAGGTAGAGCCAATAAATCTAACTACCAAGAAGATAAAGGATTCCACCTCTTCTGAATTCTTAGAATTTGCAGCCGCTTTTTTCACAATTGGTGAAAAATTGGATAAAAGAGAATTAGAAACGAATTTTAAATTTCTGTATCCAAGATGGAAACACTTATCACCTCATGGCTTTCATAAGTGGTGTGGTATTTATGCTCTTAACACGGGTCTTAATTATAGACCGTGGTCGTCAGGAGGGGAGTATTATTGTGAATTCACAAAAAAAGTTGAAAATGATAGAGATGGTGAGTAAAATTTATAAAGCGGTAAATAAGTTGACTAATAAGGTTTACATAGGCTCAACTGCTCGGTCGTTGAAGCAACGGACAAAAGATCATCTTCAAAAAGCCAGGAATAATATTGGAGGAAGGTTTCAAGAAGCAATTGAGACATATGGACCAGAGACTTTTGAATGGACGGAAATAGATACGGCTGGAGATGCTAACGAATTGGCGGAAAAGGAGAAGCAATATATAATACAATATAATGCACAAGAAGAGGGTTATAATTCTGACCGCGGAGGAGGTTTCCAAAAAAACATCTATCAATATGATTTAGAAACTGGTGCCATCTTGTCAACTTTTCCATCACTTTCTGAGGCAGCGGAATCAGTTGGAGTAGATCGAAGGACTATAAGCAAAGCCTGTCTTGGAGAAATTAAAAACTGTAGAGGATATTCTTGGAGTTATAATTTGGGGGATAATTATTTCTCAGAAGTTGATCAACGAAAAAGGAAGGTCTCACAATTTAATGAAAAAGGTTCATTTCTGAATTCTCATGGTTCTGTGGCTGAAGCGTCAGCAGCCACAGGAATAAATAGATCTTCAATCGCTAAATGCTGTAGAGGAGTTTATAATAGTGCGGGGGGATTTATTTGGCAGTACCAAAATGAATGAAATAAAAGGCAATAGAGATATGGCCTTCTCTTTATGAAAATTAAAAGTTTAACTTAAAAATTAATTTGGAGTAGTGGCGTACTTATTTATAATTCAAACTTGTATAAATCATGCACAATATTAATAATCAATTATCTAAAAATCAGGTCACAGTCGAAAATACACCAATACTTTTCCAAAAAGAATATTATAACATATCATGGGGATTACGCCATTCAGGTAGTTTTTTACACCCAGAATTTGGTTTTTTGAATTACCCTATAAAACCAAACACTATACCTTTGGGTTGGAGTTTTTGTTACCCAAGTTTAGTAGATAAATATGATTACGAATCGATAGCCAATCTTTATGGATATATTTCTCCTGAGGATTTGTTCTATAACCTAAGCCTTTGCAATTTCTATTTCGATAAAGAAACAATTAAAGAAACACATAAAGAACTAAATATAAGAACTATTGATTTGAAGGAACGCGTAGAAAAAATTATTGAAACTTGTGAAAAGAGATTTGAAATAAATTATAGTTTATGCGATGGTGGATATAGAGCCATTAACGTTTATATATTTAGAGAGAAACGCAATGTGTATGAGAGATTCACATTAGCACATAGTGAAAATATGATAGTCAACCATTCTTCAATAGAGGTAGAGGAGGTTTTGAAGCTGGTAGGATTCTACCCCATATTTTAGTGTTGACATAATTCTAATCATAAATAATTAAAAATTTTCTAATTTCACTTTTATAAAAAAGTGTCTCTTCATTTTTAGAATAAATCTATTAAAAAAGGGACCCATATTTAAAAGGCCTCTGTAAAGCTCTGCGTAATATGAAATGATTGAGAGATTTCGCAGTCTCGTCCAGACCGCAAGATTGCAAAAAGAAGCTTCAAGAAATTGAAGCTTTTTTTGGCAAGTATAATGAAGTTGTGTTGTGTGTCTCAAGAAGTTGAGACAACGTGGTTAAGATGCTGTTTTTACAGTATTTACCAATGAGAAGCTTTTTTCCATACTATTGGAAAAGGGCTTTTTTCTTTTTAAAGAACTTTTTATCCTCTCCTGTAAATTATGATTCATTTTTATAGTCGAAAATAAATTTGCACTATCTTTATATATGATTTAAAAATATAGCGATGGATATCCGGCCTAAAACTAGGATTCAGCTATACCAGATAGTGGTAATAACTGTGTTTTGGGTTCTCTGTGGTGGTTTCTTTGCTTTATATAAATGTGTAACTTATGATCTTATAAGCGAGAACTTCATATTTATTGTTCCTCACCATCTTTCACTCACAAAATTCTTTATTATAAATCTTATAGGTCCAGCAATTGGTGGATTATTAGGAGGGAGTGTAATTGTATTTAGATTAAATGAAAAATATCGAAATAGAAGTTATAGATATTATCTTGTAATAAGTATACTCTACTTTTTCGGTTTTATTTTTACTCTTAATAGTGTCATGCTCTATGAATTTTATTATAAAAACAGAATTTTAAATAACGTAGATCCTCTTCAAGAAGCCATCAACTTATTAATTTTAGACCCCTATGCTATTCGGAATTTAGTGAGCTGGATGATTATAGTATTTTTCACATTACACGGATTAAAAATATATGAGAAATTTGGTCCAGGCACTTTGTTCTCTATGTTCTTAGGGAAATTTCATAGACCTCACGAAGTTCATAGAGTATTTATGTTTTTAGATATAACCAATTCTACAAGTATTGCTGAAAAACTGGGCCATTCTCGCTTCTTCACTTTACTAAGAGATTTCTATAATAATATTACAGATTCAATTCTCAATTCTCATGGAAATATCTATCAATATGTGGGAGATGAGATTATAGTTTCCTGGCTACCAATGCATGCTTCTTCAAAGAACCTTAATTGTATTAATTGCTTTTTTAAAATTGAAGATGCTATTGCGCAGAACCAATCTTATTATTTAAATGAATACGGCTTTGTTCCAGGTTTTAAAGCAGCAGTTCATAGGGGAGAGGTTGTTATGGGTGAAATTGGAATCATTAAGCGTGAAATAGTTTATTCAGGAGATATTTTAAATACGACCTCTAGAATGATGGAGCAATGTAAGATTTACAATGAGAAATTGATCATTTCAAAAGATGTGTTACAAGTAATGAATACTAATGGGAACTATACAATGGATTTTATTGGTAACATGACCCTTAGAGGAAAATCTAATTCTCTAGAATTATATGGTGTTAAAAGAAAATATATGCCTGTTCTTAATTAAGCTTGATATTTCTGAACACTTATAGTTTATTTAATTTCAAATTTAGCGAATAGTGGAAAATGATCTGAGCCGAATTTTGGTAGCCGTTTAAATTCTACTACCGATATACCTTCGGAAACGAAAAAGTGATCTAAAGGCCACCTCATGATCATTGATTGAGCATCGAATGTATTAAATAAGCCTCTGCCAATTCTCACATCTTTCAAATTTCCATTTTGCCCGAAAAGACGAGAAGTATTAGACCAAGAAACATCAT
This sequence comes from Gillisia mitskevichiae, assembly GCF_003634585.1. GTDB lineage: Bacteria > Bacteroidota > Bacteroidia > Flavobacteriales > Flavobacteriaceae > Gillisia > Gillisia mitskevichiae. The sequence goes on from NZ_RBLG01000001.1 coordinate 944,569, forward strand.
TAAAATCTCCTGCTACAATAGAGGGCCTTTTATTTTTAGAGACTAGCATGCCTACTTTTTCTAGAGCAACTTCTTTTTGCTGATCGTTTCCATTTTCTCCGATATTTTCTGGGTATTTATCGCTTGGAAATGGCGCTACAGGATGAACTCCGTGAAATTTGAAAGTCTTGCCAGAAGGTAAGTTGATCAATGTGTTAAAAGAGGGCACTTTAGAATGATTTAAAAACTGAATTTCAGTTTCACTTAATGGTAGTTTTGAATAAAGTGCCATTCCGTAGGCATTGTCTAAAGGATGTTCTATAAAGTATGGATAGCCTTTTTTTAAGGATTCAAGTTCCTTTATCCACCAAGAATCCACCTCCATAACCAGTATTAAATCAGGATTTGTGTCACTTATAATCTCTAAGAACTTAGACGAATTTTTGTTTGTAATAAGCACATTGCTTATAAGTATTCCAACCGTATTATTTGGATTCAGTTCAGATTCTTCTATAGAGGGAACAGCCTTTTCCCCTAATAAATAGGTAGAGATAAAGCTGAAATGAATAAATATTGAGGCTAGTAAACCGATTACAAGGGCAATAGAGGGCAGTTTCCATTTTCTATTTAATATAATAAATAAAAGAAGCATCAATATGCTTGCAACAAATTGTTGAAGACGTGGAAAATCCAGCGCTTTTAGATACCATTTAGGAATATTATAAACTAGTGATAGCAAGCTAGCGAGTATGAGAATGCAGCTTACCACTACTACACAGTAATATGCGATTGTTCTAAATTTATTTCTTGTATTGTGCATAGCTATCTCTCTAATAGATATTTTATTAAGACATGTTATATTCTAAATTTCTGAGCATTAAATCTTGTTTAAGGCTTTAATTTATTGAAGAACCTGGGAGAATTAATTCTCTAAATTCCCAGACCTTGTAGATATAAAGAATTAAAAACCCAAAGGCTATTAAAAACTCCATAAAACTTGAAGCCAAAAAGCCTATAAAAGATCCAAAAGCAGCTTTTAGTGCCGATCTGGAATTGCTTTTATTAACAATCTCTCCAATAAAAGCACCTACAAAGGGACCAATTAAAACTCCAAATGGAATGGGTGCAATTAGTCCAACTACTAAGCCTATTGTGGCTCCTATCATTCCTGCTTTACTTCCGCCAAAACGTTTGGTTCCCATTGCTGGGATTATAAGATTTAAGACATAAATAAAAATTGCAATGACTAAGGTAATTCCCAGTAACCAATAATTCATAGGAATAGAAGGAGCAAGATGTAGCACTAAAAGTCCTAACCAACTTACGGGAACTCCAGGAAGCACAGGTAAAAAGCTACCAAATATACCCACAAGCATTAAAAGTGCAGCAATAAGTATTAAAAGAAGATCCATTGTAAGATATGTTTTCAGCTAAAATATTGAATTAATCTCTTATGCAGGGATTAATTCTCTCAGGCATTTCAAGATTTTTTAAGGGTGTTTTCCAATTTATCTCTCCTTGGTTTTACTGTGAACACCTTTTTTTAACTAAACAATTAGTTCAACTAAATAATTAGTTTTATATTAGCTTAACATTATTCAGAACAAATGAAACAATTAACGAAAGCAGAAGAGGAGATCATGCAGATCTTATGGCAACTTAAGGAAGGGAATGTTGCTGGAATTATTGAAGAGATGCCCGAGCCAAAACCTGCATATAATACGGTTTCCACAATAGTTAGAATATTGGAATCCAAAGATTTTGTTGGACATAGAAAAGAAGGGAAAGGCTATATCTATATTCCTTTGGTGGAACGAGAAACTTATAGCAACCAGAGTATGAATAAGCTCATGGATAATTATTTTAATGGTTCTTTTAAAAGCATGGTTTCATTTTTTATGAAGGAAAATGACCTAGATACGAAAGAGCTGGAAGCTATTTTAAAGGAAATTAATAAAGAAGATTAATATGCAGTCTTATATTATACAAGTCGTATTATTTCAGCTACTTTTTTTAGTGGTTTATGAAGTATTGCTGAAAAAGGAAACTTTTTTTAGCTATAATCGGGCTTACTTACTTCTAACACCTGTATTAGCCTTTTTACTACCCATAATTAATATTGAGATGTTATCTGGCTTTGTACCACAGGAATCTGTGACATCCATTTCAAGATTTTGGCTTCCGGAAGTAAATATTGGAGGTGTTACGCAAAATACACAGCAACTTCCTGAAATAGTATTATCTAAAAAAAGCCATTCTTTTAACTGGATGACAATTATCTATTGCATTGGTGCCATTGTAAGTTTAGGGATCGTTGGTAAAAAGCTTTTTAACTTGCGCAAACTGTTTAAGTTTAATGTTATTTCAAAAGTAAAACAATTTAATATTGTCGAAATTCCTTCCTCTAATGTCGCCTGCACTTTTAATAAAACCATATTCTTAGGAGATGAATTAACTGCAATCGAGAAGGAACAAATTGTAGCACACGAGTTAATTCATGTGGAGCAAAAGCATAGTTATGATCTTGTGATTTTTGAAATTCTGAAAATCATTTTCTGGTTCAATCCCCTTATCTATATCTATCAAAATAGAATAGCAGCTTTGCACGAATTCATCGCAGATTCTAACGTGATTAAAATAGTAGAAAAGCGAAGTTATTATGAGCAATTATTAAACACTGCTTTCAACACACAAAATATTTCATTCATCAATCAATTTTTTAATCATTCATTAATCAAAAAACGAATAGTTATGTTACAAAAATCAAAATCAAAAACCAACGCAAAGTTCAAGTATTTGGTAATCTTACCGCTAATGTTGATTATGCTAACAATTGTATCCTGTACTCAGGAGGGTCCTGAAGAAATGGCTAAGGAAAGTTCAATTTCTAAGCAGTTAGCCGAAATTAAACAGGCATTAGATGAAGGCAAGGAACTTTCCGAAGTTGAAAGAGATCAGTTTTTTAGCATTATGGAACAGATAGTTAAAGAGGAGAGCGATTTGCCTCTTCCTCCTCCTCAATACTCAGATAAATCTTCATCGAATGGTATCCCCGGAAGCGATGTACCATTTGCATTAATAGATCAAGTGCCTTTATTTCCTGGATGCGAAAGCTTGTCTTCTAATGAAGAACAGAAAAAATGTATGACTAATAAAATCACCGAATTTGTTTCGGAAAATTTCAACACCAAAATTGGAGAAGACTTAAAATTAACAGGAGTTAATCGAGTGGTCGTTCAATTTAAAATAGATAAAAATGGGAACATTGTAAATGTAAGAGCACGTGCTCCTCATCCATCTTTGGAAGAAGAAGCAAAGCGAGTTATTAATGCCTTACCCAAAATGATCCCAGGTGAACAAAAGGGCAAACCAGTTGGTGTAATGTATTCCCTTCCAATAGTTTTTCAAGTACATAAATAAAATAAGTTTATTAATTATGAAAGTCGGGGTGTAAAACTTCGGCTTTTATGATTTTTAGATTAACCTATAAACTTAAAAACACCTATATTGATTGCAAAAATAATTTCTATGTTACAAATCTTAATATCTAGAGCTACTTCCAATATTAAATGTTTTAGAGCTCTTCAGTTAATTCTAGTAACATTATTAATTGTCTCTTGCGGTGTGAAAACTTCTACTAAGAATGAATCCTCACCTGTGAAAACTGAAACTGTAATAGCAGATGAAATAGATATAAATAGCAAAGACTTAGAAACTTTTCCTTTTGCAGTTATAGATAATGTGCCAGTATATCCAGGATGTGAATCTTATACTTCTAATGAAGAACAAATGCTTTGTTTTAGCAGAAAAATCGAAGAATTTGCCATGCTTAATTTTAACACCGGATTAGCTCAAGAATTGAAACTTACCGGAGTGAATAGAATAATTATATTATTTAAAATAGATAAGCAGGGAGATGTCACAGATATAAAAGTTAGAGCTCCTCACCCAAAGTTAGAAGAAGAAGCAAGACGAGTAATTCAGAAACTTCCTAAAATGACTCCTGGAAAACAAAAAGGTAAGGCAGCCGGAGTAATGTATTCTTTGCCAATAGTATTTGAAATTCACACAGTTAATAAATAAATATGTTGCAAAAGTTCAAATTTAAGTGCTCGCTTATTTTTCCTGTAGTATTGATAAGTCTAATTTCTATTTCGTGCGGGGTTAATACAACGACTAAAACGTCTAATCCAGTTCTTAATGTACAAAAGGAAAAAGCTGCTATAGTGGAGTCTAAAACTTTCCAAGAAGGAGAACCTATTCCTTTTGGAGCTATAGAGAAAGTTCCTATTTATCCTGGTTGTGAATCTAAAAAAACCACCTTAAAGCAAAAAAATTGCTTAGCTGAAAAAGTGCAGATTTACGTTAATAGAAATTTTAATACAAGTCTTGGAAAGAAATATGAAATAAAAGGTATAGTTAAAGTCTTTGTTAGTTTTGAAATAAACAAAGAAGGTGATGTTACGAATATTATTGCAGAAGGTCCTCACCCAAAGATTGAGGAAGAAGCGGTTAGAGTGATATCCTCACTACCGCATATGATACCTGGAGAATATGAGGGTGAAAAAGTTAGCGTTAGTTATACATTACCAATAATGTTTTGGGAAGGATGAAAAAGTTAACTATTCTAATTGTGCTTGTTTTTTGGAAAGTAGGGGCGCAAACCCCAACTATAGCTATTGTAGATAGTTTATATGCGATTGGAAATTATACGGAAGCAATTCAACAACTTGAAGATCTTAATGAGAATTCAGATGCTGTGCAGCTTCGGTTAGCAAAAGCTTATGTTGCCTCAGGAGATCTGGATTCAGCGATAAATACCTATAAAGTAATTGTGCTTCAGAATCCAAATAAATTGCTTTCTGCTATAGATTATGGAGAATTGCTTATAAAAGCTGGAGAATTAAGTTCTGCAGACAGTTTGTTTGTCCTGTTATCATCAAAATATCCTAAGATTGCCAGTTTTCAGTTTCAGCGTGGGATAATAAAGGAAAAACAAAAGGATAGTACTTATATAGCTTTTTTAGAAAGAACTATTGAAATAGATCCCAATCATCAACAAGCTTTATATAAACTTGCCAAAGATGCATTAAGCAAAAGGAATTTTCCTTTGGCAGAAGAACTCAGTTTACAAGGTTTAGGAATAAATCCTTCCAATGCTTCACTACTTTCTATTTTGGCTCAAACCTATTTTAATGAAAATTCTTTTTTCCTTGCAATTACCCCTTTTGAGAAATTATTGGAATTAGGGCAAGGAAACGAATTTGTGCATTCTAAATTAGGGTATTGTTATTACAATGAAAATAATTTTAAAGACGCCATTGAACAATATAAGTTGGCATTAGAATATGAAGATAGAAACTCGGACACACATTATAATCTAGGAAAATTATATGCGAGACAGGGAGATCTTAAGACATCTGAAACCCATTTACTCATGGCCTTGTTAATTAAAAAGCAACCCGTAGATGCCGAATTTCTTAGTCTAGCTTTAACCTATAAGCTACAAGAAGATTATGAAAAAGCACTTAAATATTTTAATAGTGCTTTAGAAGAAAACCCAGATAATGAAAGAGCCTTATATGAGCGAGCTATTGCGGCAGATAATTATTTTAAAGACAAGAAAGCAGTTTTAAATTATTATCAGGCATATCTAAGCAAATATTCTAAAAAGGGTAGTGAAGAATTGATCTATTTAGCAGAAATTAGGATTAGGGATATTAAAGAAGAATTACACCTTAACGGAGAATAGTTTTTACTAAGCTGCTTAATTTCACTATTTTTGACATTCAATAGACTAGATAGTTAGCTGCATGAGAAAAACATTACTTCTGCTTATTTTCCCAATTTTGGTGTGTTGTAAAAATTTTGAAACCAAAAAGATCTCTTCTGAAGAGGTGCTCAATCAAGAATCTAAATCTTTAAATTGGCGGGAAGTGGATGAATATCCAGCTTTCGAAAATTGTAAAAGCATCACAGATCTTACCCAAGCTCGTAGCTGTTTTGAAGCGACGGTAGCCAATTCTATATATGCATATCTCGCAAAGCAACAACCAATTGTAACCCAGTCTATAGATGACACGCTGTTTTTGTATCTAGAGATCTCTAAATCTGGAAAACCGGTTGTAGATTCAATAAGAGTAGACTCTATGGTTACTTATCAACTACCAGAATTAGATAATTGGGTGCGACAGAGTGTAGATTCCTTGCCAAAGATATATCCAGCAATAAAACGTGGAATCCCTGTTTCCAGCGTGTTTAAAATGCCAATCCTCATCAAGGCTGAATAGGTTTGCAATAAACAATAAACAATTAGCAGTTGGCAGTGACAAGTCAGTTCGAGTATTTCGACTTCGCTCCATACAAGTTATAGTCGAGAGGTAATTTTTATTTCTTAAAACTTCTTCCTTTCCATTGAAACCCGCTGAATAAGGAAGCAACGGCTACAGAAGTAGAGAAAAAAGGATAGAGTAAGCTAGACCACAAATAATGACTCAACACCATTTTTTTTCTGAAGAACTTAGCTGAAACATAGAGCAAACTTAGATCTGCTGTAAACTTTAGTGCAAAACTAAATAGCAGGAATTGAAAATGGATCACTTCAAACAATGCGAAAGCAATTGTAACTATTAAGATTAAGTTCATTAGAAAAACAATAACCCCAAGCAATTTCGCAAAACCACTTTTATAAGCAGGCGCTTTTGCTGCCCACCGAATTCGTTGTGAAAATAAGGATTCTAAGGAGAGCTGAGGTTTCGTTTTTACAATAGCAGCTTCAGATTTTAAATAGGATACCGGGTAATTTAGTTCGGTAAACTTCTGAAGTAGAAAAACATCATCTCCTCCAGAAATATTTGAATTTCCACAGTATCCATCTGCCGTTAGAAATGCTTCTTTCTTGTAGCACATATTCGCTGCGTTGCACATAAAAGGTCTTTTCAATCCGAAAGCTCCAATTCCGGCTGCCTGCAAACTCATAAAATCAAGATCTTGAAAAGCGTTTAGATAATTCAGGAATTTTTCTATTGTGGAACCACCCTTAAAGAAACTTACGGGACCTGCTAGAAGACTAGCTTTAGTTTCTATAAAACCTTCATTATATGCTTGTAGCCATTTTCTTGGAATAATACAATCTGCGTCGGTGGTTAAAATATTCTCAAATCTGGTGGAGGCAATAGCGGTTGTTATAGCATCTTTTTTTGGAGAGTTGGTGCTCCTCTTGTTATTAATAATAGAAAAAGTGAGATCCGGATGAGCTTGTTTAAACCGAAAACAGGCTTGTAAAGAAGTATCTTCAGATTCATCATTAACCAGAATGATCTCAAAATAAGATTTTGGGTACTCTAAATTAGATAGAGAATAGAGTAGATCTGGTAAATTTTCGGCTTCATTCCTAAAAGGGATTATTATAGAAAATTTGTTTATTGGAGCTACTCCCTTTAATTCAAAGTTATTGACCTTCTTCCAGCCTAAAAGCAAGGCTCTTATAAACACCACATATATTAGAGTTACTATAATTAGAAAAATTATAAATAATTGCATGTTTACAGATAGCTAGATTAAGAGAATTGCTAAGCAGAATTATGTAGCTTTGTAAAGCCCAATCAAAAGTAAACAAACTATTAAGAATGGGTAATAGCTAAAGACTTTCCACTTTTGAAAAACGAACGAATTATTTTAGGAATCGATCCAGGAACCACTATTATGGGCTTTGGATTGATCAAGGTGGTGAACAAAAAAATGGAGTTTTTACAACTTAATGAGTTGTTACTTCAAAAATATAGCGATCCATATATTAAATTGAAACTGATCTTTGAGAGAACGGTAGAATTAATAGACACTTTTCATCCAGATGAGATCGCCATTGAAGCACCATTTTTCGGAAAAAATGTACAATCCATGCTGAAATTGGGAAGGGCTCAGGGAGTTGCTATGGCCGCCGGATTATCCAGAGAAGTTCCAATTACAGAATATCTGCCTAAGAAGATTAAAATGGCCATTACTGGGAATGGGAATGCCAGTAAGGAGCAAGTTGCTAAGATGCTGCAAAGTTTATTGGGACTTAAGGAATTACCTAAAAACTTGGATTCTACAGATGGATTGGCAGCTGCGGTTTGTCATTTTTACAATTCTGGAAAAGTGGAAATAGGAAAAAGTTATACTGGCTGGGATTCCTTTGTAAAACAAAATCCGAATAAGATTAAATAATCCTTCTACTGATCACAACAAGAATCAAAAATTGATTATTGCTAATTGATTACTGTTAACTGAAACTATGTCTTCATTATATATTCATATCCCCTTTTGCAAACAGGCTTGTCACTACTGTGATTTTCATTTTTCCACTTCTATCAGGAAAAAGGGAGAATTGGTGAATATGTTATGCGAAGAAATAAGGCTTCGGAAAAATGAATTACCAGGGAAACTGCTTGATACAATTTACTTTGGCGGAGGAACACCTTCTTTGCTTTCTTCTGAAGAGTTGAAGAGGATTTTTGATGTTATAAATGATAATTTTGAAGTGAGGAAAGATGTAGAGATCACTTTGGAAGCAAATCCCGATGATCTGACGCTAGAGAATATTAAAATCTTTAAAAATGCCGGCATAAATAGATTGAGTATTGGAGTGCAATCTTTTTTTGAAGAGGATCTGCAATTGATGAATCGTGCACACAATGCCAAAGAAGCTTTAGAAAGCATACAGATGGCTAAGCAGTATTTTGATAATATTTCTATAGATCTTATCTACGGAATTCCCGGAATGAGCAATGAACGATGGGAAACCAATATTGAAACCGCATTGTCTCTTGGATTACCACATTTTTCATGCTATGCATTAACAATAGAGCCTAATACCGCTCTAAAAAAAATGATTGAAAAAGGAAAGGTGAAACCGGTAGATGATGAGGCTGCAAGGGCACATTTCGATATTCTAACCAAACGATTGAAGGAGCAAGGCTTTACGCATTATGAATTTTCTAATTATGGAAAGCCAGGGTTTTTCTCTGAAAATAATACAGCCTATTGGTTCGGAAAACCTTATTTAGGAATTGGACCTTCTGCACATTCTTATGATGGGAAGAACAGAAAATGGAACATTAATAATAATACACTTTACATAAAATCTATAGAAAAAGGGGAGTTGCCTTTAGAGCAAGAAGAACTTTCTATAACAGACAGGTATAATGAATATGTGATGACCAGACTGCGGACCATGTGGGGAATTGATATAAATGAAGTGGAGGAACGCTTTGGGAATTTGTATAAAACTCATTTATTAAACGAGGCTTCTAAAGAAGTTGAATTAGGCTTGTTACAACAAAAAGAAGATGTAATTACAGTTACTAAAAAGGGAAAGTTCTTAAGTGATGGGATTGCCAGTAATTTATTCTTTTTAAATTAGTGAACATATTATAGCTCTAAGACTAGAGAATTTTCATGAAAGCAGAAATAAAACATAAAAACAAAACCTACAATATAGATCTCTCCAAAGCCTTGGATATTTCTCTTGTTCTAAGAGGTGACGAAAAAAATCCGGTGGCATGGTACCTAAATGCTCCCAAGATCCAACCTGTAGTGGACGGGGATTTTATTGGAAAAGTCACCTCTGGGAGTTCTACAAATTTCAATAACATTCAGTTTAATCCTCATGGGCATGGCACGCATACCGAATGTGTTGGCCATATTACCAGAGAGTTTCATAGTGTAAATGAAACTTTAAAGAACTTCTTTTTTACTGCTAAAGTAATCTCTATAGAACCCGAGAAGATAGGTGAAGATATGGTGATTACAGAACATCAAATTAGAAGCTGGCTAAAAGTAGATGAAGTAGAAGCAGTAGTTTTAAGAACTTTGCCTAATTATATTGAAAAGCGGAGTAAAAAATATTCTCATACCAATTGGCCTTATTTGGAAGAAGCAGCAGCTAGATACCTTAGAGAATGCGGAATTAAGCATCTATTAATCGATTTGCCATCTGTGGATAAGGAAAAGGATGCTGGTAAGCTGTTAGCGCATAAAGCGTTTTGGGATCATCCTAAGAACACCAGATTTGATGCTACTATTACCGAGCTCATTTATGTAGCTAGTAAGATAGAAGATGGAATTTATATTTTAAATCTTCAGATAGCATCTTTCGAAAATGATGCGTCACCAAGTAAACCTATATTGTATAAAACAGAATAATTACAAAATAAAAAACCCGTTTCAATAACTTGAAACGGGTTTTTATATAGATTTAAAGAAGCTTTTTATCCTAAAGCAACTCTTTCAAAAGCTACAACTTTAAGGTCACTGTCTACAGACTTAACGTAAGCAGAGATACTCATTTTGTTATCTTTAATATAATCTTGATTCACTAAAGTGTTATCCTTAAAGAAACGTTTGATCTTCCCTTTAGCGATGTTATCTAACATATCTTCAGGCTTTCCTTCTTGTCTTAATTGGTCTTTAGCAATCTCGATTTCTTTGTCGATGATTGTTTGATCCACACCTTCTTCATTTAAAGCAACTGGATTCATAGCAGCAGCCTGCATAGAAACGTTTTTTGCAGCTTCTTCAGCTCCATCAACATTTTTAGAAAGACCTGTTAAAACAGCGATCTTGTTACCAGCATGAATGTAAGAACCTACAAAAGGAGCTTCCATAGTACGGTAGTCACCAATTTCAATTTTTTCACCAATAACTCCTGTTTGCTCAGTTAGTTTATCCTGAACAGAAATTCCGTTGAAATCTGCAGCTAATAATTCTTCTTTAGAAGAAGTAGAAAGTGCAATTTCTGCAATTTGAGTAGCCATTGCTACATACGTATCATTTTTCGCAACGAAATCTGTCTCACAGTTTAAAGAAACGATCACACCTTTAGTAGCATCATCATTTACTTTTGCAATTACAGCTCCTTCAGAAGAATCTCTGTCGGCACGCTTTGCAGCAACTTTTTGACCTTGTTTACGCAATACTTCGATTGCCAATTCAAAATCTCCATCAGCTTCTACTAATGCTTTTTTACAATCCATCATACCGGCACCGGTAGACTTTCTTAATTTATTTACTTCTGCGGCTGTTATATTTGCCATGATGTTTAAAATTTTTTAGTTTTTAAAAAATAAGTCGTTTAGCTTTGTTTGAAGAAAGATCTAAACGACTTATATATTACTTAAAAAGGTATGTTATTCTTTTTCTTCAGTAGAATCACTTGCTTTTTCAAGTGTTTCTTCTTTAGATTCTAATTTCACATCTTCTTTAGCCTCTTTCATCGCTTTTTTATCTTCAGCATCTGTAGAAGGAACTTCTACGTTGTCATCAGATTTTTTTGCTTTTGCAGCTTTAGGAGCTTTGTCAGCTTTCTCTTCTTTGTTATCTTCTTTAGCATCTTTGTTAGACTTTCTTTCAGAAAGACCAGCAATAATAGATTCTGCCATGTAAGAAACAACTTTGTCAATAGATTTTGAAGCATCATCATTAGATGGAATCACATATTCTACTTCACGAGGATCAGAATTTGTATCAACCATTGCAAAGATTGGAATGTTTAATTTTTGAGCTTCTTTTACCGCGATATGCTCACGGGTAATATCTACAACAAATAGAGCAGAAGGAAGACGGCTCATGTCTGAGATAGAACCTAAATTCTTCTCTAACTTAGCTCTTAAACGGTCTACTTGTAAACGTTCTTTCTTAGAAAGAGTGTTGAAAGTACCATCCTTTTTCATTCTATCAATAGAAGACATTTTCTTAACTGCCTTACGGATAGTGATAAAGTTAGTAAGCATTCCACCAGGCCATCTTTCAGTGATGTATGGCATGTTGGCTTTTGCTGCATGTTCTGCAACAATTTCTTTTGCTTGTTTTTTTGTAGCTACAAAAAGTATTTTTCTTCCACTAGCAGCGATCTTATTAAGAGCTTCACCAGCTTCCTGCATTTTAGCAGCACTTTTATATAGGTTTATGATGTGAATCCCATTGCGTTCCATATAGATATATGGGGCCATGTTTGGGTTCCATCTTCTTGTAAGGTGACCAAAATGTACACCTGCATCAAGTAATTCTTTTACTTCTACTTTGTTTGCCATTTTTGTAATAGTTTACGTTCTGTTGAGATAGCAACCCCGCTAAGGCGTGGTTTAGATGCTAAACTAACCTCCGACACTTCGACACGATTAGTGTGATATCGGAGCAACAACAAAAATTTTAATTTTTTAAATGAACTTTCGGGACGATGCCCAACGATATTAACGTTTAGAGAACTGGAATTTCTTTCTAGCTTTCTTCTGTCCGAATTTCTTACGTTCTACCATTCTTGGATCTCTGGTCATTAAACCTTCAGGCTTTAAAGTAGCTCTGTTTTCCGGGTCTAATTCTACCATCGCTCTAGAAATAGCAAGACGGATAGCTTCAGCTTGTCCAGTGATACCACCACCATAAACATTAACTTTGATATCGAAGGCTTCTTCGTTCCCAGTCATGTTAAGAGGTTGCATTACCTTATAAACTAAAGGTCCTGTAGTGAAATAATCGTTAAGATCCTTTTTGTTAATTGTAATGTTGCCTTTTCCTTGTCCAACATATACACGTGCAACAGCCGTTTTTCTACGGCCAATTTTGTGAATAACTTCCATTACAAAAGATCGTTTAGGTTGATAGTTTTAGGCTTTTGTGCAGATTGATCATGTTCTGATCCTACATATACCTTTAAATTACGGAATATAGCTGCACCTAATTTGTTCTTAGGTAGCATTCCTTTTACCGCATTTTCAATTAACCTTTCCGGTCCTTTATTGAATAATTCGGTTGCAGTTAGACTGCGTTGTCCCCCAGGGTAGCCAGTATGGCGAATGTATTCTTTAGAATCCCATTTCTTTCCTGTTAAGTTGATTTTCTCGGCATTGGTAACAATTACGTTATCACCGCAATCAACGTGTGGGGTGAAGTTAGGTTTGTATTTTCCTCTTAGTAGTTTTGCAACTATTGAAGAAAGACGACCTAAAGTCTGACCATCAGCATCTACGTGTACCCAATCTTTGGTCACGGTAGCCTTGTTGGCCGATACTGTTTTGTAGCTTAATGTGTCCACACTAATTAATTTTACTTGTTATTAAACATTCCATTCCCTGCCCCTAGATAAATCTATCGGGAAAACAGGGGTGCAAATGTACAATTATAAATTCAGAATGCAAATAGACCTTCATTAATTTATTAGAACAGAAATCATTGGCTGTCAATGTCTTTGATTTAAACTAAGTTGGGCTCCTAATTCAAAGCCTGCTAACTCTCTAGATAGACGTTGTCATCAATGCAAAAGAAAATAGGAATATGAGATAATCCTCAGATACCAATATCGCTGAAATACCCCTATTAACGATAAATGGTATTTTTCATGTTAATATTGTCATAAAAAACTTATGAAAAAACCTATTTTTGCTTTTTAGATTCCCTAATATCAAACACCTACATTATGAAATTTTTTAAAATTAGTATTCTTTTTGCCATAGTTATATTTATCATCTCCTGTAGTAAGGAAGATGGAGCCGATTCTAACTCTTCATTCAAATCTAGTAATTTTGCTGCATCTATTAATCCTGATGATCTTGTTGGGGAGTGGAAACTCTCTACTATGCAAGCAGATACTTTGGTAGATCTTAATCAAGATGGTACTGGAGATGAAAATCTTTTAAACGAATCCTCATGTTTTAACGATATGAAGATAATATTTAATGAGGATAAAACATTTTCTACCGTTAATGCACACCTAGATTTTAATGGAGGAACAAGTGATGCCGAGTTTATATGTATAAAAAATAGAGTAGATTTTGGAACTTGGGATATTGAAGAAGCAGATCTAATTCTCAATATAAGTATAGATGGTACTATTTACACACAACGAAAGCCTCTTAACTATAATACTTCAACTTTTGGTTTTGGTGTTTCTAAAGCAGAATCAAATATATATGTTACAGATCCAGGAGATACTTCTGCCTCTAAGATCAGAATTTTAGCTTTGGAATATACGAGGATATAAAAATTTAGTTTTAAGTTGAAAAAGCCGTTCAGTTTGATTGAACGGCTTTTTTTATATTTTAATTTAAGTAGTGTTCTTTATCTTTTACTTCAGAATATTTAACTTCTGCTAACTGCTAACTGCTAACTGCTAACTGCTAACTGCTAACTGCTAACTGCTAACTGCTAACTAGTGTGCTTCCAGCCAATCTTTACCTTCTCCTAAATCTACATCTAGAGGAACTTCCATCATGAAAGCGTTTTCCATTTCTTCCTTTATCATTTTTCTCATAACAGGTAACTCCTCTTTGTAGGCATCAAATACCAATTCATCATGTACTTGTAAAAGCATTTTGGTTTTAAAACCGCCTTCTTTTAATTTTCGGTGAATATTGATCATCGCTAATTTAATAATATCTGCCGCGCTTCCTTGGATAGGAGCATTCACAGCATTACGCTCTGCGGCTCCTCGAACTACAGCATTTTGCGAATTAATATCCTTTAAATATCTACGTCTACCTAGAACGGTTTGCACATATCCATTGTCTCTTGCAAAATCAACCTGGTCTTGCATGTAAATTTTCAATTTAGGATATGTTGCGTAATAGGTTTCTATAAGTTCCTTAGCTTCTCCTCTGGAAAGATCTGTCTGATTGCTCAGGCCAAATGCAGAAACCCCATAGATGATCCCGAAATTCACCGTTTTTGCATTGCTACGTTGTTCTCTGGTAACTTCTTCTAATGGCACATTAAAAACTCTGGCAGCTGTAGAAGCATGAATGTCTTCTCCCTTTTTAAATGCTTCTATCATATTATCCTCTTTGCTTAAAGCGGCTATGATTCGAAGTTCTATTTGAGAATAATCTGCTGCTAGCAAGGTGTAATTTTCATCTCGTGGAATAAATGCTTTTCTAACTTGTCTTCCTCTTTCAGTTCTTATTGGGATGTTTTGCAGATTTGGATTGTTGGAACTCAATCTTCCCGTTGCAGCAACCGTCTGCATATAATCTGTATGTACTCTCCCTGTTGTTTTTTCAACTTGTGTTGGTAAAGCATCTATATAGGTGTTTTTTAATTTCACCAAACCTCTATATTCCAGTACGCTTTTTACGATCTCATGTTCAGATGCCAAATAGGAAAGCACATCTTCGCTTGTGGAATACTGACCCGTTTTTGTCTTTTTTGGTTTCTTAACTAATTCTAATTTTTCAAAAAGAATGATCCCAAGTTGCTTTGGAGATGCGATATTAAATTCTTCACCAGCCTCTTCATAGATCTTCTTCTCTAGAGTTGCTATATCTTTTTCTAATTCTGAAGAAAGCGATTTTAAGAAATCTTCATCTAAATTGATTCCTTCCAGTTCCATATCTGCTAATACTCTTACCAGTGGAATCTCTATTTCATTGAAAAGTTTTTCGGTTTCTGCTTCTTTTAACTCTGGCTGAAAATGTTGTTTTAATTGAAGCGTGATATCTGCATCTTCCACTGCATATTCAGTTTGCTTGTCCAAAGGAACATCTCTCATATTCCCCTGATTCTTTCCTTTTTTGCCAATAAGCTCTGTGATAGACTGCGGAGTATAGTTAAGGTATGTTTCCGCAAGCACATCCATATTATGTCGCATATCTGGATTTATAAGATAATGCGCGATCATAGTATCGAATAAATTTCCTCTTACCTCAACCTTATATTTAGCTAATACTTTAATATCATATTTTAAATTCTGACCGATCTTCTCAATTCCTTCAGCTTCAAAAAAGGGACGTAATTTCTCAATGATCGCTTGCGCTTCAGCATCATCTTCCGGGAAGGGCAGATAAAAGCCTTTTCCAGTTTCCCAGGAAAATGCGATCCCTACCAATTTTGCTTCTAAGGGATTTAAACTTGTAGTTTCAGTATCAAAACAAACACTGGTTTGCTTTAATAAGTTTTTCAGAAACATCTCAATAGCCATATTGCTGGTAAGACTTTGATAGACATGACCAGAAGTTGACAAGTCTTTTCTACTAGAAGTTTCTTCAATTACAGTAGCATCTCCACCAAATAATGAAAATTGACCAGCTCCCGCAGTTGGATCCTTGGCTTGAGCTTTTGCGGTTGGAGTTCCCGAAACCTGAGTTGGAGTCGCAGTTTGTTCTCCTGAAAATAATTTTAGAAACTGATCTTTCAATCTTCGGAATTCCAATTCTTCAAATAAAAGTTGAACTTTATCCCCGTCTGGCTGAGACAATTCATAGTTTTCAGCATGAAATGTCACCGCACAATCGGTAATAATTGTTGCCAATCTTTTCGAAAGTATTCCTAAGTCTTTGTTGGCTTCTATCTTCTCTTTCATTTTCCCTTTTAGCTTATCTGTATTTGCTAAAAGTTCTTCCATGCTTCCAAATTCAGCTAAAAATTTCTTTGCTGTTTTTTCACCTACACCGGGAAGTCCAGGGATATTATCCGATGCATCTCCCATCATACCAAGAAAATCTATCACTTGCTCTGGGCGTTCTACTCCAAATTTTTTCTGTACTTCAGGAATGCCTAAAATTTCGATCCCATTACCCATTCTCGCTGGGCGATACATAAAGATGTTTTCTGAAACTAACTGAGCGAAATCCTTATCTGGAGTAACCATAAAGGTTTTATAACCCTCTTTCTCTGCTTGTTTTGCTAAAGTTCCAATTACATCATCTGCTTCGCAACCTGGTAATTCCACCACGGGAATATGCATGGCGTGCAAAATATCCTTTATATAAGGGATAGAAATTTTTATAGGTTCTGGCGTAGCGTCTCTGTTTGCTTTATAATCTGAATATAATTCAGTTCTTTCATGACTTCCATCTTTATCAAAACATACTGCTAAATGATCTGGCCTCTCTCTACGGATCACATCAAAAAGGGAATTTGTGAATCCCATAATTGCTGAAGTGTCCAAACCTTTAGAATTGATTCGTGGGTTTTTTATAAAGGCGTAATAGCCTCTAAATATTAAAGCGTAAGCATCAAGTAGAAATAAGCGTTTTTGGTCTGCCATGGGTAAGGATTAATTGAAATTCAAAACTACAAAGTTATTGCCTAATAACCTGTTTCGAAATTTTAAAACTGAAATTTATTGGTTAATCACTTCCATTTAATGGTTTTTCAGAAATTTAGTAAAAATGACAAAAAGTCTAATAATTGCTGGATATCTTTAAAAAATTTAAGTAAATAATTTACGTTTTGTTGAATTGAAAATTTAACTCGAAAATTATTTTTTTATCTGCCCTTCATTTATTTTGCTCGTCCAAAATAAACGAAGCAAACAAAACGACGCCTTTTTCAAGGAATTTTTTGGCGAAAAGGCCAAAAACCGTACTAAAATTTTCCGCGGATAGGCGATGGAAAAAACACCCATCCTGAATCTCGGAAATTTTACCACATATTCTACGAAAAAGAATTAAAAAATCTTATTTCTGGATAATTGACCAAGGCATTTTTCGGGAAAAAACCCTCAGTGATGGTTTAAAAATTGTAAGAGCTGGGAATATTTTCATTTTTCCCATCTTGATACTTTACATAACTGAAGCCCTTTTGTATACAATGAGAGCCTATTTCTCCTTTCTTATTAACAGCGATAAATGCAGCTTGAAATTCCTTATAATTAGGATTAGCCTTAATGATTCTGTTTATGGCTTCTTCGCAAGCTTCTTGTGGAGATTTTCCTTGTCGCATTAATTCTACGATCAAGAAACTACCAACACTTTTCATAATCGCTTCTCCCATTCCGGTTGCTACTGCACCGCCAACTTCATTATCTAAAAATAATCCGGATCCAATAATTGGGGAATCTCCAACGCGACCATTAATCTTATAAGATAAACCCGAACTGGTACAAGCACCAGCAATATCTCCATTTTTATCTATGCACAACATCCCAATGGTATCATGATTTTCTATGTTGATGATTGGCTTGTATTCTTTTTTCTCAAGCCATTTTTTATAAGCTTCTTTCGAGCTTTCCGTAAAGAGCTCCTCCTTTTCAAATCCTTGCTGAAGTGCAAAAAGATCGGCACCTTCTCCGGCTAACATTACATGCGGAGTTTCTTCCATCACTTTTCTAGCCACAGATGCTGCTTTAGATGTATGTTTTAAATAGACCACTGCACCGGCATTCCCACTTGGGGACATAATGCAAGCATCCAAAGTTACATTTCCATCCCTGTCTGGTGCGCCGCCTTTTCCGACCGTAGTATTTCTAACATCTGCTTCTTCCACCATTACACCCTGTTCTACTGCATCTAGTGCATTGGCGCCATTAGCTAATAATTCCCCTGCTTTTTTACTGGCGTTTGGAAAATTCCAAGTAGCAATAGTGAGAGGAAACATATCTGATTTATGCTGTGTCATTTCTGAAAAATTTAAGGTGTTTATGGTAAATGCGGATAGCGGATTGGAAAGAAGACTTAAGCCAACATAGCTTAGGGTGGATTTGGTAATAAAATGTCGTCTTTTCAAATTGAATCTGAGTTAATCGTGGTATAAATTTAAAAATTAGTCTTAATTAAAAACAGTGATCTGCTAATTAGTTTATCTATATTTAAGTCCTAACTTAGTTACTCCCTAATATATTGTCAATTTGGTCTATATTTAACGAAAATGGACTTAAGTCGCACTTTAATTTAAATTAAAATGAGTTCTTCCTGCAAGTATAAATATTATTTTCACTTTTCATAATTCTCTATACCTCTATGTTTGCAAGTGAAACCTGGTCTTTATACGTAACTCTTCTCCTTATTGTTTATTCTTTGGTAATTATATTTTTTGTTGTTCGCGGAATGCGGAAAACAAAGGATATAGATGATTTTGCACTCGGTAGCAAAGGCTTCCCGGCTTGGGCAGTTGGCTTATCCCTTGCAGCTTCCATGACCAGTGCAGCTACTTTTATAATAAATCCCGGCTTTATTGCCTTATACGGATTTGCCGGCCTAATATCTTTTGGATTTGTAATGCCAATTGCCATTTTTGGCTCTCTTATATTTTTCACTAAAGCTTTTCAGAAATACGGTTCAACTGTAAAAGCCTTGACCATGGCGCAGTGGATAGGTAAAAGGTACGACAGCAAAGGCCTAACCATTTTCTTTGCTTTTTTATCATTGTTGCTCATCACTTTTATAGTTTTGATATGTGTTGGTCTCACGCAAATAATTTCCAAATCTTTAAATTTGGAACCTTTTTATGTCTTGTTAGCTTTAATAGTTTTTGTGTTTGGATATATGATGTTTGGAGGTGCAAATTCTATGGTTTACACCAATTCTATTCAAGCCATTATCATGTTTGTAGTAGCTATTATTTTGATACTTTCTGGAGCTGAATATTTTAATGGAGGGCTAGATGGATTCGCCACTATATTGGATAATATAGACCCAAATCTTACCCAAACCACCAATGAAAAGAGCTTTTTGTTTCGTGATTATTTCGAAATAATTTTCTGCCAAATTATTATAGGGATCGCAATTGTTTGCCAACCGCATATTATTACAAAATCATTGTTTTTAAGGGATGCTAAATCTGTGAATAAATATTTATTTATTGCTATTGGTTGTATGACGGTCTTCTTTTTAGTTGTTATGGTGGGCTTCTATGCAAGAATTACTTTTCCAGATCTTACTTTAGAAGGGGTTCCTCTTAAAATGGATGAATTGGTTTCTGCATACGTGGTCAAAACTTTTTCAGCCGGAGTTGGAGTTATAATAGTTGCCGGACTTATATCTGCAGGACTTTCTACCTTGGAAGGATTAATCCAGTCCCTTTCCACTACTATAAGCACCGATCTTATAACTCCTTTGTTTCCTTCAGTAAAAAAAATTAGCGGATTTGCATTGAATAAGATTGTGATTATAGCATTGGGAATAGTTAGCTTTTGGTTGAGTTATGATCAGATTTTAAACCCGGACATTAGTGTAGCGATCTTTGCTCAAAATGGAGTGTATGCATATTTTGCTGCTGCCTTTGTGCCGGTTTTGTTTGGGATCTACTTTAAAAAAGTGAGTAAAAATGCGGTGATCATTGCAAGTGTTTCTGCAGTTGTGCTACACTTCACGATTTATTACGGTCGGTTTACACCATATATGCAGGAGCCGGTTAATAATCCCGGAGTTTCAGCTGCGATAGCAATTGTAGCTTCTTTTATAATTGGTAATTCGATATATTTATTCAGTAAAAAACAAGTATGAATTATTTAGACTGGATCTCAAAATGGTCATCTTATAAACCAGATAAAAAGGCAGTAAAGTCTTTGGATACAGGTCTTAGTCTTACATACAAGCAATTAGACGATAAGTCTCGAAAAGTGGGTTCTTATCTTCTAAATCATTTTAGGCTTAAAAAAGGAGATCGAATCGCGGTTGTCGCGGCACATTCTCCTGAATATTTAATGCTATTTATTGCTGCTCAGCGATTAGGTTTGATACTGGTACCTTTAAATTTTCGAGCTACAGAATATGAGTTATTACATTATATAAAAGACGTAAATCCATCATTGATCCTGGCAGAGCTCAAGCAATTTAATGTGCTGAATTCAGTTTCTAAAACTAAAATCCCAACCACAATAGTAAAGTTTGATTCGTTTTTTATTCAAGCAGATAAGCAAGCTTTAGATCTGGAAAACAGTAATTTCACCATAGAAGTAGATCAACCAATATTCATTTTTTATACCTCAGGAACTACAGGCAAACCAAAAGGAGTGATATATACTAACCGGATGATGTTCTGGAATAGTCTTAACACCTCCATGCAACTGGAGTTAACTTCCTTAGATCGTACTTTAAATGTGTTGCCACCATTTCATACTTCGGGATGGAATGTTTTATTGCTGCCCATGTTACATCGCGGGGCGAGAGTAGATTTTCTAAAAAGATTCAAACCGAAAAAGGTATTAAATTATCTGGAAAGCGAACCTATTTCTTTGTTTTTGGCCGTTCCTACTATGCTTAGAATGATGGCTAAGAACAAGGCGTTTTTAGATTTCATTCCGAACAAATTGAAATATATGGTAGTAGGAGGGGAACCGCTTTCAATTCCACTTATCGAAGCTTGGGCAGAAAAAGGGATCTTGCTTAGCCAAGGTTATGGATTAACCGAAGCTGGCCCTTGTATTACTTCGCTTCATTACCATGATGCAATATGGAAAAAGGGTTCTATTGGAAAACCTAATTTCTATGTAGACATGAAAATAGTCAATTCAGAAAATCAAGAGGTGGGAATTCATGAAACAGGAGAGATATGTTTGAGAGGTAATATTGTAACTCCTGGGTATTGGAACAATTCCGGTTATTCGTTTAATAAAATAAGGGAGGAATGGTTATATACTGGAGATATGGCGAAATATGATGAGGATGGTTTTATGTATGTTCTAGGAAGAAAAAATCAACTTTATATTTCTGGAGGAGAGAATATTCATCCATCTGAGATCGAACATATTTTATATAAGTATGATCTGGTTCGGGAAGCAGCAGTTGTGGGAATTGAAAATGATAACTGGGGCGAGATGGGAGTGGCTTTTATTGTATTGAAAAATGACAATCTTGATGTTACAGATATTCTAAATCACTTAAAAAAATACCTCGCGCCTTATAAAGTTCCAAAAGATATTATTTGCCTTGATTCTTTACCCAAATCTGGCATAGGAAAGATAGATAGAGAAAAACTTAAAGCACTATATAAAATTCTAGATCATGATAAAAAAAATGTTGTTTAGTTTATTGTTCTTATTCAGCTTAAGCATCCCCGCCCAAACTACAATTAGTGAAACCCTAAATTACGATACTGCAGTGAAGAAGATCCAAATAAATTCAGAAGAGATAGCCTATAGGGAAGAAGGCTCTGGGGATAAGGTGTTGTTATTTATTCACGGACTTTCCAGCAATATGGAGGCATGGAGTAAAAACATAGCTAAACTTAAGGAGAATTATACAAGTATAGCAATAGATCTTCCGGGTTATGGAAAATCAAGTAAGAATTCCAATCATTATTCAATGGCAGATTATGCTTGTTTTATTAATGAATTCATTCAGCAAAAGGAACTTAAAAATGTCAGCTTAGTTGGTCATTCCATGGGAGGGCAGGTTTCGCTTCATACCGTTTTGAAGCATCCCGAGAATTTTGAAAAACTCATCCTAATTGCTCCTGCAGGTATTGAAATCTTTACTCCACAGGAGGCAGGCATTCTAAAATCTTCTTATACAGCAGAAATGGTTCAGAATGCTACTGAAGAGCAAATTAGGAATAATTTCAAAATGAATTTTTATGAATTTCCTGCCAATGCAGAGTTCATGGTTAGGGATAGGATCGCAATGAAAGATGCGAGTGATTTTAAAGAGCACTCTATAATTATTGTGAATAATATTGCAGCCATGTTGGACGAACCAGTACTGCAAGACCTAAATAAAATAAAAATGCCTGTTTTAATGATATTTGGAAATGAGGATGCTTTAATCCCGAATAGGTATTTTCATCCAACTCAGGATCTGCTTTTTTTGAGTAAAACCGCAAAAGAACAATTGCCACAATTGGAAGTAAAGATCATCGAAAAAGCAGGTCATTTTGTGAATTTTGAAAAAGCCGCTGAGGTAAATCGTGAAATTGAAGATTTTATGAAACAGGAATGAAATCTAAACTAAAAATTTTTAATGATTTTGCTGAAGGAATTCTTCCCCACGAGGCTTCCTTTCTCCTAAAAGAGAATAAAATAAGGGATGAGGAAAAGGAATCTATACTAAAAAAAGTATGTAAAAATGCTGTTAGAATAGAGACCCTTGAAAGCTTTGATGAAGACATCGATAAAAGGAAATATGCTTACATCAAAAAGTGGATTAACACCAAATTGGGAACTGTAGATGTAGATGCGCATTTAGAATATTTATCGTTTACAGAAAAGCAGATAATTACCGATACCATTACTCCAAAGGAAGAGCAAGAGCTCCTTAGTCATATTTCCACTTACAACAATACCTCTTTTTATTTTCAGAAATTTTACGAGCTGCTAAAAGAATTTCAAGATTATTTATTGATCCGGTTTAGATATCAGGATTGTAAGTTTACCGAGAGTTTTCTTGAAGAGAACAAAAAACACTATGAAGAATCTATAAAGGTAAAAGAACAGCTTTTTTACGCAACAAAAGATCTTACGCAGGAATACACGAGCGGTACTTTAAACACCATGCATTGGGAGCAACAATTGCTTTCTTATTTATATAGTGAAGAGCTGGATGGTAAAAATAAATACAATGCCTTTATAAGGCTGGTATTCCTCTATTTTAATTATAAAGAGTATCAAAAAGCGATGAAGGTATTCGATTATGTAGATGAATGTTTCAGCGATGGTAAGATGTATTCTAAAAGAGTGCTTTTTAACTATTATGCCAATAGGGTTATCCTGCACTCCAATTTAAATGATGCTGAAAAAGCAGAATATTACGCCCATCTTTCTGTAAAACAAGAAAACAGCGATAAGTTGTTCTATTTAAATAACCTCATCGCAATTCTATTGAAGCGGGATAAGAATAAACAAGCTTTAAACATTCTCACAGAGAATTACGCACTGTTTAAAAAGTCTAATAACAATCATCAAAAATTAGGTTTCGCCACGCACTACATTCGTACGCTCATTAGAAATAAGCGTTTAAAAATAGCTGAAACCTTTGCTGAAAACTTTCTCTTTAATAATAAGCAACATGTCTTTGAACACAGATGGAGACATTTCTTTTCTAATTACCTAATGCTTCTTACAATAATAGAAAAGCATGTGGAAGTGGTGAAAATGGTTAAAAAATATGATTTGCTAGAAAGAGAAGCAGAGGTAATGGCCAAAGAGGATTTTATACCTAAAATTCATTGGTATTATTTTCTTGCTATGTATATGAATGGGTCTATTTCCGAAGAAAAATTAATGGAAGATCTTTTAGATACAACTTCCAGTTTTAAGTTTACCAATAAAGGGAAAGGAGATCTTTTCGCATTTATAGATAAGTTGTCATTTACACTACCAGAAATATTTTCTCAGATTAAGTCGCACCTTAAAAATCAGCTTATAAGCTCCTAATTAATCTGGTTTATTGGAGTTTTTACTTATACTTTCTTCTTGGTCGCACTTATCTAAAACATTTTGAAAGATCCAAAAGCTGCTCTACTTGTTAATTTGGTCTTAAAATAATTAAACAATCAACTTATGAAGATTAAAATAATGATGCTTTTAAGCATATTTTTCAGCCTTGCTTCATTAGCCCAAACGGGTAGTATTAGTGGAACTGTGTTAGATGCAACTACTCAAGAACCTCTAGAGGGAGCAAGTGTTGTAATTAGGGGAACAAATACTGGGGTATCGGCTAATGAAAGCGGAAAATACAGTCTTAAAGATCTTAAACCAGAAAAATATATGATAGACGTATTTTTTATTGGTTATAAATCTATGTCTACAGAAGTTGTAGTAACCGATGGTGCTGCAATTACCCAAAATTTTATTTTAGAGATGTCTTCTTCGGTAATGGATGAGGTAGTGCTTTCTGCTAATAGAAGACCACAAAAAGTTACAAGAGCTCCGGCAACAATTGCCATTATTGGAGCAGAAGAAATTTCTAACTATGCAGGAAGCGTAGGGGAATTAGCTTCTAGACAAAAAGGGGTGGATTATGTAAGAAGTGGGGTACAGGGTACGGGAATTAATATTCGTGGATTTAACTCTGCCTTTAACTCAAAAAACCTACAAATAGAAGATGCTAGAATATCTTCTCTTGTGGCCACTGGCTTGCCTTTTGGATCTTTTACAACAATAACAAAGGATGATATAGAGAGAGTTGAGATCATTCTTGGTCCTAACGCAGCATTATATGGGCCAAATGCTCATAATGGCTTGGTTGCCACTTTAACAAAAGACCCTAGAACTTCTGAAGGAACAGATGTAGCTGTTTCCGCAGGAAATCAAAGTGTATTTAGTGCCAGATTAAGACATGCTATGAAGGTGAATGATAAGTTATCTTTTAAGGTTTGGGGAGAACATACACAAGGGGAAGAATTCGATTATGTAGATTCTGTTTATGTAGGTACAACGGCGTATCCAGAATTAGAATTGGATAAAGACTTTTCTACAACCAAATATGGAGGTGCTGTTTATTATGGACTTTCAGATAAAACAGATATTATTACTTCATATGGACACAGTAATAATAGCAATTTAGGAGTTACCAATGCAGGAAGGAATCAAATTAAAGACTGGTCCATAGATTATATTCAGGCAAAACTGGTATCACCTCATTTTTATGCCAACTTATACCATACTTGGAGCAAGACAGAAGAGACTTATGCTATAAACCAGAGAACTCAGAACTATGTGTCCTTTATAAACAATGGTTTTACTGAACAAGAAGCTTTACAACGTTCATTTACCGAGCAGTGGTTTCCAATAGAGGGAATACCTGATGGTGGAGTAAGTTTACCTAGAGGTAGTGTTTTTGAAGATGCATCGAGAAGGTTTAATGCAGAAGCTCAATACAACAATGACCTTGGTGCTTTTTCTTATGTGATTGGTGCGCAGTATCAACAAGATAGAGCCGATTCTAATAACACCTATTTATTAGATGCCGATGGGCCAATTGTGATAGATCAAACAGGAATATATGGGCAACTGGAATATTCTTTTGATGATGCAGGTGTAGATCTTTTATTTGTTGGAAGATATGATGATCATGAATTATATGGAGGGAATTTTATTCCGAAAGCTGCTATCGTTAAGAACTTTGATTTTGGAAGTTTTAGAGCAACTTATGGAAAAGGAATTGCAGCTCCTTCAATTCTTAACTTAAGCGGAAATCTTTTTGGAGGACTTGTTTTAGGTAATGGAGATGGATTTACCTTGGAAAATGGAACAGTAATAGCGCCATTAAAAGTAGAGACAATTAGTTCTTATGAAATTGGGTATAAAGGAAAGATCGCAGGAGACAAACTATTCTTAGATGTTAATGCTTATTATAATCAATCTGAAGATTTCTTAAGTCCGCTTATCAATATATCAGCCACTTCTCCTGTTGCTACAAGAGGAAGTACTCCAATAGGAGATGTAATATCGGGTTCTACTGGAGCTTTTGTGTTAACATATTTAAATTTTGGGTCTGTAGATACTTATGGAGCCGATCTTGGGTTGAACTATTATATCAACGATAATCATAGATTGTCATTCAATTATTCTTATTTCGATTTTAATTTAGATGAAGATGATCTTGCGAATGATGCTAATAAAGATGGCGTGGTTACCAAGACCGATCTACCAATAAATACACCTAAAAATAAAATGGGATTAGGATATTTCTATTCTTCAGATAAGTTTTATGGGTCTGTATATGGTAGATATGTAGAACAATATGACTTTTTCTCCGGAATTAATATCGCTGCAGAAACTCAAGATCTAAATGGAGATGGAACAAATGACATTTTAGAAAATGCGAGAAATGGAAGAACTTGGAATTACGGTCCATTAGGGGATTTCGTGAATGTAGATCTAAATGTAGGTTACCATATTACCGAAAATCTTGCCATAGGTGCAAGCATTACCAATCTATTTGGATCTGAAGTTAGAGAATTTGTGGCTTCCCCAACAATAGGAAGATTGTTCCAAGTAGAATTAAAATATCATTTACCAATCGAAGCTTTACGTAAGTAAGAATAAAGCGGTATAAATGATTAAGAAAGAAACTTTATCAAACGATATTAGTATAGAATATCTAGATCAAGGAGAAGGGGAAGTAATGCTTCTTCTCCATGGTTTGGGTTCTACTAAGGCAGATTGGGATTATCAAATAAAAGCTTTTTCAAAAGCATTTAGGGTGATTGCTCCCGATCTAAGAGGACATGGAAATTCTTCCAAACCAGATTTAAAAGAAGAATATGGGATTTCCCAATGTGCAGAAGACATGAAATTGCTTTTGCAAGCTCTAAATATAGAAAAATGCACGGTAGTTGGTTTTTCGATGGGAGGTGCAATCGCTTTTGATATGGCAATAAAATATCCATCATTATTTCATAAAATGGTGATAGTGAATGCGGCACCAGATTTTAATAATCTAGGTGAGTTTGGAGAACAAATGATTCAAGAAAGGACAAACCTGTTAAAATCTGAAGGAATGCAAGCCATGGCTAAGAAAGTTTCAGAAGGAATGTTTCCAGATCCAGATCAAAAAGGACTGCAACAGATTTTTTATAATAGGGCGAGTAAAAATGAATTGGAACCCTATTTTAATTCCTTTATAACTTTAATGGATTGGGGATTAGGAGATAAGATCGAAAAAATAACAATTCCGACTTTGGTGGTTGCATCAGAATACGATTATACTCCCATAGATTCAAAAGTGAAATATGTAGAAAAAATGAAGAATGCCAGGTTGGAGATCATTAAAAACTCCAGGCATGGAGTTACTATGGATCAACCTGTAGAATTTAATAAAGTAATATTAAACTTCATGAACTCATGAAAAAAACAGCGCTTATAACAGGAAGTACTAGTGGAATTGGACTTGCTATAGCTAAGGCTTTTGCAGGGGAAGGTTATAATATTATGTTTCATGGTTTAGAAGAAAACGGAGAAGAGATCTCCAGAAAGGTGGGTAAGGAAAACAATATAAAAACTGCTTTTTCCAATGCTAATTTATTGGATCCGGGAGCTATAGAGAATTTGGTGGAGACCGCTATTTCTAATTTTGGAAGTATCGAAGTGTTAATTAATAATGCAGGAATTCAATATGTATCTCCAGTAGCCGATTTTCCGCTGGAAAAATGGAATGCAATTATCGCAATTAATTTAAGTTCGGTATTCATTGCCTCTAAAGCTATTTGGAATTCTATGAAGGAAAATAAGTTTGGGAGGATCATTAACATCTCCTCTGTTCATGGGTTGCGAGCTTCAGAGTTTAAGGCGGCATATGTTGCTGCAAAACATGGCGTGATTGGTTTAACCAAGGTTTTGGCTTTGGAAGGTGCCGGAGATAATATTACCTGTAATGCCATTTGTCCTGGATATGTAAAAACACCTTTGGTAGAAGGGCAAATTAAAGATCAGGCGAAAGCACATCAACTAACTGAAGAGGAAGTTGTAAAAAATATCATGTTAAAAAAGCAAGCCGTAAAAGAATTTATTCCAGAAGATAAAATAGCAGAATTAGCCATTTTTCTAGCTATGGATAATGCATCATCTATAACCGGTTCAGCCTATACCTTAGATGGTGGGTGGACTGCACAGTGATGTTGAATATTTGTTTTAATTGGGTTTTAAAAGCAGGTTCCTTTAGAATCTGCTTTTTTTTTTGGAACAATATTGTAATTGATGGGAATACAATACCCTGTTCATGGCGTTAATAAATCTATAAAATCAAAACTTAAAATGGTGATTAAAAGTATCTTCGCCAAAAATATAATGCTCCATGCGTTGGTTCCTATTTATCTGTTTCTATATACTTGTTGATATTTACGCTTTTCAGGCTGTTAAAACCCTAACCAGACATAATTGGATTCATATCTCTTATGTGATTCTTTCTCTATTTGTTTTGGGAAATCTTATTTACCAGTTCTCACAACCAAATCCTAGCGGTGGCTTTGAAAGTGGGAGAGGTTATGCTATGGGAATAGTACTTGCTTTTGTGGTTAGCAAAATTCTTCTCACGTTGTTTATGTTTGGAGAAGATATAGTGCGTTTTGTAGTAGCTATCTACAGCAAATTGTTTTCTAACAGCGCTACTTTTGATATGCCTACTAGAAGAATTTTTATAAGTCAGATAGCCTTAGGGATCGCTGCAATTCCTTTTGCTTCTTTGCTCTACGGAATGTATAAAGGAAAGTATAACTATAAAGTGCTTAATTATACCTTATATTTTGAAGATCTCCCAGATTCATTTGATGGGTATAGAATAACCCAAATTAGTGATATCCATAGTGGTAGTTTCGATAATAAAGAAAAAATAGAATATGCGGTAGACCTTGTTAACGAACAAAAAGGGGATACCATTTTATTTACCGGGGACTTGGTGAATAATAAGGCAACAGAAATGGATCCTTGGATGGATACTTTTTCTAAACTAGAGGCAAAGGATGGAGTGTTCTCTGTACTTGGAAATCATGATTATGGGGATTATGTACAATGGGAGAGTGATCAGGCAAGATTGAATAATGTAGCAGAATTAAAAAATGTACATTCCAAAATGGGATGGGACCTTTTGCTGAACGAACATAGATTCTTGGAAAGAAATGGAGAGCGAATTGCCCTTGTTGGAGTAGAGAACTGGGGTGCCGGCGGATTCAAAAAAATGGGTGATCTAGATCTTGCAGGAAAAGGATTGTCTCCAAATGAGTTTAAAGTATTGATGAGTCATGATCCTTCATATTGGCAGGAGAAGATTAAAACCGATGGGAATAATTATCATTTAACCTTAAGCGGGCATACGCATGGGATGCAATTTGGGATTGAAATTCCGGGATGGTTCAAGTGGAGCCCTGTACAATATAGATATGAGAATTGGGCGGGGATCTATGAGGAGTTTGGACGTTATATCAATGTGAACCGTGGTTTTGGGTATTTAGCGTATCCTGGGCGAGTAGGAATATGGCCAGAAATTTCAGTTATAGAACTTCGAAAAGGCTCAAAACCCGCATAATTCAAAGAAATTACTATATTTGATCTTATTACTCAACAGGTATTATGATCTAATTTAAATTTAGCTTTTAATTTTATGTCAAAATTTGGTGAATTAATAGATTTAAACATTCCGGTTTTATTGGATTTTTATACCGAGTGGAATGAAGCTTCTACTGCCATGCACCCCGTACTTAGGGATGTAGCTGCAGCTTTGGGAGATAAAGCAAAGATCATTAAGATAGATGTAGATAAGAACCCTCAACTAGCCGAAGCGCTTAGAGTAAAAGGACTTCCTACTCTTATGATCTATAAAGGAGGAGAAATGAAATGGAGGCAAAATGGCGAACAGGATGCAAATACGCTTATTGGTCTTTTAAAAGAATACGTTTAAAGCCCTTTATAGCTGAAACCTTTTTTTGAATAATACTCCAAAACCCTTGGTAGTACAATTCTCAATTTTTCTGAAGCTTTAAGACTATCATGAAAAACTACAATACTGCCCTCTTTAGTATTTTCAATTACATTTTTATAGCATTGTTCTGCAGAAATAGTTGGATCGAAATCTGCACTTAGGGAATCCCACATTACAATTTTATAATTAAGCTGCTGCAATGCTTTTGCTTGCGAAGGTGTTATCTTTCCATAAGGAGGTCTAAAAAGCTTTTGACTACCGGTATTTCCTGAAAATTTTGAAATAATTTCCTCAGCTTCCCTTACATTTTCAAGATACTTAGTAGTAGATGTTTTCCAACCTTTCAAATGATTATAAGTATGATTTCCGAAGGAATGTCCTTCAGAAATTAGTTGTTGGAATACCTCCGGGAATTTATGGATATTCTCGCCAACGCAAAAGAATGTAGCTTTTGCTTGATGATCGTTTAGTAGATTCAGTAACCAAGGAGTGATTTCTGGGTGCGGTCCATCGTCAAAACTTAAGTAGATGGTTTTGGAGTCGCGTGGCATATTCCATAAAAGGGAGGGGTATAAAATCCTCCCTAATTTAGAAATGTTTTTAAAATATGCCATTGCTTTAATTGCAATTACTGGTTGCTGCTATCCAGATCTGGTAAACTTTGTTCTGTTTGGAACTCACTTTCTATAGCAGAATCTGTTGGCCTTGCACGCGCTTCGCTTTCTTCTTCACTTTCATCATAGAATCTCGGGAAAAGTTTCAGGTAATTATTAAATTCTTGAGCTTTCTCCCTAGCAAATTCCTGTTCACCATTTCTAAATAAAAGATCTATAAGAGCCCGGTACCTTTCCATATCGGTTATTATATCATCGGCAAGCGTATACTGCCGCTCTTCCTTCCATCCGCTATAATATTTTAGATTTTCTTGATACTTAGCTGCAACCTTCGTCCAAAGTTCTTTTGCCTTCTCAGGTTCGCCAACTTCAAAATAGCCAGTTATATAAGGTTCAAGAAGTGTGTAGTACCCATAATAATCTACAGGCATTTTCTCCATTGCAAGATCAATCATTTCTTTAGCCCTTGCAGTGTCATTTTCAATTAAAAGTTGCTCGATCAATCTTCCTAAATTACTTCTATACGTGATAGAGTTCTTTCTTGTTTCTGGATCGTGATAAATAGTAGTATCCTCCATATTTCCCCAATCCCAGTTCTTTGCGATCTGGTACATTTTTTCTGAATCTACGCGGCCCATTTCATATGGATTACGCGGACTTAATGGAGTTTGGATTGGAACTAATTTATAGGCTACTCCGTCTAACTGAAGATAATCTTTCATCCATAAATAATCATCGTCCCCGTAACTACCTCCAGTGAAGTAGATAGGGCGTTCCCAATTATTGTTTGCTATTATATCCAGCATTAGAAGCCTGTTCTTATAGATCACATTTCCATTTAGCTCTATAAAAATGTTATCTACAATAAGATCTGCATCTATTTGGGCGACAACGCCATTTTTAAGAACCACCTCTTTATTCACAGGAATTCTGATGTTTTTGGTAGGGAACGTATTTACTACTTGCCCACTTTGTAGCTGCCCTTGAGTTCCCGGATTATCACTTGCAATCCAGTTCATCCAATTTTGAATTGCCATAGTATCTTTAGTAACTTGCTGATACATGACGAATTCATTAGTTCCCGCTCGGTATTGTTTATATTCTAGCTGAGAGGGGATAGGATCGCTTTCCCAGGCCTTGCGCTTCATTTGAGAGATATACCAATCTGTAGCAAAAAGGCTGGTGTTAACTATACGTACGTCTTTCCGGTAGCCTTCAATTTGTTGGGCATACCATAGCGCAAAAGTGTCATTATCTCCAATAGTGAATAATATGGCATTTTCGTCTACGGAATCTAGATACATTTTGGCCATTGCTAGAGCAGAATACCTGTCGGATCTGTCGTGATCATCCCAGTTTTGAGAAGCTAAAACTGTTGGCACTGCTAAAAGGCAGGCTACAATTGCTACTGGTGCCGCAAGAGATGGTTTTAAATATTTTTTAATAGAATCAAAGATAGCGTATACCCCAAATCCTATCCAGATGGCAAACACATAAAAGGAGCCCACCAAAGCATAATCACGCTCTCTTGGTTCAAAAGGGCGTTCATTTAAATAGATCTTTAAGGCGATCCCTGTAAAAAGGAAAAACACCATTAATACCCAAAATCCTTTTTTATCTCTTTTGAAATGAAATAAAAGTCCGATAAGTCCCAATATGAAAGGCAGAAAGAAATACGTATTTCGAGCCTTGTTATTCTTCATATCTGATGGAAGATTGTCTTGAGAACCTAATCTCATCTCATCTATAAATTTAATTCCGCTTAACCAATTTCCATCAGTATCGGAATATTGACCTTGAACATCATTCTGTCTTCCAGTAAAATTCCACATAAAATAACGCCAGTACATATAACCGAACTGATATTCAAATAGGTAGCTAAGGTTAGATCCGAAAGATGGTTTTTCTATGATTAGATATTCACTAAACTGATTTAAGAAAGTATGATAACCTTCATTATCTACTCTTCCAAGAGCCACATTTTTTCTGAATTCAGCAATTGCAGTAAGCAGCTGTTCTTCACTCTGGTACTCTTGTTTAACAGTGAATTGTAAAGGCCCAGTAAATTGCATGTAATTAGCAGCATGCTGGGTGCTCCACATTCTAGGAAGAACGGTTTTATGACTGTCTTCCAAATTCTGACGAGCGTTTTTATAATCATTAACAATTACGTATTTCCCAAGTTCTTTATCTTTTTCATAATTAGGAGCATCGTCTAAATATGGGTTGTCTGGATCCAGGCCGCTATACATTTCAGTAAACTGTGGACCATAGAATAAATGAGTCTCTCCATATTGTTCTCTATTATAATAAGCCAATAATTCACGTGCATTATCTGGACTATTCTCGTTGATCACTGTATTTGCATTGGCACGAATCGGAAGCATTGTCCAACTAGAGAAACCAATTAGTATAAATAGAATAGAAAGGAGTAGTGTATTAAGCTGGAAATAATTTTTTCTCAGAGTATACTGTATTCCGAAGTAAAATGCAGCTATTATAACCAAAAGCGCTATAATGGTTCCCGAGTTAAAAGGAAGTCCAATAGAATTGGTAAAGAAAACTTCAGCAGTAGCAAAAAATGTAAGCGTATATGGTAAAAGCAATTTAAAGATGAACATCAGAACCGCCACTACTGCGATGTTGGCAATAATGAAATTTTTAATTGTTATTTTCTTATAATTTTTGAAGTAATATAAGAATCCGATAGCTGGGATGGTAAGAAGTCCCATAAAGTGAATTCCGAAGGAAAGACCTACAACAAAGGAGATCAAGATCACCCATCTGTTTCCACGAGGCGCGAACATATCTCTTTCCCACAATAAGCCAAGATAAAATAGAATAGACATCATACAGGCAGCCATGGCATATACTTCTGCTTCTACAGCATTAAACCAAAAGCTATCTGTGAAGGTGAAGGCTAACGAACCAACTAAGGCACTTCCTAGAATAGCGATCTTTTTGCTATCGCTTAAGCCTACTACTGGTCCAGTAACTTTTTGAAGTAAGAGTACGATAGACCAAAACATAAAGAGAATGGTGAAGGCACTAGCCAAACCAGACATCATATTAACTAAGAGTGCAATTTGTCCTGCTTCTGGTGCAAAAGTGGAGAAAAATGCGCCCATCATCTGATAAAGAGGTGCTCCTGGCGGGTGACCAACTTCTAAGTTTGCTGCCGTAGCTATGTATTCCCCGGCATCCCAAAAACTTGCCGTGGGTTCAACGGTTAACCAATACGTAGTAAGAGAGATTACAAATACCAGCCATCCTAGTATTTTGTTCCATTTACCAAAGTTAAAATCTGTCATATTATGCGCATATTGAGTATGATGAGGCGAATTTAAGAATAATTACAGGAATGTATTTATAACGGGGCTTAAAAGCGAATATTTTTTAATGAGCCTGAAAATCATAAAAACGAAAAAAAAATTATAAAAAAGTTGAAAAATGTTTGTGTAAAATAAAGTTTGTTTTAAATTTGCACCCGTATTGAAATACTGGCCTATGGTGTAACTGGCAACACGTCTGTTTTTGGTACAGAAGAGTCTAGGTTCGAGCCCTAGTAGGCCAACTTCAATAGAAAACCCGAATATTTATGTTCGGGTTTTTTTGTGTTTAATTTTGTTGGGCGAGATCCCCGTAGTTATGGGAGCTCTGAGCCCAATTTAGGAGCCTGTGCTTTGTCTGTCGAGGAAGCTCTAGTGGATCATTTTCAATAAAAAAACCCGAACATTTTGTTCGGGTTTTTTTGTGTGCTATTATCTAATTAAAGATATGATGTAATTATTTGTGGGCGCCTGAATAAGTAAGAAAAAATTTAATTTTCAAAAAGGTACTTCACTCTTCACTTTTGTCTCTTCACTCCTTATTTATGAATGTGACTCAATGATTCTCACGATCTCCTGTTTTGGGACAACTCCAGACTGTCGCCAAAGTTGTTTTCCGTCTTTAAAAAGTATTAATGTGGGCACGCCTCTTACCTGATATTGGGAAGATAGCTCTTGGTTTTTGTCAACATCTATTTTCACTATTTTCACTTTATCTCCAAGAGAAGACTTAGCTTCTTTTAAGATAGGAGCCAAAGTTTTGCATGGTCCGCACCAGTCGGCATAAAAATCTACTAATACAGGTGTGTCTCCTTTTATTATATCACTAAAATTGCTTTTCATAGGATTTGTTTTACTTGATTAAACTATCTTTCTCTAAAGTTAAAAATACAAAAAGCCCTTAACTTTAAAGTTAAGGGCTTTTTGTTATTTATGATTTCCTAAATCTTAAGCTGCGCTCACAATATTATAATGAGTAAGTAAATTCTGATAGAAATAAAGGCTATTTTCATCTGTTTTTATACAAGATTGAATAAAGCTTCCTAGATCTAAGCACTCAAAAGTGATAGGAGTGTACTTTGCTTTTGCTACAGGTAATTGAAGATCTACGGTCTGATCTGCATAATTGATTTTAACTTTCTTGGCGTCAAAATATCTTTTAATAATTGCTTTGTGTAAGCTTTCAAACTTAGAGTTATCTACGTCTTGATTGGTAATACTATAAGAGATCAAATTCTTAACATCTTCTAAGATTACGTCTAGGGTAAAATTTTGCATATTCAAGTTCA
This sequence comes from Gillisia mitskevichiae, assembly GCF_003634585.1. Lineage (GTDB taxonomy): Bacteria > Bacteroidota > Bacteroidia > Flavobacteriales > Flavobacteriaceae > Gillisia > Gillisia mitskevichiae. Next base: position 979,824 of record NZ_RBLG01000001.1, read on the forward strand.
TTACGGTTAATAAAAGCATTATTTGGAAAAGCAAAGCTACACATCATAATGTTAATAAAAACCTAACATTTAACTGATTAGCAATTAATTAACAAATCGAGCCTTTAAACAGGTATATAGGAAGCCTACCGATGAATAATTGAAATTGGGGTATTTATTATTCTATAAGATTGGTCTATGGAGGAGGAATTGATATACGTGATTCTCTCGGTTTTCACCTTTCCATAATCATTATGGACATGTCCAAATATGTGATGGGAGATCTTTAATTCCTTTAATCTCTCTGTTAGATTTTTACATCCAATCATCGTTTTGTTGTCTAGTTCATCTAGAATACCAAAAGGAGGAGTATGGGTGATCAAGACATTTGTATCCAGAGGTATTTTGTTCCAATGCTTAGAAATTGGTCTTCCCCGATCTTTAGTAAAAGCCCAGCTTTTATCCCCGGGTGTATATGGGGAGCCCCAGAAATTTACATCTTCAATTGTAACTCCACTGTCTTCCAAATAATGAATGTTATCTGGGATTATTTGATCTAGCTTATGATTCTTTTTCTGAAAATAGAAATCATGATTTCCTGCTATGAGAACCTTATGCTTATATGGGGTTGAAGAAAACCATTCTAAAAAGCTAATAGTTTCTCTTTTTGTGCCTGCTTCTGTAAAGTCCCCTGCATGAACTATACAATCTCCACTGGGAAGTATTAATTTCTCGTGTTTATTGTGTGTGTCAGAAATGCAAATGATCTTCATAAGTACTTGTAAAAAAAATCCGATGAAATTAATTTCATCGGATTTTCCAAATTATAGCCAATATCACTTTCAATCTTAACAACAACTTAGGCTATAATTTAATTTAATGCTGAATTTTCTTTTCAATATAGTTTTCAGATATAAGTTCGTCATTAGGAAAAGAATCTATATCTGAAGGTAAAATCTTATTTGTGAGTTTTGTAATAGCAAAAGCAATAATTACAGCAGTGAAAGCGAAAAATAAAAATTTCATTCCTAAACTATCTGTCATGACCAAACTGTAAAAGCCAAGGAATATTTCTATGGCTAAAAACACAATCTTTATTGCTAATTTAAATATCATTTTGGTGAAATAAGGGTTTTATACGTTCTTAAATTATTTTCTCAAATATAATACCTTCAGTCTTCATTTTATTAGAATAATTACAATTTGACTTAAATTTAACGTATGGGTTTTCAGTAGCTTAAAGGAAAATAAGTTAAATTATACATAACGCAATTCAAGAAAACTCCATGCCTTTGTAAATTGGCGTTATAACAACTTAGATAGTGGATAAAAAATACAAGATTTTACTTTATACTTTTATTGGATTATTTGTTCTGTTTGGTCTAGTGTTTTTTGCCAATAAAATAGTTAAACAAAAAATTAAGACAGGAATAGAGAAGGAGTTAACAAATTCTAATGTTGAATATAAGGATATAACAGTAGATATTCTTAAAGGTAGCTCAGTGGTTTCAAAGCCCAGCTTGAAGTTAGGAAGGGCAATCATTAGTTCTGAAGAGTTAAGGGTGATCGACTTAGATTACAAGGAGTATTTCTCCACCAAGAAAATTGTATTCGATAGAATTGTTTTTAATAAACCCGAAATTCTTATCACTCCATCTATAACTCCAAAAGCTAATAAGGATGAGACCTCAAAAAAGGATTTTAAAGAAGACATAAAGATCAAACATTTAGTAATTAAAGATGGCCAACTAAAGATTACTGGAAATGATACTTTAAAAGAAGGTTTATATGTTTCATTAAGAAATATGGATATTTACGATCTTCATATTACTAAGCAAAGCCTTAAAAACAAAATCCCATTTAATTTTCGAGAGGTTTCTCTAGACAGTGATTCCTTAATTTATTCTTTAGATGCTTATCACGACCTTCAAGTTGAAAAACTACAGCTAGATAAAGGCTTGTTGAATATTTCAAACTTAAAAGTGATCCCTAAGTATAGCAAAGTGGAATTTGATAAAAGGCAGAGAATTGAAAATGATAGATTCGAACTGGATATCCCCGTAATTAAGTTGAAAGATTTCACATGGGGCTTTAATGGAGATAAGTTACAATTAGAAAGTGCTGAAACTTCGGTAGAGAATGCTTCATTTAATATTTATAGGAATAAACTTTTACCAGACGATTTTTCAATAAAACCTTTATATAGTAAGAAATTAAGGGAACTTGAAACTAAATTGAAGTTTGATAAAATTCAAATTTCTAATTCAAATATTGTTTATGAGGAAAAATCTTTAGAAGGGAAGCCACCTGGGAAAGTGATGTTCTCTAAAATGGATGTGACTATCGCCAATATTTCAAATTTAAATATGGAGTCACAGGATTTTCCAAAATCTACCCTCACTGCGAAAGCAAAATTTATGGGTGAGTCTAATTTGAATTTTAATATGGAATTTAATGTTAAGGATCCTGAAGATAAATTCAATTTTTCTGGAAACTTGGCTGGCATATCTGCTGGAGCTATGAATTCGTTTTTAAAGCCAGCCTTAAATATAGAGGTGGAAGGAGAGATATCTTCTATGTTTTTTAATTTTTATGGAAATAATGATAACGCATTAGGAGATACTCGATTGCAATATCATGACTTTAAGGTGGAAATACTTAAAAAAGATGGTGTTCGTAAAAATAAGATCCTCTCTGGCTTAGCCAATTTAATTTTAAAGAACGATGTGTCTAATAAGAAAATGGATCAAAAGAATATAGAAGCTACTAGAGATAAAACTAAGTCTTTTTGGAATTTCTTATGGTTGTGCATTCGTAATGGAGCACTTAAAAGTTTTCTTTAGATCTTAAAAGTGATCACCGGTCTGTTTGCATGATTTACCAGATCTTCACTAATACTTCCGTTAAAGAAATGTGCTAATCCTTTTCTTCCATGAGTACTAATACCTATTAATCCAGCATCAATACTTTTCGCAAAATTAAGAATGCCTTTTTCTACGCTTACATCATTATAGACATTTAGGCTATGATTATCTATATTCTCTCCTTTCACGAAGTCTGTTAAACATTCTGTAGCCTCGAGAGAGGTTTTAAAATTGTTAGCTGTATTTATATAGACTAGATGTAAATGCGCATTTATCTTATTTGCAAATTGGATAGCTTTATTTAAGGTATGTTTATGTTCTAAATCGCAATCTGTCGCAAAAACGAAGTTATTAATGTTAAATTCTTCGTGTTCATTTTTAATTACTAGTACCGGAATGGTGGAATTTCGAACAACTTTTTCTGTATTCGAGCCAATAAAAACTTCTTTTATTCCGCTGGATCCATGAGAACCCATTACAATAAGATCGCAATTATGTTCTTTACTTACTTCCATAATCCCATCAAAAGCTTGATGGAATTCTACAATATCATGAACTTTTATTCCCTCTAAAAAAGGAGAGTCTATTAATTTTTTAAACTTGCTCTTTGCTAACTTCATGAAAAACAATGCTTCAGGTAAGTCTTGGGAGCTACTTCCGCTAACAGGATTTACAAGTTGAAGAGGCAATTCCAGCATATGTAAAAGAAAAATTTCTCCATTAAAACGATTCGCTAATTGGGTAGCAACTTTCAGTGCGATTTCAGATTGAGCTGAAAAGTCTGTTGGAACAAGGATTCTTTTCATGGTAAAGGTTTAAAAATGATTGTCTTATTAAAATTACGAATTAAATTTCATTTACAAAGCTGTTTCAATTCTTCAATAATTTTTATTATATTTGCAGCGTTGAAACGAAAATAAATACAGCGAGGGGACGAAAAGTCCCCTCTTTTTATAACCATTATGTTGCAGGAGAGAGTAGAAAATTTATTGGAAGAAGCCTTTCACGAAAATAATTCCTTATTTTTAATAGCCTTAAATATTTCTGATCAAAATCACATTAGTGTGATCATTGATGGGGATAATGGGGTAACAGTAAGTGATTGTGTGGCGGTAAGTAGGAAAGTTGAAGGTGAGCTAGATGAAGATGAAATAGAATTTTCATTGGAGGTTGCTTCAGCAGGTGCTACAGAACCTTTGAAATTCCCAAGGCAGTATAAAAAAAATATCGGAAGAACACTGGCTGTCCAAACAAATTCTAATAAATTTGAGGGAAAATTACAGCAAGTTTCAGAAGATGGAATTACCATAGAGTGGCAGGCAAGAGAGCCAAAGCCAGTTGGTAAAGGAAAAGTGACCGTAGATAAAGAAGCTACAATAGCATTTCAAGACATTTTGGAAGCTAAAGTTGTGATAACATTTTAATAATAATTTGATATGGAAAATATCGCTTTAATAGAGTCTTTTTCAGAATTTAAAGACGATAAGCTGATAGATCGAGTAACTTTAATGGCAATTTTGGAAGATGTTTTCAGAAGTGCTTTAAAGAAAAAATATGGTGAAGATGATAACTTTGACATCATTGTAAATCCTGATAAAGGGGATTTAGAGATTTGGAGAAACCGTATTGTAGTTGCAGATGGAGAAGTAGAAGACCCAAATCAAGAGATATCTTTAGCAGAAGCTCGAAGAATTGAGCCTGATTTTGAAGTTGGAGAAGATGTATCTGAAGAAGTGAAGTTGATGGATTTAGGAAGAAGGTCTATTTTGGCGTTACGTCAAAACCTTATTGCTAAGATTCATGAGCATGATAATACAAATATTTATAAGCAGTTTAAAGAGCTTGAAGGAGAAATTTATACTGCAGAAGTTCACCATATTCGTCATAGAGCAATAATATTGTTGGATGATGAAGGAAATGAGATCATACTTCCAAAAGACAGACAGATCCCTTCAGATTTTTTCAGAAAAGGAGAAAATGTTCGTGGAATTATAGAAAGCGTAGAATTAAAAGGAAGTAAGCCACAAATTATTATGTCGCGTACTGCTCCAGTTTTCCTAGAGAAATTATTCGAACAGGAGATTCCTGAAGTTTTTGATGGCTTGATCACAGTTAAAAAAGTGGTTCGTATTCCAGGAGAAAAAGCGAAAGTTGCTGTAGATTCTTACGATGATAGAATAGATCCTGTTGGAGCATGTGTGGGGATGAAAGGTTCAAGAATCCACAGTATTGTGCGTGAATTGGGCAATGAGAATATAGATGTTATTAATTATACTAGTAACGATCAATTATTTATAACAAGGGCTTTAAGTCCTGCAAAAATTGTTTCTATCAAATTAAATGAAGAAACAAAACATGCAGAAGTGATACTTAAACCAGAAGAAGTTTCTAAAGCGATTGGTCGTGGAGGTCACAATATAAGGCTTGCGGGTCAACTTACTGGGTACGAGATCGACGTGTTTAGAGATGGTGGAGAAGAAGATGTAGAGCTTACAGAATTTTCTGATGAGATCGAAGATTGGGTGATCGCGGAATTTGCGAAAATCGGTTTAGATACTGCGAAGAGTATTTTGGAACAAGATGTGAATGATCTTGTTAGAAGAACAGATCTTGAAGAAGAGACTGTACTTCAAGTGATTCAAGTGTTAAGAAATGAATTTGAATAAATATCAATTTTTTTTGATTGATAATAATAAAATAAGAGGTTAAATTAGAGGCAATTTATGGCTGAAGCAAAAACAATGCGATTAAACAAGGTACTACGTGAATTCAATATTTCGCTAGATCGTGCTGTGGAATTTTTAAATTCCAAAGGACACGAAATAGAGGCACGTCCTACCACCAAAATTTCGGAGGGTATTTACCAAGTCTTAGCTGATCAATTTCAGACAGATAAGAGCAAAAAGGTGCAGTCCAAAGAAGTTGGGGAAGAGAAGCGCAAGGAGAAGGAGGAATTGCGTCTAGCTCGTGAAAAAGAGCTTGACGACAAACGGAAGGATGAAGTTAAGAAGCAAGAAGTTGTAAGTGCTAGAGCTAAATTAGAAGGACCTAAGCAAGTTGGTAAGATCGACTTGGATAAAAAACCTGGTACAGATAAGAAAGCTGAAGAGAAAAAGCCAGAAGTTGAAAAACCTGTGGTTGAAACTCCAAAAGTGGAAACTCCTAAGCCTGAAAAAGCTGAAGAAGCTCCTGCTAAAGTGGAAGCTGAAAAGCCTAAAGTTGTTGAAGCTGAGAAACCTGCTGTGGAAACACCTAAGGAGGAAGCTAAAACTTCAGAGAAAGCAGAGGTTAAAGAGGTAGTGGAAGCTCCAAAAGCGGAAACTAAAAAAGAGGAAGCTCCAAAAGTTGAAGAGGAAAAGACCGAAGAAAAGGTTGCTTCTGGTAAAATTGGTAGTGAAACTGCTCCTAAAGCAGAAGGTGAAGAAGGAGCTGAAAAAGATCCTGAATCTGCCACTCTTAAAACAAATTACGCAAAATTAAGTGGTCCAAATTTTACTGGTGAAAAGATAGATCTTTCTAAGTTCAAGAAACCGGTTAAAAAGAAGGACGATAAAAAAGCGGCTGCAGACGACAAGAATAAAAAACGTCGTCGTAGAATTAGCAAAGATGTGAAGCCTGGAACGGCGGCACCTGCTGGTACATTCAGCAAATCTCGTGCTGGTGGAGGACCTGGAGGTAAAAGACCAGCAAGACCTGCTATTGTTAAAGAAGAACCTAGTGAAGAAGAAGTACAAAAACAAGTAAGGGAAACCTTAGAAAAACTTCAAGGGAAATCTAGCAAAGGTAAGGGAGCTAAATATAGAAGAGGAAAACGTGATCAACACCGTCAACGTACAGAAGATGATGCTGCACAGCAAGAAATAGATAGCAAGATCCTAAAAGTAACAGAGTTTGTTACTGTAAGTGAAGTTGCAACTATGATGGATGTGCCGGTAACTAAAATTATCTCTGCATGTATGTCTCTTGGGATGATGGTAACGATGAATCAGCGTTTAGATGCTGAGACCTTATCTATTGTTGCTAGTGAATTTGATTATGAAGTTGAGTTTGTTTCCGCAGATATTGAAGAAGCAGCAGAAGAAGAAAAAGATAATCCGGAAGATCTTAAACCTAGAGCTCCAATCGTTACGGTGATGGGACACGTAGATCACGGTAAAACATCTTTATTAGATTATATACGTAAAGAAAATGTAATTGCAGGTGAAAGCGGTGGAATTACACAACATATTGGTGCATACGGAGTAGAATTAAGTGGCGGTCAAAAAATGGCATTTCTGGATACTCCAGGTCACGAAGCCTTTACCGCGATGCGTGCTAGGGGTGCACAGGTTACAGATATTGCAATTATTGTAATTGCAGCAGATGATGATGTGATGCCTCAAACAAAAGAAGCGATCTCTCACGCTCAGGCAGCAGGAGTTCCAATTATTTTTGCAATAAATAAATCTGATTTGCCAGCGGCGAATCCAGAAAAAATAAAAGAGCAATTAGCTCAAATGAATCTTCTTGTAGAAGACTGGGGAGGGAAAATCCAATCTCACGATATTTCTGCTAAAACAGGAGATGGTGTTAAGGAATTACTTGAAAAGGTATTGTTGGAAGCAGAGATCTTAGAATTAACTGCTAATCCAGATAAACCAGCTAGAGGTACAGTTGTTGAAGCTTTCTTGGATAAAGGAAGAGGATATGTTTCTACTATTCTAGTGCAAGATGGTTCTTTAAAATTAGGTGATTATGTATTGGCTGGTCGCCATAGTGGTAAGATCAAAGCAATGCAAGATGAGCGAGGGAAAGATGTTGAAGTTGCAACACCTTCTACTCCAGTTTCAATCTTAGGATTAGATGGAGCGCCACAAGCTGGTGATAAATTTAGAGTAATGCTCGATGAGCGTGAAGCTAAAGATATCGCAGCAAAACGTACTCAGTTACAAAGAGAGCAGTCTGTTAGAACTCAACGTCATATTACTTTAGATGAAATTGGAAGACGTATTGCTTTGGGTGAATTTAAAGAGATCAATATTATCTTGAAAGGTGATGTGGATGGTTCAGTAGAAGCATTAACAGATAGTTTCCAGAAATTATCTACTGAAGAGATTCAGGTTAATATTATACATAAAGGAGTTGGTCCAATTACAGAGAGTGATGTGTTATTAGCTTCGGCTTCAGATGCGGTTATCATCGGATTTAATGTTCGTCCTGCAGGAAATGCAAGACAAATAGCAGATAAGGAAGAAATCGATATCAGAACATATTCAATCATCTACGATGCGATCAATGATCTTCGAGATGCAATGGAGGGAATGTTATCTCCAGAGATGAAAGAAGAGATCACAGGTACTGCAGAGATCAGAGAATTATTCAAAATATCTAAAATTGGAACGATCGCAGGTTGTATGGTTACAGCTGGTAAGATCTACAGAAATGAAGGTATTAGATTGATTCGTGATGGAGTAGTAGTTCACACAGGTGACCTTATTGCACTTAGAAGATTTAAAGATGATGTGAAGGAAGTTGCTAAAGGATATGATTGTGGTATGCAAATTAAGAACTACAATGATATTAAAGAAGGTGATATAATTGAAGGATATAGAGAGATTGCTGTGAAGAAGAAAATGAAGAAGTAAAAGTAATTTCTTATTAATATAGAAAAGGCTGTTTGGATTTTATCTGAACAGCCTTTTTCGATTTCTGAAATTTTGTTTTATTTTAATCCACGTTATCCTGAATTCATTTCAGGATCCTAGAATCTGGCTTTGGTAATCGCTTTATTGCTAAATGAGCGTATAATTGTATAATAGGCTTCGACAGGCTCAGCCTGACAAAAAATTCCCAACGTCATCCTGAATTCATTTCAGGATCTTAGCTTCGGGTTATTTTAATTCTATTATTTTAGAAAGGAACTTATTGTTTTTCAAGTGACTTCGACAAGTTCAGCCTGACAACAACTTAAAACGTCATCCTGAGCCTGTCGAAGGATCTCTTTGATAATGACAATAATCAAGATATTATCTTGGGTCGGAACGACAGTCGTAAGGATGTTTAAGTCGTCATTCTGAAAACATTTCAGGATCCTAGAATGTGGCTTTGGTAATCGCTTTATTGCTAAATGAGCGTATAATTTTATAATAGGCTTCGACAGGCTCAGCCTGACAACAACTTTAAAACGTCATCCTGAATTCATTTCAGGATTTTAATTCATTGCTATGATAATTCCAATATTTGCGAAAGGAACTTATTGTTTTATAATAGGCTTCGACAGGCTCAGCCTGACAGAAAATCCAAATGTCATCCTGAATTCATTTCAGGATCTTAATTCATGGCTATCTAAATTCCAGTTTTGCTAAAGGAACTTATTGTTTTCTAATCGGCTTCGACAGGCTCAGCCTGACAACAGCTTTAAAACGTCATCTTGAATTCATTTCAGGATCTTAATTCATGGCTATCCAAATTCCAGTTTTTGCGAAAGGAACTTATTGCTTTCCAATAGGCTTCGACAGGCTCAGCCTGACAGAAAATCCAAATGTCATCCTGAATTCATTTCAGGATCTTAATTCATGGCTATCTAAATTCCAGTTTTGCTAAAGGAACTTATTGTTTTCTAATCGGCTTCGACAGGCTCAGCCTGACAACAATTTTAAAACGTCATCTTGAGCCTATCGAAACAGCTAAATGAATTTTAATAATTTAAAAATATCATTCTGAATGAACTGAAAAATTTTAGTAATAAAAAAAAGCCCCATATTTCTATGGGACTTAGGTTTTGTGAAATAAGAAAGAATTAACTTCTCTGAGGTTTTGGAATAAATGCTGATGGAAAATCTCCTTTCACCTTCATAAGCGCACGATCTGCTTCTAAGCGGTTTCTAAAATTCCCGATCCAAACTTTATAGTTAGGTGTTTCGTAGATTATTTGTGAAGGCCATTCAGAATAAAGAGATCTAAATCTCTTGATTACATCACTCGCAGAATTATTATCGCCGTAATACAGTTGGATCTTATAACGTTCACCAAATTTTCCGTCTTTGGTCATCTCCGACTTCATTTCTAGTAAATTGGGGATGTTTGCATCTTGTTGAATGCTAACTTTTCCTGTTTGTGCTACTGCAATTTGTTGCATTCCGAATAGGAAAAGACATATAAAAAAACAATCTTTAATTTTTAATATTCTCATTATAAAAAGGTTTGATGTAAAAGTAAAATTAAATAACTGATTGAGGTGTGAATTTATTATTTAGAACTAATATAAATTACGTGTTAACACTTATGCAACATTTCCCAAATCGACTTTAAGTGTTACTTTTGTGCCTGAATTTAGGGGTGCGATACCTATTTTATTTAGTAACTATTTATTAATGTTAGTTATAAAATATCGTGCCAAACATAAGACGTTAATTCAACTTACAATATGAAAAAGGTGAAATTCCGCCATTCAACATCCAGATTACTACTATTATCAGTAGTGTTTCTGCTATCTTTTACCAATTTTAACTTTGCTCAAGAAGATCAAGCTGCGGCTGGAGATGAGCAGGCTATAGAGGCTGTTGCTTCAGAACCCGGTTCTGGAGACGCTGCAAATGGTAAAGCATTATTCAATTCACTTTGTGCTGCATGTCACAAGCCTTATTCAAAATCTATAGGGCCAGCTCTTAATGGAGTTACTGATAGACATTCTATAGAGTGGATAGAGTCTTGGATTAGTAACTCAGCTGAAATGATCGCGTCTGGAGATGCTAAGGCAGTTGCTATTTATGAAGAATACAATAAGACGGCAATGCCGGCTTTTCCGCAGTTAACTCAAGTGGAGATTGGAGATATTCTTGCTTATGTTGAGCAGCCAAAACCAACTCCTCCTGTTGTTGCAGGTGGTGGTGCTACAGATGGCGGCGCTTCAGGTGGTGGTGTTTCCAATAATGTTATTCTAATGATTTTGGCATTTGTTCTTGTAATGCTTCTTGTGGTATTATTCTTAGTGAATAAAACTCTTAGAAACTTTGCTACTGCAAGTGGAGTGGAACTTCCGGTTAAAGAAAAGAGAAAACCATTATATAGATCTTTCGTAGAAAACCAATTCTTAGTTTTAGTTACAGCAATTGTTGTATTGCTTGCTAGTGGATATATGGTTTATGGATTTTTTATGCAAGTTGGAGTAGATCAAGGTTATCAACCAATTCAGCCAATTCATTTCTCTCATAGAATTCATGCGGGAGATAATCAGGTAGAATGTAAGTATTGTCACTCTTCTGCTAGAACATCTAAGACTTCTGGGATTCCTTCTCTTAATGTTTGTATGAACTGTCATAAATCTATTGGTGAAGTTGCTGAAGCAACTGCAACAGAAGATTACACGAAAGAATTCTACGATAAAGAGATCAAGAAATTATATGAAGCAACTGGTTGGGATCCTGCAAATCAGGCCTACACTGGGGAGACTAAACCTGTTAAATGGGTTAGAATTCACAATTTACCAGATTTCGCATATTTCAATCACTCTCAGCACGTTTCTGTTGCGGGAATAGAATGTCAGAAATGTCATGGTCCAATTCAGGAAATGGAAGTTGTTTATCAAAATGCTCCATTAACTATGGGATGGTGTATTAACTGTCACCGAGAAACTAATGTGAAGATGGCTGGTAATGAGTACTACGAAAAGATTCACGAAGAGTTATCTAAAAAATACGGAGTAGAGGAATTGACTGCTGCTCAGTTAGGTGGTTTGGAATGTGGTAAATGCCACTATTAATAAAAAAGTCAGGCCTGAGTAATCGGGTAATTAATTAAGAAGTAATATCTAGATATATATGTCATCAAACAAGAAATACTGGAAAAGTGTTGAAGAGCTAAATGAAGATAGCTCTATTGTTGAGACGCTCCAACAAAAAGAGTTTGCAGAAGATATCCCTACCGATGAATTTTTAGGTGATAAGGATTCTTTAAGTAGTTCTTCTACAACTCGTCGTGATTTCCTTAAATATGTTGGTTTTAGTACGGCAGCTGCTTCTTTAGCAGCTTGTGAAGGTCCGGTTATTAAATCCATTCCTTATTTAGTGCAACCAGAAAGAATTGTGCCTGGAATAGCAAACTATTATGCAACTACGATTGCAGATGGTTTTGACTTCTCTAGTGTTCTGGTTAAAACTCGCGAAGGACGTCCAATTAAAATTGATAACAATACACTATCTGCTGGAAGAGCTGGTGCAAACGCGAGAGTGAATGCTTCTGTACTTTCATTATATGATAGTAAGAGAGTGAAAAGACCAATGGCTAATGGCCAAAATTTGTCTTGGGAAGATTTTGATAAGCAAGTTGGAGATGCATTGAAAGGAGTGACCGGAGAAGTTGTTCTTTTAACTCAATCTTTTGCGAGCCCATCTACTTCAAAATTAATTAATGAGTTTTCTGGTAAATTCGGGAATGCACGTCACGTTGTATATGATACAGTTTCTGATGATGCTGCGTTAACTGCTTACCAATCTAAATATGGATCTAGAGCCTTAGCTAACTATGACTTCTCTAAAGCTGGAACAATTGTTTCGGTTGGTGCAGATTTCTTGGGAGATTGGCAAGGTGGTGGATATGATGCTGGTTATGCAAAGACAAGAACTCCTGAAAAAGGAAAAATGTCTCGTCATATTCAGTTCGAATCTAATATGTCTTTATCTGGAGCAAATGCAGATAAGCGAGTTCCAGTTACTCCAGCACAACAACGTGCGGTTTTAGCTGCTTTATACGGATATGTTTCTGGAGCTTCTTCTAGCGGTAACCTTTCTAGTAAATTGGACGATGCAGTAGTAAAGGCTGCTTCGCAATTAAGAAAAGCAGGAAGTAAAGGGGTGGTTGTTTCTGGTCTTCCAGATGCAGATGCTCAAACATTAGTTTTAGAGATCAATGAGGCTTTAGGTAGCCAAGTGATGGATACTGCTAATCCAAAAATGACTCGTCAAGGAGATGCTGCTGCTGTTACCAAGTTGGTAGAAGATATGCAGAATGGAAGCATTGGTGCAATTTTAATTGCAGGGGTGAATCCAGCATATAGTTTGCCAAATTCAAAAGAATTTGTAAAAGCATTAAAAGATATTGAAGTTTCTGTGGCTTTCTCAATGAAAGAAGATGAAACTGCTAAATTGTGTAAATTCATCGCTGCTACTCCTCATTACTTAGAGAGTTGGGGTGATGTTCAATTCACAAAAAATAATTTCAGCTTGATGCAACCTACTATCAGACCTTTGTTTGATACTAGACAGTTTCAAGATTGTATTTTAAAGTGGACCGGATCTGATAAATCTTATTACGAGTATATCAAGGAAACTTGGAGCTCTTTAGGTACAGATGCTTGGAATACTGCATTGCATGATGGTGTTTTTGAAGGTACTGCTCCTGCTTCAGGCGCAACTTCTGCTCCAGAATTTGTAGGTGCTACAATCAATATAAGTAGTGCGGTTCGTAATTTAAGTGCTGCTTCAGAAGGTAAAGGTTTTCAATTAAGCCTTTATACAAAAACAGCTATGGGAGATGGGCAACAAGCCAATAACCCTTGGTTACAGGAAATGCCAGATCCTCTTACAAGAGCGTCTTGGGATAACTATTTAACAATGTCTAGAGAAGATGCAGATAAACTGGGTCTTATCAATGAGAATGTTGCAAATGGTGCCTTAAATGGTAGCTATGTAAACATTACTATGGATGGTGTGGAAGTGAAGAAGGTTCCTGTTCTTATTCAACCGGGTCAAGCAAAAGGATCTGTAGGTCTTGCTTTAGGTTATGGTAAGAAAGAAGCAATTCAAGAAGAAATGCAGGTAGGTGTAAATGCCTATCCTTTATATAAAGATTTTAGCTCTATTCAATATGTGAATATTGAGAAAGCTAGCGGAATTCATGAGTTTGCATGTGTTCAGTTGCAAAATACGCTTATGGGTCGTGGAGATATTATCAAGGAAACTACCTTGGAGATCTTTAACACGAAAGAAAAGAATGCATATAACAAAACTCCAGAAGTTTCTTTAAATCATGTTGAAACCATGGTTACTTCACCAGAGGTGGATCTTTGGGAGAGTTTTGATAGAGAGATAGGACATCACTTTAATCTTTCTATAGATTTAAATGCATGTACTGGATGTGGAGCTTGTGTAATTGCTTGTCATTCTGAAAATAACGTTCCTGTTGTTGGAAAAGAAGAGATAAGAAAATCTAGAGATATGCACTGGTTGCGTATAGATAGATACTATTCTTCTGAAGATAGTTTTTCTGAAGACATAGAAAAGAAAGAAGATATTTCTGGATTAGGTGAGTCATTGACTCAGTTAACAGAAATGGAAGCTCCGGCAGATAATCCTCAAGTGGTTTTCCAGCCGGTAATGTGTCAGCACTGTAACCATGCGCCATGTGAAACTGTATGTCCTGTTGCGGCAACATCACACGGTCGTCAGGGTCAGAACCAAATGATCTATAACAGATGTGTGGGTACAAGATATTGTGCTAACAACTGTCCTTATAAAGTGCGTCGTTTCAACTGGTTTAACTATACTAAAAACGATGAGTTTGACTACCATATGAATAATGACCTTGGTAGAATGGTATTGAATCCAGATGTTACTGTTCGTTCTAGAGGGGTTATGGAAAAATGTTCTATGTGTATTCAGAAAACACAAAAAACGATCCTTGATGCTAAACGTGATGGAAGAGTTATCGAAGATGGTGAATTCCATACAGCTTGTTCTGCAGCATGTGATAAAGGCGCTATGGTCTTTGGAGATGTGAATGACAAGTCAGCTAAGATCGTTAACAAGGTGGAAGATAAGAGAATGTATCACTTATTGGAATCTGTAGGAACTAAGCCAAATGTGATGTATCAAACTAAGGTTAGAAATACTTCAGAAGCTTAAAAATTAAAATTAGTAAAGAATCAATTATAAAAGGATATGTCTCATTACGAAGCACCTATTAGAAAGCCTTTAGTTACCGGGGATAAGACCTATCACGATGTAACCATAGATGTGGCTGCACCGGTTGAAGGTCGGGCGAATAAACACTGGTGGATAGTTTTTTCTATCTCACTTATCGCTTTTCTTTGGGGAGTAGGTTGTATAATTTATACCGTTTCTACTGGAATTGGAACTTGGGGATTAAACAAGACCGTTGGTTGGGCTTGGGATATTACCAACTTTGTTTGGTGGGTAGGAATTGGTCACGCAGGAACACTTATTTCTGCAGTATTATTACTGTTCCGTCAAAAATGGAGGATGGCAATTAACCGTTCTGCGGAAGCTATGACCATTTTCTCTGTTATGCAGGCGGGATTATTCCCAATTATACACATGGGGCGTCCATGGTTAGCATATTGGGTATTACCAATACCAAACCAATTTGGTTCGTTATGGGTGAACTTTAACTCTCCTTTACTTTGGGATGTATTTGCAATATCTACGTACCTATCTGTTTCCCTTGTATTCTGGTGGACAGGTTTGCTTCCAGATTTTGCAATGATTAGAGATAGAGCTATTACTCCATTTAATAAACGCATCTACGGAATTCTATCTTTTGGATGGAGCGGACGAGCAAAAGACTGGCAACGTTTTGAGGAAGTTTCCTTAGTACTTGCAGGTTTGGCAACTCCTTTAGTGCTTTCGGTACACACTATTGTATCCTTTGATTTTGCTACTTCGGTAATTCCGGGATGGCACACAACTATCTTCCCACCATATTTTGTTGCTGGGGCGGTATTCTCTGGATTTGCAATGGTGAACACACTTTTAATCATTATGAGAAAAGTGTCTAATCTTGAAGACTATATCACAATACAACATATTGAATTAATGAACATTGTAATTATGATTACAGGTTCTATCGTTGGATGTGCCTATATTACAGAGCTGTTTGTTGCTTGGTATTCTGGTGTAGAATACGAACAATATGCTTTCCTTAACAGAGCTACAGGACCTTATTGGTGGGCTTATTGGGCGATGATGACGTGTAACGTTTTCTCTCCACAATTCATGTGGTTCCCTAAATTAAGAAGAAGTATCATGTTCTCTTTCTTTATTTCTATTATAGTAAACATCGGGATGTGGTTTGAGCGTTTTGTAATTATTGTGACTTCATTGCACCGTGATTACTTACCATCTTCTTGGACAATGTTCTCTCCTACTTTTGTAGATATCGGTATCTTTATTGGAACCATAGGATTCTTCTTTGTATTATTCTTATTATATGCTCGTTCTTTCCCAGTGATCGCACAAGCAGAAGTAAAAACGATCTTGAAGTCTTCTGGAGCTATGTATAAGAAATTGCGTGCAGAGCATGGAGATCATGCAGATCATCGAAATGTTGCATTTATGGCAGAGCCAGCAGCAAATGAAGCTACTGGTTTGCACAATAAAGTGAATGACGATTTAGATAATGATATGCATGAAGAAACTGTTAATGCAGATGGACTAACAACTTCAGAATTTCAAAAAGATCAATTAGATCAAATGCTTTCAAGAATTGGAGTATACGATCCTGCAACTCAAACTGCAAACGATCTTACTAAATTAAAAGCTACTGGACCAATGTTACAGCAACGTTTGCACCAGGTAGGAATTTACACTTTTGCTCAAGTAAGTAGATTAGAATCTATAGATTTTGAATTATTGAATGAGCTTATCGAGAATTTCCCTTCGGAAACTATGAGAGAAGATTGGATTGCTCAGGCAATTAAACTTAATAATAACTAATTAGGATGGCATCAAAAGTAATACACGCTATTTATACCGATGATGATTTATTGCTACAAGCAGTAAAGCAAGTTCGTGACGCCCGTTACCACATCGCAGAGATTTATACACCATTTCCTGTTCATGGTCTAGATAAAGCAATGGGACTAGAACCAACTCGTTTGGCAATAGCTTCTTTTATTTATGGATTAATAGGAATGTCTGTAGCGATCCTAATGATGAATTTTATAATGATCTCAGACTGGCCTCAAGATATTGGTGGGAAACCAAGTTTTAGCTTTTTACAAAACTTACCTGCCTTTGTGCCTATTATATTTGAATTAACAGTGTTTTTTGCGGCTCACTTAATGGTAATTACTTTTTATATGAGAAGTAAATTATGGCCTTTTAAAGCTGCTGAAAATCCAGATGTAAGAACTACAGACGATCATTTCTTAATGGAAATTGATGCATCGAACCATAGTGTAGAAGAACTTTCTAAGTTTTTATACAATACTGGAGCTCTTGAAATTAAATTAATTGAAAATTAATTAGAAGAATGAAAAGTTTATTTCATAAATCAATAGTTTTATTCTTAGTTGTAGTCACAGCTACCTCTTGTTTTAATAAGGATAAGCCAAACTATCAATATTTTCCAGATATGTATGCGCCGGTTTCTTATGAAGCTTACGGGGAGTACGACGTTTTCGCCAATGGGCAGGAAGCTAAATTACCAGTAGAAGGTACTATTCCTCGTGGATGGTCTCCATACGCTTATGAAAACACTAATGAAGGATACGAGCAGGCTAAAGCGCAATTAAAAAATCCGCTTCCTTATTCTGAAAAAAATATTGCTGCAGGACAACAGTTGTACACTATTTACTGTGCAGTATGTCATGGAGATCAAGGGAATGGAAAAGGGATCTTAGTAGAACGCGAAAAAATATTAGGAGTACCGAGTTATGATGATGCGGGAAGAGCAATTACTGAAGGTAGTACATATCATGTAATGTATTACGGTTTAAACTCTATGGGATCTTACGCATCTCAAACAACTATAGAAGAACGTTGGCAAATAGATCACTATGTAATGAAATTGAAAGGAACCCTAGAAGGGAAGCCGGAAAGAGAATTTCAGAGTGATACGGCTTCTGTTAAAAAGAATCTAGTTCCTGCTATTAATGCTGATGCTACCGCTTTAGGTGCTAAGGCTAATGCCGGACAAGACGAAGAAAGTACAAACTAAAAATAACTGCACTTAGATATATTAATATGTACACGCTATCAAGTAGATTAAAATTAACCGCGATCATTTTTATGATCGTTGGAGCTATTGGCCTTGTTTATGGCTTTATTGCTGCCCCAGATACTATAGAAGATGTAAAGGAAATGATGGCTGCAGATGCACACCATGGTTCCGAAGAGGTTGCAGTTGTAGAAAACGATACTCATCTTGAAAACCCTGAGCATGCTGAAGAATCGCATGTTACTGCTGAAGGGCATGAAGGACAAGAAGCTCACGGCGAGGAAGCTAGTCATGGGGACGAGCATTATGAACACATATTGCACCAATTGCAGAATAAGCCTTGGGCTGCTGTATATATTGCTGCATTTTTCTTTTTTATGATCGCTCTTGGTACAATGGCATTTTATGCAATTCAACAAGCAGCGCAAGCGGGATGGTCTCCTGTCTTGTTTAGAGTAATGGAAGGAATTACGGCTTATTTATTACCAGGAAGTATCATTATGTTCGTACTTCTTGCGTTATCAGGATTCCATTTCAATCATTTATTTATTTGGATGGATCCGGAGGTTGTAGCTCACGATGAACTTATTCAGAATAAAACAGCATATTTAAATGTGCCATTTTTATTGATAAGAGCAGCTATCTATATTGCAGGATGGAACATCTTTAGATATTTAATGAGAAGAAATTCTTTAAGATTAGATGAAGCTACAGATGATAGATTACATAAAACAAACTTTAAACTTGCAGCTGGATTCTTGGTATTCTTTTTAGTTTCAGAATCTATGATGTCTTGGGATTGGATCATGAGTGTAGATCCGCACTGGTTTAGTACTTTATTTGGATGGTATGTATTTGCAAGTATGATAGTATCTGCGGTTACAATGATCGCATTGGTTACTATTTACCTTAAATCTAGAGGATTTTTAGAATATGTAAATGATTCTCATATCCATGATTTAGCAAAATTCATGTTTGGATTCAGTATTTTCTGGACGTATCTTTGGTTCTCACAATTTATGTTGATCTGGTATTCGAATATCCCAGAAGAAGTAACGTATTTTATAACAAGAATAGATGACTATACTTTACCGTTCTTTGGAATGGTTGTAATGAACTTCGTGTTCCCTGTATTGTTACTTATGAATAGTGATTATAAACGAATTAATTTGTTTGTAATTATGGCTGGAATTATCATTCTTTGTGGCCATTATATGGATATTTATGTAATGATCATGCCTTCTACAGTTGGAGAGTCATGGTTTATAGGAATCCCTGAGATTAGTGCTTTATTGATGTTTGCAGGATTGTTTGTGTTTATTGTATTTAGTGGACTTACAAAAGCTCCGTTATTACCGAAACGCAATCCGTTTATTAAGGAGAGTAAACATTTTCATTATTAATAAAAGATTGTTTAAAGAAGAAATAAAAAAATGACTGTATTTTTAATAATCATTGTAATAGCACTTTTTGCCGTAACTGTATGGCAAATGTCCAAGATATTTGATCTATCTCGAGACACTACTCATACAGATTCTTCACAAATTGCAAATGAAAAAGACAATAAAGTAAATGGGTATCTAATGCTCATGTTCGTGGTCTTTCTATATGTTATTTCTATTTACTGTTTCTGGCATTACAGTAAATTCTATTTGCCAGAAGCTTCATCTGAACACGGTAGTGAAGTAGATAACTTAATGTTTATCTCTATTGCACTTATTATGTTCGTGCAAGTGCTTACTCAAGGATTACTTCACTGGTTCGCTTATAAGTATCGTGGTGAAAAAGGTAAAAAAGCTTTGTTTTTTGCAGATAATGATAAACTAGAATTTATCTGGACTATTATTCCTGTTATTGTTTTAGCTGGTTTAATTATCTATGGTTTATTCACTTGGTCTGATATTATGAATATCAACGAAGAGGATGATCCTTTAGTAATAGAAATTTATGCTTATCAGTTTGACTGGAGAGCGAGATATTCTGGAGAAGATAATACTCTTGGAAAAGCGAACGTTCGTTTTATTCAAGGGGTGAATCAACTTGGGGTAGACGAAAGTGATTCTTACGGGAATGACGATGTAATTATAAATGAATTGCATTTACCTGTTGGAAGACCTGTATTATTCAAGTTTAGATCTCAAGATGTTTTACACTCTGCATTTTTCCCTCACTTTAGAGCGCAAATGAATGTGGTTCCAGGTATGATCACTCAGTTCGGTTTTACTCCAACGATCACTTCTGAAGACATTAGAGCAAGTGAATACATGGTAGAAAAAGTTGCAAGAATTAATGAGATCAGAAAAGAGAAGTCTAAAGAATTAATGGCAGCTGGAGAAGTGCCTTTAGATTCTTATGAATTTGATTATTACTTGCTATGTAACAAGATTTGTGGTCAAGGTCACTATAATATGCAAATGAAGATAGTTGTTGAAAGCGAAGAGGATTATAATGCTTGGATGAAAGAACAACAAACCTTTGGTGAAACCATGGCGGCACAAAAAGAAACGAAGGAAGATGTTCCTGTAGAGTTGGAAGAAGCTCCTATGGAAACAGAAGAGGTAGCAGTAGTTGAAAAAAAGAACAATTAAAAGTAAAGATTAAGAGATATGTCAGCAGTAGGACACGCAACGGTAGCTCACGCACATGATGACCATGGTCATGACCATCATCATAAGCAAACCTTTATAACAAAATATATTTTTAGTACAGATCATAAGATGATTGCTAAGCAATATCTTATTACTGGACTGTTAATGGGTATCATTGGGATCGCAATGTCGGTTCTATTTAGAATGCAGTTAGCATGGCCAGAACAATCTTTCTGGATCTTCGAAGCATTATTAGGTAAATGGGCTCCAGGAGGAGTTATGACACCTGAAATTTATTTAGCTTTAGTTACTATTCACGGTACCATTATGGTATTCTTTGTACTTACAGCAGGTTTAAGTGGTACATTTAGTAACCTCTTAATTCCATTGCAAATTGGTGCAAGAGATATGGCATCTGGTTTTTTGAACATGGTCTCTTACTGGTTATTCTTTTTATCTAGTGTAGTGATGTTAAGTTCTTTATTTGTTGAGGCTGGACCAGCATCTGCAGGATGGACAATTTATCCTCCTCTAAGTGCCTTACCTCAAGCAATTGGTGGATCTGGTATGGGGATGACACTTTGGTTGTCTTCTATGGCTATTTTCATTGCGTCTTCTTTAATGGGATCTTTGAATTACATAGTAACTGTGATAAACCTTAGAACTGTTGGTATGTCTATGACTAGATTACCTCTTACAATATGGGCGTTCTTTGTAACTGCTATTATTGGTGTGGTTTCTTTCCCAGTTTTACTTTCAGCAGCATTATTGCTTATCATGGATAGAAGTTTTGGAACTTCCTTCTTCTTAAGTGATATCTTTATTCAAGGAGAAGTTTTAAGTCATCAAGGTGGTTCTCCTGTATTATTCGAACACTTATTCTGGTTCTTAGGACACCCGGAAGTATATATTGTAATCTTACCTGCAATGGGTCTGGTTTCAGAAATTATGGCAACCAACTCTCGTAAACCAATTTTTGGATACAGAGCGATGATTGCTTCTATCTTGGCAATTGCATTTTTATCTACAATTGTTTGGGGTCACCACATGTTTATCTCAGGGATGAATCCATTCTTAGGATCTGTGTTTACCTTTACAACATTGTTAATTGCAATTCCATCTGCAGTAAAAGCATTTAACTGGATTACGACTCTTTGGAAAGGGAATCTACAAATGAATCCAGCCATGTTATTTTCTATTGGTTTCGTTTCTACCTTTATCACTGGTGGTTTAACTGGAATCATATTAGGAGATAGTACGCTAGATATTAACGTTCACGATACGTATTTTGTAATTGCTCACTTCCACTTGGTAATGGGTATCTCTGCACTTTATGGATTGTTAGCTGGGGTTTACCACTGGTTCCCTAAGATGTTTGGAAGAATGATGAATAAGAACCTTGGTTTTGTTCACTTCTGGGTAACGGCAATTGGAGCATACGGAGTTTTCTTTCCAATGCACTTTATTGGAATGGCTGGATTACCAAGAAGATACTACACGAACACAGCGTTCCCGTATTTCGATGATCTTGCAGATGTAAATGTGGTTATTACTGTATTTGCAATTATTACTGCAGCAGTACAAATAGTATTCTTATGGAACTTCTTTAGCTCTATTTTCTTCGGAAAGAAAGCTACAATGAATCCTTGGAATGCAACTACTTTAGAATGGACTGCTCCAGTAGAGCATATCCACGGAAACTGGTACGGAGAAATTCCATCAGTATACAGATGGCCTTACGATTATAGTAAGACAAATGAAGATGGAGAATATCCAATTCCAGGACAAGATTTTGTTCCACAAAACATTCCACTTCAGGAAGGTGAAGAGGAAATGAATCATTAAAGATTCAATAAAATATAAACTAAAAGCCTTTTCATTTGAAGAGGCTTTTTTCTTTTATCTTTGTTTGCATCAGCTTTGCTGAAACTATCAACAATAGAATTTCATTTATCTCATGAACGAGCATCTAGACCCAACCGGTGAGAATTTTTCTTCAGAAGAATTAGATATAGACAGAGCATTACGTCCTCTCAGTTTCGACGATTTTGCCGGGCAGGATCAAGTACTGGAGAACCTTAAGATCTTTGTTGAAGCAGCCAATCAACGTGGGGAAGCTTTAGATCACACCTTATTCCACGGTCCTCCGGGACTTGGTAAGACCACTTTAGCGCATATTCTTGCCAATGAGCTGCAAGTTGGTATAAAAGTGACCTCGGGTCCTGTTATAGACAAACCAGGAGATCTTGCAGGATTGCTTACCAATCTTGAAGAGCGAGATGTGCTTTTTATAGATGAGATCCATAGATTAAGTCCGATTGTTGAAGAATATCTTTATTCTGCAATGGAAGATTACAAGATAGATATCATGATCGAGACCGGGCCAAATGCCCGTACTGTGCAGATCAACTTAAATCCATTTACACTTATTGGTGCTACTACTCGTTCTGGACTGCTTACTTCCCCAATGAGAGCAAGGTTTGGAATCTCTAGCCGACTACAATATTATACTACAGAATTACTTTCAACCATTCTTCAGCGTAGTGCAGATATTCTAAATGTGCCTTTGTCCTTGGACGCAGCTATTGAGATTGCTGGACGTAGTAGAGGGACACCTCGTATTGCAAATGCTTTATTGCGCAGAGTTCGGGATTTTGCACAGATAAAAGGAAATGGTAAGATAGACATGGAGATCGCAAAATATAGTCTTAAGGCTTTAAACGTAGATGCTCATGGCTTAGATGAAATGGATAATAAGATATTAACCACCATCATAGACAAGTTCAAAGGCGGGCCAGTAGGTATTTCTACATTAGCCACTGCAGTAAGTGAAAATGCAGAAACTATTGAAGAAGTATATGAGCCATTTTTAATCCAACAAGGATTTATTTTTAGAACTCCAAGAGGTCGCGAAGTAACCGAAGCAGCTTACAAACACTTAGGAAGAATTAAAGGTTCTACTCAAGGCGGACTTTTTTAGAATTGAATTTTCGATGTCAGGCTGAGCGCAGTCGAAGCCTATTATAAATTTGTTCTTAACTTAATAGGTGTTATGTATTGCTATTCAGTATATATTTTAAGATGCAACGATAATTCTTACTATACTGGAATAACTAATAACATGGAGAGAAGACTATCTGAGCATGATGATGGATTGAATTCTAAATGTTATACATTCAAACGACGGCCATTAAAATTAGTTTTTGAAAAAGAGTTTGGAAATGTTTTACAAGCAATTAGTTTTGAAAAGAGATTAAAAGGTTGGTCTAAGGCGAAAAAGGATGCTTTAATTAAAAATGAATTCGAAAGATTGCAAGTTCTTTCCGAGTGTAGGAACGCTACACATTTCAAGTTTAAGCCAGATTAATTTAATTCATCTTAATGAAGACACTTCGACTGCGCTCAGTGTGACATTAATAAATAATTTTCAAATAATGAAGTCTAAAATACCCCAAGTTTCATTTCTAAAATTTTTAAAGCATGCCTCAAATATCTTAAAAAACCCGCTACCCTTTCATCATAATAATTTTGAAGAGCATGGAGATACCTTCAGATTAATTATTGGTCCAGGGAAATCTGTGGTCTTTTCAAGAGATGCTTATTTAGCTGAATATGTACTTCAAAAAAATCAGAAGAATTATACAAAATCCCCTATCCAGACCAAAGATCTTGTAAAATATGTAGGTCGAGGCTTATTAACATCCGAAGGGGAACATTGGAAAAAGCAACGAAAGTTAATTCAGCCTGCATTCCATAAAAAGCAACTCACTTTGTTGCTAGATAGTATTCATAAAGCAATCATTACCGAACTAAATAAAATTGAAACCGATACCGAAATAGATATTTTTCCGGTATTTAATGATCTAGCTTTCCAAACGGTAGTGAAGTCTTTATTCAGCAGTGCTGTGGGAGATAAAGATATTGCCCGATTGCAATATATTACGGAAGCTGCTCAAAAAATGCTGGTGAAAGAACTTCGTCAGCCGTTTTTAAGTCTGTGGTTTAAATATGGAGGAGAAATTAAAAAGCATACCGATCTAACGGATGAAGCCCGCGTAATTCTTAAGAAACTGGTAGATCAAAGAAAAGAAAGTGGTATTCGAGAAAATGACCTTTTAGATATGCTACTTGATGCTAGGTATGAAGATGGAAACGAAATGGACGAAGAACAACTAATAGATGAGATCTTGATCCTTTTCACCGCTGGTCATGAAACAACTTCTAATGCTCTCACTTTTGCAGCCGAACTACTTGCAAGAGATCCAGAGTCTCAACAAAAGATCTTTGCGGAAGTTGTAAAAGCAAAACAGGAAACAGATTCCTTAATGGCATTTATTCAAGCTTGTAGTTATACAAAAAAGGTGATAGAAGAAACTATGAGGTTGTATCCGCCTGCTTATTTTATAGACCGAGTTAATCTTGAAGCCGATTCTTTTGAAGGTATGGAGATCCCGAAAGGTTCTAATCTATTGTTTTCATTTTATGAGATCCATAAACATAAAGCACATTGGAAAGATCCAGAAAAATTTGATCCCGAAAGATTTTCAAATTCAGACCCTTATTTACACACGCCATTTTATGCCCCTTTTGGAGCAGGGCCAAGAAAATGCATTGGGAATAATTTTGCGATGTTCGAAATGATATTGGCGGTTGCGGAATTAATCGAGAAATATAAGATCGCTCCAAAAACAACTCCAATAGAAATTCTCCCGTTGATCACCTTGAAGCCTAAAAACGCAATTTTAAGGTTTCAAAAGAGATAGTAATAATGTTGCAGAAAGCTAAATATTCTGAATTGATAAAATCTGAAGCTAAACGCCTCGGATTTATGTCTTGTGGCATTTCCAAAGCTGAATTTTTGGAGGAGGAAGCCCCGCGTTTAGAAAAATGGTTGAAACTGAATATGCATGGAGAAATGAGCTATATGGAGAATCATTTCGATAAACGTTTGGATCCTACCAAATTAGTGTCTGGATCTAAAAGCGTGATCTCTTTACTGCTAAATTATTATCCCTCAGAGTTTCAAAGAGAAGATACTTTTAAAATAAGCAAATATGCTTATGGCACAGATTATCATTTTGTGATCAAGGATAAGCTCAAACAGCTTCTTCAATTTATTCAGCAAGAAATAGGAGAAGTAGATGGGCGTGCATTTGTAGATTCGGCTCCGGTTTTAGATAAAGCTTGGGCTGCGAAAAGTGGATTAGGCTGGATAGGTAAAAATTCCAATCTACTTACCAAACAGGTTGGCTCTTTCTATTTTATAGCAGAGCTTATTGTAGATCTGGAATTGGAATATGATCTGCCGGTTACAGATCATTGCGGAAGTTGTACTGCCTGCATAGATGCTTGCCCAACCCAGGCAATCGTAGAGCCTTATAAAGTAGATGGCAGCAAATGCATTTCCTACTTCACCATAGAATTGAAGAATGAGTTACCAAACTCTTATAAAGATCAGTTCGATGATTGGATGTTTGGTTGTGATATTTGCCAAGATGTATGTCCCTGGAATAAGTTCTCAAAATCCCATAACGAACCCTTATTCGATCCAAATCCACAAGTTTTGACTAATGATAGAAAAGATTGGGAAGAGCTTACCAAAGAGACTTTCAATGAAATTTTCAAGAAATCGGCTGTTAAACGAACCAAATTTGAAGGTTTAAAACGAAATATAGATTTTTTAAAGTGATTATAAAATTACGGTTTTCAGGAAATAAGTGGAGATAGATTCACCGTTTTGATTTTTAGCAGCCTCCGAAACTTTCATGGTATTTAAAAATGTTGAAAGTTTTTTGATGATTTTTTCACTCTTGCAAACCACCAAGGAATTGGAAACCTTTCCATTTGGTTCTATTTGAAAATAGATTTTAATTTTCATTTCATCTTTTCGTTCTCTTGATAATGATTTAGAAGTTTCTAAAAAATTAAGAATACGTCTAATTACAAGATCTTCAAAACATGATTCATTTCCACTGGAATTACATTCTTTAAAAGAAGGAGGAGTGGCGGCATCTCTAAAAGCAATATTTGGACCTTCGGTTTCCGTTGGGCGCCCTGAATATTCTGAGAATCCCTCAGTTTCGTTTATCATAGTTCTTTTAAAACTAATTGGAGTCACGTAACGCATATCCACTGCTAATCCTTTAAGAGTAGCTGGTGATTGGATTTTTAATTTTCTTAATAATTTATAAGACTCTTTTTCTAAGGTTTTATTTGTTGTTCTAATCTTAATATCCTTGATCTCCCCAGAAGCCGAGATTACAAATTGTGCATATGCCTTAGCAGAAGTGTGTTTTACAAGGTTTACAATATCAATATTTTGCTCGATATAATTTTTTAAGTCTTCCTGAAAGCAGTCTATGCTTGGTTCTTCACAATCTTCTATAATTGGTAAGCTGTCTACATCTTGAGAGTTATATACCTTAGTCTGAGCATTAAGAGCTAGATTTGCTATGAGTACGAACATAAAAGAAAATGTAAAGGCTTTCATAATTGATGCTTTAAATGGCAATATATAAGCTAAAGATTAATTCTTGTGAACTTAGATAAGTTTTTTATTAATTAAAATAATTTTCCTGAAGCAAGATTAGCTTGTTACATTTGTGCTTCCGCCCAAAAAAATAAGATTATGAGTAAGGATAGTAAAAGGAGAGAGGCTTTAGTTTATCATGCTAAACCAAAACCAGGGAAAATTGAAGTTGTGCCAACTAAGAAATATTCAACACAAAGGGATCTTTCCTTAGCATATTCCCCAGGAGTGGCCATTCCTTGTTTAGAAATAGAAAAAGATAAAGAAAACGCTTATAAATATACTGCTAAAGGGAACTTAGTTGCCGTAATTACAAATGGTACCGCAGTTCTTGGTTTAGGAGATATAGGGGCTTTAGCGTCAAAACCTGTTATGGAAGGTAAAGGTTTGCTTTTTAAGATCTTTGCAGATATAGATGTGTTTGATATAGAGGTAGATACCAAAGATATTGAATCCTTTATTCAGACGGTGAAAAATATTGCTCCCACCTTTGGAGGAATCAATTTAGAAGATATTAAAGCTCCTGAAGCTTTTGAAATCGAGCGTAGATTAAAAGAAGAGCTTGATATTCCAGTAATGCATGACGATCAGCATGGAACGGCAATTATCTCTGCTGCTGCCTTACTTAATGCTTTAGAGATTTCTAAAAAGAAAATAGAAAAGGTTAAAATAGTGATAAGTGGAGCAGGAGCTGCTGCAGTTTCATGTACTAAACTTTATAAGGCTTTTGGAGCAAAAGCAGAGAATATTGTAATGTTGGATAGCAAAGGAGTTATTCGTGCAGATAGACCTAACCTGTCTCTAGAGAAACTTGAATTTGCAACCAAAAGAAAAATAGACACGCTGAAAGAAGCGATGAAAGATGCCGATGTTTTTCTAGGTCTTTCAATCGCAAATATTGTAGATGTGCCAATGCTGAAGAGTATGGCAAAAAGGCCAATCGTCTTCGCAATGGCTAACCCCGATCCGGAAATTGAATATAATCTTGCCGTTTCCGCACGTAAGGATATCATTATGGCAACTGGAAGAAGTGATCATCCTAATCAGGTTAATAATGTACTCGGATTCCCTTATATTTTTAGAGGGGCTTTAGATGTTCGAGCTACTAAAATTAATGAAGCTATGAAAATGGCTGCCGTAAAAGCCCTGGCTGAGATGGCTAAAGAACCAGTACCAGAACAGGTAAATATTGCATATGGAGAAACTAAATTAAATTTTGGTCCAGAATATATAATTCCAAAACCTTTTGATCCAAGATTAATATCGAAAGTTCCACCGGCGGTTGCAAAAGCGGCGATGGAAAGTGGTGTAGCCAAAAGCCCTATCCTCGACTGGGAACGCTACGAAGAAGAATTGCTGAATAGAATGGGGAACGATAACAAGATCTCCCGTTTATTAATGAATCGAGCAAAAATGAACCCTAAAAGGGTGGTTTTTGCTGAAGCAGATCAGTTGGATGTTCTAAAAGCAGCACAGATCACTCAAGAAGAAGGAATTGCTATTCCAATTCTTTTAGGCAGAAAAGATGTGATTATTGAATTGATGAATGAAATAGATTTTGATGAAGATCTTGTTACGATCATCGATCCAAAATCTGACGATGAGAAAGTTCGTAGAGAAGCTTATGCAGATGTCTACTGGAAATCGCGATATAGAAATGGAGTAACGAAATACGATGCGCAAAATCTACTACGAGAGCGAAATTATTTTGCTGCAATGATGGTGAACGTAGGGGATGCAGATGCTCTTTTATCTGGTTATTCTAGAGCTTATCCTACGGTGGTAAAACCAATGTTGGAGTTAATTGGAATGGCAAAAGGAGTAGATAGAATTGCAGCTACTAACCTAATGAATACCTCTAGAGGACCGCTTTTTATTAGCGATACCTCAATCAATATAGATCCATCTGCAAAAGATTTGGCTAAAATAGCAATGATGACTGCTAAAACGGTGAAATTATTTGGAATGGAGCCAGTAGTGGCGATGATCTCTTATGCCAATTTTGGATCCTCTAAAAATGAACGCGCTAGAAAAGTGAAAGAGGCAGTTGCCATTTTACATAGATCAAATCCAGAACTGATAGTAGATGGTGAGATCCAGACAGATTTTGCTTTGAACAAAGAGATGCTTCAAAGTAAATTCCCTTTTTCCAAATTAGTAGGTAAGAAAGTAAATACCTTGATTTATCCTAATTTAGAATCGGCAAATGGCACTTACAAATTATTGAAAGAAATGAATAATGCCGACTCAATTGGACCAATTATGATGGGAATGAGAAAGCCTGTTCATATTTTACAGTTAGGAGCAAGCGTAGAAGAAATAGTAAATATGGCTGCCGTGGCCGTAGTTGATGCTCAGGAAAAGGAAAGAAAGGAAAAATCTTCAAAATAGCGCTGTTTTCGGGTGTTTTAAAGACTTGGAGCTCTGTAATATTTTAGTACATTTGAATACTAATATTTTTACAATTCATGATTCATCACCTTCGAGGGCAATTAATAGAAAAAAATCCTACGCACGTTGTAGTTGAATGCAATGGCGTAGGTTATTTTTTACATATCTCTCTACATACCTTTGCATTATTGAGAAATGCTTCTGAAGCCATTAGCATTTTCACACACTTACAAGTAAAAGAAGATTCCCAAACTCTATTTGGATTTATGGAGAAATCTGAACGAGAATTGTTTAGGTTGCTTATCTCTGTTTCTGGTATTGGTGCTAGCATTGCACGTACCATGTTATCTTCTTTAGATCCCAAACAAATTATGGATGCTATTGCTTCTGGGGATGTTTCAACGATCCAAAGCATTAAGGGTATTGGAGCAAAAACAGCTCAACGAGTGATTTTGGATCTTAAAGACAAGGTTTTAAAGGTCTTTGGAGAAGGGGAGATTTTCGTGTCTCAGAGCAATACAAATAAAGAAGAAGCGTTATCTGCCTTAGAGACTCTGGGTTTTGCGAGAAAATCTGCCGAAAAGGTGGTAGACCGTATTATGAAAGAGGCTACAGAAGACCCTACCGTAGAAACTATAATAAAATTAGCATTAAAGAATTTATAAATTCATACTAACAAATCTTGAGGAATAATTACTTGAAACTACAATTAACATCTCTGTTTGGGATTTTTTGGTTATTTGTCTCTTCTCCTAGTTTACATGCTCAAGATACACTTGCAGCTCAAGATTCCATCCGCACAGGTTATGCTACCGGTACTTTGTCTTTGCCAAACCCTGCAAGTATTGTTGCAGGATACGAGTACGATCCAATTCTTAATAGATACATTTATACTGAAAAATTAGGAGCTTATAATCTGTCCATTCCTCTAATTTTAACGACAGAGGAATATCAAGAGTTGGTGATACAGGAGGAGATCCGAAATTATTTTAAGGAAAAGAGCAATGCCATCTCAGAAAATAGAGAAGGAGATCCAGAAGCTCAACAGGATCTTTTGCCAAGTTATTATGTGAATTCAGGTTTTTTTGAGAGCATTTTTGGAGGAAAAGAAATAGAAGTAGTGCCTCAAGGTAGTGTTGCTATGGATCTTGGACTGCTATTTACAAAACAGGATAATCCTTCTTTTTCCCCAAGAAATAGAAGTAATCTCACATTTGATTTTGATCAAAGGATCCAGCTTAGTCTACTGGGGAATGTAGGTACAAAATTAAAGGTACTCGCAAATTACGATACAGAGTCTACTTTCGACTTTCAGAACCAGTTGAAATTGGAGTATACTCCTAATGAAGATGATATCGTACAAAAAATTGAAGTTGGTAATGTGAATATGCCACTTAATAGCGCGCTTATCCAGGGTGCACAAAGCTTGTTTGGTTTTAAAACGGAACTGCAGTTTGGTAAAACCAGAGTTACAGGAGTTTTTTCTGAACAAAAATCAGAACGAAGAACTGTAAACGTGGAGGGCGGAGCTACAGTAGAAGAATTCGAGAAATTCGCTATAGATTACGATCAGGACAGGCACTTTTTCTTATCACATTACTTTAGAGATAATTATAATCAAGCACTTCAGAATTATCCCTTTATTAATAGCAATATTCAAATTCAACGAATTCAGGTTTGGGTTACTAATCGCACAAATAATATTCAGAATTTAAACGATACCCGAAATATTGTTGCTATTCAAGATCTTGGGGAGACTAATATTCCTGGTAATATAGGTTTAAATAATCCTCCTGCTGGCTTTTTTAATACCGCACAAGGAGCTTTTCCCAATAACCCAAACAACGATTTTAACCCTTTTGGAATAACCGGTCCCGGAGAATCTATTTTAACTCCTGCAATTCGGGATATATCTACTGTTCAAAGTGGTTTCGGGGGAGTAGTGGTTTCTGAAGGACAGGATTATGCAAAGCTTGAAAATGCCAGACAATTAAAACCCAATGAGTTCACTTTTGATCAGCGACTTGGTTATATAAGTCTTAACCAACGATTAAGTAATGATGAAGTTTTAGGGGTTGCTTTTCAATATACGGTCAATGGGCAAGTATATCAGGTTGGAGAATTCGCAAATGATGGTGTAGATGCTAATACTCAGGCAGAAGTTGATGGCGCTAGGATCAATCAGAACTTGGTGGTAAAGATGCTAAAGAGCACAGTAACCAATGTGAGTGAGCCGGTTTGGGACCTTATGATGAAAAACATCTATGCTTTAGGTGCTTTTCAATTAGAACGGGATGATTTCAGATTAAATATTTTATATACAGATCCGCAACCGCAAAACTATTTATCTCCAGCTCCTGGATCTGGAAATCCGTTACCAGAAGATGTTGCTGAAACTACCTTGCTACGTGTATTTAATCTAGATAAATTAAATACCAACAACGACCCTGTGAATGGGGGTGATGGCTTTTTTGATTATGTCCCAGGTATTACGATCAACCCACAAAACGGCTTGGTTATTTTTACTACAGTAGAACCCTTTGGAGAGTATTTATTCGATAAATTGGATAATACTCCTAATGGTGGAGGGGAAGATTACGACATACCGGAATCTTATAATGATAATCAGCGAGAATATGTTTTTAGGTCTTTATATCGAACTACCAAAATTCAGGCAGAGCAAGAAGATGCCGATAAGAATAAATTTCAGTTAAAAGGAAGATACAAATCTTCTCAAGTAGATGGGATCCCTGTTGGATTTAACCTGCCGCAAGGTTCTGTAACTGTAACTGCCGGAGGGCGAGTGCTTCAAGAAGGAGTAGATTATGTAGTGAATTATCAATTAGGAAGAGTGCAAATTATAGATGACGCTTTATTAGCTTCAGATATTCCTATACAAGTATCTACAGAAAATAATGCTCTTTTTGGACAGCAGTCTAAAAGATTTACGGGGATTAATATAGAGCACCAATTCAATGACAAATTATTAGTTGGGGGTACATTTTTGAATTTAAAAGAACGTCCACTAACTCAAAAAGCCAATTATAGTTACGAGCCTGTTAATAATACTATCTACGGATTAAATGCTGCCTATAGTACAGAAGTGCCGTTTTTAACCAGATTGGTGAATAAGCTACCAAATATTGATACCGATGTTCCTTCTAATTTTTCTATTCGTGGAGAATTTGCCTATTTGCAGCCGGGAGCACCACAGGTAAATGATTTTGACCAAAAGGCAACTACCTATATAGATGATTTTGAAGCATCACAAACTTCTATATCCATAAACAATCCTTTAAGTTGGGAGCTTTCTAGTGTGCCTTTAGATTTTGGAGGAGAGCTAAGTAACGGAGATCTGGCCGCAGGATATAAAAGAGCAAATTTATCTTGGTATACTATAGATCCAATTTTTTATAGCAGTAGAAGACCAAGTGGAATTACAGATGCAGACCTTTCTAATTTTGCTACAAGAAGGGTTTTTCTAAACGAAATATTTCCTAATACAGATGTGATCCAAGGACAGCCACAGGTTATTTACACAATGGATCTTGCATTTTCACCAAGTATGCGTGGACCATATAACTATAATCCAGCTGCTGCAGGTGGAAATACTTTAAACAATCCTAAAGAAAATTTTGCAGGTATTTCTAGAGCGATCACTTCTACCAATTTTGAACAGACCAACGTAGAATTTATTGAATTTTGGATGATGGATCCTTTTATTTATTCTGAAAATGCTGGGAATACTGGTGGAACGATCAGTTTTAACTTAGGTAATATATCTGAAGACGTACTTAAGGATGGTAGAAAACAATATGAAAATGGACTTCCACAAGATGGGGGAGCTCAAAATACGGTAAGTACTACATTCGGAAAAGTACCGGCAGATCAATCCTTAATATATGCATTTGATACTCAAGGGCAGGAACGGGTTAATCAAGATGCAGGTTTTGATGGTTTAGGAGATGCGGAAGAAGCCTTGAAATTTTCAGCATTTAGTAATCTACCAGATCCTTCTGCAGATAATTACGAATATTTTTTAAATAGAGATGGGAGTATCCTAGATCGTTATAGAAATTATAATGGAACCGAAGGGAATTCTCCAACAGAACTAACAGATACCAACAGGGGAAATACAACTTTACCAACTACCGAGGATCTCAACAGAGATAATACTATGAATACTATTAATAGTTATTTTCAGTATGACGTAAAGATCTTTCCAGGAATGAATGCTTCTAATAGCCCTTATATTACAGATGTTAGGGAGGTGGAAGCTCCGTTGCCTAATGGACAAGATCTTCCCGTTAGATGGATCCAATTTAAAGTGCCAATTTTTGAGCCAACAGAAACCAAAGGTGGAATTGCCGATTTTAGATCTATCCGATTTATGCGACTTTTCTTAACAGACTTTCAGCAAGAAACTGTGTTGAGATTTGGAACTATGGATCTGGTACGTGGAGATTATAGAAGATACAATCAAAGTTTAGATCCGGATAATCTAAATCAGCCAGTAGAAGAAGGAACTTTGTTTGAGGTTTCTGCCGTAAATATAGAGGAGAACGAAAATAGGGAGCCAATTCCTTATGTATTGCCTCCTGGGGTGAACAGAGAAGAGTTATTCAGTAATAATTCTAATATCCGCCAGAATGAACAATCGCTTTCTATTAGAACTTGCGATCTAGAACCACAAGATGCTAGGGCGGTTTATAAGAATTTCCAAGTGGATATGCGCCAATATAAGAATTTGGAAATGTTCCTTCATGCCGAATCTTTTGTGAATGAGATCGCTTTAAAAGATGGGCAATTAATTGCTTTTGTAAGAATAGGAACCGATTTTACAGATAATTATTATCAAATTGAAATACCTCTAACGGCAACCTTGCCTGGTGCAACTTCTGCAGATGAGATTTGGCCAGAAGCTAACAGGCTTTTATTAGAATTAGACCTGTTGCAACAAGTGAAAACTAAAGTTTTGGGTGAGCCTTCACTGGTTCCTACTGAGTTGAATTATTTTAATGAAGACTTAAGTATCGCTAATTCTAATGATCCATATGAAGTTGGACAACTTAGAATTGGGATCAAAGGAAATCCGAGTTTTGGAAATGTGAGATTAATGATGCTTGGGGTAAAGAATGGAAGTCCAGAGAATACCGCGTCTGATATATGCGGGGAAGTGTGGTTCAACGAATTGAGATTGTCGGATCTAGATAATCAAGGAGGTTGGGCAGCAATTGTAAATATGGATACTAATATAGCCGATTTTGCTACAGTTTCTGCAACAGGAAGAAAAAGCACGATTGGTTTTGGAGCTTTGGAAGAAGGTCCTAATCAAAGAAGTAGAGAAGATCTTCAGCAATATGATGTAGTTACCAATATAAACGCAGGGCAATTATTACCAAAAAAATGGGGAGTTCAAATTCCATTTAACTATAGCCGTGGCGAGGAGTTGATCACACCTAAATACGACCAAGAATTTTTGGATCTAGAACTTCAAACTAGATTAGATGATATTACAGATGCAGATGAGCGCGATCTTGTGAGAGAACAATCTGAATCTTATACTAAAAGACAGAGTGTAAATCTTATTGGTTTACGAAAGGACCGAGTAGGAGATAAAAAACCGATGCCTTATGATATAGAGAACTTTGCATTTTCTAGTTCTTACAACCAGGTAGATCATCGTGATTTTGAAATTGAAGATGCACTTAGTCAAAATGTAAGGTTAGGAGCAACTTACGATTATGGCTTTTTGCCATTAACGTTAGAGCCTTTTAAAAATATAAAAGCCTTAGATAGCAGTGATTATTATTCTTTAGTGAAAGATTTTAATGTGAATCTTTTACCTACCAATCTTTCTTTTGGATCTAATATTTTTAGACAATATAATGAGCAAAAATTTAGAGAGTTATCTTTAAATGAAAATGATATAGGGATCCCAACCTTGTATCAGCGAAATTTTGTTTTCGACTGGCAATACCGCATAAATTATAATTTAACTAAATCCCTTCAGTTTAGTTTAAGCGCAACTAACAATAGATTGGTAAGGAATTATTTTACTGAAGATAATTTTGTAGATAATAGCGTGGGCATATGGGACGACTTTTTTGAAGTAGGAACTCCAAATCAGCATTTTCAATCTTTACAAGTGAATTATGAGCTGCCTTTCGCGAAGATCCCAATTTTAGAATTCATTAAAACTACCTATTCCTATACAGGAGATTTTCAATGGCAGCGTGGGTCTCAAATCTACGATCAGTTGGAAGGGATTCCAGATCTAGGAAATTCAGTGCAAAATTCAAGCATTCATCAGATCAATGCAAATATGGACATGCAAGGTTTGTATAAATATTTAAACCTAGTGCCTAAAAAATCTACTGCAAACTCAATTAAAGCACGCAGTGCTGCTGTGCCAAAATCGCCTAATGAGAAAGCGGAAGCTGAGGTAAAAGCTCCAAAATCTGATAAAGCTTATAACACTGTATTAGGTTTAGTGACTGCTATTAAACGAGTGCAATTAACTTACCGAGAAAATGAGGGGATCTTTTTGCCTGGATATACACCTAGTATTGGGTTTTTGGGAACACTTAGACCTACAACTGGATTTATTTTAGGAAGCCAAAATGATGTTAGAGGTATTGCTGCTAGAAATGGATGGTTAACCATGTATCAGGAATTCAATCAGCAATATACTTCGGTTCAAAATAAGCAATTGGAGATGCAGGCTTCATTGAGTTTAATTCCAGATCTTACTATAGACTTAAATGCGAGCAGAATATATTCAGAAACTTATAATGAAAATTATAAAATCAATCCAACAAGTTTAGAATATCAATCCCTGAGTCCTTATAGCTTTGGAAACTTTAATATCTCTACGGTTTTAATTAAGAGTGCTTTTCAACAAAATGATCAGGAATTTTCGGAAACCTTTCAGGATTTTAGAGATAATAGATTGGAAATTGCGCAACGATTGGCATCCGAAAATGGAAGGGATCTCAATGAAGTAGACGCAGATGGTTTCCCTGTTGGTTATGGAAAAACGAATCAGGCTGTGTTATTACCAGCATTTCTTGCCGCCTATACTGGGCAAAGTGCATCTTCTGTAAAATTGGGAGCTTTTAGAAATGTGCCAATTCCTAATTGGGATATTAAATACACAGGGTTAATGAGATTAGACTGGTTCAAAAAGAATTTTAAAAGATTCTCTTTAAGCCATGGATATAGAGCTGGATACACGATCAATCAGTTTCAATCTAATTTAGATTATAATTCTAGCAATCCTTATGAATTTAATCAGGCCAATAACTTTAAGAACAAACTATTATTTGCGAATATCAACCTAACCGAACTGTTTAGCCCGCTTGTAAGATTAGATATGGAGACTAAAGAAGCTATTAGAATATTGGCTGAAATAAAGAAAGACAGAACCATGTCTCTAAGTTTCGATAATAATCTATTAACCGAGGTAAAAGGGAATGAGTATATATTAGGTTTGGGATATAGAATAAAAGATTTTAAGATCACGACCAATCTTGGAGGGAAACAACGGGTGCTAAGTAGCGATCTTAACTTTAAAGCTGATGTAGCTTACCGAAAAAATATTAATATCATTAGATATCTAGATCTAGATAATAACCAAGTGATCGCTGGACAAGACCTGTGGGCAATTAATTTTGTAGTAGATTATGCAATCTCTAAAAATTTGACAGCCTTGTTTTATTATGATCACACGTTCTCTGAATATGCTATTTCTACTGCTTTCCCTCAAACAACTATTCGTTCTGGATTTACATTGAGATATAATTTTGGAAATTAATTGATAGCTGTTTGAACAGACCCAAGAATAAATTAACTTTGTGCACCTAGAAAAAAATAAATTTATGAATATACCACAAGAATTAAAGTACACCAAAGATCACGAATGGGTGAAAATCGATGGGAATGTTGCCACAATTGGCGTTACAGATTTCGCTCAAGGAGAACTTGGTGATATAGTATATGTTGAAGTGGAGACTGTAGGAGAGACTATGGAACGCGAAGAAGTTTTTGGTACTGTAGAAGCCGTAAAAACTGTTTCAGACCTATTTTTACCTCTTGCTGGGGAGATCATAGAATTTAATGAAAGTCTTGAGGATACTCCAGAAAAGGTGAATACAGATCCTTATGGGGATGGATGGATGGTAAAGATCCAGATTTCTGATGAAGATGAGATCGCAGGTTTAATGAGTCCGGAAGAATATAAAGAACTTATTGGCGGCTAGATTAATTTTAATAATTGCGGTATTTTATACCATTTTTATAAGCTATTTGTCCTTAATTCAATTAGGAAAGATCTCTCTTGGAGATTTTAATCCTACAGATAAAATGATGCATTTAGGTGCATATTTTGTATTGGGTTTTGTTTGGTTTTTTTACTATTTGTTTAAAAATCAGGATAAGAGCATTAGATTTAAGGGTTTTTTTAACATTTCAGTTTTAATTATACTATTTGGTATGTTAATTGAGGTTTTACAAGGAGCTCTTACAGATTATCGAGACCCGGATTGGGCTGATATACTGGCAAATAGTATCGGAGTTTTATTGGCGTTAGGCATGTGTCTGGGATTTTTAAAATTCTTTAAACGCTTAAAACATAAGATTAATTCATTTTTATGAAAAAATATTTTACTTTAGCAACCCTTATTAATTAGTATCGAATTATGAAACCCAAGAAAAATCCGAAAGCCGATTTAACAAAGCGTAGCGTTCTCTTTCTTCAGTTAGGGCTTATTTTAGTCCTATTTCTTGCTTGGCAAGGTATAGAATGGAAGACCTATGATAAAAGTAATATAGATCTTGGTCAATTAGACCTAGGTGATCTAGATGATGAAGAAATTCCAATCACGGAAATTCTGAACACGCCACCACCACCACCACCACCGCCACCAGCACCGGAAATAATTGAGGTTGTTGAAGATGAAGAAGAAGTAGAGGAAGATGTAATTGAGTCTACAGAAACTAATCAAGATGAGATCGTTGAGGTTAAAGAGGTTGTTGAAGCACCAGTTGAAGAAGTGATTGCAGATGTACCATTTGCTGTTATTGAAAATGTGCCGATTTTCCCAGGTTGTGAAAACTTGAGTAATAACGACCAAAGAAAGAAATGTATGAGTGAAAAGGTTCAGGAATTTGTGAACCGAAAGTTTAATACAGATCTAGGGAGCCAGTTAGGGCTTTGTGGAGTAAATAGAATTATTGTTCAATTTAAGATCGATAAGAACGGTAATATTACAGATGTTCGTTCTCGTGCACCACACCCAAGATTAGAGCAGGAAGCTGCTAGAGTAATTAATGCATTGCCTAAAATGCAACCAGGTAAGCAGAGAGGTAAGCCAGTTGGGGTTATGTACTCTTTACCAATTGTTTTCCAAGTACAGGATTAAAACACTTTAAAATTATATAGAATTCCCATTCTGCCTTGCAGTTTGGGAATTTTTTAGTTTGTAGACTTCTTGTTCTAAAGAATAAAAAATTTGGTATCTTTCGCCTGTTTCAACCTATAATATTCGTATTCCCTCTATGAAGTATTTTGGATTTCTGCTGCTTTATTTTATATCCTACAATGCATTTCCGCAAGACGGATTTTCTGAATTTGAAACTTATCCATCTTTTTCTAATTGTTCAGAAGTAGATTTTAATGCAGAGGAAACATGTTTTAAAAATACCTTGATGCAATTGTTTACCGATAATTTTCAATTGCCTGCAAAGGTTTCGGAAGAGAATTATAAAGGAGAAGCTATAGTTCTTTTTGAAGTTACTAAAGAAGGAAAGTTCAAAGTTCTTTATATAGATGCTATCTATTCAGAATTAAAAGAGGAGATTCAACGAGTTTTTGAAGAACTTCCTATTATCTCCCCAGCCACTTATAATGGCAATCCAACTTATGCCCAGTTT
This sequence comes from Gillisia mitskevichiae, assembly GCF_003634585.1. Lineage (GTDB taxonomy): Bacteria > Bacteroidota > Bacteroidia > Flavobacteriales > Flavobacteriaceae > Gillisia > Gillisia mitskevichiae. Next base: position 1,019,042 of record NZ_RBLG01000001.1, read on the forward strand.
AGATTTCCTTTAAAGATCCCTTTAGGATATACCAAAATGTTGTCTCCTTCCGCCGAAGCAATTACCACAACAGAAAATAGATCTGTTCAAAAGAAAAAGTCACTTACAGAATATGATAGTATAGTTTCTGAGCCATTTATTAGCAAAATAAATTCTAGTAATTTGTTTGTGCCGCTTTCTCATGAGCGCTACAATAGGTTTGATGCGGAGATGAATAGGGTTGGAAATAATAGTCACACTGCCACTAAGCCTTATATCTACAATGAAGTTTCTAAATATTACGATTTTGATGCCGAATTTAAGCAAGGCAAAGCTCGTAAAGCCTGGGTAGGTAGAAAGATATGGGATGAGCACTTAGTAACTTTTCAGGGAGAGAATTATTGGTTTACTGGAGATGTAGTTGTAGATCTACAAGTAGGAAAGGATTTTCAGAGTGATGTTGCATTTACCTATAATAATACCCGAGGTGCTATTTTTCAGGGAGGATTGGGGAAGAATTTTAATTTCTACACAGTGGTTTTTGAAAGTCAAGGTCGCTTTGCCGATTATTTTAATAGATATGCAGAGAGTATTGATCCATTTGGTGGAAACCCAGCGATTATTCCGGGGAGAGGGATTGCAAAGGAATTTTTAGAAGATGGATATGATTTTCCTGTAGCTGAAGGTTATTTGTCTTATAAAGTTTCAGACTTCTTTAATGTGCAGTTTGGTCATGGAAAGAATTTTATTGGCGATGGTTATCGGTCGTTGTTAATGAGTGATATTGCTAGTCCGTATCCATTTTTAAAATTTAACACCAGTTTTTGGAAACTTAAATATACCAATACATTTATGTCTTTGCGTGATGTGCGGGAAGAAGTGTCTGCGGAAGGTTCTTATAGAACTAAATATATGGCAAATCATTACTTGAGTTTGAATCTTACTAAAAGATTTAATCTTGGTTTATTCGAATCTGTGATCTGGCAAAATGATAATGGGCGCGGTTTCGATGTTAATTATTTGAATCCGGTGATTTTTTATAGATCCATAGAGTTTTCTACTGGCGCTAGAGGGGGAAATGCAATTATTGGGCTCACAGGAAAGTATAAGTGGAATGATCAGATCAATCTTTATGGACAGTGGGTGATCGATGAATTTTCTACAGAAAAGATCTTTGGCGGCAATCAAAGCTGGAAGAATAAATTAGGCTACCAGTTAGGCGTTAAATACTTTGATGCTTTTAATGTGCCAGATCTTTATTTACAAGCTGAATACAATCAAGTTAGACCTTATACGTATTCTCATAATTCTGTTGTATTAAATTACGGACATAACAATCAATCTCTTGCGCACTTGTGGGGCTCTAATTTTAGGGAGATTATAGGGATTGCTAGATATAGAAAAGACAGGATATTTGGTAGTGCTAAAGTGATCTATGGGAAACGTGGTTTCGATTTCGATGATGGAAGTGATGATAGGTATTATGGCGGTAATATTTACCGAAGTGAACGGGATCGTGCTTTTGAGGATGGTGTAAAAATTGGGCAAGGAAATACTACCAACACTTTCTTTTCTGAAGTAGAAGCAGGGTATATTATTAATCCGGTGACCAATCTAAAACTATTTGGAAGTCTTATTTATAGAAATTTTAATCCGCAGGTAAATACCGACCTTATTTCAAAAGAGAGTACAGTTTGGTTAAATGTGGGAATTAGAACAGATATATTTAATTGGTATTACGAATATTAACAGTTATTGCATTCTCTTATTAAAAACGAACTTATTAAGTTAGTTTATTTCAATAACAATGAGAGATTATGATAAATACTGATTAAAGATAGGGCTCCTTGTCTAAAAAGCTCATTGGTCTATAAATCTATATTTTTTTGAGTAGGTAATCTTCTGAAAATTAACTTTTTCACATTCTTGTTAAAACACAATTAAGAAGTATCTTTGCGCCAAATATTAAATTGCTTTTTTTGAGTAATACAAGCGTACATACCCCTTCTATATCAGTACTTTCAGATTTTAAAGAGATCACTAAAATGCGATTGGCAATTAGTGTGGTTTTTTCATCTGTGGCGGGATATTTTTTGGGAGCAGAAGTGGTGAATTTTGTTACCGTTTTATTATTGGCAATTGGTGGATATTGCATGGTAGGCGCTTCTAATGCTTACAATCAAATTATAGAGCGAGATCTTGATGTTTTGATGGATCGCACAAAGAATAGACCAATCCCTGCGGGGAGAATGTCTGTAAACACTGCATTTATTATTGCAAGCAGTCTTACCGTTATTGGTTTGATAGTTCTGTATATAATTAACCCTAAAACAGCTATGTTTGGGGCAATTAGCATCTTTCTGTATGTTAGTGTTTATACTCCACTTAAAACTAGAACTCCTTTATCTGTATTTGTTGGAGCCTTTCCTGGAGCTATTCCTTTTATGTTAGGTTGGGTTGCAGCAACTAATGAGTTTAGTATAGAGCCTGGAACGCTATTCATGATCCAGTTCTTTTGGCAATTCCCTCACTTTTGGGCTATTGGTTGGTGGTTGTTTGATGATTATAAAAAAGGTGGGTTTTTTATGTTGCCTACAGGAAAAAGAGATAAAGGGACGGCTATTCAAGTCATCTTGTATACAGTTTGGACAATTTTGGTATCCTTAATCCCAGTTTTTGGGGTTACAGGAAGACTCTTCCTTACTCCTTATGCAGGGGCTATTATTTTAGTGCTTGGTTTAGGTATGTTGTATTATGCATTCAAATTATATAAGAATCGTGATGCGATCTCAGCTAAAAAATTAATGTTTGCTAGTGTGTCCTATATCACACTTTTGCAAATTGTTTATGTATTGGATAAATTTTTAAGAGAATGGATATAACACAAGAGACCCGTAGTTACAAAATTGGCAGAGCCAAAAAAATGATGCTATGGTTTGGTATTGCAAGTATGGTAATGATGTTTGCAGGAATAACCAGTGCCTATGTGGTAAGTAAGAATAGACCAGACTGGATTTCCGATTTTGAATTACCAGAGACCTTATATTGGAGCACCCTGGTTATTATTATTAGTAGTATCACATTTATGCTTGCTAAGAGAGCTATTTTAAAGGAAAGTCGGTCACAAGCTACTGTGATGTTATTAACTACATTGGCTTTGGGAATATTATTTGTGGATCTACAATTCCGAAGTTTTTCAGAAATTATAGCATCAGGTTATTATTTTACAGGAAGTGAGAGCACAATTACTACTTCCTTTATTTATGTAGTTGTTTTATTGCATCTTGCCCACCTTACGGCAGGCTTAATAGTACTTTTGGTTGTAATTTATAACCATTTTAAACAACGATACAAAAAGGGTCAAATGCTTGGAATTGAGCTAGGTGTCACCTTTTGGCACTTCTTGGATGCGCTCTGGGTTTACCTGTTTGTATTTTTATATTTCTTTAGATAATAAATTTGCGTATTTTTGCCCATCATATAAAATCAAATTCTTCATATGGAAGCTACTGTTATTAGAACAGGCACCGAAGGTAAAACCTGGGGCGGTGGAAATGAGCCATTAAAGGCTAGTTACGGTAAAATGATGATGTGGTTCTTCATCGTTTCTGATGCACTTACATTTTCAGGATTCTTAGCTGCTTACGGTTTTTCAAGATTTAAATTCATAGATTCTTGGCCTATTGCCGATGAAGTGTTTAATCACTTCCCGTTTTTGCATGGAGTAGACGCTCCTATGTATTATGTAGCGTTTATGACGTTCATTCTTATTTTCTCTTCTGTAACTATGGTACTGGCAGTAGATGCTGGTCATCATATGAAGAAAGGTAAGGTGACCTTGTATATGTTTCTAACCATTATTGGAGGAGCCATCTTCGTAGGTTCACAAGCATGGGAATGGAAGAATTTTATTAAAGGTGAATATGGAGCAGTAACTACTAACGGAGGAAACATTCTTCAGTTCGTAGATGCAGATGGGAAACGTGTTGCTATCGCAGATTTTGTGGCAGAATTACCTGTTACTAGAGTAGCTAATCAGAGAAATAATGGGATTTGGTTTACAGAAAATGAAACTGTATCTGAATATACTATTGAAGAAGTAAAAGCTGGTTTTGCTGCAAATGAAAACATTTTAGTTAGAACTAAAATATTCGATGAGAATGGCGAAAAAACGATACTTTCTAGAGAGGAATCTATTAGTAAACTAAACGCTGAAGCTATTGGCGTGGTTCAAGGAGCTAATCTTACAGAGAATGAATACGGCCCACCCTTATTTGCAGATTTCTTCTTCTTTATAACTGGTTTCCACGGATTCCACGTTTTATCTGGAGTTATAATTAATATCATCATCTTTTTCAATGTGATCTTAGGGACATACGAGAGAAGAGGAAGTTATGAAATGGTAGAAAAGGTTGGTTTATACTGGCACTTTGTAGATTTAGTTTGGGTATTTGTATTTACATTCTTTTACCTGGTTTAATTCTGAAATAAATAAAAATGGCACATAGTACTACACATCACCACGAGTCTAATACCAAAAGAATTTGGTTTGTTTTTGCCCTACTTTCTGTAGTTACAATAGTAGAGGTAATCTTAGGGATCATTAAACCTGATTTCCTTGTAGACACAACGTTCCTTGCAATGAAGTTGCTTAACTGGATCTTCATTATACTTACTATTTATAAAGCATATTATATTGCGTGGGCATTTATGCATTTAGAAGGAGAATCTAAAGGCCTTCGTAGAGCTGTTGTTTGGTCATCGATCTTTTTAATAAGTTATTTGATGTTCATTTTATTAACAGAAGGAGATTATATCTTCGATGTTTATAAGAACGGTCAGGTAGCCTGGGATTTTTAATATTCTACTATAAGTTAAAAGCATAAGAAAAGACGGTTATTTAAAACCGTCTTTTTACTTTTGTAACCCGTAACAACACGGCTTTATGAAGAAATTTTTAATACTCGGCGTTTTATTCTTATTACCTATAGTTGCCTATTTATTCTTTTCTTCTGGAATAAATAATTTTGCTAAACTACCTGTACTTACAGAGCAAGTAAAAGATATACGAGATCTAGAGAATAATAGAGATTCAATTGTAAGCTTTCAAAATAAAATTAGCATAGTTGCTTTCTTTGGCAATGATCTGGCTGCGTTAAAAGGAAACACATTTAATCTGGATAAAAAAATTCTAGAGAAGTTCTATAAATTTGATGATTTTCAATTTGTGATCATTCTTCCAAATCAAGCTAAGTTGCAATCACAACAATTTGTATCGGAGTTTAACAACATCACTAATTCCAATTATTGGAGTTTTGTGTATGCAGAGCCAAGTGAGATCAAAGATGTTTTTAAAAGCTTTAAAACAAATTTAGAATTAGATTCTAACCTGCAAACTCCATACGTTTTTATAATAGATAAAGATTCTAATTTAAGGGGGAGAGATGATGATGAAGATGGACTGCTTTATGGTTACGATTCTAGATCTGTTTCAGAATTAGGTAATAAGATGAATGATGATATTAAAGTGATCTTAGCAGAATACAGATTGGCTTTAAAGAAATATAATTCCACAATAAATAAGAAGTAATGAACAACAAATCTTATATAGGGATATCCTTAGTAATATTAATTTTTGGTATCATCTTTATACCAAAGATCATAGATAGGATCACTAATGACGAAGTTGTGAAAAATGACCGTTTGAATATAGGTAAAGGTCTTACAAATTCAGATGAACTTTCTTATATAGAATTATATGGGGAAAATAAAAAAGTTCCGGATTTTAAGTTTGTGAACCAAAATGGTGATACTATCTCTAATAATGATTATTTGGGAAAAGTATATATAGTAGAATTTTTCTTCACAACCTGTCCATCTATTTGTCCGATTATGAACAAGAATTTGGTAGAGGTTGAAAATGAGTTAGGGGAGAATAAAGATTTTGGAATTGTTTCTATTACTATAGATCCAAATCATGATACTCCAAAGGTGCTTAAAGAATATGCCGAAAATTATGAAATTGATAATCCTAATTGGAATTTTTTAACCGGAGATAAAGAAGCTATTTATTCATTGGCAAATAAAGGTTTTGGGATCTTTGCTAATACAGATAGTACAGTTCCTGGAGGATTTGCCCATTCTGGTTTATTCGCATTGGTAGATAGAGAAGGTTATGTGCGTTCCCGCTTAGATAAATTTGGAAATCCAATTATCTATTATAAAGGATCTATAGAACGTGGAGCTTCTGTTCTAGAAGGAGAGGAAGAACCACAAATAGATATTTTAATAGAAGATCTTAAAAAACTATTATAAATGGTAAATAATAAAACAGATAAAATTGCGGTTCCTATAATAATAGCCCTTTCAATACTTATCCCTATTGTAGTTATTATTTTAATGTATTTACCAGAACGCTATAATATTTTTGGAACCCAATCTGGTACATTTCCTTTTTTTCATGCTGTTCTTAACGGAAGTACTGCATTGTTGCTTACTGTTGGGTATTTTCTAATGAGCATTAAAGAATACAAATGGCACAGAAATATTATGATCATGGCATTTGTGCTATCATCTGTTTTTTTAGTGAGTTATGTGATCTCCAAGATCAGTAACGAGCCAGTTCCTTATGGAGGAGAAGGAATACTACGTTATCTCTATTTCTTTATTCTTATAACTCATATTATACTTTCTGCAATTATAGTTCCTCTAGTATTGTTTACTATGTATCGTGGGTTGTCTGGGCAATATAATAAACACGCAAAAATTGCACGTTGGACATTTCCAATCTGGTTGTATGTTTCAGTAACCGGAGTTTTGGTGTATGTTTTTATGTGGCCGTACTATTAATTTTTATAAATTTATAGTGGTGAATTTTCTGAATTAATTCTGAATAAGTTGAAATGAAAATTAAGTCGATTATCCTATTATTTTTATTTACTATGATGCCAATTTTGGCGGAAGCACAATGTGCAATGTGTAGGGCAGTATTGGAAAGTGAAGGCTCTGAAGCTACAGCGAAAGGGATAAATGATGGAATTGTATATTTAATGATCTTCCCATATGTGCTTATTGGAGGTATAGGTTTTTTCATTTATAGATCTCTTCGGAATAAAAAAACTACCGACTAACCTCTTAATGTTCAGTTAAAATTTAACAGTTTCATAACAAATAGTACTGTAACAATTTTAACTAGTTTTGGTCTAATGCTTATACCTGAGTATGGAACCTTAGTCTAGATCGGGTATTTCTAACTTTAGGAGTATGATCGAAATTAAAAATTTGCACAAATCTTATAAAATGGGGAGTAATTCTCTTCATGTTCTCAAGGGAATTAATTTCAGTGTGGCAGAAGGAGAATTAGTCTCAATTATGGGTTCTTCCGGTTCTGGTAAATCTACACTTCTAAATATTCTTGGGATGCTGGATGAAGCAGATTCTGGCACCTATACACTAGATGGTCTTCCTATTAAAAATCTAAATGAAAAGATCGCGGCTCAATACCGCAATAAATTTTTGGGTTTTATATTTCAATCTTTCAATCTCATCTCTTATAAAAATGCGTTAGATAATGTGGCTTTGCCATTGTATTATCAAGGTATAAAACATAAAGAGCGGGTAGATATCGCTATGAGCTATCTGGAAAAAGTTGGTTTAGCAGATTGGGCAGGACACCTTCCAAACGAACTTTCTGGAGGACAGAAACAGCGGGTTGCCATTGCACGAGCATTGGCATCTAATCCAAAAGTCTTATTAGCAGATGAACCTACCGGAGCTTTAGATACCAAAACTTCTTATGAAGTGATGGATTTGATCCAAGGAATAAATGATGAAGGAAGAACAATCCTAATTGTTACTCATGAGCACGATATTGCAGAAATGACAAAAAGAATTGTGAACTTAAAGGATGGAGTAATAATAGACGATTCTAAAGTGAACCAAGTAAGAGCATTAAGTAATGTTTGATCTAGAAAGATGGCAAGAGATATTTGAAACGATAAGCAAAAATAAATTGCGTACGTTTCTTACCGGGCTTTCTGTAGCATCGGGAATCTTTATATTGGTAATTCTATTAGGAATTGGCCAGGGAATGCAGAATGGAATCTCAAATGAATTTGAACGTGATGCTTCTAACATGTTATTTGTTTGGACCAATGTTACTTCCAAAGAGTATAAGGGTTTAAATCCAGGGAGACAGATCACTTTAAAAAATGATGATTATAATCACACCGTTAATAAATACGAAGATCAATTAGAGTATAAATCTTCTGTTTTTAGAATCTGGAGCGGACTTGTGAATTATAAGAAGGAGTCTGGAAATTATAGAGTAGAAGGGGTTTGGCCAGATTTTCAATTCTTGGAGAATGCTAGCATGACTCAGGGACGTTTTCTTAATTATAAAGATAATGATAATGTAGAAAAAGTGGTTGTTCTTGGAAATAAGGTTAAGAACGATTTGTTTAAGAATGGAGAAGATGTAATTGGGGAATATGTACAGATTTCCAATATTAATTTTAAGGTTATTGGGGTGTTCTCCGATCCAGGAGGAGAACGAGAAGAATCACGAGTATTTATTCCCATCTCTACCGCACAAAAAGTGTTTAATGGGGGAAATAATATAAGAAACCTAGCATTTACCCTTCCACAAAGAGAAAATTTTGAACAAGCATTAGCAGAGTCAGAACAATTTTCTGAGGAATTAGTTACTTATTTACAAGAAAAACATTCTGTTGCACCAGATGACACAAGGGCAATCACTGTAAACAACAGCTTAGAGAATATGAAAAGATTCTATGATCTTAATAAGATGATCAAGATATTTTTCTGGGGAGTTGGTATATGTACAATTATAGCAGGAATTGTGGGGGTTAGTAATATTATGCTCATCATTGTTAAAGAACGTACTAAAGAGATTGGAATTAGAAAAGCTCTAGGTGCTCAACCACTAAGTATAATTGGGATGATCCTTCATGAATCTATTTTTGTTACCACTATTTCAGGTTTTATTGGACTCATTACCAGTTTAGCTCTATTGGAATTTGTAGGACCCCTAATAGAGACAGAATATATTGCCAATCCATCTGTGAACTTTAATGTAGCCTTAACTACTGTATTTATTTTGGTTCTGGCTGGAGCTATTGCAGGATTTTTTCCAGCTTGGCGGGCTGCCAGAATAAAACCTATAATCGCTTTAAGAGACGAATAATATGTTTAGTAGAGATAAATGGAGCGAAATATTAGAAGCCTTAACCTCAAATTGGTTTAGGACTATCCTTACCGCCTTTGGTGTGCTTTGGGGAATATTTATATTAGTTATACTCTTAGCCGCAGGAAAGGGATTGGAGAATGGTGTAAAACAAGGTTTTGGAGGTATTGCAACCAACTCGATGTTTATGTGGGCACAAACCCCATCTAAGCCATATAAGGGTTTGCCAAAAGGGAGGCGTTATAACTTTAAGATAAGTGATGTTGCTGCCATTAAGCAAAATGTACCAAATTTAAAATATGTGTCACCCAGAAATCAGTTAGGTGGGTTTGGGGGAGCAAACAATGTAGTGCGCGGACTTAAAAGCGGAGCTTTTAATGTCTATGGGGATTATCCGGAAGTTATTAAGCAAGAACCCATGGATATAACATCGGGAAGATTTGTCAATTATTCCGATATAGAACAAAATAGAAAAGTAGCAATTCTTGGTGCTGGAGTGATCAATGATATGTATGATCCCGGGGAGGAAGTTATTGGCTCTTATATAAAGGTTAATGGAGTGAACTTTATGGTAATAGGCACCTATAGAAAAAAGGGAAATAACGGAAACCCAGAAGAGAATCAAAAACAGATCTATGTGCCATTTACTGCTTTTTCTCAAGCTTTTAATATGGGAGAAACCGTTGGCTGGATGTCTATAACTGCTGAAGATGGTTCTTCAATAACCGATTTAAAAACCCAGATCTTCGATGTTATAAAATCTAGGCATAGCATTCATCCAGAAGATGATAGAGCTATTGGTAATTTTGATCTTTTTCAGGAATTCAGCAAGATCAACGGCTTATTCATTGCCTTAAAAGCGGTGGCCTATTTTGTAGGGATCTTGGTCTTATTATCTGGAATTATTGGAATATCCAATATCATGCTAATAGTTGTAAAAGAACGCACCAACGAGATAGGAGTTCGTAGAGCCTTAGGTGCTACGCCATGGGACATTAGAGGTCAAATTTTAATGGAATCTATCTTTCTAACCATCATTTCTGGAATGTGTGGAATAGCTTTAGCAACCGGAATAATTGCTCTGGTGAATATGCAGTTAGATGGGGTGGATACTTCAGAAATGATGTTTGCCAATCCAAGTGTAGATCTTGGGGTAGTATTTATTGCACTTAGTATTTTAATAATATCTGGACTTTTGGCAGGATTAATTCCAGCGCAAAATGCTATTAAGATCCAGCCCGTTGACGCATTAAGAACAGAATAACAATAAATTGATTAATACCATTTTAAAATGAAGAAAGTAGTTACAGTAATAATTCTAATAGTTATCGCCATTTCATTCGTTGGTGCTTTGTATTATTTATTTCAAAAAAATCAGGAGGATCCTGTGGTTTATCAAACCGAGACTCCGAGCAAGCAAGATATTGTAAAGAAAACTGTAGCTACAGGAAGCATCGTTCCTAAGGAAGAGGTGCTAATAAAACCAAATATCTCTGGAATTATAGACGAGATCTATATTGAAGCTGGAGATGCTATAAAATCTGGTGATCTTATTGCTAAAATAAGGGTGATCCCGAATGTGTCTTCTTTACAAAGTGGAAAAGATGGAGTTGCTACGGCTAAGATCAATTTAGATACTGAGAAAAAACTATACGACCGTCAAAAATCTCTTTTTGATAAAGGGGTGATCTCTGTAAACGATTGGGACAACGCACAAGTTGCTTACCAAAGATCGCTTCAGAATTATAGATCTGCACAACAGAATTATGAAATTATAAAGACTGGAACCACCAGTGGGCTAGGAAGCTCGGCAAATACGCTTATTAGATCTACTATAAATGGAATGGTATTAGACGTGCCGGTAAAAGAAGGGAATCAGGTTATAGAAAGTAATAATTTTAATGACGGAACCACCTTAGCCACCTTGGCAGATGTGAATAATATGATTTTCGAAGGAAAAGTAGATGAAAGTGAAGTTGGTAAGATCAAGGAAAATCTTCAATTAGAAATTACTATAGGGGCAATAGAGAACAAAAAGTTCGACGCGGTTTTAGATTATATCGCCCCAAAAGGAATCAGTGAGAATGGAGCCATTCAGTTCAATATCAAAGGAACCCTTAATAAAGCTGATACCACATTTATTCGGGCTGGTTTAAGTGCAAACGCCTCTATTATTCTTGCTAAAGTAGTAGATGCTTTGGCTATAAAAGAAGCTCTTGTACAGTTTGATCCTAAAACACAAAAACCGTTTGTGGAAGTAATGACCGGCGATCAAGAATTCACAAGGAAAGAGATCGAACTTGGAGTTAGTGATGGAATATATGTTGAGGTTTTAAAAGGAATTTCAGAGAACGATAAGATCAAGGTTTGGAACCAGATTAAACCCGCTCAAGCCATGAATAACAACTAGTTTCATTTTTTGTGTAACAACTTCCTAATATCATAGACCAATCCTTCACAATCTTAATTATGAAAAAATCAATTTTACTTGCTTGCTTATTTTTAATTTCCGCAGTGGTGACTGCGCAAACTAAAAAGTGGACTTTGCAAGAATGCGTAGTATATGCTTTAGAAAACAATATCTCTATCAAACAATCGGCTTTAGATATAGAAGCTGCCGATATAGAACGTTCAGATGCCATCGGGAACTTTATTCCATCTTTAAATGCACAGGTTTCTGCTTCCAGTAATGGTGGTTTAAGTATTAACCCAACTAATAACAGATTTGAAAATACTAGGTTCACTTCCCTTTCTGGAGGAGCTTCTACATCTTTAACACTTTTTGATGGACTAAGAAACTTAAGACAATTAGAGCGTGCTAAGCTTTCAAAACTTTCTAGTCAATACTCCTTGGAACAAATGAAGGACGATATTGCTCTTTTTGTAGCTAATTCGTACCTACAAGTTCTTTTCAACAAACAAAATTTAGAGGTTTTAAAATCTCAAAGCACTATTACTCGGGACCAACTAAAAAGAACTCAGGATCTAGTAGATGCTGGAGTGCTACCAAAGGGAGATCTTCTGGAAATTCAAGCAACCGCTGCTAATGAACAACAGCGAATTATAGTTGCAGAAAACAACATTCAAATATCACTAATTAGTCTTGCTCAATTATTATTGATTAAAGATTACCAGAATTTTGACATTGTAGAAGCAGATTATGAGATCGTTGGAAATGAAATCTTAGCGAATTCTCCTTACGAGCTTATTGAAAAAGCGAAAGAGGAGCGTTATGAAATTAAAATTGCTGAAGAACAAAAATTGATCGCAGAGAAAGATGTTCAAATTGCCAAAGGTGCTTATTTACCAACCCTTTCTGCTTTCTATAATTACAATACTCGTTATGCAGATAATGATAGCTTCAACAGAGATTTCACACAACAATTATATGAAAACGATGGAACTTCTTATGGGCTTCAACTAAGCATTCCAATTTTAAATGGTTTTGCTACAAGAAATCAGGTGAAGCGAAATATGATTAATGTAGAAAGAGCAGAGTATCGTTTGGAACAAGCCGAATTAGACTTGGAAGCAAATGTATACCAAGCCTATGTAGATGCTCAAGGAGCCTTGAAGGCTTATGAAGCAGCACAATCTGCACTAGAGGCACAAGATCAAGCTTATTTGTATGCTACAGAACGTTTTGATGTTGGACTAACCAATGCATTCGATTTTAGTCAGTCTAAAGTAAGACTGGAAAATGCACAAACAGAATTATTGCGAACTAAGTACGATTATATATTCAAATTAAAGGTGATCGAGTTATATTTTGGAATCCCGGTAACCGATCTTAAATTTTAAATCATGAAGAAAAAAACACTTATTATTATTGGTGTAATTGCAGTTTTATTAATAGTTGTTCTTGTAGTAGGGAAAAAAGCCGGTTGGTTTGGTGCTTCAGGAAACTTTAAAGAAGTGGAGATCACAAAGATCGAACCTTTGGAAATTATTGAAACTGTTTCTGCTACGGGTAAAATTCAGCCAGAGATTGAAGTAAAACTTTCTTCTGAAGTATCTGGAGAAATTATTGATCTTCCAATTGTGGAAGGACAAATGGTAGAAAAAGGGGATCTTTTAGTTCGTGTTAATCCAGATATTTATCAGTCTAATTTGCAGCGATCTAGAGCAGGACTTCAGAATGTAAGAGCAAATTACGCACAATCTGAAGCAAGTTTAAAAGAAGCTAAATCTAATTTTGATAGAAATAAGACCTTATTTGATAAAGGGATAATTTCTAAGGCTGAATGGGACCAGATAGTTGCTGCTTACGAACGTTCTGAAGCTTCCAAAAATGCAAGTTATTATAGCATGCAGAGTGCTGCAGCAACAGTTACCGAAGCTACAGATAACTTAGCTAGAACAAGTATCTATGCACCAATGCGTGGAACTATCTCTAAGTTGGATGTGGAGCTTGGGGAACGAGTTGTTGGAACTCAACAAATGGCAGGAACCGAAATTATGCGAGTTGCTAACCTTTCTAAAATGGAAGTGGAAGTAGATGTAAATGAGAACGATATTGTTAAAGTATCTGTTGGAGATAGTACTAAAGTAGAAGTAGATGCTTACTTAAAAAGAGAATTTAAGGGAGTGGTTACGGAGATCTCTAATTCTGCAATTCAAGGTTTAACTGCAGATCAGGTAACAAATTTCAAAGTAAAGGTTAGAATATTAGACTCTTCCTATAAAGATCTTTTAGAAGGAAAATCAGAAAATTATTCTCCTTTTAGACCAGGAATGACGGCTACTGTAGATATTATTACCCGTAGAAAAAGCAATGTAATTGGAGTGCCAATTAGCGCTATTGTTATCAAAAATGATACTACTACCACAAAATCTTCAGCTAAGAGTGAAGAGAGTAAAGAAAATTTAGATCAAAAATTTGAAACTGTCTTTGTAAAAGACGGAGATAAGGCTAAATTGCGCGTTGTTAAGACGGGGATCCAGGACGATAGAAATATCGAAATTCTTTCAGGTTTAAAACCAGGAGAGATCGTGATCACAGGACCTTATAATACGGTTACAAAATCTTTAAAATCTGGAGATGAGGTAACTTTACTAAAAGAGGAAAAACCTTCAGAATAAATAAATACTATTGTCTACAATACTTTGCATAGAAACCGCTTCCACCAATTGCTCTGTTGCAATTGGTGTGAACGGTAAATTACTTGCACTAAAAGAAGATTATGATTCCAGCTATTCTCATGCAGAAAGGCTACATAATTTTATAAAAGAGATCCTAGAAGAAAACGATCTAAAACTCTCCAACTTAGATGCGATTGCAGTTAGTAAAGGTCCGGGTTCTTATACAGGTTTAAGGATAGGTGTTTCTGCTGCTAAAGGTTTATGTTTCTCATTAGATCTCCCATTAATTTCTGTGCCAACTCTAAGCTCTTTAGCATATCAGGTTGAAAATGAGGGTACCATTATTCCTATGATGGATGCGCGGCGTATGGAAGTTTATACCGCTGTATTCAACAAAGAAAAGGAACAGATAGGAGAGACGTCTGCGAAAATATTGGATGCAGGATCTTACAAGGAATATCTAGATGAACAGGTAGTTTACTTTATTGGGAGTGGCGTAGAGAAATTTCAGAAAATATGTGAGCATCCAAATGCTCGATATATAGAAAATGTATTGCCGTCTGCAGTTCAAATGGTTGCTTTGGCAACTATTAAATACAAAAAAAGCGACTTTGAGGATGTCGCTTATTTTGAACCTTATTATTTAAAAGATTTTATGGCAGGCTAGAATTAACTAATCCCTTCCTCTTTACCTGATTTATCTGAATGATTATAAAAATGCACATCTCTTTGTGGAAATGGAATTCCTACTCCAGCTGCTTCTAATCGTGTTTTTGCTTCTTCAATTGTGTACCAATGGCAATCCCAGAAATCCTCATTATACGCCCAGAAACGTAAGGATAGATTTACTGCGCTATCTGCAAGTTCTGTAACTACAACCTGTGGCGCAGGATCTTTAAAGATCTTTTCCTGCTCGGTCATAAGATTAACAAGGATATCTTTAGCTTCTTTTATATTACTGTCGTAGGAAATACCAATTGTAATGGCATCCTTTCTCTTACCTTCTACAGTGTAATTTATAATATTATCGTTGGTAAGCTGCCCGTTTGGGATCACTGCTAATTGATTTCCGAAAGTGGTTAATTTCGTATAGAATAACGAGGTTTCTTGTACGGTTCCAGATACGCCCTGAGCTTCAATAAAATCTCCTATTTTAAATGGTTTTAAAATAATAATAAGCACTCCGCCAGCAAAGTTAGATAAGGAACCTTGTAGAGCTAAACCAATAGCCAAACCAGCTGCTCCAATTATTGCTACCAAAGAAGTGGTCTCTACACCTAATTTGGTGATCACTAAAATAAACAGAATGATCTTAAGAGTCCAATTTGTAAGAGTTGTAACAAATTTCTCTAGAGTTTCATCGTAATCTTTTTTATCAAAGAACTTTCGAATGTACTTCACGAAGATATTAATAAGCCATAATCCAAAGACCAACAAGAAGATGGCATAAAGTAGACTCGGAAGAAAGTCGATAAATTTATCCGAATATTCTGTTGCGTAAGTCTCCCAATTGTCTAAGTATTTCATATGATTTAATTTTTTACAAAAAAAAAGCTTTTAATACGGAATTGATAATTTCTGCTGTTTAAGTATTGTTAAATCTATTTAATTAACTCTAATACTGAAATTATTGTTTTTACTGGTAACTGGCAGGCACCATTTGAGCAAACATAGATAAGATCTTCACCTTCTGTAAATCTTTGCTCTAAAAGCGGTAAGCATTCGTCTGCTGTTTCCGATCCCGCTATCAAAATATTTGGAAGATAATGTGAATTCAATTCTTTAAGTAGTTTCAGAGCATTTGGCCCCATAATAACTACTTCATAAAAATTGTGTTTAAAATTAAGTTCAAGGTTCAACCAATTGGAATAACCTTGGGGATAATCTTCAAGCTGTGGCTTTACGGCTCTTAACATTTCCTCTGAAATTTTGTAAAAATCTTCCTTCCCGAAATATTTGGAAAGTTTAAATAGATTATGTGCCATTACCGAATTTGAGGCAGGGATCACATTATCTGATAGCTCATAATTTCGGGTAATAAGTGGCTCGTCTTTTTTTGAAGTAAAGTAAAATAAGCCAGTTTTTGGCTCGTGGAAATTCTGAATACTATACTCTGTGAGTTCTTTCGCAAAGCTGAGCCAGATAAGGTCTAAGGTAACCTCATATAATTTTATGCAAGCTTCAATTAAAAAAGCATAATCTTCTAAATAGCCATTAATTGAGCTTTCTCCGTTTTTATAAGACCGATTAAGATTTCCTTCAGCTTGGTATAGGTGCCTTTTGATGAAGGAAGCGTTTTTAAGCGCAATTGCTAAGTAATCTTTATTCTGGGTAATCTTATAAGCATCTACATAACCGGAGAGCATTAAAGCGTTCCAGGAGGTTAGTTGCTTGTCGTCTAATCTAGGTTTTTCTCGATTATTTCTTTTACTTAAAAGAGTCGTAGTCCAATTTTTCTTCATTTGGAAAAACTCAGCGGCATTTAATTTATTTTTTTCTAAAAAAGGAGCATTTTCCTCTGTTCGTATTAAGACATATTCATTATGTTCCCATTTCCCATAAGAATTCACATTGTAGTATTCTTTAAAAAGGGGGAACTCATTTTTTAATAAAGCTTTAAGTTCATCTATTTCCCATACATAAAAAGCTCCTTCTTTAAGTTTACCGTTTTTATTAATACTATCTGCATCTAAGGATGAATAAAAAGAACCCTCTTTAGTAGTGAGGTTGTTTTTTATGAATTCTAAAGTTTGTACCACAACTTCTCTGTACCAATTTATTTTAGTTAATGCAAAAGCTTTACTATACAAACTTAACATTTGGGCATTATCGTACAACATTTTTTCAAAGTGGGGGATATGCCATTTCTCGTCTACAGAATATCTTGAAAAACCTCCTTCAATATGATCGTAAATGCCACCAAATGAAATTTTAGTTAAACTCTGTTTTACAAAATCTTCAATATTCTTTTTTTTATAAAGTTGAGAGTATTTCAGTAAAAATTCAAAATTAGAAGGGATTACAAATTTCGGGGTCTGTTTTGTGCCTCCATATTTCCAATCGAAGTTCTGTTCTAATTTCTCTAAAATAAGATCTAGATCTAAAACACTCTCCAGAGTGGAAGGTTGGGGGATAAGTTGCATGTTATTTAATCCTGCTCCTAACTTCTCTGCGTATTCATATAATTTTTCAGGCTGTTCTTTGTAGAGTCTGGCAATCTGTAATAGGGAACTTTTCCAAGTTTCTTTTTTAAAATAGGTGCCACCCCAAACTGGCCGGCCATCAGGCAGAGCAACAATATTCATTGGCCACCCTCCGCTGCCAGTCATAAGCTGCACTGCACTCATATATACCATATCTATATCTGGGCGCTCTTCTCTATCTACTTTAATGCTATAATAATGAGAGTTCATGATCTCTGCAGCTTCTTCATCTTCAAAACTCTCATGTTCCATTACATGACACCAGTGGCACGCAGCATAACCAACACTTATTATAATTAATTTATTGTCTTTTGCAGCCTTATCTAAAATCTCCTGTCCCCATGGACTCCAGTTTACTGGATTGTGAGCATGTTGTAAAAGGTATGGGCTACTTTCTTTAATGAGTGAATTTGTATGCTTTTCTGATTTCATAAATAGATATCTAAAATAAAAAAAAGCTAATAACAAGAATTTGAGTCTGATAGACTTTGAAATAACTTGTTATTAGCTCTATATTTTTCTGAAGAAAATTTTTTAATTCACCTCAAAAGAAATTTTAACGTTAACACGATACTCGGTTAAATTTTCACCTTGCACTCGTGCACTTTGATCTTTTATATAAACAGATTTGATATTTTTTACCGTTTTGGCTGCATGCACTACGGCATTTTTAGCTGCATCTTCCCAACCTTTACTAGAGGTTGCCATTACTTCAATCACTTTAATTACTGGCATAATTTTTCTTTTAAATTGGTTATTATTAATACCTATCTAAGTTACTAAATTATATATTTATAGCTTATAAAGCTTTGTTAAATGCTTTGCCTTTAAAGGATTAATAAGCTTATCCGTTTACGGCTTCAACATATTCTACCTGCCCTTTAAGCATATCTCTCATCATAGTTTCAATTCCATTTTTAAGTGTTGCTGTAGAAGACGGGCAACCGCTACAAGCTCCCTGTAATATAACTTTTACGGTTTTTGTCTCTTCATTATAAGAATCGAACATTATATTTCCTCCATCACTGGCAACTGCAGGTTTAATATATTCTTCCAAAATATCTATCACCTGTTTAGAAACAGGATCCAGATTCTCTGTAGAAGTAGGGGCGTTTGTTTGCTTTTCAACATTCTCTGTTTCGGTCCCGGTTTTAAGAGTTTCTTTTAAGACAATATCTTTTCCCGCTTGTATGTATTTAGTAATGAATTCTCTCAATTCCATTGCGATCTCATCCCAATTAGCGATGTCAAATTTATTAATAGAGATATAATTCTCATCAATAAAGATCTCTTTTACAAAAGGAAAATTAAATAACTCACGAGCAATTGGAGCATTCGCGGTAGCATCTATATTTTTAAATTCGGTAGGAGCGATCACTAACTTTTTATTGGCAACAAATCTCATAACCGAAGGATTTGGTGTAGTTTCCGCATAGACCGTTACTGGAACTTTTTTGGAAGGAGTTGCGGTATCTTCTTCTTTTATTATAATTCCATCATTATTCAAGTAGTCTAATAATTGCTCTGAAACCTCTTCCTGCACATCTGCCCACTCTATTATATTATACTTTTCTATTGCTATAAAGTTTTGTGCAATAAAAACGGTTTTAACAAATGGTAAGTGAAAAAGTTGCTGTGCCAAGGGAGATTTTTGGGCCTCTTCAATATTCCCAAACTCAAAGCTTTCATGCCTAGTTAGAAACTGATTGGTCTCAAATTTAAGGATAGCCGAATTTGAGGTTGGTTCTATATTTATTGTATATGTATTCATCTTCAATATTTTGTTGCAAAATTACTAAAACAAAGTGCGGTAATCTATATATTTACAATTGTTATTCTGGTTAAGTATAGAGTCTTACTTTATATTTCGGGTATTCTGAAGTCATAAAGCTGAAAGTGCTTTTAAAATTATTTTATTAATGAAATTAGGTCTTTACACTAGTTTTTTGGTCACGTTTTTTATGATAATTACCTCGAATGCACAAGAGGTAATACCTACTTATTCAGATTACTTAACAGACAACTTATACTTATTACACCCATCTATGGCAGGTGCTGCCAATTTTAATAAAATTAGGCTTACAGCCAGACAACAGTGGTTTGACGTGAAAGATGCTCCGAGTTTACAAACTTTAAGTGTTAATGGAAGAGTTAGCGAGAAAATAGGAATTGGAGGTATTGTTTTTAATGATAAGAATGGAAATTATTCTAAACAAGGGGCTTATGCAACTTTAGCTTATCATTTATTACTATCAAGGAGTGAGTTAGATCTTAATCAATTTTCTTTTGGTATAAGCCTAGGCGTTATACAGCACAGTTTAGATCAGTCCGGGTTTACAGATTTTGATCCACTTATTGGTGGTGGTAATCCTTCAGATATTTATGCAAATATGGATGTTGGGATGTCTTATTATTATTTAGATTTTTTCGCCCATGCAACAGCCAAAAATATTCTTCCTGTTAAGAGGGATCTATTCTATTCTGATGCCGTACCTAGTAATCAGCGTAAGTATTTGTTCTCCACGGGTTATATTTATACTAAAGATAATAGTGATTGGAGTTTTGAGCCTTCTATATTATTTCAGTTACGAGAACAAACTGCAGAAAAATCAATAGATGCTAATTTAAAGGCATATAGGACATTAGAGTTCGGTGATATTTGGGGAGGAATCTCCTATAGAAGAAGTTTTGAAGGTGCGGAGTATACTACAGATGGTTCTAAAATTGAAAATCAACAACTTCAATATGTAACTCCATTTGTTGGGCTGGAATATAAAAAATTCCTTTTTGCTTATACCTATTCGCATCAAATAAATTCTATTGTTCTTAGCAATAGCGGCTTTCATCAAATTACTTTAGGTTACAATTTTGGAAGAGATCGAGGCAGATACGATTGTAAGTGTCCAGCAATTAACTAAAATTCTAGATAAGACACTTTTTTAAGGTCATCGCCTTCAGCATGAACTAGCTTTGATAAAATAATGGGATCTGCATTACTAAAAAGTAGGTGACTGGGGGTGTTTTTAGAATCGCTCATTAGATCGTTTTCTAATAATACCTTTTTGGTTTGTCTTGCTACAGCTTCTCCAGAATCTATAATGGTTACTCCGCTTGGTAAGATCTCTTTTAAACCTGGGAGAAGATAGGGGTAGTGGCTACATCCTAGGACTAGATAATCTATCTTAGCATCTAACATGGGTTTTAAGAGTGTGGTTAGTAACTCTTTTATTTCCTCAGAATCTTGTTTTCCTTGTTCTATTAGGTTAACCAGTCCATTTCCAACCACCTCTATGATATTTATGTTTTTGGAGTACAACTCCGAGGTTTTTGAAAATAATTTGCTAGACAATGTTCCCTTTGTGGCGAGGATCCCAATAGATTTTGTTTGAGACTTTAAAGCAGCGGGTTTAATTGCAGGTTCAATTCCTATAATTGGAAGGGAATAGGTAGTTCTTAAAACTTGGATCGCATTAGTGGTTGCAGTATTGCAGGCTACCACAATAATTTTACAACCCATTCCTATAAGCTTTTCAGTATTTTTTTTACTTAAAGCTATAATCTCCTCAATAGGTTTTTCTCCATAAGGAGCATTTTTACTATCTGAGAGATAGATGCTGTTTTCTCTTGGTAATAACTGGATAACTTCATTCCATATAGAAGTTCCACCTACGCCAGAATCAAAAAAACCAATAGGATTAGAATTACTCATTAGTACAAAAATAAAAACTGCGCTTCAAGGAAGCGCAGTTTTTAGAAATATTATTTAGAAAATATTACATTCCTAATTCTTTCTTTACATCTGGCATTAGATTAAAACCATCTGCCATGATCACACCAGCTCCATTAGAAGAGTCTAAAACGTAATCATATCCTTTTGCTCTTGCAACTTTTTGGATCGCAACACGAGCTTTTTCGTACACAGGCTTTAAAAGATCAAGTTCTTTTTTCTGAAGATCTTGTTGTGCTTTTTGTCCATGTTCTTGAATTCTTCTTTGAGTTCCTTGTAATTCCTGAGCTCTTTTTGCATTTTCTTCTTCTGTCTTAGTGGCAGCTTCAGATTCGTAACGTTGCATTGTTTTTTGAGCTTCAGTCATCATATCTCTGATCTCTGCATCGTAAGTCTTTTGTAATTTCTCTAATTGTCCCATTGCTTCTTTATAAGAAGGCATGGTTTCAACCAATTCTTGAGATGCAATATGAGCTACTTTAGATTGTGCATTTGTAAAAGCTGTTGCTCCAATCATTAAAGCTACTGCTATAAAAAGGGTTCTAAATTGTTTCATTTTTAATGTATTAATTGTTAAGTGTTAAAGGTTTGCGTTATTAATTAATCGTTATCTTTAGTTTTCATTTCTTCAATCTTTCTCTTCCGAACTTCATCAATAGAATCTTTTTTACGTTGTCTATCGGCTAGAACTTTCGCTCTTCGTTCGTCAAATTCTCTTTGCTTTACAGCTCTTATAGAATCTTTTTCTAGTTTTCTTGCTTCTAAAAGAGCTTCTCTTTCGTCTTGTACAGCTTGAACGGCTTGTTGCTTTTCAGCAATTTCCTCATCCTCTTCTACAGTACGATTTTCTTCAATCTCCATTTCAGCAATCTCACCTCTAGAATTCAATTGTTCTCTTTTAGATGCTCTAGTAATGATTCTTAAAACTTGATCGCTAATGTTATGTTTTTCTGCTGAAAAAACCATTCCAACATTAGAAGTTCTATCAAAAATATAATCATAATTCCTTTGAGTCCCAATTTCTTGGATCGCATTAAAAACTTGATCTTGTATTGGTTTAATTAATTGTTTCTTCTGAAGTAAAAAGTCTCCATTAGACCCAAAACGTTTTTGTTGATACTCTGCGATCTTAGATTCTTCAAAAGCAATTGTTGCTTCTCTTTCTTCAATAAGTTCCTTTGTTAATAAAGGTCTTTCTTGTTCTAGAGCAATTTGCATTGTTTGCACTTTCTTTAAATCTCTATCCAACTCCAATTTCCAATTCTGAACTCGTTCTTCTAATTGAGCAGAAGCTTCTTGATATTCAGGAACATTTGCCAAGATAAATTCCATATCTATATAAGCGATCCTATTAGGTTTCTGAGCCTGAACTAATGGCTGAAATCCTGCTAAAAAAACTAGTAGAATAAAAACTTGACGTTTCATAGTATTGCTATTAGAAATAATCGTGCCAAACCTAGAATTGCTGCCCGATTATAAAGTGAGTTTCCCAACCATTAGGTGATGATGCTCCTGGAACAGGATCAAATCCGTAACCAAAATCAATTCCTAATAATCCAAATTGCGGCATAAAGATTCTTAATCCAGCACCAGCAGATCTGTTTAGTTGGAACGGATTAAAATCTCTAAAATTATCATAAGATGCTCCACCTTCAATAAACATTAAACCATATATAGAAGCAGCTGGCTTAAGTGTAATTGGATATCGTAATTCCAAAGAATATTTATTATAGATAGTAGCTCCATCTGGATTGCTCGCCTGGCTAAAACTAGTTCTATCTAAAGGCACTAAAGATTGGTCTGGATATCCTCTTAGAGCAATGCTTTCTCTTCCATCCAAACTATAAGATCCCATTCCATTTCCACCTAAATAGAAACGTTCGAAAGGAGGAATTCCACGATCATTATTATAAGCACCTAGAAATCCATATTCGATACCCGTTTTTAAAACTAATGGACCTTTTGGCCCTAAATTAAATAGGGTAGTGTACCATGCAGCATCAAATTTAATTTTATAAAACTCTAACCATTTAAATTTTTCCTGATCTATTTTAGATTGATCTCCTACAGGCTCATCGCCAGGTCTTAATCTTAATCCATCTGAATTTAATAGGTTTCCGTTGTCATCTTCTAATTGGAACTCTCTTTGGTTCTCTAAATCATTATAATCTGTTCCATTCCAAAGTGAATAAGGAGGTGTGAATTTTGCAATAAAATTAAACTCAGATCCAACTGTTGGAAAGATTGGGTTAATTCCCTTACTGTTTCTGCTTAAACCTAAGGTGTAAGTTAGGTTGTTTGAAAACCCGTCCCCAAAAGTAAATAACTGAGTATTATAGTTATTTAGATCGTATCTCTGAAATCCTACAGATTGAGATAAGGTGAAATAATCATCTGGCCATTGCAATCTTTTTGCTAAACCAACATTCACTCCTAGTATGTCAAAACTTTGTGATTTATCTGCTTTTCCTCTTATTGGGTCGTAAAGAAACTGTCTTGTGTAAGAAAACGAAGTAGATAAGCTCTTAGGTTTTTTTCCACCTAACCACGGCTCTACAAAAGATAAGCTATATGTTTGGTAGTAAATACTCGCCTGTGCTCTTAAGGATAATTTTTGACCATCACCCATTGGAATTGGCTGGTATGCATCTTTATCGAAAATTCCAGCTATAGAGAAGTTGTTAAAAGATAAACCTAAGGTTCCAATAAAACCACCACCACCATAACCACCTTGCAACTCTATTTGACTTGCTCCAGCTTCTACAACAGCATATTCCATATCTAGAGTACCACTATTAGGATCTACATTTAAGAAATTTGGTGCTACATTTTCTGCATCAAAAAATCCTAACTGACCTATCTCTCTAATAGTTCTTACTACATTCTCTTGACTGTATTTTTGACCTGGTTTAGTACGTAGTTCACGATAAATTACGTGATCCTTAGTTTTTGTATTTCCTACTACACTAATTTTATTAAAATAAGCCTCTTTACCTTCTACAATTCTTATTTCGAAATCAATTGTGTCATTATAAACTTTGGTTTCAACAGTATTTATTTGAGCGAATAGATATCCATTGTTTTTATATAAGTTGGCAATATCTTGAGAGTCTGGTTTAGATTGATCCGAGATCCTTTTTTCTAATAATACACCATTATATACATCCCCTTTGTTTATTCCTAAAGCTCTAGTAAGTAAATCATCCGAATACACTACATTACCTATGAAATCTATATTTCCAATATAATGTTTGCTTCCTTCTTCTACCTGCAGTTGTAAAGCAACAGTTTTGGGGTCATTTATAATTAAAGTATCAGATACAATTCTCGCGTCTCTATATCCGTTTTCCTTATACTTGTTTACAACTTTTTCCTTATCTGCTTCAAAATCATCATAATTGAACTTAGATCGTTTCCAAACTCTAAAGAAGTTCTTCTCTTTGGTATTGCTCATTGCACCTTTAAGCTTAGCATCGCTTAACTCTTCATTACCAATGAATTCTATATTGCTTACTTTAACTTTTTCTCCACGATCTACATTAACAACCATATTTACCTTATTGGTGCCAGTGGTGTCCACAATAGAGGTAGTATTAATGACTACTTTAGTATTAAAGTAACCATCTTTTTTATACTTGTTCTCTATGTAATTTTTAGTGGTGGTTGTAAGGTTTTCGGTCACCTTTGATCCCGGAGTTAAAGAGTTCTCCTTTATAAGTTCTTCTTGTGTGGCTTTTTTCTTGATTCCTTGAATTCTTACCTCTGCTAATTCTGGAACTTCTTGAATTTCAAGTTCAAGATCTGCAACATTACCTTCGATGTTAGTAACGTAAAAATTAATATCACTAAAAAGACCAAGATCCCATAATTTCTTTAGGACCTTACTAATTTTATCTCCCGGAATAAAGATCTCATCGCCAGATTTTAGGCCTGTAAAGGCTATTACAGTTTGTTCATTATAACTAACTGTACCTGTTACTTCAATTTTCCCAATTGTATATTTACTTCCTCCACCTAGCGGTAAATCTTGTGCCTGAAATGATAGGGTATACAAAAAACAAAATGCCAAAAGGCTTAAAAACTTTTTGGACATGTTTGTATTAACTAATCTGCTCACTGGTTTTTCCAAATCTTCGTTCTCTCGTTTGATAATTATAAATGGCTTCGTACAAATCTTCTCTACGAAAATCAGGCCATAAAATCGGACTAAAATATAACTCTGCGTATGCTATTTGCCATAATAAAAAGTTACTAATCCGTTGTTCGCCACTAGTACGGATAAGTAAATCTACGTCTGGTAAATTTTGGGTGTAAAGATGCTGATTTATAATTGATTCATCAATAGCATCTAAAGATAATTCGTCATTTTTTACTTTTAGACTAATATCCTTAATTGCATGAATCAATTCTTCCCTAGAGCCATAGCTTAAGGCTAAAGTAAGGGTCATTCTATTGTTGTCTTTAGTTTTTTCAATTACTTCATTAAGCTCTTTTTGTGCTTTTCTAGGGAGTGTGTGGAGATTTCCTATTGCAATTAGCTTAATGTTATTTTTAATGAGTGTTTTTATTTCTTTCTTTAAAGAAGTAACTAATAAACGCATTAAAGTATCCACTTCCAGCTTTGGTCGGTTCCAATTTTCTGTTGAAAATGCATATAAAGTTAGATTTTCAATACCTAATTCTGCAGATCCTTCAACTACATCCCGAACAGCTTTTGTGCCTTCTTCATGTCCAAATGCACGTAAAAATCCTTTTTGTTTTGCCCATCGCCCATTCCCATCCATAATAATGGAGATGTGTTTTGGTAAGCTTTCTAGATTGATTTTTTCTTTGAACATTCTATATATTACAGTAACATGGTTTTTTTCCGAACGTAAAGGTAAAGCTTACACCTGAAAATACATACCAGTCTGTAGTATTTGTGTTTCCAAATTCTCTAGGTGGATCTCTTCTGGTAAGTAATTCTTGAGGATTACTCCCGTCAATATTATCGGTAAAGGTATAGCGAAGCCCAATTTCGAAGGCTCCAATAATTTTTGGGGTTACAGTTTTTTTGTATCCAAATATGATAGGGATAGAAAATTCCCAATTATCACCTTGGGGTTCTAATTTACCAGGGTTAGGACGATCGGCATCTAAATAATGATGATTTGAGTTAAAATAACTTATTCCAGTGTATAGATATGGAGTGCTTTGTGGTACAGCATCATGAAGATCGAAAGAATAAAAATTAAATTCTAATCCTAAAGATGCCTCTGCAATGTGGTTTGTAAAGCTATAGCCTCGTTGTTGTCTTCTTACTTCGTTAGATGAAGCATCATCTGCTTGGATTTCGGCATATAATAAACTAAATCTAAAACTGTGGCGATCGCTCCTGTTCCATTTAACTATTCCTCCTCCCACAAGAGTGTTCGGATTTATAAATGAAGATTTACCTACATCTCCAATATAGTTGGCGCCACCAATAAATGGACCTATTTCGAAGGTTTGGGCAACAGTAGAATTGGAGAAAGCAAACAGAATAATTAGTAATAACAGGTGCCTCATAGGTTTTTAAAAGTTTGCAAATATAGTAATATTGTTTACCCCGTAACAATTTGGGGATTTTTGTATATCTCTATTAACAAATATTGTAGGGTTTTATTGTCTAATTACGTTTGTCTTCGCCCCATAAAAGCTTTTTTCTAAGTGTTTCTAGAAAACTGTCCTTTTCTATTTCCACCATGCTAATTGTGAATGGAGCAATTCTAATAGTGATCTCTGTAGCATTGCTTAGGGTTGCAATACGGGAGTCCATAGATACTAAATAAAAGTCTTCTCTTCCAGATATCCTTAGGGTTATTTTGGTATTATCCTTTATAACAAGAGGTCTTGCATTTAAATTATGAGGTGCAATCGGTGTTATTACCAAAGCTTTAGTGTCTGGAACAATAACCGGGCCACCACAACTTAATGAATAGCCTGTAGAACCGGTAGGGGTAGAGACTATTAATCCATCGGCCCAGTAGGAGGTTAGATATTTGTCATTTAACCATGTTTCCACCGTGATCATAGAGGTAGTGTTTTTTCTACTTACCGCTATTTCATTCAATGCATAATTTGTTTCACCAATTTCTTCGCTGGAAGGATTGGTTTCAATACATAACACAGTTCTTTCGGAGATCTCATATTTCTTGTGAAGTATGGATGCAATGCTTCTCTTGATTTCTTCTTTCTGAATAGTGGCAAGAAAACCGAGCCTTCCTGTATTAATACCCAATATAGGAATGTTAAGATCTTGAATATAATTGATGGATTTCAAAATAGTTCCATCTCCACCAATACTAAAGAACAGATCGTAAGTAGAATCCAATTCTTTGAAAGTGCTGAAATGATTGTAATCCTTGCTTAATATCTTATGATCGTGAATAAGGTCTAGAAAGTTTTTTTCAATACATACCTCAATATTTTCCTGGTTTAGAATGTCAAAAAGTTCTTTTATATAGATGCCAGAATCTTTGTGATAAAACTGACCATAAATCCCTACTTTCATTTTTATATATTAAGGTACTTGTCCAAATATCTGGAGCGCTCTTTTAAATTTTTGCTATAAAGGTCTTCTTGGTGTTCAGAAACAATTGTGTACCCATACCTTCTAAGGGTTTGTAATATTTCATTTAATCCAGATGAATTTACTTTTACGGTAATTTGAGTAAGATCATTTTCTTGTGAAGAAACAAACATTCCTGAAATTCTCGCGTTTTGAGATTCAATGATCTGGCCAATTTGGCTAAATGAATAATCTAAACTTCCTTTTTCTAAAACAACAATGCCACCTGGCTCATTTAGAAAGGGGGTTTCATTAAACTTATGTAAGATATCGCTTAGCTCTAAATAGCCTAAATATTGATTCTCTGAACCTAAAACAGGTAAAATATTTGCTTGATTTTGAGCAAAAGTTTCTAAAGTATCCAGCCAATTGTCAGATTCCCTAGCGTAAAATCCTTCTAGGGCATATTGATAATCAACCAGAGTTTTTTCAGCATCAAAACATCTTACATCATTTTCAGACACACAACCTAGATAAACACCATCCTTTCCAACAGGCATATGAGAATACGTAAGCTCATTGAATTTTTTCTTTAGATCGCCTATCTTTTCCGTGATCTGGCAGATTTCCATGTCATTTACTATGTAACTTTCAATACTCATAATTCCTCTTCATTTTAATGCAAATTAATTAAAATAATATTCAATAAGGCATCTGCATCTTTGTATTTTTGTTAATTCAAAGCCAAATACAATGACCCATTTAAGTGTAAATATCAATAAAATTGCCACACTAAGAAATGCCAGAGGTGGGAATGTTCCAAATTTAGTTCAATTCACAAAAGATATAGAATCTTTTGGAGCTCAAGGAATCACCGTTCACCCTAGGCCAGACGAGCGCCATATTAGATATCAGGACGTCTTTGATCTTATGCCTGTGGTGACAACCGAATTTAATATAGAAGGAAACCCGATCCCAAAATTTATAGATCTGGTTTTAAAATCCAGACCTGCGCAGGTGACTTTGGTTCCAGATGCGGTAGATGCCATCACTTCCAATTCGGGTTGGGACACTATTAAACATAAAGAGTTTTTAAAAGAAGTTATTTCAGAATTTAAGAGAAATAATATTAGGACCTCCATATTTGTAGACCCTAATTTGAAAATGGTGGAGCATGCGGCTGCTACTGGTGCAGATAGAATAGAATTGTACACGGAAGCCTATGCAGATGAATTTGCAAAAGGGAATAAGGAAGCTGTAAAAATATATACAGATTGTGCTAATAAAGCCATTGAAATGGATCTTGGTTTAAATGCGGGTCATGATCTTTCCTTGCAAAATATTCAATATTTCAAACAGAACGTACCTGGCTTACTAGAGGTTTCTATCGGGCATGCTTTGATAACAGAATCTTTGTACTTTGGTTTAGAAGCAACAATTCAGAAGTATTTAAATTTATTAAAAGGATGATTAAATTAAATGCTACTGTTATAGGGGAAGGTACTCCCTTTTTAATTCTTCATGGATTTTTGGGGATGAGCGATAATTGGAAAACTCTTGGAAGTAAGTTTGCCGACAAGGGATTTCAAGTTCATCTGTTAGATCAGCGAAATCATGGTAGAAGCCCTCATACTTCAGAAATGAATTATCAGGCAATGTCTCAGGATATCAAAGACTATTGTGAAGAGAATGATTTAACAAATATTATTTTATTAGGACATTCCATGGGCGGGAAAGTAGCTATGCAGGTTGCAGGTGATTTCCCAGATTTACTTCAAAAACTTTTGATTGTAGATATTGCTCCAAAATATTATGCTCCGCATCATCATGAAATATTAGAAGGTTTAAAAGCTTTAGATAATGAAGTGATTAAATCTAGGGGAGATGCCGAAGATTTCTTGGCTAATTTTATTCCAGATAAAGGTACTCGACTCTTTCTTCTAAAGAATTTATATTGGAAAACGAAGGAAAAGTTGTCTCTAAGACTTAATCTGGATGTTTTAAGTGAGTCTGGAGAAGAAATTGGACTGGCACTTCCAGATAATATTATTTTCATCAAACCTACTTTATTTATTCGAGGAGGAAAATCGGGGTATATTTCTAAAGAGGATGAGCCCCTAATATATAGGCATTTTCCTAATGCTAGAATACAAACAATAGAAGGAGCTGGGCATTGGGTTCACGCTGAGAAAATTTCGGAATTTTTTAAGATTGTAGTAGATTTCATTTAAACTTTGACGTTATTATTATGTATGCATAATAAATTGCATCAATTCCTTGCGTAATTTATAATTTATGCTAATTTTGAAGCATCCATAAAAAACAAAATAAACTCAAATTTAATTATGAAAAAACTATTATTTCTAGCGGTGTTCGCGTTGACTACCGCAGTAACCTATGCGGGAGGGTATCGTGTGAGTTTGCAGGGTCAGCGTGCCTTAGCAATGGGACATACCGGAGTAGCGGTGGTGAACAGTGCAGAGCTAGGATTCTTTAATCCAGCGGGATTAGTCTATTTAGAGAATAAGATAAACGTATCTGTTGGTGGGTTTGGTGTATTTTCAGATGTAGTCTATCAAAATGAACAAACGGGAGATGTTGCAAGAACAGATAGTCCTATAGGAACTCCGTTGTATTTATATGCGTCTTATAAGGTAACCGATTGGTTAACTGCAGGTTTAAGCGTTTACACTCCGTATGGAAGTTCTGTAGAGTGGGAAGACGATTGGGCAGGTTCTCATCTTGTTAATAACATAGACCTTGCTGCAATATATATTCAGCCATTATTATCTTTCAAGCTAAATCAATATTTTAGTGTTGGAGGTGGACCTATCTATGTTACAGGAAGTGTTAATTTCAATAGAAATTTAAATAGAACATTGTCTGATATTGATGGGAATAGATCTGAAGTAACTGTGGATGCAACAGGTGTTTCTAACTGGGGATGGTCTGCTAGTGCAATGTTCTCTCCAGCCGATAATTTAAGAATTGGATTTAATTATAGATCTGAAATTATTTTGGAAGCTAAAGATGGTGAAGCAGATTTTGAAAATATTCCAAATTCTCCTGCAACTCCATTTGCAGATACTAGATTTGATGCAGAGCTTCCTTTACCAGCTGAACTTACTGTAGGTCTTTCTTACGAATTCGCTGATAAATGGTTGTTCGCTTTTGATTATAACATGACATTTTGGAGTGTTTACAAGTCTTTAGATATCGACTTTGCAAATCCTAGTATTCCAGATTCTAAGAACCTTAGAATGTATGAAGATTCTTCAGTGTATAGATTTGGTCTTCAATACGAAGCAAATGATATGTTCACTTTAAGAGCTGGATATTATTTTGATGAATCTCCAGTGCAAGAAGGATTCTTTGCTCCAGAAACTCCTCGTAATGATTCTAATAACTTCACAGCTGGTCTTTCTGTAAATGTAAATGATCATTTTGCTATAGATGCTTCTTTCTTATATTCTAGATTTAAGGAAGTAAATGCATCTTATGATTCTTACTTAGAAAATGGACAGGCTGTTCCTTTTGGAGGAACTTACAAGTCTAGTGCGTTCGTGCCAGGAATTGGAATAACTTATAAATTATAATAGTAAACCAGATATTAAAATGAAAAATTATATAAAATATTTACCATTTCTGGCATTAGGAGTTATTTCTTGCGAGCCAGAATTAGACAACCCAGTAGATGAAGCTGGATTTTATACCAATGGAGAAGCGGACTTTTCAAATTATGTTGCTTTAGGGAATTCTCTTACTGCAGGATACGCAGATGGGGCTCTTTATATTACAGGACAGGAGAATTCTTATCCTAATATTATGGCTCAGCAATTTGCTAAAGTTCAGGAAACTCAATTATTCACACAGCCTTTAGTTAATGATAATTCTGGTGGATTATTACTGGCAGGTAATCAAATTGCATCTAATAGAAGAGTTTTAGCATTTGGTGTAGATGGTAGCCCATCTCCTCAAATTTATACAGG
The DNA here is from genome assembly GCF_003634585.1 of Gillisia mitskevichiae. Lineage (GTDB taxonomy): Bacteria > Bacteroidota > Bacteroidia > Flavobacteriales > Flavobacteriaceae > Gillisia > Gillisia mitskevichiae. The sequence goes on from NZ_RBLG01000001.1 coordinate 1,050,756, forward strand.
GATGCAACCAACTACAGATATTACAAATGTATTGTCTGGATCTTTTGGTAACATGGGTGTTCCCGGAGCTAAAAGTTTTCATTTAATAACTCCTAATTATGGAGATGTTTCTGGAGTTCCTGTTGGAACTGCAAACCCTTATTTTGTAAGATTTGCTTCTAGCCCAAGCTCGACTGTTCTAGCCGATGCTGTAGCGCAGAACCCTACTTTTTTCTCAGTTTTTATTGGGAATAATGATGTGTTAAGTTTTGCAACTTCCGGTGGAGTTGGTGTAGATCAAACAGGGAATTTAGATCCTTCTACGTATGGGCCTAATGATATTACAGATCCACAAGTATTTGCTTCAGCGTATTCTACGATTGTAAATGCTATGGTTGGAACTGGTGCAGATGGAGCCTTAGTTAATTTACCAAATGTAACTTCTATTCCATTCTTTACCACAGTTCCAAATAATGCATTGGTTTTAGATGCAGCAACAGCGGCCAATCTAACAGGATTTTTTCAAGCGGTTGCAGGAATTTTTGCACAAGGAGCAATTCAGCAGGGTGTAGATCCAGCAGTAGCTCAAGGTCTAGCTGCGCAATACGCACTTACATTTAACGAGGGTCCTAATAGATTTTTAATAGATGTTCCAGTTTCTCAAACAAATCCATTAGGGTTTAGACAAATGACCGCAGATGAGTTATTAGTTCTAACAATAAACCAAGGAGCTTTAGCTCAAGGATATGGTTCAGTTGTTCTAACTCCAGAGGTTATGCAGGTTTTAGGTTTACTTCAAACAGGAGGTCAACCAACACCGGCACAGGCTCAGTTAGTTTTAGATGCTGTTAGCGGTATAGACGATAAAGATGCTTTAGATAAAGATGAATTAACTATGATTTCTACTGCACAAGCTAACTACAATGCAACGATTAAAGCCTTGGCTCAAGCGAATGGTTTGGCCTTTGTGGATGTTCAGGCAACTTTAGCACAAGTTGCTAACGGAGGTATTCCTTTTGATGGGGGAGTTGTTAGTTCTCAGTTTGTAACTGGAGGTGGTTTTTCTTTAGATGGGGTTCACCCAACACCAAGAGGTTATGCTTTGGTGGCAAATACTATTATAGATGCTATTAATGCAACTTACAAGTCTAGTGTTCCCAAAGTGAATATTGGATCTTATGGAACTGTTACCTTGAGTAATGATGTTCAATAAAATTTACTAATAACATTCTTCCTTAAAAGAATGGATGATATTAATTAAATCACAAAAACAAAGACGCCGGATTTATTCCGGCGTTTTTTTTGCATTTTTGTGAGATAATCAACCACTAAAATTTAATAGATGAAGTTTCTAATACGTATTCTTTTAACCGCAGTCGCGGTAGTTTTGCTAGCAAAATTTTTACCAGGAGTAACAGTTGCAGGATATGTTACTGCAATTATTGTTGCTGTTGTGCTGGCTATTCTTAATTTAATAGTAAAGCCAATTCTTGTAATATTAACTTTGCCAGTTACCGTTATAACTTTGGGCTTGTTTTTGTTAGTTATTAACGCGGTTATAATCCTTCTAGCAGATGCATTTGTAAGTGGGTTTGGAGTAGATGGTTTTTTAATAGCCCTTATATTTAGTTTGCTGTTATCTCTTTTGCAAACTATATTATATTCTGTATTGGGATCAGATTAGAAGAGTGCTGTAATTCAGCAGTTTGAAACTTTGAGAACAATCTAAAAATGTGTACTTTTGCACACCAATTTTTATAATACGTTACAATGAATATTACTAGAGAGAATATTGATGAATTGAATGCGATAGTAAAAGTAGATATCGCGAAAGATGACTACATAGAAAAAGTAGATAAGATCTTAAAAGATTACAAAAAGAACGCGAATATACCTGGATTTAGAAAAGGGCATGTTCCAATGGGGATGGTGAAAAAGCAATACGGTCAAGCTGTATTAGTAGATGAGGTGAATAAATTATTGCAGGAAGCTTTAAATAAATATTTAACCGAAGAGAAGTTGGACGTTCTTGGTAATCCTTTACCTAAAGAAAAAGAAAATTTTAATTGGAATCAGGATAACTATAGTTTTGAATTCGAGTTGGGTTTAACTCCGCAATTCGATGTAAACTTAAAAACTAAAAAACCAATTACTCATTATAATATCGTTGCTGGAGAAGAGATGATCAACAATCAGATCACTCATATTCAAAAACAATATGGGAAATTGATATCTAAAGAGGTTGCTGAAGAAGGAGATGTTATTGCGGGAACTTTTGTGAACGAAGAAGAGAATATAGATAATGCTGGTACGATTTCTTTAGACCAAGTAAAAGGGAAAAAGAACATCAGTAAACTAGTTGGAGCTAAAAAAGGAGATGTAATTACCCTAAAGACTAAAGGTCTTTTTGAAGATGATCATCAATTAGAAAAAGTTCTTAATCTAGAGCACGATAGAATACATGATCTAGATGTTGAGGTTACTCTTACTGTAACGGAAATTAATCATCAGGAATCTGCAGAGCTAAATCAAGAATTATTCGATAAGCTTTTCCCAAATTCAGAAGTGAAGGATGTGGATGGTCTTAAAGAAAAGATCAAAGAAGATGCTGCAAAACAATTTCAGCAACAAGGAGATCAACAATTATTAAATGATGTAACTGAAGCTTTAATTGAGAACAATAAATTTGATCTTCCAAAAGAATTTCTTCAGAAATGGATCCGTACTGCGGGAGAGAAGCCATTAACTGAAGAAGAAGCTAAAGAAGAATTTATTAAGAGCGAGCATGGTCTTAGATTTCAATTGATCGAAGGGAAATTGATTCGTGAGAACAAATTGGAAGTTAAGTTTGAAGATCTTAAAGAATTCACTACTGCTAGAATTAAGGAACAAATGGCTCAATTTGGCCAGATGGACCCTGCAGAAAAAGAATTGGATGAGATCGCTGCACGTGTACTTTCAAACCAAGATGAGATCAAGCGTTTATCTGAGCAATTGATGAATGAAAAGCTCTTAGGTTTCTACAAAGAAAATATCGATTTAAAAGAAAAAGAGGTTACTTACGAAGACTTTGTTAAAGAGATCTACAAGTAGACTTTCTTATAATTTATACATATCTTTAAGGCGTTAAACCAATGGTTATAACGCCTTATTTACTTAAATAGAGAATATAAACAGTTATGGATTACGGAAAAGAATTCGAAAAATACGCCATTAAAGATCATGGTGTCAACGGGAACTATTACGATAAGATAATTACTAGTATGAACCCAATGGGGATGACCCCAAATATTATTGAAGAACGCCAAATGAATGCTGTGGCAATGGACGTTTTTTCAAGATTAATGATGGACAGGATCATCTTTTTAGGTACTGGCATCAACGATCAAATAGCTAATATCATTCAAGCACAACTTTTGTTTTTAGAAAGTACAGATGCTTCCAAGGATATCCAAATATACATTAACTCTCCAGGAGGAAGTGTGTATGCTGGATTAGGGATTTATGATACTATGCAATTTATTAAGCCAGACGTGGCAACTATATGTACAGGAATGGCAGCATCTATGGGTGCAGTATTGTTATGTGCAGGTCAAAAAGGAAAACGTAGTGGATTGCCTCATTCAAGAGTAATGATACACCAACCTTTAGGAGGAGCACAGGGACAAGCGAGTGATATAGAAATTACAGCACGCGAGATCTTAAGCTTGAAAAAGGAATTGTATGATATTATTGCTAAGCACAGTGGGCAGTCTTATGAAAAAATAGAAGAAGATAGCGATAGAGACTTCTGGATGAAAGCAGATCGTGCTAAAGAGTACGGAATGATAGACGAAGTTCTAACTCGCGATAAATAGAATAACGTAGGATACCGCTAGGATATTTCTTATATTCTAGAAATCAGTATCAACAATTTGAAATTGAAAGAAATGGCGAAAGATGATTTAGAATGTTCCTTTTGTGGAAGGAAAAAACCAGAAACTGATCTCCTGATCGCAGGTTTAGATGCACACATTTGTGATAAATGTATCGAGCAGGCTCATGGGATAGTTTTAGAAGAATCAAAACAAGGAGGTGCAAAGGAGCTTTCATCAGATTTGATGTTAAGCAAGCCTAAGGTTATAAAAGCTTTTTTAGATGAATATATCATAGGACAGGAAGCAACTAAAAAAGTGATGTCTGTAGCTGTTTATAATCACTACAAAAGATTATTGCAACCTAAAAGAGAAGATGATATTGAGATCCAAAAGAGTAATATCATTATGGTAGGGGAGACCGGAACAGGGAAAACCTTAATGGCCAAAACTATCTCTAAAATGCTTAATGTTCCGTTGGCAATTGTAGATGCTACAGTATTAACGGAAGCTGGATATGTAGGAGAAGATGTAGAAGGAATTCTTACTAAACTTTTACAAGCAGCAGATTATAATGTTGAAAAAGCACAACGCGGAATTGTTTTTATAGATGAAATAGATAAGATCGCTCGTAAAAGTGATAATCCATCTATTACCAGAGATGTTTCTGGAGAGGGCGTTCAGCAGGCTTTATTAAAGTTGTTGGAAGGAACTACCGTGAATGTTCCGCCAAAAGGAGGAAGAAAACATCCAGACCAGAAATTCATTGAGGTAGATACAGAAAATATTCTTTTCATTGCTGGAGGAGCTTTTGATGGTATTGAGAGGAACATAAGTAAGCGTTTAAATATGCAAGCTGTTGGATTTAGTGCTTCACAAAGTGAAGATAAAATTGAACGTACCAACCTTTTAAAATATATCATTCCGAAGGATCTTAAAGATTACGGGTTAATTCCTGAAATCATCGGTCGTTTGCCAGCTCTTACCTACATGGATCCTTTGGACGAGGAAACTTTAAGAGCAATTCTTACAGAACCTAAAAATGCTATAATCAAACAATACCAAAAGTTGTTTGAAATGGATGAGATCTCTTTTGAGATCACCGAAGATGCACTTAACTACATTGTAGGGAAAGCGGTAGAATACAAATTAGGAGCTAGAGGATTAAGATCTTTATGCGAAGCTATTTTAACCGATGCTATGTTTGAAATGCCTGAAGGTGAAGAGAAAGAGTTAGTGGTTACAAAAGAATATGCAGAAGATAAATTGAATAAATCTACTATTAGCAAACTGAAAGCAGTTTCTTAATCTGTACTTATAATCTTTATAAAAAGCCATCTGTATTTTTATAGATGGCTTTTTTATTATCTTTAATTCTAAACTATTTAAGGTCATGAAAGAATCAAACAACAAAGAGTTAAACTGGAAAATGATCCTAGTATTTGTTGCGGTTTTTTTGGTTGTAAGTCAAATCTTGTCAGATTGGGATCACTTCAAGGAGGGTCTGTTCTCAGCTTTTTAATATATTACAAGTATTAATAACGTCATTCTGAACTTGTTTCAGAATCCCATAACACGAAGTATCACTACAATAAAGACCGTGGAAATAATTCCGATAGCTATCGAAGATGTTTATTAATACAGTATAAAAAACTTACAGGATATATATAAAACAAAAAACCCGCTTCAATTTGAAGCGGGTTTTTATATTTATTGTGACTAGCCACTACATCATTCCGGGCATACCTCCACCCATTCCGCCTGGCATACCGCCACCAGCGTTATCTTCTTTAATATCTACCAAAGCACATTCAGTAGTTAAGATCATTCCCGCAACAGAAGCAGCATTTTCTAATGCAATTCTTGTTACTTTCTTAGGATCTATAATACCTGCTTTAAGCATATCTACATAGGTATCGGTTTTAGCATCATAACCAAAATCCTTTTTACCTTCCAATACTTTATTGATCACTACTGCACCTTCACCACCAGCATTTTCAACAATAGTACGTAATGGAGATTCAATCGCTTTATTCACGATCTGGATACCAGTCATTTGGTCTGCATTATCACCTTTTAAGCTCTCAAGAACTTTCTTGGCTCTAACTAAAGCAACACCACCACCGGCAACAATACCTTCTTCAATAGCCGCACGAGTTGCATTTAAAGCATCGTCTACACGGTCTTTCTTTTCTTTCATTTCAACTTCTGAAGCGGCACCTACATAAAGTACAGCAACACCACCAGCTAATTTAGCTAAACGTTCTTGAAGTTTTTCTTTATCGTAATCTGAAGTTGTAGATTCTATTTGAGCTTTGATCTGTTGAACACGCTCTTTAATAGTTGCATTATCTCCAGCTCCATTAACAAGAGTTGTATTGTCTTTATCTATAGCAACTTTTTCAGCAGTTCCTAACATATCCAAAGTAGCATTCTCTAAAGAGAATCCTCTTTCTTCAGAAATAACAGTACCACCAGTAAGAATTGCAATATCTTCCAACATTGCTTTTCTTCTATCTCCAAATCCTGGAGCTTTCACTGCAGCGATTTTTAATGATCCGCGAAGTTTGTTAACTACTAGAGTAGCAAGCGCTTCTCCGTCTACATCTTCAGCGATGATCAATAAAGGTTTTCCAGATTGAGCAACCGGTTCTAATATTGGAAGTAAGTCTTTCATAGAAGAGATCTTTTTGTCATATAATAATATATATGGATCTTCAAGATCTGCAGTCATTTTCTCACTATTTGTAACAAAGTAAGGAGAAAGGTATCCTCTGTCAAATTGCATTCCCTCAACAACATCTACATGAGTTTCAGTTCCTTTTGCTTCTTCTACAGTGATTACACCATCTTTTCCAACTTTCTGGAAAGCTTGTGCAATTAATTCCCCAATATGGTCATCATTGTTTGCAGAGATAGATGCAACTTGTTTTATTTTTTCTGAAGAGTTTCCAACTTCTTTTGCTTGTTTTGCAAGGTCTTCTGTTATTGCTAATACAGCGCTATCTATCCCTCTTTTAAGATCCATTGGGTTTGCACCTGCAGCAACATTCTTAAGGCCTTCAGCAACGATAGCTTGAGCAAGAACAGTAGCGGTAGTCGTACCATCACCAGCAAGATCATTGGTTTTAGAAGCAACTTCTTTTACCATTTGAGCTCCCATGTTCTCTAAAGCATCATCTAATTCTATTTCTTTAGCAACACTAACACCATCTTTAGTCACCATTGGTGCTCCAAATGATTTCCCAATAATCACGTTACGACCTTTAGGTCCTAAAGTAACTTTTACAGCATTTGCTAATGCATCTACACCGCGCTTTATTCCGTCGCGGGCTTCAAGATTAAATTTAATATCTTTTGCCATTCTATTTAGTTTTTCGAAAATCTCACACTTAATTTATGCTAGGCATAAAAGTGAAATTTTATTAAGTTAATAATTTATAGTTCTTAATTCAAAATGCAGAATGCATTTTAAACGTGTAAGGATTTACACAATTGCAAGAATATCATCTTCTCTCATGATAAGATAATCTTTCCCTTCCAATTTTAATTCGGTACCAGAATACTTACCATAAAGTACTTCATCCCCAACCTTTACGGTCATGTCATGTTTTTTAGTTCCTTTTCCAACTGCAACTACTTTACCTTTTTGTGGTTTTTCTTTTGCGGTTTCAGGAATATAAATACCAGATGCTGTTTGAGTCTCGGCAGCAGCAGGCTCGATTAGTACTCTGTCTGAAAGAGGTTTAATTTTTAAAGCCATTATGTAATGTATTTTAGTTAATTAATTTATTATGTACAGAGCCTAAATGACCAAAATTATGCCACGACATATATACTGACATTATGAAACAAAAAATGCCAGCTTATGACAAGCTGGCATTTTAATATATATTGTAAAGAGTGCTTAGTGTTACTCTTGCTCTTGTTCAGTTTGAATAGGAGTTTGTGGAGTAGCTTCTGGAACTGTATTTTCTATAGTACCATCACTATCTATAACTCTAGATTCTGAGATCCCGGTTCCATCTAATACTGTAATATTAGAAAGTAAGATCAAGACTAACATTAAAGTAGCAAGGGTCCATGTACTTTTATCTAAAAAGTCTCCTGTTTTCTTTACTCCTCCAATTTGCTGACCTCCGCCACCTCCAAATGAAGATGAAAGTCCGCCGCCTTTAGGATTTTGTACCATAATGACTACTACTAGCAAAAATGCTACAATGATTATCAATGCTAAAAAAATAGTGAATGTGCTCATTCTTTTCCTGTATTATTTTCTTGTAATTTCTTAATTGCCCTAATTTGGTCTGCAAAGAAACCACTTTTTTCGGGATTTTTCAAACTTAAAATCTTGAAAGCTTGAATTGCTTTTTTATAGTTTTTTTGTTCCAAATAAACCCTCGCTAAAGTTTCGGTCATTAAAGCTTCGGGAGGTACTGTTCTATCCAGTGCTATATTAGAATTAGTAGCTGGTTTATTAGGTTTTATCTTAGGACTTTTGGAAATAAAATTATCTATAAGTTGAGATTTTCTAGACCTTAATGTAGGTTTTATATTTTGCTTCGCTGTATTTCTTTCTATAGGAGTTGCTGTGGTTAAACTTAACCATTCCGAAAAAGAATGCGATTCTTGAGAATTGAATTCTAAAGGTTTGCCAATACTTATTGGTAATTCCTCTGTAATATTTTCTTTTTCTGCCTCAATAATTGGCTGCTCTTTTAGTTTTTCAAATAAAAAGGGATCCATTACTTGATCCGATTCTATTTGCTTCATTTTTATAGCTTCGTTTATTGCAAGGCTCTTGGTGCCAAAAACTTCTTCAGGTTCGAAAACAGTAATGTTCCTTAAGCTTTCTTCCTGATTTTTAATTTGCAATGCCACTTTATCCTGAATGAATTTCGTCGAAGTTATAAAATCGAATAAAACACTTCTATCTAATGTATGGGCAGCGGTTCTTTTTAATTCAGAATTATAACGCGGACTATCTTTTGCATGTAATCCTTTAAGATAAATCGCTCTAGCTGGCTGAAAGAATGGAAATTTCTCTAAAATACTTTCCAGTTCTGCTATTTCTGAATTTTTAACAGAAGCAGAATTTTCAAATAAGGAAGTTAATTCTTTAGAATTCATTACCAGTTTGTAAGCGTTGCATTAAAAATATCTTGAGTGATCCTAGAATAGATCTCTTCTATTGCAGTGTCTAGAACAACGCCGGTTAACTGATCATCTGCAGCATAATCATAATAAAATGAAAATCGTCGTTCAATATCCTTATCCGGTTGTAAGGTATTGTAATATCTTAAGTTCACAGCAATTGTAAGCCTATTCTGAGCCGCGGTATTTTGTGCGGTTGCTGTAATTGGAGCGACATAATAATCTATAATTTCTCCTTCATAAATAAGATCACCACCGGAATTTGTTAAACTCAAATTGGTTTGACCTTGAATAAGATCTTGCAACTGTAATGTAAAAGCTCTGTCTATTCCTGGTTCAACAATATCTGAAGTATTCTGAAAATAATTTACTTGAAATGTTTTAGCTGCACCAGTATCTGCTCCGGTAAAAGAATAGATACCACAAGATTGTAAGCAGAACATCAAAAAGCAACTTAAAATAACACCAATCTTTTTCATTGAAAATAAATATTTAACTTTTTAAATCTACCGTATTAAGACCTAAAGATCGTATTGCTTAATTTTTCTATATAAAGTTCGTTCGCTTATTCCCAACTCTTCAGCAGCGCTTTTTCGTTTTCCGCTATGTCTTTCCAAAGATTTTTTTATTAGCTCTAATTCTTTATCTTGTAAAGAAAGGGTTTCTTCCTCTTCTATTTCTTCAGCAAAATAATATTTATCTTCTTTTTCTTGAGAAGAATTTTGAGGTATTTGTAAAATACTTCTTTCTTCCTCTTCTTGATCTTCTATGTCTTGCTCATCCTCATTTTCCCCATAAATCTTTTGGATAAGTCCCTCATGTTCATCTTTAACATCTTTAAGGTTTCCACTTTCCATCAATTTCATGGTAAGTTTCTTAAGATCATTTAAATCGCTTTTCATATCAAAAAGCACTTTATATAAGATCTCTCTCTCATTGCTAAAATCGCTCTCTTTCTTTTTTTCAGCAATAACAGCGGGTAAATTACTACCTATATTAGGAAGATAGCTTTTAATCTTAGCGCCATTAATACTTCTCTCTTGTTCTAAAACCGAAATTTGCTCGGCTACATTGCGTAATTGACGAATATTTCCTCCCCATTGATATTTCTGAAGCAATTCTACTGCATCATCTTCTAGCCTAATGGTAGGCATCTTATATTTAATAGCGAAATCTGCAGCAAACTTTCTAAATAATAAATGGATGTCGTCTTTTCTATCTCTTAAAGGTGGAAGGTTAATTTCTACCGTACTTAATCTATAATAAAGATCTTCCCGGAACTTTTCTTTTTTAATAGCATCGAACATATTTAGGTTTGTGGCAGCTACTATTCTAACATTTGTTTTTTGAACATTGGAAGATCCAACTTTTATAAACTCACCATTCTCTAAAACCCTTAATAATCTAACCTGGGTTGTTAATGGAAGTTCTCCAACTTCATCTAGAAAGATAGTTCCGCCATCGGCAACTTCAAAATAACCATTTCGGGTTGAGGTAGCTCCTGTGAAAGCCCCTTTTTCGTGACCAAATAATTCACTGTCTATTGTGCCTTCTGGAATTGCTCCGCAGTTTACGGCAATATATTTCCCATGCTTTCTATGAGATAGGGAGTGAATGATTTTTGGAATACTTTCTTTTCCAACTCCACTTTCTCCTGTAACCAACACAGAAATATCTGTAGGTGCTACTTGAATCGCTTTTTCTACTGCACGATTTAATACCGGATCGTTCCCTATGATCTCAAATCGCTGTTTTATTGCTTGAACTGATTCCATATATTTCTTACCTATTGCTTATTGGCTTATGCCAGGTTGCAACTTTAAATTTATATAAATTTTTTATTGGCGTATAATTAATTATGGATGCTGTATCCAACCGGTTTTCCTAATAAAGTCCCACTTGTACAATCGGTTATCTCAACATTAACGAATTCTCCAATCTTATAGTTTTCTTTATCAAAAACGGCAACTGCATTGTAAGTTGTTCTACCACTCCATTGCTGGTCAGATTTTTTTGACTCTCTTTCTATAAGTACTTCAACTGTTTTACCAATAAAACTTTGTGTTCTAAGAAGTGAATGTCCTCGTTGAAGTTTTACGATTTCTGCAAGTCTTCGTTGTTTTATATCTTCAGGAACATCATCTTCAAATTTCTTAGCACCTAAGGTTCCAGGTCTTTCAGAATATGAGTACATATACCCAAAATCATATTTCACATATTCCATTAGAGATAATGTGTCTTGATGATCTTCTTCTGTTTCGCCACAAAATCCTGCGATCATATCTTGAGAAATAGTACAATCTGGAATTCTCTTTCTTATGTTATCTATAAGTGTAAAATATTCTTCTCTTGTATGCAGCCTGTTCATTCTTTCCAATACTGCATTACTTCCGCTTTGTACAGGTAAGTGAATGTGTTTGCAAATATTTGGATATTTTACCATCATGTCTACCACATCCATCGTCATGTCCTGCGGATTAGAAGTAGAAAAACGAATGCGTAATTTTGGATGTGCTTCAGCAACAATTTTAAGTAAAGTCGCAAAATTAGTTGCAGTTGCTTTTTCTATTTCAGAAGCATTTTTAAAATCCTTTTTAAGCCCGCCGCCATACCATAAGTAACTATCTACATTCTGCCCAAGGAGAGTGATCTCTTTAAAACCTTTACTTGCCAGATCATTAACTTCTTCCATAATACTCTGTGGATCCCGACTTCTTTCCCGACCTCTTGTAAAAGGAACCACACAAAAAGTACACATATTATCACAGCCTCTAGTAATAGAGACCAAGGCAGAAACTCCATTGCTTTGCAACCTTAAAGGAGAAATGTCGCCATAAGTTTCATCTTTAGAGAGAAGAACATTTACTGCATTTCTTCCTTCTTCTACCTCATTTATAAGATTAGGAAGATCTTTATAAGCATCTGGCCCTACAACAAGATCTACGATCTTTTCTTCTTCTAAAAATTTGCTTTTTAAACGCTCGGCCATACAGCCTAGTACCCCAACCTTCATTTTTGGGTTTATTCTCTTTACAGCATTGTATTTTTGTAAACGCTTTCTAACAGTTTGTTCTGCTTTATCTCTAATAGAGCAGGTATTTACTAAAACAAGGTCTGCGTCTTCTAAATTTTGGGTAGTATTAAAGCCTTCTTTTTCAAGTATGGAGGCTACGATCTCACTATCGCTAAAATTCATTGCGCAGCCATAGCTCTCAATGAATAACTTCCTCTTGTTTTCGGCTTTTGGCTCTATAACTAGGGTGTTCCCCTGTAATTTTTCATCTATGATCTTCTCCATATGTCAATCGTATCCAATAGGTAATTTAGCTTGCAAAGATAGGTTTTACTGTGATTATGACAAAGTGACAGCAGGAAAAATTATAGACATTAATTCCCCTTGTATGGCGGAATTTTCAGGATATTGATAACATATTTAAAAATTCCTCTACTTTTGCAGCTAGAAAAAAGACAAACATGGCAAAGAATTTAGTGATTGTAGAGTCTCCGGCCAAAGCCAAAACCATAGAAAAATTTTTAGGGAAAGATTTTACTGTAATGTCCAGTTTCGGGCACATTGCAGATTTACCTACCAAAGAATTAGGTGTGGATACGGAAGGGGATTTTAAACCTAAATATATAGTATCTAAGGATAAGAAAGATGTAGTAAGTAAACTAAAGAAGCAGGCAAAAAATGCTGAAATGGTTTGGTTAGCGAGTGATGAAGACCGAGAGGGAGAAGCAATTGCATGGCATTTGGCAGAAGAGCTTAAACTAGATAAAAATAGAACCAAAAGAATTGTATTTCATGAGATCACCAAAACAGCGATCTTAAAAGCAATTGAAAATCCTCGTGATATTAATTACGATCTTGTAAATGCTCAACAAGCAAGAAGAGTATTAGATAGATTGGTAGGATATGAGCTTTCTCCAGTTTTGTGGAGAAAAGTGAAAGGAGGCCTTTCTGCAGGAAGAGTGCAATCTGTTTCTGTGCGTCTGATAGTAGAAAGAGAGCGCGAGATCCAAGATTTTAATGCTGAGGCTTCTTATAGAGTAGATGCAGAATTTACTACAGAAGAAGGGAAAACCTTTAAAGCGAAATTACCTCGTAATTTTGATACTAAGGAAGAAGCAGAAAAATTCTTATTAGAGAATAAGCAAGCTAATTTTAAGGTAGCAGATCTTTCCACTAAACCGGCTAAGAAATCTCCAGCACCTCCATTTACAACTTCTACGCTTCAGCAAGAGGCCTCAAGAAAGTTGTATTTTTCAGTAAGTAAGACTATGACCATGGCGCAACGTTTATACGAAGCGGGTCATATTACTTATATGAGAACAGATTCTGTGAATTTATCTGATGATGCTCGAAAAGGAGCAAAAGATGAAATTCTGAAAGCATACGGGGAGAAATTCAGCAAAACAAGACAATTCAAAGGAAAATCTAAAGGAGCACAAGAAGCTCACGAAGCGATCAGGCCAACAAACTTTGAAAATCATACAGTGAATGCAGATCGTGACCAAGAGCGTTTGTATGAGTTAATTTGGAAAAGAGCTATTGCCTCACAAATGAGTGATGCGCAATTGGAGCGCACGAATGTTAAAGTGGAAGCAGATAAGCATGATAAGCATTTCACTGCAAATGGAGAAGTCTTGAAATTTGAAGGTTTCTTGAAAGTATACTTGGAAGGAAGTGATGATGAAGATGAGGAACAAGAAGGAATGCTTCCCGCTTTAAGAGTTAGCGAAAAGTTAGACAATAATTATATTACCGCAACAGAGAGATTTACAAGACCTCCTTATAGATATACCGAAGCTTCTTTAGTTAAGAAATTAGAGGAATTGGGTATTGGGAGACCTTCTACTTATGCGCCAACCATTTCTACTATACAGAACCGTAATTATGTAGAAAAGGGTTCTGTAGATGGGGTAGAGCGAAAATATGCACAGTTAAGCTTGAAAAATGATAAGTATAGCGAACAGGAATTAACTGAAAATATTGGCAGTGATAAAGGAAAACTAGTTCCTACAGCTGTTGGACAGGTAGTGAATGACTTTTTAGTGATGCATTTTGCGAATATTTTAGATTATAATTTCACAGCAAAAGTAGAGCAGAGTTTTGATGATATTGCTGAAGGAAATGAGGAATGGACAAAAATGTTGAGAGATTTTTATTCTGAATTTCACCCTCAAGTTTTAGATGTTGCCGAAAATGCAGAAAGAGAAGTTGGAGAGCGTATTCTTGGTAAAGACCCGGAGACTGGAAAACCTGTAAGTGTTCGTTTAGGTAAATTTGGGCCAATGGTGCAAATTGGATCTGTAGAAGATGAGGAGAAACCAAGATTTGCGGGATTAACGCCAGATCAATCCTTAGGTTCTATTACATATGAAGAGGCAATGGATCTTTTTAAATTACCTAAAGAAATTGGGGAATGGGAAGGAGAACCTGTTGAGGTTAACAATGGAAGATTTGGACCTTACGTTAAATATGCAGGCAAATTTGTTTCCTTAGAAAAGGGTGAAGATCCTATGAGTGTGAATATGGAACGCGCATTGGAACTTATTGAAGCAAAAGAAAAGGCAGATGCTCCTATCTATTTTTATAATAAGCTGCCAGTGCAAAAAGGAGTTGGGAGATTTGGTCCCTTCTTAAAGTGGAATAATATATTCATTAATGTAAATAAGAAATACGATTTCGATAATTTAACCGATGCTAATATAGAAGAGCTTATAAAAGATAAGATCCAAAAAGAAATAGATAAGGTATTACATAATTGGGAAGACGAAGGAATTCGTGTAGAAAAGGCAAGATGGGGTCGTTCTAATATTATAAAAGGAAAGACCAAGATTGAATTACCTAAAACTGTAGATGCAACTAAATTAACTTTAGCGGAGGTGCAGGAAATAATAGGAAAGAATACTAAGAAGAAACCAGTTAAGAAGAAAGCTGCAACTAAGAAAAAGGCTCCAGCTAAGAAAACTGCAGCGAAAAAGAAACCAGCTCCAAAAAAGAAGTAATTGATGGATTTTGAATTTTTAAGACCCGTAGACCAGCAATTATTTGAAGAAATTGTTTCAGCAGAATCACATAATTTAGGAAGTCAGTTGTTTGTTCACACTTTAGCTTCAGGAATTCCTGATCTTAAAAATGTGCAAATTGCAATAGTTTCAGTAAATGAAAATAGATTAGCAGAAGGTTATGAAGATGAGTTTCTTAATTTCAATAAAATAAGAAGATCTTTTTACAGCCTTTTTCCTGGAAATTGGGATTTAAATATTGCAGATCTTGGTTCTATAGAAAAAGGAGAAACTGTGGAAGACACTTATTTTGCTTTACAGTCTTTAGTAAAAGAACTGCTAAAGAAAAATATTATTCCAGTAATATTGGGAGGTAGTCAGGATCTTATTTATGCACAATATAGGGCATACGATTTTGTAGAACAAATGGTGAACTTGGTAAATGTAGATTCTAGATTTGATCTTGGAGATGCAGAAAAGCCTATAAGCAGTAAATCTTATATAGGTAAGATAGTGGTAAATAAACCCTATAACCTGTTCAATTATTCTAATGTAGGCTATCAAACATATTATAATTCTCAGGAGGAAATAGGTTTAATGGAGCGTTTGTTTTTTGATGCATTTAGGTTAGGTGAAGTTACCCATAATATAAAGATAGTGGAACCTGTAATGAGAGATGCTAACTTAGTGGGTATAGATCTTAATGCGGTAAATGCTTCTTCTATAAACAGTTCTCCAAATAATTCCCCTAATGGATTTGATGGAAAGGAAATTTGTGCCTTAGCACGTTATGCCGGTATTAGTGATAAAGTTTCATCATTTGGGATATATGAGTATACTTCTAGCTATTCTGAAACAGGAAACATGTTAATAGCCCAAATGATCTGGTATTTTATAGAAGGTGTGAATTATAGATCTAATGAAAATACCTTGTCGGCTAAAAAAGATTTTACCAAATACCAAGTGCCAATAGAAGATGAGGTATTAGTGTTTTTTAAAAGCCCTAGAACTGGAAGATGGTGGATAGAAATACCTTTTATTTCCAATTCTAATACTAAATTGAAAAGGCACACGTTATTACCTTGCAACCATGAGGATTACTTAGAGGCTTGCAACCAAGTTATTCCGGAGAGATGGTATAAGACCAAAAGGAAGAACGAAGTATAAAATTCTGTAAGCATATTCATATAATACTGTATTTTTGCAAAAAGTATTGTTTTTTAAAATTTATTTGGATAGGTTTACTACCTAAATCAAATATGTCATAACCAGAGAGATATTATGAAGAAATTATTTTCGCTTATTGCTGTAATTACAATGCTTGCGAGCTGTAACAGTGGTGATCGTGGGCAACTTGTAGGTGCACAAGGTAAGAGATGGAATCCTGAGAAACCTTTTGGAATGACGTTAATACCAGGTGGTGCATTTATTATGGGTAAGGCAGATGATGATATCGCCGATGCGAAAAATGCGCCAACCAAAACAGTTACGGTTCGTTCTTTTTATATGGATGAAACTGAAATCACTAATTCTGAGTATAGAATGTTTACCAATTGGGTGAGAGATTCTATAGTTAGAATGAATCTTGCTATTGAAGCAGATTTTGAAGGTGCTACTGAAGGTGGAGATGGAATTGGAGAATATGCATTCCTTGATTCAAACGAGGAAGACATGTCTGTATATGAAAAATACATGTATGATAACTACACTCAATTTTCTGAAGATTATCAGGGTAGAAAATTAAATAAAGATATAGATATCATCTGGGATACTAGAGATTATCCTGATGAGGCTTATGCTCGTGTAATGGATTCTATGTACATTCCATTGGAAGAATCTTATAACGGACAAAGGACTATAGATGTTAAAAAATTGAAATTCAAATACCGTTGGATGGATATTCAAAAAGCGGCAAGATCAAAAACTCAAAAGAGAAACGATTTTATTGTTACCGAAGAAGTGAATGTTTATCCAGACACAACCGTTTGGATTAAAGATTTTAATTATTCGTATAATGAACCTATGCATAATGACTATTACTGGCATACTGCATTTGATGATTATCCTGTAGTTGGTGTTAGCTGGAAACAAGCTAAAGCTTTTAGCCAATGGAGAACATTATACCATAATTCATATAGAAAATCTAAAGGGGATCATGATGTTCCTTTTTATAGATTACCTACAGAAGCAGAATGGGAATATGCTGCAAGAGGTGGTTTGCAATCTGCAACCTTCCCTTGGGGTGGACCTTATGCTAAAAATGACAGAGGTTGTTTTATGGCAAACTTCAAACCTTTAAGAGGAGATTATGCGGCAGATCAGGCATTGTATACTGTAGAGGCAAAATCTTACGAGCCAAACGATTATAACTTATATAATATGGCAGGAAACGTTGCAGAATGGGTAAATTCTTCATACGATCCAGCTGCATATGAATATATGTCTTCTATGAACCCTACCGTAAATGATGAAAATGATATGCGCAAGGTTGTTAGAGGTGGATCTTGGAAAGATGTTGCTTATTTTCTACAAGTAAGTACAAGAGATTATGAATATTCAGACACAGCGAGAAGTTATATTGGTTTTAGAACAGTTCAAGATTATCTAGGAACAGATGTTACTTTAAACCAAGCTCCAAAAAATTAAAATAGTTAACAAGAACCCAAATTAATAATAACCAACAATAAATAATCATTCAATATCATGGCAAATTCAAGAACTGTTAAGAAGGTAACAAATATGGTGTACGGTTTAGGTGCATCCGTTGTAATTTTAGGTGCATTATTTAAAATTATGCACTGGCCTTTTGGAAATGAATTTTTAATTGCTGGTTTAGTTACTGAAGCTTTAGTATTTGCTTATTCTGCTTTTGAACCTGTAGATGATGATCTTGATTGGGCATTAGTATATCCAGAATTAAATGGTGGTCCAGCTGCTGCAAGACATAATGCTTTAATTGAAGATGATAAAGAAACGGAAGCATCTCTTTCTAAGAAATTAGATGTGATGTTGAAAGAAGCTAAGATAGATGCTAACCTAATGGAAAGTCTAGGAACTAGTATTCGTAATTTTGAAGGTGCTGCAAAAGGAATTGCTCCAACTGTAGATTCTATGGTCTCACAAAGAAAATATTCTGAAGAATTAGGAGTTGCTGCTGCGCAGATGGAAACTTTGAATAATTTATATAAAGTTCAAGTAGAATCTGCTGCTAGACAGGCAGAGGTGAATGAAGAAGTTGCAAGTAATGCAGTTAAATTGAAGGACCAAATGAGTTCTATGGCAGATAACCTATCTTCATTAAATGGAGTTTATGGTGGTATGCTTACCGCAATGAATGTGAATGTTCGAGCATAATTAATTAGTTGTAATGACTAGAAGATCTAATAAAAAACTAAACTAATTATACATGGCGTCTGGAAAACAATCACCAAGACAGAAGATGATTAACCTAATGTACTTGGTTTTCATTGCAATGTTGGCTTTAAATATGTCTAAAGAGGTACTTACCGCTTTTGGATTAATGAATGAAAAATTAGCTGAATCTAATACAACCACTGCACAAAGAAACAATGCGTTCTTAGCGGGATTAGATGAAAAAGTTGGGGAGCAGCCTGCAAAGTATGCTCCTCTAAAAGAAAAAGCAGATAAAATACACGTTTTGTCTGAAGATTTTAATTCTTATTTAGAAACTTTAAAATCAGAACTGTTATCTGATGTAGATGATAAAACTGAATATGAGGAAATGGATAAATCCAATAAACTGGATGAATTATTTTTTCAAAGTGGAAGAGTTAGTCCTAAAGGGCAAGAATTCTTAGATAAGATGGATGGTTACAAAAATGGAGTTGTCTCTATTATTGGTGACGAAAAAGGTTTTGAAAAGATAGTTCAGAATGTTCAAACAGAATTTTCAACTGGAACTGTTAAGGTAGATGGTGCAAATGTAGAGTGGTTAAAATACCGTTACGAAGGTTTTCCTTTAGTAGCTTCAATAACTCAATTAACTCAAACACAAGCAGACATTAAATCTACAGAAAGTGAAATTCTTTCTGCAATGTTATCTGGTCAACTGCAAAGTGAAGTTTCATTAACTAATTATGAAGCTATCGTTGTTCCTTCTAAAACAGCTTTTTTTAGTGGAGAGAACTTTAAAGGAAAAGTAGTTTTAGGAAGAGTGGATAACACACTTAAATTTGACAATGTAGTTGTTAATGGAAAGAAAGTGGAAAGTTCTCAAGCAGGACAAGTAGTTCTTGATTTCCCTGCAGGAAACGTTGGAGAGCAAGAGATTAAAGGAGAAATACAATTTAAAGAAGGAGATTCTATAGTTAGAATTCCAATTACTAGTTCTTATGCTGTTATTCCAAAGCCTAATTCTGCTGTAATTTCTGCAGATAAAATGAATGTTGTATATCGTGGGGTTCAAAACCCGATGACTATCTCTATTCCTGGTGTTGGAAGTGTAACGGCAAATGCTCCAGGCTTAAGACCAGCTGGTGGTGCAGGAAAATACACTATGGATGTTACAACTCTTCAAGCAAGAGAAGTGACTATTAGCGTTAGTGGTAAATTACCTGGTGGAGAAACTGTTTCAGATAGAAAATCTTTTAGAGTAAAAGATATTCCTAGACCTGTTGGAACCATTCGTGGTGAAGATGGTGCTGTGAAAATGCAACGTAACAGTTTAGAGATCTCTGAAGTTGGTGCTATATTGCCAGATTTCGATTTTGAGTTAGGTTTAAGAGTAACAGGATTCAGTTTTAAAGTTTCTGGACAGCCTACCATTAAAGTTAATGGAGGTAGATTAGATGCATCTTCTAAAGCGGCATTAAGACGTGCAGGAAGAGGTGAAACAGTTCAAATATTCGATATTGAAGCTCAATTAGCTACTAATAGCGGATATAAACTTAAGAAAGTATCTCCCGTATTTGTGGAGTTAACAAACTAATAAATTCATTATAATGAAGTGGAATCAGATTTTGATTGGTGTATTTGGATTGCTTATTACCGGATCGGTAATGGGTCAAGCTAATATGCTAAACGCGACCTCTCCAGACCAAATTGGAAAGTTATCTGAGGCGGAGAAAGCTGTGAAGAAAGAAAGTAAACCATTGCCTTATGGTTTTGTAGATGATCGAGATGTCCTATGGTCTAAAAATACTTGGGAGATCATAGATCTAGATGAAAGAGTGAATTTTCCGATGTATTACCCTATAGATACCAACAACATTGGTTCTAATAGAAGATCGTTATATGATGTTCTTATGACGGGTATAAAATCTGGAAAGATCAAGAATATCTATGCAGATTCTTACTTCAATGAAAAAAGAACATTAAGCGATATTAGTGCTGCAATATCTAAAATTGATACTACAGATCTTGGAGTTGAGCAGTATAATGCTGGTGAAGAAATAGATCAGCAATTTATTGATAGAAGAGATATTACTTCTGCAGATATTGCAGAATATCATATTCGTGGAATGTGGTATTTTGATAAGCGTATGGCAGAATTAAAATACAGGATACTTGGAATTGCTCCAGTGGCTCCAGATGTTAACTTCATAGATGATGAAGTTCCAGATCTAGTTGAATTATTTTGGATTTGGTTCCCGGATGCTCGTGAAGTTTTATTTGATAATAATGCGTTTAACGGCAGCAATACTGCACAATCTATCACCTTCGACCATTTGCTAAATTCAAGAAGGTTTAGTGCTGTGATCTACAAAGAAGATAATGTGCAAGGAGATCGTGAAGTAGATGAGTACATAGCGGAGAATGCATTTATGCAGCTTTTAGAATCTGAAAGGATCAAAGAACAAATTCGAAACTTCGAACAAGATATGTGGAATTACTAAGGTTTCATTATTTAATATAATAGGCGCCCCGGAATTTCCGGGGCGTTTTTTAATTTTAAGATATGTTGGATTATATTATTGTGGGAGCCGGTTTAAGCGGTATTGCGGTTGCTGAAAGTTTACTTGCTAGAGATAAAAAGATCTTGGTGTTCGATGATAAATCTCAGGCTTCTTCTACAGTAGCAGGTGGTATTTACAATCCTGTTATTTTAAAACGTTTTACATTGGCTTGGAATGCCAACGAACAACTAGATACTGCACTTACTTTTTATAATTCCCTAGAGAAAAAATTAGATATAAGTCTAATTCAATCCCTATCAATTTATAGAAGATTCCATTCTATTGAAGAACAAAATAATTGGTTCTCTGCAATGGATAAACCTTATTTGAGTAGATTTCTAGATGAGAAATTAGTGGCTTCTATAAATCCACATATTCCTTCATCCTATTCTTTTGGGCATGTAAATGAAACTGGAGTTGTAAATACTGAACTTTTACTAGAGAAATATCGAGCTTATTTAATAGAAATAGATTCATTTCAAGAAGACACTTTTGATTTTCAGAAATTAGAAATTAATGGAGATCACTGTATTTATAAAAATTGGAAAGCAAGAAAGATCATTTTTTGTGATGGTTTCGGATTAAAGAACAATCCATATTTTAATTACTTGCCTTTAAATGGAAATAAGGGAGAATATCTAATTATTAAAGCTGAAGATTTAAAGTTGGAAGTAGCAGTTAAATCTTCGGTATTTATTATTCCGCTTGGGGAAGATCTTTATAAAGTTGGAGCTACTTATAATAACTGGGATAAAACAAAAGAGCCTACCCAAGATGGAAAGAACTATTTGTTAGAAAAATTAAACGGATTCTTGAATTGTGATTTTGAAGTAGTAGATCAAATTGCCGGAATTCGTCCTGCTACAAACGATAGAAAGCCACTAGTGGGAAAACATCCTGTGCATGAGAGTTTATATTGTTGCAATGGCTTCGGAAGTCGTGGTGTTTTAATTGGGCCTACAGTAGCTTCTCAATTGATAGCCCATATTGAGGATGCCGAAATTCTTTCCGAAGAAATAGATATTGAGAGATTTAAAAAATTATATCAAGCCGATTTATCATAGCTTAAGAACATATTTATCCAAATATTTCTAGAAAGTCTAAGTATTATTGGCATCAATACAATTAAACTAACAGTAATTGCAATAAAAGTGGTCATAAGTCCGCCACCAAGAAATACATATGCAATTATAAAAGCAGCTACAGATACTGCGACTCCTAAAGCATAGCTTACATACATGGCTCCAAAGAAAAATGAGGGTTCTATCTTATATTTTGTTCCGCAATGAGAACATTTCTCATGCATATCTAAAATATTTTGCAGCTTATAAGGGTTGGGATCCATGTACATGCTTTCCTTCTGACACACCGGACAAGTCCCTGTGAGTATACTATATGATTTTGAGCCCTTTAAGATTTGCATTTCTATTTTTTTAGTAATGCAAATATAGGCATCTTTGCAAAAAATTTAGAGTAAAATAATGCTTAACATTCATAATTTATCTATTTCATTCGGAGGCGAGAGTTTGTTTGATGAAATTACCTTTAGACTTGGCGCGGGAGATCGTGTTGGATTAATTGGTAAGAACGGTGCGGGAAAGTCTACAATGCTCAAAATCCTTTCGGGAGAACAAGAGGCAGATACAGGCCAAATAGCTAAAGACAAGGCGCTTAAAATTGGTTTCTTGAAACAAGATATTGATTTTATTCAAGGAAGAACTGTGATCGAGGAGGCGCAACAAGCCTTTGTAGAGATCAAAGCGATGGAAAAGCAGATCGATTTTATCAATGAGCAATTGGCTACCAGAACCGATTACGAAAGTGATGAATACACTCAAATAATACAAGATCTTAGTGAAATCACTCATCAATATGAAATTATTGGAGGGTATAACTATCAAGGAGAGACCGAAAAAGTGCTTATTGGACTTGGTTTTGAGCGTGATAAATTCGACAAACTTACCGATACCTTTTCTGGTGGTTGGAGAATGCGAATTGAATTAGCTAAGCTTTTGCTTCAAAGTAACGATATTTTGCTCTTGGATGAGCCTACCAACCACTTAGATATAGAATCTATTATCTGGTTGGAATCTTTCTTAAACAATTACCCAGGTTGTGTGATCATTGTTTCTCACGATAAGATGTTCCTGGATAATGTAACAAATAGAACTATCGAAATTTCCTTAGGAAAGATCTACGATTATAAAAAGGCTTACTCTGAATATTTGGTTTTGCGTGGGGAGTTAAGAGAGCAGCAATTAGCTTCTCAGAAAAACCAGGCAAAACAAATTGAGCAAACCGAAAAATTGATCGAGAAATTTCGAGCTAAAGCTTCCAAGGCTTCTATGGCACAATCCTTAATTAAGAAGTTAGATAAGGTAGATCGAATTGAAGTAGATGAAGATGATAATGCTGTGATGAATTTGCGTTTTCCAATCTCTTTACAGCCGGGGAAAATTGTAGTAGAAACAGAAGGAATTGGTAAAGCTTATGGACCAGTTCAAATATTGGAAGATATAGACCTGCTAATAGAAAGAAGCAGTAAGATCGCTTTTGTTGGTCAAAACGGACAAGGTAAAACCACATTGGCTAAAGTAATAGTAGGTGAAATTGGTCATACCGGGAAGTTAAAATTAGGTCATAATGTTCAGTTAGGATATTTCGCACAGAATCAGGCAGACGAGTTGGATGGTGAGAAAACGGTGCTGGATACGATGATAGATGCTGCTACAGAGTCTACCAGGAGTAAAGTGAGGGATATGTTAGGATCTTTCCTTTTTAGAGGAGACGAGGTTAGCAAGAAGGTGAAAGTATTATCTGGAGGAGAAAGAAACAGATTAGCTTTATGTAAGTTATTGCTTCAACCCTTCAATGTGCTTATTATGGATGAGCCTACCAATCACTTAGACATTAAATCTAAAAATGTGTTAAAAGAAGCTCTTAAGAGTTTCGAAGGGACCCTAATTATTGTTTCTCACGATAGAGATTTCCTTCAGAATTTAACGCATTCTGTATATGAATTCAAGGATAAGAAAATCAGGGAATATTTAGGAGATATAGATTTTTATCTAGATCAGCGTAATGTAGAAAACATGCGTGCTATCGAAAAAAAGGATAAGGTTCAAAAAGAAGTATCTACTAATACCAATTCCAAGCAATCTTATAACGATCAGAAAAAATTTAAATCTCTTCAGAATAAATTAAGCAATACCGAAGCGAAGATCAATAAGTTGGAAAAAGAAATAAAAACGAAGGATCATGAGATGGCTACAGATTATAATAAGGCCATGGCGAAACCTCACTTTTTAGAGAATTATAAGAAAAATAAAAAGGAATTAGAATCTCTAATGAAATCTTGGGAACAGTTGCAAGAGGAGTTGGAGATCATATCTTAAGCTTTTTAAGATAATAAAACGCATTATTGATTAAACGCTTTATACTTTTACTAGTCTAAAGTATAATTAAAAGTTAATAATGCGTAAAATAATTCTTTCCATCTTGGGAGTAGTACTTGTTATAGGTGCCATATTTGTAGCTAAAGCAATTATTGAAAGTAATACAAAAGAAAGGCCTCCTGCCAAAAAAGTAGTAAAAACAGTTTATGTGCAAACGGTAGATAATGGGACGGTTCCCATTGTGATTCCTGCAAATGGTACTGTTACTGCTTTACAAAAAAACACTCTTTTTTCTGAAGTAGAAGGTATTTTTAGAAGTAGCTCCAAACCTTTTAGACCAGGACAGGAATACGCTAGAGGTCAAGTTTTATTGCGTATAGATGCAGCAGAATATGCCGCTATTGTGCGGGCTTCTAAAAGTGAATTATATAATAAGATCGCGGCTGTAATGCCAGACCTTCGCTTAGATTACCCAGATGTCTATCCAAAATGGGAAACTTATTTAAATAATTTCGACGTTAATAAAAGCTTAGCTCCGCTCCCAAAATCTTCTTCAGATCAGGAAAATTATTTTATCTCAGGGCGAGGTATCGTTTCTGGATATTATAATATCAAGAATCAAGAAACCAGATTAAACAAATTCAATATCGTAGCTCCATATAACGGAGTGCTTACAGAAGCACTTGTTACAGAAGGTTCTTTGGTGAGACCTGGCCAGAAACTAGGAGAATTTATAGATCCTTCAGAGTACGAACTGGAAGTTGCTGTAAGAAAATCTTTTAGTGATCTATTGAAAGTAGGAGAACAAGTTGCTCTCAAAAATCTTGAAGGAACTCAGCAGTTTCAAGGGGAAGTAAGCAGAGTAAATAGTAAGATAGATGCAAATTCTCAAACAGTACAAGTCTTTATTAAGATTAAGGATGCCAAGGTGAAAGAGGGAATGTATTTGGAAGCTAGATTGGAGGCTAGAAATATAGAAAATGCTTTATCTATACCTAGGAACTTATTAGTAGATCAGAACAAAGTTTATATAGTTGAAGAAAATAATACGCTACAATTGGCAGAAATAGATGCTGTTCATTTTTCGTCGGAATCTGTGGTGATCACCGGCTTAGAAAATGGCACAAAATTGATCTCGGCTCCAGTGCCTGGTGCATTTGTAGGGATGCCTGTGGAAATAAGTGATAATTCTAGTCTAGCCAAAACCAACTAATTGTGAGAAAGATAATTAGTTATTTTATAAAGTATGAGGTTGCAGTGAATGTTGTGATCTTCGCATTTGTCATTTTTGGATTGATTGGTGTTTTTAATATGAAATCTTCCTTTTTTCCATTGGTGGATTCTAAGATCATTACTATAAACGTGGCTTATCCGGGTTCTTCCCCCGAGGAGATAGAAGAAGGAATCATTCTCAAGATCGAAGATAATTTAAAAGGGCTCGTTGGTATAGATCGAGTAACCTCTACAGCTCGCGAAAGTGGTGGTTCTATTACAGTAGAAATTGAAAAGGGCGAAAATATAGATGTTCTTTTATCTGAAGTTAAAAATGCGGTAGATAGGGTACCTAATTTCCCAACAGGAATGGAGCCACTGGTGGTGGCAAAAAGGGAAGAAATTAGACCTACTATTAGTTTTTCTGTGAGTGGAGAAAATATTCCACTTGCCACGTTAAAAGAAATAAGTCAGCAAATTGAAAATGACCTGAGGGCAATAGATGGTATTTCTCAAATTAGCCTATCTGGATACCCTGATGAAGAAATTGAAATAGCCGTAAGCCAAGAAGATCTTTTGGCATACGATCTTACTTTCCAAGAAGTTGCGGCAGCAGTTGCAAATGCGAATATCCTTTCTACCGGAGGAACTATAAAAACAGTATCAGAAGATTATCTAATAAGAGCAAATAACCGTTCTTATTATGGTGATGCGTTAAATGATCTGGTTGTAAGAGCTACTACCTCCGGACAAACTGTTCGTTTGGGCGATATCGCAGAGATCAGGGATCGTTTTTCAGAAACACCGAACGCTTCCTTTTTTAATGGTAACAATTCCGTAAACATTCAAATTAGCAATACGAATAGCGAGGATCTTGTATCTACCGCAGAGAAGGTTCGGGAATATGTACAAGATTTTAATGAGAAGAATACCAATGTTAGGTTGGATGTAGTAAGTGATTCTTCAATCACTCTGAATCAACGAACAATGCTGCTGTTGGAAAATGGTTTTATTGGGATTTTATTAGTGCTCTTCTTTTTATCCTTTTTCTTAAATACCAGACTGGCTTTTTGGGTGGCATTTGGATTGCCGGTAGCATTCTTAGGAATGTTCATTTTTGCTCAACAATTTGGAGTAACAATAAATGTTCTTTCTCTGTTCGGGATGATCATTGTGATCGGGATTCTAGTGGATGATGGGATTGTAATTTCAGAAAATATCTATCAGCATTACGAAATGGGAAAATCTCCCGTGAAAGCTGCTATAGATGGAACGATGGAAGTAGTGCCGCCAATCATTTCAGCAATTATAACTACGATCCTGGCTTTTGGAACCTTCTTATTTCTAGACAGTAGGATCGGAGAATTTTTCGGAGAAGTTTCTACAGTCGTTATACTTACACTTACTGTTTCTTTAGTGGAGGCATTAATAATCTTACCTGCGCATATTGCACATTCCAAGGCCTTAAGAAGAGATTCTGAAGTTGGCGCCGAGAAGAAAAAAGGCATTGCCAAAGTTTTTGATAAGCTAAGAGGTTTTAACAGGACTGGTGATAAAATAATGTCTTATTTAAGAGATAAGATCTATAGTCCAGTTTTAAAATTTGTTTTAAATCAGCAGGTATTAAGTTTTTCTATTTTATTGGTTTTTCTAATTCTCACAATTGGCGCCATTGGAGGAGGATGGATACGAGTTACCTTATTTCCTAGTATTGCCAGCGACAGAGTTTCTATAGATCTATTAATGGCCGAAGGAACCAATCCTGCAAAGACAGATTCCATAATTAGTATGGTAGAAGCTGCGGCATGGAGAGTAAATAAGGAATATACAGAGAAACAAACAGGAGATAAGCAGGTGGTAGAAAATATTATTAAACAGGTTGGGCCTGGGAATAATAAAGCATCACTTCAAGTTAATCTTTTGCCTGGGGAAGAGCGAGATTTTGGCTCTCCAGAAATAACTAACTCTATACGAGAAGAAGTAGGGCCTGTATTTGGTGTAGAAAGCCTCACTTTTGGCTCTGGAGGAAATTTTGGAGGAAGTCCGGTTTCAGTATCCTTACTTGGAAATAATATTTCTGAACTGGAAGCTGCAAAAGAAGAACTTAAAACTATTTTCGAAAATAATTCTTTACTCAAAGATGTTACAGATAGCGACCCTAAAGGAATTAAAGAAATAGATATCAAACTAAAGAATAATGCATATGCTTTAGGCCTTGACCTTAATAATGTGATGAGGCAAATTAGAAATGCATTCTTTGGGGCGCAAGCACAACGTTTCCAGCGAGGGCAAGACGAAATTAGAGTTTGGGTGCGCTATGATCTGGAAGCAAGATCTTCTATTACTCAATTAGACGATTATAGATTGATCACTCCTTCTGGCAACCGAGTTCCATTTAGGGAAATAGCAACTTATCAAATTGTTCGGGGAACCGAGTCTATTAGCCATTTAGATGGGAAAAGAGAAATTCGGGTAAGCGCCGATATGGAAGATCCTAACGGGTCTGCTACAGACATTCTTCAGGATATTCAAGATAATATAATGCCGGATCTTCTAGCACAATACCCATCTTTATCTGTTTCTTACGAAGGACAAAACCGGGAAGCCGATAAACTTACTAGTTCTGCAAAGAAAGTTTTGCCAATTGTATTATTTCTTATTTATGCAACTATCGCATTTACTTTCAGAAGTTATAGTCAGCCTTTCCTATTAATGCTTATGATCCCTTTTAGTGTTATTGGAATTGCATGGGGACATTGGATACACGGATTTCCAATAAATGTACTTTCAGCACTTGGAATTATAGCGCTCATTGGGATCATGGTGAATGACGGATTGGTTTTTATTGGGAAGTTTAATAGCTTTTTGGTGGAAGGAATGAAGTTTGAAAAGGCGCTTTATGAAGCTGGACGTTCCAGATTTCGGGCAATATTCTTAACTTCAATTACAACTATCGCAGGATTGGCTCCATTAATTTTCGAAAAGAGTAGGCAAGCACAATTTCTAAAACCTATGGCGATTTCTATTGCTTATGGAATTGCAATTGCAACCGTACTAACATTGCTATTATTACCCTTATTCCTTTCTATAAGTAATAATATTAAGGTGGGAAGTATTTGGTTAGCCACAGGGAAAAAGGTTGATAACGAACAGGTGGAAAGAGCTATTAAAGAACAAAAAGAAAAAGAAGTTCATGAAATACATCAATAATACTCTAATACTTTTTTTGATCTTTTTCTGCGGAAAAAGTTTTGGACAAACCACAGTGATAACTAAGGATGAGGCGATCACTAAAACTTTGGAAAACAATTATGGTATTAAGCGCTCTCGAAATTTAATTGATATTGCTAATAATAATCAGAGCCTTTTAAATTCTGGATACCTACCAAGTTTAACTGCAAATGCAGGAACTAATTATAATATAGAAAATATTGAAGCACAACGTCAGGATGGGGACTCTCAAAATTTGAAAGGTGCTGAAACTAAACGTTATAATGCTTCACTTAATTTAAACTATACCTTATTTGATGGCTTAGGTAGGCTTTACAACTACAAGCAGTTAAAAGAGCAATATAAATTAACCGAACTAGAAGCAAGGGAAACTATTGAGAACACAATTCTGCAATTATTAAGTGTTTATTTTGAGGTAGCTCGACTTACAGAAAACGTGAGTGTATTAAATGAAACTTTAGATATCTCTAAACAGCGAATTACAAGAGCTCAATACCAATTTGATTATGGGCAAACCTCAAGACTGGGGATTTTAAATGCGGAAGTAGATGTAAATAATGATAGTATAGCATTGTTAAATACCAAGCAACAATTAGAAAACACTAAAAGAGATCTGCTTGTAATATTAAATGAACCTAGAAAGGAACTTCAATCTATTGCGATAGACACAAGCATTAATTTTTTGTCTGAAATTGAATTGGAAGAATTTATAAAAACTTCTAATCTTAATAATGTAAGTTTATTACAGGCAGAAAGTAACTTATTAATATCAGATTACGATATTAAGGTTAGTAAATCGGGATATCTTCCTAGTTTAGGTCTTAGCGGGTCTTATGGATGGAACAATAGCGATTTACCCTCTACTTCGTTTGTACAAACAAGTACTACAAAAGGATATTCTGCAGGTTTAAATTTAAGTTGGAATTTGTTTGATGGTGGGAGTACGATTACCAATGTTAAGAATGCTGAGATCAGGTTAGAGAATCAACAGTATTTAAAAGAGCAATTGATTTTAGAAGTACAAAGAGATATAGCTAACTCTTGGGGAAATTATCAAAACAAGAGGTATATTTATGAAGTACAAGAAAAGAACGTTTTAACTAACGAGGACAATTTTAATAGATCTCAAGAGCAATTCAAGCTTGGACAGATATCTTCCATAGAATTCCGTCAGGCACAAATTAATTTGCTTAATGCCAAGACAAATAAGAACTTAGCTAAATATGATGCTAAATTTGCAGAACTTCAGGTGTTACAATTAACCGGACAGCTGTTAAATTTGGAATTTTAGAATTACACAAATAGAAATTACTAGATGTTAGAGCACGAATTTCAATGTCCATATTGTTGGGAAGGCATTACGATGCTTTTAGATACTTCGGTATCTAGGCAAACTTATATTGAAGATTGTGAGGTATGTTGTAATCCAATCGAGATTCGGGTTGCTTTTGAGAATAACGAACTGCAAAGTTTTGAGGCTAATGGAATAGAACAATAATTATTATAATAAATTATCTGTTTTATTGTACTTAAATTGTTAAATTTATAACCAATAGTAATAATTCAGGCATCTACTAAATATGATTTCCACTTTCGAACTTTCTAATCATGTAGTAGGGCTTATAATAGATAAAGATATTGAAGAGGGCAACCTGGAAGATATTCATGAAATTATTTTAGAACGAATTTCCGAATTCGGAAAAATAAATATTTTCTGTGAGATAGCTAAAGGACATGATGTTGCCTTTTTATGTTTAATAGATGAATTAAAGTTCAAGTACGAGAATTCTTCCAATATTAATAAGTTCGCTATAGTTACAGATCTTACTTGGCTAAGAGCAGCTATGAATATTAATCATCTTATCGTTCATACTGACATTCGACCTTTCGAAATTAAAGATAGGATGCAGGCAATACAATGGATATCTGAATAAGAGTTTTCAGCTTATTCTCAATTATATTCTAAGAAAGATCCGTTAATAATTCATCCGTCCCATTTTTTTCAGTAAAATCATTCCTAACTCATTTATTTCAGAACAAATCTTTCAAGATATTTTAAATTTTTGGGAGGATGAATATAATAGTTTCAATTATTTATCTGCTTTGGTGTTGGTAGGTATTTTCAGAATACAGTGAAAATCAAATACTTGGTAAGGGAAAAAGTACTATGATCTTAGTGCTTAATAACTGGTTAAATGCAATGAATAAAATTGCTGAATATTTTTTTAAAAAACCTTTGTATAAGTAGAAAACCGTTGTATATTTGCCATCCGATAGCGCAGCAATGAGGATGATGAAAATGCTGAAAGATCGATAAAATTGACATTTTGAAATTACGATATATCGCGGGATAGAGCAGTAGGTAGCTCGTCGGGCTCATAACCCGAAGGTCACTGGTTCGAGTCCAGTTCCCGCTACTAGGAAAGACAAGGCTTCACAGAAATGTGGAGCCTTTCTTGTTTCTATCCAGTACAGAATAAGTACAGAATATTGTTCTTTTCAAATCGTCATTCTAATTGATGCTAAATCATTCTTTTTGTCCCTTAATTCTATGAATTTTTGATTTGGAGTATAGAAATCAACGATTTTGACTATTTCAGATCTAATATAACTTCTTAGTTTTCTCATTATTTTAATTTTTTATTTGTTAAAACAAGGATTTTTATCTCAAAGTTTGTTTGTCGTCTATTTTGTAAATGTAATTCCATCAATTTTTGCATAACCTGTGCACTACAATTAAATTATCTTTGTAAAACTTTATGAAAATACTCGTTTCCATATCAATGTCGTTTCTATTCTTTTTTCAAGGAATAGCGGCCAATATGGAAGTTTGTGAGCAGATAGAAGAAATATCTCATTTTATTGCTCATTATCAAGACCATAAAGAAGATGATGGATATTCATTTATCGATTACGTTTATCAAGATTACATAAAAGATGATGGCAAATTGGATAACCACCATCCAGATCCGGACCACGAAAATGCGCCTGTGCATACAAATCATCAATGTTGTTTGCATTTCGTATTCTTATCCCCTTTTCGACCAACATCAATTAGTCCGATATTCTCCGAGTCACAAAATGAGTATAATTTCTATAATTTTCAATTAAATTCCAGATATCTGGAATCTCTTTTCCAACCACCTAAAGTTTAATTCAGTTTTTTTTTAGGATAGCTATATCCTCTTTTAACCTACTCATAGGGTTAATTCCTGTTTCGTATGATTTCGCGATTGCTAACAATCATTTCGAAAATTTTAACTGAATTAAATCTCATTACATGATTAATAAAATCATTTCATTTTCCATCAACAATAAATTTGTTGTGGGTCTTTTAATAGTAGCACTTATCGGTACCGGTATTTGGTCGATGGCCACTATAAATCTGGGCTCAGTTCCAGACATTACAAATAATCAAGTACAAGTAATTACCACAGCTCCCAACCTTGGGACTGAAGATATTGAGCAATTTGTGACATATCCTGTAGAGCTGGCAATGGCCAACCTTCCCGATGTGATCGAGCTACGTTCCGTATCTCGTTTTGGACTTTCTGTGGTAACCATCGTTTTTGAAGATGATGCGGGAACCTATCTTCCCAGACAACTGGTTCAGGAAAAGCTGACTGCGGTAAGCGAAGAAATTCCTGAAGGTTTCGGTACGCCTTTTATGGCGCCAATTACTACTGGACTTGGAGAAATTTACCAATACTCGCTAAAAGTAGAAAAGGCTTATGAAGGGCAATATGACGCCATGGAACTACGAACCATTCAAGACTGGATTGTAAAACGACAAATGGCATTGGTTCCAGGCGTTGTGGAAGTAAATGCAGCTGGAGGATTTGTAAAACAATATGAAGTCGCTATTAACCCAGACAGACTTAAAAGTTTTGGTGTCACTATGGGTGAGGTCTTTGAAGCATTAAAGAATAATAATGCAAACACTGGAGGTGCCTATATAGAGAAAAACCATCAGGCCAACTTTATTCGGGGGGAAGGATTAGCCAGAAGTCTTGAAGATTTGGAAAATACCGTGGTGACCACTCAAAATGGCACACCTGTTTTAGTACGGGATCTCGCTGAAAAAGTAGGATTCGGAAATCAAGTACGCTATGGTGCATTTACTCAGGATGGAAAAGAAAGCGTTGGGGGGCAAATTCTAATGCTTAAAGGTGAAAGCCCTGGCGAAGTTATTGAAAACGTAAAAACCCGTATCAAGGAAATTCAGAAGTCTTTACCTGAAGGGGTGTATATCGAAGCTTTCTTGGATAGAAGTGATTTGATAGGTCGTACAACAAGTACGGTAGAAAAAAATTTAATAGAAGGTTCGTTAATCGTAATATTTGTTTTGATTTTACTTTTGGGAAGTTTTCGTGGAGGCTTGATAACCGCCTCGGTAATTCCACTTTCCCTATTGTTTGCATTTATATTAATGAAACAATTCGGGGTATGGGCAAATTTAATGTCCTTGGGCGCTATTGATTTTGGAATCATCGTAGATGGTGCGGTAATTATTGTGGAAGGAATGGTATTCCATATTCATCAAAGGATAAAAAAATCCAAAGCAGTTATTGATCAAACTGAAATGGATGAGATAGCATACGAGTCGGCAAGCACAATGATGAATTCTGCTTTCTTTGGTCAATTAATTATTCTTATTGTATTTACTCCTATATTATTTTTAACGGGTGTTGAAGGAAAAATGTTCCGACCAATGGCCTTTACTTTTGGTTTTGCAGTTTTAGGAGCTATAATACTTTGTTTGACCTATGTGCCGATGATTTCTGCACTATTTCTAAAACCTTCCAAAAACCAAGATGGGTGGTTTGCAAAATTTGAGAACAAAATAGATAGATTCAGTGACAGAATTATGGGTGGGCTTAATAAAGCATATAAGCCTTTATTATCTTTCTCGCTAAGGTTTAGAGCAGGTGTTGTTATTGGAGCGGTTGCCTTATTATTGATTGCTGGTTTTATATTCAGCAATATGGGTGGTGAATTTATTCCAAAATTTGATGAAGGTGATATTGCGATGCAAGCTCTTATTAAGCCAGGTAGCAGTCTTACAGAATCTATAGAAGCTTCCAAAAAGCTTCAAAACATTATAAAAGAATTTCCGGAAGTTAAAACAATGATTTCGCGTATTGGTGTAGCAGAAATTCCAACAGACCCGATGCCTATGGATATAGCCGATAGCTATATCATTCTGGAAAAAGACAAGAGCAAGTGGACAACTGCCGAAACCAAAGAGGGATTAATTGAGAAAATTCGAGAAAAAATTTCAGTCATTCCTGGGGTTAACTTTGTGTTTACACAACCCGTAGAGCTCCGCTTCAATGAATTATTGACAGGAGTTCGTGAAGATGTTGCCATAAAATTATATGGTGAAGATATGGGAGTACTGTCGGATAAGATCCAAGAAATTGCTGCAGTTATCAGAACAGTTCCCGGAGCCGTAGATCTTAATGTGGAGGCTACAAGTGGTCTACCGCAGATTACGGTGAACTACAACAGGGCAAAAATGGCACAATATGGACTTACTGTTGATAAACTCAATGATTACGTAAGCGCAGCTTTTTCTGGAGAAAAAGCAGGAGTAATTTTTGAAGGTGAAAAACGATTTGATGTGGTTATCCGCCTGGCACAAGAATACCGGCAAGACATCAATAGCTTAAAAAATCTTTATATCGATTTGCCCAGTGGTAATCAAGTTCCTTTAAAAGAGGTAGCGGAGATTAGCTATAAACCTGGACCTATGCAGATATCGAGAGATAATACCTATAGGCGTGTTTCTGTGGGGGTCAATGTTAGAGGTCGTGACGTGAAATCGATGGTTGAGGAAATTCAACAAAAACTCGATGCTGAAGTAAAACTTCCACCAGGATACTACGTAACCTACGGAGGTTCTTTTGAGAATCTACAACGCGCGACCGACCGGTTAATGATCGTGGTGCCTATAGCCTTGGCACTCATATTTATACTATTATATTTTGCCCTTGGTTCATTTTCGCAATCCATTATGATATATATGGCCGTTCCGCTTGCCGCAATCGGTGGAGTATTTGCCCTCTGGATTCGTGGAATGCCATTCAGTATTTCTGCCGGTGTTGGGTTCATAGTACTCTTTGGGGTAGCCGTCTTAAATGGGCTGGTTCTAATTAATAAATTCAATGAACTAAAAGAAAAAGGAATGACAAATATTAAAGATAGAATTTATGAAGCAACACACGAACGGCTTCGCCCTATTCTCTTAACCGCGACTGCTGCTATAATGGGCTTTATCCCAATGGCGGTTTCCACATCAGGCGGTGCAGAAGTGCAGCGGCCATTGGCAACGGTGGTTATTGGTGGATTGATAACAGCAACATTTTTAACGCTTGTTGTCCTTCCTGTTCTTTATTATTGGCTTGAAGCAAGAAAAGAGAAAAAAGATAATGATGGCGATGTAAGCTATATCAATAAAAGAACTTCACTTATTGTCGTGCTTTTAGGCTTGGGAGGATTTTTATCTTCAAATACCGCCAATGCACAAGAAACGACTTTAGCGCAAACTATAACTATGGAGGAAGCTATTAATTTGGCCAAAAAGAATTATCCTTCATTAAAGGAAAGTCGGGCATTTATTGAACGGGAGCAGGCTATGAAGGGCACTAGTTTCGACTTGGGAAACACCCAAGTGTTCACGGGTAAGGAAGAAATTGGCAATGGACTTCCTGGAGTGCAGACCACAATTGGGTTTCAACAGGGAAATATCGATTTGCTTTCGGGCTTTTCCAAATCCAAGTTTTATAAGGAAAGGGTTCAATTGGGAGAAAAGTTTTATGCCTTAAATGAGCAACAGTTGGTGCGCAATGTGATGCAAGCCTATGACCAAATTAACTATAATAGGGCACAATTGCGTTTTGCAGAACAATTGGACAGCGTTTATGCCAATTTTAGGACTGCATCCCAATTGCGGTATGACACTGGTGAAACTGGTAAACTGGAATTTATTGCAGCCTCCTCAGAATATCAACAAATACAAGTATTACGACAACAGGCCTATGACAATATTGAAATTGCCAAAAGAGCCTTAAAGCAATATTTGGGAATTGATCAAGAAATCGAAACAGTAGGATTGCCGTACGAAACGATGAATTATATGGCAGTGCTTGATTCGGCATCCGTAGCTGACAATCCATTATTACAGTATTCAATGCAAAATGCTGAAGTAAGCAAGGCAAATATTGGTGTGGAAAAATCACAGTTTTTGCCCAAGTTCAACCTTTCCTATGGAAGGCAAGTCGTTGATAATATATCTGGTTTTAACTCCTATCAGGCCGGTATTAGTATCCCGCTTTGGTTCTTACCACAAAAATCAAGGGTCAAGGCGGCTAAGGCAGATGCGAGGGTTGCTGAAAATCAATACTTAGAGCAAAAA
The DNA here is from genome assembly GCF_003634585.1 of Gillisia mitskevichiae. Lineage (GTDB taxonomy): Bacteria > Bacteroidota > Bacteroidia > Flavobacteriales > Flavobacteriaceae > Gillisia > Gillisia mitskevichiae. The sequence continues at coordinate 1,086,925 of NZ_RBLG01000001.1, forward strand.
GCGGTTACCGAAAGCAGGGTTTCACAACTTTTAAAATCCTTGGAAAAAACCCAAAAAACCTTGAATTACTATCAGGAAGGAGCATTGCTTTTGGCAGAAGAGCAAATATCTACAGCAGAACTCGCTTCAAAGGAAGGTGAAATAGATTATGTAAACTATATCACGATCCTGAATAGTGCCATTCGGATAAAGCAGAACCATTTACAATTTATCAATCAGTATAACCAACAAGCCATTGAGTTACAATATCAATTGGGCAATTTATAAACCTAAAAAAGGAAAGTAAAATGAAAAATATAGCAATAATTACTACGGTTTTATTAACGCTCTTGTTGGTAGGCTGTAACGACAAACCCGATTCTGAATTGGGCCATAACGATGGAAGCGCGACATCAGAAACAACGGAGAACGAGGAAAGTGGGCACAATGAGGAAGAAGAAGGAGAAGAAGGCGTGGTAGAACTTACCAAACAACAAGTGGAGACCATTGGTTTGGAAACCAAAACTTTGGAAGAAAGGAATCTTGGGAATAACATCAAGGTAACGGGAATGCTGGAACTGTTCCCACAGGACAAAGCGAACATAAGTCCGTTTGTTGGTGGTAATGTAAGCTCCATAAAAGTGGTTCCTGGTGATAATGTTAGAAAAGGACAGGTGCTTGCATATATAGAACATCCAGATATTATAGCAATGCAACAAGAGTTTCAAGAAAAAAACGATGAGCTAGTATTCTTAAAACAGGATTATGAACGTAAGCAAACCTTGTATGATAAAGGGGTTTCCTCGGGCAAGGAGTTCCAAATGGCGCAATCTCAATATCGTTCAACAACCTCCAGTGTAAATGGTTTAAGATCAAGGTTGCGTTTGTTGGGTATTAATTCAGACAAGGTAGCCCAAGGCGAAATCTTTTCCGCAATACCCATTACCACTCCTTTAAGCGGATATGTGGGAGAAGTGATGGTAAGTCTTGGGGACTATGTGGCTCCTCAGTCCACAATGTTTTCGATAAGTGATAATTCAAAAATCTATGTGAATTTTAAGGTGTACGAAAAAGACATAAAACACATAAAGGAAGGCCAGCAGATCTATTTTTCTACCACCTCAAGACCTGATGCACTTTTAAAAGCTACTGTACGCTCTATAGGTAAGACCTTCGAGAGTGATCCAAAGGCAATAGAGATATTAGCAGATATCGAAAATAAAGACAAGAATTTATTACCAGGAATGTACGTGGAGGGAAGGATCGTTCAGGGAGAAAAATCTGGTTATGCAGTACCAGAAGAAGCTATTGTAAAAGAAGGAGAACAATCCTACATTTTTATTGTAGATGAGGATGAAGCGCCAGAAGAAAATAGGATGAAGTTTAAGAGGATTCCTGTTAGTACTGGCTTGAACGATCTTGGTTTTGTAGAAGTAAACCTTCCAGCAGAAATTGCCAAAAATGTTAAAATAGTAACAAGTGGGGCCTATACCCTTTCTTCTGAAATGGTCAAAGGAGAACTGGAACACGGTCATTAATACAATAATCATCAAGGATTTTGATTCCGGGTTTGTTTATCGTCTTAATTAGTTAGTTAAAAATTGAAAAACAGGCTCGGTTCAAAATCTATTAAAAATTTATAATATGAAAGAAGTTAAAGCATTCGTAAAACCAAATAGGATTCAAAGAGTGATTGAAGCCTTAAGTGAAAACGGCTTTAAAAGTATGACCCTGTCACAATCTGAAGGTACAGGAGCATTCAAAGCAAAGGGAGCAAGACCCTCACTTGATTTTCATGTAACCGATAGTCCCGTAGTAAAAATAGAGTTGGTGTGCCAAAATGAAGAAGCTCAAGCTGCTATTGAAATAATAATGGCCAATGGAAAAACCGAAGAGCCTGGAGACGGTATTATTTATCTATCTAATATAGAGGATGCCTTTCAAATAAAAACAGGCGATTCATTAAAAAGATACTACCTATAAACTCTTTATAGTAAATGGAAAAAATAATTCAATTATTGGAAAGTAGGGGAATAAGGCCTACTGCAATGCGCTTGATGACCTACAAGCGACTGGCAGAATTGAAGGTGGCCATAAGTCTAGGTGATTTGGAAAAGGATTTTAAAATTTCTGAAAGGAGTACTCTTTTTAGAACTATGAAAACATTTGAAGAAAAAGGAATTGTACATCAAATCCAAGATGGAACTGGAGTTATAAAGTACGCTCTATGTGAAGCAGAATGTGAGGTCGGCAATGACCTACATCTACATTTTCATTGCAATAACTGTGAGGAAACGGTTTGCTTGACAGAGCATAAAATCCCGCATATTAATTTGCCCGAAGGCTATATCACTGAAGATATCAATCTAGTGGTAAAAGGTATATGTGGGAAATGCAGTAATAATTTAAACTAAGATATGGATTTTTAAATATTATTGAAATGATCTCAATTTTTAAAAAACAAAGCACAGTATATATGGTGGCTCAAAATAAACTAGATATCAAGGATTATGAAAACCTGATACCGGTCTTAACAGAACATATAATGGCTCATCAAGAGGTTAAGTGGTACATAGAGATGAAAAATTTTGAAGGTTGGAAGGCAAGTATGTATTGGAAAGGCATTGAACTTGAACTTCCCAATGAAGAACATTTAATAAAAGTGGCTTTGGTAGGAAGTGTTGAATGGCAAGAGCAATTTACGGAAGTTTTGATGCTGTTTACCAGGGCGCATATAAAATTTTTTAAGGTCGAAGAAAAAGACGATGCTAAAAAATGGTTAAATAAAGAAAACTGATCCGCATTAGTGTACCTCTGTTTTCTTTTATATAACGAAATGTGAGCTGTATACGTATGAAAATTTTAGATTATATTAAATTTAAAATTATGAAAACAATAAATTCAGTAATATTTATTTTTTTTGCTGCTTTAAGCATTCAGGCCCAAACTATTTACAGGACTCAGGAAGGGCATATAATGATTATAGCCAATAATGAATATGAACCTATTAAGGTGGAAAGCAATCAACTTTCTGTATATCTGGACTATACCCGGACTGGGAGATGTCATTGAAATTCAAATTGCACAACTTATCCTAAGGAAAGAATGATTCTTAGAAGAATACGGTATGAATTAAAAATAACTTGATCAAAATGGAAAAACTAAAAATTGAAATACCAGTCATACTTCCCCAAGTGCCCAATGAAAAGGACACTTGCGTGGAAAGACTTATTAGTAAATTGGAGGAGAAAGATGGTATCGAAAAGGTACATATTGCCGATGAAAAAGCAGACGCTACACCTCAGCTTTGTTTTCATTATGATCCGGATGTTATCTCTATAGATCGTATTCAATCTATGGCAGAACAAACAGGTGCAAAAATCACTGAAAAGTATGGTCATCTACTTATAGAAGTGAAGGGAATTAGGCATACACGTCAAGCACGAACCATTGAAAAGAATCTTTTGGGAATTAAGGGGGTTTTGGAAGCCTCGGTTAATGCTGCGGGTATTATACGTCTGGAATACAACAAAAAGGAAACAAGTTTTGACCATATCTCCGAAAGACTCAAAAAGGATACTCTCAAAATTAAAAAGAGCTCGTCTGCTGACGAAAATGGTTTTAACAGAAGACAGCCCATTGACAACTCTAAAGACAGAGAACAAACTGGGGATGCAAATCACAAACACAAAGAAGGAGAAAGTCACGGCGCCGGCGAAGAGCATTCCCACGAACACGGGGGGATTTTCGGAAAGAACACCGAGCTTATTTTTTCCATTATCTGCGGTGCGCTTCTCGGAATAGGTTTTGGGCTCTCGTATGTGGATTCCATCCCAGATTGGGTCAGCCTCTCCCTGTATATAGGAGCGTATTTCTTTGGAGGCTACTTTACGGCCAAAGAAGCCATTGAAACAGTGGCAAAAGGGGGCTTTGAGATTGACTTTTTAATGTTGGTCGCCGCTATTGGAGCCGCCATTTTGGGTGAATGGGCTGAAGGTGCGCTTTTATTGTTTCTTTTTAGTTTGGGACACGCACTTGAACATTATGCAATGAACAAGGCCAGAAAATCCATTGCGGCACTTGCCGATCTCGCACCAAAAACGGCCTTGTTGAAAAAGGGTGGCAAGACCGAAGAAGTGGGGATTGAAAAATTGAGTATTGGTGATATTATTGTTGTCAAACCCAATAGCAAAATATCTGCCGATGGTGTTGTGGTAAATGGAAAAAGTAGTGTCAACCAAGCCCCAATTACAGGAGAAAGCGTGCCAGTGGATAAAGTTCCCGTAGAAGACACAAGCAAGGAGTATTCTCAGGATGATGAGATTAAAGATGAAAACCGTGTTTTTGCTGGAACTATCAACGGTAATAACACGCTTGAAGTAAAAGTCATCAAGGAAGCAAAAGATTCTACCCTGTCGCGATTGGTCAAACTGGTCAACGAGGCACAAACACAAAAATCCCCGACTCAGTTGCTTACCGATAAGTTTGAAAAGTACTTTGTACCTTCTGTACTTATCCTCGTAGGTATTTTACTTTTTGCTTTTTTGGTAATCGATGAGCCATTTAGTGCAAGCTTCTACAGGGCTATGGCAGTATTGGTTGCTGCAAGTCCTTGTGCACTGGCAATTTCCACCCCGAGCGCAGTTCTAAGTGGTGTGGCAAGAGCCGCACGAGGCGGTGTTCTTATTAAAGGTGGTCGACCACTGGAAGATTTAGGCGAGCTAACCGCACTTGCTTTTGATAAAACGGGTACACTAACTGAAGGAAAACCCAAACTTACCAAGGTCGTGCCGCTTGGGGACATCGAAGAAAATGAACTACTAAAAATAGCCGTTGCTGTTGAAAATCTGAGCGACCATCCCTTAGCCAAAGCGGTGGTTCGTGACGGTAAGGAGCGTTTGGAAAGTACTGAAATTCCCGATGCATCCGATTTGGAAGCCGTACTTGGAAAAGGTATCAAAGCATCATTGGGAAGTGATAAAATTTACGTCGGTAATCTTGATTTGTACGAAGATCTTGACGAAGCCAAACCTTCCGAAGAAATAACTTCCAAAATTAAGGAGCTTGAAAGTGGCGGAAATACTACTATGCTTATTCGCAGAAATCAAGAATATATTGGTATCATCGCCCTAATGGATACACCTCGTGAAGCTGCCAAGGAAACGCTTAAGAAATTGAAGGAAATCGGTATCAAACGAATGATCATGCTTACGGGAGATAATCAAAAGGTTGCCGATGCCGTAGCCAAAGAAATTGGGTTGACCGATGCCTGGGGAAGCCTCTTGCCCGAAGAGAAAGTGGATGCAATTAAAAAATTAAAGAAGGAAGAATCAAAAGTAGCAATGGTAGGCGATGGCGTGAACGATGCCCCAGCAATGGCAAACAGCACAGTGGGAATAGCAATGGGGGCAGCGGGCAGCGATGTTGCTTTGGAAACGGCGGACATTGCACTTATGGCGGACAAACTGGAAACTTTGCCCTTTGCCATTGGATTGAGTAGAAAGGCAAAGGCTATCATAAAGCAAAATCTTTGGGTAAGCCTTGGTATTGTGTCCCTGCTTATTCCAGCTACTATATTCGGTTGGGCCAATATCGGTATTGCCGTTGTAATTCACGAAGGTTCAACCCTGCTGGTAGTATTCAACGCATTACGTCTCTTAGCTTATAAAAAATCATAGTTACATATTGAAAATTGAAGTGTTTATTTTTTGAAACTCAGAATGAATGACAAAGATTGAAAAAGTTTTGTTAGCCAAAGGAATACGGCCCACTGAAATGAGGTTGAAGATTTACAAATACCTCAAAAGGAAAACCTATGCCCTAACCTTGAATGAAATGCAAAATGTCTTTGTCATTAAGAGCGAAAAAAATAAAACAGCTAATAAAAGCACATTTTATAGGGCGATAAAGCTTTTTGAGGAAAAGCATATGGTGCATCAAATCAACGATGGAACAGCCATTGCGAAATATGCAGTTTCTGATGAAAACACCACGGGTAAATACGGTACAGATTTACATATGCACTTTCATTGTACCGATTGTTGGAAAACGATCTGTTTGCCTAATAAAATATCAGAGGAAAGCTTACCAGATAGCTATAAAACTACTGATGTGAATCTGGTATTGAAAGGGATATGTAAAAAATGCATAAGAAAATGAATTTTTTGGTAGTGGTAGTAATTATGTGTCTGGCCGCAGGTACGGCATTTCTTGCTATTATTGCCGCCCTCCCTGTGATAAATATTTTACGAGAGTATTAGATTTTTTAAAAGAAGAAGCTGTGAATTTTGGGAAAGTAAAATTTGAAATGAAGAATAGAAATTTAAGTTAGTCTGAAATGAATATTAAATAGGAATTATTATGTCAGAATTAAAAAAATCTTTGGGAACTCTTCGGTTGACCTTTTACGGTGTAGGTACTATCGTGGGAGCTGGAATCTATACGGTTATAGGGGCTGCAGCAGGACAGGCAGGTACCGACCTATGGTTGAGTTTCATATTCGCAGCCATTGCTGCAAGTGTTTCGGCAATGTCTTATGCCGAATTATCCTCTACCTACCCCAATGCTGGAGCGGAATTCATATTTGTAAGAAAAGCTTTTCCAAAGGTGGATATACCCTCATTTCTCACTGGGTGGACAATTGCTTTTCATAGCTCGGCTACAATTGCAGCAGTACTGTTGGCTTTTGCAGGATATTTCAATACATTTTTTAGTGTACCCGCTCTTTTGATTAGTTATGGAATTTTAATATTGCTCTCCTTGGTAAGTATTACTGGCATTAAAAAATCATCTACCGCAAATATTATTATGGTCAGCATTCAACTGTTGGGATTGTTACTTTTGATAGTGTTTGGACTTATGGAAACTGGCCCACCCAAGGCAGAGTTTTTTAAAGTAGAATCAATTTCTGGAACTTTGGCGGCTACGGCAACATTATTCTTTATATATACAGGTTTTGAACATATGGCAGCCTTGGGTTCGGAAGTTAAAAATCCTGGAAAGACAATTCCTCGTGCTTTTTTATTAACTATGGTTATTACCACAATCATTTACTTGTTTATTGCATTTACGGTTTTAAATATCGCAGATCCTTCTGCTTTGGCAGGAGTGGATTCGCCATTATCACTTGCGGCATCTAACTTAAACAGTTGGTTGCCTATCGTATTAGCAATTGCTGCACTTTTTGCCACAGCCAATGCTGCCTTTAGTGGTATTATTTCCATAAGCAGGTTGCTTTTTGGAATGGCAAGTGTTGGAGAGCTACCAAAGTTTATGACCAAAACAAATGCCCAAAAGGTTCCTTGGGTTACAACCCTCGTGGTTATGGCCTCAGTTGCTGGGTTTTTACTCCTGGGCGATATTAAAATTGTAGCAGGTATGTCCTCTTTAGGTGCTTTGCTTGTATTTGTAGCCGTGAATATTGCACTTATTGTACTACGGTTTAAATCACCTGAGCAAGAACGACCTTTTAAAGTTCCTTTAGCTATAGGAAGAGTGCCTATTTTACCCATTTTGGCGATACTCATAAGTCTATCCTTAATAATTCAATTCAATTGGCAAGTATATGCGGCATTTGCAGTTGCCATAATCGTGGGTATTGTACTGGATTATTTTTTGGATAAAAAATCAAAGGAAAACATAGATCCTGAAAAGGAAAAGGAATTGTTCAATCATTAAACAAAAATATATGGATTGGATGTTCGAAGATTTTAAGACCGACCTTGATTCTCTTGACTCACGAGTTAAAGAAAAGGCACTGGAAATAGCCAGGAAATTAGTTAATGAGAAGAATTACTCAGAGAAAAAAGCTATCGCAGAAGCGATTGTAATGGCTGAAGAATGGTTTTACGATTTAGAAGGATAATAATTAATTAAAAACTATATAAAATGTTACAAATAATCGAGTTAAAAGAAAAAAATATTGTTGCCACAAAAGCTTCGGGCAAATTGAGAAAAGAAGACATAGAAAAAATCCATCCACTTATTCACGCTATACTGGACAAGGGAATGAAGGTTCGTTGGTATTTTGAAATGGACAATTTTACTGGTTGGGACTTGCCTGGTTTATGGGAAGACCTCAAAATGGATACGGCCCACGCCAGAGACTATGAAAAAATAGCAATGGTAGGAAACAAGCAATGGCAGGATTGGATAACCCAATTTATGAAGCCTTTTACCAACGCCGAAATTAAGTACTTCAATATAGACCAAAAGGAAGAGGCCAAAAGTTGGATTGAGTGCCAGTAAGCTTATTTCCGTAAAAGGTAAACGATGAATAAAATATATATTTTTATTACCATGTGGCGATGAGTTTATTGTGTATTTCGAAATCTTTAGAGGTAAGTAGCTGAATATAAACTATATAAAATTTAGAATTCAGAAAGTTTGACAAATTTAGTTCACCCCTAAAAGTGATAGTAGCAACGGCTCCTTGTAGGCTTTGTTGTTTGTTAGTTGCAGTCTAAAATAGCACTTTTCACCAGAATGCCGCTATTTGCGCTTAACCGATGTTACCCACTGGCTTTTTTTTGTTTTCAGCGTTAGCAATGACATACTCTTTTGCAATTTTTGGTGTAGCGTTGGCTGGTGTGAATTACGAATGTGTATGGCTTTAAGCGTTGGCTTTTCCGTAATACTTTTTCCGCAACCAAAAGGAAACTCGAACCAATAAAATCAATGCAGGAACTTCAACTAAAGGACCAATTACTCCTGCAAATGCTTGTCCCGAATTCAATCCGAAGACTGCAATAGCAACTGCAATAGCTAATTCAAAATTATTTCCTGCTGCTGTAAAAGCCACTGCTGCTGTTTTATCATATTCTGCTCCTGTTGCTCTTGTAATGAAAAATCCAATGATAAACATTAAGCTAAAATAGATGAGTAAAGGAACCGCAATAATCAGAACGTCCATTGGGATTTCCACAATTAATTCTCCTTTCAGCGAGAACATAACCACTATTGTAAATAATAAGGCAATTAATGTCATAGGCGAAATTGTCGGAATGAATTTTTGTGTGTACCATTTTTCGCCTTTTATTTTTACTAAAATTAGTCTGCTCAATATTCCCATCACAAATGGAATCCCTAAATAAATTGCTACGCTTTCTGCAATTGTTCCAATGGAAATATCTACAATAGCACCATCAAAACCAAAATAGGGAGGAAGAACCGTTATAAAAATCCACGCATAAAAACTGTAGGCAAACACTTGAAAAATACTATTTAAAGCAACCAAACCAGCTCCATATTCACTACTTCCTTCTGCGAGGTCATTCCACACTAAAACCATTGCAATACAGCGTGCTAAACCAATTAAAATTAATCCGACCATATATTCGGGATAATCACGTAAAAATGTAATTGCTAAAACAAACATTAAAACGGGACCAATTATCCAATTTAAAATAAGCGAAATAGAAAGGATTTTTGTATTTCTAAAAACCTTTGGCAACAAAGCATAACTGACTTTTGCTAAAGGTGGATACATCATTAAAATCAAACCGATTGCAATCGGAATATTTGTTGTTCCGTTACTAAATGAGTTTATAATATTAGGGAATGTTGGTATAAAATATCCAAGTCCAACTCCAATAGCCATTGCAACAAATATCCATAATGTTAGATTTCTATCAAGAAAACTTAATTTTTTTGTCGCCATTTTTTTATGAGTTTATTTGAGAGAAAACGTATAATAATTCGGTTGCAATTTGCAAACTTCTTTCATTGTATTTTTCTGCTTGTTGTGGCATGTTGTCAAATGCTTTTGGGTCATCAAAAGTCATTGGAATACGTTTTTCGGCACCTGCAATAAATGGACAACCACCATCAGCTTGTGAGCAAGTCATAATTGCGGCAAATTCAGACTTTGGGTTAAAATCGTCATCTAATTTTTTTGAAAACCCAACAATAGGATGTTCATTATCAGCATATTTAATACTGTAAATAGGGTTGTTGCCTTCTGAAATTGTTTTGACTTCAAAGCCTGACTTATGCAAAGTTTCTGCAATCATTGGAAAAAGTGCTGTTGCCTCTGTTCCTCCTGAATAACAATACACATTTTTAATATTAAAATAGTTAGCCATTGTTTGTGCCCAAACTTGTGATAAATGGCTTCTTCGTGAATTGTGAGTACAGATAAAATTAATTCGAATTTCCTGACCACTTGAAACTTTTGACTGAATAAAATCAGTTAGCGGTTGTAAAACTGCTTTACGTTCATCTGAAATTATTTCGGGTTTTAAATTCTTGATTAGATTTTCTATTTCTTTAAACAGCTCTGTTTTGGTTGTTATCATATTAATTATTTGTTTATTGCGATTATACGATTAATCGATTCAAATTTTTTTAACAGCAATCTTCTTTTTCAGTTAGGTCTTGATTAAGAAATTCGGACATTACAGTTTTCATTGCTGTCCAATTTTCTTTATGAATGCAGTAACAAACACTTGTTCCCTCCACATTTCCTTTTATTAAACCTAAATGTTTAAGTTCCTTTAGGTGTTGAGAAATTGTAGGTTGAGCCAATCCAATTTCGTTCACTAAATCTCCACAAACACAAGAGTCAGTTTTAAACAAATGTTGTAAAATAGAAACTCTCGCTGGATGCCCAAAAACTTTTGCAAAAAGAGCAATTTCATTTTGTTGGTCGGTAAACATTTCTGTTTTGGCTAAACCCATTTTATTTATTATTTAATTGCAATATTACGTTTAATATTTAAGTCTTCAAGATTATTTTAGAGCCTTGGCTGGTTCGAATTGTAACTGTGTATGGCTTTAAGCTGTTTTGTTTTTAAGATAAATCCATGTGAAGAAGATAATTTATAAGTTCAGATACATGCGTATCATATTAAATAGATTGCTTTAAAATATAGTAGGGACTCATTAATATAAATGTATTTTTTCAAGTGAATCCTTCTCGAATGCTAGCTTATTTTTCAATCATTACACTCTTTCTACCGTTTTTATATATATCTCCAGAAACAACAAAAAATTAAATTCAACCAATTGATATCATTTGATGTGTTAAAATTTGTAAATAGTTCTTATTTAATATTAAATTACACTATTCTTAATCAAATTTAATTATTTATAAATAATATTCAATTAAAACTGATTTTAACTATCTTTAATTGATGAATTGTCAGAACGGTTTTACTTTTCAATAAAGTAAATGTGATTATAAAGAATCGTTTCAAGTTGACATCATCCTAGCTGAGATGCAAAATAAAAATTCATATATACGCGTAGGAGTAAGTTATTATAAAATAGTTGAAGCACCAACTATTGCCGGGCAGGTAAATGAACTTCTGGTTTCTTGGAACATTGAAACCATTAGGCAAGATCACGGAAAAACATTTCTGGCCAGTATTCCTAGATACGACGGCTTTACCTGTATTCCAAATCATCTAAATTTTCAATCTACTTATAACAACTTTTATAATACGTACTCTCCGTTAAGTCATCATATATTGGAAGGATCTTGCAGTGAATCTTTGAAATTTGTAAAACATATTTTTGGGGATCACTATGAATTGGGGCTGGATTATCTACAACTCTTATATACGAAACCCATTCAGATACTGCCCATACTTTGTCTGGTCTCCAGGGAACGCTCCACGGGTAAAAGCACTTTTTTGAAATGGCTCAAGCAAATCTTTGAAAACAATCTTACCTACCTTACCAATGATAGCTTTAGTAGCCAGTTCAATGCCGATTGGGCGAATAAATTGCTGATCTGTATCGATGAAGTTTTGTTCAATAAAGAAGAGCTCACGGAGCGCATCAAGTATTTAAGCACCACTAATTATAATAAACTTGAAAAAAAGGGTGTGGATAAGCGAGAAGTGGAATTCTTTGGGAAGTTCATTCTTTGCAGTAACAACGAAGAGAACTTTATAAAAATAGATCATCATGAAACCCGGTTCTGGGTCTTGAAAGTTCCATCAGTTAAAAAGGAGCACACCGGTTTCTTGGAATCCCTAGAAAAGGAAATCCCTGCCTTTCTACATTTATTACAGCACAGAATCTTACATAGTCCGCATCAAACCCGCATGTGGTTTACCCCTAAACAAATCGAGACTCCCGCCCTAACCAAACTGGTTCAGAACAATCGAAACAGGGTGGAGAAAGAACTGGCAAGCATATTACTGATGGTGATGGAAAATCACGATCTCGAAGAAATCAAGTGCTGTCCCTTGGATGTTTTAAACGCCTTGAGCAAAACAAGGTTGAGAACGGATTTGACCCAAATCCGGAAAATCTTAAAGAAAGACTGGAAACTTGAAAGTAGTCCGAACTCGAACCGCTACCAAAAGTTCATGCTTTGGGGAGATGGCACCGCCAATTTTTCCGATGGCAAAGGACGCTATTTCACAATAAATAAAAAGTTCCTCCTGGAGCATTTTGAAGATCAAAACTCCGATTAAATTCAAGAAATAAAAAGGAAAATGATGATTTGATGACAAAATGATGACAGGGAAACCCTTGATTTTATAGGGGGTTCGGGGCGCTGTCATCATTTCATCAAAATCAAAGTTGTTTTTGGAGTAAACACTTTTAAATTCTTTCTTTTTTTGATGATTTGATGACAGAATACTCTTAGACCAGTGATAGTAAGAGATAAGGCTGTCATCAAACTGTCATCAAAGTGTCATCAAAAATAAAATGATGACAAATAATTAAAGAATAAGGAACCTAACAAATAAGCACAATTCAAATCAAAAAAAATTGCTGCTGAAAGAAAAAAATATAAATGGTAAAATAAGAGAATATGTACTCAAAAAGAATCACCTGCGAAAGAGCCCGAAATCTTTCCATCGTAAAAACGCTGGCCAGTTTCGGGCACTTTCCAAGCAGGACCACGGAGAAAGAAGCTTGGTTTCTGAGTCCCCTTCGGTCAGAAACGCAGGCCTCTTTCAAGGTTTCTTTGGTTTTGAACAAATGGTATGACCATGGAACAGGAAGGGGCGGAAACGGGCTGGATTTGATCGTGGCCATTAAAAAGTGTTCGGTCAAAGAAGCACTTGAACTTTTTAGTAATAAGAAAAAAGACTTCTTTTTTTTTCAGCAGCCCATTTTAAAAAATCCAACAAGTTCAGAAATAGAAATTTTAGATGTAAAACCCATCCAACATCAGGCATTGATTCAATATTTGGGTGCTAGAAAGATTTCGATACAAACAACGCAACTATACTGCAAGGAAGTTACCTATCGAATTAAAGGGAGGTCCTGTTTTTCAATCGGTCTTCAAAATAAGGAAGGCGGATGGGAACTTCGGAATAAATATTTTAAAATCTCCAGTTCTCCTAAAGCCTATACTTATTTAAAAAACAATGCAGACCGTTTAATAATTATAGAAGGGATGTTCGATCTGTTGTCCATGGCTGAGTTATATCCAAATCAACTAGAAAACTCCGATGTGATTGTTCTAAACTCGCTCTCTTTTTTAGAACCAGTTTCGGAATTGTTCGAAAAATATAAAGAAGTTGAATTGTATTTGGATCATGATGCCTCGGGAAGAATTCATTCTAAGGAACTAACCGATAGATATTCCAATGTGAAAGATAAAAGTGAATGCTACATAGGTTATAAGGATCTGAATGTGCAACTGATCTCAATTAGAAAAGAAAAAGAATTGACTAACAAAATTAAAAAACTCCGGTGAACGCCAAAGGAAGAATTTCATTTGGAGAAGCAAAGCAAGATGTGTCATTGTCATGACAATCTTGCTTTGCTCCCGGTGGTTGCAAAGATTTTAAAAGAAAAGATGAAACGAGAATACATCCAGATACGCTGCTCGATCTACGAGAAAAAGCTGCTCAAAAAAAGAGCGGCCAGAGCTGGAATTTCCCTTTCGGAATATCTGCGTGCTACCGCATTCAAAATAAATATGGTGGAACGGATTACTCAGGAGCAATTAGAATGTTACCAATCACTCGTTCAATACAAAAACAACTTTAGCCGAATCAGCAATATGTTTAAAAAGGGGAATCCAAGACTTGCCAAAGAAGTTCAAGAGCTTGCCGAAGAAATCAGATCTCATTTAAAAAATTTCAAGAAATGATTGGCAAGGGACATTCCATAGCAAGAACGGGAGCATCTATTGGGTATGGATGGAACCAAGAAAAAGATGCGGAAGTAGTACTGAAGGAATATCTGGCTGGAGATACTCCAGAAGAGATCACGGAAGAGTTTAAGATCATCCAGTCACAAAATGAGCGGTGCATCAATAATACCCTGAGTTTTATACTAAGTCCCACTATTGAAGATGGAAGGGATTTAAGCGTAAGAGACTTGGAAGAAATCTCTAAAAAATTTTTAAAGGAGATGAATTTGCAGAACAATCAATCCATTGGATTTGTACACCGCGATAAAGCACATACGCACGTGCATATTTATACTAACAGAATTGGTTTTGACGGGAAAGCCTATAACGACAGTTTTATCGGCAAAAGAAGTCAGCTGGCCGCAGACAATGTTGCAAAAGAGTTAGGACTTACTAGAGTTCGAGAAGTGCAACAAGATAAATTACAGGAATTAAATCCGCAGCGACAAGCGATAAAATACATACATGAAAAGGTCATGGAAAACAGACCCAAATCATTGGATGAATATATCAGCAAGATGAAGGCGAACCAAGTAACCGTAATTCCAAGCATCAACAAGTCCAATCAATTACAAGGCTTCCGATTTGAATATAATGGAGTGAATTTGAAGGGAAGTGATGTTCATAGGTCTATGACTGGCGCTAAACTCATTGGAGAGATCAGTCAGAATTTAGGATACTCAAGAATGAAAGAAGTCCCTAACAGTCTAAAACTAAAGGATAAAACAGTTCAACTCAGCACCAATATGGCAGCAAGTATAGCCAAAGGCTTAGTGAAACAAGTAATTAAAAAAAGCTTAGATGCGGGAATAGGATTTTAAAGAATTAAAAAGATGAAAAAGCTAGATGAAATTATGGAGCTCATGACCGATGAGATGGCGGATTTTAAAACTGCTATTTTAAAACTTGAAGTGCTTTCAAAGCAACTATCCACTTTAAGCATTCCCATAAGTACCGAGGCTTTGGATAAAAACCTGAATGCCTTTTTGGGAAAACAGGAAGAGGAGAACAGGTTGAAAGTTGAAGTGCTTAAAGAGATAGAAAGGAAATTGAAACACGCACGGATAATTCCGAATTATCTACTGATCCTAGTTTGTTCAGTGGGTATTATTTCATTAAGTCTCTTAGGTTATTTTGGGTATTCCTTGCATGCACGGCAGATCGAAAAGTTTGAACTTTATCAAATACTCACGGAAACCAAAAATGATAGATATCAAGAATATTTATTGAAAAATCCGGAGATTCAAGTTGATTTTAAACGGTGGTTGGAAGAGAAAAAATAAGCATTGTCATGACAATGGGCCTTGACGCAAACTATCCTAATTTTACAGTAAATGGATTGGAAACCTCAGTAAAATCCTTATTTTTTACTGTAACTAATGCGTCAAAAGTAGATTGCGCCCTATGCTGTTTTTATTTACGCTTAACTTCCCGTACGCTATAAAAACAGCACAGGATCCACGCGCAAGTTAGTTATGGTAGATATGGGGCTTAAATTTTTAAGTAGCTGTTATTTGGCTTTTCTCACAATAATAATAAAGGAATATTAATCAAATTCAAAAGGTAAATATGTCCAATAGCTAAAATCACTGGATCGAACTCTACCCAATAATTTTATGCGGGTACATAAATCATCTATCATAAAAAAGAATAAGTTAACTGGCTTAAAAAGAGGGGATCTTCTGCTTTCTGAACTTAGAATTCCGGTAAGTGATTCTTATTATGATCTTGTGAAAAAAGAATTGTTATAATCCGTCAAGAGCCTATTTTTAATAATTTTTTTACCTCCTCAAATATTTGCTTCCCAAACAATGGTATTAAAGGAAGGTGTATCACAATCAAATAATGTCTAACTAACAACTTACCTCTATAACTGATTATGGATGAAATTCATCGAAGCTATTAATTCAAAAGACAGATCAGATTTATCCATTTTTAGAAATTTATTACACTGTCCAAAGCATCGTCGGCATCCTTATGGATAAAATTTGCTTGATAATTTAAAGTAGTTTTTAAGTCACTATGTCGATAAAGTTTTTGAAGCATTAGTGGATGGATACGATCTCCTGCAATATTTCCGAAACTATGGCGTGCAATATGATTTGAAAGATTTTTATCGATGTTACACTCTGTGGCGATGCGCTTCAAGTACTTATTAAATAGTTTGGTTGCATTTCTAGTTTTTTTAAATACCTCTTCATTATTATTTATCTCTGCAGTGCTAAGAAAAGGAAATACATAACCATTATTTTCAGCTTTAAGATTTTTATACTGGTTCAATATTGTAATTGCTTTACTAGGTGTTTTCAAACTAACGGGCTTTTCATTTTTGTGCATTATATAAAGGAGTCTATCGTCTTTAAAGTCTGACCATCTTAATTGGACAGCATCGGAAATTCTAATGCCTGCAAAGTAAAACGCAATTAGCCACACGTTTTTGGTATGCCAAATGGAAGTATTTGGTTCTAATTTTAAGAATTCTATTTTTTCGATTTCATTGGAAGTAAGACCAATTTTATGACTGGAACCAATACGAATCTTTTCTTTTTCTCCACCAAAAGGGTAGTACTTTGAATCAACAACTCCAATTTGGATCGCTTTGTTAAATATAGTACGAATGAAGATAAGTTGATTGGTAACCGTACGTGTTTTTTGTCCAAGAAAGACTAAACAGAAGTCCTTGAAATTGTCGATGAAAGACTCATTGATATCTTGAAACTTTAAGGACTTATTTTTTTTGAATTCCTCTACGGAATCCAAAAATGAATGTTCGCCTTTTCGTCCTTTACTTATTCGCTTTTTTCTACGCTCCTTTATTTCTCGAATACTAACTACTTTTTCCTTCGCCGCGTTTAAATTTAAAAATTCTTCTAGGTTGTAAAGAATTGATAATTCTGATTTTGTTACGGAAAATGTGCCACGCTCATATTTGTTTTTTATTCTATCTGAAGCAACAGCAAAAAACGATTTAGAACCTCCTGCACCCTTCAGTTTTTGCTTGACTTGTTTTGTCGTGAGTTCTTTCTTGGAATCGAAATAAATATCATTAGCTTCAGTAAGTTTTTTCAATAGGAAATTATTTAGCTTCTTTGAATTGGGGTGTGTTCTTTTTGCTTTACCAGCATTTTTGTCCCAGTCTTTTTCAAGTACATATTGACCAAGCCACTTATAATTGGTTTTATAGTTTTCACTTATACGAATAGCAAGTGGGATCGTATTATCTTTTCGTATCATATTCTTTCTCAAAACAATTTTTATACTTGCCATAATAAATTACTTTAATATATAAAAGTAATCAAATTAAAAATTACCTAGTACAGAATAAGTACAGAATAATTTGATTTTAGATGTATTTATTTGATATCATATAAAATTAGAAGTCTTATAAACAGTTGGTTTTAAAGGTGATTGTGTTAATTCGTGTACTCACATATTCAAGCTCATAACCCGAAGGTCACTGGTTCGAGTCCAGTTCCCGCTACTAAGAAAACCCTTTCAGGAAACTGAGAGGGTTTTTTCGTTTCTACATTTTACAATCCTAAATTCTTTTCAGTTATTAGCATAAGATATTTACAATTCTAAATAATCTTGTTTTAAATAGAAAATTGAAGCTTCTACTCTTTTCAAAATTATTCCAATCTATAAGTTATAAACCTATGTAAAAGGAATTTTTCTTAGGTTTTGGTTGCCCGATTAAGCTGAAATTTGAAAATGCCAATTCTCCTTTAAATGTGAAAAAGACCTTAAATATGTTGGGAATACGTCCGTTTATCACTTATATTGCGAAATTCGATAAATAAATTGCGAACATTTAAAATATTACATGATAAAATCTAGGTTTTTTACTCTATTAACGTTGTTGCTTTTTACCGTTACTAATTCTATAGCACAGGATTCATCTTCAGATGAAATGGAGGTTCGCTTAGAACTACTTAATCCTTCTTCTGAAATTAATAATGCTGTTGCAAAAGTATTGGTGGAAGGCGGTACAGCTCCTTATCAATACAAATGGAGTAATGTTGATACTCCTTTGGTAGATGCAGAATCTATAGGCTTAATTGAAGGAATGGAACATTCCGTGACCGTAAGTGATGCAAGTGGAAATACGGTGTCTAAGAAATTTACAATTCCGGCTAAATCTATTACTGAAATTTTTAATAGTAAAGTGCAGCCAGCAGTAGATGTGTTAGGAGCAATTCTCTTTTGGGATGCTTTTGCTACTATTGGAGTATACGATCCTGTTGTTTATACCTCTTTTAAAAATATTCAACTCCCAAGCGTTGAAGTTCCAAATGATGAGGATTATCAAGTTAAAGAGTGGTTAGTTTCTGAAGGTAGCCAGGTGGAAAGAGGAGATGAGCTTGCAATTCTTAAAAATGAGCAAAACAAAGAACTTTTCATTTATGCTTCGGCAGACGGAACTTTAGAGCAGATAACAGAAGAAGGAGCTATGATCTCTAGAATGCCGGAGACTGGTTCATTCAAAGCACCTCCTTTAGGTGTTATAAACTTTAAAGCTCCCAAGCCGCTATTACATCCTAATGGCGATATAAAGACCAATAATATTCCTTTTATAGTTGTTTGGCTTATTTTGGGAAGTATTTTCTTTACCCTTCGTTTAAAGTTTGTAAATATTCGTGGCTTTAAGCATTCTATAGATTTAGCTAGAGGTAAATACGATGATCCAGATGCTCCAGGTATGATTACCCATTTCCAAGCTATGGCTACCGCCGTTTCGGCCACCGTGGGATTAGGAAATATCGCGGGAGTTGCTGTGGCAATTTCTCTTGGAGGGGCAGGAGCTACTTTCTGGATGTTTCTCGCTGGTTTTTTCGGAATGTCTTTAAAGTTTGCCGAATGTACTTTGGGAGTAAAATATAGATTCATCGATGATGAAGGCCGCATATTTGGTGGTCCCATGAATTATTTGCGATATGGTCTGGAAAAACGAAATCTTAAGCACTTAGGGAAATTCCTAGCTATACTTTTTGCAGTTCTTGGAGTTGGAGCTTCCTTTGGAGGTGGTAATATGTTACAATCTAATCAAGCATTTAAGATAGTTTCTGAACAAATCCCTGTTTTACAAGGTCAAGGATTTTGGTTCGGAATTGGGTTTGCACTATTGGTAGGTGCCGTGATCATTGGCGGTATTAAAAGTATTGCAAAAGTGACCGCTAAAGTAGTTCCAGTTATGGCAATTCTATACGTACTGGGTTGTTTAGTAGTTATAGGATATCATATAGAATATATTGGCGGTGCATTTTTAGCCATTGCAGATGGTGCTTTCTCTGCTGAAGCTTTAAAAGGTGGTTTTATTGGTGTTTTGATTATAGGATTGCAACGAGCAGCATTTTCTAGTGAAGCCGGTGTAGGTTCTGCAGCGATCGCTCACAGTGCAGCTAAGACCAACCATCCAATCGCCGATGGTTTTACATCTTTAGTAGAACCATTTATAGATACTATGCTGGTTTGTACAATGACTGCTTTAGTTTTAATCTTTACAGGTATGCACGAAACTAGCAGCGGACTTGGTGGGGTAGAACTTACTGCAGATGCTTTTGGAAGCGTAATTTCATGGTTCCCTTCAGTATTAGCAGTCGCGGTTTTCTTATTTGCCTTTTCTACGATGGTTTCTTGGTCTTATTATGGGATGCGTTCTTGGACCTTTCTCTTCGGGAAAAGTAAGAAAATTGAATTGGTCTATAAGGTCATGTATCTAGGTTTCGTAGTATTGGGAGCATCAGTAAGTTTAGGAGCAGTTTTAAGTTTCGCAGATATGATGATTCTGGCTATGTCTTTTCCTAATATAATAGGATTGTATATAATGGCTCCAGAAATAAATGCAGATATGAAGATTTACTGGCAGAAACTAAAAGATGGAGAATTGTTTATCAATCCGAAGTTCTTAAAATCTAAAGAATAATTTTCTTAAAAGGCGATTATTCACCTCTTATATCTTTAAATAACAAAGCCACTCCTACGAGTGGCTTTGTTATTTCTAAACCGTGTTTCAATTTAAATTAGCCTATAAGCGATTATGTTGCAATTCCTATTATTAATAAGCTTAATATTTTTAATCCAAGCTTTGATAAATGTAAGAGCAGTATTATTATTTTGGACATAGTCTTAAATTTCAGTTAAAAATATCTAATTTAGAAAACTGCCAATTCTTAAAATGATTATGGAAATTCGTGTGTCTGGTATTTTAAAATCTCTTATTGTAATATGTCTAGTATTAGCCTTTGGATGTTCAAAAAAATCTGAAACAGAAAATTACAAAATAGGCTTCTCCCAATGTATTAGCAAAGATGATTGGAGAAAAGCAATGGACCATGAAATGGAAGTTGAGGCTTCTTTATATACTGAAATAGAATTAAGTATTTTTCAAGCTCATGAGGATATAGAAGTTCAGAAGTCACAAATTGAATTCATGATAGAAAATGAATTTGATGTTATAATAATCTCGCCATTAAGACCCGAACCTTTAGTTGCATTGGTTGAAAGAGCTTACGATAAAGGCATTCCAGTAATAATTGTAGACCGAAAAATAAAATCTCAAAAATTCACAGCATTTGTGGGAGCCAATAATCTTGATGTTGGACGTAATGCTGCAAAATATATTGCATCTCTAAATGAAAAACAAAGCAATATTTTGGAAATTAAAGGTGGTGATAATTCATCCCCAGTTATAGAAAGACATTTAGGTTTTCATGAAATTGTGTATCAAGAAGCTAATATGTCTGTTGTTGAAAGTATTAGAGATAATGAAATTCAAACAAGAATACCTCAAATTATAGATTCTATAAGTGTGAATCCAATTAATTATGTGTTCGCATTTAATGATAATATTGCATACGACGCTTGGAAAATCGCAAAATCTAAAGGAGTTGAAGAATCTATTAAATTTATTGGAGTAGATGGTTTAAATGGCGAAAATAACGGTATTCAATTAGTAGAGAATGGAGTGTTGGCGGCAACTATCCTATATCCTACGGGAGGAGATGAGGCTATAAAAATAGCAATGAAAATTTTGAGAAATGAAAATGTTCTGAAGGATAATATTTTAAACACAACTGTTATTGATTTTCGGAATGCTGAAATAATGAACGATCAGTATGATAGAATTAATAAGCATCAGAAAGATATAGAGAGCCAGCAAAAGAAAATAATTGAACAAGAAGAAACATTCTCTACCCAAAGTAATATTTTAAAATTACTCGTTGGCTTATTGGTTACAAGTCTTCTATTAGCCGCATACAGTGTTTATTCGGCTAATAATATAAGGAAGAAAAAACGGAAGTTAGAATTACAGAATAAGAAGATCACCCTACAGCGAAACCAAATTAAAAAAATAGCTGAGGAGGTAAAAATAAGCAATGATGCTAAGGTGAATTTTTTTACAGGTTTATCGCACGAATTTAAAACACCAATTACCCTTATATTATCTTCTATTGAGTCGTTGAGTGAAAACAAGACAATCAAGGATAATAAGATCTTAAATGAAATAGGATTGATCTTCAATAATTCTAAACGCTTATTAAGATTAATCAATCAATTGCTTGACTTCAGAAAAATTGAAGACAGAAAATTTGTTTTAAAAGCTTCAAAAACCAATTTGATCAAGTTCTCAAAAAGAATTTTTCAGGATTTTGAAAGGGAAGCTCAAAAACGAAATATCGACTTTAAGTTTATCGCAAATAGTGAAGATCTAGAGATATACATAGATAGAAATATAATGGATAAAGTATATTTCAACTTGCTGTCCAACGCTTTTAAATTCACACCAGATAATGGGACCATTAGTATTGAAATTAAAAATGATCCTGAAAGTAATTTGGTGAATATTGTTTTTAAAGATAGTGGGATAGGTATTCCAAAACGAGATTTGCCAGAGGTGTTTAAAGCATTTTTTCAAGGTTCAAATAATAATAAAGCAGGTTCTGGTATAGGCTTGCATCTATCAAGAGAATTTATAGAGATGCACAAAGGAACTATAGAAGTAAATAGTATTCATGGAACAGAATTTACTATTAAGCTCTACAAAGGGACTTCTCATTTAAATACGGATGATATTGTTTATGAACCAGATATTATAGATCGCTCGATAATAGATTTTAATTTTGATTATGAAGATGTTGGTTTTAGGGAGATAAACCCTAAGTCTGAAGAGGAGCGCTATTCAATACTTTTAATTGAAGATCATAAAGAATTAATAAGCTTTTTGAAGAATAAATTTATTGGTGACTATGAAGTTTATATGTCTGATGGTACAGATGCAATAGAAAAAGCTTTGGAGATAATTCCAGATGTCATTATATGTGATGTTAATCTTCCAGATAAAAGCGGTTTCGAAATTTGTGAAATCTTAAAAAAGGATCTAAGAACATCCCATATTCCCACGATTATGCTCACGGCATTAAACAACAAAGAATCTTACATACAGGGACTTCAATCTGGTGCCGATCTATATTTAACCAAACCCTTTAGTTTTGCTGTTCTATCTCAATCTGTTAAAACAGTGATATATAATCGAGAAAAGCTTCGGTATTATTTTATTAATAATATTCATAAAATAAGTACAGACAATAGTTTTGGCTTATACGCTCAAGATTTTTTATCTAAAATTAATAAGATCATCAATGATAATTTAGATAATTCTAAATTATCAGTAGAAAATCTAGCAAGCGATCTAAATTTATCTCGTGTACAGTTATATAGAAAAACCAAGGCTATTTTAGGAGTTACTATTAGTGAATATATTCAAAATATACGATTAGAAAGAGCTAAATCTCTATTACAGGAAACCCAATTAAGTATTTCTGAAATTGCCTATGCAACTGGTTTTTCCTCTCCCAATTATTTCTCTACTAGTTTTAAGGGAAAATATAAAAAATCACCCAAGACTTTTAGACAGAAATAAGTCGGTTCCATTTTCCCTGTTTTCGATGCTATTTTAATAAATTATAGTCATTTTTTTTGCTAATTAATTATTATCAGCCTATAATTTTTAGAGTTACGTAATTAATCCTACTTCTTACTATCAAATTATCAAATTGAAGCAGCTCTCATGTGTATCAATTTTGAATAAAGTGCGTAACATTTTTAGAGTCTAATTTTTTGATGTGTTATAACCTAAGTTTTAAAACCCTGTAAATCAGCGGTTTGAAATATTATTAACACTGCCTTAACAATTCTATAATCTTTTGTTATAATTCTAAAGTAGCGCATAAGTCTATAGAGGTAAATTATAAATGGATTAAACTAGAAACATTTACACATGAATAAAAAAATACTAATATGGGCCATTACTGCGGCACTCGCTGGCTTCTTATTTGGATTTGATACAGTAGTGATATCAGGAGCAGAAAAGGATCTTCAATTACTTTGGGGATCGTCAGATATGTTCCATGGGATTGTAGTTATAGGAATGGCATTATGGGGAACGGTAATAGGAGCCTTTTTTGGTGGAATACCAACTAATAGGATCGGTCGTAAGAACACCTTGTTCTGGATCGGGGTTTTATATACTATTTCTGCTATAGGATCTGCTCTTTCTAATGATCCTATAACGTTTGCGATATTTAGATTTATTGGAGGTTTAGGGGTTGGGGCGTCTACAATTGCTGCACCAGCATATATTTCAGAAATAGCTCCAGCTAAAGACCGAGGCAAGTTGGTTGGCCTATATCAATTCAACATTGTTTTTGGAATTCTTGTCGCATTTCTATCCAATTACCTTTTAAATAATATAGGAGACAATGCCTGGAGATGGATGGTAGGTGTAGAAGCTATTCCAGCTGCTATCTATACCATTTTTGTTTTAACAGTTCCCAAAAGTCCAAGATGGTTATTAACTAAGTTTAGAAATAGCGATGCTAGAACTGTCCTTCAAACAATCAATCCTGGTCAAGATCCAGAAGAGCTTATGCTTGAGATAAAACATGAGATGGAAAATGTGGTTCCTAATGAAAATATTTTTTTAAAGAAATATAGGTATCCCTTACTACTTGCATTTCTAATAGCCTTTTTCAATCAATTATCAGGAATCAATGCATTGCTTTACTATGCGCCTAGAATTTTAGCCGAAGCTGGCCTTGCGGAAAGTACAGCGCTCTTAAGTAGTATAGGAGTTGGTGTTACCAACTTGCTCTTCACTTTATTAGGAATTTTTTTAATAGATAGATTAGGAAGAAAACAACTTATGTATATATGTTCCTTTGGCTATATAATCTCCCTTTCATTGGTTTCAGCATCCTTCTTTTTGAATTGGGAAGGAAGCTCCATGCCTATATTTTTATTCATGTTCATTGCATCTCATGCCATAGGACAGGGAACAGTAATTTGGGTGTTTATTTCTGAAATATTTCCAAATCATTTAAGAGGCTCCGGCCAATCCTTTGGTAGTTCTGTACACTGGATTTTAGCAGCAATTATACCCTCTTTAGTTCCGGTACTATTTTCTACAATTGGTGCAGGGATGGTCTTTTTAATCTTTGCTGTAATGATGGGATTACAACTGCTATTTGTCATTTTTATAATGCCCGAAACGAAAGGAGTGACCTTAGAGGAATTGAGTAAAAAACTAATTAAGTAAGATATACAATATGAAAAGTTTTAAAGAAGTAAATCTAGTTTTAATGTTGTTGGTTCTATCCTTCGTAATTGGATGCAAAGGTGAAAAACAAAACGAGCCAGAAAAGGAAGAATCAGTAAAAGTGTCTTATTCTGAAGAGGAACTTTACCGACCTAACTTTCACTTTACACCTAAGAAAGCGTGGATGAATGATCCTAATGGTATGTTTTATTATAATGGATATTACCACTTATACTATCAATATCATCCAGAAAGTAATGTTTGGGGGCCTATGCACTGGGGACATGCTATAAGTACAGATATGATTTCTTGGATCGAGCAGCCTATAGCACTTTATCCAGATGAGTTAGGAACTATTTTTTCTGGAAGTGCGGTGGTGGATATAGGTAACACTTCTGGCTTTGGAGAAGTAAGTAACGCTGCACCTATAGTTGCCATATATACCAACTCGAAACAATTAGAAGGTGATGATAATTGGAAACAAACCCAAAGCATTGCTTATAGTAATGACGAAGGGAAAACCTTTACAAAATTTGAGAATAATCCCGTAATAGATAATGATAAAATAAAAGATTTCAGAGACCCTAAAGTTTCTTGGGATGAAGAAAGGAATAAATGGGTAATGGTTCTCGCAGCGGGAGATAAGATAATGTTTTATGATTCTAAAGACTTAAAAAAATGGAATTTACTATCAGAGTTTGGTCAAGGAATTGGCGGGCATGGTGGAGTTTGGGAATGTCCAGATTTATTTAAACTACCAGTATTGGGAACAGATGAGTCTAAATGGGTGCTTTTTGTAAGTATTAATCCTGGAGGCCCAAATGGTGGTAGTGCAACCCAATATTTTATTGGAGATTTTGATGGTACCACCTTTACTATGGACAAGGAATTTGAATCTTCCCTAAGTAAAGAACATAATTACTGGATAGATTTTGGAAGAGATAATTATGCAGGAGTTACCTGGTCTAATGCTACTAGAAAAGACGGGAGTAAACTTATGCTTGGTTGGATGTCTAATTGGTTTTACGCTCAAAAAGTACCAACTGAAGCTTGGAGAAGTGCAATGACTATAGCTAGGGAAGTACAACTACAAAAAAATGAAAACGGATATAGGTTATTGATGAATCCTGTAAAAGAACTTTCAAACTATAGAAGTATAAAATATAAAAAAGAAAATATTGAAGTTAATACTGACACTAAACTAATAGATTCTAACGCAATCGATTTAGCTAGAGCTGAAATTAAATTTAATATTTCAAATCTAAATGAAGAAGGTTTCACCTTTAGTCTTACCAATAAAAAGGGTGATTCCTTAGCATTTGGATTCAATCACAACGATAAAAACTTTTTTGTAGATAGAAGGAAATCTGGAAAAATAGATTTTGAAGAAAGGTTTGCAGATCGTATATCTACAGCTAAACGAACCTCTCTTAATAAAGACTTATCAGGAACTATAATTATTGATAAGACATCTCTAGAAATATTCTTTGATAATGGTGAAACTGTAATGACCGAAATATTTTTCCCTAATGCACCATTTGAAAAATTAAGTATAAAACCTGAGGTCAAGGAATTTACTCTCAGCAAAATTGAAATTAACGAACTAAACTTTAACTAACTATACAAATTATGAAATTGAGCCAACTATTTTTTTTGCCCGTATTTGCTTTAATTAGCTTTTGGGCAGAAGCACAGGTTAAAGGTACTGTGACCTCACAGGAGGATGGTATGCCTTTAACCGGTGTATCCGTATTTGTATCTGGTGCAGCAACTCAAGGTGCCGCTTCAGATTTTGATGGAAATTATGTATTGAACGAGGTAGATCCAAATGCTACACTAATTTTTAGCTATGTAGGATATAAATCTCAAGAAGTACAAATTAATGGGCGTTCTATAGTAGACGTTGTAATGGAAGTGGATGCCGCTTCTCTTGAAGAAATTATTGTAACTGGATATTCCAGAGAAAGAAAGGTGGATGTAACAGGAGCGATTACTGTGGTAGATCTGGCACCAATTGAAGGTGCCAGCATGAGTTCTGGTAGTGCTGTTCAAGGATTACAAGGGCGTGTTCCTGGTGTGTTTATAGAAAAATCCGGGGATCCAACAGGATCTGGTAGTAGAGTCTTAATTCGTGGTGCTACTACCTTAGGAAATAATGATCCGTTATATGTTATAGATGGTGTTCCTACTGTAAGACAAGAAGTTTTTTCAAGTATAAATCCAAGTACAATAGAATCTGTCCAGGTGCTTAAAGATGCCTCCGCTTCTTCACTTTATGGAGCTCGTGCTGGGAATGGAGTAATTATAGTTACCACCAAAAACAGAGCAAGAGCTTTAGGTGGAGAAAAATTTCAAATCAGCATAAATTCAAACATTTCTGTTCTTTCTGAAAAAAAACAACGCTATGATATGCTTAATGCAGTTCAAAGAGGAGAGGCATTATGGCAAGCATCGGTAAATGACGGTGCAGATCCAAATGGAGGTTATGGTGAAATTTATGACTTCGATTGGAATGGAGATTTTAATAATCCCATATTAAATAGTGTAACTGTGCAACCTTTTGTTGGAGGAGATCCTAATGTTCCTGCCGGAGATACAGATTGGCAAGATGAAACTTATGAAACTGGTTATGTTTATAACAATGAAATCTCAGTTTCTGGAGGTACAGATAACTCTTTTCACCTAATTAACTTAGGTCATTTAAGAAATACAGGGATTTTAAAAAACACGGGTTACGAAAGAATTTCTGCGAAGTTGAACTCCAATTTTAATCTATTTGATAATAGATTAAGAGTAGGGGTGAATACACAAATGTATACATCCGATGAAACTTTGGCTTCTCCTGATGTTGGTAGTGCACCAACCCCTGGTTTAGCAATCTCTTTAGCTCCTACCTTACCGGTTTATGATGCTAATGGAGACTTTGCAGGTCCTTTAGGTGCTGGATATTCAGATAGAAATAACCCTGTATTAATTCAATATATAAATCGTTGGGATAATACAGATAGAACCACTGTTTTTGGTAACGTGTGGGGAGAATTTGATATTATAGAAAATCTAACTTTTAGAACTAGCTTAGGTCTGGATTTTAGCGATTTCAAAAGAAAGGATATAGACACCAGAGTTAATAATGGGTTTATAACTAGAGCTAACAATAGGCTTATCCAAAACACAAATAAGTTCACCAGTTTAATATTCACAAATACTTTAAACTATCAGTTGGAGCTTGATGATAAACATAAAATCGGTGTTTTATTAGGTACCGAGGCCATTAAAGATGATTATGAAAGTGTGAATGCACAGGCAGATGGTTTTGCGGTGGAAACAGAAGATTTCTTTCAGTTGGATGCTGCAACTGGAGCTAAGACCAATACAGGTTCTTCTACAGGAAGCCGATTATTATCTCAATTTGCAAAAGTGAATTATGGCTATGAAAACAAATATTTAGCCTCTTTCACTCTACGTCGTGATGGATCTTCAAGATTTGGTCCAGAGAATAGATATGGTGTATTTCCAGCTGCAACTGTAGGTTGGAGAATTAGCAATGAAGAATTTTGGAAGGATAATGATGTTGTAAATTCTTTAAAATTTAGAGCGGGTTATGGAGAAGTTGGTAATCAATCTATTGGAGATGTAGCCCGTTTTGGTTTGTTTGAATCCAGATATGGACAAAACCAATTACAAGCAACAGGAGATACTTTCTTTTTCAATACCTTTTATAATGTTGGAACTGCTTATGATCTAAATGGTGTAAATACAGGTAATTTACCTTCTGGATTTGTATCTATTCAAGCTGCGAATTCGGGATTAAAATGGGAAACTACAAAAGAAATTAATCTTGGTTTAGATTTCACCTTATTTAATAACGCCTTGGTTGGGTCTTTTGATTATTTCACAAGAGAAACCTCAGATATATTAACTGTTCCACCAATAGCATCGGCAATTGGTGAAGGCCAACTGCGTACTTTAAATGGGGCAACTACCGAAACAAGAGGATGGGAATTAGCATTGAATTATTCTAAAACCTTAAGTGAAGATTTTTCTTTTACAGTAGCAACAACTTTTGGTTCCTTTAAAGATGAGATCACCGAGTTGCCAGATGAAGTTGTTTCTGCTTTCCCTGGAACCATTGAAAATTCAATTATTGGTCATTCTCAGTTCTCCATTTTTGGGTACAGAACAGCAGGATTATTTCAAAGTCAAGCCGACATAGATTCGAGCCCTACACAAGTAGCGGCTAGACCAGGCGGATTAAAATTCCAGGATTTAGACGGTAATGGAAGTATAGGTCCAGAAGACCGAGATTTTATTGGGACTACCTTGCCAGATTTAGAATATGGGGTGAGGATTGATCTGGCCTACAAAAACTTTGATCTGTCAATGTTTGGCTCTGGTGTTGCGGGAAGGATAGGACAAGATCCTTATATCTTTTGGAATAATTTTGTGCAAGGAAGAGAAAATGCCGGGTTAGGTGTTTTAAATGCATGGACACCAGATAATACAGGATCAAATATTCCATCTGCTTCCCTTGCATTTAATGATTTAAGAACTTCAGATTATTTATATAGAAAAAACTCTTATTTCAAATTAAGAAATCTTCAATTTGGTTATTCCCTTCCAGAAGAGCTAGTAAATCAATGGGCAGGAATGTCAAGCCTTAGAGTTTATTTTCAAGGAGAGAACTTGTTTTGGTTTACTCCAAATGACTACATAGGTTCAGATCCGGAACGTACAGATGTGAACAGGATCCCTGTACCAACAGTGCTTTCATTAGGACTAAACATTAACTTTTAAAAATGGCAAACATGAAAAATATAAAATTATTAGTAATAGGGATTATGGCGACATTTTTATTGGTTGCATGTTCCAATGACTTTTTAGAATACGAGCCAGAAGGCGTGTTATCTAGCGAAAATGTAGCAACAGCAGAAAATGCAGAAGCCTTAGTGGTTGCTGCTTATGCTGGAATAGCTAATGATGATATGGTTGGACCATTAACCAGCATGTGGGTTTATGGGAGTGTCCGGTCTGATGATGCCTATAAAGGCGGCGGAGGTCGTGGTGATGTGGATGTAGTAGACAGGTATGAGCAATACAATTTAACCATTGCCGATGATCCTCTAGATTGGATGGCACCAAGGACCTGGACTAATTACTATGCAGCTATTTCCAGAGCAAATTTTGCTTTAGATGTTATTAATCAGATTCCTGATGCAGATTATGCAGATAAAACAGTGAGACAAGCAGAACTGAGGTTTTTAAGAGCCCATTCTCATTTTGTGTTAAAGTTGTTGTTTAAGAAGATACCTTATATCACAGAAGGTTTATCACAGGATGAAATTTTAGAGGTTTCAAATGTTATAGATAATGATGTTCTATGGGATAAAATCGCAGACGATTTCTTATTTGCATATAATAATTTGCCGCAAGCACAAGATCAGGTAGGAAGAGCAGATAAAAATGCGGCAGCGGCATACTTGGCCAAATTACGCTTGTACCAAGCATACGAACAAAATGATACACATCAAGTAACCAATATTAATATGTCTCGTTTGCAGGAAGTGGTAGATTACGCAAATGAAGTTTCTGGGGCACTAGAATCAGATTACGGGAATAATTACCTAAATGGTTTTGATAATGGTCCGGAATCTATTTGGGCAGCCCAGTTTTCCATTAATGATGGGACCACAGTTGGTAGGGTGAGTTTTGTGACTGGATTAAATTCCCCACATGGAACCCCTTTGTATGGATGCTGCGGATTTCACTTGGCTAGTCAGAACATGGTGAATGCTTTTAAAACCAATAGTGATGGTTTACCGTTTTTAGACACTTTTAATGATAGCAATATATTTAATACGGTAAATGAGGATGGTGAAACGCCACTATCTGCGGGGATCACTTTAGATCCTAGAATAGATCATACGGTTGGAATTCCTGGTCGTCCATTTAAATACCGTAATACTGTTTCCACTCCTGGCGACATGATCTATAAGTTTAGTTGGGCAAGAGATCCGGGTGTTTATGGCTATTTTGGAAACATGAAAGAGCAGCAAGCACCAGATTGTTCCTGTTATGTAAAAGAAGGACCATTTGTAGGAACTTCTAAAAATATAGAATTTATTAGATATGCCGATGTGCTTTTATTTAAAGCAGAGGCTTTAATTCAAATGGGACAAGTAGATCAAGGCTTAGATATTATTAATCAAATTAGAGCTCGTGCTGCAGCAAGTACTCAAAGACAGCTAGATGCAGGAGCTACAGATCTTTATAAAATGGGAATGTATTCCTTAGGAATGACGCAGCCGGAAGCTTTTAAAGCTTTAATGTTTGAAAGACGTTTAGAGTTTGGAATGGAAGGGCCTAGATTTTTCGATCTAGTTAGATGGGGAATGGCAGAGCCTGTTCTTAATGCATATTTAGCTGTTGAAAAAACTAGAAAAGATTTCCTTGCCAATGCTCAGTTTACAGCTGGACGTGATGAATATTACCCTATACCGCAAAGAGAAATTGATTTTACTGGTGGGTTGTATAGCCAAAACCCTGGATATTAAGTTAAATCATGAAGTTTAGTGAATTTTTGAATTAGTTTTTTTATTTTAAGAGAGGGTTAATTAAGCCCTCTCTTTTTTATATTTTAAATGAATAAGTATGTCTAATGTTGTTTGTTTCGGAGAAGTATTATGGGATGTGTTCCCTACACACAAGAAAATTGGTGGGGCTCCATTAAATGTAGCCTTACGAACTCAATCATTTAACAACGAAGTTGCTATGATTAGTAGTGTTGGTAATGATAAGCGAGGTAAAATGCTTTTAGAATTCATCTCTCAAAATGGTGTGAATATAGATCACATCCAAGTAAATGAAAAGTTTAAAACCGGAAAGGTTAAAGTGATGCTTAATGAAAAGGGATCGGCTTCTTATGATATTGATTTCCCTAGGGCTTGGGATAATATTGTAGTTACCGAAAAAGCAATCGATCTGGTTGAAAAATCTGATGCCTTTGTTTATGGAAGTTTAGTAGCAAGGAATGATGTTTCCAAGAACACCTTATTTACTCTTTTAGAGCATGCTAATTATAATGTTTTCGATCTAAATCTTCGCTCTCCTTATTATACAAAAGAGGTATTAATTCATTTAATGAATAAAGCAGATTTTATTAAATTTAATGATGATGAGTTGTTCGAGGTTAGTGTTTATCTAGATTCCAAATACCGCTCTATGGAGCAAAACATAAGCTATATAGCAGAAAAGACAAATACTAAGCACATTTGTGTAACTAAAGGTCATCATGGAGCTGTGCTTCTTTACGATGATAAATTTTATTATAATAGTGGCTATTTAATAAAAGTTGTAGATACTGTTGGTGCGGGAGATTCCTTTTTGGGATCATTAATTAGTCAATTACTAAACAAGATAGATCCACAGGAAGCAATAGAATTTGCTTGCGCTGTCGGGGCATTAGTAGCACAAAATGAAGGTGCTAATCCTAAATTATTACCCGCAGATATAGATGCATTTATTAATCCAGTTTAATATGGTAAATATGTTATAGAATTATATTAATAAGTTAGCATTATATCAGCTTTGGTTTTTTTTCATTTCATGAAATCACTCTTAGCTTTGGCAAATTAAATCTTAGGTGTTGGTGAAATACTTGTATTTAGAAATGCTTTTATTTGTAGCAGTTACAACTACGTAAAACCCTTTCAGGAAACTGAAAGGGTTTTTTGATTATGTGAATTTACTGAAAATAAAGACCTATTCATTCTGAAAAATTTCTTCGATACTCATATTGAATAATTTGGAAATTTTAAAGGCTAATGGTAAACTCGGATCAAATTTTCCTTTTTCAATAGCATTGATGGTTTGTCTGGAAACATCCACCTTTTCGGCAAGCTGCTGTTGAGTTAGCTCGTGTTCTGCTCTTAGTATTTTTATCTTGTTTTTCATCGGTATCTTGAAGTTCCAATTAATACTCCAGCAAAATAGGTGATCCCAATAAGGATCACCAAATGGGAGATCTCTGCATTATAACTAATAAGATTGGTTTGATCTAAAGAAGAATAAGCAAGGCCGGCCACTACAGCTAATCCAAGCGCGATTCCCATAGCTTCTAATTGGATCTTACGTTGTAGCTCATCTAAGCCTTTAAGATGTTTTATATTGGCGAGGATCATTCCTATCCCTACTAAGAAATTTAATAGAATTGCTAATCCGCTTAGAAGGCTATTTCCTTCCCATAGAAATAAAGATCCAAAACTGCTTATTGCCATAGTTACTAACCAAGCTCCAGTCCATAATGCCAAATTAATAGTATTCTTTTTTGTGAGCTCTGCTCGCGGTTTTGATTTTTCTTTCATGATAAATATAATTTTAATGTAAAGTTTGTTTTACAAATATAAACCTAAAATTGAATTATGGAAAGTTTTAGTTACAAAAAGTAAATAAAACTTTACTTTTTGATTGTTTTTACTAGTTTAAACGAGCACTAGAATTAGTTTTAATGTATCTAAGAAAATCAGATTATGAGTAGACATGGAGCTTTTAAGCTTGATCTCTATAAAAATTTTTGAATAAAGAGTAGGAATTTCATAAATTTAAATCCAACTAAAACTTAATTATGGGAAAATTTGAGATCAAAAAAGACAAGGCAGGAGAATTTAGATTTAATTTAAAAGCCAGCAATGGCCAGATTATTTTAAGTAGTGAAGGCTATAAAGCTAAACCATCATGTATGAATGGAATAGAATCTGTTAAAAAGAATTCACAAAAGGATTCTAATTTCGAAAGAAAAGATGCTAATGGAAAGTATCGTTTCAACTTAAAATCTACAAATAGCCAAGTTATCGGTACTAGTGAGTCTTATACTTCTTCTGCGGCTATGGAAAATGGAATTGCTTCAGTAATGAAAAATGCCCCTGAAGCAGATGTAGTGGATAATAGTTAATATTTAATTGCAATACATAAATACACCACCTTTATTAAGGTGGTTTTTTTTTATTTCAACAAAATTATAAATTTTTAAATATTAGAGATTTATCGGTTAATAACCTCTTGATAAATCACTTTTAATTATCTTCTAAACAGTGATTTATATCTAGTCTTATCATTAAATTGTTTGCATTAACAACAATAAATATTTAAGATTTGGGGCACACTAAATTGAAAATATTTCTTGCCAGTTCACTTATTTTATTGGGGAATGCAATAAGTGATTGCATGGCGCAGGAAGTAGTAGGAATAGAAAAACTTACCGAGGTAAATGGAAGTTTTCAGAAGATAAATGAAATTCAGCAAGATAGTATTGGCAATCTTTGGATCGCTTCAGACGATCATGTGCAACGCTATAATTCCTTCTTTTCAGAATTTTATTCGCAATTTAAAGGGATGCCCGAAAATGCAGGGCAAATAAATACGTTATTTATAGATTCCCAAAACCGAATTTGGACTGGGACAGAGAACGGATTATATCTCTATGATCCTGAAAAAAATACTTTTTTAGCTATTCCTTCGGAAAGAGCTAATCTACAAACGAATGTACAACAGATAGCCGAAGATGAATTAGGGAAAATTTGGGTTGGCTCTACAAATGGGATCTGGAACTATACCAACGGTCAAATTGTGCTTATTTCTCCATTTCCTTCAAAGCAGTCTGTACATGATCTGGCTCCTGTGAATGATAGAATCGTGTTTGGAACTTCAAAAGGATTGTTCAGTTTAAATAAAAATAGCGGGCAGTATAAAAAAATTCCACTTTTAAGTTATAAAGATTTTAATATAAAAAGTATTCTCTTCACCGGAGAGTTCTATTTAATAGGCACCCAAGAAAACGGACTTTATAAAACAGATAAGAATTTTAGCAATCCAGAAAAAGTTTATAGTCTTCCATATTCCACTCAAAAAACTGCTATCGCAGATATTTCTATAGATAAACTGGGGAATGTTTATTTAGCTTCTAATGGAGATGGCTTATTGATCTTAAATAAAAATCTACAACTGGCCTCTCACTATTTACAGCAAGAAAATAACAATCTTTCTTTATCTGATAATAGTTTGAATGGTTTGTTTCTGGATAAACACAATACCCTTTGGGTTTCCACGGAATCTGGACAGATTAACTCCATCAATTTAAAACAGAACAATTTTGAATTTTTGCGTCATGACCCTAAAAAATATAGCAGCCTTGCAGATAATTTTACAACTGCTATAGAACAAGATAAGAATGGGAATGTATGGTTTGGAACTAGGCAAGGTTTAAGCGTTTGGAATAGGCGTTCAGATTCTTGGCAGCATTTAAAAAACCTTTCATTTAAGTATCAAAGCAAAATTCCAGATGTTATTAAAGATCTGCAATCAGATGATATGCATATGTGGGTTGCGACTTTTAATGATGGACTTTACAAGATCAATATCAATACATTTTTAAGAGCTCAATATTCTACAGATGCCCTACATAAAACCGGGCTTCAAAAAGTGAATGCTTTATTAGTAGACACCAATAAAAATGTCTGGGCTGGCGGCGAAGATGGGAATCTAACTAGGATTAGCCCAAATAACGAGATTAAAAGTTTCTCTTTACAAGGCATAAGTGCAATGGCTCAATTGGCGAATGGGAATGTGTTAGCCGCTGGAAAGAATGGGGTGTTTAATATTCATACGGGAGCAAATACATTTC
Source organism: Gillisia mitskevichiae (assembly GCF_003634585.1). Taxonomy (GTDB): domain Bacteria; phylum Bacteroidota; class Bacteroidia; order Flavobacteriales; family Flavobacteriaceae; genus Gillisia; species Gillisia mitskevichiae. The sequence goes on from NZ_RBLG01000001.1 coordinate 1,122,277, forward strand.
AGCCCATCACGAAACTGGACCCGAATACTAAAAATCTGCCTTATTTTAATATCAATACAATTAATGAAACCTTATCTGGAGAAATAGTGTTGGCAACAGAGGGAGCAGGAATTGTTATTTATAATCCTGAAACTGGTTCTGTAAAAGTGATCAATGTAAAATCTGGATTACCTTCCAATAGAATTCAAGGTTTGTTGATCTATGGTAGGAATGAAATTTGGGCAGGAACCAATAAAGGCTTAGTGAATTTTGTAATAGAGGATGATCCAACAATTCGAGTTTTCGATAAAGATGACGGATTATTAAGCGCCGTATTTACGAGAGGAAGCTTTGCACAATTAGAAAATAAACTGGCATTTGGAACCTTAAAAGGCGTAAGTGTTTTTAATCCGATTAAATTAAAAAGCAAACCGGAAACTGTTCCTAATATCTTGTTCGGTTCATTAGATGTGAGGTCTAAGAAGAAAAGAACAAAGTCTTTGGCTAATTTTAGCTCTGGTAAGAATTTAAAGTTAGAGACATATGAGAACTCTTTTCATATAAAATTCTACGGAATGACTCCTGGAGATTATTCTCAATTGGCCTATTCCTGGAAGCTGGAAGGTTTGGATACAGAATGGTCTGAACCAAGCACTATAAATGAAGCAAATTATGCAAACCTTGCTCCAGGAAATTACACATTTTTAGTGAAAGCTAAAAAGGCAAATGGACCATGGAGCTCTGTAAAGGAAATTTCAATGAATATTGCAGCTCCTTGGTGGGCATCTCCAAGCGCATATATCATCTTCGGAATAATATTATTGGCACTTATAGGGCTTCCGTTCTATCTTTTCAGAATATATAAAAAGAAAGAAAACAAAGCTGCACGATCTAAATTTTACAGCAATCTGAATCAGGAGATCGGCACGCCGTTGAATATTATACTAACCTCTTTAGATTCTATTGCTGAAGAAGAGTCTAAAGCGAAACATCGTTTAAAGAATACGGTTAATAGACTTAGGGTATTATTAGAGCCTATTTTAAATTTTCAAACTTCAAACTTTAGCAAGTTTAATGCTGATCCCGTGATCTCTAAAATTACCCTTGATACTTATTTTGATGAATTGATCAAGGATTTTGAGCCGCTGCTTCGCCAAAAACAATTGGAGATCATTGTAAATAACCAATGGAGCCAGAAATTCTTTTATTATGATGCAGATAATTTGAATAAGATCTTTTTTAATCTTATTTCTAGTGCTATCAAATATTCTTTTGAAAATGGTAAAATAATCATCAACCTAATTGGCACAAATAAGGGAGATCTTAAAATACAAGTTGCAGATAATGGTTTAGGATTGCCAAGAGAAGATCAAAAGTTGATTAAAGATTACTACAGAAGCTCTAGAAATAGGCTAGTGACAGAAAATTCTGAGCATAATAACTTATTATATGTTAAAGATTTTATAGATAAACTTGGTGGAACCATCGTCTTTGAAAGCAGCAAAAATCAAGGAACAACATTTACTATGATCCTAAAAAATCATAATGATAACGAGATAGTTAAGGCAACTAAAACTTTAGAGATAAAGGAGAAACAACAGCAGGTAATGGTTTCTGAAGAAGAGTCAGAAGTGGAGGCTACTCCAGATTTAAAAACTGTTTCTTTTAATAAAAATATTGAGGTTAGTGAGAGTTCTGATTGGGAATTAGAATCAAGAAATAAGATCACTTCAGAAGAGATCCGGATCCTGATAGTGGAGAATAATGAGGAACTTAGAAATGTATTTGTTCGAACCTTCAAGAAATTGGGTGAAGTTTTCTATGCTAAAAATGGTTTGGAGGCTTATGAGATTGCGAGTAGGATTATACCAAATGCAATTATAAGCAACTTTGAAATGCCGGGAATGGATGGGATCACTTTTTATAATGCGATCAAGGAAAATTCAGACTTAAAAAATGTTCCTGTATTTATGATGCTTACGCAGGAAGAAAGAACGGAATTAATTATAGAGGAGCCATTAGGATCACTACAACTAATTGAGAAACCAATAAACTTAGAGATTTTACTGGAAATAGTTGAGGAGAAAACAAGCCTTTCTAGTTCTCAGCCCTTCGTAAATACCAAGCTAAGTGAACGTAACAGCAATTTGCTGAAAGGAGGTTTGGATGATAAATTTATCACCAATCTAGAAGCAATTATCCTTCAAAATATACAGGATAGTAGTTTTACTGTAGAAGATCTAAGCAAAGCTGTTGGAATGTCTAGTAATTCCTTCTATTTAAAACTGAAAAAATCTAACGGGCTTACTCCATTAGATTTTATTAATAGAACCAAGTTGGCATATGCTAGATCGCTTATTAATAATGGAGAGTCAGATCTTTCTGCAGTAGCCAGACAGTCTGGTTTTCAGAATAAAGATATTTTCTTTTCTTCCTTTAAAAAGCATTTTGGTTTTATGCCTGGGACAATAATTCAAAAAAATGAATCTAGGGAATAATTGAAGTTATTATCTAAATAGATTTTTTTCTTTAATGAGTTGGGTGGTGCTCTCTGGTAACATGTTTTCCCAGCCAGTTTTACCATCCACGATAAGTTGGTATACTTCTCTGGAATTAATGTCTAGTGTAGAGGGATCATAATCTGTTATGTCTACAACTTTTCCATTATCCTTAAAGAATTTATACAACTCCTTCATTCGTGGGTGTACTTTTAGGTTCTCACTTGTAATTATTTCTCCTGTTTCAGGGTCTTTAAGAGGATATAGATAAACCTTTAGATCTTTGAAAAATAATTTCCCGAATGCCTCTAAAATACCGCCACTTAGATGCCTGTAATATCTTTCGTCAAAAATATCTACAAAGGTATTAACTCCCATGGTTAGTCCCATGCGTTCTGAGGTATGTTGTGCGAAATATTCTACTACTTTGTAGTATTCTTGAAAATTAGAGATCATTACCGTTTGCCCAAGCGAGCAAAGTAATTGAGCCCTATCCATAAAATCTTTTTCATCTATTTCTCCTTCTGCTCTAAGATTGGAAAGCGTCATTTCAAAGATCACCATTACCTTATCCTCATTCACCTTATTTTCTTTCAGAAAAAGTTTTAAAGATTTTTCATACATACTCATATTCACCTTGGTAACTGGTCTAAAACTACCACGCAGGGTTAAAATATTACGTTTATATAAAACATTGGCAGGAAGAATATTGTGTCCATCTGGCGCAAACATCACGGCATCTGTCATTCCGTTTTTAACCAATTGTAAACTCATCAATCTATTGTCTACATTTTCAAAAACAGGACCGGTAAAATTAATGGTGTCTATTTCGATCTGATCTTTATCCAACTGATCATATAAATGCATCAACAGGTTTTTTGGATCATCATGAAGATAATAGGCGCCATGAATTAAATTCACTCCCATGGTTCCTATGGTTATTTGCTGAAGTACAGCTAAGGTTTCATGAAACTGAACATGTAATATGATCTCACTATATTCTTCTTCTGGCTGGGTTTGAAAACGGATTCCCATCCAGCCATGCCCTTTGTATTTTTTAGCAAAATCTATAGTGGTTACTGTGTTTGCGTAGCTAAAGAAAAGTTTGTCTGGATGCTTTTCTCTAGAGATCCTATTTTCAATAAGACCAGTTTCAAAAGAAAGAATGCTTTTTAACCGGTTTTCGGTAACATATCTTCCATCATCTTCAATACCATAAATGGCATCGCTAAAATCCTTATCGTAAGCGCTTATTGTTTTGGCAATGGTACCCGAAGCATCTCCAACCCTAAAAAAATTACGAACCGTTTCTTGACCTGCACCTATTTCGGCAAAAGTTCCGTAGATATTTTCATTAAGATTTATTCTAAGACATTTATTTTCTATAGAAAGGGTGCTTTCAAGCTCTTTATCACCTTTTACGCTTACAGGCATATTTTTTAATTTTAAAATTGGCAGTCTAAATTTAAGAATAATCTAGCTCTTAAGCTGTGCATTTATAGAAGGGTTTAACATAAGGGTGAAAATATAAAAGTCTCTTGAAATTATTTTCAAGAGACTTTTATATGAGATGTGAGTCATTTAAACTTTATCTACAACGACCTTGTAACTTGGATCTTCCATAATATTAACATCAATGATCGCTTCCGCATTTTTTAATAAAACAATACAATCATTGCTTAAGTGTCTAAGATGTACTTTTTTACCTAGTTTATGATAACGGTGAGTAACCACGTTTAAAGCTTCAATAGCCGACATATCTGAAACTCGACAATCTTTAAAATCTATAATTACTTCATCTGGATCGCTCGCAACATCAAATTTTTCAATAAAGGCAGTGGTGGATGCAAAAAAGAGCGGGCCATATATTTCATAATGTTTTACTCCATTAGCATCAATATGTTTTCTGGCTCTAATTCTTTTAGCACTTTCCCAGGCAAAGAACAATGCAGAAAGGATTACTCCCACTAGAACTGCTAAAGCTAAATTATGTAATAGCACGGTGATCGTAGCAACAATTAAAACTAGGAAAACATCTTTTTTAGGTACTCTATTAATAATTTTAAAACTTGCCCATTCAAAAGTTCCAATTGCAACCATGATCATAACTCCTACAAGAGCTGCCATTGGTAATTGTTCTATTATTGGAGCGCCAAATAAAATGATCACAAGAATTGTAAGGGAAGCAACAATTCCTGCCAAACGTGCTCTTGAACCAGCCGATAGGTTAACTAAAGTTTGTGCGATCATCGGGCAGCCTCCCATTCCAAAGAAAAAGCCATTTAAGATATTTGAGCTTCCTTGAGCTATACATTCTCTGTTTCCGTTTCCTTTAGTTTCTGTGATCTCATCTACCAAGTTTAAAGTAAGTAAACCTTCAGTTAATCCTACAGCGGCCATGATCATTGAATATGGTGCAATCAATTTTAAAGTTTCCCAGCTAATTGGAATATTAGGAATATGAAAAGGAGGAAAACCACCACTAACCGAGGCGATATCTTTTACTGTTTTAGTATCTATTCCTAGAAAATAAACCAAAATAAATACTACGATAATAGCAACTAATGAAGAAGGGACCGCTTTGGTTATTTTCGGCAATAAGACCACAATGGCTATTGTTAAGGCTACTAAGCCAGCCATTATAAGCATAGGATTTCCGGTAAGCCAAACCATATCGCCATTAACTACCGTTTTAAATTGGTCTAATTGAGACATGAATATAATGATAGCCAAGCCGTTTACAAATCCAAACATTACCGGATGAGGTACTAAACGAATGAATTTTCCAAGCTTAAAAACCCCGATTAAAATTTGAATAACCCCTGCCAAAGCAACAGCAGCTAGAACATATTCTAAACCATCGGAATTCATTAAAGCAATTAATACAATGACCGTTGCGCCAGCTCCACCAGAGATCATTCCTGGTCTTCCACCAAATATAGCGGTAACCAAACCAGCTATAAAAGAAGCATATAATCCCATTAAAGGAGGGAATCCGGCTAATATTGCGAACGATAAAGATTCTGGAATCATCGTCATAGCAACAGTTAGGCCCGCCAAAACTTCGGTCTTGTAATTCACTTTTTGCGAAAAATCGAAAAGGTTAAAAATTTTTGTCATTAAATGTGTCTAAAAACTATGCGGGAATAGTAATGATTAAATATTTCAAAATTATTTTCTTTGGACTACTGCTAATTGCTTCATAATTAAAAGCTTAGCTCTAAAACACCTAAGAATCGGCAAAAATATCGATTTTAATTTAAATCTTACTTGGAAAGCTGTTTAAATGTAAAGTATTAGATTCTTCACTTCGCGTCTCTCATTCAGAATCACCTTTTATTGCGTTGTCATCCTGAGCCTGTTGAAGGATCTCAGTGAAATTGTATCTTTCTTGAGGTACTTTTGACTGCCACGAATTCACGAATAATTTTTTAAAAGTTCACTTCGAGTGGAGTCGAGAAGTTTTTAATGTGAAGAACTGATTTCTTTTGAAATTTTTCACTTCGTTTCTCTCATTCAGAATGACATTTTAGCATGGTCATCCTGAGCCTGTCGAAGAATCTCTTTTAATCCCAGATGCTGGTACTTTGTGGTTCTTAACCTCACTCATTTTGAATGACACTTCTGTTCTTAAAATCCTCAAACTTAGAAAGGCTTAAAAAGTTAGGAATGACTTGTTAAATAAAATATCTTTGCAAAAAATCTTTCTTATGGCACATAAAGCTGGTTTTGTAAATATTATTGGAAATCCAAATGTTGGTAAGTCCACATTAATGAATGCTTTTGTAGGTGAAAAATTATCTATTATCACCTCTAAAGCGCAAACAACCAGACACCGTATTCTGGGGATTGTTAATGGAGAAGATTTTCAGGCGATCTTAAGTGATACTCCCGGAATTATTAAACCAGCTTACGATCTTCAACAATCTATGATGGATTTCGTGAAATCTGCTTTTGAAGACGCAGATATCCTAATCTATATGGTAGAGATAGGGGAACAGGAACTAAAGGATGAAGCTTTCTTTAAAAAGATCACCAATGCCACGATTCCTGTGTTGTTATTACTGAATAAAATAGATATTTCCAATCAAGGAGTATTAGAAGAGCAAGTAGCTCATTGGACTGCCAAAGTACCGAATGCCGAGATCTATCCTATTTCTGCTTTGCAAGGATTTAATGTAGCTCAGGTATTTAATAGAGTAGTAGAGTTATTACCAGAATCTCCAGCATTCTATCCTAAAGACACTTTAACAGATAAGCCCGAGCGTTTCTTTGTAAATGAGATCATTCGTGAAAAGATCTTAATGCATTATAAAAAGGAGATTCCCTATTCTGTAGAGATAGATACTGAAGAATTTTTTGAGGATGAAGAGATCATTAGAATGCGAAGCATTATCATGGTAGAGCGTGAAACTCAAAAAGGGATCATTATTGGTCATAAAGGAACTGCCTTAAAAAGAGTAGGAGTAGAGGCAAGAAAAGATCTAGAGAAATTCTTTGGAAAACAAGTACACTTGGAGTTATATGTAAAGGTGAATAAGAACTGGCGTAATGATTCTAAGCAACTAAAAAGATTTGGGTATAATAAGAAATAATTAATATCCTTTAATAAAAGAAAACCCCACAATAATTAATTATTGTGGGGTTTTCTTTTATTAAACATTTACACTTTATCTATTTTTTAGGTATTTCATCGAAAATTCTTACTGGATTATTCCTACATTTTCACCTGAAAGCCTTTATTTCAATCCTTTAAAAGCAATTTTCTTACAAAAAAAGGGGGTTTTTCCCCTGTAAAAACTGCTATAGCTTTATCCAGATTAACATATATTTGTTAAAAATTATAATAATTTTAAGTTAATTCGTCAGTTATTTTCACTTTTTGAAGTTGGCGTTAATTTTTTAATAATGTTCCCCCGGTAATGAATATTTTAATATATGCTAAAGTACAAGACTATTTAAATCGATTAGAGGAGAAGTCCTATTCTATTCTCTCGGTATTTCCACAATATTCTCGAAGCTTAATTCTCGAAACTTACATTTTCATTTCCATATTTCATATTAAGAAAAATTTCCTTTTTCAAAAGAAGAAGATTTCTATTATATCTTCTAATTCTATATCCGTAATACTTAATTAACCCATTTCTAATGAAACAAAACTACTTTTTAAAATTTTTAATTTTCTTTCTGGCTACATGCAGCGTATGGCAGATAGAAGCGCAAACGACATTTAATTATACAGGGTCAATTCAGACCTACACTGTTCCTGCTGGAGTAAGTAACATTCAAATAATTGCTGCTGGAGGAAAAGGTGGAAATGGAGATGGAGGTATTGGCGGTGGTGGTGCAAGTATGTCTGGAACGTTTACGGTTACACCTGGAGACATAATGGATGTAATTGTAGGTGATTCTGGAATTCAATTTGGAAATTCAGGTGGTGGTGGTGGTGGTTCTGGAGTTATTTTTGCTGGAACACCACTTATTGTTGCTGGTGGTGGTGGTGGTGGTTCCATTTATTCAGCAGGATACCCCGGACTTATCACTCAAGAAGGCGGAAATTCATCTGGAGCAGGAGGAATTGCAGGTTTTGGAGGACAAAAAGGTTATCAGGGGGGCAATTGTGGTTGGGCCTCTGGTGGCGGTGGATTTAAAGGCGATGGATATGGTGGCGATGGTACATGGGACGGTGGTGTATCCCCCGGAACTTTAGGTGGAACTGGAGCCGGTACTTCTTGGACAAATGGAGGAGCTGGAGGCACTAATGGAGGATGTTCTTTTACCTTTCCAAATGCTGGTGCTTGGGGTCTTGGTGGTGGCGGTGCTGGATCTTATGGCGGTGCCGGCGGCGGCGGCTATTCTGGCGGTGGTGGCGGTCATTTTAGTACTATTACTTCAGGTGGTGGTGGTGGTGGTTCCTTTAATTCAGGAACCAACCAACTAAATACAGCTGGAGCAAATACTGGAAATGGTAAAGTAGTCATTACAATACTTTGTGAAGAATTAAATGTAACAGTAACTCCGGGAATGAATGTTTGCCCTGGTACTATGGTAACTATTACAGGGACTTCTTCTAATGGAGGAACTATTACCTGGGATAATGGTATTACAAATGGAATTCCTTTTGAGGTAACTGCTGGTATGACCTTTACTTCTACTAGTAGTAGCTCAGATGATTGTAGTGCTACTGTAGAAATTATTGCAGAAGATAAAGTGGCCCCTGCAGCTATCGCTCAAAATGTCACTGTTCAATTAGATGAGAATGGAGAGGCAATAATTACGGCTGCTCAAATAGATAATGGTTCTTCAGATGTTTGTGGAGATGTGACTTTAAGTTTAGATAAAACCACCTTTGATTGTTCTAATGTTGGAATCGCTGACGGAAGTTTATCTCTAAATAACAGTTCTACAACGACTAATATTTCTGCAGCAGATTTGCCAGAAACTAATTTTACAATTGAGTTTTGGTTTCAGACTACGAATCCTAATGCGAACCTATTTGAGGTTAACTATAATGGACATGATAGAAATATTTTTCTAAATAATGGGGCAATATCAGCCAGATTATGGAGTGACCAAACAATTATTTCAAATGTTTCAAATTTAAATGATGGATTATGGCATCATGTGAGTTGGACAGTTCAATCTGGCATTGGTAATAAGCTTTATGTAGATGGTAACCTAGTTGCTTCTGGTAATAAAGGTCAATCAGATTTTGATTGGGCAGCTAGCTTCTTTTTAGGAAGTACAGTTTATGGTACTCCAAACAATGGTTCATTAGATGAATTTAGATTATGGAATAGAGTTTTAAGCTCAACAGAGATAAATACTCTTCAAAATCAGAAGCTAAATGGCAACGAATCAGGATTATTAATCTATTATAATTTTGATTCAAATACAGGCGCCGGAGCTTATGCGGATAAAGCAGCACTAGGAGGTCTTAATAATATTAATTTTATTGGCTCAACCTCAATAAATTCAACAACAAGTGCTTTAGCAGGAGCTAATAACGTTGTTACCCTAACTGTAACTGATGCTGCTGGTAATTCCTCTACAGCAACTGCGTATGTTACTGTAGAAGATAATACTCCTCCATCAATTACTTGTCCAGAGAATATTGAAGTTGGAAATGATTCTGGAGTTGATGGTGCCGTTGTAGATTATAATATTCAGATCGAGGATAATTGTGATTCGGATATAGTGAAATCTGGTTTTTCATTTTTAGGTTCTTATAATGCTAAACGATATTACTTATCAAATAATGTTTTTGCTCCGGAAGATGCATTTTTAGATGCTGAAACAAACGGCGGAAATGTAGTAACAATTAATGATGCTTCAGAAAATAATTTTATTGGTAACTCAATAGGAGATGTTACTGCTATGATCGGCTTTACAGATATAACTAATGAAGGTGAATTTGTATGGAGAAATGGTGAGGAAATTACCTTTACCAATTGGAACGCAAATGAGCCTAATAACAGTAATAATGAAGATTATACAGAGATCTATCCAAATAATAATAAATGGAATGATTTTGTTAATATCACTACTCGAAGATATATTCTAGAAATAGATTTAGGTCTTGTTCAAACTGCAGGCTTATCAAGCGGAAGTGAATTTCCCATAGGAACTACTACCAACACTTTTGAAGTTACCGATGCTTCAGGAAACAAATCTACTTGTAGTTTTACTGTGACGGTGAATGATGTGGAAGCACCAAAAGATTATACTGTAAGTATAGATCAGGCAGAAATTGATGAGACTAACGAAACAGCAGTAAGCTTTACGTTTGCAGCTGCAGAAGTTGGAGCTACTTATAATTATACATTTAGCAACGATATTGGTGGAACTGATGTAACTGGTACAGGAACAATTTCTACAGCGACAGATCAAATCACTGGAATTGATCTTAGCGGTTTGGAAGATGGAACTATCACTTTGTCTTTAACCTTGACTGATGAAGCAACCAACGAAGGTGATGCTGCAACAGATACTGTAATAAAGAATACAAATGAAGCTCCAGTTGCAGTTTGTAAAGCTTTTACTGCTCAATTAGATGCTAATGGAAATGTAACTATTTTACCTAGTGATGTAGATGGTGGCTCTAGCGATGATAGAGAAGGATTCACTTTATCTCTGGATATGGATACCTTTAGTTGTTCTAATATAGGAACTCCTGTAAATGTTACTCTAACAATAACTGACAGTAATGGTGTTACCGATACTTGTACAGCTACTGTAACAGTTGAAGATAACATTGCGCCAGAATTTGTAACAAGTGATGTCACACTTCAGTTGGATAGTAATGGTTTTGCTAATCTAACTCCAGAACAGGTTATTATAAATTATAATATAGTTTCCATCAGTGGGGATAATGGTTCTCAAGGTAATACTGATTTTACAGTACAATTATCATCTGATGCCGATATTTCATTTGATTGGGATTATACTACCGATGATGGATCCAATTGGGATACTTTTGGGTATTTGCTTAATAATGTTTATAACCAATTAACCAATAATAGCTTTGGTAGTTCTCAGAATGGAACCTTTTCCCTTAATTTATTCGAAAATGATATTTTTGGTTTTAGATCTTATACAGTTGATGGAGTTGCAGGTGCTTCTACTACAGTGGTGAGCAATTTTTCACCAGGTTTTGTGAGTCAATTTGCACCAAATAATTGGCAATTGAATTTCTCTAATGCTGGCGGCGATGCATATTTTGAAGAAGACAATTCTGGTTCGGCATTAAATGATGCTTGTGGTATTTCTTCTGTAGAAATCACTCCAAATACATTCTCTTGTCTTGATATAGGTGAAAATACAGTAACAATTACGGTTACAGATGTTAATGGTAATGTAACTGAAAAGACAGCAGTAGTAACAGTTGAGGATAACATAGCTCCAGATATTACACAACCAGAAGATTTGGTGTTTAATACTAATAATGATGAATGTAGTTATACGTTTTTGGAGCCGCTAACAGTAGAAGCTTCAGATAATTGTACTATTGAAACTATTACGGGGGTTAGAAGTGATGGTTTAAGTTTAAATGATCCATTTCCATTAGGTGAAACCATAATTTCGTGGACAGCAACCGATGCTAGTGGTAATGTCTTTCCAAGTTCAGAAAAGTTTGAAGAAAGGGTTTTAAGTTCCCAAACCGATTTTAGTGGTGAGGAAACGTACATAGGCTTTGACGGTCTTATGGACAGAGATGCTATTACAGATGAATTTTTAGAACAAGGCGTATTATTCTTATTGGATGATGGGTCTGAATTTGGTACTGGTGTCGGAGTGGAACAGTTTGGATCTGGTGAAAATAAAGTGTTGATTAATGCAAGTCCGTCTGATGATTTCCCTAAAGTTTATAATCTAGAAATGATTTTTCCTCAAGGCGTTCATAGAGTGGGGTTTGAAATTATATCACCTTTCATGGGTTCTGAATTACCAGTAAAATTTGTTAGAAATGGAGAGATTATTCATAACGAAACTTATTTGATAAATGAAAGTTCCAATTTTATTGGATATGAAAGCCCAGAGCTTTTTGATCAAGTAATTATTGAGATACCAACATCATTCGATGGTGGCGATGGCCCATTCCCAGGCGATGGCCCATTTCCAGGAGATGGCCCATTTCCAGGAGATGCTCCAGTGGAATTTAGCATCGTATTTATGGATAATCTAAGGTTTGAAGGAGCTAACGAAGTAGAGTCAATAGTTCAAAAAATCACTGTGATAGATGAACAAGCTGCTGAGGTAGTTACTAAAGACATCACAGTTCAATTAGATGAAACTGGAAATGTTTCGATAACTGCTGAAGATGTGGATAATGGTTCGAACGATGCTTGTGGCATTGCTTCGATGAGCGTTTCACCAAGTACATTTACATGTGCTGAAGTTGGAGAGAACACAGTTACTTTAACGGTGATCGATAATAACGGAAACGAGTCTACTACCACTTCAACAGTAACAGTAGAAGACAATGTAGCTGCAATAGCAATCGCAAAAGATATCACGGTTCAATTAGATGAAACTGGAAATGTTTCGATAACTGCTGAAGATGTTGATAATGATTCGAATGATGCTTGTGGGATTGCTTCGATGAGTGTTTCACCAAGTGCATTTACATGTGCGGAAGTTGGAGAAAACACGGTTACTTTAACTGTAATTGACCACAACGGAAATGAGTCGACTACCACTTCAACAGTAACAGTAGAAGATAATGTAGCTGCAATAGCAATCGCAAAAGACATCACAGTTCAATTAGATGACACTGGAAATGTGGAAATCACTGCAGAAGATATTGATAATGGTTCGAATGATGCTTGTGGGATTGCTAGTATGAGCGTTTCACCAAGTGCATTTACATGTGCGGAAGTTGGAGAAAATACGGTTACTTTAACTGTAATTGACAACAACGGAAATGAGTCGACTACCACTTCAACAGTAACAGTAGAAGATAATGTAGCTGCAATTGCAGTTGCAAAAGACATCACAGTTCAATTAGATGACACTGGAAATGTTTCCATAAATGCTGAAGATATTGATAATGGTTCGAATGATGCTTGTGGGATTGCTTCAATGAGTGTTTCACCAAGTACATTTACATGTGCTGAAGTTGGAGACAATACAGTTACTTTAACTGTAATTGACAACAACGGAAATGAGTCGACTACCACTTCCACAGTAACAGTAGAAGATAATGTAGCTGCAATAGCAATCGCTAAAGACATCACAGTTCAATTAGATGAAACTGGAAATGTTATGATATCAGCAGAAGATATTGATAATGGTTCGAATGATGCTTGTGGGATTGCTTCAATGAGTGTTTCACCAAGTGCATTTACATGTGCGGAAGTTGGAGAAAATACGGTTACTTTAACTGTAATTGACAACAACGGAAATGAGTCTACAACCACTTCAACAGTAACAGTAGAAGATAATGTAGCTGCAATAGCAATTGCAAAAGACATCACAGTTCAATTAGATGACACTGGAAATGTGGAGATCACTGCTGAAGATGTTGATAATGATTCGAATGATGCTTGTGGGATTGCTAGTATGAGCGTTTCACCAAGTACATTTACATGTGCTGAAGTTGGAGAGAACACAGTTACTTTAACGGTGATCGATAACAACGGAAATGAGTCTACAACCACTTCAACAGTAACAGTAGAAGATAAAATTGCTCCAATTCCTTCAGCTGTAAGTCTTTCAGATATCACAGCAGTATGTGAAGTATTAGAATCAGATGTAACCGCTCCAACCGCTAGCGATAATTGTGGAGGAACTGTAAAAGTTACAAACGATGCAAGCTTCCCGATCACTACCCAAGGACTTACAGTGATCACTTGGAGTTTTGAGGATGCCAATGGCAACATTGCAACTCAAACCCAGGATGTAATGCTGGAAGATCTAACTGCTCCAGTTCCAGATGTAGAGAGTTTAGAAGATATCATTGTAGAATGTGAGGCAGCTACTATAGAGGCTCCAACAGCTACCGATACTTGTGCAGGAACTGTAACAGGAACTACGCTAGATCCTACGTCTTATTCCGAAGAAGGAGAGTTTATGATCCTTTGGGAGTTTAACGATGGAAATGGAAATGTTTCCACTCAGGAACAATGGGTTACTGTAAAAGATAACACGGCTCCAGAGGTAATAACTCAGGATCTTACTGTTATCGTTACTCAGGATGAACCTACTATGATCACTCCAGAAGAGGTAAATGACGGTTCTACAGATAATTGTAGTGAGCTAGTCTATACTTTAGATAGAGATACTTTCGATAAGCCAGGAGTTTATGAGGTGGTGCTTACCGCAACAGATGCTTCTGGGAACACTTCTCAAGCAACAGCAACTATAACTGTGAAACGAGAAGGCGCAGATCCTAAGGGGGCTCACGTGGTGCCAACGATGTTAACCAGAAGTACTATTGCTAAAGTGATCTTACCGTTTAATGGTAGAATTAATGAAGTACATGTTATGGAAACCGAAACCAATAATTATAAGGTTTTTGAAGGAAACAAGAAGAATACCATGCAAATAGATATCGCCCCAATGAAAGGAACCTTATTGGTGAAGATCATTGATGCAGACGGAAATGTTTACATGAAAAAATTAATAGCACTTTAAAAGATAAATTTTTATGACTACTAAATATATAATCTTAAGCCTGTTTATTTGTTCGCTAAGTCTTAGTGTCTCTGGGCAGCAATTAATAAGACCAGTGATCACGGGAGCTCCCTTTTTACAAATTGTTCCCGATGCTCGAGCAGGAGGAATGGGAGATGCTGGAGTAGCTACTATTCCAGATGCCTATTCTCAATTCCATAATCCTGCAAAGTTCCTTTTTATGGAGGAAGGAGATCAGGGGATCGGTCTCTCGTATATCCCACAGTTTGTAGGTTATGCAGATGATATTTTTTATGCCAATGCGGGATATTATAATAAGCTATCAGATAGAGCAGCCATCAGTGGCTCTCTTACTTATTTCAATTTTGGAAATGTAGATCTGGAAGAGGAAGTAGGAGATCAAATTATCACACAAGGGAGTTTTGTTCCAAATGAATTCGCTGTGGATTTCTCCTATAGCTTAAAGCTGAACGATAAGTTTGGAATGGCAGTAACAGCCAGATATATTAGATCAGATATTACCGATAACCAAGCCAATACGATGGTGGCATTAAAAACAGGACAAGCTATTAGTGCTGATGTCTCTGGTTTTTACACCTCTATGCCAATGGATCTGCATGTAAATAGATGGACCTTAGGTTTTAATTTAAAGAATGTAGGCTCTAAATTAAAATACTCGAACGAGTCTGGATTTGATTATTCATTACCAACATCATTAAAACTGGGAGGAGGCTATCATATAGCTACTTCTAAAAAGGACTATGTTTCTTTTCATGCTGAAGCCTTAAAGTATTTGGTTCCGGCAACAGACGATAACAGGAATATTCCCGACGATTCTGCTATTGGAGGGATCTTTAATTCCTTTGGAGATGCACCAGATGGGTTTTCAGAAGAAATGAAAGAGGTGATTTTCTCATTAGGAGGTGAACTTAACTTTAATGAGAAATTTACAATAAGAACAGGATTTGTTACTCAAAATAGGGACAAGGGTTATAGAAACCATGTAACTTTTGGTGCAGGTTTAAACTGGAATAATTTCATGTTCGACTTCGCTTACCAGAGCCCTGTTTCTAGTTATATCAATTTTGAGAATGATAATATCGTTAAAATATCTATCGCCTTTAAATTTGATAAACCCGTAAAGCCAGCACTTGAAATGCCAGAAGAAGAGAGCCTAGTGGAATAATAGAAATTAGATCTTTCTAATAAATAAAAAAGCGATCGGCTTTAGAATCTTCTAAAGTCGATCGCTTTTTGCTTATAAATATTCTTGTAGAAAATTAACTATCTAATGCATCTGTGGTAGAAGATTTTCCAGACATTTCTAATAGTTCTTCCACATAGCAACGTTTATTAGAGAGCCTCGGGATCTTATGCTGCCCACCAAGTTTGTCATTCTTCTTCAACCAATCGTAAAATAATTTTTCACGGGCTTGATGTACTGTTGGCATATTAAGCGTCATATTATTGAAACGTTTAGCCTCGTAATCGCTATTCAGCTGCTGTAAAGCCAGATCTAGTTCAATTATAAACACCTCCAAATTATCTGGTGGAGTTTTAAATTCGATGATCCATTCATGAGCTCCTTTTTCCTTGCCTTCCATAAAAATGGGTGCCGCAGTATAATCTATGATTTGGCAACCAGTGATCTGAGATGCTTTTTTTAGCGCGTTATCGGTGTTTTCAATAATTAACTCCTCCCCAAATACATTAATATGATGTTTGGTTCTTCCAGAAACCTTAATTCTATAAGGGCTGGTAGAAGTAAATCTCACAGTATCTCCAATTCTATAGCGCCATAAACCTGCATTTGTTGTAATAACAACAGCATAATTCACGTCTGTTTTTACTTCACTTAGCGGTAATATTTTCTGCTCTGGAGTTCCGTAGGCATCCATGGGGATAAATTCATAAAAGATCCCATAATCCAGCATTAACAATAACTCATTGGAATTGTTGTGATCTTGGCAGGCAAAAAATCCTTCGGAAGCATTATAGATCTCATAGTATCTAAAAGAATCTTTAGGAAGTATTTTTTTATACTGTTCTGCATAAGGTTGAAAATTCACACCTCCATGAAAATAGACCTCCAAGTTTTGCCAAACTTCAAATAAGTTCTCTTTTCCACTAGTATCTAAAACTTTGTTTAGCAATACCAACATCCAGGAGGGAACTCCCGCAAGACTGGTTACTTTTTCTTTAATAGTTTCATTAACAATCGCCTGCATTTTAACTTCCCAATCGTTCATAAGGGAAACTTCGCTGCTGGGTGTACTGCTGAATTCTGCCCAAAAAGGCATGTTTTCTATCAGTATTGCTGAAAGATCACCATAAGAAGTGCCGTTATTTCTATAGATCTCCTTGCTTCCGCCTAATCTTAAGCTCTTTCCTGTAAATAATTGTGATTGCGGATTATTGTTAAGGTACATGCACAATAAATCTTTTCCTGCAGCATAATGACAATTCTCCAAAGAGTCGTCGCTAACTGGGATAAACTTGCTTTTTGCATTTGTGGTTCCACTGGATTTTGCAAACCACTTAATAGGGGTAGGCCAAAATATATTGTTTTCGCCTCTTCTACTGCGTTCTATAGAAGGTTCATATTCTTCATAAGAATGAATAGGCACACGCTCTGCAAAAGTCTGGTAGTTGGTTATTTCTGAAAAGTTGTATTTTTTTCCAATTTCCGTATATCTGGCTTTGCTTATGAGAGATCTTAAAAGTTCTTGCTGAACTTCGTTTGGATACTTCATAAACAACTCCATTTGGTGGATGCGCTTCTTTAAAACCCAAGAGGCGATAGAGTTTACTAGTGGAATTGGCATTATTCTTTTTATCTTTAAACCTGATTTAAAATGCTTGGTAATATACAGTATATCCGATAAAATTAAAACTAATCTATTAGCTTACAATAAGCATTTCCTATAAAATTAAACAAAGTACTATGAGATACGAAGGTGTTCTAAGCAAAATGAAAACCGAACTGCAAAAAGAAGTTGAATATTATTTGGTATTTGAGTCTGATTTCCTGAATGTTAATCAGATTTTAAATAAACGTATCAGCATTAATTTCCTTAGATATCAATGCATGAATTGTGGCTTAGAGAAAAAAGTATTTGCTCAAGGATTTTGTTACGATTGTTATTCCTCCATTCCACAAGCTGGAAATTGGATAATGAACCCGGAGTTAAGTAAAGCTCATTTAGATGAAGAAGACCGGGATCTGGATTATGAAAAACAGGTACAACTAAAACCACATATTGTATATCTGGCAAATTCCAGTAATGTAAAAGTGGGAGTAACTAGAAAATCGCAAGTTCCAACAAGATGGATAGATCAGGGCGCGCATGAAGCTATCGAGATCGTAGAAGTTCCAAATAGGTATTTAGCAGGCATCACAGAGGTTGCTCTTAAAGCTCATGTAGCAGATAAAACCAACTGGCGCAAGATGCTTACCAACGATGTTAAAGATCTGGATCTTGCGGAAGAACGCGAAAAATTGAGACAATTCATTCCAGAAGAGGCTATGCAATACTTTTTAGGAGATAATAAAGAAACTGAAATTCATTTTCCAGTTCTCCAATATCCTAAGAAAGTGAAAACTTTAAATCTAACGAAAGCTCCATTTTTTGAAGGAGTGCTAAAAGGCATCAAGGGACAATATTTATTATTCGAAGACGGTACTGTTTTTAATGTGCGAAGCCATGAAGGTTTTGTTGTGGAAATGTCTATACTCTAGTCCAAAAGTCTTCGACAGGCTCAGACTGACTGGCGTGTTTAAAACCAACGTCATTCTGAACTTGATTCAGAATCTTACTCGTTGTCAAACTGAGCTTGTCGAAGTTTGCTTCTTTACTAAAAAGAGTCTTCGACAAGCTCAGACTTACTCAGGTATTTCAAATTTTCGACATTCTGATAACATCAATAGCCACGAATACACGAATACTTTTTTACGAGAATCTTCAGGAAATTATTCGTGAATTTGTGGCAAACCAACCCATAACTAATACAATATGGAAGTTAGGTTTCTTTCTAAAAGCATCGTCATTCTGAACTTGTTTCAGAATCTTACTCGTTGTCAAACTGAGCTTGTCGAAGTTTGCTTCTTTACTAAAAAGAGTCTTCGACAAGCTCAGACTGACATTTCATTACAAAAATTTATTAATCACAATTAATTCACCTTCGTGGTATCTACTTTTTTAGGTTTTTTATTCAGAAAACCGCCTAAAATATCTTTTGCAACATCTTTTACTTGTTGTTGCTGCTGATTTCTAATAGTGTCTTTTGGAGTAATTACTGGCGTCCCTGTAGAATCTACAGTTTTTGGAGTTTGTTTATTTTGCCCGGTAAGAATATTGCCCAATGCATCTATCCCTTTATTAGTGAGTTCCTTTTTTTGTTGTGCAATTATCTGTTGTGTAAGTCCGCTAACTGCTTGTTGCATATTTAGATTTATTTGTGGGCTTTGAAAACTTCCTTTCAAACCAATTGGTACCGCAACTGTCATGTTTTGAAGATCCTGAGCGCTTAGCTTAGATAGGGTATTACCAATTTCACTACCTAACATTTTTGCAGGAACATCTAGTGTTAGATTGTAGTCCATAATATTGTCGAAACTATGATTTCCAGCAACGGTAACTTTAATCCCTTTTACATTAAAATCGAAAGGAGTAACCTCCACATTCCCATCATTGAATATTAATTTTCCTCTTAAATTATCTAAGTTGATATCTTTGAAATTGATGAACTTCAACTTTTCATCTAAGGTTGTAAGTAATGCCATTTTCTCAGGATTCACTTCTGCGGTTAATAGTTGTGCCAAAGCTTGTCCGGCAAGACTAGAAAGTTGTGGCGTAAAGTCTTCGTTAAGATTCCCTGATAAATTTATTTGAGTTTGTAATTTCCCTTGCAATGCTTTTGCAATTGGAGCTAGGCTTTGTAAAAGATCAAGACCTTCAAAAGATTTTGAAATATCCAGTGCATTTAATCCCATATCCATCGTGAAAGTTGGAATGGCATTTTTAGTTGAAACATTTCCGCTTAAGGCGATAGAACCATCAAAAATATTAGAAGTAACATTTTTAAGTGTTGCAGTTTCATCTTTAATGATCATGGTTCCCACAACGTTTTTCAACTCTAAATTATCATACAATACAGTATTCGCATTGAATACTAAAGTAGCATCTAGAAAAGAAGGAATTTTTATAGCTTCTTTTCCTGTGGTGACCACTTTAGGTTTCTCTGTAGGAACTCCTTCTTCATTTGTTTTTTCTATAGTTTTAGTCTCAGCAACCATAAAGTCATTTACAGAAAAAGTATTGGATTTCACCTGGAAATTCCCTTTTAGCTGTTGGTCTGTAAACAAATATCCCATTAAATTCTGAATAGAACCTGTAGCATTGATATCTGTTTTTCCACTTGTCAACATCATTTCTGAAACCTGTACATTTCCCTGATTGAATTTAAAATTTGCCGAAGCAATTTTCACTTCATTAGGAATTTCAGGGGTTTTGTAAGAGAAATTTTTAATACTTGCAACTCCGCTACTATTCACGTTCTGATATTGTTCTTTCTCAATAGAATTCATATCAAAAGAAGTTTTTAGATCGGCAGTTAAAATTCCATTTAGATCCTGTTGCATTTCTAATGGATAAGCTTTTTCCAGATTCGCTAGATTTATAGTTCCTTTTACAGCAAGATCTACCAACATATTTCCTGTAAGATTTTTAATCTCCCCATTCCCGCTAAAGTTGTCTTGGTCTATCCTAAAACTCATTTTATTGATGTCTAAAAAAGTATCATCTATAAGTCCTGTTTCATTTATTATTGCAACATCTATGTTAATATCATCTACTCCTTTTGGTAAGTCTGGATATTTAAATGAAGCGTTGCTAGAGCTAATTTTAATATCCATTTTTGGGATATACGTATCATCTACGATCCCATTTATAATTCCACTCACAATAAAATCTCCTTTGGTATCTACGTTTTCAATATTCTTAGCATAGATCGCCGGGATCACTGCCAAGAAATTTTTAAAAGAAGAAGATGGAGTTTTAAAAGAAAGATCTATCTCGTTATTATCTTCATTAACTTGAACATACCCATTAAACGTAAGAGGCAATTGATTTAAGGTGGCTTGATTTTCTAAAAAGGTGTATTTCAATTTATCCAGATCCATCTGAATGACAGCATCTAAAGCCAATTTGTTTTTATTTAAATAATTGGTGCCATCATAATCTAAAGAAATAAGCGAATTCGTTTCTGTATCTAGTTCAGATTGGGCTAAAGAAAAATCTCCAGTTCCTTGATGATTTAGATTCTCTAAACTTAAAGCCATCTTATTTGATTCGTCCACATATTTAAGCCTGGAATTATTAATCTCGTAATGTTTAAGATCTAACTGAAAGGGATTGGAAATGGAATCTGTATCTACTGCAGTAGAATCTACAATTGCGATGTCATAATTATTATTCCCTAAAGAATCTACCTTGATGTTTACAAAGGCTTTATTCAAGATAAGTTCATCTATCTTCTTTGGTTGATCACTCCCTTTAAAAAGCTCCTTTATAGACATCTCCAAGAGCAATTCTTCTGAAACTGCTAGGGTGTCTCCAGCAAATGGTGCTTTATTTATAATACTAAGGTCTTTTAAAACTAAAGTTGCCTGTGGAAAACTTCGGAATAAAGTAAGATCAAGATCACTAAACTCTACCGTGGCATTTACATTTTTATTAATGGTTTTTTTAACCATGTCTTTTAACTGTGCTTCAAAAATAAATGGAGCGGTGATCAAGAGTACGATAATCACTAACAGTGAAAAACCTATAATTTTAAATGCTTTTTTCATATTATTTCTTTTCTTTTATCGCTACTATATGCAGTTGCTGAATTTAAAACCTATACAATCTCTGCACCACTTAGTTATTTTTTGGCATAGATATATACAGTTTCCTTTTAAACTCCCTATACAAAGTTAAGAGTATGTAAATTCCTTTTACTTAATTTGTTGTGAAATTAATGTGTCTTATAGATGAAAATGGAATGCTAAAGCTTGATAAGAGATTTTTTTTACCTGATTCTGTTATCTGCTTGGTAAAACATTTCGACATCGCTCGATGTGACATTGAACTTATGTACCGTCATTAAAACTGTTGGGGAATATTTGAGATAAGGCCACTATATAAATAATTTATAAAATAAAGAATGGGATATAATATTGTGCTTATAGAGCCAGAAATACCTATGAATACCGGCAATATTGGACGTTTGAGCTTGGCATCTGGCTCCACCTTACATCTAGTGAAACCATTTGGTTTTGAGTTGGATGATAAACGGGTAAAGCGTGCAGGATTAGATTATTGGAAACATATCTCTTTAAAGATCTATGAGAGTGTAGAAGAATTTTTTGAAGTGAACAAGGGTGAAAAAATGGCCTTTTATTCTAGCCATGCCGAAAAAGAGTATTTGGAGCTTGATTATAAAGACGAAATGTTCCTGATCTTTGGGAAAGAATCTGTAGGCTTGTCTTCAGAAATAATAGAAAATAATAAGGAGAGTCTGTATAAAATCCCCATTTACAGTGAGCATATTAGGAGTCTGAATCTAGCAAATGCGGTTAGTGTAGTAGTTTATGAGGGTTTAAGAAACTTAAAATTAGGCTCTTAAAAACTTTAATAACTCTCTTGAAAAACCAAGTAGATGTATGTTTGTTTTACTTAATTTTGCCAAGAAATTTAATAACTCCCTTCTTAATATTCCATTTTAAGTTTGAATTCTCCAAGACTCTACTATATCGCGCTAGGCAGTAATGATGGCAATAGAATGCAGCTTTTGCAACAAGCCATAAATCAAATTTATTCTGAAATTGGAGAGGTAAATGCAATTTCTAAAGTGTATGAAACACCAGCTTGGGGGTTTAAGGGAGATATGTTTTTAAATGCTTGTGCGGCTGTTTCTTCAAGATTCTCACCAGAAGAAGTTTTGCAAAAACTCTTTAAAATAGAAACAGACCTTGGTAGAGTTAGAACAATTACAGAAGGATACACTAATAGAAAAATAGATCTGGATATTATCCTAGTTCAAGATGAAATTATAAATTCTACTAGCTTAAAAGTTCCACATCCAGAGATGCAAAACAGGAAGTTTGTATTATTTCCTTTAGCAGATATTGCCGGAAAAGAAATTCATCCCGTTTTAAAAACTTCTATCTTAAATTTAAAAGAGCAATTAAAAGATGAGTCTTCTATTGAGGTTACTCCAGAAAATCTAGCTTCTCCCTCAAAAAAATACAGCTTTACCAACTATAATTATATAGCTATTGAAGGAAATATCGGGGCAGGAAAAACCAGTTTATCTACGATGGTTTCTCAAGATTTCAATGCGAAATTAATTTTGGAACGTTTTAAGGATAATCCTTTTTTACCAAAATTTTACGAGGACAAGAATAGATATGCCTTTCCATTGGAAATGTCTTTTTTAGCAGATCGTTATCAGCAACTTTCAGATGATCTTGCACAGTATGATCTTTTTGCCGACTTTATCGTTTCAGATTACGACGTTTTTAAGTCTTTGATCTTTGCAAAGATCACGCTTCAGGAAGACGAATACGCATTGTACGATAAGCTTTTCAGGATAATGTATAAAGAATTGATCAAACCAGATCTTTATATTTATCTATATCAGAATACAGATAGATTACTAGAAAACATTAAAAATAGAGGTCGTGATTACGAGCAGAATATTCAGCCAGAATATTTAATAGAGATCAATAAAAGCTATTTATCTTTTATTAAATCTCAGTCTAATATCAAGGTGAAGATCATCGATATTTCGGAGCTGGATTTTGTGAATAACCGCAGCGATTATCTTTCTATTTTAGAGAAGATCGAAGAAACGGTTTCGGGAATATCTGCTTAAAAATTAGTTTTCAGAAGAGATCTTGCTAAAAAGGTCCCATAATACCACCCCTGTACTTACTGCAATATTTAGCGAATGCTTACTGCCTAGCTGAGGGATTTCAATTATTCCATCACTTGCGGTTACTACTTCTTGCTGCACACCTTTTACTTCATTTCCAAAAACCACCGCGTAGGTTTTGTCCTTTTTCGGCATAAAATCATTTAGCATAATTGCGCCTTCTGCCTGTTCTACGGCTAGCACTTCTACTTTCTCTGCCTGAAGTTTTTCTATTAAAGGAATGGTTTCTTCTATATATTCCCAATCTACCGTTTCTGTAGCGCCCAGTGCAGTTTTTTGAATGTCTTTATGAGGCGGAGTAGCAGTAATACCGCATAAATAGACCTTTTTAATTAAAAAAGCATCTGCTGTTCTAAAAACAGAGCCAATATTATTTAAGCTTCTAATATTATCCAGAATTACAATTACAGGCGTTTTAGTTGCCTCTTTAAATTCTGAAATAGTCTTTCTTTCTAACTCGCTATTTTTTAATTTTCTGTTTTCGACCATGCTGCAAAAATATGAATATTTATAGGCATTTTGTAGATGTTAAAAGAGAATACTTTGGGTGGTTTGCTTCTTAATTTAATATTTACGAAGTAACTTGCTTACCTATTAAAATTTAACTCTTGCCTAGACCTCAAAAAACCTTAAAACCTGAAAAGATCAATTTTAGAGAAAGCTTTGCTTCTTTAAAATTCGTACCCCGTTTTTTTAAAGAAATTCGAAAGGTGAATCCGTTATTATTTTATGCGAATGTGGCAAGTAGAATAATAAATGCGAGTTTACCTGTGCTCATTTTATTAATAGGGAAGATCATCGTAGATGAAGTGGTACTTCAAATAGCCGCAGATGTAAAAGATTATGACAGGCTTTGGTTATTTGTGGGAATTGAGCTTGGATTGGCAATACTTTCTGACCTTCTATCCAGAGCGATCGCGTTAACAGATGCGCTTTTAGGAGACCAATATTCTATAGATACATCAGTAAAGATCATAAAGAAAACTTCAGAAATAAATTTGGATCAGTTGGAAGATTCAGAATTCTATGACAAGTTAGAAAGAGCTCGACAACAAACTACCGGAAGGGTAGGTTTAATGTCTAATATTTTAACACAAGGTCAAGATGTAATTGTAATTATATCTTTAATGGCTGGAGTGGTTGCCTTTGAACCTTGGTTGATAATTCTGTTAATCGTCTCTATTGTTCCAACTATAATTAACGAAATAAAATTTAGTGGCACAAGCTACTCTTTGGCCCGAAGCTGGACTCAGGAACGCAGGGAGCTGGATTATTTAAGATATGCAGGAGCTAGTGATGTTACTGCTAAGGAGGTGAAATTGTTTGGCCTTTCAGATTATCTGGCAAATAGATTTCAAAATCTTTCCAATAAATACTATAAGGAAAGTAAACAGCTTGCAAAGCAACGCGCAGCATGGGGTTCATTTTTTAATGTCATAGGAACTGGGGCATATTATGGGGCTTATGTACTTATAGTTTTCAGAACTGTGGTGGGAGTATTTAGTTTAGGGGATCTTACTTTTCTTTCGGGTTCCTTCAAAAGTTTACAGAATAAATTACAGGGATTTTTTACAAGATTTACAGCCATTACAGAAAGTGCGTTATATCTTCAGGATTATTTTGAATTCTTGGATCTTAAATTTGATAGATCTGAAGAGGTAACTGGTCTTTCCTTGCCTAAAAGTATTAAAACAGGATTCACATTTAAGAATGTAGGCTTTAAATACCCGAAATCTGAGCGATGGGTGATTCGCAATGTAAGTTTTGAGTTGAAAGCTGGAGAAAAATTGGCATTTGTTGGTGAGAATGGAGCAGGGAAAACCACTCTTATTAAGCTCTTGCTTCAATTTTATGAGCCAACCGAAGGAGAGATTTTCTTGGATGGCGTGCCAATAAAAAAATATAATCAGCTTCAATACCAACAATATTTCGGAGTGATCTTTCAGGATTTTGTAAAATTCGAGTTAACCCTTCGTGAGAATATTGCAATGGGCGAAATAGAGGAAATAGGCAATCAACCTAGAATAGATAATGCTGCAGATAAAAGTCTGGCCAATCAGGTGGTTTCAGAATTACCTGGAGGCTATGATCAGCAACTCGGGAAACGCTTTAAGAACGGTAAAGACCTTTCTGGTGGGCAATGGCAAAAGATAGCTATTGCGAGAGCTTATATGAAAGATGCTGAAGTATTAATATTAGATGAGCCAACTTCAGCATTAGATGCAAGAGCAGAAACTGAAGCCTTTGACAGATTTATAAAATTAACGGAAGGAAAAACAGCAGTGATCATTTCTCACAGATTTAGTACAGTGCGTATTGCAGATCGTATTATGGTATTAAAAAATGGAACCGTTCTAGAAATTGGAACCCATCAGGAATTAATGGAAAATAATAAATTATATACTGAATTATTCAATCTTCAAGCTGCGGGTTACCAATAGTTTATTCGTACTTATAATTCTAATAAATATTGATATCATATAGTTTTGTTAAAAAAACATCGATTATTTGTGTTTATTTAACACATTTTTAATAACTTACAGCATCTTATATATCTTATATAAGATTTTTTATTCTCCCCTTTATGCTTATAAGTATTACCGTAATATACGGCAATAAGCCCCACATTTTAGTTTTGAATAATTGCATTGATCCTCGAATTTAATATTCGGAGTCGGCATTTTATTATAATTAATTAACCAACTAAAATTCAGAGATTATGAAAACCATTAAACTTTTAGGGCTTTTACTATTTGCTTGTATGTTCACGTTTAATATGCAATCGCAGGAGGAATCAATGTATCAGAGATATCTAATACACATGGATCCCGTAAAACCATCTATGCAAGCTGAATACGAAAAAACAGCAGCTAATTTCGTTAAAATGTGCAAGGAGAATAACTATGCGCACGATTGGATGACCTTAGCTACAGAAGATAATAAATACCATTACATTACTCCTATAAGCAATTTTGCTGAACTGGATGAAAATCCAATGGCTTCGCTTAGGGATAAAGTTGGTGCAGAAGATTTTGACAAGGTGTTTAAAGATTTTGACAAATGTTATGATAAACATACAGACTATGTTTTAACATTAGATAAGGAGCTTAGTTATATGCCTAATGGTATGAAAACCATGATCGAAGGTGAAAATTATAGAGAAAATACCTTGTATTATTTTGCTCCCTCAGATAGTGAAAAAGCAGTTGAGGTTGCAAAAGCCTTTAAGAAATTTTATACAGATAATAATTTGGGCGTGCACTATAGGTTATATAGAAGTGGGTTCGGGACAGATGGCACTTATTTTTTGGTTGCTGCTGCTGCAAAAGATGCTATGGATATGGAACGTAAAAGTGCAGATGTAAGAAAAGCTATGGGTCCTAAAGGGCAAGAGCTTTTTGCGAATCTTAATAAAATCCTTTTAAAAACCGAGACGGTACGTGGATGGATGAGACCAGATCTTTCTTATGTGGCATCCAAATAAAATAAAATTAAAAATCACCTCAGATCTTATTTTAATAGCCTGCACTAACAACTTAAGATATCAATATGAAAAAGATTTTTTACTTGATATTGCTAATACCTTTTTTAGCAATATCTCAAAACGAGACTGAATATATGGTTTTCGAAAATGGATTATTATCCCCAAAGTTGGATAAGATCTCTCAATTCGAATCTGGATTAGCAGCACACAATAAGAAATATCACAAAGAGGGACCATTTGGTGCTAGAGTTTACTGGATAGGTAATGGGCCTAACACTGGTAGATATTTATGGGTAATGGGTCCACTTCCCTGGAGTGCGTTCGATACGAGACCCGAAAAGGAAGGCCATGATGAAGATTGGAATACTAATGTATTACAATATATGATGCCCGAAACAAATCAGACCTATTTCAAATTCGAGGCAGGTTTATCTAATTTTCCTAAGGATTTTACACTAAATAAATTGTTAGTAGATTATTATGATGTAAAACCTTTTCAAAATGGCAAAGCCATGAATTTATTGGGAAAAATTCAAAAGGTGATGAAGGATAAATTTTCAACAGAAGCTTTTGGTATTTATACCAATGAGTTGCCAAATACAAAAGAGGGAGATGACATTGCATTTATTTCTTTTTTCGAAAAATCTGCATGGATGGGCGAAGACTGGAAATTCGCAGATAAGTATAATGAAGTGCATGGTGCAGGTAGTTTTGAAACTTTTCTGAAAGACTGGGAGAATGCTACTCAAGGTAAATACTCTGAAATTTGGCATTTTAGACCAGATCTTAGTGGCTTGACTGGGGAAGTAAAAGTTGCGGAACGACAATAAAAAGAGAGATATGAAATATATATTTATCTTATTAGTAATGCTATCTATTTTGAGTTTTTCCAATGTGAGCGCTCAAGCTCAGGAGCCATCTAAGTCTTTTGTATATAAAACAGGTGATCCAACAAACTGGAAAATTGAACTAGATGCAGTAACAGCTGCGCCAGATAATCATAAAATATTGTTGGAAAATGATAAAGTTCGAGTCTTAGAGGTTGTTCTTAAGCCTGGAGAAAGAGAGCCCATTCATCACCATCGCTGGCCAAGTGTTCTATATATACAGGAAGCTGGAGATTTCATTGATTTTGATATGGATGGGAATGTCGTTTTTGATAGCAGAGATATGAGTGCTCCTATGAAATTTCCTTTTACAATGTGGAAGGAAGCTGAAGCTCCTCACTCTGTAGAAAATATTAGCAAGACCATACCAATTAGATTAATTAGAGTAGAAACAAAGAATTAAGAGATTTTATTTCAATTAATTACACCTTAATAAATTTAGAATTATCCTCTAATATCCGATACTGGTTTTAGGGGATTTTTTATAACTAATACTTTAGCTAATTAAGGCTATCAAATTCTCTATTAAATTAGTTATGACTAATGTGAATAATTTTAAATAAATGCTTCTTTTTAAATTTCTGATAGCTTATAGGATTCAGTATTTTAGCAGGAATTAAAATTTCATTCTTTTGGCAGCTAAAAAACCTAAACAGATCACCCCTTTAATGAAACAATATAACGCCATCAAGGTGAAATACCCTGATGCGTTATTATTATTTAGGATAGGAGATTTTTACGAAACTTTTGGGGAAGATGCTATTAGAACGGCTAGGATCCTGAACATAGTTCTTACTAAAAGAGGTAACGGTAGCGAAACAGAAACGGCCTTGGCAGGATTTCCTCATCATGCGTTAAATACCTATTTACCTAAACTAGTAAAAGCAGGTTTGCGGGTTGCTATTTGCGATCAGTTAGAAGATCCAAAACTCACAAAAACTATTGTGAAGCGAGGTGTAACCGAGTTGGTTACTCCAGGAGTAGCAATGAATGATGAGGTTTTAAGCAGCAAGTCTAATAACTTTTTATGTGCTGTGCATTATGGAAAGAAGTCTATGGGAATTTCTTTTCTGGATGTTTCTACAGGAGAGTTTTTAACAGCTCAAGGTACTGCTGAATATATAGATAAATTGCTTCAGAATTTTGGACCAAGTGAGGTGCTTATTCAGAAAAATTATAAAAAGGAATTCACTAAAACTTTTGGAGATACATTCCACTGTTTTTATCTGGAAGATTGGGTTTTTAAATTGGATTTTGGATACGAATCTCTAAATGAACATTTTAAAACCAAGTCCTTAAAGGGTTTTGGAGTAGATCATTTGGAAGAAGGTATTATTGCTTCAGGAGCTATTTTATATTATTTAAGCGAAACCCAGCATCATAAATTACAGCATATAGCTTCTTTAAATAGAATTGCTGAAGAGGAATATGTTTGGATGGATCGGTTTACCATTCGAAATCTTGAATTATATAATTCTAACGCTCAAAATGCAGTAACTCTTTTAGAGATAATAGATAAAACTATTTCTCCTATGGGAGGGAGAATGATGAAACGCTGGTTGGCGCTTCCGCTTAAAAATGCTGAAAAAATAAAGGCCAGGCATCAGGTGGTGAGTTACTTTATTCAGAATAAAGAAGAATTAGAACAGCTTCAGAAACATATAAAAAGAATTAGTGATCTGGAACGTTTGATCTCTAAAGTGGCTACTGGTAAGATTTGTCCTCGGGAAGTAATTCATCTCAACAATTCGCTAGATGCGATCTTACCAATCAAGAAACTGGCAATGAGCGCTAATGAAGAGTCGTTAAAAGTACTTGGCGATAAATTGCAAAGCTGTGAGGTTTTAAGAGCCAAGATCAATGAAATGTTGCATGAAGAGGCTCCTGTGAATATTGTAAAAGGAAATACTATTGCAAAAGGCTATCATACGGAACTCGATGAACTTAGAAATTTAGCTTTTTCTGGTAAGAGCTATTTAAACGATATGTTGGATCGTGAATGTAAAGCCACTGGGATTACTTCTCTAAAAATAGGAAGCAATAATGTGTATGGTTATTATATTGAAGTTAGAAATAGCCATAAAGATAAAGTGCCTGAGGAATGGACCAGAAAGCAAACTTTGGTTAATGCGGAAAGGTATATAACTGAAGAATTAAAGGAATATGAAGGGAAGATCCTTGGGGCAGAGGAGAAGATCTTGCACCTGGAACAGGAGTTATTTGCAGGTTTGGTAGATTGGTTGAGAGATTATATTAATCCCGTACAGCAAAATGCACGATTAATTGGTGAATTAGACTGCTTATCTTCTTTTGCACAACAAGCTGTTTTAGAGAATTATAACAAGCCGGAAATAGATGATTCTACCGAATTGGAGATCAAGAGCGGAAGGCATCCCGTTATAGAAAAGCAATTGCCTCATGGAGAACAGTATATTACCAATGATGTTTTTTTAGACAGAGAAACTCAGCAGGTAATTATGATCACCGGGCCTAACATGAGTGGTAAGTCGGCTATATTAAGACAAACAGCACTTATTGTACTTCTGGCTCAAATGGGAAGTTTTGTACCTGCAGAGAGCGCAAGGATAGGTTTGGTAGATAAGATCTTTACCAGAGTAGGAGCGAGCGATAATATCTCCATGGGAGAATCTACTTTTATGGTAGAAATGAATGAAACGGCTAGTATACTAAATAATCTATCTGAGCGTAGTTTGGTACTTTTAGATGAGATAGGAAGGGGAACTAGTACTTACGATGGGATTTCTATAGCTTGGGCCATTACCGAGTATCTACATGAGCATCCTACGCATGCAAAAACACTTTTCGCAACTCATTATCATGAACTGAATGAAATGGGCGATACTTTTAGTAGGATAAAGAATTATAATGTTTCTGTAAAAGAATTAAAGGATACCGTGTTATTTCTCAGGAAATTGGTTCCGGGAGGAAGTGCCCATAGTTTTGGGATACATGTTGCTAAGATGGCGGGAATGCCACAACAGGTTATAAGCAGAGCTAATAAGATCCTTAAAAAGCTGGAAAAATCTCATAAAATGGAAGAATCTGGAGAAATTTTAAAAAATTCTGCGGAACAAGAAATGCAGTTGAGCTTTTTTAATTTGGACGATCCATTGCTGCAAGAATTAAAACAAGAGTTGTTGCATATTGATATTGATACACTTACGCCTATTGAAGCCCTGATGAAATTAAATGAAATAAAGAGAATGCTTTCAGGGAAACAAAAAGCTCAAATTTAAAGGTGATAATTTTGTAGAAAATCCTTTGGTATTATAAGAATTGTTTTAAATTTGCAACCGCAATAAGGAATTATTGCTCTTCGGGAAACCGAAAAAACGTTCAGACAAATTGCGAAAATAGCTCAGCTGGTAGAGCGCCACCTTGCCAAGGTGGAGGTCGCGGGTTCGAATCCCGTTTTTCGCTCTGACAGGCGAAAAATCGCACTTTATTAAAATCCACGCTCGGATGGTGGAATTGGTAGACACGTTGGACTTAAAATCCAATGATCAGCAACGGTCGTGCGGGTTCAAGTCCCGCTCCGAGTACAAAAACCCCTTTTTAAGGGGTTTTTTTGTTTCTAATACTTTTTTTTATGTGAAAAAAGTAAAGGTTTTTCTTTAAAAATCTATTTTCATTGGCTTCAATCCCATTGCTACTGGGACCGCTCCAAATACTAGAATCCTCTTTAGATTTAAGATTTAGATTTAATCCACTTTTAATTTTCTCGGCTTTTTTAAATGCTTTTTCATATTCCTTTGTTTTTGTATTAACTTGTTATATGATCAGGGGATAGTGATTAAAATTAATATTGATTTTAAATCAAAAATATTCCACCCTCTAAGTGCTTAGTATTTAATTTCAGAATAATTCTTCTGTTTAGCTATAGCCTGAAGTAAATTAAATAATATAAAGTCATGAAGTATTTCTGTAATGCAAGCTCAATTTCAAAAAAGAACGCTTCTCTAAAGATCAAAACATCCGAAATTAATTTTGGAACAACACCGGAAACTGCAGATACATTACCAAATCCAGCCGAATTGTTTTTAGGATCTTTTTCAGCATGTATTTTAAAAAATGTGGAACGCTTTTCTGGCTTAATGCATTTTGAATATTCAAAGGCAGAAATAATGGTTAAGGCTACCCGCCTAGAAAAACCTCCAAGGATGGACGAGATTAACTATGAATTAATGATTTATAGTAGTGACGACAATTTAAATATTGATTTACTACAAAAGAACATCGAAAAATTCGGGACTATATTTAATACAGTTAAGAGTAGCTGTACTGTTTCTGGACAGATCAAACAGATAATGGAGTAAATTGGTAAATAGCTGAATTTGTATTTGCTGACATTAATAGTTTTCTTTTAAAAAAGTGGTGAATTAATCTAGGATAAAAAATTAATTAAACTTTCATTTATTCTTAAAGCTAAAATTTTTAAAACTGATGAAAGATTTACATGTAAAATCAAGCCCGGAAGTCATGTCTGTTTTTCGTGAATATCCAAACTCGGTTCGTCCACAAATGTTAGCTCTTCGGAAGATGATCCTTGAAACCGCTGAAGGAATAGATGAAATAACTGAGATAGAAGAAACCCTAAAATGGAGTGAGCCAAGTTATATAACAAAATTTGGAAGTACCCTTAGAATAGATTGGAAACAGAAATCTCCAAATCAATATGCAATGTATTTCCAGTGTTCTACCCGATTGGTAGATACTTTCAAAATTATATTCAGATCTACTTTTCAATATGAGGGAAAAAGGGCGATTATCTTTCAAATACCTTATGAAATTCCTGAACACGAATTAAAATATTGCATTAAGGCCGCGTTGCTGTATCATAAAGTTAAGCACTTACCAACATTAGGGATTTGAGATAAAAGCGCTAGTAGGTCGATAAATATTTAATTATTAGAACGCATTTATTTATTCGCTATAAGAACATGATCTTGGTTTTCTGAAATCGTTCTGTTTGATCTTGCTCAAATAGGATATGATTGGTTTTTTCTATAGGCTATAAGTTAACTCTACCTTAATTAAATATAAGAACACATCAATTTCCTTATATTTGCATCGTGCACGATATAATTGTTCGTGATAAATTGATATAAAATGAGAGATGTAGTTAAAACCAGTATTACTCAAAATGTTTTTAGAATTCTGTTAGCAGTATTTATGATCTATGCAGGTTTCAGTCATCTTAGCTTTAATAGAATAGATTTTCAGGCACAGGTGCCAGATTGGGTGCCTATGAGCAAGGATTTAGTTGTGATCCTTTCAGGGATAGTGGAAATGGTCTTAGGTCTTGCCTTATTATTCTGGAAAGATCAACGTGTGAAAGTGGGATGGGGATTAGCTATATTTTTTATTCTAATATTTCCAGGTAATATTTCGCAGTATTTGGATGGAAAAGATGCTTTTGGAGCCTTAAATTCAGATAGAGCAAGACTCATCAGGCTTTTCTTCCAGCCGGTTCTAATCGCTTGGGTGCTATGGTCTACTGGCGCTTGGGAAGCTTGGAGAAATTCTAAAAAGTAAGAACTATGAAAGAGGAGGAACAATTAAAATTAGGGAACCAGATTTGTTTTCCAATATATTCGGTTTCTCGGTTAATTACCAAGGCCTATAAACCATATTTGGAGAAAATGGGGCTTACTTATCCACAATATTTGGTGCTTCTGGTTTTATGGGAGCATGGCAAATCATCTATAAATCAAATAGGGGAAAGACTACTTTTAAATACTAACACCCTTTCTCCCCTTATTAAACGGATGGAGAAAATGGATCTTTTAGAGCGCAAAAGATCTGTGCAGGACGAGCGTAGTGTTTTAATAGAATTAACTAAAAAAGGATTATCTTATAAAGCCGAGGCAGCTCCGGTCCCACAAAAACTTCTGAAATCGTTGCTTTCCGAAGAAGTGGAACTTACAGATGTTATGCTATTAAAGGATACTCTAGATAAATGGATAGCGATCTTGTCTGAAAAATCAGAAAATAGATCAGAATAATTAAAATTAAAAAAGAATTGATATGAAAGCATTACAAATAACAAAATACGGAGAGATCAAAGAGAGTCTAGCCATTCAAGAAATAGACAAACCAACATTTAGCGAGAAGGATATTTTAATAGCAGTGAAAGCAGCATCTATAAATCCTATCGATTATAAATTGGTGGAAGGTAAATTAAATGATATGGTGCCATTAAAATTACCTGCTACAATAGGATATGATGTTAGTGGTGTGGTAGTAGAAAAAGGGGCAAAAGTCAGCAATTTTGAAATTGGAGATGAGGTTTATGCTAGAGTGCCACAGGAACAAATGGGTAGTGTAGCAGAGTTTGTAGCAGTTAAGAGCGAGCTAGTGGCATTAAAACCTGAAAATATAACTTTTGAACAAGCTTCTGGATTGCCATTAACAGGATTAACAGCAATGCAAGCCTTGGAAAGAGTTGGTATTAAAAAAAACGACAGAATTCTAATTCATGCTGGTTCTGGTGGGGTAGGTAGTTTTGCAATTCAATATGCAAAAGCAAAAGGCGCGATTGTATATACAACCACTAGTACTAAAAATGTAGACTGGGTTAAAGCATTGGGTGCAGATCGTGTAATTGATTATAAAACAGAAGATTATAAGGAAGTCGCTAATAATTTAGATATAGTTTTCGACACTTTAGGAAACGATTATACTTTCGATGCTTTTGGAATTATAAAAGAGGGAGGAAGGGTAACTTCTATCGTTGGTCCCCCAGACGAAGAGACAGCTAAACAAATGGGAATAAAAGATTATAAGTTACCAGAAAAATTATCAAAACTAATCGAAGAAAAATCTGCTGTTTATAAACTAACCTGGATGCAACCAAATGCGGAGCAATTGAATGAGATCAAAGCTATGGTTGAAGATGGAGCTATTAAACCAATTGTAGATCTAATTTATTCTTTTGAAGACGGAATAGATGCCTATGAATATCTGGCTGAAGGAAAAGCCAAAGGAAAAGTAATAATAAGTATGGCTGATCTATTTTAAGACAGCCGACATAATTTATAATAACAAAAAAATGATCATGAAAAAAGAAAGAAATGTATTAGTTGCCGGTGCAAACGGGACTACAGGAAGAATCATTATAGATTTATTAAAAGAATCTACCAACTATAACCCTATAGCTATGGTTAGAAAACAGGAGCAAAAAGATCTTTTCGAAAAAGAAAATGTAGCAACTATAATGGCAGATTTGGAAGAAGATCTGAGCCATGCTGTAAAGAATGCCGACAAAGTGATTTTTGCCGCAGGATCTAAAGGCAAAAATGTAATAGGAGTAGATCAAGAGGGAGCGAAAAAGCTTACAGATGCTGCTAAAAATGCTGGAGCCGGTAAATTTGTAATGTTAAGTTCTATGGGAGCAGATAATCCATCTGTGAGTGAGGAACTTAAAGATTATTTACAGGCAAAACAAAATGCCGATGATTATCTAAAAGCCAGCGGGTTAAATTATAGTATAGTTAGACCTGGTTCTTTGACAGATGAAGCTGGTACAGGTAAAATTCAGTTAGAGCCAAAGCTGGGAAAACAAGGTAATATCTCCCGTGCAGATGTAGCTAAAACTTTAGTTGAAGTTTTGGACGACGAGGTAAAGAAAAATCAAGTATTTGAAATTCTTACCGGAGAGACTGCAATTGCAACAGCAGTTCGTTCTTAAGCAATAATTATTTATGATTTAAGCTTCTATAAGAATTTTAATTCATGTATTAAAAGCTCACTATTTCTTACAGAGGTGGTGGGCTTTTTAAATTTAATCTATCGTAAGGATATAATCTTCCCGAAGCATACCATATTCATAGCAATCTGACCATCCCGATTTTAATGGTAAATGTTGCCTTTTAAGACCTTCTCTTTTCATCCCTGCTTTCTCTAAAACCTTAATAGAACCAATGTTTTCTGAAGCACATCCGGCTTCGATCCTATGCAGTTTTAATTTCTGAAATCCGAGAGATATCATCTCTTTTAGTGCCTCTGTTGCAAAACCTTGATTCCAGAATTCTGGAAGGAATTTATACCAGATTTCTCCAATTTCATATTTCTTGTTGCCTAAATTCAAGGCGATCAATCCTATATTTTGATCATTCCACTTAATGCAAAAAGTAAATTTTCTGGTTTCTTCATTCTCATTTTCTAGAACCATCTCTTTCATAATTACTTCAGTGGCTTCCATACTTGCAGGAATCCCAAGGGTATTATAATAATCTACTTCCAGGTTGGAGTGTAAAGCATGTACAAATTGAATCTCTTCTTGACTTAAAGGAATTAAGGATAATCGTTTAGTAGATAATTTATATAAATTCATAAGTAAAGCTAGTTTTTCTCACTGTAGAAAATTAAGGTTTATTCTAAAAATTGCAGGAGATAAAGCCTAAAATTGATGACTTAGAAGAACATTTTCCTTAAATATTAAATTCAAGTTATTTATATGATAGAATATTTAGGATAAGTAATAAATAAAAAAAACCGCTCAAAGGCGGTTTGTGATAATTTTGGGTAGAGATCTTAATTTAGATCATCTGCAGCTTCTTCGCCATTTACATCATCTGTATCGTGAACTTCTTCATCAATTTCCTTTACAACCTTGTCTGCACCGGCTTCAATTTTCTCTCCTGCTTTTTTAGCATTTGTCTCTATGTCTTCACCAAT
Source organism: Gillisia mitskevichiae (assembly GCF_003634585.1). GTDB lineage: Bacteria > Bacteroidota > Bacteroidia > Flavobacteriales > Flavobacteriaceae > Gillisia > Gillisia mitskevichiae. Next base: position 1,158,939 of record NZ_RBLG01000001.1, read on the forward strand.
AGACTCTAAAGCATCTTGAGTTTTTTCTTGAGTTGTTTCTCGACAAGAGTAAATAGAGCTAGCAAAAGTTGCAGCAAATAAGAATAAAAATAATTTTTTCATAAGATTAAAATTTAATTAGTTAAACCAAAAAAAGCCATCTCAATAAGATTAAGATGGCTTTAGAAAATTATGAATGCAAAAGACTACATATCGTCGTCACCATTTACATCATCAGTTCCGTTAACTTCTTCTTTCATTTCAGTTTCAGCATTGTCAGCAGCAGCTTCAATGTCATTTCCTACTTCATCCATGTCATCAGCAACATCATCTGCAGCATCTTCCATGTCGTCAGCAGCGTCTTCCATCGCGTCTTCTGTTTTTTCTTCTGTTGTTTCTCTACAAGAATAGATTGATAAAGAGAATACAGCAGCTAATAATAATAAAGATAATTTTTTCATCGTAAAAATGTTTAATTAGTTGAGCAGCAAATTTAAACTAATTTTTAATTTTGCCAAGTACTCTTTTCAGTTAAATATTTCCAATATCTTTTAGGTACATGTTGCAGGTGTAATTTCATGTTCTTTCTGGATTTTATATTAGTGCTCTCAAAATATTCTTGCCACAATTTCTGAAATTCTATTTCTGAAGTGCTGTAAATACTGGTGTTAGAGGAATTTAAATGCTCGGTAGATTTAAAATTAATATTTATATAACTGCATTCCTGAAGGTTATAAAACAAACCAAAATTTCTTTTCAAATCATAAATTATCCACTTTTGATCGGCATATCGGGTTTCAAAATGTTTTAAAATCACAGGTAAAACGTTAAAATCTGGTTCTATAGTAGCATAAAAAATGTCATCTTTGGTTAACTGAAATCTTACAAAAGCTTCCATTCGGTGTTTTTCTCTACTCACCTTTTTTGAGATCTGATTGATCTTTAAAATAATAGGATTCCCAAAGTCTTTACTGCTAAATTTTTCCTCTTTAAAAGCTAATTTTATGTATTGAAATAGTAGTAACTCTATACCTTCTAATTCACTTAAAAACGCAAAATATATGTGCCTGTAACTTTCACTAGGAATTTTTCTTTTTAAACCAGAGATCACCCTTTGCGCTTTTTCTAGGTCTGTGGTTATATTCATTGACTTTGCAAACATGTTCCCCTGTGAAGTAGCTTCAGTAAAAATACCATTCACATTTAATTTTTCTTCAAAAGCAGAAAAAACACAGGTAAGAAAGCCTTCATAGCTGCCATCATAAAATAATTGTGTGCCTGTTTTCATTAATTAAAAAGACTTAATTGTGAGCTATAATCTTTTCTGAACTTACTAGTGGAGTTTTGAAGGATCAAACCTTTAATTTGGATGCTGGACAAATCTCGTTTTTCAAAACTATTAGAATCGCAGGTTATAAAGTAGCGTGCTCTGTTATATGCAATTCCAATTTTTTTAAGATGCTCCCAATTCAGTTTTCTATATTTTCTTGCCTCAATTATTTTGTGAACAGATTTTAATCCGATTCCTGGTACTCTTGCAATGAGCAACTTATCGGCCCTGTTAATATCTAAAGGGAATATTTCTCTATTTCTTAAGGCCCAACTCAATTTAGGATCTATGTCTAGATCTAAGTTCTGATTTTCATTATTTAATAGTTCCCTAATGTCAAATCCATAAAATCTTAATAACCAATCTGTTTGATACAGTCTATTTTCGCGCAGCAAGGGCACTGGGCTTCCTAGTGCCGGTAGTCTGGAATCATTAGCTACTGGAATATATCCAGAATAATAGACTCTTTTCATCTTGTATTTTTTATAATAATAGGCGGCAGAGTACATTACATCTCTATCGCTTTCTCCAGTAGCGCCAACGATCATTTGGGTGCTCTGGCCGGCGGGAGCATATTTAGGCGTGCTTTTTATTATCTTCTTTTCACTTTGGTAGATCTGAATGCTGTTTTTTACAGCTTCCATTGGTTTTATAAAGTCTTCATGCTTTTTATCTGGAGCCAATAGTTTTAATCCTGAAACTGTTGGAATTTCAATGTTCACAGAAAGTCTATCTGCGTACAATCCTGCTTCCTGCATAAGTTCATCACTTGCGCCAGGGATAGATTTTAAATGAATATATCCGTTAAAATTCTCTTCCAATCTTAGTTTTTTAGCTACTTGCACCAATCTTTCCATGGTAGTATCTGGGCTATTAAATATCCCAGAACTAAGAAATAAACCTTCAATGTAATTTCTGCGGTAAAAATTCATTGTGAGATCTACTACTTCCTGAACTTTAAATGCCGCTCGCTTTATATCATTGCTTTTCCTGGTTACACAATAAGCACAATCAAAAATGCAATGGTTCGTAAGTAGGATCTTTAATAAGGATACGCAACGCCCATCTTCTGTATAACTATGGCAAATCCCTACTCCATCACTATTCCCTAAACCTCCCTTATTGGCGCGTTTGCTCCCGCTGCTAGAACATGAAATATCATATTTAGCGGCGTCTGCCAGTATATTTAATTTTTCCTTAATTCTTTCAAAAGACATAGTTGTTCTTTTAGATTGTTGTTTGATTCCTTACTAGAGGTTTAAATCCCTGAGGTTCTTGGTGTTCTTTTTTCTCTTCCAGACTTTTCATTTTCTCTATTCGGTGTCCGGTAGCTAGATTTCCTTCAGAAAATCGCGGATCTGTGATGTAAGCCTCTTTTTTCATTTTGTTTACTTCGATACTTAAAAAGTCGAATTCTTCAGTGACTTTTCCTAAGAGCGCATAAACTCCACTGCCTCTAAAGGAATATTTTTCAGCAATAGGAGGGAAGAGAATGGTATCGAAAAAATTACCTTCCTGATCTATAAAAGTGCCGAAATTCATAGGTTTTCCTTTTGCCGTTTTTGTATTTTTCACGGTAACCAGATATCCATAGATTAAAATCTCTTTATTTAGAAATCTGCCCAGATCTTTTTGACCATAACTGGTTTGAGGCGGCTCCAGAAGCAGATTAAAATGACTACATAAAGGAAATCCAAGAAGTTCTATTTGCTCAAAAGCCTCTTCTAATAGAGTAGTGTGTAATTCTGGTAGTGTGAATTTTTTGTGCTTCGGAGTGAAAAGCGGAATTTGTTGTGGTTTTTTGGGTTTCTTATTTAGTTTGAAATGAGCCTCCCATAAAAGCTGATACTTGTCTATGCCTGTAAATCTAAAAGCATTGATCCTAATAAGAATGCTTAATTGCTCTATACTTACCGCAACTCGATCTATAAAATTCTCTAAGGATTCAAACTTTCCATTAAAATTTCTATTCTCAAGAATGCGTTGTGCTACTCGCGATTCCAATTCTTTTAAATTTCCGAAGCCCAGATAAATTGTTGTTCCTTTTATAGTGTTGTGGTAATCCCCTTCGTTAATACAGGGAGGAACAACAGTAGCTCCATTCATATTGGCCTCATGTACGTACATTTCTATAGAATAAAAACCACCACCATTATTAAGAGTTGCCACCATATATTCTAATGGGAAATAGGCTTTTAAAAATAAACTCTGATAACTTTCTACTGCATAGCTGGCAGAATGCCCTTTTGCAAAGGCGTATCCTGCAAAACTTTTAATTTGATCCCAAACCTCAGAAATGGTCTTTTCTTCGATCCCTTTCTCACGACAGTTGGAGAGAAATTTATCTTCTACCCGTTGAAATTCTTCCCGGGAGCGATATTTTCCACTCATTCCGCGCCGTAAAACATCTGCCTCGGCAAGGCTAAGGCCCGCAAAAAAATGAGCAACTTTAATTACATCTTCTTGATATACCATAATACCATACGTATCGGGCATTATTTTGGCAAGTTCTGGATGCGCATTGTCTCGTCTTTCCGGATATCTATGACGAAGAATATATTCCCGCATCATTCCGCTTTTTGCCACGCCCGGGCGAATAATAGAGCTAGCTGCAACCAAACCTAGATAAGTGTCTGTTTGTAATTTTTTAAGTAACATGCGCATCGCGGGAGATTCCACATAAAAGCAGCCTATGCAAGAGGCTTCTTTTATAAGATTATTTATCTTGGGATCTTCTTTAAAAGCTGCTACATCGTGAATATCAAACGCAGCTGCTTCCGGTTGATTTTCAGCAATAATATCTAGAGAATCCCGAATTTTTCCTAATCCGCGTTGGGCTAGAATATCAAATTTATAAAGGCCTACATCTTCAGAGATCACCATATCAAACTGCACACAAGGAAACCCTTTAGGCGGAAGATCTAAAGCAGAGAATGCTGTAAGTGGTTTATTAGAAATAAGAATTCCGCCTGCATGAATACTTCTATAATTAGGCATTCCTTGAATGAGCTCTCCATATTTAAGAACCAGTTTATGGATCTCATCTTGTTCGTTATTCGGGAAATGTCCTTTGCAAAGTTTATCTATATCTTCTTTTGGAAGCCCGAATACTTTTCCTAATTCTCTAATCACAGCTCTAAACTGGAAGGTATTATAAGTGGCGAGTAAGGCCGTATGTGGAAATTCTTCAAAAATAAATCGAGTGACATCCTCCCGATCGTTCCATGAAAAATCTATATCGAAATCTGGCGGACTGGTTCTAAATTCATTAATAAAACGCTCAAAATAAAGATCTAATTCTACAGGATCTACCTCTGTGATCTGCAGTAAATAAGCCACAATGCTATTAGCACCGCTTCCTCTCCCTACATAGAAATAGCCCTTTTCACGAGCATATTGGCAAATGCGCCAGTTAATAAGAAAATAGGAGATAAAGTTCATTTTTTTAATGACCTTTAATTCTGTGACCATTCTTTTAATAACTTCCTCTTTAGCTTCTGGATAGCGAAGAAGAAGTCCTTTTTCGCAAAGTTCTTTTAGGAATTTTTCATCTTTAGAAGCACTTTCTTCAAAAACCTGTTGATTCTGGGGGATCCTGTTTTCAGAAAAATCGAAATGTATGTGACAGGCTGCTAGTAGCTCTTCGGTATTATTAAGAATAAAAGGAAACTCCTCATAATGCTCTTTTAGCCTCTCAAGAGGGATCATTTGTTCCTCTTTTCCTGCTTGTTCTTCTGGAGAGAGTTTACTTAGAAGGCAATTAGTGTCTATGGCGCGCAATAATCTATGCGCATTAAAATCTCGTTTGTTGCGAAAGCTTACAGGTTGCAATACTACCAACTTGGTAGTGAGTTCCTTTAGTTTTGAAAACTTCAATTTTCGCAACTCGGCAATACTTATCCCTATAAATTCATTATCGTTAAATTCACTTATTTCTGAAGCGAGTATTTTCTCAAAAGGATAAATAATAAAAGCATTTTTAAAGAAAGGTGCTTTTTCAGGGATCGTTATTTTTTGCTGAAGATGTTTAGAAAGGAAATCATTTAATTCTTGAAAGCCTTCATTATTCTTTGCAATTCCTACAAATTGTTGCTGTACTCCGTTTCTAAAATCTATTCCCAGAATAGGAGTAATGTTATATTCTTTGGCAATTCGCACAAAATTTAGAGAGACAGAGGTGTTATTAATATCTGTAAGCACTAAGGTCTTCACATTATTTTTTTGAGCCAGTTCCAGTAATTCTATTTCTGAAAATGTCCCAAATCGCATGCTATAATATGTGTGGTTATTTAAATACAATTTTGAACTCTTATGTTTACAGTGATTTAAACTTTTAAATTTTAATTCTTTCTTTTCCTCTGAAGCAAGGCCTTTATTGCTTTCTGTGAGCCAGCACCACCGGTGGTTCTCCATTAAAAGGATTGGTCATTCTTCCAATGGTTTTGGCTCCAAGAGAGGCGGCTCTTAAGACGCTTCGGTCTCCATATCTAATTCTAATAGTATCCATCGCATTGTACAAATTCAAGATCTCTGCGTTATCATCGAACAAGTTAATCTGGTAATTTCCACCCGCTAAATGGCTAAAACGTATCCCGATGAGCCGAACCAATAAGCGGCGATTATAGAGTTTTTTAAACAGATCTTGGATCTTGGGAAGCAAGATATGATCTGCGCTGGTGTATGGGATTTTGAGTTGTTTGGTGTAGGTATTAAAATCTGAATATCTAATTTTAACCGAAATGCATGAGGTGAGTTTATCGCCACGGCGGAGCTGAAATGCGAGATTTTCCGTCATAGCTATTAAGATGGAAGATAATCTATCTACATCTATAGTATCCCGATCGAAAGTACGTTCGGTAGAGATGGATTTTCTTTCAGAATAGGGGATAACTGGGGTATTATCTATGCCTTGTGCTCTATGCCAGATGGTAGTGCCATTTGCGCCCAATACTTTTTGTATCATTTCCAGCGGCATTTCCTGTATTGTTTTCACGTGCCTAACTCCTAGATTCCGAAGAGTTTGGTATGTTTTATCGCCCACCATCGGTATTTTTTTTACTGAAAGTGGGGCTAGAAATTCCTTTTCAAATCCTGAATCTATTTTTAATTGATTGTTGGGCTTGGCTTCATTGGTAGCTACTTTAGAAACTATTTTATTTGCTGAAAGTCCGAAGGAAATGGGTAATCCAGTTTCTCGGATTATCTTTTTTCGCAATTCAGATGCATATTTATAACACCCAAAAAAACGATCCATGCCAGTGAGATCTGCATAGAATTCGTCTATGCTTGACTTTTCAAACAGCGGAACATCTGTTCTTATAATATCTGTTACATCTTTAGAGTATTTTGTGTACGTACTTGCATCTCCTCTTATAATAGTGGCTTCGGGACATAGTTGTTTGGCGAGCTTCATAGACATTCCAGAATGCACCCCAAAAGCTCTGGTCTCATAACTACAAGCAGCTACAACACCACGATCGCTGGTACCTCCTACTAATAGAGGTCTATGCTGTAAACGCGTATCTATTAAGCGTTCTACAGAAACATAGAAGGTGTCCAGATCCAGATGTAATACCGTTTTTGCCATTTTTATATGCATTCCATCTTAATAGGGAATGATTACAAAATTATGGAATTATTCCAATATATTGGAATAATTCCAATGTTAAAACTGGAAGATTTTTATCTTTAATGGGAGACCTAATGGAATTGGGCACTAGCAGAAATTTGAAAGAATAAATTCCCTTGCTATAAATTTAATAATGAGAACAGGGGATCGTAAATAGAAAAACCCCCAAGAAATATCTTGAGGGTTTTTATTAAAAAAAGAGGTTTTATCTGTTTTCCAACTGTGCTTCAACTTCAGCTTTAGTTCCTCTGTAGGTTTTTACTTTTACATCGGTTTTACCATCTTCAGTAATAGTAGTTCTAACCTCTGCAACAGTTTCATCACCTTCAGTGGTCATTCTAACTTCCACTTCTTTAGTTGTAGAATTATTTACACCAGCTACATTGATGATCTCAGCTTGTTCAATAGAATTATTTGTTTCACCAATTGTATGGCCGCCTAAGATGGGAGCTATTACAAGACCAATTAGACAAGTTAGTTTTATCAGGATGTTCATAGATGGTCCGGAAGTATCTTTAAATGGATCTCCTACAGTATCTCCAGTTACGGCAGCTTTATGAGCTTCAGAACCTTTGTAGGTCATTTCTCCATCAATTAAAACTCCTGCTTCAAAAGATTTTTTAGCATTATCCCAAGCACCACCTGCATTATTCTGGAAAATTGCCCAAAGTACACCACTTACGGTAACTCCGGCCATATAACCTCCTAACATTTCAGCAATCGCCAAATTATCCATTCCAAAGATCATAGGAACAAAGGCGATTACCAATGGAAATCCTATAGTTAATAAACCTGGCAACATCATTTCTCTTAAGGAAGCTTCGGTAGAAATAGCCACACATTTATCGTATTGTGGTTTCCCTGTTCCTTCCATAATTCCAGGAATCTCTCTAAACTGTCGTCTTACTTCTTGCACCATTTCCATAGCTGCTTTTCCAACAGCATTCATGGCTAAGGCAGAAAATACTACTGGGATCATTCCTCCCACGAATAACATTGCCAATACTGGAGCTTTAAAGATATTGATTCCTTCTATCCCCGTAAAAGTTACATAGGCTGCGAATAAGGCTAAAGAAGTAAGTGCTGCAGATGCAATGGCAAAACCTTTCCCGGTTGCTGCAGTTGTATTTCCTACAGAATCTAAAATGTCTGTACGTTCTCTTACAATAGGTTCTTGTTCGCTCATTTCAGCAATACCACCTGCATTGTCAGATATTGGTCCGAAGGCATCTATTGCTAATTGCATAGCTGTAGTGGCCATCATTGCTGAAGCTGCTAATGCAACTCCGTAAAATCCTGCGAAAGCATAAGAAGCCCAGATAGCACCTGCAAATAATAAAACTGAAGGAAAAGTAGAGATCATCCCTGTTGCTAAACCTGCAATAATATTTGTTCCAGCACCAGTGCTGGATTGTTGTACGATCTTAAGGATTGGTTTTTTACCTAATCCTGTATAATATTCTGTTACTGAAGAAATAGCTCCTCCAACTATAAGCCCTATGATGGTAGCTCCAAATACACGCATAGAAGAAATTTCTTTTAAGCCTTCGCCAAAGAATTCCATTTGCATAGTCGCTGGTAACATCCATTTTACCAAAGCAAAACAAGTAACTGCAACTAAGGCTATAGATACCCAGTTCCCTATGTTCAAGGCACGCATTACTTGCGATTCTTTAGCATCGTTACTGCTTATTTTCACCAACATGGTACCAATCATAGAAATGATAATTCCTGCACCGGCAATTGCCATTGGTAATAATACTGGGCCAATTCCGCCAAAAACATCATCGATGCTTCCACCCATATCCTTTATCACATAATTTCCAAGCACCATGGCTGCTAATACGGTTGCAACATAAGAACCAAAAAGATCGGCTCCCATTCCTGCTACATCCCCTACATTGTCTCCCACATTATCTGCAATAGTTGCAGGGTTTCGTGGATCGTCTTCAGGAATTCCTGCTTCTACTTTACCTACTAGATCGGCTCCAACATCGGCAGCTTTGGTGTAAATTCCACCTCCTACACGCGCAAACAAAGCGATAGATTCAGCTCCAAGAGAGAATCCTGCAAGGGTTTCCAATACAATTGTCATGTCCGCGGTGGAGGTCCAAACCCCTCCCATAAAATAATGGAAGAATAATATAAAGAAAGAGGTTAATCCTAAAACTGCGAGTCCTGCAACTCCAAGACCCATCACGGTTCCACCGCCAAAAGAAACTCCTAAGGCATTTGGCAAGCTTGTTTTTGCTGCTTGTGTAGTTCTAACATTGGTTTTTGTGGCTATTTTCATTCCCATATTTCCTGCCAAGGCAGAGAAAAAGGCTCCAAAAATAAAAGCGATCACGATTAACCAGTGTGTAGTGGGTACTACAAAAGAAACTACAGCAAGTGCGATACTTACTACAATTACAAAAATGGTGAGTAATTTATATTCGGCATTTAGAAAGGCGAGTGCGCCTTCATAGATATGATCTGAAATTTCTTTCATTTTTCCGTCACCGGCGTCTTGTTTTAAAACCCAAGACCTTTTCATCCACATGTATAATAGACCAATTATGGCCAGAACAATTGGGGCATAGATAATCATTGATTCCATAGAGATAGTTAAAAATTAGTTAATGTCTGCTAATGTAGCAAAATCAATGATAAATAAAAAAGCGATAACTTTTTAGGGTTATCGCTTTTAATTATTCAATTATTATAAGAAATTATTCGATTATATCCCGAATCTCTCTTTATCTCCTTCATAATTCTTATATCTTTCGATACATTGCTTGATGATCTCTTTTGCTTCTTCAGCATTTCCCCATCCACCAACATCTACTTTCTTTTTCTCAAGATCTTTGTATACTTTAAAGAAATGTTCTATTTCTTTAAGCAAGTGACCATTCACATCATCTAGATCATTTAATCTATTCCAGATAGGATCTGATACTGGTACACAAATAATTTTCTCATCTGGACCTTTTTCATCTGCCATATGGAAAACCCCAATTGGCTTTACTTCCATTACAATTCCAGGGAAGGTAGGTTCTGCAACCAAAACCAATACATCTAGTGGATCGCTATCTAACGCAAGTGTATTAGGGATAAATCCGTAATCTGCAGGATACATCATAGAAGAAAAGATCATTCGATCGTACCGAACTTTCTTCAATTCAAAATCATATTCGTATTTGTTTCTGCTCCCTTTTGGGATCTCTATCAATACATCAAAAGTCTCTGACATTTTCTTTCTTTTTTATTCAAATTTTTCAGGCGGCAAATATAGTAATTTATCCTCTTACAGAGAGCATTAAAAATGAAAACCGAAGGAAGCAGTCACTCCAAACGATCTGGCATCCTCATTATCAAAGTAATTCCCTCTAAAATGAGCATCTATTCTCAGGAATTTAAAAATATTCCCAACACCTACGCTATATTCCCAATATGGATCTGAATCTGGTGCAATTAGTGGTAATCCAGAAGCGTCTATATTTTTATTTTCTTCAGAAATTTCTCCATAGACCCCACGAATTCCTATGATCTCTCTTAAATTAAGATCACGCAATCCTGGGATTCTGGAAAATAACCTTCCATTAAAATTGTGCTCAAGATGTGCAGATACATAAGTATCTGTTACGAATTCATAAAAATTAAGCAATGGAAATGTATTGTATAAAGCGAAATAAGTCTGATTCCCGGGAACTACACTTAATAGCCCAAGGGGAACTTCTCCAAAAGTTTTCCCTGCTTCAATGCTTAAATTCGATTTTCCGAAGCCTCCAACTAATAAAGGTTGATTGTAAAAAAACTGGATCTTTTTATAATTGAAATCACTTTCAAAAATATCTTTTACTCCCAAGCTGTAGTTTAAAAAGAAGGTTGGAAAATCGCCTTCATTAATAATATTTCTGTCTACTCCAAACCCGGTAGTTTCTTTGCCAGGAGTATAAGAGAAAATTGTGGAGATTTCGGTCTGATTTATTTCTGAATCTATTTGCGAAAGTGCCTCATCTTCATAAAAATCTAAACTGAAGGTTGGCGAGGCTGGTTTAAGTATCCTATAAGATCCTGCTAATCTAAAAGTGAAATTTTGAAAGGGTTCAATTTCTAAACTTACAACAGAGAGATTAATAGAGCTCAACTTATCATTATCTCCTACATTTATTAAAGAGGAGGAGGCTAAACTTCTACCAAGTACATCGGTAGTATTGGTAAGACTAGTTCCTAACTGTTCTATATCGCGTCTATTCCCTGCCGTGGCAATAATTCTTAGTTTTTTATCTAATAAAATTTTCCCAGCGATCCCATATTTAAATTGCTTATCCTTAAAACCATAAGCCCCGTAACCTTCAATTCTCCATGGATCATTTTCATCGAAATAAGTTCTACCGCCACCTCTTAATCTAAATCCTTCAACATCATTAAACCCTAAAGTGGTATAAACTGGACCATAATCAAAACCATCGAATTCTATATAGCCGGAAGATAGGGTAGTGGTTAAATTATATAAGCGTTTAAAAGCTTTTACATTTTGCAGGGTATCTAGCATTTTGTAAACCCCACGCTCATCTCCATTTAATTCTTCTAGTCGGTTCTTTTTCCAGAAATCTTCATCTCTATTATAAACTTCCTCTTTAAACTCTATAACTCGCGTGTCGTAAAATTTTAGAGGTTTTTTATTGTCGAAATTATATTCGTCATAAAGCACCGTTCTTTTTCCATAAATGCCTCGTGCATTCTCTTTATCTCTAAGTGAAAAATCTACCTGAAAAAAGTCTTTGGTAATTAAGAAGATAGAGTCGTTTAAAACATCGAATTCTTGTTCTATATAAACCCCTTTTACCCAATTTACATTGGCATCTTCTGCCATTTCCAGATTGATCTTCTTTACTGCCCAAGTAGTATCATTAACCCAAAAATCTCCTTTAAAGGTCAATTCATTTTTTCTGCGAGGATAATAATTTATCTTATAACACCATTTATCGCCCACAAAAGAGCTATCTGCTAATACATAATTATAATTGTTGATCCCAGTGGTAGAAAGCGGACTAACGAAACTTTTATCGAAAAATTTAAGGTAATTCTCGTAAATGTCTATTTCTGAATAAATGTCTTTTACTGAAGAAATTAAAAGCTGATTATTACTAAAACCGGAATTCTTGTTCCCTAAAAGTTCTTCTTTGGATTTACCAGATTTTTTATCTCCATAAATTTTAGAAACAGCTTCATTTAAGAAAATTGGCAAATAGGTTTTTTTAGTAATTCTGTTGGTATCCAGGTCTTTAAATATAAATTCCATTCCGTTAAAAATGGGGCTATTAATTAAAGCACTGTCTATTTTATTTAGATCGAACTCCAGTTTTTCATATTTTCTGTATTCGTATTGATCGAATTTTTTTACTCCATTCTGCCTTTTGTTTTCCCAGATCTTTCTAAGAATATCTATTGCGGGATTATTCTTTTTAGAAGTTTTCCCTTGATAGATCATCACCTCGCCTAAAGATTCTGTCATTTCTTTTAGAACGATCTTCAGATTTAAATTTCCACCTTTTTCAAGAGGAACTATTAAAGTTTCATATCCTACATAGGAAAATTCCACATTGGGTTGATCTTGATCAGATTGTAAATAGAAAACACCGGTTTCGGTAGTAGTAGTTCCTTCAGAAGAACTTAAAAAAATAACATTCGCAAAAGGAACGGGAGTTCCTGTCTCATCTACAACAGTTCCGCTAATTCTGGTTTGAGACCATCCTTGAAAAAAAGTTAATAAAATGCAGGTAAATAAAAGGGAGTATTTCATATTTGGGCACAAAAAAAGCTTCACCGTTTAGATGAAGCTTCAAAGATAAGTCTATAAGATTACTTGTAAAGCACCTTTTTCACAGCTTTAACAACATCTTCACTATTCGGTAACCAGTTTTTTAATAATTCTGGAGAATAAGGAGCTGGAGTATCTGCGGTATTGATCTTTATAATAGGAGCATCCAGATAATCGAATGCATTTTCCTGAACTTGATACGTGATCTCCGTAGCAACATTTCCAAAAGGCCATGCTTCTTCCAATATCACCAATCTGTTTGTTTTTTTAACCGATTTATATATTGCCTCATAATCCAAAGGTCTTACGGTACGTAAATCGATGATTTCACAAGAAATTCCATCTTTTTCTAGTTCATCTGCAGCTTTATAAGCTTCCTTGATGATCTTTCCAAAAGATACAATAGTAACATCTGTTCCTTCTCTTTTAATATCTGCAACTCCAATTGGAATGATGTAGTCTTCTTCTGGTACTTCTCCTTTATCTCCATACATCTGCTCGCTTTCCATGAAAATAACTGGATCATCATCGCGAATTGCAGCTTTTAATAAACCTTTTGCATCGTAAGGATTAGAAGGCACAATTACCTTTAGTCCTGGACAGTTTGCAAACCAGCTTTCAAAGGCTTGAGAGTGGGTAGCTGCCAATTGCCCTGCAGAACCTGTTGGTCCTCTAAATACGATTGGAATGTTGAATTGTCCACCACTCATCTGACGCATTTTTGCTGCGTTGTTGATAATTTGATCTATTCCAACTAGGGCAAAGTTAAAGGTCATAAACTCTATAATAGGTCTATTCCCATTCATTGCGCTTCCAATTCCAATTCCGGAGAAACCAAGTTCAGAAATAGGAGTATCTATCACACGGTCTGGGCCAAATTCGTCCAACATGCCTTTAGATGCTTTATAAGCACCGTTGTATTCTGCTACTTCTTCACCCATTAAGTAAATAGTATCATCTTTGCGCATCTCCTCGCTCATGGCCTGCTGAATCGCTTCTCTGAATTGAATTGTTTTCATTCTATATGTCTATACTGTTAAATGTATCGCTTGAAAAAGCAAAAATAGTAATTCGTAAAAGTTTATAGCGCATCTAACTGCTAAAATATTTGTTATGCGCGCATAGTAAATTTTGTATAAATTTACCTATCTTCGTGATCACGAAAAAAAAATTATTTAAAAAGAAAATATAGATGAAAATATTAGTGTGTATTAGTCACGTACCGGACACTACTTCGAAGATTAACTTTACAGATAATAATACTCAGTTTGATACCAATGGAGTACAGTTTGTAATTAATCCGAATGATGAATTTGGTCTTACCCGTGCAATGTGGTTCAAAGAAAAACAAGGAGCAACAGTAGATGTTATTAACGTAGGAGGTCCAGAGACCGAACCTACTTTAAGAAAAGCATTGGCTATTGGCGCAGATAATGCCATTAGAGTGAATACGCCGGCTACCGATGGTTTTCAGGTTGCTAAACAACTGGCAAATGTTGCAAAAGAAGGTGGTTACGATCTAATTATTGCTGGGCGTGAGTCTATAGATTACAATGGAGGAATGGTGCCAGGAATGTTGGCAGCTTTATTAAAAGCCAACTTTGTAAATACTTGTATAGGTCTAGAAGTTGATGGAACTGAAGCGAAAGCGGTTAGAGAAATCGATGGTGGGAAAGAATCTGTTACCGCTAAATTACCATTGGTTATTGGTGGGCAAAAAGGATTGGTTGAAGAAAGCGATCTAAGAATTCCTAATATGAGAGGAATTATGATGGCTAGAAAAAAACCATTAAATGTGGTAGAGCCTGTTGAAGTGACTGTGCAAACAGAAGCTGAGAAGTTTGAAAAACCGGCTCCTAAAGGTGCTGTTAAATTAGTAGATCCGGATAATTTAGATGAATTGATCCAATTACTTCATACTGAAGCAAAAGTGATCTAATTACTTATTGAATTGAAGGCTTGGAAAAAGCCGAAATGACGTATAGAATTTAATATCCACATCAAAAAAATAAAAAACATGTCAGTTTTAGTTTATATAGAATCAGAAGAAGGAAAGTTTAAAAAGGCATCATTAGAAGTAGCTTCTTATGCTAAAGAAGTTGCCCAAATGCTTGGAACTACTGTAACAGGAGTAACATTTAATGCTGAAGATGTTTCGGAACTTGGAACTTACGGAGTAGACAAGGTTTTGAAGATCAATAATTCAAAATTAAAAGAATTTAATGCTGAAGCTTATGCAGATGCATTAAAGCAAGCAGTAGATAAGGAAGCTTCTAAAGTTGTAGTTGTAAGTCAAAGTGCAAACAGCAAATATCTTGCGCCACTTTTAGCAGTGCATTTAAATGCAGGATACGCTTCTAACGTAGTTTCGCTTCCAGAAAGCGCTAGCCCATTTGTAGTGAAAAGAACGGCTTTTACAAATAAAGCCTTCAGTTTTACAAATATAACTACAGATATAAAAATAGTAGGAGTGTCAAAAAACGCCTTCGGTTTAAAAGAAGCTCAAGCTGCTGCAACTGCTGAAGATTTTTCTCCAAATTTATCTGAAGAAGATTTTTCAGTAAATGTTACTAGCGTAGATAAAGCAAAAGATAAAGTAACAATTGCAGATGCAGAGATCGTTGTTTCTGGAGGAAGAGGATTAAAAGGTCCAGAGAATTGGGGAATGATAGAAGATCTTGCTGAAACTTTAGGAGCTGCAACAGCATGTTCTAAGCCAGTGAGTGATATGGGATGGAGACCTCATAGTGAGCATGTTGGGCAAACAGGAAAGCCTGTTGCCTCTAACCTGTACATTGCAATTGGAATCTCTGGTGCGATCCAACATTTGGCTGGGATTAACTCTTCTAAAGTAAAAGTTGTTATTAATAATGATCCTGAAGCGCCGTTTTTTAAGGCAGCAGATTATGGGGTTGTTGGCGATGCCTTTGAAATTGTACCGAAGCTAAATGAAAAACTAAAAGAATTTAAAGCTAAAAACGCATAATTTTTTTAACTTGCGAGCATTAAAAGGGCTTTCTAAATGTGGTATTTTGTCCTTATTTAGAAAGCCCTTTTTAATTATTGGTATATGAGCCTAATACGCCTTAATATAAAAGGAATATCTTATAGTCAAACCCAAAACGGCGCCTACGCACTTATTTTAAGTGAAGTAGACGGGGATAGAAAACTCCCTATCGTTATTGGAGCCTTTGAGGCACAGTCTATAGCCATAGCGCTAGAAAAGGAAATTAAACCTCCGCGCCCTCTTACTCACGATCTATTTAAGAATTTTTGCGACAGATATGCGATCATTATTAAACAAGTGATCATCCATAAATTGGTTGATGGCGTGTTCTATTCTAGCCTAATTTGCGAGAGAGATAAAATTGAAGAAGTTATAGATGCCCGTACTAGTGATGCTATTGCGTTGGCTTTACGTTTTAATGCTCCAATATTCACCTATAAGAATATCTTAGATAAAGCAGGGATATTTTTAAAAGGAGAATCTGGATCTTTAACTCCATCCACAGCAAAAGAACAAGCGCAAGTAGATGATATACTTGCTGAAAGTGTTGAACCAGAAGGTGCAGATTATAAAAAAATGTCCTTGATTGAACTTGAAGATCTACTAAATCAAGCAGTTAAAAATGAAGATTATGAAAAGGCAGCCCGAATTAGAGACGAGATTTCCAAAAGAAAATAAGTAGTTATTTATGAAGAAATACTTGTGTTGCCTGTTCTTTATTTTATTCGGTATTATTACCGCACATTCACAAACAATCACAAAATCCTGGACTTTTCAGTCTTTAAATGATAGTACTCAAACTTTTTCTGGATTCGCTTCTAATGATAATATGACCCTTGAAGATGGTCGTTTTACAATTAATTCTGAAGATGAGTTAAAAGCAGAAGGGGATTATTTGTATCAGAATAATCTTTTGGTGTTCTTTTATAGTCAACCCGAAGGAGATTCCATTAAGAAATTTAGAATAACAGAATTAACAGAAGATTCTCTTCAGTTATCAGATAATTCAAATACTTATACATTTAGTGAAACTCCTTTATTAATAGAGGATGTTATTCCTGTAAGTACAAATAAACAGATGATACCTAGCGCGGGGATCTCATTTAAAAGTGTTTCTAGAGGACTTTTAGGGATGGCTTCACTATTGCTAATTGCATTCTTGTTTAGTAGTAGTAGAAGATCTATTAACTGGAAAACAGTTCTTATTGGATTGGGAGCCCAATTACTATTAGCAATTGGAGTTCTAAAGATCACATTTGTAAAGAATATTTTCGAATTTGTTGGAGGAATTTTTGTCTTAATTCTTGATTTTACAAGAGCTGGAAGTGAGTTTCTTCTTGGAGGAATGATGAATGTAGAGAGTTTTGGGTTTATATTTTTATTCCAAGTACTACCTACTATAATATTCTTTTCAGCATTAACATCTGTATTGTTTTACCTAGGAGTGATTCAAATTGTTGTAAAGGGAATGGCCAAGGTTCTAACTAAGATCATGGGTATTTCTGGAGCTGAAAGTTTGAGTGTTGCAGGGAATATCTTCTTAGGACAAACAGAAGCGCCATTAATGATCAAAGCTTATTTAGAACGTATGAATCGTTCTGAAATGCTTCTGGTTATGATTGGTGGGATGGCAACTGTTGCCGGAGGTGTACTGGCAGCTTATATCGGTTTTCTAGGTGGAGATGATCCTGAGCTAAGATTACAATTCGCAAAACACTTATTAGCAGCTTCTGTAATGGCAGCTCCTGGTGCAATTGTTATTTCTAAAATATTATACCCACAAATTGAAGCTATAAATACCAATGTGGAGGTTTCTTCAGAAAAGATTGGATCTAACATCTTGGATGCGATCGCTAATGGAACTACAGAAGGTTTAAAACTTGCTGCCAACGTTGCAGCTATGTTATTAGTGTTTATTGCTTTTATCGCAATGATCAACTATTTACTGGGTTGGATTGGTGGTATTACGCATCTTAATGGCTTAATGGCAGAATACACGCCTTATGCTAAGTTTTCTTTAGAATCTATATTGGGAACTGTTTTCGCGCCTTTAATGTGGCTAATAGGGGTTGCCAGAGAAGATATGATGCTTATGGGGCAACTCTTAGGTATTAAGTTAGCGGCTAGTGAATTTGTTGGTTATATTCAATTAGCAGATCTTAAGAATCCTATGAATGCACTTAGTCTTAACTACGAGAAGTCGGTGATCATGGCAACTTATATGCTTTGTGGTTTTGCTAATTTTGCTTCCATTGGAATCCAAATTGGAGGAATTGGATCTTTAGCGCCAGGACAGCGTAAGGTGCTTTCAGAGTTTGGAATGAAAGCCTTATTAGGTGGTACTATCGCTTCACTTTTATCGGCAACTATCGCTGGGATGATCATTGGGTAACCAATATAATTAAAAAAACTTATTGAGGTTATTAGATCACTCCCATGAGTTTTATTGTAGACATTTATACCGTTAGGAACTCTAGGTTCGTCTGTGTCTGCACTCAGGATAAACTACAAGCGAGAACTTTTTAGCTCGAAAGGAGGTTTCGACTCCGCTCAACCTGACTTATCTAACTAAGCTTTATGTACTTATTTTTCCGGTAGAAAAAAGTTTTGATTCTAGTTTAGAGAAAATAGAATTGTAAAAAATCTCACGATAAATGGAGATAGACGTAAGCTTAAGCTCTCTAAAATTTTAGGATCATTCCAATTAATAAATTGATTAAAGCTTAGTTAGGTAACAATCTACTTAAGTAATCTTTTACTACTGAATTAGATACCCGAATAGAATGAATAAATCTCAAAAAACAAGAAAATATCGCGGCGAAGATGCCCAGTGGCCTCACCAAATCCCATTGGCTGGATGGATAGATATTGGTAAGAGAAGTTTTCATGAGATGAAATCAGATAATGTTCAGATCGTGGCAGCAGGGGTAGCTTTCTATTTTTTCTTGGCAGTATTCCCAACTATAATAGCTACGATTTCTGTGTATAGTTTGGTGCTAGAACCAGATCAAATTCGTGATCAAATCTCAAAATTAAGTCTCATTTTGCCGGAACAAGCTTTCGGAATGATAAGAGATTTTTTGGAACCAATTATAGAGAAATCTAAAAAGGAAATTGGTTGGGGATTAGCAATTAGTATACTGGTAAGTTTTTGGAGTGCAAATAAAGGTACAAGCGCCCTTTTTCAAGGTGTGAATATTGCTTATGATGAAAATGATACTCGAGGTATAATCAAGAAAAACTTACTAACGCTGCTTTTTACTTTAGGTGGAGTTGTGGTTGGACTTATCAGCTTATTGATCGTGATCTTTTTTCCTTTACTCATTAAAAATATTGGTCTTACGCCTCAAATAGAACATATTCTCTCTTGGTTTCGCTGGGTTTTGTTGGGAATAATTTTGGTGCTAACTCTAAGTATGGTCTATAAGTTCGCTCCCAGTCGGCGAAGTCCTAGATTGCGCTGGGTAAGTTGGGGAGCATTGTTGGGATCCTTAGTGTGGCTGGCAGGATCTATGTTGTTTTCCTGGTACGTGAGCAATTTTGGTAGTTATGATGATCTTTACGGAAGTTTTGCTGCAGTAGCTATTCTAATGTTATGGTTGTTTTTAACCGCATTTATAGTTCTAATGGGTGCCGAAATAAATTCTGAAATGGAACATCAAACTAGATATGATACTACTATCGGGCAAGAAAGACCTATGGGAGAGCGGAATGCTCATCATGCAGATCGTTGTGCCGTGAAGGATTTAGATGATTGCTAATATTTATGGTTAGAAAATTAAAATCTCTTAGAGATTTCGGTAGTTATTTTTACCTGTTTCCTTATTTTTAGAGAATATATATTATAGTATTTTAGAAACACATACGCATGAAACAATACCACGATCTTGTAAAACATGTCCTTGAAAATGGGACTCAGAAAGGAGATAGAACTGGAACGGGAACAAAAAGTGTATTTGGTCATCAAATGCGCTTCGATCTAAGTGAAGGTTTCCCCATGGTTACAACCAAGAAACTGCACTTAAAATCGATAATTTATGAACTCTTATGGTTTTTAAAAGGAGATACTAATATTGAATATCTTCAGGAAAATGGGGTGCGCATTTGGAATGATTGGGCCGATGAGAATGGAGATCTTGGACCTGTGTATGGACATCAATGGAGGAACTGGAATAGTGAAGATATAGACCAGATAAAAGAATTAATAGAGACTTTAAAAAACAATCCAAATAGTAGAAGAATGTTGGTTTCTGCTTGGAACCCTTCGGTATTACCGGATACCTCAAAATCCTTTTCAGAGAATGTGGCTAATGGGAAAGCAGCTTTACCACCTTGTCATGCATTTTTTCAGTTTTATGTTGCAGATGGGAAATTGTCTTGTCAGCTTTATCAACGTAGCGCCGATATTTTTCTTGGGGTTCCATTTAATATCGCATCCTATGCTTTGTTTACCATGATGGTGGCTCAGGTTTGCGGATACGAAGCCGGAGATTTTATTCATACCTTTGGTGATGCTCATATCTATAACAATCATATCGAGCAATTGGAGCTTCAGTTAAGCAGGGATCTAAGAGCCTTGCCTCAAATTAAGATCAATCCCGAAGTGAAAGATATTTTTGATTTCAAGTTTGAAGATTTCAGCCTTGAAAATTACGATCCGCATCCACATATAAAAGGAAAGGTCGCTGTTTAACTCTCTTTGAAGAATTAATTCCGAAGTTTTCCTTTATTAAAAACACCTTACTTATGAAAAATATATTTTTTATTGCCGCTTTATTTGTTCTTACCACTAATGTTCAGGCACAAGAAGGAGTATCTGTAAAGGGAAACACGATCACTATGAAAGAGATTGGACCGGTTTGGCCTGGCTGTGAAAAAAGTGAACTTTCTGAAGATGATTGCTTTAATAAACAACTCGCCAAGCACATTAAATCTAATTTTAAATATCCAAAAGATGCTAACGGAAAGATAGTTAGAGGCAGATCTGTGATCACCTTTTATATAGATGAAAAAGGTGAAGTTTGTAAAGTTTCTGCGGAAGGACCTCAAAAGTTAGTCAATCAAGAGGCTGTCCGTATCACCGAACTATTTCCTGTAATGAAGCCAGGACATCGAGGTGGTAAAAAGATAGAAGTTAAATATAAAATGCCGTTTAATTTTTAATAAAATAAACTCGTTATCAGGTATTTGACTTTAACTTCTCATTAACTAGCGTTGATTTCACTCATTCCTAAAAAATTGTAACTTTGGATGGTAGCCTTATGTTACCACCTATCTTATGATCTCAAAAGAAAAATTATTTCAACTTTTTACTGAAACCAGAGCTCAAACCGAAATTATTTGTGCTCCCTTAGAAATTGAAGATTACGTAGTGCAGCCAGTGGTGGATGTATCTCCTCCAAAATGGCATTTAGGACATACAACTTGGTTTTTTGAAGAATTTGTTCTGAAGAAATTTCAGGAAAACTATACATTATTTGATGAAAACTCGGCCTTCGTTTTTAATAGTTATTACGAAAGTGTGGGAGAAAAAGTGGTAAGAACAGATAGAGGAAATCTTTCGAGACCAACAGTAGCATGGATATATGAATATCGTTCTTATGTTACTAAAGCTATATTAGATCTGTTTGATGATTCTCCAAGTTTTTCAGAAGAACTCTTAAACGTATTGGAGATTGGTTGCCATCACGAGAAACAACATCAGGAATTATTGTTAACAGATATTAAATATATTCTTGGTAACAATCCATTATTACCTATTTATCAGAAAAATTTCGAAGAAAACCCTATTCAAGTTTTTCCTCAGAAATGGGAAGCTGTTGCAGAGGGGATTTATGAAATTGGGCATAAGGGAGATTCTTTCTTTTATGATAATGAAATAGGTAGGCACAAAGTATATTTAAATCCATTTGAGATCTCCAATAAATTAATCACCAATGGAGAATACCTAGAATTCATCCAAAATGGCGGGTACAAAGATGTTTTATTATGGCATGCTGAAGCCTGGGATTGGATAAATTCTGAAAACATCACTGCTCCCTTTTATTGGCACAATGTTGCTGGGAATTGGAAACAATATACCTTAAGCGGATTACAAGATTTAAACCTCGAAGCTCCACTAAGCCATATTTCATATTTTGAAGCCTTTGCATTTGCACAATGGAAAGGAATGCGATTGCCTACAGAATTTGAATGGGAGGTATCGCAGGATAAATTTAAATGGGGAAGCCGTTGGGAATGGACAGAGAGTTCTTATGATGCTTATCCTAATTACAAAAAGGCAGAGGGCGCATTAGGTGAGTATAATGGCAAATTCATGGTGAATCAAAAAGTACTTCGAGGAGGATCTGTTGCTACTTCTGCAAATCACACCCGAGCTACTTATAGAAATTTTTTTCAACCGCATTTGAGATGGCAATTTACCGGTGTAAGATTGGCCAAATAATTCGACTTTTTAGTACATGGAAAATAATACGAAAATAAAATTCGCTTCTGCCTTTGAAGAAGATGTCTATACTGGTTTAACCAGTTATCCTAAGCACTTATCTTCTAAATATTTTTACGATAAAAAAGGAGATAAGTTATTTCAGGATATTATGAATTTACCTGAATATTATCTTACTAATTGTGAGTATAATATTTTAGCAAACAATACTAAGCAGATCTCAGATGCTTTTGCAGGTGACGATGGTTTTGATCTAATAGAACTTGGAGCAGGGGATGGGAAGAAAACGAAATTAGTATTAAGATACCTTATAGATAATAAGATAGACTTCGATTATTTACCTGTAGACATCAGCCAAAATGCTTTAGATGATTTAGAGGGATCGCTTAAAGAAGAGTTACCATCACTATCTGTTAAACCTCAGCAAGGAACCTATTTTAAAACCTTAGAGCGATTATCTGATTATAATTCTAGAAAAAAAGTGATCTTGGTTCTAGGCTCTAATATTGGAAATCTTCTTCATGAAGATGCAATAGATTTCTTGAGACAAATCCAAGAAGCTATGAGTCCAGATGATATGCTTTTTATGGGCTTCGATCAAAAGAAAAATCCACAAACAATTTTAGATGCTTATAACGATCCAACTGGAGTGACAGAAGCTTTCAATAAGAATGTTTTAGAAAGGATCAATACCGAAATGGATGCCGATTTTGATCTTGATTCCTTTTTTCATTGGGAGACTTACAATCCTGAAACCGGAACTGCAAAGAGCTTTTTGATAAGTAATAAAAAACAAGAAGTTAATATTAAGAACTTAGATCTTACTATACATTTTGAGACTTGGGAGAGCATTCATACCGAGATCTCTCAGAAATACGATGATATGATCGTAGAGTGGCTCGCCAGCCAAGCAGATCTAAAGGTTACGGATTCTTTTACAGATGAAAAGAATTTTTACAAGAACTATATTTTCAGAAAAAAGTAAATATTTAGAATAACAAATAATAAATATCAGAGATATGAAAGCTATTTGGAACAACACTATAATTGCAGAAAGCAACGATACAAAAGTGGTGGAAAACAATCATTATTTCCCACAAGAATCAATAAAGTCTGAATATTTTAAACCAAGCGATACTACTTCCAGATGTCCTTGGAAAGGCGAAGCATCTTATTATAATGTGGAAGTAGATGGAGAGATCAATAAAGATTCTGCTTGGTATTATCCGCAAACCAGTCATGCTGCAAAACCAATAAAAAATTATGTGGCTTTCTGGAAAGAGATCAAGGTTGTAGAATAATTATTTTTGAAAATATTCTTTTAGCGCAGTTACTAAAAGATCGATCTCTTCTTCGGTGTTATAATAGTGAAAACTTACCCGAACTCCAGGTTCCTTCAGAGAGCATATAATATTTTTATCGTTTAAGAATTGTAGGAGTTTAGCATCTCCTCCTATATTAAAGATAGAAGAATGTTGCGCCCTATTTACAACAGCATCTTCTAGTAAACCGAGTTTTTTAAATTCTTCTTTAGCCTTTTGGGATAAAAGTTTTATACGTTCTTCAATAAGCGATATTCCAACTGAGTTTATGAGTTTTATAGCAGCCATTATGCTTCCAAAATTCAAGCTGTCTTGGTGTCCTGGCTCAAATTTTCCGAGGAAATTTCCTTCGTGCGCCTTATATTTTCCTTGTAGGGAGTTAAATCCGCAGCTTTTGGGGTCTATTTTTTTAGGCACATCTTCTTGAAATAGCATAACAGCATTTCCATAACCTGCATTCATCCATTTATAACAACTAGCAATTACAACGTCTATTTTTGATGCATCAAAGTCGAATTTTTCTGTACCCAAAAATTGAGTTCCATCTGCCACGAAAAGAGTGTCTGGAAATTTTTCTTTCATCTCCTTCAGAAAAGAAATACTTAGCTTAATCCCATTTTCATATTGAACAATGCTAAAACAAAAGAGATCTGGCTTATTTTCTGAAAGTGCCTCTTCTATATTTTGTTCTAATTTATCATCGATCTTAGCGTAGCACACATCGAATTCTCTAGAATTCACTGCCCAATTTATAGAAGGATAATCTTCCTTAAGAAGAAGAATTCTACTTGAACTATTTATACCGCTTAGAAGAGTATTGAATCCGCTTGAAAAATTGTGAATTAACCCAACTCTATTTGGGGCGCAACTAAAAAAATCTCCCGCCGTCTCACGTACCTTTTCTAGAACCTCTCCATGTTTATCTCTGAAAATGCTTCCGGCAATGAGAAGGTCCAAGTCATGATCTTGCCGATATTCAAATACCTTTTCAGACATTAATCCGCAGGATGCAGTATTTAAATAAACATATTGGCGTAAGGCAGGAAAGGCTTTTCTTAAATTCTTCATAAGCGTTTTAACATTAGAACAAAAAATCTGTAAATTTGGTAGACACTAAAGTACCTTTTATTATGTTTTCTAAAAAGAAAAACGCATCCAAACTAGATGCAGATCAACGACAATTATATGAAAATGCTCGAGCAAGAGCTCTTCAGAAAAAAAGATTGTTTCAGCATTTTGTAATCTTTTTAGTAGGTGCTGTTCTATTGATAGTTCTAAATGTAGTTATTGGCTATCAAGAAGATTTTATGCCATTAGGATACAATTGGTTCGTTTGGGCAATTTTAGCATGGTCCTTCTTCTTTTTTATTCATGTTATAAATGTTTGGGTTACCAGCAGTTTTATGGGAAAAGAATGGGAACAAAAGCAATTAGAAAAATTAGTGGCAAAACAAAAAGAGCGTATTGCTGAACTTCAGCAAAAAGTAGATCGGGATTATCCATTGCCAAAGAATCCTGAAAATACTGTTATTTTAGATAAAACCGAGCCTAAAATTATAGATCCAACTACACCAGATAAAAACTATTAGAACGATGCTAACAATTATTGCAGCTGCAGGAGAAAATAACGAACTTGGTAAGGATAATGGTTTGGTATGGCATCTGCCAGATGATTTTAGACGATTTAAAAAGCTCACAACTGGGCATCATATAATAATGGGCCGAAAAACCTTTGATACTTTCCCCCAGCCTTTACCTGATAGAACACATGTGGTTATTACCAGAAAAGATAATTTCAAAAAAGAGGGAATTGTTACAGTGCATTCTCTTGAACGTGCAGTGGAATTTAGTAAAGGGGATCCACAAGCCTTTATTATTGGAGGAGGTGAAATATACAACTTAGCAATGGATGTTGCAGATAAGATAGAACTAACAAGGGTTCATGGGACTTTTGAGGCTGATACTTACTTTCCAGAGATCGATGAAAAGAATTGGCTTCTTGAAAAGGAAGAATTTCACGAAAAAGATGAAAAGCATAAATTTTCTTTTACTTATCTAACTTATGTGAGGAGATAATTACAAATTATTCTTCTTCTATTATTGCTTTATGGGAAATGAATAGCTACATATGCTAATGTAATTCTTGATATATTATTCATTTTCACAATTCTTAACAAAATCGTATTAAGAATTGGCTTTTCCTTAATTCATTAACTTTCATTTGCTTGGTATCTTGCAAAGAAAAAAAGGAGAAAAGATGAGTACAGAAAATTTAAATAATACCGAAGCATTAAAGAAAATGAGAAAATTGGTGGAGGACATCGATTTTTGTATGATGCTTACAGACTTGGATTCTAAGCCAATAAGCGCCATTCCAATGTCTACTAAAAAAGTTGATGAAGCTGGGAATATTTGGTTTTTAAGCGGAAAAAATAGCGATCATAATTCCAATATTTCTAAGCATTCCAAAACTCAACTTATTTATAGTGATAATTCAGATATGGAATTTGTTAGTGTTTATGGCTCAGCAACCATACATTCAGATAAAGAAATTATACATGAGCTTTACAGCAAAAGTGATGATGCTTGGTTCGAGGATAAAAACGACCCGAACATCACTGCAATAAAATTCACGCCAAGTGAGGCCTATTATTGGGATACCAAGCAAAATAAATATATTGCTTTACTAAAAAAAGGTATGGCAACCATTACTGGAGATAAAGTAGATGTAGGAGAAAAAGGGAAATTGAATCTTTAATTCAGGAGATTATTTAAAAAAAAAAGACCTCTAACATATATGTTTGAGGTCTTTTTTTTTATTTCTATTTTAGCCCTATTAAAATGAAAATATGAAAGCATATATATTTCCCGGTCAGGGAGCGCAGTTTACAGGAATGGGTTTAGATCTTTATGAGAAATATCCAGAAGCTCAAGAACTTTTTGAAAGGGCAAATAAAATTTTAGGTTTTTCCATTACCGATATCATGTTTCAGGGTACTGCTGAAGATTTAAAGCAAACTAAAGTTACGCAACCTGCAATATTTTTGCATTCGGTGATCATGAGCAAGATGATGGGAAATTCATTTAAACCAGATATGGTTGCAGGACATTCTCTTGGGGAAATATCTGCTTTGGTAGCCAATGAAACCTTAGAATTTGAAGCAGCTTTAAAATTAGTCTATAAGCGTGCATTAGCAATGCAAAAAGCATGTGAAATAGAGCCTTCTACTATGGCAGCTGTTTTAGGAATGGAAGATGAGCTAGTGGAAGCTATTTGTGCAGAAATTGAAGGTACGGTAGTTGCTGCTAATTACAATTGTCCGGGACAGTTAGTAATATCTGGAGATTTAGCTGCAGTAGAAAAAACTTGCGAAGTTTTAAAAGAGAGAGGAGCAAAGCGTGCACTCATACTTCCTGTAGGTGGAGCCTTCCATTCTCCATTGATGGAACCTGCAAGAAAAGAATTAGCAGAGGCTATAGAAGCAACTACTTTTAATACTCCAAGCTGCCCAATTTATCAGAATGTTAGTACGTTCGCTGTAACAGATCCAGAGGAGATCAAGAAGAATTTAGTTTTCCAATTAACAGCTCCAGTAAAATGGACGCATTCTGTTAAAAATATGATAGCCGATGGCGCAACAGAATTTATTGAAGTAGGTCCTGGTAAAGTGTTACAAGGATTAGTGAAGAAAATTGACCGAAGTGCAGAAGTGAGTTCTGCAATTATATAAACATAACCTAACCCCCTTTTAGGCCCTACTCTAGAAAATAATTTAATTTTAAAAATGAAAAACATTTTATTAATTATTATCTCTTGCCTATCACTTTTAAATGTATCTGCCCAATATAAACCAACCACTCTTAGCGATCTAGAAGATAGTTATACCAATTATTTTAAACTGAATAGGGAATTAGTTTTTGTTCACTTAAACAAAACTTCAGTAATTAAAAAGGAGAGTTTATGGCTTTCTGCATATGTATATAATGCAGCATTAAATTGTCCGAATAGTGAAACTGTGAATCTTAATCTGGATATATTTACTGAATCTGGAAATTTTATAGAATCTAAAACAGTATTAATAGCAGGGGGGAAAGGTTCCACTTTTATCAACCTTAATAAAGATATCTATCCGGCTGGAAAATATTTGATTAAGGCTTCCACTAAATTTATGAAGAATTTTCAGGAAGATCTTTCTTTTGTGCAATCCTTTGAAATTTTAGGAGCTAGCTCTGAAAGTTTGGAGAAAAAGGAAAAAAGCTATGATCTTCAACTTTTACCAGAAGGAGGACATATTCTTGCTGAGGTTTGGAATAACATCGGTGTGAAATTAATAGACTCTAATGGAAATTCTGTTATTTTTTCCGAAGGAAAATTATTAGATCAAGATAGTAATGTTATCAGCACTTTTAAATCTAATCAATTTGGCCTATCTAAATTTAATTTCCTTCCTATAGATCAACAAGATTACCAGGTGGAAATCACGACTGTTGATGGAGAAAAATTAAAAGCTACACTGCCCAAGGCAGATCTAAAAGGTTTAAATATTGTAGGTAATAATTTGAAGGATCAATTTATCTTTAAGATAAATACAAATAACTCTTCAAAAGATCTTGTAAAAAATAAAATGTTCTATGCTGCCATCCATAAGGATGGGAATATCAAGGATTTTGCATTTCAGTTTCCTCAAGACAAATTGGAAGTGAGTTTAAAGATGAGCAAAGATTCTCTTTATTCAGGAATTAATACCCTTACTATTTTCGATGAAAATTTTAATCCGCTTTTAGAAAGATTATTTTTTAATAATGAAGATCTTAAAAGAGTTAGAGTAAATGCCCAAGTAAGTGGTCCAATTATGGATTCGGTTAAGATAAATTTAAAATCGGTAGGTGTTATTAAAAATAACTCCTTGAGTATATCTGTATTACCAGGCAATTCTAAGGCATACGATCCAAAGCACAATATTCTTTCTGCTTTTTACATAAAACCTTATATAAATGGAGATATAGATAATGGAGATTATTATTTTTCTGATGCAAATCCTCGAAAATTAGAATATGATCTAGACCTTTTATTACTAACACAAGGTTGGAGTAAATTTGAATGGTCTTCAATATATAATAAAACTCCAAAACAATTGGTTTTACCAGAAAGTGGATTTACTATTAATGGTAAAATAAATGGTCGTAATGAAAAGAAAGAAAATACCGTATTTATAAAATCTGAAGAAACTGGCTTGTTCGAGATCGTAAATGTGAGGGAAGATGACACATTTATTCTTAAGAATATTTATGTTCAGGATAGCTCTGCACTTTCATACGGTTTAATGAATAGCAGGAATAGCAAGATCTCTAAACCATCTATAAGCGCTAATATATCTCCAGATAAATCTTCTTCTAAATTAAATGTGAGATATACATTTAAAGATTCAAAAAAAGTTGTTGAGCAGGAAATGAATTTCGATAATTTTATTGTGGATACGGAAAGTCTTGATACTATAATATTAGTGGGGGAAAACAAAAAGGCCGATAAATACTTAAATGATCTTAGAGTAATAAAGCCAGAGGTCACCATTACAGAAGAAATTGCGAGTAGATTCCTTTTTATAACAGATTATATTGCTGCCCACGGTTTTAAAGTAATACAAGGTGGTTATGGCTCATTAGTAATAGCAAATAGAAGCCCATCCTCTTTATTGTCGGATGAAGATCCTATCCCTCAAATTTATTTTAACGGAATGAGATTAGGAACCGATACTTCTCCTTTAGTTTATCTTAAAACTTCTGAAGTAGAATCTATTATTATTAGCACTTCTGGAGTGGGTTACGGAATGACCGGTAATAATGGAGTAATCGAAATTACTACTCGTAAAGGTGGAGGTGCTATCTCCTCAAGAGAAACTATATTGGAAATTATAACTACCAACGGTTTTACCGTAAATAAAGAATTTTATGCTCCAAAATACACTTCCTATACAAATGAAGCATTTAAAGATTATGGGGTGATAGATTGGATCTCTGATCTCAGCCTTGAGAAAAATGGTACAGCTACTTTTAAGTTCATGAATACATTACAGTCTCAAGTTTCCTTGTTTATTGAAGGAATCAGTGTAGACGGAAATTTAATTTCTGAAGAAATAAAGATCAAGATATAGTTATCCTTAAGTTCACAAACAGAAAAAGCTCTAAATAATTTTAGGGCTTTTTCTGTTTAAATTTGTAAAATTCATATTATTTTAAGTAGTTAAATATCGAAAAATTAGAGAATAGGCATGAATGTTGTTAATATTTTAAAAGACCTAATCTGCATTTCGAGTCCCTACTATCGAGATTAAAATCATACAATTATGAAAAAAAATACTTTAGTAGCAATTTCTTTATTGCTAAATTTCAATCTTTTTGCTCAATTTAAACCAACTGCAATAACTGATCTTGAAGAAAGTTATACGAACTATTTCAAGCTTAATCGGGAATTGGTATTTCTTCATTTAAATAAAACAGAGGTAATTAAAAGTGAGAATTTATGGCTCTCTGCATATGTGTATAATGCTACTTTAAATTCTCCCAACCAGCAAACTGTTAATCTTAATTTAGAAATTTTTGATGACGCTGGGGATTTTATTGAATCTAAAACTGTATTAATTGCTGGGGGTAAGGGTGGTGGCTATCTTGATCTTAATAAAGATATTTATCCTGAAGGTAAATATTTTATAAAGGCCTCTACCCAATATATGAAGAATTTTAAGGAAGACCTTTCATTCGTACAATCCTTTGAAATTCTTGGTTCTAGTATTAAAAACGATAATGTAAAGGAAAAAAGCTTTGATCTTCAGCTTCTACCGGAAGGTGGGCATTTACTTACAGATGTTTGGAACACTATTGGTGTGAAATTGATTGATTCTAATGGAAATTCAGTGGTTTTTACTGAGGCTAAATTATTAGATTCAGAAATGAAGCTTATTAGTACTTTTAATTCCAATCAGTTTGGATTATCTAAATTCACTTTTCTACCTAGATCGAAGGGAGATTATCGTGTTGAGGTTTCCACAATAGATGGAGAAAAAGTGAGTGCAGCTTTACCAAAAGCAGAACAGAGAGGATTTAATATTATTGCTAATAATTTAGATGAGCAATTTATCTTCAAGGTAAACACCAATAAGGAATCTAAAGATCTTGTAGAGGATAAAGTGTTTTACGCCGCTATACATAAAGATGGAAACATAAAAGATTTTACATTTCAATTTCCTAAAAACAAGTTAGAAGCGAGTTTAAAAATAAGTAAGGATTCTCTTTATTCTGGAATTAATACGATTACTATCTTCGATGAAGATTTTAATCCATTATTAGAAAGATTGTTTTTTAATGATAAAAATCTTAGAAGAATTCGAGTAAATGCACAAGTAAATGGAGTTGCTTCAGATTCTGTTAGAATTAATTTAAATTCTGAAGGTCTTATTAAAAATAACTCCTTAAGTATATCAGTTTTACCAGGTACTACAAAAGCCTATAATCCAAAGCATAATATTCTCTCTGCCTTTTATTTGAAACCATATATAAATGGAGATTTAGTTAATGGCGAATACTATTTTTCCGATACAAGCTCTCGAAAACTGCAATATGATTTGGATTTATTGTTGATAACCCAAGGTTGGAGTAAATTTAATTGGACTTCTATTTATAATGATCCTCCTAAAGAATTGATGATAGCAGAAAGGGGTTTTACAATTGAAGGTGAAATAAGTGGTCGAAACGATAAGAAGGAAAATACGATGTTTGTAAAGTCTGAAGAAACTGGATTATTTGAGGTTGTAGAAGTGAATGATGATGATTCATTTATACTCAAGAATATTTATATACTGGATAGTACAGCACTTTCTTATGGCTTAATTAACGATAGAAAGGGTAGAATTACAAAGCCTTCCATCTATGCGAATATTACTCCAAACAAAACACAATCCAGTTTAGAGCTTGAAAATAAATATAAATATTTAAATACAACTATTGAGACCAGGTCTAACTTTAATGAATTCATCATTGATGCTCAAGTCTTGGACACCGTTAATTTAAAAGGTTACATACTAGAATTTGAGGTGCCAAGAGAGGCTGTTAGGGCTAATGATATATATGTTGAAGTGACGGATAAAGTATATCAACGATATATGTATGTTACAGATTATATCTCGCAACATGGTTTTATGGTATATTATAATGATTTCGGGGAGCTTTTTATTAAAAATAAAATCCCATTTTCTATGGATGCAGAATTAAATACACCCTTAATTTATTGGAATGGTTTTCCTAATGGATCACCTAGGCAATTAGAATACTTAATGATGGAGGATCTTGAGAGTATTACTATAAGTAAACTTGGAATAGGATATGGAATGCGTGCTGGGGGTGGAGTGATTAAAATAGTAACAAGAACTAAAAATCGGGTAGTAAATTCTCATGAAACTATAAGTGAAATAATTACATCCAATGGATTTGCGAAAGAAAAGAAATTTTACGCTCCAAAATATTCTTCATATTCCAATGAAACCTATAGTGACTTCGGAGTGATAGATTGGATTTCGGATTTAAGTATTGAGCAAAACGGGAATGTTAGTTTCAAAATTTCTAATACTAACCAATCTCAAATATCACTATTTATAGAAGGTATTACTGTAGATGGGAATTTGATTTCTGAAAATATTAAAATTCAAACACGATAAACGTTTAAATCTACCCACAAAAAAATCCCTCAACATATTATGCTGAGGGATTTTTTATTCTATTATAAAAATTTAAAGACTTTTATAAACTTTTCCTTCTTTCATTACAAAGCTCACGTCTTCTAATATCTTAATGTTTTTAGTTGGATCTTCTTTTACTGCAATAATATCTGCATAAAAACCTGCAGCGAGTTGTCCCGATTCGGTTTTCATATTTAAAATTTGTGCTGGAGTAATGGTTGCACTTTGTATGGCAGCCATAGCTGGCATTCCCGCTTCTACCATAAAGCCAAATTCTTTGGCATTTTGTCCATGAGGATAAACACCTGCATCTGTGCCAAAGGCAATTCCAACACCTCTCTTATATGCGTTACTGAATGTATTCTGAATTTTCGGTCCTATCTCTAAGGCTTTTGGAACAATGATCGCTGGATAATATCCTTCAATTTTGGCTTTTTCCGAAACTTCTTTTCCTGCTGTAATGGTTGGGACTAAATAGGCATTATATTCTTTCATTAAATCCATGGTTTGTTCACTCATTAAAGTCCCGTGCTCTATAGTCTTTACACCACCTTTCACTGCGCGCTGCATTCCCTCATCCCCATGGGCATGTGCTGCTACATGAAATCCATAATCTTTTGCAGTTTCTGTGATCGCCTTTATTTCTTCAATAGAAAACTGAGGATTAGAACTGGATTTGGCAACACTAAGTACGCCACCGGTAGCAGTGATCTTTATTAGATCTGCTCCATTTTTATAACGTTGTCTTACCGCTTTCTTAGCATCTTCAACCCCATTAACCACTCCTTCTTTTGGCCCTGGATCTCCCATTAATTCTCGGTTAAAACCATTAGTAGGATCTGCATGACCGCCAGTTGTAGCTAGGGATTTGCCCGCGGTAAAGATTCTTGGACCTATAACTTTTCTTTTATTTATAGCATTTCTTAAAGCTATATTCACGCCGCTCCCACCAAGGTCTCTTACTGTTGTAAACCCAGCCATGAGCGTTGCTTTTGCGAAGCTTAAGGAATTAAAAGATATGTCTGCATCGTTTAAAGTAAATGGTTCCAAATATGCTCCAGGGTTAGATTCGCTTTCCATATGCACATGCATATCTGTAAATCCAGGTAGCACAGTCATTTCTCTTAGATCTATTAAACTATCATCTTCATTTTTTGGCTGAATATATCCATCTTCCACACTTTTAATTCTTTCTCCAGAAACGATAATTGTTTTCTCAGTAAGAATTTTTCCATTTTTCGTGTCTACTATTTTTCCGCTTTGAATATAAATATCCTGAGCATTTATAGTTGAAGCAAATATAATTCCGTAAACTACCGATAATAATTTCTTCATAGATTCATTTTAATTATTTACAAATTCAATAATAGTTTTAGTAATATGATCTATTTGATCTACGTCCAACTCTGTGTGCATAGGCAAGGAGATCACTTCTTTTATTAATTGATTTGTCACTGGGAAATCTGCTTCGTTATATCTGGAATCCTTATAGGCCTTTTGATTGTGTAAAGGAATTGGATAATATACTCCACAAGGGATTCCTTGTTCATTTAAATGTTTTACCAACTCATCACGTTTTCCATTGGTGATCTTTAAAGTGTATTGATGAAAAACATGGGTGTCGCAATCTCCAGCTCTATGAGGAACAATAATGTTTTCTGCGTTACCAAATGCATCATCATACCTAAAAGCAGCTGCTTTTCTTGCCTCGTTATAGATATCTAATTTTGGTAATTTCGCTCTAAGTACTGCTGCCTGAAAACTATCTAATCTAGAATTCACTCCTACTACATCGTGATGATAGCGTTCGTACATTCCGTGATTTACAACTCCTCGTAAAGTATGTGCTAGATCGTCATCATTTGTAAAAATTGCTCCTCCGTCTCCATA
This sequence comes from Gillisia mitskevichiae, assembly GCF_003634585.1. Lineage (GTDB taxonomy): Bacteria > Bacteroidota > Bacteroidia > Flavobacteriales > Flavobacteriaceae > Gillisia > Gillisia mitskevichiae. Next base: position 1,193,076 of record NZ_RBLG01000001.1, read on the forward strand.
GCATCCTAAATTCTTCGATGGAAAAAACGAAGTAGAACCTACATGACCAATAGTTCCTGTTTTGAAGGTTTTTCCTTCTTTAGAATGGAAATCGGCTCCAATGGCTTGGGCGTTATCTTCGATCACAAATAAGTTATGAGCTGCTGCAATCTCCATAATAGCATCCATATCGGCGGTTTGGCCAAATAAGTGGACGGGAACAATCGCTTTGGTTCTTGGAGTAATCGCTTTTTTAATCGCTTCCGGATCTATATTAAAGGTTTTTGGATCTACATCTACTAATACTGGAGTTAATTGTAATAATGCAATAACTTCTACAGTCGCTGCAAAGGTGAAATCTGCAGTAATTACTTCATCTCCGGGTTTTAAACCCAATCCCATCATCGCTATTTGCAGTGCATCTGTTCCATTTGCACAAGGAATTACATGCTTTACACCTAAATATTGTTCTAATTCTTTTTGGAAATTTTGAACTTCAGGACCATTAATAAATGCTGAAGTGTTCATTATTTCTTGAAGAGAGTTGTTAATTTGATCTTTTATGGAGTCATATTGACCTTGAAGGTCAACCATTTGTATCTTTTTCATCTAATTTTTATTGAAGTGCTACGAAAATACAAAATATAGCTCCTACCACCAATGCAATTTTTAGGAAAGAGGTATTTTAGCAATCAAATTAAAAGGCTTGCAAACACTTTATAACATACTAATATGGTTGGTTGAAAAACTGATCCCTATCTCAAAATTTTTCAGCCCTAAAATGAAATTATTTGTGGAGGGAAGGAAAAACACCTTTTCATTATTAAGATCTCAGATCCATAAGGAAGATCGGGTTATCTGGTTTCATATGGCTTCCTTAGGGGAATATGAACAAGGAGTTCCTGTAATGAAGAGAGTTAAGGAACTATTTCCTAAGCATAAAATTCTAGTGAGTTTCTACTCACCTTCTGGTTATGAAATCAAGAAAAATTCACCTCTAGCAGATCTAGTTATTTATCTCCCTTTGGATACAGCTAAGAATGCGAAATTATTTTTAGATTATGTACATCCAGAACTTACAATTTTCGTGAAATATGAGTTCTGGCCAAATATTTTAAATGAACTAAATAGAAGAAATATTCAAACTGTTTTGATATCTGGAGGATTTAGAGAAGATCAACTATTTTTTAAAATGAATAATAATTGGTTTAGAAAACCTTTAGAAGCTTTCGATTATTTCTTTGTTCAGAATGAAAAATCTAAATTACTGCTTAATTCTATTGGATTCTACAATGTTAAGGTAAGCGGAGATACAAGATTTGATAGGGTTGCCAATCAGCTTCAGCAAAACAACAAATTAGAATTTATTGAGGAGTTTATAGATGGTGAATTGTGTATTGTTGCTGGTAGTACCTGGACTGAAGATGAATCTTTTCTAAAAGAATTTATAGTGCAAAATAAGTTGAATGTGAAGATCATTATTGCCCCACATTCCATAGACCGTGATCGCATTAGGAGTTTTCAAAAAGCGATCTCAAGTCCCTCAATCCTTTATTCAGAAAAAGATGGTAAACAATTATCTGATTATGATATTATGATTATAGATACTATAGGTTTATTAACAAAGATCTATAGTTATGCAGATATAGCTTATGTGGGTGGCGCTGTTGGAACCACTGGACTTCATAATATTTTAGAACCAGCGACATTTGGAATTCCTATCATTACAGGACCGAATCTAGATAAATTCCCAGAAGCTGTTAAGTTGAAAGCGGTTAAGGGTTTATATTCGGTGAATTCAAAATTTGAGCTTATTAATATTTTTGAGAAGCTGATAAGAGATTCGGAGTTTAGGCATAAAACGGGCAATATATCTAAGCAATATATTGAGCATAATGTAGGAGCGACGAAATTGATAAGTGCTTATTTAGAAAATAATTATGTTAAAATGGAGGAAAATTAACTTTGTTTACTGAATTTTTTAAGCTTTTTATTAAAATATTCTAAAAATATAATTGCCACATTCAATTAAATAGTAATTTCGAAGATTAAATTATAATACAAAATATATGAAACGAGTAATTTATTTGACAGCTTTAATTTTAACAGGTGCTACATCGCTTATTTCATGTAGAGACACTGCTGAAAAAGAAACGGTTGTAGTAAAAGAAGTTAGAGTTGAAACCGAAAAAGCTGAGCCTGTAGAGGAACGCAAAGGAATATTAGAAAGAACAGCCCAAGAGGTAGATAAGGAAGTTAATAAAGAAGTGGATAAGAGAATTGATGAAATTGGTGATGACAATTAAAGAAATCAATTTTAGTGAAATTTAGGATTTTATCCTTTTTTATATATATTTATATAGATAATTACTTGACAAACCAATAACTATAAAATTAAACTTATGAGAAAATCAATTTTAGTATTAGCAACAGCATTTACGCTAACCGCTTTTTTTACCTCTTGTAGAGATACAAAGAAAGAAAGTGATGATATGGAAATGAGTGATGACATGGACGACATGGATGATGTTAATGATGATATGGATGATGTAGGTAACGACTTGGAAGACGCAGCTAATGATACTGGTGATGCTATTGAAAATGCAGCCAATGAAACAGGAGATGCAGTAAAAAAAGCAGCTAACGAAGTTGAAGCTGAGGTTGAAGGAACAGATGATATGTAGTTTTTAGCTATAACAGCTATAAATATCATTTTAAAAATTTAGCAACAATCTGATTAGAGATAGTCAGGTATTTACAACAACCACTAAACCTTAAATTATGAAAAAAATCATTTTTTTACTAGCTTTAACTTTTACTTCTAGTATCGTGTTAACCTCTTGCCGAGAAGAAAAATCTGGTGTTGAGAAAGTAGCTGATGATGTTGAAGATGCTGTAGATTAGCATTAAAAAAATCAACTAATATATTTTAAAATCCATCTCTAACCAAGATGGATTTTTTTAGTGCTTAAAAGTTTTAAATTCACTCTTTAATTCTTCCATCGATTCTTGTAATTGCCTAAGAAGACCACTTTCTGAGGTGGCATCTATGCTAAATGTAAGTTTGCTGTTCACTTGCCACAATTCTTGAATATCACTTATTTTAACTTCTACAGGTGCATATTCTTCATTTATTGAAATAAGTACAACTTTAAAAGGGTCGTCTAGTTTTTTAATCTTTTTCACAAGAACTGAATCATAAAGAACTACTACATATATCTTATTACTACTAATTTCTGTTATGGATGGAATGCCTTTTCCTAAAACCCATTCTCCAGGTCTTAAGTTTGGCATCATACTATCTCCTTCTACTTGAAAACCTCTATAGGAAGCATTTCTATATTCGGGTAAAGGAATATCAAAAGCAGGTAATTGTTGGTACCACTCTACATCCTGAACGTTATGAGGATAACCGGCAGCAGCCTTTTGATTAACTAAAATTATATTTTCTTCCTCGCCACTGTTAACGGTGATCACTTTTGGACTAACATCCCCTTTGTTTATTTGTAAGAATTTTTGTGCACTATCACCAAATAACCATAAAGGATTCACTCCAAATTGACTTAGTAATTCAGCAACCACTTTTCCTGAAAGTTTAGTGCGCCCGCGCTCAATATCGGCAGTGGAATTTTTAATCCCTAAGAGTTCTGCAAATTCACTTTGAGTGTAATTATGATCGTCGCGAATTTCTTTAAAACGTTTTATTTCAAGTGTTATATCTGTACCCATAACCAAATATAACATTTTTTGGAATAAATCCATTTTGATATTGGAATATTTCCTAAACAAAAAACTCTCCATGATATTTTCATAGAGAGCTTTTTACAAAATAAAACTTTTTATTTATTACACCTTCGCTTTTTTATTTAGACGCTTTTCTGCAAGATCATCTAATTTCTGGTCTGCCGAGTATTCTTCGTCCAATGTTTTCTGAAGCTTTTTTGCAATGCTGTCATGGCCTAATTCTTTCGCAAAACGAACTGCAGTTCCATAACCAGAGATCTCGTAATGTTCTACACGTTGAGCTTCGGCAATTAACCCAGCATCTTTAACTTCTGGATCTGCCTTTTCATCAATCATAGATTGAGCCTCCTTAATCAAACCTTCCATTGCCTTACATTTTTCTCCTGTAGGTTTAATAGAAAGTTCTTTGCAGATCTCTTCAATGCGTTGTTTATGAGTTTTCGTTTCCTCCAAATGACCTTCAAAAGCTTTTTTTAATTGTGAATCGTGAGAAGCTTTTACCATTTTTGGTAAGGCAGTAATTAATTGATCTTCTGCGCTGTATAGATCTTTCAACTGATGTTCAAATAATTCTTCTAGATTTTTCATAATAATATATTTTAATGGTTATAGAAACTAATTTAAAAAGTAAGGGATTGTCTTTTAGTTAAATACTTGATAATTAAAATCTAATTTTAGTGAACAAAGTGTTAAGTTATAAAGATGAGAGAGTAGTTATAATGAAGATTATATGTGTTGCGATATTTAACCCAAATCTCCATAGATGCTCTTAAAGTTTAACTAAAATCTTCTACAATTACATTACAAATATTTGAATATTGGTAAATTACCTTTCTATTAAGATCTAGAACTAAATTGAAGGAATGCTTAGAAGAATAAAAAGATTATTTAGTAATAAGAAAATTGAAAATGTTTTAATTACACCCTATAGAAGCTACGGTACTAGGAACCATCTTTATCTTTTGGGAAGAGCCTTAGATGATATTCCTCTGGAAATTGTACAAGATCATTCTTTTTTTAATACCCTTAAAACTACCTATAAACAATTTGATAGCTTTGAAATTCCTCACGCGAAAATAGAATTAAATATTCCAGATTTTCTAGACCTTAAAACTGAAGCAGATAGTGAGGGCTATTTTCTTTTTGAACAAACTTTCGAAAAAGATCTATCAACAATAGCCAATGAAGAAGGTTGGGTGACAGTTAATTTATTATTTAGAAAAAGCGAAGATTCCACACCTTCAGAAGAAAGGAAGCATTTCCAAGGGGAAGTATTAATTCCAGATATTAAAGCTGAATATGGTATTATTAGCGATATAGATGATACTATTATTCATACTGGAGTTACCTCATTTTTAAAATGGAGGCTGGTTAAAAATTCTTTACTTACCAATGCATATAAAAGGATTCCATTTAAAGGTGCTGCAGAATTCTATAAGAAACTTCACCTAGGAAGAAATGCAGACAATAAGAATCCGGTTTTTTATATTAGTAATAGTCCGTGGAATTTATATCAATATTTAAAGCTATTCATGGATTATAATAAATTTCCGAAGGGACCAATGTTGCTTCGAAATTTCCGTACCCCTTTCGATAGGTCTATTAAGCCGGAGAAACCTCATAAACAAAAAGAGATTATCAATATTTTAAATACGTATCCGGAACTTAAGTTCATTTTAATTGGTGATAGCGGGGAGCATGACGCTTCCATTTATACAGATATTGCTGCACAGTATCCTAATAGAATTTTAGCAATCTATTTAAGAAGTGTAAATCATAAACGACAAATGAACAGGGTAAAGAGTATTGTAACAGAATTTGAAACCACACCTATATTGATGGTAGATAATTCTATAGATGCAGAGGAACACGCCCGGGAAATGGGGTTTATTAAGTAGAAAAATAAATCCCCACTATTCTTTTTATAGCGGGGATTTAGATATAATTTTAGTGGGTGGATTGCTGTTCTACAGGAGCCTTTCTAGGCATTGTTCTAAATATCACATCCCAAAGTGGGGAGGATACTCCAAAAGCCTTATCTGGCTCTCTATAGTGATGAATACTATGATGATGCCATAAGATCTTCAAAAAGTTATTAGGGACTTTAAATGCATGTACAGAATAGTGAACACCTAAATATGCAGTATATCCCATCAAGAATCCAGCAAGGAATCCAAAGGCATAATCTCCCATAACACTTCTATAGATCACAAAGAAAATGGTGGCCAAGATCAAACTTAAAACTGGGGGCATAGCCAATCTATCCTTATCCTTCGGAAAATCGTGATGTACACCATGCATGGTATAAACAAATTTTTCTCTTTTAGGATTAGTAACTGGCAAATGGTATAAATACCTATGCATTAAGTATTCTATAAATGTAAAAAAGAACAATCCGCCTAAGAAAAGCAAGATCATACTTGGTACTTCAAAGCCTTTTTCTACGATCCCAAAATATATTAGAATGGCAGAGATCACAGTAAAAATAATTAAAGGTGCAGCAATGTGGGTGTGCGTAAGCTTTTCTAAAATAGGATTTTTAAAAAGTTTGGCAGAGCCCTTGTGTTTCGGTCTTTTATGTTTGGTAGCCTCCATTGTCATCAAAAATTAAAATAACCCGTGTAGTTGAGCGTCAATCTTGCTAATGATATCTCCCAGATCCTCCGGATTGTCTACAAAATTTATATTATCTACATCTATAACGAGCAAGTTCCCTTTATCATATGTATGAACCCAAGCTTCGTAACGTTCATTCAGTCTACTAAGATAATCAATAGATATAGAATTTTCATATTCTCGCCCGCGTTTATGTATCTGTGAAACCAAATTTGGAATGCTGCTTCTTAGATATATTAGAAGATCAGGGCCTTCCACCACACTTTCCATTAGATCGAAAAGTGATCTGTAATTTTCGAAATCTCTATTTGGCATTAAACCCATGGCATGAAGATTAGGCGCAAAAATATGAGCATCTTCATAAATGGTTCTATCCTGAATAATCTTTTGTCCACTTTCCCTAATCTGTAGTATTTGTCTAAACCTACTATTTAGAAAATATATTTGAAGATTAAAAGACCAACGTTCCATTTTATTGTAAAAATCTTCGAGATAAGGGTTTTCTAAAACATCTTCATATTGTGGTTCCCATTTATAATGTTTTGCTAATAACTTTGTGAGGGTGGTTTTCCCAGATCCTATATTTCCTGCAATGGCTACGTGCATATATTATTATTTGTTGCTATTTATTTTTGAGGCTGATGAAAGTAATTTAAAGCTGGTAAAGATACAAGTTTTAGGATAAATATTGCTGATTCTCTAATTCTAACAAAGCATTCAATCGACATTATATTTCAACATTTTTAACATAGAGGGTTAAAGATTTATAAAGATGAAGCTACAAAAAAGCTTTTGAGCTATATTAATCGAAAATATATTAAAAATGATCAAATTTATATCGCTATTTAGTTTCCTGTTTATTTTAAATTCATGCAATGATGACGATCCAGGAGATGTTGTTCTTTCTTCTGAAGAAATTAATATCACTGGTACAAAATATTCTGAAAGCAAAAATAATTTTACTAACACCTATGCCATTTTTATAGATTCTCTGAATGCCAATAATGCTATTTCTATTGTTGCAGAAGTAGATCATGCAGCAAATGCCAGAACTACAGGTCGTGTTGTTAATCCAACGAAAATCGTATTTTTTGGAAATCCTTTGCTTGGAACTCCTTTAATGCAAAAAAATCAACTCGCGGGTTTGGATTTACCACAAAAAGTATTGTTTTTTCAAAATTCAGATAATACGGTTTATGCAATTTTCAATAGTGTTTCTTATTTGGAAACCAGACATGGTCTTCAGGGTGTTAACACTTTACCGCAGATTTCAACGGCTTTAGGGAATTTAACAAAAGCAGCTACTTCTTCAGAAATTAAACGCGCTACAGATTTATCCGTAGAATTTAAAGAAGGGATTATTACAGTTAAAAGTACTCAGGATTTTGAATCTACTTACAGCGCTTTAGAAAATGCGATTGCCTCAAATGAAAATTTAAGTATTGTTGCACAATTAGACCATCAATTAAATGCAGCTAGTGTAGGTTTAGAGTTAAGGCCAACCAAGATCATTATTTTCGGAAATCCAAATTTAGGGTCTCCATTAATGCAAAATAAACAATCTATAGGTTTAGACCTACCTCAGAAAATATTGGTTTGGGAATCTGAAGACGGAACCGTGAATATATCTTATAATGATCCATATTATCTTGCTTCCAGACATTTGATTGAAGAGAATGACGAAGTATTAGAGCAAATTTCTACAGCATTATCCAATTTGGCAGAAATCGCTACTGGGAATTAAAAGATTTAAATTAATCTGGAAATTTTATTAAGAATTAAATAAACTGCGATATTGGTTCGGGGTGATCTTTTCCAGTCTTTTAAATTGTCGGTTGAAATAACTAATATTATTAAACCCAGATTTAAATGCGATATCTGCAAATTTATAGTTGGTATTTTGTATGAGTCGTTTTGCAAATTTAATGCGTTCAGCATTTAAATAATCTATTGGCGATTCACCTAAGGTGTTTTTAAAGGTTCTATAAAAGTTAGAAGTGCTCATACAAGCTTTACTAGCAAGTTTATCTACAGAAATGTTTTCGGTAAGATGATCTCTCATGTATTTTACGATAAATGCCATTCTATTATTATCGAAAAGCGTGGTATTATCCACCAACATCAATTTGGCCTTAGTTTGCAGTAATCGTATAATTAACTCTTTTACCATAAGATCTACCAAAACATCTTTAGCTTTATTTCCACTTAAAAAGGTTTGAAAGATCCTGTTCAAAACTAATTGAACTTGTTCGTTATTATTTAAATGTATGGAGTTGGTGTCGAAATTATGTGCGTCGTTTTCAAATTCTATTCGGGTGTTTTCATTGAATAGTTCAACTGTTTCTTTTATTTTATCGGGATCTATTCCTAAGGCCAAACAGTGGGTTGGTTTTTCTATTGTTGCTAATGGGAAATCGATAAGCATTTTTTCATTGGCAGGCAAAACAACCGATTCTCCTGGATAAAATTCAAAGGGATCTTTATTCTTAAGATGCATTACTTTTTTTCCGGTAAGCATACTCGCAATAATTGGAAATCCAAATTGCAGATCTACTTTTTCAGCAGCTTGTTGAGTTTCGAATACATTAAGTTCTGCATGATCTGCACTATAAATAGTTCTATTTTCTATAAAAGTATTTAGTTTTCTGGAACTCTTGTATTTTAACAAATTTGTATTCAAGGTATTCTAAAATTATGAAATTGATAGAAATGTAATAGTCTTAAGTAGAAAAGTTCAATTTTTTATAAGTTTAAATATAGAAATTTATAATCAATAAATTTTAATAAAGACACTATGAATTATTCAAAACCAAAGTTCAAAGAAAAATACGGCAACTTTATAAATGGAAAATTTGAAGCTCCAGATGATGGGGAGTATTTCGAAAACCACTCTCCAATAGATAATAAATTATTAGCCAAATATCCTCGTTCTAAAGAAAGCGATGTGAAAAAAGCCATTGAAGCTGCTAATAATGCTAAAGATGCTTGGGGAAAAACCTCGGTTGCGGAGAGGTCTACAATCTTAAATAAGATAGCAGATGTTATTGAAGCAAATTTAAATGAATTTGCACAGATGGAAACTGCAGATAACGGTAAAGCGATAAGAGAAACGGTGAATGCAGATGTGCCACTTGCGGTAGATCACTTTAGATATTTTGCATCGGTTATTAGAGCTGAAGAAGGATCGGCATCAGAACTTAATGAGAACACGGTTTCTTTAATAATAAGAGAACCTCTAGGAGTTGTGGCACAAATAATTCCCTGGAATTTTCCACTTTTAATGCTTGCCTGGAAGGTTGCTCCCGCATTAGCATCAGGAAATTGTGTGGTTTTAAAACCTGCAGAACAAACTCCTGCATCTGCAACTTTTCTTGCTGAAAAAATAGGTGATCTTTTACCTCCCGGTGTGTTTAATGTGATCCATGGTTTTGGTCCGGAAGCTGGAAAACCTTTAGCTTCCAGTGGTAAAGTAGATAAAGTGGCTTTTACAGGAGAAACTACTACAGGTCAGTTAATTATGCAATATGCTTCAAAGAATTTGAATCCGGTTACTATGGAATTGGGAGGAAAATCTCCAAATGTCTTTTTTAGCAGTATCATGGATCATGATGATGATTTTCTTGATAAATGTATAGAAGGTGCTGTTCTATTTGCCTTCAATCAAGGGGAGGTTTGTACTGCTCCATCGAGATTATTAATTCAGGAAGACATTTATGATGCGTTTATTGAAAAAGTGATCGCCAGAACTGAAGCTATAAAAATGGGAGATCCATTCGATATGAACACCATGATGGGAGCTCAGGCTTCTAATGATCAGCATGAAAAGATTTTATCTTATATTGAAATAGGAAAAGAAGAAGGTGCAGAAGTATTAACAGGTGGTGGAGCTAAAAAATTAGATGGAGACCTTTCTAATGGATTCTATATACAGCCAACTATTTTAAAGGGACATAATAAAATGCGCGTTTTTCAGGAAGAGATCTTTGGGCCTGTGGTTGCAGTTTGTACCTTTAAAGATGAAGCCGAAGCCATTGAAATTGCCAACGACACCTTATACGGATTAGGAGCTGGAGTTTGGACCAGAGATGCGCATCAACTTTATCAAATCCCTCGTGCTATCAAAGCTGGTAGAGTATGGGTGAATTGTTATCATGATTATCCAGCACATGCGCCCTTTGGAGGTTATAAAAAATCTGGTTTTGGTCGTGAGAATCATTTAATGATGCTTAATCATTACAGACAAACCAAAAACATGTTGATCTCTTATGATAAAAAGAAACTAGGTTTCTTTTAGAAAATTGACAACTATGGAATTTAAAAGGGTGGAAATAACAGAGGAAGCTGCAGAGATAGTAGAAAAACTGAAGCAACAACACGGGGAAGTGATCTTTCACCAAAGTGGTGGATGTTGTGACGGATCCTCTCCAATGCTATTACCTAAAGAAGATTTCTATATAGACGATAATGATATTTTCTTAGGAGAAGTTTCTGGGGTTCCATTTTATATGAGCCATGATCAGTTTGAATATTGGAAACATACACATCTCACTGTAGATCTCACCAATGGGCGAGGAGCAAGTTTTTCTCTGGAGATCCCTTTAGGCAAACGTTTTATTATTAGATCTCGCTTGCTTAAGGAAGAAGAAATATCCTACCTCAACAAGAAGGAAGGATGAAAAGAAACCCTATAGCGAAAGTTGTAGGGTTTTTTAATTTTTGAAAAATTGAATCCAATTGTAAAACTCAGACTTTAAATAGCAGTCGTTACATTCTGAAAACATCCATAGACAATCAATAAAATCAGTGATCATATGAAAGAATAAGCCAATAAAGATCAATTTTAAGACTCTATTCTTAATTAAGAACATCCCAGCAAAGTAAATGAATATCGGAATTCCAGAGTGTAAAGGATGGTAGCCAATTCCACATCTATTTGGATCGAATAATGGTGTGGCAAAAATATGATCTATATCTACCAACATGGTGAGAGCTAGAATCAACCAGTTTTGATTCCAATTTTTCTTATCATACAAATATGCAATAATCCCTATAGCGAGAAAATGAAGTGAATAATGAACTACAGATTGCAATATCAGTTAAATTAATTATGGTTATAGATCGGGTTCAAACTCTTCATTTTTAGAATTATCCTTATCATCGGGCTGTAATAATTTCCGAAGTTTTCTGTTAAGATGAATATACCGGTAGATACCAATAGATATGAATACAATGCAAATGAATAAAGATAAATACCCTAGCCATTGAACATGCTCATATTCCTTGATCTGTAAAATTGCTAATCCTCCAATAAAAAGATATAATGAAGAACGAATGTAAGAGAGCAGTGTTCGCTCGTTTGCTAATTTCGTTCTCTCCAAAGCCAAATGCTCCCGAATGAGTTTTTCATCGATCATTCGGCTTTTAAATGGATTGTATAATTTAACTCTTCTCATTTATTATAGAAAACTTTTAGTTGTGAGTAGCTTGGCAAGTACAACCTGGAGCAGTAAAACTTTGGGTGCTCTCGTGCCATGGAAACGCCTGATTGTAATTATTGTTCTCCCAATAAAAATCACTTCGTTCCTTCGGATTATTTCCAATTTCATTCATGGTTGCAGATTCAAATAAACGTCCGTTAACCATAGTAAATTCTACTGTATTAGAATTATTGATATCTTCCAATGGATTTTTGCCCAAAACTATAAGATCTGCCAGTTTTCCAACTTTCAAAGATCCAATTTCGCTACCCATTCCAAGGTATTCGGCTCCATTAATTGTTGCCGCTCTTAAAGCTTCCATATTAGTCATTCCGCCCATTTGTAATAACCACAATTCCCAATGTGCTCCAAGTCCTTGTAACTGTCCGTGTGCACCTAGGTTAACCTTTACTCCTTTATCGCTCAATGCTTTTGCAGTTTCCGAAACTAGGATAGGCCCATTGTCATACTCTTCTTGTGGAAGCATCTCTCTGCGGCGAGATCTGGAATCTACAATGAAACGCGGGGTGAAGGTCAATAACTTTTCATTCTCCCAAACATTCGATTTTTCGTACCAGTAAAACTCTCCATTAATTCCTCCGTAATTCACGATTAGAGTAGGAGTATAGCCTGTGTTGCTATTTCCCCATAGAGTTAATACATCTTTATAAACCGGAGCCACAGGAATATTATGTTCAATTCCTGTATGGCCATCTATGATCATACTCATATTATGGAAAAAAGTACTTCCTCCTTCAGGAACCACATTTAGATCTAATTCTTTGGCAGCTTGCATCACTTGCTGGCGTTGCTCTCTTCTAGGCTGATTGTAACTCTTTATAGAATTTGCACCAAAGGCTTTCGTTCTTCTTAGGGCAGAGCGCGCATCCTCCAAACTGTTGATGTCTGCTTTAAAATCGCCATCGGCACCATAAATTATTATTCCTGTAGAAAATAATCTTGGTCCCACCATTTCTCCACTTTTAATCATTTCTGCCATTCCAAAAACCGTTTCGCTTAAAGCAGACGGATCATGAGAAGTGGTTACTCCAAAGGCAAGATTTGCATAAAGAGGCCAGTGTTTATTAGGGCTAATCCCATATCTAAAGGCTCCAATATGCGCATGAGCATCTACAATTCCTGGCATAATAGTTTTGCCGGTTAGATCGTAGATCTTAGTGTTTTTAGGAATCTCAATATCACTAGCGTTTCCAAGAGCAACTATTTTATTTTCATCTACCACAAGCGTTCCATTTTCAATTACATTGTCACCTTCCATGGTAATAATACGCACATTGGTAAATGCAATTTTTCCTTTTGGTACATCTGTCTTTGCTTGTAAACCTATTTTTAAACCAGTCTCAGTCATTGCTGAAATTGAATCGGGGGAAGTTTCCAGGAAGGTAAATTTTTGGTCTATCTCATTTGTGAAATATTCATCTCCCAAAGTCCAGTGAACCTTATCGCTATTGTTAGACCAGTGTAAATTGATCCCTGCATCTTTTGTGATCTGGGTTACAGGAAATGCTTTCGATTTTCCATCAAGATCTATTGGCTTCCCTGTCATTACAAAAGGCGCCACATAGGCTTTATGTAAATTTGAAAATACGATCCATTTATTATCCGGACTAGGAATCAAGCGATTTGCATATTTTGAAGTAAAATGCACACGTTCATCTTCTCCATTAAGATCTATACTTTTTAAACTTTTAGTAAGATTTCCGAACAGGTATCCTCCGGTTTGAAAAATGATCCTTGAATCATCTTTATTGAAAACAGGGAAATCTCCTTCTTTATTTATTTTTTCTGAATTCTTGCCATCTGCACTCATTAGATAAATTCCAGGTTCTTTCGTAAAAGTTTCGCCTAGATCTGTATTTCCAGATTCTTTTGTGAATACAATTTTACCTCCTGCTCTAGAAAAAGATGGGTTTCTGTAGATTCCTTTTTCTTGAGTTAATGCTGAAGGATTTCCACCTGAAAGTGAAACCTTTTTTATACTTCCTTTATTTTGATCGTCCCATGTTACATAGATAACCGACTTCCCGTCTGGAGAAAAAGAAGGGTCAAATTCAAAATCGGTGTCTTTTGTTAAACGTTGAGGTTTTCCATTTGGAAGTTCCTTTTTCCAAAGAAATCCTAATCCATGAAACACTAACGTTTTTCCATTTGGTGAAGTCACCGCATTTCGTATAGCTTTTGCGGTGAATTTTTCTGAAAACACCTTCGGACTAGAATGATGCGCTTCAGCAATTTTTATGGTGGTTTCCGCATTAAAAGGAATTTCTTTCACATCAGAAGTCTCCACATTGATGCGTTTTATCTTTCCTTCACTCCAGATCACTACTTCTTTGTTATTCGGCATCCAACTGAATCCTGGATATACTCCAAAAATAGCCCATGCCTCTTGCTGATCTTTACTTAGATTGTCATAAACCGGTCGCTCTTCACCAGTTTTTAGATCATGTACATATAAGACTGTTTTTGTTCGAACCCTTTTTATAAAAGCCAATTTGGTTCCATCTCGGGAAATCTGAGGTCGCGCAGCTCCCCCAGAACCTCCTGTAATTACAAGGGTTTCTCCTGTTTCAAAATCATATCTTTTTATCACATAGATCTGTTTGTTCGGATCTTTGTTATACTGAAAGTTACCACCAGGATACATATCCTCACTATAATACAAATACCTTCCATCTGGCGAAGTACTTGGTTCATTCACGTCTTGTTGATCGTTCTTTCTTTCGGTTAACTGAAGCCCTGCTGAACCTGCAATATGATATTGCCACATTTCTCCAGCTCCCAAGGAACGTCCTGAAGTAAAATGTTTTCTTGCGATAATTGAGTTTCCATCTGCGGTCCAAACTCCGTTATTTAATAATCTAAAATCTTCAGTGGTTAGCTGTTTTGCGTTTTCACCTTCAGCATCCATGACCCATATATTGTCTCCTCCGCCGGCATCACTGGTAAAAAGAATCTTACTTCCATCCGGACTAAATCTTGGCTGTACTTCATAAGGCATTCCAGATCTAAGAAGCTTTGCTTTTCCACCCGAAATAGGCATGCTAAATATATCTCCTAAAAGATCGAAAACTATCTTATTACCATCTGGGCTCACATCTAAATTCATCCAGGTTCCTTCATCTGTACTTAAAGGAACTTCATTGATCTTCCAATCCTTAGTGTATGGATTAGATACATCCCATTTATCTTTTTTGTCTTTTTCCTGAGAGAATAATGTAGTGGAGAGAATCACCAATGCTAGCGTGAGTAATCTTTTTTCAAACATATTTATGTATTTATAGGATAGCTAAAGATACCATTTCTTTTATTTTTACATAAACTTAAGATACTTAAACTATGAAAGAGAAAGAGCTTCCCGAATATTGGCTTAGAGGTAAAATAGAAGGTACTCCAGATCTTTTACAGCCCATTGTTCATTCTTTGCTGCAGTCTAAAATGGAACTGAAGAAATATATGATAGATTTTCCAGACAATTTGCTTTGGGAAAAGCCTTCAGGAAGGGCTTCAGTAGGGTTTCATTTGCAACATCTCTCAGGGCTTTTAGATAGATTGTTTACTTATGTGGAAGCTGAGAATTTAAGTGAAGGACAACTAACCTATTTAAAAAGGGAAGGAGTTCCGGATAGTGATATTACATCGGAAAGCTTGATTGAAGAATTCGGCCACAAAATAGAACAGGTCCTCAGAAAGCTAGAATCTATACCGGTTTCCAGCTTAACGGAATTTCGAGGGGTTGGTAGAAAACAGTTGCCATCTTCTGTAATCGGACTGCTATTTCATGCTGCAGAACATACCCAACGACATATTGGACAATTGTTGGTTACAGTAAGTGTGCTAAAATCTAAAAGTTAATTTTCGTCTATTGGAATAGTGAGCAATGGGATATTCCCATTCTTTAATAGCTCAAGTGACACACTTTCAGATAATAAATTATGTAAGAAACTATGTTTATGGTTGCCTACTATTAGTAGATCCGCATGTAGTTTTTTAGCTTCATTTAAAACAGTTTCTACTGTAGAACCTTGTATAAGCAATGCGGCAGATTCAATTTTTTTGTCAAGGAACATGTTGGTAATGTTCTGAAGTTTTTTATGTTCATCTCGCAACTCATCCGCTCTAAAATCTCGTATATATTGAGGTCCCGGTTCATATCCTACAAAATCTGGATCTGGATCTGCAACATGAACCACCCAGATCTTAGCTTCAAATTGCAAGGCTAATGCTTCGGCATAACTCATTAATTTTCCAACGGCATCGTTAAAATCTACCGCTACCATGATATTTTTAAATCCTGTACTCATAGCTGTTTTTTTAGTATTCCTTTTTCAATTCCACCACGTTTTTTAAAGGTTCTCGGTTCTTTAAATGCATATAATTTTCCATAAGCTGATGTACGACCTTTTTAGGATCTGTAACACTTGCAATATGTGGGGTAATATGAATCTTTGGATGTTTCCAAAAAGGATGTTCTTCTGGTAAAGGTTCTGTTCTAAATACATCCAGACTTGCTCCAGAAAGATGTCCTTTGTCCAGCATTTCTAATAGATCATGTTCTACCAAATGTTCCCCACGGGCAACATTTATAATATAAGCCCCTTTTGGTAATTTTTCAAATAATTCCTTATTTAGAATGCTATCTGTTTCTGAAGTTAATGGCAATAAACAGATTAATATACTGGTATCTTTCAGAAAATCATTCAAACCTTTTTCTCCGTGATACGTACTCACTCCATCAATGTGTTTTCTAGACTTAGACCAACCAGAAACTTTAAAACCATTACTGGACAAGTTTAAAGCCACAGCTTTTCCCAATACTCCAAGACCCATTACCCCAATATTTTCTTCATCTAAAGTATGATAGGGTAGTGGGCTCCATTTTTTTTCACTGTGGTGTATAGAGACATTTCTAATTTTATCTAATACTAAAGCTAACACGAAAGTGCTCATATCCTTAGTAAGTTGCTCATCTATAACACGAGTAATTAGTGCTCTTTTAGGAATTTCAGGATCGCTGATAATATGATCTACTCCCGCTCCAATTGATGCGATTACCTCTAAATTTGGATATCTGTTAAAAACACCTTTTGGATGCTTCCATGTTACTACAAAGGTGATTTCCTGGGGATCATGCACTTCCGGATATACATACAACTTAACATTAGGTTGTTGTTCTCTAATTGCGTTTACCCAGACTTGTGGATCTCTTCCTGTGCATATTAATAAAACTGACATTTTTTAATGTTTTAATTTACGAAGGCACTATAACCAGTAATGGCACGTCCTACAATAAGTGTGTTTATTTCCTTGGTACCCTCATAGCTATAAATTGCTTCGGCATCTGCAACAAATCTTGCTACATCATATTCCAATAATATTCCATTTCCACCTAACACTTCTCGAGCTCTACTTACCACATCTCTCATCCTCATACTGCAATATACCTTAGCCAATGAAGCATGTTCATCGGTTAAAAGTTCCTGATCTTGTAATTCAGAAAGCCTGAAAACCATAGTTTGCATGGCTGTTAAGTTGGAAAGCATCTCTACAAGATGATTCTGAATTAATTGGTAGGATGCAATAGGTCTTCCAAACTGCTCTCGTTTTTTGGTGTATTTTAATGCGCTTTCATATGCACCACGTGCACAGCCAACTGCTTGCCATGCTACTCCTGCACGTGTCATTTTTAAAACTTTAGCTGTGTCTCTAAAGGAATCTGCCTTTTGTAATCTATCACTTTCGGGAATCTTACATTCTGTTAAAGTAATGATGGCGTTTTGAACTATTCTCAAAGCCATTTTGTCTTCCATCTTTTCAGCTTCGAAACCCGGATTTTCTTTTCTTACTATAAAACCTTTAACCTTATTAGAATCTTCATCTCTCGCCCAGATAATAATAACATCGGCAAAAGTGGCATTCCCGATCCACTTTTTCTGTCCGTTCAAGATCCAATTCTCTCCATCGAATTTACAAGTGGTTTCCATTCCTTGTGATACTCCAGATCCTCCCTCTGGTTCTGTTAGTCCAAAAGCTCCAATTTTCTCTAACTTCTGCATTTGGGGCAACCATTCCTGTTTTTGTTCTTCACTTCCGCACAGATAAATAGATCCCATTGCAAGTCCGCTATGCACTCCAAAAAAGGTAGAAATAGAAACATCTACTCTGGCAATTTCTTGGGCAATAATTCCTTCCATTAAGAAAGGTAAATTTGGGCAGCCATATCCCTCGTAAGGAAGGCCTACAATATTTAGTTTTTTAAATTTTTCTATGATCTCAAATGGGAATGCCGCTCTATTCCAATGATCATTTACCAAAGGTTTTACTTCATCTTCCATGAAATTCCGAACCCTTAGCTGAAGCTCACGCTGTTCCGGACTCAATTTTAGATCTAGATTGTAAAAATCCCCATCTATAGGAGGCAGGTTATGTTGCCCTTTTTTCTTTTTGGTTTTCAGCATTTTCATGAGGCCTTTTAATTGGCGCTCATCTAAATTACCCAAAGCGTCCATTGCTTCAGGAATATCTATAGTTTGACTTATTTTGGCCAGCTGATTCATATCTACCGACTTTAAGAGATTGATCGTATTTTTTACTTTTCCGAAGAGTGACATAGGTAAGATTTTGTTGAATCTTAAAATTAGCGTTTTAATATGCTATAACTTGTTAAAGCTTTCCGAAGAATTTTTTCTGAAATAAAAAAAAGGCCACTATTTCTAGTGGCCTTTTTTATAATATATTATTTAAGCTGGGAATTAGTTCAGTCCAAAAGCTTCTTTTACTTGATCTACATAATCCAGTTTTTCCCAAGTGAATAGTTCTACTTCTCTTACAATTCTTCCAGAATAAGGACTTTCAAAAATTTTGGTAATGGTTCTAGGTTCTTTTCCCATATGCCCATAAGCCGCAGTTTCTCTATAAATAGGATTTCTAAGCTTCAATCTGCTTTCTATACTTGCAGGACGCATATCGAAGATCTCTGCTACTTTCTTAGCGATCTCGCCATTAGAAAGTTCTACATTTTTAGAGCCATATGTATCTACAGAGATAGATGTTGGTTTTACAACGCCAATTGCATAAGAAACCTGAACTAAAACTTCATCTGCAACACCCGCTGCTACTAAGTTTTTAGCGATATGTCTTGCTGCATAAGCTGCAGATCTATCTACTTTACTTGGATCTTTACCAGAAAAAGCACCACCTCCGTGAGCTCCTTTTCCACCGTAAGTATCTACAATGATCTTTCTTCCTGTTAGTCCAGAATCTCCATGTGGGCCTCCAATTACAAACTTTCCGGTTGGATTAATGTGGTAGGTGATCTCATCATTAAACAATTCCTGTACATATTGAGGAAATAATTTTATTACACGCGGAATCAAAATTTCCACCATGTCTTTCTTGATCTTGCTCAACATCGCATTGTCATCTTCATCAAACTCGTCATGTTGCGTGGAGATCACGATGGCTTCAATTCGCTGAGGTACATTCTCATCACTATATTCAATAGTAACCTGACTTTTAGAATCTGGTCTTAAATAAGTGATCTCTTTTCCTTCTCGGCGTAATTTTGCCAATTCAATTAGGATCTTGTGAGAAATATCTAATGCCAAAGGCATGTAATTTTCGGTCTCGTTGGTTGCGTAACCAAACATCATTCCTTGATCTCCAGCACCTTGTTCCTCTTTTTCACCACGATCTACCCCTTGGTTAATGTCCTGAGATTGTTCATGGATCAAAGAAATTACACCACAAGAATCCCCACTAAATTTGTAGGCTCCTTTGGTATAACCAATATCGTTAATTACCTCACGGGCAATATTTTGTACATCTATATAAGTATTGCTTTTTACTTCTCCAGCAAGAACAACTTGCCCTGTAGTTACAAGAGTTTCACAGGCAACCTTGGAATTCTCATCAAAAGCTAAAAAATTGTCTAGTAAGGTATCACTGATTTGGTCAGCTATTTTATCTGGGTGTCCTTCAGAAACACTCTCTGAAGTGAATAAATACGCCATTCTTGTCTTTTTAATTAGTAAGTAAGAAAATCTTTGACGGGAATTGCTAGCGAAGTTTACACTGCTTTAGCATTTTTTAAGGGTAGCAATCAGTCAAATCATTCCCTGTAATCGTAAGAGGCAAATGTATAAAATTAGATTGAATGTCGTCATTCTTTAACTTCTTTTTTAATAATTGTTGAGCGCTCCGCTTTGCCAAAAGGCTCGCGTCAGGCTTTCACGACTCGCTTCCCGATAAAAAAGTTCGGGAGAGCTCAAACAATCGCTCAATCCTTAGCGCAAAGAAAATGATTTCTTCCGAAGGACTGATATTCAGTAGGTTAATTAAGTTTTTTGAAAAATAATTGAAATTAAATTTGTTTTATAAAAGATTCTGTCGTTAAATTTGTAAAATAGATTTTAACAAGATGAATCAAGTAATGTGTAATATGTGTATGATGATGTTGGGGAAACCCGCAGCGTTCACTATTGCATAAAACTTAACTTATAAGAATTGCAAAAGCCGCTGCCAACCGCAGCGGCTTTTTTTGTTTATATAAGTCAAAATGGAATTTTAAAAACGCCGATTAAATTCAGCTCGATCAAAATAAAATGAAAATAACTTTCTCAAATATTTCAATAATGTGCTGCAATATGCAAATGTGTATGATGTACGCAACAAGCCGTTATTGCCAAAAATTCAGGATGTAAATTAGTTTTATATAATTCAATTCCTAAATCCCTCTGGCAAATCTGCCAGAGGGATTTTTTATTTCAGCAAAATCAAAATCATTTAATATCAAAATAAACCTTTAAAACAAAAATCATGAGCACACAACAATTCGCAACAAACGCACTGCATGCATGTCACGATGTAACTACCAATGGAGGAACTAGAGCGGTTCCTATCTATTTAACATCTTCGTATGTTTTTAAAGATTCAGATCACGCTGCCAGACTATTCGCTTTGGCAGAACCGGGATTTATTTACACCAGACTTAACAATCCAACCAACGATATTCTCGAGCAAAGATTGGCTGCTTTGGAAGGTGGTATTGGAGCAGTGGTAACCGCATCTGGTACTGCAGCCATCAACACCACTTTGTTAACCTTACTAAGATCTGGAGATCACATTGTAGCTTCCAATAGTCTTTATGGAGGTACCTATAATCTTCTAAATGTAACCTTGCCAAGATTTGGGATTACCACCACTTTTGTAGATCCATCCAATCCGGAAAACTTTCAAAAAGCAGCCCAAGAAAACACCAGGGTTTTCTTTATAGAATCACTTGGGAATCCAAAATTAGATGTATTAGATATCAAGGCTATTTCTAAACATGCAAAATCGCACAAAGTTCCTTTGATCGTGGATAATACGGTAGCGACTCCTTCGCTTTTAAATCCGATCCAGTACGGGGCAGATATTGTTATTCATTCCCTTACCAAATACATCAATGGGAATGGGACTTCTCTTGGAGGTGTAATTATAGATGCCGGTAAATTTGACTGGGCTAATGGGAAATTCCCGGAATTCACCGAGCCTTCTGCAGGTTATCATGGTCTTGTTTATCATGATGTTTTAAAGGAAGCAGCCTTTATTGCAAAAGTAAGAATAGAAGGATTGCGGGATCATGGTGCGGCATTAAGTCCTTTCAATGCTTTTCAGATCATTCAAGGCTTGGAAACTTTAGAGATCAGGATCAAAAAACACAGTGAAAATGCGTTGGCATTGGCTAAATGGTTACAAGAACAAGAGCAGGTAAAATGGGTGAATTACCCGGGACTTAAGAGCAGTGAATATTATGAACTTGCACAGCAATATTTACCTAAGGGGCAAAGCGGTGTGGTGACCTTTGGAGTAGAAGGAGGTTTTGATGCTGCAAAGGTGATTGCCGATGAAACTACTATTTTCTCCTTGCTTGCAAATATTGGGGATACCAAATCCTTAATAATTCATCCCGCCAGTACAACTCATCAACAATTAAGTGATGAACAACAGGAATCTACCGGAGTTACCAAAGATCTAATAAGGCTTTCTGTAGGATTGGAGGATCTGGAAGATCTTAAATCCGATCTTAAACAGGCATTTTCCAAGATCGGTAAAAAGGTTTTAAAATAATTTGTTTGTGGATGAAGACAATCGGAATTACCAAATCCTCATGCGAAATTTCCGATTGCTCTTTTCATCCCTCCTAGGGTTTAACCCGCCTGATTGATTCGGGCAGGCCCGCCTTACCAGGTTCCCCGAGCTTTGTGGTTTTATTAATTTTAAATATAGGTAGAAATGCTTCAAAAGATAAACATCTCCAATTTTAAGAACAGTGCAGGAACTATTCAGGAGCTCCAGTTGACCTATCAAACCTTTGGTAGGGAAATAGGGACTGCACCAATAGTTATGGTGAATCATGCACTCACGGGAAATTCAGAAGTAACAGGGAAAAATGGTTGGTGGCAAGAAATAATTGGGCTTGATAAAAGCATCGATCTTCAAGAGTATACCGTTCTGGCATTTAATAATCCCGGGAATGGGTTTGATGGTGTGGAGTCTCATTTATTATTAAATTATAAAGATTTCACACTTAGGGACATTGCTAAAATTTATTCTGAAGCCTTAAAACAATTAGGTATCTCCAAAATATATGCAGGAATTGGTGGCTCTATTGGGGGAGCTTTGTTATGGGAACAGGCAGTTTTAGATCCAGATCTCTTTGAACATTTAATTCCAATAGCAACAGATTATAAAGCTACGCCGTGGGTAAAGGCACAATGTAAGGTGCAGGAACAGATCTTAAATAATTCTGTAAATCCCGTGGCAGATGCCAGAATGCATGCAATGACTATATATAGAAGTCCGGAATCTTTTATTTCTAAATTCACCTCTAACCAAAACAATACAAATGGCACTGGAAATATTGAAGACTGGCTAGAGCACCATGGTAAACAACTGGAAAATAGATATCAATTGGCAGCTTACAAATTAATGAACCATTTGCTTTCAACTTCAGATATAAGCTTGGGGAGTGGAGATCATTTAAATGCGGCATCAAAAATTAGCGGCGACATTCATATAATCACAATTAATTCTGATGGGTTATTTACAGCCAATGAGAATTGGGATACTTATGTAAACTTGTCCCTCATCAAAGAAAATATAAGTATTCATGAAATTAGATCCATACATGGACATGATGCATTTTTAATAGAAACATCTCAAGTAGCATCCTTTTTAAATCCAATATTCAACCATAGTAATAAACAAAATGAAAACAATAAACATAGTGCTTTTCGGAGTCGGTAATGTAGGGAGTTCCTTAATAAATCAGATATTGGAGAGTCGATCCAAAATTTTTAATTCTTCTCAGATAGATATCAAACTTGCGGTTATAGTGAATTCTAAAATCGCTTTTTATAACAAGGATGACATCAATAACTCATGGGAGGCAGATTTTAAATCTTATGGGTATCCCTATAAATTATCGCAAATTATAAATCATGTTAAAAAAGAGAAACTCACCAATTTAATCGCTGTAGATGCTACGGCAAGTGAGAAGTTTGTAAAGAATTATAAGGAATTAATAAGAAATGGATTTAATATAGTTGCCGCCAATAAAACCGCTAATTCATTATCAGATAAATTTTATAAAGATTTAAGACTAGAATTAAAAAAGCACGACAAACAATTTTTATATGAAACCAATGTGGGGGCTGGATTACCTGTAATTAAAACCGTACAAGATCTTCACTTAGCGGGAGAAGAGATAACTAAAATAAGAGGGATCTTCTCGGGCTCTTTAAGTTATATTTTTAATTCATTTTCCAGTAATAATAGAACCTTTTCTGAAGTTTTAGACGAAGCAAGAAATAAAGGGCTTACAGAGCCAGATCCAAGAATAGATCTCTCAGGAAAAGATGTTGGCAGAAAATTATTGATCCTTGCCAGAGAGATTAATATCATAAAAGAACTTACGGAAGTTAAGATAGAAAATCTGGTTCCAAATCATTTAAATGGAAAGAGTTCCATTTCTCATTTTAACGAAAATCAACAAGAACTGAATTTAAATTTTGAAGAACGTAGATCAAATTTAAAGGCAGATGAGGTTTTAAGGCATATTGGAGAGTTAGGTGTAGCTAGCGGACAATTAGAGGTAAAGTTGGTAACAGAAAAAAGAAACTCTCCCTTTGGAAGCTTACAGGAAGCTGATGCTTCCTTCGAAATTTATACTAAAAACTATGGAAATAGGCCCATTGTTATTCAAGGTGCCGGTGCTGGAGCAAGGGTGACTTCAAGAGGAGTGTTGTCCGATCTTTTAAAGATCTCAGAAAAACTTGAATGCATATAATAAAATAAAAATGGACAATACACATATAGAAACTACAGCTATCAGGACACAGGCAGAGAGAACTCAAAATTTAGAGCATTCGGTTCCTTTGTATTTAACATCGAGCTATGTTTTCGAAGATTCAGAAGATATGCGCGCATCTTTTGCTGAGGAAAAAGATCGAAATATTTATAGTAGATATTCAAATCCAAATACCTCAGAGTTTATAGATAAAATGGTGTTAATGGAAAAAGCAGAGGCTGGATTTGCTTTTGCTTCTGGAATGGCAGCTGTGTTTTCCAGTTTGGCTGCATTATTAAATAGCGGAGATCATATAGTAGCTTCCAGATCTTTATTTGGATCTACTCACGGCTTGTTTTCTCAGTATTTTCCTAAATGGAATATTTCACATAGTTATTTTAATATAGATGAACTGGATACTATTGAAAGTTTAATAAAACCAGAAACTAAAATTTTATTTGCGGAATCCCCAACAAACCCCGGGGTAGATGTTTTGGATCTGGAAAAACTGGGTAAGATTGCTAAAAAGCACCATCTTATTTTGATCATTGATAATTGCTTCGCAACACCTTACCTTCAAAACCCGATAGATTTTGGGGCAGATCTGGTTATTCACTCTGCAACAAAATTAATAGATGGTCAGGGTAGAGTTCTGGGTGGGATAACCGTGGGGAGAGCAGATCTTATTAGAGAAATATACTTATTTTCAAGAAATACCGGACCCTCAATGTCTCCATTTAACGCATGGGTATTATCCAAAAGTTTAGAAACCTTGCCGGTGCGTCTGGAAAAGCATTGTGAAAACGCACTTAAAGTCGCAAAGTTCTTAGAAAATCATGCTGCAATTTCGAAGGTAAAATATCCATTTTTAAAATCTCATCCCCAATATAAAATTGCCAAAAAGCAAATGAAACTAGGTGGAAATGTGATTGCTTTTGAAATCAAAAAAGGAATTGATGCCGGAAGAAATTTTATAGATTCAATAAAATTATGCTCAATATCTGCAAATTTAGGAGACACCAGAAGTATAATAACTCACCCCGCATCTACCACGCATAGTAAACTCTCTAAATCGGATAGACTGGAGTCGGGGATTACAGACGGACTAATAAGAATCTCTGTAGGTTTAGAGCATGTAGATGATGTTATTAAGGATCTAAACCAAGCTTTAGAATCTGGAATAAATAATTAAAATTGAATGAAAATTTATATGAAATCTTTTCAAATTTATCTTGGTTTCTAACCAATTGTGTGGTTAACTTTGTACTTTCAAATAAGGCAATGGATAAAGTGATTCGTAATATGTATAAATTAATGTGGGAGCTACCTACAGCAGCTGCATTTGCGTAAAACTTAGAATATAAGAATTACCAAAGCCGCTGCCAACCGCAGCGGCTTTTTTGTTACAATAAATTGAAATTAGAGAATGGAACTTAAATTGGAAATAAGTAAACCAAATATCATGTGGATTAGTAAGCATTATAATTTTTATATGCATACGAATCGCACCTCTTTCAATTATCAGAAATTTTAGATTTTATATTAGTTATAATTCAATTCTAAATATCCCTCTGGTAATTTTTCCAAAGGGATATTTACTTTCTAAAACTTAAGTTAAAATATAAAGTTTGATAGAAAGTTTTAAAATTAAAGTCACACTTGGCTGAGTTTTTGAAAACAGCCAAAACCTAGTACATGGAATTATGAAAAAGATTCATATTATACTCTTCGGAGTCGGGAATGTTGGAAGCACCTTGATAAATCAGATCTTGGATGCGAGAGAACAACTTAAAAAACAAAGCAAAATAGAAATCAATGTGCCAGTAGTGGTAAATTCTACTTCGGCCTTCTATGAAGAGAAGTGTGTGCGACCATCTTGGAGAACCGATTTTAAATATTTTGGTGTTCCATATACGGTAGATACGGTTTTAAAATATATCAAAAAAGAAGCTTATAAGAATGTGATCATTGTAGATGCTACAGCAAGTAAAGAGTTTGTGCAAAATTATTCTACGTTTATAAAAAACGGATATGATATTGTAGCTTCTAATAAATCGGCCAATACATTATCTACAATTTTCTATAACAATTTGAGAAAGCAACTAAGGAAAAATAAAACTGAGTTTTTATATGAAACTAATGTAGGCGCAGGCTTACCAATAATACAAACGCTGCAAAGGTTATATGCTTCTGGAGAAAAAGTAACTAAGGTAAGTGGTGTTTTTTCAGGATCCTTAAGTTATATTTTCAATCAATTTTCGCAACAAAATAAAATGTTCGATTCTTTATTGGCGGAGGCTGGAATAAAAGGACTTACAGAAAGAGATCCTAGAATAGACCTTTCAGGAAAAGATGTAGCAGAAAAGTTGTTAGTTTTAGCAAGGGAGTTACATATGAAGAAAGAACTTGTAGATGTAAAGATCGAAAGTTTAGTGCCTAAGCATTTAAATGGACGAAGTTCTGTTTCACATTTTAAAGATAACCTAAGTGATCTCAATTTGGATTTTGATGAATTGAAGGATGAATTAAAGCCAGATGAGGTCTTAAGACATATTGGCGAGTTAGATGTGATCTCTGGGAAACTAGAAGTAAAATTAGTAAAAGTAAAAACCAATACCTCTTTTGGAAGTCTGAAAAATGCAGAAGCTTCTTTTGAGATCTATACAGAATCTAATGGGCAATTTCCTATAGTAATTCAAGGGGCTGCCGCTGGAACAGGTGTAGCTGCAAGAGGAATTCTCGCAGATTTAACCAAGTTAGCAGAGAAATATAAAAAGTAATTTAATTTTATGTTGAAAGACATTTAGCCTCCTGAATCAAAATTTGTTTTGATCCAGGAGGCTTTTAGTTTTAAGCTTAAAATCTTGAAATAAGAACTAGATAAATTATTTATCTATATTCGCTAAATGCTTTCAAAAAAGACGAAATACGGTATTAAAGCGCTTGCATTCTTAGCTAAACAGCCAGATAAAAACCCTGTACAAACTTCAGAAATTGCAAGTAATGAAAATATATCCTCAAAATTCCTTGAAAGTATTTTGTTGGACCTTCGGAAATCTGGATTTTTAGGTTCCAAAAAGGGCAAAGGAGGAGGTTATTACTTAATTAAAAAACCAGAGGAAATTCTCATGACCTCAGTAATTAGAGTGCTTGAAGGTCCAATTGCAATGGTTCCATGTGTGAGTTTAAATTATTATGAAAAATGTATAGACTGTCCAGATGAGGATACATGCTCTGTACATAAGTTGATGATCCAAGTAAGAGATAGCACCTTGAATGTATTAGGTAATAATACCTTGGCAGATCTCTCCTGAGGTAAAAATTAATTTTTTTTATTGTTTCTAGTTGAATAAAAGAGCTGAAACTTAATTTTAGATTCTTTAATTGCTCAATTATAAAAGGAATCCTATTTTTGCATAACCTATTAATCCTATAGGTTAATAGAATTTTATATAATATCCATATGTTTTTAAATCCGAACAAGGGAAAAGCCAGTTATGTATCAGATCAATTATCTGAGAAACCATTGCGAAGCATAGCAAAAACTATAAGCTGGAGATTCATTGGTACTTTAGATACAATAGTCATTTCAAGGATCTTGACCGGAAAGGTGGAAACGGCATTGGCAATTGGATCTGTAGAATTGGTAACAAAGATGATCCTCTATTTTGGTCATGAACGCATTTGGAATTCCATCAATTTTGGAAAGGAATAATTATGAAGAAATACTCAGAAGAAGAAATACTAGCCCTTAATAAAAGGTTTAAAGAAGGAACACCTTCAGAAATAATTAATTGGGCATTTCAAGATGCAGAAAGACCAGTAGTGACCACAAATTTTAGACCCTATGAAGCTGCGATTCTACAAGCTAGTGTAGCTGTAGCTCCAGAGATCAAAATCGTATGGTGCGATACCGGATATAATACCCAGCAAACCTATAGGCATGCCGAAGACTTGATCACTCAACTTAAATTGAATATCAAATTATACACTCCTTTGCAAACTGCAGCACATCGCGATGTGTTGTTTGGAGGTATTCCACAGGTGGAGGATAGCAGACATCAAGAATTTACTGAGCAGGTAAAATTAGAACCCTTTATGAGAGCAATGGGAGAGCTAAAACCAGATGTTTGGTTTACTAATTTAAGAAAAGGGCAAACTGCTTTTAGGGACAGTATAGATATTCTGAGTTATAGTAAAGACGGCATTTTAAAAGTGAGCCCATTTTATCATTGGACTGACGAGGAATTGGATGCCTATCTAAAAGAACATCAGTTACCTAATGAATTTAAATATTTTGACCCTACAAAGGTCCTTTCCAATAGAGAGTGCGGACTACATTCATAAAAAGCAGAAAATGAACAGTATTTTAAAACAAAACCCCTTAGAAAGTGAAGCTATCTATATTTTTAGAGAAGTGGTAACTCAGTTTGAAAATCCTGTGTTGCTATTTTCTGGAGGTAAAGATTCTATAACTCTGGTAAGGCTGGCAGAAAAAGCCTTTTATCCAGCTAAGATCCCATTCCCTTTATTGCATATAGATACAGGCCATAACTTTCCTGAAACCATAGCGTTTAGAGATAAGCTGGTTAAAGAAATGGGACTTGATCTCATTGTAAGAAATGTACAGGATGATATAGATAACGGAAAATCTGTTGAGGAAACTGGGAAATATTCCAGTAGAAATAGTTTGCAAACAAACACGCTTTTAGAGGCGATCGAAGAGTTTAAGTTTGATGCCTGTATTGGTGGAGCCCGAAGAGATGAGGAAAAAGCCAGAGCCAAAGAACGCATATTCTCTGTGAGAAATGATTTTGGAGAGTGGGATGAAAAAAATCAACGCCCCGAGGTTTTCGATATGCTTAATGGTAGGATCGAAATTGGACAGAATGTTCGTGTTTTTCCTATTTCTAACTGGACAGAGTTGGACGTGTGGAATTACATAGATCGGGAGAAAATCGAAATTCCATCAATTTATTTTTCACACGAACGCGAGATATTTGAACGGGATGGGTTAATCTGGACGGCCTCAGAACATGTTTTTAAAGACGAATCAGAAGAGGTGGAGACCAAAAATGTAAGATTTAGAACAGTAGGAGATGTAACCTGCACTGCTGCTGTAGAATCTCATGCCAAAACTATAGAAGAAATCGTCTATGAGATCATCCATTCAACTATTTCTGAACGTGGCGCCAGAATAGATGATAAAAGATCTGAAGCGGCTATGGAAACAAGAAAACAGCAAGGTTACTTTTAAATGATAAATAATAAAATGGAAGTTCTTAAAATTGCAACAGCAGGAAGTGTAGATGATGGTAAGAGTACGCTAATAGGAAGGCTCTTGTATGACACTAAATCTTTAACCTCAGATAAATTGGAGGCTATTGAAAAAAGTAGTCGAAAGAAAGGTTTAGATTACCTTGATTTTTCTTTAGCTACAGATGGTTTAGTAGCAGAGCGAGAACAAGGGATCACTATAGATGTTGCGCACATCTACTTTTCCACGCAGAGAAAGAGTTACATAATTGCAGATACTCCGGGTCATGTGGAATACACACGAAATATGGTAACAGGAGCTTCCACATCTCAGGTTTCAATTATTTTGATCGATGCCAGAAAAGGGGTGATCGAGCAAACTCAGCGGCACTTTTTTATAAATAATCTTTTGAGATTAAAAGAAGTTGTGGTAGCTGTAAATAAAATGGATCTGGTGAACTATTCTGAAGATGTTTTCAACGAAATAGTATCAGACTTTAAAAAGATCCAAAAGGAAAGTGAATACAATGATCAAAAAGTAACTTTTATTCCTGTTAGTGCCTTGTGGGGTGAAAATATAGCAGATGTGTCTTCGAATATGGGATGGTATCAAGGTAATACGATATTAGATTATCTTGAAAATATTAAAGCTGAAGATTTTCAGAAAAAGACCCAAAGCAGATTCCCGGTTCAAACCGTTATTAGACCCAAGACAGAAGATCATAGAGATTTTAGAGCTTATGCTGGTAAGTTGAGTGGAGGAAATCTAAAAGTGGGAGAATCTATTACTGTTTTACCTAGTTTAACTAGCAGTAAGGTTAAAGAGATATATTTTTTTGATAAGGAATATGCGGAGGCAAGTTCAGGGAGTTCTATAACAATTACTTTAGAGGATGATATAAACATTACCCGGGGAGATACTTTGGTAAAATCAGATGAAATCCCAAAGTGTTCAAAAACTTTAATATCAACCATTTGTTGGATGGATTCTAAATCCATGCTACCTAGTGCCAAGTATTTACTTCAACATAATACCAATAGAATTCTCACCAAAATAGATCATATTGAAAGCATAAGTTTAGGAAATTATGATACAGGTGAAATAAATTCGAATTTACAGTTAAACCAAATTGGGCAGGTATCCATGAAGTTAAGTAAGCTTATTTATGCAGATACTTACGAGAATAATCCTGAGAATGGAAGATTCATTTTGATAGATCCCATTACAAATACAACGGCAGGAGTAGGTTTTATAGATTCTTTATAAATCTAATCTCAAACAAAATTGTTGCTCGATATTCATTTTGGATTTATTAAATTTGACCAAATTCTGAAATAAAATGAAGATCCATTTAAAACGTTTGAATACCAACTATCTTTTTGAAACCAAAAATGAACGTGGAGATGTTGTGCTTTTAGATAACAAATCTGAAGAAGAACCAAAAGGCTCCAGCCCAATGGATCTTATTTTGAGAGGAATTGCGGGATGTAGCAGCATAGATGTTGTAATGATATTAAAGAAGCAGCAGCATGAACTGGAAGATTTACAAGTAGAGGTAGAAGGTTTTCGCGAAGATGGTGCTATACCAAATGTCTTTAAGAAGATCAATTTAAATTTTATTTTAAAAGGAGATGTACCCGCTGCCAAAGTTGTAAGAGCTGTGAAATTGTCTATGGAGAAATATTGTTCGGTTTCAAAGATGTTAGAAAAAGCTGCGACTATTACTTATACTATCACCTTAAATGATGAAGAAATTAATTGAGATTAATGCCTATAGCGGGATTTCCTGTCCCGATAACTATCGGGATGCTTTGAATTTTTAAAAGTATTTTCCAATTCATGTTTTGGGCAAGCCCACGAAATTATTGATTTAATAAATAGCACTTGGAAATGCGCAAACTAAGCGTATATTTACAAGACTTAAGTTCTTATTTTTATTTAAAAACGTTATCAAGAAAGGTGGAGGGATAAGACCCTATGAGACCTTGGCAACCCTCCTTTTGGAGAAGGTGCTACATTCTACTGCATTTTATTCGCAGATAGATAACAAAAAGAATTCTTTTCACTCCTCTTTTTTGATACATATATACTTCATAATATGTCAAAATTAGAAGAGATCCTTTCCAAAAAAATATTAATCCTCGATGGTGCAATGGGCACCATGCTTCAAGAATATAAATTCTCTGAAGAAGATTTCCGTGGCTCTCGTTTTGCCGATTGGCCAAGATCCCTGAAGGGCAATAATGATCTTTTATCGCTTACACAGCCTCATGCAATCGAGGAGATCCATAGGAAATATTTTCTAGCGGGTGCAGATATTGTAGAGACCAATACCTTTTCTGGAACTACTATTGCCATGGCAGATTATGGAATGGAGGAACTGGTTTATGAGCTTAATTTTGAATCGGCAAGGATCGCAAAAAAGGTGGCAGTAGAACTTACTTTAGAAGAGCCATCTAAACCGAGGTTTGTAGCTGGTGCAATTGGACCTACCAACAAAACAGCCAGCATGTCCCCGGAAGTGAACGATCCCGGATATAGAGCCATTTCCTTTGAACAATTATTAGTTGCCTACAAACTTCAGGCTCGTGCTTTAATAGAAGGCGGCGTAGATGTTTTATTGGTGGAGACTGTATTTGATACCCTAAATGCAAAAGCTGCTTTATATGCAATAGATGAATTAAAAGAGGAACTCCATTCCGAAATTCCTGTTATGATAAGCGGAACAATAACAGATGCTTCCGGGAGAACACTCTCCGGTCAAACTGCGGAAGCTTTTCTAATCTCAATTTCACACATGAATTTGCTGAGTGTTGGTTTCAACTGTGCCCTTGGCGCAAGTCAACTTACTCCTCATTTAGAGGTACTGGCCCGTAAAAGCGAATTTGGAATTTCTGCTTATCCAAACGCAGGATTACCAAATGCCTTTGGAGAGTATGATGAAACTCCGAAGATAATGGCAGAGCAAATTCAAGAATATCTGGAGAAAGGTTTGGTGAATATCTTGGGTGGATGTTGCGGAACAACTCCCGCGCACATAAAAGCTATTTCTGAAATATCCAAGGAATACAAACCCAGATCGCTTAAAAAAATATTGAAACCTGAAACATTCCTATAAAATGACAGCATTTAGAGCATTAAAACTTGCGGGTTTAGAGCCGCTTATAATAACACCGGAAAGCAATTTCGTGAATGTTGGCGAGCGTACCAATATGTCTGGTTCCAAAAAATTCCTACGATTAATTAAGGAGGAAAAATATGAAGAAGCTATTAGTATTGCCAGAGAACAGGTAGAGGAAGGAGCGCAAATCATAGATGTAAATATGGATGACGGGCTGGTAGATGGAAAAGCAGCTATGGTAAAGTTCTTAAACTTGATCGTTGCCGAGCCAGATATCGCCAGAGTTCCCATAATGATAGATAGTTCTAAATGGGAGATCATAGAAGCTGGATTAAGAGTTGTTCAGGGGAAATGTGTGGTAAATTCCATTAGCTTAAAAGAGGGTGAAGTAGTATTTATCGATCAGGCAAAAAAAGTAAAACGTTATGGCGCCGCTGTAATTATTATGGCTTTTGATGAAAATGGTCAAGCCGATTCTTATGAACGAAGAATAGAAATAGCAAAGCGTTCCTATGAGCTTCTTACCCAAAAAGTGGGTTTCCCTGCAGAGGATATTATATTCGATCTTAATATATTTCCGGTGGCTACAGGAATGGACGAACATCGAAGAAATGCGATAGATTTTATTGAAGCAACACGTTGGGTGAAATCTAATCTCCCACATGCAAGTATAAGTGGAGGAGTGAGCAATGTTTCCTTTTCCTTTAGAGGGAATAATCCGGTGCGGGAAGCGATGCATTCGGTGTTCCTATATCACGCTATAAAGGCCGGGATGAATATTGGAATAGTTAATCCGGCAATGTTAGAGGTGTATGATAATATCCCAAAGGATCTTTTAGAACATGTAGAAGATGTTATTCTGGATAGGAGAGATGATGCTACAGATCGACTTTTAACTTTTGCTGAAACAGTTACCGGCTCTGTTCGTGAAAACAAGATAGATCTCTCTTGGAGAGAAAAACCTTTGCAGGAAAGAATTACACATGCATTAGTACGAGGTGTCGATGCATATATTTTAGAGGATGTGGAAATTGCCCGTTTAGCATCTTCCAGGCCTATTGAGGTGATAGAAGTCTATTTAATGACCGGGATGAATGTAGTGGGAGATCTTTTTGGAAGCGGGAAAATGTTCTTGCCACAAGTTGTTAAATCGGCTAGGGTAATGAAAAAAGCGGTAGCCTATTTACTGCCTTATATTGAAGCAGCTAAAGATGGGTCTACAGGAAAAGGAGCAAAAGGTAAGATCTTAATGGCTACCGTAAAGGGAGATGTGCACGACATTGGGAAGAATATCGTAGGTGTAGTGCTGGGTTGTAATAATTACGAAATCATAGATCTTGGCGTCATGGTGGCTCCGGAAAAGATCATTGAGGTAGCAAAGTCAGAAAATGTGGACGCTATTGGCCTAAGCGGACTTATAACCCCTTCCTTAGATGAAATGGTGTTTTTGGCAAAAGAAATGCAACGTCAAAATTTTAGGGTTCCCTTACTTATAGGTGGGGCTACCACTTCTAAAGCGCATACTGCTGTGAAGATAGATCCTCATTATCACAATGCTGTAATTCATGTGAATGATGCTTCTCGTGCAGTGAATGTGGTGAATGATCTTCTGAAAAAAGAAACATCGAAACAATATTTTAAAGACATAAAATCAGATTATGAGGTCTTTAGAACCAATTTTCTGAAGCGTAGTAAAGTGAAAGATTTTCTACCTCTAGAGCATGCTCGTGAAAATAAATTCAAGATCAACTGGAAAACTTCAGAAGTTGTAAAGCCCAATAAACTGGGTGTTCAGGTAATTGAAGATCTGGATCTAGAAAAATTAGTTCCTTTTATAGATTGGACGCCATTCTTTAGAAGTTGGGAACTGCATGGTAAATATCCGGCGATCTTTACCGATGAGGTAGTGGGTGAGCAAGCCTCTATTTTATTTAAAGAAGCGCAGCAACTTTTAAAGAAGATCTTAAAAGAGAAATTACTGAAGGCGAAAGCGGTGTTTGGATTATTTCCAGCAAATTCAGTACAAGACGATGATATAGAGATAATCACTTCTGAAGGGAATGAAGAAGAAAAGAAGGTTTTTAGAACCTTAAGGCAACAACTCAAAAAGTATGAAGGCAAGCCAAATTTTGCTTTGGCAGATTTTATAGCCCCTAAGGATTCTGGGATTCAGGATTATATTGGTTCTTTTTGTGTAAGTACTGGCTTTGGAACTCAGGAACTTGCTACCAAATTTGAAGCCGAGCTCGATGATTACAATTCGATCATGGTGAAAGCTTTGGCCGATAGATTAGCAGAAGCCTTTGCAGAGTATCTTCATAAAAAGGTGCGAACAGAAGATTGGGGATATGCGGCTAATGAAGAGCTTTCTAATGAAGATCTTATAAAAGAAAGTTACAAGGGGATTCGTCCTGCTCCCGGATATCCAGCCTGCCCGGATCATTTAGAAAAACTCACTATTTGGGAAGTCTTGAAGGTGGAAGAAAATATCGGCGTTAAACTAACAGATAGCTTAGCTATGTGGCCTGCAGCGAGTGTAAGTGGATATTACTTTGGGAATCCCGAAGCTAAATACTTCGGACTTGGAAAGATCAAATTAGATCAGGTACAAGATTTTGCGAAACGAAAAGATATTTCTGTTGAAAAAGCAGAAAAATGGTTGAATCCTTCAATTTCAGATCAATAATACATAGATGAAAATAACAGAACATATAGCTGCCGCTAAAGGCAAAACGCTTTTTTCTTTTGAAATATTACCGCCGCTAAAAGGGCAGAATATTCAATCTATATTCGATGGAATAGATCCCTTAATGGAATTTAAACCTCCGTTTATAGATGTGACTTATCATAGGGAAGAGTATGTATACATAGAACAACCCAACGGGTTTTTAGAGAAAAAAGTAGTTCGAAAACGGCCAGGAACGGTGGGAATTTGTGCCGCAATTCAGAATAAATATGGAATAGATGCAGTGCCGCATATCCTGTGTGGGGGTTTTACCAAAGAAGATACTGAGAACTTTTTGATCGATCTGGATTTTTTAGGAATCAACAATGTAATGGCACTTCGTGGGGATGCTGTTAAAAGTGAAACCTATTTTAAGCCGGAGCCCAAGGGTAATTGTTTCGCATCAGATCTGGTGTCTCAAATCCAAGAAATGAACCAAGGACAATATTTAGATTCACCATTAGAAAAAAACCATGCTACCAATTTTTGCGTAGGTGTTGCTGGATACCCAGAAAAGCATATGGAAGCACCAAGTTTAGATAATGATATAGAAAGGTTAAAAGCGAAAGTTGCTGCTGGAGCAGAATATGTGGTTACTCAGATGTTTTACGATAATTCAAAATTCTTTGAGTTTGTATCAAAATGCAGAAAAAGCGGAATTACTATCCCAATAATTCCTGGACTTAAACCCCTTGCTACTAAAAAACAACTCACCAATATTCCACATAGATTTCATGTGGATTTACCTGAAGAACTTATAAGATCGGTTAATAATTGTAAGACAGATTTGGAAGTTCGCGAAGTTGGTGTAGAATGGTGCACTGCCCAGAGCAAAGAACTTATAAGTTCTGGCGTCGAGGTGTTGCATTATTATTCTATGGGGAAAAGCACCAATATTCATAAAATCGCTTCTTCGGTTTTTTAAATTAATAGATTAGATTTGCCCCCTATGAAAAAATGCTTGCTTGTCCTACTTTTAATTTTTTCTACCACTTCTTACGCTCAAGAGGAGATTAAAAAGTATTATTCCTTAGATGCGAATTACTTCTATGGCTCTATCATTGAACATAACCCAGATATTGCTCACTTAATAACTGGTCATCCAACCGGTGTAATTTTAAGTTTCAACAGGAAAACCTATGGATTAGAGGCTTGGGAGCGCAGATATAATTTTCCGGATTTTGGATATTCTTTTTCATATCAGGATATGAAAAATCAATATTTGGGAGAGAATTATGGCTTATATGCTCATTTTAATTTTTACTTCCTCAAGAGAAATTTGATGTTTAGAATTGGGCAGGGGATGGCATATGCTACAAATCCTTATAATGCAGAATCTAATTATATTAATAATGCCTACGGGTCCAGATTGTTGAGTTCTACTTATCTCATGGGTAACTTCCATAGGCAAAATATTTATAAAGGATTTGGAGTACAGGCAGGAATTTCAGTAATTCATTATTCTAATGCCGATTTTAAATCTCCAAATAACAGTACCAACACCTTTACTTTTAATGTTGGATTAAACTATCATTTGGATTATGAAAATATGCCCGATTATGTGGAGAAGGATCCCAAAGAGAAAAAATATACAGAACCAGTTCATTATAATTTCGTGCTTAGAAGTGGAGTAAATACAACCGGAGTAATTGGTTCTAAACAGTATCCTTTTTTAACACTGACTGGATTTGCAGATAAGGTGATCAATAAAAAGAGCACCTTGCAAGCAGGAGCAGAGGTGTTCTTTTCTAAGGCTTTAGAGGAATTTATTTATTTCCAGTCGGTTGCTTTTCCGCAGGGTATAACCGAAGGAGACGAGGATGCAAAAAGAGTTGGGGTTTTTATAGGTCATCAATTAACTTTCAATAAAATGTCCTTGGTTACACAAGTGGGGTATTATGCTTATTATCCATATAATAATTATGTGGAGCGGGTTTATAACAGGCTTGGTTTAAGAAGAGAAATAAGTGATCATTGGTGGGCATCGGCAACGGTAAGATCTCATGCCGCAAATGCCGAAGCAGTAGAATTTTCAATAGGATATAGATTGTAGATATGAAAAAGTTAGTTTTTTTAATACTCTCTACTTTTTTATTAAGTAGTTGTGATGCTGAAGATGCTCCAGGATGTTTCAAAAAAGCGGGAGACATTGTTCAGGATGAGGTTTCTGTGGATACCTTCAACGAGATAATTGTTTACGAACAAGTGAAGCTCTATATTCAGCAGGGCCCAGTTCGAAAAGTGGTGATAGAAACCGGAGAAAATTTAAGAAAAGATGTTTCTGTTGAGGTTATAGATAATAGATTAAGCATAAGAAATGGGAATTCTTGCAATTTGGTGAGAGACTACGAGCTTACCAAAGTATATGTAACCATACCAGATCTTACCTGGCTACAAAACAGCAGCGGAAGCGCTATAGAAACTATTGGAACTCTTAAACTGGATGAGCTTTGGTTGCGCTCAGTAAATCAAGAGAATGATCTTTCAATTCATACAGATGGAGATTTTATATTAGAATTGGATGTGGAAAATTTAAGGATCACTAACGATAATGTTTCCAATTACTTTCTTAGCGGGAAAGCAGAGAATTTTGATGTGTTCTTTGCGGCGGGGGATAGTAGATTGGATGCTTCTAATTTAATTGTTCAGAAGTATGAGATCTTTCATAGGGGTACTAATAAAATGATCGTATTTCCAGTAGAATCTATTAAAGGGGAATTGCGTAGCAGTGGAAATGTGAAAGCTAAAAATAGACCTCCTGTGGTAGATGTAGAGGAATACTATACAGGCCGACTTATTTTTGAATAGTTAATTCTGAAAATAAAGTTTCTAAATTTTTAGATTTTCTGTTTAACTGAAGGGTTTTTAGTCCGTTATTATGAGCAAAATCGAAAACTGCCGGACGCATGTCTTTATCAGTTTCGAATTTAAGTTCGTAATGAAATCCGCCAATATTCTTTGCAGACACCAAATTTGGCAGTGCTTTTAAAGCAACTTCCTCTATTCTGTAATCGAATTCTACTTGAATAATTTGTTCTTTTTCTTCCCGTAGGTCCTTCATTTTCTTATCGGCCACTATTACTCCTTTGTCTATAATGATCACCCGATCGCAAATTGCTTCTACTTCTTGCATAATATGAGTAGAAAGAAAAACTGTTTTTTCCTTACCTACTTCTAAGATCAAATTTCTAATATCTGTAAGCTGATTTGGGTCTAGTCCTGTAGTAGGTTCATCCAAAATAAGCACTTCTGGATCATGTAAAAGTGCTGCTGCAAGTCCAACTCGTTGGCGATATCCTTTAGAAAGCTGCTCTATTTTTTTGTTCGCTTCAGGCAAAAGTCCAGTCATTTTAATTACTTCTTCAATCCTGGATTTACTGGATTTGTATATAGAAGCATTAAAAGCTAAATATTCCCTCACATACATTTCTGTATATAAAGGATTATGTTCTGGTAAGTAACCAATAGCTCGCTGCACTGCTTTTAGATCTTCAGAAAGCAAAATATTATTCACGCTCGCCACACCTTCTGAAGGAGAAAGAAAGCCGGTTAAAATTTTCATTAGTGTAGATTTTCCTGCTCCATTAGGGCCTAAAAATCCTACAATTTCACCTCTTTCGATGCTAAATGAAACCTTATCTAAGGCTTTTTGTTCTCCGTAA
Organism: Gillisia mitskevichiae; assembly: GCF_003634585.1. Lineage (GTDB taxonomy): Bacteria > Bacteroidota > Bacteroidia > Flavobacteriales > Flavobacteriaceae > Gillisia > Gillisia mitskevichiae. The sequence goes on from NZ_RBLG01000001.1 coordinate 1,232,006, forward strand.
TATTTAGATATTTCTTTAACAGAAATGGACATAGCTAAGCTTTTTTCAAAAGTATGGATAAATTTATTTTAAAAGGGTTTTCACTAAAACGTTATCGTGAAAAAATATAAAAAAGTATAGGTGATATTAAATTAAATACTACATTAGCGATAGTTAAAAAGAACAATGAAGAATATAATTACTTGGACTGCATTCTATTATTTTTATTTCTATTACGGAGATAAGATCGGGAGCGTCATGTAATTAAAATTATAAATTATATAAAGAGGTCCTGATTTATTAAAAATCAGGACCTTTTTTTTTTGAAAATTTTTAAATGGAAAAAATAATAGGAATTCAAGGAGTTCAAGGTTCTTTTCATCATTTGGTGGCTCAAGAATACTTTGGAACAAATGTGAAGGTACAGGAATGTATGTCTTTTCATGAGTTAGTGAATTCCCTTGTTGCTGGGGAATCTCAGGAAATTGTGATGGCCATAGAGAATTCTATTGTTGGTTCCATTTTGCCCAACTATGCACTTATAGATGAGCATAATCTTAGCGTAGTAGGTGAACATTATATTCCTATAAATATGAATTTAATGGCAGTGCCGGGACAAGATATCTCTAATATTAAAAAGGTGTTTTCGCATCCTATGGCCTTACTTCAGTGTAAAGAATTTTTTAAAAAATATCCTCATATAAAATTGATTGAGGATACAGATACAGCCGAAGTAGCCCGAAGAATTTCAGAAAAACGATCTATGGGAATTGGAGCCGTAGCTAGTACAATGGCAGCCGAATTATTTGGATTAGAGATTCTTGCTGAAGGCATTCATACTAAAAAAAGTAATGCTACAAGATTCTTAATTGTAAGCAATATTAAAAAAGAGCCTAATGGAATACAGATGGATAAGGCTTCCTTGAAATTTGAATTAGAAAGCCGAAGAGGAAGTCTAGTATCTGTCTTAAATATTATACGGGATTATAATTTGGATATGACTAAAATACAGTCTATGCCCATAATTGAAACTCCTTGGAAATATTCATTTTTCGTAGATGTTATCTTCGAGGATCACTTAGAATTCCAAAAAGCGATGGAAATCGTAGAAGTGATGACAGAGCATTTAAAAATATTAGGCACCTACAAAAATAAATTATAATGATCCAAGCAGAACGATTAAATGAAGTAAAGGAATACTATTTTTCTTCAAAATTGCGGGAAGTAAGGGCTTTGGAGGCCTCTGGGAAACCCATTATTAATTTGGGGATTGGAAGCCCTGATCTTCCTCCACCTGTAGAAGTTATAGAAGGTTTAAATGATGCCTTGGCAAAAACGGCAGCACATCAATACCAGCCTTACAAAGGAACCTCAGATTTTAGAAGTGCAATAAAAGAATTTTATAGTACACATTACTCTGTGAGCCTTGATGCAGAAAAAGAAATTCTTCCTCTTATGGGGAGTAAAGAAGGGATCTTACATATTTCTATGGCTTTTCTAAATGAAGGAGATCAGGTTTTAATTCCAAATCCGGGATATCCTACCTATTCTTCTGTTACCAAATTAGTTGGAGCAGAACCTGTTTTTTATGATCTGAATGAAAAAGGCAATTGGTTACCAGATCTGGAGAGTTTAGAGAAGTTGGATCTTAGTAAAGTGAAAGTGATGTGGGTAAACTATCCGCATATGCCAACAGGAGCTTCAGCAACTAAAAAGGTGTTTCAAGATCTTGTGGCATTTGCTAAGAAACATCATATCCTCATCGTTAACGATAATCCTTACAGCTTCATTCTTAACGATCATCCTATTAGTATTTTGGAAGCAGAAGGAGCTAAGGAGGTAGCATTGGAATTGAATTCGCTTAGTAAAAGTTTTAACATGGCGGGATGGCGAATAGGAATGGTATGTGGAAATGAAGATAATTTAAATTCCGTTTTAAAGGTGAAGTCCAATATGGATAGTGGAATGTTCTTCCCTTTACAAGCTGGAGCAGCAATAGCATTGCGTTTACCCAAAGAATGGTTTAACGAATTGAATGTTATTTATAGAACACGAAAAGAATTGGTATTGGAGCTAGCTTCAAAATTGAACTGTATTCCAGAAAAGGACCAAACCGGGATGTTTGTTTGGGCAAAGGTGCCATTAGACACTACCTCGGAATTATTTGTAGATCATTTATTACATACCTATGATCTGTTTGCAACTCCTGGTTTCATTTTTGGCGATCAGGGAGAAGGTTATATACGATTCTCACTTTGTACTACAGAGGAGAAAATTAAGGAAGCAATTAATAGAATTAAATAATGAGAGTACATATAATAGGTGTAGGCCTCATAGGCGGATCTTTCGCGGTGGATATTAGAAATGTATTTTCTGAAGTGCAGTTGGTTGGTGTAGATAATAATCCAGATCATCTTCAACAAGCACTATCCTTGGGAATCATTGATGAGATTGAGGAAATAAACGATGTTAGATCCTCAGATCTGGTAATTGTGGCTGTGCCGGTAGATGTAAGTATTCCGCTTATAAAACAAGTTTTGGATTTAGTAGAAGACCAAACCTTGGTAATCGATACCGGTTCTACTAAAGGAAAGCTGTGCGAGGCTTTAAGCACACATCCAAATCGGCGTAATTTTTTGGCAGCTCATCCAATCTCTGGAACAGAGTTTTCCGGACCTCAAGCAGCAGTAAAGGATCTCTATAGGAATAAGACGAATATTATTTGTGAGGTAGAAAAAACCGCATTTAAGCTTCAGGAAAGAGCATTAGAGCTTTTCCAAAAATTAGGAATGAGAATATGTTATATGGACCCAAAATCTCATGACAGGCATATCGCATATGTTTCACATTTATCGCATATAAGTTCTTTTATGCTTGGTAAAACAGTATTGGAAAAGGAAAAAGACGAACGCAATATTTTTGATCTTGCCGGTAGTGGTTTTGCTTCTACTGTTAGACTCGCCAAAAGTTCTCCTGCCATGTGGTCTCCAATTTTTGAGCAAAACAAAGAAAATGTTGTGGAGATCTTAAAGGAATATATTCAGAATCTCAACATGTTTAAAGACTTACTGGAGAATAACGATTTTGAAGGAGTCTTTAACGAAATGGAAAAAACAAATCATATCAAATCTATATTAAACGGAATTATTTAAAAAGAATTAATTAAACAATAGGTAACAATGGAAAATAAAAAAGAACTAAGAACATGGTTAGATAAATTTAACCTTGATCATCCACTTGTAATAGCAGGACCTTGTAGTGCTGAAACTGAAGATCAACTTGTGGGAATTGCAAAACAATTAAAGGATAGCGATGTTAGCGTATTACGAGCCGGTTTATGGAAACCAAGAACCCGCCCGGGAAATTTTGAAGGCGTAGGCGCATTAGGTTTAAAATGGATGCAAACCGCAAAAGAAGAAACAGGATTGCTAACAACTACAGAGGTAGCGAATGCAAATCATGTGGAATTAGCCTTAAAACACGATGTGGATATTTTATGGATTGGAGCCAGAACTACTGTTTCTCCTTTTATCGTTCAGGAAATTGCAGAAGCCTTAAGAGGAACAGATAAAACTGTTTTGATAAAGAATCCTGTGAATCCAGATCTTTCATTATGGTTGGGAGCTGTGGAGCGATTTTATACTGCGGATGTTAAAAATTTAGGAGTGATACACCGTGGATTTTCTGCTTATGAAAAAACCAAATACAGAAATAATCCAGAATGGCAAATTCCAATAGATCTCCAAAACAGATTTCCGGACCTACCACTTATTTTAGACCCTTCTCATATTGCAGGAAGACGTGATATTATTTTTGACCTTTGCCAAACAGCTTTAGATCTTAACTATGACGGTTTGATGGTAGAAACTCATCATGATCCAGATAATGCTTGGAGTGATGCAGCGCAACAAATTACACCAGCTACCTTAATCCAAGTGATGAAAGATCTTAAGATTAGAAAAGAGATCTCTGAAAGTGAAGAATTTGTGAGCAGCTTGAAGAATTTACGTGCAAAAATTGATATTGCAGATCATCAATTATTAGAGATCCTTTCAAAAAGAATGAAAATAGCAGATGAAATAGGTGTAATTAAAAAAACACAAAACGTTGCTATTCTTCAAACATCTAGATGGAATGAGATCTTAGGTAAAATGATCTTGGAAGGAGAGCAGCAAGGTTTAAGTGAAGAATTTGTTTTAAAAATGTTTAAGGCTATTCATCAAGAATCTATAAATCATCAGAAAAAAGTAATTAGCGAATAAGCGTGGGATTTTGCACCTTTGTAGCATGACAGGAATTGTATATAAATCTACTGGGAGTTGGTATCATGTAAAGGCTGAAAGCGGTGTTTTTTACCGCTGCAGGATAAAGGGGAAATTCCGTATGCAAGGAATTAAAAGCACCAATCCTGTAGCGGTAGGCGATAACGTACAGTTTGAACTGGAGGAAACTGGAGACGACACTTTTGGAGTAATAAATACGATAGAAGAACGGGATAATTATATAATCCGGAAATCTGTAAATCTTTCTAAGCAAACTCATATAATTGCTGCCAATATAGATGTAGCATTCTTATTGATCACCTTAAATAATCCTCCCACCTTTACCACATTTATTGATAGATTTCTGGTAACCGCAGAAGCATATCATATAAAAACAGTTTTACTGTTTAATAAGATAGATGTTTATAATGAAGAGGAGCTGGATGAAATTAAATACCTGGCAGCGTTATATAGAGAAGTTGGATATGAATGTATAGGGATTTCAGCAAAGACAGGTAAGAATTTAGATAAGGTGAAAGAGATGATGATAGGTAAGACCAGTATGTTCTCTGGGCATAGTGGTACTGGAAAATCTACTCTTATTAATGCATTAGAACCAAGCTTAGATCTAAAAACTTCCATTATTAGCGCTCAGCATAAGCAGGGTCAACATACTACCACCTTTGCAGAGATGTATGATCTTAGTTTCGATGCCAGAATTATAGACACCCCCGGGATAAAGGGTTTTGGAATTGTGGAGATAGAAAAAGAGGAATTAGGAAACTATTTCCCAGAATTTTTTGCGGTGAAACAAGAATGTAAATTCAATAACTGTTTGCATAAAGATGAACCCCATTGTGCAGTTAAAGATGGGTTGGAAGACGGGAAAATCGCTTGGTCCAGATATAAGAGTTATTTGCAGATATTAGAAGGGGAAGACGAGCAACAATATAGAACGGATGATTTCCCGGAAGAGCAATGAGAATAGTTTTACAAAGAGTTATAGAAGCATCGGTCACCATAAATGAAAACGTTAATGGACAAATAGGCAGCGGACTTTTAATTCTTGTGGGAATTGAAGATACAGATACCAAAGAGGATATTACCTGGCTGTGCAATAAGATCTTGAAAATGCGCATTTTTAATGATGAAGCTGGGGTGATGAATTGTTCTTTACAAGATATTGATGGTGATGTATTGGTGATTAGTCAGTTCACATTGCATGCTAGTACAAAAAAGGGGAATAGGCCAAGTTATATTAAGGCTGCTAAGCCCGATATTGCTATTCCACTTTATGAGGCTTTTCTGTTAGAACTTGAAAACCAACTTGATAAAAAGGTAGAGAGAGGTATTTTTGGAGCAGATATGAAGGTTTCTCTTATAAATGATGGTCCGGTTACTATTATCATAGATTCAAAAAGCAGAGAATAATCTTTGGTGTTTTCAATTTAAAGATTAGTTTTAACAAAATTTATTGTTAAAAATGAGATTTAAAGCCCTAGTCGCCATAATTCTCTTTGTAAATTCCCCCTACATATTTTGCCAAGACGATTCTTTATCTATAACAAATATTCCACTAGAATTACTGGAAAATTCAAATTCCGTGATAAGGAATGAATCAATTTCTATTGAAATTGATGATGTAGATAAAATGACTATTCAAACTAAAAGAATAGTAACTGTATTGAATAATTCAGGAGATGATCAAGTATCTTCATTAGAATTTTACAATAATAATTTAACTATTAAAAAGCAATCTGCAGTTGTTTACAATGCTCTGGGTAAAGAAGTCAAAAAATATAAGCAAAAAGACTTTAAGGATGTTAGTGCAGTAAGTTCTAACGATCTTTTTACCGATAATAGGGTGAGTTATTTAGATTATACACCCACAAGTTATCCTTACACGATCTTGTATAATAGTGAAGTGGTCTCTAAAAACACTATTTTCATTCAGTCTTGGTCTCCTGTAGATAGAACCTCGCAAAGTGTTCAAGAGACTTCCTATAAGCTTACAAACCCTAAGAGCATTCCTTTGCGTATTAAGGAAACCAATATTGATTCTTCTATCGTTAATTCCGGGGATAAGTTCAATGTGAAATATAGCGCAAGCAATATTGCTGCTCTTAAAGGTGAGCACTTAAGCCCTAGAATTTGGGATTATATACCCAAAGTAAAAATAGCATTACAGGATTTTGCATTAGCGGGTGTAAAAGGCAGTGCTAGTAATTGGCAAGATCTTGGACAATGGCAATATGATCATTTATTAGTCAATAAGAATGAACTTTCTCCAGAGACCATTGCTGAGGTCAGGGATTTGACGATGGGTGTAAAGGAGCCAATGGAAAAAGCGAGATTGATCTACGAATATATGCAGGCTAAAACCAGATATATAAGCATTCAGTTAGGGATTGGAGGTTGGATGCCTATGAATGCTCTTGAGGTAGATAATCTTGGTTATGGAGATTGCAAGGCATTAACAAATTATACATATTCCTTATTAGAAAGCCAAGGAATAAAATCTTATTACACGGTAGTTTACGCTGGTGAAGAGAAACGAGATATAGATGGCGAGTTTGCATCGATGCAGGGAAATCATGTGATCTTAACTATTCCCCAAGAAAATGAGAATATTTATTTGGAATGTACCAGCCAAACGGCCCCTTTCAATTACTTAGGCGATTTTACAGATAATAGAAATGTGTTGCTTATAAAACCATCTGGAGGGGAGATTATAAAGACTAAAAAATATGAGTTTGATGAGAATATTCAAGAAAATTCTATAGAACTTTTTTTAAACGCTAATGGCGATTTTGAAGGAGATTTCAAAAGAATATCTAAAGGCATTCAATACGGAAATACCTATGGATTGGAAAGAATAGCTTTTAAAGCTCAAAAAATATATTATAGAAAGCATTTAAGTTATTTGAAAAAGTTAGAAATAGATAGCTTAACATTTTTAAACAGTAAAAAAGATAAAATCTTTACAGAGAAAATGGCTATTGCAGGTTCTAATTTTGGATCTGTAGCAGGAAAAAGATTATTGATTCCGCTAAGTATTGTTAATGTTGAAACTGAAGAAACTCCCAGATATTTGGATAGAAATCTGCCACTGGAGATACTTAGAGGAAAAACAATTAAAAATAAAACTGTATTAAATATTCCTGCAGAATATATAGTTGAAAGTATTCCTGAAAATATAGAGCTGCAAAATAAATTTGGAAGTTTTAAAATGGAAATCAAGGAAGAAAATAAAAAGATCATAGTGAATCAAACTTACATCCTGAAAGATGGATTATGGGAGAAAGAAGCTTATGAGGATTTCAGAAAATTTATGATCCAATTAAAAACTTTTAGTAATCAAAAAGCAGTAATTATTTCAAACTAACCAATTAAAATATGAAAAATCGTATACTACTTATCCTTTTTGTTGTCATAGTAAATACCATATATGCACAAGATTATAAGTATGGAAAAGTATCTAAAGAAGAAGTATTAGAATTATCCCATCCAACAAATCCTGAAGCTAATGCTGCATTTTTATTTAAGAGCTCCAATACATATTATGACTATAAAAAAGACAGAGGTTTTGTTTTAACTACAGATGTGCATGAGCGCATAAAAATCTACAACCAGGACGGTTTCGATTGGGCTACCAAGGAGATTAGTCTTTACAATTCTGGAAGCGATAAAGAAGAAGTTGTTGGGATAAGAGGAGAAACTTACAATATTGAAGAAGGCGAGTTGATCTCTCAAAAATTAAGTAAAGATGGGATTTTCGATGTTGAAGTAAATAAATATAGAAGTAAAGAGAAAATAACCATGCCTGCATTAAAAGAAGGCAGTGTGATAGAATATAAGTATACTATAATTTCACCTTTTATATTTACTGTAGATAAGATGGAGCTTCAGAATACTATTCCAATTAAAAGATTGGAGACACAAATAATTATCCCAGAATATTTTATTTTTCAAAAGCATTCTAACCCAAAATCTCCATTAACGTTTAAAATTCAGGAATCACAAAAGAACACTTCACATACAAATACTAGTATAGAACGCAAGGGATGGAATGTAATCTCACATTCTAGAAGCACTTCTAAATTAGAATATAGAGAAAATATTTATAGAATAGAAGAAGAGAATATCCCTGCTCTTAAAAAAGAGGAATATGTAGATTATCTAAAAAACTATGCTGCATTTCTTTCATGGGAGTTATTATATACAAAGTTTCCATCGGGAGCAATTGAGAATTATTCTGAAACTTGGGAGGATGTTGTAAATAAGATTTATAATAATTCAGAATTTGGTCAAGAACTTTCAATTACTAAATATTTTGATGATGATCTAGATGAGGTTTTAAAAGGTAAAAGCATACCTAAAGACAAGATGAACATAATTTTCCAATTTGTAAAAGATAAGGTTAAGTGGAACGATTATGTTGGATACTATTCAGAAAATGGAGTGCGAGACGCTTACAAAGAAGGGAATGGTAATATTGCAGATATTAATCTCATGCTTACATCCATGCTTAAATATGCTGGGCTAGATGCTAATCCAATTTTAATTAGCACTAAGGATAACGGAATCCCTATTTATCCTAGCAGAACAGGATTTAACTATGTAGTTGCATCAGTAAAACTTAATAATAAAATTATAATATTAGACGCCTCGCAAAAATATAATAATCCAGGTATGCTTTCAGAACATGCTAGGAACTGGATGGGAAGACTTGTTCGTGAAGATGGAAGCTCAGAGTGGGTAGATCTTATGGGAAAAGAGGTATCAGAATATAGAACAAATTTGAGAGTTCAAATCGAGGATGATCTTACAATTAAAGGAAAAGTCACCAATATTCTAGATGGTTATTATGCTAAAGAATTTAGAGAAGAAAAGAATAATTTAGGCGGAGAAAATTATATACAGCAATTAGAAGAGGATAAAGGAGATATTAAGATTTCTAATATTGAAACGAAAAATAAAGAAATTTTAGATCAGGACATTAGGGAATCTTACGATTTCGATCTTAATAATGGGATTGAAAAAATTGGAAACAACCTTTATTTAAAACCACTATTCTTTCTAACTAAAGATTCCAATCCTTTTAAATCTGATGAAAGAAATTACCCTATTTTCTTTAAATATCCTTCTATTGTCTCTAATACCGTACATGTTAAAATTCCAGATGCTTATGAAGTGGAGTCTATGCCAGAAAACCAGATTATTACAGTTAATAATGATGGAGCGGTATTTAAACTAATTGTAGCCGCAACTGGTAAGTATTTAAAAATAGATTCCGAGTTTAAAATAAATACTGTTATATATTTGCCGGAGGAGTATGAAACTTTAAAGAATTTTTATAGCAGTATGATTGAGAAAAATTTGGAAACTATTGTACTGAAAAAAACATCATAATGGATATACAAAATGCACAAGAGGCTGTAGATAAATGGATACAAGATCATGGAGTTCGTTATTTTAACGAGCTTACAAATATGGCGCAACTTACAGAAGAGGTTGGGGAAGTTGCCCGTATCATCGCAAGACGATATGGAGAACAAAGTGAGAAGGAGAGTGATAAAAATAAAGATCTTGGGGAGGAATTGGCAGATGTTATGTTTGTCGTGTTATGTTTGGCAAATCAAACAGGGATCAATCTTCAGGATGCTTTCGATAAGAAATTGGATCTCAAGACAAAGCGGGATCATGACAGGCATCATAACAACGAAAAATTGAAATAATGAACTTTAAAAAAGTGATTACTGCAGAGGGTTTTTGGAAATCTGTTGCAGGAATGGGATTATCATTTATCGTGGTCTATCATATAATTACTATGCTCTTTACATTCGGAGGTTTTGATTTTAGTGGTTATTTTGAACTGAATTTATCTGAAGAAAGATGGATGCGTTTTGTTTTAGGATCTCTTTTTTCAGGTTTTTTATATGGTTTCATAATCACTTTTGGGCAATTTTCTATTAAACAAAAAAAGGAAGAGAGAGAGCATTAAATTAGTTGTGATATTTCCTCATTAATATATTTTCATCTTAAGTTATATGAACGTTCAATTAAGTCATCCAGATACCAACCTCTTTGCAGAAATTCAAATTACAGGATCTAAGAGTGAATCTAATCGAGCTTTAATCCTTAAAGCATTATACCCTTCTATAAGTTTAAGCAATCTATCCAATAGTGACGACACTTCAGTTTTGCAAAAGGTATTATCGGCTAAAGAAGGGACAGTAGATATTCATCATGCTGGTACTGCAATGCGTTTTCTTACGGCCTATTTTGCTTCTAGAGAAGGAGTGGAAGTTGTGCTTACGGGGAGTTCTAGAATGCAGGAACGACCAATTAAACTTTTGGTAGATGCTCTCAAAATGCTAGGGGCAGAGATCAGTTATTTAAATGAAGAGGGATTTCCGCCTATCAAGATCACAGGTAAAAAATTTCAGAAATCATCGGTAAGGGTTCAGGCTAATATCAGCAGCCAATATATTTCAGCATTAATGTTAATAGGTGCTTCCCTGCCAGAGGGATTAAGTATAAATTTGGAAGGACCCGTAACTTCCGCTCCCTATATTAATATGACCTTAGAATTGCTTCACTATTTTGAAATTGAAGCAGAATTTGAAGGACAATTAATAACAATTCAACCTAAAAATAAAGTACAAGCTAAAACTTTTGAAATTGAATCTGATTGGAGTTCTGCTTCGTACTATTTTTCTATTGCTGCTTTAGGAAAACAAGCACAACTTAATTTAAAGAACTACAAACAGGAAAGTTTACAAGGAGACTCCAATATTATTCCTATTTATAAAGAATTTGGAATTGAAACCTCATTTACGGCTAATGAAATTCAACTTTTAAAAAATACATCTAAAAAACCTAAGAGTTTACATTTAGATCTTCAAAACATGCCAGACCTTGCTCAAACCATTGCAGTTACTTGTTTAGGTTTAGGAATAGGTTGCGAGTTGAAAGGTCTTCATACTTTAAAGATCAAGGAAACGGATAGATTAGTTGCTTTAAAAAATGAATTAGAGAAATTTGGTGCGGTTGTAGAGATCACCAACAATAGCTTGTCTCTAGCAGCCTGTGCTATATTAAAGGAAAACATAGAAGTAGAAACTTATAACGATCATAGAATGGCAATGGCTTTCGCGCCTTTAGCCTTAAAAGTTCCGCTTACAATAAAAGATGCTGGAGTAGTTTCAAAATCATATCCGGAGTTTTGGGAAGACCTAGAATCCATTGGATTTTCTGTAGAGAAAGTCTAGATTACATTCATTTGTTAAATAAACATCTATTTACTTGACAACCCCTATGTTGAGGTTGTATATTTGCATCCTTTAAAAAATGATAATATGGGAATGAAACTTTCACAATTTGGTTTTGAACTTCCGGATGAACTTCTAGCTGAATACCCTTCAGAAAATAGGGATGAAGCACGTTTGATGGTTCTAAACAGAAAAGACCAAACAATTGAGCATAAATTATTTAAGGATATAATGGATTATTTTGAGCCAAATGATGTTATGGTTCTTAATAACACCAAGGTATTTCCTGCGCGTTTATTCGGAAACAAAGAAAAAACCGGAGCTCGTATTGAAGTTTTCTTATTAAGAGAATTAAATCCAGAAACTAAGCTTTGGGATGTGTTAGTGGATCCAGCAAGAAAAATTAGAATTGGTAACAAGTTGTATTTTGGGGATGATGAAAGTCTTGTTGCTGAAGTAATAGATAACACTACATCTAGAGGTAGAACTCTTCGTTTCTTATATGATGGTTCTTACCAGGAATTCAGAAAAAAATTACAGGAACTAGGGGAAACTCCACTTCCTAAATATATTAAAAGAGACGTGCAGCCAGAAGATGCTGAGCGTTACCAAACTATTTATGCTAAGAATGAAGGTGCTGTTGCTGCTCCAACTGCAGGTTTGCATTTTTCTAAGCATTTATTAAAACGTTTGGAAATAAAAGGGATAGATTTTGCTGAAGTTACGCTTCACGTAGGATTGGGAACTTTTAGCCCAGTGGAAGTTGAAGATCTTTCCAAGCACAAAATGGATAGTGAAGAAGCTTTTATTGAAGAGAAAGCTACTGTAACAATCAATAAGGCGCTTAGTGAAAAACGCAGAATTTGTGCTGTTGGTACAACAAGTATGCGTGTGTTGGAGAGTGCGGTTTCTTCTAACCATACTTTAAATGAATTTAGTGGTTGGACCAATAAATTTATTTTTCCTCCGTACGATTTTAGCATTGCTAATTGTATGATCACAAACTTCCATACGCCTAAGTCTACTTTAATGATGATGGTTTCTGCATTTGCAGGACATGATTTTATGAAAAAAGCTTACGACGAAGCGATCAAGGAAAAATATAAGTTCTATACTTATGGAGATGCTATGTTGATTATCTAACATCCACCTTCCAAATAATTTAAACCACGAATACGCTCATTTAAAGAGAAGTATTCGTGGTTTTCTTTTTTTAGCAGAGTTTTGAATTTGATAGTTTCTACTGTAAATCCTAATAATCTTCATACTTTTGCAGCGTGAAAGAAAAGAAGAAAGATATACGTGCTTTAACTAAGGAACAATTACAGGATTTCTTTGTAGCTCAAGGAGATAAGTCTTTTCGTGGGTCTCAAGTTTATGAGTGGCTGTGGAATAAAAGTGCTCATAGTTTTGAAGATATGACTAATATTTCCAAAGCAACAAGACAGATGATGGAGGACAACTTTGTGATCAATCATATTCGTGTAGACCAAATGCAAAGAAGTAGTGATGGTACTATTAAAAATGCAGTAAGATTACATGATGATCTCACCGTAGAATCTGTTCTTATTCCTACTAAAAAGAGGACTACCGCTTGTGTTTCTTCTCAAGTTGGATGCAGTTTAGATTGCAGATTTTGTGCAACGGCTACCTTAAAGCGTATGCGTAATCTAAATCCAGATGAAATTTACGATCAAGTAGTTGCTATAGATAATGAAAGCAGATTGTATTTTGATAAGCCATTGTCCAATATCGTTTTTATGGGGATGGGAGAGCCGCTCATGAACTACAATAATGTAATGAAGTCTATAGAAAAGATCACTTCCAAAGAAGGATTAGGGATGTCTTCTAAGCGTATTACAATTTCTACTTCTGGGGTTCCCAAGATGATCAAGAAGTTAGCAGATGATGAAACAAAGGTAAAACTGGCCGTTTCGCTTCACTCTGCAATAGATGAAATAAGAACTACAATTATGCCTTTTAATGCAACTTTTCCTTTAGTAGATCTTCAGGAAGCATTGGAATATTGGTATGAAAAAACTAAAAGCAGGATCACCTATGAGTATATTGTTTGGGAAGGTATAAATGATACCCGTAAAGATGCTGAAGCATTGGTGAAATTCTGTAAATATGTGCCTTGTAAGGTTAATTTAATTGAATATAATCCCATAGATGATGGTGTTTTCCAGCAGGCTTCTTCTGAAGCTACCAGTATGTACGAGAACATGTTGGAAAGAAATGGAATTACCGTTACCGTTAGAAGATCTAGAGGGAAAGATATAGATGCAGCCTGTGGCCAATTGGCAAACAAATCTTCATAACAGCCTAAAAATATCTAAACCATAATCTTTAGCTATATTTGATTTCTTATGAAGGTGATCTCTCAAATAAAATTACCGGTTGAAAAAGAAATGGAACTTTTCGAAAAAAAGTTCTTTGAGTCCATGTCTTCAAAAGTGGCGCTCTTAAATAAAATAACGCATTATATAGTTAACAGGAAAGGGAAGCAAATGCGACCTATGTTTGTGTTCTTGGTTGCAAAAATGGTTTCTGAAGGGCAGGTGAACGAACGTACCTATCGAGGCGCAGCGGTTATAGAACTTATTCATACTGCTACCTTGGTTCATGATGATGTTGTAGACGAATCTAATAGGAGGAGAGGATTTTTTAGTATTAATGCACTTTGGAAAAACAAGATCGCTGTTTTAGTAGGTGATTATTTACTTTCTAAAGGTTTATTGCTTTCTATAGATAACAACGATTTCGATCTGCTGAAGATCATCTCTATCGCTGTGAAAGAAATGAGTGAAGGCGAGTTGCTCCAAATAGAAAAAGCCAGACGTTTAGATATTACCGAAGCTGTTTATTACGATATTATTCGCCAGAAAACAGCGACTTTAATTGCAGCTTGTTGTGGTTTAGGCGCTGCTTCAGTAAAACCGGAATCCTCAGAGATCGCTAAAATGAGAAGATTTGGGGAGCTTATTGGAATGGCTTTTCAAATAAAAGATGATCTTTTCGATTATGGAGAGGAGCAAATAGGGAAACCAACGGGGATCGATATCAAGGAACAAAAAATGACCCTGCCATTGATCTATGTGCTCAATAATTCTACGCCAAAAGAAAAAAAATGGATCATCAATTCCATCAAGAAACACAACAAGGATAAAAAACGCGTTAAGGAAGTTATTGCATTGGTAAAATCTAACGGCGGGTTGGATTATGCTGTTACCAAAATGAAAGAATATCAAAAAGAGGCACTTTCAATCTTAAACGATTACCCACCTTCAACTTATAAAGATTCACTTATCTTAATGGTGAACTACGTGATAGAACGTAAGAAGTAATTTTTTCAGTAAACAATTATCAATTATCAGTCTGAGCCTGTCGAAGAGTGATTTCTTTAAAAAGTAAGGCTTAAAGACCTTATTCTCTCCCAAACAAAAACTTTCTTCAAAAATAAATTAATACCTAGGCAACCTTTTGTAATTTTCTTACGTCTATATAAATAGATGGGTTTAAGTAAAGCTTAATGAAGGTAATACCACTTTTTAAAAACGAAAAGCAATTAATTGCAAGAGCTGCGAAAAACCATCGTGATGCCCAACAGCATCTCTATGAAAAATATTCTGGCAAAATGTTGAGTGTTTGCAGAATGTATATAAAAGATCTTCAGCATGCAGAAGATGTAATGTTAACCGGATTTTTTAAGGTTTTTACGCACTTAAATGATTTTAAACATGAAGGTAGTTTTGAAGGTTGGGTGAGAAGGATCATGATTCGAGAGTCAATTTCTTTTCTTCGGAAAAAAAATGAACTAGAGTTTCAAGAGGAAATGGAGTCCTTAAAAAGTGAAGGATTTGATGCTATTCAGGCTGAGGTAGATGCAGAGCATATTCAGCAATTAATAGACGAATTACCGGAGGGTTATAAAGCGGTTTTTGTGCTTTATGCAGTTGAAGGATATAAGCACGCAGAAATTGCAGACTTACTTAAAATAACGGTTGGGACCTCAAAATCTCAGTTGTTTAAAGCTAAAAAAATGTTACAAGAACAATTAGAACAAACAAACACTTCAAGTTATGGGAACTGAAAGATTTGAAGATAAAATAAAGAGGCAGTTGCTGGATCGGGAGATCGCTCCATCTGCGGGAAGCTGGGATAAACTAAGCGCTAAATTAGATGCTAGTCAAGAAAAGAAAAGACCATTTGCGTTTTGGATGGGAATTGCAGCGAGTATCATTGGAGGGATCTTGATCTTAAGTTTAGTATTCAATAATTCGACTCTTTCAAATTCCCCTGAAATTGTAGATGCCCCTAAAGAAGATTTAAAAATCGAGAAAACTCCAGTAAAATCTTCAAAAGAGATTTTTACAGAAATTAAGAAGGAAGCAGAACGAGTTGCAGCTTCAGAAGGGAAGCAAGAATCAATAACATCTAAAAAGGATAAAGTTGATCCTTTAATAAATCAAGTTAGATCAAAAAACAGAGAGGAAATAGCAGTTTTAGATAATAAGGCTTTACTAAAAGAACAAAAGATAAACACCTCTCTAGAAGCCGCAAGTGATAATTTGTTAGATCTAACATTAAATAACGCCTTGGCAAGTGTGCTTACGCAAACTGATAATGGCCAAGAAGTTACAGATGCTGAGATAAATAAATTGCTGGCTGAAGCCGCATCAAAAATTAGTCAGGAGCGTTATAAAAAAGATTTTGCCTTAGGAAAGGTGAATGCGCAAGACCTTTTGCAAGATGTAGAATTTGAAATGGACAATTCCTTTCGGGATAAGATCTTTGAGATCTTAAAAGAGGGATATTCAAAAGCGAGGACCGCAGTTGCAAATAGGAATTATTAATTAGGATAGAATTAGCCGTTATATCATCACAAAGACTTAGAAAGTCAAATTAAATCATTCATCAATCAAGTCCAATAAGCCGCCTCTTCAAAAGAGGAGGTAGGCAGAGGACATTTAAAAACCAACAACATCATGAAAACAATTATCGTAACTCTTACACTTATTATGTTCAGTCTTGCAATGCAAGATATGCAAGCGCAAAATGATAGCATTCCTATTAAAACAGAACGTTTAGAGACTCTTAAACAAAAAATTATCGAGGAAGAAAAGGAAGGGCTGAAATCTGAATTGGAAAGAATTCAAATGCGACTAGATAATAAATTTATCACTCAAGAGGAAGCTGATAAATTAAAAAAAGAGGTAGCTGAAAAACGCGCCTTAAATATTGAAAACAGAATCGCTATTTTAGAAAATAAAACAGCTTTAGAGGAAAGAAATAATAATAATTATTCTTCCATTGAGTTGCTTGGAAATGGGAAAATTGTAAATATAAACGTGAATCATGATGATGAAAAGGATCGCGTTTTTGATAAAAGAACAACCAGTGATCTAGTGCTTGCTGCAGGTTTTAATAATGTGATCTCCGATGAGAACTCTTTAGATAATTCAGATTTTAAAATTGGAGGAAGTCGCTTTTTTGAAATTGGTTGGGCTTGGAAAACCAGGGTATTTGAAAATTCCAATTGGCTGCGTGTAAAATATGGAGTTTCCTTTCAATTCAATGGATTGAAGCCAACAGATAATAAATTTTTCGTTAAGGATGGGGATCTAACTCAGTTGGAAGAATTTGAATATGATTTGGATAAATCTAAATTCAGATCAGATAATTTGGTGTTTCCATTGCATTTTGAATTTGGTCCTTCCAAGAAAACTGAAGGAGCAGATTATTTCAGATACAATACCAGCAATCAATTTAAAATAGGGGTTGGAGGATATGCCGGATTCAATATTGGGGAACGTCAAAAATTAAAATATACTGTAGACGGAGATAAGAAGAAAGATAAATTAAAGAGTGATTACAATACCAATGATTTTGTGTATGGGTTAAGTAGTTATGTGAGCCTTGGTGGTACTGCTCTTTACGTGAAATACGATCTTAATCCCCTATTTAAAGACCCAAATATTGAGATGCGAAATATCTCTTTTGGACTGCGTTTTGATATAGATTAAATACAATTTGCTAAGTTGTGAAAGAGGATGGTTTTCTATTAGTAGAAACCATCCTCTTTTTTTATTTATTGTTACATTTGGAACTTCTTACAAATCCTATATTCCGAATAATCTTTGATTTCAAAAAACTCCATAGATCTTGTATTTGAAACCGCTCGAGTAGAGGAGGTTTTAGGCGATTTTGTGCAATTAAAAAAATCTGGATCTAATTTCAAGGGATTAAGTCCGTTCACAGATGAACGTTCTCCAAGTTTTATGGTGTCTCCTGTGAAACAAATTTGGAAAGATTTTTCTAGCGGAAAAGGAGGGAATGTGGTGGCCTTCTTAATGGAACACGAACATTTTACCTATCCAGAGGCTATTAAATATTTAGCTAAGAAATACAACATAGAAATTGAAGAGACCGAGCAAACAGATGAGCAGAAACAGCTTTTAGACGAGCGTGAAAGCATGTATTTAGTTTCTGAATTCGCTAGTACGTATTTTCAGAACACCATGCTTAAAACCGATCAAGGAAAAGCTATTGGTCTTAGTTATTTTAAGGAAAGAGGTTTTACAGACGAAACCATCAAAACCTTTGGTTTAGGATATTGTTTGGATGAATGGGATGCATTTACTTCTGAAGCAATTCGGAAAGGTTATAAAATGGATTATCTGGAAAAAACCGGGTTGACCATTGTAAAAGGCGAAAAGCAATTCGATAGATTTAAAGGAAGAGTAATGTTTCCTATTCAATCTATGTCGGGTAGAGTATTAGGTTTTGGGGGTCGAATTTTAACCAACGATAAAAAGGCTGCTAAATATTTAAATTCCCCAGAAAGCGATATTTACCATAAGAGCAAAGTGCTTTATGGTATTTATCATGCAAAGCAATACATAGCCAAAGAAGATAATTGCTATTTGGTTGAAGGATATACAGATGTGATCCAATTTCACCAAAGCGGAATCCAGAACGTGGTATCTTCTTCGGGAACCTCGCTTACTTCAGAACAAATTAGGCTTATAAATAGGCTTACCAAGAATATTACTGTGCTATTTGATGGTGATGCCGCCGGGATGCGAGCTGCTATTCGTGGAATAGACCTTATATTGGAACAGGGAATGAATGTAAAGGTGGTGGTTTTTCCAGAAGGAGAAGATCCAGATAGCTTTGCGAAGAAAAATTCTCAAACAGAATTAGAGGAATATCTTGAAGAAAATTCAAAGGATTTTATAGAATTTAAAGCTTCGCTACTATATCAAGATGCTAAGAACGATCCAGTAAAACGAGCCAATCTAATTCATGATATGGTTTCTAGTATCGCGAAGATCCCAAATCAAATTCAGCAAGAAGTTTATATACAGGAGTGTTCCAGAATTATGGATATTTCTGAAGAGGTTTTGTTTTCTACTCTAACACAAATGTTGGCAAAAGAAGGGAAAGCCGCTCCACAAACAAAAGGAAAATCTAAGTCTTTTGAAGTAGTAAAAGAGTCTACCTCTCCACGATCTAAGGTAGATGAGCTGTTCGAATTAGAGCGAAAGATCATTAGTTTATTGTTGCTTTACGGGACAGTAGAGGAGGAGTTTGAAGATCTAGTTTGGAAAGAGAATGCTCAAGGGGAATTAGTTTTAGAACCAGAATTACAGAAAGCCAAGGTTTTTGAAAAGATATTTTTAGATCTTCAGGAAGATGAAGTAGCTTTTACCAATGAACTTTTCAAGGAATTATATAGTTTGGTGATCAATAAGTTGAATGAAGAAGGGAAGTTGACTTTAGAAACCTTTGTAAATGAACTGGACTCTAAATTATCTGGAGAAGTAACTACCATCTTAATGGAGGAAGAGCAATATATCTTACATGATTGGGAACGTATGGATATTATGGTAAAGCAAAAAGATGCGAGTATTGCCAGATTAGTTAATGAGACCATTTTAGCTTTAAGACGTTTTTTAATCACTAAAAAGATAGATGAACTTTCTAATGAAATAAAAATGGCAGCTCCTTCGGAAGATCAGGCTTCAAGCTCTTTAGAAGATATAGTAGATTATCTTTCTTTGAAAAAGATCCTTTCTAATAAATTAAACAGGGTTATGTAATTTTAAGCTGCAGTAATCTAGATTGATTAATTAGATCTGCTAGATTATCTACTTTAAGTTTCTTTAAAAGTCTTGTTTTGTAGGTGCTTACTGTCTTTTCGTTGATGTCTAAGGCTTCAGCAATATCTTTATTCCTCTTTCCATTAGAAAGTAAATTAAGCACTTCCATTTCTCTAGTAGATAACTTTTTAAATTTGGCTATTAACCCATTTCCATTGGTAGCTCCAGAATTTATTTTGTCGGTAATGTTCTTATTCAAATAAATTCCTCCTCGGGCAACTTGTTGAATTGCATTGTATAAGCTTTCTGTAGATGCTGTTTTAGATAAATACCCAGATGCTCCAGCTTTTATAGCACTTAAGGCGTACATTTCTTCTGGATGACAACTAAAAACCAATATCCTAATTCTCGGGAATTCAGTTTTAATGGTACGTAGCGCCGTAATTCCATTAATCTCAGGAAGATCTATTTCTATAACCAGAACTTCGGGAGAATGATTTCTTAGAGATTTAGATAAGTCGTTACCGTTAGTAACATTCCCAATAACATTTAATTCATTTTGCTGAGAAAGTAAAGATTTAATTCCTTCGCTAGTAATCGGATGGTGATCTGCAATTAAGATTGTACTCATAAGATGTTGTTAGCACTAATATTAAAGCAGCAGGGTTTGCTTTTTAGTTTGATTAGGTATATTAGATAAAACTAATAGTTTAATCTTTTAATATTACAACACTCTTCAAATACTCGATAAAAGGATTAATTTTTAAGATTAAAGGGAATATTGCAAACAGGGATTGGATCCATTTTATGTTTATTTGCTTTATTTCTGCTTTTATAAATCTCAAAAACTTCCTTTTCTCTTCCAGAATAATCTTCTGCGTTCATTCCTAACCGATCCCTCTCCATTGCCCATTCTAATTCATCATAACTCGCTCCAATCTGGTCTTCATCGCTTCTACTGTCCCCAAATAAACCATCGGTTGGTGCTGCATTTAAAATATCATCGCTAATATTTAAATATCTCCCAATTTCATAAACTTCACTTTTCATTAAATCTGCGATCGGACTAAGGTCAACTCCGCCGTCTCCATACTTGGTGTAAAATCCTACACCAAAATCTTCAACTTTATTTCCTGTTCCGGCTACCAAATATTTATGTAAACCCGCAAAATAATATAAAGTAGACATTCTTAATCTCGCTCTGGTATTAGCTAAGGATAGATCTATATTGGGATTTTCATCTTCAAAAGGCACTACTTCTTTAAACTGCTCGAAAACAGATGTTAGATCTACCTCGAGATTAGTAACATTTGCAAAATGATTTTTTAAAAAAGTAATATGATCTTTACCTCTACTCACCTGAGTTAGCGCCTGGTGGATCGGCATTTCTACGCACAACGTACGCAAACCTGTTTTAGCGCAAAGCGCAGAAGTTACAGCCGAGTCTATCCCTCCACTTATTCCGATAATAAAACCATTCATATTGGCTGCAGTAGCATATTCTTTTAACCAATCTACAATGTGATTTACTACCTTTTCAGTTTGCATAATTTTGGGTGTTTAGAGTTCTAAGTAATACCTTTGCAAACAAATTTAGCAAGTTTAAATTAGTATCAAAATCCGCCAGCGTTAAAGGCTTCATAATTGTATTAGATGTTTAGATTAATAAGTGTGTATTTTTTGGTTTTAATATTGGTTGCATGCAATTCGCAATCAAAAGATGAGAAGGAGATCGAGAAAATATCTTTAGATCTAAAAGTGACTCGCTTCGATAAGGAGTTCGCACAAGTTACAGCAGCTAATTTAGCTCAATTAAAAGGGGAATATCCTTATTTGTTTCCTGAAAGATTCACAGATAGTATGTGGATTGCTAAGGCTAATGATACCATTCAGCAAGAATTAAATATAGAAGTAGAAAAAGCTTTTCCAGATTTTTCTTCAGAAGAAGATGGAATTTATGACCTTTTTCAGCATGCTAAATACTATTTCCCATCCTTTAAAGTGCCGCAAGTAATTACGATTACTTCTGATGTGGATTATAGAAATAAAGTACTATTAACTCCAGATTTTTTATTCATTTCTTTAGATACTTATTTAGGGAGTGAACATCCATTTTATATGGGAATTCAGACGTATTTAAAAAAGAATTTTGAGAAGGATCAAATTCTTCCAGATATCGCCAATGAGATCGCAGAGGTTTATGTACCACAGCCAGATTCTAAAACCTTTCTTGCACATATGTTATATTATGGCAAGATCCTTTATTTAAAAGATCGACTTTTATCGAATGTCGCAGATCACAACAAAATAGGTTATAGTGTAGAAGAACTGGATTGGGCTATAGCCAATGAAGAAGAGGTATGGCGTTATTTTGTAGAGCGGGAAGTAATATTTAATACAGATTCCGACTTATACTCGAGATTCTTATATCCTGCACCATTTTCTAAATTCTATCTCGAGTTAGACGCAGAGTCTCCCGCTAGATTAGGACAATTTATAGGATGGCAAATGATACGTCAATATATGGACAAAAATGAAGTGAGCATTCAGGAAATGCTTGCTGCAAATGCAGAAACAATTTTTAATAAAGCAAATTACAAACCAAAGAAATAATGGCAGAATACAAAAAATCTGAGATCAATATTGAAGTTGTATTAGATGAAAATAAAGTTCCAGAAGAACTATACTGGAGTGCAGACGATGGAGCAATTTATAAAGAGGAAGCTAAAGCCATGATGCTATCTATGTGGGATGGGAAACAGCAGGAAACTTTACGAATAGATCTATGGACTAAGGATATGCCAGTAGATGAAATGAAGAAGTTTTTTCACCAAACCCTTGTTGCAATGAGCGATACTTTTAATAGAGCAACCCAAGATGAAAAAATGACGGCTACTATGAAAGATTTCTGCGATTATTTTGCTGAAAAATTAGAATTGAAAAAATAACTATTTGCTTAAATATCAATGCAATAGTTTTATAAGTTTTTAGTTTGGAAACTTAAAATTTGAAACTAAATCCGGAATACATTCCGAAATAATAAGGTTTGAAGTCTTTAGTTTCCTTAAAGGTGTTTAATTGATACTTAAAGATTGGTTCTAGATTAAAATGAAATTGGGGAGAGATCTTATAATTTAAACCAAATCCAGCATTTGCTGTAAAACTAATCTCGTTAAGATTATTCGCTTTACCTAAATCGGTATTAGAGTTTTCTGAATTGATTGAAATTTCATTTTTATTTAAAAACAAGGTGCTGAATCCACCTATAAGATTTATCCCCAGCTTTTTATCTATAAGTAAATATTCAATTTCTGAAGGAACTTCAATAAAACCAAGATTCTGATTCACTTTTCCAGCAAAAGAGATCAAATTATTAGTTATGGGATTATTACTGTAGGTAGGGCTATTATTTAGATCTTGGCGACCAAGAGCGCGGGAATTTATTAGGCTAGAATATTCTACATTTTGAGTGTTATTAACCAAATTGATCTGGCTAATTCCTGTTCTAAGTTTTACTTTTTGCGATATTTGATAGCCGAAATTTACTCCATATGAGCTCGTAATTTCACTAGTTGCATTATTATTAGCAAATTGTTCATCTATTCCGCTGCCATCCCCTAGATTGTTAAAATATAGAGCCCCAGCTGTCGTGGTAACACTTAGGCGTTTGGAGATCGGTGTTTTAAAAGATTTTTCTACTTCATTTGTGTTGAAAAATGTTTCTTCAATATCATTTGCACTAGCAATGGTGTTTTCTAATAGTAATATAGAATCATTAGCTACTATTTCTACTTCATTATGAATTATCTGAGATAATTCATAATCTGTACTTAGACTTTTCTCCTGTCTAGATACCATTTCCAAATTCTTTAATTCATTTTCTTTAGCATAATTAGAAACGATGCTTGTTTTAGCTTCATTTACTTGAGCATTCATTTCTGATATATTATTTGTTTGACTCTCTTTAGTTTTTAGAGATTCATTTTCCTGTTTATTTGATTGTACTACATCATTCTTTTGTTCTAGTATAGGTGCTAAATCTAATATTTGAATTTTAGATTCATCTGAAGTATTATCAATGTTTATATTATTTCCAGGAGTGTTAGTTATTTTTTTATTTAAAATTGGAGACTGGTTATAATTAAAAAGAAACACTATGATGGCTAAAGCAGCTGCAGTTCCTGCCATTAAATACCATATAGGAATAATTCTTTTTTTACTCTTTTTAAATGGAAGTTGGGCTGATATGTTATTCCAAATTTCTTCAGGCGGAGTTATTTCAGCTTGTTTGAATTTTTCATTGAAGATGTCATCTATATTTTTTTTCATAATCCTAGCTTCATTTTATCTAGTTTATAGGACTCTATATTTTCTTGTAATTTTTTACGTGCCCTAGCTAAATTAGATTTAGACGTACCTATCGAGATGTTTAATAATTTTGAAATTTCCTTGTGAGAATATCCATCCATAGCATAGAGGTTAAATACTAGCCGATATTGGTCAGGCAATTTCTGTATTAAATTCATTAAAAAATCAAAAGATAATTCTTCGTCTTCAATCTCAATTTCTGCTTCTTCAAAATAGTCATCTTCAATTTTTGTGAAAACTGTTTTATTCTGATATTCCCTTAAAGCATTATTAATTATAACTCGCGTCATCCAACCTTCAAATGATCCTTTTTCAGTATATTTTGAGATATTCTGAAATATTTTAATAAAACCATCCTGCAGGCTATCCTTCGCCTGTTCATAGCTGCTAGAATATTTAAGGCACAAGACGAAAAACTTAGGAGAATATCTTCGATATAAAATTTCCTGAGCCTTTTTATCCTGTTGCTTACATTTTAGAATTAAGTTTTCAATGCTCAAAGACAGTAGATTTTAACCATTTTGTAATTTGAAATGCTTACTAAGAATGAGGATAGGGCTCAAGATTTTTTTTTGTTGTTATAGATTGAATTACAAGCTTTTATTTTCTATTTAAATATTTTAATCCAGGGCCATCACAAGCTTCCCAGGTGCTTTTCATTTCGTTTTTAGAGTTGAAATACAAATACTCTGTGGATCTATTTGAATAGCAATTGCCTATTAATACATTCTTCGAATTATGTAAAAATTCGATATAAATCACCACACCAGCCGTTTCATCTAATAATCCATCATTGGTAAACGTGTAAGTTCCTGAAACAGTACTTGTGCTATCTCCACGTACTCTGGTTTTTGTAAAGGTCTCATCTTCCTTTATAAGATATGTTTCCTGCCAATCCATATCCGATCCAGTAGTTTCTGAGCCTGCAAAACTACCAGTCATTTTAACGAGTTCCCATTCTCCTGTGTAATCAATTGTTTTAGCTGCATCATCAGCATCTTTCGTGCAAGAATAAAAAGAGGCAAGAATTACTAAAATTAATAGTGTCTTTTTCATTTGTTAGTTTTATAAAAGAATATATAATATCAAATATTTTATTCTGAAAGGATGCTAATTAAGCTTATTGTATTATTATCTGCATGCTTAAAAATTCCTGAGACTTCATCTTCAGTTTGAAGTTTTTCTGATAAATTCTCACAAAGATCATTACAGTCAATTTCAATCTCATTCAGTATTTTATAATTTGAATCTAAATCACCAGTGATGAAGCTGGGCGGATCGCTGAGTTTTATAGATTTTAGTTTAATTTCAAAAGTAACCTCATTACTCACCTTTTCTTTCGAAATTACTTTTTTCAAGATATATTTTATAGAGCTCCCGTCTTGCAGGGGATTGCTAATTTTTTGTTTTTCAATAGAAAGCATATAGATAAATCCAGGTTCATAATTAAAGCCTTCAATATCAGAATAAAAATTACTCCAGGTATCCGTTCCAATTTCGTTAGACTCTTGAGTTTGAAGTACTAATCTTGGTCCAAACCCAATAGCTGTTTGCTTATAATGATTAACTCTTAGATTAACTACCTCATGTGGATTTTCGTCTTTAGAACAACTTGTGGTTAACTGGAGAAATGCAACTAAAATTAATGCTATAAATTTCATCATAATTAAAAAGATTTTAATCGACCTTATTTAGTTCAAAATCTGCACGACATGTATTATTGGAGCTACAACTTGGAAAATCGAAGAAAAGAGTTTTGATGCTGGTAAGCAATTTGAATTTATAATTCATTGTTATATTTTGATCGGTCAACATCAAATTTTCTAAAGCCGTTAATTTATAGGAACTCGATGTAGCATCCTGTTCTGGTTCAAATCTATCTAAATTAAAGCTAAGCACATTTTCATTTTGGGAAAACGTACCCGTCTCCTTTTGCCTATATCCTATGATCTCACCGCTTTCAGAATTTGTTACATATATTAACCATTCGAAGCTATTATCTCTGTTTAATTTGAGCACTTGTTTTGCTGAATAACTGTAAGTACTATCTAGATCAAATTGTTCGGCAGAAATACTTTCAGCTTTTTCCCAAGACCCATAGATGTTCTCTATATTGGGGATAGCTTCATCATCATTAGAGCATGAGGCTAATAGGCAAATACTGAAGATTAGAAATAAGTTTCTCATTGTTCAAAAATTAAATTTCACACCTTTTTAAGGATACTATATATGTAGATGACCTTAGAATATTAAAAAGGTTGCGTGGCTAGTTTAATAAAATGTAAAAAGAGTTGTTTTTAAGATGAAATTCATTGTTCAATTGGGATCACCAAATAAAGTAAGAGAATAAAAAAAGCCCCTGCTAAATTAATAGTAGGGGCTTCCTTATTATTTAGAGGATCATCTATCCATTCATAGAGATCAAAAATTCTTCATTGTTTTTCGTTTTCTTGAAACGCTCGTTTATAAATTCCATAGCTTCAACAGGATTCATGTCTGCAAGATACTTTCTCATTACCCACATACGCTGTAAGGTAGTTTCATCAAGAAGTAAGTCGTCACGACGTGTGCTGGAAGAAGTAAGATCTATAGCAGGGAAAATTCTTCTGTTTGCGATCTTTCTATCTAGTTGTAATTCCATGTTTCCAGTTCCTTTGAATTCTTCAAAAATAACTTCATCCATTTTAGAACCAGTATCTGTCAAAGCCGTAGCGATAATAGAAAGCGAACCGCCATTTTCAATATTTCTGGCAGCACCAAAGAAACGTTTTGGTTTATGTAAAGCATTTGCATCTACACCACCACTTAATACTTTACCACTGGCAGGTTGAACAGTGTTATAAGCTCTGGCTAAACGCGTGATAGAATCTAATAAGATCACTACATCGTGACCACATTCTACCATTCTCTTCGCTTTTTCCAAAACGATGTTGGCAACTCTTACATGTTCGTGAGCTTCTCTATCGAAAGTTGAAGCCACAACTTCACCTTTAACATTACGTTGCATATCTGTAACTTCTTCTGGACGTTCGTCTATAAGAAGGATTATCTGATAAACTTCAGGATGATTGGCTGCAATTGCATTTGCAATATCCTTAAGCAACATTGTTTTACCTGTTTTAGGCTGAGAAACGATCATTCCACGTTGTCCTTTTCCAATAGGAGAGAACAAGTCCATGATTCGCGTAGAAACAGTACTCTGTCTGTCTGCAATGTTGAATTTTTCTTTTGGAAATAAAGGAGTTAAATGTTCAAAAGAAATACGGTCACGAACCACTTGTGGATCTAACCCATTAATTTTGCTGATCTTTATAAGTGGAAAATATTTTTCTCCTTCTTTTGGAGGTCTAATTTGTCCTAAAACTGTATCCCCGGTTTTCAATCCGAATAATCTAATTTGAGATTGAGATACATATATATCGTCTGGAGAAGAAAGATAATTATAATCTGATGATCTTAGAAAACCGTAATTGTCCTGCATAATATCCAGAACTCCTTCACTTTCTATAATGGCATCAAATTCATAATCTGGCTCTCTATATCTATTTCTGCTATCTCGATTTCCGTTATTCTTAGAACTTCCGGAGTTATTTCCATCTGCTCTATTTCCATCAGATCTATTACCTCTATTATCCTTGGAATCTTTTCTTGGTTCTCGAGGAGCTCTGGTATTATCTCTACTAGAATTGTCTCTAGAGGTGTTTTGTTTATCATCCTTTTTCACAGGCTGATTTTTATGAACTGGACGCTTTGGAGCATCATTAGATCTTTCTGGTCTAGGTTTTCTTTCTGAAGTTCTATCCTGGGAAGTTTCTTTAGAATCGGTTTTAACGTCATCAGTCTTATCTGGAGTATCTGAAGTCTTTGCTGCAGGTTCCTTCTTGCGAGGATTCGGATTTACCTTTTTAGCTGGTTTGCTTTCTGTTCTTGGCTTTGCAGGACTTCTACTTTCCGTACTAGCTGTGCTTTCGGGTTTAGCTGGGCTTTCATCTTTCAATACCTCTTTCACTTTATTTGGGTTTGCAGCTTGATAATCTAAGATCTGGTAAACCAAATCTAGCTTTTTAACCGTTTTATATTTAGGGACATTTAATGATTTGGCTATATCCTGAAGCTCAGGAAGCTTCTTAGCTTTTAAATCTGAAATTTCAAACATGAATAAGATTGTGTTTGTTTATTGTAAACTTCTCGAGGAAGAATCGAAAAAAATTTTTGGAGACTTAAGTAACCTATTTTGAATTGATTACATATTCTTACTGCAATAATACAACTTTATTTTAAATTTTTGAATACGGTATCTAAAAAGAAACACTTATTTTTGCTGACTAAACAGAAGATTTACCATGTTACAACGCATTCAAACTATTTATTTATTTCTTGCTGCTTTAATAAGTGGTGTTTTAATATTTTTTGTTTCTTTGTGGAGCAATGAAGCAGGGGAATCTGTTTTTGTTGAAGAAGTTTTAATAGCTTTGGGTCTATTCTTAGGCTCTGCGGTTCTTTCTTTTATTAGCATATTTTTATTTAAAAACAGAAAGCTTCAATTTGTATTGGGGCGCGTCAATATATTATTAAACTTTTTTTTGCTAGGAGTTTTTGTTTATTGGTCTCTAACTGTACCTGGAGAGATGGAAATCTCGGAGAAGGGTATTGGGATGTTTATTCCTGTTCTTTCTATCGTTTTTTTAGTTTTGGCCAATAAGGCTATAAAAAAGGATGAGGATCTCGTAAAATCTGTAGACCGGTTACGATAAAACCTATTATCTTAGTGTTATTAGTGCGTAGAAAACCCGAAGTGAAAGCTTCGGGTTTTTTTATACCTTAAAATTATATGTGTTTCTGCTTTTATCTATCAAAAATTAAACCCCTCGTCACCCTGAACTTGTTTAAGGGTCTTCTTCTTACCTATTGGGATGCTGAAACAATTCCGATAGCTATCGGGACAGCATGACGAAAAAAGGAATATTTCTAGTTGTAATTTTCAACTATTTTCAAATTGAATAATCTATCAATTCAAACCCATCTAACTCTCCAGTTCTATCACTTCCAGATCGAAAATGTTTGTGCCTTCTACTTTAAAGCGTAACATAGTTCTCTTCTTATGAAATCCATATTTACCAGCAGCGCCAGGATTCATGTGTAAACAGTGCAGGGATTTATCATTCATAACCTTTAAAATATGTGAATGTCCACTTATGAATAATTTTGGAGGATTTTTTTTGATCTCTTCTTTAATGGCGGGAGAATATTTTCCTGGATATCCCCCAATATGTGTGATCCACACATCTAATTCTTCACATAAAAAACGTTGATTCAATGGAAATTCCTTTCGTATTACATGATCGTCTATATTTCCAAAGACCGCTCTTAATGGCTTTAGAGTCTTAATCTGGTCGGTTACCTTAGGATCTCCAATATCTCCTGCGTGCCATACTTCATCTGCCTCTTTTACATAATGTAGAATGCGTTCATCTATATGGCTATGAGTATCACTTAATAATAAAATCTTTTTCAAATCTTAAATCTATTTTTTTTGGTTTTCCTTAAAACTGAATTGATCAACCTCTAGAGGGTTGCGAAGTTTGCCGTATCTTTGCAAGCAATCACGTAAAAGTATCAATTTAGATTGAGATATTTTATAGAACTAGCTTATAATGGAAAGGCATATCATGGTTGGCAAAATCAGCCAAATGCTATTTCTGTACAAGAAACTCTGGAGAAAGTTCTTTTCATTGCCTTGCAGGTACAAACCCCATTAGTAGGGGCGGGGAGAACAGATGCAGGAGTTCATGCAAGTGAATATTTTGCTCATTTTGATAGTGAAAAGATAGCGGTTATAGATAAGTTTATTTACAAGTTAAATTCTCTACTGCCAGATGATATTGCAGTGTATGATCTCGTTGAAGTTAACGACGAAGCACATGCAAGATTTAATGCAACTGGAAGAAGTTATGAGTATTATGTGGTTCAGCAAAAAGATCCATTTAAATTTGAAACCGCTCATTATGTAAAAAATGAGTTGGATGTAGATAAAATGAATCTGGCAGCTTCCACCTTGTTAAATTATACAGATTTTAAATGTTTTTCAAAATCTAAAACCGATGTGCATACCTATAATTGTAAAATTAGTGCAGCACAATGGGTAAAAGAAAAAGACGTTTTAGTATTTAAGATCACAGCAGATAGATTCTTGCGAAATATGGTTAGGGCGATCGTAGGAACATTACTGGAAATAGGTTTAGGTAAAATTCCCGTTTCCAGATTACATGAAATATTAGTAAGCAGAGACAGGCAAGAGGCGGGAACATCGGTTCCGGCAAAAGCACTATTCTTAGCAAAAATTGAATACCCAACATCTATTTTAAATAAATAAATGGCATCAGCTACAGGTAACGCATTTGATTTTAGTCTTTTTAAAAGGCTTATAAAATATACCAATCCGTATAAATGGACATTTTATTTTGTGGCTTTGGCTGCAATATTATTATCGTTTTTTGCGGTTCTAAGACCTTATTTACTTCAGGTAACTATAGATGATTCTATTATACCTAAGGATAATGACAACCTTGTGTTCTACATCAGTATGATGTTAGTGGTGTTATTTCTAGAAGTGATCTTTCAATTTTGCTTTATTTATTTTGCCAATTGGTTAGGGCAAGAAGTGGTTCGCGATCTTAGAGTGAATTTATTTAAACACATGCTTCAGTTTAAAATGAAGTATTATGATAAATCTGCAGTTGGAAGATTGGTAACCCGTGCGGTAAGTGATATTGAAACTATTGCAAGCATCTTTAGTGAAGGATTGTTTATGATTGCCAGTGATCTCTTGAAAATGCTGGTAGTTCTTGGATTTATGTTTTATAAAAGTTGGCAATTAACTTTGTTGGTATTACTTGTTTTACCATTTATTCTATATGCAACTCGGGTTTTTCAGAAGAAAATGAAGATCGCTTTCGAGGATGTTAGAAATCAGGTAGCAAATCTAAATACCTTTGTGCAAGAGCGAATTACAGGAATGAAGATCGTGCAGATTTTTACCAGAGAGAACGTAGAATACCAGAAATTTAAGGATATTAATAATAAGCATAAAAATGCATGGATCAAGACCGTTTGGTATAACTCTATTTTCTTTCCAATTGCAGAGATGTCTACATCTATCACTATTGGTTTAATAGTTTGGTACGGTGGACTGCGAGTAGTGGAGGATGATGCCCTAAGTTTGGGTATCATTATTATGTTTATTGAACTGGCTCAAATGCTGTTTAGACCACTTCGCCAAATCGCAGATAAGTTTAATACCCTACAAATGGGGATGGTTGCAGCCAATAGGATCTTCGCTATTCTAGATACAGATTCTGTAATTCAGGATACAGGAACCAAGGAAATTTCCAATCTAAAAGGAGAGATCGAATTTGAAAATGTTCGATTTAGTTATGACGAAGGAGAAGAAGTTTTAAAAGGAGTTTCTTTTAAGGCAGAGCCGGGGGAAACCATTGCAATTGTTGGGGCAACGGGTGCTGGGAAATCTACCGTGATCAATCTGCTGAATAGATTTTACGAAATTGATTCTGGTAGAGTTATGGTGGATGGAATGGATATTAAGGATATCACTCTTAAAACATTGCGAGCAGAAATAGCAGTAGTCCTGCAAAATGTATTCTTATTCGCAGATACTATTCTTAATAATATTACCCTTCAAAATCCGGCGGTGACTGAAGAAGATGTTGTGAAAGCAGCGAAGGAAATTGGAATTCACGATTTTATTAGTTCTTTGCCTAATGGGTATCATTACAATGTGAAGGAGCGCGGGGTCATGCTTTCATCTGGGCAACGCCAACTAATCTCATTTTTGAGGGCTTATGTAAGTAACCCAAGTATTTTGGTTTTAGATGAAGCTACATCTTCTGTAGATTCTTACAGTGAACAGTTAATACAAGATGCTACAGATAAGATCACTGCGAATAGAACTTCTATTGTGATCGCACATAGATTAGCGACCATTAAAAAAGCAGATCGAATTTTAGTGATGGATGCTGGAAAGATCGTGGAAATGGGAACACATCAGCAACTGTTGAGAGTGGAAAATGGCTTCTATAAGAATTTATATGAAGTACAATTTATGGCTGAAGAGGAGTCTATTTAAACAGTCTTTAAGTTTGAGTTACTGAATTTTGGTGTTGTTCCTTTTGAGATATTTTCGTGGTATACACGAGCGTTTTCGATATAGATCCAAGTTGTACCTCAATACATTAAGTAAGATCTTCTTTTAATTTATTCACCAACTCGTTATTGTCTTCAAAGATCACAAACTCCCCATCTTTTAAATAAGAGATCTGCCCGTTTTCTTCACTTACCACCAATGCTAATGCGTCGGTTTTCTCAGTTATTCCAACAGCGGCACGATGTCTTAATCCAAATCTCAAAGGGATAGATCTGTCATTAGAAACTGGTAGTATTACTCTAGTTGCGGTAATTTTATTATCCTCAATGATCATTGCACCATCATGAAGTGGAGAATTCTTAAAAAATACCGACTCAATTATTGGCTGATTAAGTTCAATATTCATGGCATCTCCGGAAATTTTCACGAAATCCAGTTTTGTGCTTTTTTGAATGATTATAAGAGCGCCCGTATAAGATCTCGCCATACTCTCGCAAGCTTTTACAATGGCATTGAGATTCGTGCTTATTTGGGTGTCATCTTTTACAAACTTAAATTGCCTGAAGAATTTTCTCCTTTGTGTGAAATTAGTAGAGCCAATCATCAATAAGAACTTTCTTATCTCCTGTTGAAAAACTACAATTAAAGCAAACATTCCTACTCCAATAAATTCCCCCAGCACACTACTTAGAAGTTCCATTTGAAGCAATTCTGTTAGCTTCCACATAAGGTAAACGATCACGATCCCAATAAAGATATTTACGGCAACCGTTCCTTTTACAAGCTTATATAAATAATAAAGCAATATTGCAACAAAAACAATGTCTACAATATCTAGAATACGAAGGTTTAAGAAATCCAAATTTTAAGGCTTTTTGTAAAAATAGAAAATTAGAATGTAAGCTGGCTCATTAATTTTATAGATTCCACTGCTTCCTTTACATCATGTACCCTTAAAATACTAGCGCCATTGGCAATTGCCATTGTATTTAAAACCGTAGTTCCATTAAGAGCTTCTTTTGCAGAACATTCTAACGTTTTATAAATAGTAGACTTTCTAGATAAACCAGCTAAAATTGGAACATTTAGGTTTTTGAATTTTTTGAGATTAGAAAGCAATTCAAAATTCTGTGAGATATCCTTAGAGAATCCAAATCCAGGATCTGCAATAATGTCGTTAATTCCCAATGATCTTGCAGCTTCTATTTTTTCTGAAAAATAAAATAAGATCTCTTGAGTAAGGTCTTCATATTCATTGAGGTCTTTCATTGTTTGCGGTGTTCCTCTCATATGCATCATTACATATGGCACCTTATTTTCAGCAACTGTCTGAAGCATATTTTCATCCAGATTGCCTGCAGAAATGTCATTTACCATTGCTGCGCCGGCTTCCAAAGCTTCAGCAGCAACTTTACTTCTAAAAGTATCTATAGAGATAATGCATTCAGGAAATCTTTTGCTAATAGCTTCAATAGCTGGAACTACGCGCTCTATTTCTTCGGTTTCGGAAATATCAATAGCGCCTGGGCGTGTACTGTAACCTCCAATATCAATAAATGTAGCTCCTTGTTCCAGCATTTCTTCAGCAGTAGTAAGCAAAGCGCTTAAAGATGTTTTTCGACTTTCAGAATAAAAGGAGTCTGGGGTAGTATTTAGGATCCCCATAACTTTTGGGCTTGCTAAGTCTATTAAATTACCTTTACAATTAATGGTCATGATAAAATTTATATTATTTCTTCTGAAGAGAGGAGACTAAATTAACTTTGACTATCTAAATTATTTGCCCGAAATTTACGCAAATTAGAATAGTTCTATGAAGGATACCTCAAAACAATACGATGCGGTAATTAAAACTTGTCGCGAGTTGTTTGTAAATAAAATGAAAGATTACGGTTGTGCTTGGCGCATTTTAAGACTTCCATCTTTAACAGATCAAATATTTATTAAAGCACAGCGCATAAGAAGCCTTCAGGAAAATGAGGTTAGAAAGGTAGATGAGGATGAAAAACCAGAATTTATTGGTATCATTAATTATTCTGTAATGGCATTAATTCAGTTAGAAAAGGGAATTGCAAGCCAACCAGATCTTTCCGTAGAAGAAGCGATGAGACTTTATGATGAAAAGATAAGTCTTACCAAGGAATTAATGGAAAACAAAAATCACGATTATGGAGAGGCATGGCGTGATATGAGGGTTAGTTCTTTAACAGATCTTATCATACAGAAATTGTTGAGAGTTAAACAAATTGAAGATAACAAGGGTCAAACTTTGGTGAGTGAAGGAATAGATGCAAATTATCAAGACATGATAAATTATGCGATTTTTGCCATGATCCTTATGCAAGAAACCACTGCGTGAAATTTAAAATAGCGATATGAAGATATTAGTTGGGGTTGCCAGAATATTTGTGGGAATTTTATTTATGATCTCCGGATTTATAAAGTTGAACGATCCAATTGGTTTTTCATTTAAACTTCAAGAATATTTTAGCGCAGAAGTATTAAACATAGAGATTCTAGTGCCATTCGCATTGGTGATCGCTATATTTCTGGTGGTTTTTGAGTTGGTATTAGGGATTATGCTAATTATAGGGTACTTGCCAAAATTCACACTTTGGAGTCTTTTATTAATGATCGTATTTTTCACCTTTCTAACATTTTATTCGGCATATTTCGATAAAGTTAAAGATTGCGGATGCTTTGGGGATGCGATGCCGCTTACACCTTGGCAATCATTTTATAAAGATGCGGTGTTGCTGGGGCTTATTTTATTGCTGTTTTTTAACCGAAAATTAATCACGCCAATCTTAGCGCCAGTATCCCATAGATGGATCATTTTTCTCTCATTTATGCTCTGTTTTATTTTTGCGTACTATGTACTTATGCATTTGCCACTTATAGATTTCAGAGCTTATAAAGTGGGAAATAATTTGCTTGAAGAAATGGAAGTTCCAAAAGATGCAGAAAAAGCAACATATGAGTATAGTTGGAAGTTTAACCAGAATGGGGAAGAGGTTGTAATTATAAATTCTGGCTCCTATCCAATTGTAAATGGAGAATATATAAGTGTTGAGACTAAACTAATTTCTGAAGGTTTCAAGCCTAGAATTCCAGATTTTTCAATATTGAAGGATAATGAAAATATAACTCAGGAGATCTTGAGTAAAGATAAGCTGTTGTTAATCGTGGCTTACGATCTAAGAAAAACGGAGAAAACAGGTTTTAGTGCTATAAAAGAATTAAGTGAAGCAGCTTTAAAACAAGGATATACTGTGGTAGGTTTAACTGCTTCGGGAGATGATCTTAAAGAGGAATTCATTTCTGAGTTTGGTTTGAATTTTGACTTTTATCAGAGTGACGAAACGGTTTTAAAAACAATTGTAAGAGCAAATCCTGGAATTCTGACATTGAAGAATGCTACTGTAATTCAGAAAAAGCATTGGGCAGACGCTTCAGAAATAGAATTATAAAAAAAATAAAAAGAAAATTATGAGAAAGAATATAGTTGCAGGAAATTGGAAGATGAATAATGATCTTGCTGAAACCCAAGAATTAATTTCACATTTAAAGCTTCAGATGGTGAAACAACCAACAGCAGAGGTATATGTGGCTCCTTCATTTGTGAACTTATACAATACATTTCAGTCGCTTAAAGGAACTGTAATAAATGTTGCAGCGCAAAACATGCATTACGCAGAGAATGGTGCCTACACAGGGGAAGTTTCAGCAAAAATGCTTAAGAGTATTGGTGTTAATACCGTGATCTTAGGCCACAGTGAACGTAGAGCTTTATTTAATGAAACAGATGAATTGCTTGCTAAAAAGGTAGATGCGGCGCTGGAGAATGATATGGAGATCATTTTTTGTTTTGGCGAAGAACTAAAAGACAGGAAATCTGAAAAGCATTTTGAGGTAGTAAAAAAGCAGTTAGAAAATGGTTTATTTCACATAAGTAAAGATGCTTGGAAAAACATCATTCTTGCATACGAACCAGTTTGGGCGATTGGAACGGGAGAAACAGCATCTCCAGAACAAGCTCAAGAAATGCATCAGTATGTTAGAAGTTTGGTTGAGGAAAAGTTTGGAAATGAGATTGCTCAAAACGTATCTATTTTATACGGTGGTAGTGTGAAACCAGGTAATGCAGCAGAGATATTTGAAAAAGAAGATGTAGACGGTGGACTTATTGGTGGAGCTAGTTTAAATGCGATAGATTTTTTAACCATTGTTAACGCTTTTAATTAATGTCTAATTATTTAGAATTTCAATTTAAAATAGAGCCTATAGAACCAGGTTCAGAGATATTGATCGCAGAATTGGGCTATGCAGGCTTCGAAAGTTTTGTTGAAAATGAAGATGGGGTCACAGCATATATTCAGTCAGAAGAATATAAGGAAGGGGTTTTGGAGGATATTCAAATCCTGAATTCAGATGAATTTGAGATCAGTTTTACTTCTAAAGAGATCGAGCAGGTTAATTGGAATAGTGAATGGGAGAAGAATTTTAATCCAATAATAGTGGCCGATAAGTGTTCTGTAAGAGCACCTTTTCATGAAAAACCAAATACTGAATATGATATTGTAATAGAACCAAAAATGTCTTTTGGGACAGGACACCATGCAACCACACATATGATGCTTCAGCACATTCTAAACAATGAATGGGAAGGAAGATCTGTTTTGGATATGGGCTGTGGGACTGGAGTTTTAGCAATTCTTGCAGAAATGAAAGGAGCAACCACTTTGGATGCGATAGATATAGATAATTGGTGTTACTTAAATACACTAGAGAATGTAGAGCGAAATAATTGCAAGAACATAAGTGTGTACGAAGGAACTGCGGAATTATTAGAAGGCAAAAGTTACGATGTGGTGATTGCAAATATTAACAGGAATATTCTTTTAGAAGATATCCCAACTTATAGTGAATGTCTTTCTAAGGGAGGTAAACTTTTTTTAAGCGGGTTCTATACAGAAGATGTCCCCGTAATAGAGGAAGCTTGCAGTAATAACGGATTAAAATTTGAAAATAAATTGGTTGAGGATAATTGGACTGCAGTTAGTTTTATAAAGGAATAATTTGTAGGAATTTGTATCTTTATAACTGAATATAAATATATAAGACTTTGGAAATGAGCACGAAGGAAGAAGTATTAGAGAAAAGAAAAACAGTAACCAAAAAGAATAGAAATCATGAGATCGTCTTGTTCAATGATGAGCATAACACGTTTGATCATGTGATAGAAACCTTAATGTATGCATGCGATCATACTCCAGAGCAGGCAGAGCAATGTTCTCTGTTGGTTCATTATAAAGGGAAATGTACAGTGAAAACCGGACCATATAACGATTTAAAACCTAGATGTTCTAAATTATTAGAAGCAGGTTTAAGTGCTGAAATAACCGATTAAATGTTAATTATGGATAGTATTATTTAAATAATTGCAATATTTTTCCTACATATATTTTATTTTTAGTAAGTTTAGGTATTAATAAATAAGGATTTCGAAACACCTTTATATTTATTATAACTAAAACCTACTTATGAAAACTAACAAACTATTCTTATTTCTTGCTGGCGCAGGAATTTTATTTACTTCCTGTGAAAAAGATGAATTAACCACATCTTCAGAGGAAGAATTTATGAGCACTAATTCTGAAGTACCAGAATCTGTGCTTCAAAAAATTGCAGCCCTACATTTTAACCCCAAAGGAGCCGAAGTTGGAAAGATCATGTTGCCAGATGGCAGTTTTGAAAAAACCTATATTGTAGAAGGTGATATTGCATTAAGTGCTAACCAGCTTAATAATATGAGCACTAGTAATATACAAGACAAGCAATATCGTACTAACAATCTTGTTAGCAACAATAGAACGATCCGTGTAATTGGATACACAGGAGGTTCTCAAGCATTAACCTCCAAGCAAAGAACCGCTTTACAGTATGCTATTAATAATTACAATGCTTTAAATATTGGATTATCGTTTACATTAACATTTGGAACGAGCTATAGTTCTTATGATATTGTGGTTTATCAAACTTCAAATGGTCAAGCAGGAGGAGTTGCAGGATTCCCTGCGAATGGAAATCCATATAAATACGTTCAAATATTTAATGGTATGGAGCAATATAGTGTAGATACTAATGAGCATGTAATGACACATGAGATTGGTCATACACTTGGAATGCGCCATACAGATTGGTTTAGCCGCCAAAGTTGTGGGCAATCTGGAGAAGCAGCAGGATCTGATGGGGCTGTGCATATACCAGGTACTCCTACAGGTTTCGATTCCACATCTATAATGTTAGCATGTTTCTCTGCGAATGAAGATGGTGAATTTGGTGCAAATGACATTACCGCTTTGAATTATTTATACTAAAACTTAACCAAATCCATAAGGTGTTTCATATCCTAAAGTGAGCGTCCCCAACGCTCACTTTTTTTAATTCAAAAAAGGTTGAAAAAATTTCCGATATTTTAAAATAAAACATATATTTGCACCCGCAAAAAGGCCTCGTGGCGCAACTGAATAGCGCACTTGATTACGGCTCAAGAGGTTGCTGGTTTGAATCCAGCCGAGGTCACGAAATAAAATCCTAATAGTCTATTTACTAGATTGTTAGGATTTTTTAATTTCAAATTGTGTCACTTTTTGGGGCACTTGTTCGGTGATTATCCCTTGATATTGCGGTTTTTGTAAATTTTCTTACTCATTTTAAACGCATGGTGGTTCAGTAGCAAGTAATAGCTTGAATTTTGCCTAATGTTCTTAATTTCTTTATCGCTTGGTACTGTTACAAAGAGGATGAAAAGGTAGTGTAGAAGCATTGAAAATCATAGGCTTATAAAATTCTGAAAAATTTCTTTAATACATCATTCTTGTTTCATGGTCATTCTATTGTAACCTTATATAAGATAGGATACCTCATCATAGCGATAGAATTTTAAATTTAGATTTTTGTTATGAGGGGGTGTATTGATGATGGGAACTTATACTAATTCAATATGCAGTACTAGTATATAATTTATATATTTAGATTTCAAAACAAAATTAAATTTAATCTATGGCGAACAGTACACTTTCAAATGCTAAAAGCGCAAAAAATGATGAGTTCTACACCCAATATCACGATATAGAGAAAGAGATTACAGCTTATATAGAATACGACCCCAATGTTTTTAGGAATAAAATAATTCTTTTACCCTGTGATGACCCCGAATGGAGCAATTTCACCAAATATTTCGCCCAAAATTTTGATAGATTGGGGTTGAAAAAACTAATCAGTACTAGCTACGCACCTGAAAGTAAAAATAACCAAACCAATTATCATCCCACTATATTTGAAACTGCTCACCCTCAGTTTGATGAAAAAAAAACTATTAAAAACGGCAAAATATTTACGTTATCTCACGACAATTCTGGTGATGGTAAAATAGACGTTGATGACCTCGATTGGAAATATTTGAAAGGTAGCGGAGACTTTAAAAGTGCTGAAATTAAATCGCTTCGCGATCAAGCAGATATTATTATAACAAACCCACCATTTTCTCGATTTCGTGATTTCTTATCATGGATACTTGAAGTCGATAAGCAGTTCGTTATTATAGGGAACATGAACGCTATTACATATAAAGAAGTTTTTCCATTAATTAAGCAAAATAAAGTTTGGTTGGGTGCAACAGGAAACAGTAATGATATGGTTTTTGCAGTACCTGAAGGTACTGTTGTATCTGAAAAGGATAAATTAAAAGCAGAAAAATTGGGATATGTTGGCAATTATACTAGGCTCGGCAATTCTTGTTGGTTTACAACTCTCGACCACGGTAGAAGACACCAACCTATTCCACTTATGACCGAAGCTGATGTAATAAAATTTGGAACTAAAAAAGAATTTAAAATCTATGACAATTACGATGCAATAGAAGTTCCATATGTTAAATATATTCCAAGTGATTATAAGGGTGCAATGGGTGTTCCAATCAGTTTTTTAGATAAATACAATCCTGAACAATTTGAACTTATTAAATTTCGTCACGGAAATGACGAAAAAGACTTACGTTTTGAGGATGGTACTTGCCCTTATTTTAGAATACTAATTAAACACACATCAATTTAATATGAAAACAATCCTAAAAACCGACATTACTATAAAAGATATTTGTGACGGTTTTGTATATAACACATCAGAAGGAAAAGGCTTATTTGGTCTTTCTGGAACACTAACAATTCAACCAGAATATCAACGCCACTATATCTATGATGACGGGAAAAGGGATGTGGCTGTTATAGAATCTCTTTTGAAAGGTTACCCATTAGGTTTAATTTATTTTAATAAAGTATCTGACAATAGTTTTGAGGTTTTAGATGGGCAACAGCGCATCACAAGTTTTGGTAGGTTCGTTACAGAAAAATTTGCCGTGATGGATGAGAACGGTAAACCGATGTATTTTTCCAGCTTAGCGAAAGACAAACAAACAAAGATTCTTGAAACAGCTATGTTAATCTATGTTTGTGAGGGAGAAGAAAGCGAGATTAAAGAGTGGTTCAAAACTATTAATATTGCTGGCATACCACTTAATGAACAGGAAGTAAACAACGCTATATTTTCAGGTCCTTTTGTAACACTTGCTAAAGAAGAATTTAGTAATAGTCAAAACTCAAACATAGAAAAATGGAACGCTTATATTTCAGGTAGTGCAATGAGACAAGCTTTTATGGAAAGAGCGTTAGATTGGGTTAGTAAAGGCGATATCGTGGATTATATGAGTCGCAATAGATATAAAACTAACATTAATGAACTAAAGAATTATTTCGATAGCGTTATAGATTGGGCATCAGGCGTATTTCTAAATGTGGAAAAAGAAATGTGCGGACTAGAATGGGGTCGTCTTTATGAGACTTATCATAAACAGCCATATAATCCTAAGAAAGTTTCTGATGAGGTAACAACGCTTTACGGAGACCTTTATCTAAGAAACCGAAAGGGAATATTCGAATATATTCTAGGAGGTTCCGTGGATACAAAATTACTAGACTTAAGGATATTTGATGAACCCACAAAGAAAAAAGTATATGCTGCACAAACTAAAAAAGCTGTAGAAGATAATATATCAAATTGTCCGCTATGCGCATTAGGAAATAACACCAATAAAGATAAAATATGGACGCTGAAAGAAATGGAAGCAGACCACGTATCTGCATGGAGTAAGGGAGGTGCAACTGATATTAAAAATTGTGAGATGCTTTGCAAAAATCATAATCGTGTAAAAGGGAATAAGTAGTATTTTCAGCTGATAGGCTCTAGG
This sequence comes from Gillisia mitskevichiae, assembly GCF_003634585.1. Lineage (GTDB taxonomy): Bacteria > Bacteroidota > Bacteroidia > Flavobacteriales > Flavobacteriaceae > Gillisia > Gillisia mitskevichiae. Next base: position 1,273,462 of record NZ_RBLG01000001.1, read on the forward strand.
TGTTTTTATTCCTAAAATCGTTTGACGCTAAAATTGCTGATTAAATATTATGGTTTCAATATATAGGTAATCCATATAATAGTCTTTCTAAAAACTTTTAGGGATTATAAATTAATAGATCCGTCAGGGACGGATCTATTAATTTAATAAATACTGTTTAATAAATCATTTTGTAAATGGATTTTCTCATATCACCAAATTTTGATGGTTTAACGAGAGTTACCTCAACATTTTTATTTTGGTTATATATTTGATTTAGAATATCTTCCTCAGCTTCAATATTGTATTTGTTATAAATAATACTGAAATGAATTTCTCTTTGAGTTGAAATTATAACATCATTCACAATTATACGAACCTCTTCGGGTTCTAGGTCATACTTTTTTAGTTCGGGATTAAAAACGGTATCGTCTACTAATATAGTTGTACCATTATCTAAAAACTGAAATGATTCAGCTATTTCCGATTTTAATTGTTCGGTTAATTTTCTCATATTTATGTTATCAATTTTTGTGGATTTTTTATAAGGTAATCGACACTAGCACCTTTTAATTGAACTGGTTCGCAATAGAGATTGAAATCTTCTTCCAAGTAATGCTTAAGCAAGTTCGTTAGAGTTGTTTTAATCAGTTCTGGCGCACAATCAGCTAGCATGTGAACATGAAGTCTTCCGCTTTTATCGGCTTCAATAGCGACCAAATATTTAACTGTTAGTGTTGCGCTTTTTATTTGTTTTATTATTTCTTCATGATAATTTAGGTCATATTTATCCTTGGTGGTGTAGCTTATATTTGCTTCCCAATTATTACTGTACCAATTAAGTTCGCTACATTTCCTTGGTTGTTTTAAACTGAACTCATCTAGTATTTTATAGGAGATAAAATATCTTCCTTTTCTTTTATAAATTAGTCCAGTTTTACTGTGTTTATCATAAATAGGTTTTACCATATTCTTCAATGATTTGTAACTAATATTCTTTAAACCAACTAGGTCATTAAGTTTGTACCATTTTTTTAATCTGGTATTGTTACTTTCCTTCATTAGCTGGTAGAACTTTTCTTTCTCACTATCTAATTCATTATCTATTATTTTCATTTATACTTATTTAAACTTTCTGTTATTTACTGTACACTAGTAGGCCGTGTCATGTATAATTATGTTCTACTTCGGGTAAAGACATAGAAATTTCACCTCTAATAATTAAAGTGCTGATAATCAAACAAATATTTTTAAAAATTAGTTGGTGAAGTTGGATTTTCTATTAAGAAACTTTACCCCTAGTATTTGAAGAATTCATTGGTCGCATTGATGCTTCTACCTCATCACTTTGATAGTAAACTCTATTTCCTAAAGAGTGAGAAGTAAGTATACCAGCCTTATTCCAGTTATGCAGCGTGCGTACATCTACTCCAAGCATTTTAGCCGTCTGTGTTCTTGAAAACCATTGAACGTTCTTCTTAGGCTCAAGATGTTCTTGTAGTGCTCGGGCTATTTTTTCACTTATTAATTCTGCCATTCCCTCTGAGGACATAGTTTCTATAATTAATTGTTGTTTTTTAGTCATTATTTAAATTTTTTCTACTGCAAAAGTACATTACTTTATTCCACAATGACAACCCAACTATTTGGTAGTCATGTTTTTATGACAATAAAATAGTTGCAAAAAAGGGGATTTTGACATGAATTCATTACATTTTTGTAGGAATTATTTAAAATGAATTTTGTAGGAAATGTTAAAGTTTTTTCTCAAAAATATGATGCTCAGAATATTGAAGATTATTTTTGTTAAATTTTACTCGTTTTTATAAAAACATTCTTTGCTTTTCAAGATTTGGTATCAAAATTTTACGCCATTTTTCTTTCTGAGGTCAACACTAGTAGCCCTATGACAATTTATATACTGCTAAAAATATACCTTCTTATTAAGGTATTAATGTTCATTTTAGGTTATAACCCATAAAAACATTACTAAAGAGAGGTTTTGGATAGTAAATTTCTAACCAGGGAAGAATTATAATATTTAATTTTCGGTATTTAGGTTCAAGGATTTTATTGTATGACTCTAACTAAAAAAGTCATGTTTAGCAATTTTTTGTGCTTTTTGCAAATCGTTAACCTTAATGTAATTGTAAAACACTTTTTCAGTAGCGTGACCGCTGATTGCCATGATATCACTTGTATTCATGCCAGATAAATATGCATTAGTACAGAAACTACGGCGAGAAGTATGATTCGAGATGAGGTTATATTTTGGAGTTGTGATCTTGGTGGGCGTCCCGCCTTTGGTAACAGTTTTAACCGTTAACTCATCAATAGATGCTAATTCTCCGATTATTTTAATACAATAGTTAATATGCTGCTCTGGCATTCTTTTGGGTGGTCTATTTTGATTCTTCTTTAAAATTTTCCTTACTGTTGTATTGATTGGAATTGTGATTGGTTTATGACCTTTTTGCATTATGATTCTAAAAAATGACATGTTATCATCATCAGTAAAAATATTTTCTTCTTGGAGATTATTGTAGTCGCTTACCCGCAAACCAGTGGAACAGCCTATTAAAAATAAATCTCGTGCAACCTCCAGCATTTTAGCTTTGATAGTTAAAGTCTTATTCTTTTTTATTGGCTGAAATGAGGAAAAATCCAAGTCCGATATTCTTGTGATTTCGTCATTTGTTAAATACACATTGTCAATGTTTTCAACTGGTTTACGGAAGTATCTTTTCCTGAAATCGAGGTTATGATTAAAATCTTTATCTGTGGCGGATTGCATAATGGTTTTTAAGACCTTTATCTGTGTTCCTGAATAATTTGCAGAATAATCTTGTGCATATAGCCACTCCAGAAAATCATCATAGAACTGTAACGTGATTTTATCGTAGGTGAGTTTATATAATTCATCATTAAATCTTTTAATTATATTAAAACTATTCCTGTAGGTTCTAACTGTTCCCTTTCCTAAAGGTCGTCCAGTTGTTGGTACTGGTTTAGTTGAATAGTTGGTGATGAACCAGTCATAATATTCTATAAACTCTTTGGTGTTCGTTTCTTCCAGCTTTGTGTCGGACTTATTAAAGAAATGATTACAGAAATTTTTAAGTATGTCGTTGGTTACATTTAATTTTTGGTTTAACGATAACTCTACAAAATGAGCTTCAAGTTGGGTTGTCAACTCATTTAATTGATTGTTGATTTCGGTTTTAAACTTTTCTTCAACCACATTTTTAACACGCATCTTATTTAAATCCCAATTTTTAAAATTAATTATTTTTAGGCCAGTTGAGTAACGAAACCGTTTTGCTTTACCATAATGAAAAGTTAGCTGTATGCTAGCTCCCTTACCTGTTGTGCTTTTTCTCAATCTAAATGTGATAGTGGCCATGGGTGATTTTATTTACTCAAATATAAGTAATTTGTTTATTCGTGTCACTTTTTGTGTCACTTTTTATTTCCTGTCTATTAATTTTAATGTTATGATTTTCAATGGGTGTTATTTTGAAGTTCCTACTATATAAGGTTATATGATTGATTGTTGATGGAAAGTAAAGGAATTTTAAGGAATGTGAAAGAAATTATTCGTGAACCAGCCGAGGTCACAAAAAAAATCCCAATAACAATAAGTTATTGGGATTTTTGTTTGAAATAAATATCTGACTAGTAAAACTTGTTATCTCTCTCTCTTTACTAATTTTCAGGTTTTCTTATCATAGTTTTAGATTATAATGTGTTTAAAACTGACTTTATTTTTCTCAATAGTTTTTATTTGCTAACATAAATTGCAGAGGTATTTCTTACAGGTTTTTAATTTTTTATCCGCTAAAAATCAAAAAGTTATACTTCTTGACGTTTTATTTTATTCTTTCCTCGAAAATTTAATAGAGACTTTAAACTGCTTCTTAATTTTTCGTTAATTCGTTTAAGATTAGCTTAATACAATTTGATTGCATTCCCAAATCGGAAAACCTCTACTTTTTCTGATGTGTATTCATTTTAAAGCAAAATTCCCCGTATTGGTTTTTACTATTGTTTTTTATTGAATGTTTAATTTATTTTAAATGTACACGGTTATGGATAGAACTTTACTTAATGCAAAAGGTAATATTACGAGTGTTTTTTTGGTATTTATTGCTCTGTTTTTCTCTTTTTCCGGATGGACGCAAACCGTTACTACCGATAAGGATGATTATGCTCCTGGTGAGTATGTTATCATAACTGGAACCGGTTGGGAGCCCGGAGAACGGGTTGACTTCACCTTTGAAGAAACACCCAAACCAGAAACTTGTGTTAATTCCCATGATTATTTTGCGACATCCGATGCTAATGGCAATATCTATTATGATGGGTTTTTAATTAAGGACAATCATATCGGGGTTGCTTTTGTTTTGACTGCAACTGGTCAGACTTCCGGGAAAACAGCAGTGACGGAGTTTACGGATGGAAATGTGCGAGTTAAAACGAATACAGGATTTATTTCGGTTGAAGCAACTTTTTCAAGCACAACAAATTGTAATACTGCACAAGGAAATATCACTAGTGGTATTGGGACATCAAATCCTGGTACCACTGTCGGCGTGGCTGATAAAGATGAAAGATTGTTTATAAGGGCTTCTGCTACAAATAGTTTGGGTAATCAATTTTCTTCATGGTTTACGTCTGAATCATATACAACTCCTGACCCAGGTAAGCCATATGAAATTTGTTTAGTTGGTAAAAATGGAACAATGGACCTTACTGCTAATTATGCAGCTTGTAACGTACCTAATATTACTACTCAACCAACAGCAAAAAATATCACGTATGGCGATGCTGATCCAACTTTTTCAGTAACATCCTCTGGTACTATATCGGGATATCAATGGCAGGTAATGTCCACTGAAAATGGAGCAAACTGGAGTAATATATCAGGTGCCACATCATCCTCATATAAAGTGGTAAGTCCTACAGTTGATATGACTGGGTACCAGTACCGTGCAGTTGTTTCAGGATGTAATACTTCTGTGAACAGTAATGCAGCTACTTTAACTGTTAATAAAAAGGTATTAACCATTACAGCCGATAATCAAACTGTTCCTTATAGCACTGCGGTATCAACAGTAATAGGAGCCGGATCCTATGTTGTTACTGGCTTTGTAAACAATGAGACAGCTTCAGTAATAGGCGGTTCAGCAACTTATACAACAACATACACCGCAACCACAAATGCTGGAACATCTGGAGTAACGATTACCCCAGTAATAACGGGCTTAATAACAAACAACTATAGTTTTACTCCGGTAAATGGAGCAGTAACAGTATCTAAGGCTAATCAGACAATTACTTTTGGAGCATTGCCACTAACCAAGATGTATGGTGATGGAGATTTTGCACCAGGAGCAAGTGCTTCGTCAGGACTTTCTGTGAATTATAGTAGTAGTAATACCTCAGTTGCAACCATTTTAAGCGGACAGATACATATAGTAAATGCTGGAATAACAACAATTACGGCCTCACAGCCTGGTAATGGTAATTATAATCCAGCTATCTCTGTTGATCAGAGTTTTATAGTAGGCAAACTTAATATACAAGTTACTGCCGATGCACAAACCAAAACTTATGGTGATGCTGATCCTTCATTAACCTATGGATTTAGTCCTGCATTGGTTTCAGGAGATTCCTTTAGTGGAACACTTTCTAGAACGGGAGATGAGAATGTGGGTAATTATGCAATTGAACAAGGTTCGTTAGCCTTGAGTAGCAACTATATATTGAATTATACTGGAGCTGCCTTTGATATTACTCAGTTGACTATTGCTGTTACTGCCGATGCGCAAACTAAAACTTATGGTGATGCTGATCCTTTGTTAACATATGGATTCAGTCCTGCTCTGGTTTCAGGAGATTCCTTTAGTGGAACACTTTCTAGAACGGGAGATGAAAATGTTGGGAATTATTTAGTTGAACAAGGTTCACTAGCCTTGAGTAGCAACTATATATTGAATTATACTGGAGCTGCTTTTGATATCACTCAGTTGACTATTGCTGTTACTGCCGATGCGCAAACTAAAACTTATGGCGATGCTGATCCTTCATTAACATATGGATTCAGTCCTGCTCTGGTTTCAGGAGATTCCTTTAGTGGATCACTTTCTAGAACGGGAGATGAGAATGTTGGTAATTATTTAGTTGAACAGGGTTCTTTAGCCTTGAGTAGCAACTATATATTGAATTACACTGGAGCTGCTTTTGATATCACTCAGTTGACTATTGCTGTTACTGCCGATGCACAAACCAAAACTTATGGTGATGCTGATCCTTCATTAACCTA
>NZ_RBLG01000002.1 GCF_003634585.1 Gillisia mitskevichiae
ACATCCGTTTTCACCAGTAATAGTTACAGAATAATCACCAGCATCAGATACTAATATAGAAGAATCCGTAGATCCATTGCTCCATAGGTACGTAAACTCACCATCCGCAGTGGAAGATGACGCATCCAGAGTTACCGAAGTAGTAGTACAAGTTAGCTCTTGGTTACCAGTGATCACAGCATTTGCTGTAGTTGTGTTTTGTTCTACCGTTACTGAAGCCTTATCGGAACATCCGTTTTCACCAGTAATAGTTACAGAATAATCACCAGCATCAGATACTAATATAGAAGAATCCGTAGATCCATTGCTCCATAGGTACGTAAACTCACCATCCGCAGTGGAAGATGACGCATCCAGAGTTACTGAAGTAGTAGTACAAGTTAGCTCTTGGTTACCAGTGATCACAGCATTTGCTGTAGTTGTATTTTGTTCTACCGTTATTGAAGCCTTATCGGAACATCCGTTGGAGTTATCAGTAACAATAACACTATAATTTCCTGGTTCTGTTACTTTGATGGTTGCTGTTTCTTCACCGTTACTCCATAGATATGAAGCCGTTCCGTTAACAGCAGAACTAGAAGCATCTAAAGTGATTTCAGATGTAGTACAAGTTAGTTCTTGATTACCAGTTATTTTACTATCAATGGGTTGAAATATACTTATTGTTTCAGAATAAGAATTGGATCCAACTTCATCTGAAGAAGTCAATGTAACGGAATAATTACCAGGCTGAGTAAAATCAATAGATAATGGATCTTTAATAAAGCTTGTGCTGGGATTTCCACCTACAAAACTCCAGCTATATTCGACAATACCTTTACCACCAGTTGTCAAGTTTTCAAAATTAACAATGTAACTATCACATTCCTGCGTATAATTAAAATTTGCAATGACAGGAGTTTCAACTCTACTTTGATTTCCTAATCTCACACATTTCGGATCTGTAGGACCGCAATTTTGAGTTGCTCTCTCTCTCCATGCAAGATAAAACCCAGAAATATTAACTGTAGAGCCACATTCCCAATCAATTTCATCTGAAATTTGAAATTGACCATTAGATGGAATTAATTTCTTCTCGTATTGACAGCCTTGGTAAATCTTACTAATTGTATTACCATCTATATCAGTAATTGAAAGAGTGTATTGGGCCCATAAGGAATATCTTGAAGGATTATTAACAGATTTAATCCAAATATAGGCAACAATATTTTCACCTGAATTACAACTATCAATTGGATCTCCACTACTATCCCCTAAATAAAAAGATAAATCGTCGAAATCTGAAGAAACACATTTATAATCACTTACATCCATTGGATTTTCTACAGGAGTAATTTGAGAAAATCCAATTGATAAGTTAAATAATGTAAACAATAATGCGAGAGTAGTTTTCCAAGCCATAATGTACACTTTTGAATTAGTACTAATTTTATTTATGATACCCGTTCCAATTTGGATACAGGGATTTCAAAAATTGATAAAAATTAATTATTTTAAAAAATTGGGTGATTTTGCTTGGGGCTGAACCACAATTTGCTTTCTATAATGAGAAACAAATTATATTGAATACAGAAGATTTTGTGGGGGGAATCTATTACAAATCGATTTGAGGCAATTTGATATATGTATTAATATGAAGTAAATTTATTATAATAGGTTGTTAAAAAAAGAAATTCGCAATATTTTAGATTAAATACCTATTTTATGGCATTAACTACATTATTTAGTTGCGTAAACTACTAGTTTTCACCTATTTCATATGAATAAAATTATGATATAACTTAATGAAGTAATAAAATACAATAAGGGAATTCACTTATTTTACCATCAAAATTTTTGCTTACACACACGAGGTTTTTAACAAAAAATTAAGGGTGTCTTTATAAGATCCTTTTAACTATTAAAGGTTAAAAGTCATTAATGGAGTATTATGGAACTGGATTCATTAGCGGTTAATTCCAACATATTTCAAATAATTTTCCGAATAGATAAGGGTATGATTAAAGCTTTTAAAGTCAATTTTTATTCTCTAATTTTTATATAAAAATCTCCTGGTTTCTTAAAAATTCATCTTCAAATCATGTAAATTGCAGCAAAGCATTTTACATGAGTAAGAATTTAGCCGATTACCGTAAAAACTATATCAAAGGGGAATTATTAGAGGGACATATTTCTAATGATCCTTATATTCAATTTAAAACTTGGTTTGAGGAAATGGAGTCTGCACAAACTTCTTCTGAAGTGAATGCGATGAATTTATCTAGTATAGGATTAGATGGTTTCCCAAAAAATAGGATAGTTCTTTTAAAAGAATATTCTGAAGAAGGTTTCATGTTTTATACCAATTATGGTTCGGAAAAAGCAAAATCCATATTAGAAAATCCAAAGATCTGTTTATCTTTCTTTTGGCCTGAATTGGAAAGACAAATAATTATTAAAGGAATAGCTGAAAAAGCTTCAGAAGAAAAGGCAAATATTTATTTTAATTCTCGTCCAAGAGAAAGCCAATTAGGGGCTTGGGCATCTCATCAGAGCTCAGAAATTGCCTCTAGAGAAGTTTTAGATAAGACTTTAAAAGAGTTAACTTTAGAATTTCAAGGGAAACCTGTTCCAAAACCTGAATTTTGGGGTGGTTTTTTGGTAAAACCAATAAGTTTTGAATTTTGGCAGGGAAGACCAAATAGATTACACGACAGAATAATATATACTGAGGAAAGAAATAGTTGGAATTTTAAACGCTTAGCGCCATAATTATGAAAAGGCTCATACTAGTTAGACATGGAAAATCTGCGTGGGATCAGAACTTACCAGATGATAAAAGACCTCTTAAAAAAAGAGGAGAACGAGATGGTACGCTTGTGGCCAAGTCTTTCTCTGCGTTTTTTCAGAAACCTGTTATGGTTTGGTCTAGCCCAGCTGTAAGAGCCTTATCTACTGCAAATATTTTTAAAAATGAGTTAGCTATTGAAGATGAGAATTTTAATATTATAAAGTCTCTTTATACTTTTAATAGCGGAGATTTATATTCTCAAATTCAGAATTGCGATCCTGGAGTTAATAATTTAATGGTCTTTGGACATAATCCTGCAATGACGAATCTGGTTAATAATCTAGGGGATTCTTATATAGATAATGTGCCTACAACTGGATTAACAGTTATAGATTTTGAAACTAACACTTGGGAAAACCTTAAAAATGGGAAAACAATTCTAAGTTTATTTCCTAAAAATTTACGATAAAATTAATGGGTAACAACCAATACATCAATAGAGAGCTTAGCTGGCTTCAGTTTAATGCGCGTGTTCTTCAAGAAGCAGAAGATGAATCTGTTCCACTTATTGAAAGACTTCGATTCCTTGGGATTTTTTCTAATAATTTAGATGAATTCTTTAAGGTTAGATATGCAACCATTAAGCGTATAGATCTTGCAGGTAAAAGTGCTAAGAGTATTTTGGGTGGTATAAAGGCTAGTAAGCTTTTAGAAGAGATCACTCAAATAGTTATAGAACAGCAGTCAGAAAGTTTACAGGTACTTCATAGTATTCAGGAAAAATTGAAGGATCATGATATTTATATTATTAATGAAAAACAAGTTTCAGAATCTCAGGAAGCATTTATAAAAAATTATTTTCTATCTAAAGTTAGTCCTGCTCTGGTAACCATAATTTTGAATGATTTAGTGGATATCCCAGGTCTAAAAGATAGTGCTGCATATTTGGCTGTGAAAATGGTGATGAAAGAAGAAATTCCTCAACAAGGAATTTCTAAACTATTAAATCGCCATATTCACGATAAGAAATATGTTTTAATTGAGATCCCTAGAAGTATAGACAGGTTTGTTGTACTTCCTATGGAAGATGGGAAACAATATATTATTTTATTAGATGACCTTATTAGGTTTAATCTAAAAACCATCTTTAACATTTTTGAATATGAAAGTGTTACGGCACACATGATCAAGATAACCAGAGATGCTGAATTAGATATTGATAGTGATCTAAGCAAAAGTTTTATAGAAAAGATCACCCTTAGTGTCCAGGACAGGTTAAAAGGAGATCCTGTTAGGTTTGTTTATGATATGAATATTGGAGAAGATACGCTTGCCTTTTTAATGGGGAAGATGGGCATAGACTCTACAGATAGTATAATTCCTGGAGGTAGATATCATAATAGAAGAGATTATATGAACTTCCCAAATATTGGAGGGGAAAAATTACTTTACCCGGCTATAGATCCATTACCAATAAAGGGTTTAGTTCTTCAAGGTAGCTTGTTGGGAATGATTTCTAAAAAAGATTATCTACTATATGCGCCATATCAGACCTTTGCTTATGTTGTAAAATTTTTGAGGGAAGCCGCTCTAGATCCTAAAGTTAGAACTATTAAGATTACAATTTATAGGCTAGCAAAGATTTCACATATCGCCAGTTCCCTAATAAATGCTGTGAAAAATGGTAAAAAAGTGACTGTTCAAATAGAGCTAAGAGCTAGATTTGACGAAGTTGCAAATATTAAGTATGCCGAGCAAATGCAGAAAGAAGGAGTAAAATTGATATTTGGCGTCACCGGTCTAAAAGTACATTGCAAAACTTGTATTATAGAACGTGAAGAAAATGGAAAGCTCCACAGATACGGCTTTATAAGTACAGGAAACTTTAATGAATCTACTTCTAAGATATATACAGATTATACTTTATTTACAGGTAATCAGGAAGTTTTAAAAGAAATAAATAAGGTCTTCGATTTCTTTGAGATCAATTATAAGGTAAGCAGGTATAAGCATCTTTTGGTATCACCGCATTATACTAAAATGGCTTTAATTAAGCTTATCACAACAGAAATCGAAAATGCTCAAAGTGGGAAAAAGTCTGGAATTAAGTTAAAACTTAATAGTCTGTCTGATTATACACTTATAGATAAATTATACGAGGCAAGCCGGGCTGGTGTTAAAATCCAATTGATTGTTCGCGGAATTTGTTCATTAATCCCTGGAGTTCCTGGGATGAGTGAGAATATTGAAGCAATTAGTATCGTAGATAAATTCTTAGAACATCCAAGAGTCTTTATTTTTGAGAACAATGGAAAACCTAAAATTTATATATCATCTGCCGACTGGATGTCAAGAAATATGGATTCTCGAGTAGAAGTATCGTGCCCAATATACGATGAAGATATAAAAAATGAGATCTTGGAGACTTTTATGATCAGTTGGAATGATAATGTAAAGGCTCGCGTTTTAAGTGCAAATCAGGATAATGCATACAGAAAGAAAGAATTTCCAGCTGTACGTTCCCAATATGCACTTTACGAGTATTATGAACAAAAATTAGAAGAAGTAGAAGTTTGATCACACAACATAAATACGCAGCAATAGATATAGGTTCCAATGCGGTTCGGTTATTAATTTCAACAATAACAGAGCAGGAGGGAAGAGAGCCTATATTCAAAAAGACATCCTTAGTAAGGGTTCCAATTAGATTAGGTGCAGATGTTTTCATGACTAAGATGATCTCTGAAGAAAATCAGGTTAGAATGGTAGATACTATGAAGGCTTTTCAATTATTGATGAAATCCCATAAAATCGAAAAATATAAAGCATGCGCTACTTCCGCAATGAGAGAAGCAGAAAATGGGGTGCAAGTTGTTAATGAAGTTTTAGAAAAAACCGGGGTAGAAATTGAAATTATAGACGGTAGTCACGAGGCGGCAATTATAGCTACTACAGATCTAAACCTTCTTATACAAAGCGATAAAACCTATCTCTATGTAGATGTTGGGGGTGGTAGCACAGAATTCACCTTATATTCCAACGGTAAATCGATAGCTTCTAGATCGTTTAAATTAGGTACAGTAAGATTACTAAAAAATATTGTGGAGCCTGATATTTGGGAAGAGGTGGAAACATGGGTAAAGACCGTTACTAAGGATTATCATCGGATAGATCTAGTGGGGTCTGGAGGTAACATCAACAATATTTTTAAAAGTAGCGGGAAAGCTATTGGGAAACCACTAAGTTTTCTTTATCTAAGTTCTTATTATCAACTCTTAAATTCCTTTACTTATGAAGAGCGAATTACAGAATTGAATTTAAATGATGATCGTGCCGATGTTATTATTCCAGCAACTAGGATCTATTTGTCTGCTATGAAATGGACCAAGGCCAGAAGGATTTATGTTCCAAAAATAGGATTGGCAGATGGGATTATTAAATCCCTTTATCAAGAAAACATTTGATACCGAATAACAGGTTTAATTTTCTGTCTCGATAGCTAAAAGGTGACTAAATTTTCTTTTCCTTAAGTTGTTAATTCGTTAACCGTGAATACTTTGAGTCTTACTTAGACCTTTCATCACTTCCGCTTCAAATTCTAGTAATTCCTGCCATTTTAGATCCACTTCTTTTCGGTCTCCATATTCTCTAGCAAAATTCAAGAAAAGAGTGTAGTGATTAGCTTCACTAACCATTAAATTTCTATAAAAGTCCCTTAATTCTTCTTCTTGAAGTTTTTCTGAAAGCAATCTAAACCGCTCGCAACTTCTGGCTTCAATAAGTGCTGCAATTAATAATCTATGTACCAGCTGGGTTACACGAGAGCCTCCCTTAGGGAAGAATTTGAGCAGTTGAAGCACATATTCATCTTTTCGATCCCGTCCCATGATATAGCCTCTTTTTAGCAATTTATCATGAACCATTTTAAAATGCCCCATTTCTTCTCTTGCTAAAGCCGTCATTTCTGAAACCAGATCTGAATATTCTGGAAAAGAAACAATTAAAGAGATAGCGGTAGAAGCTGCTTTTTGTTCGCAATATGCATGATCTGTTAGAATTTCTTCTAAATTTTTCTCTGCTATAGAAGCCCAGCGTGGGTCTGTAGGTAGTTTTAATCCAAGCATAATTATATATCTAGATCAAAAGTTTTACGGAGTTTCTCCAATAACGGATTTTGCTCTTTCAACTTATTAAATTTTTCCATGTCGGTAAATGCATACTTCTTTGCTACTTGTTCATTCACCTTAATATCTAAGGTGATCAAGGTGTTTTGAAGTTTCTTTTTTAAAAAACTCATTAAAGGATGAGTATGTCTTTCTAACTCATTTTTCATTGTATCTGCCGGTAATTCTATAGAAATCACCTTATCTGTTAGCTTCGGCATATCTGTTTCCATAATAGAAGCCAGAATTTTCTCTCCTTTGTTTTTTAACCTATGTATGTATTCGTCCCATGCAGCATGTAATTGAGGTTCGTTAATAGCTTCATCTAAAACTTCACTTGCGGGAGCTTTTTCCCCATGCTTTTTAGCGAGGATCTCTTTTTTCTGTTTTATACTTTTTATAGAAAGTCCAGAAACTTTTTTAGGCATTGCCTGTTCAGAAGTTGGATTAACTTCAGGTTGAGAACTTTCTTTAGGCGCAATTTCTTTGGTACTTGATTTCTCTAGATTAGTTTTTTCTGAAGAAGACTCTATCTTAGTTTCTTGTAACTCTGTATTTTTTATTGAGGCATCAAATGATTTCCTAGAGTCTCTATTTTCTTCTGAAGGAATAATTGCAGAAGATGTTGTGGCTTCTACATTCTCGGAATATTCATTTTCTGAGATCACTTTTTTGGCTTCCGTAGGAATTGAAACAGGAGCAACCTTAGTATTCTTAAAATGTTCCGGTGAAATTATGAAAGGCTCAGACTTTTTTTTTTCTCCATCAAAATTGATAGAGGCAAGCTGCATAAGGCAAAGTTCAACTAACAGTCGCTGATTTCGACTCGCTTTGTACTTAAGATCACAGTCATTTGCCATTTCTATTCCTTTCAATAAAAAAGAATGAGAAGTTTGCTGAGATTGCTTAAAATAATTAGCCTTTGCGGTTTCTCCAACCTCAAGTAGGTCTATAGTTCGTTGATCTTTGCAAACAAGCAAGTCTCTAAAATGAGAAGCTAATCCAGAAACAAAATGATGACCATCGAACCCATGAGATAATATAGTGTTGAAATCTACAAGTAACTCTGGAATGTTATTATCTAAAATTAACTGTGTAATATTAAGATAGGTTTCATAATCCAGCACATTCAGGTTTTCTGTGACTGCCTGTCTGGTTAATTTGGCACCAGTAAAACTTACTACTCTGTCATAAATAGAAAGAGCATCTCGCATAGCTCCATCTGCTTTTTGAGCAATAATATGCAATGCTTCTTCTTCCGCATCAATTCCTTGTTGTTCTGCGATATACCCAAGATATTGTCTTGCGTCTTTTACAGTTATTCTTTTAAAATCGAATATTTGACAACGCGAAAGTATCGTTGGAATTATTTTATGTTTTTCAGTGGTTGCAAGGATGAAAATAGCATGTTTTGGTGGTTCTTCTAATGTCTTTAAAAATGCATTAAAAGCAGAGGCAGATAACATATGCACCTCATCTATAATATAAACCTTATACTTTCCAACTTGTGGAGGGATCCGAACCTGATCTATTAGATTTCTAATATCATCTACAGAGTTATTGGAAGCCGCATCGAGTTCAAAAATATTAAAGGCAAAATCTTCATCTGGATTTTGGTTGCCATCATGATTTATCATTTTAGCTAAGATACGGGCGCAGGTAGTTTTTCCTACTCCTCGCGGTCCTGTAAAAAGTAAAGCTTGTGCTAGATGGTTGTGCTCTATAGCATTTAAAAGAGTGTTAGTAATGGCCTGCTGTCCCACAACATCTTTAAATGTTTGAGGACGATATTTACGTGCCGATACAACAAAATGCTCCATAGATAAATTTTGAAAAACAAATATAGAAATACCATCCCGAAGATGTAAATCTATTTCTAGTTTTTATCAATATATTATTCAATGTTTTTAACATTCTACAGTACTTTAATAATGCTAGATTTAAAATGCTGCTGTATCTTTGCAGCAAAGTAGGCCACCTTATCGCCACATCCCGGTGTGGAGGAAAGTCCGGACACCATAGAGCAGCATAGTGGATAACACCCACCAGTCGTGAGATTAGGACAAGTGCAACAGAAAGTATGTACAGGTTAAGCTGTAGTGAAACCAGGTAAACTCTATGCGGTGCAATGCCATGTATACCGGCATTTAAGGGTTGCTCGCCCGTTGCTGGAGGGTAGGCAGCTAAAGATTCTTGGTAACAAGAATATGAGATAAATGATAAGGACCTTGATTTTATCGAGGGACAGAATCCGGCTTATCGGCCTACTTTTTTTATTAGATCATTTGCCCATTCTACAGCCTCGTCTAGTTCTAAAAAGATTTTAAATTCAGCCTTAGAAAAATTTCTTTCAAACTCGGCCATTTTAAGTGAAGCTACTTTATCGCTTACAATAGCGATACCAATCAAGTTTTTTCTTATCTCTTCAAGCTTTACATATACTGTAGGGTTTACATTATAATTGTTTTTTCTACTTGAGATATAAACGAATTTTTTGCCATTATAAAAGTCACTGCAGGCTTCGGCGATAGTCATAAATTGGGATTGACTAAACACCGTATCTTCTTTTACTACGGATACCGCGTAATTGTTATAGAATTCTAAAGATGTGAATTCCAAATCGACAGATTTTATTGGCTCCTTCATTATTCTAAACTAATCTAAAAAAACTAAAAACGGAATTTCCATATCTTCTGTCTACATCAAAATTTTCAAAATTATCAAGTTTAGAATGTTTAGAATGCTCTATTATTAGCACTCCATCTTCCTTTAGTAATCCTTTTTCGAAAACAAGTTCTGCTATCTTTTTAAACTGATCATCTGTAAAATTATATGGAGGATCGGCAAAGATGATATCCGCTTTTATTGGAGCTCTTTCCAAATATTTAAAAACATCACTTTTAATAGGAGTAATATCTAAATCCAACTCCAAACTTGTCTTTTTAATGAATTTTATACAATCTATATTTTCATCTATTGAAGTTACAGATTCAGCTCCTCTAGATGCAAATTCATAAGAGATGTTTCCAGAACCAGCGAATAATTCTAAAACGTCCAGTTTGTTAAAGTGAAAGTTATTGTTTAAAATATTAAACAAACCTTCTTTAGCCATATCGGTAGTTGGTCTTACGGGCAATTTTTTAGGAGCCGTAATTCTTCTTCCTTTATGTTGGCCAGATATTATTCGCATTTAAGAGTTTTTAAAAGAGAAAAAGCTTCTCTATGAAATGTTTCGGATTGTTCCAGTATGGAAGTAAAATTAAAGGAAGGGATTAAAAAATCTATATTTTGAATATAGGTATATGCGATGCTAAAGTTATCTGAATCTCTTGAAATATCCCCTAATAACCAAAGATTAAATTCTGCTGGATCTATTTCTAATTGCTCTGCACTAAATAGCAGGTAGTAAATAAAATCTTCTTTAGTTTCATATTGAAACGTATTAGCAAGTAATAATTTATTATTCTTTACTACTACAAGATCGTAATAACTCGAGTAATCATTTAAGTAAACTTGAGCATTTTTGCTCTCATTATGTTTTGCTAATACTGCTTCTATAAGAACAGAAATATTATTTCTAAATTCGAATTCCCCATATTTATCAAAGAAATAATTGTTGATATTAGTGTAAGGAATATAAACATTTACCAGCTCATGCGATAACACATCATGGGCTACAACATCTGTTTTTAAGATCTTGGTATTGAATTTTAAATAGGTAGAAGCTTCTTCTTCAATAAAAAAAGATTCTGGAACTAGGGTGTATAAATTATTGGAGAAAAGAACTATCACTTCCTGAAACTCGTTCTGTAGAATAGTTTCTTCAGCATAAAGTTTTTCAATCTCTTTTAAAATTTCTACTGGACTATGTTCTTTGCCAAGATCGATCTTTTTGTACCAGGCAATTTCGTTGTGGCTACAATTTAGAATGCAAAAAGAAAATCCATTCAGGCGAACCTGAATGGACATCTTAAATATATCTTGTTTTTCGTTCTTAATTATTGTCATAAGCTGTTGGCCAGTTCCCTTCAGTCTTAATCTCCGTCATAGAACCTAAACTAATGAATTTTCCATTTACACCTTCAACAGAAATCACTTGATTCTCTGCCATAAGTAGATCTTTATCTAGATCATGTAAAATTACTTTCTTAGCAACTTTCGCTTCAAACACAGGTATTTTATTATCGTTTTTAAGAATAGTACCGGCATCCATGGTAAAGTTAGCGTCTACACCCTCTACAGGTACTTTCATCATTTCTTTATATCTTGAAGAGTTCTTAAATAAAGAATCCTTAACTGAAGCTGTACCTAAGGTATCAACAACAACGATATCTTTATATTTATCTACTCCAAAAGCTTTTCTATACTCTTCATCCATAACAGTAGAATCTCTTCTTTGAGTTAAGGTGAATTCTGCAGTATCAATAAATCGTATCAATTTATCGAAATCTTTTTCAAAACTTCCGGTGATTTCCTGATGCGCTAATTGTGCAGCACGAATATCTTTAAGTCGATCAACTACTTTGGCGTAACGTTTCTCTTTAACTTTATTAAATTGAATTGGCTCATACACAGCGTTAAACACCATGTATCCCAAGAAGATGATCACAATCCAAAGGACTAATTGAATGACAAGTTTCATGCGGTTGACTTTTTTAAGTTATTAGAGTTCATCGCAAATCTACAATTTTTTTTTATTCGTAAAAGTTTCTGCCCTAAAAATCCATTGTTATCTTTGATATTTGCAAGATAGCCTATGGAAACCATTACCGCCGATAAATTTTATAAACTGCTAATCAACGAGTTAGGGTTTCAGGCAAAAGTAAAACAAGATATCGCATTACAACAATTAGCTGCTTATGTGGTGAATCCTGCGCCAAATTCGCTGTTTTTATTGAAAGGATTTGCTGGAACTGGTAAAACTACCATCATAAGTTCCCTTGTAAAAAATCTTTGGAAGATAAAAAGAGCAGGTATTTTATTAGCTCCAACAGGAAGGGCTGCAAAAGTAATTTCTCTATATTCTAATCAGGAAGCCCAAACAATTCATAAAAAGATATATTTCCCTAAGAAGACTGGTGGGGCAGGGGTTCAATTCGTATTGCAGCCAAATAAACATAAGAATGCAGTGTTTATTGTAGATGAAGCTTCGATGATTCCAGATGAAGATCAGGATTCCAAATTATTCGAAAATAAAGGTTTGCTTTCAGATCTTATTCAATATGTAGATTCCGGACAGAATTGCCAATTGATATTTATTGGAGATACAGCCCAGTTGCCTCCGGTAAAATTGGATTTAAGTCCAGCTTTGATGGAGCAATCTTTAGGTAGAGATTATGATAAAGAAGTAATTCATATAGAACTAAATGAAGTGGTTCGGCAAAGCGAAGAGAGTGATATTCTTTTAAACGCCACAAGAATTCGAGAAGCTTTGTCTGAAGAGTTTTATGAATCCTTTAAATTCAAACTTACCGAGAAAGCAGATCTAGTTAGATTAATAGATGGCGATCAAATTTTAGATGCAATTCAGGATTCTTATGATAATCTCGGACATGAAGATACCAGCATAATAGTGCGTTCTAATAAACGTGCTAATCAATACAACCAGCAAATACGATCTAGGATATTATTTCAGGAAGAAGAAATCTCTTCTGGGGATTATTTAATGGTGGTAAAGAATAACTATTTTTGGATCAAGCCTTCTTCAGAAGCAGGATTTATAGCCAATGGAGATATTGTTAAGGTGTTAGAGATTTTTGCTATTAAAGAGTTGTATGGATTTCGCTTTGCTGAAGTAAAGGTGCAAATGGTAGATTATCCAAAAATGGCTCCTTTTGAAACTGTTGTGATCTTAGATACTTTAGAAAGTAATACCCCATCTTTAACCTATGATGATAGCAATAGATTATACCAGGAAGTGATGAAGGATTATGAAGAAGAAACCTCTAAATATAAAAAGTTCTTGAAGGTGAAGAATAACAAGTTCTTTAATGCCCTACAAATTAAGTTCTCTTATGCAATGACCTGTCATAAATCTCAAGGTGGGCAATGGCACACTGTATTTATAGAACAACCATACTTGCCTAATGGAGTAGATAAAGAGTATCTTAGATGGCTTTATACTGCAGTTACCAGGGCAAGTGACAAGCTTTATTTAATAGGCTTTAAAGACGATTTTTTTACTGAAAATTAGAATTGAAAACGAATTTTTAAAACGAATGAAAAATAATAACTCATTACGAATAATAGCTATGATCCCTGCTAGATTTGAGGCATCTCGCTTCCCAGGTAAATTAATGCAAGATCTAAATGGAAAGACTGTTATTAGAAGAACCTATGAAGCTGCACTAAATACTAATTTATTTGATGAAGTTTATGTGGTGACCGATAGCGAGCTTATTCACGATGAAATTGTAAACAATCAGGGTAAGAGCATAATGAGCACCAAAGATCATGAATGCGGTAGCGATAGGATTGCTGAAGCTGTTCAAGGAATGGAGGTAGATATTGTTGTAAATGTACAAGGAGATGAGCCGCTTATAGATGAAGAAAGTCTACGAAAATTATTAGAAGTGTTTCATAACGATCCTGAAAAAACAATAGATCTGGCATCTTTAAAAACGCCAATGATGGATAGTGATGAGATCTCTAATCCTAATAATGTAAAGGTGATCACCAACAAGGATAATCTCGCATTATATTTCTCAAGATTTCCACTGCCGTATCCAAGAGATACTAACTCTGGAGTTACCTATTACAAACATATAGGAGTGTATGCCTTCAGAAAAAAAGCTCTTATGGATTTTTATAGCTTACCTATGCTTGAACTTGAAGCCACAGAAAAAATTGAATGCATCAGGTATTTGGAATATGGAAAAAGCATTAAAATGGTAGAAACAAATTTTAAAGGTATTGGAATAGATACTCCAGAAGATCTTGAAAAAGCGCGTAAATTATTCACCCCAAATTAACTAACCAGAAACAGCCTTTTTATAAACGCTAAGCGCTCTTTCCCGTGCTTCTTTATGATCCACCATTTTCTCTGGATAATCGGCTGTATCGTACTCTGAGATCCATTTTCTAATGTATTCCAGATCTTTGTCGTAATCTTTTATTTGAGTGGTTGGGTTAAAGATCCTGAAATAAGGAGCCGCATCTACGCCACTTCCAGCTATCCATTGCCAATTACCTACATTGGAGGACATTTCATAATCCAAGAGTTTTTCAGCAAAATAGGCTTCTCCCCAACGCCAGTCTATTAAGAGATGTTTGCATAAAAAACTACCCACCAGCATTCGGACTCTATTATGCATAAAACCAGATTCATTTAACTGTCGCATTCCAGCATCTACCATTGGATAACCTGTAGTTCCTGTTTTCCACTTTTCAAACTCCTCTTTATTATTTCTCCATTCTATGCGGTCATACTTCTTTTTAAATGCTTCTGTTCCAGTGTCTGGAAAGTGATATAATATTTGCATAAAAAACTCACGCCAAATTAGTTCCTGCCAAAAGATCTCATTCTTTTCAGAAATTGCTTTCTTCATGATTTTTCGAATTCCGACAGTTCCAAATCGTAAATGCGGACCTATATGAGATGTAGCGTCTTTGGCAGGAAAATTTCTCTTTGCTTCATAATCTTGAATCAGGCTGGGAGTTACATCGTAATCTGGAACTTTCTGACTTGAAGTTTCGAAACCAATATCGCTAAGACTTAAGTTGGGTAATTTTGAATTCTGATATAAATTATCCAAATATTGAGAAGTATAATGTACTTGAAGCTCTATTTTTTTGAATTCAGCCTTCCATAATTTCATATATGGCGTATACACCACATAAGGATCTCCATTGCTTTTTACTACTTCATCTTTTTCGAAGATCACCTGGTCTTTAAAAGTGAGAAGTTCAGAATCATTAGCTTTAGCTAATTCTTCGATCTCTTCATCTCTAAGTTTTGCATAAGGCTCATAATCTCTATTAGTATAGATTTGCTGAATATCATACTTCTTAAAAAGTTCTTTAAAAATAGCTGATGGTTTGCCTGAATACATAGCAAGGGAACTTCCCTTTGCTTGAAGTTCATTTCGCATTTCCTGCAACGTAATGAATATAAAATTTACACGAGCATCATTTCTAGGAAGATCCTCCAAAATCTCAGTGTCAAAGATAAATATGGGAAGCACGGGAAAATCCCCTTTTAAAGCCTCTAGAAATCCAACATTATCATCTAACCTAAGGTCTCTTCGAAACCAGAATATCGATATCTTTTTGTTCATCAATGTACATTTAAAGTGGAAAGCCCTCCGTCTATTCCTAGTATTTGTCCAGTCATCCAGCTGCTTTTTTCAGAAATCAAGAATTCTACGGCATTAGCTATATCTTTTGGATTTCCAACTCTTTTTAATGGGTGACGATCTCCCATTTTCTCTCTTTTTGCATCGTTAGAAAGTAATTTTTCAGATAATTGGGTGTCGGTTAAAGATGGAGATATCACATTAACTCTAAAAGATGGAGCGTATTCTGCTGCCAGCGATTTAGCAAAACCTTCAATAGCACCCTTTGCTGCAGAAATACTGGTATGAAATGGCATTCCTACTTTAACCGCAACAGTACTAAAAAAGATTAAACTGGCCTGTTCAGAATTCTTTAATTTTGGAAGCAAACCTTGCACCACTTTTACCAAAGAGAAAAAATTTAGGTTCATTTCCTCTTGAAAAATTTCAGGAGATAACATTTTAAAGGGTTTCAATTTAATGCTTCCAGGAAAATAAACTAAACCGTCAAGTGTATCTGGTAGCTCTAATTCTTTTATATCGTCTTTAGAAGCATCAAATGTTAAGTGAGTACATTCAATTTCATTAAGGCCTTCTTTAGTTCTTGAGGCAATAAATAAGTTATTTTCTGAAGTTAGTATCTTAGCACTTTCCAATCCAATTCCGTAGGAACCACCAATAAATAGAATATTCTTTCTCATAGGTATATAAGGTCTTAGTTTAATATATCTTGTTTAAGGATTCCTTTTGAAGACTTTACTTCCTTGTATTCTCCGAATAGCTCGATTAATTTTTTTCTTCTATAATCAAATATCTCTTTGAGTTTAGGTGCCACCAAAAAGGGTTGAACCAATTCTCCTAGAAATCCCATAGGTAGTTTATAATCTATAATATCCTCCATTTCTACTCCGCCTTCAATCTCTTTTATAAAATGTTTATGATGCCATAAAGAGTAAGGTCCAAATCTTTGTTCATCCACAAAATAATTTTTATCACTCACATGGGTTATTTCTGTTACCCATTTTGTTTTTATTCCAGCAATAGGAGTAACAATATATTGAATGATCTGTCCAGGGAACATAGGTCTATCTGCACCAGAAAGAATGTTAAAGCCCATGTAATCTGGAGTTATCACTTTCAAATTTTTAGGATCTGACAAGAAATTCCAAGCTTCTTCTAATGTTATGGGTAAATTTTGTTTGCTATGTAGCGTGTAGATTTTCATGATTTTTATTTTCAGGATAAATTTACATCAATAATTGTTTAACCAAAAAGTTATATTGTTAAACAAAGTTTAATTTATGTAATTTTTATTACGCTTAAAAAATACTTAGTTTGTGTATATTTGGAAAATCAACAAACTGAAAAATTATGAAAAAAGTATTTTTATTTATGTGTGCCAGCATAGTTGCATTTAGCACTTCAGCACAAATTGAAGCTCCTCAACCTAGTCCAGCGGCTAAAGTTGAACAGACTGTTGGGCTTACAAATGTTACCTTAGAATATTCTCGTCCAGCAGTTCGCGAGCGAGATATCTTTGGCGGTTTGGTTCCTTATGGGGAAGTTTGGCGTACTGGAGCAAACGCAAACACAAAAATTACTTTTAGTGATGATGTAGAAATAGGAGGAAAGACGTTAGCAAAAGGTACTTATGCAATTTATACAATACCTAATAAAGATTCTTGGGAAGTGATGTTTTATACAGATTCTAGCAACTGGGGAAATCCACAAGAATGGGATGAATCTAAAGTGGCTTTAAAAGCGACTGCTAAGGTAGAAACTATACCTTTCTCTATGGAGTCTTTTGGGATCTTTGTAAATGAATTATCTAATGATGGAGCAGTTTTAGATTTTGTATGGGCTAATACAGCTGCAAGTTTGGCATTTAAAGTGCCAACAGATGCTAGAACTTTAGCAAGTATAGAAAAAGTAATGAATGGTCCTGGTGCCGGAGATTACTATTCAGCTGCGAGTTTTTACATAGAAAGCGGAAAAGACCTTAAACAAGCTCATGAATGGATCAAGAAAGCTACATCTATGCAGGAAGATGCATTTTGGATGTGGAGAAGAAGATCATTGATAGAAGCTGAATTAGGTATGAAAAAAGAAGCTATTTCTAGTGCTCAAAAATCTATGCAACTTGCTGAAAAAGCTAAAAATGCAGACTATGTTAAGATGAATAAAGCGTCCTTAAAAGAATGGGGAGCGATGTAAGTCACATAAATTTTAATATAAAAAAACCCACTTTTCAGTGGGTTTTTTATTTACTTAATATTCTAGATTTATTTCCTTTCTAATGCTGTCGAGAATCGAAATTAGCTCTTTGCTTTTTTCAAAGCTCATTAAGGTACTTTCTGTTCTTTTTTCTTTCAACATGTTTTGAACATGAACTGCTTCAAAATTATAGCCATGCGTTGTTACCGGAAATTCTTTGGTTTCCATTTTCCCATTTTTCTGAATACTCACAGAGGAAGGTTCATGAAACCTACTGTTAATAATAACTTTAGCTGTTTCAAATCTTAAAGTTGCAGTTGTTGGTGTAGTTTCATTTATAGCACTGTAAAGATTAGCTTTAACAGCATTAGAATAAGAGAGCTGTATAGTACAATTCTCATCTACTCCAGTAGAACCAATAGTGGCCTCAGCAAAAATATCTTCAGGAATTCCTAATAATGCTAGCGATAGAAAAATGGGATAGATTCCCACATCCATCAAACTGCCTCCGCCAAGTTCCTTATTGTAAATGCGCTTTTTTGGCTCGAAGGGAGCATTAAAACCGAAATCGGCTTCCAATCCAAGGAGTCTTCCGTATTCCTTAGAATCAACTAAATTTTTCACATAGTTAAAATGAGGAAGAAATTGTGTCCACAAGGCTTCCATTAGAAAAACATTCTTCTCTTTGGCCAGAGATATCATAATTTCTACCTGACCTAGATTTATACCTAAGGGCTTTTCACAGAGCACCGCTTTTTTGTGTTCTAAGCAAAGTATGGAATGCTCAAAATGAAAGGTATGTGGAGTTGCAACATAAATAACATCTATATTTTTGTCTTCAACTAGCTCCAAATAACTACCATAAGAAAGCTTTATTTCGTGGTTTTCGGCAAATTCTTCGGCCTTATCTATAGATCTGCTGGCAACAGCATATAAAACTGCTCCGGGGACTGTAGAAGGTCTTCAGCAAATTTTGCTGCTATTTTCCCTGCTCCTAATATTCCCCAATTGTAAGTTTTAGTCGACATTGTTCTTAAGTTTGCCTGGTGAGTGAATTACACTTTGTAGGATAAGTGCTAATATCATAACTAAAGCACAGCCAACAAGATTCAGCCAAAGATAGGGTAGGACTTCAAGATGGTAAACTAAAAGTATTAAAGCTTGTGTAATAAGAGCAGCAATAAATACGGCATTACTATTTACATGTTTAATGAAAAACGCCAGTAAGAATATCCCTAAAACATTTCCATAGAAAATAGAACCAATGATGTTTACCAATTGAATTAAATTGTCGAATAAACTTGCGAAACTAGCAAAAAGGATCGCTAACAACCCCCAACCTAAAGTGAACCATTTAGACATTTTTACATAATGTTCGTCAGATCTTTCTTCAGAGATATTTCTTCTATAAAGATCTATAGTAGTGGTAGAGGCCAGTGCATTTAATTCTGAAGCAGTGGAGGACATGGCTGCTGATAAAATAACAGCTAACAATAAGCCTATTAGACCCCTGGGAAGGTTGTTGAGTATAAAATGAATGAAGACATAATCTTTATCGTTTGTTTCCAAATCGTCACTTACAGAGCTTATAAGGGCTTTTGCTTCCTCTCGGTTAGCTTCTTCTAAAGAATTGAGTTCTAAAAGTTCAGATTTATATAGATCTCGTTCCTGTTTGGATGAGCTCTCTAAACTATTGCCATATCTAATACTGGTTTCCTGTCTTTGCTGCTGAATCTCTTCATTCTTAACCATCAACTGCTGATACTCTTCGGAATATTCAGATTCCAAAACAGCTTCCTGTGCAGCGGGGTTAAAATTTAAAGGAGCTAAATTGAATTGATAAAACACAAAAACCATGACCCCAACAAGTAAAATAAAGAATTGCATAGGTACTTTAAGGATCCCGTTAAAAATTAGTCCTAATTGCATTTCCCGTACAGATCTTCCAGTTAAATAACGTTGAACCTGACTTTGATCTGTCCCAAAATAAGAAAGTGCTAAAAAGCTGCCGCCAATAACTCCGCTCCAAACGGTGTATCTATTATCCAGATCGAAAGAGAAATCTAGAATATCCAATTTTCCACTAGCGCCTGCAATATCCAAGGCATTAGAGAAACTTATGTTTGCCGGTAAATAATGAATAATTATAAAAAATGCAGCGAACATCCCTGCAAAGATCACCGCCATTTGTTGTTTTTGGGTAACATTTACAGCCTTTGTACCTCCAGAAACAGTATAAATAATAACCAATACTCCAATAATAACATTCAAGGTAGTAAGGTTCCATCCTAATACTGCCGATAAAATGATCGCTGGTGCAAATATGGTGATCCCGGCAGATAAGCCTCGCTGTATTAAAAATAGTAATGCTGTTAGAGTTCGAGTTTTAAGATCGAATCTAGATTCTAAAAACTCATAAGCAGTATAGACCTTGAGTCTGTGATAAATTGGTATAAAGACCATGCAGATAATTACCATGGCGATTGGAAGTCCAAAATAAAATTGCACGAAGCCCATTCCATCGTGGTACGCTTGTCCCGGTGTAGATAAAAAGGTGATTGCACTTGCCTGAGTTGCCATCACAGAAAGCCCAATGGTCCACCATTGTGAATCCTTACCACCACCAATGTAATCTTTTACACTATGACTCCCTTTTGTTTTGTAAACTCCATAAATGACAATAAACGCTAGAGTTCCTATTAAAATGATCCAATCTATTAATTGCATATTAAGAAAATAGGTTCATTAAAAAATAGAATAAGACTATGTAGGCTAAATTCGCTAGCAGAACTATTGAATAAGACTTTTTCCAGATATACTTTTTTGGGGTTTCCATTTATTTACCAATTGATATTAGGTTAGCAAATAATCTAAAAGCTCCGGGAACAGCATCTGGGAACTGTCTAAAAAAACTTAATCCGGTATAGATATAATGCCCTTTTCCATATTTTGCGATAAGCAAGCTTCCTTTACTACTAGCTTCATTAGTGTCATGCATAGAAAAGATTGGAGTAAATTCTGGTGCCCATGAGTCTGAAAAATACAAACCACGCTCCTGTACCCAATTTTCAAAATCTTTTGGAGTGATCTTATTTGGAGTATTTAAAACTGGATGTAGAGGATTTAAAAATTCCACTTTCGCATCTTCTTCAGTCACTCTATCTCTGGAAAGTTCTAATTTAAAGGGTGCTAAATTATCTAGAACCAATCCGCGGTTTGTATTATATTGAGAGATCAGCGTTCCGCCGTTCTCCACATATTTTATTAATTCAGCTTGTTTAAATTTTAAAATATCTACCATGTTATATGCACGAATCCCTAAAACGATCGCATCAAATTTAGCAAGTGATGCAGCACTAATTTCATTAGGATCTATTCTTACTACTTTGTACCCAATTTGCTCTAAACTTTCTGGAATTACATCTCCTGCGCCCTCTATATAACCAACTAAGTCTCCTTTTTTCTTGATATCTAATTTCACCAACTTAGTAGTAGCGGGAAGCACAAGTGTTTGTAAAGGGATATGCTCGTAATCTAATTTGATAATTTCATCCGAATAAACTTTACCTTCAATAGTGATCTCAGGAATTAAATCGGCCTCACTTTGTTCCACTGGGGGAGTAACTGTAAAGCTGAGAGTGGCAGTTCCGCCATTATTTTTTATATCGAAAATTGCCTCCTTAGGTTCAATTTTCCAAGAATCCGATGCCTTTAGATTTGCTTTTCCTTTAGCATTGTCTTGATTTGCTGTTATGGTCAAATGAATTTTTTTAGCCTCTCCATTGGTGTAAATAAGAACCTTATCATTAAAAGATGCGGCTACCGGAGGAACTATTTCAAAAGGTTGATATACTTCCCCTTTTACTGGATCTGTACTTTTATAAACTAACTCTTTTTCAAAAGTGATTATTTCATCGTAAAATTTAAGATTGAAGATGGCTTTGGTCACTCGGGGAGTTTCTGGTAAACCCACCAATTTTTTATCATCTACCATATAAGTTCCTAAATTTGGTGATTCATTAAGCCAATAAGGGGAAGTGTATTTTGCGTCTTTTGGGATCGAATAAATTAGTTTTTCTTTCCAATCCTCGTTATTGCTTAGAACCTTATTAGGTTCTGCGGAAGGGCTTCCCGGTAGCACAGTTATAGATGAGATTTCTACCGGTACGTCACTCCTGTTTATTGCTTCAAAATTAACTTCAATATATTGATTTGGAGTAGAGTAAGGCATATTACTTAAAGCTTCAATATATAAACCACTGCATGCTAAAATAATGTCTTTTATCTCTGCAGTTTTAATATTTTTCCAATAGCTATCTTCAAGATTATCGATCAATTTATAAGCTTCTACCAACTTAGGTAGGCTTTCTGAAGGATCTCTGAAATTATAATTTTTTTCAACCTCTATTAGGATTTTACCAATAGCAGCACCTCCTTTTAATCTATTCCATGAAGTGTCAATTCCTGCGAAAAGATCTCCTTTTGTTGCTGGTATTTCGCCATCAATTAATTCTACATATTCAATTTGGCTACCCCGGCTACCGCTGCTGCCAAATCCTTGAGATTTATGTTGACTTCGACTTAAAGCGGCAATTTCAGGATTCGATAATCCGTTCCAAGGGAAGTAAACTCCAGTATCAAACTGAATAAAATTGGATTTATCGGCATTGTCAAATTCATCCTGACTACCGTAGAACCAGGGAGAAGTGTTAAAATAGAGGCGGGTAGGGGAAAAGACTTCTGTGAATTCCAACTGCTCGGGATAAGAGTTTTTATTTTCAGCAAGTTTAAAGGCTTCTACACTAAGTAAAGCTGAAGCGGTATGTTGTCCATGGGTTTCGCCTGACGTACGATGATTGAATCTATTAATGATCACGTCTGGTTTAAAAGTTCGAATAGCCCAAACCACGTCTCCAAGTACCTCTTCTTTGTTCCATATTTCCATGGACTCTTCGGGGGTCTTTGTATATCCAAAATCGATGGCTCGGGTAAATCGTTGTTCTCCTCCATCAATTCTTCTAGCAGCTAATAATTCCTGTGTTCTAATAACTCCTAAAAGTTCTTTTAATTCTGGACCAATTAGATTTTGTCCTCCATCTCCACGAGTGATAGATAAATAGCCTGTTCTGGCATTTACCTCATTGGCTAGATAAGAGATTAAGCGCGTGTTCTCATCATCGGGATGTGCCGCTAAATATAGTACAGAGCCCAAAAAGTTTAACTTTTTAAGTGCTTGATCTATTTCTGCAGAATTTAATTTTTTGGGAGCTTGTGCTTGTGCTGTTATAAAGAACAAAACCAATAGAAAAGGGAGAATTTTACGCATCTGAAAATATTAGATTCAATATTTTCAAATATATAAATTTCTAAGGTGTTCTTGAGATTTAATGAATGCTAATCTAAAGGCTATCCTTCCCTTCATCCAGATATACATCTTTCTTAATAAGAGATACAGCCTTTTGCAAAATCAGGTTATTTGGATAGGTAATCAATTCTCCTTCATCATTAATAATATGGAGATGAAAAGCTTTTATATCATCTATAACGCCTTCTAAAGGCGCGTCTTTATCATGAATTCTGATTCTATCTCCAATCTTATAAGGAAACGAGAAGAATAAGATGATTCCCGAAGTAATGTTGCTAAGGATAGACCAGATAGCAAATAAGGCAACTCCAATAACTGCAAAAACAGAGGAGAAAATAAGCGAAAGATCTTTATAGCCAACTCCCCAAGCAAATGCCAGTGCGAAAACTGCAATTAAGAAGATGAGAATATTAATGTATTTAAACATTAACCGGGTTCTGGTAATATGTATTTCACTTCGCTTTCCAACGCGATGTGCTGCCTTTTTCATGGTAAACTGAATGATAAGTAGTGATACCACGATAATGGTGGTATAAACTATTTCATTCTTATAAGTGTTGAAAATTTCTATCATTAATATAAATTCAGTTCCTTACGCAAATGTAAATCATTATTGGATTTTTTATTCCAGTAATCAGATTTTAAATCTTTCATTTTTGTGGCAGTAGTGGTATAGAGTTTTCCATTTACTTTTGTTTCTTCCTGCCATTTTTCAATTTTAAAAGGAGCTATATTCGAATAATAGATTTTTAGATTCCTTTTAAGTTCAGGATAGGTAATTTTATAAACACTCCATTCGCCATCCTGATAGAATTCGGCAAGTGCCTTATAAGGTTGGGTTTCTAAATGGCCCATTCTAAGACTTTCCAAAGAGGGGATCATGTTAATATCTCCAGTTGGCAGGAGGTCAGGGTTTATTCTTAATTGGGTCCATACTTCATTTTCCAAATATGTTTTAGGTAACTCGAATTCTTTATCAGCTTCTCCTTCAAAATAAGAGTGGGAAGTTATCTCGAATTTTTCTCTGTTATTAAGTTGAATATATACATGTCCACACCATTCCTGAATAGAAGCAGAAACCTTTAACGCATGCGATTTGCCTTCCAAAGGATAAAAAGTGCTTTGCATGATTGAATATGGATAAATGCCAGTATTGAATTTCTTTGTAGCATTCAATTTTAATATTGGGATCGTCTTCTCTGTCTTGGCATTAGCCTTTACCTGAGCTTCCGGCAAAAATTCTTCAGTCACAAAGATTAGTACCGCAGTTCCTTCTCTAGATTCTCCATATCTTGATTGATCTAATTTATAGGAAGTGATCTCTGCTTCGCCATTAAACCAATAGGATTTGAAATCTTTTGAAAGATTTCTTTCGGGAAGTGAAACATCGGAAGAAGAAGCGTCTTTACACCCTGATAATAAAATTAACAAGAATATACCGTAGAAAAGAAGGCAATAATTAGTTCTCATTTAATAATATTTAAATATCTATTGTTAATATGATTATATCTATTAAAGCTAACGAATTCATTTATAATTAAATAGCTATTATTCTTTTGTCAGTTCGAGCGGAGTCGAGAACTATGGAAGTAAATAGATTGGGTTTCGACTACGCTCCACCTGACATTCGTTAGGCTAACAGATTTTTGAATACGAAACTAAATTATAAATTCAAACAAGGCTTAATTCTTATTTATATGCTAGCAATCTCTAATAAGGTTTCATAAACCAAATGCGTAGGTAGGCCAACAACATTAAAATAGCTTCCTTCCACCTTTGTTATTCCAATTAAACCGATCCATTCTTGAATACCATATGCTCCAGCTTTATCTAAAGGATGATAATTCAAAATATAGAAATCTATTTCTTCATGTGTAAGTTCCTTAAATGTCACAAATGTCGATGCATTTACCGTTTTTTGAATTTCCGTAGTAGTAAAAGTGACAGAAGTAATTACCTCATGAGTTTGTCCAGACAAAGATAACAACATCTCCTTTGCATGAGTGGTAGTTTCAGCTTTACCTAAAGCTTCATTTTTATGCCAAACAATCGTGTCGCTGGTAATTAAAATATCCTCTTTTTTAAGCTCGTGTTTAAAAACCTCTGCTTTAAGTTCAGATAGATAATCTGTTATTTCTGAGGATTTTAAGTTTTCAGGATAAATCTCTTTTATTTTTTTTACATCTATTATAAATGAGATCTTTAGATCCTTCAAGAATTGATGTCTTCTTGGAGAACCAGAAGCTAAAATGATATTATGATTTTTTAATTTTTCCTTCAGCATAACTTAGAGTAATATGAATTTATAAAGTCCAAGAGATACGATCCCTAGAAGCATGATTATTTTTAATAAGAAACTGAGTTTGGTATAATCCTTTTTAGTTTCCGCAGTCCAAATATTTATTAAGAAATAGAGTAATGGAGCTACAATTAGTAATAAGGCATATAATACCGCCCATATATTTTCAAATAGATAATTGTATAAATAATAGATTACCGCGGTAAGAGGTAAAATTCCAACCAAAAAGATAACGAGATTTGTTCGTTTTGCTCCAATTTCTATTGGAAGCGTATTTCTCCCTGCATTGTAATCCCCATTAATATCTTCCTGATCTTTCACCATTTCTCTAAGCCAATTCAGTAAAAAAGCAAAAAGCGCATAGTCTAAGACAATGGAGAAGATAGTAGATTGAGTCTGCTGATTTTCTGCAGTAATAGCTGGCAGAAGATCATAAAGTCCTACAATGATGATGCTGAAAGCAACTAACAAACTTATTACCAGATTCCCTACAATCATAATATGCTTTAAATAAGTAGCGTAGAGATATAATAGCGCGGAAATAATGATGAAAATTGCCGAAAAACCTGGTTTTCCAATAATGTTGGAAAGATAAAAGCCAAATCCAACTCCAATAATACTTAGAATTATATAGAGTGTATTAGCGCTTCCAATAGAGAACTTAGAGCCTACCTGGTTCTTATTTGGTTTATTAATTCTGTCTGTCTCAAGATCATAAATATCATTTATAATGTTTCCTGCCGCAGCAATACAGATGGTTGCCACTACTAACAAAGAAAAACCTAAACCATTTAAAGTGATACTTATTCCAAAACTATCGAACAAGCCGTATTTTATTAGGACCTGGGTAAGTAAGATCATTAATAGATTTGGAAACCTTATTAATTTCAGAAACGCTAACAGCATAGGAATATTTAAATTATACCACTTTTTAATTGAAAGTTAAAACCTTCTAGCTTTGTGAAGCATCATGATTTTGAAGCCATTTTCCCTGTACCTTAAGCACCTGCTCGATCACATCTCGTACACAACCTTTGCCCCCTTTTTTATGAGAAATATAGCGGCTGATATCTTTTATCTCTGCCGCGGCATCTTGTGGGCAACAAGGCATACCTACTAATTTCATCACATATAGATCCGGGATATCATCACCCATATAAAGTACATGCTCTGGATTTACATCGTAGATATCCATAAACTCTTTTAGCTGCTCCACCTTATCTGATACTCCAAGAAAAATATTAGTGATCCCTAGATCTCGTAAACGTTTTCTAACTCCTTCATTTTTACCTCCGGAAATTATACATACATTATAACCTGCTTTTTCTGCTGTTTTAAGTGCATAACCATCCTTAATGTTCATGGTTCTCAGTAATTCCCCCGCGGTATTTACCTGGATGCTTCCATCGGTAAGTACGCCATCTACATCAAAAATGAATGTATTAATGTGATTTAGATATTCTTTATAATTCTTTTCCATGGAGATTTTGAATAGATAGGGTTAAAAGTGAATATATTTTTTGTTGTTCCTCATTCAGTAATTCTAAGTGGGAACTAATAACTTCTTGATCATTTCTTTTTGCAGGTCCAGTCTGCGACTCTAACGGACTCATTTTTGTAACTTTTGAGGCAGTTTCTAAGATCAATGGATGTAATATTTCGAAAGGCACCTGATTATCATTACATATTTTCTCTCCTTCTGTATACATGAAATTCACAAAATTGCTTACAAATACTGCGGCAACATGAAGTGTTTTTCTTTGTTCTGAAGAGATCCCAAATACCTTTTCTGAAATTTCTGAAGCTAGCTCATTTAAAACTTTGGTGTTTTCAGCAGTATTGGCTTCAATACAAATGGGGATTTTAGAAAAATCTACTTTCTTATTTTTCGAAAATGTTTGAAGTGGATAGAACACCCCACGATTTTTGAATTTATTGAGCACTTCAACAGAAACAGCACCAGAAGTGTGTAACACCAAGGCGTTCGTCTCATTTATTTTCTGACTTATTTCCGCAAGGATGTCATCTTTTAAAGCAAGAATATAGATATCTGCAGGCGCAATTTCATTAAGATTAGTAGTAATAGCGACTTGATCATTGAATATTTGTAAGCTTTTTGGGTCATGATTATAAACCTGAATGATCTTAAAATCACCAGAATATTTATACACCTCAAATAAATGAGTTGCTAGGTTCCCAGTTCCAAAAATTACAATTCGCTTCATTCGGCTAAATTACCAAAAATTCTGAGTTTAAAATTAACATTTGTCCTTAGGAATTGCTTGTTTTTAAAGCGGTCTAACTGTTTAAATTTAGTTAAATTTGCATCGTTTTAAAGTACTCCAAATGCAAAATAAAATAGCGACTGTTATATTCTCTACCCGAATTATGGCAGTTTTGTTCATTGTCTTCGCCATATCAATGGCTTTAGGAACATTCATAGAAAGCTGGTACACCATAGAAACCGCCCGCGTCTTGATCTATAATACCTGGTGGTTCGAGGGTATTATGTTGTTCTTTGTTATCAATTTCTGCGGAAATATTATCCGGTATGGAATGCATAAACGTGAAAAATGGTCCTCCCTTTTAATTCACATGTCATTTATTTTAATTCTAGTTGGGGCTTTTGTAACCAGATATATTAGTTACGAAGGTATTATGCCAATTCGTGAAGGAGAAACCACCAATACATTTCTATCTGAAAGAACTTATCTAACGGCTTATCTAGATGGAGAAATAGATGGGGAACCTAGAAGAAGAGTAGTGGAAGAAGCGGTTCTTTTAGCTCCCGAAACAGAGAATGATATCGCTATAAATACCGATTTTAATGGTCAGAAGGTTGATATCGAGGTCATCAATTTTATTCATGGAGCAGAAGAAGGTCTAGTATTAGCAGAAAATGGTGATAATTATCTAAAAATTGTTGAAGCTGGGGATGGAGCTAGGCACGATCACTATTTAAAAGAAGGAGAAATAGCTAATATCCACAATACACTATTTACGCTGAACAAGCCTACAGATGGTGCCATAAATATTGAAGTAAATGAAGCAGAGGGAACCTATCAATTAAGATCTCCATTTGAAGGAGATTTCATGAGAATGGCAGATCAATTTAAAGGAAAGGTTGTGGCAGATAGTACTCAAGCTTTAATGCTAAGATCTCTTTATAATGTAGGTGGAATGCAGTTTGTAATTCCTGAACCAATGGCAAGGGGGAATTACGAAATTATTCCTACGGAAGTCAAAGCTCCAACGCAACTCAATGCAGTTACTTTAAAAGTTACTTCTGGAGGAGAATCTAAAAGCATAAGTATGTTAGGGGCTAAAGGTGTTGTAAATCCACCTAAGAATTTAAAAGTTGGCGGTTTAGATATCTACCTTAATTATGGTTCTAGAGAAATGGAATTACCATTTTCTATTAAGTTGAATGATTTTATTGCCGCAAAATATCCTGGCACCGAAGATAATCCCACTCCTAGCTACGCTTCTTTTAAAAGTAAAGTAGATGTTATAGATGATAAGGGTTCAGAACCATATGAGATTTTTATGAACCATGTACTGGATAAGGAAGGATATAGATTTTTTCAAGCCTCTTTCGATCCAGATGAAAAAGGGACTGTGCTATCCGTAAATCATGACTTTTGGGGAACTTGGATCACTTATATTGGATATTTCTTATTGTATTTAGGTTTAATGTTGATCTTATTTGACAAAGGAAGTAGGTTCGGAAAATTGAAGGAGATGTTAGATAAAGTGAAAGAAAAGAAAGCAGCCCTTACACTAGTAGCTGCATTATTTTTGAGTTTTGGATCTGGATTCGCACAGGATAATACACAAGAAACAGATCATGCTCATGTAACATCTAACAAGGCTAGAGTAGATTCTATGATCCAAAGTTCTGCTGTAAAAGCAGAACATGCAGCTAAATTTGGAAAATTGGTGATTCAGGATGCAGGTGGAAGAATGAAACCAGCGAATACTTTTTCTTCTGAATTATTGAGAAAACTTAGCAAGAAGGATTCTTACGAAGGTTTAAATGCAGATCAGATCTTAATCTCCATGACAGAGAATCCTGCACTTTGGTATAATGTTCCTTTAATATATGTAAAACCTAATAATGATAGTATCCGGCATATTGCGGGCGTAAGCGAAGAAGAGGAATTTCTTGCTTTAACTAACTTTTTCGATGCTTCAGGGTCATACAAACTTTCACCATATTTAGAAGGAGCTTATAAAGCGAGTGTTCCAAATCAGTTTCAGAAGGATTTTATAGAAACAGATAGAAAAGTAAATTTACTATATAATGCTTTACAAGGTAAAGTCTTACGAATTTTCCCTATTCCAGAAGATGAAAATAATAAATGGATCTCTTTTCCGGAGGTAGCCGAATCGAAATTAACAGGAATGGATTCTGTATATGCAAGACAGATCTTACCAATTTATATGAATGCACTTCGGGAATCTAGAGCCACTGGAGATTATACGAAGTCTGATGAGTTATTAGAAAGCATAACTGGATATCAGAAAAAGTTTGGAGCAGATGTAATGCCTTCAGAAGAAAAAATCAACGCAGAAGTACTTTATAATAAATATGATATTTTCCGCAGTTTATTTATGTGGTATATGTTTGCAGGCTTGATAATGCTTGTTCTTGTAGTTGCCCAGATCTTTAAAGATTCTAAAATAATAAGAGTCCTGATCAAAACCAGTGCGTTTGTGATCTTGTTACTTTTTATTGTTCATACTTTAGGGTTAGCTGCTAGATGGTATATTTCTGGACATGCTCCATGGAGTGATGCTTACGAATCTATGATATACGTTGCTTGGGCTACGATGTTCTTTGGTCTAGCCTTCGGAAGAAAAAGCTTTTTAACCATTGCATCTACCTCTTTTGTAACGGCAATGATCTTAATGATCGCCCACTGGAACTGGATGGATCCTGCTATAGCTAATTTACAACCTGTACTGGATTCTTATTGGTTAATGATCCATGTATCGGTTATTGTGGGGAGTTATGGACCTTTTACCTTGGGAATGATCCTAGGAGCAGTTTCGCTTATCCTTATGATCCTTACTACGGAAAAGAATAAGGTAAAAATGAAATTAAATATTAAAGAGATCACTATAATTACTGAGATGGCTTTGACTGTTGGACTTGTAATGCTGACTATTGGAAACTTTTTAGGAGGACAATGGGCCAATGAAAGTTGGGGAAGATATTGGGGATGGGATCCAAAAGAAACTTGGGCTCTGGTTAGTATTATGGTATACGCCTTTGTAATTCATATGCGTTTAGTACCGGGATTAAGAAGCCGATGGTTCTTTAATTTAATGGCTATCATTGCTTTTGCTAGTATTATGATGACTTACTTTGGAGTGAATTTCTATTTAGCAGGTTTGCATTCATATGCGAGTGGAGATAAAGTAATCACACCAACGTTCATCTACTACGCAGTTGCGGGAGTAGCTGTTCTTGGAGCTGTTTCTTACTGGAAATATAAAAAATACTACGCTAAGTAGTTTTTAAAAATTATAACTTAAAAAAAGCCTGCTTCATTTAGAAGCAGGCTTTTTTTATTTTTAATGTTTCTCGACTCATTAGAAAGGATAAAGTATTAAATTGATTTGTCACACTGAGCCTGTCGAATTGTGTTCTTATATCTGAGCAGGCTTCGACAAGCTTTGCCAGACTTTTTTACTGTCATTTTGAAAGCAGAGAAGTGATTTGATTAAATTCATTTTGGATTTATTCATTGAGATCTCTCCTTCGCAGGAAGGACAAAGTATTAAATCGATTTGTCACACTGAGCCTGTCGAATTGTGTTTTATATCTGAGCAGGCTTCGACAGACTCAGCCTGACATTTCAGCTGATTATATTAGAGATTTAAAACGAAAAAGCCACCTCTTTCAAGGCAGCTTTTAATATTATATAAATTGAAAATAGGAATTACTTCAAACCTCCTACCATATCTTCAGGTTTAACCCATTCGTCAAACTCTTCTTCTGTAACATAACCTAAATTCACAGCTTCCTGTTTTAAGGTCGTTCCATTTGTGTGAGCAGTATTTGCGATCTCAGCAGCTTTATAATATCCGATTTTCGTGTTTAAAGCAGTAACCAACATTAAGGAATTATCTAATAATTCTTTAATTCGTTTTTTGTTAGGCTCAATACCTTTAGCACAATGCTCATCGAAAGAAGCACAAGCATCTCCAATTAATTGAGCACTTTGTAAGAAGTTTGCGGCCATTACTGGCTTAAATACATTCAATTCAAATTGGCCCTGCATTCCACCTACGCTTATAGCAACATCGTTCCCCATAACTTGTGCACAAACCATAGTTAAGGCTTCACATTGCGTTGGATTCACTTTTCCAGGCATTATAGAAGAGCCCGGCTCATTCGCAGGAATACTTATTTCTCCAATTCCACTTCTTGGACCAGAAGAAAGCATTCTAATATCGTTTCCAATCTTATTCAATGAAACCGCTAATTGCTTTAAGGCACCATGAGATTCAACAAAAGCGTCGTGTGCTGCAAGCGCTTCAAATTTATTAGGAGCAGAAACGAAAGGAAGACCAGTGAATTTAGCTATAAATTCAGCTACTCGTTTAGAATAGCCCTTTGGTGTATTTAATCCAGTACCCACTGCAGTTCCACCTAAAGCTAATTCAGCTAAGTGCGGAAGTGTATTTTCTAAAGCTTTAATTCCATGATCTAGTTGCGCAACATATCCACTAAATTCCTGCCCAAGGGTTAGGGGAGTGGCATCCATAAAATGGGTACGGCCAATTTTCACTACGTCTTTAAATTCTTCTGACTTCTTTTTTAAAGTGTTTCTTAATTTTAAAATACCAGGCAAAGTAACTTCACTCACTTTTTTATAAGCAGCAATATGCATTCCAGTTGGAAACGTATCGTTAGAGGATTGTGACTTATTTACATCATCATTAGGTTGTAAAGTTTTCTCACCTTCTCCAATAATTTTTCCAGCTAATTGATGTGCGCGATTAGCAATGACCTCATTTAGGTTCATGTTACTTTGAGTACCACTTCCAGTTTGCCAGATCACCAATGGAAATTGATCATCATGCTTCCCAGCAAGGATCTCCTCACAAACCTGTGCTATATAATCTCTTTTTTCTACAGGAAGAGCTCCAAGCTCACAGTTAGTAAATGCAGCAGCTTTTTTTAGATATGCAAAACCATATACTATTTCTAGCGGCATACTCCCCGGTGCACCAATTTTAAAATTATTTTTAGAACGTTCTGTTTGCGCTCCCCATAATTTATCTGAAGGAACCTTAACTTCCCCCATAGTGTCTTTCTCTATTCTGTAGTCCATAATTTTTTTCGATTAGTTTACAAATTTACAGTTTCAAGATTTTTATCTCCTGAATTTTAATACAAATTTTTAAGTTTTTCTATTGAATATCTCTTTTACTATGTATTTAAAGATTATTTGATTTTTCTGCTAAAAAATGAAATTTTATTTGGCAGAACGCATTAAGACTTACTATCTTTGCTTAGATTTAAAAATCTTCAGAAAATATGTTTGAATTTGATCAGTATTTAGGCTTCTTAGCATTTCTAGTTATTTTAACCATGGGATTTTGGTTAATGATATTCTTGGTAGCAATCGTTCCTTATTGGATAGGTGGTTCTGTTACTGAACTTTTTAAAGAAATGAGAGAAAAAAGAAAAAAGGAAAAGGAGTTGAAATCTTAAGAATTTCACCTCTAATTTCTTAAATATAAAAAGGATACAGTAATTATTACTGTATCCTTTTTTTTGTTTAAACTAATAAAGGTTGCCATTTGGCAACCTTATTAGTTATAAATATATGTAACTTGTTTTATCCTTCAAATTCTCCACCATCTTCACCACCATTGTTATTTTCTCTTTTACGCTGCTGATTTTTCTTTTGGTTAAATCTATATGTTAGCGATAAAGTGATTTGTCTTTGTCTCCATTGAAACTCACTTTCCTGTATAAATCTATCTGTAGTAGTTACCGAATTACGTTTTCTGGTATTTAAAAGGTCTCGAGCATTTAATGATAATGTTGCATTTTCATTAAATACTTCTTTACTTAAAGCAACATCTAGACTAAAGATCCCTTCAGATTTTGTTTGAGAATTTTCTGAAGGTCCAAAATAGAAGGCATTTGTTTGCCAATCTATATTTGCAGGTAAAGTTACTTTAGAACTAAACCTTGTGAAAAAACTTTCGTTTTTAGATCCAAAGTCTACTCCATTAAAATCTCCCTCTTTTTTAAACTGAAAGAAATTAATGCTTCCATTCAATCTTAACCATTTTGCTGGATTATACAAAATACCAGCTTCAGCACCAATGCGTTCGTTGGTTCCTAGGTTAATAGGAATAGTTCTAATGATCTCTATTCCATCTATAAATTCACCAGTTCCTTGTTGAACTCTCTCAAAAGCATCTGTTTCATATTGATAATATATAGAAGAAGTAAGTGTAACCTTTTTCCAACGTTTTAAGTATCCAAGATCAAAAGCACTTGAGTAAGCTGGAGCAAGGTTTGGATTCCCTTGAAAAACGTTTGTTCTACTAGATCTAGATGGGAACGGATTAATAAACCAACCTCTTGGTCTGTTAATTCTTCTATTATAACCTAATGTTATATTCT
Source organism: Gillisia mitskevichiae (assembly GCF_003634585.1). Lineage (GTDB taxonomy): Bacteria > Bacteroidota > Bacteroidia > Flavobacteriales > Flavobacteriaceae > Gillisia > Gillisia mitskevichiae. The sequence continues at coordinate 33,741 of NZ_RBLG01000002.1, forward strand.
CTGTTTCTGCTATTTCATATATTAAATTCACTGTAGGGAAAAGTCCTAAGTAATTATTATCGAAATCTGTATCTATCGGAAACCCAAAAGATTCTTGGATCTCCTCATCACTTAATTTTGAATCGATGTTCCCCTTTAGTTGTGTATTCTCTAATCTAAGTCCAAGTAGGAATGAAAAATCTCCAAATTTAGTTCCATACTGCGTATATAAGGCATTTACATTTTCAGTATAATCAAAAATATTAGTCAGTGTATCATTAACTAAAAGCTGAAGATTTTCTGGATCTTGTTGTCTTAAAGTATAGTTTGTAATTTCATTTTTAAAGTTACCTCGATATCCTGCTTCAAATTGTGAGTCTTCTCCAATTGGACGCACATAATCTACTTGTACTAGAAATTCATTTTGTTTTTCTAGAGAATTTATCTCTTCATCTGCAAGAAAGCCTATTTCTTGATCTGGGATGCTAAAAAGGATTTCCTCTGAAATAAATGAAGGTTGTTTTTCCTTATCATATTCATATTGAAAATCTGCAGTTAATTGATGTCCTTTTTCATCGAATTTATTAATATAATTCAATGCAAATTGATAACTATTATCATCTTCAGATTCAATTTCTTGTCTTTCTGTCTTCACAGCTAAACCGTTATCTATAAATCTATTGGTGACATTTTTTGAAACATCATTATTATTTCCAAGTCTATAAAAAGCACTTGCAGTAAGGGAAGACATATCTGTTAAATAATATTCAATACCAAAGTTTGTATTGAATCCTCTTCTTAATCTATCGTAATCTCTGTTTTCAATTACTCTGTCAAAAGTTCCATTAAAATAACGTGTATCAAAAAATGCATTTCCTGGAGCATTGCTATAGTTAAAGCCAGTTGTATTAAAAAGATTGAATTTTTCCTTTCTAATGTTGGCATTTACACTAATTCCGTAATTTTCTGGATCTCCAATATTAGCAGTAAGAGAACCATTAAAGCCTAAAGTTTTTTCCTTTCTTAGTATAATATTAATGATCCCGGCAGTTCCTTCAGCATCATATCTCGCAGAAGGAGAGGTAATAACTTCTACGCGGTCTATAGCATCTGCAGGTAGTTGTCCTAATACATTGGTAGTACCAAAACCAGCCATCGCAGAAGGTTTTCCGTTAATTAAAATTCTAACATTTTCATTTCCACGAAGACTAATAGCTCCTTCTACATCTACAGCAACAGACGGGACATTGCTTAAGGCATCACTTACAGTACCTCCTTTAGTAGTTAGGTCTTTTCCTATGTTATAGATCTTCTTATCTAATCTAACCTCTACTTGGGTTGTTTCTGCACGAACAACAACTTCATCCAAACTAGAAGAACTTATTCCTAATTTAATAGTTCCCAAATCAAGATCAGATTCTACAGTTTTATTTTTGAAACTTTGTGAAGTATAGGATATAAACTCTATCGTAATATTATATACTCCCGGTGGCACCTTTATGGAAAATTCTCCATTTATATCTGTCACTCCTCCATCTAAAAACTTTGGGTCATTAGGTCTAGTAATAGCAATGGTTGCATATTCCAGTGGAACATTCAAAGCATCATCTATAACTTTTCCTGAAATAGTAAATTGCTTAGATTGAGAATAGCCCGAGTAGGGACTGGAAATAAAAAAAATCAGCAAAAAGCTGAAAACTAGCATTTTTTTGAAGGTCATAACAATATTTTATTGTTAGACTTAAGAAGAAAGAGAAGGTTTAATAGACTTTTGTTAAAAATCCCTTAATTTTAATAGGAGTTTTTATGCATCCATTAATTGATTAGGAATTTTTTTGTTAACTCCAACATAAGCAGTGAATTGTGCACTAGTTAGGAATTTTTTTAATTTTTTATATTCTCTCTGTTGTGTAGTCTGAAGATCTCTAATTATAAATTTTTGAGATCTATTAGAGTTTATGATCTCATTTTTTAAAATAGTGAATTCTATAATTGTAGCTTCTAATTTTTTAGTCTGCTCTGGAGTAAGACCTAACTTTTCATTCCATTCTAAAGCAATTTCGGAAGCTATTTCCTTGATCTCTTTAGAGTTCTTATTATGAAGATATACTTGCGCTAATACAAAGCCTCCGACCAAAATAGTCGAAAGACCTAATAGTTGAATTCTATTTTTAACTTTCATATTCTGCAATTTAAATAATTATGTAAAATCCAATTTAGGACAATAGTTCACTTATTTTTGAGGAAGGCCTTCCAACAACTGCTCTTTCTTCATCTTCCACGATAGGCCTTTCAATTAATTTTGGATATTTTGTTAATGCTAACATTATATCCTCACTAGTTAATTCCTTGTTTTTAAATTCCTTCTTCCAGATTTCTTCATTTTCTCTCACTAATTCTATTGGGGACATACCAAGTTTTCCTATTAATTCCTCCAATTCGTTCTCGGAGAGAGGAGTTTTTAAATATTCCCTAACATAAAATTCTTTACCCGAACTTTGAACTAATGCTAATCCTTCTCTAGATTTACTACATCTGGGGTTATGATATACTGTAATCATATTGTAGGTTTAAAATACACAATTATTATTAATTTTTAAAGTATTAGGGGACGTAATATCAATCTTCATGCCGTTGGCCCATCATCATTAAATATGCTTTTAAAAATGGGTCTAGCGCCCCATCCATAACTGCATCTACATTTCCTGTTTCTTCTGCGGTGCGAACGTCTTTTACTAATTTATAAGGATGCATCACATAATTTCTAATTTGTGATCCCCATTCTATTTTCATTTTAGAATCTTCTATTTCTCTTCTTTGCGCCTGTTGCTTTTGAAGTTCAATTTCATACAGCTGACTTTTAAGAAGTTGCATCGCTTTTGTTTTGTTCTCTAATTGAGAACGAGTTTCTGAGTTTTCTATTACGATCCCGGTAGGAGCATGACGTAATCTTACAGCAGTCTCTACCTTATTCACATTTTGTCCTCCTGCACCAGAAGAGCGCATAGTCTCCCAAGAGATCTCCGAAGGATTTACATCTATTTCTATACTATCATCCACAAGAGGGTATACATAAACCGAGGCAAAAGAGGTGTGTCTTTTTGCATTACTATCAAAAGGGGAAATACGTACTAATCTATGCACTCCATTTTCACCTTTTAACCAACCAAAGGCATACTCCCCTTCAATTTCTATAGTTACAGTTTTAATTCCTGCAGATTCACCACTTTGATAATTGAGCTCTTTAAGTTTAAAACCTTTAGATTCGGCCCAACGTAGGTACATTCTCATTAGCATTTCTGCCCAATCGCAACTTTCTGTTCCTCCAGCCCCAGCAGTAATTTGTAGCACGGCGCTTAAACTATCACCTTCATCAGAAAGCATATTTTTAAACTCAAGATCTTCAATTAACCCCAAAGCTTTTTCAAATCTGTTTTCTACATCCTCAGCACTAGCTTCATCCTCCTTATAGAACTCGTAAATAACCTCGAGATCTTCAACAAGTGTTTCACCAGCTAAATAATCGTCCACCCATTTTTTTTCAGCGTTAAGATCACGCATTAGGATTTCTGCTTTTTTCGGATTGTCCCAGAAATCTGGGGCATATGTTTTCTCCTCTAAATTGGAGATTTCAATCTGTTTGGCATCAACGTCAAAGATACCTCCTTAACGCTACCAGGCGATCTTTAAGATCTTTTATATGTTCTGTAGTGACCATATCTGTTTTTAATTTCAGTAAAAATAGAATTAAACATAGGTTCTTAAAACTATTTTACAATAATTTTATAGTTTTAGACAACTTTTAAAATCACTCTATGAAGTTCTTTTTAGCTATTTTCCTGTCCCTTAGTATTTCAAGTGCTTTTTATAGTCAAACCTCAAAGGAAGAAGAAGATCTTGAGAAATATAAAGGCTTTTTCAACTTTGAATACTCAGAAAAAGAGGATAAGATATTTTTAGAAGTAAAAGATCTGGACACCGAATTCTTGTATGTGCATTCTCTTACTACTGGAATTGGATCTAATGATGTTGGATTGGATAGAGGGCAAATAGGTAATGAAGCAGTGGTGAAATTTATAAAGGCAGGAAATAAACTGTTATTAATTCAGCCAAATTTAAAATATAGGGCAATCACGGATAATACCTTAGAGAAGAAAAGTGTAGAAGAAGCATTTGCTACTTCTGTATTATATGGATTCGAAATTAAAGAGAAAAGAAGAAATAGTTATATAATAGATCTTACTCCTTTAATAATGGAGGATGCACATGGGGTTTCAAGTAGTTTAAAAAGAGGAAATCATGGGAATTTTAATTTAAATAGATCTAAGAGTGCATTATCTCTGGGTATGACTAAAGCTTTTCCGAACAACGTGGAGTTTGAAGCGTTATTAACTTTTGATGGAGAAGCAACCAGCCAAACTCTAAGAGAGGTTTTACCAAATAATAATGCGCTTACAGTAACACAACATCACTCTTTTGTAAAATTACCTGATGATAATTATAAGAAACGGGCTTTTGATCCTAGAAGTGGAGCTATCTATATTTCTTATTCAGATTATTCCACACCAGTTTTTGAACCTATAGAAAAACGATATGTGGTAAGACACCGATTAGAAAAAATAGAGCCTAATAAAGAAATTAGTGAAGCTGTAGAGCCTATAGTATATTATCTTGATCCCGGAACTCCAGAACCGGTAAAATCGGCACTTTTAGACGGAGCTCGTTGGTGGAATGAAGCTTATGAAGCAATAGGTTACAAAAATGCATTTCAGGTTAAGATGTTGCCTGAGGGTGCAGATCCATTAGATGTTAGGTATAATGTAATACAATGGGTGCATAGGTCTACCAGAGGTTGGAGTTATGGAGCAAGTGTTATAGATCCTAGAACAGGAGAGATCATTAAAGGACATGTAAGTTTAGGAAGTTTAAGGATTCGGCAGGATTTTCTAATAGCTCAGGCATTATTAAACAAAGCCTTTGCTGGAAATGATGAAAATCATGAGCAAATGATGGAAATGGCAATTGCGAGAATTAGACAATTATCTGCGCATGAGGTAGGCCATACAATAGGCTTTGCGCATAATTTTGCAGCTAGTACAAATAATAATGCTTCGGTTATGGATTACCCTCATCCTCAATTTAAATTGGAGAATGATGAGATCGTTGTATCTGATGCCTACAGTACCGGGATTGGAGCCTGGGATAAGATCACTGTGAAATATTCTTATGCAGATCTTCCTTCTGAAAAAACAGAAAAACAATTTTTGAATTCTGTGCTAGCTGAAGCTAAAGGATTACGATTTATAACAGATAGTGATGCTAGGGCTTCCGGAGGAGCAAATGCGTTTGGTCATTTATGGGATAATGGAAGTTCGGCTTCCGAAGGTTTAAAAGAACTATTAGAAATAAGAAAGAAAGCAATTTCAAATTTTTCTGTAGATAATATAAGAACTGGCGAATCATATTCCGTTTTAGAAGATGTTTTTGTGCCCTTATATTTTCTTCATAGATATCAAACTGAAGCGGTTGCCAAGCTTATTGGAGGTTTAGATTATTCGTACGCAGTAAAAGGTGATGATCGCAACATAGTTCAAACAATATCAGCTGAAGATCAAAAAGAAGCGCTTTCTATATATTTAAAAACACTAGATGCTGAAGCTTTAGCTATACCTAAAGATAAGCTGAAATTATTTCCACCTAGGGCTTATGGATATGCAAGGAGCAGGGAATCCTTTAAAAGCAATACAGGAGTTGCATTCGATGCCTTAGGAGCTGCAGGGACTGCCAGTGATCTTAGTTTAGATTATTTACTACATCCAGAACGAGCGGCAAGGTTAATTCAGCAAAAAGCTTTAGATAATTCCAACCTAGGCTTAAATGAGATCTTAGAAGAATTAATTAATGCTACCCTTAAAAAGTCTTTTAAAGACTCATATTTGCAACAAGTTCAAAACACTATAAATTATAATGTATTACAGCATCTATTTAATTTGTCTGTAAACAATAGGTCTATAGCACAAGTGAAGGCTGTTAGCAACTCAGCAATTAATTCTTTGCATTCTTGGCTAAGATCTAATACCAATAATGAAGTGTTTAATCAACAACTTTTATTGGAAATAGATCGGTTTAAAAAAGATCCAGATCTATTTAAACCGAAAATGCAAGCCCCAAAAATTCCCGATGGTTCACCAATAGGAAGTTATAATTAGCAGAAATAGAATTAATAAAATATTCAGAAAAATAATATATGAAGGAAATAGATTTACGTAGCGATACTGTTACTCGTCCAACAAAAGAAATGTTACAAGCTATTATCTCAGCAAAAGTAGGAGACGACGTTTATAAAGAAGATCCATCTGTAAATGAATTGGAGAAGAAGTTAGCCGATATGTTTGGTATGGATGAAGCATTGTTTTTTCCAACAGGAAGTATGGCAAATCAGGCGGCAATAAAATTACACACTCAACCTGCCGAGCAATTAATATGCGATAAATGGGCACATGTTTTCAATTATGAAGGAGGAGGAGTTTCCTTTAACAGCGGAGTTTCCTGTAAACTTGTAGATGGAGACAGAGGAATGATCACTGCAGCACAAGTAGAAGAGAATATAAATCCGCCAGATTTTTATCATAGTCCGTTAACAAGTTTAGTATGCTTAGAAAACACAACCAACAAAGGTGGAGGTGCTTGTTATGATCTGGAAGAGATAAAAAAGATTCGAAAGGTTTGTAATTCGCACGGTTTAGGTTTGCATTTAGATGGAGCTAGGTTATTTAATGCTTTGGTTGCTAAGGGAGAGTCTCCTAAGGAATACGGCAAATTGTTTGATACTATTTCTGTTTGTCTTTCTAAAGGTTTAGGAACGCCAATGGGCTCTGTTCTAATTGGGAATTCAGACCTTATGAAAAATGCTATTAGAGTTAGAAAGGTCCTTGGTGGTGGTATGAGACAAGTTGGTTTTATGGCAGCGGCAGGAATATATGCCTTAGATAATCATGTGGAAAGACTTTCTGAAGATCATAAACGTGCAAAGGAAATAGGAAATACCTTAGCTGGCTTAACTTATATTTTAAAAGTAGAATCTATTGAAACCAATATTGCTATTTTCTACTTAAAAGATGCTTCTAATGAGGAGAGTTTTATGAAACAGCTTCAGAAAGAAAACATTAGAATTAGTAATATGGGGCAAGGAAAGCTTAGAATTGTTACTCATTTAGATTATACAGAAGAACAACATCAGAAATTTCTACAAGTTCTTAAGGGAATTCAATTTTAATACGGTCAAAGCTTAACAGAAGATTATAAAAATTGAGGAGGTGTAAACCTTTTAAATTCTATATTTTTCGCAACAATTAAAATTAACGAGAAAATGAAGAATTTAATACCAAGGCAAGAAGTTCCTGAACTTATAGTAGATACAGTAAATGGAATGACATGGAATCTTCGTGACCAACAACCTAAGAATTTTACTTTGGTTGTTTTTTATAGAGGTTTACATTGTCCAGTTTGTAAATCCTACTTAGAAGAATTGAACTCTAAAATAGATCAATTTAGAGATAAGGGTGTAAATGTTATATGTATAAGTGCCAATACAAGATCTCTGGCAGAGGAAACTACCACTATGTGGGATATTGATAAGTTAACTGTTGGTTTTGATTTTTCTATTGAAAATGCACGAAATTGGGATCTTTTTGTTTCTGAAGGGATTAGCGATAAAGAACCAGATGTGTTTTTTGAGCCTGGTTTATTTTTAATAAGACCAGACAGAACACTTTATGCAGCATCCATACAAAGTATGCCATTTGCAAGACCAAAATTTGACGATCTACTTAAGTCAATTTCATTTGTCTTAAATGAAGAATATCCAGCTAGGGGAGAAGCATAGTCATATTTTAGTGAAAATTTAAAAAATGAGCCAAATGAAAATAATATTTCATTTGGCTCATTTTGCATTAATGAAAAAAGGATTCCTAGAAGCCTTTTTATTATTTAAACATATCTAAACCAGGTATATCTGGCATTCCATCCTTAGCTACAGCAGCAAGTTCAGCTTCATTGATGCCTGTAGCTTTAGTTATTGCTTTATTTAAAGTTAATACCAAGTAATCTTCTAATTGCTCCTTATCTTCTAATAGCTCATCTGCGATAGAAATGTTCTTAATTTCATTCGTTGCAGTAACAGTTACTTTTAAAAGGCCATCGCTAGATTGCTCATCTATTAATACGGTTTTAAGACGTTCTTTAGTAGCTTCAACTTTTTCTTGGGTTTCTTTGATTTTACTCATCATCCCCATCATATCTCCAAACATGGTTTTTGTTTTATAAATTATTAAGTACAAATTTATTAATTTACAATATCATATAACACTAAAAATGAAAAGACTCATACTTTTTTTAATAGGATGCCTTACCTTTGTAAATACAAATGTAATAGCACAAAATCACCCTATATTGAAAACTAAAATTTATCCTCCAAAGGCTAAAAAGATTGCCAAAGAATTAAAAGCTCATAATGATGTAAGGATTGACGATTACTACTGGCTGAACGATAGAGAGAACCCGGAAGTTATCAAATACCTTGATCAGGAAAATGAATATAATGAGCAAATGACTGCACATACCAAGCAGTTTCAGGCAGATCTTTTTGATGAAATGAAAGCTAGGATAAAAGAGGATGATTCGTCTGTTCCCTATAAGTTAAATGGTTATTGGTACTTAACCAGATTTGAAAAAGGGAAAGATTACCCAATATATTCCAGAAAAAAAGAAAGCTTAGATGCTCCCGAGGAAATCTTGTTTGATGTAAATGAGATGGCCGAAGGGCATGAATATTACAGTTTAGGTGGTTTGAATGTGAGTTCAGATAACAAACTAATGGCTTTTGGAGTAGATACTGTAAGTAGGAGAAAGTATACAATTCAGGTTAAAAATCTTGAAACCGGGGAAATCCTAAAAGAAAAAATAAAAACAACTACTGGTGGGTCTACTTGGGCAAACGATAATAAAACACTTTTCTATACCAAAAAAGACGATAAGACGCTACGTTCCAACCAAATTTATAAACATGTATTAGGAACAAGTACTAAGGAGGATCAATTAGTTTTTGAGGAAGAAGATGAAACTTATAATACCTACATCTACAAATCTAAATCCAAAAAATATTTGGTAATTGGATGTCACAGTACCTTAACGAGTGAATTTAGAATTTTAGAGGCAGATAATCCTAATGGAGAATTTAGAATAGTACAAGCTAGAGAAAGAGGCCTAGAGTATGGGCTTACGCATTTCGAAGATTCATTTTATATCCTTACTAATAAAGACGGGGCAACTAATTTTAAATTGATGAAAACTCCGGTAGATAATACCGGGCAAGAGAATTGGGTTGAGGTGATCCCACATAGAGATGATTATTTATTGGAGGATATAGATATTTTTGAACACTACCTTGTTATTAGTGAAAGAAATGAAGGCTTGAATAAAATTAAGATCACTAAATGGCATTCAGATGAAAGCTATTATTTACCCTTCGATAATGAAACATATACTGCTTATACCAGTATTAATCCAGATTTCGACACAGATATCTTAAGGTATACTTACAATTCCTTAAACAATCCAACTGCGGTTATAGATTTTAACATGGCTACTAAAGAGAAAGTAGTGCTAAAGGAACAAGAAGTAATAGGAGGGGAATTCAAAAAAGAGAATTATACAACAGAGCGTATTTGGGCCACTTCCGAAGATGGAACGAAAATCCCTATTTCCCTTGTTTATAGGAAAGATCTTAAAAAAGATGGTGCTAACCCTTTATTACAATATGCTTATGGTTCTTATGGTTCTACAATAGATCCTTATTTTTCTAGCGTAAGGTTGAGTTTGCTGGACAGAGGCTTTATATATGCTATTGCACATATTAGAGGAGGAGAATATCTGGGAAGAGCTTGGTATGAAGATGGCAAGTTGTTAAGGAAGATGAATACTTTCACAGATTTTATAGATGTTTCAAAATATTTAATAGATCAAAAATATACTTCAGCAGAACATTTATATGCCATGGGTGGTTCTGCAGGTGGTTTATTGATGGGAGCTGTAGTGAATATAGCTCCAGAACTATACAATGGGATCATAGCTGCGGTTCCTTTTGTAGATGTGGTAACAACAATGTTGGATGATTCTATTCCTCTTACAACAGGCGAGTATGATGAATGGGGAAACCCTAATGAAGAAAAATATTATAAGTATATGCTCTCTTATTCTCCATATGATAATGTTACTAAGCACAATTACCCTAACATGTTAATTACAACTGGGTTACATGATTCTCAGGTACAATATTGGGAGCCTGCTAAATGGGTTGCTAGATTGAGAGAATTAAAAACAGATGATAATAAGTTGCTATTTCATATAAATATGGATGCAGGTCATGGTGGTGCATCTGGAAGATTTGAAGCCTTAAAAGAAGTAGCTGAAGAGTATGCCTTTTTACTGGACTTGGAAGGAATTACCGAGTAATTGAAAAATTTGCCTTAAATTTGGGCGTTTTTTGGATTAAGATTGTTTTAACATTTATAAATAAATTTTTAATCCCTAAATTGGTTAAAGAATTTCATTTTATGGTAGAAAAGAAAAAGGTATACAATAATATATTGCAATTAATAGGAGATACTCCTTTAGTTCGATTGAATTCCATTACCAAAAATTTTAGTGGAGATTTTTATGCGAAAATTGAAGCTTTTAACCCTGGACACTCTTCTAAGGATAGAATAGCTTTATTTATTATTGAAGAGGCAGAACGAAAAGGAATATTAAAACCTGGTGATACTATTATTGAAACTACCTCTGGAAATACTGGATTTAGTATTGCAATGGTAAGTATTATTAAAGGCTATAAGTGCATTTTGGCAGTAAGTTCTAAATCTTCTGCAGATAAAATAGACATGCTTAAAACCATGGGAGCAAAGGTATATGTTTGCCCAGCTCACGTTCCAGCAGACGATCCTCGTTCTTATTATGAGGTTGCTAAAAGATTACATGAGGAAAATGAAGGTTCGGTATACATCAACCAATATTTTAATGAACTGAATATTGAAGCTCATTATAATTCTACAGGTCCTGAGATCTGGGAACAAACAGAAGGAAAATTAACTCATTTAATAGCTTGTAGTGGAACTGGAGGAACAATTTCTGGAACTGCAAGATTTTTGAAAGAACAAAACCCTAATATTCGTGTTATTGGAATAGATGCATTTGGATCTGTTTTAAAGAAATATCATGAGACTCGAGCATTTGATAAAGATGAAATATATCCTTACAGAATTGAAGGTTTGGGTAAAAATCTTATACCTTCCGCAACAGATTTCGATATTATTGACGAATTTATTAAGGTGACCGATGAAGATAGTGCTCATACAGCAAGAGAGCTAGCCAGAACAGAAGGAATGTTTCTTGGATATACCAGTGGAGCTGCAATGCAAGGAATTAAACAATTACAGGAACTAGGAGAATTTGATGAAAATAGTAAAGTAGTTGTTATTTTTCCAGATCACGGTTCTAGATATATGAGTAAAATATATAGTGATGAATGGATGGAGGCTCAGGGCTTTTTTGATTCTAAAAGAGAAGTAGAATCGCAGTCAATTGAATTTATAAAATAAGGATGCAACTTTAATAACATATTAAACTTACTAGCATCCTTCTTATAGGATGCTTTTAGGTTATAATAGTTGGTCTAAGTTGTTAAATATAATTATTGTAAAATTGAGTTGTATTTGAGTACTTTTGCAACTTGTAAATAAAAAAAATCTATGAGAGATTTATTTGATAAAATATATAAGGATAAAGGACCTTTAGGAAAATGGGCACAACAAGCAGAAGGATATTTCGTATTCCCAAAGCTAGAGGGACCAATTTCTAATAGAATGAAATTCCGTGGGAAAGAAGTGATCACATGGAGTATCAATGATTATTTGGGACTTGCAAATCATCCTGAAGTACGAAAAGTAGATGCTGAAGCTGCAGCCGAATATGGTTCTGCTTACCCAATGGGAGCTAGAATGATGAGTGGACATACAGATCTTCATGAACAGTTACAGGATGAGCTTGCTTCATTTGTAAATAAAGAGGCTTCTTATCTTTTAAATTTTGGGTATCAAGGAATGGTATCTACAATTGATGCATTAGTATCTAAGCAAGATGTAATTGTATATGATGTAGATGCGCATGCATGTATTATAGATGGTGTAAGATTGCATTTAGGTCAGCGTTTCACCTATATGCACAATGATATGGAAAGTATCGAAAAGAACTTGCAGCGTGCAACAAAAATATGTGAGCAAACGGGAGGAGGAATTCTTTTGATCTCTGAAGGTGTTTTTGGAATGCGTGGCGAGCAAGGAAGGCTTAAAGAAATCGTTGAGCTGAAAAAGAAATATAATTTCAGACTTTTTGTAGATGATGCACATGGATTTGGTACTCTAGGAGCTACTGGAGCAGGAGCAGGAGAAGAGCAAGGAGTACAAGATGATATAGATGTTTATTTTGCGACTTTTGCAAAATCTTTAGCTAGTACAGGTGCATTTATTGCCGGAGATAAAGAGATCATGGATTATTTAAAATATAATCTACGTTCACAGATGTTTGCAAAATCTTTACAAATGCAATTGGTTGTTGGTGCTTTAAAGCGTTTGGATATGCTTAGAACAATGCCACAGCTTAAAGAGAAATTATGGGAAAATGTGAACGCCCTTCAAACTGGTCTTAAAGACAATGGTTTTGATATTGGAACTACGCAAAGTTGTGTAACTCCAGTTTATTTAAAAGGAAGTATTCCTGAGGCAATGGCTTTAGTAAGAGACCTTAGAGAGAACCATGGTATTTTCTGTTCTATTGTTGTGTATCCAGTAATTCCAAAAGGATTGATACTTTTAAGAATGATACCAACTGCAACTCATACATTGGAAGACATAGAACTTACTTTAACTGCTTTTTCAGCAATTAGAGAAAGATTAGAGAACGGAACTTATAAAAGATTATCTGCAGCAGTGACAGCCTCATTAGGCGAGTAACTCCTAGATTTATAAAATAAAAAATCCACCAGTTATGGTGGATTTTTTATTTTATATAATTACCTGGTTTAATTTTGTTCAGGAATATCTTCTTCCTTCAACGCATCTTTCTCTGTTCTCTTTCTTCTTCTATCCCCTTCATAAGAGTCGTCTAAATATTCCTCTTTTTTATGTAGATCTAATCTATAGGAAACCCCAGCAGCGAGTTGCCATCTATCTGGTGTGTTTTTGAAATTTAATAAACCAGAAACATCAAATTGAAGATCATCTGTTACTAGATAAGCCATCCCAGTTCTAACATAATCGTCTGCATAAATATCACTTATAATCCCTTGGTATTCTAGAAATCCTGCAAATTTAGGAGTAAAAGCATGGGTAAGAGTTACTATTCCAGTGTAACTAGGGAATTCCTCAGTAAATTTATCCAAGATAAGATTCATAACTAATACCCAACTTCCTGTCCAGTTATGTTGGGTGATAAGTGCTACTTTTGGTGTTATAGTCTTTTCTCCTTCATATAAAAAAGGATTATTGGCTTGTGAGAAATTAGCTCCTGCATAAACGGATACTGCGGGGATCAAAGTTTTCCATTTAAATTGCTGATTTGCTTTCCAACTATATAGATTAGGCTTATCTGGTTTAATAGTTCTACTAGGGTCAAATATCAGATATTTTACTCCCAAGGTATTTGTCTTGAAATTTCGGGTTTTAAACTCCACTTCATTTGCACCTATTCTAATGAATTCTTTATCTTCCTCAAAAGACCCAATTAAACTAATTTCTAAAGCCTCAAAGAACAATCCATAACGTAGAGAATAATCGGCTCCCAAAATATCTGTACTTGTACGTAATAGTGTATGTTCATCATTACCATAATAGCCCCCAGCTTCTAGTTGAATAACTCCGGTTCCAACAGAAAATGCTCCTTGAGAGGCTCCAGGCCTATTGGAATTTATGGTTTCGGTATATTGAGCATAGGTGGTAAAACCGGAAGTAATGAATATAAGAAAGGTAAATATTTTGATCTGATGGAATTTCATACATGTTGTTGTTAGTGCCATCAAATATAGAAGATTTTATTATTTTTTTATGGATATAGATACCCAATTTGTCTCGTCAGAATAGTAATTTTGTAGAAACTTTATACAAATGCACGAAGCATCATTCGAAAGTATTTTGAAAACCGTATTAATTATTTTATTAATATATTTTGGTTTCAAAATTTTTATAAAATGGTTTGGACCATTGATCTTAAAATGGTTTCTAAAAAGAATTGGACAAAAGTTCCAACAGCAATTCAATAACCAAGCTGCTCCAAAAACTCAAAAAAAGGGAGAAGTTAAAATTGAAACAGATATTCCAAAAACAAGTAATTCCAATAAAAAAGTAGGGGAGTACATCGATTTCGAAGAAATTGATTAATTTTCGTTCCTATTAAATTCTATCTATGATTAGATCCTTAAAAGGTTTTCTACCACATATTCTTTTGGTATTTGGTTTTCTTGTTATTTCTCTAGTCTATTTTAGTCCTGTTCTTCAAGGAAAAGAAATTTTTCAAAGTGATATAGTTCAGTATACTGGAATGGCCAAGCAACAAAATGACTTTAGAGCCGAAACTGGAGAGGAGCCTTATTGGACAGATGCCGCCTTTGGAGGGATGCCAACATATCAACTAGGTGCTTACTATCCTCATAATTATATAAAAAAATTAGATTCAGTTTTAAGGTTCTTACCTAGGCCTGCAGATTATTTATTCTTATATTTTATAGGCTTCTATATTTTATTACTTGTCTTAAAACTAGATTATAAACTCGCATTTTTAGGAGCTTTAGCCTTTGGATTTTCAACGTATCTAATTATTATTCTTGGCGTAGGTCATAATGCCAAAGCCCACGCTATTGCATATATGCCAATGGTACTTGCTGGAATTTTGCTGTGTTTCAGGAATAAATATATCGGTGGTTTTTTGCTTTTATCCTTTGCTATGGCTTTGGAAATTGGTGCAAATCACTTTCAAATGACCTATTACTTATTACTTCTCGTATTAGTGTTAGGCTTGGTTTATTTAATAGATGCTTTCAAAAAAAATCAATTACCACATTTCTTCAAAGCATTAGGAGTAATGGCACTTGCTGTTTTATTGGCCATTGCAACTAATGCAACTAATTTAATGGCAACTCAAGAATATACTAAGTTTAGTACTCGAGGAGATACTGGATTAAGTATTACTGCCGAAGGAAAACAAAAGGAAACCGCTGGACTGAATTATGACTATATCACTGAATATAGTTATGGGATCACTGAAACTCTAAACCTTTTTATACCAAGGTTTATGGGAGGTTCAAGTTCAGAGAAGCTTGATGAAGATTCTGAAATGTATGCTCAATTACTACGTATGGGGGCTTCTCCTGCACAAGCAAAGGATTTTGCAGAAAGTGCGCCAACGTATTGGGGAAGTCAACCCTTTGTTGGAGCGCCGGCCTATATTGGGGCGAGTATTATCTTCTTATTTGTATTTGCCCTATTCTTAATAAAAGGAAGATTAAAATGGTGGATCGTGGGTGGAACCATCTTATCACTAATTTTATCTTGGGGTAAGAATTTTGGTTTTGTTACTGAATTTTTTATAGATTTTGTTCCCCTATATAATAAGTTCCGTGCGGTTTCATCTATTCAAATCATTGCTGAATTATGTATTCCAATACTAGCAATTTTTGGGTTACATAAACTCTTTAACAATTTTGAAGATGAGGAAGAAAAACTACATGCCTTAAAATGGGCAACCATAATTACAGCCGGTTTCGCTTTAGTTTTACTTGTTCTAAAAACCTCTTTATTTAGTTTTAGTGGAGGAAGTGATTCTGTTTATATAGAACAAATGGGGGCAGAGTTCGTTAGAGCTCTGAAAGAAGATAGAATTTCTATATTCACAGCCGATGCACTTAGATCCCTAATTTTAGTATTAATTGCTGCTGGGTTTATCTATGCCTACTTAAAAAAGCTTGCAAATAAGAACTTAATTATATTAGGTTTCGTTCTCTTAATCTTGTTCGACTTAGTTGGAGTAGATAGAAGATATGTGAATAGTGAAGATTTTGTGGCAGCAAGGGTGATGAACAAACCTTTCCAGAAAACTGCAGCAGACGAACTAATTCTTCAAGATAAAAGTCATTTCCGAGTTTTTGACCTTGCAGAAAGTCCATTTAATACAGGTAGAACATCTTATTTTCATAATTCTATTGGTGGCTATCACGCAGCCAAGCCAGGAAGAATGCAGGATCTATTCGATTTTTATATTTCAAAAAATAATATGTCTGTGTTGAATATGCTTAATGTGAAGTATATAATAGTACCATCGGAAGAAGGACCTATCGCACAAGAAAATCCAAACGTCTTTGGAAATGCCTGGTTTGTTGAGAATATTAAATGGGTAAACTCTCCAGATGAAGAGATTTTGAGTTTGGCAGATACCAAACTTAGATCTACTGTCATCATTAATTCTGAATTTAAGAAATCTGAATTAAGTGCAAATAAACTAAAGGATTCCACGGCAAGTATTAAGTTGATCAAACAACAACCAAACGAATTAGTTTATAGATCAAAATCTTCCAAAAAGCAATTCGCAGTGTTTTCTGAAATGTACTATGAAAATGGTTGGAAAGCTTTTGTAGATGGAAAAGAAGTACCTCATTATAATGTAGATTATATCTTAAGAGGTATGCAGGTACCTGCTGGTGAGCATACTATTACTTTTAAATTTGAGCCACAGGTAATTAAAACAGGAAGTAGTATAGCTCTTGCAAGTTCTATTTTATTAGGGCTCCTAACATTAGGTGGAATTTATTTCACTTTCAGGAAAAAGAACTGAACGATTTTAATTTGTACGTTCTAAAGTGCCACTATGAAAAAGGTTTTAATTATAACTTATTATTGGCCACCTGCTGGTGGTCCAGGGGTACAACGCTGGTTAAAATTCGTTAAATACTTACGGGAATTTGATATTGAACCTCTTGTTTATATTCCAGAGAATCCAGATTATCCAATCGTAGATAAAAGTCTTTTAGATGATATTCCAAAAGGAATAACTATACTGAAAAAACGAATTTTTGAACCTTACTTTTTAGCAAAGTTTTTTTCTAAAAAGGAAACTTCAACGATAAGCAGTGGGATCATTAAAGAAGCTAAAACTCAAAATTTACTTCAAAAGTTATTTTTATATATCAGAGGTAATTTCTTTATCCCTGATGCTCGTAAATTTTGGATAAAACCTTCAGTAAAGTTTTTAACGGGTTATATTTCAGTAAATAATATTGATACCATAATAACAACTGGGCCACCCCATAGTTTACATCTTATTGGTCTTGGTTTAAAGAAAAAATTAGAAATAAAATGGCTTGCAGATTTTAGAGATCCTTGGACAGAAATAGGATATCATAAGAAATTGAAGTTATCCACTTCAGCTGAAGCTAAACATTTATTTTTGGAAAAGGAGGTTCTAACTTCTGCCGATCAAATAATAACTACAAGTTTTTCCACTCAAAAAGAATTTCAGCAGAAAACGGAAAAACCAATATCTGTGATCACTAATGGATATGATCCTAGTTTGGAGTTTTCCTCAGAATTAGATCAAAAATTCACTTTATCGCATATAGGATCTTTACTCTCGGGTAGAAATCCTATAAATCTTTGGAAAGTATTACAGGAGCTCATTTCAGAAGACAAAGAATTTAGTACAGATCTTGTCTTAAATTTAGTAGGAACGGTAAGCGATGACGTTTTAAAATCTATAAAAGAACATAATTTAGGTGGTAATCTAGAATTACCTGGATATGTTTCTCATTACAAGGCCAATAATATCCAGCAAACCTCCCAGGTCTTGCTATTGGTGGAGATTAATAGTTTTGAAACCAAAGGAATTATACCGGGGAAACTATTTGAATATATGGCTTCCAAGAGACCGATTTTAGCCTTAGGTCCAAAAGACTGGGACGTGAAAAATATATTGGCAGAAACAAATTCTGGAACATATTTCGGGTATCATGAAGAAGCGAGTTTAAAACAGCACATACAGAGTTTGTATAAACAGTATAAAAAACAAGAGTTAAGTGTGAACTCTTTGAACACTGAAAAATATAGTCGGAGAAACCTTACTGGAGACTTGGCTAAACTTTTAAAAGAGTAGATTTACCCAATGGGAGTTATAATAAAGCAGTCTTTTAAAAATATGATCACCACCTATTTTGGCTTTGGGATAGGTGCTATAAATACTCTCTTTTTATTTACTTATTTTCTTGAAAAAGAATATTACGGACTTGTTAGTTTCTTATTATCTGCCGCAAATTTAGTTTGGCCATTTATGGCTTTTGGTGTTCATAATACTTTAGTGAAATTCTATACCTCTTATAAAACTAAAGAAGAAAAGGATAAATTACTGAATGTTATATTGCTATTACCATTAGGAGTTTCTATTTTATTGGGTCTTGTAGGGGTTTTTAGTTATAAATGGTTATTAGCATACTTTGAGGCAGGTAATCAGCTTGTACAGCCTTATATCTGGCTTATTTTTATAATTGCCTTTGCTACAGCTTATTTTGAAGTTTTCTTTGCTTGGTCTAAAATTAACTATCAGAGTGTGTTTGGTAACTTTATGAAAGAAGTATTTCATAGACTTTGTATTACCCTTTTGTTGTTTCTGGTATACTTTTCAATAATCACAGTAGAGTATTTTATTTATGCTATGGTTTTGGTCTTCGTAATAAGGGCTATTGCAATGCAACTCTATGCTTTCTCTCTTTATAAACCTAAATTTAATCTTTCGCTACCGAGTAATTTGAATTCAGTATTAAAATACTCCGCACTTATTTTAATTGCTGGTTCGGTGGCCACTATTTTATTGGATTTAGATAAGGTGATGATAGAACACTATTTACCAATAGAAAATGTAGCTATCTACGGAATTGCTGTTTATATTGCTACAGTGATTTCTGTACCGCAAAAAGCGATGCACCAAATAATCCATCCACTTACTGCAAGTTTGTTGAATAGTAATGATAAGAGATCATTAGAGAATTTATATAAGCGTAGTTCGCTCACCCTATTAGTGGTAAGCGCAATAATTTTCATTTTGATAATTGTAAATATCAATCAGTTATATTTATTGATCCCAGAGGAATATCAAATAAGTACATTTATTATATTGCTATTGTCGGTAGTAAAGTTGTTTGACAATATGCTGGGAAATAATAACAGTATCCTTTTTAACTCAGACTATTATAGATTGGTGCTTGTATTTGGAGTTATACTTTCTATTGTGGCATTCGTTTTTAATTTGCTTCTAATTCCTGCTTATGGAATTCTTGGTGCAGCTGTTGCAAGTTTCTTGGCTTTTGCTGTTTATAATGTATCAAAATTATTAATTGTACTCAACAAATTTAAGATGCAACCTTTTAGCTTAAAAACGCTATATATTTTAATATTCACCACCTTTCTTACTGCGGCTTTTTACTTCTGGGAATTCCCTTTTCATCCTCTACTTAATATTTTTCTTAAATCTTTGATAGTAAGTATTATCTATGTTTTTGTTGCGCTTAGGTTTAATTTTTCTGAAGACATTAATTCACTATTTAGAAAGTATACTAGTAAATAGTATCTCCTTAAGTAGAAATTAATTTGGAACTCTTAATCCCATTTTCTTAAGAATTCTATTCTAATGTTCTGGTAAATTGAATTCATCTTTTTCCTCAACTATAGATGAAAATAGATGAAATATTAGAGATTGATTATTGTATAAAAATGAAAATCCCCACGACATTTTTCAATATCAATGGAGATTTTCTAACTAACTAACCAACCAAAAACTTAACTTTATTATTTTCTTACCGAACTTCTAGAATCATCTCTGGAAGAAGAAGATCTACCTGATCTGGCATTTTCTGTGTTTTGAACTTCTTTTACGCTTTCTGCTCTACTATTATTCTGGGACTGCGGTGTTCTCGTAGAACTGGAATTACTGCTTGTAGTTCTTCCTCTTTGGGTTGTAGCCGTTGTTGTAGTAGTACTTCTAGTTTGAGGAACGCTAGTTACAGTTCTAGAATCTTGTTGTATTCTGGAAGTTGTATTGGTTCGATTATTAGAACTTCCACTATTTCTAGAAATAATTCTTCCTTCATTAGTAGAACGAGTATTTTTTGTTGCAACCCCCGTAGAATTTCTGTTTGATCTTACTGCGGCTGCATGTCTACTATTATTAGAAATTTCTTTTCTGGATGTAGCTCGAGTGTTGGAACTTCTTTCCATCAATCTATTTCCACTAGCATCTCTACCTAGTCTTGCAGATGTATTTCTAGAAGAGAGATTATTACTTCTTCTATTATTATCTACTGATGATCTTCCTGAGGTGGATTGAATAGTTCTCATTTCTGAAGTCCTTCTTCCATTATTATATGCTACGTTACTATGTCCAGGTCTATAATAATCCTTTTTGCTTCTATAGTGGTAATTATTACTCTGGTAGTAAGTTACATATTGCGTGTAATTAACTCTAATTGGCTCATAATATGCTCTATATGGCTCATAATAAACAACTCTATAAGAACTATGAGGTCTGGCATAATATTTATGCCAAGGCCTGTATACATATCTTGAGTTATAAGCATTTATATATCCGGAATAATGAACTGGGGTATGAAAACTATTATATTGAATATGTAATCCACCTAATCTAGAAACCTTACCATATCTGTTATAATCTATAGAGATATTTCCAGCTTGAATTATTCTACCGTAATAATCATAATATACTGGTACGTTTTCAATTTGAATTACAGCACCATAATCATCGTATTGAACATAAGGATCATAGTTATATCCTGAATTATAACTGATATTTCCGTTAGGAGCAGAAATTTGTACAGAATTTCTTGTAAACTGAGGGTCGTAATAGAAATCAAATTCTCCGTTTGAATAAATAGCGAATTCCACGCCTCCCTCCACGAAGATGATAGACTCTCCATAGTTATTGAATGGAAACGAACTAGAATTATCAGTAGAATTGGCAGATGCCGACCATCCAACGAAAAGCATTGTAAACAAAAGTGCTAAATTTTTCATAGAGGGTGATTTTAGGTTATTACAGATTAATTTTAGTTGGATGCTATTGTTCCAATTAATACAAACCGCGTGCCAAAACCTTAGATGTTTACCCTAGAATCAAAATCTAATCTAAAAATGAATTATCTAATTTATTCTAAAATTCTCATTTTCAACTGAAAGAACCATAATTAACTTCTACAATTTCTCTTTTAGGAAAGGAGCCGTATAAGACTTCTTGTTCTTCGCTATCTCTTCTGGAGTTCCTTCAGCAATAAGATATCCTCCATTTTCACCTCCATCTAATCCAAGATCTATAATATGATCTGCACATTTCACGAGATCCATGTTGTGTTCTATTACAATAACGGAATGACCTTTTTCTATTAGGGCATTAAAAGATTTCAATAATTTCTGAATATCATGAAAATGTAAACCAGTAGTAGGTTCATCAAATATGAAAAGCGCTTTATCTTTCGTGGTTCCCTTAACTAGAAATGAAGCCAATTTAATTCTTTGTGCTTCCCCACCAGATAGGGTAGAACTACTTTGTCCTAACTGCACATATCCTAATCCAACATCTTGCAAAGGTTGAAGCTTCTTAGTGATCTTTGAAATATCATTACTGGTAAAAAAATCAATAGCCTCATTAATGGTCATTTTAAGAATATCATCAATATTTTTTTCGGCGAATTGAACTTCTAGTACTTCCTTTTTAAAGCGTTTACCTTTACAAGTTTCACATTCTAAATGAACATCGGCCATGAATTGCATTTCTATGGTAACTTCTCCTTCTCCCTTACAAGTTTCACATCTCCCTCCATCTACATTAAAAGAAAAATGTTTCGCCTTAAAACCCCTAATTACAGATAATTTCTGATTAGCAAATAAATTCCTAATATCATCGTAAGCCTTGATATAAGTAACAGGATTGGACCTTGATGATCTTCCAATAGGATTTTGATCTACAAACTCAATAGATTTCGTGTTTTTGTATTCACCTTCTATATCTGTAAATTGTCCAGCTTTTTCGCCATATCCACCTATGCTTTTTTGTAATGCAGGATAAAGTATCTTTTTTACCAAGGTGCTTTTACCACTTCCTGAAACTCCAGTAATAGCGGTAAAGACGCCTAGAGGAAATGTAACATCTATATTTTTTAAGTTATTTTCTCTAGCACCAATAATTCTTACAAATTGCTTAGAAGTCCTTCTTTTCTTAGGAACTTCTATCCGCATAGTATCATTTAAGTATTGCGAGGTTAAAGAATTGGCTTTTAAAATATCATTAAATGAGCCTGTTGCTACAACTTCGCCACCATGAGTTCCAGCTTCTGGCCCTATATCTATAATTTCATCTGCTTCTCGCATAATATCTTCATCATGCTCCACAACAATTACGGTATTCCCCAGGTCTCTAAGGTTTTTAAGTACTTCAATCAATTTCTTTGTATCTCTTGGATGTAAGCCAATGGACGGCTCATCTAAGATGTACATGGATCCTACAAGACTACTTCCAAGAGAGGTAGCCAAGTTGATACGTTGAGACTCTCCTCCAGATAATGAATTGGATTTTCTATTAAGGGTTAAATAATCCAATCCAACATTAGATAGGAAATGCAAACGATTATTAATTTCAGCTAAAAGCCGTTTTGAAATTTGGGTATCAGTTTCATTAAGTTGTAGTGCACTAAAAAATTCACGAACCTTATCTATTGGTTTTTCCACAAGGTCTGTAATGGTAGCTCCCCCAACTTTAACGTAATTTACCTCTTGTCTTAATCTTTTTCCTTTACAAACAGTACATCTAGTTTTGCCTCTGTATCTAGATAACATTACTCTATTCTGAATTTTATAAGCTTTAGATTCTAGAAAAGCGAAGAAAGCATCTAGTCCTTCAAAATGAGAATTCCCACTCCAGATAAGATCTTTTTGATCTTGAGTTAATTCGAAATAAGGCTTATGTATTGGAAAATTGAATTTATGAGAATTGTTTACCAATTGATCTCTATACCAACTCATACTTTCACCTCTCCAAGGAAATATCGCATTTTCATATACAGATAGCGCGGTGTTGGGAATAACCAGATCTTCATCTATTCCTATTACATCCCCATAACCTTCACATTTGGGACATGCACCATATGGATTATTAAAGCTGAAAAGATGGACATTTGGTTCTAAAAAGGTAATTCCATCCAGTTCAAATTTATTACTGAAATGTCTTAATTTGTTATCGGATAAGCTCTGTAAGAAGATCTCACCTTTGCCTTCAAAAAAAGCTGCCTGAGTAGCATCGGCTAACCTATTCAGAAAATCTTCGTCATCTTTTGTTACAATTCTGTCTACTACTAATGAAACTTTCTCTGGAACTAGATCTTCTAAAGGTGTTTCATCTATCCTAACAACATCTTCCTTAACTTTTATTCTGCTATAACCTTGTTGAAGAAGAACATTTAATTTCTCCTTTAGAACTCGACCATTTTCTAAATGAATAGGGGAGAGAAGTAGCATTTTTTCGCCTTCAGGAAATGACTTTACATAGTTTATAACATCTGTTACTGTATCTTTTTTGACTTCATCTCCAGATACTGGGGAATAGGTTTTTCCAATTCTTGCAAATAAGAGTTTTAAATAATCATAGATCTCTGTAGAAGTTCCAACAGTAGAGCGAGGATTTGTAGAATTCACTTTTTGCTCTATAGCGATCGCAGGAGCAATTCCTTTAATATAATCTACTTTGGGCTTATTCAATCTTCCAAGGAATTGTCTAGCATAAGAAGATAAACTTTCTACATACCGGCGTTGCCCTTCAGCATACAGTGTATCAAACGCGAGACTTGATTTTCCAGAACCAGAAAGCCCGGTAATTACTACCAACTTATTTCTTGGAATTATAACATCAATATTCTTTAAATTATGGAGTTTAGCTCCTTTAATTATTATGTTTTCTTTGGGGTTAACCTTTGAAATATCTACTGCCATGAATTTGTCTTATCGAAATAAATGCAAAGGTACTCAATAAGAATCAGTGTAAAAAGTGAACAAAATCTATATGATTTGTTAAAAAATAAGCTTTAAGTTTGTTTATGTAAAATATATGTTGCTATATTTGGAGCATCAACGAACATTCTAAAAATCTATTGCCTATTGCATAAAGTTACTTTTTAAGTTAAAAATCTAACCGGACGGTATTCTTATATACCCGATAATAAAGTAACTATTATGGATTACATTAAGGCAACTGATGCTGCACTAGTGCAAGAATATATTCAAGGGAATGAAAATGCACTTTCCACTTTAATAAATAGACATCAACAACGCATTTATAGTTTCATCTATTCTAAGGTTTTTGATAAAGATGTATCTGAAGATGTTTTTCAAGATACTTTTATAAAAGTCATCAATACCCTTAAAAGAGGAAAATATAATGAAGAAGGTAAGTTTTTACCTTGGGTAATGCGTATTGCACATAATTTGGTGATAGATCACTTTAGACGAAATAAAAGAATGCCTATGTTCGAGAACAATGGGGATTTTAATATTTTCTCTGTATTAAGTGATGGAGATCTAAATATAGAAAAGCAAATAATAAAAGATCAAATAGAGTCTGATGTTCAGGAATTAATTAAAGAATTACCAGAAGATCAGTTGGAGGTTTTAACTATGCGTATCTATAAAGACATGAGTTTTAAGGAGATTTCTGAAAGCACTGGGGTTAGTATTAATACAGCTTTAGGGAGAATGCGTTATGCTTTAATAAATTTGAGAAAATTAATTGAAAAACATAACTTGATTTTAACAAATTAATTTACAATAAGACTACTTTAAATACGTTCTTCATTTAAACTAACTAAACGTTGACCAAAAATGAAGCACCTTTACACTAAAACTTCGAAAGGAGAACAATTGAACAAATTAAACCCTAAAAAGGAAACCTTGCAGTTCCTTTTAAATTATTCTAAAGCCCTGCGTATAACTAAGTATAAGCAGTTGAGCTTTGAGACAATTTTAAATTAGATAAAAAAAGACCTGCTTAAGAGCGGGTCTTTTTATTTTTTATAAAAAAGTTGTAGTTCTTTTAGGAATTTTAAATTCTCATTTTAATTTGCTTTTATAATACTCATCAAGAACTTGCTTTCTTCCTATTGTTTTTGTGATAATATCCTTTTCTAAATTCCAGGCTCGAGCAGGAGAATATTGCCTTCCATAAAATATTATTTGCAGATGCAATTTATTCCAATGTTCTTTTGGAAATAATCTTTTAGCATCTTTTTCGGTTTGCACCACATTTTTACCATTAGTTAAGTTCCATCTATACATTAATCTATGTATATGTGTATCTACAGGGAACGCAGGAATCCCAAAGGCTTGAGACATTACTACACTAGCTGTTTTATGCCCAACTGCTGGTAAAGATTCTAAAGCTTCAAAACTAGCTGGAACTAGTCCATTATATTTATCAATTAAAATATGGGAAAGTCCATAAATACCCTTTGCTTTCATTGGCGATAAACCTACAGGTTTTATGATTTCCCGAATCTCCTCTACAGATAATTTTATCATATCATAAGGATTATCTGCTCGATCAAATAATAAAGGGGTGATTTGATTCACCTTTACATCTGTAGATTGCGCAGACATTAGAACAGCGATCAATAAAGTATACGGATCTTTATGATCCAAGGGGATAGGAACTTCTGTATAAATATCATTTAACGTATCTATAACGAACTGAACCTTTTCCTGCTTATTCATAATGCTTAAATTTATGGCTAAAATAAGAATAATGATAAAATTAAAAGTAGGAGACACCGCTCCAGAATTTTCAGTAAAAGATCAGGATGGAAATACTATAAGTCTGAAAGATTATAAAGGCAAAAAAGTTGTTTTGTTCTTTTATCCAAAAGCGAGTACTCCAGGTTGTACGGCAGAAGCTTGTAATTTGAGAGATAATTGGGAACAGTTTCAGGAAAAAGGATATCAGATATTAGGTGCAAGTGCAGACAGTGAAAAAAGGCAATCTAATTTTAAAAATAAATATGATTTACCATTTCCTTTATTGGCAGATGAGGATAAAGAAGTAATAGAAGCTTACGGAGTTTGGGGTCCGAAGAAATTTATGGGAAAAGAATATGAAGGGATAAATAGAACCACTTTTATTATTGATGAAAATGGATTGATCGAAGAAATTATTACTAAAGTAAAAACTAAAGATCATACTTCCCAGATATTACAAAGTTAAGTGAAGTAATAGATCTTATTTTATTAGAAACAAGAGGTCTCGATAATTATATACATAGGAGCCTGTTTAGAATATAAAACCCCAAAGTCCTGATAGTTATCGGAACTTTGGGATTTTATATTTGAATATTCAACTAATAGAATTTTCAAACTTTAGATAGCTGAAAATCTATGTACCAGATCATTGTTTTATTTTCTGAACAGATTTAATAATCGCCTTATCACGACAATTTTCAATCTCTACTTCAAATTCCCCAGACTCTAACTCTTCAGTAATAAAATAAACCTTACAAGATTCTTTTTTAGTGTCACTTTTACCAAAGTCTACGTTTCCACTTTTTAAGATGGTTGTAACTGCGGAAGTATCTAGACTATTATCAGAAAAATTAATAAGTGCATTTTCAGAAAACACACGTTCTTTATTTCTAATGTTCTTAAGGGTTCTGGCATTTGGAGAGTAATCGCATGATGCTTTTTTTCCTCCCAAAAAGAACATAAGTATTCCAATTCCCATGATTAGCCCCACAGAGAAAAAACCTAGTCTTTGAATAAAATTCATAAATTAAAATATAAGTAAATTGATATCCCGGTAAGAAAGATCAAACCAGTCTGCAATAGATTTGTTGGTTAAAATTCCGTGGTAAAAGTACAATCCATTTCGCAAACCTTTGTCATATCTCAAAGTATTTTCAAGTCCACCTTGTTCTGCAATATGTAAAAGATAAGGGGTAAATATATTGCTTATGGAAACCGAAGCTGTCCTGGCATATCTGGATGGAATATTAGGCACACAATAATGAATAACTCCATGTTTTTTAAATATAGGCCTGTCGTGAGTAGTGATCTCACTAGTTTCCACACAACCTCCCATATCTATACTCACATCTATAATTACAGAACCATTTTTCATGCTCTGTACCATTTCATCTGAGATCAATATCGGGGAACGATTTTTTCCCCTAACAGCACCAATTAGAACATCACATCTTCGTAAAGCCTTTGTAAGATTCTTTGGCTGAATTGTAGAAGTGTAAAGAGTTCTGCCAATATTTGTTTGAATGTTACGTAACTTGGTAAGACTGCTATCAAAAACTTTTACATTAGCTCCCAATCCAACAGCAGAACGTGCCGCAAATTCTCCAACGGTTCCAGCTCCTAAGATCACGACTTCTACTGGTGGAACACCGCTTATGTTCCCGAATAACAAGCCATTTCCCTCAGTATAATTACTCATTATTTCTGAAGCAATTAAAACAGAGGCGGTCCCTGCAATTTCACTTAAAGCTCTAACTGCGGGATAAGATCCATCATCGTCTCTAATGAATTCAAATCCAAGTGCTGTAATTCTTTTGGTTGCTAATTTTTGAAAATATTCTTTGCACTGTGTTTTTAATTGCAATGCAGAAATGATAGTAGTTTGAGAATTTATCATTTCCAGTTCCTCGCTGGATGGTGGCTCTACTTTAAGTATAGTAGGGCAGGAGAATACTTTTTTTGTGTCTTTTGTAACCTCTGCACCAGCATCGGAATAATCCTTATCACTAAATCTCGCCCATTTCCCGGCATTAGACTCTATAATAACCCTATGGCCATGAGCAGTAATAGCTGCAACAGCATCTGGAGTTAAACATACACGTTTTTCTTGGTATGATGTTTCTTTTGGAATGCCAATAAATAGCTCTCCTTTATGCTTATATATTTCCAGAGTTTCTTCCTGCGGAATTAATTGTTCTTTGGTAAATGGAGATGGTTTATCTATCATGCCTTTAGTTGTACAAAAGATTCAAATTACAACATTTTTAGGCAAATAAAGAAGTCTTATTTAATTAAAGTTTTTGATAATAATCTTCTGTAGGCTCTGGTCTAAAATTAAAACCTTGATGCCTTACATTATCTACTTCCTTTTGTTCATTAGTGGACATTTTCTTTGAAAATACAGTAACATCAGTTTCATTTAATTCACTTAGATCTATTCCGTAAATCCTATCGAATATTTGGATACGTACTAAATATACTATAACCAGAATTCCAATGAAAAAAGGAGCAAGATAAATTAATCCATCAGTATCAAAGCTCACAGGTTTTTCTTGATAGACGTCATCATATACAGTACTTACAATTTGGTATGCATACATGGAAATAGGGATTAAAATAGCATGATACCACCAGTGCTTACAGGTGAAAAACCATATCAACAGAAGAAATAAAGGAGTTATTTTACCAAAATAAGTCCACATTGCAACGTTTACACTTCCATAATATTTACTTTCATATATAAAAAAAGAATTTTCCCAAACTGGACCGCTTGGGAAAATTTCATATAAATAAAAAATGTATGGTGAAAAAGCTATTAAAAAAGCTAATATACTACCCGTTAGTAGGAATCTTGAGGAGCCTTCTATCAACTGCTTGTTTTTGAATTGGATCATTATTATTATCGTTTTCTGTAGTTGAAGTTACAAAAAATGTTGCACCAAAAATGGCTGCGGCGAATAAGATAGCTTTGATTTTCATAATAATAGGTTTTTATGTTAAGTTTCGTATTGATTTCTGAAACAAACCTATGCTATTATAAAATGCTAATGTTTAACACCTTAATCGTACCTTTGCACCTTTTTTCGAGGCAAAAATAGCCTGTATTTCTGGCAATTTTACTTGTCAAAAATAAGCTAAAAATCATCATCTTTCGCTGAATTACGAATTTATTAAAATCCCACCTTTCATATGGGGTCATTTTGTGTTATTTTTCTTACACCACTGTTTGGAGGGAAATCTGACGCTTTCTAGAAATACTTAACAAAACTTTAACATTCTAGTCCCTTCATTAATGATCAAAACTTCCAGTTTTTGAACATCCTCATCTAATAATTTCTCTATTTTTTGAGGCCATTCAATAAATTTCCAGGTATCAAGATTTAAATAATCCTCGATTCCCATATCCAGAGCTTCCATTTCATCTTCAATTCTATAAAAATCGAAATGAAAGATCTTCCCTTGATCTGTTTGATATTCATTAACTAGTGAGAAAGTGGGGCTAGACGCCAGATCTGGCGCGCCAAGGGCTTTTACAAGTGCTTTGATAATTGTGGTTTTACCGGCACCCATATCCCCATAAAATAATAGCGTTTTACTATTAACTTCGGAAAGTAATTGCACAGCTATTCTATCAATTTCTGATAGCTCGTAGGTTAACGTCATTCAAAATTAGATTTTAGGCTCTGTAAAGATATGTAATTTATTATTACCTAGGCAATAAGACCACGAATGGGATGATCATTTCCTCCATAGAAACCCCTCCATGTTGGTAGGTATTTCTAAAATAATTCACATAATAATTGTAATTATTTGGGTAGGCAAAAAAGGAATCTCCTTTAGCAAATATGAAAGAACTACTCATATTTATTGTTGGTAAATGAATTTTCTTAGGATCTTTTGCTGCTAACACATCCTTATTATCATAAGTAAGACTTTTCCCTGTCTTGTATCTAAGGTTTAAACTGGTGTTTTTGTCTCCTATTACTTTGGATGGTGTTTTTACATTTATAGTTCCATGATCTGTAGTTAAGATCAATTTAAATCCTAATTGCTGTGCTTGCTGAATAATTTCTAACAACGGAGAGTTTTTGAACCAACTTTGAGTTAAGGATCTATAAGATTTATCATTAGAAGCTAATTCTTTGATCACTTCCATTTCGGTTTTGGAATGAGATAGCATATCCACGAAATTATAAACCACTACAGTTAGATCGTTTTCTTTTTGCGTTTTAAAATTCTCTACCAACTTTTTCCCTCCTTTAAGACTTGTGATCTTATGGTATTCAGATTTAATATCTAATCCTAATCTTTTTAACTGAGCATCTAAAAATTCTGCTTCAAACATATTTTTCCCTCCATCTTCAGTATCGTTAAGCCAGTAATTTGGAAACAATTTTTCCATATCGCTTGGCATTAATCCACTAAAAATAGCATTTCTTGCATATTGGGTTGCAGTAGGAAGTATGCTATAAAATGGTGTTTCTTGCTCCTTCTTATAATAGTTGTTAATCGTGGGTTCAAAAGATTTCCACTGATCATATCTCATATTATCAACTACTATTAAAAGAGTGGGCTGACTTTTACTAATCTCTGGGACTATTTTTTCTTTGAACAAGGTATGAGACATAATTGGTGCATCAGCATTTTTCTCAAACCAATCTGGATAGTTCTTATCTACAAACTTGCAAAACTGATTGTTGGCTTCTAGCTTTTGAGACTCCAAAATTTCGAACATTCCACTATCTTCTATAGTTTCCAATTCCAATTCCCAGTAAATAAGTCGCTGATATAATTCTGCCCATCCTTCAAAAGAGTTAACATCATTCATATCCATAGAGATCTTACGAAACTCCTGTTGGTAGTTGGAAGTAGTTTTTTCTGTTATCAATCTGGAATGATCCAGATTCTTCTTTAAACTTAGAAGGATCTGATTAGGGTTTACGGGTTTTATAAGATAGTCGGCTATTTTAGATCCAATAGCTTCTTCCATTATATATTCCTCTTCACTTTTGGTGATCATGACTATGGGCATATCTGCCCGCTTTTCTTTTATTTCAGATAAAGTTTCCAATCCGGTTAACCCTGGCATGTTTTCATCTAAGAAAACAATATCGAAATTCTGCGTATCTATTTGTTCTATAGCTTCAGTACCACTTTTACAGGTAGTAACTTCATAGTTTTTTGATTCTAAAAAGATGATATGTGGTTTAAGCATGTCTATTTCATCATCTGCCCAAAGTATTTTAATTTTATTCATTTAAATGGAATTTATAATTGAAAGCAGCTTTAAAAATCGCACTGTTTTCTTGCTATTAGTTATCATGTGTCCATTTTGGACATCATATATGTATCTTTGTTATAATTCTAAAGAATTTTAAGCTTGGCTAAACGAACAAAACTCAAAATATTTAACGATCCAATTTACGGTTTTATTACTATTCCATCGGAACGTATCTTTAAGATTATTGCACATCCTTACTTTCAAAGATTGCGCCGCATTTCACAAATGGGAATGTCTTATTTAGTTTATCCAGGAGCACATCATACAAGATTTCATCATGCTTTGGGTGGTTTACATTTAATGCAGCAGGCAATAGAGATTCTTCGTTTTAAAGGGATTAAGATAAGTGCTGAGGAAGAAGAAGGCCTGCAAATAGCCATTTTATTACATGATATAGGCCATGGACCTTTCTCTCATGCAATGGAACATAGCATTGTAGAAGGTGTTTCTCATGAATGTATCTCGCTCTTATTTATGGAGAAAATGAATGCTGAATTTAACCAAAGTTTAACTTTAGCGATTTCAATTTTTCAAGGTAGTTATCCTAGAAAATTCATGAATCAGTTAGTATCTAGTCAGTTAGATATGGATAGATTAGACTATTTAAAAAGGGATAGCTTTTATACGGGGGTGCCGGAAGGTAACATCAATAGTGAGCGTATAATTACTATGTTAAATGTGGTGGATGATCATATTGTAATAGAGGAAAAAGGGATTTATTCTGTAGAGAAATTCTTGGTAGCAAGAAGATTAATGTATTGGCAAGTCTATTTACATAAAACTGGTGTTGCTGCAGAACAATTACTTATTAGAGTATTAAAAAGAGCAAAGGAATTAATAGAACGCGGAGAAAATTTATCTAGTAGTCCAGCATTATCTTATTTCTTACACACTAAAGTTACCTTAGATAAGTTTGATTCAGATACCTTAAAAACATTTGCAAAGTTAGATGATTACGATATAGTTTCAGCAATGAAAGAATGGATGGAATATGACGATTTTGTATTGAGTAATTTATGTAAAATGTTACTAAATCGAGATCTGCTGAAAGTGAAGTTGAAAAAGAAAAAGATCAATCCAGAGAAACTACAGAAATATGCGTTATCACTTCAGAAGAAATATTCAATAACCGAAGAAGAAGCGAATTATTTTGTGTTTAGTGGAGAGATTTCCAATGTTGCTTATTCAAGTGACAACGACAAAATTCGAATATTACATAGAAATGGAAAGATAAGTGATGTGGCTAAAGCTTCAGATCAATTAAATTTGGTTGCACTATCTACAGAAGTAACTAAATATTATATCTGTTATCCAAAGACCATACGTTAACAATTTTTTTTACTTTTGCCAGAATGAAATTTACTGCAGCACAAATTGCCGAATTATTAAATGGTACTGTTGATGGGGATCCCGATACAGAAGTTGATAGATTGGCGAAAATTGAAGAAGGCACTGAAGGTTCTCTTACTTTTTTAAGTAACCCTAAGTATACCTCTTATATATATTCTACGAATGCTTCTATTGCGATAGTTAGTGATGATTTTAGCATAGATCAAGATATAGAAACCACATTAATTAGAGTTAAAGATCCATATAAGGCCTTTTCTACTTTGCTTGAGTATTATAATCAAGTGAAATTGAACAAAACAGGGATAGAACAACCTAATTACGTTGCAGCTTCCTCCACTTATGGTGAGAATATATATTTGGGGGCTTTTACATATATCGGCGAAAATGTAAAAATTGGAGCTGATGTAAAAATTTACCCAAATACTTATATAGGCGATAATGTTACTATAGGAGATAATACAGTTATCTTTCCTGGAGTAAAAATTTATTCTGAAACTATTATTGGAAATTTCTGTGTGTTACATGCAGGAGTTGTTGTGGGTGCAGATGGTTTTGGATTTAGCCCTAGCGATAGTGGAGAGTATCATAAAGTTCCGCAAATTGGAAATGTTATTGTAGAAGATAATGTAGATATTGGAGCCGGTACCACAATAGACAGAGCCACTTTAGGTTCTACTATAATTAGAAGTGGCGTTAAACTGGATAATCAAATTCAGATCGCCCATAATGTAGAGATCGGTAAAAATACAGCAATTGCGGCGCAAACCGGGATCGCAGGTTCTACCAAGATCGGTGAAAATTGTCTTATTGGCGGGCAAGTTGGATTAGCTGGTCATTTAACCATTGGAGATAGAGTTAAAATTCAAGCACAGTCTGGAATAGGAAGAAATATAGCAGATGATGAAGTAATTCAAGGTTCACCTGCATTTGGGTATGGAGATTTCAATAAGTCTTATGTGCACTTTAAAAATCTCCCGAAAATTGTTAATAGATTAAATAAAATAGAAAAAAAATTATAGAATGGGTGAAATCCTTTCAAAACAGCAAACTATAGTGAATGAGATCTCTTTAAAAGGGGTTGGACTTCATACAGGCAAGGAAGTTACACTTACTTTTAAGCCGGCAGCCGAAAATACAGGTTATGTTTTTAAGAGAATGGACTTAGAAAACCAACCTACAATTGAGGCAGATGTTACTTATGTTGTAAATACGCAGCGTGGTACCAATCTAGAAAAAGATGGAATCACCATTCAAACTTCAGAACATGTGCTTGCAGCATGTGTAGGTTTAGAAATAGATAATGTTATTATAGAGCTAAATGCTTCCGAACCTCCTATAATGGATGGTTCTTCCAAATTTTTTGTGGAGGCTTTAGAAGCAGCGGGAATAGTAACTCAAGAAGCAGATAGAGACGAATTTATTGTAAGTGAAGTAATTTGCTTTAAAGATGAAGCCACTGGTAGTGAGTTAATCATTATGCCATCTGATACTTATCAAGTAACCACGATGGTGGATTTTGGAACTAAAGTTCTAGGCACCCAAAATGCTTCGCTAAATAAGTTATCAGATTTTAAATCTGAAATTGCCGATGCTCGTACTTTTAGTTTTCTGCACGAAATTGAAACCTTATTAGAACATGGACTAATTAAGGGCGGAGATTTAAACAATGCAATTGTTTATGTAGATAAAGAACTGAGTCCAGAAACAATGGCCAAACTGAGAACTGCCTTTAAAAAGGATAATATTTCAGTGAAACCTAATGGAATTCTAGATAATCTTACTTTGCATTATCCAAATGAAGCAGCTAGGCATAAATTACTAGATGTTCTTGGTGATCTAGCTTTAATAGGTACTCGTATTAGAGGGAAGGTAATTGCTACAAAACCAGGACATGAAGTAAATACCCAATTTGCTAAAAAGCTTGCTAAGATCATTAAAACGGAACGTAGAAATAATGTTCCTAAAATAGATTTTGATAAACCGCCATTGATGGATGTCAATGACATCATGAATATTTTACCACACCGTGCACCATTTTTATTGGTAGACAAAATTTATTCTCTTACCCCAACATGTGTAATAGGAATGAAAAATGTTACCATGAATGAGCCATTTTTCGTGGGTCATTTCCCTGGAAAACCTGTTATGCCTGGAGTTTTACAAGTAGAAGCAATGGCGCAAACAGGAGGGATCCTAGCTTTGAAATCTGTACCAGATCCAGAAAATTATCTTACATTTTTTATGAAAATAGATAATGTAAAATTTAAACAACAAGTGGTTCCGGGAGATACATTGATCTTTAAATTAGAATTATTAGCCCCAATAAGGAGAGGAATTTGCCAAATGCAAGGCTATGCCTATGTAAATGGTAAATTAGTAACAGAAGCTATTTTAATGGCTCAAATTGTAAAAAATAAATAAGTTATTATGAATCAGCCTTTAGCTTACGTACATCCTGGAGCAAAAATTGCGAAAAATGTTGTTATAGAGCCTTTTACCACTATTCATAATAATGTTGTGATCGGGGAAGGAACTTGGATAGGTTCTAATGTTACCATTATGGAAGGTGCTAGAATAGGGAAGAATTGCAGTATTTTTCCTGGAGCAGTTATTTCTGCTGTGCCACAGGATAAAAAATTCAATGATGAAGAGACAACAACAGAAATAGGGGA
Organism: Gillisia mitskevichiae; assembly: GCF_003634585.1. Classification (GTDB taxonomy): domain Bacteria; phylum Bacteroidota; class Bacteroidia; order Flavobacteriales; family Flavobacteriaceae; genus Gillisia; species Gillisia mitskevichiae. Next base: position 68,954 of record NZ_RBLG01000002.1, read on the forward strand.
TAATACAACAATACGTGAATGTGTGACCATTAATCGTGGGACTACAGACAGAATGAAGACCGTAATTGGTAAGAACTGTTGGATTATGGCCTATTGCCATATCGCCCATGATTGCATAGTGGGAGATAACTGCATCTTTTCCAACAATAGTACCTTAGCTGGCCACATTAACGTTGGAGATTATGTAATATTAGCTGGAATGGCTGCTATTCAACAATTTTGTAGCATAGGTAACCATGCATTTGTAACTGGTGGCTCTATGGTTAGAAAAGATGTTCCACCATTTGTAAAGGCTGGACGAGAACCACTTTCTTATGTAGGAATTAATTCTATTGGTCTTAGAAGACGTGGTTTTAATGTTGAAAAAATTAGAGAGATACAAGATATCTATAGGATATTATATCAAAAAAATTATAATAATTCGCAAGCAGTGGCTATAATTGAAGCAGAGATGCAAGCAACAGCAGAGCGTGACGAGATCTTAGAATTTATTAAGAACTCACAACGAGGAATTATGAAAGGATATTTTAGTTCAAATTAAATTAAAAAATAATGGCAAGTACAAGTGATATTAGAAATGGATTATGTATCCGTTATAATCATGACATCTATAAAGTTATAGAGTTTTTACACGTTAAACCAGGGAAGGGACCTGCTTTTGTTAGAACTAAATTAAAAAGTGTAACATCAGGGAAAGTTTTAGATAATACTTTTTCTGCAGGACATAAAATTGAAGACGTGCGGGTAGAAACTCATAAGTTTCAATTCTTGTATCACGATGGAGAATTTTATCATTTCATGAATGTAGAGGATTATACGCAGATTCGTCTCTTAGAAAATGCTTTAGACATGCCTAAACTGCTTAAAGAGGGTGAAATTGTTACTGTATTAATAAATACTGAAGACAATATGCCTCTTACTGTAGATATGCCTGCAAGTGTTATTTTAGAGGTAACTCATACAGAACCTGGATTGAAAGGAAATACTGCTACAAATGCAACGAAACCAGCAACGGTAGAAACTGGTGCAGAGGTAAATGTTCCTCTTTTTATCAATGAAGGAGATAAGATTAAAATTGAAACCGATAAAGGAACTTACAAGGAGCGAGTTAAAGAATAAATCCGGTAAGATTTCGTTATAATTTATTAAAGTTAGGAGCATTATAATTAATGTTCCTAACTTTTGTTTTTTAATGAATAACACTTATGTTTGATCTCGTTTACAATAACTTAATTGTTTTGCTTAAAATATGAAATTTCCACAGAAGCATACGCTTCAACAAATAGCTACCATCATATCTTCTACCTATGTAGGGGAATCTGATTTTCCGGTTTTCGGAATGAATGAGATACATGTAGTAACAGAAGGCGATATTGTTTTTGTAGATCATCCAAAATATTATGACAAGGCCTTGAATTCGGCAGCAACTATTATTTTGATAAATAAAGAAGTAGAATGTCCACAGGGGAAAGCGCTTCTTATTTCAGATGATCCTTTTAGAGATTTCAACAAGTTAACTCAATACTTCAAACCTTTTGAAAAAGCAAATTCCAAAATTGCAGATTCAGCCCAAATTGGTAAAAACACAATAATTCAGCCAAATGTTTTTATAGGTAATAATGTAAAAATTGGGGATAATTGTATGATCCATCCTAATGTATGTATCTACGATAATGCAATTATAGGAAATAACGTAACAATACATGCCGGTACCGTTTTAGGAGCAGATGCCTTTTATTTTAAAACTAGACCTTCCGGATATGATAAATTACTTTCTGGGGGAAGAGTAGTTATAGATCATGATGTGGAAATTGGCGCATTATGCACTATAGATAAAGGAGTTACTGGCGATACCTTTATTGGAGCCGGAACAAAATTAGATAATCAGGTTCAAATAGGACATGATACCATAATTGGTAAAAAATGTCTTATAGCTTCACAAACCGGTATAGCTGGCTGTGTTATTATAGAAGATGAAGTTATTATTTGGGGACAAGTGGGAATTAGAAGCGATGTGAGAATTAAAAAAGGAACCCAATTAATGGCTCAATCTGGTGTTTCTAAAACTACTGAAGAAAACACGAGTTATTGGGGGTCTCCTGCTCAGGAATTCAGAACAAAATTAAGACAGATGGCGGCAGTAAAAATGCTTCCCGGAATCATAGATAAATTAAAACATAAATAATATGGCTTCAAGCGAAAAACAACTTGTAGAATCATTTTATACTTCAGAATTTTATAAAGACCCATCCCAAGTATCTAAACATTTTCATCCTGATGCAGAGTTGTTTTGGAACAGTAGTGCAGGTTTCAACAAGATGAACGTCAAAGATCTTGAGGAAATTTGTACAGAAATGGCAAAGTCTTTTGAATATATCAGACCGGAAATAAGTCATTTACTACAAGATGATAAAACAGTAACCATTAGAATTACCTTCTTTACTAAAACTATTGAGAATCCTGATGAAGAAATTCCAATGACGCACATGGTTGCTATTTGGGAAATAAAAGATGGGAAAATGTACAAAGGATATCAAATGAGCCAACCGGCAGATGATTCTCCCGATAACCTTACTTCCTTTATGGCAATTAATTTATAAAAAGGTTTTAAGGTTTCTATTTAAAAACCTACTTTTGCAAAGCAAAAATTATAACAATTATGAGCGTTTTAGTTAATAAAGATTCAAAGATATTAGTTCAGGGTTTTACAGGAAGTGAAGGTACATTTCATGCTGAACAAATGATAGAATATGGGACCAATGTTGTTGGAGGAGTTACTCCAGGAAAAGGTGGGCAATCCCATTTAAATAAGCCAGTTTTTAATACTGTTTCTCAAGCAGTAAAAGAAACGGGAGCAAATGTTTCCATAATTTTTGTACCACCTGCATTTGCTGCAGATGCTATAATGGAAGCTGCAGATGCTGGAATTGAAGTTATTATTACAATTACTGAAGGTATTCCAGTTGCAGATATGATCAAAGTAAGTAATTATATTAAAAATAAATCTTGCAGACTTGTAGGACCTAACTGTCCTGGTGTAATTACTCCAGGAGAAGCAAAAGTTGGAATTATGCCAGGTTTTGTTTTTAAGAAAGGTAAAGTAGGTATCGTTTCTAAATCTGGAACACTTACTTATGAAGCTGCAGATCAGGTTGTAAAACAAGGTTTAGGAATATCTACTGCTATTGGAATTGGTGGAGATCCAATTATTGGAACTACAACGAAACAAGCAGTGGAATTGTTAATGAATGATGATGAAACGGAATGTATCGTTATGATTGGGGAAATTGGTGGTCAATTAGAAGCAGATGCTGCTCAATGGATCAAAGCTAATGGAAACAGAAAACCAGTTATTGGTTTTATTGCAGGTGAAACTGCACCAGCAGGACGTACAATGGGACATGCCGGAGCAATTGTAGGTGGTAGTGAAGATACTGCGCAAGCTAAGAAAGCAATTCTTAGAGAAAATGGGATTCATGTTGTAGATTCACCTGCAGAAATTGGAAAAAAAGTTGCAGAAGTTCTTAACTCTGTGAATGCATAGTTAGCAACAAGTCAATATATTTTAAAAAAACCTCTTAATTCCTCAGTAAATGAGTAATTTCAAGAGGTTTTTTTATTTTAATGCTTTTTGGTTTTGTTATATTTGAATCAATTAAGAATTTTAGATTTTTAACGCCTATAAGAATGGTTTTCGAACTTAATTTTTTGAGAGTCTAAAACTGACTTATTAATAGTAGTGTTAGAATTTAAAGATATTTAAAAAATGGAGGGAAGTCCGCAAAATTATATTGGGTAGACTTCGTGGAATTATAAACCCATAATAAGGATTAAAGAATTATTTATATGAAGTTATTAGAAGGTAAAAATGCTATTATCACAGGTGGTAGTAGAGGTATTGGTAAAGGTATTGCTGAAGTGTTTGCAAAACATGGAGCAAATATAGCTTTCACCTACGCATCATCTGTAAATGCAGCTAATGAGTTAGAACAGGAATTAAGTAGCCTAGGTGTAAAAGCTAAAGGTTATAAATCTAATGCTGCTAATTATGAAGAAGCACAAGAGCTAATTAAAAATGTTGCTGAAGAATTTGGTGCGATAGATATCGTTATTAATAATGCAGGAATTACAAAGGATAATCTTCTAATGAGAATGACAGAAGAAGATTTTGATGCTGTTATAGATGTGAACTTAAAGTCGGTTTTTAATATGACTAAAGCAGTGCAGCGTACTATGCTAAAGCAACGATCAGGGAGTATAATTAACATGAGTTCCGTGGTAGGTGTTAAGGGTAATGCTGGACAGTCCAATTACGCAGCTTCTAAAGCTGGTATCATTGGGTTCTCTAAATCTATGGCTTTAGAATTAGGTTCAAGAAACATTAGAACTAATGTTATTGCTCCTGGGTTCATAGAAACTGAAATGACTGAAAAGTTAGATGAGAAGACCGTTGAAGGTTGGAGAGAATCTATTCCTTTGAAAAGAGGTGGAACTCCAGAAGATATTGCAAACGCATGTGTTTTCCTTGCAAGTGATCTAAGTAGTTATGTTACTGGGCAGGTAATTCATGTAAACGGTGGAATGCTTACTTAGAAGATTTTTAGAATTAAAATTATTTGCCGTATAATTCTGGACAAATGATTTTTAACGGGAAATAAAATTATTTATTTGCTGAATTCGATTTTTAAAAATGCCGATATCAACAATTTTATATCTAACCCTAGCTGCAGTATTTGCGTTAGGGTTTATTTTTTTTACCTATTTCTTCAAAGTGAAGAATCGGGGAAGGCAAACCTATTTTCTAGGAGTGATACGCTTTATAAGTATTTTCACATTGTTAATCCTGCTTATAAACCCCAAAATAAGACATACTGAATTTGAAACTATTAAACCTGAACTTGTATTGGCTATAGATCGATCTGAATCTATAGGAAATTTGGGCAAAATAGATAGTATAAATTCTTTGGTTAAAAACTTTAAGGATAATAAGGTCTTAAATGAAAATTTCGATATTTCAGTTTATAATTTTGGAGGTAATATTGAGCCTGAGAATAATGATAGCATAAAGATCGATAGAAATAAGACTGATATTTACAAAGCGATCTCTCAACTTAATAAGTTATATAAGGATAAATCTACGGCACTATTACTAATTTCAGATGGAAATTCCACTTATGGACAGGATTATGAATTTACAAAATTAAATGATAAGTTCACTTTAAACTCTGTAGTTGCTGGCGATACTGCCACTAGTGTTGATCTTTCAATAAATTCGGTAAATGTTAATAAGTATGCTTTTTTAAACAATGAATTTCCCGTTGAAATCCTGCTTAACTATACTGGAGGAGATGCTATAAAAGCCAATTTTCAATTAAAACAAGGAAACACCACGCTCTTTAATAAAACGCTGGATTTTGATAATGAACATGCTTCAGAAATCATTAACACAACTCTAACTGCTAAGCAACTTGGTACTAGAATTTATGAAGCGAGCATTACTTCCCCCCAGAATGAAAAAAATCTCATTAATAACAATAGGAAATTTGCTGTAGAAGTTATAGACGAAAGAACCAATATTCTTTTACTTTCCGATATTTCACATCCGGATATTGGAGCACTCAAAAAATCTATAGAAAATAACAAACAGAGAGAGGTAAAATTAAAAGATATAGATGGTTTTGATATTTCAGAAATTAATGATTATCAATTAGTTATATTGTATCAGCCAAATAATAAGTTTAATATAATATTAAAGGAACTAGATAAGAAGAACATCAATCGGTTAATCATTACTGGTACTAAAACAGATTGGAATTTCTTGAATAATGCTCAGCAATATTTCTCCAAAACGCTCTCTAACCAAACACAAGATCTGTTTCCAGTTTATAATGAAAACTTCCTTCAGTATCAATCAGGAGATATTGGATTTTCGAATTTTCCTCCTTTGGAAGATAGCTTTGGGACTTTAAAACTAGCTGCTGAAAGTGGAAACACGTTACTATATCAAAAACTTGAAGGCATAGAAACTCAGCAAGCATTATTGAGCATATTTGAAACCAGTAATTTAAAGACAGGCGTTTTGTTTGGAGAGAACCTTTGGAAATGGCGTTTAGAAAGTTTTCGGCTTACAGGTAATTTCGAACGTATAGATAACTTTTGGAATAAGCTAATCCAGTATTTATCGGCCTCTAAAAAGCGCGATCGGCTAACTTATAATCTTGAATCTGTCTATTTAGAAAATGAACAAATACTAGTTACTGCTCAGTTCTTTGATCAGAATTATATTTTTTCACCAGATGTAGATCTTTCTATTAATATCAAAAATATAGATTCCAAAGAAACAATAGAGGCTCAGATGCTGCCAAGTTCTAATTTTTATAAGGTAGAATTGGATGGCCTTAGTTTTGGTGAGTACCAGTTTACAATTAGAGAAGAGACCACTGGAATCGTGCAAAAAGGAAGTTTTCAAGTTTTGGAATATAACCTTGAACAACAGTTCACTTCCGCTAATTTTAGTAAAATGAATTTTCTGGCAAGTAACAATTCAGGTCAAACCTATTTACTTGGGGAAGAATTGAAGATAATTAAGGCTTTAACTGGTGATAAACGCTTTGTTTCGGTACAAAAAAGCGATGAAAAAACCGTACCTTTAATCGATTGGAAATATTTACTTATCCTATTAGTGCTAAGTCTTAGTGCCGAGTGGTTTACAAGAAAGTATTTCGGATTAATTTAATAATCACAAATATATATTTATGGATAAATTACCAAAGATTGGATTACCAATTTTAATTGTTGCGGTCATCTTAATTATTTTAATCGCAAAATCTACAATCACAATTAATTCTGGAGAAGCTGGAGTATTATATAAAACCTTTGATGGTGGAGTTGTTACTGATGGTCCTCCCTTAGGAGAAGGTTTTCATGTTGTTGCTCCTTGGAATGACGTTTTTGTTTACGAAGTAAGACAACAAGCTCTAGAAGAAAAAATGCAAGTGTTATCTTCGAATGGATTGGAGATCAAATTGGATGTTTCCGTTTGGTACGAGCCAGCGTTTGCAGATCTAGGTTCTTTACATCAAGAAAAAGGTGAAATGTATGTTGCCCGAGTGCTACAACCTGCGGTTAGATCTGCAGCTAGAGCAGTTGTAGGAAGATATATTCCAGAACAATTATATGCTAGTAAACGTGAAGCTATCCAGAAAGAGATTTTGGATGAGACAAAAATCTTATTAAAAGATCAATATGTTCAGGTAAATGAAGTATTGGTAAGAGATGTTTCTCTACCACAGAACATTAAAGAGGCTATTGAAAGAAAACTGAGACAAGAACAAGAGTCTTTAGAGTATGAATTTAGACTAACTAAAGCTACACAAGAGGCGCAAAGACAACGTATTGATGCTGAAGGTAAAGCCAAAGCCAATGAAATTCTTAGTGCTTCGTTGAACGATCAAATTTTAATGGAAAAAGGAATTCAAGCAACTGTAGAGCTGGCTAAGTCACCTAATGCCAAGGTGGTAGTGATTGGTTCTGGAGAAAGTGGAATGCCTTTGATCCTTGGAAACAACTAAAAATAGATTAATCAAGTCATAAATTTATCGAAACGAATTTTTGTTTTAAAAAAAATGCGCTAGATTTGCTTTTATTATGAAAACAATACAACTACATCATCATCATTTTCACTACTGCGCTCTGGCGAGGTGATTTTGATATGTAGTAAATTCAACATATATAAAAACCCGTTTGAGCAATCGAACGGGTTTTTTGTTTCCTGTTTGGTTTTCAAATAAAACTTTAAGAAATTAAAAAGATGAATAAAGAAAAACTAAGAATTGCAATTCAGAAAGCAGGAAGATTAAATGAAGATTCCCTAAAAATTTTAAAAGATGCTGGCATCTCTATAGATAATGGTAAGGAACAATTAAAAGCCACTTCCTCTAATTTTCCAATTGAGGTATTATATCTTCGGAATGGTGACATTCCTCAATATCTAAGAGATGGAGTAGTAGATATCGCATTTTTAGGAGAAAATGTGTTAGAAGAAAAAGGAGACGATATAGTGCAATCATTAAAATTAGGTTTCTCAAAATGTAGAGTTTCTCTGGCTATTCCTAAGTCTGCTAAGTATAATGGAATAGAGGATCTAGCAGGAAAAAGAATAGCTACATCTTATCCTAATACCTTAAATACATTTCTAAAGAAAAAAGGAATAACAGCAGATTTACACATTATTAATGGTTCTGTAGAAATTGCTCCAAATATAGGTTTGGCAGATGCTATCTGTGACATCGTATCTAGTGGAAATACATTGTTTAAGAACAATCTAAAGGAAGTAGAGGTAATGATGAAGAGCGAGGCTGTTCTTGCAGTTGCTCCAAATATTTCTGAAGCCAGAAGAACGATCCTAAACAAATTGGAATTCAGATTGAAATCTGTACTTAATGCAAGAACTTCAAAATATATTCTTTTAAATGCTCCAGATGATAAGTTAGAAGAGATCATTAATTTATTGCCAGGTATGAGAAGTCCTACAGTATTGCCTTTAGCAGAAAAAGGTTGGAGTTCTATACATACCGTTATTCAAGAAGATAGATTCTGGGAAATAATACAGGAATTGAAAGAACTTGGAGCAGAAGGGATTTTAGTTGCACCAATCGAAAAAATGGTTCTTTAATTTGAATTCTTTATAATATGAATAAAATATATAATCCAAATAAAGAAGATTGGGAAGCTTTATTGCAAAGACCAACTCAAACTCTCGAGGATATAGAGTTAACTGTAAATGATATTTTTTCTGAAGTTAGGTCTAAAGGGGATGTTGCAGTTGCAAAATATACCGATCTTTTTGATGGTATAAAATTAGATAACTTTAAAGTTTCTACTGAAGATATTGAAGTTGCCAAAGCTGCTATTAGTTCTAATTTGAAGGATGCGATACAGTTAGCAAAATCTAATATTGAAAAATTTCATAAAGCTCAAAAAACACAAAGAGTAGAAGTAACCACTTCTAAAGGAGTGGATTGCTGGCAAGAAAAACGTCCTATTCAGAAGGTAGGACTTTATATTCCGGGAGGCAATGCGCCATTATTCTCCACTATTTTAATGCTCGCAATTCCAGCTAACATTGCTGGATGTAAAGAGATCGTGTTGTGTACTCCTCCAGATAAAAATGGAGAGATCAATCCAGTAATTCTTTATACTGCTGCACTTTGCGGAGTAGATAAGATTTTTAAGATTGGAGGGATTCAAGCAATAGCCGCCTTAACATTTGGAACAGAGACGGTCCCGAAAGTATATAAAATATTTGGACCAGGGAATCAATTTGTGACCGTTGCTAAGCAATTAGCTACAAAGTTTCATGTCGCGATAGATATGCCTGCTGGACCTTCGGAATTACTTGTGGTTGCAGATGATACAGCAGATGCTGCCTTCGTTGCCTCAGATCTTCTTAGCCAGGCAGAACACGGTGCAGATAGTCAGGTAATTCTTATCTCTACTTCAGAAAAAATGATTGAAGATGTAGAAAAAGAAATTGAACTTCAGTTAGAGATTTTGCCCAGAAAAGAAATGGCTGCAAAGTCGATCGCTAATTCTAAACTTATCTACTTAGAGAGTAAACAATTAGCTATGGAAATTATCAATGAATATGGTCCGGAACATTTTATCGTGTGTACTGCCCACAATGATTTCTATGTAGAGAATGTTGCTAATGCAGGTTCTGTGTTTATTGGGAATTATACTCCGGAAAGTGCTGGAGACTATGCTTCAGGGACCAATCATACCTTACCAACTAATGGCTTTGCTAAACAATATAGCGGTGTAAATTTGGATAGTTTTATGAAGAGTATGACTTTTCAGAAAATATCTGAAGAAGGAATTAGGAATATTGGTCCTGCAATAGAGATCATGGCAGAGGCAGAAGGACTTCAGGCTCATAAGAATGCAGTTACTTTAAGACTTAATAAGCTGAAGAAATAATGGAGAAAGTATTCGAATTAAATAAGTTGGTAAGGCCTAATGTCTTAGCGTTAGAAGCATATTCATCTGCCAGAGATGAATATACTGCTGAGGGTTCTAAAATGATCTTTTTGGATGCCAACGAAAACCCAAATGAAACAGGTGTAAATAGATATCCAGATCCACAGCAAAAGAAATTAAAATCGAAATTAGCAGAGATCAAGAATATTCCTACTAAAAATATTCTATTAGGAAATGGGAGCGATGAAGTTTTAGATCTTATTTATAGAGCTTTTTGTGAGCCAGCAAAAGATAATATAATCACATTGCCACCTACTTATGGAATGTACAATGTTTTAGCTGGGATCAATAATATTGAAAGCAGAGAGGTATTATTAACTGGAGATTTTGAACCTAATGTGGATGAGATTTTTAAAAATGTAGATAAAAACACGAAGTTGATCTTTTTATGTTCTCCAAATAATCCAACAGGGAATTCTTTCAGCAGGAAAAATATCGCCGAAATATTAGAAAAATTTGAAGGTCTTGTAGTTATAGATGAAGCATATATCGATTTTTCTGAACAGGCAAGTTGGATAGAAGACTTAGATAAATATCCGAACTTAATTATAACACAAACTCTTTCTAAAGCTTTCGGGATGGCAGGAATTAGATTGGGAATTTGTTATGCTTCCAAAGAAATAATAGCAGTTCTTAATAAGATAAAGCCGCCATATAATGTTAATGAACTAACTCAGAATAGAGCCCAATATAGGCTTCAGAATATTTCAGAAGTAAATAGAGAAATAGCTGATATATTGATAGAAAGGGACACGTTATCTAAAGTATTACTTGAAGTAAAGTTTATTAAAAAAATTTATAGGTCCGATGCTAATTTTTTACTTGTTAAAGTAGATGATGCTTTAAAGAGATACAATCAATTATTAAGTAAAGGCATAGTAATTAGAAATAGGACCAAACAACCACTTTGCGAAAATACTTTGCGATTCACTATTGGGACAAAAGAGGAAAATTTGAAATTAATTAAGGTTTTAAAGAATTTAGATTGAACCTTAATGTTATTTCGTCACTCTCAGCGTAAATGAAAGGTCTAAAGACATCTCGACTCCGCTCGATGTGACAGTATATTTTATCAATCTAAAATAAGAAGAAGAAAAAATGAAAAAAATACTTTTTATAGATCGGGACGGCACAATGATTCACGAGCCGGAAGATTATCAAATAGATACTTTAGAAAAGCTGGAATTCTACCCTCAGGCATTATTTTATTTGTCTAAAATAGCAAAGGAACTCGATTACGAATTCGTAATGGTCACTAATCAAGATGGTTTGGGAACCGATGCTTATCCTGAAACTGCTTTTTGGCCAATTCAGAATTTCGTTTTAAAAACCTTTGCAAATGAAGGAGTGGTTTTTAAAGAAGTACTTATGGACAGATCTTTTGCAAAGGATAATTCTCCTACTAGAAAACCAAATACCGGTTTATTGGAAGAAAATTATCTGAATAATATAGAATACGATCTTCCCGGCTCTTATATGATCGGGGACCGGATGACAGATATGGAATTCGCTCTAAACTTTGGTGGAAAGGGTATTTTTATTGATACTCACGAGGAACTTGGAAAAGATGAGTTAAAAAACGGACATGAAGAAATCGGAAAATCCATAGCTCTAAGAACTTCTAGTTGGGAAAAGATCTATGAATTCTTGAAACTTAAAGAACGCTCTTCAGAGATCAACCGGAAAACCAATGAGACAGATATTTTTATCAACCTTAATTTGGATGGTACAGGAAAATCTGATATTTCTACTGGATTAGATTTTTTCGATCATATGTTAGATCAAATTTCCCGACATGGACAAATGGATCTAGAAATAAAAGTAACTGGAGATCTGGAAGTAGATGAACACCACACAATAGAAGATACAGCAATCGCACTTGGAGAAGCTTTTAGTTTAGCACTAGGTAACAAACTTGGAATAGAGCGTTATGGTTTTTGTTTACCAATGGACGATTGTTTAGCCCATGCGGCAATAGATTTTGGTGGTAGAAATTGGTTGGTTTGGGAGGCCGAATTTAAGCGTGAAATGATTGGAAAAATGCCAACAGAGATGTTTCTTCATTTTTTTAAATCTTTTACAGATGGCGCGAAAGCAAACCTGAATATCAAGGCAGAAGGTACTAACGAACATCATAAGATAGAAGCGATTTTTAAAGCATTTGCGAAAGCAATTAAAATGGCTGTTAAAAGAGATACCGAAAAAATGATCCTACCATCAACAAAGGGGATGTTATAATATTTAATAGGTTATTTGCCTAGATCAAGTACATAGAATGAAAATAGTAATTATAGATTACGGAGCAGGAAATATTCAAAGTATCAAATTTGCGATTCAGCGATTGGGATTTGAAGCGATCTTGAGTAATAATGAAACCGAAATTAAAACTGCAGATAAAGTGATATTTCCAGGAGTAGGAGAGGCTAGTAGTGCAATGCGAATGCTTAGGCAATCTAAATTGGATTTAGTAATTCCCACTTTAAAGAAACCAGTTTTGGGTATTTGCTTAGGAATGCAATTGATGTGTACCAAAAGTGAAGAAGGAGATACCACTGGATTAGGCATTTTTGATGCTCCAGTTATTAAATTCAACAATTCAGTTAAAGTGCCTCAAATTGGTTGGAATCAAATTTCACAATTGAATTCTCCTTTATTCAATAATATTAAAGAATTGGAATATGTGTATTTGGTACATAGCTATTTTGTAGCTGAATGCGACGAAACTATTGCAATATCAGACTATGGAGTGAAATATAGTACCGCATTAAAAAAAGACAATTTTTATGGAGTTCAGTTCCATCCTGAAAAAAGTAGTGATGCAGGAGAGCAGATTTTAAAGAATTTTTTAGAACTATAATTTAAGAGGACAATGAGAATTATACCCGCAATAGATATAATAGACGGTAAATGTGTAAGACTTTCTAAGGGAGATTATAACACCAAAAAGATATATAATGAGAACCCGCTTGAGGTGGCAAAGCAGTTTGAAGCACATGGCATAGAATCCCTTCATCTCGTTGATCTGGATGGTGCAAAATCCAGCCATATTGTGAATTATAAAATATTAGAACAAATTACTAATAATACCAATCTAAAAGTTGATTTTGGTGGAGGTTTGAAATCTAATAAAGATCTGGAAATCGCATTTGAATGTGGAGCACAACAAATAACAGGGGGAAGCATTGCAGTGAAAAATAGAGATCTGTTTCTATCCTGGATCGAAAAATATGGAAGTGATAAAATTATATTAGGGGCAGACGCTAAGGATGAAAAAGTCGCAATTAGCGGTTGGTTAGAAGAATCTAAAGAAGAACTAGTTCCTTTTATCGATGCCTATTTAAAAGATGGCTTGCAATATGTGATCTGTACAGATATATCTAAGGATGGTATGTTAGAAGGTCCTTCTTTTGATCTATATGAGAAAATACTCGTTGAAACATCTGATAATGAAAAGGCTATTAAATTAATTGCTTCAGGAGGGATATCTACATTTGATGAATTGCCAAGGCTTGCAGAAATGGGCTGTGAAGGTACCATTATAGGAAAAGCTATCTACGAGAACAAGATCAGTTTAAAACAATTAGAAGCCTTTATTTTAGACTACAAATAACTCGAAACTATGTTAACTAAAAGAATAATTCCCTGTTTGGATATAAAAAATGGAAGAACTGTAAAAGGGATAAATTTTGTAGATCTTAGAGATGCAGGAGACCCAGTTGAATTAGCAGCTATTTATGCCGCTTCTGGAGCAGACGAGTTGGTTTTTCTTGATATCTCTGCTACAGAAGAGAGAAGAAAAACTTTAGCTAATCTAGTTCTAAAAGTAGCTGAAAAGATCAATATTCCATTCACAGTAGGTGGTGGGATATCATCTGTAGAGGATGTAGATATTTTGCTTCAAAATGGAGCAGATAAAGTATCTATTAATTCCTCGGCGGTTAAAGATCCAGATCTTATAAATAGGTTGGCAGCTAAATTTGGGAGTCAGTGTATTACAGTTGCTATAGATGCGAAACTGATAGATGGGGAATGGATCGTTCATTTAGTAGGAGGGAAGGTACCTACAGAGTTAAATCTTTTTGAATGGGCAAAGGAAGTAGAAAAACGTGGTGCAGGTGAGATTTTGTTTACTTCTATGAATAATGATGGAACAAAAAACGGTTTTGCAAACGAAGCTTTGGCAAAATTATCTACAGAATTAAATATCCCGATAATCGCTTCGGGGGGCGCAGGAAATATGCAACATTTTTGCGACGCATTTATAGAAGGAAAGGCAGATGCTGCTTTGGCCGCGAGTGTTTTTCATTTTAAGGAGATAGAAATAAAGGATTTAAAAGAAGAGTTAAGAAATAAAGGAATTCCAGTAAGAATTTAATTATTCTTCAGAAGAAAATATAAAACTATGGAAATAGATTTCAATAAAAATAACGATGGTTTGGTGCCAGTGATCATTCAGGATAACAGCACTAAAAATGTATTAATGTTGGGCTATATGAATGAGGAGGCTTATTTAAAGACCAATGAATTTAATAAGGTCACTTTTTTTAGTAGAACGAAAAACCGATTATGGACTAAAGGGGAAGAAAGTGGGAATTTTCTAAAAGTTGTAAATATAAAGAATGATTGTGATAATGACACTTTATTGATATCTGTAATTCCACAGGGTCCTACCTGCCATAAAGGAACAGATACCTGCTGGGGTGAAACAAATAAACCTAATTTTGGATTTCTTTCTGAACTAGAGGGAATTATTGAAGACCGAAAAAAGAAAAGTGAAATAGAACCAGAATTAAGAAGAAAGGAAGATGCTAGTTATGTGGTTTCCCTTTTTGATGATGGAATGAATAAGATTGCCCAAAAAGTTGGGGAGGAAGCTATCGAGACGGTTATTGAGGCCAAGGATGATAATGATGATCTTTTTCTAAATGAAAGTGCCGATTTGCTTTTTCATTATATGATCTTACTAAAAGCAAAAGGTTTTGGTTTAAATAATATCGTGGAAGTGCTAGAAAAGAGGCATGCTAATAAATAGATTTCCTGTATATTATTTAACAAAAATGAAAAACCGTCCAATTCCTATATTTTGAGGGATTGGAAGGTTTTTTTATAAAAGAAATATCTTATTAAGTTCTATTTCTCACATAGATCAATTTGAATCTCCCATTTTGATTTTCTCTAGACTCCACTTCAAAATTGCTTATAGAACTTATCATCGGCGTTAATTTTTGAAATCCATAATTTCTAGAATCGAAATTCGGTTGCTTTTTCTGAAGCATTCCTCCAACATCTCCCAAAAATGCCCAACCATCTTCATCTGCAACATCAGAGATAGTACTGGCAATAAATTTCAGAACTTTTGGAGTGATCTTATCTACGTTATCTTTTTTAACAGACTTTCCTTTTACTGTTTCAGTTTCCTGTTCTTTAGAAGCAGAGCCTAAGATCTCTATATAAATAAAACGGTCGCAAGCTACAATAAAGGGTTCTGGAGTTTTTTTCTCTCCAATTCCAATAACATTTAAACCAGATTCTCTTAATCTTGTAGCGAGTTTCGTAAAATCACTGTCACTAGACACCAAACAAAATCCTTGAACCTTATTAGCATATAAGATATCCATAGCGTCTATGATCATGGCAGAATCTGTTGCATTCTTCCCTTGAGTATAACCATATTGCTGAATAGGATTGATGGCATTTTCCAATAGCACATTTTTCCATTTAGAAAGTTGTGGCTTGGTCCAATCTCCATAAATTCTCTTAATTGTAGGATTACCGTATTTTGCGATTTCTTCCATCATCTCTTTTACATAGGCTGAAGGAATGTTATCTCCATCAATAAGTACGGCTAAATTATTTTCCATTTTATAAATTTTGTACGCTAAGTTATGATTTTAATGAAAAGGGAAATCAATTTCTCCTAAAAATCATAAGCGTGGTTTTTAATTGATTAATAATAAAGATCTTATAAAAAGTTCTAGATTATAAAGTTTTAAACTGGTTCAATATGAATAAGAACGTCGGCAATTTGAGGTAACCTAAGCAATAATTCATTTTTCACATTATGCGATATGTCATGGCCTTCTTCCACAGTGATCGTTCTAGTTACTCCAATATGAAGGTCTACATGATAGGTCATTCCCGTTTTTCTAACGAAGCATTTTTCGGTCTCCTGAACTCCAGGAATATTTTCTGCATACTTTCTTATCTCTTCAATAAGATCGTCATACATATGTTCATCCATAACTTCTCCTAAAGCTGGGCGCATTATTAGATATGCATTATATAATATGAAACCAGAAGCAAACAAAGCTGCCCAGTCATCTGCAGTTTCGTAACCTTTCCCCATATACAATGCTATTGAGATCCCAATGAAAGCCATTAAAGAAGTAATAGCATCACTTCTATGGTGCCAGGCATCAGCTTTTAGCACCGTACTATTAATCTCGTCACTTTTTTTAGAAACAATTCTATAAAAGGTCTCCTTTATAATTATAATTATTCCTAAAACAATAAGAGTATAAGATTCAGGAGCCTCATGTGGGGTTTTAATGTGCTGAATACTCTCGTATGCTATAACCGTAGCAGAAACTACCAGAAAACCAACTACAGCAAATGTTATTAGAGGTTCTGCTTTCCCATGACCATAAGGATGGTTGGCATCTGCAGGCTTATTTGCATATCTTATACCTAATAGTACGAAAATAGAAGAAAACACATCTGTAGTAGATTCTATAGCATCTGCAATAAGTGCATACGAATTCCCTAAAACGCCTGTAATACCTTTTACTAATGCCAAGACTAAGTTTCCCAGGATACTTAAATAGGTAGTTTTTACTGCTTGATCAAAATTAGAAGCCATATAACTTATTAAGTTGGGGTTAGGGTAAGAAGGGGCAAAGGTATAATTTTTAACTTATCAAAGGAAATAATGCTTACCACCACACCACAATAATCCTTTCAAAACTTCCATCACTCTTTTTAATCCATATAAGGGGAGATTTTTTTCTTAAATGAAGCTCTTTAATTTGCTCATTCACATCTTTAAAATTAATCCATTCTTCCCAATTTTCTGGAACTATTGGCCAATCTTGTTTTTCTGGAGCAAAAAAATAAAAAGCCTCTTGATCGTAATCGCCAAAATCTTTAAAATGAATCCAATAACCGATAATACAATCCTCATTTATCTGTGAGAATTTCTGGGTTTGAATATTTTTAGGGATAAATAAATTGGCTTTAAAACAGATCTGCTGCTGAATGCTTTCGGAGTCTATATCTATAGATTTTAGATATTTTTCTGCTTCTGGAGTATGAAGCAAAGGAAATTGATTTGTATTTACTCTCTGAATCTTCTGAAGTAAAGAATCCTTTCTATTAGGCCCAATCCAACGTTTCAATTCGATTTGGAATTCTGGGTCGTAAACATAGAATTTATACATTAATTCTATATGAAGTAGTTTTTTAGTCTTCAGATCTTTAACAATAAAGTCCAACTCTCCTAATGTTCGTTGCTCATCGTTTATCTGAATATTATTGGTGATTAATTCATATCCTTTAGATGCATTTATTGCACTCATAAAAAAATATTCTACACGTTTTCCCAGCACTAAATTATTTGGAAATTTTTGTTGCGATATACTGCTTGAGCTAAAGGTTTTATTACTCTTTAATTCAAACAACTTAAACCCAGCAAAATTCGAATTATTAAAAATAGAGGGAGTATTTATGAAACCTACAAATTGATGCTCAATCCTATTATACATAGTTGATAGTTATCTATTTAAATTTTTTTTACTAAAATCGGTTTTTATTATTTAACATAATTGATAAATTTATTAACGTTTTTAATATAATGTTAACATTGTTAAGTGATTTTGAGTAATTTTACCTGTTAATTTTTTTCAATGGTAGAAAAGATCACAGAGTTTTATAAAATGGAATTTTATAACTCTTATGTTATAATAGAAGGTTTAGGTCAGCAAGAAATAGATTCTTCTATCTCAAAGAGAACCATTGAAACAATTCTTGACCATTATAAGGGTAATAATTTTGTTATTATTTCTAATAGAACTACTAATTATACTCTAATGCCAGATGCATATTCTCCTGGCGTTTTTAAGAAAATAAAAGGTATTGCCATAGTTTCTAAATACGAAGAAGTAAGAGAGAAAGCTATTATAGAACAAGAAAAGTTTGATAGTTCCTTTGCTTTTTTCTCAAATTTAGAAGACGCTAAACATTGGGCTGAAAACTTTTTTGCTACTTATTAATTCTTTTTCTTTTTTCCAAAGAGTTTATTAAAGAAGCCTTTTTTCTCATTATCATCTTTCTTACGCTCTCTTTTCTGATCAGATTTACCAAATAATTTATCAAAAAATCCATCTTTTTCGCTTGCTTCACAATCCATCAAAGAAACAACCTGTGCAGAAGGATTTCCAAATCGAGCATTGCTAATTTCACTAAAATTAGGATCTGCATTTATCTTCTGTAGAAATAATGCGAATATCGGTAAGGCAGAATTTGCTCCTTGTCCTATTCCTGTATTTCTAAAACCAATCCTGTGATCATCAGAACCTACCCAAGTTACGGCTAAAAGTTTTGGTGTTAAACCTACAAACCAACCATCTTTATTAGATTGGGTGGTTCCAGTTTTTCCGGCAATATCATTCTGCAAACCATAAGTGCTTCTTAGCCTTGTTGCCGTTCCTTCATTAACAGTTGCTTTCATCATCTCAATCATGATTTCCCGAGTAGTTTCAGAATAAGCTGCTTTATTTTGAACTTGAGGCTTGAATTCTGCCAACAAATTTCCTTTTCCGTCTTCTATTCTTGAGATATAATAAGGTTTAGAGGATCTTCCCGAATTAGCAAAACCAGTATATGCCATCGTCATTTCCTTCAAACTTATCTCTGCTGTCCCTAATGCAATAGAAGGTACAGGAGGCAGATTAGACTCTATTCCCATTTTCTTGGCTTGCGAGATCACATTATTAATTCCTGTTTCCATTAGAACCTTAACAGCAATAGTATTTATGGAATTGCTTAACGCATATTTCATGTTATAATTCATATCTGGATCATCAGCAGAACCAGAATTAGAAGGCGTCCAACCATCGTTATAAGTGACCTCTCGAATAGAAAAGTAGGAGCAAGGTACTATCCCATTTTCTAAAGCTGCAGTATACACAAAAGGTTTAAAGGTAGAACCTACTTGTCTCTTGCTTTGTGAAATGTGATCGTATTTAAAATTTTCAAAATCTACACCGCCAACCCATGCTTTTACAGCACCTGTAGATGGTTCTACAGCTAAAAATCCAGTATTTAAAAATTTAAGATAGTGTTTGATACTGTCTAAAGTTGTTCCCTTCACCAGTTCTTTCTTCCCGTAATTAAAAAGCTCCCTTTCACTAGAGTCCTTATCTAATTCAGCTAATATTTCAGTATCAGATAATCCTTGTTTATTTAATTTTTTATAAGCACTGGTACGCTTTGCTGCATCCAGGATCAATTCTTTATTTGTAAACCAAGGAGCCCTTGCTCCATAAGATCGCTCATGAGCTTCTTGTAATTTAGACATATGGGAATTTACAGAAGCTTCTGCATATTCCTGTATTTTAGAATTTAAGGTGGTATGTATTATTAAACCATCTCTATAAATATTAAAACTCTCCCCTTTATTATTTTTCAAAGTATCTAAAATGGAGGTTACATCCTTCCTAAGTTGTTCCCTAAAGTAAGGAGCCAATCCTTGGTCATGACTATAATATTGATAATCCAGTTGAATGTCTGACTGTTTTGCAACTTGCATTTCAGTTTTCGTCAAATACCCATATTTCTCCATTTGCTGAAAAACAACATCGCGACGAAATCTACTTTTTTCAGGGAATATTCTCGGATTATATGAATGATTCGCTTTTAGCATTCCAATTAATACTGCAGATTCTTCTAAGGATAGATTTTTCGTGCTCTTATTAAAGAATTTCATGGCAGCGCTTTCTATTCCAAAAGTATTATCACTAAAAGGAACGGTGTTAAGGTAAAGAGTTAGAATTTCTTCTTTATCATAAATTTCTTCTAAGCGTTGAGCTATGATCGATTCCTGAAATTTATTGACTACGATTCCAAAATAGCCATAGTCCTTTCTTCCATATAAATTTTTAGCGAGTTGCAAGGTTATAGTGCTACCACCACCAGAAGATCTGTCCTGTAACATCAAGGATTTAAAGAATACTCTTAGTAAACTTCTGCTGTCAATACCATTATGTTCGTAAAATCGAGCATCTTCAGTAGCTACTAAAGCATTGATAAGATGTTTGGGGATTTGATTAGATGTAACTGGTTGTCTATCAAAAATATAATATTTACCTATTAGATCTCCATCAGAGGATAAAACTTGTGTCGCTTGATTTTGTTTAAGATCTTTTAGATCCTGAGTTGAAGGAATCTTACCAAAAACACCAAAATAAATGCTGAAATAAAATAGAATGAATACAGTAAAAATAGAGCCCAAAACCACTAAGGACCATTTTAATTTGGGAGACTTCTTAATTCGTTGAAACATAGTATAAGTTATGCTTACAAATAAACGAATACTAATAAAATTTTTAGATGATGTTTAGTTAATTTTAAGAATTTATAAATTAGGAAAAATTCCTTTAAAAGTAGGGAGAGCCAGAAAACTGATTTTAAAAAATGGAAGGTTAACTTTAAAAAGAAATAGCCGAAACAATAAGATGCTCGGCTATTTTAGAATTCTAAATGCATTGGATCGGTTTATTAAATTTATACTCCAAATCTTCTTCTGCCATACCAAGTATCTCTGGTAGATTGTCTAAGATTTAAGAAGTGTCTTTTGTGAGTTAGATCTCCTTCTTTGATTCCACTAAAATTCTGACTGATGTTTTCTGATGTTCTCATGATGAATGTTTTTAAATGTTATACTTAATAGACGAGGAGAATTTTAATATGTTACAGTACTAGGTATAAAATAGTAGCATTTAACACTTATTTAACATTTAGGTGTGAATTAATAAGGTTTTTACCGCTAATATCTAAGGGACTTTTGCAATACCTTAACTAGACAATATCATTAAAAGCTTAATTTTGAAATATGAATAGAATAGCGATTTTTATTATAATAGGTGTATTTGCCTTAGTAGCCCTTATATATTATTCTTTTGATGGTATTTCTCCCAACAGAGATTTCCCTGGAGCTGAAACTATTCAAATAGATAAATCTTGGAACATGCCTATAGTTTTGGAGGAAATTTCAGGGATATCCTGGATAGATCAAGATCATATTGCTTGTGTAGAAGATGAAGAAGCAATTATCTTTATTTATAACACCAAAACTTCTAAAATAGAAAAGCAAATAGTTTTTGGAGAAGATGGAGATTATGAAGGAATAGCCTTAGTTGGTAAAGACGCATATGTTCTTAGAAGTGATGGTGTACTATTTGAAGTTTTAGATTACCAAGAGGATTCTCTGGAAATAAACCAGTATTCCACAGGAATGTCTAAGAAATATGAATGGGAAGGGATTGCTTGGGATAAGAAAAAAAATAGACTACTACTAAGTATAAAGAACAAAGTAGATAAGAATTCAAAACCTATTTATGCCTTTAATTTAAAAACCAAAAAATTAGAAAGTTCACCAGCCTATAAAATTAAATTCGATGACCCTGCGTTTGAAATCTTGGGACAAGAAAGAAATCAACAAATCATCGAACCATCAGAAGTTGCTATACATCCTTTTACAGGAGAAATTTATGTTTTAGAAGCTACCAATCCCAAGTTATTGATTTTAAACTCTAAGGGAACTATTAAAAAGTTACATGTTTTTAAGGAAGAACAATTTGGCCAACCAGAAGGTTTAACTTTTGATGCTTCTGGTAATCTTTATATCTCTAATGAAGGTTCGGGCGGTTTAGGAAATATTCTAAAAGTGACTTTAGATAAAAAATCAGTTAAAAAATAATTCTAGCTTTTCTGAATTTGATTTGCTACTGCTTCAACTTCATCTAAAACTCTCAACAAATTTTCTCCCCAAAGCTTTGCAATTTCCTCTTCAGAATATCCTCTTTTAACCAATTCTAAGGTTACATTAAAAGTTTCAGAAGCATCACGCCATCCTTCAATCCCTCCACCACCATCAAAATCTGAACTGATCCCGACATGGTTAATTCCTATTTTTTCAACTAGATAATCTATATGATCCACATAATCTGATACATCTACTGGGCCATTGGTTTGTCTTAGTTCCTTAATTTTTTTAGAAGATCTATTTACTATATTAGAATACTCTTGTTCGTAAATAGCTTTTTCTGCTTCATCTAAACCTCTAATACTATCTCTAGATAATACCATAAATCCTGAGTCTTTTCCTTCCTGATTATAAATTGCATTTACTGCTGCATAATAAGCATTGTGTTTATCTGTGTTTACGTAAGCACTAAAGGCAACGGTTTGAACCACTCCGCCATGTTCTTTAAATAATTCTAAAAGATCATCATCCAAATTTCTGCTATGATCACATAACGCTCTAGCAGAAGAGTGAGAAGCAATTAATGGAGCCTTAGAAAGTTCGAACATTTGTTTAATAGCTTCTTTAGAAGGATGAGAAACATCTATCATAATTCCTAATCTATTCATTTCGGAAATTGCTTCTTTACCTAAATCACTTAAACCATTATGCAGCCAAACATTATCTTTTTCTCCCGTATTAGAATCGCTAAACTGGCTATGGCCATTATGTGAAAGAGACATATATCGAGCTCCTAGATCATAGAATTTCTCAATATTAGTAAGATCTTCCCCAATTGGATACGCGTTTTCTACTCCGATCATCGCCACTAATTTTCCTTCGTTCACTAATTTTCTAACTTCCGTAGAAGAAGTTGCCAGTCCAATTTTATCTGGAGCAATTTCTTCTGTTAATCTATGGATTGCTTCAAATTTAGAAATGGCATTTTTATAAGCTGCTGCATATCCTGTTTTATTTAATTCTCCTTGGCCTGTATAAACTATAAACCAAGCAACATCTAAACAACCGTCCATCATTTTGGGCAGGTTTATTTGGGTATTAAGATTTTGGGTATAATTTTTTGAAGTGGTAAAATTATTGACATTTATATCGTCATGAGTATCTATAGTAATCACTTTCTCATGAATTGCTTTCGCTTTTTCCCACATCTCAGATCCTTCTTTATCTTGACTATAAATAGAATTAAAACTAAGAATACTTAATAATAAAATGGTTGTGAATTTCATGGGAGGTGTGTTATTTACTAATTTCTTCGGAATTTAATAATTATATTTTACATGCGGTCACAATTTTCAATATTGAAGATATTTTTCCGCTAAATTTGATATGATCTTAAACTGTTAAATGAAGAAATTAATTGTAGTTAACCACCCAGAAAAATGGAAAATCGCTGTAGATAATATCGCGGTGATATCCTCTCAGGATTACCTTATTAAGCCCGAATATTCCAATCTTAAAAAGGCCAGAGTTTTTAATCTCTGTAAAGATTACTCTTATCAATCTAAGGGTTACTATGTATCTCTGCTTGCAGAAGCTAGAGATCATAGAGCCATTCCTACGGTAAAGAATATTGTAGATCTTAGACAACCAAAACTGGTTAAAATTATAGCAGATGATTTTGATGATCTAATTCAGAAAAGTTTTAAAAATATAAAGTCTCAAGAGTTTACTCTAAGTGTGTATTTTGGGCAAAATGTAGCTCAAAAATATAAAGAGTTGAGTACGATGTTTTTTAGGTCCTTTCAAATTCCCTTTTTAAGGATACATTTTAATTTCAATACAAAATGGCATATTAAAAGTATTAGAGCAATTTCTGAATCTGAAATTCCAGAAGATCATAAAGAAAGCATGCATTTATTTGCTTCAGAATATTTTGCCAAGAAACGTTATGATACCGCAAAATCTAGTGCTGCAGAGTATGATCTTGCAATACTTGTACAATCTGGAGATCCTGCTCCTCCAAGCAATGCTCTAGCAATTAGGAAGTTTACAGAAATAGCAGAAAAAATGAACTTCTATGTGGAAGTAATTTCCCCTAAAGATCTTTCCCGATTGTCTTCTTTTGATGCCTTATTTATTAGGCAAAGCACAGAAGTTAATAATGAAGCCTACACCTTTGCAAGAAAGGCACAGCAAGAGGAGATCGCAATTGTAGATTATCCGGGAGCTATTTTAAAGTGTTGTAATAAAGTGTTTATGGCAGAAGCTTTACAAAATGCTAATATTCCTACTCCTAAAACAGTTATAGTACATAAATATAATAAAGCGCATGTATTAGAAATAACCGGATTGCCATGTGTTTTAAAGTCGCCAGATTCAACTTTTTCCTTCGGAGTTAAAAAAGCTAAAACCGAAGAAGAGTTTAATGAGTTGGTAAATACGATGCTAAAAAAATCTGATCTAATTATTGCTCAGGAATTTACCCCTTCAGAATATGACTGGAGAATAGGGATCTTAGATAATGAGCCAATTTTTGCTTGTAGATATTATATGGCAAAAGGACATTGGCAAATTTATAACTGGGATGCCTCCAAGAAAGATGACCAGGACGGCAATGCAGATTGTTTGCCTATTGATAAGGTTCCGAAAAAAATATTAGATGTTGCGTTAAGATCGGCTAAACTTATGGGCTTGGGTTTATTTGGAATTGATGTTAAAGAGGTGAATGGGAAACCTCTTGTTATAGAAATTAATGATAATCCTAATATTGATGCCGGGGTAGAAGACGCGTATTATGGAGATGAGATCTATATTAAGATCCTCTCTGCATTAAAGAACAGATTAGAAAAAAAATAAATATGAGTTATCGGCTTTTTGAAGTTTTTGGGATAGAACTGGAATATATGCTCGTTCAAAATATCAACCTTAAGATTACCCCAATTGTAGATAAATTAATGATCCTTAAAAATGGTTCAATAATTTCAGACATTTCTAATGGGGAGATAGAATGGAGTAATGAGTTAGTAGCTCATGTGGTAGAATTAAAGACCAATGGACCAACAAATAACTTAGAATCTCTTGATGTGTTATTTCACGAAAATATTTTGGAGATTAACAGTTTACTAATAGCAGAGAATGCAAAATTAATGCCTTCAGCATCGCATCCGCTTATGAATCCAGAGACAGAAATGAAACTTTGGGAACATCATTATAGTGAGATCTATTCTTTATATAATAAGATCTTTGATTGTAGAGGACATGGTTGGAGCAATGTGCAGAGTATGCACCTTAATTTACCTTTTTATGGAGATGAAGAATTTGAAAAACTGCATGCTGCAATTAGGATCTTGCTACCAATTATCCCCGCGCTAAGCGCCAGTTCTCCTATCTTTGATGGCAAGAGTACAGGTTTTTTAGATAGTAGAATGGAAGTTTATAAAACGAATCAAAAAGAGATTCCTGAAATGACGGGGAAAGTGATCCCAGAACAGGTATTCAGCAAAGAGGATTATATAAAACAAATATTTGAGCCTATAAATAAAGCTATCGAGCCTTTTGATACCGATAAAATTTTGGACAAACATTTCCTTAATTCTCGAGGTGCGATCGCTAGATTTGATAGAAATGCGATCGAAATTAGAGTAATAGATATTCAGGAATGTCCAAAAGCAGATATTGCAATTGCTGTCTTAATAATAGAAACTTTAAAACTTTTAGTTTCTGAAGAATTGGTTGCTCTAGAAGATCAGAAAAAATGGCACGAAGACGATCTTTTCCCTATTTTCAATGAGGTTATAAAGGATGCTGAAAAAACGAAAATATCAAATTTTGAATATTTAAATCTCTTTGATGTTGAAAAGGACTGTTCTGCAGGAGATTTATGGCAAATATTATATCAAAGAGTATCTGAAGAAATTTCTCCAAAACATAGAAGGTCTATTGAGTTTATTTTATCCAATGGTAGTTTAGCCACAAGGATCCAAAAAGGGATTTCTAACGACTATTCTGTCGAAAATATAAAATCTGTTTACTCTCGTTTGGTCACATGTTTAGAAACTAATGATTTTTACAAGCCATGAAATTAGTTTTTACTTGTGAGCATGGTGGGAACAAGATCCCTGAAACCTACCAAAGCTTATTTGTAAATGCAAAGGACACCCTTAATTCTCATCGTGGAATCGATTTTGGATCTTTAGATCTCTTTGTATTCTGCAAATCTTTAAGTGATTTTTCCAAATCGAATACTGTAAGTAGATTATTAATAGAACTTAATAGATCTAAACATCATCCAAAACTATTTTCTGAATTTACTAGTTTGCTGAATGTGGATAATAAATTGAAATTGATCGATGAAATATATGATCCTTATCGGGATAAAATAGAAGAAGAAATTGGGAAATTCATAAGTAAAGGGGAGAAGGTAATACATATCTCATTCCACAGTTTTACACCTGTGCTTAATGGAAAGATAAGAAGGGCAGATATTGGATTATTATACGATCCATCTAGAAATTCGGAAAAACTGATTTGTAAAAAGTTGAAGCAGAATTTAAAAGCTGAGTTACCAGATTTTAATATTAGGTATAATTATCCCTATCTAGGCACGGCAGATGGTTTTACTACCTATCTAAGAAAGAAATTTCCTAATAATTATACTGGAATAGAATTAGAGATTAATCAGAAATACGTAGAAGAAAAAATGTTCTCTCAAAAAATAAAATCTGCAGTATTTAATTCTCTTTTAGAATTAAAGCGAGATTAAAGATTTATTAAAATAAAAAAACCTCATAATGAGGCGTATATCTAAATATAGCACCTAATTATGAGGTAAATAATCTAGAAAATTATTTTACTTGATCTCTACTACTTCAAGATCAAAAATAAGGTCTTTTCCAGCTAAAGGGTGATTACCATCTACTACAATAGTATCCTCTTTTACTTCAGCAACCAAAAGATTCATTTCTTGACCATCAGGTCCTTTAGAAACAAGTCCCATTCCAACTTCTGGAGTGATCTCTGGTGGTAATTGACTTTTTTCAACTTCCTGTATCATTTCTGCACGTGGTTCACCATATGCTTCAGCTTGAGGAATATTTATAGTTTTTTTCTCGTTCAATTTCATATCGATAAGACCCTTTTCAAAACCAGGAATTAACTGACCTTGACCTAAAGTAAATTCAATAGGGTCTTTTCCTTCTGAACTGTCAAAAACTTGTCCATCTGCTAATTTTCCTGTGTAATGTACTTTTACCGTGTCGTTCTCTTTAACTTGACTCATAAATGTGTTTTTTCAATTTTTATAATATGTAAACTCCAATATTGATATTTACATGTTGTATTACCTAAGTTGCCATAACCTTGCCAAAGTCCAGAATCATGGTTTTAGGACTATTTATCATGTAATTATCACAGTATTTACCTT
Organism: Gillisia mitskevichiae; assembly: GCF_003634585.1. GTDB lineage: Bacteria > Bacteroidota > Bacteroidia > Flavobacteriales > Flavobacteriaceae > Gillisia > Gillisia mitskevichiae. The sequence continues at coordinate 96,394 of NZ_RBLG01000002.1, forward strand.
CCTAAGCCTAAATACAGTCTATTATAGACATGTTTTTTCGTAAATTGTGGGTTATGGATGCTAATATTTCAGGTTTAAACAATAATCGGTAATTATGTCAGTTATTATCTATATTCTAAAAATTAGAGCAATGACTAGATTTTTTCTAGAGATTACATCTATATCTTTTTTCGCTTTTTTTATGACTATTTATGTGAGTTGTAAGGAGCCTACGGAAATTCATGTAGAAGCTGTGAATTGGAAAACGGTAGAAGTCACAGCAAGTGCGTACAATTCTTTAGCCTATCAAAGCCAAGGGAACCCCAAGATTACTGCATGGGGAGATACTTTAAAACCAGGGATGAATGTAATTGCAATTTCTCGTGATCTCCTGAAGAAAGGATTGGTTTATAATACTCCTGTAAAAATTGATGGATTATCTGGGATATTTTTCGTGAAAGATAAAATGCATCATCGCTGGAAAAATAAAATAGACATTTATATGGGTAAGGATGTCCAGAAAGCAAAGAATTGGGGTAGAAAGAAAATAAGTATTCAATATCTTGTCCAAAAAGATTCCTTAGTAGAACATTTGGAATAAGTATCCTATCTAATAAATCTTTTATAAAATTTCTTATTACTCAATTTATACAACTCTCTCTCTTATATTTCACTTTCTATAGATTTTCTTTAGTTTTACGTTTTATATTAGCCCTTTCTACTTAATAATTGAGGCTATTAGTTAAACTAAATATGAAAGAGAAAATTATTGATTTCTTACGCGAATTGGAATTTATACTAAAAGATAAATTCCATCAATATAATCATAAACTGCCTTATATAATATCTATAATTTTAGCGCTAATAGTGGTGGTTGTAGGAATTAATGTTTTTGTTGAATTAACAAACACGCTTAATAGTGACCTTATAACTAAATATGATGCTGCTGTTACTAAGTATGTTACTTCATTTAGGACACCCCAGCTAAATAAGATCCTTCAATTTATAACCAATCTTGGAGATCTTTATGGATATATTGTTATTACTACAATTTGTTCCCTTTGGTTTTATTTTAAATTTAAAAATTGGCGATACGTGTTACAATTAGTATTTGTAATTATTGTCTCCGGACTTTCTAATTTAGCTTTAAAGGAAGTTATAAATCGAGCAAGACCAACAGCGGAACATTTGGTTTCTGTACAGACCTTGAGTTATCCAAGTGGACATGCGATGAGTGCGACAGCCTTTTATGGATTTTTAATTTATCTATTTTATTTTCTTAAGATCAATAAGGGGCTAAAAGCAGCTCTAATCTTTATATGCTCATTTCTTATAGTGAGCATTGGTTTAAGTAGAATTTATTTAGGAGTGCATTTTCCATCAGATATTGCTGGAGGAATAATTGCAGGAACAATTTGGGTGATGTTTTGTATCCTTATTTTCAATATAATTGATCTTTTCCGAAGAGAAGAAGAGCGTACATCTTAACATTCTTGAATATAATATGCCTAAACCAATTTTCCCAAGAGATTTAATTAAGGCCTAAATATCCTAAGAGGATCCACAAGATTATAAATACTATAACTATTCCGAAGCAACCACAGCCTCCACCAAATTTTTTTGCACCCCATCCTGCTAATAGAGCTCTTAAAATATTCTTCATAATCTTTTTTTTTTGATTATTTAAAAATATAAAGACGGCGTAAATATGTTTCTCTGTTTAAGATAAATTTAGATATTTTAAAAATTTATAATTTTATTTTATCATTATTAATAATATTTAAAATATAATTTATTTAATTTTGAATAAAATTATTTATTTATGCAAATTAGAGACAAGGAAGACAATCAATCTGAAGATTATATTTTACAAGACAACAAGAAGACCAAATTCGGAGTTTTTTTTATTTTAATAGTTTTAGTTATACTTGCCGCAGCGGTCGCAATGACTGGAGTTTATTTTGATATTTGGTAATATTAAATTATCTCGATATTTTTATTTCATTAAGTAATAAAAAGGCCTGATTTATAAATTCCTTTTCTAAGAATAAAGCAAAGTAATTTGCCGTAGAGATCATCTCAAAAACTGGAATTCCCTCATAAGCTAAGAGTTTAAAAATATAGAAATATAGTCCTACCGTTTTAGAACTATTCTTTGGTAAAGCTATCGTAATACTGGATAGTTCACTTTTTACCGATACTAGCGTTTCCTCTTTAAAAAAATCTGCTACACTTTCTTTTAAATCTGTAGAGACCAATATATTACTTTCCTGGTAGGTACTGGAATAGTTTAAATAAACCCCAATTTGATCTTTTACAGAATTCATAAGTAAAGCTTGATTGCCTAATAAAGTGTTGGAATTTAAATAAGTGAATTCTGTAATTCCAGACCTTACCACAATATCTCCCATTTCTCTCAAATTAGCATTCTTTAAGAGATTGCGCTGAGGAGCATACCTCCTTAAAGCCATAATTATAGATCCTTGTTTTACAGGTTTTCTTAAAACCTTTTCTACATCTGGTTGTAAATGTGCCGCCAGAGCACTAAAATTCAGAAGATCCTTAGAAAGTGCATCGTCTAAAAATGGTTGATGCCTTAGCATATCGTGCACACAAGAGGTTATAGTGTTCATTGTTAAATAATATACATTTTGTGTAAATATATATAAATTCTATTTCTTTTTTTTCCAATTTAAGAACTCTCACTACTTATGCATCTTTAAATTTATAATATGAAGGTTTTAAAATTTGGAGGTACCTCTGTAGGAACTGCAGAGAGTATAAATAATGTTCGAACTATAATTGAATCTGTTCCAGGGTCCAAAATGATAGTACTTTCCGCTATGTCTGGCGTAACAAACTATTTGGTTACAATAACAGAAAAGTTGGAAGCGGGGAATCGAGAGCAGGTAGAAGTTCTAAATACTGCGCTTCAAATTAAACATCTTGAGCTATTAGATAAATTAATTCCTGCTTCAGAAAGAAATAGTAGGGTAAGAAATGGCTTAAATAAGTTATTCGATGAATTTAATGCCCTTTTAAGCAACGAATTTTCTGAAAACAATGCCAATAGGATTCTAACTTTTGGGGAGACTATGCTTACTTATCTTTTTTCAGAATATTTAGCATTTTGTGAGATAAATAATAAACTTCTTGATGCAAAACGATTTATGTATGTTGGTAATCTAGAAAATCCAGATACGGATAAAGTCGCTATTAAAATAGCTCCTTTATTAGATTCCGGAGAAAGTGAAATGATCTACATAACTCAGGGATTTGTTCGTATAGATAAATTTAATAGGGTAAGTACTTTAAAAAGGGGAGGAAGTGATTATACTTCAACCATTCTTGGAGCAGCTTTAAATGCTGAAGAAGTACAAATTTGGACAGATATAGATGGCTTTCATAATAACGATCCAAGATATGTAGAAGATACTCATCCATTGGCTAATCTTACTTTTGAAGAAGCAGCTGAGCTTGCCTATTTTGGGGCAAAAATTTTGCATCCTCAAACCATCTCTCCTGTTATAGATAAGAATATTCCTATTTACCTTAAAAACACCTTTACACCTCTGCTGCCTGGAACTAAAATATCCTCGGAGATCAATGAAAGTGGGCTAAAGGCAATTTCAGCAAAAGATGGAATTACTGCTATTAAAATTAAATCCAATAGGATGTTGATGGCACATGGTTTTCTAAAGAAAATATTCGAAATATTCGATAATTTAGAAACCGCTATAGATATGATCACAACATCCGAAATAGCAATTTCTCTTACTATAGACGACACTAAAAATTTAGATCTCATCTTAGATCAATTAAACGGATATGGAGATATAACCGTGGAAATGGATCATAGTATTATATGTATTGTGGGAGAAGGACTTATTAAAGATCCAAATACTTTTAAACTTTTTGAAATTTTAAATGAGATCCCTGTACGTATGATCTCTTATGGTGGAAGTTTAAATAACGTTTCCCTTTTAGTTGCAACAGAGAACAAAGTTGCTGCACTAAAAGCATTACATAAAACCTTATTTATTCAGAAAGAGAGAGCGAGTGTACCTTCGGTTTAGAGGTAGGAATTTAAGTATTAAGGGAAGATTTTAAAGTTTCCAGTTCGGTTTTTACTTCAATATATTTAGATAAATACTGAGTGCTCTTTAACCTGTGATGCATAAGCATTCCGCCAATAAAGTTATTTTCTCTATGTGCAGAAAGTTTCTCCTTTAAATCTTTTAATTTTTGGTCCATCAGCTTATAATAGAACTCCTTATTATAAAGTTCATTTATAAGCTTAAAGCCATTTAATTGAGATTCTTGCCAGATTGCTTTCGTAGTATAAAGATTGATTGCGGATTCTGCAAAGGCTTTTGGATCGTTTTCTATAAATCCATTCCAAGGCAATTCTTTATGCATTCCTTCTGCACCAATACTTGTAGTAACGCTGGGAGTTCCACATTGCATAGCTTCGGTAAGTTTGCCTTTTAAACCAGCTCCAAATCTTAATGCAGCTAGACTAACTTTAGATTTTTTTACAACCTCTTCAGCATCCTTAGCCCAACCTTTTATATAAAAATTCTCTTTTGGATTATTTAATTGAAGAACAGCTGCAGTTGGATATGCTCCATAAATATGAAGTTCTTCATTTGGAAGTTCCTTTCTAATTAATGGCCAGATCTCTTTTTTTAAATACTTAATAGCATCTACGTTGGGCTTATGTTTGAAATTACCAATACTCAGAAAGCCTTTTCGTTCTTCAAAAGAGGGCAGAAGCACCATCTCTTTATTACCTATGTTCTCCAATAAAAAAGGAATATAGAGTAATAGATTTTGTGATATATTAAAAGTTTCTTTTAATATATTTATTTCTACTTCAGAAATTATAAGACTTAGATCGCACCTATATATACTTGCTATTTCCCGTTTAGCCAATTCAGAATTAGTAATAGAATTGGTAGCTTTTAGTTCTTTCTCCCTATAATTTCGTAGAAAATGAAGATCTTCAGTATCCAATATTTTAATAGAGCTTGGAGAATTCTTGCTAATACGCCATCCAAATTGTTCCTCCATCATAAACCTATCAAAAAGGACGATCTCTGGTTGAAGGTCTTGAATGTAGGTGTCAAAACTACTGTTATTCAATTCTATTTTTACTGCAGTGATTCCAAGTTCTATAAGATTGGCGGCATTAGTGGAAGCTGCGGCGGTAGTACCAAAAATCACTTTGTAGTTGGAGGAAGTGAAATATTTCAATAACTGAAGCATCCGTTTTCCTGCGGCAGAAGAATTTGGCTCTGGCCACACATACCCAATCACTAAAACCGTAGACATCTTTTTTCTTCAAAAATACTTGATTATTCTGAAGTGAAAGAAGCTAAACTGTGAAAGTTCCCGAAAGTAGTAAAGAGGCAACTATCCAGAGCACTAATGAAACTGAACCACCAATTATTAAAAAATGCTTGAATTTATACATTCCCATTCCATAGATCAAGGTATTGGTTTGATAACCTACAGGTGTGAAAAAACTAAAATTGGCTGCAAACATAATTGCCAAAATAAAAGGTTTTGGATCTAGATTCATTGTTGTTGCAATGGTAATGGCAATGGGTGTAATGATAATGGCTGTAGCATTATTCGAAACAAAGCCACTCAAGATCATGGTAACCAAAAAGAGTATACCAATTATGATGGTGCTGGATTGTTCTGTAAAAAGTGCTAGTAAATGGCTAGCAATCCACATATCGGCACCGCTATTACTCATTGCTATTCCTAATGGGATCATTCCCGCTAAAAGAAAAATAACTTGCCAATTTATTTGAGAATATGCTTTCCCTAGATCAAGACATTTGGTGAAGATCATTAGAAAAACTCCTACTAAAGCACTTTGAAGAATAGGAAATATTGAAAATGCAGATAGTGCCACAACCACAATTAAAATTCCTAAAGAAATTAATCGTTTAGATTTTTTCTTAACTTCAATTTCTTGATGTTGTTGAAGGATGGTGATGTTATCTATCTTACCAAGAGCAGAAAGTGCTTTTGCAGAAACTTCAACTAATAATCTATCTCCTACACGCAGCTCTATCTCGTCCCGTTTCTTACTAAACACCCTATCTTCTGGGTGTCTGAAACTATTCCTTTTTTTAATGGCTAAAGGAACAGCGCCTTGAAGATCGAAATTCCCAACAGATTTAATACTCTTTCCAATTAATGGTGAATTTGGTAACATTAAAATCTCTACAACTTGTATGTTTTCCTCCAAGCCTTCTGCATCTGTAATTGGAAGAATGAACTTTTTATTTTCTTCTTTAATTACTGAAAATCCTTTGTGCTCTTTAAATAAAACCAGATTTTCTAAGTTACATCTTAAAAGAAGCTGATCTTTTGCTTTAAGAATTGTGTATTTCCCAGGTCTATCGTTAATAATTCCATCCCTCTTTAATCTCAAGATCTCCACATCCATATTATCATGAAAAAAGGTATCTATAATTTTTTTGCCTATTACTTCAGAATTGGAATTGATAATTACCTTGGTAATATATTCATCTAGATTGTAATCTTTATTGATATCGGTTTTTCCTTTATTAGGCAAAAATTTATATAATAGGCTAACTATGATTATTGTGATGACAAGAAATAATATTCCATACTTAGTAAATTCAAAAAAGGTAAAACGTTCTACACCTTTCTCAATTGCAATAGCATTTACAATAAGATTGGTGGAAGTTCCCATTAGAGTACAACTTCCTCCAATAATTCCTGCAAAGGATACGGGTAATAGTAATTTTTCACTTGGGATATTATATTTTGCAGAGAGTTCTGTAATAACTTTTATAAATACTATAACTACTGCTGTGGTATTTATAAAGGCAGAAATGCTCCCTGCAATTAGCATAAAAACCGGGATCATTAAATAAATTGGGAGACCTTTTAAATTTTTGAGGCCATTAGAAAGCCAACTTATTACCCCATTTGTTTCCAATCCAATTGCAATAATCATTAAAGCTAATACAGTAATCGTAGCAGGATTGGCAAATCCAGATATAGCTTCTTCTGGAGTTATTAATTTTGTTAGCAGTAGGCTAACCATTATAAAAAAGGCAATTTTATCTACTGGGAAAACTTCCAACGCAAAAAGAATGATCACGATGGCAAGTATTATAAAAACCAATATAATTTCAATAGACATACCCTATATATTTTAACTTTAAGTTAATTGAACCTTGGCATAAAAAAATAAAAAATCACAGGTCAAAAAAAGCAGGGCAATGTAAGTTAATGCTTATATTTTTCATGTCTTTCTTTGAGCATCTTACAATTAAGATCTTTTCTGTTGTTTAGAACTGTTTTTCCAAACCAAGTATGATATTTCTGGGTATCTAAAAAGTCTACATTCAAAGCAAACCATTCTTCATCTGAAAATTGCTTATTAAAGAAATGTTCCCATTCGGCTCTTAAGCGCTCATTCCTGAAAATATAACTCTCTAAACCTAAGTGATAAAGATCTGCATCACAAAGAATTTTTTCAGCTTTAGTTTTAGGATTTTGAGGCATTTTAGTTGCCATAATACAATTTTGAACGATCTCTATCTTATTTTTTGGATAATCATTTTCTTGGAGAAATTTAGTGGCATGAACCACACTTTGTTCTTCATGATTCATGTAGGTTTCTGCCATTCCGGTATCATGGAATAGAGCAGCAATAAGAATTGGTTCTAGTTCAGATCCATAAACCTCCTCATAGTTCGCTATTGTTTTTACATATTGGTATACATCATCTGTATGTTGAACGCTATGAAAAGGGAGAGTTTTACACCTGCTATTATTTAAAAAATCGATACAGTGCTCATAAGTCTTAGAAACTAAATTCGTTTTATTAAATCCTTTTAAAAAATTTAGAGCCATGTGTAAATATTATTTCTGTTTCTAAAACCTTTATAATGGTTTTGTTTTTTATGATAGTTAGAAATATTAATTGAAAACTTCGTTTCTAAATTTACGAGATTTCAAGTAATACATCAATTATTTAATTTATTTAACCTTTTATTATGCTATTAGATTTAAAGCTGAAATATTATAATTTTTACATTTACAAAGCAACAGCTTTAAGTTGATATTATATTAAATGTTTCATAATTTCAATAAAAAAAGAAAAATCATTATGAGTAGAGGTTTTGTAAAGGAAGATGATCAAGAAGAAGCACCCTTTATCCCAGCAAGAGCAGTTTTACCTCCTGGAGAAATAAATTATGTTACTCCCTTTGGTTATGAGAAACTGATAAAGGAAAGAAGTGATCTAGAAAATGATATTTCTAATCTAGATCTTGAGGAAGGAAAAGAACGAAGACATACTATGGCCATTTTAAATGGTAAATTGAATTTACTAAATGAAAGGATATTATCTTCCCGAATATTGGATCCAAAAGAGCAACCTCAGGAAGAAGTTAGGTTTGGAGCTTTGATCTCATTTAAATTTTTAACCGGAGAACAACAAGGTGTTATCAAGGAATTTCAGATCGTAGGGGTAGATGAAGCGAATATCAAAGAGAATAAAATTGCATTTGTAGCTCCTTTAGCTAAGGCATTAACAGGAAAGAAAAGGGCAGAAATAGCAGAAGTCTTTATGGCTGGAAAACTTCAGGAATTAGAAATACTTAGTATAAAATATTAGTGGGAATTCTTTTCTAAAATGAATTCCAGATCATCCACAATATCTCCAAATTCTGTTTCTTTAATAGAAAATTCTATCTCTAATGGACTTACTTTATAGCCTATGTTTTCTAATTGTTCAGGATCTATAACTGCTTTATATTTCCCTGTTTTTAGTCCTAAATAGGTGAAGTAACCATCACCTTCTGTTAGAAATTTTCCTACTATTTCATTATTCATATTTAATATATGAATAGAAATTCTTCCTTGTCCTTTAGTTCCGTTTTCATCCTTTACGTAAACCATTCCCGAAACTTCTCCCAACACCTTTACAGGTATATAAATAGTTTTAAATTGATTTGGAACAGTCTCTAGTGCGATTATTGGGTTATTAATTTTCCAAGCAATATTATCTAAACTTAAAGTATCCACCTGAATTATAAAGTTGGTATAAGGTTGTAAGTCATAAATTCTAAGCTGAGTATTATCTTTATTATAAGTAACACTACCCCCAAGGTTTTTGATTTTTAATCCTGGCACACTAGGTTCCGATTTTTCTCGCACATTATTATCATTATAATCTAAAAATGGAATAATTGTAACAGCACCTTTTCCAACACTGCTTCTATCATTCGAGGTAATATACCCGGTTGCATCATCAAAAAGAAAGCTTCCTCTTGCAGATTCAATAAAAGTGGAATTGGAATTCCCTATTCTAGATGTAAATGAGGTTTGGGTAAAATTCAAATTATACCTTAAACCAATCTCAAATATTTGTGTGTTTCTTAAAAAATTGTTTTCGAAGCCAACATTCACAAATCCACGTTTTAAAAAGGGTCTTTCTAATCTTACTATCATATTAGTAATAGCATTATCACTAAAATCATATTGTATTTGAGGTGATAAAAGCAATTGATATGGTAATCTATAGGTTTGAGATAGCGTGCTATAAATTGTAGGAGTTTTAGATCGTTCATTAAACAATCCATATGTTGTTAGGTTTGTACTAATTCCGAAGAAAGATCCAGACATTAAAAATTGAGCAGATGTGAATCTTGTTGTAGGAAGTATAATTTGATTTATACTGAACCGTGAATAAGTGGTAAAAAATTTAGTTCTAATAGGTAGCGATAAACTTATTTTTCTCTCCTCTAAATAATTATAATTAATAGCTGTTTGATCTTCATCATAATTTATATAATTAAAATCTATTTGAAAACTTGAAGGAGTTCTATAGCTTAATAATCCTTCAGATTTTACACCATGCATATATTCTCCAGAGAAAAGTAAATTTGATGAAATTTTTAAGGAAGTATTTAAAAAAGGCATAAATTCACCAGAAGTAACATCAGACAAATATTCTACTCCTCCACCTAAGGTAAATCCATTAGAAATACCATAGTTCAAATTAAATCTGGAGAAACGATCATTACCTTCATTTTCTACTATTCCAGCACTAAAGGTGTATTCAAGTTCCTTTTTAGGTATAAAATTGTAAGGAATATTAATTATACGTTCCTCAGTTCGTTCTTCTCCATAAGGCCCATAAAACCTCAGATTCACAATGGTATTTCCATACATTAATGGCACCTCAAAGCTAAAAAATCCAGATGCATCTGCTTCTGTAAAATTTATCAGCACATTATTGACGTATAATTCCACTGTCCATCTAGGATCGGTGACATCTGTAAGAGTATAGGAACCAAAAGATCTTCTGTTAATTACTGGTGTATTAGTTAATTGTATTCCAACTACCGGCGCAAAAAGAGAAGAAGTGGCCCTAGAGAATATTTTTCCCGCAGTAACTTGTTTGAAAAGCTTACTATTATTGTTTACGTACTTCCATTGATAAAACTGATTTTTAGCAGTGAATGGGACACGTGTGGAGTAGTTTAAGAGAACATTGGTTTCCCCACCAGCTATTATTGTTCCCAGACCAAGATTAAATCTATTATCATTAGTTCCGTTAGTTTGCTGAGTTGTAACCACTGACCAATCTGCCATTCCTGCCCTAAAAAAAGGGTATTTTCTTTCTATCAATGTATCGGGAGTCACAAAGCCTCTAAGTTCATTTAGATTTTGCCTAATATTTAATAAACGTAGTTCTTTAACCTTTGGAAGTTCAATATCGGTCTCTAAATTAATGGAAAGATCACGGTAATTAAATTTAGCATAAAGACCAAATATCTCACCAAAAAAAGATGATCTCAAGTAAAAGGTGGTTGCGGTTAAAATATAATCTGTTGGCTTAATTATATAATTTTCTCCTTTATATATAATTTTTTGCTTTGGAATATCGAATTCAAATGAATCTTCAGGATTTATTATAAAACCAGTGATTTCTGCCGGGTTGTTTCCCACGACATTTTTTAAATCTAAAAAATCCAAAAAATCTGCAACTGCTATGTAAGCCTCTTGATTTTTAATTGCAACTGGCATCTCGGTAACTCCTAATTTAGAAACTCGTAATTCCACTGGGAATTCATCATATTCCTGGGCAGAACAGTTAATATTACCTAAAAATATAAGGGTGAGAAATACAAAATATACTTTAAGGGTGCTTTTGCTTATAATAAAATAATTATTAAGAGGAAATTGTTTGTGGATCAAGACTTGCTTTCTATAGGATAGTTATTGTTGAATAAAGGTAATATCAATAGTACCACTGTATGAGCCCGCCCGATTGCTATTAATTGTACCCAATTGTAATGTGCCACCTATTTTAATTTCATTGATACTCGTGGATTGGGCTGTCGTTATAAATGTTTTATTTTCACTATAGGTTAAATCCTTTAAAACTATTTGGTCTCCGCTTGTTCCCGTTAGTATAAAACTTGGAGGGTGAGATATAGTAACCAGAGTTCCTGGGTTTGCGGTAACTTCAAAAAGGGCGGAAGTAACAGTGGGGCCTAGATTTAATAGTACCACATCGCCAGTTGGATTTCGAAGTCCGTCGGGTGAAACTATTACTGTACCACCAGAGACCCCAACAGTGAAAGTTCCAAAATTTAGATAACGGGCAGTTCTAACTTCAACTTGAATAGGAATAGGTGGATTTTCTTGGGCGAAAACAGTGATTCCAGAAGAAAAAATGAATAGCGCGAATACCAGATTTTTAACCAGGTTTATTTTTAGTGAAGATGATAAATTTAAATTTTTCATTTCTGAATCATTATCTTTTTAGAGAATTTCTGGCCTTCCCAGCTTAAGTTAATAAAGTAAATCCCTGAGCTTTTTATTCCATCTAAACTAATAGTTTCATTACCAGATACCTTCTTGACCTCTAAAATTTGACCAGTTACCGTAGTTGCCATTAATACTCCAGACATTCCATCTTCTAGATTCAGGTTAACATATACCTTTCCGTTTATTGTTTTAATACTGAATGGTTCATCGAAAGCTAAGGCTGGATCTGTTAGTTCATATTCAGAAAACATTAAAAAGAATCTAGAGTTATGTTCTCCCGCTTTAATACGGAAATTATACTCAGGTATTTCTGAAAGATTCTGACCAATTCTTTTAACGTCATCAATAAGATAAACAAAGAAATTGGACGGGAGATTTTCTATGTCTTTAAGATGGATATTCATTTCTCCATCCATTTCAGAATAAATTCCCAAAGGAATTCTTTGATTTGCAGTTTTAAAAGAGGCAGGCAATGCATTAATGGATAATTTTTCACTTTTAGAGGTGATGCTATAAAGGTTGGGAACACGCTCATCTGTATTCATTAATTTTAATGCATCCATGTTTTTTTCGAAAGCTTCATCTGCGTAATCATCAAAATAGATGACCATGGCATCCTTTGCGAGGTTACCTTTAATTCCTGCAGAAAGTCTAATAAGAGAAATTGGATTGGGCTCTGTTTTTTTTATGAATTGTTGTGTAAAATTATTTACTCTAACTTCATTTGTTGAAGCCAAAATTCCACTAGTTTCAGAACTGCTATCTCCACCATCGCTTACATGTACAAAAAAACCTTGCATTGACGGAATTATATTAGAAGAACTACCATCATCACTTGAAACATTATTTACGTAAGAGGTATAAGTTCCCTTGTATTGGCTGTTTGCAGAAAAGAAATAGATGCCATCATCAATGTTAGTTTTTGTCCAACTCGATGCATCCCAATCTATTGGAGAAGGGTAGGGGTTTCCAACCAAGTTGTAACCATCTGTATAGGTTCCATTGGTATTTTTTAATTGACGTTGAAAATTCCCATTATTTACAATCCCGTTAATTTCAACAGTCACTTCTAATCCAGCTGTCCCAAAATTAAATGCATATCCTTCCAGAACGCCTAATCCGGAAGAAGTATTAGTATAAGACTTCCAACCAGTAATATCATTCCCACTACCATCGGTATTATCTTCACTGTAAGAATAAGCCTGAGGAAAAGTAGCGTTAAGATCTACATAAGATGAAAAATCTCCCACAGTAGTATTGTTGAATGGACTACTAAAATATTTATATCCTATAGCCGAATCTAAGTAACGTTGCATTTTTACAGACCCTATAACTTGCCCATTTCCAGAACCATCTATTAATGCAGTCTGAGTACTGTTTGAAATAAGGCTAAGTAAATTCCCTGTGTTAAATTGCCCATTCTCAACTCTAAGGAATCCAGTTATTTCCAAAGTATTATTAGAATTAACTCCAGCATTATTATTTATAATCAAATTTCTAATCCTATTTGAAACGAACGTATTGGCAGGAATTGTTTGAGAGTTCTCTCCTTGTAATGCAATTGTTCCATTTAAACTATTTAAAGTTCCTGTATTAGTAATAGATCCAGCTATTCGCATTGAATTATCCATTACCGTTAATGAGGTTCCATTTTCCAATTCAAGATCCTTAGCCATTCCATTTGCACCAGAATTTAAAATAGGATAATTTGTTAATCCTGATTTGATTATAACATTTGTATTTAGGCTTGGAACTGTATTACAGGACCAGTTAGAAGCTGTATTCCAATCTGTACTTGTTGCACCTGTCCAGTTATTTTCTTGTTTCACAGGAATTAAAAGCACCGTGGACTCATTATCGCAGCCTCTAGAAGTAACGGTTCTCTTAAACCAATTAGATTGAGTTAAAATTCCAGGAGAATAATTCTGTGAAGTATTAATTCCAGTAGCTGGAACAAATCCTGAATTGGGTCCAGAAATACTACTTTCCCATAAATAAGTGTAATTTCCATCCCCACCAGAAGGAAGTGTTCCTGATATACTTCCCGGATCTGTCCCACTACAAATTGGTTGAGTGTAAGATACCTGAACATATAACCTCTTATAAGTTCCAGAACATGGATCGCCAAATATCCCATTTGATGCTGGTATAATTGCTGAATTATTATCAAGAAGATAGGTTTCTGTAACCTGCTGACTTGTTAAAGCGTGGCAATTTAGGTTTTCTATAAAATTTTCGCAAGTTCCTCCTGGTGTACCATAACTAGAAAAATTCACATAATTAAATACAGTTCCTTCTGGGGCAGTTAGAAGCATAGTATCATTTTCATCTATACTACCGCAAGTAGTCCCAGAAATTCCATTTGTAAAGCTTAAATGATTATTATTTATCTTATCATTTAGAGTGATTTTAATCGTATTGGAGGTATTTCCATTACAACTGGCAGAAGTTACATTTCTTCTATACCACGTTGTCTGGGAAACTGTTCCCGGAATATAGTTTTCAGAATCATTAGTGCCCGCTGCTGGGCCAAAACCAGAGGTACTATTTATAATGCTGCTTTCCCAAAGGTAAGTATAACTACCATTACCACCAGTAACTGCTGTTCCAGTTAATGTTTCAGCTGTTAACCCATCACATATACCTTGGTCTTGGCTAATCACATTGTTCTGAATATTAGGTAGTAAGTTTATAGTTACTGAACTATCAATACTATTATTTATGCAACCATTTTCATCTGTAACACTTAAAATACGATAAGTAGTGGTGATATTAGGATTTACGGTAAGACTAAATGGATTTTCATTTACATTTACCGAAAAAGAATTACCATTAACAGTTCCTGTTACATTCCAAGAGGATCCTGGGCCAGAAATATTTAAAGTGATTTCCGCTGTATCCCCTTCACAAATTGTAGCATCACCAGTTAAATTGGCAGAAGAAAGTGAATTTACTTTTAACAAAGCAAAGTTAGATTCACTCGTAGCTATAAATGGATTTGGATTTATATTATTTGAACTAGATAAGCTAGCATTTCTATATATATAATAAGTTCCTGGATTATTAAACGGAGCGTTATTAAGATTAGGTTTAAAAGTCGCCGAAGTTGCTCCAGAAATATAATTTCTAGGCCCATTTATACTAGTGCTATATGTCCATTGATACCTATTTTCACTTATTCCGGAGGGAAGAGTTCCAAAAGTGTCTCCAGAAATCTCTAATGCTGTTCCACCGTTACAAATGGTCTGATTCAAATTTCCGGTTAAAGTGTTTTCAAGAATTAAAGAGAGATTATTAAAGTTCACTCTATTACCTCCACCATTTTCATAAAAATCATAGGTCAATTGACTATTGCCTGTAAGATTCATTAGCACATTTGGCCTTAATGACCAAGCTTGGTCAGACCAATTATTATATATGAGAGTACCATCTACGGTTAATCGACTTCCATCATCAGATCCTAGGTCTACTGTATATAGACCTCTTTTAGTGGAGTTCATTCTATAACGTACTGAAAAGGTTTCAGTATAAATTGAAATTGAATTTGAACTGGACGTTAGATCAAAACAAGTATTATTTCCCCCAAAACTTTCATCAAAAGTTTCAGATATTGCATAATTACCAATATAAGTATTAAAATTTACTCCGTCATATACATGTCCCAACCATGAATTTTCCCCAGATGAATTTTGATCTGCAGTGGACAAGCTACTATTAACAGTAGTAGTTATTGGTGAGCTCGAGCAACCGTTTACCGTAGCAATTACAGTGTAATCTCCCACCATATTCAAATTCGCATTATTTCTAATGGGATTTTGCGAGGAAGAAGTAAAACCATTTGGGCCTGTCCAATTATAGGTTGCTCCATTAATATTGGAAGCACTAAGATTTAGAGTACCACCTATACAGAGAGGACCGTTATTGGAAGCTGATAGAGATGTTGGAATTGAACTAATAGCAAATTCTGGCGATAAGGATGAAAATGTAAAACCAGCGTTGGGATTGGTAGATGAAATTACAATTTGATAATTAGATCTGTTTGGAATGTCTGCATCAATGATAAATGATTTAGTAATATATATAGATGAACCATTGTTACCAGGAGGGAAAACTGAGGCCGAACTATAACTTTGCGAATCTTCGGTAGTAAAGGTATTTCCAGATAAAGTACCTAAATAAATTATATAATCGGTATTTCGTGAAAAACGATTGTTATTACCATTGCCATTAACTACTCGATAAGTTACATTTATACTAGTAGGTTTACATATTGGAGAGGTATCTACAGTTACATTATCAATTGTTTGGCCTAATACATTTCCAGTATTGAATAATATAAATAGAACAATCCACAAATATATCTGTGTACCATTCCAATTATTTAGGTAAAAGTTAAAAAAGTATTTTTTTACCATAAATTATAGTTTGGGAATAATTCAGATCTAAAATTGTATAAATATAAAACTCACCTTTCTAAGAATTTAATTTAAGTCAAATTTGGTTTCACCCAATATTTTTCCCTCTTCAGTTTTATAGATAATATTTAATTTCCCTTTAGTTAGGTCAATCAATTCTACGTTTTGAAGCTTCATAGAAAAATCACGCTTTGTATTTGGTGTGTAAACAGCCATTCCACGCACTTTACCTATTTCTGTGATTGTTCCATCTAGAGAAATGTGATCTACACTAAGCTCTCCATAAACAGACATGTTCCCAGTTCGGTTGATGCTCAGTGATAATATGATGTCTTCCTCTTCCTTATTGAGTTCAATTCCACTCAACTCTATTGAAGTAGTAGAAGAACCCTCTCTAATTATTACCGGAATGCTAATTCCAAAAACGGTTTTAATATTTATGGAAATTCCATCTGCCTCCTCTGTATTTACTTCTCCAAGTGCTGTTTGTTTTTCAACAGCTCGAAAATAAAGATGAGAGCGGTATTCTCCCTGTTCTAAATTTCCTGTTCTGGTTAATTGAATTCTTACAGTTTGAGCTTCCTTTGGTCCTAAAACCACTTGTCTAGGGTAATAACGTAAATAATCTGTCGCGAAACGCTGATCTTCTTCAGGTTCTAATACTTCTTCAAAATTTCCTTTTTCGGTCATTTTGTATTGGACTATGGAGATAGCGTAAGTGGCAGAATCTGATCCTGTATTTATTAGGTTAATTTCTTGTGAACGCTGAGTGCCGTCAAAAACAAGTCTTTTTGGCATGATCATTAAATCTCCTTGGGCGAACCCGGTAGAACTGAATAGAAATAAGATTAATAAGAATGCAGAGGTAGGTTGAAGTAATTTTAATATCATAGTTGGGAATAGATATCTATTTTGTTAATAGGTTATGTTACTGAGGTTCAAATATAAGCAATTGAAAAATGGTAAACCCAGTTTTTAGTTATAGGAAACCGTAACGTTAAATCCAGCTGAATTGGTATAATAGCCTGGTAATTGATTCGCTTCAAGATTTAGAGTAGCTCCAATCTTTAAAATATCATCGCCTAAATTTGAAATTCCTGGTAATGGTGTTACTTGAAACTGATTAATAATCATTATCTGATTAGGATTAGTTTCATTAAATAAGGTAAGAGATTCTGGTAAACTTATAGAGTAATTGTATTCCCCATGCGTAACTACGGCTTCCGCAGCAGATACTTCTCCTGGGATAGCATTAGAAATTTGAACTCCGTTAGCTGTTCTTGTTCCATCTGGAGATAAGATAATTGTACCTGATGTATAACCAGCAATAACATTCCCAAAATTTAGATCTACAGATTTCGAGATTTCAATAGGATCCACCACTAAGGCTCTTGCATTCACATTTGCTGAAGCTGAAGCTTGTGGGTAAGCTTTTCCTAAACAAACAAAAAATAATAATAGTATAAAAATTGATTTCATATAATATTTAGATGAATGGAAATAGGATAAAACAAAAAAAAACCGCCACATGGGCGGCTTTTTATATAGTATGTGTTCTATTTATTCGTAAGCAACTGTAACATTAACAGTTCCACTATATGTTCCGGCATCCTGAGCATCACCCACTGTTAGAGTTCCACCAACATTTAATGGTTGTGCTGAACCACTACCGGTTCTTCCAGCAACAGTATTTCTGTTATGTATAAATGTCACAGCCATATCATCACCACTACCTGTCAAAGTTATATCAGGAATAGAAATTGAGTAAAGATAAGAACTAGCAGCAGTAACGCTAAAATTAGCAGCTGTAATTGCTGTTGCAGAAGTAATCGCCATATCTGAATTACTAAAAGATCTTACTCCCGAGGTAGTAACAGAAACAGTACCACCTGTAGCAGTTCCATTTATAGTACCAAAATTTAAGTCACTTCCATCAGATATTTCAATTGGACTAACAATCTCAGCATTAACTGTAGCAGATCCTGTATCAGAATCTTGTGCGAAAGTTGTTCCAGCAATAAGAGCGAACAAAATAAAAGTAATTTTTTTCATATGTAGGTAATTTGGGTTGTTTAATAATAACACTACAAATATGAGTTATAATAAATGTACCAAAACTAAAAACATTCAATTACTCGTTAAAAAACATTATTTAATCGATAAAGGGTAGGAAAGTAGGTCAAGATATAGTAGTAAATGCAACAAAAGTAGGAGGAGCCTTGGATATTTAAGTTAATTTCTCATGGAAAAAGACTTATTTATTAGCGTTTTCTATTAAATCAAGATAATTATCTAAAAAGGTAAGTGTTCTATAAAATTTGGAGAATTGTAAGAATGTTGCTTGGAACTAAATAGAGAAATGTGTTTATTGAAAGTTGAGCCGCCAACTTTTAATTATAGTTTACTGTAACATTAAATCCACCCTGGTTAATATAGTTCCCTGGAGTTTGATTAGGATTTACTTTAAGGGTTGCGCCAACATTAATAGTTTGCGGTCCTGATGCCAGTGCGTTGTCCCCATTAAAATCTGTTGTGAAATTATTGATTACCATAGTTTCAGTCCCGTTAGATAATACATGGTTATCTCCTGGTAAAGTAATTCCGTATGTATAGCCCGGTTCTCCAGTGATTTCGAATGAAGCAGCTGAAACTGTTCCTCCATCAGATAATAGGACTTCTCCAGCAGTACTTCTTGTACTATTAGGGCTTAAAGTTACCTCACCACCATTTTTCGCATCAATGTTCGCAAATCTAAGATCGGATGTTGTAGTAATTCCAATTGGTTGTATAATTGTAACTGAAGCAGTAAATGTTGCGGTAGCTTGAGCAAAACTCATACTAGAGAAACAAAAAGTTATAATGATGAGTAGGGTATGTATATTTTTCATGTTGTATGCTTAACGATAAGTAGGTATTCAAATATAGGTAAACTGCATGTTACTGTCGATGAAATGCATTAATTAATCGATGAAATGCATTAAAGTTTAACTTTTCATTAGTTAATTTAGTCCAATGGTAGTATTTAACCGACTTAAATAGCTAACATTCAGCAAAAATTCAAGATTAAGCCTATAAATAGACAAATCTGGATCTGTAGGACATTTTCTTACGCATTGTCAAATTCCTGCATGAATTATAAAAGCTTATCGTTTTTTGAAATTTCTAAGAATCTATAGGCATCTAAAATTTTGTAACTTTTGGTTCTAATTAAATGCAATGAGAAATACTTACATCACCAGTTTAAATTTGCCTTCAACAGATTATGCTCTTTTGTTTTTAAGAATTGCTATTTCAGTATTAATGTTATCGCATGGAATACCGAAACTAATTATGCTATTTTGGTCTCAAGAGATTTCTTTTTTAGATCCCCTTGGTATTGGGGAAACTACAAGTCTTACATTAGCAGTGTTTGCAGAAGTAATATGCTCTGCATTAATAGCAGTAGGTCTAGCTACAAGGGTCGCATCATTAATTCTACTATTTACAATGGCTGTTGCTTTTTTTATAGTTCATGTAAGTGATCCTTTCCAAAACAAAGAATTAGCATTAGTTTATTTACTGGTTTATTCCTTTATATGTATAACAGGGGCAGGTAAACATTCTTTAGACCATTACTTTCTAAAAAAATAAATGAGACACATCTAATTAATAAAACAGTAAACATGAAGAATATAGGCTTACTAATTACTTTGAAAGCTAAAGAAGGGAAAGAAATGGAAGTATCTAATTTTATTAAAGAAGCAGTTAACTTGGCAAGAAGGGAAGAGAAAACTATTACTTGGTATTCCTACAGGATAGATGAAACTACTTTTGGTATTTTTGATTCCTTCGAAAGAGAATCGGGCAGAGATGCTCATTTAAATGGTGAAATAGTTTCGGAGCTTATGGAAAAGGCTTCAAATTTACTGAGTGAGCCACCGAGTATTAAAAAGATAGAAATTCTTTCTGCAGTATAATTTTAAGTGATTAAAAATTTAAAAGGCCTAACACGATTACGTGTTAGGCCTTTTAATATAAATGTTTCTAAATTTATTCAGAATCCATCATTGCAAAAAACTTATCAAGATTTGGAATAATAACTATTCTAGTTCTTCTGTTTTTCGCCATATTCTCTTTGTTAGAGTTCTCTACTAAAGGAGCATAACTACTTCTTCCTGCAGCAATTAATTTTGCAGGGTCAACATTATACTTGTCTTGTAAAGCTCTTACTATAGAAGTAGATCTTCTAACACTTAAATCCCAGTTATCTTGAATATGAGACCCAGGAACCATAGTTTGAGAATCTGTATGACCTTCCACCATAACTTCCATGCTTGGTTCGGAATTAATTACTTCAGCTAATTTCTTCATTAATCCATCTGCTTTGCTATTTAATCTATAGCTACCACTTCTAAAAAGTAATTTATCGGATACATTGATCATCACTACAGTCTTATCTACTGTTATTTGTACATCATCACTTTCAGAATCTTCGGTGATAGATTGTTTCAAATTGTAAGAAACTGCAAGGTTAATTGAATCTTCCAAGCTTGTCGCTTTACTTAATTCGCTTTGATCTACTTTTGCCAAAGTAGCTCTCATTTTTTGTTTTGTGTTATTGGACATCACGGTTAAATCGTTCATCTCCATTTTCTCATCATTAGATTCCTTTAAAGAATTGATCTTTGAATTGTAATCTGCTACACGAGCTTCAATTGCATCTAATTTAGATTGCGCTTCTTCCTTTTCCATGGCAGTTCGCTGCAAATTGCTTTGAGTGTTAGATAATTCAGTTTCAAGCTCTACATATTTTTTCTTAGATACACATGAACTGAACATTGCTAATGACAATACGGATACTAATACTGTTTTTTTCATATTTTGGTTTTAATTAATAGGTCACTAATTAGTTGATGATATTATTCTTATTTTTTACTAAGACCTATTCCTCTTATTGCGATAACAATGCCAGTACACCTTCTATTAAATTAATCTAATAGTGGAATTACTTGGAAAAACGAAAAATAAATCGATTTAATTAGTTAGTCTTCAGTAATATAAGATGATATCCTGAAGCTTATCACCATCTTAAAAGAGTTTTACTACTGTAAATCTTAAAGTATTAGTCATGTTAAATCTGTGGAAATTTTTAAATTAAGTGGGAATAATTGCCACAGATTTATAGGACTAGTAGAGTTGATATAGATAGACTGCTATACAACTTCTATTTTTTGTAACAGTCTTAACCCAATTTCCTTAATATATTCCTCCATACATACAGGGTTAAAAATTGAAATGCAATACTGGAAAATATATGACTACTAATTAAATAAGGCATATTTCTTTAACAAAATTTTATAAATGGCCTTTAAAATTAAAGTCTTCAATCCTTCATTATACTTTCTTTATCAACTAAATTTGAAGCTATATTATTAAGAGTATTGGAAAAAGAAGAAAAGAAAAAGAAAAGTAAAAATAAATTTTTAAGGATAGTAGGCTGGATATTCCTGAGCCTGTTAATCCTTTTAATTGGAATTTTACTTTTTATCCGAAGCCCTTGGGGTCAAGGGATAATTGTAAATAAACTTGTCTCTTATATTTCTGATAAAACAAACACGAAAGTAAATTTAGATAAAGCCTTCGTAACTTTTTCTGGCGATATTCAAATCGAAGGTCTTTATATGGAAGACCAGAATGGGGATACCTTAATATATTCAAAAAAATTAGAAGCCTATATTCCTCTTATGCCCTTGATTAAAGGGAGTGGAGTAGTTATTAATTCTCTAGACTGGGAAGGGCTCAAAGCCAATATATCTAGAAAAGATTCTATTAAAGGCTTTAATTACGAGTTTTTAGTAAATGCATTTGTTACCACAGACAGCACAGTTGCGGACACTATAACCACTTCTGAACCTTTAAATTTGAAATTAGGGGATTTTAAATTTAAAGATTTCAAAATTTCATTTGAAGATAAAGTTGGTGGAATTGAAGCCGATTTGCAATTAGAACAACTTCAATTGGAGATGGAAGAGACCGATATGGAGAATATGAAATTTAATATTTCTAAGGCAAGATTGGCAAATTCTTCTGTGGTTTATATTCAGAATAAACCTTTTCCCATTTCTGATGATGATCCTGCAGCTACTTTACCTTTTATCATCATAAAGGAATTGGAGATAGAAAATGTTTCTGCTTATTATAGTTCATCTCCAGATGGCTTAGCTACGAAATTAGATATAGGACTTATAAAGACCAAAATTCCGAAAATAGATCTTGCTAATAATGATATTTTAATTGATGAAATATCATTAAATAATAGCATTATTGTTTTGGAGGTAACTTCTACAACAGATAAAAAATTAGAGGAAGCGCCGAAAGATTTAGAAATTGCTTTGGAAGAATTTGTTTGGCCAAATTGGTATGTGCAAGTAAACAGAGTCTCTTTTAAAGAAGATCAATTCACCTATTTAGTAAATGGAGCTTCAGTTAATACTGATATATATGATCCAAATGCGATCTCAATTACAGAACTTAATTTTGAAGCGAGCGACATTTATTTGAAAAATGAAACTGCTAGTGCATCAATTAAAGAATTCACATTTCAAGAAAGTTCAGGTTTAAATTTAAAAGAACTTCAGGGAGATTTAAATGTGACCAATACGAATTTAAGCTTAGATGGACTTCAGCTAAAATTAAATGATAATGTAATTGATGGAAATGCACTACTTTCCTATAGTAGTATCACCCAGCTTATTAACTCTCCAGAGCAAATAGATCTAAAGGCAGAGGTGTCTAATTTTGCAGCAGATATGAAAGATCTCTTTATATATCTACCAGAATTAAAGAAGAATGAATATATAAGAGCTTTAAGCGCTAAGAATCTATCGGGTAAATTTAAACTGGAAGGTTCTGGAACTTCTTTGAACCTTACTAATACAGCAATTAATTGGGGAAATTCCACTTCATTATACGCAAATGGAACGCTTAACAACCCCTTAGATATAGATAAATTAAGTTACGATTTCAGGAACGTAAATTTTATATCTTCTAGAAACGATCTTAAGAGATTCGTAAAGGAAGAAGATCTCGGAATTGAAATACCTAAACTTGTCAATTTAAAAGGTAGTTTTTCTGGAGATCTCACTTCATTAAAAACAAATTCCTATTTACAAACGTCCAATGGGGATTTAAAAATGATTGGCGATTTCAAATTTGATGAAGAGATCGCTTTTAATGCTCAGTTAGAAACAGTTAAACTTGATCTTGGCAGATTGTTGAAGATGGAGAATCTTGGCAGCTTAGATCTAAAAATTACTACCAACGGAAAAGGGAAAGATTTAAACCATTTAAATGCCAATTTGGATGCCAACATTACCAATCTTTCTTTGAATAATTATAGCATAAAGGATCTTAATATAAATGGTGAGTTTTTAGATGGGGAAGGTCCATTAACCGCATTATATAAAGATGAAAATTTAGATATTGCTCTTAATGCATACGTGAATTTAGATACCATAGCAAGTCAAATTGATATGGATATAGCTGTAAAAGGTGCTAATTTAAATGCATTAGGTTTTACTGAAAAACAAATTACAAGCGCTCTTAAAATAAATGCCACATTTAAAGGAGATTTAGAAAGTTATAATGTAAATGCAGCTGTTACCGATGGATTAGCTATCTATGATAATCAATCTTACTTACTTGGAGATCTAGGGCTTTCGGCATTTGTCTTACCAGATTCCACATCTTTGGATATCACAAATAAGATGTTGGATCTCACATTGCGATCTAATGCGAATCCTGCAGATCTTACTTCTTCATTGCAAACACATTTTACCAGTTATCTACATCCTGAAAAGATAAGGGATACAGCAGTGAATCCAGTTTCAGTGATTGTTAGAGGTAAATTTATAGATGCCCCAATTTTAAGTGATGTTTTTGTAACAAGGTTAACAGATTTGGATACTATTAATATTAAAATGGATTTTAGCGAAAAGGAACGAACTCTGGTAGGTTCAGTTAATATTCCGTATATCGATTTCTGGGGAACAGAGATAGATAGTCTCTCATTTAATGTAAATTCTGATGCTTCAGATCTTAAATTCGATTTCGGACTGAATTCACTTACAGCAGGACCGCTTGCAATTAAAAAGACACTTTTGGATGGGAGAATCAACAACCGCAAATTATATATGGACTTTAGCTCTTTTGATGATAAGAAGCAAATAGTGCATGTGAAAACAGAAATTTCCGAATCTAATGATATTCTTTATTTACATGTAGTTCCAGAAGATATAATCCTTAACAATCAGGCTTGGACACTTCCTGCCAATAATCAAATCTCTTTTGGAAATAATAGAATTCAGTTTCAAGATTTTACTTTTTCCAATAAAAATCAGTTAGTGAATTTCTATTCAGATAAATCGGGAATAGCTAAAGAACATATTGGAGTGAATTTTAAAAACTTCACTTTACAAACTTTTCTAAGCTATTTGAATCCTGATAAATATTTGGCCAAAGGAATATTGAGTGGGGATCTTTTAGTAGAAGAACCTTTCCTTGAAACCGGAATTTTAGCCGATCTCGAAATATTAGATTTTGAAATACTTGAAGCTCCTTTAGGAAGATTGACTCTTGAGGCTAAGTCTATAGGTAACAATAGCTACGATTTTAATCTTGCAATTAAAGATGGAAACGTAGATCTAGATCTAACCGGTGATTATATAGCAGATCAAGTTGCGGCTAAACTCAATTTAGATCTAGATCTAAATAAGTTCAATATGCTGGCTTTAGATGGGTTTTCTGGCGGAGAGCTCACAAATGGAAAAGGATTTATCTCGGGAAATATGAAAGTAAGTGGCACCACCTTAGAACCAAAATATAATGGAGAATTCAAATTTAATGATGCTGGATTTGAAGTTGCTATGTTAAATGCAGCTTTTCTACTTGAGGATGAAATTCTTAAAATCGATAATGAGGGGATCTATTTTAATGATTTCATGATCCAAGATGAGAATAGTAATTCTTTTGTAATGGACGGCTCCATATTAACAGAAACCTATTTAAATCCTAGCTTCGACCTTAATTTTGTGGCAGATAATTTTAAGGTATTAAATTCTACTAAAGAGGACAATGATCTTTTTTATGGAGTTGCAAGTTTTGATGCTAAAGCCAAATTAACCGGAGATCTTTTATTACCAAAACTAGATCTAGATCTAAAAGTAGGGCCAGATACTAATATCACTTATATAGTACCAGAAGCAGCATTGGATATCGTAGAGCGAGACGGTATTGTGATCTTCGTTAATAGGGAAGATCCAGATGATATTTTAACTAAAACCAAGGAGGAATCTGTAGTGATCTCGGGGTACGAGGTAAATGCGAATATTTCGATAACCGATAGCGCTGTTTTTAATATGATCGTTGATCAGGAAACTGGGGATAATCTAGCAGCTTCTGGAGAAGGTGATCTAATTTTTAGCATTTTACCAAATGGGAGAACTACATTGTCTGGTAGAATAGATGTTAGTTCTGGGCATTACGAAATGAGCCTTTATAATCTTGTGAAAAGAAGGTTTGAAATCGTAGATGGAAGTACCATAACTTGGACAGGAGATCCTTACGATGCAAATTTAAATGCCAGTGCAGTTTATAAAGTAGAGACATCTGCCAGTAGCTTAATGGCCGCGCAGCTTTCCGGAGCAGATCAGAGAGACCAAGGAAGATTTAGACAAGAACTAGATTTCTTAGTGTACCTAAATGTAGATGGAGAGTTAATGCAACCAGTACTAAGCTTTAATTTGGATATGCCTGAAGATGAGCAAGGAGCTATAGGGGGTGAAGTTTATGGAAGAGTACAACAATTAAATAAACAGGAAGGGGAGTTAAACAAACAAGTATTCTCTTTGTTAGTATTGAACAAATTCTTCCCAGAATCTGGAACTGATGGAAGTGGAGGAGGGGCAGCAACAATGGCTAGAGATAATCTTAACCAGGCATTATCAGATCAGTTAAATTTATTATCCAGTAAATTATTAGGTGAATCTGGATTAGAGCTGGATTTTGGATTGGATAGCTTTACAGATTACCAGGGAGCAAACCCTGAAGATAGAACGCAATTGGAAGTTGCTGCACAAAAGAAATTACTAGATGATAGATTAATCGTTAGGGTGGGAAGTAATGTAGATATTCAGGGTAGTGATCAATCTTCAGAAGCTAACCCGGTTATTGGGAATGTGAGTTTAGAATACCTACTTACAGAGAATGGAAGATTTAGATTGAAAGGTTTTAGAATGAATAGATATGATAATGTGATTGATGGACAACTTATAGTAAGTGGTATTGCACTTATATTCACACAGGAATTCAATAAGTTCAAGGAATTATTCGAAAAAGCGATTATAGACGAAGCTAATAAAGATGAAGAGAAATAATATATATAAATGTTTTTCGGCAAAGAAAATATTTCGAATGTTTTCTGTAATTGTTCTTATGCTAACTGTTTTAAATAGTTGTAGTGTTGAAAAATACATCCCTGAAGATAAATTGTTATATGCTGGGTCTGAAATTGCTTTTACAGAAAAGATAGATACTATTAAAGATATTGATGCCGTTAGAGCAGAGTTGGAGAGCGTTCTAAAACCGGTTAAAAACAAAGAATTCTTGGGAATGCGTCCTGGACTATTTTTTTATTACAAAGCACAAAAAGAAAATCCAGGTTTCATTAACAAATTCTTGAATAAAAAACTTGGGGAAGAACCTGTATATTCTACTAGAATAGATCAAGCACAAACTGAAGCCTTATTATTAAACCGATTAGAGAATAGAGGTTTCTTTTTTAGTGAAGTTACTTCAAGGGTAGAAGAAGACAGCATTCAAAAAGAAGCTAGTGTAGATTATACCATTCGATTAGCCCAACCATATCTTTTAGAACATTATAAAATAGACTCCGATAGTTCTTTGGTATATAATGATATTGAGGCAGGACTTTCTAAAACTGTAATAAAAAAAGGGATGCGTTATGACCTTTTTAAATTAAAGAGAGAAAGAGAACGAATAGATCGAGATCTAAAACAAAAGGGTTATTATAATTTTAGTCCCGGTTTGTTGATCTTCGAAGCAGATACCAATCAATATTCAAACAAAAGATTTGATGCTTTTCTAAGATTAAAAATAGATGTACCAAAAAGAAGCATTGTACCTTATAAAATCACAAAAGTGAACATCTATCCTAATTATGTGATCGGTAACGATTCTATTCCACAGGATACTACTCGTTATGCAGAAAAAAACTTTATTCAAGATATAGAATATTTTAAACCTAATAGATTAGACCCTTTTATTCTATTAGAAGAAGGGCAGTATTTTAATCCGTCGCTTTCTAGTGCTACTAGTAGACGTTTATCTAATATTGGGGCTTATAAGTTTGTGAATATTAGATATGATGAAATAGATTCTCTTTCTACAGATAGTTTAGGAATCTTAGAAGCCAATATTTTCTTATCTCCACTAAATAAAAGAGCTGTTAGAGCTGAATTACAGGCTGTAACAAAATCTAATAATTTTGCAGGACCAAATCTGGCCCTTACTTATGTAAACAGAAATCTTTTTAAAGGTGGAGAAATTTTAAACCTTACTGGAAAATTTGGATATGAATTTCAGTTATCCAAAGGAAGTCAATCTGGTTTTAATAGTTTGGAGTTTGGGATAGGAGCAGATCTTATATATCCTAGACTTCTTTTTCCAATTTCTATAAGTAAAGACTTCTTTAAGTATGCAATTCCCAAAACCAAAATTAGCATTGGTGCAGATTACTTAACAAGAACTAATCTATTTAGCCTTATGTCATTTTATGGAAGCTTCGGTTACTATTGGAATGCTAACAAATATATTACGCACGAATTTAATCCAATCGCTGTTAATTACGTTAAACTAGCAAATACAACACAGGCATTCGATGATATTTTAATCGCAAATCCCTTTCTAAGAACTAGTTTTGATCAGCAATTTATTGCAGGACTAACGTATACTTTTACTTATAATGGAATGGTGGATGTTTCCAAAACACATCAATTCTTTAGCAGCTTGAATGTAGATATTGCAGGAAACACTTTAGATCTAGTAAGTTCTAAAACAGATGATGGCTCACCTAAGAAGTTTGCAGGATTAGAATTTGCTCAATATGCAAAAGCAGATGTAGATCTTAGATACCATTATAACTTTGGAAAAGAACAAAAAATAGCTACCAGATTATTTGCCGGATTAGGAATGCCATATGGAAATTCAGAATTTATGCCCTATACAAGGCAGTATTTCTCTGGAGGTCCTTATAGTGTTCGAGCCTTTAAAACGCGATCTCTTGGTCCAGGAACTTATGTGCCAGAAGAATCGGAAGATAATCTTTCCTATTTTGATCAAACAGGAAATGTGAGATTAGAAGCCAATGTTGAATACAGATTCCCGATTTACTCTTTTTTTAAAGGCGGTCTTTTTGTAGATGCAGGAAATGTTTGGAACACGAATGATTCTTTAGAAGGAGGAAAGTTTAGTAGTGATTTTATTAATGAACTTGGACTGGGTGTGGGAGCTGGATTAAGAATAGATATCCAAAGCTTCGTAATTAGATTTGATCTTGCAGCTGCAGTTAAAAGGCCAACAGATGGCAAGAAGTTTAATTTCGATTATCAGAATCCCGTGCTTAATTTTGCTATTGGGTATCCTTTTTAATGCTGAAGTTTAATTCCGTAGGCTAGATCTCCAGCATCGCCAAGACCTGGTACAATATATCCTTTATCATTTAACTCTTTATCCACGGTAGCGATCCATAATTTAGTGCTTTCAGGAAAATGTTCAGCGATATGTGCAACTCCTTGCTCAGATCCTATAACCGATGCTAAGTGGATTTCTCTTGGTGTGCCCATAGATTTTAATGCATTAAATACATTAACAAAAGATCTTCCAGTAGCTAACATTGGATCGGCTAAGATCAATACTTTATTTTCTAAAGAAGGAGAGGCCAGATATTCTACTTTTATTTCAAATTCGGTTTCAGAAATATGATGCCTATAAGCTGATATAAAGGTGTTTTCAGCTCCATCAAAATAATTAAGCAAACCTTGATGTAATGGTAAACCTGCTCTCAATATGGAACAGATAACAACATCTTCTTTTGGAATATTACAGGTAGCAGTTCCTAATGGGGTTTTAACATCAATATTATTATAAGAAAGGGTTTTACTCAATTCATATCCAAGCACTTCTCCAATTCTCTCAATATTTCTTCGGAATCTCATTCTGTCTGCTTGAACAGAAACATCTCTTAACTCTGAAATAAATTTGTTTAGTATAGATTGGTGTTCGCCTAGATTAATAACTTGCATGGAAAGAATTTTGGATAAATTTAAGTAGAATATTTAGTAAGCTATTCATTCATTTAAAGAAAATACACAATTTTCTATTTCATGGTGCTATTTTTGATATTATAGAGATTCTTATAATTCCTTATTTTTGTTGTATGAAAATATATATTGTTTTCCTTATTGTTGTTATTAGTTCTAGTTTAGGATTTTCTCAGGAAGCACCTATTAAATCTACACCTATAGAACGAGCAGGAACTTCTTTTCCTCCACCAACAGAAAGTTCTTCAATTCCAGCAAGAAAATCTACCAATCCTTTCTTTAAAACCAAAGAAAGAACATCTAATTTACCTTCAGAAGAAAAAGAAACATTCAGCATGAAAACTGGTAATGATCTTTTAACGGCAGGAGATTTTATAGAAAAAAAGTGGACAGAAGATAAGCGAATTAGTGAAGAATATAGAAAGGACCAGTACTTAGGAGATTTTAAAACCAAAGGAAGTTATGTAGAGGTTTTATGTAGAGATTACCAATTTGTAGATGGAGATAAAGTGCGGGTTTATGTGAATGGAAAAATGATAGAATCTGTAATAGAATTACAAGCAAATTACACACCTATTCTTGTTAAGTTGGATAGTGGCTTTAATACTATAGAAATCGAAGCACTTAATCAAGGTAGTTCTGGCCCAAATACTGCAGCCTTCAAGATATACGGAGATCAGGGGGAATTAATAACTACGAACGAATGGAATTTACTTACTGGCGCTAAGGCTAGTGTTATCGTAGTAAAGCAATAGTTATTTTTAAGAAAATAGAATTTAAAATAGAAAAGCCATCAAATAATTTTTTGATGGCTTTTTAAATAATATCCTTTATAATTTAATCGTCTGCAATATCTTCCATTCGTTTTACGCTGGAAATTGTATTTTTAATTTCATGTAATTGACTTGTAAGCATTGCTTTTACATTTGGAGAAAAATGACCTTTACTTAATTTCTCTTCATATTCTTTAGCACTCGCTTTTTCTCCTCTAATACATTCTTCTAGAACCGATTCGTCATCATTTCCAGAAAGAGCAGTCTTAATATCTATCCAAGCACGATGTAAACTTCCTGTTGCACTTCCTTCTTTTATTTTTGGATGGGCATTAAGCTCATGAAGTTCTTTTTCTATTTCATTTTTGAATCTACTTCTAATTACGGCTTGTTTTTTAAAGAAATTTTTTAAACTAGGATTTTCAGCATCTTCTAAAGCTTTTTTAAATCCTTTTTCAGCATCATAATTTTTTTCTAAAAGTTCATTTAGATTATTTACAATTTCATTATGACTCTCTTCTTTAGCTTCTTCTCTAGTGGTTTTCATATTTTTAATTTTGTTAATTACATATTATTATATAAATATACATTGATAATTGATGATAAAAACTAACCAAAATCATATTTTGCAATGGTTTAACACAATTTGTTAAGAAGTTAAAAATAAGTGGAATGGGTATAGCGGCTTATTCAATTTATACCGAAATTAGTAACCCATTCTGAAATTTGATTACTTTGATAATATGCTTTAATTTCAATTAACTATGAAAAAAGTTCTTATTTGTATAGATTATAATCCAACTTCCGAGGTAGTTGCTAATTCTGGATATCAACTTTCAAAAGCCTTAAATGCAGAGGTTTGTTTATTACATGTTATTGCAGATATTCAATACTATGGAGTTCAGTATCCAACATTTATGGGATATGATGGTTTTGATGCGGAAATTGATTTAAATATAAATAAAGAAATGCATAGAGTCGCAGAGAATTTCTTGGAGACGGTAAAAACACATTTAGGCGCAAATCAAGTAATTACAAAAGTAGTTGAAGGGAATACTGCAGATGTTATTTTGGAATATGCAGAACAATGGAAAGCAGATACGATCGTACTTGGAACACATAGTCATAACATCTTAGAGAAGATCTTTATTGGAGATGTGGCATCTAAAGTTTTAAAGAATACCAAGGTTCCAGTTTATATGATCCCAACTAAAAAATAAGTTTTACATCATGATATTTTGAACACTTATTATAAGTAAAATGGATGAAGTAAAATTATATATAGAATATATTGCCAAAGGATTGGAAGCTGTAGGGGTAGTTATTATTGCTTGTGGCGCATTAATTGCGATATCACGTTTTGTTATTTCTCAGCTAAAATTTAAGAATCATCTATATACAAGATTAAGACGTGAGCTTGGGAAAGCCATTTTATTAGGGTTAGAGGTATTGGTAGCTGCAGATATTATAGCAACTGTGGTTACAGAACCAACTCTAAGGAGAGTATTTACCCTTGGAGTGATCGTACTAATAAGAACATTTTTAAGCATTTCACTACAAGTAGAAATTGAAGGAAAATTTCCTTGGCAATCAAAAAAAATGGTAACAAAATCGTCTACAGATTAATTTATCCTTTCTAAAAGAATACCTTTTTCTATTTTTCCCTCTACAAATTACTAAAAACCACTTTCAAATTAAATAAATTTACTACCTTTAAATATCTGAATATCAGTTAAATCCCTCCATTCATCCCTTTAGAATATATCCCAAACAACTAGAATAAATAGCAATGAGAATACCTCAATACTATTAATAAATATTCACTTTAATTATTAAATAGTTTAGTTATGGAGTTAACGGGAACAGTAGATATATCCATGAAGGATGTATTAACTAATGAGATCAAAGGCCAAGTTATTTTTCCTGATGATAAAGTTTATGAGGAGACACGAAAGGTCTACAATGCAATGATCAATAAACATCCGGGAATGATCATTAAATGTATTGATGCTGCCGATGTAATTACTGCGGTAAATTTTGCGAGAGAAAATAAATTATTAATTGCAATTAGAGGCGGTGGACATAATGGTGGAGGATTGGGATTATGTGATGGTGGAATGGTTATAGATCTTTCTGAAATCAAATTCGTACGTGTTAATGCTGAAGATGATACGGTAAGAATTGGTGCTGGTAATTTATGGAGTGAGGTAGATCATGCTACCCATGCATTTGGACTAGCCGTTCCATCGGGAATGATCTCTAGTACTGGTGTTGCAGGTTTAACCTTAGGGGGTGGAATTGGTTATTTGGCTAGAAAATATGGTCTAACTATAGATAGTCTTTTAGAAGTAGATATGGTAATGGCAGATGGAGCTTACCTCACTGTAAATAACCATCAATATCCAGACCTATTTTGGGCAATTCGCGGCGGTGGTGGGAATTTTGGAATAGTTACCTCTTTTAAATTTCAAGGACATCCAGTGAAAACAGTTTATGGAGGACCCATGCTGTGGCCTATAGAACAGGCAGAGGAAGTTATGAAATGGTACGATACATTTATTGAAACGGCGGAAGAAGATCTTAATGGATTTATAGCAACTATGATAATTCCGGGGCCTCCTTTTCCAGACTTTCTTCATAATAAACAGTTCTGCGGAATTGTTTGGTGCTATCTCGGTGATCCTAAAAATACTGAAGAAGTATTTAAATCAGCAAGAGAACTGAAGCCTATTTTTGAGCATTTGGGGGAAATGCCCTATCCAGCAATCCAAAGCATGTTTGATGAATTGATGCCACCTGGATTGCAATGGTATTGGCGAGCAGATTTCTTTAATGAACTCGGACCAGAATTGAGAAAACAACACAAAAAATTTGGTTCTCAAATTCCAACGCCTTTATCTCAAATGCATTTGTACCCTATAAACGGAGCTGCTAGTAGAAAAAAGAATTCAGAAACTGCTTGGGCATATAGAGATGCAAAATATGCAGGAGTTATAGTAGGAGTAGACCCAGACCCAGCTAATGCTGTTAAAATAACGAAATGGTGCAAGGACTATTGGGAAGCATTACATCCTTATTCTGCAGGGGGAGCATATTCCAATTTTTTAATGAATGAAGGAGAAGAACGAATTAAAGCTAGTTATAAAGGGAATTATGATCGCTTAGTAGAAGTTAAAAGAAAGTATGATCCTAAAAATTTGTTTAGAGTAAATCAAAATATTAAACCTTAATAATTATAAATATGAAAAGAGATATAAGTTCATTTCAAAATGTTGGATTAAGTTTAATAATGTTTGCTGTTTTTCCATTCGTATTAGTAGCACAAGAGAATAATAATATGACTTTTGAAAAATCTCTTATAAGGGATGCAAATAGTTCGGAAATTACTTGGGGACCATGTCCAGAATTTATGCCAGATGGATGTGAAATTGCCGTTTTACACGGAGATCCGTCTAAACAAAATGTGGATATACTTTTTAAATTACCAGCAAATACAGATATTCCTAACCATTGGCACAATTCTCCAGAGCGAATGATCTTATTATCTGGAGAACTTGAGGTAACATACAAGGGTGAAGAAACTCAAACTTTAAAACAAGGTTATTATGCTTATGGTCCTGCCAAAAAACCACATACTGGAAAATGCGGAAACTCTGGACCTTGTGTCCTATTTATTGGTTTTGAAAACCCTTTAGATGCCATACCAGTGAACAAATAAGCACATTAGATAAAGATGGAAACCTGATTTGTAAAAATTTTTATTTAATATGGCAGATGTTAAATGCATAATGTTTTTTGCTATATTTATTGTACTTTTACACAACGGTAATCGTATAAATACCCTTCAAGTAATTTAATTACACTCATTAAGGATTATTTTATCTTTTTTGAGATCTTTTTGCTTTCAAATCGAGTGTTTTTACGAGTCTCCAGACTGTTCATATAGAACAGCTTTTTAATAATTTAATAGTTTAGATAAGAATGGCAAGACCACAAGAAAGTTTTGGTAAAAAAGAAAAGGAAAAAAAGCGCTTAAAAAAGCGTGAGGAAAAAATGAAGAAGAAAGAAGAGCGTAAATCAAATCCTAAAAGTGGAGACTTGGAAGATATGTTGGTTTATGTTGATGAGAACGGGCAATTAACAGATACTCCACCAGATCCAAATAAAAAGAAGGAAAAAGTAGATGCAGAAAGTATTGTTATTGGTGTTCCAAAAAAAGAATATATAGAAGAGGATCCTTTCCATAAAGGTAAAGTTGAATTCTTCAACGATTCTAAAGGTTTTGGATTTATTAATGATCTAGATTCTCAAGAAAAATATTTCGTTCACATTAGCGAATTGGTAGATGAAGTAAAAGAAGGTGATAATGTGATCTTCGAAATTGAACGTGGAATGAAAGGAATGAACGCTGTTAGAGTTAAAAAGGGATAATTAAACCCTTACTTTAAACTCGTTTAAATACTATTTTATAATTTAGTTCTTACTGAAATTATAATTTGGTTGATTTACGTTTTGCATCTTCCAAGATGGTATATAGCTAAATTTGTCATTTAAGATAAAATGTATGTAACTTTAGATGATATTAATGTATAATTACATTCATCTAAGTTGTTTGATCTATAAATGGAAATAAAAGTTTTGGAACCATCTGAGGTTACATCTGAATACTCTTCAAAAAAGTTCGAATTAGAACTTAATGAATATAAAAATGTACTAGATACTATTACTGATTCTGAAAAATTGAAAAGAGCAATTCTTTTAGATTTTTCAGAATTAGCTAACTTCTATATTTCACTTTCAGATTTAGAATTTCAAAAGCTATCCACTCCAGATGAAAATTCTAAAGAAAGCTATTTATTACATTATGCCCTAGCAAAACCTTTTAAGGATCTCATGCTATTGCATCGAGATGTTTTTCTTCAACTTCAAATTGCATCACATAAGGCACAGGAAAATGTAGTAAATACAGGTTCTATTGTAACACATTTTGAAGAATCTAAATCCATACTTGATCAAGCTCTAAACTCATTTCAGAAAAATATAGAACAAGAGCATAGAACTATCTCTAGATTTGAAAAGAGTGGAAAGGATATTTCCAAAAAAACAAAGCATCATCAAAACCCTTGGTATATCTACAAGGTGCAATTTGTAGATATTCTGGAACATATTGAACTAATTAGTAATTCAGGTCTGGACTTTCAAAAGGTGATCGATATTTTTAGTTCGATTAAAACTTATACAATTAGTTCTTATGAAAGCAGTTTAGAAGAGGCAAAAAATTCAGAGAAAACCATTGAAACAGTCTCAATTTCATTGGAAAAAATGAGTGATAATGATGAGATTTCCTCAATTATTTCAGAGATAGATCTTGCAGTAAAAAAAATAGAAACTTCTGGCAGAAAACTTGAAGGCTTCTCAGATCTTGCTGAAGACAAGGTGAAATCCTTAGAAACTTTAAATTTCCCAGCAGCTATAAACGAAGGGCTTTTACTTATTAAAAAGATAGATTTTAATAGATCTGTAAAAAAATGGTTAGATTATGAGTTGTTGCCTTATTTGATCGATCTGTGGGAAAACCAGAATAACTTGGCTTCCTATTTTAAACACAGCCTTCTTAATTTAAAAAGTAGCCTGAAATTATTAAAAAATAATTCGTCCTTGGCCCCGGTTGATCCTCAAATAGCAACATTAAAGGAGATCCGAAATACCATTAGATTAAACATAAATAAGCAGCAACAAATTATTGCTGAAATTGAGAACAAATTAGAAAAGCAACTTCTGGCAACTAATATTTATGGTTCAGAAGAATTTTTGGAAGTTTCATTTCAATCTTCACTAAATCTATATACCGCAGGTAGCAGCGGACTACTTAAAGGGCTATTGCAGAAAATTAAAACAGCATTTAGATCCTTAAATTCTTCCTACGAAAAAACCATTTCTACTTCTCCAGATAATTTAACTGAGAAAGCTATTAATTGTATCAATTTTAGAATGGTAAAAGAGGAAAATGCTCATTATGATACTTTATTTCTAAATAAAAACTTTATTGGAGATCTATTTCTTGTTCCTAGAATAGATGAGGAAAAGAAACTTGATACGTGTTTCAAGGATTGGCAGAATGGCTTTAATAAATCTGTTCTTATCACCGGTAATAATTTAAGTGGAAAATCTACCTTCATGGAGGATTTTGCTAAAAAACATTTTGGCAAGGAAACTATAGTTTTAGCACCAGATAGTACTATTACTATAGAAGGTAGAAAGTTTAAAACAAACAAAAATTTAAAAGAAGCTCTACAGGAAGTTAAAAAGAACATTTATAAT
Organism: Gillisia mitskevichiae; assembly: GCF_003634585.1. Classification (GTDB taxonomy): domain Bacteria; phylum Bacteroidota; class Bacteroidia; order Flavobacteriales; family Flavobacteriaceae; genus Gillisia; species Gillisia mitskevichiae. The sequence continues at coordinate 133,096 of NZ_RBLG01000002.1, forward strand.
ACTAAACCAGTTTTATTAGTAGACGATCTTGAATATTGGAGATCAGAGGATATTAGTTTTTTAGATAATGTGAGAGCCTTGGTTAATTTTGTGCTTTCAGAATCTGACAGGATCTTCGTGTTGGTTTCTATTTCTAAAGCAATGCAACGACATCTAGATAAGAGACTCCCGTTTTCTAATGCATTTACCACACGTATAGATCTAAATAAAACCAATTCAGAAGAAATATTTAAGGCTGTTTTAATTCGGCATGGTGCTTCTCATAAAAAATTGGTGAATAAGGATAGTAATGTAATGTCTCCTAAACAAATTGAAAATAAGGTTCAAGAATTAAGCAGTGATTTTAAAAATAATATTGGTGAGGTGCTCCAAGCTTGGGCATATAGCACTAAAATGATAGATAATAATCTTGTAATTTTTGAAGAAGCTGAATGTAGCTTTCAAGATTTTTTTAGTTCAGAAGAACTCATCATATTAAAATATGTGTACCTCTACAAATATGTTAATGAGGTGCTTCTAAAGAGCTTCTTAGGTAAGGGCTATAACATCAATTTCGATTCAGGAATAAAAAGACTGGTAAATACTAAGGTTTTATGCCGAAACTCTAATGGAAATCTTATTTTAAACCGAGTAATAACTTCAGATGTATTTGAGATTCTGAGATATAGAGGAACTATAAATTAAATGGAAACTATTACTACATTTTACTCGTGGAAAGGACTGTTTTATCTTTTTATAGGACTACTGGCATTATATGGAATTATAAAAATAGTGATCCGGCTTATTGAAAATTCAGCTAAGAAAAATTTAACCAATAAGCAGTTTATATTTTGGTTAAGAAATAGCTTATTCTTCTACGTTCCAGTTGCCGTTATAGTATTTGTGCTTGGTTTTATTTCTATTAATTACATTACGCATTCTATCCTTATACTGATAATTGGGATATTTGGCTTTCCTTATATTAAAAATTACTTAAGTGGCATATTATTTAAATCGAACCCTATTGTAAGTAAAGGAGCACTTATTAAATCCAAAGATTTAGAGGGAGAAATAAAACAATTAATGGTTTTAGGAATGATTGTTAATACAGAATATGGGGAGCAATATGTGAATTATAAGAATATAGAAGAATTTGGTTTTACTATAAACTCTAATAAAAGCAGTGCTTTAAGACAAACCCTTTATCTCAAAACTATTCTTACACAAGATGCTGTTTTAGATATTCTTTTTGATAATCCTATTCTAAATTTCGAAGAAAAGCCAAGTCTTAAAAATGGGGTGGAACCTGAAGACCTCATTTTAAAATATACTTTAGAGTCTGGAGCAACTACCCAAGATCTTATTTCTTTTTTAAATTCAAAAGAGATAGAAACAAAATTAACCCGTAAAGTGAATTAATATATGGAAATTTTATCCTCTTATAATTTAATAATTGGAGTGTCGGTAATTATCATACTGTCCTTTCTATTTAACGGGTTATCCAAAAAAACCAATATCCCTGCCGTTCTAATGTTAATAATACTGGGAGTAGGCCTACAGTATTTATTAGATTATTGGGATGCTGGGAATGTTAACTTTTTCCCCGTTTTAGAGGTCCTAGGAATAGTTGGATTAATAATGATCGTACTGGAAGCCGCACTAGAGCTGGAATTGAAACGAGAAAAGCTGGTCCCCATTTTAAAAGCTATGGGAATTGCGTTAATAGGGTTGTTAGCTTCAGCATGGGTTGCTGCCCTTATCTTATATAATTTTATACCAGAAATGACCATGCAATCTGCCTGGTTATATGCCACTCCATTATCTATACTTTCCAGCGCAATAATTATTCCTAGTGTACTAGGATTGTCAGGAGCAAAAAGAGAATTTCATATTTATGAAAGTACCTTTTCTGATATTATGGGAATTATGATGTTCTATTTTCTAACAGGTAAATTAAATCCTGCGGAAGATGGTGGCCTGGTAGGTTTTAGTGGGAATTTAATTTTAACTATCGTAATTTCCTTAGTTGCCAGTTATGGGATTATTTTAATTTTTCAACGTATAAAGAGTCAAGTTAAATTATTCCTTCTCATTGGAGTATTACTCTTATTATATGCCTTAGGAAAAAAGATGCATTTATCATCTCTCATCATAATCTTAATCTTTGGGTTGGTAATTGCCAATATGAAATTATTCTTTAAAGGAAGACTTTCTAAATATCTTCATTTTGAAAAAGCACATCATATTTATCATGAGTTACATACTATCACTGCAGAAACGGCCTTCGTAGTAAGAACTTTCTTTTTTGTGATCTTCGGTTTAACAATTACTATCGCTTCTCTTTGGAATGTAGATGTGGCACTTATAAGTTTAATGATCATTGGATCTATCTACGGAATTAGATTCATACTACTAAGGATTTTTATAGGTGCAGATATCCTTCCGCAGTTATTTATTGCACCACGGGGATTAATTACAGTACTCTTATTTTATGCAATTCCAGTGGAGGCTCAAATAGAAAGTTTTGAACCCGGGATCTTGTTATTTGTAATTATCGGAACCAGTTTAATTATGACCTTTGCAATGATTTACGATAAGCGTCGATCTTCTAAAGCATTAAAAGAAGCAAATAGTATTAAAGTTGGTACTACCAAATGGAAAGCTCCTGTTTTGGATGAAGCTTCTAGGTAAATTAACCTTGCGTTGTGATAGAAATCCCTTGTAATTAGTCACATTTGGCAGATCTAAAAAATTTAGATAGTTACAACATCAAAATTCAACAGAGAAATGAATACTATATATAAAGCAGAGATATTAAACTTTGAAGCTATTCTGGAATTACCTAATTATTGGGATAAGCAGAAATATAAGGATTTGCTAGGAGTGATGGAATATGGAGATATTTCTGAAATAACTGATGCCGACCTAAAAGATATGTGTTACATGTCTATTGCAGATAATGAACCTGAAGAAGCGGCAAAACTAATTCTAGGATATGTTTTTAATGATCGTTTAAATTCTGGACAAATAGATAATCTTTCCAATGAAATGAGGGAAGAAAAAATGTGGGAAGAATATGCTGAAATAGGCTTTCATGAAGACTTTTTTAATACGGGACAAATCCTTTACGATGCCTTCAACGGAAAGTTTCCACATCCTGAGGCTGTAAAATTTGAAGTGAAAATAACTTCTAATAAATTGGATGATCTACTTATTGATAATCAAATTTCAGAAGCTGCTCTAATTAGATTGTTGGCTCAAGGAATGCCAGAACATACATTAATAAATAGATTATTTACTGAACAATTAAGCTCTGGCTCATTCGTAGAAGCAGAGAATATTATTTGGCAAATGAATACAGAAATACAAGAAGACAATACTGCTTTAGTTACTGTAATATCTTCTAAATACTTCTTTCAAGATCTAAAATATGTAGATGCTTTTGAAGGAAAAACACATAATGATGAAGAAGTAGAGGAAGAAATTTAAATATTAAATTGCATTTCAAAAATGTATGTTTAGATAATGAGCGAGAATAGCGTACATACTAATATTCTAAATCACCTTAAAAAGGTAATATCACTTTCCGAAAGTGAGGAACAGGAATTCAGTAGCATCTTGGAAGAGATTAAGATCTCTAAAAAGAGTTTATTAATAGAACCCGGGGATCTTGTAAATTCAGAATATTATGTTGTTTCTGGATGCCTAAAAGCTTATTATTTAGACGAAACTGGAGATAAGCATATTATTCAGTTTGCATTAGAAGATTGGTGGATCTCAGATTTTGAAGCTTTTTTCAATAAAGTGCCTGCCAAATTATATGTAGAAACCATTGAAGATTCAGTGCTATTAGCCATTAATCGGGAAGCCTTAGAAACATTATATACTCGCATTCCGCAATTCGAAAGATTTTTTAGAATTAAAACCACAAATGCTTTTGTTTCTCTACGTACAAGAATATTATCTAGCCTTCAAAAAAGTGGTAAAGAGCGGTATTTAGAATTTTGCGAATCTTATCCCAAGATAGAGCAAAGAGTTCCAAATTATCACATAGCTAATTATTTAGGTCTCAAACCTGAAAGCTTAAGTAGAATAAGGAAAGAAGTGCTTTAGCTTAACTTTTTTTAACACTTCGTCCTAACTTACATCAAGTAATTTCCGCAGATTTTCTGATAACTTTGTTTTCATTAATCAAGTAAAATATATATTATGAAAAATATACTTTTTGTATTAACCAGCAATGATGAAATGGGTAATACCGGTAATAAGACTGGATTTTGGGTAGAAGAATTTGCGGCACCTTACTATAAATTAACAGATGCAGGTTATAATGTAACATTAGCTTCTCCAAAAGGTGGTCAACCTCCTATAGATCCAAATAGTGATACAGAAGATGCAGCTACAGAAGACACTAAGCGTTTTGATAAGGATAAAGAAACTCAGGAGGTTTTAGCAAATACTAAGAAATTAGAAGATGTAGATCAAGAAGATTTTGATGCTGTTTTCTATCCAGGAGGACATGGTCTTTTATGGGATCTTGTAGAAAGCAAAACATCTAAGAATTTAATAGAATCTTTTATAGCTAACAATAAACCAGTTTCTTTTGTTTGTCATGCTCCTGCAATTTTAAAAAATATACAGGATACAGACGGAAATGTTTTAATAAAAGGTAAAAACGTTACTGGATTTACAAATGGAGAGGAAAAGGCTGTACAATTAACAGATGTTGTGCCATTTCTAATTGAAGATATGATGAAAGAAAAAGGAGCAAACTATAGCAAAATAGGAGATTGGCAACCTTATGCATTAGAAGACGGACTTTTAATTACTGGTCAAAATCCAGCATCATCTTCTAAAGTAGCAGATCTTTTAATGAAAAAACTAAAATAAGCATGAGTACTAAACAAGCCTTATTACAGACCTATAAAATGGGGGATCTTCAACTTCCAAATAGGGTAGTGATGGCACCATTAACTAGGAGTAGAGCAAGCAATCCTGAAAATAAACCTACAGAAGATTTGCATCTTCAATATTATAAAGAACGTGCAAGTGCAGGTCTTATAATTACAGAAGGTTCTCAAGTTTCAAAACAAGCTGTAGGATACATAAATACCGCCGGAATTCATTCTAAAGAGCAAGTAGAAGCTTGGAAAAAAGTAACCAAAGCAGTACATGAAGCTAATGGGAGAATATTCATTCAGTTATGGCATGTAGGAAGAATGTCTCATCCAGATTTCCATGATGGAGCCTTACCCGTATCTGCTTCTGCTGTAAATCCAAATGCACAAGCCTTTACTCCAGAAGGATTTAAAGACACGGTTACTCCTAGAGAAATGACTATTGAAGATATAAAAACCACTGTGCAAGACTTTAAAAATGCAGCAAAAAATGCTGTAGAAGCAGGTTTTGATGGTGTAGAAATACATTCTTCTAATGGTTACTTATTTCATCAGTTCTTCACAAATTGTTCAAACCAAAGGACAGATGAATATGGCGGAAATATAGAAAATAAAGCAAGGTTATTTTTTGAAGTTTTGGATGCTGTAAAAGAAGTGATCCCTTCCAATAAAATAGGGGTGAGATTAAATCCTTCTATGCACAAACTTTTTGGAATTACATTAGATCAGGAAACCATACCTACTTTCGATTATATAGTTGAAAAATTGAATGATTACGATCTTGCATATCTACATTTATCTGAACCTTTTACAGATGTTTCTGAAGTTCCTTTTGCAGAACCAAATATCGCAAAACATTACAGACCTATTTATAATGGAACCTTAATGATTAACGGTGGTTTTGACCAAGAAAAGGGAAATAAAGTTATTGAAGAAGGTAATGCTGATCTTGTAGCATTTGGAAAATTATTTATTTCTAATCCAGATCTTGTAGAAAGGTTTGAACAAGGTGTTCCAATGGATAATTGGGATTCTGACACTTTTTATAGTGGAGGGCCAGAAGGTTATATAGATTATAAAGTTAAAACAAAAAGAGAGCCTGTGTTACAGTAGATTCACTTAAATAGTTCACAAAAAGCCTTTTAGATTAAACTCTAAAAGGCTTTTTTTTGTCTTTATATCAACAATGGATTTCAGATTATTTTTTTGACTTTGAGTTTTTGTAATTAACATATAATATTATATTTATGGCCTCAAATTATATGGTATTCATTGGTTTTGATAAATTCTCTTGAGTATTATTAAATTTTTAAAACTCCGAGTCTAAATCTATTTATGAAATATTTACAGTATTGCCCCACACTGATTTTTTTCTTTCTTATCTCTAAACCCGTATTATCTCAAATAGTATATCCAAGCTCCCCAATAGATCCGGTAGAAGATGTATATCACGACACAACAATCATAGATAATTATCAATGGTTAGAAAACCAAGAAGGATTGCAAGTATCTAAATGGGTAGATGAGCAAAACGAGGTATCAGAGAAGATTTTAAAAAAAATGCTAAACAAGTCTGGAGCTTATTTAGAAATAAATAGGTACATGTTTAGTGATGTAGATTTCTTGAGAAGAGAGGAACGTACAGATAAAAATAGAAACAAACGATATTTTAGTTTATATTATATTAATACTTATGGTACTCCAGATATATTTTATAAATATGGAGCCACTGGAAAATATGTACCTTTTTTAAGAAGCTCCAAGTTTTCTACTGATGGAGATATTAATATTTCCAATTTAAAAACATCCAAAAATAATGAATATCTCGCGGTTCAATATAATCAAAATGGAAGTGATTGGAATGTTATAAAAATTGTTAAGATCGATGATAAGTTGATATTAAACGATCTAATAGAAGACACTAAATTTTCTGATATCAACTGGTATAAAAACGGCTTTTTTTATACAGAATATCCAAATGATTCTTTAAATGGAAAGACTATTTATCCAAAAATTAGATATCATTTAATTGGAAATGACCAAAGCAAAGATCAAGTTATCAAACCAGAAATAGTTCAGAATCTTTTGATTTATATAGTGATGCAAAAGAGGAGATCTATATAATTAAGAAAGAGGAGCCAGAATCTAAGACTTACAGTTATTACTATTACGAAGCTAAAGAAGATAATATTCGATTTAGACCTCTTTTAAAAAATTTAAAATATGAATTGAACATCCGTGGCTTCGAGAAAAATAGGATCATTGCGAGAACAGCCATGAACAATAAACAGCTATTAGTTGCAATCGATCCGAAAGACCCTGGGAACTGGAAAAACTTATCACCAACATATGAAAATGCTATTTTAACGGGGCAAGAGGTACTAGAAGATAAGATCATTTTATCCTATCAGGGAGAAGCTAATGATTTTATAATAGCAATAGACTATGATGGGCAGGTTTTAAATGAATTAAGTATTACTCCTGGTCTCTCTTTGAGTACTATGAATTTTAATGAGGATTCAAAAAGATTTATTTATTCAGTAGAATCTTTTACAATTCCGCAGGTATTATACAAATTGGATCTGGAAAAATTTACCTCAGAATTATATGATAAAACAAAAGTTAACTTTGATTTTAAAGATTATAAATTTAGAAAAACCACTTTTAAATCTCATGATGGGGTAGAAGTTCCAATATTCATAGTTTTTAAAAATGAATTAAAAACCGATGGAAGTACTCCATTTTTATTGAAAACATATGGTGGTTACGGTAATATGGGAACTCCAAGATATGACCCGGGAATTATATATTTCCTAGAAAACGATGGAGCTTTTGCGTATGTAGATGTGCGAGGAGGAGGAAAGCTAGGTAATTCCTGGTGGCAGGATGGTAAGAATTTAAAAAAGAAAAATTCCTTTATGGATTTCATTAGTGCCTCAGAATTCCTAATTGAAAAAGGCTATACTTCTCCTAAGAAAATAGCAATTACAGGGGCATCTCACGGAGGCTTGGTGATGGGAGCGGCAATTACAATGCGTCCAGATCTTTATGGCTCGGCAGCCATAGATGTTGGTGTCTTAGATATGCTAAGATTCGAAAACTTTACAGTGGGGGCTACAAACACAAATCTGTCTGAATTTGGAAGTGTAAAAAACGAAGAGGAATTTAAAAATCTGCTTTCTTATTCACCCTATCATAATTTAGATTACAACAAAAATTATCCTTCTACACTCATTATGACAGGAAAATATGATGATCGGGTTCCGCCGCTACACTCTTATAAATTTACCGCTTTAATGCAGAACAATCCCAATCAAAAAAATCCGGTTTTACTATGGACGCAGAATAAAACTGGTCATTATGGAGCCAGTAATATGGAAGATAAAGTTTTAGAGAATTCCTTTAAATATGGTTTTCTATTGAATGAACTTAAATAAGCCAAGAATAGCAAAATAGCTTTATGATGTTCTATAACAGAAAAAGCTCTTCAATTAACTTTGAAGAGCTTTTTTATTTGGTTTTTATTATAGGAGATTACAGCTTCTCTGAAGCTTTAAAATTTCCAAGCGATAAACCTACTTTTCTTATTTCCTTGACTCATAGGTATCACCTTATAAGTTGCTTTTAGTTTATCTAACTGCTTGTATATTTTAGAAAGGCTTTCCTTTTTAGATATCAGAGAAGTGAACCAGCCAACTTGAGTTTTGAAATCGGCACTTTCTTTTATCATTCGCTTTAAGAATAAAGCTTCTCCACCGTTACACCATAACTCGTTAGATTCTCCACCAAAATTTAATGGACTTCCAATTTCTCTCCCTAAGTTCTTAGTCTTTCTCCTACTTGTTTTAGCTGCTTCTTCTTTTGAAGAATGGAAAGGAGGATTACACATACTAAAGTTGAAATACTCACCTTCTTTGATCACTCCTTTAAACATATTAGAATGATCATCCTGATATCTTATTTCGATATTCTGACTCAGTTTTTTGGTAGTGCTTATGTTGTTTTGCGCTGCTACTACTGCATTTTCATCGATATCTGCACCTACCATTTTCCAATGATAAATGCTGTTTCCTAAAATAGGATAGATGCAATTTGCTCCAACTCCAATATCCAGACCTTTAACTTCTGGAGTTAATTTTTCTTCAGCAAGAAGATCGGCAAGATGATGGATATAGTCTGCTCTTCCAGGTATTGGTGGAATTAAATATTTAGGTGGGATATTCCAATCGGTTACCTTATAATGATGCTTTAAGAGCGCTTTATTTAAATGAAGTACTGCTTGATTGTCACCAAAATCAATGGTTTTTTCAGCATTGGTATTGGCTATAATGTATTGTGATAATTCTGGTTGTGCTTTTTCAAGTTCGTCAAAATTATAAGCTTCGTTATGTATGTTCTTTGGATGCAAATGTGTGAGATTAATTGAAGGGCAAAGATACGACCTTTATTATGGTTGAAATAACTTAAGTGTCACAACTTCAGAAACCTTAAGAAGTATCGGATTTAGCTGTACTTTTGCAAAATGGCAAATACAATTAAAGATCAAAGCGAAATCTTGAAAAAGATGGGGATAGCAAAACTGAATCCTATGCAGGAAGAGGCTTGCAATATAATAAGTTCCACTTCTAATGTTGTTTTATTATCACCAACCGGAACCGGAAAAACCTTGGCATTTTTATTACCAATAATAGAAATGTTAGATATGAATTCACCTGAAGTTCAAGCCTTGATCTTGGTTCCTTCCAGAGAACTTGCCATTCAAATAGAACAAGTGATTAGAGAAATGGGTACAGGTTACAAAACCAATGCTGTCTATGGAGGTCGACCTTTCTCTAAGGATAAAATAGAGTTGAAGCATGAACCTGCCATTTTAATTGGAACACCTGGAAGAGTTTCAGACCATTTAAGAAGAGAAACATTTTCTGTAGAAGGAATTAAAACTTTAGTATTAGATGAGTTCGATAAATCTTTAGAAGTTGGATTTGAAGAGCAAATGACAGAGATCATCCAAGCTTTACCAAATATTGAAAAACGCATACTTACCTCTGCTACACAGCAAATTGTGATCCCGAGATTTGTGGGATTAGAAGATCCTGCACATATAAATTATCTAAATGGCAAGAAGGAATCTCAGCTTCAGATTAAAACCATAAATTCTAATTCCAAAGATAAATTAGAATCATTAAAAGAGGTATTAGATCATATTGGCAATAAGCCAGGAATCGTGTTTTGTAATTTTAGAGATAGTATTCAAAGAGTGAGTGATTTTCTGCATCAGAATCAAATTTCTCATGGTTGTTTTCATGGAGGTATGGAACAACAAGACAGAGAACGTTCTCTAATTAAATTTAGAAATGGAACACACAATATTATAGTTGCCACAGATCTTGCTGCTAGAGGCTTAGATATTCCTGAGCTTAATTTCATTATTCATTATCAACTTCCGCTAAAAGAAGAGGAATTTACCCATAGAAATGGTAGAACTGCTAGAATGAATGCGAGTGGAAATGCATATGTTATTAAGTGGGTAAAAGAAGATCTTCCAAGCTTTATAAAAATGGACGAGTTGAAAGATCTTAAGTCTAGAGAAACTCCTAAGAATACGCTTTGGGAAACCATTTTTGTTTCTGGAGGTAGAAAAGATAAGATATCCAAAGGAGATATTGCAGGATTGTTCTTTAAACAAGGAAAGCTTGAAAAAGATGAATTAGGAGCAATTGAACTGAAACAAGATTGTTGTTTTGTTTCAGTCCCGGCAAAAAAAGTGCAATCGCTTATTGCAAGTTTGAATAATACGAAACTCAAGAATAAGAAGGTAAGGGTGAGACTGATTTAAATTTAAATCGGTTATTCGAAATATGATTTACATGGAACGGTGATTTTTCGCTCTGCTTTTCATAGTATCATACATGCTATTTACTTTTTCATCAAATTTTAAAGGATCATTAAAATTATCCTTATTATCCTGTATTCGTTGCTCCCCACCGAGAATTATATCTATTTCTTTATTTTTTAAACCCTCTATGGTTTTTTGGGCAACGAGCTCTGGAGTATCCATATTTTTAGAGGCTGCACTTTCCATCATAGGAGTATCTGTTGCAGTTGGATAAACTGTCATAACATGTATGGGATAATCCTTAAGTTCTCGTCTAATGGCTTCAGAAAACTGTTTTACAGCTGCCTTAGTTGCTGCATAAGTAGCATAAAATGGCATTCCAATAAGCCCTAAGCCTGAAGAAATATTAATAATCGCAGCATCTTCACTTTTCTTAAGCAGTGGAAGCACATGTTTAGTTAATAATATAAGACCAGTGGTATTAATATTCTGTTGTGCGATGATATCTTCATCAGAAATATCTTCTAAAGCTCCTGCACTCACAACACCTGCGTTATTAATTAAAATATCTACTCTATCCCAAACCTTTCCAATTAGTTGCATAACATCTTTTATCTCATTCAGCTTTGCCACATCCGCTTTTAAGAACAAAAAATTAATTTCTGGATATTTGGTTTTTAATGGTTCCATTTTAGACCGATCTCTTCCTATCACAGCAATCGTTCTTGCTCCATTATTAAAGAGTTCAGAGATCAAGGCTTTTCCAATACCACTAGATCCCCCAGTAATTAAGATATTCTTATTTTCAAATTTCATATCAAACTTTTAAATTAATAATCAAATATTTCTTAGATAAGTTTTTGCTACTGAAATATAAGATTTTGTTCCTTGCTTTTTATAAAATGGAACTTAAATAAATCTTCTTGTTTTAAATGTTTACAATAACAAGTCGTTAGTTCCTGAATCATAAAAAGGAAATCACTCTAATAATCCTATATTTTAAATACAACCTGCACTAAATAGGAGATAATAAAATTATATTTGCAGACTGAAAATTTTATTCAATGAGTTCTGAAAAAGAGGAAATAACTGAAAATTTAAATGAGGCACAGATAGATCTTTGTATCTCTATGTTGGAATCTTTGGTTGAAGATTCTAATCAAATTTTTGATCTTTCTGAAGAGAAAAGAATTGCCTTAATGAAAGCTGCTGGAGCACTTACTCGTCCCAGTAGAGATGAATTTATTAAGAGAAAAAAAGATTCTAAAAAAGCAGCAAAAAGGAAGATGATTGAGCGTGATAAACACGCTAGAAAAGAAACCGGAATTAGAAGTGCTAGAGAAGCTACTATCTTTATTGCTCCCAGTTTAGTAGAAGTTCCAAAAGATGAACGTCCAGAATTAGAATCTCCACGTAACTGTTATGTATGCAAAACCATGTATACCAAATTGCATCATTTTTATGATACTATGTGTACAGAATGTGGCGATTATAACTATGCAAAACGCTATCAAACCGCCGATCTAACTGGACAAGTAGCTGTGGTAACCGGATCCAGATTAAAAATTGGATATCATATAACACTTATGTTATTAAAAGCAGGTGCAACCGTTGTTGCAACTACCAGATTCCCTGTAGATTCGGCCTTGAGATTTTCAAAAGAACACGATTTTCAGGAATGGGGACATCGTTTAAAGATCCACGGATTAGACCTTAGACATATCCCTAGTGTAGAGATTTTCTGTAATTTCATAGAGCAACATTATGAAAGATTGGATATTCTTATTAATAACGCTGCTCAAACAGTGCGAAGACCATCAGGATTTTTTGCTCATTTAATGGAGAAGGAAGAATTACCATTCGATTCCTTACCGGAATTCGCTAAAGATCTACTAACAGATCATTATAATTCTTTACAAGAGTTAAAGTCATTAACTGAAGGAGCTTCTAATAATCAAAATAATGTATTGCCAGTTACTTGGCACGGACCAGAACCGGGAATAGGATTAAGAGCTTCGGCAAAATTATCACAGATCCCTTATAGTTTCGATAATTCACTTTCTACTAAGGAAGTTTTTCCGGAAGGAGAATTAGATGCAGATCTACAGCAAGTAGATCTTAGAAAAACCAATAGTTGGAGATTAAGGCTAGGGGAGATAGAGACTACAGAAATGATCGAGGTACAACTAGTGAATTCTGTTGCTCCATTTGTTCTATGTAATCGCCTTTCAGACCTTATGAAAAAGGAGAATACAGGCAAAAAGCATATTATAAACGTTTCTGCCATGGAAGGAAAATTTCATAGATTTAAAAAAGAAGACAGGCATCCACATACCAATATGGCAAAAGCGGCTTTAAATATGATGACTCATACTTCTGCAGCAACCTTCGCTAAAGATGGAATTTTTATGAACGCCGTGGATACTGGTTGGGTGACCGATGAAGATCCTGCAGAATTATCTAAGAAAAAGGTAGAAATACATGATTTTCAACCACCTTTGGATATTGTAGATGGCGCAGCAAGAGTAATGGATCCATTGTTTGATGGAATTAATACAGGGAAACATTGGTGTGGGAAATTCCTTAAAGATTACATGCCGATAGATTGGTAGGAAATAAAAATTAAAAACATAAATATGGATAATAATAAAATACCTCAAAAACAGCATAATAATCAGTTACACGGAGTGAAACTGGTCGATATCATTGAGCATTTGGTTGAAAAACATGGCTGGGAAAAAATGGGTGAAATGTTACCTATTAGATGTTTTACTCATGATCCTTCAGTGAAATCCAGTTTAAAGTTTTTAAGAAAAACCCCTTGGGCAAGAGATAAGGTGGAGAAGATTTATATGGAATCTATTAAATAAATTATTTCTGTAGCTTGTAATTCTGAAGCTAGCATAGCGAACTGCAGATTTATTTATAAAAAAAATAATTTTATAAAGAATTCCCTTTTTATAGGATTAAAGAACTAAACAAAATATTATTATTTTGAAATTCGGAAAGAAAAAATGGGGCTAAATAATTGAAATCATATTATTTAGCCCCATTTTTTTTCTTTAATATATAACAAATAATAAATTGTAGTCTTCTATATAAGTGAGAAACACTTCAAATTTTTAAGGAAAATTAATTCAGTTTTAAGAACTCTCAATTAAATAAAACTTTATATTCGCGGCTAATTATCAAGAATCTCAAGAGAGATAGCAACCTGCAATAACGAGCAAGGTGCTAAAAATGATAAGCCATTTCTTTGGAACAAATGTTAATCACTACTTCCTCTATATTGCTTTTATTTCCTCTTTTAAGATTCATAAAAATTTTATTTATGAATAATTCGAATGCGACTCAAACCAAGGGGAATTTTTATGCTCTATTACCCCTATTCCTATTTGTTTTAACCTTTTTAGGTGCAGGCATCTATCTAAATGATTTCTACGAGCTACCATCTCCAATTGCAGTAATACTAGGGATAGTATTAGCATTGGCCATGTTTAAAGGCAGTATAAACGCAAAAATAGCTACTCTTTTAAAAGGTTGTGGAGATGATAAAATTTTAACCATGTGCCTTATCTATTTACTGGCGGGTGCATTTACGGTTGTTTGCAAAGCAACCGGGAGTGTAGACGCCATTGTAGAACTTGGGTTGCAATATATCTCTATTCATTGGTTATATGCTGGGGTATTTATAATTGCGGCATTTCTCTCTATTGCAACCGGAACTTCTGTTGGAGCAATTGTTGCTTTAGGAGCTGTTGTAATGGGTTTTGCGGAAACTACAGATGTTTCTCTAGGAATATTAAGTGCCTCACTTTTAGGCGGTGCTATGTTTGGTGATAACTTGTCTATAATATCAGATACCACAATCGCTGCTACCCAATCTTTGCAAGTTAATATGAAAGATAAATTCAAGCAAAATATACTAATTGCTGGACCTGTAGCTATAATCACCGTTGGAATATTACTGGTTCAAGGCTTTGCTTTAAATGATAATATTCAATTAGACACTTCTTCTTCCATAGAAATTATTAAAATACTGCCCTATCTGTTGGTGTTAACGCTAGCTGTGGTTGGATTAAATGTTTTTGTGGTACTATTTATAGGAATAATTGCTGCGGGAATTTTAGGAATTTATTACGGAGATTTTGGCTTGCTGGAATTTGCTAAACTTTCTTATGAAGGTTTTACTAGTATGACAGAGATTTTTCTTCTTTCATTATTAACTGGTGGTTTAGCAGCCTTGGTAACTAGGGCAGGGGGAATAACCTTTCTTATAAATTTTATCACCACTAAGATGAATTCTAAAACAGCTTATTTTGGCATCTCTGGTTTAGTAAGCGCTACTAACTTAGCAATCGCAAATAATACAGTTTCGATTATCATAATTGGTCCCATTGCAAAACAACTAAGCGATCAGTTTAAGTTAAACCCGAAAAAAGTAGCATCTATCCTGGATATTTTTGCTTGTTGTATTCAAGGCTTATTGCCTTATGGAGCACAATGCCTTATTATTCTAAGCTTGGCTGGGGGGAAAATTGATTATCTTGATTTAGTTAGTAACTCATGGTATCTCGGCCTATTATTTATAGGAACTCTCATTTATATTCAGATCTCATCAAAGAGAACTCCATTAAGGCCTTTAAATGAAACTGTAGAGTTTTGGCATATTTAACGACCAAAAAAGCTATAAATATGTAACTTTATTGTTGTTATTATTAGAATTTACACTTTACATATATGGTTAATACTAAGATCAAAAATATAAAACCTCTTGGCTTTCCTTGGGAAACTAGTGACCCATTTTTGTTTTGTGCTCACCATAGGGATGAATATCCTAAGGGGAATAATAAAATGGGGCCTGCGGTTTCTTTAGATGATAGAAATATAGGACAAGATTTTACTTTAAAAGATGGTTGGAGAATGTATCATGGTAGTACAATGCCGGGTTTTCCTTTTCATCCACACCGTGGATTCGAAACTATTACCATCAATAAAGAAGGTTTTGTAGATCATACAGATTCTTTAGGCGCAGCTGGAAGATTTGGAGCAGGAGATGTGCAATGGATGACAGCAGGAAAAGGAGTACAACATTCAGAAATCTTCCCACTTATAAAGGAAAATGAAGGAAATCCTTTGGAGATCTTTCAGATATGGTTAAATCTTCCTAAAGCAAATAAAATGGTAGCTCCTCATTTTAAAATGTTATGGGCGGAGGATATTCCACTTATTACAAAGGAGGATTCCAATGGCAATAAAACAGAGATCAACTTAATAGCTGGAAAGTTAGGAGATGTTTCGGCGCTTTCCCCAACTCCAGACTCATGGGCTGCAGACCCAGATAATGAAGTGATGGTACTTACCATTAAGATGGAGGCAAATGCAATTTACACTCTGCCTGCAAGTGAGGAAGATGTGACTAGAAGTTTATACTTTTATAAAGGAAATAATATAAGTATTGAAGGAAATGAAATTGCTGAAGCTCATGTGATCCATGTAGTTTCTAAAGAAGATCTGGAAATAAAAAATGGTGAAACCGAGGCCTTTCTTTTAGTGCTTCAAGGAAAACCTATAAATGAACCAGTGGCTCAATATGGTCCATTTGTAATGAATACTCAAAGTGAAATTCAGCAGGCATTACAAGATTTTCAACAAACTCAGTTTGGTGGGTGGCCATGGCCGGAAACCGAGCAAGCACATCCCCGGGATAAAGGTAGGTTTGCATTGCATGCAGACGGAAAAGAAGAAATTAGGGAATAACTATGGAAGAAACAGTTTTTAAAAAAGTAAAATATATACTTCCGGCAGAGAAAATAGATATGGATGGTTTTCCTGTAAAACAGGCTTTACCTACTCATAAAATTCAGCAGGTAGATCCTTTTTTATTGTTGCATCATGCTACAGTGAAGTTCAATAAGAACAGGCCTGCTAAACACCAAGGTGTTGGACCACACCCGCATAGAGGATTTTCTCCGGTTACTTTTATTATAGAGGGCGAAGTAAGACATCGGGATAGTTGGAATCATGATCAGGTTGCTAAGGCAGGAGAAGTACAATGGATGCACGCCGGGGCTGGAATTGTTCATAGCGAAAGACCATCGGAAGAAGTGGTGCAAGCAACCGGCAAACAAGAGATCATTCAGTTATGGATAAATAGTCCAAGTTCGGCTAAATTGCAACCACCGGAATACACTTATCTTTCTATAGAAACAATTCCAGTGCTTATTTCAGAAGATGAAAAAATAAAGACAAAACTAATTGCTGGAAATTATAATCAGCAGAGAGGAAAAGTAATTCCAAAAAGTGAATTATTAGTGCTTTGGGGAAATGGGCAAGAAGGAGGAATCGAAAATTATCTTATTCCCCAAGATTTTAATTGCATGTTATATCTTATTAAAGGAAGCATAAATATTAAAGGATATGGCTTAGTAGAAGCAGAACAACTTGTGGTTTTTGGAATTAATGGAGATAGCATTGAAGTCACTCTTAAACATGATTCTCAGTTTTTAATACTTTCGGGGAAACCGCTAGATGAAAAAGTCACTCAACATGGTCCTTATGTTATGAATACCCAAACAGAGGTTTTAGAAGCAATGAGAGATTATCAAATGGGTAAAATGGGGATTCTTATTGAAGATTAAATAGAAGAATTGGCATATACAAAATCGGTTAAATATTAATAAAGTATTGATTTAAAGCGTAGTATAATATGTGAATTATTCTTAATTTTAAATACGCCAACTAAAACGATGATTAATAATTTATCTATAGATGATTTCTAATGTCTTTAGGCATTCTATTTTGTTCTAGAAGATATATCATTACTAGGAGGATGCTTAGATTTAAATCTACTAAAGAAGAATAAAATAACAACCCTACAGCATTTATAGAAAGAGTAAAAAGAAATAATGAGTGAATTTTTAATAAATCTTGATGTTTCACCCTCTCAAGGAGAGAATAAAATTAAGGCATATGAAAGTTTTAAAATTTTCTACGGAAATTAATGCAACTCGCGAAAAAGTTTGGGAAGTGCTATGGGATGAAGAAAGCTACAAAAAATGGATTAAGCCATTTAGTAATGGAGATCTAAAAACTATCTCAGATTGGAAAGAAGGAGCATCCATCACATTTATGGATTCTAAAGGTAATGGTATGCAAAGTAAAATAAATAAGATGTCTCCACCAGAAACTATGGTCTTTCAACATTTAAAAGAGATAAAAAATGGGGAAGTTCAACCTTCAACTCCAGAAACCAAAAAATGGGAGGGAGCTTTAGAAAGCTACAATCTAACAGAAAAAAATGCTATTACTTCTTTGTTAGTTAAAATGGACACTTCCAAAGAACATGAAGATTTTTTCAATGAATCTTTTCCAAAGGCTTTAAAAATTGTAAAGGATCTTGCTGAAGAAAATTAATTCAGATTTTGAAAATATGTTAAATCAATTTAATTATTGAAATTTTTAAAATGTTTGGTTGAAGACTAAATAAAAAATTATTGATTATACATTAAACTTATTTTAATACCGCATTTAAGATTTTTTAGTTACTCCGCGTTTCTTCATAATCTTAATATATCTTTTGATGAAATGGATAATT
Source organism: Gillisia mitskevichiae (assembly GCF_003634585.1). GTDB lineage: Bacteria > Bacteroidota > Bacteroidia > Flavobacteriales > Flavobacteriaceae > Gillisia > Gillisia mitskevichiae. Next base: position 151,406 of record NZ_RBLG01000002.1, read on the forward strand.
CTTAAATAATTCCTATTTTTAAATTCAATTATAAAAACATTCCAATGCGTTTCCTTAATTATTTATTGTTTTCGATATTCCTAATATCATCTATTTCTTATTCCCAAGAAGATACCGCGACAGATTTTAAGGTCGAATATGAAAAATTTACGTTATCCAATGGTCTCGAAGTTATATTGCATGAAGATCATAGCGATCCTATAGTAGCTGTAGCTACTATGATGCATGTGGGTTCTAATAGAGAAAAACCAGGAAAAACCGGATTTGCTCATTTCTTTGAACATATGAGTTTTAATGATTCAGAAAATGTCCCCGTTGGTGCCAACAGAAAAATGATCCCAGAATGGGGTGGAAGTCGAAACGGGGGAACTTGGAGCGATGGTACCGTCTATTATGAGGTGGTCCCTAAAGACGCTTTCGAAAAGATCCTTTGGATAGATTCTGATAGGTTTGGATATATGATAAACACTGTTACTGAAGCCGCGTTAGAACGCGAAAAGCAAGTAGTTAAAAATGAAAAACGTCAACGCGTAGATAATGCGCCTTATGGTTATACCGATGAGATCATTAGAAAAAACCTTTATCCCAAAGGTCATCCGTATAATTGGACAGTTATTGGCCAACTACCAGATCTTCAAGCAGCAACCATAGATGATGTTAAAGAATTTTATAATAAATATTATGGTGCATCTAACGCTTCTTTAGTTATTGCTGGTGATATTGATATTCAAGAAACTAAAAAATTAGTAGAAAAATGGTTTGGAGAAATTCCATCAGGTCCCGAGGTAGGAACGTTAGAGCCTAAACCTGTTAGTTTATCTGAATCTAAATTATTTTACTTTGAAGATAGCTTTGCTAAACTACCAGAATTGAGAATGGTGTTTCCAACTGTAGAGGATTATAATAAAGATATGTATGCTTTACAGATCTTGGGGCAACTATTAAGTGGAAGCAAAAAATCTCCCTTATATCAAACTGTGGTGGAAGAGGCTAAATTAGCTCCAAATGTTAGTACATATCAAAGTAGTAGTGAATTAGCAGGTGAGTTTATAATTAGAATAAGAGCAAACTCTAATATAGACCTAGATTCCGTAAAGGTCGCTGTCGAACAAGGTTTCAATATATTCGAAAAAGAAGGATTTGGAGATAAAGAATTAAAACGAATTAAAGCAGAATTAGAAACTAATTTATATCAACGAGTTAGCACTGTTTTAAATAAGGCTTTTCAATTAGTACAGGATAATGAGTTTAAAGGAGATCCAGGATATATAACTCAAACAGCCAGACTTACAAATGCGGTAAGTCGTGAAGATGTAATGAGAGTATATAATAAATATATTAAGAATAAAAACTTTATTAGTACAAGTGTGGTTCCTAAAGGGCAAGTTGAATTATCCCTAACAGGAAGTTCCGAAGCTGAAGTTTGGATAGAAGAAGTGAAACAAGATGTTGCAAGCGAAGAGGTGGAACAGGGAGAAGAAGCAGTTTATGAAAAAACTGCTAGTAAATATGATCGTAGTGAACCAGAATTTGGGGATTTACCATTATTTGAAGCCCCTGAAGTATGGACAGCTTCCTTAGCTAACGGAATGGAAATTTATGGGATAGAAAACCGAGAAGTACCACTTATACAATTTGATATTACAATCCCAGGAGGGCAGATGTTAGATCCTGAAGGAAAAGCTGGCGTTGCCAGTTTATTAAGTGATCTTATGATGGAAGGAACTGCTACCAAAACCCCTGCAGAATTAGAAGAGGCTATAGGCTTACTTGGGGCTAGTATACGTACATATAGTAGTAATGAAGATTTCCATATAACAGGCACGAGTCTATCCAAGAATTTTGATGCCACAATGAAATTGGTGCAAGAAATTTTATTAGAACCACGTTGGGATGCAGCAGAATTTAATAGATTAAAGTCAGCATTGCAAACAAGCTTAAAAGGTAGAGAGGCAGATCCTTCCTCTATTGCATCTTTAGCTATGTTTAAATTGTTATATGGTTCTGAAAATAATTTTGGTATTCCTGGCTCTGGTACATTGGAAACTACGGCAAAAATTAGAATCGAAGATCTACAGGAGTATTATAAAAAATTAGCTCCTACAGATGCTTCATTTCATATTGTTGGTGCGATCTCTGAAGCTCAGGTTAAATCAACTTTAGAAACATTAGCCGCAGCATGGAAGACTAAAGCTGTTAGTATCCCAGAATTTCCAATTGAAGCTCCAAGTAAAGCAGGAACTTTATATTTTATAGATTTCCCAGACGCTAAACAGTCTGTGCTACTTATCGGGAAATTAGCATTATCTGCAACAGATGAAAATGCGAATAAGCTAGCTTTTGCTAATGAGATCTTAGGTGGAGGTTCTAGTGGTCGCTTATTTCAAACATTGAGAATTGGAAAAGGATATACTTATGGAGCTTATTCAGGCATTTCTGAAAATTTAGAAGTATCCCCTTTCTATATCACATCTAGTGTGAGAGCGAATGCAACTTTGCCTTCTCTGAAAATTATTGAAGAAATGGTAGATACATATTCCGAAAATTTTGGAGAAGAAGAAATGGAACTTACAAAAAATAAATTACTAAAAGAAAACACAAGAGCTTTTGAGAGCTTAGAGGCAAAACTAGGCATTTTAAGAGATATTAGTAAGTACGATAGACCCTCAAGTTTTATTAAGGATAAGCAAGAAGAACTATTGGAGATGACCTTGGAAGATTTTAAGGAGGTAATTAATAATTATATGCAAGAAGAGGAATTAATCTATGTTGTAGTTGGAGATAAAGCTACCCAGATGGAAGAAGTTAAAAAGTTTGGGAAAGAAGTGATCGAATTAGATATCTACGGAAATCAATTATAGATAAAATATTATAGTAAATTAAAATGCAGTCTTAAGGGACTGCATTTTTTTTAACCTTTATTTTCATAGAATACTATTATAATGAATATATTTACGGAATTAGTTACGTAATTAATATTATATGTTTTATAATCAAATTGGAAATGTGGCATTGGGAAGCAGACTTAGAAGGTTAAGCGAAATATTAACCGAAGATGCTAAACAAATTTACACTCTCTACGGAATAAAGCTAAAACCGAAATGGTTTCCCGTATTCTACGTACTTTCTCACAACGAAGGAAAATCTATAACAGAGATCGCAAAATTTATCGAACATTCTCATCCTTCTGTAAGTAAAATAGTTAGAGAAATGCTTGCTGAAGGAATTGTTTTGGAAAATACCGATAAGAACGATGGTAGAAAAAACATCATTCAGCTTACCAAAAAAGGACAGCAAATTGCATTACAAACAGAGAATCAATATTTAGATGTAAATCTCGCTGTAGATGAAGCTCTGGCTCAAACCCAAAACAATCTTTGGAAAGCTATGGATGAGTTTGAATATTTATTAGATCGTAAATCTTTATTTAAGAGAGTACTAGATCAGAAAAAAATACGAGAAATGAAAGATGTTGAAATTGTGCCTTATGATTCAAAATATAGATCTGATTTTAAGAAACTTAACGAAGACTGGATAAATAATCACTTTATGATGGAAGAGGCAGACCATAAGGCCTTAGATCATCCAAAGGAATATATTTTAGATAGAGGCGGATACATCTTTGTGGCACTGTACAAAGATATTCCGGTTGGAGTCTGTGCCCTAATTAAAATGGATCATCCAGATTATGATTTTGAACTAGGTAAGATGGCAGTTTCAGATAAAGCCCAAGGAAAGGGAATTGGCTGGCTATTAGGTAAGGCCGTTATAGATAAAGCAAAATCTTTGAAAGCTAAAAATGTTTATCTTGAAAGTAACACCAAGTTAATTCCTGCAATTGCATTATATGAAAAGTTCGGATTTAAAAAAGTTAGAGGTCAACCTACTCCTTACGAACGTTGCAATATTCATATGGAATTAAGGTTTTAATAAGTTAAGAGGATTTATGCCAAATATTTTGATTGATCTTTTAATTTCAATTTTGCTTCTCAAAATTGCATATAAAATGCTATTTGAAATTCATTCTAAGATTTGTTAATCAGAAGAATACAAAAAAATATTAGCAACAATTATAACTATTTCCCTGAGTGACAGTAAAATATAAAATTAGACCCTATCTTCGCTGAGACAAACATTTCCAATTAAATAACTATTCGTTATAATAAGCATAAAATACCCTAAAATGAAAACCCTAAAGATCACAGAATTAAGCGAACTAGTTAATGGAGAATTACTAGGAGACACAAGCTTATTAATAACAGGCCCTGAACAATTAGAAAGAGCAGAAAATAATCATATTTCATTTATAGGAAGTAGGAAATATATTAAACTATGGATGGCTTCAAAAGCAATGGCCGCGATCATTAATGATAATATAGATCTACTACCTGAAGAAGGTCAAGCTCTAATTCGCGTGAAAAATGCAGATCTGGCAATGGTAAAAATTTTAGAAGCCTTTGATCCTGGTCAGCCACAACTAGAAGCTGGAATACATGCATCTGCAACAGTTCATGATTCCTCTAAAATAGGAGCAAATTGCGTGATAGGTGCAGGATGTTATATTGGAAAAGATGTAATACTAGGCGATAATGTTGTCCTCTATCCTAATGTGACTATTCTAGACGAAACAAGCATAGGAAACAATACTACGATCTGGTCTGGAACAGTTATTAGGGAAAGATCTGAAATTGGTAGCTATTGTATTTTTCATAGCAATGTGAGTATAGGGTCAGATGGTTTTGGTTATAGACCAAGTGATAATGGCCAAGGGCTGGTTAAAATCCCACAAATTGGAAATGTAGTAATTGGACATCAAGTTGAAATAGGCGCAAATTCTTGTGTAGATCGTGGAAAGTTTAGTTCTACTGTTATTGGCGATGGCTGTAAAATAGATAATCTGGTTCAGATAGGTCATAATTCTGTAATGGGACGTTCATGTATCATGGCTGGAGGAAGTGGGCTTGCAGGCTCTGTTACTTTGGGAGACGGAGTAATTATTGGTGGAAGTGCATCTATTAAAGATCATACAACAATACACTCAGGTGCCATTGTTGGCGGTGGTTCTGGGGTTATGAGTGATGTAGCAGCAGGAAAAACCGTGTTGGGTTATCCAGCATGCGATTCTAAGGATATGCTTAAGCAATGGATCGCACTTAAAAATCTTATTAAAAACTAAGAATTTTCAAGCTATAATTTAAGGGAGTTTCTTCAGCCAAATTTTCAAAAAAAATAACGGCTAATTTTTCAATGCTTAAAAGCGAAAAGAGTACTTACCTTTGTAAAAAAATATTTCATGTCATATCAGTTTTCTAATTTAGGAATTTCAGCAGAGATCATTAAAAGTTTAGATGAATTAAATATATCTGTTCCAACAGAAATACAAGAGAAAACAATTCCTGTTCTTTTATCAAAATCTGAAGATTTTGTTGGTTTGGCAAAGACTGGTACAGGAAAAACTGCGGCATTTGGTTTGCCTTTGTTACAACTTATAAAATCTGAAGAATCACAAGTTCAAGCTGTTATTCTAGTTCCTACAAGGGAATTAGGTCATCAGATCCTGAACAATTTAGAAAGTTATGCCACAAACTTACCTGATATTTCAATTACTGCTACTTGTGGTGGAATTCCTATTAAGCCACAAATAGAAAGACTTACAAAACCCACACATATCGTAATAGCAACTCCAGGAAGACTTATAGATCTTATTAAGCGCAAGGCAATAGATCTTTCTATGGTTAATTATTTAGTGTTGGATGAAGCCGATGAAATGGTGACATCTCTAAAAGATGGTCTAGATGAGATCGTGGCTGAACTTCCTAAAAAAAGAAGAACCTTATTATTTTCTGCAACCCTTCCGGGAACTATTAAGCAACTTATCCAAAATTACATGTCTAAACATGTAATCCAAATAAGTGCTAACATGGAAACTGTTGGAAATCAAGAAATAGATCATGAGTTTGTAGTCGTGGAACCTATAGAAAAATTGGAAGTTTTAATGCATTTCTTATCTTCTAAAGAGGGAGAACGCGGAATTATATTTTGTAAGACGAAAGCTGCTGTAAATAAACTGGCTAAGAATTTAGCGATCAATAAATTTTCTTCAGGAGCATTACATGGTAGCTTGTCCCAACCAATCCGAGATCGTATCATGAAGCAATTTCGAGAAGGACATATAAATATTCTTGTTGCCACAGATCTTGCTGCCCGCGGAATAGATGTAAAAGAGATCTCGTATGTGGTAAACTATCACTTACCAGATGTATATGAAGTTTATGTACATAGAAGTGGTAGAACTGCTAGGGCAGGAGCAAAAGGCCTTTCTTTAACTGTGATCCAAAATGAAGAAATTCCAGATATTGCTGAATTTCAAGATGAATTGGGAATAGTATTTAAAGAATATTCTAAACCCGATGCTCAAAGTGTTGAGGATAACAACACACTTTTATGGGCAAAGCAAATCTTTAAAACGAAACCAAATCATAATCTTTCTCCGGAATTGAAAGAGAATGTAAAGACCATTTTTCATCATTTAACTAAAGATGAACTTGTTGAGAAAATGCTGGCTTCTTATATCATGCAAAACAAGAATGATACTGCTATAAGCGATGAGCCTGCTAAGAAAAAGCGCAGGTAAATAAAAAATCTCAAGTCTATTCCAAATTGGAAGTATTGGAAAAATGCTTTAGTGAAGTCAAAGAACTCCATATATCTAAGTGATGGGAATTAACATATTTCTAATATAGTTTCTTACTAGTTTTTTGCAATTTAGAGCTCGCTGAAATCGGTAATAATATACTTTTATTTCAGATTCAAGATTTTAACTAGTAAGTACAGGACAATGAAATATGTAATTCATAAAGCAGATACAAGGGGACATGCAAATCATGGATGGCTAAATAGCTATCACAGTTTCAGTTTTGCAAATTATCATAACCCAGAAAGAATGAATTTTGGAGTGTTACGTGTCTTAAATGATGATGTAGTGAGTGCAGGAATGGGATTTGGTACCCATCCTCACGAAAATATGGAGATTATTTCCATTCCTTTAGAAGGAGATTTGGAACATAAAGATAGCATGGGGAATTTAAGTACCATTCGGGAAGGGGACATCCAAATATTAAGTGCCGGTACTGGTATTTCCCATTCTGAATATAATAAGAATAAAGGGGAACAAGTTAAATTCCTACAGATATGGATCTTTCCAAATAAGAGAGATCTAGCTCCCAGATATGACCAGATCTCGATTAGAGAACTTGAGAAAAAAAATGAGTTTTACCAAGTGCTTTCTCCAAATGCAAATGATGATGGAGTATGGATCCATCAAAATGCTTGGTTTTCTATAGGGGAATTCGAGAAAGGTGTTTCTAAGGAATATTCACTTCACGATAAAAACAATGGAGTGTATCTATTTGTTCTTGAAGGTTCCGTAAGTATTGATAATCAAAAACTTGATAAAAGAGATGGATTTGGAGTATGGGAAATAGAGAAATTAAAAGTGATGGCAGATTCAGAAGCTAAAGTGCTATTAATGGAAGTTCCAATGCAAATTAATTGATTTCACAGGATTTAAAAATAGATTCTAATAATTAAATAAAAAGCTGTAATTTCGCGCCTTATTTAAAATGAGGCATTTATGAAGCGTGTTAACGAATACAAGAAATTATTTAATGTTGAAAAAGGTTATGACCTTAAGCAACTAAAGACTTCTTACAGAAATCTGGTAAAAGAATGGCATCCAGATAAATTTCAGGAAAGTGATGAGAAACACGCGGAAGCTGAAATTAAAAGCAAGCAAATAATTGATGGTTACCACTTTTTAGTGAGTATAGCACCAGAAACGAAAGCAGCTAATCTTGAAGAATACAACAAAACCACCTCTGAAGCTGGAATTGCCGATTTCCAACATAAAGGGAATTTATTAGAGATATCTTTTACAGATGGAACGACTTATGAGTACTTTGGAGTAAATAAACCTTTGTTTGTTAAGTTTGTAAATTCTGATAGACAATTTAGATTTGCAAAAAGAAACATTTTTAATTCTTTCCTTTATAGAAAGTCTAAAAAAGATCAGGAGCTACAACCAGCATAAGTTTCGCTTAAACAATATTTTAAATTCCAAAAGCACTTGCTGTTTTTGGAATTTGTTTTTTATATCAGGTTTTTAATAACAGTATTGGATTGAAAACTTGGTATTGATAATCTACTTATAGAAGTTTCCGTTATGAATAAAAAGGCGATCTATGCTATTATAATCTGCGCAATTCTTGCTGGTGCTAATGGCTTGCTAATAAAATCCATGACTAGTTTAAGCACCGGTACTATTGCTTGGTTTAGAACTGGAATTCCAATCTTGATTTTGATTCCTTTTTTATGGAAAAATGGCGAATTGCATTTTAAAGGGGATAATAAAAAAATGTTACTCGCGTCTCTTATCAATGCGGCGAGGATGTATCTCTATTTGCTGGCATATATTTATACTTCTATAGGGAATACGGTAGTTCTTTTCTATACCTATCCCATATTTGTCACTATAATTGAGGTTCTATTTTTCAAACAAAAAATAGAACGTAAACAAACCCTGCTACTTCTATTGGCATTCACGGGAATAGTGATCACCTACATTGGGAAACCCTTCAGTTTTCAGTCTGATGATTTTATTGGAATGCTTGCAGCCGTAGGAGCTTCAATTGGTTATGCTATTACAGTTGTGTTATTCAAGGCAGAGAATTCAAGATATAGTAAGAACCAAATGGTCTTTTATCAGAATATAGTTGGAGCTATCGTTTTTATTCCATTTTTAACTGCAATTCCTTCAGCAACAGTAACAGATCTAGGAATTGGTGTTTTCTACGGATTTTTAATTGGGATTGTGGTTTTTAAACTCTTTTTTTACGGACTTCAGCAATTATCTGCCGCAACTGCAACTACACTTATGTATTTAGAAGTAGTTAGTGCTATCTTGTTGGGATATTTTGTGCTAGATGAACCAATTACTTGGAACATTCTATTAGGTGGTAGCTTGATTGTTACAAGTAGTTATTTGATTTCCAGATTGAATAAAAAAACTACTAAAGTAGTATTAGATTAGACCGAACTTCTTTTTAATAATAGAACAGCTAATCTAAACTTCTTTAAATATTTGATGATTTTAGAAATTCATATTTCATAAGAGATAGATTCTTATATCTAGATTTATAGATGTGTTCTACGTATTACCTTATCTTTGTCACATGGAAATTATAGATATCAATAAAGCGCTTGCTAATCAAACTCGACTGAATATTTTAAAATGGTTAAAAGATCCGGAGGCTAATTTTAGACCTCACGAGGATTTGGGACATTTTAATGATGGTGTTTGTGTGTTTCATATTACAGAACGCGCCGGTCTTTCTCAGTCAACTATTTCTACCTATTTAATACAAATGCAGAAGGCTTCACTAATAATCCCGACGCGTCATGGAAAATGGACCTATTATAAAAGGAATGAAGCTGTAATTGCTGAATATATTAAAGCTTTAAACAATCAGCTATAATCCTCAACAAGGGTTTAATATCCAGTGGCTTGCCTAGAATTTATAAGAATATTCTCTATTCCATACCTCGGGAGCTTACAAGTTTTTGATTTATTTAGAACATGATATCTGTTGTTCCCAAACTAATTTATTTATAAAATAATTTCGAAATGAAGATTACAAACAAACAATGGATCTATACAGAACGTCCCTCCGGACAAATTGGTGAGGAGCATTACAAGCTTAATGTTGAAGAGTTAAATTCAGATAACCTTAACGAAGGAGAGGTTTTGGTAAAAGCTCTTTATTTAAGTGTAGATCCATATATGCGTATCCAACAATCCACTCATAATACATGGGAAAAACCACATTCATTAGGTATCGTTCAGGGTGGAGGTATGGTTGGCGAAGTGATAGCAAGCCGATCCACTAAATTGAAAAATGGAGATTTTGTAAACTGCTACAAAGGATGGCAACAATTCGCCATTGTTCAAGAAAACGAAGCAAGGCTATTAAATCCGGAGGTTGCGCCTATTTCAACTGCCCTGGGGGTTCTTGGAATGCCTGCTCGTGTTGCCTATTTCGGCCTTTTAGAGGCAGGGAAACTTAAAAAAGAGGATACTGTGGTAGTAAGTGGTGCAGCAGGTGCTGTGGGCTCTACAGTTGTTCAGATAGCAAAGATCAAAGGTTGCAAAGTGATAGGTATTGCAGGAACACAAGAAAAATTGGATTTTTTAACTGATGAACTGGGAGCAGATGCCGTGATCAATTATAAAGAGCATAGGTCTTTAGAAGAGATGACTGCAGCTTTGAACAATGCCGCTCCAAACGGTATAGATGTTTATTATGACAATGTTGGAGGGGTAATCACCGATGCCGTTTTTAATCTTATCAATCATAAAGCGCGAATTTTAATTTGTGGACAGATCTCCCAATACAACCACGGATTGGAAACTCCGGAGTTAGGGCCCCGATTTTTACACAAAATGCTCTACACTCGTGCAACCATACAAGGAATTCTATCTAGAGATTATAATGATAGAATGGAAGAAATGCTTGCTGAAATGGGGCCATGGCTTAAGGAAGGTAAACTGAAATATAAAGAAACTATCCTTGATGGTTTCGATAATTTACCTAAAGCCCTAGCTGGAATGTTTGAAGGAGTTAATACTGGAAAGATGATCGTTAAAGTTTAGTTTTCAATCAATTTAAAACACAGTTCTCAAAACTTTTTAAAAGTTGAATACTTATACCATTATAGACCACCTTGAAATATAATTTTAAGGTGGTTTGTTGTTTATTATAAAGAGGTATTGCTTTTATAATCTTCAAAATAGGTCACTTCCCTATTTATTCCTTAAATGTTGAGAATTTTATCAAAACATGTAAATCATTAATATTCAGCCTAAAGCCAAGTAAATCATAGTTTGTCTATTGTTAAAGAAAGGCTAAATCGATCGCTATTTAAAACCGCCCCGATCTTAGATGCGTTTATCTAGTCACATATAACAATAACAAATCAACAATTATGAAAACTACAAACATTTTTAAAGCATTATTATTCGTTTCGATCCTTTCTTTAGGAGCATGTTCTTCTTCTAAAGACAAAGCCATGAAAGAAGATATGAATATGTCCAAGGATATGACAGTGATGGTTGGGGGAGCAGCAATGTATCCAACAAAGAACATCGTTGAAAATGCGGTGAACTCTAAAGAGCATACAACTTTGGTTGCGGCTGTAAAAGCTGCAGATCTTGTAACCACTTTACAAGGCGATGGGCCATTTACTGTTTTTGCTCCAACAAATGCTGCTTTCGATAAATTACCAGCAGGAACGGTAGCAAGTCTTTTAGAACCTGAAAATAAAATGAAATTGCAAAGTGTGCTTACTTACCATGTGGTAGCTGGAAAACATTCTTCTATGGATATTATGAAAGCTATTAAAAATGGTAATGGGAAAGCAATGTTCACTACCGTAAATGGCGGAATTTTAACAGCAATGGTGAAAGGAAGTAATGTGGAAATTACAGATGCCAATGGAGGAACTTCTATGGTAACTATTGCAGATGTTAATCAGTCTAACGGAGTGATACATGTTGTAAATACTGTAATGTTGCCAAAAGCATAAAATAGTTTAAATGACTAAAAGAGCGACTTTTAACAGTCGCTTTTTTTATTCTCATTAGTTTGCTTTATAACTAATATATTAATCTGTTAAGATTTGGCATTAGCTTAAGAAAGGCTAGGGGAGACTTTACGTACATAGAATAACATAAGAATATTAATCAGAATTCTCTAGAAATTAATTCCAAGAGAATTGAATAAAAACAACAATAATGAAAAATCTAATTTCAAAATATAGCATCTTCACAATTTTAATTTTTCTGGCAATAGCTCAAGTTTCTTGTCAGAATAGTCAGAAAAAAGGAAAGTCTAAAGATGAAATTTCTGCAAAGACTGAGACAGAATTTAGTCATGATTTCCCTAAAGCAAAATCTGAAAGTGAATGGAAAGCGGAATTAACTGCAAACCAATATGAAATCATGGTTAAAAAAGGAACTGAACCCCCATTTAATAATGCATTTTATAATAATCATGAAGAAGGTGTTTATGTAAGTGCGGCCACGGGTGAACCTTTATTTAGTTCTGCAACTAAATTTGATTCTGGAACAGGTTGGCCATCTTTTAGTGAACCTATAACTAACGAGGGTGTTATTTGGGTAAAAGATAATAGCCTTGGAATGGTGAGAAATGAAGTGATCGAAAAATCTACTGGTCTACACTTAGGTCATGTATTTATGGATGGACCTGCACCAACCCATATTAGATATTGTATTAATTCTGCAGCACTTAAATTTATCCCGAAGGAGTAAATTAAAACCCAGTTATTTCGACCGGATTCGAGTGTATGTTTTAAGGTATAGAAGCTGAAACAAGTTTAGCTTGACGAAAAAAATCCTTCGACAAGCTCAGGATGACAGTTAGTTGAAATCCTGGGTTTAATTTCAGTATTTAAATAAATAGGAGTTTTATAAAAAAGAAGCTGAAACAAGTTCTGCTTGACGAAAAAAAAATCCTTCGACAAGCTCAGGATGACAGACATTGTACTTCTGATGAGAAGGATAAGCTATTTTTATATAAAATATTTTTAATACAAATATATTAATCGTAATATTGCAATGTATTAATATATTATTATGGGAATTACCAAATCAGAAATTTTTACAGAACAGCAAAATGAGATTGCTTTAATAGCAAAGGCTTTTGGGCATCCGGCTAGAGTAGCCATTTTACAACATCTTTTTAAAATGCAAACTTGTATTTGTGGAGATCTTGTTGAAGAGATCGGTTTAGCACAGCCAACAATATCTCAGCATTTAAAAGAGCTAAAAAACTTGGGACTCATTAAAGGTAATGTAGAGGGAACGAGTGTATGTTATTGTATTAATGAAGACAAATGGAATGAGGCCCTGGGATTATTTAAAGAATTCTTGGAGTTACAACCTAATACTGTTAATAGCTGTAAATAGATAGGTAAACCAATAAATGAATTATCAATTTAAAACATTAGAATAATGAAACTTTCAGAAATAAAACAAGCTCTCCAAAATTTAAAAACCATCGCTTTTGAACTTCCTGATGGGAGTTTAGTACCAAATCACTTTCATGTAACAGAAGTTGGAAAAGTATCTAAACACTTCATAGATTGTGGGGGGACAGTTAGGAAAGAGGAAGTAGCTAATTTTCAGCTTTGGGAGGCCAACGATTATGATCATAGACTTCATCCTGAAAAATTAGCAAGTATTATTGAACTTTCAGAAAAAGTATTAGATATGGAAGATCTGGAGATTGAAGTAGAATATCAAGGCTCAACGATAGGGAAATACGGTCTAGATTTTGAAGGTGATAATTTTCTTTTAACTACCAAATTAACAGATTGTCTTGCAAAAGATAAATGTGGAATTCCTTCAGAAAAAATTAAGGTGAATTTATCCCATCTTACAAAAGAAGAAGCAAATTCTTTTGCACCAGGATCTGGTTGTTGCTAGGATTAGTATAAACATAATTAGAATCATCCAACTTACTTTTAGAATATGACACTTCCAAAAATTTCAGAAGTCATAAAATCATTAGATATTAGTTCTATTTCGAAAGATAGAAAAAGAATATTAGCACCACTAATTGCATATATTCAAGAAAAGCTGGATACTAACAAGGAGATTAAACTGAACTTTATTTGTACCCACAATTCTAGAAGAAGTCATTTCTCTCAAGTTTGGGCACAAGCGATTGCTGCTTATTTTAATCTGAATAAAGTTGTTTGTTATTCTGGAGGAACTGAGGCTACCGCTTTATATCCTATGGTTGCTGAAACTTTAAAAGATTTAGGTTTTGTTATAAAAGTTATTTCCAAAGGGTCTAACCCTATTTATAATATAACATATTCAGAAAAGGTATCCCCGATCAATGCCTTCTCAAAAACCTTTGATTCTGAAACCAATCCGAAAACGGAGTTTGCTGCCATTCTTACATGTTCTGATGCAGATGAGAATTGTCCACTTATTAAAGGAGCAGAAATAAGGATCCCGATCACGTACGAAGATCCAAAAGTGTCTGATGGAACACCAAACCAAAAAGCGGTTTATAAAGATAGAAGTTTACAAATTGCAACTGAAATGAAGTATGTTTTTTCAGAGATCAAGTCTTTATAATAAATCAATTTTGAGTTCCTAAATCTATAAAGTAAACCAAAACCAAGTCTTTTTTATTTAGATTTTTAGCAACTTACTTTATTGAAAGTTTATCTTATTATTGCACTTTATTTAAAATGAAAATCTTCATGGGAAAGACTCCAAATACAGTACTTATTGTACTTGCTTTTTTTTCGATATATGTTATTTGGGGTTCCACATATCTTTTAAATAAGATCGCAGTAACAGAACTTGCTCCATTTATGCTAGCAGCTATTAGATTTATAACTGCAGGTCTTTTGATCTTTATAATTTGTAAGATTTCGGGAATTAATATTTCTATTACTAAAAAGCAACTTAAAAATACCATTATTGCTGGCTTTCTGTTTCTCAGCTTTGGTAATGGGATCGTTGTATGGGCTCTTAAATTTGTAGACAGCGGATTTGCAGCCTTGGAGATCTCTGCACAACCATTAATTGTATTGTTTTTATTAAGAGTTTTAGAAGGTAAAAAAATAAAAACCATGTCGTTGATAGGGGTTGGCTTCGGAATTATTGGAATGTACCTTCTGGTAAGTCAGAAGCAGATAATTAGTGATGGAGATTCTATTATTGGAATGGGAATGATCTTTTTATGTTTAGTAAGCTGGGCATACGGAAGTATTTTTGTAAGTAAAGCAGATTTGCCTACCAATTATTTTGTGAATACCGGCTATCAAATGTTTTCTGGTGGAATCATGCTTATGCTCGCTAGTTTCGCCTTTGGAGAATCATGGTCACTTCCAACAACTTGGAGTGGCGAGGTACAGATCTCTATGATCCTTCTAATTTTATTTGGAAGTATTGTGGCTTTTACATCTTTCAATTATTTATTAAAAGTTGTTTCTCCAGAGAAAGTTGCTACCTCAACCTATGTAAACCCAATTATAGCGATGAGTTTAGGCTGGTATTTTCTAAATGAACAAATAACCCTACAATCTTCTATTGCTGCTATTGTTCTATTAACAGGAGTTTATTTTATAAATACCAAGAAGAAATTGATTCTTCTGTCTAGATTTAAAGGAAGGATGAGACCAAAGAAAGTTGAATTAAAATAAAGACATTTCTTTTTTTTAAGCAATAATTCTTAAACTAATCTAAGACCTAATTTTATGCCGAATTCTTTAGAAAAAATTGCGTTAGGAGGTGGTTGCCACTGGTGTACCGAAGCGGTTTTTCAATCTCTAATTGGTGTAAAAAAGGTAGAGCAGGGTTATGTATCTTCTTTTGATGAGCATTCAAATTTTTCTGAAGCTGTCATTGTACACTTCAATTCAGAAGTTATTCCTCTGGAAAGGCTTATCGAAATCCATCTTTACACCCATAAAAGTATGTCCATGCATAGCATGAGGGGAAGGTACAGATCTGCGGTGTATACTTATTCTGAATATCAAAATGCTCATTCTATAAAGATTTTGAAGAATCTTCAGCCAGAATTTAATTATAAGCTAATCACAAAAGTGTATTCCTTTAATAAATTTAAAGCCTCAAGGGAAGAACTTCTTGATTATTATCTCAAAGATCCAGAAAAACCGTTTTGTAAAACATATATAGCTCCAAAACTAAAAGTCTTACTGGAGGAATTCTCTGGAAATATTAAATCTAAATTCTAAATTTAATCAGAATTAAAAGCTATTTAATAGTTCTAATTTTCAAAGAAAAAGGGTTTAAAGAACTATGTTCCTTAAACCCTTTAATATTTAAATTAATTGCAATCTAGAACTCTTGTACAGTTGGTCTAATTACAATTTCATTTACATCCACATCATCTGGTTGCTCAATTGCATACGCAATAGCACGAGCTATAGAATCTGAAGGTATTGCTTGTTTGTAAAATTCTTTTACGTTTGCAGAACTTTCCTCATGAGAACTTCCATGTTTTAGTTCAGAATCGATAGCTCCTGGCTCTATAGAAGTAGTTCTAATTGCACCTCCAACTTCATGTCTTAATCCTTCAGTAATTGCTCTAACCGCATATTTGGTTCCGCTATACACAGTTCCACCCGGACTAAACACTTTTATTCCTGCTACAGAAGACAGATTAATAATATGCCCAGAAGACTGGTTTTGGAATATTGGCAATACTGCCGCGATCCCATATAAAACTCCTTTTATATTGATATCTATCATTTTATCCCATTCCTCAACTTTAGTTTCAGAAAGTGGAGCAATTGCCATTAAACCTGCATTATTAATAAGCACATCTATTTTCCCAAATGTAGAAACAGCCTTATCTACCAAAGCCTTCACTTCTGAAGCCTTAGTTACATCCATTTTTAAAACTTCAGCTTTTCCACCATCTTCACGGATCTCATTTGCTATTTTTTCCAAGTTCTCTATTCTACGAGCTCCTAAAACAACTGATGCTCCTTTGCTTGCTAAATGTCTAGCTGTTGTTTCTCCTAAACCACTACTAGCACCGGTAATTACAACAACTTTTCCCTTTATATTATTTTCCATTTCTATGAATTTTAAGTTTAAAAATTAAATTATAATGCAAATCTAGAGCTTAGAAAAGGCTTAAACCCGCCAGAATGTAGGATTATGATTAGTTTAACCCGTTTGGTTAACCTACATCAATCGGAATTCTTAAAATGTACTTAAACAGTATATAGTTTTTAATAATTGGAATAGTTCATACTTTATAAATGAAACATTAACTAGATTTTAATGAAGTTTAAAATCTTCGATCTTGAAGTAGATTACCTATTTTTAAAAATGGTTAAGAAAATTCAAATCATTAATATTTATTAAGGAACACCAAGATTTCCCGTCCTACTATTGGAGTGAATTTCAAATTGAATTTCATTTCTAAATCAATCAAAATTTTCAACATGAGTTATTTTACAGATGATTTTTCCGAGTTCTTTAAAGAGTTGACGGTAAATAATAATACAGAATGGTTTCACGCAAATAAAGAACGCTATGAAAAAAGCGTAAAGGAACCTTTTGAAGCCTTTGTAGAAAAAATCATTGAGGAAATATGCATATTAGATACAGATTATCAAATTACTTCAAAAGAGTGTATTTTTAGGTTACATAGAGATGTACGCTTCTCTAAAGATAAATCATCTTATAAATTGTTTTCTTCAGCAGCAATTTCTACAAATGGTAGAAAAAATAAAAGTCTTCCTGGGATGTATATAAGGTTTTCACCAGAAAACATCACAATTATGGGACGCTGTTATCAACCTTCATCACTACAACTTCATAAGATAAGAGCAGCAATTAGTGCAGACACAAAAGGGTTTCGTTTCTTGATAGATAACGAAGATTTTAAAGAAAAATTTGGTTCCGTTAGGGGTGAGATAAACAAACGTATTCCTAAAGAATTTCAAAGTGCACTTAAAAATGAACCTCTAATTGCTAATAAGCAGTTTTACTATGGAACTACTTTACCGCCAGAAACAATTACAAACCATAATCTAGATTCTCTAATCATGGAATATTGGAAAACTATGCAACCACTTAATAATTTCTTTAATAAAGCGATCCTTTAAATAAGCTATAAATATTTTTTTAAGAGTCTTTAACAAACAATTAGTAGTTCTTTAGAAACTGCTCACTTCCTGTCTCCGTAGATATTATACTATTAATCAACAAAACGAGATATGAAAATTTCAACGAAAAAATTGTTTAGACTTAGTCTTTTCTCTCTGTGCTTATCCTTGGTTGTATCATGTTCAGACGATGACGACTACATGGCTGCAGAAGGAACTTGTACAGATGGAATTATGAATGGTACTGAAACTGGTGTCGATTGTGGAGGTACAATGTGCGAACCTTGTACAACTACAATGCTAGGGAGAAGAACAGAACTTTATGTAACTAGTAATGCTGGCGGAAATATTACTAAATATAGCATTTCAGGAGATTCTACTCTAACGTTCACTACTCAATCCTCTTCAGCCGAAGGAATTTATTACGATACCAATAATGATCTCTTGGTTCAAGCTTCACGTTCTAACTTACAGTTGGAAGCATATTCAGATATTTCAAGCTTTATGACAGATGCTTCTTTAACAACCACCTATACAGGTGCTGTAGATTTGGAGAGCCCTCGTGAACTTGCAGTTAATGGAAATACCTATGTAGTATCAGATAATGGTTCTAATAAATTTTTTGTTTATACTAAAAGCGGAGATAGTTTTTCTTTAGCAAATACAGTGACAATACCGTTTCCTGTTTGGGGAATTACATTTAAAGGAAACGACCTTTATGCAGTTGTAGATACAACTAACGATCTTGCAGTATTTTACGATTTTGAGAATAATGTAATAGATGGAACACTCGCTCCATCAAAAAGAATTTCTATCGAAGGAATTATTAGAACCCATGGAATTACTTATGATGGAACAGATGATGTTTTAGTGATGACGGATATTGGAGATGCAGCAAATGTAACCGATGATGGAGGTTTTCATATAATTAATGAATTTTCCAGTAAATTTGATGCACTCTCAGATGGGGAAGTTTTAACTTTAAATATGCAAACGCGTGTTGCCGGACCTTCTACAGGTTTAGGAAATCCGATTGATGTAGCATATGATTCTGAAGAGAATACTGTTTATATTTCTGAAATTGGAAATGGAACTGTATTAGGCTTTTCTTCTATAGGAGATGGAGGAGATTTATCACCTACTTTTTCGAAGGATCTTGCTGGAGCCTCTTCAATTTATTTTTCCAGTGATGAAACAGATGGGAATTCAGGAAATTCAACTCAATCTTCCACATTAAAAACACAGCTATATACTACCAACAATGCTAATGGAGACATCAACATATACGATGGTGTAGGCATGTTAGTAAAAACCATTACTTCAGGATCTACAGCTTCAGAAGGAATCTATTATTCTGGGACTAACGATATATTAATTCAAGCATCAAGATCAGATCTTATGTTAGCTTATTATTCAGATTTTTCTAATGCAGCAGATGCATCTATTGTAACCTCCGATTTTTCAAGTAATGCAGATCTAACGAGCCCGAGAGAAATTGCAGTTTCAGGAAATAAAATTGTAGTTTCAGATAATGGAACACACATGTTTTATGTTTATTCCTACAATGGCTCTTCTTTTACTTTGGAAAATACGGTAGATCCAGGATTTAATGTTTGGGGAATCACTTTTAAGGGAGATGATCTTTTAGCTGTTGTAGATAACTCTAGTGATCTGGCGGTCTTCAATAATTTTCTGAATAATGCTACAGATGGAACATTATCCCCAGATAAGAGAATTACCATTGCAGGAATAGTAAGAACACACGGGATAGATTATAATGAAGCAGATGATGTATTGGTGATGACAGATATAGGTGATGCTGCAAATGCAACTAATGATGGTGGTTTTCAAGTGATTCAGAACTTTAGTAGTATTTTAGAAGCTACTGCAACTGGAGGGAGTATTTCATTAGCAGATCAAACCAGAGTTTCTGGAGCTTCTACTTTATTAGGAAATCCTATAGATGTCGCTTACGATCATAAAACTAATACTGTGTTTATTGCTGAAGTAGGAAATGGAAAAGTTTTGGCTTTTACTAATGTCTTAAATATTACAGGAGACATTGCTCCAACAGTTTCAAATGATTTAATGTCCGCATCTTCATTATTTTTATACAATAACTAATAACTTTAACCTCAGATTTTTTTGATAGAAAAAGCCCTATTGCCAATGCAGTAGGGCTTTTTGTATATTCTATTAATTTCTATAGCATTTAGATGATCTTTCTAACCGCTTCAATGTAAATCCATGAAATTTGAATAAAATTAGATGTTTATGTAACAATTAGATGATAAGTAGGTCTTTTAGATACATCAATCAATCTTATTAATGAAATTATCACTTTTTACCATCATCATCATTTGTATTGGCCTAAGTACAAATGCACAAGTAACCAAAAAACAACTACATATTGAACGAGCGGTAGAAGCTCCCAAAATAGATGGGATCTTAGATGATGCCGTTTGGGCAAATGCACAAGAAGCAGTAGATTTTATTCAGTTTCGTCCTAATATGAATGTTAAGGAAACAGAAAGTAACAGAACAGTGGTTAAGTTGGCTTATGATAATTCTGCCTTATACATCTCTGCATATTTATATGATGATCCTACTAAGATAGCCAAACAACTTTCTAGTCGAGATAATTTTGGGAATGCAGACTTTTTCGGATTTGTAGTAAACCCTAATAATGATGCTCAAAATGATACCGAATTCTTTGTTTTTGCCTCGGGTACTCAAGCCGATGCAATTTCTAACCCAAGTGTGGGTGAGGATTTTGGATGGAACAGCGTATGGAGCAGTGCAGTAGCGATCGTGGAAGATGGGTGGATCGTGGAGATGAAGATCCCATACCGTTGCCTTAGATTCGATAATAATGATGTGGAAACTTGGGGTATTCAATTTCATAGACGTTTCAGAAGAGATGAATCCCAATACACTTGGAACCCGGTAGATGTTACTAAAGGAAATATTGGTTTATATCACGGGGAATTAAAAGGTTTAGAAGCAATAGATCCTCCAACAAGACTTTCTCTTTACCCTTTTGTTTCTACTGTCCAAAATAATTTTGATGGTGTTTATGAATCTAACTTTAATGCCGGATTGGATGTGAAATATGGTTTAACCGAGAACTTCACTTTAGACGCCACTTTAATACCTGATTTTTCACAGGCTGGATTTGATAATATTACTTTAAATCTTGGTCCCTTCGAACAAACTTTTTCTGAACAAAGACAGTTTTTTACCGAAGGCGTGGATCTTTTCTCTAAAGGAGATCTTTTCTTTTCCAGAAGGGTAGGAAGCGCACCAATTACAGATCCTGTGACTTCAGCAAATGAAGAGGTGGTGGATTTTCCTGAATCTGTAAAAGTATTGAATGCTATTAAAGTATCCGGAAGAACCGGAAATGGGTTAGGACTAGGCTTTTTTAATTCCTTTACAGAAAAAGCAGAAGCTACCATAGAAAATATAGAGACTGGAGACCGTCGCAGGGAGGTGGTAGAACCCTTTACAAATTATAACATTTTAGTAATAGATAAGCAGTTTAATGGCAATTCTTCAATTGGGATCATCAACACAAATGTAACTCGGGAAGGATCTTTTAGAGATGCAAATGTTACAGCGATCACTTCAGATATTACCAACAAGCGAAATACATATCAAGTAAGAGGGGATATAAAAATGAGTAATATTAACCTAGAGACTGGAACCATTACAGGATTTAGCACTTTTGTAGCTGCAAGAAAAGCTCATGGTAATTTCCGATATAGTATAGATCACAGCTATGCCGACACTAAATTTGATCCGAACGATCTAGGATTACAAAATAGAAACAATTATAACAATTTTGGAGTAGATATTAATTATCGCACTTTTGAACCATCCGGAATTTGGAACCGCTATTTCGCTAATTTTTATGTGAATTATACAATGCTTGCTGAACCAAGTACTTTTACAGGATTTGGCTTGGGTTTAAGTGCTAACGGAACTACAAAAAAGTTGAATGAAATAGGAGGGAACATCAATTTACTACCTGGTAAACAATACGATTATTTTGAGCCTCGAAAAGAAGGAAGTTACTTTATAACTGAAAACGGAGTAAATATGAACGGATGGTTTAACTCAAACAATAGTAAAAAAGTGGCTTTAAGTGCTAATATTGGTGCTGAATCTTTTCTTCAAGAAGGTCGAGATTATTTTGATTACTGGTTTGGGTTTGGTCCTCAAATACGATTCAATGATAAATTTATGATCTCATATTTTTTCTATCGAGATCATTATTTAGGAGATCGAGGCTATGTAACTCAAATAGATGATGAGGTGATCTTTGGGGACAGAGAAAGGGAAGAGATAGAGCAAACTTTTAATGCCAGTTATAACTTTAATCCAAATCATACCTTATCTCTAACGCTAAGAAATTATTGGGGCATCGTTAAGTATGACGAACAATTATTTAGTTTGCAGAACAATGGGCGCGTTACCCATGATACTGGTTACACCACAACGAATATTCCGGATAATCCAGATATCAATTTCTCTACTTGGAATTTCGATCTTAGTTATTCTTGGCAATTTGCACCAGGGAGCTTTGTAACTGCCTTATACCGTAACCAATTATTCAATTTTGATACAGCTGCTCGCGATTCGTATACCCAGAGTATAGATACCTTGTTCCAACAGCCTATAAATAATGTGTTCTCATTGAAACTTCAATACTTTTTAGATTACAATCAGATTGCAGGGATATTTAAGAAATAGATTTTTTATAAAGCAAAAATACGACTACCACTTAAAATTGATTTTTAAAGGGCTTTTTTTTGAAAAATTAAAGTCAATTCTATTTATTGAAACAGTTGAAATTCTATGAACTTACCTATCTCAGTATAATTATAAATTCCTCTTATCTACTATATTTTCACTAGTATTCCTTCAAAATTTACTGAAAAAAATATCATATATTTAATACATAATATACTAATAATCAATAACTAAACAGTTTTGAAGATAAATAATGGAATCAGTTAATAACATAGCATTAGAATTTAATGAATTTTCTAAAAATTACACCAATGATATGATTGGCTGTGTTCCTCATTATAAGGAACTCATTTCAAGTTTTATAAAATACCTTCCAGATAATTTTAGTCCAATCTCTATTCTTGATCTTGGGTGTGGTAATGGAAATATCACTTCTCAATTAATTTCTCATTTTCCAAATGCAACATATACAATGGTGGATGCATCTTCAGAAATGATCGAATTATGTCGGAAGCAGTTTAAGAGCCATAATGTTATTTATTCCAATATGTATTTCAATGATTTCATTTTTAAACCAGAATCTTATGACTTGATTGTTGCTGGGTTTAGTCTACATCATTGTGATTACAAAGAAAAGAGATCTATTTTTAAGGCTATCTATTCTTCTTTAAAAATAGGAGGAATGTTTTCTTATAGTGACCTAATGATAAATAAAACTAATCCAGATCATCCAGTGTTATTGGATGAATGGCATCATTTTGTTAATAGCAATTTTCCTGATGGAGAAAAATGGGCTTGGGTCATGGAACATTATAAAGCATTCGATAAACCGACAGATTATCTAGATCAAATAGAATGCTTAAGAAATGTAGGATTTACTAATATTCAAATTCCCTTCAAAGAAGGATATTGGGTGTATCTACAGGCAGTAAAATCTTAGATTTTTCAATTCCTTACACTTGAACCATTCTCCAAATAATCCATGGAAACGAAACAGTTCTTTAAATAGGTTTAAAAAAATAAAAATTCAAATCGAACAGTATTTAAAAACTACCTTTGCGCCTCTATAAACTTAGCACTGATTCATGTAGCGTATTGCTGGATCTTCTGCTGAATTTAGCTTGCAATTTGGTTATGAAGAAGAATGAAACAGAAATAAAAGCAGCGATCACTTCCGCAGAAATTGAAAACTGCATCGCGGTTTTAGCACAATTGATAGAAGACACAGATCAGATATTTGACATTCCAAGGGAGCAAAGAACACAACTTTTAAAAGTAGCTGGAATGTTCTCCAGACCAGATCGGGATGAATTTTCCAGACGAAAAAAGGACGGTAAAAAAGCAGCAAAACGCAAACAAGAGGCAAAAGATAAAACCGCTCGTAAAGAAACGGGGATTCGAAATGCTCGGGAAGCTTCGGTATTTGTAGCTCCCAAATTGCTTCCAATGGCACATCTCGCCAATAAAGTGGAATTGGAATTAGAAACTCCTCGAAAATGTTATGTCTGTAAAACAGAATTCACCAAAATGCATCATTTTTACGATTCCATGTGCACAAGTTGTGGAGATTTTAATTATGCAAAACGTTTTCAGAATGCAGATGTAAAAGGACAAATAGCTGTAATAACAGGCTCCAGATTAAAAATAGGATATCATATAAGCTTAATGCTGTTAAGAGGCGGAGCAACTGTGATAGCAACCACTCGTTTTCCAGTAGACTCTGCTTTGAGATTCTCTAAGGAAGAAGATTTTACAGAATGGGGACATAGATTGAAGATCCACGGACTCGATTTGCGACATATTCCAAGTGTAGAGATCTTCTGTAATTTTATAGAGCAGAAATATGAAAAATTGGATATCCTCATAAATAATGCAGCTCAAACGGTGCGCCGTCCTGCAGGCTTCTATCAGCATTTAATGCCAAATGAAGAACGCTCCATTGCCTCCTTACCAGAATTTGCTCGTAATCTTTTAATAGATCATGATAACTGCCTTCAAGAATTAAAGGGTCTTACTACAAGAACCTCTTCCAATACTAATATGCCGGTTACATGGCATGGACCAGAACCTGGAATAGGTTTGCGGGCATCAGCAAAATTATCCCAGATTCCTTATAGTTTTGATAATACCTTAGTTGCAAAAGAAGTGTTTCCGGAAGGAGAATTGGATGCCGACTTACAACAGGTAGATCTTAGAAAAACCAATTCTTGGCGTTTAAAACTAGGGGAAATTGAAACTACCGAAATGCTGGAAGTGCAACTGGTAAATTCAGTAGCTCCTTTTGTATTGTGCAACAGACTTTCAGAAGTCATGAAAAAAGAGAATACTGGAAAAAAACACATAATTAATGTCTCGGCGATGGAAGGGAAATTCTATCCTGGCTTTAAGGAAGATAGACATCCACATACCAATATGGCTAAAGCAGCTTTAAACATGCTAACACATACATCTGCAGGCACTTTGGCTAAAGATGGCATCTTTATGAATGCGGTAGATACTGGTTGGGTTACAGATGAAGATCCTGCAGCTTTGGCAAAGTTAAAACAAGAGCGAGACGATTTTCAGCCACCTTTAGATATTGTTGATGGAGCTGCAAGAGTAATGGATCCTTTGTTTGATGGGATTAATACCGGGAAACACTGGTGTGGAAAATTCCTAAAAGATTACAGACCTATTAACTGGTAGTGCTTATACTGAAAGTTGAAAGTACTCTGTCACTCTGAGCTTGTCGAAGAGTCTAAATAAAAAGCAACTTCGACAGGCTCAGCTTGACAATTATATTCTTTACTAAATTTCGTTTAGCGCATCGTCACCCTGAACTAGTTTCAGGGTCTTCTTATTAATTACTGAGATGCTGAAACAATTTCAGCATGACGTCTCGCCACTCAGTTATACTATCCCGATAGCTTGGCAAATAGCGTATCTCACCAGATTTTATGAATTCCTTAAGCTGATTTTTTATTTGATCTTATTAGCTTTACTTTCTAAAAATTAGATATGAAACGATATTTGGTACTTCTTAGCTTTTTATGCGTAGGAATTGTAAGCTGTCAGGAAAATAAAAAAGCCGATAAAGAAAACGATGATGTACCTGAAGCGGTACAAATTACCTTTCAAAATAAATATCCAGGAGAGACCGATCCAGACTGGGAACAAGATGAGCACGGGTATTGGGAATCTCATTTTAAAATAGATGGAGAAAAATATCGCGCCGATTTTAATGCAGATGGTTCTTGGGTGGAAACCGAGAATAGTATAAAAAATGACGAATTACCTGAGGCTATTAAAAGTGTAATTAAAGAAAAATATTCCGATCATGAGATCACTGAAGTAGAGC
This sequence comes from Gillisia mitskevichiae, assembly GCF_003634585.1. Lineage (GTDB taxonomy): Bacteria > Bacteroidota > Bacteroidia > Flavobacteriales > Flavobacteriaceae > Gillisia > Gillisia mitskevichiae. The sequence goes on from NZ_RBLG01000002.1 coordinate 177,240, forward strand.
ATGTAGAATCTGCTAAACATGGTGTTTTTTACGATGTAGAATTCAAACAGAAAGGAAAGAATAAAGATGTTATGTTTCGTGAAGATGGATCTATAATAAATTGAATTTTCAAAATAAGAAGTAGGAAGCAAGCAAAAATTATTAGGAAAATAAACAGTTAGTATTTGAAAGAGCCGGTGTTTTTATTAAAAGCTTTCACTTTCCATTATTAAACTCCCTCTACGAAATTTCCAACATGACTTTATATGTTTTTGAAAAGTTTCAAATCTGTAAATTTAAAAAATAAGAAATTTCAGAGACAGGGTATCAACAGAATACAGTAAGCGAATTTCCACTAGATAAATTATTACCTCTATATATTTCCGCAAAAAAAGTATGCCTTTGCTTTCTGAAAAAATTCACTTATATTATTGAGTGACAAAAAAAATCAGAGTTAAGATGATTACTCTTATACACTTTGGTTTATTCATATAAGTTGGAGGCTACTATTATATACTTACTGAATATATAATATTGAATCAATTATAAAACAAGAATTATGAAAGCAATAGGATTTAAAAAATCATTACCAATATCAAATGAAGAAAGTTTTATTGAGTTTGAAATTGAAAAACCATCACCTAAAGGCTATGATCTTTTAATAAAAGTTCAAGCAAATTCTATAAATCCTGTAGATTTCAAAATACGACAGAATGCAGCCAAGGATACGGTTTTAGAAACACCAAAAATTATAGGTTGGGATGCGGTTGGAGTCGTTGAAGCAGTAGGTGAGAAGACCACGAAATTTAAAGTGGGAGATTCAGTATTTTATGCAGGTGATATTACACGAAGTGGTAGTAATTCAGAATTTCAATTAGTGGATGAGCGTATCGTTGGTAAAAAACCTAAAAGCCTAAGTATTGCGGAAGCTTCTGCTATGCCATTAACAAGCTTAACTGCTTATGAAGCTTTGTTTGACCGCCTAAGAATAGATCCAGAAAAAGATAAAGGAAAATCGGTGTTGATATTAGCAGGAGCTGGTGGCGTAGGATCCATAGCGATTCAATTAGCTAAGAAATTAGCGAATTTAACCGTGATTGCTACGGCCTCAAGAGAAAATTCTACCGAATGGTGTAAAGATTTAGGCGCAGATTTCGTAGTAAATCATCATCATTTAAAAGAGGAATTAAAGAAAATAGGTCATCCCCAAGTGAACTATATTTTAGATTTTGTAGATCTGGAAGGCTATTGGGAAACTGCGACAGAGATTATTAAACCTCAAGGTCATATTTTATCTATTACGGGAAGTAGTGTGCCTTTAGATTTAAATCTGCTAAAAAATAAGAGTGTTACCTTCTCTTGGGAGTTAATGTTTACTCGAGCTATGTTTACCACTGAAGATATGGAGAGACAACATGAGATTTTAAATCATATTGCCGATTTATTAGATAAGGGTACAATTAGATCAACCCTAACAACTACAATAAAAGGCTTTACTGTAGATAATTTAAAAGAAGCACACCAGTTACAAGAGTCTGGTAAGTCCATTGGTAAAACAGTGATTTTATTCTAATTAACTATAAGTTTTAAATTTAGTGTAAATAAGCGGAATACTTATAGCATTTTATTAAATGACCTTTAAACGGAATCCTTCTAAGGCCTTTCATCTTTATAGTGGCGATAAATAAAGCAATCCCAATTCAGCAGTAGTTGCTAAAGGCTTACATTTCATCAAATATGAGTATCTAGGCAGTGGGAATTTTTCTCAATTTCGCCAAAACATAAACTATTCTTAAAATATTGAAATGATATGTTCGAATGTTTAATTTTAATTAAGCTACCTAATAGCTTTAGAAAGATAACACAAAAATCAAGTTACATATTCATTCACTAAATATTATAATAATGGCTAAGAAAACTAATAAGGATTCTTCCGAGTCTAAAAAAATTGAGGACTTAAAGAAGGACCATTGGGAAATGAAAGACACTACCATGACCACCAATCAAGGTCTTAAAGTAAACGACACAAATAATTCGCTTAAATCTGGGGAAAGGGGTTCTACTTTATTGGAAGATTTTCTACTTAGAGAAAAAATCTCCCACTTTGATCATGAGCGAATTCCAGAAAGAATTGTGCATGCTCGTGGAAGTGCAGCACATGGATATTTTGAGCTATCTAAGGATATGTCCGAATTTACGAAAGCTGGAATTTTCACCGATACAAATAGAAGGACTCCCGTTTTTGTTCGTTTTTCTACAGTTGCCGGCTCAAAAGGTTCTCCAGATCTGGCACGTGATGTTCGTGGGTTTGCTGTTAAATTTTATACTGAAGAAGGAACCTGGGATTTAGTAGGTAATAACATGCCTATATTCTTTATTCAAGATGCTATGAAATTCCCAGATCTTATTCACTCTGTAAAACCAGAACCTAATAAAGAAATTCCACAGGCAGCCTCTGCCCACGATACTTTTTACGATTTTGTTTCACTTACTACAGAAACTTTGCATAATCATATTTGGGCGATGAGTGACCGTGCTATTCCGCGTAGTTTGAGAATGATGGAAGGTTTTGGAATTCATACCTTTAGATTGATCAACGATAAGAATGAATCTCATTTTGTAAAATTCCATTGGAAGCCGAAATTAGGTGTGCATTCTGTAACCTGGGAAGAAGCTGTTAAGATTAACGGAGCAGATGCCGATTTTCACCGTCGTGATCTTTGGGATGCTATTGAAGCAGGACAATTCCCAGAATGGGAATTAGGATTACAGATTGTTCCTGAAGCAGATGAACATAAATTTGAATTCGATCTTTTAGATCCAACAAAATTAATTCCAGAAGAAATGGTTCCTGTAACCATCGTTGGGAAAATGGTATTAAACAGAAATCCTGAAAATTTCTTTGCTGAAACTGAACAGGTAGCTTTCTTGCCAGGACATATCGTTCCAGGAATAGATTTTTCTAACGATCCACTTTTGCAAGGGCGTTTGTTCTCTTATAGAGACACACAACTTTCTAGATTGGGAACTCCTAACTTCCACCAGATCCCAATAAACCAACCCATAGTTCCAATTCATAACAATCAGCGGGATGGACAAATGCAAGCAAGTATCCCAAAAGGACAAACTGCTTATTTTCCAAATTCTTTAAGTGGAGGCTGTCCCCATTTGGCAAAAATGTCTGAAGGTGCATTTCATTCCTATGAGGAGCGTATAGATGCTAAAAAGATCCGTACCCGAAGTGAAAGTTTTAGTGATCATTTCTCTCAACCCGCACTTTTTTACCGAAGCTTAGCCCCATGGGAACAAGAGCATGTAGCAGGAGCTTATACTTTCGAGTTGGGTAAATGTATGCATGATCATATTAAAGAACGTATGTTATGGCTTATTGCCCAAATAGACGAAGATCTTGCCCAGAAAGTTGCAGACGGTTTAGGAATGAAGGTTCCTAATAATATCCAGAAACCAATTAATCAGGCTATTGGTGCAGATGCCGATCCTAAAAAGCACGAACCGGGACCTAAGAAAAATTACCTGGATGCTTCCCCAGCCTTGAGCCAATCGAATACCAAATTTGATAGCATTGCTACTCGTCAAGTAGCTGTGTTGTTGGCTGATGGTTTTGATGCTAAAAGCTTCAAAGCTATGAAAGCAATGCTTGAAAAAGAAGGAGCGATGGCAAAATTGATCGCACCACATGGAGGCACTGTAAAAGATTCTGATAAGAATGAACATAAGGTAGATGCTGCTATTATGACAACAGAAAGTGTACTTTTTGATGCACTTTATATTCCGGATGGAAAAACCTCTGTAGATGCTTTATTGAAGCAAGCCAAATTTATTAAGTTCGTGAATGAAACTTTTAAATATTGCAAGGCGATTGCCGCCGATGGAGAAGGGGAGCGCCTGTTAAAAGCTAGCTTCGTAAAAGATCATATGAAAGATAAAGCTGTACATGTGAATGAAAAACCAGAAGCTTTTAAAAAGAGTATGGCGCAACACCGAAACTGGGACCGTAGAAGTATTACAGATTCAGTACCGGTTTAAATTATTCAAAATTTTATATTTAAAACCATCCGAGAGGGTGGTTTTTTTTTAGAACTATTATTAGAAGTAGAGAAATTATAATTAGATCAACTTGGGGTATTCTTGAAGTTTGTTTTAGAAGCATTTACCCAAAACATCTCCATTTGGCCTCTATTCTTGACTTCTATTTCGCCTCTAGCTTCACACTCAAAATCATTTTTAACAAGATTATAAGTAGATTTAGAAATATTGATCCTTCCTGGTAAAGAGTGAGATTCCATACGAGATGCAATGTTTACAGCATCTCCCCAAATATCATAAGAGAATTTTTTAGTGCCTACAACACCCGCTACCACGGGCCCGGTATTTACTCCTATCCGAATATCGAAACGCGTATTATCTTCATGATTCTCCAGTTTAGAATCATTAACAAATTTTAAAATTGCAAATGCTGCTTTTACCATTCTAAGGGCATGGTCACTATTAGCATTATTTAATCCTCCTACAGACATATAAGAATCGCCAATAGTTTTTATTTTTTCTAAACGATAAGTATCCATGATCTCATCGAATTTCGAAAAATAGAAATCTACACTTTGTACCAGTTTTTCTGGTGGCAGACTTTCTGCATAGCCCGTAAAACCCACAAAATCTGTAAACAATACCGTTACAGAATCAAATTTTTTAGCTTGTACTTTACCCTTTTCTTTAAGTTCTTGTGCAGTTTCCTCTGGAAGAATGTTTAGAAGTAAAATTTCAGAACGTCTTTTCTCTTTGGAAATGCTTCTATAATACCAATACAAAGTGAGGAGTAAAAATCCCGTAAATCCAAGAATAATGAGTTGGTTTCTTTTTTGCTGATTCAGTAAATTTACTTCTGCCTGTTTCTGTGATACTTCAAAATTAGTACGAATATCGGCCATGCTAGCAACATTTTCCAGATTCACAAAACTATCTCTATAGGTAATGTGGTCTTTGTAATGGGAATAGGCTTCCGGTAAATTACCCGCTGCTTCATACAATTCAGCTAATTTAAGATTAGATTCACTTATCTGTTTTTTAAGTCTGTATTTCTCAGCTAATTCCAAGCTTCTCTCTGCATAATTCAGGGAGATAATTGGCTTATTCTGCTTTAAATAAATATCGGCCATATAGGTGAGATATTCAGAAATAGCATAATAATCCCCAAGCTCTTCTAAAATGGCAATGGCTTCAGTAATATTCGATTTTGCGAGCGCTTCCTTTCCCTGCTCTGCATAGACCATTCCCATATTCCCGAGATTATAAGCGGTGCCAATCAAATAATCTTTCTCTTTAAATAAGGCACCAGACTCTTCGAAGTATTGCAATGCCAGTTCATATTCCTTAGTATTAAAAGCTTCATCTCCCGCGTTTAATAGTGCTGTTGCCAAACCTAAGTCATTGTCTGTTTCGCGTAAAATAGAAATCGCTTTTTCATAATAAATTGAGGCATTGTTAGAATTCCCCATCTCAGAATAGGTGTCTGCAACAGTTAAATTCCCAATACCTTCGCCAATTTTATGATCTGCCTTTATAGCAGCGTCAATACTCTTGAAAAAATTCTCTAAAGCAAAGTCTAAATCTCCGGCTAACCGATGTGCACTTCCCTTTTGGGAATATCCTCTATATAAATACATAAAATTACTCTGAGCTTTCGAGAGTGCTATCAGTTCTTCTGCATACTTTATAGAGGCGTCTATATCGTTTACCTCATTAAAAGAAAGATTCCGAAGCAATTCCAATCTTTCGATCCCGGAAGTTTCTCCCTTTTCATAAATAATCTTGAGACTATCTGCAAGCTTCTGATCTTGACTCCAAGTAAATTGAAAGCCTGTACAAAAGAAGCCTATCAGTAAACAATAGGCTTTAATTTTAAGATGCATATTTAATTATTCTGGATTAACTTTTAATTTTGGATCTAAATGAAAAGTATGAGGATCTTTGTCATTTTTAAAGATCTGGAAATGTATAGTGTAATCTTCAGGTGAGGGTGAAGCGTGGACAACAGTCCCAAAAATACTTTTATTGTTGCTATATTTTTTGGGCTTTAGTGGGTTCACATCAAAGATATTGGGATTTCCAGAAGGTTTAGGGTTATGAGTAATGGATACCAATTCTACATTATAATTTTTATCCTTTTTATTTTCAACTTCAATATCCCAGTTCATAATAAAATTCTTAAAAACAACAGTTTCATATTTACTGTTAGATTCCCCAAATTCACTAGTATATCCTTCATCATCAGAAAGAGATGTATTGGCATCTACATTTTTTTCTGTTGGAGGGAGTGCGTAGAGCTCATGCGCTTTCACAATTAATTCTACTTTTCTGTTCTTTGCTTTTTTCTTAGCCTTTACTAGGTTAGCTTCTTCTTTAGATTTCATCAATAATCGGTTTAAATTAATTCATCGTTTACAGGTTAAGAATTATATGACTAGAGGAAATAAAGCTTAATTACGAATTATGGAGGGAGAGTATATTACTGATGTTGTAAGTTAATGATTTTTAGCTATTTATAAAATACTATGTAAAAATTCATTTACTATCAATTCTGTTTACAAAAATAATCTAGGTCAATTATGTACATAATATCCTGTAAACTTTATATAGGCTGCATTTTACTTTCATTTAGTAAAGCTTCAAACCGAAGAAAATTCTTTAAAAAATAAAATTGAATAGCTCCTAATGTGCTGAAAATCAGTTGTAAACAGAAAAATTATTGCTAGTATTTTGTATCTTTAATTTCCTCCCTAAAAGTTCATAGCACAATTGGATATGAATTTTCTAAAATTATAGCAACCATAAAATATAAAAATGATGAAAACAACCAGAGTTAAAGCATTTGGAACTGAATCTCCTGAAGCCGATTTGAAACAATTGAACATAGATAGAAGAGAAGTCACTTCAAAAGATGTAAGTATCGATATTTTATTTTGTGGCGTGTGCCATTCCGATTTACATTTTGCCCGTAACGATTGGGGTATGACCCAATATCCTGTAGTACCAGGACACGAAATTGTGGGTAGGGTTACTAATGTTGGAGCCGGAGTATCAAAGTATAAAAAAGGTGACTTAGTAGCGGTTGGTTGTTTAGTAGATTCCTGTAAAACCTGTGAAAACTGTAAAGCAGACCTAGAACAATATTGCCCATCATGGGTTGGAACTTACGGCGGTTACGATAAGCACCTAGATACAAATACACATGGTGGTTATTCAGAAAGCATTGTTGTAGATGAAGCATTTGTACTTCGTGTTCCGGAAAATTTAGATCCTGCAGGGATTGCACCGGTATTATGTGCAGGAATTACAACTTGGTCCCCCTTAAGATATTGGAATGTTGGGAAAGAAAGTAAGGTAGCTGTAGTGGGTTTGGGAGGCTTGGGCCATATGGCTATTAAGTTGGCAGCTGCTCTAGGTGCACATGTAACATTATTTTCAAGATCTACTAATAAAATAAAGGACGCTAAAGAATTAGGTGCACATGAAGTAATTATTTCTACAGAGGAGGCTCAAATGGAAAAAGCTGCGGGACGTTTTGATGTTATTATCGATACCGTTCCCTACGTGCATGATCTCAATCCATATGTAGGTACACTTGGCACAAATGGTACGCTGGTAGTAGTTGGCTATTTAGGCCCATTAGACCCTATGTTGGTTACTGTACCACTCATTATGGGACGTAAGTCTGTTGCAGGATCTTTAATTGGTGGGATTGCCGAAACTCAGGAATTATTGGATTTCTGCGGAAAGCATAATATTACCTCAGATATCGAGCTTATAAAGATTCAAGATATTAATAAAGCCTACGAGCGTATGCTGAAGAGTGATGTAAAATATCGATTTGTTATAGATATGAAATCGCTTAAGAATTGATTGAAATCAATATTTAGAGAGTATAGAATCACTTGCAACATAAACAGGTGATTTTTTTATTTGAATTATTTATACTTTATAATCCTAGTTAGCTTTATTTTATTTCATTCTTTCAATAGATATTACAAAATCAAAAGTGTGAATAGAAAACTTCTTCTATTTTTATTACTCCTTAATGTAAGTCTCAGCTAAATTTGGGTACTAAGGGTATCGAATCTAGATGAAAAAAGAGTCTTTATTTTCAAAAATTCTCTTCTGTATTTAGACACTCACTTTACAATTGATTATTTCCATTTATGAAAAAAAAACCTACATTATATTCAATCTTAGACCTTGCTTTGGTTTCTGAAGGTCATACTCTAAAACAAACTTTTAATAATGTTCTGGAATTGGCACAACACGCCGAAAGTTTTGGTTATACCAGATATTGGTTAGCAGAACATCATAATGCTCCAAATATAGGAAGTAGTGCTACCTCGGTCTTGATTGGCTATGTTGCGGGAGGCACAAAAACACTTCGAATTGGTTCTGGGGGCATTATGTTACCCAATCATTCTCCTTTAATTATTGCTGAACAATTTGGCACCTTAGCTTCATTATATCCTAACCGAATAGATCTAGGATTAGGCAGAGCTCCGGGAACAGATAGAGAGACTGCACAAGCTATACGTTCAGATTTTATGCAAGCGGCACAATCTTTTCCTGCCGAATTGGAAAAGATAGAAAAATACTTTTCTAAGGAGAATTCCACTTCTAAAGTGCGAGCAACCGTGGCAGAAGGGGTAGAGGTTCCAATTTATATCTTAGGTTCCAGTACAGATAGTGCACATTTGGCTGCAAAAAAAGGATTACCTTATGTATTTGCAAGTCATTTTGCGACAACACATTTAATGGATGCTTTAGAAATTTACCGGGATGAATTTCAAGTATCAGAAGAGTTACAGGAACCACGTGTAATGGCTGGGGTAAATATTATTATTGCAGATACAGACGAGGAAGCCGAACGTATGTCTACATCTTTAATCCGTATGATCGTGGGGATATTTACAGGTAAACGGGAGTTTGTACAACCACCAACCGCCATGACAACAGAATTGGAGGAGATTTTGCAACATCCGCAAATACACCAAATGTTAAAATATTCTTTTATAGGTAGTAAGGCCACCGTGAAAGCTCAGGTAAAAGAGTTTATGGAGCAAACCAAAGCGGACGAACTTATAGCGGTTACTAATATTTACGATGTAAACGACAGAATACGATCTTATGAATTATTTGCTGAGATCATGCAGGAGTTGAATTAAAATTTATTGTAAAGCATTAGTTATTTGAGAATCTATAATGAATTTTCAAATAACTGGTGTCTTTACAAAATACCTCTAACAACTCTTAAGTTATTTTGATTCCTCGTTGATCACAGGCGAGAGAACTTCCCAAACATTTTCAGCAACGATCTTATGACCTTCTACAGTTGGATGAATTCCGTCATTCTGATTCAAAGTTTTAATACCACCAACATCTTTTAATATAAATGGAATAAAGGCAAGTTTATTTTCAGCAGCAAGATCAGTGAAAATTTCTTTGAATTCTGTTGTATAATCTTGTCCCATATTTGGTGGCAATTGCATTCCAGCCAATATAATTTTCGTAGTTGGACTCTTCAATTTTACAGCATCTATGATTGCCTGCAAGTTTGCTCTGGTTTCAGTTAATGCTACGCCGCGCAGGCCATCATTTGCGCCCAATTCTAAAACAAAAATATCAATATCTTGATTGAGTATCCATTGGATCCTACTTTTACCTCCAGCAGTAGTTTCCCCGCTTAATCCAGAATTTACAACCTCATAGGCCAATCCAAGAGAATCTATTTTAGACTGGATAACTGCAGGAAAAGCATCATTAGTATCATCCAGGCCATAACCCGCTGTGATACTATCCCCAAAAAAAAGTATGGTCTTTTTTGCAGTTGCTTCAGGAGCTTCATTTACTGTACTGCTAACTTCATTTTCCTCTACACTTACTTTAGATTTAGTTTCATTACCGCAAGAAATCAAAGCGAAAGCTATCAGTATATAACAAAAATTTAAGAGGTTTCTAGGCTTGGAAATTGCGCTGTTTAAAAGCGTTTGTGTAGTTTTAGACTTCAGCATGATTTCAGTAATTATTACAAAAATTAGATGTCAAAGATATTAAAGATTAACGGGCTAGAAAAAAGATATACTAGTGGGTCCAAGGAATTAACTGTTCTTCAAAACATATCTTTTGAAGTTGAGAAAGGACAAACATTTTCTATAGTTGGTCCTTCTGGAAGCGGCAAAACCACCTTGCTTGGATTATGTGCAGGCTTGGACGAACCTAATGCAGGAACTGTAGAATTATGCGGTTATGATCTAAAGACTTTAAATGAAGATGAGCGAGCACAACTACGAAATGAGGAAGTTGGTTTCATTTTTCAAAATTTTCAGTTATTACCAACGCTTACTGCCTTAGAAAATGTTAGTGTGCCCTTAGAATTACAAGGAGCTAAAGACGCAAACAGCAGAGCAAAGGAATTATTGGAAAAGGTAGGTTTAGGAGATCGCATTCATCATTATCCATCGCAATTATCTGGGGGAGAGCAGCAAAGAGTGGCACTGGCAAGAGCTTTCTCTAACAGACCATCGATTTTATTTGCAGATGAACCTACAGGAAATCTAGATGAAGAAACTGGAGAGAAAGTTATACAGTTGCTTTTTGACCTTAATAAAGATGCTGGAACTACTCTAGTAATTATTTCCCATGATCTAGATCTTGCGGCTAGAACTCAGCAAATACTAAGATTGAAAGGTGGCAAGATCTTGACTAACGAAACAACAGCAAACTTTTGAGCACTTCCAAATTAAAATCAAAATTAAATATCCCTTGGCTTTTTAAAATGGCGTGGCGGGATGCCAAAGCAAGTAGAGTACGATTGTTGCTTTTTATGGCTTCTATAATTTTAGGGATCGCTGCCGTGGTTTCCATTCAGTTGTTCAGTCAGAATCTCACCGAAAATATTCAGAAGCAATCTAAATCTTTGATGGGTGCCGATTATACTATCGATAGCGATCAACTTCCCACGGAAAGAGCTCAGGCAATTATAGATTCTTTAAAGCCGGATGCATCTGAAGTTAATTTTGTATCGATGATCGCTTTTCCTAAAAATGATGGGACAAAACTAGTTCGCGTTAGAGGATTAATAGGAGATTTTCCCTTTTATGGCATTATAGAAACACAGCCAGTTTCGGCGGCTGCTAATTATCAAAAATCTGGTGGCGCTCTGGTAGATGCTACGCTAATGTTGCAGTATAAAATGAATCCTGGAGATTCTATTAAAATAGGAGAACTTACTATTCCTATTGCTGGTGCTTTACAAGCGATCCCTGGGAATACAGCAATTTCAACTTCCGTTGCGCCGCTAGTCATTATTCCGTATAGATATATTGACGAAACAGAATTGCTACAGTTTGGAAGCCGTAAAGAATATCAGTTTTTTTACAAGCAACCAGAAGTAGATCTAGAAGCCTTAGAAAAGCGTCTGGAACCCATGCTAGAGGCAGAAGATGCAGATCTAGATACCCATACTAGTACAAGCCGCCGACTGGGAAGACGTTATGAGAATGTTGGATCCTTTTTAAATTTAACGGCATTCATTGCACTTTTACTGGGTTGTGTTGGTATAGCCAGTTCTGTAAACATTTATATCAAGGAAAAAATTAAAGCCATCGCCGTCTTAAAATGTATGGGAGCTTCAAGAAAACAAAGCTTTTTGATCTTCTTAATACAAATTGCAGGAATAGGAATTGTGGGAGGAGTTATAGGAACGGCAATTGGTGTAGGGCTTCAGGAGTTATTCCCTCTATTATTAAAAGAATTCTTACCATTTGATCTAACCATAAATATTAGCGTACAACCATTAATTATGGGCGTGATCTTAGGTTTAGTGATGTCCGTTTTATTTGCTTTATTGCCATTATTACGCACTTGGTATGTTTCTCCATTAGAGGTTTTACGGGTTAGCGCTAGTACATCTGCAGGATCAAAAAAGGCTCGAATTGTGGCAATTGCAGTGATCATTCTGTTTTTATATGGTTTTACTTTTTGGTTGCTCAAAGACTGGTTGTTTGCACTCGCATTTATTGGTGGAGTGCTTGTAACATTTGGAGTATTGGCAGGTATCGCCATTCTTAGCATGAAAGCGGTGAAAAACTATTTCCCCAAAGGAGCGCGTTTTACAACGAGACAAAGTTTACTGAATCTATTTCGGCCCAACAATCAAACCCTCGTATTACTTGTAGCTATTGGTTTAGGAACCTTTTTGATAAGTACTTTATATTTTACCAAAGATATATTATTGGATAAAACAGAATTAGGTCAAAGCTCAGAATCTGCGAACCTAATTACCTTAGATGTACAGCCAGCCCAGATTGATGAAGTGGTGAAGACTTTTGAAGCAAATAATTTACCAGTAATAGATAATATTCCGCTAGTTACCATGCGTATTCATAGTATAAAAAATGTTCTGGTAAATGCTTTACGTGCCGACAGTACCGCACAAATAAGAGGCTGGATCTTGAACCACGAATTTAGGACAACTTATCGGGATGAATTAATGGCTTCAGAAGAAATCATGGAAGGGGAGTGGGTGGCTACTCAAAACAAGAATGATCTAGTTCAAATTTCGATCTCAGATAATCTTGCACAAGATGCAAACGTGGGAATAGGTGATTCTATCGTTTTTAATGTGCAAGGAGTACTTATGCAAACAGTTGTGAAAAGCATTCGAAAAGTAGATTGGGCAAACCTGCAACTCAATTTTTCTATCGTTTTTCCAAAAGGGGTTTTAGAAGATGCACCTCAATTTAATGTATTAACAACTTATGCCGCAACAGAAAAAGCTTCAGCGGGCTTACAGCGAGATTTGGTTAGCAAATTCCCCAATGTTTCTATTATAGATTTAAGACAAGTATATACTGTGGTAGAAGATATACTGGATAAAGTATCATGGATCATCAATTTCATGGCTTTCTTTAGTATTCTAACAGGAATTATCGTGTTGATAGGTTCTGTGCGTACAAGTAAATATCAGCGTATCAAGGAAAGTGTGTTGCTAAGAACTTTGGGCGCTAAGAACAAACAAATATTAAGCATCACCGCACTTGAATATTTATTTTTAGGAGTATTAGGAAGTTTAGTAGGAATACTTTTGGCACTTATTAGTAGTTTTTTATTGGCTATTTTCGTTTTTAAAGAAGCATTTGTACCATCATTAATTCCGTTTTTTATATTTATACCAGGAATTTCCTTATTGGTTCTGGGAATTGGATTAAGCAACATTCGGGAAGTTTTGAAGAGTTCTCCTTTAGAAGTTCTAAGAAAAACAGCTTAGCAACAGACCTATTGAGATATTTTATATAATTCTGCTAAAGGTTTCTTTAAATATGAATCAGTCACTGGCTAATCCACTTCTTGAGGTAAATCATAAATAAGTAGTGTGCCGAAAATGGAATTAAAATATTATATTTAATATGCTGAAAATTAAATAGTTGTCTCTAGGTTTATCTAGTTAGTTGTTCATCTTCAATAAATTAAAATATCAGGTATGTTACAAAATGTTTTATTAGAACGAGAGATCTATTCTTCAGAAGAACATAAAATGACCCGAAAGATGATCCAAGATTTCATCCACAATGAAATTTTGGATCAGCAAGATGAATGGGAAAAAAATGGAATGGTTAGCCGAGCGATCTGGGAACGTGCCGGGGAATTGGGATTGCTTTGCATTGATATGCCTGAAAAATATGGGGGAGGTGGTTTAGATTTCAGCTTTAGCGCCTTATTTATTGAGGAGTTGGCTAAAAAAGGAGTTAGTGGACCAGGTTTTTCATTACATTCAGATGTTATTGCTCCCTATCTCTTAAAGTATGGCACCGAAGTTCAAAAGCAAAATTATCTACCTAGAATGGCTAGCGGGCAATTAATCACATCACTTGGTATGACAGAACCAAACTGTGGTAGTGATCTTCAGGCTATCACAACTAACGCTGTAGATAAAGGAGATCATTATTTGGTAAATGGTCAGAAAACTTTTATCACTAATGGTTATATGAGTGATATGTCTATAGTAGCCGTAAAAACCTATCTTGGAACAAAGAATGAAGGCGTTTCTTTATTGATCATTGAAAACGATTCTGAAGGTTTTGAAAAGGGAATCCCACTCAAGAAAATAGGGATGAAAGCCCAAGATACTTGCGAATTGTTTTTTGATAATGTAAAAGTTTCAAAAGAAAATTTATTAGGAGAAGAAGGAGCAGGATTCAAAATTATGATGAAGGAATTAGCTAGAGAACGATTAATAGTAGCACTTAATGCTATTGGTGGGGCAGAAGGGGCTATTGAAAAAACTATTGAATATACCTCTACAAGAACAGCTTTTAAGCAACCTATTGCAAATTTTCAAAACACACAATTTAAACTTGCAGAGTGTGCTACACAATTACAAATACATCAAACTTTTTTAGATCGTTGTACACTATTACTTTCAGCACATAAATTAACTGCCGAAAGTGCTTCCATGGCTAAGTATTCAGCAACAGAAATGCACTCTAAAGTAGTAGACGAATGTCTGCAGTTATTTGGAGGTTATGGATATATGTGGGATTACCCAATTGCTAGGATGTATGCAGATAATAGAGTGGCAAGAATTTATGCCGGCACCAATGAGATCATGAAAGTATTGATAGCTCGAGGTTTGTTCAAAGAATTGTTTCAGCAAATGAAAGCAACGAAAAAATAGAATCTTCCCTTTTTAAAGATATTTCACTTTTAACTTTATTGTAAATTGATCTTATGTTATTTAAATGAATGGCGTTTCTCTTCTATTAAAGATGCGTTTAGTAATAGATTAAATGTTTTTATAGTATCAAAATATTGGGTGATTTCATCAGACACAGCAATTCCAGAAACACCTGTTGCTAATATGCCTTTAACATCTTCTGTGGTTATGCCTCCAAATCCAAGTATCGGAGTTTCAGTTTTTAAGGCTTCTGAAACTGCAGTATAACCGCTTAAACCTAAAGCCGGACTTAGATTGTCTTTGCTTGTTGTAAATCTAAAGGGGCTTAAAATAATATAATCGACTTCCTTATCTATTAATGTTTGGCAATCTTGCAAGGTAGTTGCTGTTGCGCCAATAATTTGCCAAGTGTATAAATGCGCTCTCACTATAGTAGGGCAGGAGTCCATTTTTTCTAAGTGTACACCATCTGCTTTAACCTCTTTTGCAATTTTATATTGGTCGTTAATAATTAATCTAGTTTGATAATGCGAGGTGATCTCTCTAGCTTCTTTGGCTAATTTTAAAAAATTTTCTTCTGAATCATTTTTTAAACCTAATTGCACAAGTTCAACACCAGAAGTACAGGCTTTTTGGATGTTTTCCAGATGTTCTTTTGGAGAGTTTCCTTGAGATATATAATGTAGTTTGGGTATCATAATGTCTTACTTTCTTTTTACTGGATATGCATTTTCCATTTTTTAGAAGTGTCTTTTTTTAAAAAAAATAATAGATTACTTGCCAAAGTGGAAGAGCATCTGCTATTCAAAAATTTCTGCATAGTTGTTACAGAATATTAAAATTAAAGGAAATGCAAAAATACGAATGTTTAAGTGCCCAAGTACAAAGGTTTCTTATGAAAACAGAATATAACGGGATAGTTTACATAGTATTGAATTATAGCCTTTAGTTTCTGTACACATCATAATTCAGCTCATTATTTTTTAATATAGGTATCAACCACTTGCTAAACCATATTTAAAAGTATACCATAGGGTTAAGCGTTATATTATTTGAACTGAGTGAAAGAAGAGTAGAATGAACTCACAATCTGTTAGTTTTCTTTCCAAAATTTTCATTCAGATCTTATATATAACTAGCCATTTACGCTACCAGCCCAATAGAAATGGGGGAAATTGTTGGTAGAACATTGTGGTTGAACAAATCATCTTTATTAACGGATTTTCGTTATGTTTGTTTTCTCCAATGAAAAATTCAATATTTTGATGAAATACTTCACTTTAATTCTACTTATCCTATGTTTTTCTTGCTCATCTGATGATGACAATTCTCATATTAATTCAAAACCAGGATCCATACAAATCGAGGAAATTCTTTTAGATGGTAAAAAAGTAACTATAGACTGGAGTGATGCCAAAGATGAAGATGATGACCAGATATTTTATAAATTATATATAAACTCCATTCTTATTTCAGAAACTACAGAATCTATAGGTGCTACGACTTTAGAGTATAATAAAGATTATACGGGTAGAATAATAGGTTCAGATAAGAACGGTGGGACAACAGAAGTTAGTTTTAATTTTTCTAGCGCTAATAGTAAAATATTATTGTTTGCAGATGGTTCTGGAGCCTTAAATGCTATCGATCTTTTTAGTTTACAACCAATGTGGTCTACTAGAACCTCAAATATAGAAAGCCATAGCATATCCGATAATATGGTTTATTCTGGTGTTAATGGTATCAATGGATTGGATATTCTTACTGGAGAAAATATATGGTCAAGTACACCTAGCCGTAATTTTAATGATGAATATAGAAATATTATTATAGATGATTTAAATGTTTACGCTTTCGATGCTGATTCTAATTTGTTTTGTGTTAATAAAATAACAGGAGGGAAGCTATGGGAACGAAGTTTTCTAGGCTATTATGCTCCTTTATCTATAGATTCTGAGAATGTATTTGCGTGTAGTAGGAATAATGATCATTTATATGCTATTAATAAAAAAACAGGCTTAACAAACTGGAGCTTTAGATTAAGTAATAATAATACAGGAGCTGCCACTAAAATCAACACAAATCCTTTAATTGTAAATAACGATATCTATTTTGGTGATAATATTGGTAGGTTTTATTCTCTTAATAAAAATACAGGCTCTATAAATTGGACTATCAATGCAGGTAAGTATAATCCATTTTATCCTTCTCCAACACAATTTAACCAATCTGTTATTGTTGGTACTTATAGAACGCTCTATGCTTATAATTTAAATACTGGTTCTACAGTATGGGAATATAATTCTCCTACTGGTGTCTTAGAGACTTCTCCATTTGTCTATAACGATAAAGTATACATTGGTATCTCAAATAATGGCAGTGGCGAATTATTATGTTTAAATGCGAAAAACGGTTCGGTGATTTGGAGTCAAGTTTTAGAAAATAACACAACTTCTTCTCCAATTGTTTTTGAAAATACAGTATACATAGGAGATTGGAACAAAAACTTGTATGCTATAAATGCTGAAACAGGTGTAATGGATTGGAAAATAAAAAGTGAAGGAGTCATATTTAAATCTCCAACAATTGTGATTGGCGAAGGGGAAACAGTGATTTACCCAAGTGTAAGCGGATTAAAAAATTAAATTTTGAAAATGAAAAACATCAAATTTATTCTAATATTGTTTATTGGTATAATAGCATCATGTCAAAAAGACGACGATTCAGATGGATCTCCAGTAATTCTAAGTGATAAAAATCTAATAACATCATTTCAAATAAACATTGCAGGCGAATTAGTTTCTGGAGAAATAAATGAAACTGATAAAACTATCAACTTTAATACTGAAGATGCAGATCTAGCATCTTTAGTACCAATTATTGAATACTCAGATAAAGCAAGTATTTCTCCAGCACCAACTGTATCACAAAATTTTGAAAATGAAGTTTCCTATACACTTATCGCAGAAAATGGAGATTCAAATATTTATAGAGTGCTTGTAAAAAATATAAGTTCAAATACAAATATTTTCGGTTTTCAATTATTAATAGAGGGCAAAGTTTATGATGGTGAGGTAGATAATACTGCTAAAACTTTATATGCAGAAACCGATAATGTGTTAGACTCTGCAGACATTGTTTTTTCTTTACCTGAAGGTAGCACTATTGCTTCGGTTCAAGAAGATCCACAAAACTTCTATTTACCAGTGGAATATATAGTAAAAGCTGAAAATGGTACAACAGCTACGTTTACATTAACAGCCAAAGCTTATAACTTTTTTGGTAGCAACGCCAAATTATTTTATAGTGATGCCATTGCAATTGCTTCTGGAACGGGTATAGATCTATCTGTACCAAATTCTTCTCTTGTTCTAGAAAATGAACAAAATTCTTACACCATTCAAAATATTTTAACTACAAATTCATCTTCTTATACTAACGGAATGCCATTTAATTCCTTAAGTTTTCGTTTTCCAGAAAATATTGTAACAGCAACTAACTATAAACTTAAATATTTGATAGATGGCGAAGTTAAAACAACATCAATTTTTAATGTAGATGTTTTGTCTGAAGATGTGCCTGTTATTAATTCAATAAATCAAGACAGCTATTCTTGGAATGACATACTAATTATTAACGGGAAGAATTTACCAGAAACCATTTCTATTCCTTCCAATGGTTCATTATTTATTATTCAGAACTCAGGTAATTATGATTTAACTGTGAACAATGAAAAAACCGAGCTAAGACTTACGTTAGATTATCATTATTTATTTCCTTCCTATTTTGGAAGACCAGAAGCAGAAAAAACAATCACATTATACGGGCCAAATCGGAGAATTGGTACTACTATTAATACCGTTTTCAAATAAATATAGGATAAAACTGAATCAAATATTAGTTGTTAAATTTTCTATTCTAATGTTATTATACAGCTCAAATTAAAAGAGTTAAATTGAAACACTATACTAGCAAGTGCTTAGAAATTATCTCGTAGAGTAATTTTAAGCTGTTGCGGCAAACTCACGAGAAGACCGTAGAAAAAAATCTTACAGGATTATTATCGAATACGCGATTTTTATATGAATCTAAAAGCTAAGCTTTTTTTGACGTTGGCAAAGCGGCTGGAATTGTGTTTTAAATATGATTGCATCTGCAATTATATTTAAAATAAACAATGAGCGTCCCGAAAGCTTTCGGGAGCACCGGCAATTTTACATAGCGGCAAATTAAAGGACAATATGTTTCAATACCATTCACTGAGAATCTGTTATTTAAAAGTTACTTGAACCAGATAGGGAATATTTAATTTAAGTAACTGATACTAGGATATTTTACATAGTATTTAATTATAACTATCAAATATTCAAGAACATTCCAGTAAAACGGTTTTGACATAATATCTATCGATATAGTCCTGACGGCCGATATCTGATATTATATCAAATAGCACAGCTATACACTGTTTTACGACACAGTCATATTTGTACTATAATTTATATTATGTAAAATAGAATGTATAATAACCTCAAGCTCACTTTAATTTCCTATTTTAATAAATAGTGATTTTTAAGAAATTCTATCACTTCTTCCGGATCTTATTAGAAAGCACTCTTCAGCCTATTTCATTTACAAAGTTCGGAACTTGAAGACCATTTAATAATTCAGCTATAAATATTCTTATAACCGCAAGACGTTATAATTTTCAATGTAAAATATCTATGTACCAATTTGCTTTCCTTTAAATACCTCAGATTTTAGGTGCTCTAAGTTCTGCCTTGTTAAGATCAATAGATTATTTTTGCGGGATGCAAAAAAATATACAGGCTTCGCAATTGGAATTTGTGGCACTTATGGCCTCATTGATGTCTGTGGTGGCATTAGCCATCGATGCTTTATTGCCGGCTTTAGACATTATTGGAGTTACTATTGGAACCACCGAAATTGTAGATAACCAATTACTCATTACAATGATCTTCCTAGGGCTTGGATTTGGTCCTTTAGTCTTTGGCCCGCTTTCCGATAGTATTGGGAGAAAACCAGTTGTCTACATGGGTTTTGCCCTTTTTATCTTTGCTAGTTTCATCTGTGTTAATTCAACAAGTTTAGAAATGATGGTTGTTGGTAGGATTTTGCAAGGAATTGGACTTTCTGCTCCCAGAACCATGAGTATTGCTATTATACGCGATATGTATAGCGGGGATTATATGGCCCGTATTATGTCTTTTGTGACCGTTGTTTTTATATTGGTTCCCGTAATTGCCCCGGCTTTGGGTAAATTTGTTCTTGATCAATATAACTGGCGCGGGATTTTCTATATTCAGGTACTTATAAGTATTTTAGTTTCGTGGTGGTTTTGGAAACGACAACCTGAGACTTTAACCATTAATAACAAAAAAAGCTTTTCCAAAAAAGGCTTTATAGGTGAATTTAAAGAGCTCATAAAATTTAAAAGAACAATTGGTTTTACCATTATTGCCGGATTTATTACTGGATCTTTTATGGTTTATCTAAGTAGCGCACAGCAAATTTTCGAGGATCAATATAATTTGAAGGAAGAATTTCCCTTAATTTTCGCCGGCCTGGCAATATCTATAGGTTCGGCTGTTTTCCTTAATGGAATATTTGTTATTAAATTTGGAATGGAAAAATTGATCACCATGGCCCTGGTTTCATTTTTTATGATCTCTGCGATATATGTTGCCATATTCTATAATAGTCCGAATCCGGATGTTCGTGTTTTATTCCTGTTTTTCGCACTGCAATTTTTTAGTATTGGTTTTCTCTTCGGAAATTTACGCGCAATGGCTATGGAACCTGTAGGACATATTGCCGGGAGTGCTGCTGCCGTAACCGGATTTATATCTACTATTATGGCAGTTCCTATCAGTATCTTTATTGGAAGGTTTATTTCTGATACAGCTTTGCCTCTGTTTATTGGCTTTTCAATATGCGCAGCTCTATCAATTGGTCTGATTATTTATCTAAAAGCAGACGAGAAACGAGCTACTGAAACTATCTAAAACATACCTGTATTTACCAAAACTAGAAAGAATATTAATTTTAGGTATGGGCAAATCCACTATTAAATTATTATGTAACGACCAGATAAACCTTTCAACTCAAATTTTTGGATTGCCAGATACAAAAATCTTGCTTTCGGCATCTCTTTTTAGGTTCTTAGTGGCAAACAAAAAAATCAGTATTGTTGGAAGCACTTAAGCTAGCCGTATTCGCTTTCAACTTCTAAGAATAAAATTCCGAAGAATTTTTAAAATTTAAAATAGCAGTATTCACTTATCCAATCATCGTATTTAATTAGTGTGCTACCCCAGCTTCAAAAGCATCACTCCATTTAGACGCAACACCCACAGCTGGAATTAATTCAGCAAAGATCTTTAAATGCCTGCGCTCATAATGTTTGTTCTTATTCAAGATGCCTAATTTCAATTTAAGCTTGCTATCTATAGATTGGATCCTAGAAGTTGCTATTATATGAATAGAGATCTTTCCTAACATATCATCTTCGGTTTCCTGTGGGATTGCAGAGATCGTACTTTCATCCCAGTTATTTAAAATTATTGGTATATCTTCTTTTCCTCGTATATCGTAAGCATAGAGATATAGCATGTATTCCATTTCTAAACGAAGGTCTACAGCATGAAATTCAATTTTAGTATGCACAGGAATAATGCTTGAATCTGTACCAACTTCAATAATTTCTGGAAATTCTGAAGGCTTTACTGAAAGGATCTTTGCCATAATTACTTAATTATATTTAATACTAGCTTACTTTTTTATTATTCTGGATCTATCGGTTAAACCTTTAACCTCTATCTGAGGATTACCATATACATAAACCTTGCTTTTTCCTTCTATATCTATACTCAGGTTTTTGGTGGCATGTATATAAATATCAGCACTATTGGAAGCATTTAGTATTGCAGTTCTTGCTTTCATTTTCTTAGTTTTCAACTCTGCTGAATTTTTCAAATTAAAAATAGCATTATTCACTTTGCCGTCCATATCCATTTCCGCCGACTTAGATAATTGCGCCGATAAATTTTCAGCATCCATTTTACCTTTCAAATCTGATCTGTCACTAATATTAACAGTCACCTCCTTTGCCTTTAGATCTAATTTTCCACCAGAATTCTTGGTTAAAATTATGCTGGCATTCTGCGCCTCTATATCTAGATCGAACTTTGTAGATTGATTTCCCGTAAAACTAAAAATATCTGAAGATAAAGTGCCTTGAGTTTCTAGTTCTGCATCATCATTTAAAATAATAGTAGAAATACCTTTTACGCTTAAAAAGACTTCTAATTTTTTACTACCTGTAATTTTAGCAGTCGTAAACATTTTAAGCACTCCATTGGTAACTTCTACATTTACCACTTCAGCAAGATTCTTATCTGTAGTAAGAACATAACTATTCTTATTACTTTGAGCTATGGTCACCTTTAAGTTATTGCTGATCTCCAATACACTAAATTCCTTATCTATGGTATTACTTACAGAGATCACATCCTTATCCCCTTTAATTTTTTCCGTTTTTTGAGCTACACTTATTTGTACGAAACCTAATAAGAGTAAAATACATAATTTTGTCTTCATAATTTATTGATTTTAAACGTTTAGGGTTATAAATCGTTGAAGAAAACTTCACTATTAAGTTAGCCTCTATAAATATACAACACTAAATGTTTGTTTTTAAGCCACTATAAATAGTAACTCTTTAATATTGAACCCATGCAAGCTATAAAGTTAAATCCTACACTTTAATTTAAACTTGATAAATGTCAGTTTAATTAAATAGTATCATAGAATAAGAAGTTTAAAAACTAATGCCTGAAATGCCAAATAAATTCTAAAATAGCGCAGCACTACCCTACTTCTGCACGAAATATTGTAATTTTCCAGCAACTAATCCAATCACTAAAAATCCAAACTTTATGGCGGGTAATTCTAAGATCGCTATCTACGGCGCAATTGGCGCGAACCTTTTAATTGCAATAGGAAAATTTTTTGCGGCTTTCTTCACAGGAAGTTCTGCAATGCTGGCAGAAGGGATCCATTCTCTGGTAGATACTGGAAATGGGCTTTTACTTCTCTTGGGAATAAAACGCTCGAAACAAGAACCCGATGAAATGCATCCTTTTGGCTACGGAAAAGAGGTCTATTTCTGGAGTTTTGTGGTAAGTATCCTAATTTTTGCATTAGGAGGTGGTTTTGCAATATATGAAGGAATTCATGCCTTACAAGATCCGCATATTATAGAAGATCCTACTTGGAATTACGGAGTTTTAATTGCAGCATTGGTTTTTGAAGGTACTGCACTGTATATAGCCTTAAAAACCTTTAATAAGTCTAGAGCAGCTTCAGGAAACTTAATTAAAAATATAGTACAAAGTAAAGATGCTGCAACTTTTGCAGTTATTATTGAAGATACAGCTGCCGTGGTTGGTTTAAGTATCGCTTTACTTGGGGTCTTTCTATCTCAGCAACTGCAAAATCCATATCTAGATGGTGCTGCTTCAGTTTCTATTGGAGCATTATTGCTAATAGTAGCTACATTTTTAGCAAAAGAAAGTAAAGGATTATTATTGGGTGAAAGTGCAAATCCAGAAGTTATAGCTGCAGTAGAAAAGATCATGAAAGAGCATCCAAGTGTGAAAGATTGGACCTTACCACAAACGATGCATTTTGGGCCAGATAGTATACTGCTGGTAATAGAAATAGATCTTTTAGATACCATGGAATTGTTGGAGGCTGAGAATACCATGCAAAACATTCGTAACGAGATCCAGATTCAGCAACCCTCTATTACACAGGTATTTATACAAAGTGCTAATAATCTTGAGAAAAACTAAACTATGAAGTTAATCTCATCTCATATATTCTCTATAGCCCAATCATAATTCTTTGCTAATTAATGAAGAATTGCTTGTAGAACTATAGAAAAATGGGTTTCTTAGATAAAATATTAACCCTAAAAATTATTAGAATATGGAAGCGATATTTCAATTTGTTCAACTAAGTAAAAGTGAACGTTTAGAAGAATTAACTCAGAAGAAACTAGATAAATTAGAAAATAAATATGATTGGATAATCCGTGCAGATGTTTTCTTTAAGAAGCAAGATGGTATGGATCCTAAAGGATTTATTTGCAATATTAAATTAAGTGTGCCTGGACCACAGGTTTTTGCAGAATCTAACGAAACTTCTTTTGAAGCGGCTATGGCAGAAACGGTAAGCGATCTAGATAGACAACTATCTAAGCGAAAAGCACAAATGAATACTCATTAAATTGGATAACATATAAAAAAAAGGTCTGAAGTTTAATTATTTCAGACCTTTTTTCTGTTATAGCATTTAATTTAATCTACGTTATATACAAAAGCACGATATTTTAATAAGGCAACAAACACTACTCCCCCAATTGCATTCCCTAAAAGTGCAACACTTTCAAATATTAAATAATCTGAAATCGTGATTTTCGGGGAACTTAAAAGTCCAGCAAATACTTCCACATTTCCTACAATACTATGATGCAAACTGGTAAAAGCCATTATTCCGGTAATTATTATAATTAATAGGATCCTACTTACCGTATCTGTTGCAGATGCTAACAACCAAGAAAGTAATCCCATTAACCAACCAGCCAAAATTGCACTTATCAAAATTACTTGAGGAGAAAATGAAATGACATGACTGGCAATTTTTTCAACCGCTAATAGGTCGAAAAGACCTAAAGCTGGCCCTATCCAAATTAAGAGTGCTGCCATTAGACAACCTCCAGCAAGATTCCCAAATATCACTAAACTCCACAGTTTTAATAAACTCGTTACCGACTGTTTTCTGTTTAAAACCGGTAAGCTTAGCAAGGAGGTTTGCTCTGTAAAAAGTAAGGACCTTCCTAGAATTACAAAAATGAAACCAGCAGGATATACAAAGGTCAATAATTTAAATATAGTGTCTTCGGCCAGCTTACCAGTAAAAAAGCTGAAGACAGAGCACATTAGTAAAAAACTAAATCCTATCTCTAAACCTGCAGTAAATGAGCATAGCGCAATGCTGCCTGGGCTATTTCCAAACACGGCTTTACCTTCTTCCAGTTGCTCATTTAATATCTCTCCATGTTCACGGCGTTTATTTTCTTCACCATTCTCCTTAACTTCAGAATTTTCAAGTTCAGAATCTATATTTTTTTGTTTCCGATCTCGTTCTTCATTTTTGTTTTCTGTCTTCATATATACTTAAAGGATGTTACTTGTACCTTTCTTAAGTGTTTTCCCTTAAGTCTTTGGCTATTTATAATATAAAGTTCTTTCTAAGAGATCAACTTTTCTAATTCCTGTCTACTCACAGATTTACCATATATTTTTTGATCTGGATCCATTATTTTTGTTTTAGTAAGATCTCCCACATATACAGCCTCAAAACCTATGTCTTCTATCAATTTTCTGGTGGTTTCCTTACTTTCTTGATCTTGTGCGGCATAAGGAATAGCGAGTTTATCTGTTTCCTGAAAAGCTTTGTTCTTTAAATGGTCGGCGTAAATAGTATTAAAAGCTTTTGAAGTCTTAGCAGTATTAAATTTCATGGCTGTATATTCTGAAGCATTCCTGTTAGAATCTCTAACTTCTTGCGCCATGGCCCCATCTCTCTCTGGATATGGATTGGTAGCATCAATGATCACTTTTCCACCATATTCTCCCGCATATAATTCAGATAATCTGTCTATAGCTTTAAAAGGAACTGCTAATAAATAGACATCTGCATTTGCTTCAAATGCTTTTTCAATACTAACGGCTTTAGAATTTCCACCAGCTTCTCTAACAATATCATTTAATTGCTCGGGATGTCTTGAGCTAAACAATACTTCATGGCCTGCTTTGGCCCAATGTTTACCAAGATTGCCACCAATATTTCCACTTCCAATAACTCCTATTTTCATGATCTTAATTTTTAAAATTACTATTATAATTAATTATGAGTTTAGTTCGTTTTCTTCCAATTTCTCTTTGAATTCGTTTATGATCCCACCTTTTAGCAAAATATTTATTTGTCTATCACTTAAACTGTGCTTACTAGGGATCTCCAAAACTTCTCCATTCTTCTTTTGAATAATTACTTGAATTTGTTCTCTTTCAGAAACCGTCTTAGGTAGGTTTTTTAATGAAACCATATCACCCTGTTCTATTTTATCATAATCGCCTATATCTATAAATTCCAAGGGAAGAATTCCGAAATTCACCAAATTTTGCCATGCGATCCTCGCATAACTTTTTGCTAGAACTGCAACCTGCCCTAGGTATTTTGGAGCTAAAGCAGCGTGCTCTCTACTAGAACCTTGAGCATAGTTTTCTTTAGCCACAACAATATGTCCTCCGTGTTCATTTTTAGCTTTCATCGCACGGTCATAAAAAGTATCATCTATTACGGTAAAAGAATATTTACTTATTTCGGGCAAATTACTCCTAAAGGGTAAGACCTCTGCTCCTGCTTTAAGGATCTCATCGGTAGAAACATTATCTCCCATTTTTAAAAGTACGGGCACATTATAATTATCTTGTAAATGTTCTATATGTGGCAGACTTTTTATATTTGGTCCTTTATGTAGTTCGACCTGAGAACCATCTTCCAAAGGAGCTACCAACATTTCTTTATTTATAATTTCCATTTCTGGTTGAATGTATTGAGGGTAACTCATCTTATATAACTTTTCCAAATCTCTAGGGTCTGTAATCACTCCGGTTAATGCAGAAGCTGCTGCGGTTTCTGGACTACATAGATGCACTTGATCATCTTCTGTACCAGATCTACTCGGGAAATTTCTAGGCATCGTTCTTAGACTTATGGTATTAGATGCCGGAGCTTGTCCCATCCCTATACAACCCATACATCCAGATTGATGAAATCTTGCCCCAGCTTTAATAAGATTACCAAAAGCCTTATTCTCGATCATATTTTGAATAGTTTGTCTTGATGTTGGATTCACATCAAAAGAAACATCACTGTTCACTGCCTTATCTTTTACTATAGCGCTTGCCATCCAGAAATCTCTTAAACCCGGATTAGCAGAAGAACCTAGCACTACCTGACTAATCTTTTTTCCAGCAACCTCAGACACCGGAACCACATTTCCTGGACTGGTTGGCAAAGCGATTAAAGGAACAAGATCATCCAAAATTATTTCTTCATATAGGTCATATTCACAAGCATCATCGGCTAAAAGTTCACTCCAATCCCCTTCTCTACCTTGGGATCTTAAAAAACGCTTGGTTTCATTATCACTAGGAAAAACAGTGGTAGTTGCTCCAAGCTCTGCGCCCATATTTGCAATTACGTGTCTATCCATAGCACTTAAATATTTTAATCCTTCTCCATAATATTCTACGATCTTTCCAACGCCACCTTTTACGTCATGTCTACGCAACATTTCCAAGATCACATCTTTGGCACTTACCCAGTCTGGCAGTTTTCCAGTAAGTTTTACACCCCAAACTTTTGGCATCTTTACAAAATAAGGCTTGCCTGCAATGGCGGCAGCAACATCTAAACCCCCTGTTCCAATTGCGAGCATTCCTAAAGAACCAGCCGCACAACTATGACTATCTGAACCTACTAATGTTTTCCCTGGTTTCCCAAAACGTTCCATATGCACAGGATGACTCACACCATTCCCTGGCCTGCTGTACCATAAACCAAACTTCTGCGCAGCAGAAAGAAGAAATAAATGATCATCGGCATTCTTGAAATCTGTTTGTAAAAGATTATGATCTACATACTGTACTGCAACTTCCGTCTTGGCCTTTTTAAGATTCATGGCTTCCAATTCTAATTGCACTAAGGTTCCAGTTGCATCTTGTAATAAAGCTTGGTCTATCTTAATTCCAATTTCTTTTCCCGGAGTCATTTCTCCTTGAAGAAGATGAGATTTTATTAGCTTTTGGGTAACATTTAGATTTTCCATTTTTTTATAATTTTACTTTTCAAAATATCAAATTTCGTTGGATTTTCTGGGGTGTTTAACAATATCTTATAGCTTTTATAAGTGTGTAAGGCGAGAAATGAATAGCAAATAAATTGTTTTAAAATATTCTAATATGAATGTAATCGTAAAACGTGCAATTGTAGGAGGTGTAGTCTCAACAATTATTATGGGAATTGGGACTTATATATTAGGGGAAATGTCTGGATATAAAGCTAAAGAACTGCTTTCCACTTCCCTATCGGGAATTAATATGCTTTGCAATACCGTGATCCTAGGATCATCAACTATTTTGGCATTGATGCTCCCCTTGTTAAGCTTAAGTACAGGTTCTAATTCCAGACTAACTAAGGTGCACTATAGTCATGTTTTGACCATTGCAAAATTTGTAACCATTCTTATAATAGTTTCGGTAATAACCTTTTTAATGCTGAATTTACCAATTACCGAAAGTGAGGAAGTTCCAAGCTCTTGGTTCACTATAATATATTATATAAGTTTGGGAATGGCCTCTATCTTAGGGGGTGGTTTTATAGCAATTGTAACCATGCTTTACGAAACAATTTCCAACGTAATATTAATAGTTGGTTTTGGAGTAAAAGACCATCCTATGGTTGAGAAAGCTGAAGATCAGGCTGAAGAAGCAAAAGAGAATGCTAAGGAAAATAAAGAGAGAATTGAAGATGAATAGAACTTTAAAAGTTACAACCGTCTATAACATAAAAATAGGCAAATAAAAAAAAGACTATTCGAGAAATGATTTACAAAAAACATTAAACGGAATTTTACTTTTTCATAAATAAGAAAACTAAAATTGTGATCAATGCGAAAACACTTCGGGAATAGTCCTTGTAAAAATATTTTATCAGTCTAAGACTGAATTCTGCTGAGTTTATTTAGTATATCGGTTTGTTCACCATCTTCTAAATTGAAAGCTGGCTTTCCATGTAATGGGAAAAGATAACTAAAGGATTCTTCAAAAGCTCCCCAACTTTCGGCTAATCCAAATTCAGAATTTTTACTATCCATTGTAGGTCTAGAAAAATTATTTTCTTCAGTAGAATAACTGGAACCTATGGCATCTTCTCCTGTAAACAACATACCGTCATTGATATCTGAATAGATCAAAATAGATCCTCCCCCATTTCCAGGCAAGTCATAGATCTTTAAGCCAAAGTGTTTAGTTACCTCCTGCTTCCCAGTGATATCCTTTAAATTATAGTCGTCTTTAATAGAATTTCTTGGATGTGCAAAAATTGGAGCTCCTCCAGCGTCTTCAGAAATTGTTTTAAGATCTGCATATGCATTTTTATAGACCGAGGAGTTACTAAGGATAATTCCTTTTATAGTATACCCATCGGTTACAAGTTGTTTTACTGCTTTTAGGGTTTCTTTTTCAACTACGTCTATTAAAAGAATGTCTTTTCTATTAATATGTCTAATTGCATATCCTTGATTAAATCCATTTTCTTGTTCGCTACCTTTTATTATAAAAGTATCGGGAATCAATTTTAAAAATTTTCCGGTCTCTCCTTGTAAAATAAATTCGGCTGTTTGGCTATGTAAAATCTCCATTTTATCTACTGTCTTCATAAGATATTTTGGTTTTAAATTATATTTAAATTTACAAAGGGATGATAGCAAGGCCATCTCCTTTAATATTCTTTAACGAGCATTTAGCAGTTCATTAACGCGATTGCAAATGCAGCAAATTTTCCGTGATGAGAAAGAGAAAATACCTGATTGGTATTTATATTGTTGCTAAACAATTCAGGAATATTATGATATTTTTTTTTAATTCTAAAATTTGTTTTCGGCTCTTTTAAAAGTAAGGAATATTCACTAAATAATTTGTCTTTTAGAATATTTTCATCTTCAAAAACTTTTATACTTGTAGACTGAGTTTTTTTTGAAGTTGCTGAACTGTGGATAGTTAGGGATGTAATCCTTGATTGAGTGTAGTAAGTATAGCTATTAACCCTTACAATTCCGTGTAATTTTTCTTTATTTTCTGATATAATTTTACATTGAAAATCTAGCGGATTATAGGTTCTAGGCAAATTGAATAAACGTTGATGTGCTTTATAAGCTGATTCCTTTAATGTCCAAAATAATTGAAGAGAGATCTTAGGATTGTCGGAATTAAAAATAACAAATTGCTCTGTAGGAGTATATAATTTATTCAAATAACGAGGATTGTTCCAATTTGGAGAGATCGGTATATTAAGGTCTATTATATCATTACCTATCAATTTTCAATTTTAGCTAATATTATTCTTTTAGCATCTCCGGCAGTAAGCATTCCTTCCATCGAAGTGTTATCTATTTCTATATTAAATTCATCTTCAACATCCAAAATAACATCTACTAGATTCGCTGAGTTTATTTTTAGGTCAGTTAAAAAATCAGTTTTTTCATCAAAATCCTCTAGCCCTTCTTTGCGTTGAACATAAGGAGTTACGATGGCCTTTATTTTTTCTAAAATTGTTTTGTCTGTCATGAGGCTAATATAATAATCTATTTGAGGTGAAAAGTAAAAAATATTACTGTTCTGTTCAAGGTTCACGGTTCAAGGTTTGAGGTTTGAGGTTTGAGGTTTGAGGTTTGAGGTTTAAAAATTTAAATAAGAAATCCGAAATCTTGAATATAAAATTTTGAATTAAACATATTTCTTAAAAATAACCACCGCATTCACATCTCCAAAGCCAAAACTTGCTTTTGCTATTATATTGATAGGTTCTTCAATTATTTTCCTTGGAATACGTTCTTCTGAAATTAGATCTAAGATCTCTGGATGAACTTCGTCACAATTAATATTTGGAAAAATAAAATCTTTATCTATTTGCAACACACTTGCCACACACTCCATACTCCCTGAAGCACTTAAACAATGTCCTGTCATTCCTTTAAGAGAATTGATATATGGAAATACTGAATTTGAACTTAAAGCCTGAACCCAATTCTTAATTTCTACGGAATCTTTACTCGTTGCTGTTAAATGTCCATTAATCAGGTCTATTTCTGAAGCTGATACCTTTGAGTTTTTTAAAGCTCCTACAATGCAACGTTGTACTGCTTCATTATTTGCAGCCGTCATACTTCCTTCTCCCCTTTGTCCGCCACTGTTTACTTCTCCCCCAAGCACTTCGGTATAGATCTTGGCACCTCGTTCCAAAGCAGACTCAAGATCTTCCAAAATTAAAGCTCCAGCTCCACTTCCAGGAACAAATCCAGATGCATTTGCACTCATAGGTTGGGAGGCAGCTTCTGGATATTCATTATAATTGCCTGGAAGAATACGCATAGCATCAAATCCGCCCCAGACATAGGGTCCATGATCACTACAACTTCCCACTAACATTCTTTGCGCTTTTCCAGCTTTTATGCGCTCATAACCCATTAAAAGGGCTTCTGTTCCTGTAGTACATGCAGAAGAATTAGTAGTCACCTGATTACCACAACCTAAAATACCTCCCAGATAAGCACTTATCCCACTTGCCATGGTTTGTATTACACTGGTACTGCCTAGACGTCTTGTTTTTCCCTCATCTATTAAATGAATGGCTTCTCTAAATTTATCTACGCCTAAGATTCCGGTTCCAAAAATAATCCCAGTGTCCCAATCTGGAGATGAACCATCCGAGATCTCAAGTCCGGCATCTTTCCAAGCATCGGTTCCGGAGATCACACCGTATACAATTCCACTGCTATTTAAGCCCCGAAGTTGTAAAGGCGTAAAATATTCAGCTAGCTTGGTTTCAGAAATTTCAGGCTTCCCTCCTATTTGGCAACTAAAATTAAGCTCTTTAAGTTGAGGATGAAAAGTGATCCCGCTCGTGCCAGACCTTAAAGATTCTTCAAATTCAGGAATACTTACTCCATTGGGAGAACAAATTCCTAAACCTGTAATTACAACTCTTTTTTCCATTATTGACTATTCCGAAATGTAGTTAATCTTTATTCTGTAACCTTACGCAATGTTCTATCCGAGCGTATTCGAAAACTTTTCTATTAGAAATGAAGTTTTCTAAACTACTCAACCTGACATCTCTATTATAAATATAATCCCTAGAATACCCCAACAAATTAAATCTTAAACATCAAACTTGAAACTTGAAACCTGAAATTTTGAATTTTAGATCTCATTTACGAATCATGCCCGCGATCGTCCCCCGGCAAACCAATTCATTATTACTATTGAACATTTCTACACCACATTTTAATTTATTGAATCTAAAATATTCCTTTTTTGAAACCACCTTTATTTGCTCTCCGGGATATACCGGAATAAAAAAATCTATTTGACTGGAACTTAATGCAATTTGAATATTCTCTGTTAGCGCAGGATTTTCTTGGTTAGTTATATTCAGAAGAAAGCTTCCTAAACATACTACTCCTATCTGCGCCATACATTCTGTTAAGATCACTCCAGGAGTTACAGGATTATCTTTAAAATGCCCTTTATAAAAATAAGAATCATTAGGGAAACGATAAGTGCCCGTACAAGATTCTTCATCTATCTGTAAAATTTCATCTACAAATAGAAATGGATAAGTATAAGGAAGTGTGGAAATTATAGAATTAAAACTCACTTTAAAAATCGAAATTTTGGTTAAAGCTAAATTTTGAATGAATTATTTAAGATGTTCCCCACCATTCACAGGGATTATTGTCCCCGTGATCCAACTGGCTTCATCTTTACTTAAAAGATATACCACATTGGCCACATCGTTTGGAACGGTTAAACGCTTAAATGGATTATGTTTTAATGCATGCATTCTCAACGTCTCATTTCCCGGAATCATCTGGAAAGATCTGGTAACTGTAACTCCAGCCTGAATACAATTTGCACGAATACCATATCTTGCAAATTCAAGTGCCATGCTTCTTGTTATTGATTCTAGAACTACCTTGGCAGCAGAAACAGCTGCATAATTCTCCCAAGCCTTTTTATTTCCTTCACTGGTAAAAGAAATTACTCGAGCATCTTTAGCAAATAATCCTGATTGATAAACAGCTTCAGTCCAGTCGTATAAACTCAATGCCATTGCATCTATAGTGATTTGGAAATCTATGTTTTCTAAAAAAGGCCCCTCACCACTCATCGGCTTTAAATTTCCTTTGGCAATGCTATGTACTAAAGTCCTTATTTTACCTTTCTCTCCTAAAATAGAGGTGATCTCCTTTATTAGATCTGCCCTTTTCTCTTTTTGAATAGCATCTACATTAAAACTTTCTAACTGAACGCCAGAATTTCTAATGTCCTCAAAAGCTTCCTCGATATCTGGAATTTCAGAGCGTCTATCCCTATGAATAATTATAATATTCATGCCGTGTTTGGCAAGTTTTCGGGCTGTTGCAAGTCCAAGTCCGCTGCTGCCTCCCAGGATCAATGCCCAGTAATTAAGATCTTTAAATTCTGCTACCATTCTATTAAAATTCGTTGAGCTGAAAACCCGGGACCAAAACTTAAAAGTAAACCCTGCTCTCCTTTTGGTATTTCTTTCTGAAGAAATCTTTCCAAAACATAAAGCACGGTTACACTACTCATGTTCCCATATAGTCTAAGTACTTCTCGGGTATCATCTATATTCTTCCCTAAGATACCAAAAAGATCAGACACTGTTTGTACTATCTTTCTTCCACCTGGATGAAAAATTAAATGTTGTACTTTATCTATAGAACTACCATTTTTCTCTAAAAAAGGATAAATAATATCTGGGAAATGATTTGAAATAGTTTCTGGAACAGACTCATCCAAGATCATTTGCAACCCGGAATTAGCAAGGTGAAAGCCCATTAAATGAGTAGCATCAAAAAAGTGATACATTTCTTCCCCTATAATTTTAGGCCCTACAGCATCTTCTTCAGAAGAAAGCAATACACAAGCTGCTCCATCTCCAAAAATTGCTGCACTCACCATATTGGCCATACTAAAATCTCCTAATTGAAAGGTAGCAGTTGGACTTTCAACCGCAACAATAGCTGCTCTTTTTCCAGGATTGGCTTGTAAAAATTTATGGGCGTAGATCATTCCAGAAATTCCTGCAGCACAACCCATTTCGGTTACTGGAAGTCTGGTGATATTTTGATTTAGTTGTAATTCGTTAATTAGATAAGCATCCAAAGAAGGGATCATGATGCCAGTGCAACTAACCGTGATTATAAAATCTAAAGATCCTGGTTCCCAGTTATTCTGGTCTAATGCATCCTTAAGTACGTTTTTACCTAATTTCTTAACCTCCCTAACATAGATGTTATTTTTCTCTTCAAAAGAAGTCGCCGTAAAAACCTCCTCTGGAGCCATTATAGAATATCGCTTATCTACACCAGCACCTTCAAATATCTTAGTGATCTTTCTCCTAAAGCGTTCGTCCTTTTCATCCAGCCAATCCTCGACCAATGGTATTATATCTGAAGTTTCTCTAAAATATTTTGGGAGTTCTTTTTGAACGCTTATAATTCTTACACTCATAAGGGGTTATTTTTTTAAGATCCAACGGTAACGGAATGCCCATTTCCATTTTATACTATGTTTTTGAGAAGGGATTTCTTTGGCTAAATTTTCTAGATCATTCTTTTTGAAACCCCGAAGAATAGACGTTAATCCATCTTTTCTTGCAATCTCATTGTTGATGAACACTTTACAGAAAGCCTGAAATAAAATATATGCGGTTTTACTTCGCTGAAGATCATTTATTACAACCCCTTTTTTAGATTGATGCATAAAAGTATTTAGTAATTCTAAGATCTCCTCATTTTTAAAATGGTGAAGAGTGAGGGTGCAAAGCACTATATCGTATTTCTGCTCTTTATAGGTCTCACTAAAAATGTTTAAGGCTTCGAACTTTATTTCAGGATAATAATTGGATCTTCTTTGGGCAATTTCAACCGCGTATGGGTTTGCATCTATCCCAATAAGTTCTAAATTAAAATTTTGATTTCTACCCCAATTAGCAATTTCTCGAAGTACAGCCCCACTACCGCAACCTACATCTGCTATTCTTATCGTTGTTTGCTCCGGAGTGTCTTTCAAAAGAACTTGAATTCCCTCTAAGGTGATCTTATTTCCGCCCAACCATTTATTTATCTTTTCAAGATCACTCAGGGTTTGCTCTAGTTCTTCCCCTTTTAATTCGAAATCATCCATGATCTCGGCTTCTTCACTGCGTTTTGAAGTATTTATAGAAATCATAATATTGGGTTTCCGTGGGTTCTTGAAATAATTTTTGGGAGCAATGAAGGGAAGCTACTTATAATTTTTTGAACGATATTTGAAAGCTTTGGATTTAATAAAATATTTTGCAAAATATTACCCATCCGTAATCTGGAGCTAAACTGTTCTTTCCAATTTTTTTGATATTCCTTTTCCATATCTTCTCTATTGTAGGTTTCATTTTCGTAATATTTGAGAATTACTTCTGAAGCGATCTTAGCGCTATGGATCGCCATGGCCATGCCATTCCCCGACAAAGGATGAATTAGTCCTGCCGCATCTCCTAACATTAGAATATGATCTTCCACACTAGATTTCTTTTTAAATGATATCTGTGCAATGCTAAGGTCTCTATCAAATAATGGGATTGCATCCTGAAAAAAAGAATTTAAATGAGGGTTTTGCATTAAAATTTCACTTTTAAAAGTGCTTGGATCTTTATGTGCTTTAAAGCTATTATAGGAAGCCAAATAACAAACATTAATAGCTCCAGATTCGGTTTTAGATAATCCGCAATACCCACCTTTAAAATTATGTAGCATTACTAGATCATCTGGAAAATCTTCTTTTATATAATGTCCTTTTATTGCTAACCATCCAGACTTTTGATCGATAAAATCACGATACAATTTTTTATCCAATAATGAGCGTTTTCCATAAGCTCCTAATATCAAATGAAAGTGATACGTATCTTTTTTATTGGTGATTAATTCGAATTCATTTTCAATAAATTTCACATCGGTTACCAATTTGTGAACGAACTTAACACCAAAGGAAATTGCTTTTTGATACAGAAATTCATCTAAAGTATAACGGGAGACCCCTAAACCGCCTAGGGGCAATGTTGTGTCTATTAATTTTCCAGATACATCGCTGTATTGAAGCTTGCTTATTTTGGCAGGATTAAGATCTAATAGATCAATTCCAAGTTGTTCTAAGTATGGTACGATCTCCAGAGATAGATATTCTCCACAAACTTTATGGCTAGGATAAGAGTCTTTCTCGAATACTGTAACAAGCAAATTATTTTTAGAAAGATGAATAGCAGAAACGAGGCCTGATAGACCACCGCCGATAATTCCTATAGATTTTTTTTTCACTTGTTGAAGATACTAAAAGGAAACAAAAAAATCCCGGGGGAAACCCGGGATTTAGTATGAATTTGTGAGTTGTCTTAGTTCTCTTTAGTAGCTTCTTCTGCTTCTTTTTTCAATTGTTCATTTGCAACGATAGCAAGTTCTACTCTACGATTCTTAGATCTACCATCTGCAGTAGTGTTATCGTACTTAGGTTGAGCTTCCCCATACCACTTGGTATCAAACCTACCTTTATCCAATCCGTTATTAACCATATAATTTGTTACGGCCTGCGCTCTGTTCTTAGACAAAGTAAGGTTATAACTATCACTACCTGTATCATCTGTATGTCCTTCAACTAAAACATTAGTATTTGGATATTCTTTAAAGATACCAGCTAATTTATTCAAGGTTTCTTGAGATTTTGCATTGATGTTATATTTTTCAGTATCAAAATAAACACCACTCGCTTCATCAAATGTCACGTTAATTCCTTCACCTACTCTTTCAACTTCAGCACCAGGAATTTCTTGCTCTATTTGTTTAGCTTGTTTATCCATTCTACTTCCAATGTAACCACCAGCAGTACCACCTACAACACCACCAATTATGGCCCCTAGAGCAGTATTTCCTTTTCCAACATTGTTTCCAATTACACCACCTATAACGGCTCCACTACCAGCACCTATTACAGCACCTTTTTGAGTGTTATTTGCATTCTTAGTAGCCTCACAACCAAATAATAAGGTTGCCGTAAATGCTAGAGCTAAAAATTTATTTATTCCTATTTTCATAATTTATATTTTAAAGTTTAGTAAAATTCATTCTGATAACAAATGGAGAACCTTCTAGGGTTACAGTTTGTTCCCAGGTCATTGTAGTTTCGGTTAAGGAAACTAAGTTAATTCTGAAACCTTGATTTCCAGTAGTAGAGTTCCATTTACTATCTGTTGGTTTCAATAAAAAGTCGAATGTTCCACTTGGTGTATTCTCTTCGTCTATAGACCAAACGAAATAACGTTCTCCAGCAGTACAATTAGAACCAGCAGTAGTATAAGTACCCGTATTGTTATTGGAAACAAAACTCCAGTTACTTCCCTTAAAACATGCTGCCGAAGCATCATTAAATAAGGTAACATCAAATGTACCTTGAGAATTAGGATATGTAACGGTATTAAGCATCCAATCGCCTTTAAATGTTTTACGAGCTTCTGTTGCTACTTTACTAGGACCACAGGAAACTATTAAAAGAGCTGCGGTGAGTATAAAAATTAACTTTTTCATAAGGGTTTTTGTTTAAAGATTTGAAAAAATCCAATCAAATAAAGTTATTTTATCTAATTGGATTAATATATTGAGCTTAAATTATCTTCTGAATAATCGGCTTATTAAGGAAATAACAAGCAATACAATAAAGATGTAAAAGATAATTTTTGCAATGTCTGCAGATCCTTCTGCGATTCCTCCAAAACCAAAAATTGCAGCAACTAGTGCAATAATCAGGAAAATAACAATAAGTCGTACCATAATAATAGTAGTTTAATGATTAGTTAAAGCTAAATTACTCTACGCTTAAGCATCTAACAAAAGATTATTAATAATTTAACAAGGAATTTGTTAAGGAATCTTAAATATAAACTTGTAAAGCCAATATTTTGCTAATACGTTATTAATTCTTTTAATTTTTCATTAATACGATTTTTCGGAAGATATTGATTCTCTAGGTTTTGCGTAAATGGAATTGGTGTTTCCATACTTCCTAATCTCTTTATAGGTGCATCTAAATACTCAAAACATTCTTCTGCCACCTGCGCTGCAATATCTGAAGCGATACTTCCAAAGATAGAGTCCTCATTTATTATAAGTACGCGTCCTGTTTTCTTTACAGAAGTGAAAACGGTGTCTATATCTAAGGGTTGCAAAGTTCTAAGATCTATTAGATCTACACTAAGATCTGGGAACTCCAATAAGGCTTCCATTGCCCAATGTACAGCTGCTCCGTAAGCTACAATAGTAACCTCGTGCCCTTCCTGGATGAATGCGGCTTTTCCAAAAGGAATCGTATAATAATTTGTTGGCACTTCTTGACGAATACTTCTATAAAGTGCTTTATGTTCAAAAAACAAGACTGGATTGGGATCGTTAAAGGCGGTATTCAATAATCCTTTGGCATCTTTAGGAAATGCTGGATACACAACCTTTAAACCTGGAGTTTTAGTGAACCAAGCTTCATTAGTTTGACTATGAAAGGGTCCTGCGCCAACCCCTGCGCCACAAGGCATTCTTATTACAACATCTGCTTGTTGGTTCCATCTATAATGTACTTTAGCTAAATAATTAACCACTGGATTAAAGCCTGAACTCACAAAATCTGCAAATTGCATTTCCACCATAGACTTAATCCCTTTAATAGAAAGTCCCATTGCAGCTGCCACAATTCCCGATTCACAAATAGGGGTATTACGAACTCTGTCTTTGCCGAAGTCTGCTAAACTGTTCTCTGTTATTTTAAAAACTCCTCCATAATCTGCAATATCTTGCCCCATTAGAACAAGATCATCGTGCTGTTGCATAGATTGCTTTAAACCTTCTGCTATCGCATCGATAAACCGGATATTCTCTACTTCTTTATTTTCTTCAAAATGCTGATATTCAAATTTTTGATATACATCATTTAACTCTTCACTTTCAGAAGAAACAATTACTTCTTCATCGAATGCTAGCTGTAAGTTCTCATTTATTTCAGCTTTGATATCCTTTATATAGCCTTTATTAACCTCTTCACTAAGGATGTTATTTTCTATTAAGAAGGCTTTAAAATTAGATAGTGGATCTTTAGCAGCCCACTCCTTCATCAAGTCTTCTGGAACATACTTTGTTCCACTTGCCTCTTCATGACCTCGCATTCTAAATGTTATAAATTCCAATAATACTGGTCTTGGGTTTTCACGAACACTTTCAGCTATCTCAGATACCTTGGTAAATACTTCTAAAATATTATTCCCATCTATTTGATAAGCTTCCATTCCATAACCAATCCCGCGGTC
Source organism: Gillisia mitskevichiae (assembly GCF_003634585.1). Lineage (GTDB taxonomy): Bacteria > Bacteroidota > Bacteroidia > Flavobacteriales > Flavobacteriaceae > Gillisia > Gillisia mitskevichiae. Next base: position 216,286 of record NZ_RBLG01000002.1, read on the forward strand.
CATGATATTCTTGCACCTATATTGCTCGGTGGTTGGGGTTGAAAGTCCGTATCCATTATTTTCAACACAAAATAAAACAGGAAGATCCCAAACAGAAGCAATATTTAAAGCCTCATGAAAATCCCCTTCACTGGTACCTCCTTCTCCAGTAAAAACCGCAGTTAATTTATTTTCATTTTTAAGTTTATGTGCTAAAGCAATACCATCTGCAACTCCTAACTGAGGACCTAAGTGAGATATCATTCCCACAATTTTATATTCTTGAGTTCCGAAATGAAAACTTCTATCTCTTCCCTTAGTAAAACCATTAGCTTTTCCCTGCCATTGAGAAAACAACCTATAAAGAGGTATTTCTCTAGCGGTAAATACACCTAAATTTCTATGCATTGGTAAGATATATTCATCTTCTTGCATTGCCATTGTTACTCCTATAGAAATGGCTTCCTGCCCTATTCCACTAAACCATTTAGATACTTTTCCCTGCCTTAATAAAATAAGCATTTTTTCTTCTATGAGTCTGGGCTTAAGCATTCCCCTGTATAACTTTAAAAGAGTAGAATTAGGGAGGTTGGTGTTTTGGTAGTTTATGCTTGAAAAGTCTGTATTTGCAGGTTTCATAAAATATATCTAGTTAATCAAATGTAATTAATTTTATGAGTTCCTTATAATTGTAAAGAAAAATATATACTCCATTAATTTTATTTAACTTTGTTTGTAAACTATGATAAAGACACCGTAAAATGGCAATGAATAATATACCAAGTGTAGACTTAGCAGATTTTCTTTCAGGAGATCCAAAGCGCAAGCAAAAATTTGTTGATGAAATAGGTACAGCCTATGAAGAGATTGGATTTGTTTCACTAAAAAATCACTTTTTGAGTGATGAGTTGGTGGAGGAATTATATAAAGAAGTAAAATTATTCTTTGACCTTTCAGAAGAGACTAAGAGAAGTTATGAAATTGAAGGTTTAGGAGGACAGAGAGGTTATATTTCTTTTGGGAAAGAACATGCTAAAGGCAAAAAAGAAGGAGATCTTAAAGAATTCTGGCATTTTGGACAAGAACCAACAGCCGATGCTAATTTAAAAGAAGAATATCCTCCAAACGTAATTGTAGAAGAATTAAAAGATTTTAATCATACCGGGATGGAAGCATATAGAATGCTTGAAAAAACGGGAATCTATGTATTAAGAGCTTTAGCTATATATATTGGCTTAGATGAGCATTATTTTGATCATTGGGCAAGTAATGGAAATAGTATTTTAAGACCTATTCATTACCCACCAATCACTGAAGAACCTAAAGGTGCTGAACGTGCCGGAGCACACGGGGATATCAATTTAATCACACTTTTAATGGGTGCTTCTACAGGAGGACTTCAGGTAATGAGAAAAGACGGAGAATGGATAGATGCAATTCCCGAAGAAGATGAATTGGTTATTAATGTTGGTGATATGCTGGAAAGACTTACCAATAATAAATTAAGATCTACTATTCATAAAGTGGTAAATCCACCTAAGGAGCAATGGAGCAATCCACGTTATTCTATTCCATTTTTTATGCATCCAAGAGGTGAAATGCCTTTAAATTGTCTGGAAGAATGTATAGATGAAAACAATCCTAAGCAATATGAAGATATTACTGCTGGAGAATTTCTACATCAGCGTCTTGTTGAGATAGGGCTTATTAAAAAATAAGTTATGTCCAAGAAAAAATTAGGTTTAGAGGATCTGGGCGGATTTGTCTTTTCTACAGATAATGATTTTGATGTAGATGCTAATGATTCAGAACAAACCGAAACCCCAGAACCTAAAGATCAATATTTAGAGGCACATTTTAGCAACAAAGGTCGCGGTGGTAAAATTGTGACTGTTATTAAAGGTTTTGAAGGAAAGGATGAAGATCTTAATTCTCTTGGAAAAACCTTAAAGAAAAAATGTGGTGTTGGTGGATCTGTTAAAGATGGAGAGATCATAATTCAAGGAGATGTTAGAAATAAAGTCATGGAGTTTTTAAAACAAGATGGTTATAGAGTGAAACGAGTTGGCGGATGATTTATACTAATGTTTTTTTAACCCCTTAATATGCCTAGACAATTACATATTGCTAATGGAAATATACTTGCAGAAAATATTTCGGAATTGGGCATTGAGGGAGATATTGTTATTTGGCGAGAAATGCTTTGTGAGGGTCCTACCACCTATGAACTAGGAACTCCAGAATTCATTAAACTACGCACTACTTTCTTAAAACGCTTTTATCAAATTAATCCAGAAGATTATGAAGAGAAATTTTTACAACAACTTCAGAAATTAGATGCGATAAAAGATACCGATGAAATTATTCTTTGGTTTGAGTTCGATCTTTTCTCTCATATTAATATGATAGCTGCAATTAGCCGTTTACTGGAAAATAAGGTAGATCTGCCTGTTTACTTAGTTTGCAGCAAAAAACTGAAAGGAGAAAAGGAATTTCAACCACTTTCTCAATTATCTCTGAAACATCTAAAAAATCACTTCGATCAGAAAATACATTTAGATCAGGATGATCTAGAAATGGCAAATTTGATCTGGCAGTATTACAATGAAGAGAACCCTTTGAAATTAAAATCCTTGATAAGGCAAAAATCTAATTTCGAATACCTTTCCAGCTGTATTAGAACTCATATAGAACGTTTTCCAAATTCCAGAACAGGCTTAAACACGATAGAAGCAAATATTCTTAGATTAATAAAAGAGAATAATATCACTAGTTTAAATCAGTTATTGGGCTATTCTATTCAGTATCAAGGATATTTTGGATATGGAGAAAGACAAATTCAGAGATTACTAGATAAGTTGAAAAAGTTTTATACTCTTAAAAATGAGAGGATCATCCTTACTGAAGAGGGAGAAGAGGCTTTTATTGGCTCACGTAATTTTTATCAAAACCTAAAAAACAAAGATTCATTTGGCGGAGTAAAAATGTATGATTTTTTATACGACTCTGAATCTCATAATATTTTAAAATTATAGAATGACTTTAAAACCTTCAGAGTTTATCCTAAATGAAGATGGTAGTATTTATCATTTAAATTTATTGCCAAATCAATTAGCTACAACAGTTATTACGGTAGGTGATCCAGATAGAGTAAACAATATTACTAAGCATTTTGATACTATAGAGCATATTGTACATAAAAGAGAGTTCCATACTCAAACTGGAATGTACAAAGGTAAACGCATTAGTGTGATCTCTACAGGTATTGGAACCGATAATATAGATATCGTCTTCAACGAATTAGATGCGTTGGTAAACATAGATTTTAAAACAAGGAAGGTTAAGAAAAATCTCACTTCTTTAGATATTATTAGAATAGGGACTTCTGGATCTATTCAAGCAGATATCCCAATAGATGCTTTTTTAGTTTCTGAAACTGCTGTAGGTTTCGATTCTTTACTTCATTTTTATAAAAGTGAGGAAATCCAAGATATAAAATTTTCAAAATTATTATTAGAACATCTAATTCTTCCAAGAGAAAATGGTCTTCCTTATGTAGTAAATGCAGATGTTAGGCTACTCTCCTATTTTGAAAAGGATTATTTTAAAGGAATTACTGTAACCAACTGTGGCTTTTATGGTCCACAAGGAAGAGTGCTTAGGTTGCCACTTAGCAACCCAAATCTAAATGATAGAATGGCTCACTTTAATTATAAAGACCGAAGAATAACCAATCTTGAAATGGAGACTGCCGGGATCTATGGTTTATCGAAACTTCTTGGGCATAGAGCGCTCTCATTAAATGCTATAGTTGCTAATAGAGCAACAGGCGAATTTAGTAAAGATCCAACAGCTACGGTAGAAAGGCTTATTGTGGATGCACTAGATAGAATAGCTTCTATAGAGGCCGTTATTTAACAGAACATTAAAGTTGAGAGCATTGTAGTCTTTGTATTTTTGTTAAAAATGATCCCCTATGCTAGCATCTACAGAATCTCGTTTAAGACATCGCGATCTAAATTGGTTGAGTTTCAATGAACGGGTTTTACAAGAAGCTGAAGACGAAATAAATCCGCTTTACGAAAGACTTAAATTTTTAGCTATTTTCTCTTCTAATTTAGATGAATACTTTAGAGTACGCGTATCTCAATTACGGCAGATTAAAAAAGTAGAGAAGAGCATTCGTAAAAAACTTGCCTTAAGACCTAATAAATTTACCAAGCAAATCTTAGAGGAAGTAAAACTTCAGCAAAATAAATTTGGAGAGATCTTTCATGAGCAGATCATTCCGCAATTGGCAGAAAAAGAAATCTTTCTAATAGAATCAGAAAACTTCAATCAGGAACAACATGCTTATGCAAAAAAATATTATAATGAGCAGGTAGCAAAATATTTGAAACCTGAAGTCATTGACCTTACTAAAGCATCTGAATTATTTCTCACCAATAATATACTTTATTTAGTAGTTACATTTAAGGATGAAAACAAACTAGGTTTTGTAAATATTCCTACTGAAGAATGTGGCCGCTTTGTACAATTCACCAATAATACGATCACTTTTCTAGACGATATTATTAGAAATATTATTCCAGAATTATTTCCAAAGGAATCTGTTTCCGGGATTTATGAAATAAAAATGTCTCGAGATGCCGAACTCTATATTGAAGATGAATTTGATGGGGTTTTAGCCGAAAAAATTTATGAGTCCTTGGCACAACGAACAGATGGGCAACCTACTCGTTTACTATATGATGCAGATATGGATAAGGAAATCCATAAGAAGTTAAGAAAACTCTTAAATCTTGGAAAGATAGATATGATGCCTGGAGGGAGATATCATAATTTTAGCGATTTTTTCTCTTTCCCAGATCCAACAAATAATGCCGAGTTACATTTTGAAGAGCTTCCCCCTCTTAAACATAAAGTTTTAGGTAATTCAGAAAATTATTTTGAGATCATAGCTGCAAAAGATCAGTCTTTGCATTTCCCTTTTATGTCTTTCAACTATGTCGAAAAATTCTTGGAGCAAGCAGCTTCAGACCCAACTGTAGAAGCGATAAAAATATCGCTTTATAGAGTCGCCGATGAATCTCAATTAACATCTAGTCTTCTTAAGGCTATTGAAAATGGTATTAAAGTGACCATTTTTGTTGAAGCAAAAGCAAGATTTGATGAAGCTAACAATATAGTTTGGGGAAGGAAGTTTGAAGAAAAAGGAGCCAATGTAATTTATAGCTATCCAAAGATTAAAGTTCACTCCAAGATCATGCTGGTTAAACGGCAGGAAAATGGAAAAGCGAAAAGATACGCTTATATAGGAACCGGGAATTTTAATAGTAAGACCTCCAAGATTTATTGTGATCATGCAATTTTCACTGCAGATAAAAGAGTAACTAAGGAACTGGATCGTATTTTTAAGGTGTTGGATGGAAAATTGATCATTCCTAGAGAAAAGCACTTATTAATATCTCCTTTCTCCACCCGTAGAAATTTCACTAAACTGGTTTTAAATGAAATTCAATTTGCGAAAGAAGGAAAAAAGGCTTCCATAATTGCGAAAATGAATAGCTTAGAAGATGAAGAAATGATCGAACTTTTATATAAGGCCAGTAATGCTGGAGTAAAAATTCGATTGCTTATTCGTGGTTTCACGAGTCTGATACCTGGAATTAAAGGAATGAGTGAAAATATTTATATTACCAGTATTATAGATAGATTTTTGGAGCACGGAAGAATCTATCTTTTTGAAAATGGAGGCGATGAACAAATATTTTTTGGAAGTGCAGATTGGATGAGTAGAAATTTAGACAGAAGGATAGAAGTGATCACACCTATTTTTGATGAAGATATCGCTCAGGAATTTAAAGATATTTTACATATTCAATTGAGTGATAATGTAAAAGCAAGAATTCAGGATAAAGAAGAGTCGAACACTTATGTTGAAAGAAAGGCTGGAGAAAAAGCGATTCGTTCTCAATATGAGATCTATGAGTATTTAAAAGAAAAACACGATATATAATGAGAACACTTAGAGTTGGTGGAGTTCCAGAACATTTCAATCTTCCATGGCATCTTGCTATAGAAGATGGAGATTTTGAATATGATCATTTACATATAGAATGGCATAGTTTCCCTGGGGGAACGGGCGCTATGAATTCTGCTTTGAGAAATAATGAAATAGATGTCGCTATTATTTTAACAGAAGGGATCATTAAAGATATCATCGCTGGAAATCCGTCTAAAATAGTACAAACCTATGTACATTCTCCATTAATATGGGGAATACACGTAGATGCTAATTCTAAATATAGTTCTGTAGAAGACCTAAAAAATACAAAGGCAGCTATTTCAAGGATGGGATCGGGATCTCATCTTATGGCATATATAAATGCTGAAAAGCTACACTGGGAACCTAAATCATTAGACTTTGAAATTGTTGGGGATATAGATGGAGCTGTAAAAGCTCTAGAAGAAGATAAAGCTCAGTACTTTATGTGGGAACGTTTTACTACTAAACCTTTGGTAGATAAAGGCGTTTTTAGAAGTGTGGGAGAATGTCCTACTCCGTGGCCATGTTTTGTTATTGCGGTAAGAGAAGACGTTTTAGAAAATCAAAAGGATGCCGTTAGGGAAATGTTGAAGGTGATTAACACTAAAACGATCAGTTTTAAAGAGATCCCGGAAATAGAGGAGCTATTAGCTAAACGATATGATCAAAAGCTAGAAGATATTAAAGAATGGTTGGAGATCACTTCATGGAGTGAATCCCAGCTGACAGTAGAGGAAATTGAGAATATTCAAAACCATTTATTAAGCTTGAATTTAATTCCTGAAAAACTCGCTGCTTCCAAATTAATTTATAATTTGTAGTTTTTAATCTCATTTTATATTTTAAAAAGCTTACATGAAAAAACAATTACTTCTTCCCCTCTTTTTATTTGCATCATTTATAAGTTTCTCACAAGGAATAACTACTGAAAAGGAGACCACTTCTTCAGAAGAAATAGTTTATAAACGAGATATTGCAAAAAACGAACTAAGTATAGGTACATTAAATTTAGTTGCTTTTGGAGCTCTGGATGTTGCCTATGAACGTATAATAACACCAAATTCTAGTTGGGCAATTGAAGCCTTTGTTCTGGCCTTAGATAGAGATAACGAAGACATTGGTGATGCTTTTAACAAAGATGTCTCTTTAACGGGAAAATATAAATACTTTTTTGGAGACCGTACAGCTTGGGGATTTTATGTAAATGGACTTGCAATGATATCTTCTGGGAAATATTCTGAGTATAATGAATACTTTGTGGATGATATCTATTACTCTAACCGTGAAAAGATATCTTATACAGATTTCGCTCTGGGATTTGGTTTAGGTGGAAAATTTGTTGGAAAACAAGGTTTCTTCTTAGATCTAAGTACCGGGATTGGTAGAAATTTATTCAACGATAACTCTCCTGTTGTTGTTGGCCAGTTTAATGTAAACCTCGGATTTAGATTTTAAATTACCAGTTTATTGGGGATTTCCTGTTTTCAATTAGATATTTATTCGTTTGGGTAAAATGTTTATTTCCAAACCAATATCCACGATTAGCGCTTAAGGGAGAAGGATGACCACTAGTTAAAACCAAATGTTTTGAAGTGTCTATCTTTCTTCCTTTCTTTTTTGCATAGCCACCCCAAAGTAAAAAAACCAGGTGTTCCTTTTCTTCAGAAAGAACTTTGATCACCGCATCTGTAAATTTTTCCCATCCTTTATTTTGATGAGATCCTGCATCTCCACCTCTAACAGTTAATACCGCATTCAATAAAAGAACGCCTTGATTTGCCCATTTTTCAAGATCACCATTTTCTGTATTATATGGTCCCCCAAGATCAGACTCCAATTCTTTGAAAATATTTTTTAATGAAGGAGGGTTTGTAACTCCATTATGTACAGAGAAGCACAATCCATTTGCTTGGCCAAATCCATGATATGGGTCCTGCCCTATTATAACCACTTTTGCAGCATCTAAAGATGATTTGTTAAAGGCTTCAAAAATATGTTCTTGTTTTGGGTAACAAGTATTATTTTCATACTCTTCAGAAACAAAATCTATTAATTCTTGGAAATAAGGTTTATTAAATTCATCATTAAGTACCTTTTTCCAACTGTTATGGATAGTGAGCTTCATTATAATTTAAGTAAATTTGTAGAACCCAAAATTAGGGAAAAATTACTATGATAAAAATTGCATCGAAAAGCCTTCAGGATCTAGAGTTTCCTACTGTTAGAAAACAAATAAGTGAGTTGTGTACCACACAAATGGGAATTGAAAAGGCTTTAGAAATTGTACCATATTCTTCTTACGACGATACTATTTTTGGTCTAAACCAGACTAACGAATATGTAAGTTCTTATATGCAGGACAGTAAAATTCCTAATCATGGTTTTGATGCTGTTCATAGGGAGATCAAACTCCTAAATATAGAAAATGCTGTTTTAGAAATTGGAGGCTTTAGGAAGATCTCCAGTCTTTCTCAAACGGTAAACGATCAATTACGATTTTTTAATAAATTCAAGGAACTTTACCCAAGTTTGTATAAGACTACTGAAGAAGTAGAATATACCAAGGTACTTATTGAGAGAATAGATGAAGTAATAGATAGATTTGGGGATGTAAAAGATAATGCTTCTCCCCTGCTACTTAATACTCGCCGGGCGATGAATTTGGTAAAAGGCCAGATAAATTCCAGTTTTACTAATGCGCTTTCAAAATATAGCGGTTATGGTTATTTAGATGAAATAAAAGAAAGTGTTGTAGATAATATTAGAGTGTTGGCAGTTTCAGCTATGCACCGTAAAAAAGTGAAAGGTGGGATTCTAGGAAATTCTAAAACTGGAAGTATTGTATATATTCAGCCAGAAGCTACTTTGAACCATACCAGAGAATTAAATAATCTGGAATATGAGGAAAAAGAAGAGATAGACAGGATATTAAAAGAGCTTACTGTTTTCATGGTTCCTTATATAGAACTATTAAAGGAATATCAGGATCTTCTTAGTGAGATAGACGTGATAGCTGCAAAGGCGAAGTATGCGCGTTTAATTAATGCTTTATTACCAAAGATCACAAAGGAACGGGAGCTTTATATAAAAGATGCTTATCACCCGTTGCTTTATAGAAATAACCTTAAATCGGGGACAAAAACCTATCCTCAGAATATTGAGCTTTCTAAAGAAGAACGTATAATAGTAATTTCCGGACCCAATGCAGGTGGTAAAAGTATCACCTTAAAAACGGTTGGTTTATTGCAAATCATGTTGCAAAGCGGGATTTTAATACCGGTACATGAATACAGTCGGGTTTGTCTTTTCGATAAAATATTAACCGACATTGGAGATAATCAATCTATAGAAAATCATTTAAGTACTTATAGTTATCGCTTAAAGAACATGAATTATTTTCTGAAGAAATGTGATGATAAAACATTATTTCTTATAGATGAATTTGGAACCGGAAGTGATCCGGAATTAGGTGGTGCTTTAGCCGAAACTTTTCTGGAAGTGTTCTACGAGCGGGAATCTTTTGGAATCTTAACTACGCATTATACCAATTTAAAGATGTTGGCGAATGAATTGCCATATATGAGCAACGCCAACATGATGTTTGATTCCAGAACACTGGAACCACTTTTCAAATTGCATCTTGGAGAAGCGGGAAGCTCTTTTACTTTTGAAGTTGCTCAGAAAAACGGAATTCCCTATAGCTTGATAAACCGTTCTAAAAAGAAAGTAGAACGCGGGAAAATCCGATTTGACAAGAGCATTGCAGATCTTCAACGGGAACGCAGCAAGCTTCAAAAAACGACCGATTCATTAAAAAGTAAGGAGTTAAAAGCCTCTCAGCAAAAAGACAAGCTAGAAGAGACAAATTCAAAGATTCAGCAGAAATTAGAGAGCTATCAGGAACTCTATGATAGTAATCAGCGGTTGATCTATCTCGGGCAGAAGATCAATGATCTTAGCGAGAAATACTTCAGCAATAAAAAGAAAAAAGATCTAATTGGTGAATTCTTGAAGATCGTTGAGATCGAGAATTCTAAACGAAAAAAAGAAACACCTAAAGAGATCAAGGTCAAAAAAGTCAAGGAAAAACAGGTGCTTCAAGAAGCTGAAAAGAAAGTAGAAGTAATTAGGGAGCGTAAGAAAGAAGAAAAGAAATCAGAAGCAATTCAGAAGAAAAAAGAAGCAAATAAGCCTAAGGTTGCCTTGAAAATTGGAGACCGAGTTCGAATGGAAGATGGTCGTGCTGTTGGCTCTATAGATAAAATTGAAAAAGGAAAAGCCATTGTAAATTACGGCATGTTCACTACCAACGTAGATCTTGCGCAATTAGAATTGGTGCAACCTGCAGGGAAAAAGAAAAAATAAAATGGAAACTGTATTACCCAAAAATAAAAAGATTATCCTTTTTGACGGCGTTTGCAATCTTTGCAATAATGCCATCAATTTTATTATTGAACATGATAAAAAAGATGTTTTTAGGTTTGCCTCCTTACAAAGTGACTTGGGTAAAAAAATGGTTTCAGAAAGAGGGATCGATCCAGAGAAACTAGATAGCATAACCTTAATTGAGCCAGGAGTCGTTTATTATGAAAAATCTACTGCGGCATTAAAAATAGCAAAAGAGCTTTCTGGAGGATATTCTTTAATGAAACACTTCTTATTTCTCCCAAATTTCATTAGAGATGGAGTGTATGATATTGTGGCCACTAATCGCTACAAATGGTTTGGCAAAAAAGAATCTTGCATGATCCCAACACCAGAACTAAAAGCGAAGTTTTTAGAATAAAAAAAAGTCGGATTCTAAATAAATTTTAGAATCCGACTTCCTTTTAGAAAAACTGTACTATTACATTATCTCTTATTGATGTGCGATCTCTTTTTCTTTGGTTGGCGCATAATTATCATCCCAATCCTTCACATTTGGTGGGCCTAATTTATCTACAGATTTAGCAACCAGCATAGAAACGGCTGCATCCCCAGTTACATTTACAGTTGTTCTGCACATATCTAAAGGTCTATCTATTGCAAATATCAGTGCTAAACCAGCTTCCGGAATCCCTGCTTGAGCAAGTACTATCACCAACATTACCATTCCGGCTCCAGGAACAGCAGCAGAGCCTATAGAAGCTAAGGTTGCAGTTACTATGATCCCTAATTGAGCTCCAATACTTAGGTCTATCCCAAACGCCTGTGCAATAAATACTGCAGCTACCGCTTGATAAAGACTTGTCCCATCCATATTAATAGTTGCACCAATAGGCAATACAAAACTTGCAACTTCTTTATGTACTCCAAGATGCTCTTCTACCCTTTCCATAGTTACAGGTAAAGTGGCAGCACTGGAACTTGTGGAAAAAGCTAATAACTGTGCTGGCGCAATTCCATTTAAGAAAAATCCTGGTTTATTTTTTGTAAAGATCCAAACGATTAAAATATAGAAACCAATCATTATTGCTAATCCAACAATTACGGTCAAGGCGTACATAGCTAATGCAGCAAAAAGATCGGCACTTGGAGATTCTACAACTAAGGCTGCTAATAAAGCAAATACACCGTAAGGAGCTGCAAGCATTATGAGATCTATCATTTTTAAGATAACTTCATTAAAGCCATCAAAAAAGTCTTTTACCGGTTTTCCAACTGCTTCTGGAATAAGGATTAAACCAATTCCGAAGAAAATAGCAAAAAAGATCACTTGAAGCATATTTCCATTATCACTAGCTGCACCAAAGATATTACTAGGAACGATGTCTTCTAAGGCTTGTAAAGGACCTGCATCTTTTTGCTTTTGAGCATCTGCTATTCTTACCGATGCATCAGTTTCGTAACTAGTAATAAGATCTGTTCTAGTTTCTTCACTAATTGCACTTCCGGGTTTTATAAGATTTACAAGTCCAAGTCCTATAGAAACCGCTATAACCGTAGTAATTATATAGGTTACAATAGTTCTAGTTCCCATTTGGGATAATTTAGAAATATCCTTAAGATCGGAGATCCCTTTAATTAAAGAAGCTAGAATTAAGGGAACTGCAATTAATTTTAAAGCATTAATAAATATGTTTCCAAAAGGTTTAATCCAATCTTCAACAAAGTCTGGTCCCCAGCTAAAATTGGTTAACACTAGTGCGAAGAGTACCCCGAAGAGCATCCCTAATAAAATTTGCCAGTGCAATGCTAATTTTTTCATTGTATTTCTTGCTTTAATTATATTTTAGATGTCTTATTTTGTAACCAAAAATCTGCTAATACCAAGGCTGCCATAGCCTCTACAATAGGTATTGCTCTTGGAACCACACATGGATCGTGTCTTCCTTTCCCCTGCATTTCTACCAACTCACCTTTAGAGTTAATAGTTTCTTGTTTTTGCATAATTGTAGCTACAGGTTTAAAAGCCACATTAAAGTAAATATCCATTCCATTAGAGATTCCACCTTGAATACCTCCACTTAAATTTGTTTTGGTTGTGCCATCTTGATTAAAAAGATCATTATGCTCACTACCTTTTAATTTAGTGCCATCAAAACCACTCCCAATTTCAAAACCTTTAACAGCATTAATAGAAAGCATCGCTTGTCCTAAAGTAGCATGTAATTTATCGAACACAGGTTCTCCTAATCCTATTGGAACATTTTTAATAATACACTTTACAGTACCACCAACGGTATCTCCCTCTGCCCTAATTTGCTTAATATAATTCTCCATTTTAGTAGCTGTCTCAGGATCTGGACAACGTACAGGATTAGATTCAATTAAACTGAAATCTAATTCAGCAAATTCTTTCTCTAGTTTCAGTTCACCCACAGAAGAAGTAAACGCAACTATCTTAATATCTTTTATAACTTGTTTGGCAATTGCGCCTCCAACAACTCTACAAGCTGTTTCTCTAGCTGAAGATCGTCCTCCTCCTCTATAATCTCTTACGCCATATTTTTCTGAATATGTGTAATCTGCATGAGAGGGTCTAAAAGCATCTTTTATGTGAGAGTAATCCTTCGATTTCTGGTTAGCATTTTCTATAGTGAAGCCAATTGGAGTACCCGTAGTTACACCTTCAAAAATACCAGACAGAAAAACAACGGTGTCTGGTTCTTTACGCTGAGTAACTATTGCAGATTGGCCAGGTTTTCTTTTATTAAGATCATCCTGGATTTTATCTAGATCCAAAACGATGCCAGCGGGACAACCATCTATTATTCCACCAATAGCCGGGCCATGTGATTCTCCGAAAGTGGTTAGTTTAAATAATTTCCCAAAGGAGTTCCCTGCCATATATCGATTTTTAACAAATGTAATTTTTTAACTACAGATTTAAAAATCTAAAGACATATTAAAATCATAGGCGAGCTATGCGTCTTTAAAATTTTTAAAAATATAATTACAATTTAAATTAAAGCCTCTTTTAAGATTGTCACTGGGTGTTGTGCAATTCTTTTAGTTCCGTCAAATATTTGATGTCTGCAACTGGTTCCGTTTGCAGCAATCAAAGTAGAATCGGAACATTTTCTAACAGCTGGAAAAAGACTCTGTTCTCCAATATTCATACTGATCTCATAATGCTCTTTTTCATATCCAAAAGATCCTGCCATCCCACAACAACCAGAAGCTATTATTCTTACAGTATAATTTGTAGGTAGATTTAAAATATCAAAAGTATAAGCAGAGTTGGACAAGGCTTTTTGATGGCAATGCGTATGAATTTTTATTTCTTTTGTTTCTGAAGTAAATGCCTCTGCCCTTATATTTCCTAATGCGATCTCTTTCTTTAAAAATTCTTCGATCAAAAAACAGTTTTTAGATAAGGTATTCGCCTTATCAATATTATTTGCTAAACGTAGATATTCATCTCTAAAACTCAATATAGCTGAAGGTTCTATTCCTAATAAAGGTGAATCTTCAGAAATTAAACTTGAAAAGAGTTCTATGTTTTTATTCGCTACTTCCTTCGCTTCTTCTAAGAAACCCTTAGAGATATAACTACGGCCACTTTCTGGATTATCAAGAATTATTACTTGATAATTTAGCTTTTGTAATAATTGCAAAGCATCTATTCCAATACTTGCATCCAAATAATTAGTGAACTCGTCGTTAAATAAATAGACAGTTTTTATAGGCTTCGCAAGCTCTACATGGTTTTTAGAATAATAGTCCCAAACAGTTTGTTTCGCTAGTTGAGGTAAATTCCTTTCCGGAGCTACTCCCATTATATTTTTAGCAATTCCTGAAGTAAAACTATTAGAGAATAAAAAGTTAGAAAATCCTGTTGCTTTAGAAGCTAACTGATTCATCTTTACATTGTTCGCGAATGCTCTACTTCTTAAAGACTTACCGTTTGTTTTTTGATATTGATATTGAAACTCTGCTTTTAATGCAGCAACATCTACGTTAGATGGACATTCACTTTTACAGCCTTTACAACTTATACAAAGATCGAACACCTCTTTAAGTTCCTCATGCTCAAACTTGTTTGGTTTATCGGAATTAGTTAAAAACTCCCTCAAAGCATTTGCACGCGCTCTTGTAGTATCTTTTTCATTTTTTGTAGCGCGGTAACTAGGGCACATAGTTCCACCCGCTTCAACAGACTTCCTACAATCTCCACTACCATTACATTTTTCAGCTAATCTTAAAATCCCTTCAGAATCAGAGAAATCCATCAGCGTTTTGATCTCTGGTTCCTTTCTGTCAACTTCATAACGCAAGGAAGTATCCATAGGAGCAGTATTGGTAATTTTGCCAGGATTAAAAATATTATTAGGATCAAAAATAGCTTTCACTTCTTCCAGAAGTTTATAGTTTTTAGAACCTATCATCATTTCAATAAATTCCCCACGAAGTCGTCCATCACCATGTTCCCCACTCATAGAACCTCGGTACTTTTTAACTAAAACAGCTACCTCTTCTGTGATCTTTCTAAACAACTTTACATCCTCATCTTTTTTAAGGTTCAAGATGGGTCTTAAATGTAATTCTCCAGCTCCAGCATGCGCATAATAAACTGCGTTCTGTTTATGCTTTTTCATGATCTCCGAGAATTCTGCAATATAATTTGCAAGATCTGGCAAGGCAACAGCTGTATCTTCTATACAGGCTACCGCTTTTTTATCACCTATTATATTCCCCAGTAAACCAAGTCCTGCTTTACGTAGTTCTAATGCCTTATCTATTTCATCATCCAAAAGCACAGGCACTGCATAGGTGAGATTTGTGCTTTCCAGTCTATTTAAAAGAATATGAATTTGGTTATTAAGGTCTTCTTGATCATTAGATCTTAATTCTAACATAAGAATTGCTTGCGGATCTCCTTCAATAAAATACCTGTTCTCCTTGTACATTAAATTTTGAATGGTACAATCCAGAATAACCTTGTCCATCATTTCACAAGTATAAAGATCACTTTCCATAGCAGGTTCTACTGCTAGCATACAATTTTCTATACTCGTAAAATGAGCTGCTACCATCGCAGTGAATTTTGGAGGCAATACATCTAATTGCAAACTGATCTCTGTTGTAAAAGCTAAAGTTCCTTCACTTCCGGAAAGCAGATCGCATAGATTTAGAGTCTTATTACTCTCCGAAAACACTTCAGTATCAATTAAACTATCTAAGGCATAACCTGTATTTCTTCTATGAATGGTACTTATTGGAAATTCTTTGGTTATATCTTTCTGAACTTCAGCAGGAGAAAGCAAATTAAAAAGATCTTTATATATTTTAGACTCTAAGGATTTTCCTACTTTAAGTTCTTCAAGTTCATTTTTTGCAATTGAACTAAATTCTGCTTCACTTCCGTCACTTAATATGGTTTTTAACCCTAGTGTTTTATCACGGGTTGTTCCATACTTTATAGAAGTAGTTCCGCTAGAATTATTACCCACCATTCCGCCGATCATACACCTATTAGAAGTAGATGTATTAGGCCCAAAGAATAATCCAAATTCTTTAATAGCTCTATTAAGATCATCCCTAATTACTCCAGGTTCTACTACAGCGATCCTCTTAATAGGATCTATGTTGATAATTTTATTGATATGTTTGGAAACATCTACAACTATCCCACTACCTACGCATTGTCCTGCCAAGGAAGTTCCAGCAGTTCTAGGTATTAAACCAATATGATTGTTAGTTGCAAATTCTATAAGCAACTTAATATCTTCTTTGTTTTTGGGGTAAGAAACTGCTAAAGGTATTTCTCTATATACCGAAGCATCAGTTGCATATATACTTTTATGCAGGTCGTCCATTAAAAGTTCTCCTGCGAGCGCTTTTTGTAATCCTAATAATTTTTCTTTCATAGCTGCTTTAAAATTACAAATTTATCCCATATAGCCTTAACAAGCTATTAATCATTATTAACAATACATTAGCTATTCAGGCAATTTCAGTGTGATTTTAACGTTTAAATTTGCTGAACAAACTAAAATAAATCAAAAAATGAAAAAATTAATTTTATTGGCAATATTCGCACTTGGTACTACGGTAGCTACCAATGCACAAACGATATCTGAAAATGCACTTGGTTTGCGTTTTGGAGGTGGTAATGGGTACGGAGCAGAAGTTTCTTACCAAAGAGCTGTAGGTGGAGATAACAACAGACTGGAATTTGATCTAGGATGGAGAAATGATAATTCTAGATATAATTCAGTAAAACTTGCTGGTTTATACCAATGGGTATGGAATATTGACGGTGGTTTTAACTGGTATGCAGGTGCTGGTGGTGGTATAGGAAATATTAGTGCAAAGGATGATCGTTATTACAATAACAAAAATTATAAATATTACGATGAAACCTTTTTATTTCTTGCAGGTAATATAGGTATCGAATATAATTTTGATATCCCTTTATTGATTTCTCTAGACTTTAGACCAGAAATAGGTTTTATTAATGACAATGATGATCTTGATAATTTCTCACCAGACGTAGCATTAGGACTTAGATACCAATTCTAGAACTAATCAAAATATATTATTATTAAAGGCTGAAGGAATTAAAACTCTAGTCAGCCTTTTCTATTTCTAAGATTGCCTTTTCATATAATTTCTCATAGATAGGCACTATTTTATGAATATCAAAAGCCTTAGCCTGCTCACGTGCATTTAGCTTAAACTTTTCCAAAGTACTTTCGTTCTCTAATATTTTAATGGCGTTTGTTGCCATTTCATCTATATTTCCAACTTCACTTAAATATCCAGAAATTCCATGCTTATTAACCTCTGGAAGTCCACCACTGTCAGAAGAAATAACTGGAACTCCATTAACCATTGCCTCTAAGGCAGCTAATCCAAAACTCTCTTTTTCTGAAGGTAACAAGAATAGATCTGAAAAACATAAGATCTTATCTACCTCATTACTTTGTCCAAGAAAAACTACTTTATTTTCTATCCCTAATTCTTGCACTAAATATTCTGCTTTTTCTCTCTCAGGACCTTCCCCAACCATGATAAGTTTAGATTTTATAGTCTTCTGAACTTGATAAAAGATATTAATAATATCTAAGATCCTTTTAACAGGTCTAAAATTACTAACATGAGAAATGATCTTTTCATCATCATCTGCCATTAAGGTTCTTTGACAATCTGTAAATCCGATCCTGAATTTAGCTACATCAATAAAATTGGGAACCACTTCGATCTCTTTCTTAATTTTGAAAAACTTTAAAGTGTCTTCCTTTAAGGATTCAGATACAGAAGTTACAATGTCACTTTTATTAATGCTAAAAGTTACAGCTGGTTTATAAAAAGGATGGTTTCCAACTAAGGTGATATCTGTACCATGCAGCGTAGTGACCATAGGTATGAAGATGCCATCTTCTTCTAGGATCTTTTTCGCCATATATCCTGCATAAGCATGCGGAATGGCGTAATGCACATGTAAAACTTCAATTTTATGAAGCTTTACCATAGTCACCAATTTACTACTTAGTGCCAATTCGTAAGGCTGAAAATGAAAAAGCGGGTATTCTGGAACATTCACTTCATGAAAATGTATGTTTCCTGTAAGTTGTTCTAAACGCACAGGTTGCTTATAGGTGATAAAATGAATTTCATGGCCTCGTTTAGATAGTTCCATACCTAATTCTGTTGCCACTACTCCACTCCCGCCAAAAGTGGGATAACAAACTATACCTATTCTCATGATTTATTCCTCTATAGATTCATATATAATGCGTTGTATCTTTTCTCGAATATCCTCTCTAATCAATTTTCTATTATTAACATCTGGATATGTTCTATTAGATAAAAATACGTAGACTATTTCTTTATCTGGATCTGCCCATGCTAAAGTACCAGTAAATCCTGTATGTCCAAAACTAGATAATGAAACACAACCACAGGTAGGACCTGCAGTGCCTAATTGAGGTTTGTCGAAACCAACTCCTCTCCTTACGTTTTGCTCACAATAATAACAGGTATTAAACTTTTCTAATGTTTCCTTTTTAAAATACTCTTTACCGGCATAGTTCCCACCATTTAGATACATCTGCATTATTTTCGCAACATCCGTGGCATTGCTAAATAGTCCAGCATGACCACCAATTCCTCCTTGCATAGCTGCACCTTGATCATGAACATAGCCTAAAACTTCTTGTTTTCTCCAAAGCTTATCGTATTCTGTTGGGACGATCCTACTGGTATCTATATTCACTAGAGGCAAATAAGTAATAGTATTTGCGCCTAAAGACTTATAAAAATGCTCTTTTACCAAATAACTTAAAGAGGAATTATAATGATCTTCAATAAAGTATTTCATTATATAAAACGGGAGATCACTGTATTTATATGCTAGTTTAGATTCTAATTTACTATCTCTTATAGTTCCCATGATAGAATCCCGAAGATCATCTCTTATAAACATGTTTTTTGCAACCTGTGTATTATAAATATCCATAGGTTCTTCTCTATAGTATTTTACAGATCTGCCTCTAGTCTCTTTATCTAAAGTAGAAACATAAAATGGGATCCATGGTTTTAAACGGGCATAGTGCATAAGCATATCTTGCAGCTTTATATTCGCTTTATTGGAACCTTTAAAAAATGGCATCAGATCTCCTAATTTCGAATTTAATTTAAGCTCCCCTTTGTCTTCCAACTCCATGATGAGGGGCAAAGAAGCAAGGATTTTGGTTAGTGAGGCAAGATCGTAAACAGAAGAATCTGTAACTTTTATAGTTTTATCATATGTATGAAAACCTTCATTTCGCTCATAGATCACTTTCCCTTTTCGGGCTACAATCAATTGCAAGCCTGGGGTCATTTCTTCTGAAATAGCTAAGTTTATTAAAGAGTCTATTTCTTGAAGTTTATTAGAATTCATACCTACAGCTTCTGGATACCCGTAAGAAAGTCGATCTAAACTTTTAGTATAATAACCCGTTCCTGCAGGGAACTCTTCACTAATACTTACAGGTAATCGTCCTTTTGCTCCCAATGCTCCAAAAATAATTTCTGCAGATTTCTTTTGAGCAGCTTCAGAGTTTTGATAACTCATCACAATTCCCTCTATATTACTACTAGAATTAAGATCCATAAGAGCATAAGGTCTTGTAAATACATCTAAAATAGTGGTATTATTTCTAGATATTTCATGTATCCAACTCAACTCTTCCGCAGTAAAAGCATATCTAGCCCAAGGAGAAGCATTGGATTTATGATAACCGACGATCACTTGATTGTAATTCTTTAATTTTTCAAGCAACTCATCCAGTTTGGTAGCTTTTACCCAATCTACTTGGGTATATCGAGATAATTGATGAAAAAAGGCAGCACCGTCATCATCTCCTAAACTCACATAGGCTATCTTTTTAGTATCAAGGTCTTTAATTGGAAGAATACCTACATCGTTCTTTATAACCGTGATTGCGTTTTCTATGAGCTTATCGTAAAGAGCAAGATCTTCTTTCGTATTAAGATCTGCAATAAGATTGGTCGTATCTACTGATTTATAATTATGTAAACCAGCTTTATACTTTGCAAATAGGATCTTTCTAACAGAATGGGCCATTCGCACTTCTGAAATAGTACCATCATTATAAGCCTCTGTGATCTTAGCTACCGCTTTTGGAACATCTTCAGATATCAATAATATATCATTGCCCGCCATAAAAGCTGCTAGATCTATTTCTCCGGGATTTTTAAAATTTGATGCTCCTTTCATATTAAGAGCATCCGTGAAAATAAGACCATTAAATTTTAATTCCTTTTTCAGCAAGTCATTTACAATAGTGTTGGATAATGAAGATGGAATTGTTTCCTCCGTTTCCAGACCTGGAACGTTAAGATGCGCTACCATAATACTAGAAACCCCTTCTTCAATTAATTTTTTAAAAGGATACAATTCTATACTATCCAATCTACTTTTAGAAAATGAAATGGTAGGTAAAGTTTTATGGGAATCTCTTTTTGTATCTCCATGACCAGGAAAATGTTTTGCACTAGATAGAATTCCCTCTTTGTGCATCCCTCTCATGAAAGAAACGGACTTTAAAGTAACATTAATTTTTTCCTCTCCAAAAGAGCGGTTTCCAATAATTGGATTTAAAGGATTTGTATTGATGTCTACAACAGGAGCAAAATTAATATGAACCCCTAACCTTTTGGAATTACGTGATATAGCAGCCCCAGCTTCTTCTATTAATTTAAGATCCTGAATAGCTCCTAAAGTCATATTCCAAGGCAGAGCAAAGGTAGAATCCAGACGCATTGCAAGACCCCATTCTGCATCCATCCCGATCATTAAGGGGGTTTTAGATAGCTCTTGAAATTCGTTATTTAATTTAGCCTGACGCTGTGGTCCGCCTTTAGAAAATATAATTCCTCCAATATGGTACTCGCTTATTAATTCACGAACTTTCTCGATATTTTTTCCACTTTGACTGGAAAAAACATCAACCATAAATAACTGACCTACTTTTTCCTGAAGGCTCATATTCTCATAAATACTATCCACCCAGATCTTCTGATCTTTAAAATCTTTAGCTATAAGCGGATTGATACTCTGAGAAAAACAGGAAAAAGTAAAAAACAGGAAAATTAAAATTGAATAAAATTGGGGTATTTTCATTCAGTATTTAGTTTAAGAAACGATTATGCCAGCTATCTGATGCAGGAACTTCCCAGTCTGATATATATTCACCTTTATTGGTCACCAAATTATTAAAGACGATGGTATTCTTACTAACCGCTTTCTCCTTAGCCATCTTTCTAAAATCTGTTAATGTTTTATAAGCTACAAACTCACCTTGCTTATAACTTACATTCATTTTATCCAATAGGTCTACATTGTATTTTTTCTCTAGATCTTGGATAAATTTAACAGAACTATCTATAGAACAGCCTGTAGCAGCGTTTAATTGCTGATCTAGTGCTAAGGTGATAAAACGTTTGTATTTTATTTCAAAAGAAGCTTTAAGATCGGCTCCGTGAGCAGTCCATTGAGTTATAAAGTTCTCTAAATTTGAAGTGATTTCCTCAAGTTCTAGATCTGTAAATGATCTATTTGACTGATATATCCAAACTCTAGAAGAATCTGGTAATTCATTAAATGGTACAAGCATATTTTGTGGAGTTATATTTTTACAAAGCTACTTTTTTAAAGGGATAGCTTCAAATATAGTACCACTAAAATGTTGTATTTAACACCAGTTTATTAGTTAAATTTTTGCGAATAATATTCTATGAGGGAATATTAGAGATCGTGAGCATTTGCAATCATTTCTGCAACATCCATCACCTCTATTTTATCTTCTTGATTTTTACCTTTTACACCATCTGTCATCATCGTATTACAGAATGGGCAACCAGCTGCAATAATCTCTGGTTTCACTTCCATAGCCTGCTCTGTGCGCTCAATATTCACATCTTTATTCCCAGGCTCTGGTTCTTTGAACATTTGTCCACCTCCAGCTCCACAACAAAGACCGTTAGATTTACATTTACGCATCTCTACTAATTCCACTTCAAGTTTTCTAAGTAGATCCCTTGGAGCCTCATAAACATTATTGGCACGTCCTAAATAGCAAGGATCATGAAAAGTGATACGTTTACCTTTGAATTTCCCTCCTTCAACCTTTAATCTCCCCTCTTCTAAAAGAGACTTTAAAAATGTAGTATGGTGCATCACCTCATAGTTTCCACCAAGCACAGGATACTCATTTTTAAGAGTATTAAAACAGTGCGGACAGGCAGTTACTACTTTTTTTATCTCATATCCATTAAGAACTTCAATATTGGTTGCAGCTTGCATTTGGAACAAGAACTCATTCCCAGCCCGTTTTGCAGGATCTCCAGTACAGCTTTCTTCCGTTCCCAAAACAGCAAAATCTACTTTTGCTTCATGCAATAATTTTACAAAAGCTTTAGTGATCTTTTTAGCTCTATCATCAAAACTTCCAGAACAACCCACCCAAAATAAGACTTCAGGTTTTTTTCCTTGAGCCATATATTCTGCCATTGTTGGTACTTTGATTACTTCTGCCATTTTGAATACTTTTATATTTTATATTGTCCTTTATAACACAAGGATCTAATTTTAAATTAATTAACCTATTATACTTTAAGTTTTACTTTAATCTAATTTTCCT
Source organism: Gillisia mitskevichiae (assembly GCF_003634585.1). GTDB lineage: Bacteria > Bacteroidota > Bacteroidia > Flavobacteriales > Flavobacteriaceae > Gillisia > Gillisia mitskevichiae. The sequence goes on from NZ_RBLG01000002.1 coordinate 238,891, forward strand.
TAGCCCAATTCAATCTATCCATTTGATTATAAGGCCAAGGTGCCCCATTATTCTCAATATTAGTCATTGCATTTGCAAGATCTGACGGGGCAGCACTTTGCTCCATTACTAGATATCTTCTCATATCTAAAATAATAGATAATGGATCTATTCCAATTGGACAAGCTTCCACACAAGCGTTACAGGTGGTACAAGCCCAAAGCTCCTCTCTTAAAATGTAGTTGTCTAAAAGTTGTTTTCCATCATCTTCAAAACTACCTTTTTCATTTATAATGTTTCCAACTTCCTCCAATCTATCACGAGTATCCATCATTATCTTTCGTGGAGATAGTTTCTTCCCTGTTTGGTTTGCTGGACATTCTGCCGTACAACGCCCACATTCTGTACAGGTATAGGCATTTAAAAGCTGTACCTGATTGAGATCCATTACATCTGAGGCTCCAAATTTCTCAGGAACGTCATCTTCAGCTCCCTCAGCAGGCATCGCATAAGGATCGGCATCTGGATCCATCATCAATTTTACTTCATTGGTAACTGCTTCAACATTATCAAATTCTCCAAGTGGTTTTAATTTAGATAAATAAACGTTCGGAAAAGCTAATAAAATATGGAGGTGCTTAGAATAATATAAATAATTCAGAAAAATTAATATCCCAACTATATGCAACCACCATGCAGTACTTTCAATAATGATAAGCGTTGCATTACTAAAACCTTCAAACCAAGGTAATAAAAACTGACTTATTGGAAAAGAACCTGCAATTCCAGCGTTCTGCGCATAATGATCTGCACCGTTAAGTTGTAATTGGTAATCTGCACCATTCATGGTTAAGAAAAGGATCATTAGAACCATTTCAAAATACAATATATAATTTGCGTCATTCTTAGGCCAACCCTTTAACTCATTCCCTATAAAGCGATATATGTTGGTTACATTTCTTCTTAACCAGAAAATAATCACTCCTACTAAAACAAGTAAAGCTAAGATTTCAAACGTAGCTATTAAGAAGTTATAGCCAGCTCCCAGAAAGGAAAGTATTCTATGGGTGCCAAAAACTCCATCAATAATAATTTCTAAAACCTCAATATTGATAATTATAAATCCGAGATATACAATTATGTGAAGAAATCCAGCAAAGGGCTTTTTAACCATTTTAGACTGGCCCATCGCAACTTTGGCCATTTTAGCAAAGCGCTCCCCAGGATTATCTGATCTGTCTATTTTTCTACCTAATTTAATATTGCGAATAACTCGGCGAATATTAAATGTAAAAAAAGCGATACCAGCCACTAGGACAATAAAAAAGGCAATTTGAGCAATAAGTTGCATATGTTGGTCTATTTTAAAGAATCTTTAGGAGCTTGATATGATCCCGGTTTTTTACCGAATAATGAGAAATGAACATATCTTTTAGGATTCAATTTAAGATCTTGTAATAATTCTTCCAACTGCTTTGTCGCACGGTCTAAATTATTATATACTTTATCGTCATTCAGGAACTTACCAGCAGTTCCCTTCCCATCATTTAAGTTACTCGATAATTGCTCAAAATCTGCTATAACGGCCTCAAGTTTTTTCGTCATTCCGTTAAGATCTACCTGCGAAAGTGTATCTGAAAACTTATTGAAGTTTCCAGACATTTCATCTAAATTAGTGAATGTTCTGTCTAATTTAGCAGAATTACCAACTACAATACCATTTAAGGATTGTGCAGTTCCTTTAAAAGATCTTACAGTTTCTGCTAAATCATCGAAAGTAGCTGCAATATTATTTCTTGTTTTCGGATTTAAAACTTCGTTGAATGCTGTAAGTAACGAATCGGCACTTACGATGGTTCTTTCAACTTTAACCTGCAAAGGTGTAAGTCTTTCATTTACAAGTTCCATGATACCCTCTTCTATATCACTAGGTAGCGTATCACCAGATTTAGCCATAATTTTAGACTCATAATCTGGAACAATAGCAAGAGACTTCCCTCCTATTAAACCTCCACCATAAATTTGAGCTAAACTATTTCCTGAAAATTCAAAATCGCTATCTACACTAAAGGTTACTAAAAGAATCCCAGTGCCATCTAAAAAATCTATTCTATTTACCTGGCCGACCTTTAATCCATTAATTGTAACTGCCGAAGATGGAGAAAGCCCCTCTACGTCTGCATATACTGCGTGAAATTTACGGCTGGAATCTAAGAGATTTTTACCTTTAAGAAAACTATAACCAAATATTAAAATTACAATGGCCACAATTGCCAGGATACCAGTCTTAACCTCTTTAGTATATTTCAAAAGTATTTTTTTTAGATACGTACAAATTTAAAAATAAATATAGGAAAGTACTGCTATTCCGCCTGTGATTTTAACGCGTCATTAACTGTAATTTTGTCTCCATCCTTAAAAGCGACCAAATAACTGGTTTTATAACCCTTAGTTTTGGCTTGCTCATGTAGATTTTGGATTTGAGAATAACTGGAAGTTGCTCCAAAATAGTATTTGTATAATTTTCCCTCTTTCTCCCTAAATACAGGAGTAAGACCTTTAAAATTCGAAGATTTAGGTTCTAGTTTCTTAGAACTTGCAGCTAATTGTACTTTAAAGGTTATACCTTCATAACTATCTTTAAACTCTTCGATCTTTTTTTCTTGAGTTGTAACTGCCACAGGAGCGTTTTTTTCTAAATTATCTAAAACCCCTAAATTAATACTGTGACTATAATCCTTAATAGCATCTACGATTGCATCTGCCATTTTACTTTGACCATTAGAGCTATTTAAATAAGGACCTTCTTCTTTATTAGTTAAGAAACCAGTTTCAATTAACACACTTGGCATATAGGTTTGATGTAGCACAATAAAACCTGCTTGCTTTACACCTCTATTGGTACGTTTAAGATCGTGAGTGAATTTTTTCTGAACAAAATCTGCAAGTAAAATACTCTGATCTAAATATTCTTCTTGCATAATGGTCATTCCTATTGAAGATTCCGGAGAATTAGGATCAAAACCATCATAAGTTACTTCATAATTTTCCTCCAAAAAGATCACAGAATTCTCTCTTTTAGCAACCTCAAAATTTGTTGAATTTCTATGGATTCCTAATACAAAAGTTTCTGTTCCTGAAGCTTGGGAATTATGAGCATTACAGTGTACAGATACAAAAAGGTCTGCTTTAGCATCATTTGCTATCTTTCCTCTTTTTTCTAATGGAATAAATACATCTGAATCTCTAGTGTAAACCACTTTAATATTATTATCCTTTTCTAGCTCGGCACCAATTTTAAGGATAATATTAAGAGCGATATCCTTTTCCTGAAATCCTCCACCTCTATTTCCCGGATCTTTTCCACCATGTCCAGCATCTAATACCACTACGAACTTAGATTTTTCGGTGTAGTTTTTGTTGGGAGTAGATGCAGATATTAGTATACCTGTTAGTAATAAGACTAAAACTTTAATACTGTTAGTTTTCATATATAGATTAACGATTCTGTTAGAGCAATTATTTTATGTTTGATTTTTTTAATTTCCCAAAAGGAACCTAAAAAAATATATGTAATTTTGATTATTCAAAAAGCAAGCCATTCTTTACAAAAATAGCACTTATAGTATTGCAGACAAACTCACTTTATATTCTTTTTACAATTGTTTTAGTACTGATATTCCCAGTATTATCTCAAGCACAAGAAGTTAAAACAAAAGAGGAAGTTCGTATTAACGCACAGAGAGACAGCACTATTACCGTTTCTGATTCTCTTACTACGGCAACCACAAAATTAATCGCTACTCCTGTACAAACCGATACAATAAAGAAAAAGCCGGCTTTATTAACCGACGTCGTGGCATATCAAGCGGAAGATTACATGCGTTTGAGCCCTAGAGAAAATAGAATGTATTTATATGATCAAGCACAAATTACCTATGGAGACTTGGTAATTACTGCAGGTTTAATTATTCTAGATAACGAAAAAAATGAAGTTTACGCTTTTGGAATTCCGGATTCTTTAGGTAACTATTCCCAAACCCCCATCTTTACACAAGCTCAAAATACCGTAAGACCAGATTCAATTCGCTTCAATTTTAAATCTAAAAAGGCCCTAGTTTATAATTCTAAGACTGAAGAAGGAGCATTTAAAGTAAATGGAGAAATAACTAAAAGAGAAAATGATTCTGTGTACTTCATGCAAAATGTGAAATTTACCACATCTGAAAATGAAGAGGACCCAGATTATTATTTTTATGCCAGAAGAATAAAATTTGTTCCAAAAAAGAAAATCGTTACTGGCTTGGTGAATATGTATATAGCAGATGTTCCCACGCCACTTGGGCTTCCATTTGGATATTTTCCATTAACAGAAGAAGAAACATCTGGCTTTATCATTCCTTCTTTTGGGCAGAGTAATAATAGAGGTTACAGTTTACAAAATGGAGGTTATTATTTTGCTATAAGCGAGTATGCAGATCTACTTGCAGTGGGGGATTATTACACCAATGGAAGTTATGGATTGCGGCTGGAATCTAGTTATGCGCTGCGTTATAAATTCCGTGGTAATTTAAGTTTTAGATATGAAAATCTTTTAAGTAGTGAACGTGGATTTCCAGATTTTTCACAAAGTTCAGTTTATAATTTAAGATGGAGTCATTCTCAGGATAGTAAGTCCAGTCCCAACTCCAGGTTCTCTGCATCTGTGAATTTAGGAAGTAGCACGTACTATCAAGAATCGGTGAATCAAACCAATACTGCTAATTTCTTAAATAATACATTAAGTTCTTCTGTCTCTTATTCTAAGACCTTTCAAGGAGAACCTCAGGTAAATGTAAGTGTTGCAGCTACTCATACGCAAAACAGTAATACAGGAGCAATAAACATGACGCTCCCAACAGTTCAAGGAAGTGTGTCCAGAATTTACCCTTTAGCTCCAAAATTAGGTACGAAGAAAGGAATTATAGAGAACATCAATTTTCAGTATAATTTTAGAGGAGAGAACAGGATCCAAACGTTTGATTCTTTATTCTTTAAGCCTCAAATGTTTAAGGATGCCACTTATGGAGCGCAACACAGCATTCCAATTTCTACAAACTTTAAGCTGCTTAATTATTTAAGCGTTAGCGCTAATGCAAATTATCAAGAGAATTGGGTTTTCAAAACTTTTGATAGATCCTATGACCAAGAAAATAATGTGGTAGTTATAGATACTATAGATGGATTTGATTCTTTTAGAACATACAATTTTAGTACAAGCATCGGTACTACAGTATATGGAATGATGAATTTTGGGGAAGATAAGAAGATCCAAGCTATTAGACATGTAATGAGGCCTTCCATTAGTTATAGTATTAACCCAGGCTTCGATCAATACTACGATCAATATACAATAGAAGATGAAATAGACCCTACGAGAAATCAGGTTGTGGATTATACGAGATTTCAAGGATCATTATTTGGTTCTCCAGGACAGCTATACTCAAGTTCTATTGGAATGTCTATAAGTAATACTTTAGAAGCTAAAGTACGAGACAAGGATAGCACGGCTATAGAGGCCAAGAAAATAAAATTATTGAATAATTTTAGCGTAAGCACAGCTTATAATCTAGCAGCCGATTCCCTCAAACTTTCGCTTGTTAGCATGCGTGGAAGCATTCCTATTATACAAGATAAATTGGATATAAATGTGGGTGCCAACCTGGATATTTATGCTCTTGATAATAACAATAGAAGAGTAGATAAGCTTAACATAAATAACGGTGGGAGTTTATTTAGAATGACCTCTGCAAACGTTAGTTTTGGTTATTCCTTATCCAGTAAAGATTTTGAATTGGGCGGTGAGAACAAAGACAAGCTTGAGAACGAAACCTTTAGAAATGGAGGTCGTCCAGACGATCTTTTTGGAAAGTCAACAGACTTAGACGGGAAATTCTATGATGATGAGGAAGATGTTTTCGAAAAGGATGAAGATAAAAAGAAGAATGAATGGTATAATTATAAGATCCCTTGGGATCTAAGGCTCGCTTATACGATGACTTATAATAATAATGCCAGACAAAATGAGATCTCCTCCCACTCCATTATGTTCTCTGGAGATGTAGAGCTCGCCCCAAAATGGGTAGTAGGAGCTTCCTCTGGTTTTGATATTAAAGATGGAGGATTTACATATACTCAATTAAGATTTCAGCGAGATCTAGATAGCTGGAGAATGAGTTTTAACTGGGTTCCATTTAGTGCCCGTAGTTCTTGGTTCTTCTTTATAGGAATTAAATCTTCTATCTTGAGCGACATTAAATACGACAAACGCCTAGAACCAGACAGAAGTCTATAATTTAATATAATTCTATTATGAAAAAAATAATAAATACTTCCAATGCTCCTGCTCCTATTGGACCTTATAACCAAGCTGTTTTAAATGGGGATATGCTTTATACATCAGGGCAGATTGCAATAGATCCAAAAACAGGGAATTTAGTTACAGATTCTATTCAAACTGAAACAGAGTTGGTAATGGAGAATTTAAAAGCAATTCTTACTGAAGCTGGAATGAGTTTCGAGAATGTATTAAAATCCTCAATCTTTATTAGCGACATGAACAACTTTGCTCAGATAAATGAAGTTTATGCTCGATATTTTAACGCTGAAACTGCTCCAGCTAGAGAAACAGTGGAAGTAGCAAATCTTCCAAAATTTGTTAATGTTGAAATTAGTGTGATCGCTACTAGATAGCTTTCATCAATAATCTTGCGGTAGCGGGATTGGTAGCTAGTGGAATATTATGAACATCACATAATCTCATTAGCATAAAGATATCTGGTTCATGCGGATGCTTATCTAATGGATCTCTGAAAAAGATTACCATATCTATTTTTCCTTCTGCCAGTCTAGAGGCAATTTGCGCGTCTCCTCCCAAAGGTCCAGATAATAGCTTTTCTACTTCAAAGCCAGCTTCTTCTGTTTTTGCCCCCGTAGTTCCTGTGGCAACAAGTTTAATATGTTTGGCATGAAGAATATCCCTAAATTCATTTAAGAACATTACCATTTCTGGCTTTTTACCGTTGTGGGCGATTATCGCTATCGTCATATTCTAAGTAGATAAAATGTCTGAAATTCTTAATAGATCTAGATTAATAGCATGCTTTTCTTTTAAAGCACTTTCTAGAGTACAGGATTCAATTTGATTATTCACAAATCCAACCATCAAATCCTTTTTACCATCTAGTAGTAATTCTACTGCTTTTACGCACAGTCTGCTAGCCAAAACCCTATCGAAACAACTTGGGCTTCCCCCACGCTGAATATGACCAAGGACCGTTACCTTAGAGTCGTAATCTGGTAGATTTTTAGTAACGTATTCTGCTAATTCAAAAACATTCTTTCCAATCTTGTCTCCTTCAGAAACCACAACTATACTTGAGGTTTTACCAGATTTTCGACTGCGTTCCAAGGATGCTAATAATCTATCTAGTCCAAGATCTTCTTCTGGAATCAGAATTTCTTCAGCACCAGCTCCCACTCCACTATTTAAGGCGATAAATCCAGCATCTCTTCCCATTACTTCAACGAAGAACAATCTGTTATGAGAACTTGCAGTATCCCGTATCTTATCTATGGCATCAACCACAGTATTTAATGCGGTATCATACCCAATCGTATAATTTGTCCCATAAATATCGTTATCTATAGTTCCTGGCACTCCTATAACAGGTATATTATGTTCTTTACTAAAAATTTGCCCCCCTCTAAAAGTTCCATCTCCCCCGATAAGGATCATGGCATCTACTTCGGCTTTCTTTAAATTATCTGCTGCTTTTTGCCTGCCTTCAGAAGTGTGAAATTCTTTAGATCGAGCAGATTTTAGTATAGTACCTCCTCTAGAAATGATATTTCTTACACTTCGGGCATCCATTTCTACATAATCTCCTTCTATCATTCCTTGAAAACCTCGATAAAAACCTACGCACTGTATATTATAATAGGCGCAAGATCTGGCTACAGCTCGAATTGCAGCATTCATTCCCGGTGAATCTCCTCCAGAAGTCATTACCCCAATTCGTTTTATTTTATTGCTCATAAATAAATCTTTGATTACTAAAATTACAAAGTATAATTGATACTCTTAAAAAGTGCACATCTATTTAACCTTAAAATAATAATTGTGGAGATAATCTTATTGCTTTGGAAAGACAATATATTCTGGGGCTAAAGATTTGGCAGATTCTTCTTGCTCTTTTTCTTCAACAGATTTCACGATCTCTTTATTCATGATCTTTCTGATCAATTCTTTAAAAGTATCGAAATCTACAGAATAGGAAAGTCCGATTCCCTGAGTGAAACCAATCTCCTCCCCGATAAACTGAATATTATTTTCTCTATTAAAAACTTTAGCCCGCAGGCTTCCATCTTCATTCAGTAAAAATTCAATTTCTACATCCCCAACAATTATAGATTCTGTAACACCACCTACAGGAACTCCTACTTGGCCGTTTATAAGCACCCTATTAGTGATTTGCGTAGAAAGTGTTAATCCAAATCTATCTACAGTTTGCTGGTCTGGGGTGCGATCTCCCTGAACATAATTTACACCCACTTGGAATTTCCCATCTTCATCAGCAAAAATATCATTTACTAGAGAAGAAGCTCTTTCTACTAAATTCCCTGTTATAGCATTCTGCCCAATTGCAAATTCACTATAGAACGAGCCTTGAGTAACAAGAAATAAAGCTTGTAATTCCCTACTGGCTCTATCGCTAATTCTATATTCCAATTCTGAACGTACTACAGAACTGGCATTTGGAAATTCAACATTAAATGTAATATCGGGTTGTGCAATTTGGCCTTGTAATAAAATAACCACTTCTACCGGAATCTTTCTATTGATAGATGGGTTTTCAAGTAATACCGCAGGATTTGCATTTACCTCATATACCGCGCTTACATCCAACTGTGCCTGAGTCGGATTCCCATCCCAGTTTATACTACTTCCAGAACGCACTTGAAATACTTTTTGAACGAGACCTGCATATTTAAAATTATAAACCCCTTGATAAACCACGAAATCTCCCCACATATTAAACTTACCATTGGTATTGATCTCCAATAACAAGTTTCCTGCTCCACGACCACGCAAAGTGCTTCCACTGGTTTGGTCTACCACCACTTCCACTTCGGCATCATTAGTAATATCCAGATCGAAATTTAATTCTAAACCTTTCACTTCCTGAATTTGAATTGGAATCCCTGCAAGACGAGATGCTTTTTCCTCAGGGCTCAAGAAATGTATATAAGAATTGTCTCCAATAGATTCAGTATCATTTAATGGGATCTTAAAAATAGTTCCTTTTGCAGTAGATGCATTCACATCTATAACCAACTCATCTGTGGGTCCTTTTATACTAGCAAATCCATCGATGAATGCTGTTCCATAATAAAGCGCATCTTCTGTAGCTTCCGTATCTAAAACCAATAACCTATCGCTAGTTACACTTAGATCTAAGAACCATTCTTTAAAGTTCTTATGAGAAATAATACCATCTAAAATACCAGAAGTTTTAAACTTAGTGTCAACGATATCAATTTCGTCAAAGTTAAATTGCTGCTTGGTAAGATTAACAGTAGCATTTTCCTTGAAATCTATATCTACATTTAAATATGGAATTCGTAGCCCTGCCTTTTCTAAAGTTAGTTGTCCTGTAATATCAGGGTTTTTATAATTCCCACTTACTTTTGCATCTCCAGAAGCAAGACCTCTAATATTATCTATAGCATCCCTGCCTAGAGCACTAAAGGCTGCCATATTGAATTTCTTAAGATTCACATCCAGATCTATTGTAGGCTTATCCCCAACGTTGATACCTCCTTTAGCGTTTAAAGATTCGAATCCTTGATTTGTTAAAGTTGCATCTATATTATAGAAAGAGAGATCTCCTTTCCCATCTACATCTAATTTAAGATTCCCCATTAAATTATCATTAACCGAAAGATCCTGAATGGTTAATGATGTATTTGGATAATAGGTACCTTTTTCTTGAAGTAAATTCAATTTTCCATTTAAGGTACCAGCAAGGTCCAAACTATCTATATCTGGGGTGATCTTACCAATGTCTACATCTTCAAAAGCTATTTTAAAATCTTTGTAGGTGCTATCTCGTAAATTACCATTTAACCTTATAAATTCCTGCTCATGGCTTAATACCAAAGAATCTATTACAACGTCATTAAACTTATTATCGAAAACAATCTTATTGCTCCTATTATTATTCTCATTTAGAAACCAGAGATTGTCTTTAAACTTCACATCTGATCGCTGAATTCCAACTACCGACTTGTTCTGCTCATTGATAGTATGATAAAAGTTGAGGTTAAAAATATCCTTATTATTTTTACCTCCTTGAAATTCTGAACGTATAAACAAGGTATCTCGTAAGGTTACATTAATAAGACTGAATTCTGAAAAGTTATAATATTGGGTAGAAACACTATCTGCTTCCACAAAGGTGTTATAGATAGGGTTGTTATTATCTACCTGAACATTGATATCCTTCATCATATTCCCAAAAGCTTCAATTTTCGGGGATCTAAAGGTGAGCTTAAATTCAGATTCATCAGATTCTATTCTTCCCCGTATAAAAGTATTCGGCGCAAGAGCCACATCTGGAAAGAAAACTTCTACGATCTTATTATATATATCGAAATCGAATTCTAAATATTGATCTGTAGTAATTACATTTGGCCTATAGTTGGTATAAATACTTCCTATGGAATTAGTGATTAAAGACCCTACTTCCGAAACTTTAAACTTCCCAGTAACTTGTCCATTTATTACATCTGGAGAGTTTACAGAAATCGTTCTAACCCCTTCAGCATCAAAAGTAGAATTCACTTCTAAGTCATCAAAATAATAGAGATCATTAGGGTTTTGGTAAGAGGTATTTAATAACAATACCTTCCCTGCCACATTATCCAAGGTATTCCCCTGCATGTTTATTAGGATATCTCCTTTTAGGACAGAAATACTATCACGCGTAATAAAATTCAGCTTATTAAGATCTGCATAGGCTATAGAAGCTTGAAAGTCGTACACATTTACTTTCTGTGAAATATCCACAAGCCCATTAAATTCTAATTTAAAATTAGCATCGTTAGAATTAAAGTTCCCGTTAAATACCGAATTTCTAACATTTCCGAGAATACTAATGTCTTGGTAAGTATAATTCTTAAAGTTCAGTTTAGCTATTTTTCCTCGAATTTGGGTATTCAAAGATTCTTGTGTAAATCCGCTTCCGTTTATATTAAGGTTAAGACTAGTCTTTCCAAGGTCTTTATTGTCTAATAACCGCCCGATATTAAATTCATTGAAAACCAAGTTTCCCTTATAATTAACATCTCTACTGTTACTAATATTATTCATTACAACATCTGCCTTTGCACTACCAAGCTGCGTGTTAATAAGCACATTTGCATCTAAAGAATTTTTTGTGACAATCGTTTTACCAGTAAGTCTTAAATTCCCGAATTCTCTTAATGTTAGCGGTAACTTATCTTTTAAAATAGTTGGTAACAGATTTACGAGATCGTAGTAATTAGAAGCCAATTCGTTAAAATCTCCAGTTAGAATAAATTCATTCATCTCTTCTGAAAATGCACCCTTTAAATTTACGAATCCATCAATTCTGCTTCTATCCATCCCCTTAAGATCTAAGTTTTTTAGATCGAAATCGTTGAGAGTTCCTATAAAATCTGTAGTGAGTTGTATATTTTGATTGCTACCAAAAGGTGCATAAAAATTCACCAGATCGTTTGTAGAAAGATTTGAGTCCTTAAATGAAGCATTAAATTGAACTTTATTTAGAAAGTCGGAAAAATCATCTAAGGTATAATTCATCTCAATAGCACCCTCCAATCTAGAATATGGAGTTACCAATAAAAAAGAATCTAGATTCATCTTTGTAGGCGAATAGGAAAAATCTGTTTTAAGATCACGAATATCCATCCCCCGACCTTCTTCTGCTTGTAATGAATTTAATGTAAGTTTAAAATCTTGATCTACGACATCAAGGTATTCTGCTTGCAGTTCTAATTTATCCAAAATGATCACTTCGGGATACGTGATATTTTCATCTACATAACTGTAATACCCATCGGAAATAAAAATATCACGAACCTTTAAGGTGAACTGTTTAGGCTCTCCAGTTGGCTCGGTTTTCAACTTTTCTAGGAGGATACTTAGATTATCGGAATCTTCTCCTTTATAACGTTTCATCTTAAAAATGAAGCCTTCTGCAGTGGAGCTTCCTAAACTAGGATTGTTGGCAATAAGATTAGAAATTCCAAGAATAGATGTTCTAAACTCCTTTATATCAAGTAACGTGTTGGCGTGATGATCTTTTATTAAAACCTCGTTTAATTTTACTTTTCCAAAATAAGAGAGACTTACCCTTCCTACAGACACGTCTATATCTGACCGCTCTTGTATAGAATTTGTAATCTTTTTTGCTACCGAAGTTTGAACGGCAGGGATAGAAAATAAAATCAATAAAAAAACGAAAAACAACAGCAGCGCTACTACTGTTCTCATAAGTATTTTCAATAATTTTTTGATACGCTTTTATGTTTTAACTTTGTAAACAATATTAACTATTAATACGCCTACCTTTTCTTAATGGCTTCCCAAAATATATACATTCTGGCTATAGAATCATCTTGCGATGACACGGCCGCCGCTATACTAAAAAACGATACTTTATTATCCAATATTGTTGCGACCCAAGAGGTACATCAAAAATTTGGAGGTGTGGTTCCGGAACTCGCTTCTAGAGCACATCAACAAAACATTGTTCCTGTTATTCATCAGGCGATTGCTGAGGCAAATATCGACAAAAAAGACATATCTGCAATTGCCTTTACCAAAGGACCTGGTTTAATGGGTTCACTTCTGGTTGGTACTTCTTTCGCAAAATCTTTAGCACTTGGACTTAACATTCCTTTAATAGAGGTAAACCATATGCAAGCACATATTTTAGCGCATTTTATAAAGGAGCAGAATTATAAAATTCCGGAGTTTCCTTTCCTGGCACTTACTATAAGTGGTGGGCATACTCAAATTGTAAGGGTAGACAGTCATTTTGAAATGAAAGTGATTGGACAAACGATAGATGATGCCGTAGGAGAAGCTTATGATAAAAGTGCAAAAATCATGGGACTGCCCTATCCTGGAGGGCCTCTCATAGATAAATATGCACAATTAGGAGATCCTAAAGCTTACAAATTCACAAAACCAAAAGTGGGTGGTTTAGATTTTAGTTTCAGTGGTTTAAAGACTGCTATTCTTTATTTTATTCAGAAACAAGTAAAGGAGAACCCAAATTTTATTGAAGAAAACCGAAATGATATCTGCGCCTCTATTCAATATACCATTGTAAATATTTTAATGGATAAGCTGAAAAAAGCAGTGAAAGAGACGGGGATCAATCAAATTGCAATTGGCGGTGGGGTTTCTGCGAACAGCGGGATTAGAAAAGCTCTAAATGAAGCAGAGGGTAAATACGGATGGAAAACCTATGTCCCAAAATTTGAATATACTACAGATAATGCTGCTATGATTGGAATTGTTGGTTATTATAAGTATTTAGCAAAAGATTTTACAGACCTTTCGGTAACCGCTCAACCGCGATATAAAATTTAAAGCATGCAGTTATTTTATCACCAAGATATAGTAGAAGAAGCTCAACAAATAATTTTTCCTAGAGAAGAAAGCAAGCATATAGTAAAAGTTTTACGGAAGAAAGAAGGAGATATTTTATATGTAACTAATGGAAAAGGATTTCTGTTTATTTCTGAATTAACTTTGATCACAGCGCAACAATGTATTGCGAAGGTGATAGAAGTAAAGAAAGAAGATAAACCTAAGTATTATTTACATATGGCTGTTGCTCCTACTAAAATGAACGATCGTTACGAGTGGTTCTTAGAAAAGGCCACAGAGATTGGTGTAATGGAGATCACGCCAATTATATGTGATCACAGTGAACGCAAAGTGGTAAAACTGGATCGGTTTGAAAGAGTCTTACAAAGTGCAATGAAGCAATCCTTGCATTTTACAATGCCTAAACTCAATCAACCAGTAAGATTTTCGGAGTTTGTTACAGATACTCCAGAGGGAAGTAAATTTATAGCACATTGCGAAGATGAAATAGATAAAAAATCCTTACAAAATTGTTTAGAGCTTAATGACAGATCTATTATTTTGATAGGCCCTGAAGGAGATTTTTCTTCAGAAGAAATAGAATTAGCAATGCAAAATGACTGGAAACCAATAAGTTTAGGGAACACGAGATTAAGAACTGAGACTGCTGCTATCGTAGCTTGTCACACCGTTGCTTTATTGAACGAAGATTAATATTAAATGAAACAGGTAGTAAGCATCTTCCTAATCTTTTTGTTCAGCCTTAATATAGCTGCGCAGGAAATTGCTTTGCTAAAGTATCAAGGAGGTGGAGATTGGTATGCTAATCCAACTGCATTGCCAAACCTAATAAAGTTTTGCAATCAAAATATTAATACTGCTATAAAAAATAAGGTTGAAACCGTTACTCCCGGAAGCGTAGCTATTTTTCAGTATCCTTTTATCCATATGACGGGTCATGGAAATGTAGTCTTTAGCAATGAGGAAGCTGTTAACTTAAGAACTTATTTACTTGGTGGAGGATTTCTGCATATAGATGATAATTATGGGATGAATAAATTTATTAGAGCAGAATTAAAAAAAGTGTTCCCTAATAAGGAGCTTCAAGAATTATCTGCGTCTCACCCAATTTTTAGCAGTGCTTTTAATTTTCCAAATGGTTTGCCCAAGATCCATGAACATGATGGTTTAGGACCTCAAGCTTTGGGTTTATTTGAAAATGACAGGCTTATTCTTCTATTTACTTTTGAAAGTGATCTTGGTGATGGCTGGGAAGATCCAGCAGTGCACAACGATCCGCCCGAAGTTCGCCTTAAAGCCCTGCAAATGGGAGCTAATATTATTAAATATGTTTTTGAAAATTGAGTTTACAACTAGATCACTCCACACATTCTGAATCTGAAAAGAAGTTTCCCATTGTTATTCTCACAGATAATATAACGGGAGAAGCAAATATTGGAAGTCTATTTAGACTGGCCGATGCTTTTAATATTGAGAAAATATTATTTTCTGGAACTCCTATCAATTTAAAAAGCAATAGACTTAGGAGAACAGCAAGAGGCACTTTTGAAAAAGTTGTTTTTGAACATACAGAAAACATTCTAGAAACAATCGAAAATTATAAAGCCAAGAGTTATATGGCTGTAGCTCTAGAAATCACTTCAGATAGTGTGGCATTGGATGTTTTAAAACTGAAAAATGACTCGAAAGTCTTACTTATTATTGGTAATGAGAGACACGGTATAAGCCAATTAGTTCTAGATGCAATTCAAACAAAAGTCCATATTCCTATGTTTGGAAATAATAGCAGTATGAATGTTTCTCAGGCTACTGGGATTGCATTGTACGAATTTTCAAAAACCTTTCTTAACTTTCGTCAGAAATAATATCTTTACCCTGTGAACGCAAAAACATTTTCTTACGGGATATTAAGAGCTTTAGGAATTCTATTTGGGATCTTTCTTCTTTTATTCTTTCTTTTTAAAATTCAATCTGTACTAGTTTACATAGCTATTGCAGGAGTGATCTCTTTAATTGGAAGACCCATTGTTATATTTTTAAGGTCAAGACTAAAAGTGCCAAATCTGGCAGCTGTTCTAATTGTGCTACTATTTGTATTAGCTATATTTGTAGGAATAATTTTAGTATTTGTTCCTATTGTAATTGAACAAAGCCATCATTTAGGTCAGATAGATGTAGAAGCTTTTAAGAGCGATATTAATTTAATGAACGATCAGATAAATGATTATCTAGGAGTTAAAGACATTAACTTGATGGAAAGCTTAAAGCAAAGTGAGCTCGTTCAAAGCTTTGATGTGAATCTTATTCCAAAATTCTTAAATAGTGTTTTCGGGATCTTGGGAGCTACTTTGATAGCTGTTTTCTCCATCATGTTCATCTCATTTTTTCTTTTAAAGGATAGTAAATTAATGCTGAATAGCATTTTGGTTTTTGCTAATAAAGGTGAAGAAGATAAATTTCAAAGGGTATTTAATAAGATCAAAATATTACTTTCAAGATATTTTGTAGGGCTCACGATGCAAGTGTTTGTTTTATTCATCCTTTACTTTTTATTGCTTAGTATTTTTGAAATTAACAATCCTCTTGCAATTGCATTTATATGTGCGGTGCTTAACTTAGTGCCTTACTTAGGCCCTATTTTTGCTGGAATCTTGATGGCATTATTCGTTATTTCAAGTAATCTTGGAGCCGATTTTCAAATTGTAATTCTACCCAAACTAATTTTTGTGATGATGGGTTATTCCATTTCTCAACTAATAGACAATTTAATAAGCCAGCCAATGATCTTTGGTGCCAGTGTAAGATCACATCCCTTAGAGATATTTCTTATTATCCTTATTTCAGGGCTATTATTTGGGATTATCGGAATGGTAGTGGCAATTCCTTTTTATACTGCTTTAAAAGTGATCGCTAAGGAATCCTTGAGCGAATATAAGATCGTTAAGAGACTTACAAGAGATCTTTAAAACCCATTAGCTTGAATAAAGCACTATTACATCCCGATGTTAAGAAGTTTATTCAGAGCCATCTAAATGATGATCTTACTAAGCTAATTTTGAAAGGCTCCCCTTTTCCAGATGTTAGTGTTCAAGAAATAGCAACCCAGATCTCTGGCCTAAAGAAAGCCAAAACCAAATTACCTACATGGTTTAAAAATCAAAGTATACTCTATTCTCCTAATTTAAATTTAGAGCAAACTTCTTCCGAGATCACTGCTAAATATAAAAGCCAGTTAATTACTGGAGACACTTTAATAGATCTCACTGGTGGTTTTGGGATAGACGATTACTATTTTTCTAAAAGATTCAAAAAGGTCATTCATTGTGAACTAAATGCGGAGCTTTCTGAATTAGCCTCTCATAATTTTTCTGAATTAGGTGCAAGCAACATTAAAACACATATTGGAGATGGATTGGAAATCTTAAAAGAACTAGGAGAAAAAGTAAATTGGATCTATTTAGATCCCGCCAGAAGAGATGACTATGGCGGAAAAGTTTTTCTTTTAGAACAATGCACTCCCAATGTCCCTAAAAACCTAAAACTTTTATTTCAGAATTCAGATAATATATTAATAAAATCCTCGCCGCTATTAGATCTTTCTGCTGGTATTGCTGAATTGCGAAAAGTAACTGAAATTCATATAGTTGCAGTAAATAATGAGGTTAAAGAGTTGTTATGGGTTTTAAATAGAAATATTTCCAAGGAAATAAAGATCAAGACCATCAATATTACTAAAAATGAAACTCAGGTTTTTGAAGCTATTTTCGAAGAGCTGTTAGCACCTATAAAATATAGTTCAGCATTAAAATTTCTTTACGAGCCCAATCCGGCTATCATGAAAAGTAAACTTTTTAGTGCTTTAGCTACAGAAACAAATACCAAGAAATTACACTCAAATTCTCATTTATTCACTTCAGAAGTATTACAAGCGTTCCCTGGTAGAAGCTTTGAGATCATGGAAGTTTTAAACTATAATAAAAAAGCTTTAAAAAGATCTCTTAAACTGAAAAAGGCAAATATTACTACGAGAAATTTTCCTAAAACTGTAAGTGAGATTAGAAAAGAATTGAAAATTGAAGATGGTGGAAAAGACTACCTCTTTTTCACTACAGATCTCAATAATGATAAAATTGTTTTGGAATGTAAGAAGATTGCTAATCTTAAGGAATCTTAAAGTCTACATTAGTTAGAATCCCAATAACAACAGGAACAATTTCGAGTAATTAAAATCTCATTAAGCTATTAACGCCTTAGATCCAGAAATAATACCGGTTTTCTACTTCCTTTTGGATTCTTTAAATTATTAATTTCAGAGTCGCTAATCATTTCAATTTCAGGAATTACATGCAATCTTGTTTGAAAATGTTGTTTTAATTCTTCTTGCTCCACTTCTATTAAAGAATTGGAGATCTTAATAGTTAATAGATCCAATTCATTTTCATCTTTTTGTACAACCACAACGAAATTGGAAATAGAATTAAATTCTACAAGAACATCTATTATATGCTGCGGATATAAGCTGGTTCCTTTATATTTAACATGTTGTTTCTTTCTACCAAGAACAGGACTTAAACGCATGGTGTTTCTACCACATTTACAGCTTTCATTGGTATAACTCACCAAATCTCCGGTTGCAAAACGCACCAATGGCATAGTTTGCACTTTTAAAGTAGTGACCACTAACTCCCCTATTTCGCCCATTTTCACAGCATTTCCAGCTTCATCTAAAACTTCAGTATAAACTAATTCTGGTTGAATATGATTTCCTGTGTGATGCTCACATTCTGTAAAAGCTGTAGCCATTTCTGTAGAAGCATAGGTAGAAAATAATTCTATACCCCACAGTTCTGTGATCTTTCTACCCAAGGCATTTAAGTCGTAATTTTGATCTCTTAGCGGTTCTCCGATACAAATTGCTGCTTTTACAGAAGAATTTTTATAATCTATAGCATTCGATTCTGCATATTCTATCATTTTCAATAAAAACGAAGGTACTGCCACCAAATAATTCGGTTTAAAGCGCTCTATGGAATCCCATTGTAAATGTGGCAATCCGCTTCCTGTTCTAATAATTCCTGCCCCAAGTTTCCTTAAACCCAAGAAATAAGCCATTCCAGCAATGAACCTTCTATCTAAAGTAGTTGTAATTTGAACTTTATCTCCTTTTAAAATACCTGCCATCTTAAAAGATTGCATTTCATTTATGGCTAATCTCTCAAGATCGGCTTCATTCAATAAGAAATTCACAGGATTTCCTAAAGTTCCAGAGGTAGTTACATGATCTATTATGTCTTCCCTGGGAACGCATATAAAATCCTCGTTATATCCCTGAAGATCTTCTTTTGTAGTTACTGGGATTCGTTTTAGATCTGCTTCCGTTTTAATTTCACTAACATCAATACCATGTACTTTAAAAAGTTGTTTGTAGAATTTAGAATTCTTTTGAACGTAGAGCAATTGCTTTTGCAGTTCTAACCATTGAATTCTAGCTATTCTTTCTTTAGATTCAGTTTGAAGGGAGGTCATAATTTATAATTTTCGATAGCTTTTAGCGATCATTTTATCAAGATAATCAAGGTCTGGTAAGGTAGTAACTTCTCTCCTTTTAGCTTGTTTAAAATATATAATTGCTTTCTTAAATTCTTTTTTCTGAAAATAATACTCTCCAGCTAAAGCATATGTTTTCCAATAATTTATATTTAGCTGAATCAAACTATCAAGATCTTCAGTTTTAATAGGTTCTTCATCTGTAATCTGTTGATGGAGCTTTTTATACAGAACCCTAAAGTCTTCGTAGTCTTTAAATTTCTTAGTGTAAATAAAGTCATCTGCCGGAATTGTTTCCGAAGCATTTAGCACACTTTTATAATTCGATCCTTTTTCAAAGATCTCAAAAGCTTCTTCAAGATCATAAGCTATAAAAGCTCCTAACTGATAGGGATTTGCACTTACCCACACTTTTCTTTCTTCAGGTTTAAAAATAATTCCGTGATGTGCAAGTAACTGATTGATCGCTTTTTCATTTCCTAGTCCCAGATCTACTCCTTTAAGTCCCTCTTTATTTCTTAAGATTGAAGCTGCTTTCTTTGGATCTAAAGAATTATTAGTAGCTACTAATTCCTTCATTCTATCATATCTATATTGAGAATGACTTTCTAAGATTGCTTCAGAATTTCTTCTATCATCTTGATATGCCTCACTCTGAAAATGATTACTGCAAATAAGCTGATCTGAATTTGGAACTTCATATACTCCAAAATTATTCGGAGATACTTCAATTAAGATCGCTTTATTTTCCGCAGCGCTTCCTATCATAATAGATTCTGAAACAAAAACTTCTCTTTTGCGTGCTATTGCAATGGCTTCTTCTGTGTTTTCGGCATATTGAAGGATCTCTCTAGCCACCAATGAAATGGGTGTTTTCGCTATTAATGGAATCATAGATTTTCCTGCATTTATGGTAACCGTAAGACCTTTATCATTCATCCCGCTTACTACCCCTATCATTCCTCCCCAAGTGTACATCATAAATTTGTGCCCTTCGGTCGGATTTACAAAAGCGACCATTTTTTCTTCAGCAAACTCATCGCCTGCATAAAAGTCGAAGTTCCTGCCAACTAGTAATTTCCCGTCTTCGGTTTTAAGATCCCATGCGGCAAAAGAGGTACAACCAACTAACATTAGATCCTGTAGCGCATGTCCAATATCATGTGCTCCATGTAAATACAACATTCGCACATATGCTGGGGCAAAACTATCATATTTTGGCAGTGCGAATCTTGACACTCCGTAAATCTCTTTTTTATATTCCTCAGGGACGTAGAGGTAGATCTTCCGGTTAAACCAACCAATCATTTTGCTTAAAAAATTTTGATAACCAACAGAAGGTACCAAAGTCTCGATCTTCGTCATAAACGCAGATTCTTGCTTATGCATTAACTCTCTAGTCAGGGAGCCATTTACGATCCCTCTTTCCAAAGCATCCCCTTCTAAATATAATTCCCAAATGCCATATTTGTTCTTCAGAAGTGTGTTTTTTCCTATGGAATAAAGGCTATCGTTATGTTTAGTTCTAAGGGTATCAATTTTTTCTATCCCAGAAATATCTGGAATTTTCTGCATAGATCTATTAATCCCACATGAGACTTGTAGAAGAATCATGAAAAGAACAGCCCCTAAACGAATTATATACAGTTTCATCTTTCGGTTTGTTAAACCATTTTTTGAAGCAAGATTACTCCATTCTGTCTATAAAGGATCTCAAAGTTTGAGTCTACGATCCATTGATAGGCGTAACCCTCATCTAAAATAATCACTTTTTGAACATGTTTTGCAACTAATTGATGGATCTCTTTTTCAAACACATTATTAGAAGATCTGGAGATCACGATCGATTTAAATTCTGTGAAGTTCTCGGGAAGCTCATTTTTAAATTCCAGTTGCTGAGATCTAGTTGCGTAACAATTATTAGCGATCTGAAGTTTTTCCTGATTTATTTCCAATCCAGTAATTAAATTCTTAGGATTCTTAAAATGTAGATAAATTGGTAACAGCCCGAAACCTGAATAAAAATGAAGAATATTTTCATTTTCTAAAAATTCAGCAAGCTTTAGATAACGTTCTCTATTCTTATCGAAATCTTTCTTTACCGTTCTAAATATCTTTTTATATCTATAATTAGCAATGATCTCTTTTTTAAAATACAGTTTATCCTTAGTCGAATTCCTATTAAAATTAAGAGCTAAGCCTAAGGCTGTATAAGGCGCCAAGCCTTTTTCTCTGGGTTTTATAAAAAGAAAATCAAAGATTGCACCTTGCAAAATAAATGCAACCGAAACTGCCGAAAACACTCCAATAATAGATACTATAGAAATAGATCTCAAAGCCGGGTGCTTGGCAAAGAATAAAGCTCCAATTCCCAATAAGGTCGTAATTACCGAGAGCAATATGGAAGTTCGATACGTTTTAAGAACCTTGGCTCCAAATTCATATTCCTTCAAAAATGCGTTGGTAATAAATATGCTATAATCTAAGCCCAATCCAAAGATGAAGGTGGAAATTATAATATTTAAAATGTTGAATTCAATATTAAAAAAAGCCATCATTCCTAAAGCGATCACCCATGTAATTCCTATTGGCAAAAGGGTTAGAAAACTTAACATCAAAGATCTATAACAGATTAAAAGTATTAGAAAAACAGCAATTATAGAGTAACTAATCAACTGGTTAAAATCACTTTTTAAATTCCCTAGAAAGCTCTGGTTTAATTGCTTTCTATCTATTACCACAACATTCTTAGTTTCCTTTATTGTCGAAAGAATTCCCTTCGAGGATGTGGGATCCAAATTTATAGAAGTAGTTACGGTTGCAAGACCTGGCTTAGAAGATAAAAAATCATCTAGATATAAAGTTTTTGTATTTCTGTAGTCTTCAAGATAAATAGGATCAAAATCCTTAGAAATTTGATCATACAGGCTTTCAAAACTCTCTGGTCTAAATCCGAATTCTGAAGACTCTGCAATTAATGTGGACTTAAGGTTTTCTTGTCGTTCTAGAGTCCAGAATTCCTTCCACTTATTAATTTTTTCCAGTTGCGTATTTGTAGAAAGCACCACTCCCCCAATACTACTAAATGCTTCTATATCGCCAGAATCCTTTAGAACATTTAATTTTTCATAGAGTTCATTATTTGCTTCCAAAGCTTCATCTGTAGTATTTCCATAAGTTACCAGATAAATCGATTTTGCTGCATTACCAGCAATAGCTTGAACTTCTTTTTCAGCTTGCTTAATTTCCGAAGGCTCAAAATTTATTGCTGAAAGGTCATTATTGAATTGAACTTTTGTAAAATAAAAAAGACTAAAAATGAACAAACCTAAGATTGCTATTATTAGATAAGGCTTCTTATGATAAGCTATTCCCGCAATCTTATCTATAAAGGTCTCTTTTGTAATTACTTTTTCTGTTGGTACATTATATAAAATAGGAATTAGGACAAGTGCAACAACAGAAGCGACTAAAACACTAACTGCTGCAAATATTCCTAAATCATTTAAAGCCTCACTTTTAACGAATAAAAGACATAAAAAAGCCACTGCGGTAGTACAGCTACTCATTAAAATAGGTGCCGTTACGTCCTTATATAAATGAGAAAGATCATTATTATTTTTATAATGCGTGAGTATATGCAAGGCGTAATCTAAACTGATCCCTAATAAAATTGCTCCTATCCCAACAGAAATTGCCGAAATACTACCTTTAAAAACATATAGTACAGCAATGGCAGTAATTCCACCTATAATACTTGGAACAAATAATATTAGTGGAATATAGATCCTTCGGTAATAAAAAAATAATAGTAGTAAAAGCACTCCGCTAGCAAAGCCAAGAGTTAATTTTATGTCCTTTTTTATCTGGTTGGCATTGGCTACAGAATATAGAACACCCCCGAAAAATTGGGATTTAACCGATGAGTATTCCGCATTTAAAGAATTTTGAAGCTGATTTAATTCTTTTATAAACACAGCATTTTTATCTGTTTCTGAAGCTGGATACGTTGGCGACAAGAATAGCAATAAATGCTTTTCATCTTTAGTTAAAAGGAAACTATTATATAATTTAAAATCATCACCAACCTGTAATTCTTCGAGCTTTTTCAAACCAAGATTTGTGAAAGAAAGTGGATCTTTAAAAATAAAATCTTTGGTTACCAGACCAGTGGGAGAAATAATGCTTTTATAATCATTTTTTAAACGTTGCTGAATGGTATCTAATTCCAACCGATCACTTATGGTCTGGTAATCGGAATTATTTAAAAATAACGGTAAATTATTGTAAACAAAACCATAGATCTCCAAGATCCCTTCCTCTGGTACTTTTCCTTGAATATTCTTTACATAGCTTGGAAGCTTAGAATTTATAGAATCTATAAACCGTTGTGCATATTCGGTTAGTTCTTCCGGAGAATTATTTTCTGAAGTCGCAGAAATTGTAACAATGATCTTATCTGAGAACTCAGTTTGATTCAAGACTTTCTTAAGCACATCCTGCTGTGCTCCTTCCGGAATAAGGCTGGTAATATCTTCTTCTAAATTTATCTTAGATGCCAAAAATGACAACAAGGATAAGATCAGGATTCCTGAAAATATCGCAAGAAATTTATGTTGCTTTAAATACTGGTTAAAGTGGAACATTTATGGCTTGATAACCTGTTTTGGATTAGTCATCGAAAATAAGAAATAAAAGACAATCCACAGTGTTAAAGCAGTGAATGCTGCTAATGCCATGCTTCCTATAATATATTGCCACAAACTCTCCAAGATCTCTGTGGAAGAATCAAAATCAGATAAACTTAATTCCCATTTAAATCCATGTCCTGTGAGCACATATCCTACTTGATAACTTGCATAAATAATAATAGGTATTAAGGGTGGAATGCTAATATTGGAAAATAGAAAAGCAATTACTTTATTCAATTTAAAACTAGCTGCAAGTATAAAAACCAATAAGGTATGAAGTCCCCAAAAAGGCGAGATCCCAACAAATACACCAAGTGCAATAGCAGCTGCTTTTTTATGTGCTGGTTCCTGATTCTTTAGCACATCCTCGTTCCAAAACTTTTTAAAGCCTTTATCCTTAAAATCCTGATATTTATTCCTGGGATGAATATATAGAAAGCTTACCAAAACGAACCACATGTATAATAAAACGATCCTAACAATATCCATAAAAGGCCGGAAATGCGAAACCCGCTCTTCTCCTTCTTGATAAAGAACTTTAATTGGAATGTTTCTAACGTCTACCTTTCGCCAGACAGCTTTTACAATGACTTCAATTTCAAACTCGAATTTTTTGGTATATAAGGGGATCTTATTAACGATCTCTAATGGATAGAGCCTGTAGCCACTTTGGGTATCATGTAATTGATTCCCGGTAACCACTAAATACCAAAAATTGGAAAATTTATTACCCGTAGAACTTTTATCAGGAATCCCTATTTGATTCATATTTCGATCTCCCACTAATAACATTTCCCTATCGCCGATTTTCTTTTTTTCTAATTCTGATAAAAAAACATCCAAATCATCTGCATAATGCTGCCCGTCCGAATCTAAAGTAATAGCATACTTATAACCTGCGCTTTCAGCTAACTGAAAACCTTTTTTTAGTACGCTACCTTTCCCTTGATTGGAAGGCTTATGACAAATAGTGAGTTGGGAAAATTGTTCAAGAATATGAATGGTGTCATCTATAGAACCATCATTTATAATAATAATATTGTTGGTATATACTAAAACATTCTGGATCACAGATGCCAGAGTTCTTTCATTATTATAAGTCGGGATCACTACACAACACTGTAAGGAGTCAAATCTAGATTGAAATATAGGTGCTGCGCTCAAACAAAAAGGTTTTAAAAATGCAAAAGTATTGTTTATAAATGGAACAGATTAGTTCCTACGGAAATACTTGTGTTAAGAAATAGACTTATAAGTTGCACTGATCTTTAAGGAGATACTATCATTCTGTTTAGCTATTCCTTTAAGTTTAAAATGCCCATCATCCAAAACTATAGAAGATTGTAAAATTAATTTCTCACAAACATTTGGATCTACAACTGCCATAAATTTCACATTAGCAGCGGTCATCAATTGCAATTTTTTATTAGATCTTCGCTCTGCTTCCTCCTTAAAAAGTTGCATCAATATAACACCTGGAGTTACGGGTCTATCTGGAAAATGACCTTTGTATAATTCATGATCCTTATTGATCTTCACCTCAGTTATGAATTCTCCTTCTAGTTCGGTTGAACTGGTTACTGAATAAAAATCTTTTAAAAGCATCTTCTATCTATTTTGAAATGCTAAAATAGAGAGAAAATTGAATTTGGAGGTACGTGTACTTGAATTTTTAATTCTGAAAAACGGAAGGAGGTATAGGCTGATTAAATCTGATGTTTTTAAAATCGATCT
Organism: Gillisia mitskevichiae; assembly: GCF_003634585.1. GTDB lineage: Bacteria > Bacteroidota > Bacteroidia > Flavobacteriales > Flavobacteriaceae > Gillisia > Gillisia mitskevichiae. The sequence continues at coordinate 264,550 of NZ_RBLG01000002.1, forward strand.
CCGTATAATCTCCCGAGGCTTCCATAAGTCTCACGGTTATTACTACTAAATTCCTATCGAAGAGCAGGATTATTTGGTTAAACATGTCTCTAATAGCATTGTCTTTAGGAACAATAACTGCCGAAATTAGATTGGTAGTTTTGAAATAAGAAACATCATAATTTTTTTTGTCTTCTAGTAGCTTACCATTAATACTACCCGAGATCAAAGTAACTAATTTTTCAAATAGTTTATTAGATTTTAGATCGGTGACCGTTTTGTAACCATCGTCGTCTATAATAAGTTTGTCGTCTTTAAATAATATCTTATAATTATAAGGCTGCCTATATTCCCATTTAAGTATATCCGGCGCCATATAATATAATCTCCCGTTGCTAATAGCCGCGCCTTTCATCATTTTAATATACTTTGTCTGGAGAAAATCACTAGACAAAGTTTCTAAGCCGTCCGATCGCTTAGAAACAATTTCTTTGAACTTCAGCGTTTCAGCTTCCGTTAAAGGAGTCTGCGCAAAAGTGGCTACCGAAATAAGAAAAATAACTAGTTTAAGAATACGCATCAATTTGAAATAAATTATCTACCCTTACAGATCTATAATTGTTGGTTTGCAAAAATAACAACAATTGTTCCAATATTTCCACAGTTAGAAGATTGTTATCGTGTAATAAAATTACATCGCCAGGTTTAATATTTTTAATGATCCTTTTTAAAATAAAATTCTTAGAATTTAGAACGGCATCATAAGATCTCACATTCCAACCAATTACCTGATGTCCTGTTATATGCAATGCTCTCATCACCTTCGGATTAATAATTCCGAAGGGAGGGCGAAAGGTTTTTAATCTAATTCCACCTATCTCAAAAGCGATGTCATTACAGTGATTTATTTCTTCAATTATTTTCTGAGTTCTCAAAAATCCCATTTTTCGTGTATGAGAAAATGTATGATTACCAATCATATGCCCTTCATCTATAATTTGTTGAAAGATCGCTGGGTTTTCTTGTATATGTTTTCCAATGCAAAAAAAACTTGCCTTCATGTCAAACTTCTTTAATAGAGCTAAAATCTGCAAAGTGTTTTCTACCGGGCCATCATCAAATGTCAGTGCAATTTCTCTAGTTTCTATCCTTGAATTGCTGTTGTAAGCTTTTACAAAAAAATTCCATTGCACATTCGTGGAAACTAGCAATAAAAAAAGGAGATAAACTAGAACAACAAGCAGTAAGATCCAAATAGATAAAAATTGAAAAAATACCAAGATCACTCCCATGAGAAATAAGAGAATGACTATAATATTAAATGGTTTGTAATTCAAGGCTTTTGTAATAGGATTAGGCTATGATTGCTGTTTGAAGAAAAATTATATATAAGGATGTTTTTAGGCTTTGTACTAGAAACGGTATTGAGTTTTAAAATAGCTGGAATTTCCTGCTTTTTTAGAATTAAACAGCTCAACCAAATTGCAAATCCGGATACAGTATTAAAATCTCCTGCCAGATGTTTATATGCAAGTTGGCAAGATTCAGCAAATATGCTGATTTGCAACTCCTCATAGATCTTATCTTGCTCTAAATCTCCATTTTTTCCTAGAAAAAAAATATCCAGATCTTTTAATTTCAACCCATTTCTAGATAAAAAATCAATGATCTTTTCCGAAATTTCGACTGAAGAAGAGTCGGTATTAAAATTCGATACTGCTTTTATTTTAGCGTAACAATTCTCGTTGTATTCGGTTGTTAAATTGAAGAAAAAAGCACCTTCAGAAGTGATAGTTCCCCTAGATCTCTGGGAGAACAAACCTAAGTTATCTATTTTCCCTTGTTTTAAAAATCCGTTCAGATTTCCAAATGAAGTGATCTTTTTAGAAATTTCGTCTACCCCACCTACCAAAACTGAATTCATAGAAAGTTTTTCTTTCAGTAATAAAATAGCATCTATTAAAGCAGATTCTAGAGAAGCGTTTTCTTGGGAATAAGTAAGGTTATATCCCGTACATTTTAAATTTAAAGCGATCTGTCCTCCTACTGTGTTATGAGTAGATTGAATAAAAGAGGTAGGAGTTAACAATTCTTCCTCCTGAGCGAGCATGCTTTCCAGAAATTTCTCTGTATCCTGTTTGCAGCCTTCGCCTGTACCTGTAATTATAGCAGCCGGAAGTTCAACATTGGCATCTTGCAAAGCTATTTTCCCAGCTGTAAGTCCCATTTTTATTGCTTTAGACATTCTTCTTAAAGCCATAGCAGGAATATATTCTTTGAAATTTGGCGAAATAGCCTGAAATATATTCGAATTGTATATCACTGGTTTTTCTGAAAAAATACTTTCTTCAGTTTGCGCAGATATTGCTCCAATCCCAGTAATATAAATAGCTCTACTCATTTTTACTGAAGATTAGAGAGGTACAATTCCCGCCAAAACCAAAAGAATTGGAAAGTACGTAATTAACAGATTTATGCTTTAATTCGGTAATTGGGAGTAATCCTGATTCCTGCATTGGATTGAAAAAATTCAAATTTGGAAAAATTAAATTCTTTTGAAGAGATAATATACTAAAAACCGCTTCTAATGCTCCTGCCGCTGCTAAAGTATGACCAGTAAAGGCTTTAGTAGAACTCAGGTCTGGAATTTTCGAACTGTATATTTGTTTAATAGCATTGCTCTCTGAAAGATCATTGTTTCTGGTTGCAGTTCCATGGGCATTGATATAATCGATCTTTTCAACAGCTATTCCTGCTACTTCCAATGCGTCTTTCATCGCTCTATAAGCGCCCTCACCAGTTTCCGAAGACGCTGTTTGATGATAGGCATCATTAGCATTACCATAGCCAAGGACACGACCAATAATTTTTTTGTCTTTTGCTAAATGCTCAGCTTCCAAAACTAAGTAAGCAGCACCTTCTCCTAAATTAAGGCCATTTCTTGAATCATCAAAAGCTTTGCATTTTTCTTCAGAAAGGATCTTCAAAGAGTTAAATCCGTTTAAAGTGAATTTCGTAAGACAATCTGTTCCACCTACTATAACCCGGTCTAATTCCCCTGCCTTTATTAGTCTTGCTCCTAACATAATGGCATTAGCGCCAGAGGAACAGGCAGTACTAATAGTGGTGGTAAATCCTTTTATATTATGGTAATCTGAAATCTTTTTAGTAGTAAATCCAGGATGTTGTGCAGGGATAAATTGATGATGTGATTTAGAACTTTCATATTCTAAATAATATTTCTCTGTAGCATCCATTCCTCCTACACTAGAACCAGATATAAAACCAGTACTTAGCAGCTCCTTTTCAGATAAGCCAGAAGATTTCATTGCTTCTTTAACCGCTGCAATTCCAAGAAGTGCAGCCCGCGTATAGGAATGATCATTTGCAATTAGAAGGTTTTTTTCTAGGTTAAAGTTGGATATTTTCACTTCTCCAACAGGAAGATGGGTATGTTTGGTAATTAATATTTCAGGAAAAGAAATTCCATCCCTAGCATCAATTAAGGCCTTAAAATTTGCCTCTACCCCGTTGCCTAAGGCAGAAATAATTCCCATTCCTGTTACGGCAACTCCTTTATTCATAGATTATTTAGTTCGGTGAGACTCGATATATTCTGCCATTTTATTAATGGAAATAAAAATTTCTTTCCCTTGATTGGGATCTGTTAATTTGATCCCGTAATCTTTTTCCAGCAATACAATTAATTCCAAGGCATCTATAGAATCTAACCCTAATCCGTCTCCAAAAAGGGAATCATCATTATCTATCTCTTCAATGCTTAGTTCTTCTAAATTAAGTTGTTCTATAATACTCTGTTTAAGCTCTGTGCGTAAATCACTCATTTTCAAATCTATATAATTCCTCTAAGTTAACTTTGGTAAACGGTATCTTTCCATTATTTGAAACCAGGCACAAAAGTACGTCATATTCGTCATTTTTTAGCTCTAACCACCCACAAACAACACTTGTAGCCTTTCCCGAATTCAGTAATCCTTCCGAATAATCTACTAACAAATCTGGATTGAATTTATCTTCAATAAAAAACACATTCTCGCTTTGCAGTTTATATTTTATGCTAATTTCTCCAAGAACAATATTTGGCAAAGTATACACAAAAACTGCTGGAGAAACTATGTTTTCCATAGATCGCTGATGCTTAAGATCTATGTCGTGACTAGAGGACCTATTAGAAAATACTAAAGCCGTATCCTCTGTAAAATTTTGATTCTTTAGTAATAATGAGGCACCAAGAATCCCTAGTTTACATAAAGAATCCATTTTGTGATATTTTGGATAATTAAGCTCCAATTTCTTATAAGAATCTTTTAAAAATTGAGGGAAGCTAATTTCAGGATCAAAAGAAAGAATAGTCTCTTTTTTTTGAAGGAATTTTTCATTTTTAATTCTAATGGAATTTGTGATAAAATATGTTTTAGATCTATCCATTAAAACGCTTTTTTCAGGATCATAGCTAAATTACAACCCCCAAAACCAGAAGCTGTTTTTAATGCTATTTTAAGTTCTCTCTTTTCTAATTTATCAATAATATTTATAGGTTTAGAAACTCCTAATTCTTCGAAATTAAGCGAAGGATATAACTCATTATTAAGCAATGAATGCTTGGTTAGAATTGTTTCTATTAATGCCGAAGCACCTAAGGTATGCCCATAAAAACCTTTAAAACTATTTACAGGAACATGTTCTAAGCCCGCTCTATTAAAGGCAATAGCTTCCATTTCGTCATTAAATAAAGTAGCAGTGCCATGTGCAGATAAATAATCTATTTCTAAAGCTGCTAATTTTGCTTCTTTTAAAGCTAGCTGAATACTTTTATATAAACCTTCACCAGTTCTAGAAGGTCCAGAAATATGATTGGCGTCATTCACTGTGGCATCTCCAACCAAACTTATATTATTAGCTTTTCTCTCCCTCCTACTTACCAAAATCGCCGCAGCTGCTTCTCCTAAACTAATTCCATCTCTGTTTTTTGAAAAGGGTTTACAGGGTGTTGCACTTAATGCTTGAAAAGATTGAAATCCGGAAGTTACAAAGTCGGTAACTAAGTCGCCAGCAACAACTATAGCATCAGTAAATTTTCCTACCTGTATAAATCTTTTGGCAATTGCAACTGCAAGTCCTCCAGAAACACAAGCATTAGAAACAATAATTGGTTGAAGTTTGAAGCCGAAGAAATCCTGAATGATCTTAGCTAAGGAAATTAAACTTGCCCGATCTTTAGAAAAATTTCGGGAATCACCTAAAAGATCTACATTCCCTTTAGTACTCGAAATAACAAGCCCTGTTTCTGAAAGATCTAACTGATTATTATTTAAAACACTTTGAATTGAAAGCAGCATCATTTGCTCCAATTTGGTGAATTTACTTGAGTCTCCTATCTTAGAAAAGTGCTCGGCTAATAGAGATTTGTCTACGATACCAGCATAAAAACCACCGTTTAAAAACCTTGAGTTTTCGTGAAAATGAAGTCCAGAGACCCCTGCTTTAATCGCTTTTATGTTTTCTGAAGTAGAAAAACCAAGTGGAGAGATAATTGAATCTTCCTGTAATAAAATATCCATCATTTAGATCAAGCCCATTTTCTTTTTCCAATCTAAGAAAAACGGTGGATTAATCAATACAAGTTCTTTGCTTTCATTTAGAAAAACTTGAGTTGTTTCTCCCACGCAAACCAATTTATCCCCTTTAAAGATCTTATAAGTAAATACAAGTTTAGCTGAATCTGCAGGTTGGAAGCAAGTTTCTACCTCGAAAGTATCTCCGTATTGCAAAGGCAATTTATGCTCGCAACTAGATTTTACTATTGGTGTAGCAAAGCCATGTTGCTTCATATCTAAGTACGAGATGCCATGTTTAATACAAAGCGCCTCCCGACCATCTTCAAAATATTTTAAATAATTCCCGTGCCAAACGATTTGTAGAGGATCACATTCATTAAATCTTACTTTAAGTTGAATTCGGGATTTAAGAGTCGTTGGGGACATTTATTCTACCGTTACAGTTTTCATTTCTGAAGTTGCTATCACTTCATCATTTTCATTTCTAGTTTCAGCAACTACTAAAGTTACACCCATAACTTCTTTTAGAATTATAACATTTGTAATAAGTTTGGTAGATACTTTAGGTAAGGTTTTTATTTCTATGGCTTTTATAGCGCCAATAAATCCTGTTTTAGGCTTATCTAATCCAGATAAATATCCTTGATATCCACGGTGTAAAGACATACTTTGGGCCATATGTTCTATAAGGCCAGCTTCAGAAAAAAAGCCTTTTTCCACCAATATATTATCTGCGGGAATTACAAATCCTGTTTTCCCAGTTAATGCGGTATATTCAAATAAAGAATCTACCATTACAAATGGTGGTTTCTGCGGTATAAGCTGAATAATTCTTTGAGGATCTAGAATAGGTTCTTGTAATAAATTTTGTTCCATAAAAGTTTAATTGAAATCATTCCAATAATCGTAATAATTATACCACTGATGCGGGTATTTTCTCACCATGCCTTCCAAGTCTCTAAGATAGGCTTTTAATAATTCTTTTGATGAGTCTGCAGGGCCTTCAAAGGATCGCGCATAGAAATGATAATGAAAATCTTTTTCTCTCATTATATGCACAAATAATACAGGGATCTGGTTTCTTGCAGCAAGTTTAAAAGGACCTTGCGGGAATTTGGCAGGTTTACCAAGTAACTTTTCAGTATATGTTTTGGCGTCTTTATAAAACCGGTCTGCTGCAAAAACTAAAAGTTCATTTTTCTTTAAAGCGTCATTCATTAAAAAAATATGAGAAAGATCGTCCTTTAAAATAATTGTTTTTATAGCAGCCTTCCCCGTAACCGATTCTAAATAATTCTTGATCTCCTTATGTTCTAGATCTGTCATGATCAAATTCACGACCGCAGAGTCATGCTTATCACTAAAAAAATGTTGAGCCAAATTAAAGTTCCCTATATGTGCGGTTAAAAGAATTCCTCCTTTTTTCTTCGCTAGTAGGGTATTAATATGATGAATTCCATCGAACTCAAAACTGAATTTATTTTTTAAGCCAACTCCAATAGCCACACGATCCAATTGGATCCTTCCAAAGGTAAAATAACTTCTATAAACCTGAAAAACGGAATTTAAAACGGAATAATTTAACCTCTTTTTAAAAAGGTAATACGTGCTTTTTGTAGATTTAAATGAAAATATTATGAAATATGCAGCTACAAACAGAAGCACAAAATAAGAGGCATAGAGCCCAAAGGTTTTTATAATAAAAACATAGATCCTAAATCCTAGAACGGTCCCTCTAGATTGCCCTTTCCATTCTGCCATAGTTAAGAATACAATCCGCCATTTATATTGATCACCTCTCCAGTAATATAAGATGACTTTTCTGAAGCTAGAAAGGAAACAAGATTTGCCACTTCCTCTGTTTCTCCAAATCTATTTAATGGAATCATTTTTTTAAGAGTGGTTTCATCAAAATCTGCAGTCATATCAGACTTTATAAAACCTGGTGCTACGGCATTTACTGTCACTTTTCTTTTTCCAATTTCTTGAGCTAAAGCTTTCGTAGCAGCGATCACAGCTCCTTTTGCGGCAGAATAGTTTACTTGTCCTGGGTTTCCTTTAAGTCCAGACAAGGAAACTATATTTATTATGCGACCATAACGTTGAGTTAGCATGTTTTTTAAAACTGCCTGAGAACAATTGTAAAATCCATTAAGAGAGGTGTTTATAACAGAATGCCAATCTTCTAGCTTTGTCCATATAAATAAACCATCTTTAGCAATTCCAGCATTATTTATAAGTACTTCAATAGTGCATTCCGGATTATTAATTATCCATTCTCCTATTGTTCCTGAAACTTCTTCAGTATTAGAAACATTAAATTTTAGAAGTTCACAACGTACGTTTTTTTCAATAATAGATTTCTGCGTTTCTAATGCAGCATTTTCATTAGAATTAAAATTCAGCAGGATATTGTAACCTAGATCTTCAGCAAGTTTAAGCGCAATGGCCTTCCCAATTCCTCGGGATCCTCCAGTTACTAAAGCATATTTTAATTTCATTGAAAAGTTTTAAATATAAATACTTGCCTTGATTAAATTTTATAGGCGTCCTGAGTTTTAATAAATTCTTTAATTAATTCCTGAATTTTATAAAGTGGGAAGTCTTCCTTTATCTCTGGAACTATTTTATCCAAGATTTCAAATTTTTCTCGAGTAAGCGTAGATAAGTGTTCTTTTATATCGAGATGTCTCAATGCCTGAACTATAGTTAGTAGCTCGACACTTAATACCTCAAATGCATTATCTATAACTGTTTTAGTTACAGTAGCAGCATTGGTTCCCATACTCACAATATCTTGATTATCATTATTATTTGGAATACTGTGAACATACATAGAATTTGAAAGCATTTGGTTCTCTGCTGTTGTAGAGACCGCACAAAACTGCGCACCCTGCATCCCAAAGTTAAGACCAAGTACCCCTAAATTCACAAAAGGTGGTAAAATATTATTAAGACGATCGTTCAATAGATAATTTAATTGACGCTCTGCAAGCATGGTTAATTTAGTAACCACCAATTTAAGCTTGTCCATTTCTAGCGAGACATAATCTCCATGAAAATTCCCTCCATGATATACCTGCTTTCTTTCCACATCTATAATAGGATTGTCGTTGGCAGAATTCACCTCTTCTAGTAATATCTTTTGAGTATGTTCTATCGTATCGTAAACGGGTCCTAGAATTTGCGGGACACAGCGTAAACTATAATATTCCTGAACCTTTTCTTCGAAATATTCGCTTTCAGGATTTTTTCCGCTGTATAAATGTTCATTTCTATCTCGGGTAAGAGAAGAATCTTTTAGATGAGTTCTCATTTTCTTAGCTACTTCTTGTTGGCCAACATGAAGTTTTGTTCCATTTAATTCAGAAGATAAATGATCGTCATAAGCTTCAACAATTTCATTGATCGCCGAAGAACAGAATATAGACCAGTTGAGTAACCTTTTTGCGTAAATAACATTTACGATCCCAATCCCCGTCATTGCAGAAGTTCCATTCATCAATGCTAAACCTTCCCTTTGTTCAATTTTAATTGGTTGTATATTTTCTTCTGAAAAAACTTCTGCTGTCTTCCTTTTTTCTCCTTTAAAATATACTTCACCTTCCCCAATAAGCACTAACGCCAAATGTGCCAATTGTACCAGATCTCCGGAAGCTCCTACTCCCCCATGTTCAAAAATCAAAGGAGTAATATCTTTATTTATAAGATTCTGCATGGTTTCTACTACAGAAGCATGTACGCCAGATTTACCGAGAGCCAAAGTATTTAATCTAGCAAGCATTAAGGATTTTACATATAATGGCTCCATAGGTTTCCCCATTCCTGAAGCATGGCTTCTTATAAGATTATATTGTAATTTCTGTCTATCCTTGTCTTTGATCTTATACTGAGCCATCGGCCCAAATCCTGTATTTACTCCATAAATCACTTTATTTTTAGAAAATTCCTCTAAAAATTTGAAGCTTATAGACATACGCTCCATTATTGATGGATCTAATGTTATTTTAGAATCTTCAAAAAGGACTTCATAAAAATTATTAAAATCAAGAGCTGTTGTAATTTGGAGCATACGATAGAAATCCAGGATTATTAGTAGTGTATCCTTTGCAGGAACTGTTAATTCTCTTAACAAATGTACTATATTTACAACGCAAATGAAATGGAATGAAAAAGGAAATTTCAGAAATTCTTATAATTGGTGCGGGTCCTTCGGGAATGGTCTCAGCCTCTTATCTTCATAATCAAGGAATAAAGGTTTTGGTCGTAGAAAAATCTATTTTCCCCAGATTCCAGATCGGGGAGAGTTTGATTCCGCAGTGCATGGATAATTTGGAAGAAGCAGGCTTATTAGAGGCCGTTAAAAATGCTGGTTTTCAAAAGAAATTTGGAGCCCGGTTTATTAAAGATGAAAAAATTGGAGAATTTAATTTCTCTGAAAAATATGGCGAGGGTTGGGATTGGACCTGGCAGGTTCCCAGAGCAGACTTTGATCATTGTTTGGCATTAGAAGCTCAAAAGAAAGGTGTTAAGATCTTGTTTGATACTGAAGTAATTAATGTTGAGTTTAAAGAAGGTCATTCTACCACTATAGTAAGAAACTCGAATGGAGAGCTTACAGAGATTCAGGCAAATTTCATTATAGATTCCAGTGGATTTGGGCGAGTATTGGCAAAACAATTAAAATTGGAAGCGCCACCCCAAATTGCTGCACATTCTTCAATATTTACTCATATAGAAGAACCCGATCGCCCTTCAGGAAAAGAAGGAGAAATTATAACCTTTGAGGTTTTAGAAACACAAGTTTGGTTTTGGTATTTCCCATTCTCTAATGGTAATTCTAGCTTGGGTTTTGTTGCACCTACACATTGGTTCGAGCAATTTTCCAAAGATCCTGATGTTGCAATGAGGGAAATGATGAATAAGCTTAAATTTTATAATAATAGATTTACAGATCACGCTTTTATATTCAAGCCAATTAAGGTAGAAAACATAAGTAGAAATGTCACTCAACTATATGGAAAAGGGTTTGTACTTACCGGCAATAGTGCCGAATTTTTAGATCCTGTTTTTTCTTCTGGGGTATCCTTTGCCACCGCATCTGGATTACTAGCTGCGAAATTGATTATTAAAGAGAGAAATGGTGAGAAGGTTAATTGGGAAAATGAGTATGTAAATTATATCAAGGAAGGCGTGCTTGTTTTTTCGAGTTATGTGAAAGAGTGGTATTCAGGGAATCTTCAAAAGATCATTTTTCATCGCCATCCTAATCCAGAAATTAAAAAACAAATTTGTGCTGTTCTAGCAGGTTATGTTTGGGATAAGACTAATCCTTTTGTGAAAAAACACGAACATATACTTCAAAATTTATCCAAATTAATAGAATTAGAAGAGGCATCTCACTAAAGTTTATAATTTTTTTTGAGGTTAATTTTCTGAGTCCGACCCTTTTAATTAAAACTTAGAATTTTTATGTTGAAAAAAGGCATAAAAGGTTTGGATTGTTAATAGGTAAAAGTTAGATTTGCAACCGCAAAATAATTGCAATAAGTTCTTACAATTTAACGGAGAGTTGCCAGAGTGGTTAATGGAGCAGTTTGCTAAACTGTCGACGAGCAATTGTCGCATGAGTTCGAATCTCATACTCTCCGCAAAACGATTAATTCTAACCGAATTATTCGGGGTGTAGCGTAGCCCGGTTATCGCGCCTGCTTTGGGAGCAGGAGGCCGCAGGTTCGAATCCTGCCACCCCGACCAAATGGGTATTAAAACCCGCCAAAACACTGTTAATCTCTTGATTATCAGTGTTTTTTATTTTTAATGATATCAAATAATATCATTTAAATACATAAGTCTGGTGAATCATTCGGTGAATCATTTTATTACAGATATTTACGTAACTTCATAGAGCATATAACTGATTTGACTTTCGTCTTTGCAAACTGATTGTTTCATTTAAGACGCTTGAAATGCCTAATTACACTACCTTTTCCGTATTATTCTTTGTTCGTAAACACCACAACGAGACCAAGAAATTATTTATTTATGCCCGAGTTACCGTGGATGGTAAACGCTCAGAAATAAGTTTAAAAAGATCAATATCGGTGAATCATTGGGACGTCTCAAAAGGACGTGCCAAAGGAACTACTCCAAAAGCAAGAAGTTTAAACCAGTATTTGGACCAGATCTATACTAAATTTCTGGACTGCCACAAGCAACTATCTTCCGAGAACAAAGTGGTTACAGCCCAAAGTATCAAAGCCCGGTTCTACGGGAATGATGAGCACCAGAAAACCTTGTCGGAATTAATGAGCTATCACAATTCTCACATGAAGAACGTGTTGAAACCCGGCACGATGAAAAATTATCGTACTACCGAAACCTACTTAAATGAGTTTTTAAAGCAGAAAATGAACTGTAATGATATTAACATCAAACAGATCAACTATCAGTTTGTAACCGACTTTGAACAGTTCCTACGCAACTATTCGGCTAAGGTTTCTCGTAAGACTTGTGGCAACAATGGCACGATGAAACATTTGGAACGTTTTAAAAAGATGTTGAACCTTTCAATTAGGCTGGAATGGCTTGTTAAAAACCCTTTTGACAATTTCCAATTCAGGTTTGAGAAAAATGAGCGGCAATATCTAAGCAAACGGGAACTTCAAATAGTAGAGAACACTGAATTCACGAATAGCAGTTTACAAAAAGTTAAAGACATTTTCATCTTCTCCTGTTATACTGGGCTTTCTTATATAGATATAAAAGAATTGACCATTCATCAGATTATTAAAGGAATCGATGGGAGCAACTGGATCTATACTAAACGGGAGAAAACAGACGAAACGGTAAAAGTGCCACTTTTGCCCCAGGCCCAAAATATTATGGATCGATATGCCGATAGTATAAAAGACGAAATTTTATTCCCGGTATTTTCTAACCAGAAAGTCAACAAATATCTAAAAGAGGTGATGCTGCAATTGAAAATAAAAAAAACAATTACCTTTCATTCTGCCAGGCACACTTTTGCTACCACGGTTACCTTATCCAATGGTGTACCCATCGAAACGGTCTCTAAACTTTTAGGACATACCAAATTATCTACTACTCAGATTTATGCAAGGGTTTTGGAAAATAAAATTAGTAAAGATATGCTTGCTCTTAGGCAAGTATTAAACCAATAAATTAATAACATGGATTCTAGTTTTAATAAACTTGAAACCATGTTATTAAATAAAAGATACCTTAATGTGCAACAATAATTTTATAGGTTTCTTCTTCCTCTCTAACTTGAATTTTTAGAAAATACAAGCCTTCTTTCAAATTGGACACATCCATTTTCGTAGTTCCGTATGGATCGAGTTCAATATCTTTTACAAATGCCCCGCTAAAATCAAATAATTTCGCAAGTTGAGCAGTTTTTTCAAAAATCAAACTTTGCGTTTCATTTGTGATATTTGATTTTTCATTATTAGCTTTAATAGTAACTTCGCTCGATGCCGGGTTGGGGGATATCTTGAAACCACAAGGTCCACCCAGACCACATCTTTCAGAAGTAACATACATGGCACCTCTACTTTCTCCACATGCATTGGTTGTAAAAAGTTCAACCAAATAGGTTCCTGCTCGACTAGACGAAAAATAAATAAATGATATTGGACCATTCGTAAATGTTACTTCACTCTGTCCATTAATATCTAAATATGGAGAGTTCGATTTTAACCTATAAGAAACTGCCCCGTCAGAATTAGGAAGTGTATAAGGCTCAGAAAAACTGTTGGTGCATAGATTAGGGGCTTGTGGCAAACTAGCGTCAGGTTTTCCTACATAAACTACTTTAGTCGCTTCAGCGCCATTATTATAGGTTGCTGTAATAAAACCATTACCACGACTGCTTGCGTATTTGGCTTTAACGGTGACTGTTGAAGTAGTAAAACTTATTATTTCTAAATTATTACTTGTAGTCCAGCTCATATGATTGGGTGCATTTTGTAAAGTGAAAACCGAATTCGAAGAATTGCAGACCAAAGATGCGCCAGTAATATCTGGGAGAGGTACATTACTATTAATCCAAGATATATAGTTAAATAACTTTGTATAAATTGTTGGTTTTTCAGCTTTTGGAAACTCTCCCCAACTACTACATCCAATTAGATATCGAATTCCGTTACTAACCAAGGAGAGAGGTCCACCGCTGTCGCCGCGAGATACCCCGGAGTCTGGTTGGTAAAGAGCAATCATATTATTGTTTACAGGTGTTGAGCCGGTATTAATACTGTTTGCTTGAGTATTGCTTATAATTGGCATTTCCAGTTCTTGCAATATAATAGATGGTGACGGATTAGTACCGTCCAAAGTGTTTCCCCACCCCGTAACTCTAGCTGTTTGTCCAGTATCAGAATGTGATAAACTATTAGTAAGCTTAATTGGTAGAACTCTAGCATTAAAATTTAGAGGGACGGCAAGCCTGATTAGTGCAACGTCATTGTTAGAAGTAGCAGGATCATAGTTTGGATGAATTATAACCTGTGCAACATTTAAATATTGTCCATTAATATTATCCGTTCTATCTGTTATCCCAGCAGCAACCTTTAATTGATTTATAGGTACGTTATCTAAACAGTGTGCAGCGGTTAAAATCCATTCCGGGGTAAGAATTGATCCGCCACACCAATGACCGCCATTTCTTTGAATAGAAATTTGCCAAGGATTGTTCTCTACAGTCGTATTGTTTCCTCCGATTATATTCGTTTCTTGGCTATATCCATTAAGTGCAACGAGAAAAAATAATGTATGAAGTAGTAGTTTTTTCATTTTCTAAGAAAATTTAAATAATTAATTATTTTGTAACCTTTAAATTTTCGATCAGATAAAATAAATGAAGATTGTTTGTCAATCGACCGTGCGCTCCGGAAACACATGTAGAAATCGTACCTTTAACCATAAGCTCCTCTCCGATTTCCCCTATATTATTTGCGGGAGCAAAAATCCTAATTATTGATACGCTATCTTTGTTAGCCAACTCAGGTAAATGTATTTCGGCATCAACTTCCAAATAAAATCGATTGCCATCATAAAAATAATCCCCATCTTCTATTGACTTTACCGTGGCAGGAATAGCTTCTTTCAAAACTATTCTGACCTCCCTCTCGTTACATTTTGAAAAAATATCCTGATTGATATCATCCCTAGTAGAACAGGAAAAAAATGTTAAAACAACAAAATAAATTATAGGTTTTATCATAACTAATGTTTTCATTTTCAATATAAAATGTATTATAAAGATGCTTTAACCTTTAAAAGGTTTCGAAAAAATATTGTTATTATGTGAATTTATTAATAAATATAGAGAATTCATTTTAAAATCCCTAATTATTTACTTTCCTTTGCAACTTCCGGGCGCAAAGCAAGATTGTCATGACAATGACACATCTTGCTTTGTTCCTTTGTTCCTTTTTAGTGCAAATCAATAACTATGGTATGTAAATTTTGACTAACAGCTAGTAGCCTGAAATATAGCTGGAGATTTACCTCTAAAAAATGTTTTTAATAAAATTTGTCGCAAAAATCAAAGCATTTACTGGGCTTCTCACGGCATTTGTCGCAAATTTCATAAAAAACCACATACTTAAACACTTTAAAAAGCTTATAATCAATGAATTAGGGATATATAACATCGCGCAGCGTGTTACCCTCTTGCTATTCCTAATTTCATTTTTTTATAAAATTAAAACGGAATACAAATTTAAAAAATAACCTCACGGTGAGCCATACAATTTACTTTTTTTATCCTGAGCACTTTCCTTTTTTTTGATTGCCTTAAAATTTTCTGATAGTAGGTTCTCCTTAACTATTTTATCAATTTACTTCTTCCAGTGCCTTCGCTACTACCTTTTTTTGATGCTGTTCTATCCAACGATTTAGAATTAGGAAAGGACTTATACAAAGGGCAAAGCATGAAGCCCGGCTTATGCAGTCCGGCTAACTTCTAAATCTTGTCCATTTGCATCAACTAAAAAAAGTAGTAGGTACATGGAAAATTCGTTTTTAGGAAAGTATGTTTTAAAGAAAATCATATCTTTATAGCACAAAGACGAGTAAATAATATGAAAGCTCTTTGTTTTATGAAGTTTGGTGAATCATTCGGTGAAACATCAAATTGATTTGCAGTGAAAGTACTGTGGATAGGGCGTTTGTTCTTGAATAAATTATCCTGCCACCCCGACTACATAAAGCCTTCAACGTAAGTTGGAGGCTTTTTTTTGTTTGATATTTTTAATTATTTTGATGTTTTTTAAGTAACAATTGGAGAGAATACTATTTACTTACAGTATCGGTACTAATAAATTCCATTTCATCAATTTGATTCTTGTCAATATCATCTTCAGGTATCATATTCACGATCATAGAATTAACAATTCTACTCTTATTTTTATCGGGATTAATAATACTAGCCTTATGAAACACACCAAGCGTTTCCCTATCAACTTTAGGCTTACTGTTATTTATTAAAACAATCTTATACGCAGCCTTTTTCAATTGTTTTACTTTGGTGGTATAAGGCTCTAGGGAAGTATCATTATTTATGAATACCGGATTAAAGTTTTCGAGATAATCTTTGGAGGCAGCCTCGCTTTCGTTTGCATATTTAAAATAATCTGCTAAATACAACTCACTCTCTATTTCACTTGGTTCATATCCTAACATTAAAAAGGATTGGTCTCCCGCATTATCAAGATGGTAAGGTGTGTTTACTTGCTGATCAAAACGGACAAGCCAATGATAGCTTAATTTCTTATTGAATCTTTGCTGTGTTAGATTTGATAATTCCTTCTTTAGTTCAACCATTATCGATCTAAACTGGTGAGAGCCTATGTTATTTCCAAAATCTAAATGAACAAAGCCTGGCTTGTCGGTGGTTTTTCTGAAAACCTCTTCAATACAATGCTTAGCGATGTTTGGTATATTGATCTCTCGTATTTCCATGCTACTTTATTTAAAAACTATTTTGAAATCTTTTGCGGTAAGCATACTATTAAATTTGATATTGGAATTTTTATTAATAAGCGAAAAGTCTAATCTATAAAATACTTAAAGACTACTTTATTAATTTCCTTAGAGGAAAATTTCTAGCTATTGATAAACTATAAATAACCGACCGTTTAATTATTAAATAAAAAAAGATCACAGGTTTTTAAATACATTTTCTACATAATTATTTAGTTGATCTTTTTTGAACATCCTTGTGGCAGATGATAAGCCGAACATAGAAATAATTAAAAAGTCTGCTTGTTCCTGTATAATTGCAATTTCTTTATTTAGGTCCTGACTTAAACTTTTGATAAAAACCTTTTTCAAGTCTTCCATAAAATTTGATAAAACTTCCTTCACTCTTTCATCTGTTTCATTTCCAATTTCATTAGAAGTATTTGTTACTAAACATCCTTTACCTAATTCTGAAATGTTCGTAAAATCTATAAAATCATAGAAATATTGTTTTATTCCAAGGATTCCATTTGTTGAATTTTTCAACTTATCAATAACTAGATCTAGTTTTTTATTATAAATTCTTACACATTCTAGAAATACCCCATTCTTATTTACAAAACTAGAATAGATGGAGAATTTATTGATGCCCATTTCTTTTTCGAGCATTTGCATAGAGGTATTTTCAAATCCATTAAGCCAGAATAAATTCATAGCTTTTTCTATAACTTCTTCTTCAATATATTCTTTCTTTCTAGGCATATTCACTTTATCTCTGTACAAATCTAAACGATTGGTTAGAAACAGAAAACCTTTTAATAAAATATTATGTTACCTGCATTTGTAAATGGATTTGGAAGGTTAAGTCAAATTAAAAAATCAAAAGTCCAATATCCCTTTATTACCATCAATATCATTCAATTATGGAATTACAAGCTAATTCACATTTAATTGCAGATTTAACTATTGAATTGATATTTTTAACTCTTAATATGTAATATTTATATATACTTTTCCTACATTTAAGACTTTCCCTGCAATTTTGGATTTTTTGTTGGGATAAGAACTTAATTGTGCTTCCCCATAAGCAAGGAACAAAATTGATTATGCAAAATACCCTAAGGCAATTATTAAGTACTGCTAATGATATTATTTGCTCTATAAATATATCGGGCGAATTCATATGGCTTAATAAGAGTGCTAAAGATTATTTCGGTTTTTCTTCCTCAAATCCTTCCAAGAAGAATTTTTTAGATGAGTTAAAGGAAGTAGATAAACCTAACTTTCAAGCTTTGATTACACAAATTCAATCTAAAGCCTCAAAAACCTTAAATTTTCATCCTGAATCATCGCTTAGAAATGGAACTGCTGCACGCAACTGGACCTTAACTTGGAATGAGGAGGAAAAACTTCTGTATTGTTTAGCCAATAATATTGATAAGCCATTCTTTTTGGCTGAAAATGATCGTTATCATTCACTTTTCAACAATAGTCCATATCCAAAATTGATCTATTCATCTGAATCCTTCCGGTTTTTAGATGCAAATGATCGTGCTTTTAGCACCTATGGGTATAGCAGAAAAGAGTTTATAGAAATTAGTATTAAAGACATCACTACCAAGGAAGATTTTTTAAATTTCGCTGAAGATCAGAAGGATCTTATTCAGCAAAATGAGCCGAAGCATCTGGGCATATATACTCATATTAAAAGTGATGGTGGAACCTTAAAAATAGAAATATCTGGTCAAAATTTTCCTTTAAATAATGAACCTGCAATAATTATCACTTGTCTTGATGTAACTGAACAATTACAAAAAAATAGTTTAGAACATTTAGAGAATGAGATCATGGAAAAAGCTCTGGAAGTAGAAACTGATCTAGATTCACTTTTTCAATATTATATAAGAAGTCTTGAAGATATTTTTCCAGAGATTAAAGCTACAATTCTAAAGATAGAAGACAATAAAATATGGAACCTTGCTTCTTCCCTTCCAGAATCTTTTAAAACGGCGATCCAAGGGGTAAACATTGGCCCAAGGGTTGGTTCTTGTGGGACAGCAGCCTTTTTAAAAAAGACAGTAATTACAAGCGATATTAGTACCGATATATTATGGGAAGATTTTAAGTCTTATGCTTTAAATGTAGGTTTAAAAGCCTGTTGGTCTGAACCTATTTTCAATTCTAAAAAAGAAGTTATTGCAACCTTTGCTAATTACTTTGGGACTTTACGCGAGCCCTCAGATATCGAGCTTAAAATATTTAAACGTTCTGCCAAATTAATAGGTATAATTTTCGAAAATAATGAGAAAAGCAAGGATTTAAAATTTAAAATCGAGCAATTTAATTATGTGAATCTAGCAACAAATGATGCTATATATGAGGCAGATTTTAATTTAGATACCATGGAATGGGGATTGAGTCATCAGGCGCTATTTGGTCATAAATTAGAAAACACTACCCAACCTATTTCTCAATGGAGATTGCTTGTACATCCACATGATCTAAAGAAAAATGTAATATTATTAAGTGATTTTGCTGAAGATCCCACTAAAAAGCATTGGCACACTAAATATAGATTTAAAAGAGCAGATGGCACCTACTCGTTTGTTGAGGATAGAGCTTATGGAATTAGAGATAAAGAAGGGAATTTAGTAAGACTCATTGGAGTACTAAGAGATATAAGTCTGAACCGCTTAGAACTTCTAAAGAAAGAAGTTTTAACACACTTCAATACTATTTTTAATCGTAATAATGCTTTAAAACCTGCATTACATGAAATAACCAAATTATTATTGGATTATGGAGGTTTTAGTATTTCTGAAATTTGGCTTATAGATAGTAGCAAAACAGAACTTAATTTATACTCTACCGCTTCAAACGAAAATGGGGAGGTTTTTTACACTTCTGAAAATATTGATACTTTTAAAATTGGTGAAGGACTACCAGGCTTAGTATGGAAGAAAAAGAAAATTATTGCTTGGGATTATAAGGATACTATAAAACATATGGTATACAGGCAATCTGCAATAAAGGCACAAATAAAAAAAGTTATGGGTGTGCCATTAATTAGACAAGGAGAACTCATAGGAGTATGGATATGTGCAGAATCTACAGATGATAATAGCACTTTTGATACCACTAAACATATAGGTCTTGATATTGCTGAGAACTTAGCTTCAGAAATACATAGAAAACAACTAGAAGAGCAGCTATCTCATATTTTTCAACTTGCACCAGATATTATATGCACCATAGATTTTGAAGGGAAAATAAAAAAAATAAACGCTGCTGGATGTCAATTATTAGAATACTCAGAAGAGGAATTATTAAAAATGAATTATAATGAGCTTTTAAACTCATCCAACACTGGAATATTTAATGAAACTGCTCAAACTTTCTATAATAATAGAGATACATATAGAAATGAAAATAGATATATTACAAAATCTGGAAAAGTATTATGGTTAGACTGGAATTGCCGTGCTTCTTTAGAAGAAGGCTTAATATATACTGTTGTAAAAGATGTAACCGATAATAAAAAACTACGAAATTTATTAGATGATGCCTCTAAAATGGCTAGTGTTGGTAGTTGGGAGTTAGATTTAAAAAATAATTCTATTTATTGGTCTGATATTACAAGAGAAATTCTTGAAGCAGAAAAAGACTATGTTCCAATAAAAGAGGACGCTATTAACCATTATAGAAAAGACTTAAGAAAAAAGATAGATCAAACTATTTCTGAAGCCATAAAAAAAGGAGTATCATGGGATTTTGAATTCCCTATAATAACATTTAAAGGCAAAGAGAAATGGGTTCGGTCCATGGGAAAGTCTGAGTATGTAAATGGAAGGTGCATTCGTTTATATGGTAGTTTTCAAGACATTCATGAGCAAAAATCTCTCGAACTAAAATTGAAGGATACTTTAACGGAGAAAAAAGAAATTCTAGAAAGAATTAATGATGCCTTTTTTGCAGTAGACAAAAATTTTATAGTTACCTATTGGAATAAAACAGCCGAGGAAATTCTTCAAACTCCAAAAGAGATTATTTTAGGTAAAAATCTTTGGGAGATTTTTGCAGATGCTGTAAACCTTCCTTCTTTTAGCTATTATAATGAGTCGTTAAGTTCTGGAAAATCTATTCATTTTGAAGATTTTTATGAACCTGTAAAAAGTTGGTTAGATATAAGCGTTTATCCTTCTAGTACCGGTCTTTCAGTTTATTTTAAAGATATAACACAAAAGAAAATTGCAGAGGAAAAAATTAGAATCACTACGCAACGCTTAAAGGATATTGCATGGCAACAGTCCCATTCCGTTCGTGCTCCTGTTGCGAGATTAATGGCAATAATTGATCTAATAAAGAACGGGAATTTAAATCTTGCTGAAAAAGAAGAGCTTTTTACAGAGATCTTAAATTCATCTGAGGAAATTGATGTGATAATTCGTGATATCTCTGAAAAAACAGATACTATTAATTTTGAAAAATAAACGAAATACACGTTTAACATTCTATTAAAAAGAGACTCTATTAGATGATTAAAAAAGTACTGATTATTGATGATGACAACATTATTAGAAAAATAACATCACAAATGGTTAAGGTCTCTAAACTCTCTACTTCTGAGCCACTTTTGTTTAAAAATGGTTTAGAGGCATATAATTACCTAACTACTGAAAAGGACCAGGAATATAGATATATTCTTTTTTTAGATATTAACATGCCAGTGATGGATGGATGGACTTTCCTTAAAAGATTAGAAGAAGAAGATCTAGTTAAAGAAAAGCTTATTTATTTATTTACTTCTTCTGTAGATAGAGCAGATCATTGTAGAGGAAAAAATAATAAATATGTGAAAGACATAATTACTAAACCATTGACTATTGGTAAAATAGAAAATATAATTAAAGCTCTTTAGTATTTACATTCCTAAGGAATTTTGATGTTTGAAGAAAATATGAATGTGTATAAAATATGTTATTTGTACCAATTACCATTACAAAAAATCTAATTTTGAGATTAAAAAATTTAAATAAGGTTTCAATCGAACCACATTTTAGTTAACTTTATTCCCCCTCCCCCCATAGTTTAACTCCCCAAAGTTTAAGAATTGATAAATTCAAAAGAACAATTTGAATTATAACTTAATATTTTATGGAGCAAACAGCACCTCTAATAAAAGATCAAAAGATAAAAAACAAGCACACAGATGATCTTATAGATCATTACTGGGGTAGTATTAATTACGTAACAAGTCTTATTAAGGCATCAGAATTAAAAGCTGGTCTTATATTAACCTTCTATGGGATCTTACTAAACTTTATTTACCAAAGTTGGGGTATGATTATCACAGAGGTTTCTAACGATTTACTATTCGACGTGCTTGTTGGATTTTGGTTTTGTTGTACGGCAGCATCAATCTTCTTTAGTATACGTTGTTTTATGCCTAAAATAGAAGGTAATTACGATAAGAATATTTTCTTTTTTGGCGATGTTATTTCCAAATTTGGAGACATTAAGCAATTTGCAAAGACCTTTTATACTGTGAGCCTTGATGAGGATCAGCTCTTTGAGCAATTAGGAGAGCAAATTTATATTATTTCAAAAATTGCAGCCTGGAAATTTAGAAATGTAAAAAGAGCAATCCTTCTTTTAGCATTAGGGCTTCTTCTATTGCTAGTGGTAGTAGTGTATTACATACTTGCAACAATTTAATTAATTCTATAACTGTAAATAATTGTATATAATTTTTTTAGACAGCTAATTAAAATTTAATAAAATGAAAAATGAATCAAAATACTGGTCCAAAGAAGAATTAAAAGTTTACATCTTATTGCTTTGCGCCAAGGCAGACTCAGTTGAAACCATTGAAGAGATCAATATGATAAGATCTAAAATAGATCCTGAAACCTTTGATAGACTATATAATGAGTTCAGCTGTGATGATGAAGATAATTGTCTGGACAAAATACAGTCGGCAATTGCCAAACATGAATATTCTAATAAGGAAATTATCGGGTTAAGAAAAGAAATACATGCAGTCTTCTTAACAGATAAAAAATTTAATATGAAAGAACGAAACCTAGATAGAATCCTAGATAGCATGCTTTATTAGAAAAGCTTGAAACAAGTTTAATAAGAAAGTAAAAGTTGTTTAAATTTAAATTTTTATGAAATTTAAATCAATAACCTATTTTTTCCCTAAACCCCACTAATGAACACTTAAAACTCTATTAATCAATATATTAAATAATTAGATATTAGGTTTTTATTTAATCTAATTTAGAATTTTCATCAAATATTCAGTAAATTTATAAACTTAGTTTTATAAAGAATTAAAAGCCAATTTCTTCCCCACTTTCCCCTTTCATTTTTAGAACTAGATTATTGAATTTCGAAAATAAAAAGTCTAAAAATAAATTCTAAAGTTTATATTATTATGAGAAGCAAAGTATATTTACGAATTCTTGTGCTTATGCTCATGACGTTTTTTATGTCTGTAAATATTGAAGCACAAATCTTAGAAAAGCTAGGAAAGAAGGCAGAGAAAGTTGTAAACAGGAAACTTGAGAAAAAAACAGAAGAAGAAACTAGTAAGGCCATGGATACTATTCTAGGTAATAAAGGAAGTCAAAAATCTAGTTCTGGTGTTGTTGATAGTCCTGAAAAACCAAATAGTTCAACCGTTCCTAGTACAAAAAAAGAAGAAATCTCCCTCTACACAAAATCAGATTGGGTGGCAGGAGAAAATCTAATTTTATTTGATGATTACAGCAACGATGCTGTAGGAGATTTACCTAAAGCATGGAACTCCAATGGTAATGGACAACTTATAACATTGAACAACAATTCAGAGCAAAAATGGCTACGACTATATAATCGTGCTTATTATGAACCTGATCTTCCTAAAGAATTACCTGAGAATTTTACAATTGAATTTGATTTAGCCACTTATGGTATCTCAAAAAAGAATACTTCGCAAACCGCTAATTTTTATATTTATGTAGGTGATGGGAAAAGCCCTTTGAAATATGGAAACACTTATCTCTCAGCAAATATTTCCCCTTTTCAAGATTGGGTAAAGAAACAAGATTTTGTTTCATGGGATAAAGGAGAAGTTGTGAGAGGTAGTAATGAAAAAGATATTCGAGAAGCTATTTTAAATGGAGCTCACATTGGGATATCAGTTAAAGGACCGCGTTATAGAATGTATGTTAATGGAGAGAAAGTTTTGGATTTTCCAAGAGCAATTAGAGAGGGAACTAATTATGCGAGTATCCTTTTTTATTGCTATGGTGTTGGAGATGATAATCAGAATGTACTAATTAGTAATTTACGGGTAGCGGAAGGTTTTCCTGAACCTGCAGAGAGTTTATTTAAGACAGGTAGTTTTTCTACTACAGCAATTACCTTTGATGTCAATTCAGCTCAATTAAAACCAGAAGCATATGGTATTTTAAGAGAGATTTCTAAAGCTCTAAAATCAGAATCAGCTAAAAATTGTATTATAATTGGACACACAGATAGTGATGGAAATGATGATAATAATATGGAACTTTCCATGCGCCGTGCGTCTTCTGTTAAAGAGGCACTAATAAAAGAATTTGGTATAGAACCCAATAGGTTAACTACAAAAGGAAAAGGAGAAACAGAGCCAATAACCTTTAATAATTCTGTTTTAGAAAAAGCTAAAAATAGAAGAACAGAATTTGTTCTCAACTGATAGTCATGACTTTAAATAAACATAACAAAATTTAACACTACTTCATTCTCTTAAACTGCAATTAATAATTTAGTTTATTAGGAAAAGAGTTAACTTGAGTTCCTATTTATAGATTTCATTTATTTAAAAAACTCATGCCAAAATTCAATTTTAATATTCTCATTATTGTTGCTATTTGTGTATTTACAATGAGCTGTAATAAAACTGCTACAGTAGAAGCTCTGCCAGATCCAGTTGTAGATAAAACCCTCAAAAAAAGTGAGTTAGAGAAAGAAATAGACATTAAAAGATCCTATTGTTTTAGAAATGAAACAGCATTTAAAGATAATCTGGAAAATATTGATATTCTTGAATTAAAATTAGATGTTATTGGTAATTCTGTTTCGGGAATCTATAATTGGCTTCCTAAATTTAAGGACAGACGAGAAGGGACAATAACTGGACTAATTGAGAAAAATATTATCAAGGGCAAATATCATTTTACTC
The DNA here is from genome assembly GCF_003634585.1 of Gillisia mitskevichiae. GTDB lineage: Bacteria > Bacteroidota > Bacteroidia > Flavobacteriales > Flavobacteriaceae > Gillisia > Gillisia mitskevichiae. The sequence continues at coordinate 289,303 of NZ_RBLG01000002.1, forward strand.
AAGAAGGTAAAGAACAAACTATTCCCATTACAATAAAATTAAATGAAGATTCTGTTATAATATCTGATGATAAAAAGGGAGTTGGAATTGGCGCTGTAATTAGCAGAACAAACTGTTCCCTTTAAGTATTAAATGAACTTACTTCGCTATAAGCACGATTCCTGAAAAAAATAATAATGTTAGTAATGCTTTTTTAAAGTAGTATTCGTCTATTTTAGAGTACACCAATTTTCCTGTATATTGTGCTAAAAGAAAAACTGGGAAGATGATTAAAGCTACTTTCCAATGAGCCAAAGTTAAAATCCCACTTAAACTTAGCATAGGAATTCTCACTAAAGTAATTAAGCCCATTATTCCAATCATCGTGGCTCTAAAGGTACTTATATCTACGGCCATGTTCTTTACAGATATTACATACAATGGCCCACCGGTAGAAAATACTCCAGAAAAGAAACCGCCTAAAACCCCTAAAATAGAAACAGATTTCCTTCCTATTTTAAAATTAGTTTTTATAAATATTGCGTAAACAACATATAGAATTATAAAAATCCCTAAACCTTTCTTTAGAAGAATAGGGTTTGTTAAAGTTAGAACTAGAATTCCTATTATAACTCCAATTATTGTAGGTATTGCAAGTTTAGCAATTATAGTAAAGTCTATATTTTTCCATTCCTTTTTTATTAGAAAAATACTAGAAAAAATATAGAATATAGATATATAGGCAATAGCATCTGGAAGAGCTATACTTATTAATAATATTGGTAAAGCTATTAAGGAGCCTGCAAAACCAACAACGGTCTGAACAAAAAAACCGAAAAATATCGCCAGAGCCACAATTAAATAGATATCTATTTCCATAATATTCATAAAATTTTCCACAAAATTACATGGTAGATAAACACTTATGAAATTGAAAAAACGGGAAAAATCGACTATGTCCAACTATAAGATGTAATTTTATAAGATAAACACATTATTCAATGTTAGATAAAATAGATCTAAAAATTATAGAGGTATTACATCAAAATTCGCGAGCCTCCTTTGTTGAAATTGGAAAACTAATACCACTCTCAGCATCTTCAGTTAGGGAACGAATTCAAAAATTAGAGGAATTGGAAATAATTAAAGCTTATACTCTAAAAGTAGATTATTCCAAAATGGGTTATGGCTTAGAGGTTTTTATAATGATTAAATTATTTAGCGGGAAATTAGAAAGCTTCATGGCAGCTTTGGATTCCTTTCCTGAAATTAAAAGGGCTATACGTATAACTGGTTCTCATAATATACATATGAAGGTGGTTTTAAAAGATCAGTTACATCTGCAAAGATTTATAGATATGCTTATAAAATATGGAGAACCCACTACTCAACTAATACTATCGGAGTTGAAATAGTTTGAAAATTTACTCTTTATCGATTATATAATAAACTTCATAGAAGATGATCAATAATTCAGTGAAACTTTAGTTTTTAATTCTACTTTTACAATCCCAAATACTACACATACACATCTTAACTGCTTCTAATGCATGTATTGGCATAATTTAATTTTACACTAAAATTGAACTTATGAATACTATTTTAGAACCAAAAACACCTATAGATCCCATTTCATATATCACTGCAATAAAAATGCATGTGGATGAACTTTATGAAAAACAAGAGATTTTCGGACTTTCCTTAGAAACTTTAGAATTAACAAGACGGTTTTATAATTTATATACTCCATTAGAACAAGTAGATAATTTGACTCCCTTTGCAATTAATCAACTATTATCGATATCACAACATCTAGAACGTAATCTAGTAAAAGAATCTTAAAAAAATATTTTTTAGGTTTGAGTCTGAATTTTAAGCAGTTAGCAATAGCTGCTTATTTATTTTAAATTTTTGATGAAAAAAACCTTGTTTTAAATATAAAGTAAGTTATATTTGCACCGCGAAATCGGTCGCGTAGCTCAGTTGGATAGAGCACCTGCCTTCTAAGCAGGCGGTCCCAGGTTCGAATCCTGGCGCGATCACTTTGTAATTAAAAGCCCTTGTTTTTACGAGGGCTTTTTTAGTTTTATACTATTCTTCTTTATAACTAGGGTCTATATTATAAATTACTATGTAAGCAGTTTCAAACTGACGAATATATTTAATTTATTGTCATTGAAAATCCTCTTTATTATCTACAATTTAATTTAAACCCCCAAGTTTTTTTAAGTTAAATAAGATATTCATATTCTTAGCACAACATATAATTAATCTATGCTTTTTCAGTATTCTAAATACCTTCTAAGTATTTAGAACAATAACCATAATACGAGAAAGGCTTTTAACTTAATTCCAATTTTAGAACTGTCTTAAATAAATGTCAAAGTGGGAATAATTCAGTAATAAGCTATGATTAATTTCTAAATTTATTAATATAATTTTTTAAATATTCTCTATAAAGCCCTATAAATAAAAGGTTTTCGAACTATTAAACATTTGAATTATTCAAATTTATGACCTCAGACTTAACCGAAATATCAGAATTATCAGAAAAATCGATTAAGCTAATATTAACAATTGTAGAGAATGAAAATGAAATTAATGCCACTCTTCCCGGAGGTGGGATATTACATATAGAAAAAGAACTTCCATATTTAATTATATACAGGCAAATATCAAATGATCCTGATACATATAGAATGGTTATCAGTGAGTCTTCATATTTAATTATTGGAACTTCAGATTTTAGTGGTTACCAGAAATTGTTGTTCGAACTATCTAATTTACTATCTACGAAGTACAAATCTTATTTATTGTTGGAACTCTACACTGGAGAACAAGCTAGTAACAGTTTTATAATAAAGGGTCCCGAGAATAAATTACCCACAACTCTCGATGTACTAAAAAAAGAGTTAGATACCATCAATTCTACTTTTTCTGGGCTTTATTTAAAGACCGAAATAAAAGACACTTCCCACAGGCAAGCAGAAGGGCAAAGAGAGCTTTTAAGTGTAGAGGAAGCTAAACAGTGCGGAGCTTTGCTTTTAGGTCTAGAGATCCCTCCTATTTACCGAGATGACAATCTTAAAACCTTTCCCGTTTTCTTTAGAAATTTTAGAGATTTTATAAATAGAGCCGTACATATTGCGATTTTTGATTACATAAGAGTGCAAACTTCATCTGGCGTAGCTAGCTATAATGCTCTTGGTAGAAAATATCTAAAAGAGAAAGTGTTTGAGATCGATAAAAAGTTAGCAGATATAGAAAAGTCATATCAGTTCTTATGGTTAGTCTCTCCAGTAAATATTCATGATATCAAAGAGAGCTTTCTGGGAAGTAAATACGAGAAACTATTAGATTATCACTACCGCTTGCTTCCAATAGATCCAGATGTTATAAAGCGTAAACTTTACAATTTAAAGATCGAGGAAATAGACGATCCAGCAATGTCTTATCTCTTTAGAGAAAAAAGAGAGGAGCTAGATCAACAAATTACGATGTTAAGCGAAAGAGGTACTAAAAATTTTCTTTATGATAGTGTAAGACTATACCAAGGTATAGATCCTCATCTATGCAGTGAGGCTAATCAAATTCTAGAGAAAATTCCAGAAGCTGAATTTTCTAAAACAGATAAAATTTTAGACAGCAAGGCTTTTAGTAGTCTAGCCAGAAAAGAATTTGATTTTTTTAGAAATCAGGATCAAAATTTTAAATGCAAAGTGCACATTCGTAAAGATGTGAACATTATGATGGTTTCCCAAGGGGAACTTTATATTCCAGAAGATTATGAATTAAGTGAAATTGATGCCAGAGGTCTAATTCAGCATGAAGTAGGCACTCATGTGCTTACCTATCATAATGGATTACAACAACCACTAAAACAACTAAGCATTGGGCTAGCAGATTACGACCCACTGCAGGAAGGATTGGCAGTAATGTCTGAATATCTTGTAGATGCACTTACACCAAATAGGCTTAGAACTCTCGCAGGAAGAGTGATCGCTGGCGAAGCTGTAAAAGAAGGTGGGGATTTTCAAGAAATATTTAGACTACTCACTCGCAATCATGGTTTTTCACCAGAAAGAGCATTTAATATTACTTCCAGAATAATGCAAGGAGGCGGATTCTTAAAGGATATAATTTATTTAAAGGGATTAGTAGATCTTAGAAAATACTTACAAGATGGAGGAGATTATGAATCATTACTTTCTGGAAAGTTTGCTTTAAAGCATACAAAAATAATAGAAGAACTTACAGATAGAAAAGTACTGAAAAAGGGAACATTACGCCCAAATTATCTCATGAATGAAGAATCATCCAAAAGAATTAAATTAATTAGAGACGGGTTACCTATCTCACAAATGATAACCAAATGAAAATATGTTTTGTAGTAAATGGTATTGAGACAGAAACCTGTGGTACCACTGTGTATATTATGTTTGAAGCTTTAAAGAGAAAACATGAAGTACATATGATGGGAGTGGGAGATTTCAACTTTAAACATGATGAATCTATAAGTATTAATAGTGTGTCCTTATCCAAAAATGCAGATCCTAAATCTCCCGAAGAGTATTTGGAACTATTGCAAAGTGATAAGGCTAAGAAAAAAACAATAGTTGCTAAAGATTTGGATGTATTATTCATTAGAAATAATCCTACAGAAGAAGGTAGTTCTAGACAATGGGCAGAACAAGCTGGAGTAGCATTTGGAAGAATGATACAACAAGAAGGAGTGCTGGTTTTAAATGATGCCTATGCCCTATCTAATGCTTTTATAGATAAGTTATATTTTGAAGAGCTTCCTAGCAGTATTAAACCTGCTTCTTTGATCACAAGAAAGAAAGAAGATATTTTAGATTTTTTCGAAAAGCACAAAAAGAAAATGGTTTTAAAACCATTAGAAGGATCGGGAGGTCGAGATGTATATCTAATAGATAAAAATGAAAAGAATTTAAATCAGATCATAGAAAACATCACCCAACAAGGTTACGTAATTGCCCAAGAATTCCTTCCGGCAGTTAAAGATGGTGATGTACGGGTTTTATTGATGAATGGTCGTGTAATGGAAAAAGATGGTACCTATGGTATTATTAGACGTGTAGCTGGAAAGGGCGAGTTTCGTAGTAATTTTTCTCAAGGTGCTTCAGCAGATAGCAGTCCGCTTACGGATGCCATGAAAAAAATTATAGAGATCACAGCTCCCAAATTAATTAGGGATGGATTGTTTTTTGTTGGATTAGATATAGTAAAAGATAAATTAATTGAAATTAATGTGTTAAGCCCCGGAGGCTTAGATCATTTTAAAGAAATTGGATTACCAGATTTTAGCGATGTAATAGTGAAATCTATCGAGAAAAAAGTGGAATATAAACGCTTATATGGGAATACAATTTCTAATAGAGAATTAGCCACAATGGCCTAAAACCAATTAATACATGGAAAATAATTCCAGAATAATAGGAACGTATACAACCTATAATAAAGGCCCGTTATTGTTTATAACTGCAGGTGTTCACGGCAATGAGCCTTCTGGGGTAGAAGCTTTAGAGCGAGTTTTTGCAGCATTAGAAAAATCTAAGCCTCAAATAAACGGTTGTATAGTGGGAGTCTTTGGGAATAAAGCCGCATTAAAGAAAAAGGTACGTTATATAGACGAAGATTTAAATAGGACCTGGACCGAAACGAACATTAGTTTAGAGAAAAAGGAAACTAGTGAACAGAAAGAAATGCATGAGATCATTGAAATTCTGGAAAAGTTTCCTGAAGCAGATTATTCCAAGCGCTATTTTATGGATTGCCACACAACCTCATCAGATAGCTTACCGTATATTTCTGTACAGTTAGTAAACGATAATGATAAATGGGCACATCATTTTCCAACCTATATCGTTCAAGGTTTTAGTGATATTGTATATGGAGCCATCGATCATTATTTAAGCCGTATTGGATTAACTGGATTTACTTTTGAAGCTGGCCAGCATACTAGTAAAAATTCCGTAGAAAATCATGAGGGGATGATTTGGCTTGCACTTAAAGAAGCTTGTAATTTAGAACTGACTCAAATTCCAGAATATCCTGCATGTGTTGAAAAATTTTCAGTGAAGAATGCGCCTACTCAAAAGACCTTTAAAATAATTTATAGACATGGACTTGAGGAAAATGACAATTTTAAGATGAAATCTGGGTTTAAAAATTTTCAAAAAATATATAAAGGAGATCTTTTAGCGATTCAGAATGACCAAGAACTAAAAAGTGAATGGGATGCACGAATCTTTATGCCGTTATACCAGGCTCAAGGGAATGATGGCTTCTTTGTTATTGAAGAGGTAAAATAAATAATTATTGTTAAATAATAAAGGCTAGTACTTATACCAGCCTTTATTATTTCCTAACGTAATATTGAGTTCTAAAATTAGATTTAAGCATTGACTATTATTCCTTTAATATTATTCTATTTTGCTGAAATAAATTAAGTGATTATGAAAATGCCCATGGATTATGTGATTAAGGTAGACTATAAATTAATTTAAAAATTCGATACAAACTGGAGTCTTAATTGCCAAGCTATTTCCTGTTTCTAATAATTTACCAGTTTCTAGATCTACTTTAAAGCTTACAAGATTATTAGTGTTTTGATTGGCTACATATAAAAAATTTCCATCTGGAGAAATCGCGAAATTTCTTGGTGTTTCTCCTTGGGTATTGGTAAATCCAATATTCTTTAAACTTCCCGTATTTTGGTTTATTCTATAAGCTGCAATACTATTATGACCCCTATTAGATACATATAAATATTTTCCCGAGGGATGAATATGAATGTCTGCTGCAGAGTTTTTATCTGTAAAATCTTCAGGCAAAGATGAAATATCATTGAGATGATTTAATTTTCCATCTTGCTCTATTTTAAATGCGCTTATACTTCCATTTAGCTCGTTTATAGAATAGGCATAATCATTCGATTTGGAAAATGCAAAGTGCCTTGGTCCAGATCCTTCCTCAAGTTGAATATAAGGAGTTGAGTTTGGTATTAATGATTTTGAATCTAGATCTAGATTAAAAATCCAAATACGATCATTACCTAAGTCTGTGATATAAGCGTATTTGTTATTTGATGAAATATTAACGGAATGTGGGTGGGATTTTTCGGGATTTACAAGGCTTATCTTTTGCAAGCTTTCCAGACTTCCATCGGCCTTCTTTTCATACATCATTACCACTCCACCTAAATAATTCGCAACAAATATAAACTTCCCAGTTCTATCTTCAGCAATAAAACAGGGTGCAAAACTTTCTGTAGAAATACTTCCAACTTGCTCCAGGCTTTCATCTTCTTTAATTCTAAAAGAGTAGATTAACCCTGCAGTCCCATCGCTTGGCCCAAGCTCGCTTATGGCATATAGATTTTTATTATCACCCGAGGTTTTCACAAATGAAGGATTCACAACATTTGCAAGGATTTTACCCATTTCTATGGCTCCAGTTTCCGGGTTTTGATAAACTGAATAAATTCCATCTGCCTGTCCATCTACGTGGCCTTCTTTTTTGGTATAGGTGCCAATATAAATTGGATTTAGTTTAGAATTTGAAGAGCCACTAACTTCAGCTTTTTGTTTGTCTTTTATTTCATTCTTACAAGAAGTAAAAAAAAGTAGCACACATAAACTGCTTAAAAAAAATCTATTCATTTTAATGGGGTCTTTTATAATTAAGTTGAAGCTAATAAAATCTTACAACCATTTCTTACGTTTAAAATATATGATCATACCTAGAAAGACCAAGATCATTAGTCCCCAAAGCACAAAATAGCTGTATTTCCATTGTAACTCTGGCATATATTCGAAATTCATTCCGTAGATACCCGCCATAAAGGTTAAAGGAATAAAAATGGAGGCCATAATGGTTAGCACTTTCATCACTTCGTTCATTTTATTGCTTATGGTGGTCATGTACATATCCATCAATCCCCAAGTCATTTCTCGGTAGATCTCTATGTTTTCTGAAACTTGAATAATATGATCGTATAGATCCCGAATATAATTTATTGTTTTTTCTTGGATAAGTGTACTGTCTATTTTTTCTAATCTACCTATAACTTCTCTTAAAGGAAATACAGCTCTTCGAATTCTAAGTACCGTTCTTTTTAATTCCTGGATCTCAAAAGTAATATCATCGTTAGGTTGAGCAGTAAAAAGTTGTTCTTCTAAGGTTTCTATTTTATCACTTATTTCTTCAATAACTACAAAGTAATTATCTATAATCGAGTCTAAAATTGCGAACACCAGATAATCTGGTCCATTATTTCTTAATCTTCCTTTCTCGTTAGTAAGACGTTCTCGAATTGCATCAAACACATCGCCATCTGCCTCTTGGAATGTTAACACATAATCCTTCCCTATTACAATGCTAATATGCTCATGTTCCAAAATCCCATCTTTCTTATGATATAGCATCTTAGCAACTATAAATAAGTAATCTTGATATTCATCTATTTTAGGACGCTGATTCGTGTTAACTATATCCTCTATAATCAGGGGATGAAGTTTATAGAATTTCCCTAGCTTTTCAATTTGGGCAGTATTACTTAAACCATCTACATTTATCCAAGTAATATTCTCTTCATTTTCAAATTTAAACGTGGCTTCTACATTATCGAAAATAAATCGATCATAGTTTACTTTGCTGTAATCTATAACCTCTATTTTAATTTCTGCAGATTCCTTTCTACCTACGTAGGCAACAGTTCCCGGAGCTTTATTAAGCGCATTTGTAGATTTAGGTCTTCGCTGCAGATGCCTGTGTCTTTTAGCCATAAAATGAAAGTTTGCATAAAAATAACAAAGTTTTTCGTTTAACATAGCTGTTAAACTTTTAAGACTAAGTTTTACCCTTCTACTTAGCAATACTTAAACCTATCTCCTATTTTTGCCACATGGAAGAAAAGCAACTTTTTGGTGCATTGAAGGAATATTTTGGGTTCGACAGTTTTCGTCCACTTCAGAAGAAAATTATAGATGCCGTTTTTCAAGGAAAAGATAATGTAGTGATCATGCCAACTGGTGGTGGGAAATCTATTTGCTATCAGTTACCTGGTATTCTCTTACCAAATATCACCCTTGTGATCTCTCCCTTGATCGCATTAATGAAGGATCAGGTAGACGGGCTAAAAGTGAACGGGATTGCTGCGGCATATTTAAATAGTAGTCAGTCGGAAACAGATCAGCAAGAGATTATTGCCAGTGTAGAAAAAAACGAATTAAAATTACTGTATGTTGCTCCAGAAAGTTTACAATTTGTAGACAGGTTTCTTACAGATGGTAAAGTGAGTTTAATTGCCATAGATGAGGCACATTGTATCTCCAGTTGGGGTCACGATTTTAGACCTGCATACACTCAATTAGGATATTTAAAAAAACGCTTCCCCTCTACTCCAGTTATCGCCTTAACAGCAACTGCAGACAAAGCCACAAGAAAAGATATTTGCCAGCAACTAAATATTCCCAACGCAAAAATACATGTTGCCTCTTTTGATAGAAAGAACCTTTCATTAGAAGTGAGACCAGGAACTAAGCGATTAGAACAAATTCTACAGTTTACTGAGGGCAGAAAAAATGAAAGCGGAATAATTTATTGTTTAAGCAGAAAGAATACTGAAGATGTCGCAGCGAAGTTAAATGCAAATGGTATAAAAGCTGAAGCTTATCATGCAGGTTTAAGTCATGTAGAGCGAAGTAGGATCCAAGAGGATTTCATAAATGATACTCAACAAATTATATGTGCTACTATTGCCTTTGGAATGGGAATAGATAAATCTAATATTCGTTGGGTGATCCATTATAATATGCCGAAAAACCTAGAGGGATATTATCAAGAGATCGGGCGTGCAGGTAGAGATGGACTACCTTCTGAAACTATGCTTTTTCATAGTTATGCAGATGTGATCCAGCTTCAAAAATTTGCAGCGAATGCCAAGAATGAAGCTGTCCAGATGGCCAAACTGGATAGGATGAAACAATATTCTGAAGCACTTACCTGTAGAAGAAAGATTTTACTGAGCTACTTTGGAGAGTTAAAAAAGGAAGACTGCGGCAATTGCGATATCTGCAGGAATCCACCACAGTTTATGGATGGCACTTTAATTGCCCAAAAAGCACTCTCCTGTATTTATCGCCTAAAAGGGAAAGAACCTATAACCGTATTGATAGATGTGCTTAGAGGCGCCCAAAATGAGGCAGTAATAGGAAAAGGCTATCAAGAATTATCCACATACGGAGTGGGGAAGGAAATTTCTTGGAGAGATTGGCAACTTTATATCATACAGCTTATAAATCTTGGATATGTGGAGATCGCTTTCCATCTTCATAACCATCTTCAGCTAACTCCAATGGCCAAGGATATCCTGTTTAATGGGGCGAAATTAGAGCTGGCTAAAAATCTAGATCAAAAGGAAATTAAAGAAGAACAATCTAAAGCTTCAAAAACTGTAGATAATAGTCTCTTTGAAAAACTTCGCCAGTTAAGGTTAGGCATCGCTAAGGAAGAAGGAATTCCAGCATATCTAATCTTTAATGATGCTACTTTAAAGGAAATGGAAAAAGAACGCCCAATGACCGATGAAGACTTTATTCAGATTAATGGAGTTGGAAGAAAGAAAATGGAAGATTACGGGTATCAGTTTATCAAAGAAATTATAGCTTATAGTAAAGAAAAACGATTTAAAAAGAAACCTAAAAAATCTGGTAATTCACATAAAGAAACACTTTTGCTATATAATAAAGGACTTAGTGTGGAAGAAATCTCTATTTCCAGAAAATTGGCTCATTCTACTATCAATTCACATCTCGTAAAACTTTACGAAGAAGGAGAGAACATAGATCTTTTGCAATTAATTTCTAAAACAGATTTGGATGCAGTAAAAAAAGCCAAAGATGTTATTGAAGACCCAAAAGGTTTAAAAACTTATTATGAGTACTTTGATGAAAGCTTAGATTATTGGACTATTAAATTTGCATTAACTATTCTAGAACAGAAGAAGAAGCAATCTTTATAAAAATTCTATTTTATGAAGAATTAATCCAGAAGCAGGTGCAATATAGGTCATTTGATTATTTACATCTGCTTTTAAACTTTCTGTTATATCCTCAAGACTCAACTCTCCTTTTCCTAATTGAATAAGAGTTCCAATCATTAACCGTATTTGATATCTTAAGAAACCACTGCCTTTAACTACAAATACATATGTCTTTTGAGGAAAAAAATTGGCGGTGTATATAGTATTTTCCTGAATCTCTGAGAAAATGATTTCTCTTTCGTACAAGCTTTTCCCAGAGGAGCGAACACAAAAATTTTGAAAATGGTGCAAGCCTTTAAACAGTTTTGCCCCTTCTTTCATTAATTCTATATTCAATGTTTCCTGAATATTGGTCATTAGAGGTGCACAAAAAGGATGATTCTTTTCACCAAACGAAAATAAATAATGATATTCTTTTTGTTTAGAATCCTGAATGATATTGAATTTTCCATCTACTTCCTGAATATCTAAAGCTTTAATATCTGGAGGTAAATTCTTATTAAACAATTTTAAAAATGCTGAAAGATCTTCCAAAGGTTCTTCTTCTAAAAACAACTCGAAAGCAGATTCATTTGCAGAAACCATGGCATCTGTCCTACTAGAACCAAGTACTTTGATCCTGCGATCTGGAAGAATGAATTTGAATGTTTTTTTAATTAGACCTTCCACCGTTTTAAAACCAGGCTGACTTTGCCATCCATGTAAACGATAACCTAAAAATTGAACTTTAATGAGGTAGTAGAAGCGTTTTGGCTGCAAGAGAAGTATTTTTTCGCGAAGATAGAGAAATATTGATTTAATTTCATTTTTACCAGCACTTCCATTAACCTTTAGATTTTAGAATTCATCGAAATTATCTTTGATGATAAAATTAAAATGTTAATTTTAACAAAAATTCATCCTGATCTGATCATTTGGTCAATCTTAATAATCACTACAATACCTACTAAGAGTGCCTATAATGAATATTGCTCCACAAATTCTGAATAGTAATCTCTTAACATTTTATAGAATATTACATTACTTGCAAAATACTAAAGGCCTATTATTTTTGGTATTTACCTTCCTAGTAATAAGCAATGCCTTCTCCAAAAAAGACATTCTTAGATATATAAATTCTGACTTTATAAATTTTAATAGAAGTTGAGTATATGATAATTCTTGAACATACATATAAAATAAGGCTCTTTTCTAAACAATTAAATAATAGAGTCTATATTGCAGGATTTGCCGATCAAAATTTTATATATCTAAAAAACGAAAAATTAAAATTTGAATTGGTAACTGAACATCAATTAGGTTTCCGGTTAATTGATGAATTATATGCAGTTGCGGATTATAGAATAAACAGCTTTTTACCCTCAATAAATTATGGGCAGTGATATGCTTTAGAATATAAAATAATTAATTAAAATTATGATTTTTAAGAAAAAAGTGATCGTATTGTTTTTGATATTCCTTGCAACATTATCTGCTTGTAATGATCCTGAAGTTAAAGAAATTAATGTTGGTTTTATAGGGCCTATGTCTACAAGGGCGACAGATCTTGGTATAGATCCATCTAAGGCTATGCAACTGGCTATAGAACAATATAATTCTTCAAAATCTGAAACTCAGCCCCAAATCAACTTATTTATTGAAGATGATAAATGGGAAAAAGAAATGGCAAAACCTGCTTATGAGAAGCTTAGAAAAGAACATAATATTGATGTGCTTTTTATTAGCAATACCGATGGTACTATAGAATTACAAGATAAAATAATTGAAGATGGAGTTATTGCTATCAACCCACTAAACAATGATAAACTATTATCCTCATTAAATAAAAACACCTTTAAAATAGCTAAATCTACCGAGGAGGTACATAAAGCATTAGGTATAAGAATGATCGAGCTAGGAATAAAAAAAGTATTGATACTTCATTTTCCGAATGATTTTATGACCATTGGTGGAAATGCTATTAAAGACATTTTAACAGAAAATGGCATTGAAAACAAATTAATTGAAATTAAAAAAGATCAAACCAATTTTACTGAGATTCTTCAAACAGCAAAAGAAACCGAAACAGAGGCTTATGTCTTTTTAGGATACAATGAATTTGGATTTGCAATGAAACAAGCGAGAGATCTTGGCATTGAAGCTCCCTTTTTTGGCTCTACAACCTTATTGGATCCAGTGTTTTTCTCTAATTCTGAAGGAGCTATAGTGGGCACCGAATGTACTTTTTTCACACCCTTAGATGGGAATTATATTTTAGCCAATGAGTTTTTAGAATCCTTTAAAAAGAGGTTTGGAGAAGAACCTTTTTCAATTTGGCCTCCTCTTCAGGCATATGATGCTATGAATATATTGATTAACGAGGTGAAAACAATTAATGAGGATAAAAGTAAAGATGTAACTCAAGTAGATTGGCTAAGAAATCGATTACTTAACGTCAAATATTATCAAGGAGTTTGCGGGAATATTTCTATAACAAGTGATGGTTCTTCTAGAGGCATTTATTTCTCATTATATAAGGTAGAATCCGATGGTAAATTAATCAAGATCAAACGCTAACTACTTACGCTAAACTGAATATGAAAATACGTACTAAGTTAATTTTGAGTTTTGGTGTTATAATTAGTGTATTGTGCATAGAAATAATACTGAATCAAATTATTAGTGATAATGCGGCAGACACCTATCAAAAGTTAAAAACTCAAGCGCTTCCAACACTAAGAATACTAGATAAATTTGAATCTGTAAATAATGAGTTTTTTCTACTTTCCTCAAATAAAGTTTATAATAGCAACCTTCCTTTAGATAGCCAGAATAGATTAAATGGAATATTAGAAGTTGAACTTCCCTATTTAAAAACTGAACTAGTTCAATTATCTAAAAACCTAGAGTTAAATGAGGAGATAAGTATTAAGTCTCCAGTTATTATAGAATTAACGAATGATCTAATTAGTCTGGGAAATGAGGTTAATAATCTATTAGTTTTAAAAGATGACTACGCAGATAGTGAAAAAATGCAAACTGCGATCGCCTTAGTAGAAAATGATATTTCTACTAAACATGCACAGCTAAAAACTAATCTACTTATTCTAAAAGTTAATTATGGTAACCTTTTAGAGGATTATCAAAATGAATTTTCTCAAAATTTAAAGTCATTATCTAATATTATTTTAATCACTGGAGGCTTAGGGATTTTATTTGGGATTGGAATTGCCTTTTTAGTAATTAGATCTATTTCAAAACCTATTAGAGCATTGAATACAGCGGCATTAAGAGTTAGTAGTGGAGATTATGATGCCGATATTTCCCTTAATGGAAATGATGAATTAGCAAGCTTAGGGGATTCTTTTAATATTATGACCTCTTCTTTAAAAGGTAATTTCGAATTAATTAAAAGTAATAATAAGGAGATAAAACAACAAGAGGAGAGAATAAGAAAAGTTATCGAAGCCTCTCCCGCTGCTATTATTTTAATGGATCCTACTAAGAAAATTTCCTTAATTAATAAGCAAACAGAAAAGCTATTCGGGTACTCTAGAGTTGATTTAATAGGGGAATCTGCAGAGAAATTAATACCCCTTCGAATATTGAACAAAGGTTCTATTGTGGATGACATCTTTTCTTCAAAAAATAAAATTGACACCTTAGGTGTGGATCAAAATTTTTATGGTTTAACCAAAAATAACGAAGAATTACCTATTGAAATTAGTTTAAGTTTTATAGAAATACATGGGCAGGATATGATATTGGCTTCCATAGTAGATATTACGGAAAGAAAGCAACAGGAAGCAGATATCAAAAAATATGTAGAACAGCTTAAATCCAAAAATAAAGAATTAGAACAATTCTCCTATATTACCTCTCATGACTTACAAGAGCCTTTAAGAACTGTTCTAAGCTTCATAGACCTCATTAAGGAAGATTATAACGATAAATTAGATAAGGAGTTGAACACCTATTTAAATTATATCTCTGATGCCTCTATTAGAATGAGCCATTTAATTAAAAGCTTGTTAGATTATTCTAGAATTGGGCATAAGGGGAAAATTGAGATGGTGAATTGCAATAGGATATTAAGTAGTGTAACTGCAGATCTTAAATATAAGATTGAGGAATCCGAGGCAGAGATACATTATGGCGACTTACCCACTATTGAAGGATACAAACTTGAAATAAGACTTCTCTTTCAAAACTTGATTACGAATGCCATAAAATTTCAGAAGAAAACCGAAGTGGCAAAAATTAATATTTCTTTTGAAGATAAATGGACCTACTGGCAATTCAATATAGCCGATAATGGGATAGGAATTCGGGAAGAATTTCAAAATAAAATCTTTGTGATCTTTCAAAGATTACACAATAGAGAAGCTTATGATGGTACCGGAATAGGACTTTCCCACTGCAAAAAAATCGTGGAATTACATGGAGGAGAAATATGGGTGAGTTCTGAGGAAGGAATTGGCAGTACATTCCATTTTACTATCCCTAAAAACATTGAATAAAAAATGCCTAAAAAACTGAATTGTATTTTATTAATAGATGATGATACAGCTGTAAATTTTATTCACAATAAAATTATACAAACTTCTGGCTGCGCCAAAGAAATTGCAATTGCTAGAAATGGATTAGAAGCTCTAGAATTTTTAAAAACGAGGGACGGTGAAAAATACCCGCAACCAGATCTTATATTTTTAGATATTAATATGCCGGTAATGAACGGTTGGGAATTTTTAGATAAATATGAAGAATTAGATAATGAGCAAAAAGGTAAAGAACTAATAGTTATGCTTACAACTTCTCTTAATTTCGAAGATAAAGAGAAAGCCAAAAAAATTGGAAACATAAACAATTTCCATACTAAACCACTTAGTCTAGAACACTTAAACAAAATACTTGAAACGTATAATTAGCTTTAATTATATTATTATTACAAAAAAACCTCTAATTAATTTTAGAGGTTTTTTATATAATATAATCCTTCTGTTTAATTTTTAGAATTCTGCATTTATTTGTTGGCGTAATTTTCTAGCATAATCCTCTTCTAGCCAATCTCTATAGTTTTTCGTGCTCTTACTAATACAATAGGAATATTGCTTTATTCTAGAAGATATATCGTCTTTTAATTCTTTTGCAAGAATTCTGGCATCAAAAACATCTTCGCTATTTTCTACACACATTTTTACATGCTGTTCCATAGACCATTCTAAAACAGATTTAGATTTTAAACCTTTTCTAATTACAATATCATACGCAGCTTCCACATCAAAATCTACAACTTCAGATTGTTGAAATTGTTCTCTCATTTCTGGAGGCATTACATATTTAAATTCCCGCTCAATTTCTTCATCACTAAGTAAATTCTCAAAGTAGAAATCTGGAGATCTAAAAAGCTGCTTCCAGTCTACTGGCGCACTCCAATGACCAAATCTTACAACATTATTACCAAGATCTATAACATTAAATTCCGATTTGTTTTTTAATATTCTAGAACCACGACCTATCATCTGGAAGTATAAAGTAAGAGATTTAGTTGCTCTGTTTAAAATAATGGTTTCTACTGAAGGTTCATCAAATCCAGTAGTTAATATACTCACAGACGTTACAATAGCATCTGGTGTATGCTTAAACCACCTTAAAATGTCTTTTCTGTCCTGTTTACTGGTAGTATTATCTAGATGTCTAATAGGATAACCTGCGTTCCTAAACGTCTCGTAGACTTCTTTAGAGGTATTAATACCATTATTAAAAATAAGAGTCTTTTTATTTTTGGATTTATCCATGTAGGCATTCAGCAATTTTTCCTGCATGCTCATGTTGGAATAAAGTTCTTCTGAAGATTTAACTGTATAATCTCCATTAATACCAACCTTAAGAGATTGCAAACCTACATCGTAGCTAAAAACCTTTGCTCTGGCCAAAAATCCTTTTCCAATTAAAGATCCAATAGAATCTCCTACAATAAGTTCTCTGTAATTATCCTTCATAGGAAGTTTAATGTTCGAACTTAATGGGGTTGCGGTTACTCCTAAAATAAAGCACTTTTCAAAAAACTTAAATAATTTTCTAAATGAATTATAATGCGCTTCATCTATAATAACCAATCCTATATCCTGAATTTCCAATTTTTCGTCATGAAGCCTATTATTTAGTGTTTCCACCATAGCCACAAAGCACATATAGTCTTCTTGATCTGGAAGTTCTTTTACTTTACTATTTATAATTTTATTTAGCACCCCAAATTCAGAAAGCATTTTGGAAGTTTGCTTACATAACTCAATTCTGTGAGTTAATATTAATACTTTCTTATTAGTACGCTGGATAAATTCTCTAACAATAGAAGAAAAGATCACCGTTTTACCTCCTCCAGTAGGGAGCTGATATAATAAATTATAATGATTAGGATGTGTATCTATTACACTAAAAATCTTATCTATATCTACCTGTTGGTAGTCGTAAAGTACTTTGTCATTTTTTTTCTCTTCAAGTCCAAATGTTTCAACAGCCATATTTTCTGATTTCAGCAAGTTTGCAAAAATAGCAGATTTTTAAGTTATACTAAAATGTTTAGGCATATTTAAGTTTTATAATTATTTCTTTTTAATCAATTTAATATTGATTATTTTTAATTCAGAATTTAATTCTTTAAAAATCACAATTTTACCCTGCGCTTGGAGTTAGTTTCATGACCATCTGTAGCTTATATATAAATAGAAATATTTAAATAATAGCGCAAATCCCCTCTATCAGAATTTCGATTATGGGAAGGGGACAAACATCTACAGAAAAATATTTACTCCAATTAAAAGATTGTGAGTTAATTAAAAATATGGATTCCAAAACTGCAGAATCCTTTTTCTCATTATTTCACAAAGAATCTTGGCCCAAACATTCTTGTATTCTCAATCAAGAAAAATTAATCTATCACTTTTACATAATTCTTTCAGGTAGAATAAAAATGTATCAGGTAGATTCTGGGAATGGAAAAGAGCTCACCTTGTTTCTTCTAACTAAAAATGATGTTTTTGATATCTTTTGTTTACTAGATGGTTCAAAACATAACGCCTATTATGAATGTTTAGATGATGCTAAGGTTTTAGCAGTACCTATGGAAGATTTAAGAAAATGGTTGAAGAAACATCCAGAAAATTATCAGACCATACTTTCATATTCTGGGAAACAGCTGCGAATGCTAGAGGATTTTGCATCAAATATTACTTTTACAGATATATCAACCAGATTGCTTAACCTTCTACTAAAGCATGTTAATAGAAAATCTCAAAATCTGGAGCTTATAAATGATCTACCTAATAAAGAAATAGCAAATTTAATAGGCTCTACTCGAGCGGTGGTTAATAGACATCTTCAGAAATTAAAACAACTAGGATCTATTAAGATCTCTCGAAAGAAAATGGAGATCAAAAACCTAAAAATGCTGATTAATTTACTAAAAGAAAAAAAGAAAAATAAATAGTGCAGTTGTGCTACTTAAGTGATAGTAGGAAAATCTATAGACCAATATCTTTAATGTATCATTAACTTAAAGATATATATTATGAAAAAGCTGATTTTATTTTTATTCGTTTTATGTGGGTTCGCTGCGATGCAAGCTCAAGAGGTAATTGAACTTGATGAAGCTAGACTTAGTTTTGATCCAGATGCTATATCTGTAGATTCTGATCTTGGTATAATTAAATGTTTAGTTAAAGAAAGCTATACAGGTGAGTTTTCTGAAAACCCGATTAGATTTATGCAAGAGAACTTTGATTTCAATGAATTTTTATCGGCAATTGTAAATAGGACTGAATTTGACAAGTATCTTGTAACTTTTAACAGTACTAAAGGTTTTTTGGAAGCAACATATACCAATAATGGAGAGTTAGTTGAAACTAAACAACTATTTAAAAATATTGCTTTACCACCATCAGTAAGAAATGAACTTTTTCTTCAAAATCCAGGTTGGTCATTAGCTAGCAATAAGTATTTAGCGACAGGCAAAAGTGACAGAATAGACCGAGAGGTTTATAAGATTAAGATACAAAATGGTAATAAAAAGAGAATGGTAAAAATTGTTCCTAGTACTACCATAGTAGGCCTTGTAAGTAATTAAATAGACCTTTCCGAATGTTCATAATGATGTCCTTAAAATATATACTGTAAGATTCAAGGAACACCCCTACCCTATGTTCCTTGAGATCTTATAAAAATAGATCTGATGATAAATACCTATCTCCTCGATCGCATATAATACTCACCACCACACCTTCATCTAACTCTTCACATAATCTTACCGCTGCACTAGTAGCTCCTCCACTACTCATTCCTGCAAAAATACCTTCATCTTTTGCCAAGCGTTGTGTCATTGCCTTGGCCTCTACATCGCTTACTTCTATAACCTGGTCTACTTTTTTAGGATCAAAAATCTTTGGCAAATATTCTAAAGGCCATTTTCTTATCCCTGGAATTTTAGAATTATCTGTAGGTTGCACTCCTACTATTTGAATGGTATCATTTTGTTCTTTCAAGAAAGTGGACGTGCCCATAATAGTTCCAGTAGTTCCCATGGAGGAGACAAAATGCGTGATTTTATGCTTAGTATCTCTCCAAATTTCAGGTCCTGTAGTCTTATAATGTGCCTTCCAATTATCATTATTCGAAAATTGATTTATCATAAAATAACCATCAGAATTTACTTTTTCTTCGGCATAATCTCTTGCATACTCAATACCTCCATCTGCATCGGTTAAGGTAACTTTCGCACCATAAGCTCTCATAGTTTGTACTCGCTCTATTGTAGAATTCTCAGGCATAACCAACTCTATATTCAGTTTAAAAATTCCTGCTATCATAGCTAAAGCAATCCCAGTATTTCCACTAGTAGCTTCAATAAGTTTAGACTCTTTATTGATCTCTCCTCGCTCCAAGGCGCTTTTTATCATATTGTAAGCAGTACGATCTTTTACACTACCTCCAGGGTTTTGTCCCTCAAGTTTTAAATAGAGACTAACTTTAGGATTTTTGATCAAAGTTTCAGTCTTAACTAATGGGGTGTTCCCAATTAAACTTATAATTGAATTACTCATTTTTTATTGATTTTTTAATTTTGATTTGAGGATTATGAGACACCATAGAATTTGATGGAACCGAAGCTGTTAACCAAACATTACCTCCAATAATACTATTCGCTCCAATTATAGTATCTCCTCCTAAAATTGTGGCATTTGCATAGATCGTTACATTCTCCTTTATCGTGGGATGTCGCTTTATGTTTCTTAATTCTCTATTTACAGAGAGGGCTCCTAAGGTAACACCTTGATATACCTTTACATTATCCTTAATAATACAAGTTTCACCAATCACAACTCCAGTAGCATGATCTATAAAGAAAGGAACTCCTATTTGAGCTCCTGGATTTATATCTGTTCCGGTTTGCCTATGCGCACACTCAGACATTAACCTAGGCACCAATGGCAAGCCATATTTTTTAAACTCATGACTAAGCCTATAAATTGCAATGGCAAAAAATCCTGGGTAGGCAAGATAAATTTCTTCAATAGAATTTGCTGCCGGGTCATGCAACATAATTGCGCTTGCATCTTTATTTAACTTTTCTAAAATCTCTGGTAACTTTTGCAAATAAGAGTTCCATATCTCGCTACAAGGCTTATTTGGTTCCCAACATACTAGCTCCACTAATTCTTGAAAGTCTTGTTCTAGAATTACTAAATTACTTTCTACAGGAGTATCCCCATCAAATAGTGTATAGAATAACTTATGCGTGAAAGTCTCCGTTTTTTCACGAATTATGTACCTTAAATTAGGTAGCTGCTTCTGCTCTTGAATTTTATTGATAATCTCACTTTTTTCCATCATTAAACCATGTGTTTAGCCGGTACTAAGCCGTCTAGTAATTTGCTCTTATTTATTCAAAGTTATGGATTTCCCATATACCCATAAGGGATCAAAATTTAAATTTGAAACCTAAATTTTAAGTTTAAAAATTTAACATCACACTTCAGTTAAAATTATATTAATATCCAAAATATTATTTCCAAAATTCTGTAAATTAGCGTGTTAACCAAATAAAAAATATATTATGGCACAATCACAGAATCCTCAAAAAGGGAATCAAAAACAAGATCCTAAAAAGTCAGATCAAAAGAAACAGGATCAAAAGAAAACTCAACAGCCTAAACGTTAATTAGGTTAAAATTTTTTTATTAAATTTTGGAAGCCACCTTTTAAAGGTGGCTTTTTGTTGAGTGTATGCCAAGTTTAATTTTTTGGTAAATCAATTTTTGAGGTCCTTATTATTATTTTTTCGCTTAAAGCATATAACCATTTTAACTGTGAGGTAATCAATTGAACTTCCTGCAATTGCTCTGTATTGCTAATATTAATTAATTTATCCTTGGTTTTTGTTTCTTCATGAGTCTTATTTAACAACTCAAAACGATTATCAAAATAATACTGTGCTTCCTTTCTAATGTTAGAGTCTAAAGTTTTATCATACACCTTTTCTGTAATAAGACCATTGGCAATATTAAGATTATGAGATATCCCTTCTATATAATTATTAAAATAATTGGAGGCCTCTGTAGTAGGGTGGTTTTGAATATATGTACCCATAGATGCGAGAGAAGAAAGAAATGTATGATTTAGTACAACAACTTCATAAAACTTATCCAAATGCATTTGTTTAGATTTCGGTTCCTGCGTCATTCTTTGAAAGGTTGTACTTAAATTCCCACTTGCTAAAAAAGCTCTTTTTCTAGCCAACTTATAAGAGGTTGGAACAGGCCCCTTCTCCTGATAATATTTCTGAATTGAAAAAAGGTATTCAATATTTGCTTTTAAACTCTCCCCAATTACCGCATTTAGGCTAAAATATTCCCAAGAAGGCCAAAGTATAGCATTCCCTAATGCCGCCAATCCTGCACCCAATATGGTATCTACAATTCTAAACTGGATTACATTAAGCACATCTGGTTTTAAAAGCGCATAAATAAAAACCACGCTTAACGTAATAAAAGTTGCAGAGGTCTTATAATTTCTTTGCACCATTGAAAAAGCAATTATCAAACTTAATATCCCTAGAATGGCGTATACTGTAGTATCCTGAATTAACAAAACTATACCAGTTGCAATTATCCCTCCCAATAAAGTACCTATGATACGTTGTTTAGATCGCTGCTTAGTTAGTCCATAATTTGGACGCATAATAACTATGATTGTAAGTAAGATCCAATAGGCATTCTGTAAAGAAAAATATGCGCCAATGCTAAATCCAACCATAACCACAAGAGCTAATCTTAAGGAATGTTTGAAGATTGTTGATTTTAAAGTAAAATTTTCAATTAATATATTAAGATCGTATTCTTGATGCGAGATAAAGCGTTGAGCATCTCCACTTTTCGCAAAACCTAAATCCTTAAAATCCTTATTACTTAAAATACGTTCTACTTTAATGATTTTTTCTACCTGCTTGCATTGGTAATCATATAAATTTTTAAGCAGAATAGAATTTTGTAAGGCCCCAACATCTCTAGATGGTGATACTTCTTCTATTTGATCCTTTATGTTTTGAAGATATTTTTCTAGTAAATTCGCGTTATTTAATCCTTTAGATTGTATAATTATTTTCGAAATGTACTTCATTCTGGCAGCCATTTCGAATGTTAAAGTTTGAAATGACAATCTTTTTTCTGACTGCTTAGAAAGGATCTCATCCATTTTTTCATAGTCTACTGGGTTAGCCATAGCTAATTCCAAAATATCTATAAGTTGAATGAAGATTAGAAATCGTTTACGTTCAAAATTGGAACTTCCAGAAGATTTTCTAGAAGAGATTAAAATATCCCGTAAAGTTTCATGATTTACATTGAGATCTGCTTGAAGCTCTAACATCCTTTTCTGCAATTCCTCTCTATTGGAATTAGGATCCAATAATTTGCCTCGAATTTCTAAATATTGTGAGGTTAGATCTAATCCTTGAGAAAGGAACTGTTCAGTTTCTGCTTTGGGATTGATTTTGTGCCATATGATGGTTAAAAATAAATACCAAATTCCGCCCAACCCTATAAAAAGTGCACGTTCGTAAAATTCTAGTACTACAGATATATTTGCAAAACTTAAAACAAGAGCAAATAATCCCGAAAAGCTTATTAAAGAAGCTCTAAAACCATAAACTGCAAAATAGGAGAAGGCAAACATGATTATACCTAATATTGGAATGGTAATCCAGGATGAAGGATTTAAAAAACCACCAATCAGACTGGCAATAACTGCGAATAAGGCAGATAATAGAATTCCAAAATTTCTATTTCTAAAACTTCCACTAACATTACTTGGGGAGCTTAGTAAAGAACCTAGGGCTAAGGCAAGGCCAATCTCAAAATAACCAGAATAGATTCCAATCAATATTGGAACAATAATTCCTAGCGCCAATATTATAGCCTTAGTAAAGTCGGTGCTTTTTAAGAAAAGTATAGATTCTTTATAAGATTCTGTAAGATTAAACTTCAAATAATTCAAATTCTAGTTAAAATTTTGAAATACAAAGGTAACTGCAAAAGACACGGGGAGCGTTAAACTTTTCTGAAAAAACTTCTTTTTAAAAGTTTGAAAAACTAAGAGGGAAATATTTTTGTGTAAACCCATATTTAAACTTCTATGAAGAAAAGTATCTAAATGCAAGGTTTTACAGTGAGAAATTTTAACAAACCCTACAGCCCATTTAAAATCTTTTTTTGAAAGATAGAATAATGCTAAAATGCTTATCAAAATTAAATCGATATTCCTTCATTTCTCTAATATTTACATAACGAAATACTAATCTCTCGAATACCCTTCAATCCCAAATAGAATCTCCCGTCATCTTATTCCATATAGTATTATCATCTAGTCTTTTTATCTGATTTGAATTAATAATTTGGAATACTAAAGTTTCTTCTGGCAGTTCAATATTATCATCAAAAGTTACAAGAATATTTTTCTTCACAATAGAATATTCTCCTCTCCAAATAATATCTGTAAGAATAATTTCAGCAATACCATTTTCTAGAAAACTTATTTCTGAATGGCAATTGATAAAAAAATCTGATGGTTGGGCATCTAAACATTCTTTTTCAGATTTAAAATAAAGAAAAACATAAGTTTCATTCTCTAAAGAATTCTTGTTCTTAGGCAATTCATTTCTCTCACAAAAACTTGCCATAAAAAAAAGCGAACACAAAAAAAGTAATTTTATTTTCATAATTTAAGATTTAAGGATAGCTGTCTTTAAATTACTAAATATCAGTTAATTATCATATTATTTTTAAGCTTTTAATTATCCTATTTAAGGCTGAAAAATTTAATTAAAAACTTAGCTTAGCTATAAAAAAATATGCCATCAGAATTTAAATCTAATGGCATATTGAATAATGATTCCTAAAATATATTTAAAACAATTCAGAAGAAAATTAATTTAAGAATTTGGTGGCATGGATGGTCGCACCTCAATTTTGCTTGGTAAACTTCTAGGGTTCATTTTTAATAGGTCTACAACCAATTCTCCAATATCCTCTTTCTGAATTTTCCATGCATCTTCTTTACTTGGCACATGATCATTAAAATGCGTTGCCACAGATCCTGGCATAATTGTACTCACTTTAATTCCATATTTTCTAAGATCTAACATTGCAGCTTGAGTAAATCCTGTAACGCCAAATTTACTTGCATTATAAGCAGTTCCTCCTGCAAAGAAATTAGTCCCCGCTAAGCTTGAAATAGTAATAATATATCCTTCAGATTTTTTTAAGCCTTCCAAGCTAGATTTTACACTGTAAAAAACGCCGGTAAGATTGGTGTTTATAGTAGATTGCCAATCTTCTATACTCAATTCATCTATAGGTGCAAAATGACCAACTCCCGCGTTAGCAACTAAAACATCCAGCTGCCCCCAAGTATCGATCACTTTATTAACAGCAATTTCTTGACTTTTATATTCCTGTACATCTGCTTCTAAAGCTAAGACCTCTCCACTTCCAATACTTTTAAGCTGTGCAGCAGCCTTTTCTGCCGATTCCAGCTTTCTACTTGTAATTGCCACTCGCATTCCAAGTTTTAATAATGCCTCTGCAACTCCAAAGCCTATTCCTTTACTCCCGCCGGTAATTAAAGCAACTTTCTGATTATAATTTTCCATTTTCTAATTTTTATTGAATAAGCTTAAAACTACTAAACATCCCGTGCTACAGAAAATATTAGAGACTAATAAATTGTTAATTATTAATTGAATTAAAGCGAAAATGCTTGATATGAACGCTTTAAAAGACACAATAAATTCTTTTATAATTATTAGCTAAAATGGTTTCAAAAAAACTTTAAAGGAGTAACTTTGCTAGCACCCTTAAAAAGCGCTTAAAATGAGTTGATTTAGGGTTTAGAATTTGACAATAACACAAAACATATACAAGTTGAAAAATCCAAAAGCTCAAAAACTAATAGATAAAATACAACGCGATTTAATGCGTAACGGATTAGTTGTTAATACTCTTGTAGAAGATTTAAAACAGTTAAGACCTTTTGCTATCGAAGAAGAAAATCCTCTTTTAGCAAAAGTGATCCGTTTAACTTTTGAACATATTGAAAACACCAATTCTTTTGAAATTTCAATTCCTGATGATGAACCATTAGATGAGAATGATGAAGAAGAATCAATAGCTATGGAATCTTCTCCACAAGAAAGTTTAGATTATCTTTTATCATTGATGCATGATACTTCAATAAAAAATAATGTAAGCGATCTACGTGAATACAGTCGTGCCTTAGCTGAATATGCTGAAGAAAATTAATTGAATCTTAGTGCTATTACAAAAGTGGTCAAACCGTTTTTTTAATAGCACTTTGATATCCTTAACTAAATTAACCATGAATGAAAAAGGAAGCGAAATCTAAAAAGAAATCGCGCGCGCGTTTACTTCATCAGTATTATAGTTATACCGGTTTTTATAAGTTTGTAGCTAAGAGCGTAAAAAAGGCAATTATCCCAATACTCCTTTTTATAGCAGCCATTTTTGCTTTGGATTATTTTGTTTTGGATCTTGATAAGTTATTAGTTACAGTTACAGAAACTTATTCTCCAATAGGGATTCTTAGCGTTTTTTTCGCATCAGAATCGTTACTTGGTATCATCCCTCCAGAGCTATTCATTGCTTGGGCAGGAAAGTCTGAATTTCCTATATTTTATTTATCCCTTTTAGCTGCGGCATCCTATATGGGTGGAATCGTCTCTTACTTTATTGGAGTTGGTATTACTAAAATTCCAGTAGTACACAAACAAATAGAGACTAACATGGCGAAGCATATAAAGAACACACGAAAATGGGGAGGTTTTCTAATAATCGTTGGAGCTTTACTTCCTATACCATTCGCAATGACAAGTATTGCTGCAGGAATAATCCGGTTCCCATTTATGAGCTTTCTAATGTATGGGTTATTGCGATTTGTAAGATTCTATGCATATGCTTTGGTCATTTTTGAAATGGTTTAAAAAACATCTTTTCTTCAAATAATTTCTTCCGAATATAAAATGACGATAAATTTAATTGTAATATAATGAGCCTTTTAAAAAATATAGCTAGAACTGGTTATATTGCCAAAGGTTGTATTTATTTGGTAACAGGTGTTCTTACATTTATGGCTGCGATTAATATTGGCGGTCAGAAAGCAGGGAAAGAAGAAGTTTTAGGGTTTATTAGAAAGCAAGAATTAGGAAGTACTTTATTAATATTATTATCTATTGGACTTCTTTGTTATGCAACTTGGAGATTTGCACAAGCATTTGTAGATCCTCAAAAACGGCATGGAAAACCCAAAAATAAAGGTCAGCGCTTTGCATTATTTATAAGTGGGATAACTTATGTGGGTTTAGCCGGTCTTGCAGTCTTAGCAGCTGGTGGAAGTATTGGTAATTCTGGAATAAAAAATTCAAGTATTTTAACTACTGCATTGGGTTTATGGATTTTAGCTGGAATTGGCTTAATTTTCATTGGCAGAGGAGTATACCAAATCACTAGATTATTCAAAACAAATTTTATTAGAAAGTTCGATCTGGATTCGATGACAGACGAGAAGAAAAGAAAAACTATAAAGAATTCTGCATATTTAGGAATGTCTGCCCGGGCTGTAATATTTCTTACAATTGGATATTTTGCATTAAAAGGAGCAATAACTGCTAATCTGAATGAAATTAAGGATACTTCAGATGTATTCTCTTTTATAGAAACCTCCTTTTGGGGATCTTTTCAATTGGGGATAGTAGCTCTTGGTTTTATTTGTTATGCTATTTATATGTTTCTGTCTGCCAAATATAGAAGTTTCTAATATTTCAAATTTTAGTCACTTACCATTTCCTACACTCAAGGTGTTTGCTTTTACGAATATTTTGAAGCACTAGAAATCTGCTTACCAATCATAATTTAATTATAAAGGTTTTTATAGTTCCTAAGTTTTCTAATATATTTAAACACCAACTAAATAATATTATGAATAAAAAACTTAAAAACATCGCTCGAACTGGACTTGCAGCCAAGGGAATAATATATGGGATTATTGGGATTCTAACCTTTCTCGCAGCCTTTAATATGGGTGGACAAAAAGCTGGAAAACTACAAGTTATAGATTTTTTAGAAAAACAAACTTTTGGAAAAATCCTATTAGTGATAATAGCGCTAGGGCTGTTATGTTATGCTTTTTGGAAATTTACTCAAGCTATTAGAGATCCCGAAAATATTGGTACCGATAAAAAATCTAAAGCCAAGCGAATAAGCTATTTTATTAGTGGAATAATATATCTGGGTCTTGGAGTATTTTCATTTCTTGATGCTGTTGGTTCGGCAGATAATTCTGGATCTTCAGGAAAGAATAGCAGTTTTTTAGCAACAGATGTTGGGTTGATCGTATTAGGAATTGTTGGTGTTATATTAATTGGAATTGGCATCTATCAATTTACAAGGATAAAGGAAGACACCTTCGAAAAGAAATTTAGTGCCAAAGCTTTAAGTGAGAAAAAACGCAAAAAAACGATTTATAATTCGGCGTATTTCGGACTTGCTTCTAGAGGAGTGATCTTTTTGATCTTAGGCTTTTTTGCTATCAAAGCCGCTTTTACATCCAATCCAAGCGAAATAAAAACCACCGCCGAGGTCTTCTCCTTTTTAGAAGATTCCTCATATGGCTCTTATTTATTGGGAATAGTGGCTGCAGGTTTAATAGCTTACGCCATATACACTTTTATGCTAGCAAAATATAGACGATTTAACTAATCCTCTTATTTAATTTTAGTGAACTTAATACCTAGTTCTTTTTCTAATTCAAAGATCTTTCTAGCTTCTTTTGGGTTTACTAAAACCAACGAAACTCCAGTATTACCAGCTCTAGCAGTTCTACCACTTCTATGTGTATAATATTCAGTTTGATCTGGCAATTGGTAATGAACTACAAAAGCCAAATTATCTACATCTATTCCTCTTGCAGCAACATCTGTAGAGACCAATAATCGCAGACTTTTATTTTTAAAAGCGCGCATTACCTTGTCTCTATCTTTTTGATGCATATCTCCTTCTAACAAACCAACCTCATAATTTTTTGCATGAAGTTGCTTAGCAAGAATTTTTGCTGCTGCCTTGGTTTTAGTGAAAATTATTCCTCTTTGTTTTCCTTGGGATTTTAAGAAAGATGCTAAAGTATCTAGCTTATTATTATCATCCCCAGAAACATATTGATGTACTATTCCAGTATTTACAGAATCATTTTTATCTATAGAAATTCTCAAAGCATCTTTAGACACATAATTCTCTATGATTTCATTTAATTCTTTAGGAATTGTTGCAGAAAATAACCACACATTACGCTCTCCTTTTGTTTTACTTAGAATCTTGGTAAGATCATCTTTAAATCCCATACTTAGCATTTCATCTGCTTCATCTAGGACTAAGGTGCTTATTTTTGAAATATCTAAAGCCTTACGGTTCATAAGATCTATAAGTCTTCCTGGGGTGGCAACAACAATATGAGTTGGTCTATTTAATCTATTAATTTGAATATCTATTTTTTCACCTCCATAAACTGCTTCAGTAAAAACCTGTTCAGAATATTTTGTGAATTTAAACAGTTGTTTTGCAATTTGCTGTCCTAATTCTCGTGTGGGAGCTAAAACCAATGCTTGAATATAATCTTTACTGGTGTCTACTCTTGCTAATAATGGTAAACCGAAAGCAGCCGTTTTACCTGTTCCTGTTTGAGCCTGACCTACAAAATCTATATTCTCTACAGATAATACAGGAATGGCAGCCATTTGTATTTTTGTAGGTGTTATTATCCCTAATTCATTTAATCCTTTATCAATATCTTTTGATACACCAATTGCAGTAAAACTCATAATTCTTATTTGAATCTGCAAAGATACCTTTTCTATTTCAGAATAAGTATTCCTAAAGTGAAGTTATAATTAGTTAAATAATAGCTAAACCAAAATGAAAAATATGGGATTCTACAAGGGATTAGCTAATTTCGAAAAAAACCAAAAAACCAATATTATGTCTTTAGTAACTATTATAATAAATATACTATTACCGCCACTAGCTGTTTTCTTAAAACATGGCTTAGGAGTAACTTTTTTAATTAGCTTATTGCTTACTGCTTTAGGTTGGATTCCTGGAGTGATTCATGCGTTCTATGTTAATGGAAAATAGTAAGTATTAAAAAAGCCACTTAGAAATAAGTGGCTTTTTTAATATATAAAGAGGGTTTAGCAAATTACTATTCCTCACTTTTAAATACCTTCTTCTCCCATTTCCATGCACTTTCCAAAGCTTCATCTAAACTATGTTCTGCTCTCCAGTTTAACCCGCTATTTGCCTTATTAGTATCTGCGTACGCCGCAGTAATATCACCTTCTCGCCTATCCACGATTTTATAAGCTAACTTTTTTCCCGTTGATCTTTCAAAAGATTCAATTACCTCTAATACAGAATTTCCTTTTCCAGTTCCTAAATTAAAAACATCATAATTTTTCTCTGTAGTTTCGTCTAATAATTTTTCTAGTGCTACAACATGAGCTTTGGCTAGATCCATTACATGTATATAATCCCTTACACAAGTACCATCACTAGTAGGATAATCATTGCCAAAAACTGAAAGCTTTTCTCTTTTCCCAATTGCCGTTTGCGTAATAAAAGGCACAAGGTTTTGAGGAGTACCTATAGGTAATTCTCCAATTTCTGTACTTGGATGAGCTCCTATGGGATTGAAATATCTAAGAGAAATAGCTTTTAAATTTGGATAGACTTTACAAGTATCCATAATTATCTCTTCTCCAATCTGTTTAGTGTTACCATATGGTGACATTGCTTTTTTTACGGGTGCATTTTCATTGATTGGTAAACTATCTGCCTGACCATAAACGGTGCAGGAAGAACTAAAAATAAAGCTGGCTTTATCTTTTTTGCTTAGTTGTTGTAAAATATAAACCAGAGTAGATAGATTATTCTCATAATATAACAACGGGTTTTCAACACTCTCACCTACGGCTTTAGAAGCTGCAAAATGTATAACCCCAGAGATATCCTGATGTTTTTCAAAAAAATCGATGACAGCCTCTTTATTTCTAAGATCTATATTTTCAAAGCTAGGAGGGATTTGTGTTATTTTAGTTATCCCCGCAAGGACATCTATAGAAGAATTTGATAGATTATCTATTATAATAACTTCAAATCCTTGCTGCTGAAGCGCCACTACAGTGTGCGACCCAATAAACCCAAGTCCGCCGGTAACTAATATTTTAGATTTCATTTTCTCTTTTTCTAATTCCGTGCAAAATAGTGAAATTGTAAAAAAAGAAGACTCTTTAAATTATATTCTTATTTTTTATTAGTAGAGTTTTAACAAGGAATTCCTTTCTAAATAGATTTTATTGGATGGATTTTTTACCTACTCTAAGTATTAAATTTATCTTTGCTGAAATTTATATTAATGAACGATCATATTCAAATAAAGGTTTTTAAATGGGTTAGCATTTTAGAAGGACTTTCCTTTTTATTGTTGCTGTTTATAGCAATGCCCTTAAAGTATTTATTTAATCTTCCACAAATGGTTGAAGTAGTTGGAATGGCTCACGGAATCCTTTTTATGTCCTACCTTGTAGGCGCTATAATAGTGTATAATATATTGGATTGGAAATTTAAGACCTTATTACTTGCCATTGCTTGTTCGGTAATTCCTTTTGGTCCATTTTATATAGAAAAAAAGTATTTATAATATGTTCGAAGAGATTTTTGATTTTAAACCTGCAAGCTGCTTTCTTGAAAATTATTTTATTGAACAAGGAATGAATACCGTTGCGGCAGGTTATTTAAATTTAGCAATTAATCTCCTCGTCCTTTTTGGAGTAGTACATTTTATAAATTATATTTTAAGAAGATTTGTAATAGAATCTTTTAAAGCCTTTACCAATAAAACCAAAACCACTTTTGACGATTTTTTAATAAAGAGTAATTTCCCTAAATATGTAGGAAGAATTATTCCTATTCTAGTGATCTATGCTACAATTCCTGTTATACTAATAGACCATCAATTTGCTTTAAAAGTTGTTATATTTTTAACTAACCTCTATATAATAATTTTAGTGGTTTGGATCTTTAGAAGTTTATTGCGTACTAGCAAAAATTATCTAAAGACGAGAGAAGAATTTTTTGACAAACCTCTAGATAGTTATATACAAGTTCTCATGATCTTTATTTGGATCGTGGGGATTATGTTTATTTTTTCTGAAATAACCGGAAAATCTGTAATTAATTTCGCGATCTCTTTAGGAGCTGCCTCTGCCGTTATTTTATTGATCTTTAAAGATACTATCATGGGGTTCGTAGCCTCTATTCAGGTTTCAGTAAATGATATTGTGCGAATTGGAGATTGGATAACATTTAGCAAATATGGAGCCGATGGAGATGTAACTGAAATTAATCTGGCAACTGTAAGAGTTCAGAATTTTGATAATACTTTTACAACTATTCCTACTTATAGTCTAATTGCAGACTCCTTTCAAAACTGGAGGGGAATGCTGGAATCACCAGGAAGACGTATTAAGAGAGCAATAAATATTAAACAAAATTCAGTAAAATTTGTCACTTTAGAAGACCTAGAGCAACTAAAATCGATTACTCTTATCGCCCCTTATTTGGAACATCGTCAAAAAGAGGTGAATAAGTATAATAAAAAAAATAATATAGACACTACACTTCCTATAAATGGTAG
This sequence comes from Gillisia mitskevichiae, assembly GCF_003634585.1. Taxonomy (GTDB): domain Bacteria; phylum Bacteroidota; class Bacteroidia; order Flavobacteriales; family Flavobacteriaceae; genus Gillisia; species Gillisia mitskevichiae. The sequence goes on from NZ_RBLG01000002.1 coordinate 321,641, forward strand.
AAACCAAACTAATTTAGGGATCTTCAGAAAATATGCCGATGCATATTTACATGATCATCCAGGGATTAATAAAGAATTATACCTAATGGTTAGGCATCTAGCTCCAACACCACAGGGAATCCCACTAGAGGTTCTATGCTTTAGTAGTGATAAACGTTGGGAAAGTTATGAATATATTGCAGCCGATATTTTTGACCATCTAATAGCCGCACTACCCTATTTTGGACTTCAGCTTTTTGAAGCTCCCTCTGGAGATGATCTAAAATATTTAGCACATAATATGAATCAGAATTCACCTAAAACTCAAGTATAACAAACAAATTATACCCTATCCATGAAATTAAAACCTTTCTTACAAGGCTTTGGCCTTTTTGCTGTTCTATTAACTTTAATTCCACTTGCTGCAGCAGATTTCTGGTGGATAAGAATGTTTGATTATCCTCATATTCAACTTACTATTCTAACCTTTGTAGCTATAGTGGTTTATTTTATAGAATTCGATATAAAATGGGCTGAAGATTACTTATTTGTTGCCGTTTTAGTAATGTGTTTTTCTTTCCAGATGTATAAGATTTTTCCCTACTTACCTCATGGGAAGCATGAAGTAGAAAAAGTTTCTGAAAATATAGATCAGGCAGATGTTCTAAAATTTTATGCTGCAAATGTTTTACAAAAAAACACCAATCCAAATCTTCTAATTAAGGAAATAGAAGATAAAGATCCAGATATATTATTACTTACAGAAACAAACCAGCGCTGGATGAATGATGTTCATGATGCGGTTGCAAAATATCCATATCGCGTAGAAGTGCCAATTAATAATACTTATGGGATGTTGCTGTATTCTAAATTTGAGATGAAAAATCCACAAAAGAGATTTTTAGTAGACGACAGTATTCCATCTATACATACAATTTTAGTTTTAAGATCAGGGAAAGAGATCATGTTGCACGCAATACATCCTACCCCGCCAATGCCACAAGAAAACCCAACATCTACAGATAGAGATGCAGAAATGATGATGGTGGCTAAAATGGCTTTAGAAAGAGATTTACCAACCATTGTAGCAGGAGATTTTAACGATGTTGCTTGGTCTGCAAGTTCATCTTTGTTTAAAGATGTAAGTTCACTTCTAGACATTCGCAAAGGAAGAGGCTTTTTTAATTCATTTAATGCTACTAGTTTTATAATGAAATGGCCGTTAGACCATTTCTTTGTTTCTGAAGAGTTTAGATTAGTTGAAGTTAAAACTGGAGAAAACATAGATTCAGATCACTTCCCTTTTTACATCAGTTTAAGCTTAGAGCCAGATAAAGCTGCAGAGCAAAAAATTGAAGGCCCTACAGAAAAGCAATTGGAAAAGGCTAATAAACAAATTGAAGACGCTCTACAAGAACAGAAGGAAAAAAGGAGTAAGGGAGAATAATTCTTCCTAAAACATAGCTACCACATTACATTCGTTCGAGAGAATTAATGAATGTGGTTTTTTTATTAACTTCAAATATTATAATTCAAGCCATATAAAGCCATTATAAATGCAAGCAAGTACTGAAGACTCCTTAAGCTTACAAGATTCATTTACTCATTTTTATGAAAGTATAATTGCACAATTACCAGGAATTGGCTTAGGATTACTAATAATTATTCTAGGAGTTTTAATTGGCTCTTGGATTGGGAACTTTGCAAGAACGAGGATCTCAAACCGTACAAACGATCCATTAATGAGTCGGTTTTTAGGTAAAACAATTAAAATAATATCTCTATTAATAGCAATAATGTTAGCCTTAAGAGCAGCGGGATTAGGTGGTATAGCGACCGCAATCCTCACTGCAGCCGGCGCAAGTGCAGTTGTTCTTGGTTTCGCATTTAAAGACATTGGAGAGAATTTTATTGCAGGGATCATTCTTGCATTTAACAGACCTTTCGACATAAATGATACTGTGGAAATAGGCGATAACTTCGGAAAAGTAAAAGCCTTAGAATTTAGATACACCAAGCTAAAGACATTTGATGGAAAAGATGTATATATTCCAAATAGTGATGTCCTTACAACACCTGTTACCAATTATACCGAAGATGGTTTCTTTAGATGGAATTTTGTAATTGGAATTGCTTATGAAGATAACATTGAAGGCGCAAAAGCGACAGTCATGGAAGCTTTAAGAAAAGAGCCAAACGTAATTGAAGATGAGGAACATGAAAATTTTGTAATTGAAGATGAACTGGCTACAAGTACCGTAAATCTAAAGGTATTCTTTTGGGTAGATACCAAAGATTTTAGAAGAATGGCACTCACAACCAAAGGAAACGTGGTAAGAGCCGTTAAAGAGGCCTTAGAAGACAATGGATATTATATGCCAGCAGATATCCAAGAAATAAAGATCTATGGAGGAAACAAGGATGTAGATCTTCCAATACGATTATCATCCCAGCAACAAAATAAAAATGCAGATAAAAAAATTAATCCTTAAGTCTATCCTTCACAAATTCAATTTCAGACTTTCCATGAGCTTGTGGTTTTCCAAGTTCATCTAGACTTACCATTACAATATTCTCTATGGAGATTATCGTTTCTCGTGTCATCTTATTCCTAACTTCACAGCGCAAGGTTAGGGATGCATTCCCAAATTTAACAACATCAATTCCAATTTCAATTATATCCCCCTGACTTGCAGAGCTCTTAAAATTAATTTCACTCATAAACTTGGTAACTACTTTCGGATTTTCTAATTGAATGATAGAGTAAAGAGCGCATTCTTCATCTATCCATTCCAATAATCTGCCTCCAAATAAAGATGCGTTAGGATTAAGATCTTGTGGTTTTACCCATTTTCTAGTGTGAAATCTCATGTATTATAATTTATAAGTTATTATTCTCAAAGTATATTTTTGCATCTATAATTATTTTAGAATGATCAAATGCAAGTTCTGGCAATTCCTCTAAATTAAACCATTTTGCTTCTTTAGCATCATCACCCGCCTTTATATTAATTTCATGATTTATAATGCCAATAAAAGCTATAGAGATTGTTCTACCTCTAGGATCTCTCTTTAGATCGCCATAGGTTCTTAATTGCTTTAAACCTTCTATTTCTACACCTGTTTCCTCAAGCAATTCTCTCTTTGCTCCATTTATTAAATTTTCGTTTACTTCTAGAAAACCTCCAGGTAAAGCCCACGTATGTTTAAAAGGCTCATTCTTTCTTTTAATTAAAAGTATACTGGTAGAAGATTTTAAATCCTTTAATATTACAGCGTCTACCGTAATTGCTATTTCTTGCCTCATTTAGTTTAAAGTTTTTTGCGCTTAATTAAATAAAGAAGGAGATTGAAAAGGTTCTACAGCTCTAATTGTTGATTCCTCATTACTTCCTTTATATAATTGATTTGATACTGGATGGGCATAAAACTTATCTTTTGTAAATCCATTAGCTACTAAATCCAGAATCATAGTTTTAGGTTGATCCTTTAAGAGCCACTTTTCACGTAAACTAGTATCCAATACAAGAGGCATTCTTTTTTGTTTATTATGAATTTCAGAAAAAAAATCGTTAGCCTCCGTGGTAATTAAACTCACATAATACTCATCTTGAATTTTGGAATATATCCCTGCAATAGTCAATATCTGTCTTTTTGAAATAGATCTTCCTTCTGGGATATAACAAAAATAAGGTTGTTGAATTTTAGGAGAATGATAGTGAGGTTCAAAAAATCCATCAAACAAGATCCAACATCGCTCATTTACCACATGGTCTTTATATGATGGAGTTTCATATAGATCCTCGCCTCTAGCATTATTAGTATACTGTTTTTTGCTCAAAAACCCCTTGGGATCATTTGTTTTCCAGTTTGGAACTAAGCCCCAAACACCAAGATTAATAACATCTGGATCATCCTGAGCAACAATATATATTTGCGGATTTGCAAAAGCATTTATGTTATAGGAAGGAGTGTATTTAATCTTATCCTTAAAATTTCTGGACACCCGATCCTGAATTCTTCTTTCCTCTGCAGCAATACTTCCTTTATAACACATTTCTCTGCTCTTCTTTTAAGATTCAATATCTTCCAAAGGCTTAACTTATATATACAGTTTTCTTATTAACAAACTCTCTAATTCCGTGAATAGATAATTCTCTTCCATATCCAGATATTTTTGTTCCACCAAAAGGCAACCTAGGATCACTCTTAACTAATTCATTTATGAACACCGCTCCATCATCGAATTCTGGGCATATTTTTTCTGCAAATTCAAGATCTTCGGTAAAAACAGAAACTCCCAATCCAAAATCTGAAAAATTCACGAGTTCTACAGCCTCTTTTTCATCTTTAAAAGTTGTTACAGAAATTACTGGCCCAAAGGTTTCTTCTTTAAATACGGTCATTTCCTTAGTAACGCCCGTTATAATTGTAGGTTCATAATAAGTGCCGTTTCTAACACCTCCTAAATGAATCTTTGCTCCTTGCTTTACAGAGGCTTCTACTTGCTTTTCAAGATCTTCTGCAAGATCTTCTCTTGCTAAAACTCCAATATATGTCTCTTTATCCATAGGGTCCCCGCTTTTCAGCTCTCTCACCTTCTTAGAGAACAGTTCTAAAAATTCTTCCGCTATAGAATCGTGTAATAAAAGTCTTTTTCCTGCAATACAGCTTTGACCAGTATTCTGAAATCTTGCTTGAACGCAGATATCCACTGTCTTTTTTATATTAGCATCTTTAAAAACCACCAAAGCATTGCTCCCGCCTAATTCTAAAACAGATTTTTTTATCTCTTCTGCAGCAACCGAAGCTACCGCACTACCTGCAGGTTTACTTCCTGTAAGGGTAACCGCTTTAATTCTAGGATCTCTAATTATATCTTCCACTTGCTTACTGCCAATAGGAAGGTTTTGAAAACAAGCTTTTGGAAAACCTGCTCTTTCAAATATTTTCTGAATATTGTTTGCAGATTGCATTACGTTACTAGCATGTTTTAACACACCTATGTTTCCTGCCATTAATGCCGGAGCTGCAAATCTAAAAACTTGCCAGAAAGGATAATTCCATGGCATTACCGCAAGTACGATCCCTATAGGTTCAAAGGAGGTATAACTCTTTCTAGCATCTGTATTAATCATTTCTTTAGCTAAAAATTGCTCTGCATTTTCAGCATAATATTCACATACCCATGCACATTTTTCTACTTCTGCAATGGACTGAGTAATTGGCTTTCCCATTTCCAAGGTAATGGTTTCAGCATATTCTTGCTTATTCTTTTTTAATTCTTTTGCAGCTGCCATCATCAATTTGGCACGTTCACTAAGGGATGTGTGTTTCCAACTTTGATATCTTTCGTTGGCTGCTTCTAATGCACTATCTATATCTTTTTTAGAAAATTCTTTGATACTGGCTACTTCTTGACCATTATAGGGATTTCGGGATACGATCATAACTTTTTTTCAATTTGATTAAAGATAAAAAGAACATGGCAAAAGGCTAAGTGATTAAGACACTTTTAACTGAGCAATTTGTTTATAAATCGGTTTAAAAGTCGACTAGTCTATTTTATAATCTGGCTATATTTTAATTAAATTTAATAAACTTCATAACTATGAATCATCGAGATACTGAATTGCTTCGTCTAAGACCAGAAATTCCATCGGCAAGAGTTTCAGAAAAAATGAGTCGTGATGAACATTTTCAAAACAAAACCCTCCGCCCCGTTATTAAACTTCAAAATGAGCTCTTTGTTGAAGTCTTCAGGAACTACATTAAGAAACACAAAAACAGCTTTCATTCTTATTCTGTACAAAAGAAATTGAGCTTTATTGAAAATGCCATTCAACGGGATATTAAATTTAGAAATAGCTTAAAAGGGATCGTTATGGGCCAATTTACAATAGAAGAATATCTATTATATATAGAAAATTCTTCGGCCCTAAATAAGCGAATGATGAATCTCGTTAAAGAACGAATGTTTAGCAATATTCAATTACTAGAACAAGAAATGGCTTACTAATAATCCTAGAAGGATTGTTATGGTAAAGCTTATTAGAGTTCCTATAAGCACATATTCTGTTTGCTTCCTAGCTCCTGTTTCAGATTTATCACTAAATCTTAGAATAGACTTGGCTGCGATTAAAAAACCGATTGCAGAGAAATTACTTGTAAGTATAAATGTTAGAACAAGGATCCTTTCAAAAATCCCAATATAGCGACCGGCATCATCTAGACTGGTCTTTTTATTGGTCTCTTCAATTTCATTTTGCCATCTTTTGGTGGCTTTTCCAATTAAAAACCCTGCTGGGAAGATCACAAATAGATAAGATCCTAAGATCGTAAGTATAGTTATAGAATTAAATATTTCTTTTAAAACGGGAAGGATCCTGGAATATCCATTTATTAAGTATAACCATACTATAACTATTATTAATAAATGAAAGATCTGATCTAGAATAAAATATTTTAAGTTGTCTTTTTTCTGATTTAGTTTCCACCAATCTATTAAAAAATGTGTGATGCTTATAACTAAACCTATATACCACCACTCTAATTGCTGTAAAAATAGTACCGTTAGCACTCCTGCGATTATGGCATGAATGATCAAAAAATAAGATCTTACCTTATATTTTCTTTTGTGCTTTATCCAGCTTGTGGGCTGAAGCGCAAAATCGGTTAAGAGATGTGCTATCAATAATTGTATTAAAATAAGCATGTTATCTTCTGTTTTCTAACTTGTTCGTGATCACTGTTCTATACCTATTTAATAAAACCGAAATAGCATCCCATCCAGCAGCCTTTTTACGCTGATTTACGGCAGACTGACTAATATTAATAGCTTCTGCCACTTCTCGTTCCTTAAGGTCTTTTAAAAGATAGTATACTACTTCTGCAGATGCTGTACTCCATTTATCTGTAATGGTATCTAACAGGAATAGAGAGGTATTAAATTCATCATTTATTTCCTCAGAATTGGTCTTTAATTTAGTTTTTCTATGTTCGGTTTTCATTTCATCTAAGGTTCGGCCTGAAAACTGAAACGCTGGACCATTAGACTCTGCAATTGATTCTCGTTCTAATTCTTGCTCTCCAATCCCTATAGCTATCTTAAAATCTGCGATTTTTGAATAGGCTTTATTCTTAACCGTTTCCTTAAAATGAATTCTGTTTATTGCTGTTTTTATTTGTAATGCGATTTTTAAGGCGTTCTCAGGATTTTTAATTATTCCTTGAAAACTGTCTCCTCTGTAAATTTCAAGACGTATTTCATTCTTGCCATATTCCTCTGCGATGTCTTTAAACTCTTGCTTAAGAGTATCTAATACTTCTTGCAGGACATTCTCTTCGTAGAGAGAAGAATCTATTAAGTCTGCTGTTAAAACTGCTATCATAACTTCAAATATATAAAATTTATTAGTCTGAAGCCTTATAAACATAAAATATTAGTCTGTAGACTTATAAATAACTAATATAAGCCTATGGACTTATATATAATGGATGAATTGGAAAATTATCAATTATTAAAATTTTGCAAATAATTATATCAGTTAAAAAGTGATACCTACTTTTAATTAAAACTATAAAAATGATACCAAATAAAACCCAATTATTCAATAATAGCTTAGATGCTATAAATAAGCAAATACAACGTTACAAGGCAGAAATGGATACTATAAAAGAGTCTATGGAAGCAAATGATGTACATACAGATTATGATGAAGAAGGAAGTAAGGGAGAATTATTAGGGGATTTCGAAAAATATGCAAAATATCTTGATACTGCGCAAAATATGAAACTCACGCTTAATAAAGTAGATAGAGAACATTATAGCGAGTCCATAAAATTTGGAAGCATCATTGAAACCGAAAATAATTATTACTTTATTGCTTGTGCTTTAGGAAAAATTAATATGGACGATGGCAGTAGTGTATATGTGATCTCTACCGAAGCGCCTATTTATGAAAAACTAAAGGGTAAGAAAGCGGGAGAAACATTTATGTTAAACGAAAAAGAAATAAAAATACTTGAAGTTCGCTAGCGCTATTCTGGATATTCTACTCTTAAATGGAAAATATTTTTCAGTTTTTGTTTCAATATTTTTTTGATTAGCTGGATCTCTTTAAAAGTGATATTTGCGTTTAAGAACTGAGCTTCATCCATTTGTTTATTAATGATCCTTTCTACAAAATCGTCGATTTTCGCGGTAGTTGGTTCCTTTAAACTCTTACTGGCAGCTTCTACACTGTCACACATCATTAAAATGGCAGTTTCCTTGCTAAAAGGAATTGGACCAGGATATCTAAAATCCAAAGTGGAAACTTTATCATTCATTTCCTTTTCTTTCATATAAAAGAAATACACCAAAGATGTACCATGATGAGTTCTAATAAAATCTATCACCCTATCTGGCAGATTGTTTTTTCTAGCTATTTCTATTCCATGGATCACGTGATTAATAATTACTTCAGCACTTTCTGCCGGAGATAACTCATCATGAGAATTCACAGAACTTGTTTGATTTTCAGAAAAATAGGTAGAGTTTTCCATTTTACCAATATCATGATATAAGGCTCCTACCCTAGCCAACATAGCATTTGCCCCAATTTCATTGGCGGCAGCTTCAGCTAAGTTTGCAACATTTAGAGAATGATGGAAAGTACCTGGAGCTTTCTCTGCCAATTCTTTTAGTAGTTTAGAATTAGTATCAGACAATTCTAATAGGGACATATCTGAAACCAAACCGAAAAGTTTTTCATATATATATATTAGCGGCTGCACGAATAAAGTTGCCAATCCACCTAAGATAAACGTAAGAAACATTTCAGAATTAAGATCCTGTATATTTCCTTCTTGAATAATGGTGAAAGCAAAATAAACTAGAATATAAATAAAGGTTATTTGTCCTACTGAAATAAATAAATTAGCTCTCTTATACAATTCTGAAACTGTAAGAATAGTAACGATCCCAGCGATGATTTGAAGGAACATATACTCGTAACTATTAGGAACTACAAAACCCAAAATAAGCACGGTGATCACATGAGCGAACAGTCCCAATCTGGAATCAAAAAAAGCCTTTAAGGTTAAGGGTAGTATACAAAGCGGAACGATATATAGATATTTTGCCTCGAATTTTACAACTAATGTGGTTAAAAAAACCATCAATAAAATATTAAAGAAAATAAAAGAAACCTTCACATTATTATCGAAAATATCTCTTCTATTTCTTCTAATAAATAAAAGCAACATCAACAAGGCAAGACAAACTAGTATACTGTAACCAAATAAGATCCAATTGTAACTAGAATCACTCCATACTTGAGATTCATATTCAGATTTAAGTGAGGTTAAAATATCTAAAGTTTCCCCTTCTACTATTTCCCCTTTAGAAATTATTATAGTTCCACGTTCTATACTTCCTCGAGTGTAAGAAATAGAACTTAATTTACTATCCAATTCCTTTTGAGTAAACCCAGAATCGTAGGTAACATTAGGCTTAATTATATTATAAAAGAACTCTAATAACTCGGGCTTTAGTGAAGAGAGATTACTTTTGTCTATTTGAACATTTAAATAGGGGCGAATTTCATCTTGAAGTAATAATTTGTCATAATTAACTTCAAACGCCTCGTTTCCTCTTTTTAAATAAACCAGTTTATTTGCGTCGGCAGGTTTTCCTTCAAGTAAAACTCCATATTCATAGATGTTATCTAGGGTCTTATCTATAAAACCAGATAACTGCCCTCTTTTCCTTTTTAAAATACTATCGGTGAAGGTTTTCCCTAATTGTTCAGGAACTTTAGACCTTACCAGTTCTACCATATTCTTATTAACCGTGTAATAAGGAATATGGTTGGTATTTATCTGAAGCTTTTCTTTAACTATTTCAGCATCACTTTTTAAGATCGCAAAATCAAATGGCGCATATAGATTTTCATATTGCCAAGGCTTGCCTTTAGTGATCTCATATTTAAATTTACCTCCTTTTGGAAGAAGATAAACTATTAAAACCGTCGTGACTATAAACAGAAAAATCTTGTAGAATAATGCTTGATTTTTGTAAAAGTTGTTTACGAAATTCTTCATGTATTTTAATACTATTTTTCAAATGTAGTAAAAAAACACGGTGCACCTAGAAGCCTTGGTTTGTTCTTGATAAAATCACTAAATTCGCATCAAGAGAAAATTAAAATTTTAAGTTATGAATAAGGAAGTAGTAATTGTAAGTGCTGCAAGAACACCAATAGGAAGTTTTCTAGGTGGATTATCTACAGTACCAGCAACAAAATTAGGTTCTATCGCAATTCAAGGAGCTTTAAATAAAATAGGATTAAAACCAGAAATGGTAGATGAAGTATTAATGGGTAACGTAGTACAAGCCGGTGTTGGACAAGCGCCAGCTAGGCAAGCTGCATTAGGTGCCGGAATCCCGGATACTGTACCCTGTACTACAATAAATAAAGTATGTGCCAGTGGAATGAAAGCTGTAATGCAAGGTGCACAAGCTATCATGCTTGGTGATGCCAACATTGTTGTTGCCGGAGGAATGGAAAACATGAGTTTGATCCCACACTATATGCATTTAAGATCTGGTCAAAAATTTGGTCCAGCTACCATGATCGATGGAATGCAAAAAGATGGACTAGTAGATGCGTACGATCATAATGCAATGGGAACCTGTGCAGATCTATGTGCTACAGAACATAATTTTAGTAGAGAAGATCAAGATGCTTTTGCGGTTCAATCTTATGAGCGTTCTGCTAAAGCATGGAAAGATGGAAAATTTGATAATGAAGTTGTTCCTGTAGAAGTTCCTCAAAGAAAAGGAGACCCTATTGTAATTAAAGAAGATGAAGAATTCAAGAATGTAAGAATGGATAAAATCTCTTCTTTACGTCCTGCATTTTCTAAAGATGGTACTGTTACTGCAGCAAATGCTTCAACAATTAATGATGGAGCTGGTGCAGTGATCTTAATGAGTCGTGAAAAAGCAGATGAATTAGGATTGAAAGTATTAGCGAGTATAAAAAGTTTCGCAGATGCTGCACAAGAACCAAAATGGTTTACCACTGCACCGTCTAAGGCCCTTCCAAAAGCATTAGCTAAAGCAGGCATGAATAAGGATGACATAGACTTTTTCGAATTTAACGAGGCTTTTGCCGTTGTTGGATTGGCTAATATGAAGATCTTAGGTCTTACAGATAAAAATACCAACGTAAATGGTGGAGCGGTTTCTTTAGGTCATCCTCTAGGATGTTCTGGTGTTAGAATTATTATTACTCTAATGAATGTTTTAGAGCAAAATAATGCAAAAACCGGAGCTGCTGCAATTTGCAATGGAGGTGGTGGAGCATCTGCAATTGTAATTCAGAGAGACTAAGTTAAATTAGCAAGCTTTAATTAATGCAATACGGAATATGCAACTTAAGTATTGTGCCGGTTAGAATTCAGCCGGCCGATACTTCCGAAATGGTTACCCAGCTCTTGTATGGGGAATATTTTAAAGTTCTTGAGGAACGTGGTAAATGGAGCCGAATTCGTATTGCATTCGATTCTTACGAAGGTTGGATAGATAATCGACAATATGTTAAGGTTGAAGAATCAGTTTATTTTGATCTTTCTTCTGAAGAAAGAAGATATTCTGCAGACCTCATCGAATTCATAACAGATGAGCTGGAGGGTTTAACCACTATTTCTTTGGGTTCTGTCCTTAATAGTAATACACCCCTAAAAAACAGTTTTGACGGAAGTAGTATTTCTGGTGTAAAGGATAAAACTAATTTGGTGAAAATTGCACTTTTATACCTTAACGCACCTTACATGTGGGGTGGAAAAACTCCCTTTGGAATAGATTGCAGTGGGTTTACTCAAATGGTATACATGCTAAATGGTTATTCTTTGTTAAGAGACGCCTCACAGCAAGCTACACAAGGAGAAGCTCTAAGTTTTATAGAAGAAAGTGAACCAGGAGATCTCGCTTTTTTTGATAATTCTGAAGGAAAGATCACGCATGTTGGAATTATTATGCATGATAATTATATTATTCATGTTAATGGAAAAGTGAGAATAGATAGAATAGATCATTCTGGTATTTTTAATGCAGATCTTAAAAGACATACTCACCAACTAAGAGTGATTAAAAAAATCATTTAAAGGGTAAAGCTTTCACGATTAGTCTATAAAATAGATATTTTTTAGAATAATATGAAACAAAAAAAGGCTGTCATTAATGACAGCCTTTTTTTGTAATAAAAATTTACAATTCTTATTTGTTTTCCTTAGCAGTTAATTTTGCTTGTAATGCATCTGCTTTTTCATTATCTCCTAATTGGTAATAGATATTCATAGCAGTTCTAATAGCCTCTAGATTATCAGCATCATTTTGCATAACTGTTTCTAAATATGGAAGCGCTTTTCTATAAACGTCTTTACGCTTTCCAGCAAGTTCATCATACTTCTTAGTATCTGCTTTGCTCATTCCTAAAGTATTCATTTCTTCAACAATCTTAGCTTCGTTAGCTAATATTGCAGCAGCGATATTTAAACGAGCTTCAGTCATTTCTGGCTTATGCTCCAAAGCTTTTTCGTAATAAGAAATCGCTCCATCATTATCACCCATTTCAAAAGCGGTAACTCCTAAGTTATAGTATAAAGTCCCATTTGTTGGATCTTGAGCTACAATCTGCTCCATAATTTCTTTATACTTATCTTTTTTACCCATTTTGTAATACATATCTGCTTCGGTTTGCATTAAGGAAGCGTCATCTGGATTAGCAGCTTTTGCCGCTTCTAAAGCCTTCACAGCTTCTTCTTCTTTACCTTGCTCAATATATATTAAGGCGATGTTTTTAGTGATCTCTCCCGCTTTAGAAGGAATTACTCTATCCTCTGGCTGAATATATTCACCAGCTTTAACCATTAAATCACGTTGGGATTTGGACATAGTCTCTTCCTCGCCAGTAGCTTTATTTATTGCTATATACTGAGTTTCAATTCCAGTATAACCAAGCTCCTTAAGATTCTCGTAGTACGTAAGCGCAGTCTCGTAATCTTTCGCAGTTACTGCATTAGAGGCTGCAAAATATAGATACAAAGTATCCTTAGGATTCAATTGATATCCTGCATACAATTTTTCAGCAGCTAAATCATATTTCTCAGCATTCTGATCGTTTATTGCACTTTGGATCAAACTATTTGTAACACCAGATAAACCTTGAGCGGCTGCCTCTGCATTACCTAATTCTTCAGCTTTTTTAAATGCCTCTGAAGCTGTCATTAGGTCTTTTATAGAAACACCTTCTCCAGTACCTAGATATGCTTGTCCTTTAAAAACGTAAAAGTCTTCTTTAAGATTATCATTAGCATCACCCAACATAGATTCTGCTTGGGTTAATAAAGTCTTTGCTTCTGCATAACTTCCTTTATCGATTGCTTTACCAGCATCGCGAACTTCTTTTTTCTGGGCAATTGCAACTATGGAAATTAGAGACAAGCCTATGGATAAAATATTCTTTTTCATTCTAATATTGATTTTTGTTAGTTATTCATCTTCGTTGTTTTCTACAAATGTTGTGCCATCAGCATTTTCATCACTGATTTCGGTGTCTGAAAGCTCATCTAGAAGCACTTCTACTTCCTCATCATCCTTCATTACTTTGGCAACTGCTGCAATGGCATCATTACTCTTAAGGTTAATAAGTCGAACTCCTTGTGTAGCTCTTCCCATCACTCTTAAATTATCGACGCTCATTCTAATAGCAAGTCCAGATCTATTAATGATCATAAGATCATCGTTATCACTAACGTTTTTAATTGCTACTAATTCTCCAGTCTTTTCTGTTACAGAAATTGTTTTAACACCTTTCCCACCACGATTTGTAATTCGGTAGTCATCAAGTTTAGAACGTTTTCCATATCCATTTGCAGAAACTACTAAAATATCTGTATCCATTTCATTCACGGCGATCATTCCAACAACCTCATCTTCATCACTGGCTAAAGTAATACCTCTAACTCCTGAGGCATTTCTCCCCATTGGTCTGGTTTTTTCTTCCTCAAAACGAATTGCCTTACCACTTTTAATTGCCAACATTACATGACTATTACCTGTAGTAAGTTTAGCCTCTAAAAGCTCATCATCTTCACGAATAGTAATGGCATTAATTCCATTTATTCTAGGTCTAGAATATTGCTCTAAAGAAGTTTTCTTAACCTGACCTTTCTTAGTAGCCATGATCACAAAGTGATTATTTATATACTCTTCATCTTTAAGATCCTGTGTACAAATAAACGCTTTCACTTTATCGTCTGGTTCAATATTAATTAAATTCTGAATAGCTCTACCCTTCGAGGTTTTACTTCCTTCAGGAATTTCATAAACACGCATCCAGAAACACTTTCCTTTCTGAGTGAAAAAGATCATGTATTGGTGATTGGTTCCTGTGAATAAATGTTCTAAGAAATCTTCATTTCTTGTGGTAGAACCTTTTTGCCCAACTCCACCTCTATTTTGAGTTTTATATTCTGTAAGAGATGTCCTTTTAATATAACCTGCATGAGATATAGTAATAACTACTTGCTCATCTGGAATCATATCTTCTATACTAAGATCTCCTCCTGCATATTCTATAACAGATCTACGCTCATCTCCATATTTATTCTTGATCTCCAACAACTCATCTGTAATAACTTGCATACGACGTTCTTTTCTAGCAAGAATATCTTTAAGATCCTCAATAGTTTTAATGATCTCGTCATATTCTGAACGCAATTTATCTTGTTCCAGTCCCGTAAGTTGTCTTAATCGCATTTCTACGATCGCTTTGGCTTGAAGTTCAGATAAGCTGAAACGTTCTATTAATTTAGATCGAGCTTCATCTCCATTACTGGAAGATCTAATTAAAGCAATTACTTCGTCTATATTATCTGAAGCAATGATTAATCCCTCTAAAATATGTGCTCTCTCTTCTGCTTTACGCAATTCGTATTGAGTACGTCTTACAACAACTTCATGGCGATGTTCCACGAAATGAACGATCATATCCTTCAAATTCAACATCTCAGGTCGACCTTTAACTAAGGCAATGTTGTTAACACTAAAACTGGTTTGAAGTGCGGTATGCTTAAAAAGTGTATTTAATACGATATTTGGAATCGCATCTCGCTTAAGAATATAAACGATTCTCATTCCGTTTCTATCAGATTCATCTCTAATAGTAGAAATCCCTTCGATCTTCTTTTCATTAACAAGATCTGCAGTTTTCTTGATCATATCGGCTTTATTCACCTGATATGGTATCTCGGTTACGATAATTGCTTCCCGCCCGTGAACTTCCTCTAAAGTAGATTTAGCACGCATCATCACTCTACCTCTACCAGTCTTAAAAGCTTCACGAACACCATCGTATCCATAAATCACACCTCCCGTTGGGAAATCTGGGGCTTTAATATGCGTGATCAACTCGTCTATTTCTATATCGTTGTTCTCAATGTACGCAACGGTACCATCAATAACTTCAGATAAATTATGAGGAGGCATATTGGTTGCCATACCCACTGCAATTCCACTAGCTCCATTTATCAACAAATTGGGAACTCGTGTAGGTAATACGGTAGGTTCTTCTAAAGTATCATCAAAATTCAATCGGTGGTCTACAGTCTCTTTGTCTATATCTGCCAACATATCTTCTGCGATCTTCCGCATTCTGGCTTCCGTATATCGCATTGCTGCAGGACTATCACCATCTATAGATCCAAAGTTACCTTGACCGTCTACAAGCATATATCGTAAACTCCATTCTTGAGCCATACGCACCATAGCGTCGTATACAGAGGTATCCCCGTGTGGGTGATACTTACCTAATACTTCCCCTACAATTCTTGCAGATTTTTTGTGAGCTCCAGTAGCTCGAATACCTAATTCATGCATCCCGAACAAAACCCTTCTATGAACAGGTTTTAATCCGTCACGAACATCAGGTAGAGCACGTGACACAATGACCGACATCGAATAATCGATATAAGCCGATTTCATTTCATCTTCAATGTTGATAGGAATTAACTTTTCTCCTTCAGCCATATTAAATATTTTAATTTAGTTTGAAAATATAACGTGCCAATTTACGGATTTTGCAGTTGTTTTGACTACTATTGACAAGGCTTTGTATAAAATTTATTAACAAAAAATTAGCGCAGCTTCGTTAATAAGTTAACTATCTTATATTTTGTATATTGAAAGTAATTTTGTCAATTAGCTAGCGACACATTACCTAATAGGTATAATTTTTGAACTACCCCCATAATTGTTAATATATAATTTTAGAGAAAGTAAATAAGATGGATGATAATTTTTCTCCCAAAGTAAAGGATGTGATTGCCTATAGCAAAGAAGAAGCTCTTAGGCTAGGTCACGACTTTATTGGTACAGAACATTTAATGCTAGGGCTATTGCGAGATGGAGATGGTAAAGCCATAAACATATTGAATGCCCTAGATATAGACTTGAGTCATTTAAGACGAAAAGTAGAAATATTAAGCCCTGCAAACCCAGAATCTTTAGGAATTTCTAATGAAAAAAAGAATTTACACCTTACTAGACAAGCAGAGCGGGCTTTAAAAACCACATTTTTGGAGGCTAAACTTTTTCAAAGCACCTCTATAAATACAGCACATTTATTATTGTGCATTCTAAGAAATGAAAATGACCCTACGACCAAACTTTTAAATAAATTGAAGATTGATTACGATGGAGTTAAAGATCAATTTAAATATATGATTACAAATGATGACGATTATCTAGAAGCTCCAAGAGCTGAATCATTTTCAGATGAAGATGCGAATTCAGATGATACAACTAAGGACAATCCTTTTAGCAATGCTGGGAAAACCAATAAGAAATCTAAAACTCCTGTTTTAGATAACTTCGGAAGAGATCTCACTGCAATGGCAGAGGTAGATAAGTTAGATCCTGTTGTTGGTAGAGAAAAGGAAATTGAACGTGTGAGTCAAATTCTAAGTAGACGTAAGAAAAACAATCCTCTTTTAATTGGAGAACCAGGTGTGGGTAAATCTGCAATTGCGGAAGGATTAGCTTTAAGAATTGTACAACGTAAAGTTTCAAGAATTCTTTTCGACAAGCGCGTTGTAACCTTGGACCTTGCAAGTTTAGTAGCTGGAACAAAGTACAGAGGACAATTTGAAGAACGTATGAAAGCGGTTATGAACGAGCTTGAGAAGAATGATGATATTATTCTTTTTATAGATGAGATTCATACTATCGTTGGTGCAGGCGGCGCTACCGGAAGTTTAGATGCAAGTAATATGTTTAAGCCAGCCTTAGCACGAGGGGAAATTCAGTGTATCGGTGCTACCACATTAGATGAGTACAGACAATACATAGAAAAAGATGGTGCCTTAGAAAGAAGATTTCAAAAAGTGATCGTAGAGCCTACCACAGTAGACGAGACTTTAGAGATCTTAAATAATATTAAAGGTAAATACGAAGAACATCACAATGTTCTTTATACACCAGAGGCTATAAGTGCCTGTGTAAAATTAACCAATAGATATATTACAGATAGATTTCTTCCAGATAAGGCTATAGATGCTTTAGATGAAGCTGGCGCACGTGTTCATATTACAAATATCGAAGTGCCTAAACAAATCTTAGATTTAGAACAAAAATTGGAGGCGGTTCGAGAAGATAAAAATGCTGTAGTTAAAAAACAAAAGTATGAAGAAGCTGCGAAGTTAAGAGATGACGAGAAGAATCTAGAGAAACAATTAAGTATTGCTCAAGAGAAATGGGAAG
The DNA here is from genome assembly GCF_003634585.1 of Gillisia mitskevichiae. GTDB lineage: Bacteria > Bacteroidota > Bacteroidia > Flavobacteriales > Flavobacteriaceae > Gillisia > Gillisia mitskevichiae. Next base: position 339,429 of record NZ_RBLG01000002.1, read on the forward strand.
AGGAATCTAAATTGCACAAGGAAACTGTTACAGAAGATCATGTTGCAGATGTTGTTTCTATGATGACTGGTGTTCCAGTAAACAGGATTGCACAAACAGAGATCACTAAACTAGCAGAACTTCCAGATCGTATAAAAGGAAAAGTGATTGGGCAGGATGATGCCGTTAACAAAGTAGTTAAAGCAATTCAACGAAATAGGGCTGGATTAAAAGATCCTAATAAGCCAATTGGTTCGTTTATTTTCCTAGGGCAAACAGGAGTTGGTAAAACACAACTTGCGAAAGTTCTTGCAAAGCAATTGTTTGATAATGATGATACCCTCATAAGAATTGATATGAGTGAGTATATGGAAAAGTTTGCTATCTCTAGATTAATTGGTGCACCTCCGGGATACATTGGTTATGAAGAAGGTGGACAATTAACAGAAAAAGTTAGACGTAAACCTTATGCTGTTATCCTACTAGATGAGGTAGAAAAAGCACATCCAGATGTTTTTAATATGTTATTACAGGTATTGGATGATGGATACCTTACAGATAGTTTAGGTAGAAAGATCGATTTTAGAAATACTATTATTATAATGACTTCTAATATTGGATCTAGAAAACTAAAAGATTTTGGACAAGGTGTTGGATTTGGTACCGCTTCTCAAAAATCTCAAATAGATGATAATGCTAGAAGTGTTATTCAAAATGCATTAAAGAAAGCATTTGCTCCAGAATTCTTAAATAGGATAGATGATGTGGTGATCTTTAATTCCCTAGATAGAGATGATATACATAAGATCATTGATATTGAATTAGAGAAACTTTATTCTAGAATTGGTGTTATTGGTTATACTTTAATACTAAGTGAAAGTGCCAAGGACTATATTGCAGATAAAGGATTCGATAAAGAATATGGTGCACGTCCTTTAAATAGAGCTATTCAAAAATATATAGAAGATGCTTTAGCTGAAGAAATAATAACTTCTCATCTTGAAGAAGGTGATAAAATATTCATGGATTTAGATAAGGAAAATGATAAGCTTACAATTAAAATTGAAAAAGCTACAGAAGAGAACGAAGTTTAATAATTTATTTGTTTAATAAGAAGACAGCCATAAATTCATATTTATTGGCTGTCTTTTTTTGTTGTAATCGCTCATCACACTCTAAATTTTTTAGGGCAAAACCCCCAAAGCACTTTATTTTGCTGAGGTTCAACAGATTAAATGGTTTATTTTGTAAACAGAAAATCCTTGGTTTTCTTATCCAAAATGTTAAATTTGAATTCATAACATTCTCTTATAATTTATGGTAAAATCTGCTCTTGAGCTTGAATTTGGATCGGTAACATTTGTTAATAATATTCAAATAGCCGAACTAAACGAGGGCATTCTTTTCGATATTCCTCATAATCAAGAACTTTTGGAATTAGCTCGTGACCGATTTAATAACCAACCTTACGGTTATATATCAAATAGAGTGAACTCATATTCTGTAAACCCAATGATTCATTTAGAATCTGCTAATGTTTCCAGTCTGGTTGCCATAGCAATTGTGTCTAAAAACCCAGTGGTTAAACAAAACTCTATTATAGAAAAACAATTTTTCAGAAATAGAAGTTCTTTTGAATTTTTTGAAAATCTAGACGAAGCTGTTAATTGGATGAAACACCAACTTATCTAATCGAATAAAGCCTGAGGATCAATCTTAAAATTATCGACGAAGGTTTTGGCTGCTTTAATATGTGTAGACATTATTTGATCCTCCAATAATATTGGCACCACTTTCCTAAAATCTGCAATTATTTCTTGTAGAAATATAGATGTTTTCTGTGGTTCCCTATAATGCAAGGCTTGGGAGGCATTAAACAATTCTATTGCCAGAATAGTCGAAATATTATCTATCACCTTTATGAGTTTAGTAGCCCCGTTAGAGCCCATGCTAACATGATCTTCCTGGCCATTGGAGGAAACTATAGAATCTATACTAGAGGGAGTGGCATATTGTTTATTCTGGCTCACAATACTTGCCGCAGTATATTGAGGAATCATAAAGCCACTATTTAATCCCGGATTTTCAACTAAAAATGTGGGAAGGTCTCTTAATCCTGAAACTAACTGATAGATCCTTCTTTCAGATATATTCCCGATCTCTGCCATTGCAATCGCCATATAATCTAAAGCTAATGCTAAAGGTTGACCATGAAAGTTGCCACCAGAAATGATCTTATCTGCTTCAATAAAAATATTAGGATTATCTGTTACAGAGTTGATCTCTGTTTTTATAGTTTTTCTAGCAAAGGACAATGTGTCTTTACTTGCTCCATGTACCTGTGGGATGCATCTAAAAGAATAAGGATCTTGAACACTAGCCTTCTCCTTCATTGCTATTTCACTTCCCTTTAAGAATTCTCTAATTCTTTCTGCCGTTTTTACTTGTCCTCGGTGAGGACGCACCATATGTACAAGTTCATCATAAGGAGACATATTGCAATTAAATGCATCTATAGAAACAGCCCCAATAACATCTGCCAAATAACATAACCTATAAGATTCTATCAAGGCATAAACTCCATGAGCACTCATAAATTGAGTTCCATTTAGCAAAGCCAAACCTTCTTTAGATTGCATTACTATTGGTTTCCAATTAAACTTCTCCAATACCATTGCAGCATCTAATTTTTCGCCCTTAAAATATACTTCTCCTTTCCCGAGTAATGGTAAAGACATATGAGCCAAAGGGGCAAGATCACCAGAAGCTCCCAACGAACCTTGTTCGTAAATTACGGGTAAAATATCTTCATTATAAAAATCTATTAATCGCTCTACAGTTTCCAATGCAATTCCACTATTTCCGTAGCTTAAGGACTGGATTTTCAACAATAACATCAAACGAATAATTGGCTTGGCAACTAATGCACCCGTACCGCATGCATGAGACATAACTAAATTTTCCTGAAGTTGCGTTAGGTGATCATTGGAGATCTTTACATTACACAGAGAACCAAAACCAGTATTAATTCCATATACAGGAACATCACTTTGTTTAATCTTTTCGTCTAAATATTTTCTTGATTTTACAATATTTACCCTAGACTCTTCACTCAATTCCAGTTTCAATTTATTTTGAAGGATGTCTTGAATTATTTGCAGATCAAGTACTGCAGAACTTATATAGTGGTATGAACTCATAAACAATGTGACATTTTATAAAGAAAAGAAATCGAGAACCTTCGCGTTCCTAGAAATTCTTAAAGAATATTTGAGGTTTATTTACGCAAAACTAATTAGCTGCCTTGCTTAAACAAGTGCTAAAATAACTGAAAATTCTTCAATTCCCTTCAGATTGCATTTCATTTTTAAACAAATCTAAAATTGATCTTCCAATATTATCAGCAATATCTCCAGCGATCAAACCTTCATAACTCCTTTCTTCAGCAAGTATATCTCCTGTTTTACCATGTAAATAAACCCCAAAAACAGCAGCAATTAAAGGTTCATATTTTTGAGAGATAAGGGATGTAATTACACCCGATAATACATCTCCGCTTCCTGCAGTTGCCATTCCAGGGTTTCCAGTGTTATTTATATAGAGGTCGTCCTTATATACAATAATAGTATGTGCCCCTTTAATTACAACGATCAGCATATGCTTCTTACTTAGTTTTTTAACCTTTTCTAGCTTATCAAAATCATCTTTCCATTTCCCAATAAGACGTTCTAACTCTCCAGGATGTGGTGTTAATACAGAATTTTCTGGTAATTCCTCTAACAGTTCTTTTTCTCTTGATAGAATATTAATTCCATCTGCATCAATAACCATTGGCTTTTTAGTATTATTCAATAACTCCTTAAATGCGACAATAGTTTCCTTGGAAGTTCCTGCTCCCATCCCAAAGCATATTACATCGGGATCTAGTTCGAATTCTATCTTACTTAGTGTTTCTTCATTTTTATCTGTAATTACCATTGCTTCTGGTAAAATACTTTGAAGTATTTGGTATCCGCATTTTGGAGAAAAAATAGTCACCATTCCGGCGCCTGTTCTTAAAGCAGCTTTAGCACTTAAAGAAATACTTCCTATTTTACCATAACTACCACCAATAATAAGCGCATGACCAAAATCTCCTTTGTGAGAAAAATTTGTTCTAGGTTTATATAACAGCCGGGCTTCAGGCTTATTGATAAGTTGCTTATTTACAATTGCTTTAGCCAAATACTCCCTATCTAAACCTATATCTATAACCTGCATATCACCTACATATTCTGCTGCTTGCGGAAGGAAAAATATAAGTTTTGGGGATTGAAATGTAATAGTAACATTCGCCTTTATAGCAGGCTGCTTGTTATTCGGGATTTTATCGGCAAACATCCCTGAAGGCATATCAATAGATACAGTAAAGGCATTAGAATTATTTATATGCTGCACCAATTTCCCTACCCAATCTTCCAAAGGTCTGTTTAGTCCAATTCCAAACATAGCATCTATAATGAAATCCTTTTCTGAAATTTCCGGGAAATCCTTTTCTCCCTTAATAGCGCTTGGCCAATTATTGCTTACCTCCTTAATTCTATCATAATTCAACAAAAAATCTTCAGATCTCTTATTGCTATAATTAACCACATAAACCAATACTTGATAGCCGTGCTCTAAAAGCAACCTCCCAATTACTAAACCATCTCCCCCATTATTGCCAATCCCACAGAAGATCTTAATTGGAATTTGAGCACCATTTAATTTGGAATGAATATCATTGAAAACCAAGGTTGCGGCTCTTTCCATTAATTCGGTAGAACTTATTTCTTGTTTTTCGATGGTTACTCTATCAGCTTCAGCAAGCTGTGCTATATCAAATATTTTCATTCTTTATTTCTTTTTTCTCGTACTTACAAATATAAAATTTCTAGGGCGCAATAATATATAAGCTAGAGATTCTTAAGAATTATGTTTATTTGCACCACTATTAAAATTGAAATAAATAAATTTGCGAAAATTCTAAAAGAGATGAAGAAAATAGCCCTTAACGATATACATCACTCATTAAACGCTAAAATGGTTCCATTTGCAGGTTTTAACATGCCTGTTTCTTATGAAGGCGTTAATATAGAACATGAAACTGTTCGTAAAGATGTGGGGGTTTTTGATGTTTCTCATATGGGGGAATTTTTGATCTCTGGAGAACATGCTCTAGAACTTATTCAAAAGATCGGTTCTAACGACGCTTCAAAATTAATAGATGGGAAAGCGCAATATTCTTGTATGCCTAATGAAGATGGTGGGATTGTAGACGACCTTATTATCTATAGGATGAATGAAGAAAAATATATTTTAGTTGTTAATGCATCTAATATAGAGAAAGACTGGAACTGGATCGCACAGCATAACACCATGGATGCTACCATGAAAGATCTTTCAGATGAATATTCTTTATTGGCGATACAAGGACCTAAAGCAGCAAAAGCAATGCAATCTTTAACCGATGTGAATTTAGAAGATCTTAAATTTTACACTTTTGAAGTTGCTGAATTTGCCGGAGTTAAAAATGTTATAATATCTGCAACAGGATATACTGGTAGTGGTGGATTTGAAATTTATTTCAAAAATGAAGATGCAGAAACTATCTGGAACAAGGTATTTGAAGCCGGAGCCGATTTTGGGATCAAACCAATAGGATTGGCAGCAAGAGATACTTTACGATTAGAAATGGGTTATTGTTTATATGGAAACGACATTGATGATACTACTTCTCCTATTGAAGCAGGCTTGGGATGGATTACCAAATTCACTAAAGATTTTATAAATGCTGAAGCATTAAAAAATCAAAAAGAAGAAGGACCAAAAAGAAAATTGATCGCTTTTGAATTAGATGAAAGAGGGATTCCTAGACAAGGTTACGATATTGTAGATGCCGAAGGAAAAGTAATAGGTAATGTTACTTCTGGAACGATGTCCCCTTCTTTAGATAAAGGAATAGGAATGGGATATATCCCAACAGAAATGGCCAAGGCTAATGATAAGATCTATATTCAAATTAGAAAAAAAGCAGTTCCTGCAACATTAGTGAAATTGCCTTTCTATAAAGGATAAATCTATTGGAAAAAGTACTGATATTAGGAGCAAGCGGCTTTATAGGAAATGCCCTATATAAGGAGCTCTGCTCCTATTTTGATACTTATGGTACCTATCATACCAATTCAGATTTCTTTGAAGCAAACCATAAGTTCTATGAATACGACATGGAATCTGAAAATATCGAGATCTTACTAGAGAATCTTAAACCAACCGTAATTGTCTCTGCACTTCGGGGAGATTTTAATGCTCAGGTAAATACCCATTTTCTAATTATAGATTATATTTTAAGGAACAATAGCAAGTTGCTTTTTATCTCTTCAGCAAACGTTTTTGATGCTTTTACCAATTACCCTTCTTACGAATATGATAAAACCTTATCAAAAAGTATTTATGGTAGATTCAAAATTAAAATTGAGAACGCACTCCTAAGGCTTCCAAATAATAAGTATAATATATTGAGATTACCAATGGTCTTTGGAGCTAATTCGCCCAGAACCATGGAGATCAAGAATAAAATTGAGTTTGGAGAAGCTATAGAAGTTTTTCCTAATGTTGTTGTAAATGCTACAGATATCCTTAGAGTTACTCAACAAATTCATTATATCATTAATCAAAAAAAGCAAGGTGTTTTTCATTTAGGTAGCGAAGATCTCACCCATCAACATGATCTTATAAAAGATATCGCTTTGGCATTAGGATACAAAAATCCCCTTTTAAAACAGGTCTACGACTCTAATTATGACCGGTTTCTTGCAGTACTTCCCAAAGATAATCTCTTACCAAAAAATTTACGCATTTCTTTGCAACACGTAATAAACTCCTCGGTAGTCATCTAAATTTGTTAAGCTTTAATTAAACTAGAGCACATTTTTTTGAGTTACCCTCTATATTAGTAACTTTAAGAAAATCAAATAAATGAATACTCTACAATTCAAAGATCTTAAGGCTGTATTTATAAACTGCACGCTTAAAAAATCCCCAAGGCAAAGTCATACCCGAGGTCTTATAGAAGTTTCAAAAAATATTATGGAAAAGGAAGGCGTAACTGTAGAAGTCATTCGTGCAGCAGATTATACCTTACCAAACGGAATTCAACCAGATATGGTGAAAGAAGGGGAAGAAAAAGATGACTGGCCTGCACTATTTAAAAAGATCATAGCTGCAGATATTTTAGTTCTTTGCACACCTATTTGGCTGGGAGAAAGATCTTCCATTTGTACTAAGATAATTGAGAGATTGTACGCCATGAGTGCAGAGCAAAATAAGAAGGGACAGTATATTTATTACGGTAAAGTTGGTGGCTGTTTAATTACTGGAAATGAGGATGGAGTAAAACATTGTGCAATGAGCATGTTATATTCACTTCAGCATTTAGGCTATTCCATTCCACCTCAGGCAGATTCTGGCTGGATTGGGGAAGTTGGACCTGGGCCAAGTTATTTAGATGAAGAATCTAATGCTCAAGAGAATGATTTCACCAATAGGAATACTACCTTTATGACCTATAACCTCATGCATTTGGCAAGTATTCTAAAACGATCTGGTGGATTTCCAGAATATGGTAATTTACCAGATGAATGGAAAGATGGCAAAAGATGGGCTTTTGAAAATCCCGAATACCGTTAATATTTAAATTTATATTATGACAAAATTATCTGAAAAAGAAATAAACGAAAAATTGGAATCTCTAGAAGGTTGGAGCTATACTGATAATACATTACAGACTTCTTTTGAGTTTGAAAACTTTAAAGAAGCTTTTACTTTAATGACAAGGATTGCTTTTGAAGCTGAGGCTCAAAACCATCATCCAGATTGGAACAATGTATACAATCAATTGGAAATATCCCTATCTACTCATGATGCAGGTGGTGTAACCGAAAAGGATTTTAAACTGGCTAAAGCAATTGAAGGAATTGTAAATGCTGAATAAATTATAATTATTTTAATTGTCGTTCCATTTTTTTAGTTAGAAATGGAACGTTTTTTTATTTTTACACCAGATTTATACTATTTATGGGAAGAGCATTCGAATTTAGAAAAGCACGTAAAATGAAACGTTGGTCTGCAATGGCCAAGGCATTTACAAGAATTGGTAAGGATATAGTGATGGCCGTGAAAGAAGGCGGTCCAGATCCTGACACAAATTCCAGGCTTCGTGCAGTTATTCAGAATTCGAAGGCGATAAACATGCCCAAAGATAATGTAGATCGCGCGATTAAGAGAGCAAGCGATAAAAGCCAAGGAGATTATAAAATAGTTCTATTTGAAGGTTACGCTCCTCACGGGATAGCTGTTCTAGTAGAAACAGCGACAGATAACAATAATAGAACGGTTGCAAATGTGCGCATGCACTTTAGTAAAAGCGATGGGAATCTAGGAACTTCTGGTTCTGTGGAGTTCATGTTCGACCATACTTGTAATTTTAGAATACCTGCAGAAGGACAAGATGCCGAAGAATTAGAATTGGAACTGATCGATTTTGGTGCTGAAGAAGTTTTTGAAGATGAAGACGGAATTTTAATCTATGCTCCTTTTGAAAGTTTTGGTGCTATTCAGAAAGAATTAGAGCATAGAAATATTGAAATTTTATCTTCCGGGTTCGAAAGAATCCCTCAAGTGACTAAAAAATTATCTGAGGATGAAGTTGCAGATGTGGAGAAATTATTAGAGCGCTTGGAAGAAGATGACGATGTGCAGAACGTATACCACACTATGGACGAATCTGAGGACTAAAGTTTTCAGATTCTAAAATTGATTAGGGAACTTCCCTTGAACATCCTTGTAAAAACTTTTAATTTCTGGGAGATCCTTTTCAATATCCCCTGTGGTATAATAAGGTTTAGAAAATCTTACTGCTTTTTTACCATAATCAAAGGCTACCATTATTATAGGAACATTGGCGGCTTGTGCAATGTAATAAAATCCTGTTCTCCACCTATCTGTTTTTTGCCTAGTTCCTTCTGGAGATAGTGCTAATCTAAAAATATTTTTGGATTCAAAAATAGAAGCTATCGCTGCAACCTTCTTTTCTTTAGATACTCTATCTACAGGTGCTCCACCCATCCATTTAAAATACCAACCAAAAGGAGGTTTGAATAACTCTTTTTTTCCGACAAAATTAATTTCGATTCCGAGTATATTTCTAGTTATTACTCCAAGAAAAAAATCCCACCAACTGGTGTGAGGAGCTACTATAAATACACATTTTTTAATATTTGGATCGAAGACACCTTCAATTCTCCACTTAAAGACCTTATAAAAAATGAACTTAGAAACAAAACTCATGGGATTTATCTTATTCTCGGTTACCTTTAGTAGGCTCCCCTTTTCGGCGCTTTTTTTCTTCTATTAGTAAAGCTAGCTCCCTACCGGTTTGCCCTTTTACAGAAGTATTCTCCTGCGCTCTTCTAATTAAATAGGGCACTACATCCCTAACAGGACCAAAAGGTACTAATTTTGCCGTATTATATCCTTTCTTGGCTAAATTTAAACTAATATGATCACTCATTCCGTATAACTGACTAAACCAAACTCGTGAGTCATTTATAGCGATATTCTTATCCTCCATAATCTGTAAAGCAAGATAATTACTCATTTCATTATGTGTTCCTACAAACAATGAAATATCATCTATTTGCCCTAAACAATAAGCTAAAACACCATTAAAGCTTACATCTGTTGCCTCTTTACTTTCACAGATGGGAGTTGGATATCCCATTTTATTCGCCCGTTGATTTTCTTTCTCCATATAGGCTCCACGCACGATCTTTGCTCCTACTTTATATCCCGCAGCTTTTGCCTTTAGGTGTAGTGCTTGTAAGTAGTTTAATCTATCCCATCTATAACACTGCAACGTATTAAATACAATCGCTTTTTCTTGATTATATTTTTCCATCATCTCTTCCATAAGATCATCTGCAGCATCTTGCATCCATGATTCCTCACCATCTGCCAAAACACTTATGTCATTTTTATGCGCAGCACCACATATAAGATCAACTCTGTTTTTAACACGCGCCCACTCCTCTTCTTCCTCTTTGCTTAAAGGTTCTTTAGCAGAAACCTTTACCCAAATTTCTAATCTTCCAATTCCTGTAGGTTTAAAAACAGCAAAAGGAAGTTCTTTCTTTTCTGAAGCAAATTCAATAATACTAATCTTCTTTTTCATGGCAGCATCAAATTGAGCTTCCTCCACTTTCCCTTCTACAGAATAATCTAAAATACTATGAACTTTCTTAGTATACATTTTCTCTATAACATCCATACACTCTTCCATAGTCTCACCACCACTAAATTGCTTGAAAATTGTGCTTTTAATAAGACCTTCTACTGGTAAATGCAGTTTCAATGATATATTTGTAAGATAGGTCCCAATTTTAACCAAGGTTGGTCTATTGATCATACTGAATAAAAACAGCGCTCTATTAAGATCATCGTTGGATTTTAAGCTGAAAGCAGTCTTGGTATCGTCAAAGATTTTTTGTGTGATCATCTGTAGGATATTAAGCCGCAAATATAATTATTGAGTTATGATAATTTAATTATTTTCTGCTTATTTTCGATATCTATAAATTTGAATAAAAACATTTACAATATGGCTGTTTTAGCTAGTCAAGCTCCTATTTTTTATAAAGAAAAAGGATATACAGAATTTTCTAATTATCTAAATTCTTCTAAACCGTCTATCATATTTGTTCTGGTAGACTCTAATACTCACAATAATTGTTTAAATATTTTTCTTCAGAAGTTAGAAACGGATGTTGTTATTGAGGTAATTGAGATGGAAGCTGGGGAAGAACACAAAAATATTGAGACCTGTTCCGGCATTTGGGAAACACTTTCTGAACTAGGAGCAGACAGAAAAAGTTTAATCCTTAATCTAGGTGGCGGAGTTGTTACAGATCTTGGCGGATTTGTGGCAAGCACATTTAAAAGAGGTATATCTTATATTAATATACCTACTAGCCTACTTGCTATGGTTGATGCTTCTGTGGGAGGAAAATGCGGAGTAGATCTGGGGAATTTAAAGAATCAAATAGGAGTTATTAATCAACCTGAAATGGTTTTAATAGACTCTAATTACCTAACTACTTTGCCTGCGAATGAAATGCGAAGTGGTTTGGCAGAAATTTTAAAACATGGGCTCATTGCAAATGAAGCCTATTGGGAAAAAGCAATAAACCTCGAAGCCTTAACTTTAGAAGATCTTGATGATCTTATTATAGAATCTATAGAGATTAAATCCAAGATAGTTAAGGAGGATCCTACTGAAATAAACATACGGAAAACTCTTAATTATGGCCATACTTTAGGTCATGCCATAGAATCCTATTTTCTAACCAATCCTACTAAAACTACCTTACTTCATGGGGAGGCAATTGCTGCAGGAATGATCATGGCTACTCATCTTTCATATATGATATGTGGTTTCCCTGAAAAAAAGCTAAAGGATATCACCAAAAAGCTCAATGAATTGTTTCCGAAGATAAATCTCTTAAAAGAAGACTATGAAATAGTGCTTGATTTGCTGAAATTCGACAAGAAAAATTCTCATGGTAACATAAATTTTGTTCTTTTAAAGGATATTGGACAAGCAAAATTGGATGTAATAGTACCAAATACCAAGCTAATAGAGGCTATGAATTACTATTTGAAAAATTAAATTGAAAATTTATTTGACCGCTTGAAAATAATGCTAATTTTACTATAATTGCATCATCAAATCTTAGTTATGAAAAGAGTCATTGTAGATTACAAAAAGTTAACACCAGAAATTTTAAGCCTATTGGTAGACAAATATCCTGATGGATATGATGATGACCATGTGATTTCATTTAAAAACGCTAAAAACGAAACTGTTGAGGCGGTGGAGGTACGCACAGAGGATTCTATTTACTTAGTTAAAGTAAGTACTAAGCTAGAGAATAGTATGGCAAATTATGATGAGGATGATTACGATGATTCCGATTTTAATGAACCAATATCGGAAATTCCCGAAAAAGATAACGGTGAAGATGACGACGACCTGGATAATTAATCAAATAAAAAAAGCGGCCTATAAATATATAGGCCGCTTTTTTATGCTCTAAATTTAAAATTAGGCATGTTGTAAATCATGTTTTCCTTCGTTTATCTCTTCAATAAGCTTCGCATTAAATGCTGGAAGATCATCTGGATTTCTACTGGTTACTAAAGCCTCATCTACTACAACTTCTTTATCTTCCCATAGTGCTCCTGCATTCACAAGATCTGTCTTTATAGAATTAAAAGATGTCATTTTTCTGCCTTTCACCACATCTGCCTCAATTAAGGTCCATGAAGCATGGCAAATTGCTGCTACTGGTTTCTTTTGTTTGAAAAAATCTCTCACAAAAGTTAAAGCATCTTCTTCCCTTCTTAATTTATCTGGATTTATAACTCCTCCAGGTAGAACAAGCGCATTGTAATCTTTAGCGCTTACTTCGTTTAAGGTTTTATCCACCTTATATTCACTAGACCAATTACCATCTGCCCATGATTTTATATTTCCAGATTTCAAACTAACTATCTCTACCTGAAAACCTTCCTTTTCCATTGCATCTTTTGGAGATTTCAACTCACTTTCTTCAAATCCATCTGTTGCCAAAATGGCTATTCTCTTTTTCATAATTGTTGGTTTTAAAATTAAACTTTTAATTATTTCAAAGATACCTTCTATGGCTTTTAAACTTTATTAAGGGGTTTATAAAAAACAGCTCATTAAGGTTAAACATCTGCTAAAAATGATATTGAATTGTTAATCGGTTTTAGAAGAATTAGTTTCCAAATCCTCCCTAATCTTGTCATCCTTCTTTAATTTTTCCTTTTTCTCTTCCAGTTTTTCCATTTCCTGATGAATTGCTGGTTCGCCAAATTCCGTTGGGACTATTTTTTCTTTCTTATATCTTGCATATTGAACAGTAAATTCTGCTCCAAAAAACATAATTAAACAAGTATAATTCACCCAAAGTAAAATAAGTACCATAGAAGATGCTCCTCCGTAGACTGAAGCTGGATCTGTTCTTCCAAAATAGATCCCAATAAGATATTCCCCAATTAAAAATAAAACCGTAGTAAGCGTAGCACCATATATAGTGACCTTCCATCTAATCTTGATATCTGGTAATAATTTAAATATGGAGCCGAATAGTAAGGTTATAAACACAAGGGAAAGCAGTGAATTAACTAAATCTAAACCTAAAGCGGTTAATGCGGGAGCATAACTTTCTATATAATCACTAAGTGTTCTAATAATCGCAGAAACAATCAAGCCCAAAAGCATTAAAAACCCTATCACCAGGATCATTCCAAAAGAAATGACTCTATCTATGAACATTCTAAAATAAGTGTCTTTCCTTTCAGTAACATTCCAGATATTGTTCATCGCTTTTTTGAGCTGGAAAAACACCCCTGTAGCTCCAAAGATTAGCATAAATACGCCAAAAATCACCGCTATAGTAGAATTACTACTTAAAGCAGCATTGCTTATCATATTTTCTACAATGTTTGCAGAATCTTTACCAATAAATTCTGCTATTTGTCCGGTAATTCTACCCTGTACTGCATCTCTTCCAAAAAAATAACCAGCTATACTCACCACAATTATGAGTAAAGATGGTAACGAAAATAAGGTGTAATACGCAATTATAGCACTTCTTGCCCATGGGTCATTACCATTCCAACTTACATAAGCCTTTTTTAAAAGTTCCCAAAAAACTTTAAGTTTTCTCATAAACCATAATGGGTTTTGAATAATAACAAATGATGTTTTTGATGTCCAGCTAAAATAAAACCAGCTGCTCTTGGAGTTAATTGCGAATTGCTGGCTTCTCCAAATTTCCCAGACATCTCATCATCTAAGCTCTCAAAAAGTGCAATTCCAGCATCTCTTACACATTCGAATTCTTTAATAAAACTGGAAAGACTTCTTCTTTCTGCTTTAGACGAAGGTACATAAGCATCTTGATCGAATCCTGGAAGTGGAGTTAGATCTTCACGAGCAATTGTTAAAGCTCTATATTGAAAAATTCTCTCTGTATCTATAATATGTTGAAGCACTTGCGCAACAGTCCATTTTCCTTCAGCATAAAAGTGTTTTAAATCTTCTTCTTCCAAACCTTGGAGAAAAGCTACAAATTCTTCTTTTAGATCCTTCATTATAGAGATGAGATCTTCATTAGGTAGTTTATCTATATAGGTCTGATAAAAGGCATTGTATTCTGAAGTTTGCAATTGCGATCTTGTCATAATTTAATTAATTTTATTTTAACTTCAAGGTATAAAAAAACCCTCTAGTCCAAATGGAATAAAGGGTTTTATGAAAAAATAAATATTTTACAATTCTTTAAAAATAGAATGCATTAAACGTTTTTTATCGTTCATGCTTTCTTCTAGAGAAATCATAGTTTCAGTTCTATAAACTCCCTCAATATCATCTAATTGAAAAATTATATCCTTGGCATGTTGCGTATTCTTAGCACGGATTTTACAGAAAACATTAAATTTCCCTGTAGTAACGTGAGCAACAGTTACAAATGGAATATCGTTAATACGTTCTAAAACAAATTTTGTTTGAGAAGTATTCTTCAAAAATATACCAACGTAAGCTATAAAAGCATAACCTAATTTCTCGTAGTTAAGTGTTAGTGTAGAACCCAAAATTATTTGCGCTTCTTCCATCTTCTTAACACGCACATGAACGGTTCCTGCAGATATATTCAATTTTTTAGCAATATCAGTAAACGGAGTACGCGTATTCTCGATTAGCATATCCAGAATCTGATGGTCGGTTTCGTCTAATTTATATTTTGCCATAATTCTTAAAGTCTTTTAATGAAATACAAAATTAGTACAATTTCACTAGACAATTAGCAAGGAAATTTAATTTTTTTCCTAATTTATCATTAAAACTTCATCATTTAGAAGAATCTTATCAACTATAACGTTTTCGATGAGTGGTTTGTTGTCGGATAGACTAAGATTCTGAAAATTGCATTGAATTTCCTTATGTGCAAAGAACGCCAATTCTGCAGAGATGTTTTCTACGATTGGTAAAAACTTAACCTCTTCCCTATTTAATATTTCTTTGTACTGAATTGCTACATCTACGGTTTCACCCTCTATCACGGCGTTTCGCAATATGAGATCGTAAAATAGTTTCTCATTTTCAGGAATATTAAAATAGACAGAAGTATTCATTTTCTTATAACACTGTGTAGCAATAGCGTTTAAGGCTGAAAAAAGCGCATAAAACACATATTCCCTGGTTTTCTCCCGATCATAATCCTCTTTAGAATGACCTGCTTCAAACAAAATAGTTGGCACTCCCATACTTTGGAAAGCATCTCCCGTGCAATTAGCATTATAACCATCATCATATCTTCCAATTCTCTTAGGAATAAGCTTAGAAAGATCTTTATAAATAGCAGTTATAACTTTCATAGATTCTTCCCTTGAAGGCGTAAGAGACCTCTCATTGTCTTCTGATGGAGTTAAAAACGATAAAGTGGCTGGAGATTTTACATTTCCTGCACTAAATATAGTACGTTGATCATGAAGATTTAAGCAGAAATCTGGTTGAATATCATTAAACATCTTTCTTAGAATTTTACTTTCTACTTGAGTTAGATTCTTTGCATCTCTGTTTAGATCGATCTCATTTGCATTTACACGTGTATAAGCTCTGGCTCCATCCGGATTTAACATCGGGATTATAAATAAGGTACAACTACTTAAAATGTCATTTACTACAGGATCATTAAACTGATCTTTAAAAACATTAAGTAAATCAAAAACAGCTTTTGTAGTGGTAGATTCATTTCCGTGCATTTGAGACCACATAAGAATTTTCAACTTTCCAGAACCAAGTTTAATAGAATGGATTGGTTCCCCTAATGTTGATTTCCCTAAAACTTCAAGTTCAAATTTAGAAGTCAAATTTCTTAAAGGTTCAGAAATATGTGTTGCATTTATATACCTACCAGAAAGAGTAGCTTCTTTAAAAGTGTGGTAATCTTTAATTATAGTTGAGAGTGTATTTATCATGTTTACAAAAGTAAATAATCATTAATTTACAATTGTAAACATCTAAATACAGCATCATTGTTTACATTAGTAAACAAGTCGCCAAAAACTTTTAAGTCGGGAAGTGGAAATATTCCATAAGGTTATAATAAATATCATAAATAACTATTTGTTAGTTGTTTATATCGTTTTAATTAAATAAAAGATTTAGTATTTAAAAGATTAATTACAATTGTAACTTGTTATATTGAGGACATTACTTTACATTTGTAAACATATTAAAATCAAATTTTAATTTACAATGGTAAACAGTGAAGAGTTCTCGAAAAGACTGCAAATAATCCTAGATTATTATGATATTTCGGCTGCAGTTTTTGCAGATGCCATCCAAGTTGGTCGCTCTTCTATCTCCCATATTTTATCTGGAAGAAATAAACCTAGCTTAGATTTTGTGCTTAAAATTGTTCAAACTTACCCAGAGGTAGAATTGTATTGGCTACTAAATGGGAAGGGAGATTTCCCAAAGTCAGATGTTAAAAAACCTCCATTGACCCCTAAACCAGATTCTCCTGCCCCAGTAATTAGTGATGAGAAACTAAAAAATGCTACAGAAATTGAAAGCTCAACAATAGCGAAGAGCTTTTCCGGAAGTGAATTTTCAGCAAAAAAAATTAAACGCGTTGTACTATTTTATGAAGATGGCACTTTTGAAGCCTTCGAAAATTGATGTTTAGATTAAAAAATCTTTATTTTTGCAGCATACATGCCATAAAAGGCATTTAATAGTATCGATCCAATTGCTTGTAGTGCTACCGCATATTCCTAGATCGCTGAAATTTTATCTAAATGAAAAAGAATTTTCTCTACCTCTGTCTCTTATCCCTATTTACCTCCTGCTATTCTCCCGAAAAAGACTGCACAAAATTCCAAACGGGGACTTTTAAGTTTGAATCTTATTTAAATGGAGAGCTGGTAACTTCTACTTTCACCAGAAATGATACTTTGGAAGTAGATATCTTCCAAGGTGCCGTAGACACCTCCTCTGTAAGGTGGATAAACGATTGTGAGTATATAATAAAGAATCTGCACCCCAAAAATATTGCAGAAAGAAAACCTTTGCATATTAAAATTCTTACTACTAAAGATGATTCTTATACTTTTGAGTATGGCTTGGTTGGAGATCCGAAGAAAAAGAAAGGAACTGTTACTAAAATAGCCGATTAAAGCTCGCCTTTTCTGTTTTTAAGCAGTTCATTCTGTTCTTGCATTAAATCTGTTAGATCAGACAGTAACTGAATCTCCTTTGGAGTTTCAACAGTTTTATCTTTGGGATCTTGTGCTTTTCTTCTGAATCTATTCATGAATTTTACGACCAGGAAAATAGTAAACCCAATGATCACAAAATCTAACATCGCTTCTATTAGTGCTCCGTAGCCTATAGCAACTTCTTTCACCTCTTCAGCACCTGCCTGAGTAGCTGCAATCCCATCTCGAAGTATAATTCTTCTATCCGCAAAGTTAATCCCATCTGTAAGCATTGAAAGCGGTGGAAGTACCACTTGCTTAACCAAAACATCTACAACCTTATTGAAAGCGGTACCAATAATGATACCTACCGCCATATCTATCATGTTGCCCTTAACGGCAAATTCCTTGAATTCCTTAAACAAACCCATTACTCATCAAATAATTTTGTCTGACTTTCCTCGCTATTATTTTTCTCTTTATAAATGATCCCTGAAGAATTAGGATCTAGCTTCTTATTTTCCAACCCATCCACAATTTCTTCATCCTGAACTTCCACCTCTTCAAGAGCCACTTCCTCTACTTCATAAGGTGCAGGATCTAATAAATTTATTTGTTTTATTTTTTCAGTAGTTAACTGGTTTCCAAGAGCTTTAACACCCTTAACCGAAATAAATTCTTCAATATTAATAATTTGATTTTCCTTGCTGTCTTTTCCTCTAATCTTAGAAAAAACTAGTTCTACTTGCGGAATATAGTCTGTAGAAACCAATTCTAAATATGACTTTTCGTGATCCCCTATAAACTGTTCTTCTCTATCTACGTGTTCGATCAAGAAGCGCTTTACATAATAGCGTTCCTTCTCTGCCTCCCAATAAACTGCAGAAATAGGTTTCTTAGGAACCCATTTTTCAAGGATTATAAATTCATCATCAAATCTGGTAGTTAATTCTGGTTTAATGGTTTTAGCAACTCCATCTTGAGTTACAAGTAATAACCTATCCTCACCTTTAAATTCTCCAAGCAAATCTCCACGTTCATCTACATTTAACCTCTTCACACTATCATCAAACCAAATTCTTCGAGGTTTAAGCGTAGAAACTCCTTCTTCTTTTAGTTCTATCTTCTTAACCGCATACTTAGTAACAATATTTCCTTTTACATTTCGGCCTTTAATTGCCATATCTGCAAAGTCTATTTCAAACTTAAGCTTCTTAATACTACCTACTTGCCTTAAATACACTGTTACAACCTCAGCTTCCCCATTTGGATTTGCTGAAAAGTATAAGATCTTAGACTCCTTTTTACCCTGAGAAATAGGATATTCCCGATCTCTAGTTATAGAAGTTACAGCAAATCTTTTTATATAAGAGGAACCACCTTTACCATCTCGGTATATTAAATTATAGATAGTACGTTTATCTTTCTTTTTAAAGACAGCAACGTGAACTATATCTTTCCCTATAAAGGTTTTGGAATCTACTTTTGTAACCATCATTACACCATCTGCAGTAAAACAAATGATATCATCTATATCTGAACAATCTGCAACGAATTCATCCTTTTTTAAAGAGGTTCCAATAAAGCCTTCTTTTCTATTTACATAGAGCTTTGTGTTGTGCATAGCCACTTTAGAGGCTTCTATATCTTCAAATAGTTTAAGCTCAGTCTTGCGCGCTCTACCTGCTCCATATTCCTTTTTCAATCTTGTGAAATAAGCAATAGCAAAGTCTACTAAATGATCTAAATGATGCTTTACTTGAGCAATTTCGTCTTCTAAGGCATCAATTTTCTGTTGCGCCTTGTCTATATCAAACTTAGAGATCCTCTTAATTCTAATCTCCGTTAATCTAGTTATATCTTCTTCTGTAACTGCACGTTTTAAATGTGTAGTATGTGGCTTTAAACCCTTATCTATAGCACTTATAACGCCTTCCCAAGTCTCTTCTTCTTCAATATCCCGATAGATCCTGTTTTCAATAAAAATTCTCTCCAGCGAAGCAAAATGCCATTGCTCTTCAAATTCCTCTAATCGAATCTCCAAATCGCTCTTAAGAAGGCTTAAAGTATGATCTGTAGAGCGTTTCAGCATTTCAGAAACCCCAAGAAAGATCGGTTTATTATCTATGATCACACATCCTAACGGAGAAATAGAATTCTCACAAGTTGTGAAAGCATATAACGCATCTATCATTTTATCTGGAGACACATTTGGGGGTAAGTAGATCAAGATCTCTACAAACTCGGCAGTGTTATCTTCAATTCTCTTGATTTTTATCTTTCCTTTCTCGTTCGCTTTTAAGACAGATTCTATTAAAGAAGTGGTTGTAGTACCAAAGGGTATCTCTGTTATAGCCAGCGTATTCTTATCGTATTGAGATATTTTTGCGCGAACTCTAACTTTACCTCCACGTTTCCCATCATTGTAATTTGAAACATCTGCTTCTCCTCCTGTTGGGAAATCTGGAAACAGCTTAAAACTCTTTCCTTTTAAATGCTTTATAGAAGCATCTATAAGTTCTATAAAGTTATGTGGTAAAATACGAGTACTTAATCCTACCGCAATTCCTTCAGCACCTTGTGCAAGTAATAAAGGAAATCTTACAGGTAAATTTACAGGCTCTTTCTTTCTACCATCATAAGATAGCTGCCAATTGGTTATTTTAGGATTATAAATAACCTCCAAGGCAAATTTGGACAATCTCGCCTCAATATATCTAGGTGCGGCAGCCCGGTCTCCTGTAAAAACATTCCCCCAGTTACCCTGCATATCTATTAATAGGTCTTTTTGACCTACTTGAACCATGGCATCACCAATACTAGCATCTCCGTGAGGATGATACTGCATTGTATGTCCTACGATATTGGCTACTTTATTATACCTTCCATCATCCAGATCTTTCATAGAATGCATGATCCTGCGCTGTACTGGTTTAAAACCATCCTCTACAGCGGGAACAGCACGTTCTAAAATTACGTAAGAAGCATAATCTAAAAACCAATCCTTGTACATTCCTGTTACCCGAATAAGCGTCTCTTTAGACTGCTCCTTTTCTTCTGGTGCTTCCTGCGAATTATCCTGATATTCTAAATCCATTAAGACTCTACTTTGTTTTTCTCAAGTACTTTTCTAAGCGACTCGATCATTCCTCTTTTCTTCTTCTTGTTTAAAAAGGTAATATTGAAGGTATATTTTCTTGGTCCTTTTTTTCTTCTACTTCTAATATAAATTTTGAGTGTGGCATAAAAAAAGAAATCTGTCACTTTGAAATCTATTAGTTTGCCTTTCGGAAATTCCGCTCTCTTTACACGGTATTCCATGAATTTGGAAAAAAATAATCCGTTGTTTTTAAAATTCAGGGTTTCTCCATCACTATCAAAATCGAAAAGCTGACCGATCCTGTGGAAATAAATCCCGAAAACAAGAAGTAAAATATTTGGCAGAAAATGACTGAAGGTGATGGTACTTTCATTGTCTGAAGCCATTAACTCTAAATTCACAAAGATATTTGTTACAAAAGCTGCTACAATTAACATATAGATAGATGGAACAAGCTTAGTTTCACTAGTATTTTTAAACCTCATAGGCTATTCCTCTATCAAATCGAGTTCAACTTTTAAATTATCAATTATAAACTCCTGTCTGTCGGGTGTGTTCTTACCCATATAAAAACTCAACAACTCTTCAATAGACATTTCCTTATCTAACATTACAGGATCCAATCTAATATTTTCCCCTATAAAATGCTTGAACTCATCTGGAGAGATCTCTCCAAGACCCTTAAATCGGGTGATCTCTGCTTTTCCTGTTAATCTATCTTGAGCTTGTTGCTTTTCAAACTGACTGTAGCAATATATTGTTTCCTTTTTATTCCGAACCCTAAATAACGGAGTTTGTAAAATATATAAATGATTTTCTTTTATAAGCTCAGGAAAGAATTGAAGGAAAAAAGTAATTAATAACAGCCTAATGTGCATTCCATCTACATCGGCATCGGTTGCGATTACTATATTGTTATATCTTAAATCTGCAATGGACTCTTCAATATTTAATGCCGCTTGCAGTAAATTGAACTCTTCATTCTCATAAACGATCTTTTTAGAAAGGCCATAACTATTTAATGGCTTCCCTTTTAAACTGAAAACCGCTTGCGTATTCACATCTCTGGATTTAGTGATACTACCACTCGCAGAATCTCCCTCGGTTATAAATAAAGTGGATTCTAAATATCTCTCTTTTTTACTATCTCCTAGATGTATTCTACAATCCCTAAGCTTCTTATTATGTAAACTCGATTTTTTAGCTCTGTCTTTAGCCAATTTTCTAATTCCAGATAATTCCTTACGCTCGCGTTCTGCTTGCAAGATCTTTCTCTGCAATTTCTCGGCAGTTTCTGGATTCTTATGAAGATAATTATCTAGATATTTCTTTAAAAAATCGTTTATATAAGTTCGCACTGTTGGAAGATCTCCTCCCATATCTGTAGAACCCAACTTTGTCTTTGTTTGACTTTCAAAGACCGGTTCCATCACTTTTATACTAATTGCCGTAACAACAGATTTTCGAATATCTGAAGATTCATAGTTCTTCCCGAAGAATTCACGGATCGTTCTTACCAATGATTCTCTATAGGCTATTAAATGTGTTCCGCCTTGAGAAGTATTTTGCCCGTTTACAAAAGAATGATATTCCTCAGAATATTGAGTTTTACTGTGTGTTAAAGCAACCTCTATATCTTCACCTCTAAGATGGATAATTGGGTATAATTGATCCTCCTCATTAATACTATCTCCCAGAAGATCCTTTAATCCATTTTCAGAATAAAATTTCTCACCATTAAACATGATGGTAAGCCCAGGATTTAAATACACATAATTTTTGAGCATTTTTTCGATATACTCATTACGATATTTAAAGTTTTTGAAGATAGCAACATCTGGAGTAAAAGATACTTTTGTCCCTCTTCGTCTCGAAGTTTCATCAAGTTCTTCTTCATTCACTAAATTACCCTGCTCAAATTCCGCAGATTTAGATCTGCCATCTCGGGTAGATTCAACTTTAAAATTGGAGGACAATGCATTCACGGCTTTTGTACCAACTCCATTTAATCCTACAGATTTCTTAAATGCTCTAGAGTCATACTTACCTCCAGTATTCATTTTAGAAACCACATCCACTACTTTTCCCAATGGAATACCTCGACCATAATCCCGAACAATAACTCGCTGGTTTTGTACTGAGATCTCAATGGTCTTACCGGTTCCCATCACGAATTCATCTATACTATTATCTAAAACTTCTTTAAGTAAAATATAGATACCATCATCTGCGGTAGAACCGTCACCAAGTTTTCCAATATACATTCCAGGACGCATTCTAATGTGCTCCTTCCAGTCTAAAGAACGAATATTATCTTCGGTATACTTAGTTTCTTCGATCATAAATAGTTTGTGCCGTTGAGTCGCTAATATAAGGCTTACATTAAAAAATTAAAACAGGTTGCCAACAAAGTAATTAACAAAGAAATTAAGAATAATTTAATAAGTATTGGCTATTATTTTTCTAGAGAAATCAAATTGAAATTTCTTCACTTCTGAAAAACAGAAAATCTCACATTTCTGCAAGATTTACATTCTGATGATATTTTATTTTTGAATTACACGTTAAATCTAAAATGCATTACATCTCCATCTTTAACTATATATTCTTTTCCTTCAACCCTCATTTTACCTGCTTCTTTCACTTTAGCTTCGCTCCCAAAAGAAACAAAATCTTCATAAGCGATCACCTCAGCACGAATAAATCCTTTTTCAAAATCGGTATGAATAACTCCTGCAGCTTGAGGCGCACTAGATCCAACTGGAATGGTCCAGGCTCTCACTTCTTTAACTCCTGCGGTAAAATAAGTTTGAAGATTAAGAAGCCTATAAGCTCCACGAATAAGTTTTGCTGAACCTGGTTCATCCAAACCTATATCCTGAAGAAACATTTTTCTTTCCTCATAATCGTCCAGCTCAGTAATATCAGCTTCAGTTCCTACTGCTAAAACAATAACCTCAGCATTTTCATCTTTCACAGCCACTTTTACCTGCTCTACAAATGCATTTCCGTCTACAGCTGCCTTCTCATCTACATTACAAACATACATTACCGGTTTATCTGTAATAAGTTGAAGATTCCTAATGAATTCTTCTCTTTCAGATTCTGTAAGATCTAAAGCTCTAACAGATTTACCTGCTTCTAATCCAGCTTTCACCTTCAATAAAGCTGCTTCTTCCTTTTGTGCATCTTTATTTCCAGTTCTAGAGGCTCTTTTAACTTTCTCTAATTTCTTATCTATAGTTTCAAGATCTTTTAGCTGAAGCTCCATATCTATGGTCTCTTTATCCCTAACAGGATCCACAGAACCATCTACATGAATAATATTATCATCTTTAAAACAACGCAAAACATGTAGAATTGCATCTGTTTCACGAATATTTCCTAAAAACTGATTCCCTAATCCTTCTCCTTTACTTGCTCCTTTTACAAGACCAGCTATATCTACTATATCCACTGTTGCAGGTAGTACACGCTCGGGATGCACTAAAGATTCCAACTTTTGAAGTCTCATATCTGGTACATTTACAACCCCAATATTAGGTTCTATAGTACAAAACGGAAAGTTTGCACTTTGCGCTTTGGCATTAGATAAACAATTAAAGAGTGTTGATTTTCCAACATTAGGTAATCCTACAATTCCAGCTTTCATAAAATATAATTTAATGCTATGTTTTTGCGGCTGCAAAGATAGGTTTTAATCTTGGAAGTATAAAGTGTGTATATAGCAAAGAAGAGGAAGTTATCTCATTTCCATTTTTACAAATATAGCTTGGTCTGAAATTATTAAAATATAAGTTTAATAAGCTCCAAAATTTCATCTCAAAATATGAATGAAATGTATAACAATCTTATAATTATTAATTAATCTTCAATGTTTTGAAGGTATTTAACAGTTATTATTCGTTTGTTTTTTAAATTTTTATCAATTTTATTATTAACTCACCATCTAAATTATAATTATGAACAAAATCTTATTATTTTTTGTGCTAATTTTTGCACCTGGCTTTCTAATGGCCCAGCAGATTACAGGAACGGTAACCGATAATTCCGGAGTTCCACTCCCGGGGGTTAATGTTTTTGAAAAGAATACTAATAATGGTACAACAACAGATTTCGACGGAAATTACAACATCACAGTAAGTGAAAATGCCAGTTTAGTATTTAGCTATGTTGGTTTTGAGCAAACCGAAGAGGTTGTTGCAGGCAGAACGACGATTAATGTTTCTTTAGCAGATGGAGTTTCCTTAGGCGAAATTCAATTGGTAGGATCTAGAAGTCCTAACAGAACAGCAACAGATACTCCAGTGGCTATAGATGTCATAGATGTTTCCTCAGTTACCACACAAACTGGTAGAATTGAAGTAAATGAGTTATTGCAATATGCTGCACCTTCATTTAATGCAAATAAACAATCTGGATCTGATGGAGCAGATCATATAGATCCTGCATCCTTAAGAGGATTAGGACCAGACCAAACTTTAGTATTAATAAATGGTAAAAGAAGACACCAATCTTCGCTTATCAATATTTTTGGGACTAGAGGAAGAGGAAATACAGGTACAGATCTTAACGCGATACCAGCTTCAGCAATAAAAAGAATTGAGATCTTGAGAGATGGCGCTTCTGCACAGTATGGATCTGATGCAATTGCCGGAGTAATAAATATCGTATTGAACGATAAGGTTGGTGAATTCACAGGAAATGTAAATTATGGTTTTTACAGCAATAACCCACAAGGGGATTTTCCTGAAGGAACTGCAAATACAGATGGGAATAGATTAGACACAGAAAAAGATGGAAATCAAATTGGAGACGATAAATCTTTTGATGGCGGTTCGGTTAAAGTGACAGCCAACTATGGGGTAGGAATTGGAGAAGAAGGTTATGCCAACTTTACTACAGAATACATTAGCAAGAATAAAACTCTTAGACCTGGATTCGATTTTAGAAGGGGTTTTGGAGAAGCGGCAATAGATGGTTTTAATTTCTTCGGAAATGTAGCAGTTCCTTTGACAGATAATTCTGAATTCTACGCATTTGGAGGTAGAAATTATAGAGATACAGATGCTTATGCTTTTACAAGAGATAGTTCTACAGATAGAAATGTACCAAGTATCTATCCAGATGGTTTTACTCCAAGAATAACTTCAATTATTACAGATAATTCTGTTGCTGCTGGTTTTAGAACCGAAACAGCAAGCGGTTGGAAAATAGATGTGAGTAATACTTGGGGAAAGAACTTCTTTCACTATTATATTAAAGGAACTTTAAATGCCTCCCTTCAAGGAAGCTCACCAACTAATTTTGATGCAGGTGGTCATAGCTTAAGTCAGAATACGATTAATCTCGATTTCTCTAAATATTATGAAGATATATTAGAGGGTGTAAACTTTGCTTTTGGAGCTGAATATAAAACGGAAAACTTTGTGATCTTCGCTGGAGAAGAGGGTTCTTATGCTACTTATGATGGTACCGGAATTGTAAATAATGCTTATGATGATGTGGTAAGAGATAATAATGGCGAACCTGTTTTAGATGAGAATGAAGATCCTATTCCAAATCCAATTACAGCATTATTACCAGCTGGACCTGGTGGATCTCAAGGATTTCCTGGATATGGACCAGCAAACGAAGTAGACAGAAGTAGATCTAACATTTCCCTATATGTAGATGGGGAATTTGATATCACCGATAAATTCTTAGTGGCGGCTGCAGCGAGATTTGAAGATTATAGCGATTTTGGAAGTACACTTAATGGGAAGTTAGCTGCACGTTATAAAGTTTCAGACGATGTTAATATTAGAGGTTCTGTAAGTACAGGTTTTAGAGCACCGTCTTTGGCGCAGATCTATTACAACTTAAAATTCACCAATTTTGTGGGTGGAGAAGCTTTAGAATCTTTATTATCTCCAAATAATAGTCCGGTTACAGCCTCCTTCGGAATTGGACCTTTACAAGAGGAAACTGCATTAAACGCTTCTTTAGGATTTACTGCTAATATTGGAAGTTTTACAGCTACTGTAGACGGATATTTTATAGAAATTCAAGACCGTATAGTTCTTACAGGTAACTTTGATGCTCCAGAAATAGAAAATGTTGAAGCAGCACAATTCTTTGCAAACGGCGCAGACACTGAAACTCTAGGTTTAGACATTGTACTTTCACATAAAGCAAGGTTAGGAGCGGGAACTTTTACTTCTAGTCTTATTGGAAATATTAATAGTATGAAAATTACCGATGTTAAGAATGGGATTTTAGATGAACAAACTTTCTTTGGAGAACGTGATAAAGCATTCTTATTAGCGTCTGCTCCAGATAGTAAATTTATTTTAAACTTAAAGTATGAGATCAATAAGTTTGATATTGCCGTAGGTATAAATAGATTTAGTGAAGTGAAATTATTAGATTTTCAAACTTTTGAAGATGTGTCTGAATATGGAACATTTGAAGACCAGATCTTAGCCGCTACAGATACTTATGACGCTAAGATCACTACAGATTTGAACTTAGGATATAAAATTAGTGACAACCTAAAATTGAATATTGGTAGTAACAACCTTTTCAACGTATATCCAGATCAACAAGATGACTGGGTAGAAGGTGGTGGATATTGGGATTCTGTACAAATGGGATTTGGAGGAGCATATTATTATGCTAAATTGAATCTTCAATTTTAGATAAAACTTTATAAATTTAAAAAGGCGAGAACAAATGTTCTCGCCTTTTTTGTTATGAATAAATAATATAAATTGCCTTTATCCTACTCTACTATATACATTTCATTAGAAGCTTTGATATAATCTTGTGGATTAAATGTAGATTCAAAACTATTTCTAACCAAACTCAGCTTTAAATCCAATTGACCCACCTTATCCTTTAAATATTCGTCTTCTTTATATTTTGTAATTAGCAGTTTATATTTATCCAGATTCTCAAGAATTCTAAAGGTCAAGGTTCCAAATCTTATTTTCAAATTCTGAACGGTCACCATCTGATTATAAAAATCTTGTTTCCAATTCTCTGCGTTTTTACTACGCTCTTCTACGATTTTATCTTCAGCAATTTTAGAGATATCTAATATATACTGCGTTCTTTTTTTGGCATCTGTTTCATCTGTAAAACGCTTTTTAAATTCGTTTTTATTTATACCCAGTATATTTACGATATTCTCATTCATAGATTTTTCCTGAAGCGCTTTTAACTCATCTAAACTTTTAGCAATTGCATTCCACTCTGTTTCTATAAGATCCTTATCATGAGTAAATTGAGAAACAGATGTAGTTAGCTTGAACATTTTCATGCTTTTTTCTCTAAGATCCTTGTCTCTCCTACCTAAACTATTAACAAAACTGCCTATACCGTCAAACAAACTCCCTGCAAACATGCCGGTAAATGGAGTCCCTTCTGCCAAGTTCCCAGTAACCTGTATTATATGGCTTAGCGCATCTAATCTTGCCTCGTCTTTTTTATTCTCCTCAATATATTTTTCGAATTCTTTAAACCATGCAGCATATCCCTCATAGTTCATAGGATTGCTCACTTTATCTAAGGTAGTATAAAAATCTCGGGAGCTATTAAAAAGATTTAGAGGTTTGATCTCTCTTTCCATTGAAGCTAAATTTAAAACAGCCGAGCTAAAATTGTATTTATACACACTAACTACATTTTTGTCTAATTCCTGCTGCTTCTCTTCCAGGATTTGCACTCGTTCTATAAGTTTATCTACTTTTTCTGTTGAAGAGCTGGTATTGCGAATGCTTTCATCCAGATTAGTGATCTTAGCATCCATTAGTTTGATCCTATTGTCTACGTTTTCTTTAAGTAAAGACCTTTCCTTATTCAGCTGATAAAGCACCAGTTCAGACACCGATTTATTTTCATCTAAAGTTTGGCTGAAACTTATAAGAGGTAAAAATAATCCTAGGAAGAAAAGGAAATAAATATTTTTTTTCATTTTATATAGTTAGTAAGCATTAAAAACTGATAACGAAGAACTTAATTTCATATTTTGGACCATTAAAACATTAACAAAAAAAATGTAAGAATTTAGATTGAATTTATTCAAAATCATTTAATAAAAAATAAAAGATGTGTATTTCGTCGATAAATAAGCATCTTTTAACTGATTAACAAGGAAGTGTCCTATATTTGCTAAATTAAATTCAGCATTCAATTAACCAATTAAATATATAATATTAACCAAAAAAACTTTTACATGATGAAAAAACTACACCAGAATATTTTTGCTTATGTTGCTTTTAGTTTACTTGGAGTTTACTCTATGAATGCTCAAACGGTAACGAATACCACAGATCATTCACACTCTGGAGGGAATAATGCACATACCCACGCCGTTTCTGGAATGGATAATCTTGTGGACGATTCTTTCTCTATGCATTTTTGCCCTTGTATTGAAGGGGAAGAGATCATTAGTGTGAAAATGGCTCCAAATCCTACTTCAGAACATATTGGAATTGCAATGTCTAATTCCCATATTAAATCTATAGCCGTATATAATTTAGAGGGCAAAAGATTGGTTGATACTAAATACAATTCTTCTGGACATACAGCTACTCTAGATGTATCCAATCTAAGTAAAGGTTTAATGATCATACAAATTGAAACAGATAATGGAAAAATCCATTCAAAAAGGTTTATGAAAAAATAAACTTATTATCATACAAATGAAAAGCCGGAAATTAATTTCCGGCTTTTTTATTTTAATATCATTACCATACCCAGACTACAAAGTTCCATTCCTTCACTTGTACCGAAAAGTATCTTCCAATCTCATTTAAAACCTATTAAGTTATAAATATTTATAGAACGTATATTTCCTGTTGCTATATTTATAATTTAGAAATCAAACTTGTCCTGCTATTGTCTTATAATACATATAATTATTTACAACCTTTTCCTACGCAAACTTGTCCTGTAATTAAATTATAATAGTTCGCAATTAAATATAAGATTTGGAAAGATCTCTTTAAATAAGACTGAAATAAGCAAGAACATTAATCCGAAAATAAACTTAATAATTTAGTAAAAATCAATATATTAGTGGGTATTCAGCTTACTTTAATTTAAAACATTTAGCTATGAAAACGCAATTTAGTGTCTTTCAATTTCACCCATTTATATTTTTAATCTGTCTGTTATTTATAATCTCCATTCCAACTACAGGTAGTTCAAGAACTTTTCAGCAAAACATAGAAGTAAACAAATTTCAATATATTGAATTTAAAGGGGAGGTTGTAGATGAAAGGAATGGAGACCCTATAAATTCTGCGCATCTTACCGTAGATGGTAGTAATATTTCTACCATTACAAATAGTGATGGTGAGTTTTCTTTAAAGATCCCAGCAGATCTTATGAATTCTAATTTAACAGTTTCGTATTTAGGCTATAAAAGCAAGAATATTCCCATAAACACCTTAACCAAAGAAAATAACCGAATAAGCTTACAAGAATCTGTAGAGGTTTTAACTGAGGTTAGCATTTTTAAATCCAAGGATGCCAAAAAGCTGGTTTCAGAAATGCTGGAAAATAGAGGTTCTAATTATTTTAGTTCTCCAACATTAATGACGGCGTTCTATAGAGAAACTATAAAGAAAAGACGTAAGAACGCCTCCCTTTCAGAAGCTGTTATTAAGATCTATAAACAACCTAATAGTTCACCTAAAAAGGATGCTGTTGCCATTTTTAAAGCTAGAAAAAGCACCGATTATGACAGACTGGATACATTGGCGCTCAAATTAAGAGGTGGTCCCTTTAATACGCTTTATGTAGACCTTATGAAATACACGGAGTTCGTCTTTGAGACTGATAATATTGAGGAATATAAATTCAGTTTTGATAGGCCTACCAAAATTAATAATAGGTATGTGTATGTTGTAGATTTTGAAGAGATAAATAAATCTTTACCTTGGTATTATGGAAAACTTTTTATAGATGCTGAAACCCATAGTTTAGTGAAAGCATCTTACAAACTTAATGTAGATGATAAAGATGCAGCGTCTAAAATGTTTGTAAAAAGCAAACCTAATAGAGCTAGGGTTTTTCCAATAGATGTTAATTATGAAATAGACTATTTACAAAGCAATGGGAAATGGTACTATAGCTATGGAAATGCGCTTTTAGAGTTTGTAGTGGATTGGAATAAACGCCTGTTTAATTCCAGATATACTTTAAACAGTGAAATGGTAGTAACAAACTGGGAAGATTACACCAATAAAGAAGCCCCAAATGACCTTAATTATATTAGACCTTCTGTAGTTATGGTAGACGATATTTCCGGATTTTCTGACCCTGAATTCTGGGGAAATAATAATATAATAGAGCCTGAAAAGTCTATTCAAAATGCAATAGAAAAAATTCAGCGCCAATTAAAGAAAGAATAGTTCACTTTAAAATATAAACATATAAAACCCCACAAGAATGTGGGGTTTTATATGTTTAAAATTGAACAATTTATTTATTCCTGATGCATGAATCAAAATTTCTCTAAAAGCTCAGCTTATATTAAGTAACATTTATACTACGCAATTATGATTATTATCATGTTCAAAAATAATTACAACTATTATTTTAGCCTATATGCTAAACACTTCCTTTTTACTTAGAAATCAAGTTTTGTTGTATTTATTTAAATCTTTATTTATTAGTCAAATCTATTAAATAATGAAAAAATCATCGCTCGATACATACCTCTTATTACCAATAAAGAGTTTTATTAATAAGCAAACATCTGTTGGGATCTTGATCATTATCTCTGCCATATTAGCAATGATCGTTGCTAATTCTCCTTTAGCAGAAATTTATCATAACATCTGGAAGCAGGAACTTTATATAGGTTACAATAATGCAGTTCTTAACAAAACCATTCTGCACTGGATCAATGATGGATTGATGTCTATTTTCTTTTTTATGGTAGGTCTAGAATTAAAGAAGGAAATTATGAGTGGAGAATTATCCAGTTTTAGAAAAGCCCTCTTGCCCATTTTTGCGGCCATTGGAGGAATGATCTTTCCAGCATTAATCTTCTTCTTTTTTAATTTTGGATTAGATTCTTTTAATGGTTGGGGAATTCCAATGGCTACAGATATAGCATTTGCCCTAGGAGTTTTATATCTTTTAGGTAATAAGGTACCTCTATCATTAAAGATATTTCTTACTGCCATCGCGGTAATAGATGACCTGGGAGCTATATTGGTAGTAGCTTTCTTTTACACTTCAGAAATTATGATGAATAATTTAGCGATGGGAGGTGTTTTTCTAATGGTACTCGTTTTTGCTAATTTTATAGGTATAAGAAATCCTGTATTTTACGCTATAGCCGGTATAGGAGGTTTATGGATGGCTATAATGCTATCCGGAGTTCATGCCACCATAGCTGCTGTACTTGCTGCCTTCGCTATACCTACAAGTAAAAAGATAAACACACCTTTATTTCTTAGAAAAGTAAAAATGCTTTCTTACAAGATCAAACAAAAATTAAATGCTACAAGTTCGAGTAAGAATAAGACCGAAGATGAAATAACACTTCTAATAGAAAAATTTTCTTTGCTTACTCAGGATGCTACTCCCCCTTTACAGAGATTAGAATCTGGATTGCATTCATTAGTGAGTTTTATAATATTACCGATTTTTGCCTTTGCCAACGCAGGAGTTACCTTAGATTCCAATTCCTTCGATTATATCTTTAGCGATGTAGCCATAGGGATCATACTTGGATTGTTAATTGGTAAATTTTTTGGAATTGTGCTTTTTACAAAACTTATGGTGTTTTTTAAAATCTCAAAATTACCACCAAATGTAAAATGGAAACACGTATATGGTATTGGATTTCTCGCAGCGATGGGATTTACCATGTCCTTGTTTATAACTGAACTTGCTTTTGAGAATGAAGTTTTATTAACTCAAGCCAAAATAGGAATTCTGTCTGCCTCTGTCATTGCCGGATTAATTGGGTATATCTATCTAAGATTTATTTCAAGAAAAATAATTAATGAATCTATTAGCGCAAAGGGTTTAAAAACTACAAATTTGGAATTTGGTCGAAAAGAAAATATAATAAAAAATCCCGCTTAAAAGAATTAAACGGGATGGTATAAAATTAATAAAGTTATTAATTAAGAGTCTTGATGCATAAATCTTTGTTTCCCTAAAAGCTCCTCTTCTGTCTCAACGTGGCTATCATCTGGCACACAACAATCTACTGGACATACTGCCGCACACTGTGGCTCATCATGAAAACCTTTACACTCTGTACACTTATCTGGAACTATGTAATAGATCTCGTCACTTATTGGTTCTTGTGCTTCGTTAGCATCTGCTTTCTTACCATCTGGTAGTACAACATTTCCTTCTAGATCTGTCCCATCAGCATATCTCCAATCATCTGCACCTTCATAGATCGCAGTATTTGGACACTCTGGCTCGCATGCACCACAGTTTATACATTCATCTGTTATTATAATTGCCATAACTCTTTTATTAGTAAATTTAAATTGAAATCTATAAATCGCTAGTAATTTGGATTCAAGTTTTCACTGATTTATAGGCGATTTTAATTCTATAACTTTTAATTTCGCCAGCACAAATTTAAAGCCAAAACAATTCATAACCAAATAAGCCTTATGTCAATCGAACTGCGAAAATCACATTTAATAGAACTCGGTAAGTTTTTAAACCAATTTCGAAGAAATGGGATAGAACAGAATGAGGATGTAAAGAATAACGAGGAGTTTTTCGAAGAATTTAAAGAGCAAATAGAAAGAGCTATTCATCACAACGGATGGTTCACACCAGATAATATACTTTTTGCACTGGAAGGCTGGAGCGATTCTCTTAATAGTTCCAATCTAGACAAGTGGCTAAAACCTTATAATTTTGATGCAGTAGAACCAAAAACCGTAGGTATTATTATGGCAGGGAACATTCCTTTGGTTGGTTTTCATGATTTTATTTCGGTTTTAATTGCAGGGCATAAAGTATTGGTAAAGCAATCTTCAAATGATATGAAATTGTTACCTATCCTAGCGAATTACCTTATTTCTTTAGATTCAGATTATAAGAATAAAATAGAGTTCACAGAGAATAGAATGAATGATTTTGAAGCTATAATTGCTACAGGTAGTAATAATACCTCCAGATATTTCGAATATTACTTTGCTAACAAGAAATCCATCATTAGAAAAAACAGAAATTCTGTTGCTATATTAACAGGCAATGAAACTACTGAAGATCTGGTAGCTTTAGGTCACGATATTTTTAGATATTTTGGTTTAGGCTGTAGAAGTGTTTCTAAATTATACGTGCCAGAAGATTATGATATAGATGCTTTTTATAAGGCCCTAGCTCCATGGGCAAGCTTAATGGATCATGCAAAATATGCCAATAATTATGATTACAATAAGGCGGTCTATTTAATGAGTGAATTTAAAATGCTGGATAATGGATTCTTAGTATTAAAGGAAGATCAAAATTTTGGATCTCCTATTGCTACAGTTTTTTATGAAAAATATTCCAATTTAGAAGCATTAAAAGCTACGATCAACAATAATAAAGAAAATCTACAATGTGTTGTTGCTAATAATTTTATGGAGTCAGAAATTCCTTTTGGAAAAACTCAATATCCACAATTATGGGATTACGCAGATAATATTGACACGTTAGAATTTCTAGAGAATATTTAAAAAATATTATTAGAGAAAACTCCTAATAATGTCCGATTTTAAATTTTTTCTTGTGTTTCTAACACGCCAATTATACTTTTAATAACACAATTTCACAGGAACTTTTAGCATCTTTGTTACAAACTACATTTTTATGAAAAAACACAACTTTAGTGCAGGTCCATGTATTCTTCCGCAGGAAGTTTTTCAAGAAGCTTCACAAGCAGTTATAAACTTTAATAACACAGGCTTATCTATACTGGAGATCTCACATAGAAGCAAAGAATTTGTTGCTGTCATGGAAGATGCAAGACAGCTAGCATTGGAATTACTAGGCTTAGAAGGGAAAGGTTATAAAGCTCTTTTTTTGCAAGGAGGAGCAAGTATGGAGTTTTTAATGGTGGCATATAATCTTTTAGAGAAAAAAGCTGCTTATTTAAATACAGGAACTTGGTCTAGTAAAGCAATTAAAGAAGCTAAATTATTTGGAGAAGTTAATGTAGTCGCTTCTTCAGAAGATAAAAAATATAACTACATCCCTAAAGGATATATGATCCCTACAGATGTAGATTATTTTCATTGCACGAGTAATAATACCATTTTCGGAACTCAAATGAAAGTTTTCCCAACTACTCCAAAACCAATGGTTTGTGATATGAGTAGTGATATTTTTTCTAGAGTACTAGATTTTTCAAAATTCGATTTAATCTATGCTGGGGCGCAGAAAAATATGGGACCAGCTGGAACAACTCTAGTGATCGTTAAAGAAGATCTTTTAGGGAAAGTTACAAGACAGATACCTTCTATGTTAGATTATAAGGTGCACATAGAAAAAGATAGCATGTTTAATACACCTGCTGTTTATCCTGTATACGTATCTTATCTTACTTTGAAATGGTTAAAGGCCCAAGGCGGAATTAAAGCAATTGAAGAGAAGAACGAGAAGAAAGCAGCCTTACTTTATTCTGAAATAGATATTAATCCTTGTTTTAAAGGATACACCGCAACTGAAGATCGTTCTATCATGAATGCCACTTTTAACCTTACAGATGAATCTTTAAAAGAAGATTTTGAGGCTATGTTAAAGGAGGCTGGAATAAACGGATTAAATGGTCATAGAAGTGTTGGAGGATATAGAGCTTCTATGTACAATGCGTTATCATTAGAAAGCGTTCAGGTTTTAGTGGACGTTATGAGTGATTTGGAAAGAAAAGCATAAAATTATTTTAGCATAGTAAGCTACAAGAATTTAAAAACAGAAAAGAAAGCATGAAAATTTTAGCAAACGACGGGATTTCGAAAAGTGGTATAAAAGCACTGGAAAATGCCGGATTTGAAGTGATCTCTACAAAAGTTGCTCAAGAGCAATTAGCGAATTTTATAAATGAAGTAAAGATAAACGTATTACTGGTTAGAAGTGCTACACAAGTAAGGAAGGAACTTATTGACTCCTGCCCTAGCCTAAAAGTTATTGGTCGTGGTGGCGTTGGAATGGATAATATAGATGTTTCTTATGCTAAAAGTAAAGGTCTTAAAGTTATAAATACTCCATCGGCAAGTTCAGGATCTGTGGCAGAATTAGTTTTTGCGCATCTTTTTGGAGGAGTAAGATATCTACATGATTCCAATAGAAATATGCCTCTTTCTGGAGATATTCACTTTAAAGACCTAAAGAAAAATTATTCTGCAGGAACAGAACTTAGAGGGAAAACGCTTGGGATTATTGGTTTAGGAAGAATAGGAAAAGAAGTAGCTAGACTGGCACTAGGAATAGGAATGAAAGTTATTGCCAGTGATGATAAAGTTGGTGAAATAGATATCACACTTAAGTTTTATAATGATCAGGTAGTAAATGTTCCTATTAAAACAGAACCAGTAGCAGATCTTATAAAACATTCAGATTTCATAACTATTCATGTTCCTGGACAGGTAAAGGCTATTTTAGGTAAGAAGGAATTTGAACAAATGAAGCATGGTGTTGGTATAATAAATACTTCTAGAGGTGGACTTATAAATGAGGAAGCTTTATTAGATGGCTTAGAGCATGGTAAAGTAGCATTCGCTGGATTGGATGTATATGAAAATGAGCCATCTCCCTCTATAAAGATCTTAATGAATGAAAGAATCTCCTTAACTCCGCATATTGGTGCTGCAACATTAGAAGCACAAGATAGAATAGGAATGGAGTTGGCAGAACAAATAATCGCACTTTTAAAGAGCGAAAAAGTCTAATAACTAGATCATACTAGAATAATCCTTCAAAAATTATATATTTTAGAAGGATTTATTTTTTTTTGATAAGCTCAAGCACCAAGATAAATGTTGTAAATTGAGTGTCTAATTTAAAAAAACGAAAATCATGGCATCTATTTTAGATTTACTGAACACTTCTATGGGCGAAGATTTTATCGCAAAGGCTAGTGATAGTACTTCAGAAAATAAAGACAATATTTCTGCAGCTCTAGGAATGGCATTACCTATTTTATTAGGAGCAATGCAGAAAAACATAAAAACAGATTCTGGTGCAGAAAGTTTAAACAACGCATTAAGTAGTAATAAACATGGTGATGCTTTATTGAGCAACCTAAAATCTGTTAATGCTACAGATATGTCTTCAGAAGGTGAAAAAATTCTAGGTCACTTATTAGGAGGGAAACAAGATATGGTAACTAAGACTATTGGAAGCACTTTAAACATGAAAGAATCCTCTGTGTCTAGTATTATAAAAATGGCAGCGCCTTTACTCATGAGTATTTTGGCTAGTCAAAAAAGCAAAGAAAATGTTTCTTCCTCTGGTTTAGGTGGTTTATTGGAATCTGTTATGGGATCTTCAGGAGCTCATGATGCTTCTTTAATAGAAACATTACTGGATAAAGATGGGGATGGAAGTGTGATCGATGATGTTGCAGGAATGATCTTCGGCGGTAATAAAAAAGGTGGCGGTGGATTGCTTGGCGGAATGTTAGGTGGAAAATAAAATAGGAATAATTTTTGTAGTTTTTAAATGAAAAAATGAAAAATTTAATATACATATTTGTTTTAGGGCTTTTCATCTATAGTTGTAGCGCCACTAAGAACAGGGATTTCAATCAACAAGAAGTCACTGCAAATGCCAATGATACTGTTCGTATTGCAAATGACAGTTTGGAGTATGAAATAATCGTTATTGAACCTGGATTCAATTTATTCATTAATAGTATTGCAAGACCAAGAGGTTATTACACACAATCTTATCTTGAGAATAAGAATAAATTCTTAGTTCAGGAATATAACAGCAGAGTTGCCCAGCCATTCTCCTATAATCCTAATTTATATATTCAAGAAATAAATTATGATAGTTCTGTAGATTACGGCTACGAAGTTAATTATATGCTTTATAATTATTTTGTGTTTTTCTCTAGAGAATATAACCAACGTTTTTCTGTGTCTACACGAATATAAGCTCAAGTTTTTTTTAATTGCACAGTGATGTGATATATTTGCAAAATGAATAAGTTAAAAGAACGTTGGGGAATAGATTCTAATTTTCAACTAATTATTATTTTATTGGTTTTTGCTATAACTGGGTCTTCTGCTACAAAATTAGCAGCGCCAGTATGTGAGTTCTTCGGAATATATCGCGAAACTTCGCCATGGTATATTTTCTGGAGTTTACGCATTCTTTTAATTTTTCCCATCTATCAAATATTACTAGTGCTTTTTGGATGGATCTTTGGCCAGTTTCAATTTTTCTGGACCTTTGAAAAGAAAATGCTTACTAGATTAGGCTTCGGGCGATATTTAAATCAAGAATAATTTGAGTGCTATTCAGAAATATGGATTATTAGGATTAACACTTCTACTGTTACTTCCCTCCTTTCTGAATTTTAGTCATGTCTTTGCCCACGATTTCAATTTTGCTTGTAGTGATCATAGTACTACTCATCTTCATCAATCTACCCTAGATTGTGAATTATGTGATTTCCATCCAAACCCGATAATTTCATTTCATTTTTTTAATTACGATCTAAATGAAATTTCATCGATAAATAAAAAGTTCTTTAATTATTACGAATTTTTAAGTGATTACCAGAAACTATCATTTGAGCTTAGAGGCCCGCCTACTCCCAAACTTACATAGAACATAGTTTTAGCAACATCTTTAAATGTTGTGTTTTTATAATCTCTTAATTCTTAAAAAATGATAAGATCATTCTTAAGTATACTATTTTTAATAGTGTGCACATCTGCATATTCACAAACTACCATTCAAGGTAAACTTATAGACACCGAAACAAAGCAACCTATAATTGGGGGCAATATTTATATTTCAAAATTAGAAAAAGGAACCATCACCAATCTAGATGGAGATTTTCAACTTCATAATATTCCAGATGGAGAATTAAAAATAGTGATCTCCTTTATAGGCTATACAACCAAAACCATCAGTTTTAATGCTCCTTCTAATGATCCATTAATAATTGAATTACAACCTACTGCTATAGAAATGGAGGCAGTAATTGTATCTACACCTTTTCATAAGTTGCAAAGTGAAAATGTAGTTAAGGTTGAAAGAGAATCTTTAGAAGACCTCAAAAAAACTGGGGCTGTTACTTTAGCTGAAGGAATTACACAGATTGCCGGGGTAGAAAGTATTACAACGGGAGCCGGAATTGGCAAACCTGTAATAAGAGGTTTAAGTGCAAACCGAGTATTGGTATATGCACAAGGAGTTAGATTAGAAAATCAGCAATTTGGAGATGAACATGGCTTAGGAGTTAGTTCTAGTGGAGTGGAAAGTGTAGAGGTTATCAAAGGTCCTGCATCTTTGTTATACGGAAGTGATGCCCTTGGTGGAGTTTTATATTTGAATCCTGAGAAATATGCTCCAAAAGACAGTACAACGGTAGATGCAAGTTTAAATTATTTTACTAACTCTATTGGAACTGAAGCAAATTTGGGAATTAAAACATCTGGTGAAAATTGGAAATATTTAGTGCGAGGAAACTATGCCGCACACAGTGATTATGAAACTGGGGATGGGATCCGGGTTACAAACTCTCGTTTTGAAGAGAAAGATCTAAAAGCTGGAATAAGTTTTCAAGACACAAAATATAAGGGAGATTTTAGATATAACTATAATAATACGCATGCCGGGATTCCCGAGGAAATTGGAGAACAGTCAACTTCTAAAAGTACCATTTCACCATACCAGAAATTAGATAATCATATAGCGAGTTTAAGTAATAAATTATTCCTGCAAAATTCAAGCTTAGATTTAAAAGTGGGGTATCTTTTTAATAATAGGAAAGAGTTCGAAGAAGAATCTACAGATCCTGCTTTAGAAATGCATTTAGAGACCTTGAACTACGATCTTAAATACAATGCACCAGTTTGGGGTAATTTTGAAACTATTTTTGGAGTTCAAGGTTTATTCCAAACCAATAAGAACTTTGGGGAGGAATTATTGATTCCAGATGCCTCGATCCGTGATTTTGGAGTATTGGGAACTACACATTATCATTTAGAGAAATTAGATATTCAAGGTGGATTTAGATTCGACACTAGAAATATTAATACTAAGGAAAATGGTATTGCAGGAGATGTTGGATACTTCCAGCCTATAAATCGGGATTTTTCTAGCTACAATGGTTCCTTAGGTATCAAATTTAATTTATTTAATAATGTAGTTACAAGAATTAATGCGGCTTCCGGATTTAGAGCTCCTAACCTGGCAGAACTTAGTTCTAATGGAATACATGAAGGAACTAATAGATATGAAGTTGGAAATGTAGACCTGGAGAATGAACAGAATATTCAGTTAGATCTATCTTTAGAATACCGCAATGAGCATTTTGAACTTTTTGGAAATGCTTTTTATAACAAGATCAATCAATATATATTTATTGCTCCAACAGACGATTTAATTGAGGGAAATAGAGTGTTTATATATACTCAAGATGATGCCAAATTATATGGTGGAGAGGCTGGATTTCATTTACATCCGCACCCTATAGACTGGTTACATATAGAAAGTAGTTTAGAATTGGTAA
Source organism: Gillisia mitskevichiae (assembly GCF_003634585.1). GTDB lineage: Bacteria > Bacteroidota > Bacteroidia > Flavobacteriales > Flavobacteriaceae > Gillisia > Gillisia mitskevichiae. The sequence goes on from NZ_RBLG01000002.1 coordinate 379,586, forward strand.
TTGGGGAAAAAGATAATGGAGAAAGTCTCCCTCTTATTCCTGCAACTTCTTTCACTAATACATTAAGAGTTGAGTTAGATAAATTAAAAGGTTTTTCTAATAATTATTCGTTTGTAACTGTAAAAACTACAGGGGCGCAAAATAAGATAAGTGATTTTGAAACAAACACCAATGGCTATTCATTAGTAAATGCTGGAATTGGCGGAACTATATTTATAGATAAATTACCTTTAGAAATAAGAATTAGCGGAAATAATCTCTTTAATAAAAATTACATTGCTCACCTTTCTCGTTTAAAAGCAGATGGAATCGCAAATATGGGGAGAAATATCTCTTTTGATATTCAGACCACATTTTAAATAAAATAATCCTTTTATATAAGAAAAGCCTCCTGATTAATAATCAAGAGGCTTTTTATTTAAAATAAATTTAAAGTGTATTTAAACAATTTCAGCTTCAATAATAATTTCATTTTCCATAGTTTCTTTTTTCCATACGAAAGTATATAACCACATAAGGGTAAAAGAGGGTACGAAATCTGTAAATGGCAATATTTCCTCTATAAATACAAGGACAGAAGCTATTTTTCCTTTTTTTCCAGGATACATCTCAGACATCTGTTTTGCGGCATATGGAGCCCAAGCGATATCTAAAAAAGGACCAACTAATGGAATTGCCATGGTTGCCATACCCACCACATCATACATTAATCCCTTTATTAGTAATTTATTTTTTAAGGTCTTCATCGGTTTTTAAATTTTATACTTGGAATAAAGCAAAAAAAATGCCAATTATTTTAAATCCGAACTTATGAGTTTAAGGAACTCATTTCGTGTTTCAATTTGTTTGAATTGTCCTCTAAACCCAGAGGTGGTAGTAACACTGTTTTGTTTTTGAACTCCACGCATCATCATGCACATATGTTGCGCTTCAATTACAACCGCAACTCCTTGTGGCTGCAAGGTGTTATTTATGCATTCCAAAATATCATGTGTAAGGCGTTCCTGTACTTGCAGTCTTCTCGCGAATACATCTACCACTCTTGGCAATTTGCTTAAACCTACTATCTTTCCATTAGGGATGTAAGCAATATGCGCCTTACCAAAAAATGGCAACATATGGTGCTCACATAAGGAATATACTTCTATATCCTTTACCACTACCATTTCGTCATAGCTTTCGCTAAACATGGCATCATTCAAAATTTTCACTGGATCTGCATCGTATCCCTGAGTTAGAAACTGCATTGCTTTTGCAGCCCTCTCTGGAGTTTTAAGAATCCCTTCACGTGAAGTATCCTCCCCTAATCCGTGGATGATTTGTTTGAAGTTATTGGTAAGATCTTCAGTAACTTCTTCGTTATATTCTTCAAAAAATTGATACATATTATATTTTGGCCTTTTTTAATTTATCAGCAAATAATTGCTGTAATTTCTTGATCTTCGGATCTATAATCACCTGACAATATTGTTGTTGTCTATGATTGGTGTAATATTCCTTATGCTCTACTTCAGCTTCATAAAATGCTGAGGCCTCTGTGATTTCAGTAACAATTGGATCTATAAAAACCTTCTCTTCCCCTAGCCTACTCACGATTTCTAATGCATCAATCTCTTGATCTTCAGAATGATAAAAAATAGCACTTCTATATTGGGTACCTTTATCATATTGTTGTCTATTTAAAGTTGTAGGATCATGTGTACTAAAGAAAATTAATAGTAATTCTTTATAAGATATAACATTTGGATCAAAATGCACTTCAATAGCTTCTGCGTGTCCGGTTCTCCCAGATATTATTTCTCTATATGCAGGATTTTTAATTTGCCCTCCAGTAAAACCTGGAATTACTTTGGCAACTCCCTCTACTCTTTCAAAAACAGCTTCGGTACACCAAAAACATCCACCCGCAAGGGTTGCAATTTTATATTCTATATTTTCCATATTCTACAAATGTTATTTAAAATTTACGAATTAATAAAAAAACAGCATTATTTAACGATTAATTGGGTTATGTTAAAAATAAATGACAATTCTTTTGTAATGTTGTAATTCTCAATATCTCCTATTATTTTATAATTCAAATATGTTGCTTAGAAAAATTTTCATCTTATTTGTCTGCTTCCCTCTCTTTACATTACAAGCTCAAAAACCCATCACTTCAAAAAAATCTCAAAAATCTTACGAGGCACAAAGAATTGGTACTGCCCCTACTGTAGATGGAATTCTAGATGATCATATTTGGAGCGAAATTCCAGATGCTACAGATTTTGTAATGGTAGAACCAGGAGATGGTACTCCAAGTAGAACAACTCATCCTACCATAGTAAAATTGGCTTATGACGATGAAGCTATTTATATAGCAGCTTCTATGATAGATAATGAACCAGAAAGAATCTTACGTCAGTTCACTCAGCGGGATAATATAGAACAATCAGATTTCTTTTTGATAGATATCAACACCTATAATGATGGAGAAAATCAAACGAGATTTGTAATCACATCTGCAGGAGCTATTGCAGATGCTAAGATGTCTGGTAATGATGAAGATTATAGTTATAATGTGGTTTGGGAAGGAGAAATTTCTTTTGATGATAAAGGCTGGTATGCCGAAATTAAAATTCCCTATGCCGCTTTAAGATTTCCGAAAAAAGAAGAACAATTATGGAGTATCCAATTTGGGAGAAATATATTGCATTTAAATGAAGTGTACACTTGGAACTATATAGATAAGTCTATTGGTAAGGATACTCAATATAATGGCTTACTAACAGGAATTAAGAATATTGATCCTCCAGTTAGATTGAGTTTTTATCCTTATGCTTCTGCTGAAGTAGACAATTTTCAAGGAAATACGGAAAGTAGCTTTAGTGCCGGACTCGATTTTAAATATGGAATTTCTGATGCCTTTACTCTGGACGCAACTTTAATTCCAGATTTTGGCCAAACTGCATTTGATAAAGTAGAATTGAATCTTGGACCTTTCGAGCAGGCATTTGGAGAAAACAGGGCGTTTTTCACAGAAGGAACCGAACTATTTACAAAAGGAAATTTATTTTATTCCAGACGTATTGGAGATACTCCAATTGGTTTTAATACTGCACAAGCCAAATTATTAGATAATGAGGTTTTGATAGAAAATCCCGATAAAGCAGATCTTTTGAATGCGGTAAAGATCTCGGGAAGAACAAATAACGGATTAGGAGTTGGCTTTTTTAATGCAATAACCAATGAAACTGAAGCAATACTTCGCGATACCATAAATGGTTTAAATAGGACAGTTGTTACTGAACCTTTTGCCAATTATAATATCGTGGTACTAGATCAGCAATACAATCAAAATTCCTCTATTTCACTTATAAATACCAACGTAACCAGAAATGGACATGCTCGGGATGGGAATGTAACAGGCTTCTTATTTGATATCAATAACAAATCAAATTCCTTTAATTATTCTGGTGAGGCTAAAATGAGCAATGTGAATAAACTGGAACAAAATATTACGGGCTTTGCTTCTTCATTTTCTATAGATAGAACAAAAGGCAATTTTAGATATGCAATTGCACATGAGTTCGCGAATGAAACTTATGACATTAATGATCTTGGCTTAAATTTCACCAATAATTATAATGATTTCCACATAGAGACATCTTATAGAATATTTGAACCAACAAAAACCTTAAACACCTTTAATATTAGATTATTTGCAGATCACCAACGAAGGTATATCCCAAATATTGAAACTTCTTCTAATATAGGCATCAATTATTTTGCGATTAATTTAGAAAGATTTGCTTTTGGAAATTTTATAAAATATACCACAAAAAGGAAAGATTTTTTTGAAGCTAGAAGGGCTGGTAAATTCGTTAAGTATAATGATAATATCATCTTAGATGGCTTTATCTCATCGGATTATAGGAAGAAGTTTGCGCTAGACATCAATGCTAATTATCAAGGTTTCTTTAATTCTGAACAAGATAATTTCACAATTATTCTAAATCCTAGGTTCAGATTCAGCAACAAATTTTCAATGATCTATTCTGTTCAATATTCAGTTTCAAATAACAGAAATAGTTTTGTTGCACTAGAAACTAAAAAAGAGATATTTGGCTTAAGAGATGTACAAAGTATAGAGAATTCTATTCAGGCTAGTTATAATTTTAACACCAAGCAGGCTCTAAATTTAAGTTTCAGAAATTTTTGGTCTGTTGCAGATTTTAAAGAGAACAATTTCAGTATTCTTAAAGAGAATGGAGATCTAGATCCTTATAATTATCAAGTAACTAAGGAGAATGATCCGAATGCTAATTTTAATATTTGGAATTTTGATCTTAGCTATAGCTGGCAATTTGCTCCTGGTAGTGAGGCAATTTTATTATATAGAAACTCTATATTTAATTTTGACAAACAAAGTGATATTCAATTTACTAAAAGTTTACAAAATTTATTCGATCAAGATCTTAGACAAAATCTATCTTTGAGACTCGTTTATTATATAGATTATAACATCGCAAAAAACATTTTTAAAGGCTAATACCATTATTTTTAACCTTAAAACTGAAACATTTAGTTTATTAAAATCATGATCTACGCAAACAATATTCATAAATATTACGGAGACCTCCACGTTCTAAAAGGGGTTAATTTACATATTAAAAAAAGCGAAATAGTATCTATTGTGGGTGCATCTGGTGCGGGTAAAACTACACTTTTACATATTTTAGGCACTTTAGACCAGCCAAATAAAAAATCTGACAGCTCCTTAAAAGTAAATGGAATAGATATTTACTCTCAGAATTCTAAACTGCTTTCCAAATTTAGAAATGAACAAGTAGGCTTTATTTTTCAGTTTCATCAATTATTACCAGAATTCACAGCTTTAGAGAATATTTGTATTCCTGCATTTATTAAAGGTACTTCTAAGGCTACAGCAGAGAAACGAGCTTATGAACTGTTGGAATTCTTAAATTTATCTCCTAGAGCACATCATAAACCAGCTGAATTAAGTGGTGGAGAACAGCAAAGAATTGCGGTTGCAAGATCTTTAATTAATAACCCAGCCGTAATCTATGCCGATGAACCTTCTGGTAACTTAGACAGTGAATCTGCTGAAAATTTACACAAGTTGTTTTTTCAGCTTAGAGAAGAATTTCATCAAACCTTCGTGATAGTAACACATAATGAAGAGTTAGCGAATATGGCCGATAGAAAATTGACGATGGTGGATGGAGAAATAGTTTCGGGTATGTAATCTATGAACTAAAATTTCTCAAAAACTCCTAAGCCAAATAAAGCGAAATCGTATTTCACAGGATCTTCCTTATCCATTTTTCTAAGGGAGAGATCTAACTCGTAAACCGCTTTTGCATCATTTTGTTTTCTACTTAGCAAGCCCAGCTTTCTTGCTACATTTCCAGAGTGCACATCTAAGGGGCAAGATAATAACGATGGGGAGATATTTTTCCATATTCCAAAATCTACTCCTGCATTGTCTTTACGTATCATCCATCTTAAGAACATATTTATCCTTTTTGCTGCAGAACCTTTTAAGGGATCACTTACATGTTTTTCTGTTCTGGGTAAATGATCAATTTCAAAAAAAACAGCTTTAAATTCCGAAATGTTTTTCTGTAAAGATCCATTGGTAGATGGAGCTGAAAATACTGCTTCTAGCCCACCATGATTAAGATAAATGTTTTTAAGGCCTTTAATAAAACTTTTAAAGTCTAAAGCATTAAAGGTTCTATGTACAAAATTATCCAAAGGCTCTAAGTGGGAAACTGAATGATTTATAATAAAATCATAAGGGGAATTCCCCAAGTGATCCATCATCTTATTTGCGTTTTTTAAAATGCTCTTTCTATTTCCCCATGCAATAGTGGCTGCTAAAAAACCCGCAATTTCTATATCTTCCTTCTGTGTGAACTTATGGGGAATACTTATAGGATCGCTTTCAATAAAATTAAAATTATTATATTGAATGACTTTAGAATCTAGAAATTCCTTTAATTCTGTAGGTGACAAATTTGAATGATTAAGATTTTAATAATCCAAATATAAAGTTTCGATATCAAAAACTATCATTTATAAAATTTTTAGTGCTTATGCATTTGTGTCGGAGAAATGATTAGATATGCTTCAAATAGGCAGCAATTCCTCATTAAAATATTAATGGCATCATTATTGGAAGATTAGCACTTAAGGCGAAATTTAATATTTCATTAACTTTCGCTGTTAAAACATGTATACTAATAAGATTCCAACCAAGATCAAATTTATATGATTGAAGCTTTACTACCTGAGAATGAATTAGCAAGGATTACATCCCTAAATGACCTTCAAATTCTAAACTCTGGAACAGAAATAAATTATGATAATATTGCATACCTCGCATCTTATATCTGTGAAGTTCCAATTTCGTTAATAACACTAGTTGCAGAAAACAAGCAATGGTTTAAAGCTAAAGTAGGAACAGAATTATGTGATACAGATAGAAATGTCTCCTTTTGTTCTCATGCTATTTTACATCCAGATGAGATCATGGAAGTTAAAGATACTCACCTAGATCATAGATTTGTAGATAATCCACTTGTAACCTCAGATCCTAATATTAGATTCTATGCGGGTATGCCAATTAGATCTGCGGAAGGAGATGCTCTTGGAACTTTGTGTGTTCTGGACAAGAAACCTCATTCTTTAAATGACAAACAGAAGGAAGCTCTAAAAGCCTTAGCTAAACAAGTTGAGAACTTATTCGATCTACGTCGCCAAAATCTTGCTTTAGAGAAAGTTAAAAAGGAATTAGGAACAAAAAATAATTTACTTAAAGAATTTGCTGGAACTGTATCTCACGATATGAAAATGCCTCTTGCAAATATGATAATAACCTCGGATCTTCTAAAAGCTAAATACGGAAATTTATTAGATGCTACTGGGCTTAACTATCTTACTTATTTAAAACAATCCTCTTTTAGATTAAGCAATTATATTACAGATATTCTTAATCATTACGAAAGTGATACTTTATTAGATTCTCATACTGAAGATTTTGATCTACAGGATGTTTTAGAACAGATCATAGATCTATTAAATATAAAATTTGATTGTGAGATCAATTTGCCTGAAGATAATTTAATTGTTCACTGTAATAGAGCCGCATTTCAACAGATATTTTTTAACCTTATTGGAAATAGTTTAAAATATAACAATCAAGAGAAGATCGTTATAGATGTAACGGGGATAGAAAAGAACGGTTATTATTATTTTTCCATAACAGATAATGGGATTGGTATTCCTGAAAATAAGCAAGAAGCTATTTTTGAACTATTTACCATTGTAGAAGAATCCGATAGAAGTGGTAACCGTGGAAACGGAATTGGGCTATCTACCGTTCAAAAATTAGTACACAATTTGGGAGGAGAAATCTCAGTGAAATCTGTAGTAAATAAAGGAACAACCTTCAACTTTACCATTAAACGTGCGCTATAGTTAAAAATATCCTTGATTTTCAGTAAAATAGCTGAGAAAAATTTCCTATTATTGACTATAATTGATAACTGTAGTAGAAGCAGGGAGTAATATGGAGCAAAAAACAGCGTTTAATGAAAAAATACGTCAATCTATTTTAATAGATTACAATATTTCCAAAACGACTACTGAAGAAGATTTTAATCAACTTACCTTTTTGGCATCAACTATCTGCCATGCCCCTACAGCATTTTTAAGTATAATAGATAAGAATCATGTTTGGCTTAAGTCTAAAACAGGAATAAACATAGATGAGATCGAGCGAAAAAACTCTTTTGCTCAACTCACTTTAGAATCTAAAGAACAACAATATTGTTTAAATTATTCTGAAAACCCTCAGGTCTTTGAGGAAGCTAAAATCCATTATCAAGAACTTTATAAATTCTATATAGGCATTCCCTTAAAGAATGCTCAGGGATATATTATTGGGGTTTTAAGTGTTTTAGACACTAAAGAACGTCAATTAAAGAAACATCAAATTGAAGGTTTAAAAGCTCTAGCAAACCAATGTGTGAAGTTGTTCGAGTTTGCTAAGCAAAATAAAAAGTTTAGTATTGTTCAGCGAAAGCTTAAACAGAAATATCAGGAATTAGAGAAATTTGCAAGTGTAGTTTCCCATGATATAAAGTCTCCTCTGGCAAATATTATTTCCCTTACAGAGTTACTTAAGGTTGAAAATCAGGGTAAATTTGATGATGAAACCACTCAATATTTAAATTATCTAAATGAATCTTCTTATTCTCTGCGGAATTATGTAGATGGAATTTTGAGCTTTTATCGAAGTGAACATATTTTAGAGAAGGATTACGAAAATGTAGATCTTCATAATCTTCTTAGCGGAATAGCTCATTTATATGATGTTGCAAACGATGTGGAAATAGATTTCCCTGAGACAGTAACCTTACATCATGTAAACAAAGCAGCTCTTACACAGGTTTTTCTGAATTTAGTAACCAATGCCTTAAAATATAATAGTAAAGATCACAGGAAGATCCAGATCACCTTTAAAAAGACTGAAACTTTCTATCATTTTGCGGTGATAGATAATGGAGATGGTTTTTCTGAAGAAAACTCTAATAAGATCTTCGAGCTTTTTACAACGCTAGACACTAATGATCGTGATGGTAACCCAGGTAGTGGTATTGGATTAGCTACTGTAAAAAAACTTATAAATAGTATGGGAGGAAATATTAAGGTTAGTTCTACTCTAGGAGAAGGAAGTAACTTCCAGTTCACTATTAAACGAGTTTAGTACAGCTTAATTACAGTTATAAAAAGCTGTTTTATATATTTGATAAACAATTAAATATTCATGCAGTTTTATCACCCAGAGGTTTTATACGCGCTTGTACTGCTGATTATTCCTATACTTGTTCATTTATTTCAACTTAGAAAATTTCAAACCGAATATTTTACCAACGTAAAATTTTTGAAGCAACTAAGCCTTCAAACCCGTAAAAGCTCAAGGATAAAAAAATGGTTGGTACTTACTACTAGGTTATTTGCGCTTGCCTCTATCATTTTTGCGTTTTCTCAACCCTATTTTCCTTCAAATATCCCAAATTCTAAAAATGTAGAAACTGTTATTTTTCTAGATAATTCGTACAGCATGGAAGCAAAAGGAAAAAAAGGGAAACTATTAGAGCGTAGTGTACAGGAATTATTAGAGAATGAATTTTCCAATAAGAACATTAACTTATTCACTAATTCTGAAGAGTATAAAAATCTAACTAAAGAAGATCTACAAAATATAAAATATACTGGAGATCGATTAGATTTTAAAACTGCATTATTAAAAGCAACAAGTAGTTTTTCTAAAGACACTAATACAATAAAGAAATTCCTGTTGATTTCTGATTTTCAACAAAATTTCGGGTTCATAAGAGAGAATTCAGATCCAAAGATTGATATTTTTACCTATCAGCAATTTCCGGAGAGAAAACAGAATATACAAATAGATACTGCATTTCTCTCTTCTGAGACAATGGATTCCATGATCCTAAATGTTACCCTTAGTAGTTCTGACAACAACTCTCAAACTTCATCTGTTTCACTTTACAATAATGATAAATTATTAGGTAAAACGAGCGCTAACTTGGAGCCAAACTCTAAAGTAAATCTTAGTTTTCCAATAAATGAATTGGAAATCCTACAGGGCAAGATCCAAATTGATGATAACGGACTCTTATTTGACAACACCCTCTATTTCTCCTTAAACAAGACTCAAGCTATCAAGGTGTGTAGTATTAATGGGGTGCAGAGTGATTTCTTAAAACGCATTTATACAGCTCCAGAATTTAATTATTCCAGTTTTTTAGATACTTCCATTAATTACAATTCTCTAAATGATGCAGATGTTATCATTATAAATGAAATTCCAGAACTAAATGAGGTTTTAGCTTCCACCCTTTTCAAATTAAATTCGAAAAACAAAGTTTTTATTATCATCCCATCCGCAGAAAGATTGGGATCAAATTTTATCAATTTTTTAAAGAAACTTGGAATTTCAGGTTTTAACCAATTTCAGGAACAAGAGAAATTTATAACAAGTATAAAATTTCAACATCCATTATATAAAGGTGTATTTGATAAGCAGGTTAAAAATTTTGAATTCCCAAAAGTGCAGTTCAATTATAATTTAGGCTCTGGTTCTAATACTATTTTAACGCTTCAGGATAACCAATCATTTTTAATGCAAAAAGGAAATTCATTTATATTTTCTGCACCATTAAATTCAAAAAATTCAAATTTCATTCAGTCGCCTCTGGTAGTTCCCACTTTTTACAAGATGGCTATTTCAACAATTAATCCTCCAGCTCTCTACAACTATTTAGGAATGGAAAATAAGATAAGCTTACCAATACCGGTTTCTAATGACGAGATCGTAAAATTAAATTCAGGCAAAATATCTTTTATTCCCCAACAAAGAAGTTTTGATGGAAAAATAGAGATTACCACTAACGAATTGCCTCAAAACCCAGATAATTATTCTGTAGAATTAAGAGATACTCCACAAATGGCCATTAGTTATAATGTTTCCAGAGAGGAAAGTAAGATGGTATATGATGAATTGGGTAGCAATAAAAATGTCCAACAGTTACAGGATCTAAAGGAATTTTTTATTTCTGAAGGCTATGCAACTGAAAAGAATGCTTTTTGGAAATGGTTTGTTACTTTTGCTCTGTTATTTTTAATAATTGAAACATTACTTCTAAAATATTTTAAATGAAGCTACTCCTAAAAGCTGCCAAGATAATAGACCCAGGCTCTAAATACCATCAAAAAAAGGTAGATATTTTAATTGAAGGAGGAATAATTAAAAAGATTGGTGCTTCTCTAAAAATTATGGAAGTAGATAAGGAGATCGATCTAAAAAATCTTCATGTTTCTAAAGGTTGGTTTGATAGCAGTGTGAGTTTTGGCGAACCGGGATACGAAGAACGAGAAACCATTATAAACGGACTTTGTGTTGCGGGAAAAAGCGGATTCACTCAAATTGCTCTTAACCCCGGAACCTACCCGGTATTAGATAATAATAGTAGTATAACTTCAGTAAAATCTAAAGCTGAAAATAATGCTGTACAAATATTCACAATTGGTGCCCTAACCAATAGATCTGAAGGAAAAGATCTGGCGGAATTATATGACATGCATCAAGCTGGAGCAATTGCATTTGGAGATTATAAAAAGTCCATCGCTCATCCAAATCTTTTAAAGCTTTCCTTACTTTATGCTCAAAATTTTGATGGACTTGTACAATCTTTTCCGCAGGATGATCAAATTGCCGGTTATGGATTAGTGAATGAAAATATTAATAGCACCTCTCTTGGTTTAAATGGAATCCCTGCTTTAGCAGAGGAATTACAAATAATTAGAGATCTTTATATTTTAGAATATACTGGCGGAAAATTACATATTCCAACCATTTCTACAGAAAAATCGGTAAAATTAATCAAGGATGCTAAGAAAAGAGGTTTAGATGTAAGTTGTAGTGTAGCAATACATAATTTGATCTTTACTGATGATGAATTGGTAGAATTTGATACTCGCTTCAAAGTATTACCTCCTTTGAGAACCAAGGCAGATATAAAAGCTTTACGAAAAGGAGTGTTGGATGGAACTATAGATATGGTCACTTCAGATCATACTCCTATTGATGTTGAACATAAAAAAGTGGAATTTGAACATGCTTTATACGGTACTATTGGTTTAGAAACAGCTTTTGGCGCACTTTCTTCAATCTTCAGTTTAGATGAGACTATAAGTATATTAACCAAAGGAAGAGCTCGTTTTAAACTTCCAGAATTAGAAATTAAAGAAGGGGTTCAAGCCAATTTTACCCTCTTTGATCCTGAAGTTCAAAGTTCTTTCCATAAAGAAGACATACATTCTAGTTCCAAAAACAGTATGTTCCTAGATTTTAAGATGAAAGGAAAGGTTTATGGAATTATAAATGGAGCCAGATCTATCATGCCAAGTATAGGTTAATTGCATATTTTTGTAATTCATCGATCAAAAAAAAATATATAATCATGAATAACACCATCGAAAACGGAAAATCTGCAGCAATTGTAGCATATCTAACAATTATTGGAACTATCATAGCATACTTTATGAACAACGATACTAAAAATAGTTTCGCTAGTTTTCATATTAGACAAGCCCTGGGAATCCATATAACCTATTTTGTTTTAGGAGCTTTTGTAAGTATTTTTGATAGTTGGATGGTTTCTTATTCTTTCTGGATCTTTATTATAATTCTTTGGGGATATGGTTTAGTTACTGCAATTCAAGGAGAACAAAAAGAAGTTCCGTTATTAGGAGCGCAATTTCAAAAATGGTTTAGCACAGTAAATTAAAAAATGACTACAATACCCCTTTCTCTCACACATCTGGTAAGACCTTCCTCTATAACTTCTGGTAATGCTCCAGTATTAATAATGTTGCACGGATATGGTAGCGACGAAAATGATCTATTTTCGTTTGCCAGCGAATTACCAAAAGAATTATTAATAATTTCTGCAAGAGCGCCTTATCAACTACAACCTCAAGGAAATGCATGGTATGCTATAAATTTTGATGCAGTTCAAGGGAAATTTAGCGACAATGAACAAGCAAAAGAATCCCGAATTGCTATTTCTAATTTTATTGATGAAGTGATAGAAAACTATCCGGTGGATAAAGAGAATCTAACGCTATTGGGATTTAGTCAGGGAACAATATTGAGTTATGCGGTTGCATTGAGTGAGCCTTCTAAAGTGAAAAATGTAATCGCATTAAGCGGATATATAAATACTGAAATAATTACTCCAAGGTTTAAGGGAAATGATTTTTCCAGGCTTTCTATTTATGCTTCACACGGTAGTCAAGATCAGGTAATCCCGGTTTCTTGGGCAAGAAAAGCACCAGAATTATTAAAGGAATTAGGAATTAAACATACCTATTCTGAATTCCCAGTAGGACACGGAGTGCATCCTCAAAATTTTTCTGAACTTAAAAAATGGTTAGAAGATCGTCTTTAATCTTGCGGATAAAGAAAGGATTTATCGGTATTCATAATTAAATTCTTGTTTTCATCCAACTCATAAGAAATAAGGATCTCTCCCCAATAAGTACCATCAGTAAAATCTGCAATGATCCATTTGTGATTTAAGATCTTTACTTTATTAATACGCATATTGCCTTCCATTCCTGCAAAAGGAACTAGGTCGTTATCTTTAGCTGCTCTGTTCCTTCCTATAATTTCATCTTCAATAGCTTGAGAAAGTTCTTTGGAATCTATACCAGAGCGCTCAAAATAAGAAATAGCTTCTTCATTTTCAGCAAGAGAAAAGTAATTTAAATTCAAGTTCTCGCGTTCTAATTGCTCTTTCTCTTTCTCTAGTTCCGTAACTCTCTCCTGAAATTTTTCTATTTTTTCCTCTTTTGCATCAAGGATCTTCTTATCATTCACATAAATGAATATCGTGAATAAAAACATGAATATTAATAGATAAGAAATTATTTTACTTCGCATTAAATAGTGATTTTTAAGTTGTCGTATGCCAAAAATACATTTTTAGGCAACGTTGCTTGGATCTCTTCATGAAATCCGAACAAATGGCTTATATGGGTTAGGTAAGCTTGCTCTGGGTTTACTTCAGCAATAAATGCCAAAGCTTCGTCTAAATTAAAATGAGAATGATGTGGTTCTTTTCTAAGTGCATTTATCACCAACACCTTTACTCCTTCAAGTTTCTCTATTTCCTCTGGCTCTATTGTTTTAACATCGGTTAAATATGCAAAATCATTCAACCTATATCCAAATACTTGTAGCCTATTATGCATAGCGTTAATAGGTATAATAGGCAGTTTTTTAAAATAAAAAACTTTATTCTCAATTTCATTTATCTGGACACTCGGTGCCCCTGGATATTTATCGTTTTCGTTTAAAATATACTCAAATCTCTTATGCAGATTATTTAAAACTCTGGAATGTGCGAAAATTGGAATATCACCTTGTTTAAAGAAAAATGGACGAATATCATCTAAGCCAGCAGTATGATCGTTATGTTCGTGAGTAAATAGAATAGCATCCAGTTTTACCACCTTATTAGTTAACATTTGGGTTCTAAAATCTGGCCCACAGTCAATTAAAATGGTAGAACCCTCCCATTCTATAAGAACAGAAACTCTTAATCGTTTATCTTTTAGATCGGTACTTAAACAAACTGGATGTTCGCTTCCAATAACTGGGATTCCTTGTGAAGTTCCTGTACCTAAAAATGTAATTTGCAAGCCTGTTATTTTAAGACAAAAGTAAGTATAATTTTTTTTCTACAGGCTTCTGTTTTACTACCTTTGCTCCCAGCAACCCTTTTCTTAAAAAGATAAAACTATGCCCATTACCATTATGGGGGACCGTGAGTTTGAAAACGTTCCTTCAATTAAAAGTAAAGCTTTACGAATAAACCTAAATGAAAATATTTACGGCACATTTGCTGAAATAGGTGCAGGACAAGAGACTGTAAGGAATTTCTTTAGGGCTGGTGGAGCTTCAGGTACTATTGCAAAGGCGATGAGTGCATACGATAAAGATTTTAGTGATGCTATTTATGGTGTAGAAGACGATAAAAGATATGTTACTGAAGCCAGGTTAAAGAAAATGCTTTCTTATGAGATCAATTTAATTGAAGATAGGATCTCTAGGGAAAAACATCCAAATAAATTATTCTTTAGTTATGCCAACACTGTGGCAACTATAGATTTTGCTAAGAAGTATAAAGGGCATGGATGGATAGGTATTCGTTACCAAGTAGATCCAAATGAAGAATATAATGAAATAAGTCTACATATACGTTTTCATGAAAATGATGCTAGACTTCAGCAAAATACTTTAGGAATTTTAGGAGTTAACCTTATTTATGGGGCATATTACAAGTACGATAATCCTAAAAAATTACTTCGATATCTTTATGATCATATAGATAAAGATCAAATTGAAATAGATACCATCAACTTTTCAGGGCCAAGATTTGAAAAAGTAGATAATAGATTAATGAGTCTTCAATTGGTGAAAAATGGCATGACCGATGCGGTGATGTTTGCACCAGACGGTAACAATATTCTCCCGGCCAGAATACTTTACAAAAAGAATATTCTAGCTTTAAGAGGAAGTTTTAGACCTGTTACTAATGTAAATATGGATATGTATAAAAGGTCATTAGAACTTTTTATACAAGAAAATAAAGTTGAAGAAGAAAACACAGAGGTTATTTTCGAAATCACCCTTTCTAATTTACGAGCGGAAGGTGAGATCGATGAGAGAGACTTTATGGATCGTGCAGAATTACTTTGCTCCTTAGGGCAAACCGTAATGATCTCTAATTTCCAGGAATACTATAGAGTTGTTGAATATTTCTCTAGGTATACCAAAGAAAGAATGGGGCTTGCAATGGGAGTGAATAACCTGATCGATATTTTTGATGAAAAATACTATCGCCACTTAAGTGGAGGAATTTTGGAGGCTTTTGGTAAATTATTCTTTAAAGACCTTAAAGTTTACCTCTACCCTCTTAAGGATCCTGAAACAGGTGAGATCATTACAAGTGAGAATCTAAAAGTACACCCTCGTATGAAGGAATTATTTAAATTCTTTAAATATAACGGGAAAGTGGTAGATATTGAAGGCTATAATCCAGATATATTAGATGTGTTCTCTAGAGAGATCCTACAAATGATTAATGAAGGTAAAACGGGCTGGGAAAATATGTTGCCAGAGCGTACTGCAAGCATGATAAAAGATCAAAAACTGTTTGGATATAAAGAGCATTCCCTTCAGGATAAATCTTAATAATTTAACCTTATAACTATAAAAGCCAGATAAATATTTATCTGGCTTTTTTATGTTTCAATAAGTAACCTATTTAATCTACTCTGGTGATCTTAGCACCAATCGCACGAAGTCTTTCATCTATATTTTCGTAACCTCTGTCTATCTGTTCAATATTATGAATAGTAGATGTGCCGTTTGCAGACATTGCAGCGATCAATAAAGATACACCAGCTCTAATATCTGGAGAAGTCATCGTAGTAGCTCTTAAACTAGATTTAAAATCGTGTCCTATTACAACAGCTCTATGAGGATCACAAAGGATAATCTTTGCTCCCATATCTATTAGTTTATCTACAAAGAACAATCTGCTTTCAAACATCTTTTGATGAATAAGAATACTTCCCCTGGCTTGTGTTGCTACTACCAAGAGAATACTTAAAAGATCTGGGGTAAATCCAGGCCAAGGCGCATCACTAATATTCATAATAGAACCATCTATAAAATTTTGAACTTCATAGCCGTCCTTATGTGCAGGAACGAAAATATCATCCCCTCTTTTTTCAATAGTAATTCCCAGTTTTTCAAATGTAGTAGGTATTAATCCTAGGTTTTCCCAACTAACATTTTTAATAGTGATCTCACTTTTAGTCATTGCTGCTAGGCCAATCCATGACCCAATCTCAATCATATCTGGTAAAATAGTATGCTCACATCCAGTAAAGCTCTCTACCCCTTCAATAGTTAAAAGATTAGAGCCTACTCCTTCAATTTTAGCTCCCATAGAATTCAGCATTTTACATAATTGCTGAAGGTATGGTTCGCATGCCGCATTATAAATAGTGGTTTTTCCCTTAGCCCAAACTGCAGCCATAAGAATATTTGCAGTCCCTGTTACAGAAGCTTCCTCCAATAACATATAATTCCCAGTAAGACCATTTGGAGCTTCCACTCCATAAAAACGCTCTTCCTTATTATATCTAAACTTAGCTCCTAGTTTCACGAAACCGTCAAAATGAGTATCTAATCTTCTTCTTCCTATTTTATCACCACCTGGTCTAGGAATATATCCTTTTCCAAATCTCCCTAATAAGGGTCCAACGATCATTATGGAACCACGAAGACCACTTCCCTCATTCTTAAAAGCATCACTCTCTAGATATTCCAGATCTATAGCATCACTTTGAAAACTGTATTTACCTTTTCCAAGTTTTTCAATTTTAACTCCTAAATTCCCTAGAAGCTTAATTAGCTTATTAACATCTATTATATCTGGAATGTTGTTTATTATAACTTTTTCCGGAGTTAATAGAACTGCACAAAGAATTTGAAGCGCCTCATTTTTGGCGCCTTGAGGTTGTATGTTTCCACTTAAGGAATGACCACCCTCAATTTGAAAAGTACCCATAAAATTATGATTTTTTAGTAGCGTTTACGTCCGCGTGGATTTCTGTTACTAACAGGTTTCTTAGGCGTATTGCTGTATTTTTTATTTCCTCTAAGCAAGCTTGCAGCTTCACTAAGGTCTTCTTCACTATTCTTTAAATTAATCTTTCCATCACTTAATTCCTTTAAGTGATTAAAGATCACATCGTCGTCTACCGTCTCTCTATTCCAATTTAAATATGATTTTTTCATATGATTGGCAATAGCATATTCTAAAGCATCGCGTAATTCGCCACTTTCCCACTTTACAGCCTCATCTATCATTCTTTTAATATTGTTTCCGTAAAAACGATATTTTGGAAAATTTTGAGGATAAGGCATTGGTTCTGGATGCTCTTCTAAAACTTCTCTGGAAGGCTTTGGAAATGGAGAATCTACATCTAATTTAAAATCACTTATTATAAATAATTGATCCCATAATTTATGCTGAAAATCTGGAACATCCCTTAAGTGAGGGTTCATATTTCCCATTACGGCAATAATAGATTTTGCTACTTTATTGCGCTCCTCTTCATCTTCAATGGCAACTGCATGTTCAACCATTTTTTGTAAATGCCGACCATATTCTGGAATGATCAACTTGCTCCTTTCAGAGTTATATTCTAATTCGTACGTCAAAATTGAAATTTATTGGTGATAACTAATTTGGTAGAAAATTATACCGATTGCAAAATACTAAATATTATTCAACCTCCCTATGCTGGAAAACAATTAAATAGCACAATTTAGGATGATTTAAGGATTATAGGGAAATTACTCCATCTACTTCCTTACCTACTCGCTTGTATTTTGCTATAACTGCGTTAGGATCTGCCATTTTCACATTTACAGAAACGCTGGTATACTTGCCATTTTTAGACTCTTTAGTATTAATTACTGCTCCCATATTGTCAAAAATCGCATGAATCTGAATGATCTTGGATTTATTTGTAAGCACAATGAATTTATACAAATACACTGATGGCCAAGCACTTGTATCTTCTAATTGGATTCTTAATTTATCGTAAAATTCTTCTGAGTTTTTATCTGACTCCATAATTTATTTTCATTCCTACTCTGCAAATATACGAGTAATGATTCATTTTTTTTATCGATTACAAATCCCGAAATTTGTATCGTGCAAAATAAAAAAATAGTTATTACCGGCGGTCCCGGTACAGGAAAATCTTCTATTATAAATTACTTGGAATCTCAAGGGCATTATTGTCTACATGAAGTATCCAGACAAATAACAATAGAAGCTCAGAAACAAGGAATTGAGCAGCTCTTTTTAGAGCAGCCTCTTTTGTTCAGTGAGAAATTGCTAGAAGCTAGAATAAATCAGCATCATGAAGCGGTCCAACTTTCTAAAGAACGCATCTTTTTAGATCGTGGAATTCCAGATGTAGTAGCATATATGGACTATTTTGGAACCAATTATCCAGATGAGTTTACATTAGCTTGTAATTATCATAAATACGATAAAATATTCTTGTTACCACCTTGGAAAGAAATTTACACTAGTGATAATGAACGCTATGAATCTTTCGATCAAGCTTTGGAAATTCATGAACATTTAAAAAAATCTTACCTTACTTATGGCTATGAACCTATAGAAGTGCCCACTGGTAGTATTTCTAGTAGAAGTAGCTTTATAATGAATTCCTTAGATGGATAATTTTGCAGCAAGCCAAAGACATATTAGCTAAGTACTGGGGATATTCTTCTTTTAAATCCTTACAAGAAGATGTTATTATTGCTGCGGAAAAAAATCAAGATATCATTGCGCTTCTTCCTACTGGTGGTGGGAAATCATTATGTTATCAGATCCCAGCACTTCAAAAAGAAGGGATTTGCATTATTATATCTCCTTTGGTTGCATTAATTGAGGATCAGGTAATGGCTTTGCAAGAGAAAGGTATTAAAGCAATGGCTATAACTGGAGGGATCTCTTATAATGAGTTAGATACTCTTTTAGATAATTGCATCTATGGAAATTATAAGTTCTTATATCTTTCTCCAGAGCGCTTACAGCAAGATCTTGTACGAGAACGTATAAAATTAATGCCCGTTAATTTAATTGCAATAGATGAAGCTCATTGTATTTCCCAATGGGGTCATGATTTTAGACCAGCATATTTAAATGTTTCTATTCTAAGGGAATTGCATCCCGAAACCCCCATTATGGCGGTAACCGCCACAGCTACCAATAAAGTGGTGGAGGATATCGCCGAACAATTACACTTGAAGGATCCTGCTATATTTAAGAACTCCTTAGAGCGAAAAAATATACGCTTCAATGTTATAACAACAGAAGATAAAGAATATAGAATGCATCAATTACTGCAGGATCGTAATGAAAGTGCCATTGTATATGTAAGAAGCAGAAATGCTACCTTAGAAATAAGCAGATCTTTAATAAAAAATGGATACTCAGCTGCAGCATTTCATGGCGGACTATCTTCAAAAGAGAAAACCAAACAATTAAATTCCTGGCTAAAAGAAAAAACTAAGATCATGGTGGCCACTAACGCTTTTGGAATGGGCATAGACAAACCAAATGTTAGACATGTTATCCATTTAAATTTACCAGAAAGCATAGAAAGTTATTTCCAGGAAGCTGGGAGAGCAGGTAGGGATGGGAATCCTTCTGTTGCTACAATCATTACAAATAAAAGCGACATCCCTGTTCTAAAAAGTCAATTTGTAAATTCACTTCCAGACTTAAATTTCGCTATTTTAATTTATAAAAAACTCACCTCCTATTTTCAAGTGGCATATGGAGAAGGATTAAATACTGTTCATGATTTTAATTTCGCAGATTTCTGCCATCAATATCAGTTAAATAGTATAAAAACCTATAATACACTTCAATTACTGGATAGAATAAGTGTATTAAAATTATCTCAACAATTCCAAAAAGCTACCAGCCTTCAGTTTATTATTTCGAATAAGCAGTTGCTCTATTATTTAGAAGAGAATCCGAAATTTGATCCTGTAGTAAAATCCATTTTAAGAACTTATGGTGGTCTTTTTGATAATAAAGTTCAAATTAATATAGTTTCTATTTGTAAAAAAGCCGGAACTTCAGAGAAGGAAACTTTATCCATACTAAATATTTTAAATAAAGATAAAATAATTGAATTTGAGCATCAACAGAATGATGCATCTATAATATTTTTAGTTCCTAGAGAGGATGAAAATAGTATTTATCCATTTTCAGATTATATTAAAAATCAATCTATAAGTAAGCTTAAAAAAATTGATGCTTTATTAATGTATGTTGAAAATGATAAAAAATGTAGAAGTCAGCAACTACTAAACTATTTCGGAGATAAGAATGCTGTAAAATGTGGAATTTGTTCGGTATGTATGCCGAAAGATAAATATCTTAAAAAGGAGTTGATTAGAAGCATATATAAAGATGTGATCGCTTTATTAAAGATAAATGATGAAAATTCAAGAACAATAATAAACACACTTCCTTATCAAGAAAAGGCCATTTTAAAAGTGATAGATTTAATGTTGGATAAAGAATTAATTTCTATAACTCCAACCAATACATATAAATTAAAAAATTAATGAGAGATCTAAGAATAGTATTTATGGGAACTCCAGAATTTGCCGTAACTACTTTAAAATATATAATAGAAGCCGATTTTAATGTTGTAGGCGTTATTACAGCACCAGATAGACCAGCTGGTAGAGGGAGAAAATTACAACAAAGTGCTGTAAAAGAGTTTGCTATTGCTAACAACTTACCTGTATTACAACCAACCAATTTAAAATCTCCAGAATTTTTAGAAGAGTTAAAAAATCTGCAAGCTAACTTACAAGTAGTTGTGGCTTTTAGAATGCTCCCAACAGTTGTTTGGAAGTTACCAGAATTTGGAACCTTTAATTTGCACGCTTCTTTATTACCACAATATAGAGGTGCAGCTCCTATTAACTGGGCTTTAATAAACGGAGAAACCACCACAGGAGCTTCTACTTTCTTTATCGATGAAAAAATAGACACAGGAGCCATGATCCTGCAAAAGGAAACAGCAATTGATCAAAAAGATAATGTTGGGAGCCTTCATGATAGATTAATGACCTTGGGAGCAGAACTGGTAGTAGAAACTTTAGATCTTATAAAACAAGATAAGGTTAAAACTATTTCCCAAAAAGAAAGTGAAGACCTAAAAGATGCTCCTAAATTAACTAAGGAAAACACTCGGATCAACTGGTCTTTAAGCGCTTCTAAAATCTATGATTTTATAAGAGGTCTAAACCCATATCCTGCGGCCTGGACTGTAATTAAAAATGGAGAAGCAGAATTAAATGCTAAGCTTTTTGATATTGAAGTCTTACAAGAATCTCATAAAATAGATCTAGGGAAAATCATTCAAGAGGATAATAAGATAAAAGTTGCGGTAAAAGATGGATATATAATAATAAACGAAATTCAGTTACCAGGGAAACGAAAAATGAAAGCAAAAGAACTTTTAAATGGGTATCAATTTGAAACTGATGCTAAAGTTCTGTGAAGCCTTATCCACACTGAAATGACCGATTATTAAAAATAATTAGTATATTTATTAACAATAAACCCAAGTTATTAACAAAATCTCGCATTTCCCTTGATATTACTTGCGTGGCTGAGAAATCCACATAAATTTGTAGAGCAAATTAACACAAACGTTTAACCAACAATTAATTTAAAATTGAAATTATGAACAAAACAGATTTAATCGATTCAATGGCTGAACATGCTGGTATTTCTAAAGCAGCAGCTAAAAAAGCATTAGAGTCATTCTTAGGAAATGTTGAAGGTTCTCTTAAAAAAGGAGATCGTGTTTCTTTAGTAGGATTCGGTTCTTGGTCAGTTTCTAAAAGAGCTGCTCGTGAAGGTAGAAACCCACAAACTGGTAACACTATAAAGATTGCTGCTAAAAATGTAGTAAAATTTAAAGCGGGTGCAGATTTACAAAAAGCTGTTAACTAGTTATAGTTTTCTATAAAAAGATAAAACTCTCCTTCGGGAGAGTTTTTTTTTGAATTTATATAACAAAATATTTGAAATTGTTAAATTAATCTTTAGCTTTAATCAAAAGTATAGAATTATGATTGCTTTAAAACCAGAAAAAGGTCTCTTATTGGTTGCCGAGCCTACTATTATTGGAGACACCTCATTTAATCGATCGGTGGTTCTTTTAGCAGAACACTCTGAATCTGGTTCTATTGGATTTATTTTAAATAAGATCTTAGACTTTACCCTAAAAGATCTAATTCCAGATCTTAAAAAGAGTTTTAAAATTTACAATGGAGGGCCGGTAGAACAGGACAATCTCTATTTCATTCATAAGATCCCAGATCTTATCCCTGAAAGTATAGAAATTGCCAATGGTATTTATTGGGGCGGGAATTTCGAGGCAGTAAAACAGCTTATCCTTAGTGATCGGATCACAGATAAAGAAATTCGTTTTTTTCTTGGCTATTCTGGCTGGGATGCAGAACAACTTACAGAGGAACTAAATTCCAATTCTTGGATAATTACAGAGCACCAGGATTCTAAAGACATTATAGAAAGGTCGTATAGATCCTTCTGGAAGGACAAAATGATGGAACTTGGTGGAGATTACGTTTTATGGTCCAATTCTCCTGAAAACCCAAGCTATAATTAACCTAACCTAGCTTTTACATTTAATTTTGTAAGTACTTCCTTGGCAACAGAATTATCAAACTCCTTTTTGCGATATTTTGAAATTGGTTGAATCCCCACAATTACATTAGAAATAAATAATTCGTCTGCTTTTTGAAGCTCGAATGGCGAGATACTAGACTCTTCAATCTCTAGATCCATCATTTTCTTTACAACAGAAAGAATTTGTTTTCTAGAAATCCCGTTAAGAGCTCCATCTTTTAATGGAGGAGTTTTAATTTTATTGCCATTCACCAGAAAGATATTTCCATTTAATGCTTCTACAACTTGCTTATTCTCATTGATCAATAAACAGTTCTCGTAATCATTCTCTTTCGCGAAAATACTCCCAAGAACATTTATCGCCCTATTATTAGATTTAATAGTTGAAAGAAGTCCGCTGGTTACATAATGATCTTTGAATAATTCTACTTCGTAAGGGTCGGTATTTAGCAGATAAAACGGATCTTCAAGTTTTTCTGAAGTGACTATATATTCAATATCTAAAGTATTTGGTCTGTAAAATCCACCAGCTGTTCTAAAAACTGTAAAACGGATCCTCGCTGGGGAGCTTAGGAGTTCGTTCGTTTTAAGCAGCAATAGGATCTCTTCCTCTAAAAATTCAGGTGAAAAATTAGCAGGTATTTCCATGCGCATAATTCGCATAGAAGACATTAGTCTAAAATAATGATCTTCCCAAAAGATGATCTTACCATTAATAACTCTCAAAGTTTCAAATACAGAATCCCCATAAGACAGCCCTCTATTGAACACTGAAATAGTTGCATCTTTATCTTCTACTAAATTTCCATTGATATTTATCATAAAAAAACCCCGTAATATTTATAAAACGGGGCAAAGGTACTATTTAAAATATAGAAATTAGGATGAACCTAAGATCTGTTTTAAGTCTGATATCATGTTCTCCCAAAGCATCTTCCCTTCTTCCACCTCATCATCTTCGGCAAAATCTGTGATCATAATAGAAACATCTTTCGTGATCTCATCTACTTGGATTCTTATTTCGAAAAAATATGGAGTTTCTTCATCCTCCAACCATCTAAATTTAATGCGTTCTCCGTTTTTCTTACTTAAAAGTTTTGCTTTTTCTTCAGATTCATTCCATATGAAAGTAAAAAATTCACCGCGAGAATTCACATTGTCCGCATACCACTCGCTAAGACCAGAAGGTGTTGAAATATATTGATATAATAACGAAGGGGAAGCTTGTATTGGAAATTCCATTTCGTACTTAACTTTATCTTCCATGCTTTTTTAATTAGATTTTGGGCAATATAAATATTAATTGCTAACCTTGAAAGAAAACAAATTAAAAGTTTAATAAAATAAAACTTGTGCTAAAACAAATAGTTTTTATATTTGCAGCCGCAAACTTTAAGGTTGTAACGCCCATTATTATTAGTGGTTCTTCTAATCCATTTGTTTGCAATTGAATACATAATTTGGCGAGGTAGCTCAGTTGGTTAGAGCGTTGGATTCATAACCCAGAGGTCACGAGTTCAAATCTCGTTCTCGCTACTTAAACCGATCAGAATTTAAATTCTGATCGGTTTTTTTTATGTCCATAATTTTCTTTCCTGTTTTTAAGTTATATCTTAATACCTAATTATCTGATAATTTAGCTTTTAATCTCTTTAGCAATGCAGCATATCGTAGTTCTAACCGGCGCAGGAATAAGCGCAGAAAGCGGACTTAAAACCTTTCGTGACTCCGATGGGCTTTGGGAAGGACATGATATTATGGAAGTAGCCTCTCCAATTGGTTGGGAAAGAAATAGAGAAAAAGTATTAGATTTTTACAACCAGCGTAGAAGACAGTTATTACAAGTAGCTCCAAATAAGGCTCACGCAGCCTTAGTTAAACTCGAGACCAAATATAAAGTTAGTATAGTCACTCAAAATATAGACGACTTACACGAGCGCGCAGGGAGCTCCAAAGTTGTTCATCTTCATGGCGAATTATTAAAAGTGCGAAGTACTTTTGACCCAGATCTAATTATGGATTGGAAAAATGATTTAAAGCTTGGAGATTTTTGCGAACATCACCATCAACTAAGACCACATGTAGTTTGGTTTGGTGAAGCTGTGCCCATGTTTGCAAAAGCGGTAGAGATTGTTGAGGATGCAGATATATTAATTATTGTTGGCAGCTCTATGCAAGTATACCCGGCTGCTGCACTTTTAAATTATCTGAAAAAAGAAATTCCAGTTTATTTTATAGATCCAATACCCAATATTTCTTCTGCTGAAAATCTTACTATCATTACTGAAAAGGCTACGAAAGGACTGGTAGAACTAGTTAATTCACTTATTTCTCTATAATCTAGATCAATAAAAAATGAATTTACTCCAGGAACTTGATTCCCTCGATTTTAGTATAAAAAGTAGAGAGCACTTCGCTATAGAATTATTAAAAGACCCCAATAAGATTCAAGAAGCTATTCGATTTTTGAACAGTTCAGAATTTAAATATTCAGAAAAACTATTAGCAGCACTGGAATTTACTTCTAGGAAAAACTTAAGCATATTATTTCCTTTTTTAGATGTATTGATAGATATAGCTAAAGATTATTCTGGGCAAGCAGGAAGAAGAGCTTTATCTAAAATTATATCAATCTTCATTAAAGACACAGATCTACAATTAAATTTTCAGCAAAAAGAAAAGATCATTCCCATCTGTTTTGATTGGTTATTATCTCAAGAAAAGGTAGCTGTAAAAGTATTTAGCATGGAGGCTTTGTACCTGCTTTCCTCAGAATATCACTGGGTAAAAGATGATCTAAAAGCAATTTTAATAAAAGATTACAACTCTCATTCGGCAGGATATAAAGCCCGTGCTAGAAAAATATTAAAGAAATTAGAATAGCAGTTCTATAGAAGATTTTGAAGCCTTACCTTTGAGGCTTAATTTTTAAAAGCTGTTTAAAATGACACCCCTTAGTGCAATTTCTCCAATTGATGGAAGATATCATCAAAAAACAAAAAAATTATCTGCCTATTTTAGTGAGGAAGCTCTAATAAAATATAGGGTTCGAGTTGAAATTGAATATTTTATCTCCTTGTGCGAAATTCCGCTTCCACAGTTAAAAGATGTAGATTCTTCAATTTTTCCGAAGTTGCGCGATATCTATAACAATTTCACATCTCTAGATGCATCGGCCATCAAAGAAATTGAAAAGACCACTAATCATGATGTAAAAGCAGTAGAATATTTTATAAAAGATAAATTCGAAGATCTTTCGTTAAGTCCTTTTAAAGAATTTATCCATTTTGGACTTACCTCTCAAGACATAAATAACACTGCAGTTCCTTTAAGTTTAAAGGAAGCAATTTCTAATGAGTATATTCCAGCACTTACAGAAATAATTGAAAAATTAGAAAGCTTAAGTGCAGATTGGGCAAATATTCCTTTACTAGCAAGAACTCATGGGCAACCCGCTTCCCCTACCCGCTTAGGGAAGGAAATGGAAGTCTTTACAACCAGATTAAATGAACAACTAGCAGCTTTAAAAAATATTCCAAATGCAGCCAAATTTGGTGGTGCTACAGGAAATTACAATGCTCACAAGGTTGCTTATGGAACAATAGATTGGAAAAAATTTGGCTCTAACTTTGTTGAAAACACCTTAGGATTACATCATTCTTTTCCAACAACTCAAATAGAGCATTACGACCATATGGCAGCATTATTTGATGCCTTAAAACGTATTAATACAATACTTATAGATCTAGATCGAGATTTTTGGACCTATGTGTCTATGGATTATTTTAAGCAAAGTATTAAAAAAGGAGAAGTAGGTTCTTCTGCTATGCCGCATAAAGTAAATCCTATAGATTTTGAAAATAGCGAAGGAAACCTTGGAATAGCAAATGCTATTTTTGAACATTTATCTTCTAAATTACCAGTAAGTAGATTGCAACGTGACCTTACAGATAGTACAGTTCTTAGAAATATTGGAGTTCCAATAGGGCACACACTTATTGCATTTCAATCTACATTAAAAGGTTTAAATAAACTTCTTTTAAATGAAGACAAAATTAAGTTAGATCTTGAAAATAACTGGGCTGTTGTTGCGGAGGCTATACAGACAATTCTAAGAAGGGAAGGTTATCCAAATCCATATGAAGCTCTTAAAGGTTTAACCAGAACCAACACCGCTATAACCAAACAAAGTATGGGAGATTTTATAGAAACCCTGGAGGTTTCTCAAGAGATCAAAAATGAATTAAAAGTTATTACTCCTCAAAATTACACAGGTATTTAAACCTATTTTTGAATAAAAAAAAAGCCCTTGAAATTTATTTTCAAGGGCTTTTTTAATTCTGATATAATCAGTTTACAACTTATCACTTGCAAACATCTTAGAAATACCTTCTAGGCCATCCATATCTATATCTCCTTTTTGAAGAGATCTTACCAATTGTAAAATATCTGATGGATTCATGTTATCTCCTAATACTCTCGCGATTCCCATCCCCTTCTTCTCGTCCTCGCCATAAACTATAATTTCATCTACAGCTTCATCAGTTCCTGTAAAATAAACTGCCATTTTAGATTTTCCTCCTCCATACTTCATTAGAAGTTGATATTTCTCATCTTTTAGGATATTGGTTATCTTCGTTTTTTCAGCATCTATTTTAGTTTGATTTTCTTCTTTTTTAGGTATTGCTAAAATATTGATCTTCTTAACTGTTTCTAAGGTCTTCTTTTGATTTGCAGATAAGGTTTCTGTGTTAGCAAAAAGACTTGTTGGAACATCTACAGCTACAAACTCTTTATCGCCTTGATTATCTACATAATATTCTTGTAAACTTTGATTATTATCACAAGAAACTATAAGAATGACAGCGCAAAAAAGGGCTATACGTTTAAATATTTTCATAATTTAAATTTTAGATTTTTTATTTACTTTCTTTAATTCTTGAGCTCCAGGAACTTTTAGATCTGTAGCCAATTTAGAAAGTTGGGTAAGGTCTATATCTCCAGTGATACTAAGGATCATTGAAATTGGTTTTCCATCTTTTTCTCCATCCATGAACATAAATAGTTCACTTACAAAATTGTCATTTCTTCCTGCTTTAGAATAAAACTTAATATTTTTACCATCTTCATTCACTCTCATTAATTGTTCTAAAGAACCTTTACTTAAATAAGAAGTAACATCCGATTGCATTTGAGATCTCACTCCTGGTGCAGAGCTCGTGAACATTCTTATTTCCTTTAAGTTCTCAATAAGATTAATATATTGTTGTGCCTCTGGATCTGTAGAACTTAAATCTACTTTAGCCAATAGCTTGAACATTTTACTGGTCATGATCATGGCATCTACTTCTTTCATGTTTTCATATTTCTCAAAACTCTGAGAATATCCTATTAATGAAACTAAACTTAAGGCAATAACTAAAATTGATTTTTTCATGGGTATTGGTTTTTATTGTTCTTTAATAAATTTGTTTTTGGTTTTATTGAATTCATTTAAATATTCCAGATCTTCTCTTCCCTCACTAAAAACATCTGCAACCATCTTTAAAGTTTCTTTTGTTTTTAAATAAGCTTGTTCTGGATCTTCGATAGTTCCTAAATTTTGATCTTCTATTTTTTTATTCGCTAGATCGTTAAAAAATAGAAAACTCATAACTATTAGAATACTGGCAGCTATTCCTGCATAAGCCCATTTTCTTTTCGGGCTAGATTTTAGCTGAATTTTATTGGAATAGGCTATTTTTTTAGATTCAATATTAAAGTTGAAAATATGTTTGTAAGCCATAAATTCTGAAGGAATTTCATTTGAACTGAAATATTTCTTCAAATCAAGTTCTTCCTGAAGAGATGTATTTCCCTCTTCATATTTTTGCAATAAAATTCGCAAATCATTTAATTCCATATCGATGCGTTTTTAGTAACTCTTCTTTTATTTTTTTCCTTGCCCTAGACAATGTAACCCGTATTGCTGGCTCCCTCATCTTAGTGATTTCAGCAATTTCACTATAATCATATTCTTCAATATCCCGTAACTGAAAGATCACTTTTTGCTGCTCTGGCAACATCTCTACAATCCTTTCTATTTGATCGAGCTCATCACTTAACTCTGCCTTAGAATGTACCGATAATTCATTACTATCATAATTAGTATGGATTATTCTTAAATTATTGTTAGACCTCGCTTTTAATTGATCCAAACAATAGTTTTTTGTAACCGATATCATAAAAGCTTCAATATTGGCATAGTCCTTGACCTTATCCTTTCGATTCCAAAGCTTTAAGATCACTTCCTGGGTTGCATCTTCTGCCGCTTCTTTTGAAACAAGCAAACGCAATGCCAAACGAAACATTTTATCTTTAACGGGATCTATTAACCTTAAAAAGGATTGATGATTCATTAAGTTGGTTGGTTGGTTTATACCCCTCTTATACTTAAGACGATTTATATCAAACTTTGTAACAACAATTTTGTATTTAATGCAAATTTGTCTCTATTTTTAGAATCTTAATTAAAAACGATTAAAACTACTATGAAAATTTTTAAAACCGTACTACTTACCCTTCTATTTGGCTCATTTATCACTTCATGTTCTAGTGATCAAGACGACGAAAAGCCACCAGTAGTGGAACCTACAGCGAAAGATTTAACCGTTGAAAACTTTGTGTATCGTGGAATGAACGAAATCTATTTATATAAAGCAGATGTTCCTGTTTTGGCTAATAACTACTTTGCTTCTCAAGAGGCTAAAGATGACTTCCTAGATAATTATTCTACTCCTGAAGATTTATTTTATGATGGACTGGTTGCTCCTCAAGACAGATTTAGCTTTATAGTGGATGATT
Source organism: Gillisia mitskevichiae (assembly GCF_003634585.1). GTDB lineage: Bacteria > Bacteroidota > Bacteroidia > Flavobacteriales > Flavobacteriaceae > Gillisia > Gillisia mitskevichiae. The sequence continues at coordinate 409,375 of NZ_RBLG01000002.1, forward strand.
ATATAGAACTAGAGAATCTTTTTAGTGGAGTTAGTAAAACTTCTGGTTTATCTTATGGTTTGGTGCGTTACTGCGCCTCATGTAATGAGGTTTTCGCTTATGTGAGATATGTATTACCAAATACTCCAGCTGCAGATTCTGGATTAAAAAGAGGAGATATTATTAATAGAGTAAATGGAGAGCAAATAACTATAGATAATTATACTCAAGTTTTCGCTCCAGATGCTTTTACTGTTGGTTTAGCTACTTTAGATGATAGCACTATTACTCCTTTAGATGTAACATACGACCTAACTAAAATTACCGATTATAATACAAATCCAGTATTTATCGCGAAAACTCTAGATGTAGAGGGGCAAAAAGTAGGATATCTAATGTACAATAGTTTTACTGCAGATTATGACCCACAATTGAATGCTGCATTTGGACAATTTAAAGCAGATGGAGTTACAGATCTTATTTTAGATTTACGTTATAATGGTGGAGGTTCTGTAAGAACTGCAACAGATCTTGCTTCTATGATCACAGGTCAATTTCCGGGACAATTATTTATGAAAGAATTTTGGAATGCAGAGTATCAGGCTTATTATGAAAGTCAAGCTCCAGAAAGATTGTTAAACAATTTTAATACTTCTATTAAATCTGGAGAAGCTATTAATAGCTTAAACTTAAGTCGTGTTTATGTAATAACTACAGAGCGTTCTGCATCTGCAAGTGAACTAGTGATAAATGGACTTATTCCTTATATAGATGTTGTTCAAGTTGGGGAAACTACTACTGGGAAATTCCAAGCTTCTGTAACCTTATATGATTCTTCCAACTTTGGAAGACAAAATGCTAACTCAAAACATACTTATGCTATTCAGCCTTTAGTATTAAAATCTGTGAATTCTGCTGGAGTATCAGATTATATTAATGGTTTAGTTCCAGATATTGAAGTAATAGAGAATATTAGAACTCTAGGAGTTCTTGGAGATGTAAATGAGCCTATGCTTAAGGTAGCAGTAAATGCTGTTATTGGAAATAGAATAAGTATTGATAATGATTTTAAGAAATACAAATTCGTAGGAGAAAGCACTATGAAAGATCTTAATTATCAAAGAATGTATATTGATAAATTGCCTGCTTTAATTGAAAAATAAGCTTTAAATTATAATATTAAAAAAGGGTTTCGATGCTATCGAAACCCTTTTTAATTTAATTTCAGATTAGTGCGTTAAAAACTTAATGCCAATCCAACTCTAGCATTTCTTCCACGGGTATTAAATCTATAAATCTCTTGATACTTTTCGTTGGTTAAATTACTTATTCCCCCAAAGATCTTTATATATTCATTCACTCTGTGACTTACATATAAATCTAGAAGATTGTAACTTTTTAGCGTCACTTCTTTACTCTCAAAGGTTTCATTATCAAAATAAGAATCTGTTCTATCATCATTAAATTGGTAAGTAAGAGAAACTAGAGAGTTGTTAGAAATAGTATAATTAAGAGATGCATTCGCCTTATGCTTAGGAATTCTTAAAGCAAATCGTTCTTCAGCTTCAGTAAAAGTATAATTGGTTTTAATATTTAATTTATCTGAAAAGCTATAATCTAGCTCCAACTCCACTCCACTTGCATTAAATTTTTCATCTATATTTCTATATTCAGAAATAAAATTAACAGGATCTACAGTTACAAAATCTATATAATTGGTAGTTTCCCTGTTAAAATAAACGGCACTAATCCTTAGCAAAGATGAGCTGAATTCTAAACCTGCTTCTATCGTGCTGCTTTCTTCAGGATCTAATTCTAGATTTCCATAAGTGCTGTCATATAGCTGATATAATGAAGGTGTAATATATGCGGTGCTGTAGGATCCCAAGGCCTTTAAATTGTTATCCTTCAATTTAAAATTATAAGAAGGATTAATATTATATACCCAATTGGTACCATATTCACTATGAATATTTAATCTGGCACCTGTATTAAGGTTGAAGCCATTTCCAGAAACATAAACCATATTAACATAAGGATCTATAATATCAAATTCTGCAACATCTTCACTTACCGTTTGCGCAAATTCAGTTGCCCCAAAAGGAATGCTATAACTATTAAAACTGCTGAAAACTCCATTTAAGCCAACAATGGTGTGGAATTTATTATTGAAGATGTATTTGTTATGAGCATCAAAGGCGTATACTTTACTATCGTACTTACTTGGATAATCAGAAATGATCTCACGGTTTAGTTCCGTATAACTATCGCTAAATATGAAGCTTCCGTTTTTATACGTAGCTACCCAATGACTTCCAGTTCTAAATTGCTGACTTTCCAGTATATTATCTGCATCTGCATACATGAAGGCATCATCATAGGAAGATTCAAAATCGTCGTAATTCCCGTAGAAGTAGAATTTTAATTTTTCGCTTATCTTATATCCTACACGTGCATACACATTGTATTTAGAAAAAGGATTATCATCAAACTTTTCATCTTCATTCCCAGAAGCAACGGACGACATATTTTCTGAATACCGATTACTAAAATTCACCTGATAATCAAATCTTGAAAGTTTACCGCTTACGCCAATAGAATTATCGAATTGAGCGATGTTATTATTTGCATTATTTTGAGTTTGATTGGTTCCCAGAACCGTTTGCAACTGCATTCCTATCTGTTTGTTCTCCGGTGTTTTAGTTGTGATATTAATAACCGCTGTTGCTGCGCCAGATCCATAAAGAGTGCTCGATGCTCCTTTAATAATCTCTATAGAAGCAATTTGATCTAAAGGTAAAAGCCGTAGATCAAAATCGTTAGAAATAGCAGAAGGATCGCTTAGTTGCACCCCATCTACCAGTATTACAACTTGTCGATTTCTCCCTCCACGTACATAGTAGCCTAAATTTTGACCATCATTGCTTCTGGTTCCATTAATCTCGATTCCACTTACCCTATTAATTACTTCAGGTAAACTTTGTCCGCTACTTCTTTCCAATTCTTTAGCGGTAATTTTCGTAATAACCTTCCCGCTGTTCTCGCGTTTCAATTTAAATTTTGAGTCGATCAAGACAACTTCTTCTAAAGTGTCTACTGCTGTTTCATTTTGTTGCCCATAGAACAATCCGGTGCACAACAAGGCACCACAAATCCATAATTTTTTTAGCATAATTAAATTTTTGCCAGGAAAAAAGATGTAGAATAACCTACACCAAACTTTTATCCCGAAAGTTTGACATTAGCGAATCTTGGCAGGTCTCCTGGCTTGTGTCCTATTGTTTACCTTCCCATGCAAGTTGCACAGTGGTTTTAAGAAGTAGTAACAATAGGCATCCTTATTATCCCGATAGCTATCGAGATAGGACTAAACTTACAGTTGCGGGAACAGCTTTGGATTTTTTATTTTCAGAAACACTTCTGAAAATAAATCACCAAATTCCCTTTTAATTGATGCAGTATCTCTTTATTAAAAGAAGGCATCAAACCAAAAATTCTGTGCGAAATTAAACATTTATCCATCTTAGGCTTGAAAAATTTTAAATAATATTACTTTTGAAGCTCAAACAGCTTAGCCTTGTATAAACTATATATGCTTTTGTGTCTTGTCCTTATCTCTTCTTGTAAAAATGAAGAGTCTAAGACAGTTTATTCAAATTCAAATGGAGAAGTAGTTCCAGTAGAATATGCAAAGGGTTTTGAAATAAAACAATTTGAAGGTTATAAATTACTAGTAGTAAATGATCCATGGCCGAAAGCAGATAAAAGTTTTACCTATTTGTTAGTAGAAAAAGGTGCAAATATTCCTACTGAAGTTCAATATGATCAAAAAGTAGATATACCTGTACAAAAGATCGTAGTTACCTCTACCACTCACATTCCATCCATAGAAATTTTGAACGAAGAGCAAAGTCTGGTTGGTTTTCCTGGCTTAGATTATATTTCTTCTAATAAAGTTAGAACTCGTATTTCGAAAGGTCTTGTCACCGAATTAGGCCAAAATGAGTCTATAAATACAGAAATACTTATTTCTTTAGATCCAGACCTAGTAATTGGTTTTGCTATAGATGGAAACAATAAAACTTTTAATACCATTCAAAAAAGCGGAATTCCAGTAATTTACAATGGAGATTGGACTGAAGAATCTCCTTTAGGCAAAGCAGAATGGATTAAATTCTTTGGAGCCTTTTACGATAAGGATGAACTGGCTTCCTTGAAATTTAATGAAATTAGAGATTCCTACTTGGAATCAATAGAATTAGCAAAGGATGCAAATATAAGTCCTACAGTATTAAGCGGTTCTATGTACAAAGATCAATGGTATGTACCTTATGGGAACTCGTGGCAGGCACAATTTATTCAAGATGCAAATGCTAATTATATCTACAAGGACACAAAAGGTTCTGGTAGCATTGCATTATCTTTTGAAAGTGTTTTAGATAAAAGTAAAGATGCAGCATATTGGGTAGCTCCAGGGCAATTTCAATCTTTTCAGCAATTATTAGAAACATCGTCTCATTATAAACAATTTAAAGCTGTACACGATAAAAAAGTGTTCACCTATAGTAATTCTTTAGGAACATCTGGCGGCGTACTTTATTACGAACTTGCTCCCACAAGACCGGATTTAGTTTTGAAGGATCTAATTTCAATTTTTCATCCAGAATTATTGCCAGACTATCAGCCAACTTTTTTTAAAGTCTTGCAATAAATGCCATATACAGCAAGATATAAAGGACTTTTGTTATTGCTTTTTATCTTAGTGATATTAATGGCACTCGTAAATGTTAGCCTAGGATCTGTAGAAATCCCGTTAAAAGATATTTTTAGCATCTTATTCACAAAGGGAACAAATCAAGAAAGTTGGCAATATATTATTCTAGAATATAGGCTTCCCAAAGTATTTACAGCAATATTCACAGGATCTGGACTGGCCGTGAGCGGTTTATTAATGCAAACTCTTTTTAGAAACCCACTAGCAGGTCCATATGTTTTGGGACTAAGTAGTGGTGCTAGTTTAGGCGTAGCGATTGTAATTATGGGAGCATCTGTATTTGGTGCAGGAGCCGCCGCCTTTTTACTTTCTAAATGGAGTTTAGTGATTGCATCCAGTTTAGGAAGTCTATTAGTTCTTTTAGCGGTTTTAATGGCTTCAGCAAAGCTTAGAGACACCATGGCAATTCTTATTATAGGTTTAATGTTTGCAAGTCTTACTGCTGCAGTAGTAAGTGTTTTGGCATATTTTAGCCCTGCAGAGCAATTACAGCAATATATCTTTTGGTCTTTTGGAAGCCTTGGGAATTTATCTTGGCAAGAAGTTTCAATATTAGCTATCTTCTGGTTTTTAGGAATTGTATTAGCTGTATTCTGTATCAAGAATTTAAACACCCTTCTCTTAGGAGAAAATTATGCAAGAAGTTTAGGGGTTAAAATAAGTACTAATCGGTTTATAATTATAATTGCTACCAGTTTATTAGCAGGAAGCATTACCGCCTTTGCAGGACCAATAGCCTTTGTAGGTCTTGCTGTCCCACATTTAATTAGACAAGTAATACCAACAAACGATCATAAAATCTTATTACCAGCGGTTATTTTTGGAGGTGCAATACTTATGTTAGTTTGCGATATTGCCGCACAATTACCCGGAACTGAATATACTTTACCAATAAATGCAATTACATCGCTCGTTGGAGCACCTGTTGTAATTTGGCTATTGATTAGAAAACGAAAATTTATATTTTAAGATTAAAACAACTACCTCAAATAAAGTGATTAGCGCCAGTGATCTAAGCATTGGATACCTAAATAAATCGGGTGATACCTGCATTGCGGCCGCTATAAATATTGAAATAGAAGAAGGAGAATTAGTTGGACTTATTGGAGTAAATGGGGTTGGGAAATCTACTTTATTAAGAAGTTTAAGCGGAGTGCAAGCTTATTTAAAAGGCGAAGTTTCTATTTTAAATAAAAATCTGCGTAAACTTTCTTCTGAAGAATTAGCGAAAACTATTAGTGTTGTCCTTACAGAACAACCTATCTCTAAAAATTTAAGTGTTTCTGAATTGATCGCTTTAGGAAGACAACCTTATACTAATTGGATCGGGTCTCTTTCCAAAGAAGATAGAAATAAAATTCAGACTGCTGTAGAATTAGTGAATATTGAAGCTCTTAAAGATAAAAGATGTTTCGAGCTTAGTGATGGACAACTTCAAAAAGTGCTAATAGCAAGAGCTTTAGCGCAGGACACTCCTTTTATCATACTAGATGAACCTACTACGCATTTAGATATGTATCATCAAGCCTATGTTCTTAAACTCTTAAAGAAACTAACCCAGGAGACTAACAAGAGCATCCTATTTGCAACTCATGAAATTAATTTAGCGCTACAACTTTGTGATAAAATAATAATCATGGAAAAAGATAAGGTAACTGCTGGCTCCCCAAAGGAGCTTATTGAGAAAAATGCATTTTCCAATATCTTTCCAAGCGATCTTATTTACTTCGACAAGGAATCTATTTCCTTTAAAATTAGAACTTAGAGAATAGCTCTAGAATTCAATATTATTCTCTGCAAAAGAAATTCAATTAAGTATATTTGAGCAAAGCTAAGCTCTCTATGTCCCAATCGATTCTAATACCCCTCATTTTTAGTATAGCACTGGTTATAGGTATTGTGGTTGGTTACTTTCTATCCAAGCTTAAATTGAAGGCTTCTGTTGAAATAATTAAAGCTGAAAACCTTCAATTAAAAAATCATTTAGAGGATATTAAAAATCAGCATTCCAACACTTTAGATAACCTAAACAAAACAAATTCAGAAGGAAAAATCCTTTTAGAAAAACACTTATCTAAAATAGAAACCGAACGTGATTCTATTAGAAAAGAAAAGGATTTCTTGAGTACAGAATTAGCCACGAGAAACTCTGAATTTGAAAACTTAGCACAAAAAAATTCTGAACAAAAACAAGAAGTAGAGAAATTACAAGAGAGATTCAGCAAAGAATTCGAAAATCTCGCCAATAAGATCTTCGATCAAAAATCTGAGAAATTCACTTTAATGAACAAAGAGAATATTCAGAATATATTGAATCCTTTAGGAGAAAAAATTAAAAGTTTCGAGCAAAAAGTAGATAAAAATAATACCGATTTTATCCAAAGGCATGCTCAACTGGGAGAGCAACTTTTACATTTAAATAAGCAAAACCTTAAAATAAGTGAAGAAGCAATCAATCTTACCAAAGCATTAAAAGGTGATAACAAAATGCAGGGGAATTGGGGAGAGATGGTTCTGGAACGGGTTTTAGAACGAAGCGGACTTCAAAAAGACAGTGAATATTTTGTTCAGCAGAACTTTCATAATGAAAATGGCAAAAGAGTGATGCCAGATGTGGTGATCCATTTACCAGGTGATAAAAAAATGATCATAGATTCTAAAGTCTCATTGAATGCTTACGAGCGCTATATGAATGACGAGGATGATTTTCAAAAGGGCACTCATTTAAAGAACCATGTAATATCTGTAAAAAAGAGAGTGGAAGAATTAGGTGCAAAGAATTACCATTCGCTTTATCAAATGGAAAGTCCAGATTTTGTTTTACTTTTTATCCCAATAGAAGCAGCCTTTGCTGTTGCTTCAAATAACTATCCTCATTTATATAATGATGCCTTCGATAAGAATATAATAATAGTAACCCCTACTACTCTATTGGCCGTGCTAAAAACTATAGATAGTATGTGGCAAAATGAGAAGCAAAAACAAAATGCTATAGATATTGCCACCCAAGCCGGAGCTTTATATGATTCTTTTACTAATTTAACCGAAGACCTTTTAAAGGTTGGCAAACAAATAGGAACAGTGCAAAACACCTACGACACTGCCATGAAGAAACTTACTGGGAAGGGAAATTTAATTAGGAAAGTAGAGCGATTAAAAAAGTTAGGGGCCAAAGCCAGTAAACAATTAGATACTAAATTGTTATCTCAATCTCAGGAGGATTTAGACGAAAATATGGAAACAAAAGACAGTACTTTAAACTCTAAATAATATGAAACTATTTCTAAGTTTGTTTTTTATCTCCTTCCTTTTTACTAGCTCCATATACTCACAATCCACTTATTTCCCAACTAAAAGTACTTGGGAAGTGAAGGAACCTAAAGATTTTAAGATAGATGCAATTAAGCTCAATGAAGCAGTAAAATTTGCTGCCGAAAATGAATATTCTGGCTCTAAGGATCTAAGAATCGCAATTTTAGAAGGATTTAAAAAAGAACCTTTTCATGAGATCACAGGACCAACTAAGAAGCGTGGAGGCCCAGCAGGTGTCATTTTAAAAGACGGATATATTATTGCTCAATGGGGAGAGACTGATCGTGTTGATATGACCTTTAGTGTAACTAAAAGTTTTCTATCTACAACAGCTATACTCGCTTTAGAAAAAGGATTGATCGATAACTTTGATGATCCAGTAAAAAACTATGTTTGGGATGGAACTTTTGAAGGAGAGCACAATGCTGAAATTACTTGGAAACATTTATTACAACAAAATTCTGATTGGAGTGGAGAATTATGGGGTGGCTTAGATTGGGCTGATAGACCTCCATCTATTGGAGATCTAGACGATTGGAAAAATAGAAAATTTAATACCCCTGGAACTGTCTTTGAATATAATGATGTGCGGGTTAATTTGTTAGCTTATTCCCTGTTGCAAGTTTGGCGCAAACCACTTCCTCAGGTATTAAAGGAAAAGATCATGGATCCTATTGGTGCTTCCTCCACCTGGCGTTGGTTTGGATCTGATAATGCTTGGGTAGATCTAGACGGATTAAAAATGCAATCTGTTACCGGAGGTGGACATTCTGGAGGTGGAATGTTCATTAATACCTTAGATATGGCTAAATTTGGATTGCTTTTCGAGAATAACGGAATGTGGAATGGAACTCAATTATTTGCTGCTGAGGCAATAATGGAAGCTATTCAGCCCTCCATCCCTAACTCTAACTATGGATATATGTGGTGGTTAAATAAACCAGGAGATAGAAATTGGAAAGGTCTATCTGAAAATATTTTCTATGCAGCTGGATTTGGTGGAAACTTTATAGTAATAGATCAAGCCCAGAATTTAGTGGTGGTTACAAGATGGTTGGAACCCTCAAAAATAGAAACATTTATGAACAAAGTATATAACGCATTATAATATGAAGAAATTTTTATTTTATTTCCTTGGAGCTCTTGTAGTAGTTTACATTCTCTATTTCGCATTTGTAAGCTTAGTACCCTACAGTGAAGGAACCAGAAGTGGGGAACTTATAAAATTCAGTAATAAAGGAGTGGTTGTAAAGACTTGGGAAGGTGAAATTAGTCAAGGAATTAGTGGTGCCCAGATCTTTCAATTTTCGGTGTTAGCTAAAAATGACGAGGTAATTAAAAAACTTCAGGAGAATGAAGGTAATTATGTAAAACTAACTTATATAGAACGTTATACCACCTTCTTCTTTTGGGGAGATAGCAAATATTTTATTACCGAAGTTGAAGAATCACAATCCCCACATTTTAGAGATCGATAATGGAAAAGACATATAAAAAAATAGCTGAATCTCAAGTAGTGATTTCTGAATTGATGCTTCCCTCCCATTCCAATTTTAATGGAAAGATCCATGGAGGATATTTATTGTCACTCTTAGACCAAATAGCCTTTGCTTGTGCTTCAAAACATTCCAGAGCCTATTGCGTTACTGCAAGCGTAGACACAGTAGATTTCCTTAAACCAATAGAGATTGGAGAATTAGTAACTTTAAAAGCCTCTGTAAATTACGTTGGAAACAGTTCTATGGTCATTGGAATACGCGTAGAAGCAGAAAATATATTAACAGGAGAAGTAAAACATTGTAATTCGTCTTATTTTACAATGGTTGCAAAAGATAAGGATGGAAAATCGCTACCTGTTCCTGGTCTAATTCTGGAAGGAGATCATGATATAAGAAGGTTTGTAAAAAGTATTAAGCGAAATAAAATGAAGGCAAAGCGTAAAACCGAATTTCATGAAACGGACTTTTCTTCCAATGAATATATTCACATACTTGAGGACTATAACGTTAAAATTGAACTGTAATTGAAATTAAACGGGTTTATAATTAGTTTGGTTGTTGCCATAATATTGGCCTACTTCTTTCCAACCGCTTTACAAGAATTTCCAGTAAAAATAATTACAGATATTGGAATCGGGCTAATTTTTTTATTCTACGGACTCAAATTGGCTCCAGAAGAATTAAAATTAGGATTTCTAAATTATAGATCTCATCTAGTAATTCAATTATCTACCTTCTTACTTTTTCCATTATTAACCTTTTTATTTATCCCTCTTTTTGAAGGCGGAATTCACTCTGAATTATGGCTTTCTGTATTTTTCCTAGGAGTATTACCCTCCACAGTTTCTTCTTCTGTGGTTATGGTAGCAATTGCAAGGGGTAATTTACCCACAGCCATTTTCAATGCGAGTATATCAGGATTAATTGGAATTTTAATCACTCCATTATGGATGAGTTTCTTTATGGCAAAATCTGGAGATTTTGATTTCCTGAGCATTCTCTATAAACTCTTTTTACAAATTGTGTTACCCCTGTTTTTAGGACTGATACTTCAGCCCTATTTTGGTAAATTAGCAAGAAAGTATAGCAAAGAATTAAGCTATTTTGATAAGGCCATAATCTTCTTGATCGTATACACTAGTTTCAGTCATTCCTTTAGTTCTGGCTTATTTGAAATGATTAAAATTATTGATCTAATTAAGATCGCTGGAATTGTTCTCCTCTTATTCTTCGGAATGTATTATTTTTTAGGAATAGTCTGCAAATACTTAGGATTCAATTTAAAAGATACCATCACAGCAAAATTCTGCGGAACAAAAAAATCCCTAGTTCACGGATCGGTCATGGTAAAGATCATATTTGGCGCCAGTGCAAGTGTTGGTATATTTTTACTTCCAATAATGCTGTACCATATTTTGCAACTCTTTGTAGTAACTATATTTGCTGAAAACCTTAGCAAAAGAGAAGATGATATTGCCGAATAGGACCTCTCTAGTTTACAAATACAGCGCTATTTCTGAAGCATTAATAGTGAACAAGATCCAACCTACTAATAAAAGTAAGCCTCCTAAGGGAGTAATTGGCCCTAAAAATTTCCAGTTATTATTACTAGAAGAACTTAGGCAGAGCCCGTATATACTGAAGGAAAACAATATCACTCCTAATAAAAAACACCAACCCATAATTTGCTGAGATGTTTTTATAAAAGGAAATATAATTCCAGATATTATAATAATTATGGCATGATACATTTGATAACGCACACCAGTCTCAAAACTTTTTTGAAGCTCCTCAGAAAACCTTTTCTTTAAGGCATGCGCTCCAAATGCTCCAAATAATACAGCTAAACCACCATAAACTCCGCCAACAATAAGCATTAGTTCTTTCATAATATTAAATCAACTTAATTTGAATAATTGCAAATAACGGGTTTTCGAAAGAAAAGTGATATTTTAGAGAACAAATAAAATAGAAATTAAAGAATGAAACCTCCTTATAAATAAAGGCATAACTCAAGAAAAACTAATCTTATGGCATCTGAGAAATTAAAGGAAAAATATGTATTATTTCTTAGAGGAATAAATGTAGGTGGCCATCACAAAGTGCCAATGCAAGACTTGCGTGAAGAATTAGAGCAATCGGGTTTTGAGAAAGTTGAAACCATTTTAAATTCAGGGAATATTATTTTCAATACTGCCTCAACAGATCTGAAGAGCCTTGAAATTTTGATTTCAGAAAAATTAGAGAATGCTTTTGGTTTTCCAATCCCTACAATTGTTAGAAAGGAAAAAACAATTAAACAATTGTTCGATGATGCCCCATTTCAGAAGGAGGAGATCACAAAAGATATTCGCTTATATGTTTCTTTCTTGAAAAATGGTACCATTCCCAATATAGACCTTCCATGGAGGAGCTCCGATAATTCCTTCAGAATACTAGAGATAAAGGATAGAGTTGTAATAAGTATTCTAGATCTTAATGTTTCAAAAACTCCGAAAGCTATGAATGCTTTAGAAACTTTTTTTGGTTCAGAAATTACCACCAGAAACTGGAATACTATAGAGCGAGTTGCAAAAAAATTATAAACAAAAAAAAGCTATCCATTTAAGGATAGCCTTTTTAATTTATATTTAAATTGAGGATTACTTGCTCAAATACATTTTTCTTCTTGCATATAGGTCGTAAAAGATATCATCTTTCAAACTATCTATAAAAAGGATACTTTCTCCTGTACTCTTCATTTCTGGACCAAGTTGCTTATTCACATTATGGAACTTATCAAACGAAAATACCGGTTGTTTGATCGCGTATCCTGTTAACTGAGGATTAAAGTTAAAATCTGTCACCTTCTTCTCTCCTAGCATTACCTTAGTAGCATAATTTACATAAGGCTCTCCATATGCCTTCGCAATAAAAGGTACTGTACGAGAAGCTCTAGGATTAGCTTCAATAATGTATACTACATCATCTTTAATGGCAAATTGAATATTTATTAATCCAACCGTATTTAAAGCCAATGCAATTTTATGAGTGTGATCTTTTATTTGTTGCATTACCAAATCTCCTAAGTTAAAAGGAGGAAGTAAAGCGTTGGAATCTCCAGAGTGAACTCCACAAGGCTCAATATGCTCCATAATTCCAATGATGTAAACATTTTCACCATCGCAAATAGCATCTGCTTCCGCTTCTATTGCTCCATCTAAATAATGGTCTAAAAGCAATTTATTGTTAGGGATCTTTCTAAGAAGATCTACCACATGCTCTTCTAATTCCTTTTTATTTATAACTATCTTCATTCCTTGGCCTCCTAAAACGTAAGAAGGTCTCACTAATATTGGGAAGTCAAGTTCGTCTGCAATTGCTAAGGCTTCATCAGCCGTTTCAGCAACTCCAAATTCCGGGAAAGGAATATCATTATCTTTTAATAGTTTAGAGAAACTACCTCTATCCTCAGCAAGATCTAATGATTGATAACTAGTTCCAATAACCTTGATTCCGTATCTATCTAATTTCTCAGCCAATTTAAGTGCCGTTTGCCCACCTAATTGAACGATCACACCTTCTGGTTTCTCGTGTCTTATAATATCGTAGATATGTTCCCAGAAAACCGGCTCGAAATATAACTTATCTGCAACATCAAAGTCTGTAGAAACAGTTTCTGGGTTACAGTTTATCATTATTGTTTCATATCCGCATTCTGATGCAGCTAACACCCCATGAACACAACTATAATCGAATTCTATTCCCTGTCCAATTCTATTTGGCCCAGATCCTAGAACTACTATTTTCTTTTTATCACTTATTTTACTCTCATTATCTACATATCTTGTACCATCTGCCTTCTCAATTTCAGCTTCAAAAGTAGAATAGTAATAGGGAGTTTCAGCTTTAAATTCAGCAGCACAGGTATCTACCAATTTAAATATTCTGTTAATGTTTAGTTCATCACGTTTATTATAAACCTGACTTTCTAAACACTTCAACATATGCGCGATCTGTCTATCTGCAAAACCTTTTTGTTTGGCTTCTAACATCAGATCTTTAGGTAAGTTATCTATATTGAATTTTGAGATTTCAACCTGTAGTGCATATAATTCCTCATATTGCTTAAGGAACCACATATCTATTTTCGTGATCTCATGTATCCTACTTAATGGAATCCCTATTTGGATTGCATCATAGATCACAAAAACACGATCCCAACTCGCATGAGTTAATTTATCTATGATCTGGTCGTAATTGGTGTAACTTTTCCCATCTGCTCCAAGTCCATTTCTCTTTATTTCTAAAGATTGTGTGGCCTTATGTAAAGCTTCCTGAAAAGATCTTCCAATTCCCATCACTTCTCCTACAGATTTCATTTGAAGTCCTAACGTACGATCACTTCCTTCAAATTTATCGAAATTCCATCGTGGGATCTTCACGATCACATAATCTAAGGTAGGTTCAAATAAAGCTGAAGTAGATTTGGTTATCTGATTTTCCAACTCATCCAAGGTAAATCCAATAGCTAATTTGGTAGCGATCTTTGCAATTGGATAACCCGTTGCTTTAGATGCTAAAGCTGAAGACCTTGAAACTCTAGGATTTATTTCAATAGCAATAATATCCTCGTTCTCATCTGGACTTACAGCAAACTGCACATTACAACCTCCAGAGAAATCACCAATATTGCGCATCATCTTGATGGCAAGATCTCTCATTTTCTGAAAGGTAACATCACTCAATGTCATTGCTGGAGCAACAGTAATAGAATCTCCAGTGTGGATTCCCATAGGATCCATATTTTCGATAGAACAAATAATTACAACATTATCATTCTTATCTCTAAGAAGTTCTAATTCGTATTCCTTCCAACCAAGTAAGGCTTTATCTATTAAAACTTCATGAATTGGTGAAGCCTCAAGCCCTCTTGTAAGCAATTCGTCAAAATCTTCTGCTCTATGAACGAAGGCTGCTCCACTTCCTCCTAAGGTAAATGAGGCACGAATAACTAGAGGAAAACCAAATTCCTGAGCAACTTCTTTTCCTTGTAAATAAGATGTAACAGTTTTAGCTGGTGCTACTGGAACATCTATCCTTCCCATTAACTGCTTGAATTTCTCTCTATCTTCTGTAATATTTATAGCATCTATATCTACACCTATAAGTTTTACATTAAAATCCTTCCAGATCCCTTTTTCATCTGCTTCAATACAAAGATTTAAGGCAGTTTGACCTCCCATAGTAGGAAGAACGGCGTCTATATTTGGATGTTTTTTAAGGATCTCTACAATAGATTTTGTAGTAAGAGGCAATAAGTACACATGATCGGCCATTGTAGGATCGGTCATGATTGTTGCAGGATTGGAATTGATAAGCACTGTTTCAATTCCCTCTTCCCGAAGTGATTTTAGGGATTGAGCACCTGCATAATCAAATTCACAGGCTTGACCAATAACAATTGGACCTGAACCGATTAATAAAACACATTTAAGTTGGCTGTTTTTAGGCATTTAAAGAGGAATTTAATAGTTATAATAAAACAAGGAGACGATTAGATATAAAAAAAGGCGTTACTTATAAAAGTAACACCTTATTATTTCAATACTAATTTTCACTAGTGTTTGTGTCTAGTTTCTGAAGAAACAGATAATTTTTTTCTACCCTTTGCACGTCTTCTAGCTAACACCTTTCTTCCGTTCACACTCGCCATGCGCTCTCTGAATCCGTGTTTGTTTTTTCTTTTTCTCTTGGATGGTTGAAATGTTCTTTTCATTTTAATTATCTTTAATCTTCTGTGGAATTCTTGGGTTAACTAGTTTAGACCTATCTCTAAAACTGCGGGCAAATATACAAAGACTTATATATCTTCCAAAAACAAATTTAAAATAATTTGTAATTGTTTTTATTAACTTTGCGCTCTTAAAAAAAAGTAGCCTTATGTTCAATAAAAATTTCAAATTAGTAATAGCCGGGTTAATCCTAATCGCTTCTATATGGCAATTCATAGAAGGACACATTGGAAATGGTATTATGCTAATTCTTCTCTCTTTGATCTTCATTTTTCTATATTTTAAAAATGAAATGATCCTTATGGCATTTTTAAGACTTAGAAAACAGGATTTTCCAGGAGCTAAAAAATGGTTGGACAAAATAAAGGATCCAGAAACTGCACTTACCCAAAAGCAACAAGGCTACTATTGGTATCTAAATGGATTAATGCTTTCTCAAACGAATATTACTCAGGCAGGAAAATATTTCAAAAAAGCCATTAAATTAGGTTTAGCAATGGATCAAGATCTTGCAATGGCAAAATTAAATCTTGCCGGAATTGCCATGACCAAAAGAAGAAAAAGAGAAGCTCAACTACTTCTTACAGAGGCAAAAAAGTTGGATAAACATGGCATGCTGAAAGAGCAAATTACCATGATGAAACAGCAAATGAAAAAAATATAGTCAAAGATCTGTTAACAACTTAGGGGATAACTTTTTAAACCTGCACTTTAGCTAAAATAGCGGGCTTTTAACGAATAACTTTCGCTGATATTTACATCTATCATATCTTTGATATTATTAGTTTGTAAATACAACGAATGATAAAACTATTACCCCTCTTTAGTTTATTTTTTTTGGTTTCCCCGACATTCGCTCAGGAGGAAGAGAATAAAATTTTCTTCACTGACGCTCTCGCTATGCATCTTCCAAAATATGATTCCAGCGCAGAAAAGGCTTATTACTATCGTGATTATAAAAAAGCCAACAGACTTTTTGATTCTTTAGTAGCGTACGGTTTAAATGGAAGTTATATGGATGACTTTAAATTTAAACAGCTTAATAGCAAAGAAATATCCTTATACGACTTTAAAAAGCCTACTTATTTAATTACATATGCGTCTTGGTGTGTAGGCACAGAGGGAGAAATTCCTGCAATAAATGAACTAGCAAATAAGTATAGTGAAGAAATAGATTTTGTAATCCTTTTTTGGGATGATCAAAGAACTACCAAAAAGATGGCAAAATCTTATAATAAAAATATTAGAATCCTCTATGTAAATGAATTAAACAATCGAGGTGCTCATGTGGTTAGTCAATTAAAGCATTCCTTAGGGCTACCAACCACTTTTTTATTAGATAAAGATAAAAAGATACTTGATATAAGAAGAGGCGTTACACATGCCTTAAATAAGAGTTTTGAAGAATCCTTCGATTTAAATTACAACTCCATATTTGATGGGATCGCTAATCACTTATTAGGGGATAAAAAATACAATACAAATCAAGAAACTGTTGCAATTAATTAACGCATAGGTTATTTGCAGTTTAAAAAAAAGGTGGCTAATTAATTAGCCACCTTTTTTAATTGTTATAGATTCTTATTTGTAATATCCTTTTTCTGGAATATCTAAATAGTAGGTTTTTCCAGATTTATTATTTAGGTAGGAATCTCTTAACCAAGGATTATGGATCTTTAATATTTTATAATTTAGATCCATCCCTTTAGCAAACGCAGCGAAATCTGTTACCGCCGTATCTACTTTAACTTTGGCAGTAGGAATGTCTTTGTATAACTGGTCTTTAGTGTAGTGAAAGCCATATTTTTCAGGGTTACTCATAACTTCTTTAAGAGCAAGTATCCTAAACACATATCGACCTGTTTCTTCTCCTAAAAGTAAATCGTAGTATTTACTCACGTCTTGTCTTTCTAATTGTCTTAGCATTCCTGTATTTCCAGCATTGTACGCTGCGGCAGCCATCGTCCATGTACCAAAACGTTCTTTAGACTTTATTAAATACTCACAAGCAACTCTTGTAGATTTTTCAATATGGTAACGTTCATCTACATTATCATTGATCTCAAGTTTAAAATCTTTTCCTGTTCCTTCCAAAATTTGCCAAAATCCAACCGCTCTAGCAGGTGAAACAGCCTGAGTTAGTCCACTTTCTATAACCGCTAAATATTTAAAATCATCTGGCACCCCGTATTCTGCGAGAATTGGCTCTATTACAGGGAAATATTTATTTGCACGCTTTAGTAACAACAAAGCATTAGACTGCCAATACGTATTTACCAGCAGCTCCCTATCCATTCTTTCATAAATATCTGGGTTCTCTATAGGCACAGGCTCTCCGGCAAAGTTTAAATTTTCTGGCATAGGCAAAGCATGTATGGTATAATGCTCACCTACAACTTTTATCTCTGGTTCTTTGGAAAGTTCAGTGTCACCTCCATCCTGAACTGCCTGTATACTCACTGCACAAATACTAATGAATCCAATGCTCATCAATAAAATTTTCAATATTTTCATTTCTATAACAATTTTAATTTTTAATCTCCCTTTTTACCAGTCATAATAATAGAAGGCAGGTATTTATTAAACCATCTAAATCTATTCACCACCATAATATGAGTTCCTCCATTAACCGTAATACATCCATCTATATATTTATAAGGAAAAACAATATCTTCATCTCCGTGAATATGAATAATTCCAGGAATTGGTTCTTTACAATCCCAATTAATCATATTCTCAATCGCCCAATCTACATAATTAACATCC
Source organism: Gillisia mitskevichiae (assembly GCF_003634585.1). Lineage (GTDB taxonomy): Bacteria > Bacteroidota > Bacteroidia > Flavobacteriales > Flavobacteriaceae > Gillisia > Gillisia mitskevichiae. The sequence goes on from NZ_RBLG01000002.1 coordinate 427,479, forward strand.
CTAATAGATAAATACTTCTTATAAAGTTCTGTTCTTTTTTTCAAAAAATCTCCGAAAGCAAACTTCTCAAAATGATCTATATGATTTAATAAACTAGTTGGAATAAATTTCACCAAGCCTTTATTAGAGGCGTATCTCATTCTTCTAGGCAGTTCCCTCCTACATTTAACGCTAGAAATAATAATTAGTCTCCTTAGAGATAAATATTTACTCATTTCCTGTACAACAATCCCACCAAAAGACACACCTATCAATACAACATTATCATGTTTAATGAAAGAGTTCATTCTTAACGCATACTCTTTTAAAGACTCCTTAGGTTCAGGAATTAACCATTCCAGCCAATGAATTTGGAATTGATCTGTCGACAACTTAATATATTCGAAAATTGAAGGATTAGCCGCCATGCCTGGCACGAAATACACATGCACGATCTCATTAGTATTCAGCATTTTAACAGGTATGTAACATTATTATGAGAAGTATTATCGTAAATTTACTGTTCAAATTACCACTATTTTTCTGGCTTATACAAGTAAGATCTATTAAATTTTAATAGCGAATATTTGCCGTTTTTCTCATTTCAAGAATCAAATAAACTATGATTTTCCTTTCCTAAATAATAGCTAATTTTTTCAAGGCTTTCTAAATTTTTGAGATCAAGAAGCTATAGATATTTAAGAAATTCTCAACTCCTAAACTTAGACTTTAGTTTCTAATAAATAACCAAGGATAAATGTTAAATAGAATTGCAATTAGCATAAAATTGAAATGATACTTAAACAAGCATTAATAATACTTCATATTGAAGTATCTTTGAATTAAAACCTTACGATGATGATTGATGTAGAAATTAAGATTACAGATAATGAGTTTTTAAGACAATTTGAATCTGTGATAAACGAAGACTTGGTAATAGTAGAATATTCTCAACAGGAGCGAAAAGTGTTCTTAACAAAACTTAAGATGCCAGATGTGCTAAAAGAAGGCGGATATTTAGAACCTTTTTTAGAATCACTTTTGAGCTATATTCAGGAAGGAACACATAAAGTTGTTCCAACAAATCCTGAAATTGCTAAATATATGAGAAAGCACAGAAGAAAATATAAAGATCTTCTACCTGTTGGAATGAATATCTAACTTGCTATTTCTAACTCTAAATAGCTAAATCTTACAATCCCATCTTCGTCAATTTTTTCTAACTTAATTTGATGAAGTGTATTTACTAACTCCGGATTCCACGGAGTTTTTACTTTTACATAATTCTCAGTAAACCCGTGAATATAACCTTCTTTATTTTCACCTTCGAATAATACGGTGTGTGTAGTTCCTAATTGACTTTCATAAAAAGCTCTTCGTTTTTTAGCTGAAAGACCTCTTAACATCTTACTTCTCTTTTTTCTAGTACTTAATGGAACAACATCATCCATTTCTGCCGCTAGTGTATTTTCTCTTTCAGAATACGCAAAAACATGCAGATAAGAAATATCCAATTCATTTAAAAAGTTGTAAGATTCTAGAAAGTGCTCATTGGTCTCTCCAGGAAACCCAACGATCACATCTACCCCAATACAGGCATTTGGCATTACTCTTTTAATCTGACAAACTTTTTCTACATACAATTCACGCATATATCTGCGACGCATTGCCTTTAAAATCTCATTACTACCGCTTTGAAGAGGAATGTGAAAATGGGGTACAAAACTATTACTTTGGGCTACAAAATCTATAGTTTCATTTTCAAGTAAATTAGGCTCTATAGAAGATATCCTTAATCTATTAATACCCTTTACTTCATCTAGTGCTTTAACTAGATCTAAGAAGGTATGTTCATGTTTTTTATCTCCAAATTCACCTTTTCCATAGTCTCCAATATTAACTCCGGTAAGCACAATTTCCTGAATTCCTTTTGCTGCAATTTCTGAAGCATTTTTTAGAACATTTTCTAAATTATCACTTCTTGAAATCCCTCTAGCTAACGGAATTGTACAATAGGTACATTTATAATCGCAGCCATCTTGAACTTTCAAAAAAGCTCTCGTTCTATCTCCGAAGGAATATGCGCTTTCATAAAAATCGGCATCAGCAATTTCACAAGAATGAATTTCTGCGAATTCGTGTTTTGTAAGATCATTTAGATAATCTGTAATCTTAAATTTCTCGGTAGCACCAAGAACAAGATCTACACCATGAACATCTGCAAGTTCTTCAGGTTTTAATTGGGCATAACATCCAATAGCAATTACAAAAGCATCCTCATTCGCTTTTTGCGCCTGCTTTACAATGGTTTTAAATCTTTTATCGGCATTCTCTGTTACAGAACAGGTATTAATAACATAGATATCTGCTCTTTCTGAAAATTCCACTCTTTGAAAGCCTTCATTTTTAAAGGATCGAGCTATAGTACTTGTTTCAGAAAAATTGAGCTTACAGCCCAAAGTATAAAAAGCTACTTTTTGAAGATTTGCCATTGATTAAAACTTTATTCCCTCATTGAGGGTTTATTTCTACGAGACTTAGCTCGATTTTGAAATTAATTTTCAAACTCAAACCTCTCGGCTATATACAAATACTTGAGAGTTATCTTTAAAATTTCGGACTGCAAATATACCAACTTTTCTTGGGTTGATAAAATATCTAGATATTGCTCAATATGGATTTAGATTAATCTCTTCTCCACTTTTTAGTATCTTCAAATACCTGTCCTAAGATCTCCTTATCGTCTTCAGAAAATTCAATTCCTCGACGTTTCATTACTATATCAGCAACCTCAAAAGCTTTAGATGTTTTATAGGTGGTCATACCTGCGCTTCCACCCCAGCTGAAACTTGGAATAAAATTCCGCGGAAATCCACTACCAAAAATATTAGAACTTACTCCTACTACGGTGCCAGTATTAAACATTGTATTAATTCCACATTTACTGTGATCTCCCATCATCAAACCACAAAACTGAAGACCTGTTTTCGCAAAACCTTCTGTTTCATAATCCCAAAGTCTTACTTCCGCATAATTGTTTTTTAGATTGGAGTTATTGGTATCGGCTCCTAGATTACACCATTCTCCTATTACAGAGTTTCCTAAATATCCGTCATGGCCTTTATTAGAAGACCCAAACATTACCACGTTATTAACTTCTCCTCCAATTTTGGAATACGGACCAACTGTGGTAGGACCATATATCTTAGCTCCTAACTTTACAACAGCATTTTCACAAAGTGCGAAAGGACCCCGAACCAAACTGCCCTCCATTATTTCTGAATTTGCTCCTATATAAATAGGGCCAGTAGAAGCATTTAATGTTGCAAATTCCACCTTAGCTCCTTCTTCAATAAAAATATTTTCCGGGTTAATTACATTATTAGAAGTAGGGATTGGCTGAGATTCCTTCTCTTGAGTAAGCAGTTCGAAATCTGAAGCAATAGCATCTCCGTTTTTAGAGAAAATATCCCAGGTATGTGCTATTTGAAATGGTTCACCAGCTAACTCTAATGCGGTATAAGTAGAAAAATCTACCTCTTGATCCTCTAAAGCATAAAATGCAACTACATCCTCTTCAAAAAAGATAGCCTGATTTTCTTCTAAGCTTTCTATTTGAGCAATAAATTCTGGTGTTGGTAAAAAAGAAGCATTTATCATTATATTCTGCTCCAACTCTACCATAGGCCACTTGTTAGCTAAATAATCCTCTGTTATAGTAGAAGTTGTGCTACCAAGAATCCTTTCCCACTTTTCACGAATACTAAGAATCCCTATTCTTATATCTGCTACTGGCCTGGTAAAGGTAAAGGGTAAGAGCTGGTCTCTAGAAGAGCCATCAAAAAGTATATAATTCATGTTCTATAATTTGAATGCAAAAATACTAAGGAAATTGCATTATTTAAATTCCTTATTCGAGTATATTTTCACTTAAACCTAGATGAAAATATATATCATAAAAAAAGCCTTCATTTCTGAAGGCTTTAAAGGATCACTAAACCAAGAATTATTTCTTGAATTTAGCGTATTTGTTCTTGAATTTATCAATTCTACCTGCTGTATCCAATAATTTAGATTTACCAGTATAAAATGGATGTGATGTTCTTGAGATTTCCATTTTAACTAATGGGTACTCAGTTCCGTCAACTTCAATAGTTTCTTTAGTGTTCGCGGTAGATTTAGTAAGAAAGACTTCTTCGTTAGACATGTCTTTAAATGCTACTAATCTATAATTTTCCGGATGGATTCCCTGCTTCATCTATTTATTCTTTAAAAATGGTGTTCGTTTTTCGAGTGGCAAATTTAATCAATTTTAATAAATATCAAACTATATCTGCGTTATTTTTTCAATGATATCAACAAAACAATAAATATTAATGTTTGTAACGAATTACTATATTTGTTAACTAACCACAAAACTAATCTTTCAATCTTAATTTTATGGAAAATCAACAAGCTACTGCTAAAAAATTTGTGCTTAATTACGGAATGTTATTAGGGATTGTCTCTGTTATTTTTGGAGTAATAATGTACGTTACCAATGTATATTTAGATCCAGGAATGATATACACTATAATTGGATTCTTGATTTTAATAACAATTATAACATTAGCTATTAAAGCTTTTAAATCTGAAAACACCGGTTTCTTAAGCCTAGGTGAGGCCTTAAAGGTTGGAATTGGAGTAGCAGTTGTTGGAGGTATTATTGCAGCACTATGGTCTTTTGTCTTAATGAATTATATTGAACCAGATTATATGAGCCAGATGATGGAAGTTAATCGAGAAAAAATGATAGAGGCGCAACCAGACATGACAGAATCTCAACTAAATGCGGCAGAAGAAATGACTGCTAAATTTACTTCTCCTATAATGGTGGTTGCATTTTCATTAATTGGGAATTTATTTTTTGGATTAATAATATCTTTGATCGCAGGATTAATAATGAAGAATAAAAATCCTATGGAAGGATAGCCTAAACAAATTTTAATGCAACTATCTATAGTTATTCCTCTATTAAATGAGGAAGAATCTTTAACAGAATTATATAATTGGATTGTATCGGTGATGCAATCCAATTCCTATTCTTATGAAATAATTTTTATTGATGATGGTAGTACAGATACCTCTTGGAAAACTATTTCCAATCTATCGCTACAAGATGCCAATGTTAAAGGAATAAAATTCAATAGAAATTATGGGAAGTCTCAAGCTTTACATGCAGGATTTTTAGAAGTTCAAGGCGATGTAATAATTACTATGGATGCAGACCTGCAGGATAATCCTGAAGAGATCCCAGAACTTTACGATCTTATTCAAAAAGATCATTTCGATCTTGTTTCTGGTTGGAAAAAGAAGCGGTACGATTCTCTTCTTAGTAAAAACCTCCCTTCTAAACTTTTTAATGCCGCAGCAAGAAAAACTTCAGGAGTTAAATTGCATGATTTTAACTGCGGATTAAAAGCATACAGAAAAGAAGTTGTTAAGAATATAGATGTGTATGGAGAAATGCACAGATATATCCCTGTGTTGGCTAAAAATGCTGGTTTCGGTAACATTACTGAAAAGGAAGTAAAACATCAAGCCAGAAAATACGGGAAGACAAAATTTGGAATGGATCGATTTATAAATGGATTTCTTGACCTTATTAGCATTTGGTTTTTGTCTAAATTCGGTAAAAGACCAATGCATCTTTTTGGTGCACTTGGAGTCCTAATGTTCTTTTTTGGATTTTCCGCCGCCGCTTGGATAGGTGTTTCTAAACTTTATAAGTTATACCATCAATTACCTAATATATTAGTTACAGAAAATCCATGGTTTTTTATCTCCCTAATTTTGATGGTGATAGGAACCCAATTCTTCCTTGCTGGGTTTTTAGGAGAACTTATTTTAAGAAGTAGGCGAGATACAGAAAGATATCTTATAAGTAAAACTACCGGAATCCAATAAGCACTTTACGCAATATTCCTTATTTTTGATTAAAATTTTGATCTCATGACTCAAATTAAAACCGATATTCTCTCTAAAGCTAAACTTTGGTTAACCGATACTTTTGATAAAGAGACACATTCTCAGGTAAACGATCTTATAGAAAATAATCCCAAGGAATTAGAAGAAAGCTTTTATAAAAATGCCGCTTTTGGAACTGGAGGAATGCGCGGAGTTATGGGCGCGGGTCCAAACAGGATCAATAAATATACTTTAGGAAAAAATACGCAAGGACTTTCCAATTATCTTAAGAGAGAATTTGAAGGTGAGGAAATTCGAGCTGTAATTGCATATGATTGTAGAAAAAATAGCAAAGAATTCGCACAAATAGTTGCAAATATTTTTTCAGCAAATGGAATCAAAGTTTTTCTTTTTTCTGAATTGAGACCAACTCCAGAATTGTCTTTTGCCGTAAAACATTTGGATTGTCACTGCGGAATTGTACTTACCGCTAGCCATAATCCTCCCGAATATAACGGTTATAAGGTTTATTGGCAAGATGGTGGACAATTAGTTCCACCACAGGATAATAAGATAATTGAAGAAATTGAGTCTTTAGATTATTCTGAAATTAAATTTGATTCAAATCCGTCATTAATCGAATTTATAGATAAAGAAGTAGATGAAGCTTTTCAAACAGCTTCAGTAAAAAATGGAAGTTTTGGAACTTCTTATTCAGCAAAAGAAAATTTAAAAATAGTTTTCACCTCTTTACATGGAGCATCTTCTACTGCTACACCTCAGGTTTTAAAGAAAGCTGGTTATAAAAATGTTTTTTTAGTTGAAGAACAAGCAACACCAAATTCTAATTTTCCAACCGTTAAATCTCCAAATCCGGAAGAACCTGAAGCTCTAAAAATGGCTTTAGCACTTGCAGATAAAGAAAATGCAGATATCGTAATTGGAACAGATCCAGATGGAGACAGATTAGGCATCGCTATTAGAGACCTTAATAACGAACTATTATTGCTTAATGGAAACCAAACCATGGTTGTAATGACTTGGTTCTTATTAGAGCAATGGAAAAAGAGGGATGCACTTAACGAAAATTCTTTTGTAGCTTCTACCATAGTTTCTACTCCAATGCTTAAAAATATCACTCAAGCATATGGCGCACAATATCATGAGGTTTTAACTGGATTCAAGTGGATCGCAAAAATGATAAAAGATCATCCAGAAATGGATTTTGTTGGTGGCGGTGAAGAAAGTTTTGGATTTATGGTAGGTGAATTCGTAAGAGATAAAGATGCCACCACTGCTACACTACTCGCTTGTGAAATTGCTGCGCAAATGAAAGAGAAAGGCAGCTCGTTCTACAAACAATTAATAGAACTGTATAAAGAATTTGGATTTTATAAAGAAGAATTAATCTCTCTAGTAAAAAAAGGAATCGAGGGAGAGTCACAGATCAAACAAATGATGGTAGATCTTAGAGAGAATCCTTTAAAAGAGATCAATGGAGAAAAAGTGGTTCTTATAGAAGACTATCAAGCCTCAACTTCTAAAAACATACAGGATCATTCAGAAACTGTGATAGATCTTCCAAAATCTAATGTGTTAATCTATTATACTGAAGAAGGTTCTAAAATAGCCGCTAGACCTAGCGGTACAGAACCTAAAATAAAGTTTTATATCAGCGTCAATGAAGAATTAAAATCTTCTTCAGATTTTGAAAAAACCGAAAAATTATTACAACAAAAAATTGCCGGAATTAGAGCAGATCTTCAGGTAGATTAAAATTAACGAATGACCTATTTTAGAAAAATTCTTGAGTATGCGAAGCCCTATAAGCAGTTCGCAGTTTTAAATATAGTATGTAATATCTTTTATGCACTTTTTAGTACGCTTTCTTTTATAGCATTAATTCCTGTTATAGATATACTTTTTGATAAAAGTAAAAGAGTTGCAATAAAACCAGATTATGAAGGCTTATCTAGCGCTAAAGACTTTATAGTAGACTACTTTAATTATCATGTTACTCAAAAAGTAATTGAAGATGAAGTTTCCGCATTAATATTTATCTGCGGAATTGTTGTTTTATTGTTCTTCTTGAAAAATCTCTTTGGCTATCTAGCTGCATTTTTCATCACTTTTTTAAGAAATGGAGTACTTCGGGATGTAAGAAATGCATTATACAATAAGATCCTTCACCTACCAATCTCTTATTTTTCAGAAAAGAAAAAAGGAGATACTATATCTAGGATCACTGCAGATGTTAATGAAGTACAAACTTCTTTTCTATCCATTTTAGAACTTATAGTTAGAGAACCACTTACTATTATCTTCACTATAATTGCTATGTTAATGATAAGTGCAAAACTTACCATTTTCGTATTTATTTTTCTTCCTATATCTGGATTTATAATTTCCCTGATCGGAAAAAAATTAAAAAGTCAGTCTTTAAAAGCTCAGGAAGAGAATGGGAATTTCTTATCTATTGTTGAAGAAACTTTATCTAGCTTAAAAATTGTGAAAGGTTTTAATGCTGAAGATAAATTTCAGGAGAAATTTGAAGGCTCCACTAATAGACTGAATTCAATATTGAATAGTCTGATAAATAGGCAAAACCTAGCCTCACCAACCAGTGAATTTCTTGGAATATTCGTAATTGTAATTATTCTTTGGTTTGGAGGAAATATGGTGTTAATTGAAAAAAGTTTAAATCCGGCTGCTTTTATAGCATTCCTAGGTTTAGCATATAATATTTTAACACCTGCAAAGCAGATCTCGAAAGCTACCTATTCTGTAAAAAAAGGAAATGCCGCAGCTGAAAGAATTATTGATGTGCTGGAAACACCATCTACTATTGTTGATGCCAAGAATGCTGTGATCGCTACAGATTTTAATTCTAATGTTCAAATTGAAAATATAGATTTTAAATACGAAGACGAACTTGTCTTAAAGAATTTTAGTTTGAACGTCCCAAAAGGTAGCACCGTAGCCCTTGTAGGGCAATCTGGTAGCGGTAAATCTACTATAGCAAACCTTGTCACCCGTTTTTATGATGTGAACTCTGGAAGCATCAAGGTAGATGGAGTAGATATTCGTGATATCACAAAGAGATCCTTAAGAGATCTAATGGGATTGGTTACTCAGGATTCCATTTTATTTAATGATTCTATTAGGGATAATGTAGCTTTAGGAAAGACAAATGCTACAGAAGAAGAGATAATTGAAGCATTAAAAATCGCTAATGCTTGGGAATTCGTGAAAGACCTTCCAAAAGTATTGGATACAAATATTGGAGATAGTGGGAACAAGCTTAGTGGAGGACAAAAACAACGTCTATCTATTGCACGTGCAGTTCTAAAAAATCCACCAATTATGATCTTAGATGAAGCAACATCGGCTTTAGATACGGAGAGTGAAAAATTAGTTCAAATAGCATTAGAGAACATGATGCGCAATAGAACTTCTATTGTAATTGCACATAGACTTTCCACAATCCAAAATTCGGATCTTATAGTTGTAATGCAAAAAGGAGAGATCGTAGAACAAGGAAAACACAGTGAATTACTATTAAAAAATGGCACCTATAGAAAGTTAGTGGAAATGCAATCTTTTGAATAAACTACGTTTATTAAAATAGGAAGAAGCGTCTAGAAAGTTTGATATAAATGGCTAATATTTACTTTTACAAATAAAAAAAAGGATGAAGTAGGTTCATCCTTTTTTTTGAAATAGTTTTCATCTTGGGGAAATGAAAACGTAGGTTTAATTCAATTAATAACCTTTGGGGCAAAAAAAGATTACAAAATATTAACACTTCAAAGATATAAGATTAATTGGCTTCTCCAAATAAAAAATGTATTTAAACCAAAAATAATGTATTTAATCGTTAATTTTAACTTTTATTCCTACAAAATTCCTACAAATTCTTAGTCTTTAAGCCCGAAAAGCATGTTTAAATACAAAACATTATTATTAAATAATTTTAATATTTGAAATTAGAGGAAGAAATATTATTAAAAAGGTTACAAGATCCCAACTCTCTTAAAAAGGCGTTTGGGGAGTTAGTTACGTTATATAAGCAACGTTTGTATTGGCATATCAGAAATATTGTTAAGGATCATGATGATACAGATGATATCCTTCAAAATACTTTTATAAAGATCTTTAAGAATATTCAAAGTTTCAAAGGGGATAGTCAACTCTATTCTTGGATGTACCGAATTGCGACTAATGAATCTCTTACATTTTTAAATAATAAGTCCAAGAGAGTTCATTTAAATTCTGAAGAGCTTCAACAAAGTTTAATAGACAATTTAGAGAGTGATGTATATTTTGAAGGAGATCAGATCCAGCTTAAACTTCAAAAAGCCATAGCAATGCTACCCGAAAAGCAGCAATTAGTCTTTAATATGAAATATTTTCAGGAATTAAAGTATAGAGAGATCGCCGATATTTTAGGAACCAGCGAAGGCGCTCTTAAGGCTTCTTATCACATTGCGGTAAAAAAGATCGAAGAATTTTTAAAAACGGATTAAACCTTGCTATATAATTAGAGTCTAAATATTACATGAAAATGAATTTAGAAAAATATAAAAACGATTCTGGCTTTAAGGTCCCCGATAATTATATGGAGGATTTTGAAGTAAATTTATTTGAAAAACTAGAAATTTCTTCGCTTGAAAGAAAAGAGAACAAATCTGGATTTCAGGTTCCTACAGACTATTTTGATACTTTCGAAGATACTATTCAGGCTAAGTTAAATATTAATAGTAAAAGGGGTAGATTAATAAATTTATTCTCTAATAAACAGCTTTACTATGCTTCTGCAATTGCTGCTATATTGTTAATAGTATTTAGTACAGGTTTATTAAAATCTACACAAACCTCAGATTTAAATAATTTAGATTATGCAGCAATAGAGCAGTATATAGATGAAGAGGATATGGATTTGAATTACAATGATATTTCCAACCTTATCTACGAAGAGGGATTAATAATGGATGATTTTAATTCCTATAGTTTAAGTGAGCAAGCAGTATTTGAATATTTGAATGAAAATGTAGAAGATTCAGGTTTAATTATAGAGTAAATATGAAAAAAGTAACACTAATATTAATATTGTTTATTTCCTTTTTTGGTCTTCAGGCTCAAGATAATAAAGACAGAGAACAACATAGGGAGCGTATAAAAGCGATGAAAGTTGCCTTTATTACACAGGAAATGAGCATGACTCCAGAATTAGCTCAGAAATTTTGGCCTATCTACAACAAGTATGAATGCCAGAAAATGGATTTACATAGACGGGAACATGAAGAGCTTAATGATATTGAATCTCTGTCTGAAAAAGAAGCTGAGAAAATGTTAATGGAATATCAGGAAATTGAGAATGAAGAATATCAAATTAAAAAATCACTTTTCACTGATCTTAAAAAGATAATTTCTTCTAAAGAAATTATAAAACTCCATAAGCTGGAATCAGATTTTAATAAGAAATTATTAAAAGAATATAGAGAACGAAAAGCTAAAGAGCAGAGAAAAAATTAATTAAGTTATTTTATAAGTTTTGGTTGGTTAGTTAGAATTTCCGGGTCTCGCGATCCGGATTTTCGCTTTTTGGAACTATTTTTTAAAATTCAACTTTGCAATTCTATTCTTTCCAGCTGCATAGGCAGTAGAATCATTCAAGAACCGAATGGTATAAAATCCCTCAGAAGATAAATTTTCCCATTTTTTCCCAGAATCCTTAGAATAAGATATTCCTGTAAATCCAACTGCAACCAATTCTTCTCCCTTTTTTCCCGGCACATATCTCACACTGCTTTTGTAACCTGGCTCCTGCCCTACTGCAACTAATTCCCAGATTTTTCCTCCATCTTTTGTAATAGCTTTATTAGCTTGATTTTCATCTGGCTTTGTGTAATCTCCACCTATAATGAAACCATTACTCTCATCATAAAAATCCAGACTATAACCTCCTTGAGTAGCAGCTCCCTGAACAATTGGTGTATCAAATGCTTCCCAAGATGCTCCTTTATCTGCAGAGAAAAACACGCGAGATCTCATTCCTCCTGTTAAGATCCAGGTTTTATCACCTTGGATCGCTATATTAGAATTACTCGCCGCAAATGCTGCTTCCCCTTCTGCTGAAGCTGGTAAATTCTCACATGAAATTTTCTTCCAAGTTTTCCCTCCGTCTCTGGTTATAATTATAGATAGACAATTATCTACAGGATCTCCCATTGCAATTCCTTCTTCATCATTCCAAAAAGACATAGCATCATAAAATACTTTTTCATTTTCTTCCTTATACACAAGTTCCATTTTACCAGAATCACCAGTTTTATATAAAAGTGCTGGATTTGCAACGCTTAGCATAAAGAAATCTGTAGAAGTACTAGCAACGGCCCTAAACTCCGGAACAAGACTGTCGTATTTTTGAATATTCGTTTTCCATTTATCTTCTTGAGCATTGTACATTCCATAAATACCATTGTTGGCAGCAAATGCAAGATTCTCTCCCATCAGCTCTATAGCTCTAACACTTATAGAGTCTTCCAAAATTATTTCTACCTCTACAGAGGTGAAAAAAGAAGGGCTGGATTTCTTCTGTTTTGAATTGCAGCTAATAATTAAAAATAGGCCAATAAGGTAGAATAGTTTCATCTATAAGAATTTGATTCAAATATAAAATAATCGACGTCAAAATTGAGTACCTTTGCCACCTTAAAATTATACTATGCGTTTACACCGAAATTTAGTCTTTGCAACCATCGATGCATTATCAGAAATCTTCAATGAAGGAAACTATGCCGATAAAGTTATCGAAAAAACACTAAAACGCGATAAGCGCTGGGGTTCCCGTGATAGAAGTTTTATTGCAGAAACCGTTTACGAGATCGTACGTTGGAAACGTCTATATACCGAAATAGCTGAAGTTAAAGAACCTTATTCTAGAGAAAACCTATTTAGAGTTTTCGCTGTTTGGGCTACTTTACGAGGAGTAACCCTACCAGATTGGAAACAAATTGAGCCAACTCCAAGCAGAAAGATCAAAGGAAAATTTGATGAGCTTTCTAAAATTAGAAAATATCGAGAATCTGTTCCAGATTGGATGGATGAACTTGGTGTAAAAGAATTAGGCGAAAAAGTTTGGGAGAAAGAGATTCACGCATTAAACGAGCAAGCTCCTGTTGTGCTTAGAGTTAACACTTTAAATACTACAAGAGATAATTTAAGAAGTGTATTAAATGACGAAGGCATAAAGGCCGAACCTGTTAAAGGCTATCCTTATGCACTTCAATTGGAAGAACGTTCTAATGTTTTTAGAACTGAAGCCTTTAAAAAGGGGTTTTTCGAAGTCCAAGATGCCAATTCTCAATTAGTAGCAGAATTTTTGGATGTTAAGCCAGGGATGAGAGTTGTTGATACTTGTGCAGGTGCAGGAGGTAAAACACTTCATATCGCTGCTTTAATGGAAAATAAAGGGCAAATAATAGCGACAGATATTTATGAAAATAAATTAAAGGAGCTTAAAAGAAGAGCAAAAAGAGCACATGCTCACAATATAGATCCTAGAGCGATAGAATCTACTAAGGTTATTAAAAAGCTATATGGAACTGCAGACCGTGTTCTTATTGATGCTCCTTGTAGTGGTTTGGGAGTTCTAAGCAGAAACCCAGATGCCAAATGGAAACTTCAACCAGAGTTTATTGAAAAAATCAAAAACACGCAAGCCGAAATCTTAAACACGTATTCTAGAATTGTAAAAGATGGCGGGAAATTAGTGTATGCAACCTGTTCTATTTTACCTTCAGAAAATCAAGAGCAAGTAGAAAAATTTCTTGCTAGTGAAAATGGGAAAGATTTCAAATTGATAAAAGATAAAAAATTATTATCCTCAGAATCTGGATATGATGGATTTTACATGGCACTTCTTCAGAAAAATTAGGACTTAATTAATGGGAGCTAGGGTGTTATATTTAGTTTTTTCTCTATTAATTCTTGCTGGATGTAAATCTGAAAATAGGAATTTAGAAATTGCCAATACTAATGTAGAAGCTATAAATATTCCATCCGAGCTTGTTTCTTACTATGAAGACGTAGATTTTAATCTTCTAGGTGAGGATTTAAAAGATGAACTTTCTGTTACTACAATTGCTAAACATACTCGCTTTTTAGAATATTATGAGAGACATCGATATTTGTATAAAACAGATGAAGACCCTTCTAATTCTAAAAATGTTTTATTAATCTACTCTGGTGAAAGTAGAGATAAAAGAGAGTTTTATTCTGGCAGTAATAAACATCCATTTCAAACCTTCAATACAGAGCATATTTATCCTCGTTCCTTTATAGAGAATACTGCCGAAGCAGATCTTCATCATTTAAGAACTGCAGACACCAAAATTAATGCTAAAAGAAGGAACTATCCCTTTACATCTGGAAGTGGAAATTATAAATTAGTCTCGAATAATTCTTGGTATCCCGGTGAGGAATGGGTTGGAGACGTCTCCCGAATGATGTTCTATTTAAATTTAAGATATAACGAAGACTTTGAATCTGTTGGAAATCTAGATCTATTCCTAAAATGGAATGCTGAAGATCCGGTCTCTCCAATTGAGATTCAACGCAACGAGATCATTTTTAAAGCGCAGGGAAATAGAAATCCATTTATAGATAATCCATATTTAGCCACATTAATTTGGGGTGGACCCAAAGCAGAAAATAATTGGAAATAAACCCTTGAGATAAGGTTTTGTAATTAAATTTTCATGTTAGCTTTTGTCAATAAGCTATTTGTAATAATTTAGTTTTAGGCTAATATTTCTCTCTAAAAAAGTTATTTTTGTGCTAACATCAACACACAAAAAAACTTAGAATGATCCTATTCTTCGGAACGCAAACCTCAAAGGTTTATGCTGTGCAAACGCACTCTTCCTTATCTGCTCAAAACATTTCAAAATTAGACTGGATTTTTGGCGACGCTCAACTACTTAACAAATCTGCACTGGCAGATTTTTTTGTTGGTCCCCGAGCCGCAATGGTTTCTCCATGGAGTACCAATGCCGTAGAGATCACCCAAACTATGGGGATCCCTGGAATTATTAGAATTGAAGAGTTTTTAAAAGTAGATTCTCACTTTCATGATTTCGACCCTATGCTTTCTCAAAAATTTGACGGCTTAGACCAAGAGATCTATACAGTGAACACCAAACCACAACCTGTTTTAGAGATTAATGATGTTCAGGCTTTTAATAAACAGGAAGGCCTGGCTCTTAATGAGGAAGAAGTAAACTATTTAAAAAATTTATCTGTTAAACTGGAAAGACCTTTAACAGATTCTGAAGTTTTCGGATTCTCTCAAGTGAATTCAGAACATTGCCGTCATAAAATATTTAATGGAACATTTGTGATTGATGGTAAGGAGAAACCTTTTTCTCTTTTCAAAATGATACGAAAGACTTCGGAAGTAAATCCGAACGATATAGTTTCAGCCTATAAAGATAATGTAGCCTTTGTAAAAGGACCTAGAGTGGAGCAATTCGCACCAAAAACACCAGATAAACCAGATTTTTATCAGAATACAGATTTCGATTCTGTGATCTCTATAAAAGCTGAAACCCATAACTTCCCAACAACTGTAGAACCTTTTAATGGTGCTGCAACAGGAAGTGGGGGAGAAATAAGAGATAGATTGGCCGGTGGTAAAGGATCACTTCCATTAGCTGGAACTGCAGTTTATATGACCTCTTATTCTCGTTTAGATGAAACCAAGGAATGGGAAAAAGCAACAGAAGAACGTAAATGGTTGTATCAAACCCCAATGGATATTCTAATTAAGGCATCCAACGGAGCTTCAGACTTTGGGAATAAATTTGGTCAACCTTTAATTACTGGGTCTGTATTAACTTTTGAACATTCAGAGCATAATCGCTTTTTAGGATATGATAAAGTAATTATGCTTGCCGGTGGAATTGGTTATGGAAAAGCAGACCAAGCCATTAAAGATGTCCCTAATAAAGGCGACAAAATTGTGGTTCTAGGTGGAGACAATTACCGAATTGGAATGGGTGGAGCTGCAGTTTCTTCAGCAGATACCGGAGAGTTTAGCAGTGGGATAGAACTAAATGCTGTACAACGTGCCAATCCAGAAATGCAAAAACGTGCTGCCAATGCCATTAGAGGAATGGTAGAAAGTGAAACAAATCCTATAGTTTCTATCCATGATCACGGTGCAGGTGGACACCTTAATTGTTTGAGTGAATTGGTAGAGGAAACAGGTGGAAATATAGATCTGGATAAATTACCTGTAGGAGATCCTACTCTTTCTGCAAAAGAAATTATTGGGAATGAATCTCAGGAGCGAATGGGTCTAATTATTCCTGAAAAAGATATGGATGTCTTAAAACGTGTTTCTGAACGAGAAAGAGCTCCAATGTATGACGTTGGAGAGGTAACCGAAGATCATAATTTTATTTTTAAAAGTAAGACCACTGGAGAAAAACCTATGGATCTTAAAATGGAAGATATGTTTGGGAGTTCTCCAAAAACGATCATGACAGATAAAACTGTTCTTAGAAATTATGAGGAATTAAGTTATTCTCAAGATAAAATATATAATTATTTAGAGCAGGTGCTTCAGTTAGAGGCTGTGGCTTGTAAAGATTGGTTAACAAATAAAGTAGATAGATGTGTTACCGGGAGAGTTGCAAAACAGCAAACTGCAGGAGCATTGCAATTACCACTTAATAACTGTGGGGTAATGGCGCTAGATTATAAAGGAAAAGAAGGAATTGCTACTTCTATTGGGCACTCCCCTATTTCGGCTTTGATAGATCCTGTGGCAGGTTCCAGAAATTCTATTGCAGAGTCTTTAACAAATCTTATTTGGGCACCTTTAGAAAAAGGCTTAAAATCTGTTTCCTTATCTGCAAACTGGATGTGGCCTTGTAATAATGAAGGTGAAGATGCGAGATTGTATGAAGCTGTTCAAGGAGTTTCAGATTTTGCTATAGAATTAGGCATCAATGTTCCAACAGGAAAGGATTCTCTATCTATGAAGCAAAAATATAACGAAGATGGTAGCGAGGTGATCTCTCCGGGAACAGTTATAATTTCTGCAGCAGGACATTGTAAGGATATCACTAAAGTTGTAGAACCGGTATTACAGCCAGAAGGCCCTATTTATTATGTCAATATTTCTCAAGACACTTTTAAACTTGGTGGAAGTTCTTTTGCTCAGACTCAGAATAAAATAGGTACAGAAGCTCCAACTATTTTAAACTCAGAAAACTTTGTTACCACTTTTAATACGCTTCAAAAATTAATTTCTGAAGAAAAAATTATCGCAGGTCACGATGTGGCTTCTGGTGGGTTAATAACCACTTTATTAGAAATGTGTTTTTCTGAAGTTAACAGAAGTGCTAAATTGGATCTTTCCTCTCTAAATGAGAAAGATTCCGTAAAACTTCTTTTTAATGAGAACTGCGGAATTGTCTTTCAAGCGAAAGATGCTTCAGTTGAAGCTGCTTTAAATGAAAATAATATTGAATTCCATAAAATTGGAGAACCTATTGAAGGAGATATAGTTTCAGTAGTTAATGGAACCGATTCATTTGATTTTGACATTCCTACCTATAGAGATGTTTGGTATAGTACTTCATTTATGCTAGACAAGAAACAAAGCGGGACAGATCATGCAACACGACGTTTTAATAATTATAAGAATCAACCCTTAGAATTTAAATTTCCTGAGAATTTTACAGGGAAACTTCCTGTGATTTCTGAAGGACAACCTAGAATTAAAGCAGCGATCATTCGCGAAAAAGGTTCTAACAGTGAACGAGAAATGGCTCGTGCTATGCATCTTGCAGGATTCGATGTAAAAGATGTGCATATGACAGATCTTATCTCGGGACGTGAGAATTTGGAAGAAATTCAATTTATAGCTGCAGTTGGTGGCTTCTCAAATTCAGATGTATTAGGAAGCGCTAAAGGTTGGGCAGGAGCATTTTTATATAATGAAAAAGCCAAAGCTGCCTTAGATAATTTCTTTAAAAGAGATGATACATTATCGCTAGGAGTATGTAATGGTTGCCAATTATTCATAGAATTAGGACTTATAAATCCAGATCATGAACAAAAACCAAAAATGCTTCATAACAGGTCTCATAAATTTGAATGTAATTTTACTTCCGTAGAAATTCAGGAGAACAATTCTGTTATGCTTTCTAGCTTGGCTGGAAGCAAATTAGGAATATGGTCTGCTCACGGAGAAGGAAAGTTTAGCTTCCCTTATGAGGAAAGTAAATATAGCATAGTTGGAAAATACGGATACGAGGAATATCCAGCAAACCCAAATGGCTCACATTTTAACACCGCTATGTTAACCGATGCTACGGGAAGACATTTAGTAATGATGCCACATTTAGAACGTTCTACTTTTTCTTGGAACTGGGCGTACTACCCAAAAGACCGAAAAGATGAAGTAACTCCTTGGTTAGAAGGATTTGTGAATGCTCATAACTGGTTGAAGAAGAAATAGTAAATTCATTATATTATATATATTTAAGAAGGGAAGATAAAATTTCCCTTCTTTTTTTTTGGTATTCATTTGATATAGCAAGCAATTTTGCTATTTTGCAAGGAATATCTTATCCAATAACATGACCGAAATTAAACGTCTTTTTGATTTTCCTTACTTTCAATTGGAAAATCACCCCTTAGAGAAAGCATTAGTTACTAAATATAATGGCAAATGGGAAGCTCTAAGCACACAGCAATATTTAGATAAAGCAAATGCCGTTAGTAGAGGTTTACTGCGCTTAGGTGTAAAGCCTAATGATAAAATAGCCCTCATTTCCTCTAGCAACAGAACAGAGTGGAATGTGATGGATATTGGTATCCTTCAATTAGGAGCTCAAAACGTGCCTGTTTATCCTACCATCTCTCAAGAAGATTATGAATATGTATTAAATCATAGTGGCGCAACTTATTGTTTCGTTTCAGATCAAGAAGTTCTTGATAAGGTAAATGCAATTAAACATAACACCCAGATAAAGGAAGTATTTAGTTTTGATAAAATAGATACTTGTAAAAACTGGAACGAAATAGTTGAATTAGGTAAAGACGAAAGCAATCAGAAAGAAGTGGACGCATTAAAAGATGCTGTAACAGAAGAAGATCTGGCTACTTTAATTTATACTTCTGGAACTACGGGAAGACCAAAAGGAGTTATGCTTTCTCATAAGAATATTGTAAGTGATGTGTTAAATAGCGCACCTAGAGTACCTTTTGAAACCGGTAAATATGTAGGATTAAGCTTTCTACCTATCTGTCATATTTTTGAAAGAATGATCTCCTATTTATATCAATATTATAGTGTTTCCATTTATTTCGCAGAATCTATAGAAAAGATTAGTGATAATTTAAAAGAAGTACAACCACATGTAATCACGGCAGTACCAAGACTACTTGAGAAAGTATACGATAAGATCATTGCAAAAGGAACCGCATTAGGTGGGATCAAACAAAAATTATTTTATTGGGCCGTAGAATTAGGTTTACAATATGAACCTTATGGTGCAAATGGTTGGTGGTATGAAACACGACTTAGTCTTGCAAGAAAATTAATATTTTCTAAATGGAAAGAAGGTCTTGGAGGAAACATCGAACTAATTGTATCTGGAAGTGCAGCATTACAGCCTAGGTTAACTAGAGTTTTCGCAGCAGCAGAGATCCCGGTAATGGAAGGTTACGGATTAACAGAAACTTCTCCTGTGGTAGCAGTAAACGATGTTCGCAATGGTGGCTTCAAAATTGGTACTGTTGGTAGAGTGATAGATAATGTTGAAGTAATGATCGCTGAAGATGGGGAGATCCTTACAAAGGGACCTAATTTGATGATGGGTTATTTTAATGACAAAGAAAAAACAGATGAGGCAATAGATGCTAATGGCTGGTTTCATACTGGAGATATTGGAGAAATTGATGCTGAGCGTTTCTTAAAGATCACAGATAGAAAGAAAGAGATGTTTAAAACATCTGGAGGGAAATACGTAGCTCCTCAGATAATCGAAAATACTATGAAACAATCTCGTTTTATAGAGCAGATAATGGTTATTGGGGAGGGAGAAAAAATGCCTGCAGCATTAATCCAACCTAACTTTGAATTTATTGAGGAATGGGCACATCGTAAAAATCTAGATATTGGTAATACCAATGAGGATATCGTTAAAAATTCAGATGTGATTGCAAGAATTCAGGAAGAAGTAGATTTTTATAATGAAAAATTTGGTAGTTGGGAGAAGATCAAGAAGTTTGAACTTACTCCAGAAGTATGGAGTATAGAGAATGATCAACTTACCCCTACTATGAAATTAAAAAGAAGAAATATTAAAGAAAGATATATGGATCTTTACAATTCCATCTACGGAAGATAGAATTATCACCTATATCATTAAGTTATTGTTAAACTCTCCTCTTTTGGGGAGTTTTTTTATGTATAAAGAGTAAATTTAGGTTGTTTATTAGATAGTTGAAATATTTCTCCAATTTATTATGCGCGCATAATAAATTTTCTTAACTTTGGGTTCATTCTAAAATAACCATGAAGGAAAAAACTATCGATTATGTATTACGGGCAACCTGGATGGCTGTCTCCAAAATGTATAACGAAGAAGCCGGTAAAGCCGGAAGCACTATGGCTACAGGTTTTGCCCTTTTAAGTATAGATCCCGAAAAAGGAACCCCATCTACCTCACTAGGTCCAAAAATGGGAATGGAAGCTACCAGTTTATCCCGAATATTAAAATCGATGGAAGAAAAAGGATTAATCCTCCGGAAAAAAAATCCAAACGATGGAAGAAGTGTTTTGTTACATCTTACAGATTTTGGTAAAGAAATGAGAGAGTTCTCCAAAGGGGTAGTTTTAAAATTCGACGAGGCGGTAAAGGAAAATGTAAGTGAAGAAGATCTTAAAACCTTTATTCGAGTAGCTAATTCCATAACGGGTCTAATTTCAAATAAGAAGATCTATAATCAAGAGATAAGTTTAAAATAAATATAACAGAAAATAAATTTCAGGCTTTGCCAGAAACAGTTTCTATTTAAAATTTACATATGAAAAGAAGAATTAACAAAGTTGCAATCGTAGGTTCCGGTATTATGGGAAGCGGGATTGCATGTCATTTCGCAAATATTGGCGTAGAAGTATTGCTATTAGATATAGTTCCTCGTGAACTTACAGATAAAGAAAAAAGTAAAGGTTTAACTTTAGAAGATAAAGTAGTTAGAAATAGACTTGTAAACGATTCTTTACAAGCCTCCTTAAAATCTAAGCCCTCCCCTATTTATAGTCAATCTTTTGCAAGTAGAATTCGTACCGGAAATCTAGAAGATGATATTGCAAAAGTTTCAGAAGTAGATTGGATCATAGAAGTTGTTGTTGAAAGACTTGATATTAAGAAGAAGGTTTTTGAACAATTAGATAGTCACCGTAAAAAAGGCACTCTAATATCTTCGAATACTTCAGGTATTCCAATTAAATTAATGAGTGAAGGAAGAAGTGAAGATTTCCAGAAACACTTCTGCGGAACTCACTTTTTTAATCCAGCTCGTTATTTAAGATTGTTCGAGATCATTCCTGGACCAGAAACTTCAAAAGAAGTTCTGGATTTCATGAATGAATATGGAGAGAAATTCCTTGGAAAAAAATCTGTAGTTGCTAAAGATACTGCAGCTTTTATAGGAAACCGAGTTGGTATCTTCAGTATTATGAGTCTCTTCCATATGGTAGATGAGTTAGGAATGACCATAGAAGAAGTAGATAAATTAACCGGTCCGGTTATAGGAAGACCAAAATCTGCCACTTTTAGAACTGTAGATGTAGTTGGATTAGACACCTTGGTACATGTTGCAAACGGACTTCATCAGGGAGTTCCTAGTGATGAAAAACATGATCTTTTTGCCCTACCAAATTTCATCGACTCGATGATGGAGAAAAAATGGTTAGGAAGTAAAAGTGGACAAGGTTTTTACAAGAAAATTAAAAATGAAGATGGTTCAAGTGAAATTCAGTCGTTAGACCTTAAGACACTGGAATATAGGTCTGCTAAAAAAGCAAATTTCGCAACTTTAGAACTTACCAAATCTATAGATAATGTAGTAGATAGGTTTAAAGTATTGGTTGGTGGAAAAGATAAAGCAGGAGAGTTTTATCGTAAAAATCTTTCTGCGCTTTTTGCATATGTTTCTAATAGAATTCCAGAGATCACAGACGAACTTTACAAAATCGATGATGCTATGAAAGCAGGATTCGGTTGGGAACATGGACCATTTCAAATCTGGGATGCAGTTGGAGTTGAAAAAGGAATAGAGATGATGAAGGCAGAAGGTGAAGAACCGGCTGCTTGGGTTACAGAAATGTTGGAATCTGGTAGCAAGAGTTTCTACACCATTAAAGAGGGAAACACTTATTATTATGACATTCCGAAGAAAGAACAAGTAAAAGTGCCAGGACAAGATGCTTTTATTATTCTCGATAATATTAGAGAGTCTAAAGAAGTATTTAAAAATACTGGGGTTGTAGTTGAAGATCTTGGTGATGGAATTTTAAATGTAGAATTTAGAAGTAAAATGAATTCTATTGGAGGCGATGTTCTAGATGGCTTAAATAGAGCTTTAGATATTGCTGAAAAAGATTATCAAGGTTTGGTAGTTGCTAATAATGGAGCAAATTTCTCTGTGGGAGCAAACATCGGGATGATTTTTATGATGGCGGTGGAACAGGAATATGACGAGCTTAATATGGCTATTAAATATTTCCAAGATACTATGATGAGAATGAGATATTCTTCTATTCCAACCGTAGCAGCTCCTCATGCAATGACCTTGGGTGGAGGATGTGAGCTTTCTCTGCATGCAGATAAAGTAGTTGCTGCAGCAGAAACTTATATTGGATTAGTGGAATTTGGTGTTGGAGTACTACCTGGTGGTGGTGGTTCTAAGGAAATGACCTTAAGAGCTTCTGATACTTTTCATAAAGATGATGTAGAGTTGAATAGATTAAGAGAGCATTTCTTAACTATCGCAATGGCTAAAGTATCTACTTCTGCATATGAAGCATTTGATACTAATATCCTTCAGAAAGGTAAAGATATAGTAGTAGTAAATCCAGACAGACAATTAGCAATTGCTAAGAAACATGCATTGTTAATGGCAGATAATGGATATACCCAACCAATACAAAGAACAGATATTAAAGTTCTAGGGAAACAAGCTTTGGGAACTTTCTACGTAGGTACAGACCAAATGTACGCTGGAAAATATATAAGTGAGCATGATAAGAAGATCGCTAATAAATTGGCCTATGTAATGGCTGGAGGGGATCTTTCTGCTGCCAACTATGTAAGCGAGCAATACTTATTAGATCTGGAACGTGAGGCATTCCTTTCACTTACGGGAGAGAGAAAGACTTTAGAGCGTTTAGAACATATGATCAAAAAAGGAAAGCCGCTTAGAAATTAGAATTGAGTAATGAGAAGTGAGTAGTGAGTAGCGAGTAATTTTAAAGAAAATGCACAAAATTGAAGAATTGAAAATCTGGAGAAAATCAATGGAGTTGACAAAAACAGTTTATAAGATTTGTGCTGAATTACCATCCGATGAACGATTCGGACTTATATCTCAGATAAAAAGATGTGCAGTTTCAATACCTTCAAATATTGCTGAAGGTGCCGGAAGAAATTCCAAAAAAGAATTTGCACACTTTCTATCTATTGCTAATGGTTCCTCCTATGAATTGCAAACTCAGTTGATGCTTTCTATGGAACTTGAATTAATTTCAGAAGAAAAAATAAAACCTATACTTGAAAATATTATTGAGATACAAAAAATGAATTACGGATTTCAAAAATCTTTATAAGATCTCAATACTAAGTACTAAAATCTAAAATCTAATAAAATGAGAACAGCATATATAGTAAAAGCATACAGAACAGCAGTAGGAAAAGCACCTCGTGGAGTATTCAGTTTTAAAAGACCAGATGAGCTAGCTGCTGAGACCATCAAGTATATGATGGAAAAACTTCCGAATTTTGATAAAGAAAGGATAGAAGATGTTATTGTTGGAAATGCAATGCCCGAAGCAGAACAAGGTTTAAATGTTGGGAGATTGATCTCATTAATGGGATTAGATACTGTAAAAGTTCCCGGAGTAACTGTAAATAGATACTGTGCATCTGGATTAGAAACTATCGCAATGGCATCTGCAAAGATCCAAGCAGGAATGGCAGATTGTATTATTGCGGGTGGAGCAGAAAGTATGAGTTACATCCCAATGGGTGGATATAAGCCAGTACCAGATTATAAGTTAGCCGCAGCAGGTCACGAAGACTATTACTGGGGAATGGGTCTTACTGCAGAGGCAGTTGCAAACGAGTATAAAGTTAGTAGAGAAGATCAAGACGAATTTGCTTTTAACTCACATCAAAAATCTTTGAAGGCTTTAAGTGAAGATAGATTTCAGGATCAAATAGTACCTATTACTGTAGATGAAACTTATGTGGATGGAAATGGTAAAAAACAAACTAGGTCTTTTACTGTAAATAAAGATGAAGGCCCAAGAGCAGATACTTCAAAGGAAATCTTGGCAAAATTGAGACCTGTATTTGCAGATGGTGGTAGTGTAACAGCCGGGAATTCTTCGCAGATGAGTGATGGTGCAGCCTTTGCATTGATCATGAGTGAAGAAATGGTGAAGGAATTCAACCTTGAACCTATTGCAAGATTAGTAAGCTATACCGCTGTAGGAATTGAACCTAGAATTATGGGTGTTGCCCCAATCACTGCAATCCCCAAGGCATTAAAGCAAGCTGGACTTCAGCAAAAAGATCTCGAACTTATAGAACTTAATGAAGCTTTTGCTTCACAATCGTTAGCTGTAGTAAGAACTTTAGATTTAGATCCAGATAGAGTGAATGTTAATGGAGGAGCTATTTCTATGGGACATCCACTAGGCTGCACCGGTGCAAAACTATCTGTTCAATTATTCGATGAGATGCGTAAACGTGATCTAAAGAATAAATATGGAATGGTAACTATGTGTGTAGGTACAGGACAAGGAGCAGCAGGAGTTTACGAATTCCTTAGTTAGACATGAGTATTGAGATTTAAGTAATTAGATCTCAGGTAGAACAGCAAATAAAATAATCTATAAAGTGAGATTCTCAATACAAAAATCTCACGCCTAAATACTAAATAAAAATGAGCACAGAGACAACTAATAAAGAATTACTTCGTGGAGGTCAGTTCTTGGTAAAAGAAACATTAAGTGAAGATGTTTTTACGCCAGAAGACTTTACCGAGGAGCAGAAAATGATGAAGGATTCGGTTAAGGAATTTGTAGATCGTGAGATCTGGCCGAATAAGGAAGAATTCGAGAAAAAGAATTATGCACTTACAGAAGAAATCATGCGTAAAGCTGGAGAACTTGGTTTTCTAGGTATTTCTGTTCCTGAAGAGTATGATGGTCTAGGTATGGGCTTTGTATCTACCATGTTGGTGTGTGATTATATTAGTGGTGCTACAGGCTCTATAGCTACAGCTTTTGGTGCACATACAGGAATTGGAACTATGCCAATAACCTTATATGGTACAGAAGAGCAAAAGAAAAAATACGTACCAAAGCTGGCAACTGGAGAATGGTTTGGAGCTTATTGCTTAACAGAACCTGGGGCAGGAAGTGATGCAAATTCTGGTAAAACTAAAGCAGTTATCTCTGATGATGGAAAAAGCTACAGTATTAGCGGACAAAAAATGTGGATCTCTAACGCTGGATTTGCAAAGGTGTTTATTGTATTTGCTAGAATAGAAGATGATAAAAATATTACTGGATTTATCGTAGAAAATGAGGAAGGCAATGGAATCACTTTTGGGGAAGAAGAAAAGAAATTGGGTATTCACTCCTCCTCTACTCGTCAGGTTTTCTTTAATGAAACCAAAGTTCCGGTAGAAAATATGCTTGCAGGACGAGGAGACGGATTTAAAATTGCCATGAATGCATTAAATGTTGGACGTATTAAATTAGCTGCTGCATGTTTAGATGCTCAAAGAAGAGTAACAGATCAAGCAGTAAAATATGCTAATGATAGAGTTCAGTTTAATACTCCTATCGCACAATTTGGAGCTATAAAATATAAGTTGGCAGAAATGGCAACTTCAGCATATGTTGGAGAATCTGCTTCATATAGAGCAGCTAAAAATATTGAAGACAGAATTAATAAAAGATTAGAAGAAGGAAATTCACATGCTGAAGCAGAACTGAAAGGTGTAGAAGAGTATGCTATTGAATGTTCTATCCTAAAAGTTGCATGTTCAGAAGATATTCAAAATTGCAGTGACGAAGGCATCCAGGTATTTGGTGGAATGGGCTTCTCTGCAGATACTCCAATGGAGTCTGCTTGGAGAGATGCACGTATTTCTAGAATCTATGAGGGTACCAACGAAATAAACAGAATGTTGGCAGTTGGAATGCTTGTTAAGAAAGCGATGAAAGGTCATGTAGATCTTTTAGGGCCAGCAACGAAAGTTGGGGAAGAACTTACCGGAATTCCATCTTTTGAAAAACCAGATTTCTCAGTGTTATTTGCTGAAGAAAAAGATCTTTTAAAGAGATTGAAAAAAGTATTTTTAATGGTTGCTGGTAGTGCTGTTCAAAAATTCGGACCTAAACTAGAGGAGCACCAACAATTGCTACTGGCTTCCGCAGATATTTTAATAGAGATCTACATGGCGGAATCTGCTATATTAAGAACAGAGAAAAATGTGAATAGATACGGAGAAGACAAGCAAAAAGAACAAATTGCAATGTCTAAATTGTATTTATATCATGCCGTAGATATTATAAATCAAAAAGCTAAGGAAGGGATTGTATCTTTTGCTGAAGGAGATGAGCAACGAATGATGTTAATGGGACTTAAACGTTTCACTAAATACGACAATCACCCTAACGTTGTTGCATTAAGAAATACAATTGCAGATAAATTAACTTCAGAGAACACCTATTGTTTTTAATTAGTTTGTAACTGATTTCTATTTCAAGAAAAGAAAGCCAATTCTATTTTAGAATTGGCTTTTTTCATTGATTAGTTTTTTTAGACTAAATACTCAATAATAATTTTCGAGGCTATTACCATAATAAAAAATTTTCCAGTATTCAGCTAGATCATCAGTAGAAGCTTTTAAAGAACTTTTACCGGAGTATACGCGTCTATTTCATTTTAAAATATTTAAAGCTGCTAAACCACGCGGAAACAATTAGAATAGATATAACCCTATCTATTACCTCAGTTAAACACAAAATCGAAAATATAAACTAGTATTGTATAGCTTTCAATTGTAACATTTGTACCAAAACTTGTTAGATCGAAATCTGTATTTCCATGTTTATTAAGAAAATTATATTCTGTCCGCAGTTAGTATAATATGTAGGTAAATCCAAATTATTTCAGTCTTATATGGACATTTATTTAGTCCTATTACCGCTATTGAAATTTCTTACGAGCGTATAGATGGAAGAACTAGTATTTCTTTAGAACGATCGAGATCTATTCCATCATCTTCCTCACTATAGATAAAAGTAGCAAGCTATTTTTGTGTATAATTAACTAGACGATTTCAAATAATGCGATTTTTCAGCAACTTCGAGAGAGGTTAAACTTCATTAAACTAGCTCCGCAAGTCTTCTTTTAATTAAAATGACAATTAATTTATGATGCTTTGAAACCGTTAATCTCAAATTTATTAGAATAAAAAATATAAATATTGAGAATAAAAACTTCCAAATTTTTAGATAGTAAATATCATATACACTAACATCAATTCTAGCGTTAATTTTAAGGGAATATTTAAATTTATAGGATGTATATTTTATGTAATTTATAATATATTATACAAAATATTGAATATTGTTAAAAATCTATAATAATTAATGAATCCTTTATACATAAGGCTTTTCCAAATCTATACAATCGCAATAATTCAGTCTTTTGACTAATTAATATTAAAAACGTTAATAAAAAAGTTATCAAATTGTTAGTATAACTTTAAGTTATTTATATATTGTGCTTTTCTAACAACCCTAAAAACTTATTAAATGAAAAAACTAATTATGGGAATGGCTGCTTTAGCCTTAATTTTTACTTCTTGTGAAAATGACCAACCAGAAACCAGTAATGAATTAGCCCAAGAAAGTATAGACATGAGCGATTTTGTTGCGTACACAGATTTTCATGATGAAGATGGAAAAGGTGCAAATGCAGAAAAAGCATGCTACACCATGAAAAATCTTAATCGCTTATTAGAGGAAGATGATAAGCTTTACAAAAAAATGTATAACATAGAGAAAAATTCCAGATCGATATTAGCAAAACAAGCAAATGCCGCTAAAGGAAAGCCTGGTTCAGGTGGTGGTGGAACTACTCCTCCTCCAACAGATAATTTAGGGGTGATCTCGATTCCCGTGGTTGTTACTGTAGTATATAGTAACTCTCAAGAGAATATTTCTCAAGCACAAATTGATTCTCAGATCGCTGTTATGAATGCAGATTTCAGAAAAAATAATTCTGATGCATCCAACACTCCTTCAGAATTTGCTTCTCTAGTTGCAGATACTGAAGTTCAATTTACTCTTGCGGGAGTTCGTCGTTTCAGCAGTTCTACTACTCAATGGGGTACAAACGATGCTGTTAAAGGCCAATATCCTCCTGTTTCACCAGCTACTACTTTAAACATCTGGGTTTGTAATATTGGTGGGGGTATTTTAGGATATGCGCAATTTCCAGGAGGTCCAGCTGCGACGGATGGAGT
This sequence comes from Gillisia mitskevichiae, assembly GCF_003634585.1. Lineage (GTDB taxonomy): Bacteria > Bacteroidota > Bacteroidia > Flavobacteriales > Flavobacteriaceae > Gillisia > Gillisia mitskevichiae. The sequence goes on from NZ_RBLG01000002.1 coordinate 456,261, forward strand.
TGTTGTAGGACCAAATTATTTTGGTAATACAGGATATGTATCTGCTCCATTTAATAAGGGGAGAACTGTAACTCATGAAGTTGGACACTATTTAAACTTACGCCACATTTGGGGTGATGGAAGATGTAATCAAGATGATTATGTAGCAGATACTCCATCTTCTGATGGTCCTAACTATGGATGCCCTTCTTACCCAACAACAAACTGTCGTAGTACAGACATGACAATGAATTACATGGACTATACAAATGATTCCTGTATGTATATGTTTTCTGAAGGTCAAAAATCTCGTTTAAGAACTGTTTTTGCAAGTTCTGGACCAAGAGCTGCAATGGCTCCTTAATTCGGACTTTAAATATTTACAAAGCCACCCTTTTAGGGTGGCTTTTTTTTTATTTACTTTTATTGTTTACTTTAATAAAGACCAATTGAAAATCCTTATGTATATACCAACACTTAGAATTTGGTTTCTGGCTGGACTCATGTTGATTGTTCAAAATACTTTTGCAATTCAAAGTCAAAAGGATAGTTCTAGAACAGAAAATCAAAACTCACCCAAGAAATCCTTGGTTTTAAAAGACACTGTTGGCTTTGATGATAATCCGATAATGGAATATTCAGAAAATTACTACATTGTTAATCAACTAAATAAAGCCATTGGCTTACCACCTAATAAATATAATTTCACCACCCCACAAGCTACGTTAGAACACTTTATAGTTAATTCACGGAATAAAAGATTTCAGGAAGCTTCTCACGCTTTAAATTTTAATCTATTATCAGATTATATTACCAAAGAGGATGCGGCAACGATTGCTGAAAAATTATATTTTATAATGAATCAGCGAGTAGGAATTGCATGGGACGATATACCCGATAGACCAGATGGTCAAGTAGATATCACAACTCCTACTAATAAAGTTGTTGCTGGAAAGCCAAGAAGAAGTATCAGTTTTGGTAAAATAGACCTCGAAGGCCGGGATATAGTTTTTCGCTTACAACGTTTAAAATTTAAAGATAGAGGTCCAATATGGTTAATTTCATCACAAACCGTAGAAAATATCGAACCACTTTATAAGGTTTATGGACCTCGACGACTGGATGAAATTATGCCAGGTTCTGTAAGTTTTGAGTTATTTGGTGTTCCTTTTTGGAAATACTTAGGAACTATATTTTTAATGCTTCTATCCTATTTAATAGCCAGATTATTTGCCATAATAATAAGAAAGATATTTTCTAATTCCGATATTTACTGGTTGAAAGATATATCTAATAAATTATCTTCACCTGCTGGATCTGCTCTAGGAATTTTACTTTTCTACATCCTACTAAACAAATTAATTTCATTCTCCGGCCCTTTAGCTCAAGGTATTTATGCTGTCCTATTACTTTCTGTAATTATTATTTTTACTTGGTTAGTAATGAGAATTATAGATTATTTCATGGATTTTTTCACCAAAAGCAAAATTGGTGACATTACAGCTGAAGAAAATCATGAAGCTAGAAGAATGCTAACCTATGTTTCTGTAGGTAGGAGAATATTTATTTTTGTAATATTTATCATTGCAGTATCTATTATGATTTCACAATTTCCCACTTTAGAGAAGTTCGGGATTTCATTAATGGCATCTGCTGGTTTGGCAACTTTAATAGTCGGTATTGCAGCACAAAGTACTCTGGGAAATATTATTGCAGGAATTCAAATAGCAATCACTAAACCTGTAAGAATTGGAGATTCACTATTTATTAAAGATGATTATGGGGTAGTAGAGGATATTCGATTTACCTATATGGTAGTGAGAACATGGAATTTACATAGAAAAGTTATTCCCTTAACCGATGTGATTTCTGAAAGCTTTAAAAACCTATCCATGACCGATGCCCAAACCTTGGGAGAGATTGAACTTTTTGCTGATTTTAGAATTGATGTTGGAAAGGTGAGATCAAAATTTTCAGAACTCTTAAAACAGTCCGATGAGTGGGATGGTGTCTATGAACCTCTGGTTGAAGTTACCGAAATAAATGAAAGAACAATTAAAATGAGATGTCTATGCAGTGCAAAGGATTTCCCCACCACTTGGAGTCTTCGCTGTAGATTAAGGGAAGAGTTAATACAATATATAGGAGAGCTTGAGGATGGACACTATCTATCTAAACAGCGTGTAAACCTCGAAAAAAACAGTTAAGTAGCAATCTAAAAGCGACTAAAATTAACGACAAGATAACAGACGAAATTGTTCCTTTTCTTGGGATAAACAAGATATGTTAGTAATGCGATCTAATGTTTCACTAAATAGAATATTCATCCAACTTAAATATATAGTTAAAGTGCAAATTATCTGCACCAAAAGCGACAATTGCTAATAATATTCGATTTTAATTAAGAAAATCAAAAAGCCATCCAAATTGGATGGCTTTTTTTTTATAATTATGTTTAAGAGAAAATTCAATTATCCATTATCATTTCACCCATGCTAAAGTTTGTAGCAGCTTCAATTAAAGCTAAATGGGAATAGGCTTGAGGGAAATTCCCTAATAAACGCTTTGTTTCAAAATCTATATCCTCACTAAATAATCCTAAATGATTGCTATAAGATAAAAGCTGATCGAATAATTTCTTAGATTTCTCCTTCTCTCCTATTTTGTAAAGGCTATTAATAAACCAAAATGTACATATTGTAAAAGAGGAAGTTGGTAAACCAAAGTCATCTTTATTTTTATATCGATACAATAGCCCGTCCCGAGAAAGCTCCTTTTCTGTAGCTTTCACTGTGCTAATATACCTAGGATCCTTAGCGTCTATAAATCCATAATTTTCCATTAAGAGTGTAGAAGCATCCAGATCTTTAGAGCCATAAGACTGTGTATAAGCTTGCACCTCATCATTCCATCCATTTCTATAAATATCATCATAAATTTCAGATCTTAAAGAGATCCACTTAGTATCATTAACACCTTTCCTAAGGATCTCCCCTATTTTCACTGCTCTATCTATAGCAACCCAACATAATAATTTAGAGAAAACGAAATGTCTCTCCTCTGTGCGAAGTTCCCAAATTCCTTTATCGGGTTCTTTCCAATGTGATTCAACAATTTTTACAATCCCCCTAGTCACTGTCCACAATTCTTCGCTATTTTCCAAATTGGTTTCAAACTGAACGAATTGCTGATAGATCACCTCCATCAAAATTCCATAAATATCATTCTGTTTTTGGATATATGCAGCATTTCCTGTTCTTACAGGCTTTGATCCTTGATACCCATCTAAATGATCTAATATATGCTCAGTTAAATTTTTCTCCCCATTGATACCATACATGATCTGGATTTTTTCATCCTTATGTGGAATTAAATTAAGTATGAATTGAAGAAAATCATTAGCAGATTTATCATGACCTAATCCTGCCATTACCTTAATAACCATAGAAGCATCTCTAATCCAGCAAAATCTATAATCCCAATTTCGCTCTTCTCCTATAGTTTCTGGAAGTGAAGTAGTAGCAGCCGCAAGCACTGCACCAGACTTTTTAAATGTTAAAGCCTTTAGCACTAATGCACTTCGCAATATCTCTTCGTTATAATATTTATATTTTGTGGTATGTTCACTCCAATTCATCCAATAGGTCTTGGTTCGTTGGTACTTTAAATAAGTCCTATCTAAGGATTGTTCTACCAATTTTTCATGATATCCCATTAAGAAATATCCATTACCTGTAATTTCAATTTCCTTTTGATCTAGAATAGCATCAAGATCAAAACTTGAGTATAGAAATATAGTTTCAAATTTCCCTTCGGTAGTATAACTTTTTATATACTGTCCTTTATTTTCATTGTACGTTTTTTCCCTTGCAAAATCTAATTTCGGATTATATAATGCTTTAAAAGAGGGTTTACCTTTAATAAGTCTAATAAAACGTATAACATCTGGAGCAGAATAATAAGAACCGTCTTGATGTTGGTAACGTGGCATAAAATCTATTAATTGAAATGCATTTTTACCATTATCAAAGACCGTACTTAGGATATTGGTTCCCCATAGATATTCTTGAGTGATCTTATAATCCTCAGTAACTAAAAGCTCAAAATTTCCGCCTTTATTAGTATCCAATAATTTAGCAAATACTGCAGCAGAGTCAAAATTTGGCAAACAACACCAGTCTAGTGATCCTGTTTTGGAAATTAGGGCTGCACTTTTACAATTTCCAATAATACCGTAGTCTAAATTCTTCATGAAAGATAAAATTTCTTTAAAAAGGAAGGTTAACACAATTCATTTTCGGAAATTTAAGAAAATTCAATTTTTTTTTCGCTTCAATTATAAATAAATTATGAGTAAAACTATCATTATATCTAATAGATTACCTCTTCAAATTTCCATAAAAAAAGGAAAATTAAATGTAACTCCTAGTGTAGGAGGTTTAGCAACAGGTTTAAAATCCTTCCATAGAGATGGGGATAGCGTTTGGATTGGATGGAGTGGATTAACTGCAGAAGAACTTCCTGAAAACTTAATAAATGAAGTTACTCAAAAGGCCAAAGATGAGGCCTGTATAGCAATTAATTTTACTGAAAAAGAAATAGAAGGTTTTTATTATGGTTTTAGTAATAGAAGTATTTGGCCCCTCTTCCATTACTTTATGGAATTTACAGAATGGGAAAGCTGGCATTGGGAAACCTATAAAAGGGTAAACCAAAAATATGCAGATGCAATCTTGAAAAATTATAAAGACGGTGATAAGATCTGGATTCATGATTATCAACTTCTTTTAGTACCCAATATGGTTCGCGAACAAGCTCCAAATGCAACAATAGGTTTCTTTAATCATATCCCCTTCCCTTCCTATGAAGTTTTTAGAACCATGCCTTGGAGAGAAGAAATTCTTAAAGGACTTCTGGGAGCCGATCTTATTGGTTTCCATACCTACGATTATGAACGACATTTTTTGAGCTCTGTAAGTCGAATTTTAAGGCATCAAGTTAATTTTAATGAAGTAAGTCTTCCCGAGAGAATGGTAAAGGTAGATTCTTTTCCTATGGGTATAGATTACAACAAATTTGAGCAGGCTGCGCAAGATCATTTTGAAAATTCTTTGGAAAATCAATCAGATTTGCAACGCAGATTAGATCATCATAGAAAAGGAGCTCCAGGAGCAAAATTAATCCTGAGTATAGATCGGTTAGATTATACAAAAGGTATCGCTCATAGAATAAGAGCTTTTGAATATTTCTTAGAAAAATATCCGCAGTATATAGAAAAAATACGCTTAGTAATGCTAGCCGTGCCTTCAAGATCGGAAGTGCCACAATATCAATTACTTAAAAAAGAAATTGATGCATTAGTAGGGAGAATAAATGGAAAATTCGCAACAGTTAGCTGGACCCCTATTTGGTATTTCTATAGGTCTATGCCATTTAATAACTTAATAGACCTATATGCTTCTTGCGATATAGCATTGTTAACCCCTATTAGGGACGGAATGAATTTAGTAGCAAAAGAATATATTGCAAGTAGAAAAGATCAAACAGGAGTGCTTATTTTAAGTGAAATGACCGGTGCAGCGCAGGAAATGAACGAAGCGCTTTTAATAAACCCTAATAATTTTGAACAAATTGCAGATGCTATAAATCAGGCGATCGAGATGCCTGAAGAAGAACAAATTAAAAGAAACAAAACCCTTCAGAAACGATTGAAGCGTTATGATGTAGAAAAATGGGCAAACGACTTTATGAAATCTCTAACTAAAACACAGGAAACCAGACAAAGCAATAAAGCAATTCATATTTCCAAAGACATTCAAGAATCCATATTTTCAGATTTTAAAAAATCTAAAAACCGGGTATTATTTCTTGATTATGATGGAACTCTAGTGAATTTTGTAGATAAACCAGAAGACGCAAAACCAGATAAAGAGCTTATCACATTAATAAATGAACTTGCCAATGTAGAAAACATTAGTGTTGTTCTTATTAGCGGAAGAGATAAGGAAACTTTGGGGAATTGGTGGCGAGAATCTAATGTAGAGCTTATTGCAGAGCACGGAGTTTGGGCGCAAAAACCAAAAAAAGATTGGAGGCTAAATGAAAATGTGAGAAATGATTGGATGGAATCTATACGTCCGGTTATTGATGCCTTCGTAGACAGAACTCCTGGAAGTTTTATAGAGGAGAAAAATTATTCCTTGGCCTGGCACTATAGAAAGTCGGATCCCGATCTAGGTGAAAAGCGTGCCAATGAACTTTCTACCGTTTTGAAAGATTTAATTTCGAATCATGGGTTAAGCGTCTTAGATGGAAATAAGGTATTGGAAATTAAAAGTAGTGAAGTTAATAAGGGAAAGGCTGCTACTAAATTGCTTTTAAAAAAAGAAAGCGATTTTATTTTTGCTATCGGAGACGATTGGACAGATGAATACTTATTTCAGGAATTACCAGATTCTGCAGTAACGGTAAAAGTTGGACTCAAAAATACTAGCGCCACTTACTATGTAAATAACACCCGCAAAGTAAGAGAACTATTGCAGGGTTTTTTAAATTAAATATTGGTTAAAACTAGAATCAAGATATCATTGATAAAGTGTTAAATTCATTAGTAATTCTTCTGAAATATTATATCAAACTTAACTAAAGATAATCCTCTAAGCTTCTAATTAGAAGTAACTTTACATCGTCAAATTTATACAACCAATATTTAAAAAATTATAATTATGAAAGTAGGAAAGTTAATTACAGGATTAGTATCAGGAGCAGCAGTAGGAGCAGCTATAGGTTTATTATTTGCACCTAAAAAAGGAGCAGACACTCGTAAATCAATTACTGAATCTGGAGATAGCTACTTAAAAGGTGCTAAAGGTAAGATCAATGATCTTTCAGACAGTTTAAATCAAAAAGTTGAAGCGATCAAAGAAAGATCAAAAGCTGCAACTAGTGGTTCTAAAGTTGAAGAAAAATTTCATGATACTAAAGCAGATATTCATGATATGAGAGCTAGCTAGGCTAATCTCAAAATATATTACACTAAACCTCGGATTCTTTCCGAGGTTTTTTATTTAAAATATTCTGAACTTTCACTGGAATCTTTTTTAAAAAACATTTCTTACTTTAGAAATCTCAATTAAATAATATTAAATAATGAAAATTAATTCCTCCCTATTAAGCATTACCTGTTGCTTTTTCACATTTCTAAGCTTCCAAGAAATAGCTGCACAAAATACAGATTCTAAAATCTATGATATAATCGATTCTGTTTCTGCCGATAGAATTGAAAGTGATATAAGAAAATTAGCAGGGTTTGGAACAAGAAACACATTTAGTGATACTGTTTCTACTACTAGAGGAATTGGAGCTGCAAGGCGCTGGATTAAATCTGAATTTGATAAAACATCTAAGGATTGCAACAACTGTCTAGATGTTTTTTATCAAAAAGACCTGGTAACTCCAGATGATGGAAACCGGGTGCCTAAGGAAGCCTGGGTAGTAAATGTTGTAGCCATACAAAAAGGAACTAAATATCCAAATAGATATATTATTATGAGTGGGGATATAGATTCCCGCGCCAGTGATACTATGGATTTTGAAACCGATGCTCCAGGTGCAAATGATAATGCAAGCGGAATGGCTGGAACTATGGAAGCTGCTAGAGTTTTATCTAAATATAAATTTGAAAACAGCATAATTTATGTTGGCCTTTCTGGTGAAGAGCAAGGATTATTTGGTGGAAAAGGACTGGCTCAATATGCAAAAAACAACAACTGGGAGATCATTGGAATATTAAATAATGATATGATCGGTAATATAGAAGGTGTTGACGGAGTTATTGATAACAGAAGTTTTAGAATATTTTCTGAACCTGTTCCTCCTACTGAAACAGAGAAAGAACGAAATGCAAGAAGATATTATGGTGGAGAAGTGGATGGGATTTCCAGACAGCTTGCCAGATATATTCATAGTACTGTTGAAACCTATATGCCAGAAATGAATCCAATGATGATCTATAGATTAGATAGATTTGGTCGTGGTGGACATCATAGGTCTTTTAACGATCTTGGATTCGCGGGAATAAGAATAATGGAGGCTCATGAAAATTATAACAGACAACATCAAGACATTCGAACTGAAAACGGAATAGAATATGGCGATGTTATTGAAGGCGTTAATTTTAATTATGCAGCAAAACTTACTGCTGTAAATGCTATTAACCTGGCTAGTTTAGCTTGGGCACCACCTGCTCCTTCACAAGTGGCTATTGGAGGTATTGTTGAACCTTCTACAAAATTACGATGGGAAAAGGTTTCTGGAGAAATCGCAGGATATAAAATTTATTGGAGAGATACTACTTCCCCGGTTTGGGAGCATTCCCGATTTGTGGGTGATGTTTCAGAATTTATGCTTGATGGTATTGTAATAGACAACTATTTTTTTGGTGTTGTGGCAGTAGGTAAGAATGGGCATGAAAGCTTAGTTTCTTTTCCCTCCTCGACCTTTAGATAATCCAAAATCTTATAACTCTAAAAAGTCCTGAGATAATTACTTATCTCAGGACTTTTTTTAATCTATCAATGAAAGCTGTATCCTTTTAAGATCTAAATCTATTTCTAATACAGTGACCGTTAAATGCTGGCCTAATTTTACAACAGAATTCACATCGCTAATATATTCATTTGCTAATTTGGAGATATGGATTAGCCCACTTTCTTTAACACCAATATCTACAAAGCATCCAAAATTGGTGATGTTATTTACGATCCCAGGAAGCTTCATCCCCGTTCTTAAATCTTTAATGGTATTTACATTTTCATCAAATTGAAAAACCTTGATCTTACTTCTAGGATCCAAACCTGGTTTTTCAAGTTCTTTTATTATATCTGTAAGTGTCGGCAATCCAAGATCCTCTTGAACATATGTACTTAATTCTATTTTTTGAAGAACTTCTTTGTTTCCTATTATTTGATGCAATGCCGTTTTTGAATCTTTCGCAATTTTATTAACCAAACTATAGCGTTCTGGGTGAACTGCAGAATCATCCAAGGGATTTTTCGCATTTTTAATTCTTAAAAATCCCGCAGACTGCTCGTAAGCTTTAGCCCCTAATCTGGGAACTTTAAGTAATTCTTCTCTACTTTTAATACTTCCTTTATCCGATCTATATTTTATAATATTTTCCGCTAATACAGGTCCTATCCCAGACACATAAGAAAGCAGTTCTTTACTCGCAGAATTTACGTTTATTCCAATTCGGTTAACGCAATTCATAACTACCGCATCCAGTTTGTTCTTTAATCTCGTTTGATCTACATCATGCTGGTACTGCCCTACTCCAATAGACTTAGCATCTATCTTCACTAATTCTGCCAAAGGATCTATTAAACGTCTACCAATAGAAACCGCTCCTCTAACGGTAATGTCATAATCTGGAAATTCTTCTCGAGCAATTTTAGAGGCGGAATAAATTGAAGCACCTGCTTCGTTCACCACATATACCTCAACTTCTCTATTAAAGGGGACTTTTTTAACAAATTGCTCCGTTTCTCGGGAAGCAGTTCCATTACCAATAGAGATCGCTTCAATATTATAAGCATTTACAAGAGATCTAATTTTTTTAATGGCAAGTGTCATTTCTTTTTGTGGAGGATGGGGAAAAATGGTTTCATTGTGAAGCAACATTCCGTTTTCATCTAAGCAAACCAATTTACAACCAGACTTAAACCCAGGATCTAAAGCTAAGATCCTTTTATTACCAAGAGGTGGCGCTAACAAAAGTTGCTCTAGATTTTCAGCGAAGACCTGAATTGCATCTTCATCTGCTCTATTCTTTGCTTCAGATAAAGCTTCATTAGAAAAAGCTGGTTTTAAGAGTCGCTTGTAAGAATCTTCTATTGCTTCATTGATATACTTAGCTGCTGAAGAATTTTTAATATGGAGAACATTATCTATTTGTCTTAAAGCTTCGTTTTTATCTACCTCAAGCTTCAGTTTTATAACACCTTCACTTTCAGCCCGAAGAATGGCTAATAATCTGTGAGAAGGGATTCTTTTTAAAGGTTCATTCCAGTCAAAATATTGCTTATATTTTAATGCTGCAGGATTTTCCTTTTCAGATTTCACGAGTTTTGAAGCAATATCTGCGCTGTTCTGAAACAACCTCCTAAGCTTCTGCCTTACATATGGGTTTTCGCTTATCCATTCAGAAATTATATGCTGTGCTCCTTCTAATGCATCACTAGTAGATTTTATCTCATTAGACAAAAATCGATTTGCCACTTGCTCTAAATTAGCTCCATTTTGCGACATAATAATTTTAGCAAAAGGTTCCAACCCTGCTTCCCTAGCTGTTTCAGCTTTTGTTCTACGCTTCTTTTTGAAAGGAAGATATAGGTCTTCTAATTCTACTAGCGAATCTGAATTCTGAAGCTTAGACAATAAGGGATCTGTCATGAAATCCTGATCTTCAATAGCCTTGATGATCGCTTTTTTACGACGTTCTAATTCAGCAAAAGATTTTAATAGGTCAGATATATTTTCAATCTCAACTTCATCTAAATTACCAGTTAATTCCTTTCTATAGCGAGCAATAAAAGGAATGGTCGCATCTTCATTTAGTAAGCCAACAGTATTAAGAATAGATCTTTCGGGAACGTTGATTTTAGATTTTATATAAGGTATTAACTCCAAGTCTTTTGTTTTAAGTAATAAAAACAAAGATACCGGGATTCTAATTTATCTTAATATATCTAGAGAATTAGATAATATTTATTTTTTTAGAATGCTCAATTGCTTTTTCACTATGAATAAAGTAACAGGTGCTTACGCCCATGTCATTCAAATTAGCTAATACTGTGGACACCTTTTCTTTTTTTACTTTATTGGTCTTCCTAATGTAGACCGCTTTTATATTTAAAGGAAATATTTTACAGATGCGCTCGTAGATATATGGATCTTTTTGGGAATCGTCACCAATAAGTACATATTTAAGATTTGGATAAAATGAGATGATATCTTTAATTTTTTCGAATTTATGATCGTGTCCTCCTCGCCCGGTCATTAGAAAATCTGAAATCCCAGTTTTAATCTTCTTCAATTTTATAACTGCTTTAGGCAATTCATGTCTTTTAGCAAATTCATTTATAAAATCGTATAAATTCCATTCGCTACTAGAAACATAAAAAAAAGAATTAAATGCATGCTCTTTGTCTTGTCCATAGGAACTTAATGCTCTATAATGTGGAACAACGTCTTCAAAAATTTTTCTTTTATTTATATTTTTGAGCAACATTACATACAGCTTCCTAAAAAAACTACCGCTATAAGAAATAAGAAAAGTATCATCAATATCCGAAATGATTCCATATTTACTTTCAAAAGGTTTTAGCACCTCTCCTTTATCCACAATACCGAAACCGTTGAACTGGCAGGTTATTTGATAATCATGCCATCCACTTTCCAACTCTTGATCGAAAGGAATATTGAATCTAAAATATCCATCATCTAATGTTTTTGTTTGAACAATGAGACCTTGAAATTCTAAGGTCACTCTAATATTAGAAATCGGTTTTATATTGAACATATGCATGATAGACATGGCATGTTTAATTCCTCGTCTATCAATTCGGTATTTATCTGGAGCCCAGGATTTAAAGACATGACCAAAAACCACCAGCTCTTGGTCGTTTAAATATCCACGATATAATTTTAAGTCGATTTTTGTCAATTGAGATTTTATTAACGAAAGAATACTTCCAAAATAGCTAATTTTAGCAACAATCTACAGTACATGGAACCAAAAAATAAAATTTTACTAGTTGTTAATCCAATTTCTGGAAATTTTGACAAAGCTAACCTCATTAATACAGTTAAAACAAAACTAGCTAATAAAAATATACTAGTAGAAGTCTACGAAACTAAAGGTCATGAAGATATAAAAGCTATTAGTAAGTTGATAAATCAGCATCAACCCGAACGTTTATTAGTAGCTGGCGGAGATGGAACTATACAACTTGTAGCAAAAGTTCTTAAAGATTTTGATCTTAGCCTAGGGATCTTGCCTGCAGGCTCTGCAAATGGTTTTGCTATTAATTTAAATCTACCAGATAATCTTAATGATCAAATTGAAGTGGCTACAGGTGAGACCACTTTTACTATTGACACTTTAGAATTAAATGGAGAAATGTGTTTACATATATCAGATCTTGGTATAAATGCAGAGCTTATTAGACTTTATGAGCATTCTAATATTAGAGGGAAGTTTGGTTATTTTCTTCAATCTTTCCCAACCTTATTTAAATCTAATTATCCTTATAAATTTACTATTGAAGCTAAAGGGCATAAATATGTAAAAAAAGGAGTGCTTTTAGCTATTGCCAACGCAAATAAATTTGGAACTGGAGCGAATATAAATCCCAATGGAAAATTGGATGATGGAAAATTTGAAATTCTTATTTTTAAAAGATTAAGCATCTTTCAAATATTAAAGACCTTAATTAAGAATTCCCAATTGAATTCCAATTTCGTAGAAGCCATCTCTGTAGAGGAAGCTACAATTACCTGTAAAAATCCAGTCGCCTTTCAAATTGATGGAGAGTTTATTGGAAAGAGAAAGAAAGTTGTGGTTAAAGTTTCAGACCAAAAGCTACGAGTTGCAGTTTCTAAAAATTTTAATCCTGCTTTAAATAGAAATAATAATTCAGAAAAAATATAACTATGAGCACTTCAAAAATTACATTTAAGAATAAAGAAGGCTTAGATCTTAAAGGAAGTATAGAATTACCAGATAATAGAACTCCTCATAATTTTGTTTTATTCGCACATTGTTTTACTTGTAACAAGAATTTTCGAGCCGTAAAAAACATAAGTCAAGCTTTAACCGCAAAAGGTTTTGGGGTTCTTAGATTCGATTTCACAGGCTTGGGAGAAAGTGAAGGAGAGTTTGCAGATTCTAATTTTTCTGGAAACATTGAAGATCTTGTTTGCGCTTCTAGTTATTTAGAAGATAATTACAAAGCCCCTTCTCTTTTAATAGGTCATTCCCTTGGTGGCGCCGCAGTAATATTTGCTTCAACATTACTAGATTCAGTAAGTGCAGTCGCAACTATTGGAGCGCCTTCTCATATTGGACATGTAAAAAATATATTGAAAAGTGATATAGCAGATATTCATGAAAACGGCAGTGCTGAAGTAAATATAGGCGGTAGAAACTTCAAAATAAAAAAGCAATTTTTGGATGATCTAGAAAACAACGATCTACCAGATATTATTTCAAAATTAAATAAGTCCTTGTTAATTCTACATTCTCCACAAGATACCATCGTTGGTATTAAAAATGCTGAAGAAATATATATTGCAGCTAAACATCCCAAAAGCTTTATTTCCTTAGATGGTGCAGATCATTTACTATCTAATAAAGTAGATTCTAATTATGTGGGTGATCTTATTGGAACATGGGCAAATAGATATCTTGATATTCCCGAGCAAGCTGATTTAAAGACTGATTTAGATGTTATTGCACATTTAGGCCCAGAAGGTTTTACAACACAAATTAAGGCTGGAAGGCACCATCTAGTTGCCGATGAACCGGAACATGTTGGAGGAAACGATTTTGGACCCAATCCTTACGAATTTGTATCTGCTGGCTTAGCTGCCTGCACTTCTATGACCATACAAATGTATGCGAAGCGTAAAGGCTGGAATGTAGATTTTGTAGAGACACATGTAAATTATGGGAAAGATCACGCTGTAGATTGCGAAAAATGTGAAGATGAGGGTACAAAAATAGACACTTTTAAACGAGAACTCATTATAAAAGGAGATCTGGATGAGAAACAAAGGAAAAGACTTTTAGAGATCGCTAATAAATGTCCTGTACATAAAACGCTACATTCAGAAACACAAATTATTACTAGTTTAATAGATCAAAAATAAGGAACTAAAGATCCTGAATTTTTAAAGTACTATCTATGTTAAGCAATCCTTAAATCTTTGGAGATTCCTTATTATACAAGTAATTTAGATGAATTCAATGTAAAACCAATCTATACAAATTATGAAACGTATTAGTTTATCACTACTATTTTGCGCATCCCTATTAATTATTGGGTGTAAAAATGACAAAAAAGAAAAAGATGAAAATAAAACTTCCGACACTGAAATGACTCAGGAAAAAGAAGTTGAGGTTAAAAAGGTAAAACTCACTTTAGAGCCAAAAAGCGATAGCAAGCTTTCTGGGAATGTTGTTTTCACAGAGGAGAACGGAGAGGTAACAATGACTGCTATTATAGATGGTCTAGCTGAGGGTATGCATGCTATTCATATTCATGAAAGTGCAGATTGTTCAGCTAAGGACGGATCTTCTGCTGGAGGTCACTGGAACCCTACCTTCGAACAACATGGAAAATGGGGCGATGCTTCAGGATATCATAGAGGAGATATAGGAAATTTCAAAGTAGATGGAAATGGGAATGGTACTATAACTATGACTACAGATAAATGGTGTATTGGCTGTGATGATGATGCTAAGAATATTATTGGGAAAGCAGTAGTAATTCATGACGGGGTAGACGATTTTACATCTCAACCTTCTGGTGCTGCTGGAACAAGAGTTGGATGTGGTTCTATTAAGATGTAGACCCTATTTTTGAGAATATTTTAATAAAAGCAACCTTCGGGTTGCTTTTATTATTTTAAACAGAATAATTTTATATTTTTAAGCATAATTTCTATCCTATGCAACAAGATAAGTTAATAGAAGAGCTTCAGGCTGGTAACCAAAAAGCCTTTGAACGCATTTATGAGCTTTATTCCCATAGTACCTATGGTATTATATATAGTATTATAAAAGACACCTCAATTTCAGAAGAAATTTTGCAAGATGTTTTTATTAAAATATGGAATAATGCCTCAAGTTATAACCCCGATAAAGGCAGGTTTTTCACTTGGGTCCTTAATATTGCCAGAAATGCTTCTATAGATAAAATTAGATCGAAAGATTTTAAAAATAAAAAGCTAAACCTAAAGAGTGATAATTTCGTAGATATATTGGAGTCTAAAACGAACTTCTTCGGTAAAATTGATGCTATTGGTTTACAAAAGTATATTGATGCTTTGGGAGAAACTTGTAAAAGTTTAATAGACTTGTTGTTCTTTAAAGGCTATACTCAAAAGGAAACCGCAGAAGAACTTGAAATGCCTCTGGGAACAGTAAAGACAAAGAACAGGGTTTGTATAGATAAATTACGATCTAAAGTATTACGATAATGGATATTAATAATTATATATCATCTGGTATTCTTGAACTATATGTATATGGTGCACTTTCTGAAACAGAAAGTAGAGAGGTTACCAGAATTTTAAAACAATACCCGGAAGTTGAATCTGAGGTCAGTCAAATAGAAGAAGCACTTATTCAACTATCTGCTGCCGTAGCACCAGCCGATGCCGAGAATTTAATTTTGGCCATCAAGCAAAAGCTTGCACACAATCCAAAAGTAGTAAGCATGGAAAGCAGAAGATCTAACATTCCTATGTACATAGGATGGGCTGCAAGTTTGTTATTCTTAATTGGGTTGTTTGTAATGTTCAATAAGAACAGAGAACTTAGACAAGATCTTCAAGCTTTACAGGGAGAAAAGGCGCAAATGGAAACTCAAATTGCTGATGCAAGAACCGATGCAGACAAATCTAAAGAACTCCTATCTATAATAAGAGATAAAAATATAATTAAAGTTCCTTTAGCAGGGCAAGCAGTGGCTCCAGACGCTTATGCTGCCGCTTACTGGGACAAGAACACAAATACCACCTATATAGATGTTAAGGATTTACCAGAGCCTCCAAGAGGAATGGTTTATCAAGTATGGTCTTTAAAATTAGAACCATTAACTCCAACGAGCATAGGAATTTTAGATACGTATGAGGAAGACGAAAATAAAATATTTGCTTTGAAGAATATAAATCCATCTGAAGCATTTGGAATTACATTAGAACCTGAAGGTGGTAGTGAATCCCCTACTATGGAACAATTATATACCTTGGGAGTTGTTTCTTCTTAGAAATAGTAATTAGACTAATAAAATAATCAGCTTTAAGTTCACAATATATCGTGAATTTAAAGCTGATTTTCTTTTGAGTATCCAATGGAAACCGGTTATAAATGCAAAGAGTCTGCTTCCTTAAGAAACAAACTCTTCACTAACCAACCAAAAAAATCATAAACAATTATTAGAGTAGAATTTAAAATAGTAGCCTTATTTAGCTTTAATATTTAAGCAATAAAATTTAATTTAGGGTAAATTATTTTTATTGCGCTGCTCTTAATAACTCTCTTGTAACATATTTACGAGAATAAATATGTTACGGTTTTATATTTTGGAAATTTTAACATCCATTTACTTATTCTAGCCATTCTTTAAAAAGTTTTACTCGCTCTCTACTTACTATTAACTGATGTTTATTGAAACATTCCAACTTTACTTCCAAACGTAAGTTAGAATAGCTTACAATATCTTTTATAGCATTTAGGTTTACAATAAATTTTCTACTAATCTTAAAGAATTTATTTGGATCCAGATCTTGCTCTAATTTTTCTAAACTAAGATCTAACAAATAGCTTCTATCATTATTGGTATGTAAGTATGTTCCTTTATTTTCTGAATAAAAACAACAAATATCATTTACCTCAAAAATCTTTAAATGCTGCCCTACTTGTATAGTAAAGCGCTTCTTATATTCCTTAGGTGAAGGTTGCTGAAACATTTTTTGAATATCTTCCGCACTTATAAAACTAGGGCTCTTTTTAGCGCTATTAGAAGCGTATTTCTGTACAGCTTCCTCCAACTCTTCATCATCTATAGGTTTTAATAAATAATCTACACTATTCAACTTAAAAGCCTTTAAGGCATATTCATCATAGGCAGTTGTGAATATAATGGCGCTTTTAATTTCAACCTTTTCAAAGATCTCGAAAGATAAGCCATCACTTAGTTGAATATCCAAAAAAATAAGTTCGGGATGCTCATTGTTTTTAAACCATTCCACCGCGTCATTTACACTGTGTAACATAACAATTACCTCCAGTTCTAAACCTTTAAGCATTCTATTAAGTCTTCTCGCAGAAGGTTTTTCGTCTTCTATAATTACTACTTGCATTTAATTAATTTAAGTACTATTCCCATTTTTGTTTTTCCTCCTCCTTCATAAAAGATCTTATCTTTCTCTCTTCCCAATCCTTATTGAACATAGGATTAATTTGATGCGCTCTCATTGCGTCGAATATCAGCCCAATTCCCCAACCTGCAGTCACCCATAAAAACCATGGATATCTCCATTCATTTGAATAATAATTCACTGCTGCAAGAAATATATTAACTACAATATAACTAAGTAGATGACTGTAGAATTTTTTTAATTCTTCTACTCTCTCTTTTGCTCTTTGATAATTTTTCTCTGAATTTTCCATCTTAATTATTGATTACGTTTCATGTATTCTTTTATTTTCTTTTCTTCCCAATCTTTTCCTAATAAAGGGTTGTAGCCAAATACTTCCATAGCATGAAAGAGCAAGCCTATCCCCCATCCAATTGTAGGGAAGATCACCCAGGGAAATCCGTTACTAGAAAGTAAATTAAAGATTGCTAAAGCGGGGATAACGATACAATAAGAAGTTAGATTACCATAGAAGCCTCTTAGTTTTTTCACTTTCTCTTTGGCCCGTAGATAACTATTATCTGCATCTAATGTTTCTTCTCTTTTCATAACTTCAATCTTTTTGGTGAGTAATGGCAATCGTACTTCAAAATAATTTTCTGATTTATTTATTTTAACTTTTCTATTGGTTAACAGCCCATATCTCTGCTGAATATTGATTAACCCAACTCTACTTCCTTTCCCTAATATTTCTTTTTCCTGAAGGTTGTTTTTTACAACTAATTCATTCCTGTCTTCAAAGATCTCTATTTGTAATGGCTGCTGTGGAGATACTCTATTATGCTTAACTGCATTTTCTAGTAGTAATTGAAGCGATAATGGAACTACTTTAGCTTCAGCAAGATTAAGCTCTAATGGAATAGAACAATTAATTCCATCTTCAAATCTCATTTTAAGAAGATTAATATAGGTTTTCGCAAATTTTATTTCTTCAGATAATTCTACTAATTCCTTATTTTTTTGCTCCAATACATACCTATATGTCTTTGATAAAGAAGTGGTGAATTTTTGAGCAGCAATTGGATTTTCTTCAATTAAAGAAGTTAATACATTTAAACTATTGAATAAAAAGTGTGGATCTAATTGATTTTTAAGTGCATCGAATTTGGCAGAAGCCGTACCGGCAATTATTTTTTGTTCAGCAACCCTTCTCTCCTGTAAAGCTTTATAAAAATAAAACAAGTGAAAGCTTAGAGAAATGATCGCCGTAAATAGTAAAGGAAAAAAATAATACCCTATACGCTCGTTGGCTAAAAATTCATCGATATTATATCTATTCTCAAAATAAACTAAGTGTATTATTCTACATACAAAATAAGCTATCAAAGTTAAAATTATACTTCCAACAACCCCTATTATTACTCGTTGCACACCTTTACCTTCCCAGTTCACCTTATCATTCATAAAATAAAAGAACAAACCATTTACTCCAGATAGGACAAAACTGTAAAAGAAGTAAAGACCCCAATTTGAAACACTTAACAAATCTTCTAAAGTAGTAGCCTGATTAAATACCATATCTAATAAGACCAAGATTATAGTAATTATAAGGCTTATCTTAATTAGTTTGAGAACAATTTTATACATCGTTTTGTAATTATTACTTTAGAATAGATCAAATATCTTTAAATCATTAATTCTATTAAAGACTTTTAAACTGAACTGTGATTTTTATAGGTTGAACTGTATAGAATTACAATTTAGACTTAATTTCAACTAGATATTAATTACCGTTTTAAATAAATTTTAACACTATAATTAATACCTTGAATTCTTAAAATCAATCTAACCCAAATTATGAATATTTTTGAAGCTTTAAGGCAAGAACATGAAATCCAAAGAGAACTAGTTAAAAAACTGGTGTCTACCCATGGAGATACTCAGGAAAGAAAGAAAATTTATGAGCAGTTAAAACACGAGCTTAAGATACATGCAGATGCGGAAGAAAGACATTTTTATGTTCCTTTAATCCAGAAAGATCTTACGCAAGAAAAAGCTAGACACAGTGTTGCAGAACATCACGAAATGGATGAACTAATGGAACAATTAGATGATACAGACATGAGTGCATCTAACTGGTTAAAAATAGCAAAAGATCTTGAGCATAAGGTAACTCACCATTTGGATGAAGAAGAACATGAAGTCTTCCAAATGGCAGGAAAAGCGCTAACTGAAAAACAAAAGATCTCATTGGCATCAGATTATAATAAAGAGATCACTAAGAACAGATAATTTTTGATTTATTAATTAAAGAAAAATCCGCCTCAAATGAATTGAAGCGGATTTTTATATTTCAAACTCAACATATTTTCAGCAACAACTACTATAGAGCTCTATCTGATTTAGATTGTTTTTGATTTTCTTTAAACGGTCTAATGATTAGTCTTGCTGCTTTATCAAAATTCACATAGTTATACACCCAATTAAAGAAAGTGACCAGCCTATTTCTGAAACCTATTAAAAACCAAAGGTGTATAAACATCCATACGAACCATGCAAAGAAGCCACCAAATTTAAATTTACCCAACTCTACAACCGCCCGATTTCTTCCTACAGTTGCCATAGTACCTTTATCAAAATATTTAAAAGGCTCTAATTCTTCGTTATTTAATAAGTGACTAATATTCTTAGCTAAATGTTTTCCTTGTTGGATTGCAGGTTGAGCCACCATAGGATGTCCTTTCGGGAATTCATCGCTTTCCATTACTGCAATATCCCCAATAGCAAATATGTTATTATACCCATTTATCTGGCTATATTTATTTACAACATACCTATTAGCTTTTTCAATTAAAGCCTCTGCCTTGAGTCCTTTAACTGGAGCGCCAGTTACCCCTGCACTCCATATAAAAGTATACGTGTCAAATTTTGTAGATGTATTAGTTAATACCTCTCGCCCATCATAAGACTCAACTTGAGTATTTAGGTGCAGTTGCACTCCCAATTCCTTTAAAAAATTGGCAGCCTTCTCCGAAGATTTTTCACTCATTGGAGGTAATACTCTATCCATACCTTCAATAAGATGAATTTCCATTTCCGAAGCATCCAGATCTGGATAATCTTTTGGAACTACATGATTTCTTAACTCAGCAATTGCTCCACTTAATTCTACTCCAGTTGGCCCAGCCCCAGCAAGTACAAAGTTAAGTAAGGCTTTACGTTCTACTGGATCTTCGGTGATCACTGCTTGTTCAAGATTTTCTAAAATAAGACTCCTAATGTTTAAAGCATGCGGTACCGATTTCATCCACATTCCATTCTTTTCTATACTATCATTCCCGAAAAAGTTGGTTTTAGAACCTGTAGCAATTATTAAATAATCATAATGAAGTTCCCCTATATTAGATTGAATTATCTGTCTTCCTGAATCTATATTAGATACTTCTGCCATTCTAAAATAGCCTCTGTTGCTAGTTCTAATTATCTTTCTAAGCGGATATGCAATGGAATCTGGCTCTAATCCAGAGGTAGAAACCTGATAAAGAAGGGGCTGAAATGTGTGGTAGTTATGTTTATCTATTAATACCGTTTGCACTTGTTTCTTTAAAAGTTTCCTGGCTAAAGAAATTCCTCCAAATCCTCCTCCTATTATTACAACACGCGGTAAATTGGTTTTAGGTATATTCATTTATCAATTAGAGATTATAGTGGGTAATATAAATAGGTATTAGTTTAACAATTATTCACCAATTTATATATCTTCGAAAATAAGAATAATTTGGCTTTTAAATAAATCCAATCAAACAGTTTAGAATTTACCCTGCTAGATGTAACACTGTGCAACATTCAAAGACTAACAATTTGTAAATAGCATCTGTGGAGAAAGAATTAGAACATCAATTTGTAACCAATCTGGAGAGAGATCAAAATATTGTACACAAAATCTGTAGAATTTATACTAATGATCAGGCATCTCACAATGATTTATTTCAGGAAGTAACTATACAACTGTGGAAAGCATATCCAAAATTTAGAGGAGATTCTAAATTTAGCACATGGATGTATAGGGTGGCATTAAATACTGCTATTACTTTATATCGTAAGAAAAAAAGAGGAATTCAGACTCAAGATTACGATTCTGTTCATTTTAGAATTAAGGTAGATGAATATGATGATGAGACAGAGCAACGTTTATCATTAATGTACAATGCCGTTAAAGAATTAAACGATATAGATAAAGCCTTGGTTTTTCTGTATTTAGAAGACAAAAATTACAAAGAAATATCTGAAACAATGGGGATTAGTGAAGTGAATGCTCGAGTGAAGATGAATAGAGTGAAAACTAAATTAAAAAAAATATTAAATCCGTAAGCATATGGATGAATTAGACTTGTTAAAAAGGGACTGGAATAGGCAGCAAGGGAATTATCCTAAGCTTAGCTTTGATGAGATCTACAAAATGATTTGGAAGCGTTCTCATTCTATCGTGAAATGGATCTTCTATATAAGTATCATAGAACTTATTTTCGCTACTATTTTGAATATTGCTTTCTCTGGAGATAAATATTGGGAGGATATCGAAAAAAACAATTTGAAGGAGATAGTTACCGTCCTTTATATTTTAAGTTATGCCATCACGTTTTATTTTATCTATAGATTCTACAAGAATTATAAAATGATCTCTACTACAGATGATGCTGCAACTTTAATGAAGAACATTCTAAGAACAAGAAAAACTGTAAAATACTATATAGCTTATGTTCTAATATCTACTGGAGCAACAGCTATTGGCCTATTTAGTTATATGCTTTTAAATCATACGAATCCTGATGCCAAGGAGATCTCCAAATATTCTTTTGAAATGATGGATTGGGTTAAATTTATTGGTATAAGTGTATTGATTTTAACCTTATTCCTAGGTCTAATTTGGGTATTTTACAGATTACTTTACGGAATATTACTAAGAAGACTGAAAAAAAATTATATAGAATTGAAGAAGTTAGAAATGTAATTTATAGTTTATAAATGGAATTGAAATATTTCCAATTCCTAATTCCATTTATAGACTTTGTTTTTCTTACTCTTTATATCTCCTCTCCCGTCTTATCTTTTAATAATGTTTTAAATCGGTTTATCCTCCAAACCCTTTTAAATACGTTACTTTTGCAAAAATCAATTTTGCCCTCATTATTTAAAAATTCAAAAGAATGGAATTTACAAACCCCCTTATTTACGGGGTGCCCGTTTTTTTAGCACTTATCGTGTTGGAATTAACTTATAGTAAAACCCATCACAACGAAGAGTTGTATAAATGGAAAGATCTTTTTTCAAGCCTTTCTATGGGTATTGGATCTGCGGTAATAGCTGCATTGATAAAAACAGTTTCCATCATTCTTTTATTCGAATTTGTCTATGAATTGTTCAACCCGATTGTTGATGGGGTAAGAACAAATATTATGGGGTGGAAATCCTTTGGTTATGCATGGTATGTCTGGATCTTATGTATGTTATTAGACGATTTCAGTTATTATTGGTTTCATAGGCAAAATCACATGGTACGTTTTTTCTGGGCAGCCCATATCGTACATCATTCTTCAGATAATTTTAATCTTGGAACAGCGGTTCGTAATGGCTGGTTCACTATTATCTATAAACCTTTTTTTTATGTGTGGATTGTAATAATAGGATTTCCACCAGAAATGGTGGTGGTATGCCTAGGAATTGAAGCCTTATGGCAATTCCAATTACACACCAAATATGTTCCCAAAATGGGAATTATAGAAAAGTTTCTCAATACCCATACTATGCACCAAGTACATCATTCCAAGAATTTGGAATATATGGATAAAAATCATGGTGGTATTTTAAATATTTTTGATAGAATTTTTGGTACTTGGAAAGAGTTGGATCCTTCAGTAGATATAGAATATGGAGTTTCTACTCCACCCGATTCTTTTAATCTATGGGTTATCCTAACTCATGAATACCAAAATATCTGGCAGGATACCAAGAAATCAAAGAACTGGAAACATAAATTCATGTATGTGTTTGGACCTCCTGGCTGGAGCCATGATGGGAGTACCAAAACCGTTAAAGAGATGCGGAAAGAATTAAAAATGGATAGTTAACTTTTTAAATTTCATTTCCATAAAGTTTAATGTAATATTGGAAAAATCTAGTGACTATTAATTTTCAAAATTAATTTAATACTCCCACTTTCTTTTCTCATTCAATTCCTCCATATGGTCAATTTCTTCCTGTGGAATAACCTTTAAAAACGACGAATGTTGTTCTATAGCATATTCTAATTTTTCAACTATATCTTCTATAGAATCATTTTCATAATCAAATTCTAAAGCTGGTTTAACTTGGAAACTTTGAAGAATACCTCTTTTCTTAAGTCGAATCCCCTTCTTATCAAAAGATCTTCTAAATCCATCTATAACAATGGGAATAACTATTGGTCTATGTTGTCTTATTATGTGAGCAGTTCCCTTTCTAATAGGTTTAAAAGGCTTGGTAGTTCCTTGAGGAAAAGTGATCACCCATCCATCCTTTAATGCGACTCCTATATTGTCGGTGTCCTCTGTATTTACTTCCCTTTTTATATCTTTTCCTTTAGAACGCCAAGTTCTTTCTACAGTGATCGCTCCAGCATAAGCCATGATTCTAGTAAGTAAGCCTGCCTGCATAGTTTCTTTGGCAGCTACATAATATAAGTTCAATTTTGGTTGCCATAAGTACCCTACGTTTTTAATGTTATCTACCCTCCCACTTAAACTCGCATTAAAAACATGAAACATGGCTGTAACGTCTGCAAAATAAGTTTGGTGATTAGAAACAAAAAGCACGTTAGTACTGGGAAGATTCTTAATAATATCGGAGCCTTCAATGTGTAATTCATTAAATCCTCTATAGCGTCTATGGGATAGTACACCAAAAATACGAATTAACCATTTTTTTATAAATAGGTAATGTCCAAATGGATTTTTAGTAAATAATCCCATGTGAATATGATTGATCTTGAATTGTTAATATTATCTTAAAAAGTCAAAGATACTAATAAAGTTTAGAGTGCCTGCTTCAATAAATCTTTTAATTCACTTAGCATCATTGCAGTTGCACCCCATACTATATGACCATTCAGAGAAAAAGCTGGCACTTGTATATTTTCAGCATAAGATGTACTTAATTCTTGAGAGACCAAGTTTCTATCATCCATAAAATCTTCCAAGTCTATTTCCAGTATTTTTTCAACCTCAGATTCCTGTGGAATAAGTTCCGGGGTTCTATCTATAAGTCCAACATAGGGATGAACCCAAAAATTACTGGGAGGAATATATAATTTGGTTAATTTTTTTACAACCCTCACCTCTGCTTGTGGAATCCCAACTTCTTCTTCCGTTTCCCGAAGAGCCGTATATTTTAAATTTTTATCAAAATTCTCTACTCGTCCACCAGGAAATCCAACTTGATTGGAATGAACCCCTTTATATGTCTTTCTTAGAATTAAAACCAAATTCGTGATTTCCTTTCTATTAGGATAAAATAGCGCCATAACCCCCGCTTTATTGGGCTTATTAGCTTTTATATCTATATCTGCTAATTCCTTAATTCGTAATAATGGAGCTAATTTATGTTGAGCCTCCACGCCAGGGAGTTCTAAATTCTTTAAATTTGAAATTTTATATGTAAATTCAGTAAAATTCATGACACGAAAAATTTCTTATCTTTTAATTTCTTTTGTTCTATTATTGGCAAGTTGTGAAGATACACAAAAATCAAAGATCAAAAATACAGGTTCATCTTCCTCTAATACTATAACAAAGGTAAAAGACTCTTCAGAAAATAAAATCAATTCATCTAAGAAAAAAAAGGACAAATTATTCCTTCATGATGAACCCATGCTTGTTCAAGAAAAGTTAATTCCATTTTTAACTGAATATGGAAAGAAAAATACAGAAAACAAGATTAGAATAAGTACCAGGTTTGGGGATATAGATATTGTACTTTATAACGACACTCCATTACATAGGGCTAATATGATCTTACTAATTAAAGAAGGATATTTTAATGGTACTTTTTTCCATAGAGTTGCTAATGGCTTTGTAATTCAAGGAGGGAACTCAGATAATAAAGACACAAGTATTAAGAGAAATAATATTGGCTCCTACTTAATTCCAAGTGAATTTGAAGCCGGACATAGACATACTCGAGGTGCATTTTCAGCAGCTAAATATGCAGAACAAAATGTTAGTAAAGCATCTTCGCCATTTGAGTTCTTTATTGTGCAAAGTGAAAGAGGTGCTCATCATTTGGATAATGATCACACTGTTTATGGAAAAGTGATAAAAGGCATGGACGTAGTAGATGAAATTGCTAAACAGCCTATTGGAGAAGGAGAATGGCCTTTAATCAATATTCCTATTACAGTAGAGATCCTAAAATAATTATAGGTAGTTTAGTACAAATTCAATTCATCTTTAAATCTATACAATTCAGTAAGTTAAAATATTAAACAAATAAGATCTGAGTCTATATTTGATCTTATAACTAATAAAACTTTAAATTATGAAAACAATTGCAGTGTTAATCGCATTATTTTTAAGTCAACTATTTTATGCGCAATCTGCTACCTCGCCGGAAATTTCGGTGAGTGTAGAGAACATTAAAAGTGATAATGGAATGATATTATTCGGAGTTTATTCTAAGAACACTTTTCTTAAAGCCGCTCCAGAATTTAGTGCACAAAGTAAAATTGTAGATGGAGTAGCGAGTGTTACATTTAAGGATTTGCCATCAGGAACCTATGCTATTTCATGTTTCCATGATAAAAACGCCAATTCACAAATGGATTTTGAACCAACGGGAATGCCTTTAGAACCTTATGGAATATCTAATAATAAGATAAACGATTATGGACCACCACTTTGGACAGATGCTAAATTTGAACTGGAAAATGAATCCCTAAACATGACTATCAAGTTAACCAACTAACTATAGGTAAGTGAAGCTGAATTATAAGTTTTAATAGAAAAAATCAATACCTTTACATTCGTATTAATTCTATTATATGACTATAACTCAGCTTCAATATGTTCTAGCAGTTGCAGAACATCAAAATTTCACAAAAGCAGCCCTCAAGGTTTTTGTCACTCAACCAACTTTGAGTATGCAAATTCAGAAATTAGAAGAGGAACTTGGTGTTAAGATCTTTGACCGAACCAAGAAACCTATTCAATTAACCGAGACTGGAAGAAAAATCGTAAATCAGGCACGAAATATCGTGAATGAGAGCGACCGCATTCAAGATATAGTAGATCAAGAAAAAGGCTTTATTGGGGGTACATTTAGATTAGGTATAATTCCAACCGTAATGCCAACCTTATTACCTATGTTTCTTACAAACTTCATTAAGAAATACCCAAAGGTTAAGCTAAAAATTGAAGAATTAAATACAGAAGCGATAATTGAACGTTTAAATGATGGACATTTAGATGCGGCTATTGCTGCAACTCCTTTAGAATTGGATGGAATAAAAGAACAGGTGTTATACTATGAACCTTTTGTAGCTTACATTCCTGAAGGTCATCGGTTGTCCACGAAAAATAACTTAAACGTTGAAGATCTAGATATAGACGATATGTTGCTTTTGGAGGATGGCCATTGCTTTAAAGATGGCATTGTTAATCTATGTAAAGCTTCCAGAAATTACGATGGAGACAACTTTCAATTAGAAAGTGGAAGTTTTGAAACACTTTTAAAATTGGCCAATGAAGGATTAGGTATGACTTTACTTCCATACTTGCATACCTTGGATCTGGGGGAGAAAGAACGCCAGAGATTAAAAATGTTCGTAGAACCTGCACCGGCTAGGGAAGTAAGTTTAATTTACACCAAAAGTGAATTAAAAATGCAAATTATAGAAGCACTCCGCACAACAATTGCAGGAGTTATTAAAGGAGCTATAGCTTTCCAGAATGTAAAGATTATAAGTCCCTTAAATAATAGAAAGAATGTTACAAATTAAAAGATCGGCCAAATGGCCGATCTTTTAATTTAAATATATTAGACACTGATTTAATTCAGGATTCTGCTGAGTAAGGGAAACTATCCAGATTTTCAATTCCTCAATTTCGTGAGGTAATAATCTTTGAAGTGCCTTTTTAACTTCTTTGCAGAAAAGTACGGCATCAAAACTTACTTTGTCAAGTATTGTTTTGGTGTATTCAAACATCGCTCTCGCCATAATTTGATACTGTTTTAAGTTGTTGATTTAATTTAAGTAAAAGTAGAATTATACTATAGGCAGGTTTTATTAAATCCTCTCTAATATAGGAAAATTTAAACAGTTCTGCAATGAAGCAATTGTTTAATAATTTAGAATCTATTATCTCCACTAATTATATCTCCAATTCCTCCTAAAATACTGCCTTCACCTTTATCTTTACCACCACCTTGAGGCGCTGCTTGTAGTACTCTATTGGCCAATCTGCTAAAAGGTAAAGACTGAACATAGACAACACCAGGACCTGTTAGAGTTGCAAAGAATAAACCTTCTCCACCAAAAATGGTGTTTTTAATACCTCCAACAAATTCGATATCGTAATTCACATCTTGCGTAAAACCAATGATACATCCAGTATCTACACATAGTTTTTCACCAACTTTTAATTCCTTGCGAGCCATTGTTCCACCAGCATGCACGAAAGCCATTCCATCTCCTTCTAATTTTTGCATAATGAAACCTTCACCGCCAAAAAGTCCTCTCCCTAATTTCCTGCTGAATTCGATTCCGATAGAAACGCCTTTAGCAGCACATAAGAAAGCATCTTTTTGACAAATGAATTTCCCTCCATATTTACTAAGATCTATTGGCAATATTTTTCCTGGGTAAGGTGAAGCAAAACTCACCTTTTTCTTACCAGAAATCTCATTAGAAAAAAGAGTCATGAATAAACTTTCTCCTGTGAGCAATCTTTTTCCAGCTCCAAGTACTTTCCCTAGAAAGCCTTCATTTTGTTTGGATCCATCTCCAAAAATAGTGTTCATTTTAATCCCACTATCCATCATCATAAAATTTCCTGCTTCTGCAATAACTGCCTCATTTGGATCTAACTCCAATTCTACATATTGCATTTCTTCGCCGAATATTTGGTAATCTATTTCGTGTGCATTCATAATAACTTGTTTATGCAAATAGGTAGTATAAGTTTAAAAATGTTACAATCCTATAATAGAATTCCCTAGTTTTTGCTCTTTAATCGAACAGTCCATTCAAATTCAAATGTAGAAACTTCTACTCCGTCTTCATTTAATCCCACAGATTTCATCCAAAAAGTTTGACCTTCACCAGTTCTAATTGTTTCTTGAATTGCTTCTGTAATTAGATGCCCGTCATTACATGTGAATTCTAATTTCCCTGTAGCTTTCTTTGTGAAATGTGCTTTATTTTGAGCTACTAACATAGAGATCTTCTTACCACTTTCTTGGATCTGACCAATGACCATTGCGCCAGTACTTAACTCTGCAGCCATTGCCTGTACCGCAAAGTACATAGAATTGAACGGGTTTTGATTGATCCATTTGTGCCGAACTTTAACTGTACAGCTTTCCTGATTGATCTCTTTAACTCGAACTCCACACAACCAAGCGCTAGGTAGTTTCAAAATTAAAAATTTATTGAGTTTCCCTGGTGTTATCTTCATTATCGATATTAATTTTTCCTAAAAGTATCTAAAAATTATTGAACCCCGAAATGTTAAACTTTTCTTAAAATTAATAACAATACAGTACTTTGTTTTGCATAATACCATCTTAAAGATATATATTTGTATAAGAAAATCAATCAACTATGGAAACTACATCATCACAACCAGACAAAACAGTTGCCGCATTTGTCCATCTTTCGACCTTTAGTAAATATCTATTTCCGTTTGGAAACTTCATATTTCCTTTAATTCTATGGACTGCTAAACAGAAGGATCCTTTTGTTGATCATCATGGCAAACAAGCCTTGAATTTTCAAATAAGTATGTTTCTATATTTTATACTATTAGTATGTATTGGAATTGCTGGAGTAGTCTTTTGGGGAGTTCACTTTAATTTAGATGATCCTTTTATTATTTCAGAGAATTATATAAGCACAGGTCATCCTCATAATTTAATATCGTTGTTCGTATTTGCAGCAATTCTAGGATTCCTATTATTAGGGTTATTTGTTCTAGATATTGTAGCTGTAATCCTTGCTACCATCAAAGCAAGTGAAGGACAATTATATAAATATCCTTTAACCATCAATTTCATCAAGCCAACTCAAGTTGGCAACAATCAATCAAAAAATGAACAGTTTAACAACAATCAAAATCAAACGCTATGAAGATTGAAAACACCAAAGCACAAATGCGTAAAGGAGTGCTGGAGTATTGCATTCTATCGGTGTTGAAAGATACAGATGCCTATGTGGCAGAGATCTTAGACACCCTTAAAGACGCAAAATTATTAGTGGTGGAAGGAACAATTTATCCTTTGCTTACCCGGCTTAAAAATGCTGGATTATTAAGCTATCGCTGGGAAGAATCTACCAGTGGACCCCCAAGAAAATATTATGGCTTAACAGATACTGGCCAATTATTTTTAACCGAACTAACCCATACCTGGGATGAACTTCAAACCGCTGTACAAGTTGTAACCACTCAAAAAAACAAAAATCATGAATAAGACAGTAAATATAAACCTTGCCGGCATTTTCTTTCATATTGATGAAGATGCATACGCTAAACTACAGCATTATCTAGAGGCAATAAAACGCTCACTTACTAACACTCAAGGCAAGGAAGAGATAATTGCAGATATTGAAGCTCGTATTGCTGAACTTTTTAATGAAAAAATTCAGGATAAAAAGCAAGTAATAGGGAATACCGAAGTGGAAGCAGTAATAGCAACTATGGGACAACCAGAAGATTATATGTTAGACGAAGAGATCTTTGAAGATGAACCTAGCTATACTAAATCTTCCTCTACTGGAAAACAACTTTTTAGAGATACAGAAAACTCTTATGTGGGTGGGGTATCTTCAGGGTTAGGTCATTATTTAGGAATTCAAGCTCTTTGGGTACGTTTGCTATGGGTGGTTTTAACCGTTGCATCCAGTGGCGCATTTATACTTATCTATATTGCATTATGGATCTTTGTTCCTGAAGCTAAGTCTACAGCAGATAAACTATCTATGCGCGGAGAAGAGGTTAATATCTCTAATATAGAACGCAAGATCAAAGAAGGTTTTGACGATGTTGCTGGAAAAGTTAGAAATGCAGATTACGATAAATACGGGAGACAAGTAAAATCTGGAGCCAGTTCTGCCGCAACCGGTATAAGTTCTGCCATCTTAGCAATACTTAACATCTTCGTGAAATTTATAGGCTTACTTATCCTATTAATTGCAGGGTCTACTCTTATCGCTTTATTTATAGGATTATTCACTGTTGGAACTTTCGGAATTGTAGAAGCACCTTGGACAGATTATATTGAAATGGCTGCAATTGGCGCTCCAATTTGGGTGATCTCTTTACTTACATTTTTTGCAGTAGGAATTCCGTTTTTCTTCCTTTTCATTTTAGGATTGAAAATAATGGTAAGAAAACTAAAATCAATTGGTACACTTGCAAAGATGGTCTTATTAGGGCTTTGGTTATTATCCGTATTTGGATTAGCTTTCTTAGGTGTAAAACAAGCTACCCTAAGAGCTTTTGATGGTGAAATAGTAATTACTGAAAAATTACCAATCAGCCCACAAGACACTTTATATCTAGCAATGAGATCTAATCCGGAATATTCTTCAAATACTTGGAGAAAAGGTTTAGAGATTAAATATGATGATAATGATACAAAGATCATGTACATCACAGATATAGTTGTGGTAGTAAAATCCACCAAGGATTCAATTGGAAAAATAGAAATTATTAAAACCGCAGAAGGTAGCGACTATAAAGACGCAAAGGACAGAGCAAAAAATATTAGCTACAACACAAGTTTAGAGGGAAACAAGCTGTATTTAGACTCTTATCTTACCTCTCATTTAAATAAATACTACAGAGATCAAGAAGTTAAAGTGACTGTTTATGTTCCTGAAGGAAGTGTTTTATTCGTAGATGAAAATGTTAGTGATTACTACAGATATTCAGATTACGCTGGTGGAATCTTAAAATACGATCAAGAAGAGCACTTTGTAAAAGTAATTGAGAATGCCACTATTTGCGAAACTTGCCCTATAGAAAGTTTCGAGTCTAACGATAATTCTTGGAACTCCGATGACAACTGGGACGAATCAGATTCATTTAATGAGGATGATGAAATTAATGTTCGTATAAATTCTGATGGTGTGCAGATAAACAAGAAAAAAGACAATTGGGAGGAATCTAGCAATTTTAGTGACGACGATAATGTAAAGGTTCGAATCATTTCAGATGGAGTTCAAATAAATAAAAATAATGACAAGAAGATAAAAATTGATGAAAACGGAATAGAAATTAAAAAGAACTAGTCATGATCGCATTAATTAAACTTATAATCGTTTTGGTTTTATCGGTTTTCTCCGGAGAACCAGCTGAAGAAAAGATAACGGAAACTAGTCAGTACTTAGAGCTATTGCAACAGCAAAAAATAGACATGCTCTCCAGGTGTTCCAAAACCTGCATAGCAAGCTAAATAAAGCCCCCAAAGTTTGGGGGCTTTTTCTATATTTGCCTGAATTTTAATTATTAAACTATGTATAAATATATACTTATTGCCTTTCTTTTTATTGGATTGAGTTCTCAAGCTCAAAAGAATGTAAAGGGAAGTAGAAACGTTACAACAGAGCAAAATGACATTAATTCTTTCACATCTATAGAGTTGGATGGAGAATTTGAAGTAGGTCTTTTAAAAGGTAGTCGATCTATGGTTGAAGTTGAAGCAGATGATAATTTACATGAGCTTATACAAATTGAAGTCGTTAATAATGTTCTTTATATTAAACCTTCCACTAAGATATCTAATAGTAAAAAGCAAAAGCTAACGATCACCTTCAATGATACCTTAACAAAGATCACAGTAGATGGAAAAGTAGAATTTGAAACATTACAGGAATTATATTTAAGTAGTTTTGAGTTTGTTTCTAAAGGGAAATCAAAAAGTAGGTTTGCTGCAACTACAACCTCATTCACTTTAAATAACACTGGAGATGCTAAAGTTGAAATAGAAATAACTTCAGAAAAAACAACTTTAGAATTAAAGGAGTCTAGTGATTTAAATGGTTCTTTAAAATCTTCTATGCTAACGGTGAAAGCATTAGATAAATCCTCAGCTAAACTTAAAGGAGCTATAGACGAGCTAAGTTTAAGCGCTTCAAAATCCTCTAAGTTCGATGGCGAAAAATTATCTGCAAAATCTGCTGAAGTTTTTACTACTGGAAATTCTAAGAATAGTATTAATGTTTCTAAAAGCTTAAAACTATCTGCTAAAGATAAAAGCGAGATCGATCTTTATAATACTCCCGATATAGATTTAGTTGAATTTTCTCAAAAAGCAATACTTGCTAAAAAAAGTTAAATAGTAGATTGGCATTCTCGAAATTAGAGTATGTTTACACTCATATTAATTTCTAAATTACAATAGAATGAAAAATATTTTAAGAAATGGTTTGATTTTTTCTATGCTAGCAATAGCATTAGTGTCTTGTCGAGATGAAAAACATGAGACAGATGATATGGATGATGAAAGTGCAATTCGTAAAGAAATGAACTTAGATGGAGATGATAAGGTTAAAGTAAGTGATGAGGGAGACAAAGTGAAGATTAAAACCGACGATAAAAAGATTAAAATTGAAGTGAACGAAGATGGTTCAGTAGAAAAGAAAGTGAAAATAGACGATTAATTCTCTTTTTCGCAAATAAAAAAAGCCTCTGCAAATGCAGAGGCTTTTTTTATTATAAAATATATTCTGTAAGAATTATAAATTCGCTTCAGCATTACTTTCTATCAATTCTTCAACAGAACTTAAATAACGCTCTGCATCTAAAGCTGCCATACAACCTGTACCTGCAGCAGTAATAGCCTGTCTATATTCTTTATCTTGTACATCTCCAGAAGCAAAAACTCCTGGAATGTTGGTTTTCGTGGACTTTCCTTTGGTTATTAGATATCCCATATCATCCATCTCTAATTGTCCTTTAAAGATATCTGTATTCGGCTTATGTCCAATAGCTATAAACAAACCAGTGATCTCAATTTCTTCCTTTTCGCCAGTAACATTATTAACCATTCTTAAACCTTCTACTACTTGCTCTCCTATAACCTCATCTACTTGAGTATTGTATTTTAAAACAATATTCTTAGTATTGGTAACTCGGTGTTGCATTGCTTTAGAAGCTTTCATTTCATCCTTTCTTACAAGCATTGTAACTTTACTACAAATATTAGCAAGATAGGTAGCTTCTTCAGCAGCAGTATCTCCTCCCCCAACAATCGCAACTTCCTGATTTTTATAGAAAAAACCATCACACACAGCACAGGCAGAAACTCCACCTCCACGTAAACGTTGTTCACTTGGCAATCCTAAGTATTTTGCGGTAGCTCCTGTAGAAATAATAATACTTTCTGCTTCTATCCATGTAGAGTTATCTACACAAGCTTTATGTATACCACCTGGCTCATTGTTAAACTGAACCTCTGTAACCATTCCAAATCTTACTTGTGTTCCAAAACGCTCTGCTTGTTTTTGCAGATCTACCATCATTGCAGGACCATCTATACCTTCTGGATATCCTGGAAAATTATCAACTTCTGTAGTTGTTGTTAACTGACCTCCAGGCTCCATTCCTGTGTACATAATAGGTTTCATATCTGCTCGGGCTGCGTATATGGCTGCTGTATAACCAGCAGGTCCCGATCCAATAATCAAACATTTTATTCTTTCTACTGTATCTGACATTTCAATATTTATTTAGTCCTGTAAAAGTAGGGAGTTTAGTCAAAAACTTACAGGAATTGTTATTAAGATTTACTATTTGTTTATAATTCTAATAAATATCAGGGCTTAAAACAGGCGATTTTATAAGATCCTATTAGTAAATACTATTTTTAGAATTAACTTTGCCACCGATGATAGATATTTCACTTTTTAGCACTTTCGATATTCTAGGAACTATAGCTTTTGCCATTTCTGGGGCACTAGCTGCTATGTCCAGAAAGCTTGATCTCTTTGGGATTTTTATAATTGCTTTTGTTACTGCTACAGGTGGCGGTACGGTTAGAGATATTCTTATTGGGAATAGTCCTGTAATGTGGATGGAAAAAACATTTTACATCTACCTTATTAGTGTTATTACCTTCTTAGCTGTAGTTTTTAGACAAAAGATCAATCATTTAAAAACCTCACTATTTCTCTTTGATACTATAGGCTTAGGTGTTTTTACTATAACCGGGGTAGAAGCTGGAATAGAAAACGGATTAAGCCCAATAATATCTATTGCACTTGGAGCTATAACTGGAACTTTTGGCGGTGTTCTACGTGATATTTTATGTAATGAGATCCCAGTGATATTTAGAAAAGAAATTTATGCAACCGCTTGTATAGTTGGTGCATTAGGATATGTGATCTTATTTAATTTAAATGTAGATAATGACATTATTTACATAGTTACCTCACTAATTGTAATAAGTATACGATTAGTTGTGGTAAAATTTAAAATAGCACTTCCCTCTTTTACTATAGATACTGAAGACTTACATCCGCCACATATCTAATGAGGCAATTTGTCTTTAAGCAAACCATAAATAAAAGTACCAACAACTGCTCCAATAAGTACTACAATTATTGAAACATATCCTGCACCAATTAAAGTATAGATGGGTCCAGGACAAGAACCAGCTAAAGCCCAGCCCAGGCCGAAGATAGTTCCACCTACCATATATCTTGTAAAGCCTCTTTCCTTAGGAACGAACCTAATAGGTTCCCCAAAAAACGATTTTATATTATTTCTTTTTATCAATTGTATTCCAGCAACACCTAAAACCAATGCCGATCCAATAATCCCATACATATGAAAAGATTGAAATTGAAACATTTCATAGATTCTAAACCATGATGCTGCTTCAGATTTGTACATTACAATTCCGAAGAGAATTCCTATAAATAAATAACTAAGTGTTCTTTTCATCTTTAAAATATTAAGGGGAATAAAACATGAACCATAAATAATCCTCCTACAAAGAATCCTATTACGGCAATAAGTGATGGTAACTGTAAATTACTTAATCCTGAAATTGCGTGACCAGAAGTACAACCTCCAGCATATCTTGCGCCAAATCCAATTAATAATCCACCAAGTAATAAAAGGCCTAAAGATTTTACACTTGTTAAGGCTTCTAAGCTAAATAACTCATCTGGTAAATACGCATTTCCAGCACTACTAAAACCAAGATCCTGAAGAGTTGAAATCGTTTCTGGGTTTATAGCTACTGCTATATCATTAGATAAGTAATGAGACCCAATAAATCCACCAAGGGCTGCACCCACTACTACAACCAAGTTCCAGCGTTGTGCTTTCCAATCGAATTTAAAAAAGTCTGCCTTTTTATCTGCTCCACACATCGTACAAAAAGTTCGAAGGTTAGAAGACATTCCAAATTGTTTCCCAACAAAGATCAAGAGAAACATTATTAATGCTATTAAAGGGCCGGCAACATACCAAGGCCAAGGTTCAAAGATCCATTCCATAATTTAAATTTTCATTGAGTGCAAATAACACCATTTTTAGAGGGGTTTACAGTAACAATTGTTACAGTCGGAAATAATTAAAGAAACTAAAAAAAAGCCGAATCAATTTAGTGATCCGGCCTTTTACTTAATATATTGAAGGTAAAAACCTTACTGATAGCCTTAAGGTTTAAGGTGTATTTTATAATAATAAATTCTGTAAACACTTCACTCGAAAACCTCTGCGAGGGATTAAAGTGGAATATTCCCGTGTTTACGGTCTATTCTAAGTACAGACTTATTCTCTAACATACTAAAAGCTTTCAATAATTTCTTTCTGGTATCTCTAGGCATGATCACCTCATCTATAAATCCACGTTTAGCAGCTTCAAAAGGATTTGCGAATTTCTCTGCATACTCTGCTTCTTTTTCAGAAAGTTTTAACTCTGGATTATCAGACTCTTGTATCTCTTTTCTGAAAATTATCTCACTGGCACCCTTTGCTCCCATCACAGCAATTTCTGCAGTTGGCCACGCAAAGTTTAGATCGGCTCCAAT
The DNA here is from genome assembly GCF_003634585.1 of Gillisia mitskevichiae. Lineage (GTDB taxonomy): Bacteria > Bacteroidota > Bacteroidia > Flavobacteriales > Flavobacteriaceae > Gillisia > Gillisia mitskevichiae. The sequence continues at coordinate 492,682 of NZ_RBLG01000002.1, forward strand.
ATGTTTAGAATTCATTACATCGTAAGCACCTCCATAGGCCTTTCTAGTAATTACTGTAACTCTTGGCACCGTTGCTTCACTTAAAGCATATAATAGCTTAGCACCATGTAAAATGATCCCGTTCCATTCTTGATCTGTACCTGGTAAGAATCCAGGAACGTCTACTAAGACTAAAAGTGGAATATTAAAGCAATCGCAAAATCTCGTGAATCTTGCTGCTTTCTTAGAAGAGTCTACATCTAAAACTCCTGCCAAACTCATAGGTTGGTTTGCAACTATTCCAATACTTCTACCTCCAAGTCTGGCAAAACCAACAATTATATTATCTGCATAATCTTTATGGATCTCAAAGAAGGAATCTTCATCTATAATGCCTTTTATCACCTCATGCATATCATAAGGTTTATTAGCACTATCTGGGATCATATCATCCAGAACTTCTCTTATTTCATCTGTTAATTCATAAGGGAGCTTTGCAGCGTTTTCCTTATTATTCTGAGGTAAATAACTTAATAATTGCTTGATGTCTTCCAAACAAGCGATATCATTATTAGAAGTTAAATGCGTTACACCAGACTTTGTAGAATGGGTACTTGCTCCTCCTAATTCTTCTGAAGTTACTTCTTCATTGGTCACAGTTTTTACAACATTAGGCCCAGTCACGAACATATAACTACTTCCCTCTACCATTACAGTAAAATCTGTCATAGCTGGAGAATAAACGGCTCCGCCGGCACAAGGTCCCATTATGGCAGAGATCTGCGGAATAACTCCTGAAGCCTGCACATTGCGGTAGAAAATATCTGCATATCCACCTAAAGATTTTACACCTTCCTGAATTCTAGCTCCACCGGAATCATTCAATCCAATTATAGGAGCTCCCACTTTCATGGCATGATCCATTACCTTACATATCTTTTCTGCATGAGTTTCAGAAAGGGCTCCTCCAAAAACGGTAAAATCTTGAGCAAAAACATACACTAATCTTCCATTTACAGTTCCGTAACCGGTAACAACTCCATCTCCATAATATTGCTGCTTCTCCATTCCGAAATCTGTAGTACGGTGAGTTACTAAGATCCCGATCTCTTCAAAAGAGCCTTCATCCAGAAAATAATCTACTCGTTCCCGAGCGGTTAATTTCTTTTTTTCGTGCTGCTTGGCAATACGTTTCTCACCTCCACCCAAATGAGCTTCAGCTATCTTATTATTTAAAATTTCTATATTCTTGCTCATAATTCTATTATGATTTTTCTTTTTAATTCAACTTACCATCACACTTCATTTTCAACCTAAACTGAAATTAGTTGTGAGGTAACCTTGTTAATTGTTGATCCTTTAAATACTGTTTGATCGCTATGATGCCAGCTAACTCTGCCTCTTCTTCAATTTTAGAAGCCAGTTTCTCTGCAGAGTAATAATTCTTCACAAAATGAGTATCGAAATTCCCACTTCTAAAAGCATCATGTTCAAAAACAAATTTCCCAAAAGGTAGTGTGGTTTGGACTCCTGCAACTTCGTAAGAATCTATTGCTGAAATCATCAATTGAATAGCTTCCTCCCTTGTCTTACCAAATGTGATCAACTTTGCCAACATTGGGTCGTAATAAATAGGAACTTCCATTCCTTCTTCAAAACCATCATCCATTCTTATTCCCTCTCCACTCGGAGTTATATAACGTTCTAAAGTTCCTACACTTGGCATAAAATCTTCCATAGGATCTTCAGCATATACACGTAATTCTAAAGCGTGTCCTTTAATTTTAAGGTCTTCCTGCCCAAAAGCTAATTTTTCACCTCTAGCAACCTTAATTTGCTGTTCTACCAGATCTATTCCTGTAATAAATTCTGTTACGGGATGCTCTACTTGTAAACGAGTATTCATTTCAAGAAAATAGAATTTTTTCTGTTCGTCCATTAAGAATTCCACAGTTCCAACTCCAACATAATCACATGCTTTTGCTACCTTAATGGCTGCTTCTCCCATTTCCTTTCTAAGCTTATCATCTAAAATAACAGACGGAGCTTCTTCCACTACTTTCTGGTGGCGTCTCTGAATACTGCATTCCCGCTCAAAAAGATGAACAAAATTTCCATGAGTATCTGCCAGTACCTGAATTTCTATATGCCTTGGAGAACCTACATATTTTTCTATGAATACGGAACCATCACCAAAAGCAGATTCTGCTTCACTAATCGCCCTTTTCATCTGGTCTCCTAATTCCGATTCCTTTTCTACTACACGCATTCCTTTACCTCCACCTCCGGCAGAAGCTTTTATTAAGATTGGAAAGCCTATTTCATTAGCAATTCCCTTTGCTTTTTCCACATCTGTGATCGCTTCATCTATTCCAGGAACCATTGGTATGTCATAAGCTTTAACTGCGTCTTTAGCAGCTAGCTTACTTCCCATTATTCGAATAGCTTTAGATCCTGGGCCAATAAAGGTGATCCCATTCTTTTCTGCTTCCTCTGCAAAATCGGCATTTTCACTAAGGAACCCGTATCCGGGATGAATTGCATCTACATTATGCTCTTTTGCAACTTGTATGATCTTGCTTCCTAATAAGTAGGATTGATTGGAAGGTGCTTCTCCAATACAAACAGCTTCGTCTGCAAATTTTACATGCGGAGCATTTCTGTCTGCTTTAGAGAAAATCGCTACCGTTTTAATACCCATTTTTCTCGCAGTTTTCATCACTCTTAAAGCGATCTCCCCACGATTAGCAACTAATATCTTTTTCATTTAAATCTAGAATTGTGATCTATTATATCTTGAAATCTTCGGAAGAAAATCCGAAGGACTTTTTTATTCCATTTCAATAAGAAGCTGATTCTTATCTACGGTTTGACCTTTATTAACTGAAATAGCTTTAACTACTCCATCTCTTGGTGCCGTTAGCGTATTCTCCATTTTCATAGCTTCCAGAACAACCAAATAATCGCCTTCTTTTACTACTGCACCTTGCTCTACCAAAACATCAAGGATCAACCCAGGCATTGGAGCCTTAATATCATTCACTATTTTAGAAGAAACTATAGACAAGCCCATTTCTTCTATTAAAAGATCCAATTCATTAGAGATCTGCACCTCATAAATGTTTGCATTGATCTTTATAGCATATGTTTTATTCAAAAAATCTGAACTTATTATCTCTGCTTTAAAAGAGGAACTATCTTTTAAAACATGAATTTTTGAAGCTGAAACTTCTTGAGTATCGAGGGAATTAATATCCTCATTGGTGAATTGATGCTCGTAAGAACCATTCACCTTTACTTTATATTTTTTATCCATTATTCATAGTTTGAAAGCCAATATATTTTGAAAGTTGTAAATATAGAAAAATGTGAAAGGAAATTTTAATAATTCCGTAATGAAGTTGGGATTCTATAAAAGTAAAAGACCCTTAAAGTAATTACACTTTAAAGGCCTTAAAACTTTCTAATTGGGGTAGAAAACGTTTAGAAAAGAGAAATCTTTTCTATTTAAATTTTTAGTTGAATTCGTTTATAGCTTCACTTAGATCATATACTTTAGTATTCTTGAACTTGTTCTCTAGGATACTACTTCCAGCTGCAGAACGATATCCTCCTGCACAATGAACCACAATTGGTTTATCTGTTGGAATGCCATCTAAGTTATCTCTTAGTTCATTTAAAGGTGAACCAATTGCTTTATCGAAGATCTTACCTTCAGCAATTTCCCCTTCATTTCTAATATCTACAATGGTATAATTATCTAGATTGTTTTTGAAATCTTTTAGATCTAACTCATCTGAAGAGTTTGAAACCTCCTTAGATAAAGTCACAAATGCCATCACTTGCTTTTCATATCCAATTTTAACTACTCTACTTAAAATTTCATCTATATCATCTACACTATCTACTACTATATAAAAGGCTTCATTAGGTTCTATTATTGCTCCTAACCAAGTCTCGAATTTTTGAGTTGGTGTACTAGCCATGATGTTAATGCTATTAAAAAGGTGTGCTTTTTTGAAGCTTTCCTGCTCTCTAACATCTACTTTAATAATGCTGGAATCCAGTTCATTCACATTCAACCTAAGATCTATACCCTTAGACTTATTTACATTGTCTGCACCTTTTTTATTGATGTCTACATTAAAACCAAAATAAGATGGTATAAATGGTTGATCTTTTAATATTTCAGCTAAAAATTCTTCTTCTGTTTGCTTTTGAAATGCCCAGTTTCCTCTGCGTTCGTTCCCTAAAGTACTAGAAGAATCGCTACTCATATTCTTTCCACATAAAGATCCTGCACCATGGGCTGGATAAACAATCGCATCGTCTGGAAGATCATTGAACTTGTTCTGGATAGAATCGTACATATCTTTAGCAAGTTCTACTCTTTTTGCGGTCATGTTTCCAACCGATTCACGTAGATCTGGTCTTCCCACATCTCCAATAAATAAAGTGTCTCCCGTAAACAAAACTGTTTCTTTTCCTTCTTCAGCAACTATAGTAATACTATCTGGAGAATGTCCTGGAGTATTAATAGCTTTAAATGCAACATCTCCCATCTTTAATGAATCTCCATTATCGAAGGACTTATGCTTATAATCTGCGCCCAATAGTTTACTCACATAAATATCGGCTCCAGTTTCTTCACTAATCTGTAAATGACTACTTACAAAATCTGCATGAGGATGGGTTTCAAAAACCGCAACGATCTCTGCATTTTCTTGTTCAGCATATTTATAATAAGGCATTGGATCTCTACTAGGATCTACTAAGGCCATTTTACCGTTACTTACAATTGCGTAGGAATAATGTGCCAATGGGGCATCGTTAAATTGTTTTACTTTCATCTTCTACGTTTTTTGTTATTATTTTTTTTGAGTTGATTTATTTTTATTTAAAAAGGGAAACATAATTTGGCTCCCAAAATTATCCGGAAAATCTTCATCTCCTTCAAATCCTAATTCTATATCTTTTCCATTCTTCGGAACATATGCTGAACCAAATAAATAGTCCCAGATACTTAATGATAACCCGAAGTTCATACCATAAGGATGCGCTTCTGGCAATTCTTTACTATGGTGCCAAATATGCATTTTTGGGTTGTTTAGTATGTATCCTAAAAAACCATAGTTCCATCCTACATTGGCATGATTAAGATGTCCTATAAATACCGAGAACATATAGATCACAAAGAATTCTTGGATCCCAAAACCTATCATGGCCAGAGGTATATACTGTACTGTTTTATAAATTATGGTTTCCATAAAATGAAACCTGAATTGAGCTGCAAATCCCATTTCCTTTACACTATGATGTATCTTATGGAACTCCCATAATTGCGGAATTCTATGCAACTGCCTATGTACATTCCACTGAATAAAATCGGCTACCACAAACATTATTAGTAATTGAACACCAACAGACAAATTTTGAACATTGATAGCCACCAAATTCTCTACACCAAATAAACCTAAAAAGTCATTGAATAATTCTACTCCTACATTAGATATTGCATTGTATCCAATAAGAGAAAAAAGAAAGAAATTAAAAATAATATAAAATGAATCTAACCAAAAACCTTTTCTAAAAGCTCCTTGTTCTTTTCTCCAAGGAATAAGAACTTCTAAAGTCCAAACCAATAATGACAATCCAATTAACCAATAGAAATAATTTGTCCATGAGGGATTGGTTATTTCTTGTACCAGATAATTAAAATATCCTGAGAACGATTCTTGTATAATTTTTAAATACTTCTCCAACTTATTTCAAGTTTACTTCGCAAAAATAAACATTTGCATGCTTTAAGGAAGTAACATATGTTACACATCTCATACTCAAGCTTAGATTAGGGAAATTAAAGCTCATTGTAGTTCTTTTTAATTAGTTTTAGAAAAGTCTATTCGTAAAACTCGGCTACCTCATCAAGCTTTTTTCTTTGAATATCTGGAACATAAGCCGGCTCTTTAGCATAACCTATGGGTAATAATAAATAAGGTCTCTCATTAGAGGGGCGTTCCAATACTTTAGTGAGAAAATTCATTGGGCTTGGAGTGTGGGTTAAAGTCACCAAACCAGCATTATGAATGGCACTTATCAACATCCCGCATGCTATTCCCACAGATTCATTAACATAATAATTATTATGCTTGGATCCCTTTTCATCTAATTCATATACTTTTTTAAATATAACGATTAACCATGGGGCTTCCTCTAAAAATGGCTTTTCCATAGTGGTTCCCAAAGGTGCCAGATCTCTAAGCCAACTTTCGCTCATCCGTCCAGAGTAGTTCTCCTCCTCCTCTACCTCCGCAGCTTCTCTAATCTTCGATTTTAATACTGAATTTGAGATGGCACAAAAAATCCAGGGCTGTTTGTGTGCTCCAGAAGGAGCAGTAGATGCTGCTTTAATAATGTTTTCTATCACTTCCTTAGGCACTTCTTTTTCAGAAAAGTCCCTTACAGAGCGTCGTTTATCTAACCATTTCAAAAACTCCTGACTCTTCTCTATCATTTTATCTTTAGAAAGAGATTCTGTTTTGTGTAAAGTATGTCTGTAACCGCTAATTATTATTTTATTTTCTTCCTTATTCATTTAAACTGATCGGTTATTTAAGAGTTGTGTAACAAAGGTCACATATATTTTTGTACTGCTCCCATATATTTGCTGATCTAAATGGGATATACAAATTACATAGGCTGCTTTCTGCTAATAATCTTTATAGCAAAACTAATTTCTGTAGATGCTAAAATTATAGAATTTACTTTTGAAAATGATTTTATATCTCATGTAAATCCAAATTGTAAGAAATCTCAATTTAACGACTCAAATTCAACTTCTAATCTTTCTTTAGAAAATCAACAGCCTATTCATCTTTTAAATTATTTATGCTCTGCTCCTTATAACTTAGAGCTATTTACTTGGGAAGATCTAATTATCTTAGATTATCAGCAAAGTATAAGTTATAGAGTAATATCATTTTCTTCCAATTATCCTAAAAAGCTTTATCCACCACCAAAAGTTTAATTCATCTTTTTTATAACATTTTTTTTACTCATTAGCACCTTTGGTCTTTTGAGGAACTCAATTAATTATAATTAAATATGAAAACAGAAATTTTGGTTAGCAAAAACTCTTTAATTTTATTTAGAGTGATGTTAAGCGGTATTTTTTTGGTAGCAAGTTTTAGCCATTTATTAAACTTACAAAAAACGCTACTACGTATAGAGCAGGCAAGATTCAAAGGAATTGCTCATTTTTTTGGAGAACCAAAAATAATGGTCATTGCTTCTGGAATTGTTATGTTGATAGCTGGTTTTAGTCTTCTTATAGGATATAAAACAAAATGGGCGGCTATTTTACTTTGCGCTGTACTTATCCCTATTACACTTACAATCCAGGTAGGACAAATAACTACTCTTGGACCTTTATTCAAGAACATAGCCATTTTAGGAGGGCTCCTGTTTTTTATTTTAAATGATTTTAACTACAACATTAAAACAAACAATTTATGAAAACTATAATCTTAAGTATTTTCACTGTAATCATTTCATTATTTAGCCTGCAAGCGAATGCACAAGACAGGCTAAGCAAAAACAATTATGTAGTTCTTACCAGTAAGATCCCACAACTAAAACCAATTTTATTAACCGCAGATGCTCTTGAGCAGGAAGATGGAAATAACTATGGAGATTTCCAAATCATCATTTGTGGAAAGACTGTAGAAGATCTTAAAAACAAAGATCTAATGCATGATTTTATACATAAGGCTGAAGCACAAAAAGTAAAAATCGTGGTGTGCGGATTTTCATTGAAGAAATTCAAAATAGATGAAAATGAAATTCCGGAAGAATTAGAAGTTGTACCAAATGGTATTTTATATGATTTTCAACTTCAGAAAAAAGGATATAGGAGCTTGGCTTTATAAGGCTTATAAAGTAAAACCCCTCTTTATTTTAGTATAAGGAGGGGTTTAATAATTATAATTGGTAAGTCATTTAAGTATAAGATAATATCCAAGTTTCTACAGATATTAGATTTATTACCTCTATTTATTTTTTCTGAAACTTACAAAAAGTAAAGTTCTGTAAACTTCCTGAAGGAGTTGGGTGATCTATGTTTTTGCCTTCAATAAACGTGAAAGTATTTGGAATAACTGCCTTAAGTTGTTCTATAGAATACTGCTTAATCTCTATACCGCTACATTTTGTAGGCCCGTTTTCAGAAAAAGTCCCAAGAATTAAAAATCCGTTTGGTTTTATTGCTTGTTGCATGGTATCCAAGTATTTACGAATATCCTCTTCTGAAGTCAAAAAATGAAATGCAGCACGATCATGCCAGAGGTCATAAGAAATAGAGGGCTTAAAAGTTGTAATATCAGACACTATCCAGGTAACATCATCGGCTTTTTGTCCTAATCTCTCTTTAGCTCTATTAATAGCATTTTCAGAAATATCCAACACATTCACATTGGTATATCCTAGAGAAAGCAAGTTATCTGCCAAGAAACTGTCTCCACCACCTATATCAATAATTTGAGAATCTTTTGCTAACTGAGTGGCGTTGATCGAATTTAAGGAAGTTACAGGCACGGGCTGATACCAGCTTACTTCCTGTAACTTTTTGGTATTATAAATAGTTTCCCAGTGCTTCTTTTTAGATTCAACGTGATCCATATTTATAATTTATTTTGAAGAATTCTTCCAACCTGCATACCCACCTTTTAAGTCGTATATCTTAGTAAATCCCAGTGCAGCCAATTTTTTTGAAGCTTTCCCACTTCTATTACCACTTTGACAATACACATATATTGGTTGTTCTTTATCATACTCTGTAAAACAAGTGATGAACTGAGGATCGAAAAAATCGATATTTACCGAATTCTTAATATTTCCAGCATTATACTCATTTTCTGTTCTAACGTCTACCAAAGCAACTTTACCTTCAGAAATTTCTTCTTTAAACTCTGTTGCATCTAAAACCGTGATCTCTTTTATACTTTGAGCTTTCAAACCAAAAATAGAAGCAAATAATCCCATAATAATAACTAATTTTAATTTTGACATATCTTAAATTTTAAGCGCTTATTTCTTTATATATAATATATACACCCATTACTAATACGAACCAGCCAAAAGCTTTTTTAAGCTTCTTACCATCTATAAATTTATTTAAATACATACCTATAAATATCCCTATAACAGATAAGCCAGTAAAGATAAGTAAGAACACCCAGTCTATCTCCATATTCTGTATATCTCCAATAAAACCTATTAAAGACTTAATGGCTATAATTAAAAGGGAAGTTGCTACAGCCCTTTTCATTGGTAATTTAGCCAATAATACCAAAGCTGGAATTATTAAAAACCCTCCTCCAGCACCTACAATACCAGTAAGTAAACCAACTCCTACTCCTTCTAAAATTATTAATGGATAATTGTAAACTGTTTTTTCTTCAACATCACTTTCTACCCTTTTATTTAAGATCATAGAAATTGAAGACACTACCATTATAATGGCAAAAAAGAGCATAATACCTATGTTCTTAGTTACTTCAAATCCTGCAACACTAAATAAAACATCTGGGATGGCTGGCACCAAATACATCCTGGTAGCATAGACCGTAATAAAGGCAGGTGCTGCAAAAACAAAAGCTGTTCTTAAATCTACCTGTTTTCTCCTAATATTCTTGATTGCTCCAACCAAAGAAGTGGCACCAACAACAAATAAGGAATATGCAGTTGCCGTGACTGGGTTTACTGCCAATAAATAAACTAAAATCGGTACCGTGAGGATAGAACCTCCTCCACCAATTAAACCTAATACAAGTCCTATTACTAAAGCGCCTAAGTAACCTAAGATTTCGATAATACCCATTATTATTTTTTAGAATAGTGCAAATGTATTGCGTCTACTTTCCTTATACAGTAACATTGGTTACACACCTAATTCATTTTAAAGATCTATTACTTTAATGCTGTTCCTGTTAAGTGCAATAGTTCCTTTTAACTCTAATTTTTTTAATAATCTAGAGATCACTACCCTAGATGTGTGCAGATCGTAAGCTATTTGTTGGTGTGTTATTTGTACCAACTCATTTTGATTTATCTTAGCTTTATCTCTAAGATATTTCAATAAGCGCTCATCCATATTCAAAAATGCGATGGTATCTATAGTATCTAGCATTTCAGAAAGTCTTGTGTGATAACTTTCAAACACAAAATTCATCCAACTTTTATATTTCGAGGTCCATTCTTCCATCTTCTCAATAGGAATCATGATTAATTTAGTTGGCAACTCTGCCACAGCACGTATTTCACTTTTGGTGTGTCCTAAGCAGCATGAAAGCGTCATAGCGCAAGTATCTCCTCGCTCTAAAAAATAAAGCAGCAATTCGTCTCCATCTTGATCTTCGCGCAATATTTTAATAGCCCCACTTATCAATAAAGGCATAGAAGTAACGTGATCCCCTATTTCTATTATTCTTTCGTTCTCTTTAAACTCTTTAATAATTCCTACTGTGGAAATTTCTTCTAAAAGCTCCTCTTCAAAAACAAACGAATAAGCATCAAATACTTCTTGTACCATGTAAATTATTTCTAAAGTTTAAAAATAATATTATTTAATTGATAATTTCAGCATAACACTAAGTGAGTATTTTAATTTTTAAAGGATATTATATATAAAAAAAGAAAAGGTGATGTTTTACCATCACCTTTTTAAAAAATAGTATAAAGAAAAATTTAACTCTTTAAGATCATCACAGATTTTGCGTTTACAAATTCATGTAATCCAAATCCACCATGCTCCCTTCCAAAACCAGAATTTTTAACTCCTCCAAATGGCATATTAGGTTGTGCTAATCCGAAAGAATTTATAAACACCATTCCTGTATCAAAATATTTGCTAGCTAGTTCTACTGCTTTATCTTCATCTTTAGAGAAGATACCTCCTCCAAGGCCAAACCTACTATCATTTGCAATTCGCATTGCATCTTCGTCATCTTTAGCATGAATTAATGAAGCAACTGGTCCGAATAATTCATCGCTGTAAGCAGGTTGTCCCGGCTTCACATTACCTAGCACGGTTGCTGGATAATAAAAACCATTTCCTTCAGGAATTTTTCCACCGCATAAGATCTCTGCTCCATTTTTCACACTTTCCTCTACTTGTTCATGCAGTTCGTCTCTTAGATCTTCCCTTGCCATTGGTCCAATATCACTACTTTCTTTTGTAGGATCTCCATGTTTAATTGCGCTCATTTTAGATACAAAGGCTTTTTTGAATTCCTCAAAAACTTCGTCTACTACTATAAATCTTTTAGCAGCAACACAGGTTTCTCCATTATTATATGTTCTACCTTCTACACACTTCTCCACTGCTAAAGAAATATCTGCATCTGCCAAGACCATATAAGCATCATTAGATCCTAATTCCAGAACAGATTTCTTTAAATTCTTCCCTGCAAGCTCACCAATATACTTTCCTGCTTTTGGACTCCCAGTTAAGGTCACCCCGCGAACTAAATCATTTTCTATGATCTTATCTGAAACTTCATGAGAAATTCTAAGTACTGTAAATAGGTTTTTAGGCAATCCTGCATCCAAGAACATCTTTTCAAGAAGTAAGGCAGAACCAGTCACATTCTCGGCGTGTTTTAATAGAACACCATTTCCTGCCATTAAATTGGCAATTGCGTATCTAATAACCTGGTAAGTTGGAAAATTCCAAGGTTGAATTCCATAAATCACACCCATAGGAGAATAAGTTACAAAACCCTTTCCTCCATTAGGAAGTTCTCTTTCGTCTGCTTTTAAACTTGCTGGGGCATTAGCGGCGGTCCAATCGCAAATACCAATACAAAGATCTATTTCATCTCCCCCTTGACTTTCTAATTTCCCCATTTCTGAGGTCATTAATTTTGCCAATTCATCCTTATATTTTCCTAAACTTTTACCTATTGCTTGTATTTGTTTCGCTCTATCTTCTGGCGTAACCAATCTCCAATCTAAAAATGCCTCATGACATTTCTTTACCGCATCTTCCGCCTCTTTAGCCGACATCAATTCATAAGTATTCAATTTCTCTCCAGTAGCTGGATTAATTGTTTGTATATTTTCTTTTTCTGAAGACATTTCGTTTTATTTTAATTAAAAATTTGAAGTTTAAAAGTAAAATAATACAAAAGGAAAGGCTCTTAAATGGACGTTAAAGCTTTATAAATCAAGGATTTTTTAATAGCTATTTAACAACTGATCAAAGTTTGTAGAAGAAAAATTAATATTGAATTTTAAGGATCTTAATAGAAATAGGTTGAAGATCCAATTGATAAAAATCGACAGCTACCTACTCTCTAGGTTAAACTGTTCAGTGGAAAAAAACCAAAAACCCAAATTCTATATCTTTATTAAATGCTATATATTCTTAATGCTATTTATAATTCAACAATCTATAATTTAAATAAAAGGTCATAATAGTAGCGTAAAATAATGACTCCCACTTAATACCAAATAGCATCATTATTTAAAATTAAAATAATCTGACAGTTTTAATTAGAAGTTTTTTTGTTCTTAGATTTATCCCACCAAATATAGCATCCAAATAAAATTAAACTCACCAAAGATCCCCACAACAATCCAGATTTTAATTGGTCTGTATCCCTTCCTAAAATAGCAATAAATACAGTTAGCGGTAAAATACCTAACATTGTTGCGCCAATAAATTTCCAATATCCCATTTTTAAAACACCACCTACAAAGCTTATTGCATCATTGGAGAGGAATGGGTTGAGCCTAGTTACGATCACAGCCCAAAAACCATAACTTTCTATGAAATCTTCTATTTTATGTTCGGTTTTTTTTCCAAGTAGTTTAGTTACCAAAGTCTGGCTAAAATATTTTCCTATAACATATCCTACTGACGATGCACAAAACACAGATATCAAAATTACGCCACTCCCCCAATAAGGTCCATAGGCAAGAATGGAAACTATCATAAGCGCTATAGAAGGAATCACTAATAGAAACATTTGCAATACCATAGCAATAACAATTACCAAGGGTGCGTAATATCCAAATCCTTCTACCCACTGCCTAATACGCTGATTATCATTACTGGTTAATACATTCCAAGCTTCGTTCAATGATTGTTGAAAACTAGGAATTAAAAAATAGCTAGCTAAAATAGCACCTAATAAGGCAATAGATAGATATAATGGAATTTTACTTTTCTGTGTACTTTTAGTTTTCTTATTAGCCATTATTTTAATTCTATCTCTATTATGTTTGCCTCATTATCTCCAGCTTCATTGGAAATATAAAGTATTCCATTTGGACTAAATGTTATTCCTTCCGGTTGAGCAAAATCATTTTTATCTAATTTATAAATCTTTATAATTGTTCCAGCTTTATCTAAAATTACCAATTTAGGGTTTTTACCATCTAACACATAGTATTCTCCAGTTTGAGGATGAATTGCCATGTCTGACGGATTAAAGTTTTTATAGGCTTTCTTATTTTCATTATTAAAAACCTTATCATTCATATCTATTTTAACCATTGGTATAGCTTCCATTTTCTTTGAATTGATAGCGATTCTGTATAAACCTTTAAAATTATCTTTATTATCTCTATCTTTTGGTGCCACAATAAGATTTTGATGTTCTTTATCTATTTCAAGTGTTTCAATATTATTCTTTGAGGAAAAACCAGTCTTGAAGCTATTGGTCACTTTTCGATTATCGAGGTAATTTAAAACTTCAAATAGTGTCCCATCACTCCTTAAAATATAGGCATCATTATTATTAATAGCGATTCCTTCGTAATCTCCACCTTCGGCAAAATCAATTTGTTCAGTAATTTTTTCCGTTTCCAGATCATAAATGAAAATAATACCATCCTCATCTTGAACGCTCGCTATTTTACCATCCTCCAGCCAGGCTATACCACTTACCTCCCTTAGCTCCTTTGGCAACTCCCAAATTTGTTTTATGGTATAATTTAATTTCACCTCTTTATCGTCTGCTTTACTCAATATCATAAATCCGAATATCGCTACTAGTGCGAATACCGCGATAATTATTCCTGATGCATATTTTAGAGTTTTCATGATCTATTTTTTTAATTTTAAGACAATATTGCTCTTCTATCTATAATAATTAATTCCCCTTTATTTAATTTTTCGCTGAAAACATTTCTATCAATATATTCAGCATTTGTGTGTACAATTGATTACTGGAAAATTATTTTTGATAAACAAAATTGCATCATGATTCTGTAAAGAAATTGGAAAATATATTAAATAGAAATTTTACGGGGTTTTCTAAGTCTTTGGAAATTGCAATACAAAAATATGAGCACCTTTAAAATTATAGCTTAAATTTATTGAATACCTATCGGCAATAGCTTTCGCAATTGCCAATCCGAGACCTGTAGATCTTTTGTTTGAACCTGCCTTTGCGAATCGCTCAAAAAGTGAAGTTTCATCCAAAGACTTAGGATCACCAAGATTACTTATATGCCAACGATCTGGCAGAATATCAATTTTAATAAGCTCACCTTTTTTTCCGTGTATCAAAGAATTTTTAATAAGGTTAATAAGTAAAACAATTGCAAGATCTTCATTAATCTGAAATTTCAATTCCTGATTGGAGGCGATCATAATTTTCATTTCCCTGTGTTCGGCAAGATCTTCGAAATCTGCCACTATATGTTTGGTCAATTCTGCAAAACTCACCACTTCTTCAAATTCGAATTGTTTATTTTCAATTTTAGACAATAATAAAAGGGATTTATTAAGTCGAGTAAGCCGTTCTAAATTATCTAAAACCGTAGCGATGTCTTGAGAATGACTTTCAGTAAGATCGTTTTTCTCTAGCAACAACTCCAGCTTATTAATACTTATGGCAAGTGGTGTTTGTAATTCGTGAGAAGCATTTTCTATAAACTGCTTCTGTGCGATGTATGTATTTGTAGATTTTTGTGTTAACTTTTCTACTGTAGAATTTAGTAAATTAAACTCTTCAATAGGACTTTCTTGGATCACTATAGATTCTCCTTTTTCAATTTTAAATTTTCGAAGCTGTTCGATGAGAAAATAAAAAGGTTTCCATATTCTTTTAAGTAAAAGGTTATTCAAAAACAATATACTGGCTAAAAGAATTAGGTATAAACCAATAATATATGCCGCCAGATCATGTACGAGATCATCCTCCTCTACCATAGAGGTAATTATTTTTAATTTATAATACTCGTCCCCATAGATCGCTGCACTTTCATATACTCGAACTGGCTCAAAATCTTTTTCATTGAGCATATACATTAAAGTGTCCCGATAACTTTCTTTAAAATTCTGATAGTTTTCCTTAGAAATGGGAGTGAAATTATAGATGTGTTTTTTAAACTCAGGATCATCTTGAGAAAGAATGCTAGGATCTTCTGCAGCTCGTTCTACCATTAAAAACTTTTGATTTTCCAAGCCATCGTCTAAACTATCATATATCTCCTCGAGCATTGCGTAATAAAACAATATTGCCCACACAGATATTAGTAACAATAGTAAGAAAGCTAGATATCTAGAAGTATAATTAAGTAATTTCATTAGCTAATTTGCAGTTTATAACCAACCCCATAAACAGCTTCTACATTGATAGTTGCATTTTCCAGTTTTTTTCTCAGGTTTTTCATTTGAGAGTAAATAAAATCGAAACTATCTGCTTGGTCTATATGGTCTCCCCATACATGTTCTGCAAGAGCTGCTTTGGTTACCAATCTGGTTTTATTGGTTATTAGATACATTAGAATATCATATTCCTTTCGATTAAAAACTATTTCTTCCCCCTCAATTTGTACAGATCTACTTTCTAGATTGATCAATACATTCCCAATTTCAACGATCTTGTTCCCTTCAAAATTACGACGTCTCATTACTGCCTTTACACGCGCATGTAGCTCTGCCATATGAAATGGTTTGGGCAAATAATCGTCTGCACCCAAGTCAAGTCCATTTAATCTATCATCCAGAGAATCTTTTGCAGAAACAATTATCACCCCTCCAGTTTTATTCATTTTTTTCAATTGTTTCAGCAGCTCTAATCCATTGCCATCTGGCAAACCTATATCGAGCAAAATGCAATCATAATTGTAAACTCCTATCCTTTCTAATGCCGACTTAAAATTGGAAACAGCTTCCACATTGTAATGCTCTTTTTCAAGACTTTGGCGCATATTTTCAAGCATTTGCGGTTCATCTTCGACGATTAGAATTTTCATGTTAACTAATTATTTTTACAATAATATAATAGAAATCTATAAACATTCTGGAATTTGTAATTATTTCAGAAATATAAATAGAACGAATGTTTAATAAGATCTGAAATGAAATCTTATTAATTTTTATAAAACTGAAATTGACAATACTTTAACATTGCTCATGCTTACATTCCCTTTTCTTTCCAGATTTGGTTCATTGCTTTGTATAAATTAAAAAACATACGAAATGAAAAATTTAAAGATCGCCGTATTTGCTTTATTCGCGACGGCAGCATTAAGCGCACAGGAAATAGCAATTGATAAAGTTCCAGCTAATTTAAACAGCAACTTTCAAAAGGAATATGCCAATGCTACAGATATAGAATGGGAACTGGATAAAGGAAATTACAAAGTAGAATTTGATCTTGACAAAATGGAAAAAGAGATCTGGTATTCTAAAAATGGGGAAGTTTTAAAAACCGAAATGGAGGTTGCTATAGAAGATATACCTACTGCGGTTGCAGCAACTATTAAAAATAATTATCCAAATTATGATATTGACGAAATAGAGCTAACTGAGGAGAATGGTAAAAAGATTTATGAAGTAGAATTAGAAAAATGGTTTAATGATGATGTGAAAATGCTTATTGCAGCAGATGGCAGCATTATTAAATAAGAATTTTAGTTAGGATTGATGATGGTTGAAGAGGGCTGGAAAAAATTTCCAGCTCTCTTTTTTTTTATAAAAATATAATTATTCAAATACGATAAAGTGCTTATATCTAATTATTTAAAAACAGGAACCTTAAATAAAATAGTCTTTAACAAGGATAAACGGCTATGATATTTATTAATATAAAGTTTAAAACACATGTTTTACATTAGATAAAATTAGAACTCTAGGTTATTCAGCGAAATGAATTATTTAAAATTGAATAAAGTTAATAGCTTTGGAAAGAAATTAGAAAAAGCCAACTCTTTTAAAAAGCATCAAGTATGAAAGATTTTTTAATAACGTACAAACCAGACATTATATGGATTTTGGGAGTTGCTGCAGTAGTTTCTGTATTGCATTTACTTACAAATTTAGTTTACAAATGGCTTCTAAGAAAGGAAAAAGAGCAATTCCCAGAAGAACAACCTAATCCAATAATTATTATTAAACGGTTGCTTAACGCTCTGTGGTTAGTTCTTGGTGTTATAGCAATTAGTGCAGCTTTTGTAGATCAAGATAAGGAAGCAATGGTAAGAGCAAATTTTAGACTGGTACTATACCTTGGCTTTTTAGCTGTGTTTACAATTGTTGCGGCAACATCCACAAATATGTGGTTCAAAAAAAGTATCCTAAAGAAAATTCAGCATCAATATGATCCTACAAGTTTTAAGTTTTTAAGATATGTGGCTGTATTTGCAATATATTTTATGGGAGTATTATTTGGGATCATGGCTTTTCCCTCTCTAAGAGGCGTAGCTCAAACAGCTCTTGGAGGTGCAGGAGTTATTGCCATAGTAATTGGAGTAGCATCTCAAGAGGCATTGGCTAATTTAGTAGGTGGTGTATTTATTATTTCATTTAAACCATTTAGAGTAGGAGATTTAATTAAGGTGACAGATGCGATGGTAGGAAATGTGACCGATATTACCCTACGACATACTGTTATTAGAAATTTTGAAAATAAGATGATAGTAATTCCAAATTCTATCATTAATAAAGAAAAGCTTATAAATTATAATCTTGGTGAACTTAAATGTTGCGAACGTATAGAAATTGGGATATCCTACGATAGCGATATAGATTTGGCGAAAAAAATAATGCAAGAAGAATGTGAAGCGCATCCTCTTATCTACGATAATAGGTCTCTTTATGAAAAGGAAAGTGACAGCCCAATAGTTAAAACCGCAGTTGTTTCTTTAAATGATTTCTCTATTACAATTCGCGCCTGGGCTTGGGGAAAAACTTTTAATGATTGCTTTGAACTTAAAATATCTGTGTTAGAGAGTATCAAGAAAAGATTTGACAAAGAGGATATAGAAATTCCTTATCCATACAGAACTATTGTGATGAAAGAAAAGAAAGTTAACAGGAGTGAGAAAATTAAAGAGAGTTAGTTGGATATCTTAAATATTCAATTTTATAAAATCTTTCAAACCACTAGGAACACAATTGTAAATGAAAAATACTGAAAAAGCACTTAAAGAACGTATCAAAGAGCTTACATGTCTTTATGAAGTGTCTTCGATTATAGTGAACGCCGATGTAGATGAGATGCAAGAAACATTAAAGGCTATAGCTTTCAGTTTAAAGAAAGGATTTCAATATCCTAAGCATACAGAGATCGCTATTAAAACCTCCATAAACTCCATTGAAACTGGGGCTGGCAATGAAACATTAAATTTATCATCCGAGATCAGGGTTTTCAATAAAACCAATGGAGCTATTGTGGCATCTTTAAAAGACGATAAAAGTTCATTTTTAAAGGAAGAGAAACAATTATTAGATAGTGTTGCCTTAAAAATTGGGAATCTTCTTGAACGTTTAGAAATCCAGCAAAATGAAACTTCTTTGAAAAGACAGATGGAACGCACAGATCGTCTTTCAATATTGGGAGAAATAACCGCTGGAATCTCCCACGAACTCAACACCCCGCTAGCTAATATTCTTGGTTTTGCAGAATTACTTAAAGCAGATCTCTCTAAAGATAAACGACTTTCAGAAGATTTGGATAAGATCATCCAAAATGCCATTTTCTCTAGAGAAGTGGTAAAAAAACTGATGTTCTTTGCCTGTGAAATGCCACAAGAAATGCAACAAGTGAATATCGTACCAAGTATAAAAAATGCTGTTGCGCTATTAGACGCCTCCTTTAAAAAAGCCGAAGTAAAATATATTGTCAAAATTGAGGAGGAGGAACTTTATTTACGAGCAGATACCATCCAGTTAACTCAAATTATTTTTAATTTAATTATCAACGCGATATACTTTTCACCTAAAAATGGCTTGATCATAATTGAAGCTTTGCAATCTACAAAGGAGATCATTTTTAAGATCTCAGACGAAGGTACTGGCTTGCCAGAAGGAGCAATGGATAAAATTTTTCAACCCTTCTTTACCACTAAGCCCACAGGAGATGGCTCTGGCTTAGGTTTAAGTGTTGTACATGGAATTATTGCAAGTCACGGCGGATCTATAAGAGCAGAAAATAATCCAAAAAATGGCGCGACGTTTACAGTAAGACTTCCTAAAACTTGATTAATTTAGTGGGCTATGCAACTTAAAAAAGAAAATATATTAATTGTAGATGATGATATCAATATTCGAGAGTTATTGCAACGTCACCTACAGTCCTGGAATTATCATACTTACAAAGCTGTTTCGGTAAAAGAAGCGGTGGGAATTTTACGCGACACTAAAATAGATTTGCTTATAACAGATTTAAGAATGCCCGAGATTGATGGCTCCGAACTTATAAAATTTGTTTCAGAACATTATCCAAAATTACCCAAACTTGTAATTACAGGATATCCATCAGTGCAAGATTCACTATCTGCGATTAAATCTGGAGTGGTAGATTATTTGACAAAACCCTTTACTAAGGCTGAGTTAGAACAAGCCATCAACAAATCTGTAGATGGAAAAACAGATGTTGTTACTTCTCTTTCAAAAGCAGAAAATCTTAAGGACAGCACCTATGGAGAAATTATTGGGAATTCAGAAAAGATCCATGATGTAATTCAAATTATAGAACGTGTAAAAGATAATAAAGCTACTATTTTTATTAAGGGAGAAAGTGGAACTGGAAAAGAATTGGTTGCAAGAGCAATACATTATCAAGGCAAATTCTCCAGAGCTCCTTTTATCACAGTAAATTGTGGCGGAATTCCCGAAAATTTATTAGAAGCAGAACTGTTTGGTTATACTAAAGGTGCCTTTACGGGAGCCGAAAAAAACAGAGATGGATTTTTTCAGGCAGCAAATGGAGGTACTATATTTTTAGATGAAATAGGAAATGCATCCACCGCTGTGCAATCACGCTTACTAAGAGTATTACAGGAAAAAGAAGTTGTTAAGGTTGGCGCACAAAAAGCAGAGAAAATAGATATACGCATTATTGCTGCTACAAACAGCGATCTAAAGGAGATGATAAAGAAAGAAACTTTTAGGGAAGATCTTTATTATCGTCTTACTGTGGTAGAGATAGATGTAGCACCATTAAGGGAACGAAAAGAAGATATTTTATTATTGGTAGAAAAATTTCTCTTTAAATATGGCGTAGAGTATAAGGATCGTTTTATAAAGATAAGTCCAGAAGCTTCGGCTATTTTAGAACGTTATGACTGGCCGGGAAACATTCGTGAATTGGAAAATGTAATTCAGCGTGCTGTAATTATGTGCGATAAAATAGTGGATGTAGAGAATTTACCAGACTCATTAAAATATAGTATTCAGTTCCCAGATAATGAATTGCTCCCTTTAAAAGACATGGAGAAGTTATACATACAAAAAGTACTTAATGCTACGAATAATAATAAAACTAAAGCTGCAGAGATCTTGGGAATTGATCGTAAAACGATAAGAATGAAATTAGAAGATTAATTCTTTTCTTCAGCATATTTCTTAAAGTTATCCAAGATAGCTTGCCATCCTTGTTTTTGCATTTCTATTGAGTTTTGAGTTTCTGCCTCAAAAGTTTCGGTGATTAAAATCCCCTTTTCATTTTTGCTGAAAGTAATTCCCACCTTTCTCCCATCTGTCATTTTATATGCTATATACTTAAACTCCACCACCTCAGTATAGAAACCTTCAAAATCGAAGCCCATACTTCCATCCTTAGCTTCCATCCTAATGTTGAAATTCCCATTTTCTTTTAAATCGTTTTCAACTTTTGGACAGTGCCAATCTTCGGAAGCATAGTACCAATTTTTAATATGTTCCGGCAATATCCATTTTTCCCAAACAGATTTTATATCCGCATTCACGATTGTGCTAATTTTAATCTCTTCCATATTAAAATATTTAAATGTTTAGCTTAAATGAATATCGAAAAAATAAAATAGAACTCAATAATTATTTTAATTTAAAATTGATACAAATTCTCCCAGCCGGGTAATTTTGTATCGTTTTGAATTTTAGGAGCCTTTCTCTTAATTCTTCCTTAAGTCCTACCACGCATCACTTTTCAAACTTTAACCCTCTCACTTTCCACTATTCCTTTTCGCTGGCATGCACATTGCCTTTTTAGACAAAACTATAAGCATGTACTATGAAATCTAATCCATTTAATATTTGTCCCACGTGTATGCACAGGGAAACCTGTGTATTAACTCAGCAAAAAAACCAAGTTTGGTCATGTAGTGAATATGACGAAGAAACTTCGGACTTAAAATCTACCGATGATTCTCGCGCCACTATTTCTATAGAAGACCAGCCAGAGATGGCAATGGCATAAAATTAAAATAATTAATACCTATGAATATCAACAACTTAATATCTGCTTTTAAAAATAGAAGATCAAATAATAAGTCGAACTCTGGAACAATCACCTCAGGGACAAATGAGATTTCTTATAAAAGTAAATATGAGCAAAGGCGTATTAGCAACCGTCTATTTAAATAAACAAATTTTAAAATACTCTATAAACAGTCTATAATTATGACAACAATAACTGCAAAATTAAATAACGAAGTTAAAAAAGCTCCTGTAAAAGGTATGATGGAGAATGTTATGCAACAGTTTAACAGTGCTGCAGACCATATTAATCTTCATCCAAATATTCGCAAAATATTAAGTATAACAAACAATGAGATCGTAGTACATTTCCCTGTGAAAATGGACAGTGGAGAAGTAGAAATTTTCACTGGGTATAGAGTGCAACATAATAATGCTTTAGGACCATATAAAGGTGGATTACGTTATCATCCAACAGTAGATATAGATGCGGCTAGAGCATTAGCAATGTGGATGACATGGAAAACGTCCCTTGCAGGTTTACCTTATGGTGGAGGAAAAGGAGGTATTCAATTAGATCCTTCCATATATTCTGAAGGAGAACTAGAGCGTATCACTCGTAGATTTACATTTGCTTTAGCAGATAATATTGGACCAGAACATGATATTCCAGCCCCAGATGTAAACACGAACAGTCAAACCATGGCTTGGATTGCAGACACTTACATGAGCACACGTCCTCCGGCAGAACGTACCGCAAACCAGCATGTGGTTACTGGGAAACCTGATGGTAGTGGAGGTTTGGAAGGTCGTGATCGCGCAACAGGTTATGGCGTATTCTTAAATATAAAATTTTGGGCTAAACGCAATAATGAGACTCTTTTAGATAAGAAATTTATTGTGCAAGGTTTTGGTAATGTTGGCTATTGGGCTTCTCATTTCTTAGAGAAAGAAGGGGCAAAATTAGTAGCAGTACAAGATGCTTTTGGAAGTGTAGAAAATAAAAATGGGATTTCTGTAGAAGACCTTTTTAATTACAGTATCGCAAATAATGGAAGCATCGTTTCTTTTCCTGAAGCCACCGGAATGAGTAATGAAAATTTCTACGGAACTGAATGTGATATCTGTATTCCTGCAGCCTTAGGAAACCAGATAACTGAAAGTAATGCACATACAATTAAAGCTAAGTTAATTGCTGAAGGAGCAAATGGACCTACAAGTGTTGAAGGTGAAAAGGTTCTATTAGAAAGAGGCATCACAATTATCCCTGATATCTTATGTAATTCTGGTGGTGTCGTTGGAAGTTATTTTGAATGGTTACAGAACCGAAATGGAGAGCTTTGGCAACTAGATGAAGTAATGGCTAAACTTGATAAAAAGATGTTAGAGTCTTTTAATAAAGTATATGAATATTCCGAAAGAGAAGCAATGGACTTGCGCACAGCAGCCTTCTGTATTGCGATAAAACGTATAGAGAAAGCATATATACAAAGAGGGATTTTCCCATAATACATAAACGCATTTTAAATAAATGAGATGAAATACGGTAGTTTAATAATAGATAAAAAAGAGTATGTGTATTTAAAGCGCATACTCAATATCTCGGGCTATGCTGAAGATCTTCAAACGAAGAATTCCATTCAACGTTTGATGGGTGAGCTTAAGAATGCCCAAATTGTAAATGATAGTGAAATGCCTATAGATGTTATTAGATTTAATAGTAAGATCATGGTGTATTCAGAAAATGGCTGGGAAAGGTCTATTCAGCTTGTGATCCCACAAGACAAGGATGCAAAGCAAGACAAAATCTCCATTCTTACTCCAATGGGTGCCGCTCTTTTTGGTTATTCTGAAGGAGATACTATAGAATGGGATTTTCCATCTGGGAAACAAGTAATTAAGATCGTGGCGGTTGTTCAGGATGAGAATCAAAACAAAATTAAGACACCTATTTAAATAATTATAAAAATGGAAACACTAGAAACAAAAATATATAATCACGATTCTGAAATTGATGTAACGCATAAAATAAACTCGACAGAATTAGATAATTGGATCAATCATTTAATATATATTAAAAAAGAATTGAGTAATCTAATTGGTCTTTATGGCCAAGATCTAAGTGATAAATTAGAAGATGAAAGTATCCTTCAAAAATTTCAGAAGAAAGATTCAGAAAATGATCTATTACTAAAAGCCCTTCACAAATACATGGGTTCTAGAAGTGATATCCGGGAATGTGAAGATACCCAATGTGATATGATTTATATAACAGAGCACGAGAGTTATCGTAGAAGTTACTTATATCATCTGGATAAATACAGAAAGTTAAAAGATGAATTTTTCAGCAAAATTCAGGGCAAATTCACTTGGCTAAATCCTCAGTCTTAAGAAATTAAATAGTATTGGAAACTGCATTATCATATAAAACTGATGTTCATAGAAAGCTGTGCATAAGAAAGGATCTTATAGAGCTAAGTCAATGGATAGATATCCTTTCTAACATTAATGAAGAAGTAGATTATTTAAAATTAATTGAGAAGCAGCTTTTAAAGAACAACAGTATTAATGTGAACCTTCAAGGCTTGCGTAGAAAGAATACTTTATTAATGGGAATGCTATGTAAATATGAGCAAGAATTAAATACAGAATACGAATACGGGAAAAATGAATATAATTTAATGCGTGCAAAAGAGCATGAGAAAAGACGAGATGTTCATGCCGCTTTCATACAAGAGTTCACTTTGCTTAAAAGAGAAATATACATTCTGTTAACTCAATATCAACGAAAATAGCAACATTGAAAAGATGAAAAACATTTTAATTCCCATCAATTTTAATTACAATGATTATGCTGCTATAGACTACGCGATTAAATTTTTCGAAAAAGCGCCCTGTCATTTTTACTTTTTCAACAATTTCGATTTAGAAATACATGGCTTAAATGCAATAGAACTACTCCAAGCAGATGAAGATTGGTATGAAAAACCAAAAAAGGATTCTGAAAATAAAACGAGGGCTGTATTACAAAAATACCGCTACAATAATAGAGCTAAAGAACATTTTTTTAGTGCAGTTATTGAGGGAACAAGTTTAATAAAGGGTTTAAAGAAAACTATAAAAGAAAAGGGAATTGATATTGTTCTTCTCGCTGGAAAAAATAATTCAACAAAAAATAATAGCAAATATCATCCTGATACTAAGAGAATTATAGAAAATATTGGGGAATGTCCTGTTATTATTCTACCTCCTTCAGTAAAATTTCAGCAATCGCCAGAATTCGTATTCGTGTTAAACTCTCGAAAAGAACCTTCTAAACTTGAAATTCAGAATTGGTGTGAATTAGTTAAAATTACAAAAGGAACAATTAAAATAGTTAAGCTTACTGCGAATAACAAAAAGTACTCTCCTAAACAATCGAATAATAGTCTGCTTCAATTATCAATTAATATGCATTCTGATAATGCGGTTGAAATAGATTATATAGATACTATGAAAGAAATTAAAGAGTTAACGAATGATTGTTCTGGTAAAATTATTTGTTTGGTAGATAGAAAACCCAGTATTTGGAGAAAGTGCGGATTTACCACCTCTTGGATCTCGAATTTTGGACCATTATGGAATACACCACTTATTACATTGCAGGGGTAACATTTGGCAGAGCATCCTTAAATATAAGGCGCAAATCTATTTGAGGCTAAACTCTAAAACAAAATTCTACTCTAATAATTTGAAGTAATTCTTAGTTGTAGTTATAATTAAGCTGATATCGAAAATCAGTGCGAATTTTAATTCGAATAAAACAAGCTACTGTTTTTCTTTAGGTAGGGCTTGAAAACCTTTCCTATCCATATTTCCCCACCCAGATTTAACTCCAAATATCTTTTTATAATAGCCTTGCACCTGCCCTAAAACGAGAATTGGGTGATATATAAAAGGTTCTAAATAAGCAGCGAGTAATAGTTCTACCACCTCTTTTCCTGTACTATAATGTTTGAAATTTTTGACGTATATAAATATTGAAATTGTAGAAAATATACAGCCTAAGAGGTAAACACTTGTAAAAAGTAGAATTGCTATATTCCAATTAATAAGGCCAAGAATGGTAAATACTATAAGACTTAAAAATCCCACAAATTCCACAATGGGGGCGCCTAATTCAAAAAACATCCAATATGGGTAGTAGAATAGCCCCATATCTCTATACTTACGGTTAAAAAAGAGATCTTTGTGAAGTCTCATGGTTTCCCAAAGTCCACGTGCCCATCTATCCCTTTGTTTTATTAGAACATCTATACTATTTGGCGCTTCCGTCCAACATAATGTTTCTGGAAGATATACCATCTTATAAGGTACTTTAATCTCTTCCATATGTTTTCTAAGTCGGATTCCAAGTTCGAGGTCTTCCCCTACAGTATGAATATTAAAGCCATTTACCTCAATCATTCTGTTTCGCGCATATAGGCCAAAAGCCCCTGAAACCAACATCACCCCGTTAATTTCACTCCAAGCCATTCTACCCAATAAAAATGCTCTAATATACTCTACTACCTGTATCATTGGAATTAATCTATCTGGTAAACGTAGTTTTTCCACCACCCCATTTTTCACAATAGAATCGTTTATAATTCCTATTGCTGCTCCACAGGCCACAATTTCCTGATCAAATTCTTCTAGATAAGGCCTAACCATTTTAAGAAGCGCATCCTGCTCTATAATACAATCTGCATCTGTACAAAGAACCAGCTCTGTCGCCGCAAAATTAATTCCAGCATTATTCGCATCAGATTTCCCACCGTTATTCTTATCTATAACAGTAAGTTGTCTGTACTGTAATTTTCTACTTCGATAGATCTTATTTACCGTAGATGTGGGAATAGGTTGAGTTATAAAGGTGGAATCGAAAGGCTCCAAATCATATTTATCTATTAATAGTTCTAACGTATTATCGGTGCTTCCATCATTTACTATGATCAAATCATAGAAAGGATACTGAAGTGATAACAAGGATTTTACATTTTCCACGATCGTTCTTCCCTCATTAAATGCCGGTGCTATTAGTGTGATGGAAGGAATATCGGTTGCACTTACAATATCGTTTACTTGTAAGAACCTTGCTTTTCTTTTATTTCTATTTACAGATCGGTTAGAAAGAAGAATTGCGAAAAAATACAGCGCTATTAAACAGAATCCGTAGAAAAGGAAAAAGTATTTTAGAACCAAATATATGTAGTAATAAAGATCTATTTCCATTAAAATTTATTTAAACTGAAATAGATTCACTGTCAGCATTTTGTGTATACTGGTGGTAGTAGTAATCCTGAACTTCTTCTTTAAACCCGTTGTTCCATAAAATATCTGCCGTACTAAGTTTAATAATATCATTACCATTATATAACAGGTCTTTATAAAATGACAGATCTATTTCCGAAGATATTCTCTGAATATATTTAAGTAGCAATAATTGCTGCTCGGTATTATTAATATTTTTAAATTTTTCCTTTATTTCCACTAATTGCTCATCGCTTAATAAAAAAGAAGAGATGCAATAAATGGCTGCTTCCCTTGTCTCAAATTTTGGATTATCTATAAACTGAATGATATATGCAACATCCTCGGTTAGATGGAATTTTCTAATAATTCTCATAATCAATTCATTAGCATAAGGCCTGTCACTATTATAAGCCCTTCTTAAATGCTTAAGATCTGGAACAGGATAAAGGTCATTTAACTTTTCTACAATTTTAATTTGTTGCCAAAGGGTCATTTGTCGTTTCAAATATGGCAAAAACCTAAGACTCTTCCAACCTAGAAAGATCACAATACCAATTTGAGCTTCCCTTCTTACATATATATTCTTATTATTTCTAAGCCTTATTAGTTCACGTGTATATTGACTTTGATCCATTTCATAGATCTCCCGAATCCCTCTTGCTTTTATATACCATTTCTTATTGTTCAGCTTACTTGCTGAAGCTCCATAAGGTGGTATTTGTGTGAAAAGTGTTTTAAGTTTTATATAATTCACCCCGAGTATAGATCGTTGGGTTCTAATCATAAGATCTATCAAATATTGAACGTTCCTAGGTTTAGATGGAACGATGCCTACAGCTTTCAATTCTCTTTGTATCTCAATAAGATTAGGCTTTTCATTTGGTTTAGGATATAGATACAAGGAGCATATGTTTGCAAAACTGTTCTCTATTAATTTTAAACGCCTAGTTCGCCATTTTCTATATAACATGGTATAGGCGATAGAACCAAAAGTAATTAGCAAAACTAATAGCAAAAATTTTATAAGTAGCTTTAAAATCTCAGCTTCCATCAGGCTATTAATTTTTGAATATTGTCCATATCTAAGGGAATAGGAAAAAAGCCAATTACATTTTGTGAAGCTAATATCTCTTTCTGGATCTTTTTTTGCCCCATATTGGTTACAATGATCAAAGATTTATGAAGGATAATTTCCTGAATTTGAAATACAAAATCTAAAGGTGCAATTCCATCAAAAAGAATATCTGAGATTATAACATCGAAATTTTCAGATTGATCTTCTATATCCAGATCGTTAATAGATCGAATAGCCTTGCATTCGTAATGGTTTAGTACAACCAAACGCTCTATGATCTTTAGGATAATAATATCCTCTTGTATTACCAGTGCTTTTCGCATTAAGAAGTACGAAAATTCATAACACCGAGATAGGTATAAATATTCATTGGGGATTTTTAAAGTTCAAACAGTATTTTTTTATCTATAGGCAAATTTTAAATTAAGTAATTACTAAAACAGAAATATAAAAGTGATGGCGTAATATTATCACTTTTTATTGATATAACACAATAAAGAAGACTTCTATTAATCTGTCCTTTACTAACAAAAAAACACTTGCGAAGAACCATCAAATTTGGTTTTTTAAATGCATGGATCTACGTTTTGGATTTAAGTTTTGAAAATAAACTACAGACTTTTAAGATAGAAATGAGACAAATAAAGTGAAAACTTATTTTTGAGAGATTAGAATTTATTTATCTTTATTTTTTTATTGGTTTAAACAACCTATAACTAACATTATATTAGTCGATTATTGTTTTTATGTTTATCCAATTATTAAAAAGCACCCTAAAACCCCATTTGTGATACATCACCTACCTAATCTAGCGTGTGGAAAAATCAACTTTTTCTCCGCCTTCAGTTTAATATTGATTTTTCTAGTTTTTTCTTCTTCATTAAATGCTCAAGACACGCTATCATCAGACGAGTTATTTATAAACGCAAGAACAGCAGCTTTCGATGAAGATGATTACCCAAAAGCAATAAGAATTACAAAACAAGCTTTAGAAATAAGTCCAGATTACGCCGATATTAGAATTTTTCTTGGAAGACTCTACACTTGGACCGATGAAGTAGAAATGGCAAGAAAAGAATTCGATAGAGTAATTAAAAAAAGTCCGGGATATGAAGATGCTCATTTAGCCTACGGTTATTTAGAGTATTGGAATGATAATCCAAAAAAAGCCTTAGAAGTTGTTCAACCGGGAATAGATAAAAATCCGGACTCTAAAGGATTAATGATGCTGAAGGCTAAGATTCTAAATAATCTAGAACGATTTACTGAAGCCAATACTACCCTAGATGAATTACTTGCTTTTCATCCCAATTATTCTGAAGCCAGAGCTTTTAGTCAGACCATCAAGAATCTATCCTCAAAAAACCAAATTGGTGTAGACTATGATTTTGTCTATTTCGATGAACGTTTTAGTGATCCATGGCATTTGGGAAGTATAAGTTATGGAAGAGCAACAGCATTAGGTTCTGTTACAGGAAGATTTAATTACGCAAATAGATTTACTACTAATGGAGTGCAATTTGAAGTAGATGCATATCCTAGAATCTCCGATACATTTTATGCTTATGTGAGCGGTGGTATCTCAGAGAACGGTGGGATTTTCCCTAGATATCGTGCTGGATTTTCTTTGTATGCCAATCTTCCCAAATCCTTTGAAGCAGATGCCGGATTTAGGTTTCTAAGTTTCAGCAAATCTACATGGATTTATACAGCATCTGTAGGTAAGTATTACAGTAATTATTGGTTTAATTTAAGAACCTATTTAACACCTTCCAATAATTCTCTATCTAAATCTATTTCTTTAACTGTGAGATATTATTTAGCTGGTGCAGATGATTTCTTAAGCTTAAGAATTGGAACGGGACTCTCCCCAGATAGACCTGAAAATTATATCTTATATAATGATGATAATGATATCATAGGAACAATTAAACAAGAGGATTTAAAATCTAGTAATATTAATTTGGGGTATAGAAAGTCTATAAATAAAACAAATATATTTTCCATTGATTTAAGTGCGGAAAATCAAGAATACAAATTAGATCAAAAAGGCTATCAGTTCACTATAGGTGCAGGCTATACCAAAAGGTTTTAATAATGAAAAAGAACATTGTATTTACAATTATTTTATTACTCCTTTTCTTACCATTTTTCATGTGGCTAGCTTGGATCTTTACTCCTAAAACAAAGTTTGTAGCAGCTATTATAGATAAAACAGTACTTACCACACAAGGGCAAGAACATATATCATTTAACTGGATCCTTAATTATAATAGATATACAAAAACATCCATAGATCCTTACGAAATTGATCATGATTATTTTGGATTTTTCCCTTTGGAAGATGAAAAGTATAAGTTAAAAGGTCTTGAAAGATTTACCTCCAAGCAAATAGACCAATTAAGTGATGATGCAGATATGGTATATTTTACAGATACCTATGGAATTTATAACAATGAATGGTTTCAGAAAACGAATGTTAACGAACGTTCCGGAATGTTATATGGAGGTTTAAGTGATAAAGACCTAGAGTTACTAGCTTTAATGAAGGAGAAAAAAAAGTTAATAATTACCGAATTCAATACTATTGGCTCTCCCACACAATCTAGAAATAGAGCTCTTTTTGAGGAAATGTTTGCTTTAAAATGGACAGGCTGGACCGCCAGATATTTTGATAATTTAGATCTGGAAGTGAATAAAGAATTACCACAGTGGTTAATTAAAAATTACAAAAAATCTCATAATAATCAATGGCCTTTTACAAAATCTGGAATTGCATTTGTGAATGATCAAGACCAAGTGGTGATCTTAGAAGAGGACACTCATTTAAGCAATGCAATGCCGCATATAATTAGTACAGAATTTGCTCAAGATCATTATGGTCTACCTGAAAAGATTAGATACTCATTCTGGTTTGATGTAATGAAACCAGATTTAAAGGTCAATGAAGTAATATCATCGTTTAATATAAGCACCAATAAAGAAGGTATGAAGGAACTAAATAAATACGGTATTCCTAACATATTCCCTGCAATTACAATGCATAAAAACAAGGATTATAGTTTCTTTTATCTTTCAGGAGATTTTAGCGATAATCCTATAAATTATAATTCTTCTTATTTTAAAGGCATAGGATACTTTAAAGGGATGTTTTACGATGAAAATGATATCACAGAAAGAACAAGTTTTTTCTGGAAATATTATCGCCCTTTAATAAACACTATTCTTGAGGAATATATTGAAGAATAGTAATTTCCATTATTAATTAGGCGTGTAATTGGAATAAATGGAATCTGGTATCATTTGTTTTCCTATAATTATTTCAGAATTACGTTGTTTAAACAATTCAAAAGCTCCCATTAACCTATTCTTTTCAGTTTCGTCATCCACTAGATCTTCACCCAAATCTTTGTTCATCTTAAAAAGATCTGTCCCATTTAGATGATATTCTCCCATAATAAAATCATCTAAATTAGTTTTTGTTTGCATCAATGGTAAGTAATGAATATTCTGAAAGCTTCTGGTAGTATCCAAGCCCTGCCCTACCCAACTTGTGTATTTAGGTAATTTAATATTATGATTGCTTTTTAAATAAGATAATATACTTGGAGTAATATTGAAATGTGTAGAAACAGATTCAATCTCTGCAGTCCTCTTTAATAAGGGAGAATAAACAATTAACGGCACATGATATCTATCTATTTTCGTGCTCATTGGGATTTCCGGAATCCTATGATCTCCAGTTATAAGAAAGATCGTATTATCATAATCTGCTCTCTTTTTGTATTCTTCGAAGAAATTTTTCAAGGCATCATCTGCGTACAATATAGTTAGATATTGCTTCGCATAATTTCTATGAGATTCCTTCTCAGATTCATTAAATCTGAGATAATCCATTCGTTCTTCAAATTTGGTGTTGTATTTATCTACCTCATCAATTAGAAACGGACTATGCGTAGTGACCGTTAAAAGCACACTTAACTGGGGTTTTTCTTCTACTTCTTTTCTAGAATTCAGAAAATATCTATATAGCTCTTTATCGTTATATCCCCATGAAAATCCATTATTTGCTGGTAATTTTTTATATCCTGAAGGGAATGTTTTTTCATCATTCAATTCATCTATTTTATTGGCATTTAAGTAGAGTGCCATATTATCAAATTGTGCATCACCTCCATAATAGAAAGAGGTGTTATAACCATTAAATTTTAGAGTATTCAATAAAGACAATTGCTTAGGCATGTTATTACCCATCCCTAAATATCCGTTTTCTGCAAAAGGTAAAGAGCCAAGTAAAGATGGTAATACAGCAAAAGTTCTTCCCCCTTGACTTAGGAAGTTTTTCCAATACATTCCGTCTTCTGCAAGATCTGTCAAGAACGGTGTGAAATTCCCTAAATATGCTCCTTCATTTGTAAACGCCCTTCCTAAGCCTTCAACTAAAATAATAACAATATTTGGAGCTTTCTCTTGTGGAGTGAAAAATGGAGATAATACATCGTTAGTAACTTCCTCATGTAAAAAAGGATAATTCTCTTCATCTATAAAATTAAATGTAATGCCTTCACTAAACTTATTAAAAAAGTCACCAATATAATTATCGGCATAGATATCTGTTTCAAAAATCACTGGATTATAATAGGAATATGCGCTGCTATAAAAATGATCAGATTTATTGGTGACCAAACTATTGGCATAATCTGAATCTAAATTTACCTTTCCAACTGCTTTATATTCACTAAAGGACATAAATAAAAGCGAAACCAGTGGCAAAATGAGAGCAATATAAAATGTTGGCTTCACCCTTTTGGTAAATAAATGAGTAGAAAAAATAACAATACTAATAAGAACTATAAAAGTAATAATAGAAACTGCATTTAAGCCACCAGAAGAACCAACAGTTTGCTTAATGTCTTCTATACTGTAACCAAAAAGATCGGCTCCCAGCATTACCAATGCAGCATTAAAATAATTTAGCAGTAAAATTTGAATTACAAAAAACAAGATCATTAAAATCTGGAAACTTAATCTCGCTAATCTGGGAGAAAGCAAATAAATTGGGACATATATAATATAAATTATAAGCACCCATTTTAACCAAAATAATAGGTCTAAATATCCACTCCAAAGTAATAGGTTAAAAAATCCACTAGGTAAACCATTAGTAAAAGAATTAAGGCTTAACTCTACTGCACTAAACACAAACATGAGTAACAACCAAATAAGCGAAAAACTTGCAAAGTATCTTGTAGCGTGAACTAATCTTTCTTTTAATGAAATTCGTTTTGTATCCTTTGCCATTCTCAAAATGTTAAAATAGGTGATTTGGGGTAAACCGTATTTTTTAAAGTATTCAAAAATAGAATTATTTTTCAATACTACTTTAGTCTTTTTGGATATTCTAAAATTCTGAAATGAAAGCAGATATAGAAGAGGCTTCTATTTACTATATCTTAAGCTCGATCCTAATTTCTAAAATTATTCATTCTGTAAATTTTAATAAGAATTTATTTGCTTTCTTAGTCCAGCCATATTATCTCAATTTTCTTAAATATTAATATTCACAACGAATTAAAAGAGCCAATTTCTAAGCAACGATTTATATTAAAATTAAAAACCTTTAACATTTTTAAAACCTCTCTGTATTTTATCACGTAGATATAGAGGTAATTCATATTTTTATTTAATTCTAAATTATACTTGAGGACCAAACGATCCAGTCATTCTATTTTTGTTCGCAGCCTACTGGTTGTAATATCCTTATTATATGTGATTTCTCCATTACACTCAGAATTTAATATACTCCTTCATAAGATTTCTCATAATGTCATAGCTGCACTGCAAGTTCCAGATGATCATCATGCTATAAAACATACTGAAAAACATCATCATCAAAATGTGGTTCACGACCATGAATTCTTGGTTTCAAGTCATAATGAATTGAAAATAGACAAGCATTCTAAAGGAAAAATTGAAACTCACAAACACGAGTTAATATCCTTTTTCAACTCACTTTTTATTACAGATCATTCACAAAATAATAATGAAAAAGATTTTATCAAAAATAAAATAGATAAACATATACTCTCTTTTAATTTGGAATTAGCTTACTCCATTAAGGAATATGAAAAGAAGTGTTTATGGTTCTACTATAACTTATTTAAAGGCCTGAATTTGGAAATTGTAATTCCTCCTCCTCAAAGTACGCTTTCATAAAACATATCTTAATTTATTTCAGCAGAAATAGAGAATGAATGGATTTTACATCCATCTAATCTATTATTATCTTTTGCTGAGTGCTTATCTATTCCTAAAACTTCTAAGGTCTAGATTCTTGTGATATGTATTCTGTTAACATACTTACATAAAGCGATCTTTCATGGATCCTAATAACTCAATAAATTTCCAAAATGAAATATATAATTACAATATTTATAATACTCTTTACCCATGTCCTCTTTGCTCAAAAAATTGAAGGCATCGTTGTTAGTTCGAATAACCAACCCCTGGAAAATGTGGCGATATTTAATAAAAATACCGGCCAACATAGTCACTCTGATGCCTCAGGTTCATTTAACCTCTCTAAAAGTAATCTAAAGGACTCCGTATATTTTTCGAACCTCGGCTACAAAACTAAACTTGCGATCATCTCAGCAGAAAATATCGACCAGCCATTCACCCTTGTAATGGAAGAGTCTAGTATATCTTTAGAACAAGTAGTATTGGTTTCTGAAGTGAATGCACTTAGTAGACTAATGGAGATAGACATTCAGACAAATCCTGTAAAATCATCTCAGGAAATACTTAGAAAAGTACCAGGTTTAATAATCGGTCAGCATGCAGGCGGTGGAAAAGCAGAACAGATTTTTCTAAGAGGTTTTGATGTGGATCATGGAACCGATATAGCAATTAGCGTAGATGGATTGCCAGTAAATATGGTGTCTCACGCTCATGGGCAAGGTTATGCAGATCTACATTTTGTGATTCCCGAAACCATCGAGAATTTAAATTTTGGCAAGGGACCATTTTATTCGGATAAGGGCAATTTTAATACTGCAGGCTATATAAACCTTCAATTAAAAAAAGATCTGGATAAAAATTTAATTTCTTTAGAGGCTGGCCAGTTTAATAGCAAACGTCTAGTAAGCATGTTTAAACTTGTGGAATCTGGAAATAGCAAGGCCTATGTGGCGTCTGAATTATCACTATCTGACGGCCCCTTTG
The DNA here is from genome assembly GCF_003634585.1 of Gillisia mitskevichiae. GTDB lineage: Bacteria > Bacteroidota > Bacteroidia > Flavobacteriales > Flavobacteriaceae > Gillisia > Gillisia mitskevichiae. The sequence goes on from NZ_RBLG01000002.1 coordinate 527,928, forward strand.
ATTCTCCCCAGAATTTTAACCGAATAAACATAATAGGTAGATATAATTATAATTTAATTGGAGATCAAGAATTAACAATTACTGCTTCTCATTTCCAAAGTAAGTGGGATGCCTCAGGACAAATACCTCAAAGGGCAATAGACCAAAATTTAATTGGAAGGTTTGGGGCTATAGACGACACAGAAGGCGGGAATACTAGTAGATCTAACCTACTTATTAATCATTTTAAAAGAATTGATGGTAATAGCGTTATAAAATCGAAAGCATTTATTTCTCAGTATGATTTTGAGCTCTACTCCAACTTTACCTTTTTTCTTGAAGACCCTGTAAACGGGGATCAAATAAGACAAAAAGAAAATCGTGTACTCATTGGAGCAGAGAGTGTTTTTGAGAGAAAAAACATAGATCTTGGAAGCAATGGTGAGTTAGAGTATGCTTCGGGAATTGGGTTTCGCTATGATAAGGTAAACGATGTGGAACTTTCTAGCACCCTAAACCGGCAAACAACATTAAATCAAATCTCTTATGGAGATATAGATGAGGTAAACACGTATGCTTTTTTGAACACCAAATTTAAATTAGGAAAATGGACTCTTAATCCAGCACTTAGATTAGACTATTTTAAATTCGATTATTTAAATAAGATAACTCCCACTTACAATAATCAAAGTGAAACTAAATTCGCATTTAGCCCAAAACTTAATACGATCTATTCGGTAAATAGAGATTGGCAACTTTTTCTTAAATCTGGAATAGGATTTCACTCTAACGATGCCAGAGTAGTGGTTGCCAACGACGGGAGATCTATTTTACCTGCCGCGTATGGATTGGATTTTGGAACGATATTTAAGCCTGTGCAAAAATTAGCTTTAAATGCTGCACTTTGGAGTTTGTTCCTAGATCAAGAGTTTGTGTATGTAGGAGACGCAGGTATTGTAGAACCAAGCGGAAAGACTAGACGATTAGGTATAGAATTAGGGGCGCGTTACCAAGCCCGGGATTGGTTATATCTTTATACAGATGTTAACTATACCTATGCTAGAAGTACAGAGCAAACAAAAGGGCAAGATTTCATTCCATTATCCCCAAGCTTTACTTCATCTGGAGGAATTGGCATTAACGATCTCAATGGTTTTTCGGGAGGTCTAACCTATAGATTTGTAGATAATAGACCTGCCAATGAAGATAACTCTATTGTAGCTGAAGGTTATTTTATTACAGATCTTAATGTTAGTTATAATTGGAAAAATTGGTCTTACGGAATTATTGTAGAGAACATTTTTAATACTGAATGGAACGAGACTCAATTTGCTACAGAAAGCCGATTATTTAATGAATCTGCACCTGTAGAAGAAATACATTTTACTCCTGGAACCCCGTTCTTCCTTAGAGGTAAGCTTGCTGTAACTTTCTAAGGAAACAATGAACATAAACAAAAGGCCCTGTAAAAAATTACAGGGCCTTTTATTTTAGCTAACAATCGAATCTTCAAGAATAAATTTCACCACCATCTCTGCGTGTAAATCAGTAGTAGCCAATAATGGTAAATTAAAATTATTTTGCTTAAGAAGCATTGGAAGTTCTGTACATCCTAAAATGATCCCCTCAGCCCCTTTTGCTTTAAGCAATTCCATCTGGTCTATAAAAAAACTTTTAGCTTCTTCTGTAAATTTTCCCTGAGTTAATTCATTAGAAATATAATAATGACATTTATCTATATACTCAGGATCGGGAATTATTGTCTCAATACTAAAATTTCCTTTTAAATACTCCTGCATAAAACCACGTGTCATCGTAGGTTGGTTACCCAATAATCCCAACTTCTTTATTTTATTATTTGTAGCTTCTAACCCAACAGCATCTGCAATATGTAAGATAGGAATTCCTATTTTAGGCTGAACATAATCAAAAACCATATGAGGGGTATTCGCACAAATTACGAGCGCTTTTGCTCCGATACTTTCCAATTTTTTTGCAATATCCAGATAGGCCATATTAATTTTTTCCTTATTCTGTTCGCGCATAAGTTCAATATTCAAACTATAAATAATTAATGGCGGGTTGCCCCAAGTACCTCTTTTCTCACCAACCATTTCATTGATCATCCTATAATATACAATTGTTGAATGCCAAGAAGTCCCTCCTATTAAACCTATTTTTCTCATATTATTTATGGATTATGAATGTCTAGCTCCTATCACAAAATAAATTTACAAAGGCCAGTTGGGTTGGATTATGATCATCGTCATAAAATAGGATAGTCCAAATAATTTAAAAAGCCCCGAACTTTCGTTCAAGGCTTCTTATAGTTCGAGAGAACCTGCGATATTCGATTTTTTTTGAACTAAAAAAGCCCTGAACTTTCATTCAAGGCTTTTTTTCGTCGGGGTGGCAGGATAATTTATTCAAGAACAAACTCCCTATCCACAGTGCTTTCACTGAAAATCAAATTGATGTTTCACCGAATGATTCACCAAACTTCATAAAACAAAGAGCTTCATATTATTTAGTCGTCTTTGTGTTGTAAAGATATGATTTTCTTTAAAATAGACTTTCCTAAAAACTAGTTTTCCATTTTCCTGCTACTTTTTTTAGTAGATGCAAATGGACAAGATTTAGAAGTTAGCCGGACTGCATAAGCCGGGCTTCATACTTTGCCCTTTTATAAGTCCTTTCCTAATTCTAAATCTTGAAAGGAACAGCATCAAAAAAAGGTAGTAGCGAAGGCTCTGGAAGAAGTAAATTGATTTAATGGTTTGGGAATATTTATTTTCAGAAAAATTTAAGGTCAATCAAAAAAGGAAAGTGCTTAGGATAAAAAAAGTAAATTGTATGTAGCACCGTGAGACTATTTTTTCAATTAGTATTCCGTTTTTATTTTAATTAAAAATGAAATTAGGAATAGCAAGAGGGTAACACGCTGCGCGATGTTGCATATTCCTAATTCATTGACTGTAAGTTATTTATAATATATTAGTTTATCTTATTTTACTAAATTTGAGACAAATGCCTTGAAAGCCCCTGAAAACAGGCTCATTTTTGCGACAAAATTATTGAAAACGGCTTTTGGAAGTAATTTTACCAATTATATTTTTAATATTTATAGCGGTTGGATGTTTAGATTTCAGCCGTTAACTCTAATAATTGATTGACGATTTAAATAAGCAAAGCAAGATGTGTCATTGTCATGACAATCTTGCTTTGCGCCCGGAGGTTGCAAAGGTAAAAAGAAAAGTAATTCGTCTGATAAATTTATTTTATATTGTTCTATGGAATGCTTAAATACAGTAATACAGCACAAACTACATAAATTCAGTGAAAAACTTTTCAACTCTGTAAGAAATTTCTTTAATCGAAAAAATTGATTTTATAAAATTTTTGTATATTTTTAATTTTTAAGGATTCACACCCTACTTCGAATCAATAACTTTTTATTATAAATACAAAAAACCCCTGATTGGGGAGTTCTTAATATTGCTTAATTATTAATCTCTTAAATAACTTGCCTATGTAACATGCTACTTACCAACCAGAGGAATATGCTGCAAATGTAGCGTTCTTCGCAGACACTAAAAAATATTTATAATCGTTTTAAAAATTAATTATCATGAAAAAATTAACTTTAACTTTAGTAGGGATTTTTGCTTTTTCTTATGGCTTCTCTAACAATTCTATTGAAAATTCTAAATCGATCGAAAATGTAGATTGTGTTAAATTTACTTTATCCTGTGGAATAGGTGGCTTAGCCTGTAACTTAGATACATTTGAGCAGCTTATGAACGAAATTTACTATTTTGAAGACGAATTATGTTAATCATTACATTGTGGGCGTATTATTTACGCCCACATTATTAAAATTATATATCTATGAAAAATTTACTCATTATTACATGTTTTTTATACACATTAGGCATCTCATCGCAAACGATCTCTAAGGAATTTTCTTTAAAATTTAAAGCCACATATTTATTGAAATTTAAGACAGACACTACAAACTTATCAGATCAAAAACATGAAGAACTATTACTATTAATAGGAGATAGCCAGTCTAAATTTATAAGTAAAGCAAGAATAATAAGAGACTCTATAATGAGAGAAACCATTAAAAATCAAACCAGTTCAGGTTCAATAAACTTAATGGGGCTGGATTTACCAAAAACAAATATTGCAGAGACAGTTTATAAAAATAGAGAACAGAACCAAATAATTACTACAGAGAAAAAAGGAAAAGATGATTATTTATATACGGAAGAGTTAAAGCAATTAGATTGGAGAATTTTGCCAGAAACAAAAGTTGTAGCTGGGTACAAGGTACAGAAGGCAAAGACTTATTTTGCAGGAAGAAATTACATTGCTTGGTTCACTGAGGAACTTCCTATTAGTGAGGGGCCTTATAAATTTTCAGGTTTACCTGGTTTAATTATTCAAATTCAAGATGCTCAAAATCATTACAATTATCAATTAATAAAATGGGAAAACATTAATAAAGATGAACTTGTAGAAAATAAAGATTACACTAATAATTATGTGGTCATTGAAAAAGAAGAATTTTTTAAATTTAAAAAAGAATATTACGAAAACTTTTTCCAAAGAGCCGAAGCAAGAGGTATTACCCTAATGCTTAGCCCACAAGATAAAAAGCGAATTAAGAACAAATTTAAAAATCAAAATAACCCCATAGAATTGGAATAAGGACTCTAATAAATGATATTAAAAAAAGTTTTCTGCCATTTTTTTTACTTTTTCCCAATACTCTTATTTTCTCAACAAAGCAATAATATGCTGCGGGTAACTTATGAACTGTCATTTCAAATTGATTCTTTAGATCGATTTTCTGTAGATACAGAATATATGTACTTAGATGTAGACGATAAAGTTTCTGTGTTCAGAAGTCAAACTACGCACCTCAAAGATTCTATATTAAGTTCTAAAAATCCTAGGGCATTATTTGGGATTCAAAAATCGAAATTTAGATATAAAATATATAAGGATCAGAAAAATGATAATTTGATCTGCTTATATGATTTTACCACATTTAAATATAAAACGGAGAATAAATTATCTCAATTAGTTTGGAAAATTGAGAACAGCAAAAAAAATATATTGGGTTATGAAACTACCTTGGCTCGTACACACTTTAAGGGCAGGGATTATGAAGCCTGGTTTGCCTCTAACCTTCCGGTTCCTGAAGGCCCTTACAAATTTCACGGGCTGCCCGGAATGATCCTTGAAATTTATGATTCAAAAAGTCACTATCACTTTACAGCCAAAGGTATAGAGAAAATTAAGGAATCTGTAAATGTTGCTGAAAAAGATTACACCAAAATTTCAGATGCTGATTTGGATTTGTTTCGAAAAAAAATAAAAGAAAAGCCATCCTTAATATTAAACAATCCCGGAATACATATCCCAAAAGAAGGATTGGATAAATATGATAGAAATCAACGGGCAAGATTGAAAAATCAAAATAATCCAATCGAACTTGAATAAAGTAAATGAAGTTAAAACCCTGCTTTCTCCTTTTGTTGTTATTTTTCTTTTGCAAAGGTTTTTCGCAAACAGTTATTACCGGCGAAATTACTGATAAAGATAACCAACGTTTGAGCGGGGCAACCATTACTATAACCCAAGATTCAACTGCAAATATAATTGCGTATGGTATTTCAGATAGTTATGGCAAATTTCAGATAGATGTAAAGACTGATTCGGAATACTTTTTCGTCAAGGTTGCACACTTGGGCTTTAAAAATTGGAATAATAAATTTCAAAATAAAACTCAACATATTATAGTGCAACTTACAGAATCATCAGAAGAATTGAAAGAGGTGCATATAGAATCAAAAATAATAGAAAAAAGAGGGGATACCCTTAGTTATTCCGTTTCAGCTTTTAAAGATCAAAAAGACCGGGTAATAGCCGATGTGCTAAAAAAAATGCCAGGAATAGAAATACGCAGTTCAGGTCAAATTTACTATCAAGGGGAACCCATTCAGAAATATTATATAGAAGGCCTTGATCTTTTGGAAGGCAGGTATAACCTCGCCAACAATAACCTTTCGGCAGATGATGTATCACAGGTTCAAATACTGGAAAACCACCAACCCATAAAGCTATTGGACAGTCTGGAGTTTTCCGAAAGGGCTTCTTTAAATATAAAACTTAAAAAAAAAGTAACCCTCACAGGAAGTGCTGAACTGGGCAGCGGTATTTCACCCATTCTTTGGAAAGCAAATATTACCCCGATGGTTTTTACCAAAAAACAACAAGCAATTTTTTCTTATCAAGGCAACAATACAGGTAACGATGTATCTCTCGAGATCAGGGACTTTTCCTTTGAAGATTTTGGAAGGCAGGAACTTAATATCAACAAAAGGGATTGGATTTCAATTCGTAAAATTGCAGCACCATCTTTTTCCCAAGAACGCTGGCTGGACAATAATGTACATTTAGGATCAGCTAACTATTTGTTTCGGCTTAAAAATGATATTGACCTAAAGATAAATGTATCTTATTTGAACGATAGTCAACAACAAATGGGAAATACCCAAACCCTTTTCTTTACACAGAATGATACCATTTCTATTTTGGAAAGAGTGAATAATAATTTTTATAACAAAAATTTACAGTCTAAATTTATTTTGGAAAAGAACACAGATGATAATTACCTGAAAAACACATTGGAAATCAATAATTTTTGGGATTCACAGTTTGGTAATATTCGTACCCAAGATGACCAAATCTTACAAGCACTTAACAACCCATTCTCGGCGTTTAGAAATAAATTAAAACTTCTTAAACCATTCGGAAAACAACTAATTACCTTTGCATCAAATACCGGCTATACAGGATCCTCACAAAATCTAAATGTAAATCCTGGTCGATACAAAGAATTATTGAATGAAAATCAGCCTTATACAGGTACAAATCAGATTTTAAAATCTTTTACTTTTTTTACCGAAAACTCCGCAGGCTTTACCAAAGGATTAAAAGATATTACTATTGCACCTGAGATTGGTTTTGCGATACAAAATCAAAAATTGGATAGTCAGTTAATTCTAATTGACAATAATGAAACTGAAACCCTTAAGGGAAATTACCGTAATGATCTCAATTTCTTTTCTTCAAATATTTATTTTACAAGCAAGTTTATCTACAAGAAAAATAGCTGGAATATACGCCTTCAAACACCTTTCAATTACCGAATTTTTAATATTGAAGATCGTAATTTAGACAAAGTGCAAAACTTAATCCGCTTCACTTTTGAACCTGATTTATTTATTAAAAAAGAGTTTTCAGTATTTTGGGAAGCTAGCATATACGCAAATCTTAAGAATAATTTTGGCGATGTTACTAATTTATACTACGGATTTATCCTTACCGACTACCGGAATTTACAACGGTACAATGCACCAATATCAGAGAATTTTCAACAAAATTATAGCTGGCGAATTTCCTACCGTAATCCTATTAATTCCATTTTTGCCAGTAGTTCTTATTCATTTTCTCAAACAAAAAACAACCTTTTATATAGCAACCTTATAAATCAAAATGGAGCTACCGTTTTTGAAGCGTTGGTAAAGGAAAATTATTCTAATTCACATACTTTAAACCTTAGGGGCAGTAAATATTTTAGCAAAATCAATACTACTTTAAGTTTAAGCTCTACTTTTTCAAGTATTGAACGGGAACAATTGTTAAATGAGCGTTTTGCAGACATACAAAATCAAAATTTGAATTTTAATGCGAAATTGGAATCTGAAATTACAGATTGGTTAAGCACTACTTATAATGCTGATTTAAGTTATTTATACACTATTATAGAAAGTAGAGAGACTGAACCAATAAGAACTCAATCACATTCCGTAGATTTCTTCTTTTATTTAAGTGAGCGGCAATATTTAAGTGCAAATTCTGAATATTATTATAATAGTATTTCAAACAGAAATCGTAATAACTATTTCCTGAATTTAAATTATCAATACACCTTTAAAAAACCGGCTTTTGATTTAAGAGCTAGTTGGAATAATGTTTTAAATACCAATGAATTTGTGAGAGTATCTAATTCGGAGTTCTCATATATTCAGAGTACCTATAGACTTAGGCCTACCCAACTTCTGGTAAGTTTAAAAATTTCTTTTTAAGCTCAATTTTTCTTTTCAGAGATTCATCTACTTGCCTCTAAGCCTGAATTTTTTAAACGTGACGTGACCATCGGTAGTATAAAGATATAGGCAATAGGCACACATCTTCGTTATTAAAATCACGATCCTAGTTTTTCTTTCAGTAGCATCATATCCTCGCTTAATTTATTCTCTAAAACTCGTGCATAAATCTGAGTGGTAGATAATTTGGTATGTCCTAAAAGCTTGGAAACAGTTTCTATAGGAACGCCGTTCGATAAGGTAACCGTGGTCGCAAAAGTGTGCCTGGCAGAATGAAAGGTAATTGTTTTTTTTATTTTCAATTGCAGCATCACCTCTTTTAGATATTTGTTGACTTTCTGGTTAGAAAATACCGGGAATAAAAATTCGTCTTTTATACTATCGGCATATTGATCTATAATATTTTGGGCCTGAGGCAAAAGTGGCACCTTTACTGTTTCGTCTGTTTTCTCCCGTTTGGTATAGATCCAATTGTTGCCATCGATTCCTTTAATAATCTGATGAATGGTCAATTCTTTTAGATCTATATAAGAAAGCCCTGTATAACAGGAGAAGATGAAAATGTCTTTTACTTTTTGTAAGCTGCTACTGGTAAATGCAGTGCTCTCTACTAGTTGAAGTTCTCTTTTGCTTAAATATTGCCGCTCATTTTTCTCGAACCTGAATTTAAAATTGTCAAAAGGGTTTTTAACCAACCATTCCAGCCTAATGGAAAGATTCAACATCTTTTTAAAACGTTCCAAATGTTTCATCGTGCCATTATTGCCACAAGTCTTGCGAGAAACCTTAACAGAATATAGGCGTAGAAACTGTTCAAAGTCGGTTACGAACCGATAGTTGATTTGTTTGATGTCGATATCATTGCAGCTCATTTTCTGCTTTAAAAACTCTTTTAAATAGGTTTCGGTGGTATGATAATTTTTCATCGTTCCGGGTTTCAACACGTTTTTCATGTGGGAATTGTGATAACTCATTAATTCCAACAAAGTTTTCTGGTGTTCATCATTCCCATAGAACCGGGCTTTGATACTCTGGGCGGAAACCACTTTATTCTCTGAGGAAAGTTGTTTATGGCAGTCCAAGAATTTAGTATAGATCTGGTTTAAATACTGGTTTAAGGTTCTTGCTATTGGAGTAGTTCCCTTGGCACGTCCTTTTGAGGCGTCCCAATGATTCACCGAAATTGATCTTTTTAGGCTGATTTCTGAACGTTTTCCATCCACGGTAACTCGGGCATAAATAAATAATTTCTTTGTGTCGTTATGGTGTTTACGAACAAAGAATAATACGGAAAAGGTAGTGTAATTAGGCATTTCAAGCGTCGTTAATGAAACAATCAGTTTGCAAAGACGAAAGTCAAATCAGTTAAATGCTCTATGAAGTTACGTAAATATCTGTAATAAAAGGATTCACCGAATGATTCACCAGACTTATGTATTTAAATGATATTATTTGATATCATTAAAAACAAAAAACACTGATAATCAAGAGATTAACAGTGTTTTGGTGGGTTTTAATACCCATTTGGTCGGGGTGGCAGGATTCGAACCTGCGGCCTCCTGCTCCCAAAGCAGGCGCGATAACCGGGCTACGCTACACCCCGAAGGTTATCTAATTAACAAGTAACAAATACTTATTGTCATAGCGGCTGCAAATATAAGAATTACTTTCAATCTACCTACGCCCAATTAAATTTAAATGAATTATTTTTATCTTATATTAATTTTTGGATTTAACTTAAATTCAAATTCCGATTTTTAACATAAATTAAAACCATACTTATGAAATTTAATCTCCTCATAATTAACGTCCTACTTCTGTCTTTATCTGCTTGTGCGCAAAAAGACACCACCATAGAAGCCAGCAGCTATACTTACACAGTAGAAACTATTGTCGACGACCTCCAAATTCCATGGGGAATTGCATTTCTACCAGATGGAAGTATGCTAATTACAGAAAAAAGTGGCGAGTTGATCCATTTCCAAGATGGTAAAAAACAACAAGTACAGGAAATACCAGAAGTTTATAACAGAGGACAGGGTGGTTTATTAGATATTGTTTTGCATCCAAACTATGAACAGAATGGCTGGATCTATTTCACCTACGCATCTTCAGAAGGAAATGAAGAAGGAGGAAACACGACTTTATCTAGAGCTAAATTTCAGAACAATCAGTTAACTTCATTGGAAGTTCTTTATAAAGCTACGCCAAACACTACCAAGGGTCAACACTTTGGATCAAGGATCGCATTTGATAAAGAGGGTTATTTATACTTTTCAGCTGGGGAGCGAGGAGAAAGAGATGTGAATCCACAAGATATTACCAGAGATAATGGAAAGATCTATAGGTTGAATGATGACGGAAGTATTCCAACTGATAATCCATTCGTAAATGATGAAACTGCCAAAAAAGCTATTTATAGTTACGGTCATAGAAATCCTCAAGGGATGATCCTTCATCCAATTACTGGAGAAATCTGGGCACACGAACACGGACCAATGGGCGGAGATGAAATTAATATTATTAAAAAAGGTGCTAATTATGGGTGGCCGGTAGTTACATTTGGTCAAAATTATAGCGGGACTTCCATAACCTCAGAAACTTCCAGGCCAGATATGGAAGATCCTATTTATTATTGGATCCCTTCTATAGCACCAAGTGGAATGGCTTATGTGACTTCAGATAAATATCCGCATTTAAAAGATAATTTATTAATTGGCTCTCTTAAATTCCAATATTTGGAACTGGATATTCTCGACGGCGAAAAAGTTGTAAAAAGAGAAAGATTGCTGGAAGGAATTGGGAGAGTAAGAGACGTAAGACAAGGGCCAGACGGCTATATTTATATAGCTGTAGAAGGGCTTGGAATTGTAAGACTAATTGCTAACGAAACTAAAACAAAATAAATGAAACTACTCCCTATACTATTTACGGCAAGCTTATTTTTGGCTTGTAATTCAGAAAAAAAGAAAGATCAAAATACCTCAAGTTCAGAAGAATTCACTATTTCAGATAACCTACAGCAGGAAAAAGTTTCAGAAAGTTTTGCAAGAGGTAAAGAAGTCTTTTCAAATTTTTGTGTAACCTGCCACTTACCAAGCGGAAAAGGAATTCCAGGTAACTTCCCACCACTAGCTGGCTCTAATTGGCTAGTAGATAAGAGAACGGAGAGTCTTAAAGCTATAAAATATGGTTTATCTGGGCCTATTGAAGTAAATGGTGAAAGCTATAATAATGTGATGGCCCCACAGGGTTTAAGTGATCAAGAAGTGGCAGATGTTATGAATTATATTTCCAATTCATGGGGTAATAGCTCTAAGAAAGAAGTAACTATAGAAGAGGTTAAGGCTATCTCTAAATAAAGCTTTTCATATACTTTTCTAGATCATATAGATTTGGCAATCTAAAATTCAATAAAAATGATGGACTACTCCCCTATTTCAAACTTATAATTAACTTTGCGCCAAAATATTTATAGATGCTTATTATTGGAATAGCCGGTGGTACCGGTAGTGGAAAAACCACGGTTGTGAATCAGATCATTAATGAATTAAAAAATGAGGAGGTTGCCGTTATTTCTCAAGATTCTTATTATCAGGATACCAGCCATTTGTCTTTGGAAGAACGTGTAAAGATAAATTTCGACCATCCTAAATCCATCGATTTTGATCTTCTTGTGTCTCATCTTAAAGAGCTTAAGAGCGGAAATTCTATAGAAGAGCCTGTGTATTCGTTTAAAGAACACAATAGAACTGGAGAAACTGTAACGATTCTGCCTAAAAAAGTGATCATTGTAGAGGGTATTCTTATTCTTACTCATGCAGATATTCGGGATATGTTCGATATAAAGATCTACGTTCATGCAGATAGTGATGAGCGTTTAATTAGAAGATTAAAACGCGACATTAATGATCGAGGACGGGATCTGGATGAAGTGCTTTGGCGTTATCAAACTACTTTAAAACCTATGCATCAGCAGTTTATTGAGCCTACAAAAGAATTTGCAGATATCATTATTCCAACCAATAGATATAACAACGTGGCGGTAGATATTGTTCAAACTATCATCAAAGACAGATTGGCGTAATTTTGTATCTTTAAAACTTATGAAACTAAAGGAACTTCGCAATAAAAAATGGTTTAAAATCATCAGTAACAAATACGTGCTGATCTTACTTATTTTTGGCGGATGGATGCTTTTTTTAGATAGTAACTCTTGGTTAATCCATAGAGAACTAGATGAAGAAGTAAATAAATTACAAGTAAATAAAGAATACTACCAAAAAGAAATCTCTAAGGATAAAGCTATCATAGAAAATCTTAACGATTCTTTTGAATTGGAAAGTTATGCCAGACAGCATTATTACATGAAAAGAGCCGATGAAGATATCTATATCATTCATTACGACACCATAGATTAAGCATACTTTGGTTTTACAAATTTATATTTTAAAACAGCTATTATGAGTCACACCTTATTCAACGAATTCCGTGAAGTTTCTGCCAAAGAATGGAAGCAGAAAATTCAATTCGATTTGAAAGGAGCAGATTATAATGAAACCCTTATTTTTCATAGCAAAGATGGGATTTCGGTAAAACCCTTTTATAATGCTGAAGACCTAAAAGAAAATATCTCTGTTGCAAACCCAACTTCTTGGAATGTTTGTGAGAAGATCTACGTAGCATCGGATATTAAAAGCAACATCAAAGCTTTGGAAGTTCTTAACAAAGGAGCAGAAAGTTTATGGTTTGTTATTTCTTCGGAAAAAATAGATTTTAAAACCCTATTTAAAAATGTCGAACTAAACGATACTCCTATTTATATTTCTTTTGAATTTCTTTCTGAAGAGACTACTAATAATTTAATTTCATTTTTAGCAGGAAAGGAACATAAGATAAGCTTACAGGTAGATATTATTGGGAATTTAGCACGTTCTGGAAACTGGTATCATGACTTAAAAAAGGATCATGAGATCTTGAACAAAATAGTTACTAATACCAAAGGTTTCGAATCTGTAATTAGCGTAGATGGTACTTTGTATCAAAATGCCGGGGCAACGATTCCCCAGGAATTGGCCTATATGCTCGCCCATGCAAACGAATATTTGAATCATTTTAACAATGAGGAGAATACTAATACTGAAGTTAAGCTTCAATTCTTAACCGCTACCGGTTCCAATTACTTTTTTGAGATCGCAAAACTGAAAGCGTTTAGATTGTTATTTTCAAGTTTAGCTTCAGAATATAAAGTTTCAGAAAAATGCAGCATTTTAGCTCAACCTTCAAAAAGAGATAAAACCTTATACGATTATAATGTCAATCTCCTCCGAACAACCACTCAAAGCATGAGTGCAGTACTTGGTGGTGCAGATGAAGTTTACAATTCTCCTTACGATGCCATTTACCATAAGAACAATGAATTTGGAGATAGGATTGCCCGCAATCAATTATTAGTATTGAAAAATGAAAGCTATTTCGATAAGGTTTCCAATGCATCAGATGGAGCTTATTATATAGAATCACTAACTCTGCAGTTTGCAGAGAAAGCCTTAGAGATCTTTAAGGAGATAGAAAATGCCGGCGGATTTTTAAAGCAGTTAAAGGAAGGAATCATTCAACGAAAGATAGCTGAAAGTGCTACCAAAGAACAGGAACTATTCGATGCTGGAAAGATCACTCTTATAGGAACCAATAAATTCCAAAATCCAGAGGATAGAATGGCAAAAGAATTAGAATTGTATCCCTTCCTGAAAATGAATCCGAGAAAAACCTTACTCCAGCCAATTTTGGAAAGACGCCTTTCAGAAAGATCGGAGCAAGAAAGATTAAAAACGGAACAATAGCATTAAGTATAAAACAAATGTCTAGAAAAAATCTTCAACATATAAAACTTAAGAAAGAAGCTTCACCTGCATCTTCGAATAGTAATTTGGATAGCACTTTTATGACAGCAGAAGATATTCCGCTAAAAAAAGTGTATTCTAAAAATGATATTGAAGATGCGGAGCATTTACATTTTGCTGCGGGAATTGCGCCTTATTTGCGTGGACCTTATAGCACTATGTATGTGAGAAGACCCTGGACAATTCGCCAGTATGCAGGTTTTTCTACTGCTGAAGAAAGCAATGCTTTTTATAGAAGAAATTTAGCAGGGGGCCAAAAAGGACTTTCTGTAGCATTCGATCTGCCAACACATAGAGGCTATGATAGTGATCATGAACGAGTGGTTGGAGATGTTGGAAAAGCAGGGGTTGCTATAGATTCTGTGGAAGATATGAAGATCCTCTTCGATCAAATCCCACTAGATAAAATGTCGGTTTCTATGACCATGAATGGGGCAGTACTTCCAATTATGGCATTTTATATAGTTGCAGCAGAAGAGCAAGGTGTAGATCTTTCCTTATTATCTGGAACTATACAGAATGATATTTTAAAGGAATTCATGGTGCGTAATACGTACATCTACCCTCCTACTCCTTCAATGAGAATAATATCTGACATCTTTGAATACACTTCAGCAAAGATGCCGAAATTCAATAGCATAAGTATTTCAGGATATCATATGCAGGAAGCAGGAGCAACTTGCGATATTGAATTGGCATATACCTTAGCTGACGGATTGGAATATATAAGAAAAGGACTGGAAGCAGGAATGGATATTGACAGTTTTGCGCCAAGACTTTCCTTTTTCTGGGCTATTGGAATGAACCATTTTATGGAGATCGCCAAAATGAGAGCTGCCAGAATGCTGTGGGCAAAATTGGTAAAACAATTTAACCCGAAAAGTGAGAAATCTCTAGCTTTAAGAACTCATTGCCAAACAAGTGGATGGAGTTTAACAGAGCAAGATCCTTTTAACAATGTTGCCAGAACTTGTATAGAAGCAGCAGCGGCAGCCTTTGGAGGCACCCAATCTCTGCATACGAATGCTTTAGACGAAGCGATTGCGTTACCTACCGATTTTTCGGCAAGAATTGCCAGAAACACACAATTATATCTGCAGCAAGAAACCAATATTACCAAAACGGTAGATCCTTGGGCAGGAAGTTATTATGTAGAAAGCCTAACTCATGAAATCTCGCAAAAAGCCTGGAAGCTAATTGAAGAAGTTGAAGAATTAGGTGGAATGACCAAGGCTATTGAAGCTGGAATTCCTAAGTTGCGTATAGAGGAAGCTGCAGCCAATAAACAAGCACGAATAGATAGCGAGACCGATATTATTGTTGGAAACAACAAATATAGATTAGAAAAGGAAGATCCTCTTGTTACTTTGGAAGTGGATAATCAAACCGTTCGTTTGCAACAACTTGAAAGGTTAAAGCAAATAAAAGAAAGCAGAGATCAAGAAAAAGTGAATGCTGCCTTAAAAGCTTTAACTAGTGCCGCTAAAAATAAGGACGGTAATTTGTTGGAATTAGCAGTATCTGCGGCTCGAGAAAGAGCTACCTTGGGTGAGATAAGCGATGCTTTAGAAGAAGTTTACGGAAGATATAAAGCGAAAATTCAAACCTTTAGTGGCGTATATTCAAAACAGATGAAAGACAATGTTTCCTTTATTAAAGCAAGAGAACTAGCCGATAAATTTGCGGAACAAGATGGAAGACGTCCCCGTATCATGATCGCTAAAATGGGACAAGATGGACATGACCGTGGCGCAAAGGTAGTAGCTACTGGCTATGCTGATCTTGGTTTTGATGTAGATATTGGACCTTTATTTCAAACTCCTGCGGAAGCTGCAAAACAAGCTATGGAAAATGATGTTCATATCTTAGGAGTATCCTCATTAGCGGCAGGACATAAAACTTTAGTTCCGCAAGTAATAGAAGAATTAAAAAAGCATGGCAGAGAAGATATTATGGTAATTGTGGGTGGGGTTATTCCATCTCAGGATTATCAATTCTTATTTGATGCCGGTGCAGTTGCTGTTTTTGGTCCGGGTACCAAAATAAGTGAAGCTGCCATTCAGCTTTTAGAAATATTAATAGATTAATTAACCAAAAAGTATGTAGTCACAGTAAGCCTATTAATCCAGATCTATTAATAGGAACTGAAAACTAAATACTGAACACTGAAAAATATGGATTATACTAAAAAAATGCTTCGTGATGATGCCTTAAAAGGTAAAACTATTGTTGTTACCGGTGGTGGTAGCGGACTTGGAAAAGCGATGACTAAATATTTCTTGGAATTAGGAGCCAATGTGGCAATTACTTCCAGAAATTTGGAGAAGCTAGAAAATACCGCAAAAGAATTGGAAGCTGAAACTGGTGGAACTTGTTTACCATTACAGTGTGATGTTCGTCATTACGATCAAGTTGAAGCAATGTTGGAAGCAACTGTAGCTAAATTTGGTAAGGTAGATTCATTATTAAACAACGCAGCTGGAAACTTCATTTCTCCTACCGAGAGATTAAGTGCAAATGCCTTTGATACTATTATAGATATTGTTTTAAAAGGAAGTAAGAACTGTACCCTTGCTTTTGGAAAATATTGGATAGATAAAAAGGAAGTAGATAAAACTATTTTAAACATCGTGACTACCTATGCTTGGACTGGATCTGCATATGTTGTACCTAGTGCTACTGCAAAAGCAGGTGTTTTAGCGATGACGAGGTCTTTGGCTGTAGAATGGGCGAAATACGGAATTAGATCTAATGCTATTGCACCAGGACCATTTCCTACTAAAGGAGCTTGGGACAGATTATTACCAGGAGATTTAAAGGAGAAGTTTGATCTTGCAAAAAAAGTTCCTTTAAAAAGAGTTGGGGACCATCAAGAATTGGCAAATCTTGCTGCCTATATGCTATCAGATTTTTCTGCTTACGTAAATGGGGAAGTGATCACTATAGATGGTGGAGAATGGCTTAAAGGAGCTGGACAATTCAATTTATTAGAAGCAATTCCAGAGGAAATGTGGGATCAGTTGGAAGCTATGATTCGATCTAAGAAGAGCAAATAAAAATATAGATTTAGAATATCGGGGAAAGAGTCATGCGGTATGAGTATGGAAACCCTTTTTAAAAATTCGAGGCAAGACCTAGAAATTAAACCCTCATTGAGGGATTCAATCTTTTTAACATTGTAGAAGCTGTTAACAAAATCATTTTATTAAGCTATAATAAATTGTATTTTTACCTTCTAAAATAGAATACAATTAATGGGCAAAATCATTGCTATTGCGAACCAAAAAGGTGGAGTTGGTAAAACTACTACTTCAGTAAATTTAGCGGCTTCCTTAGGAGTTCTTGAAAAAAAAGTATTACTAATAGATGCAGATCCTCAAGCCAATGCAACATCTGGTTTAGGGATAGATGTGGAAGCTGTAGAATTAGGAACTTATCAACTTTTAGAACATTCTTGCAAAGCTGAAGAGGCTATAATAAAGACGAATTCTCCAAATCTGGATATCATTCCTTCTCATATCGATCTTGTTGCTATAGAGATAGAATTGGTAGATCAAGATGAACGAGAATACATGCTAAAGAAAGCCATCACCCATTTAAAAGATAGTTACGATTATATTTTAATAGATTGCGCGCCTTCTTTAGGCTTATTAACCTTGAATGCATTAACTGCTTCAGATTCTGTAATCATTCCGATCCAATGTGAATACTTTGCTTTAGAAGGTCTTGGTAAACTATTGAATACCATTAAAAGTGTACAGAAGATCCATAACGATAAATTAGATATTGAAGGCCTTTTATTAACCATGTACGATTCTAGATTAAGACTGTCCAATCAGGTGGTAGAAGAAGTTCAGAAGCATTTTAATGAAATGGTATTTACAACAATCATTCAAAGAAATGTGCGTTTAAGTGAAGCCCCTAGTTACGGGGAAAGCATTATAAATTATGATGCTGCAAGCAAAGGAGCCAGTAACTATTTAAGTCTGGCACATGAAATAATTAAGAAAAATAGCTAAACGATGGCGAAAGCTACCAAAAAACAAGCATTAGGCCGCGGGCTTTCAGCGCTACTGAAAGATCCAGAGCAGGATATAAAATCTGCGGAAGATAAAAATGCCGATAAACTTGTTGGACATATTGTTGAACTGGAACTTACTTCTATAGAAGTAAATCCATTTCAGCCAAGAACAAGTTTCAATGAAGAGTCCTTACGTGAATTAGCTTCTTCTATAAAGGAATTGGGTGTTATACAGCCAATAACTGTAAGAAAATTAGACTTTAATAAATTCCAGTTAGTTTCTGGAGAACGAAGATTTAGAGCCTCCAAACTTATTGGTTTAAAAACTGTTCCTGCCTACATTCGTATTGCGAACGATCAGGAATCTTTGGAAATGGCTTTGGTAGAGAATATTCAGCGCCAAGATCTAGACCCAATTGAGATCTCACTTTCTTACCAAAGATTAATAGATGAAATTAACCTTACTCAAGAACAATTAAGCGATCGTGTAGGGAAAAATAGATCTACCATTGCGAATTATTTAAGATTGTTGAAATTAGATCCGATCATTCAAACAGGAATGAGAGATGGCTTTTTATCTATGGGTCATGGTCGAGCAATAATCAATATTGAAGATCCGCAGCTACAGTTGGATATTTACGAAAAGATCTTAGAACGTTCTTTATCTGTTAGAGATACAGAGAAATTAGTTCGGGAATTATCTGGCGGAGAAACAAAGAAGACTGTTTCTAAAAGCCCAAGTCTTTCTCAGGAATATAAAAAAGGCATCAAAGAATTCTCTGAATATCTTGGCGCTAAAGTGGATATTAAGGTCGCTTCAAAAGGAAAAGGAAAACTTATAATTCCATTTACTTCAGAAGAAGATTTTAATAGAATTAAAAAAATGATCCAGGGTGAATCTTAAGTATCTATTTACTGCTTTTGTCTTTTTTATGGTGACTACTTTAGTAGTGGCTCAAAAGGATACTTTGCAGATTAAAACCAATCAAGAAACACTTGTAGAAACAAAAAAAGATTATAAGGAATACGACCCATTAGCTCCTGCAAAAGCAGCATTTTACTCCGCTGTTTTACCTGGTTTAGGACAAGCTTATAATGGGAAATATTGGAAGATCCCAATTGCTTATGTCGGTCTTGGTATTGGTATTGGTATTTATCTGGATAACGATAAAAAATATGATAGATATCGTGATGCTTACAAAAGTAGATTAGCTGGATTTGAAAACGATGAATTCATTGTAGATGGAGTTGTTCAAGTTAGCACGCCAGGATTAATTAGGGCTCAAAAAGCTTATCAGCGAAATAAGGAGATCTCGTTATTGGTTACTGCTGGAATTTATATTTTAAATATTATAGATGCCAATGTAGATGCCCATCTTCAGCAATTCAACGTAAGCGAAGATCTATCCTTTAAACCCGCCGTTAATTTTGATGAATTCTCAGGAAAGACGAGATACGGAATGTCCTTAAATTTCAACTTCTAAATATGAAGATAGCACTTTTAGGTTACGGCAGAATGGGAAAAATTATTGAGCGCGTAGCAATAGAACGCGGACATAGCATTTCTCATAAAATTACTGAAAACATAGAAAATATAGATCTTTCTGAAGCTGATGTTGCAATAGATTTTAGCATTCCTAAGGCTGCATTTACGAATATTAAAACTTGTATTAAAAGTCAGCTACCTGTAATATCTGGAACCACGGGCTGGTTAGATAATTATGAGCAAGCTGTAAAACTTTGCGAAGCTGAAAATTCAGCTTTTTTATATGCTTCCAATTTTAGCATCGGTGTGAATTTGTTCTTCGATCTAAATGAGAAGTTAGCTAAGATCATGGATCCTTTTCAGAATTATTCAGTAGAGATCGAAGAAATACATCATCTTCAAAAATTAGATGCTCCAAGTGGCACGGCAATTAGTTTGGCGCAACAAATAATTACCAATTCCAGAAAGGAAGGCTGGCAATTGGATCACGCTGAAGAAAATGAAATCCCTATAACAGCAAAACGTGAAGAAAACGTTCCTGGAACACATACTGTTTCTTATACTTCTGAGGTAGATTCCATAGAAATTAAGCATACAGCACATTCTAGAGAAGGCTTTGCTCTGGGCGCTGTAATTGCTGCAGAATGGATTAAAGATAAAAAAGGAGTGTTTTCTATGAAGGACGTCCTACAAAATTTGACCTAAATAAATGTAACGGTATCTTTAAATAAGACACCTATACCATAAACATAAAATATATGACTATTACGCAGTGGTTCTTGTTTTTCCTGATCATTCAGGTTATCCATTTTTTAGGAACTTGGAAATTATACATAAAAGCAGGAAGACAAGCTTGGGAAGCTGCTATTCCAGTTTATAATGCTGTAGTTTTAATGAAGATCATCCACCGACCTTGGTGGTGGACTATTTTATTGTTTATACCAATAGTAAACTTGATCATGTTCCCCGTGATTTGGGTAGAAACTATTCGAAGTTTTGGAAAACATTCTTTACTGGATACCATTTTAGTGGTGGCTACCTTTGGCCTTTATATCTACTATGTAAACTACATGGCAGATGTAACTTACATCCAAGATAGAAGTTTACATCCCAGAAGTGCAGCTGGAGAATGGATAAGTTCTATATTATTTGCTGTGATCGCGGCAACTTTAGTACATACATATCTTATTCAGCCATTTACCATCCCTACTTCGTCTTTAGAAAAAACATTATTGGTAGGAGATTTTCTGTTTGTGAGTAAATTCCATTATGGTGCGAGAACTCCATTAACGGCAGTTGCTTTCCCAATGGTTCATGATACTATTCCTGTGTTAGGAGTTAAATCATATTTACCAAAACCTCAAATCCCTTATTTCAGACTCCCGGGATTTGAAAAAATTGAACGTTCAGATATCGTGGTTTTCAACTGGCCGGTTGATACTATGCGATATATGATGACTACCGATAAATACTATTACAAACCAATAGACAAGAAAACCAATTACGTAAAACGTGCTGTTGGGGTTGCAGGAGATTCTTTAAGCATTGTAGATGGTAAAGTTTATATAAATAATGATCCACTTAAATTACCAGGAAGAGCCAAATTACAATACAATTATATAGGACTTTCCAAAGGAAAAGCATTCGACCCATATTATTTATATGAACGATATGACATTACAGATCCTTACAGCTACGATCAGAGTTCTAATAGATTTGTTATAAATCTTACGGAGGATTCTTACAATAAGTTCAAGAATCACCCGAATGTTGAAGCTCTTGAACGCATAAATGATTCAGTTGGAAATAAAGAACAAGGTTTGTTTCCGAAATCTAAAAGCCTATCATGGAATAAGGATAATTTGGGACCTATTTATATTCCGAAGAAAGGAACAACTACTAAGTTAAACCTTGAAACTTTACCTTTCTACAAGAGATTAATAGAAGTTTATGAAGGATCTGAATTAGGAATCGATAATAAGCTAAGTGTAAATGGCACTCAAGTACTTCTTAACGGACAGCCTACAGACACTTACACCTTTAAAATGGATTACTACTGGATGATGGGAGATAATCGCCATAATAGCTTAGATAGCCGTTATTTCGGATTTGTCCCGGAAAATCACGTAGTAGGAAAACCAGTATTTGTTTGGTTTAGTTGGGATACGAATGGAACAGGGATCATGAATAAAATTCGTTGGGAGCGTTTATTCACAACCGTTAGTGGAGATGATGAACCTACTTCCTATTTACCATATTTCTTAATTGGGTTATTGGCATTATTCGGTTATAATTTCTTCAAGAAGAAAAGAGATTCTTAGATAAAATTAAATCTTTGTTCATTTTGGCGACAGTAATCATTTTTACTATCTATATTCAGACTTGTAGCCATGCTGATCTTGTTTCAGCATCTCAGTAATTCTGATGAAGACCCTGAAACAAATTCAAAGTGACGAGATGGTCAAGTATCTTTCTGAATAAATAAGGATAATCCATAATTAATTTTAATTCTCATGAAAGAGATCTTAGTAAGTCTTCCATATTTTGGTCCTATTTCTCAGTTTAAGGAATTAGTGAATGCAGATAAAGTTTGGATAGAAAAAGAAGATAATTTCCAAAAGCAAACCTATCGCAACCGAATGTATATTTATGGGGCGAATGGAAAGCTCAGTTTGAATATCCCTATAAAACATGTACCTAAAACCAAGGTTAAGGTTCACCAAAAATATAGTGAGGTTAAAATAGATAATGATGATAAATGGCAAAGTGTTCATTGGAAATCTCTGAAGACTGCATACCAGACCTCTCCATTTTTTGAATTCTACGAAGATGAACTTGCTCCTTTGTTCAGCAAAGTATATGAAACCCTCTATGAGTTTAATATGGATTGTTTTGAAACGGTATTGGAATGCCTTCAATTAGATCTCGAAAAAGCATACACTTTTGAATACAACAAACAGCCGGAAAATATAAGTGATCTTCGGAATTTAATAAATGCTAAAAGTTTAGTGGAGATCCCTAAATATATGCAAGTCTTTCAAGAAAAATATGGCTTTCTACATAACCTATGTATCTTAGATCTACTTTTTAATGAAGGACCAAACGCTATAGAATATCTAAAATCTATTTAGAATACTTACCAACTAATAGTAGAAAATATTGGATAATGATCTGATAATTTCACAGGAAACACCTCAAAAGTTTGAGTTTTTAAGCCTTCATCTATCATCATAAAATCGATTCTGAGCGGGAAATAACTTAGATTGAAGGTTTTTCCAAACCCACTACCCACTTCAAGAAAAGCATCTTTAAACCTATCTCCCCTTACTAGTTTGTAGATATATGAAAATGCCGTATTATTAAAATCTCCCATGATCAGAGTCTTGTAAGGAGAATTTTTCACCTCTGCCATCATCATTTCCGCTTGCTTTTGCTGAAGTTTGAACCCATGACCAATCCTTCCAAAAAGCTTTTTAGAATCTTCCTTTTGCAGATCGTCTATTCCTGGCTTTATATTTAAGGATTGAAAATGAACATTGAAAATACGCAATGTATCCTCATTCTTAACAATATCTACAAAGATCGCATTATTGTTTCCACTTTCAGGAAAATCTACAGAATGACTTTTAATAATAGGATATTTTGAAAAGATCGCTGAGCCAAACTCGGAACCGCCTTCTTTCAACTTTATAAATTTATAAGGATATCTTTTTGCCATTCCTGAAACACCTACAAAATGCTCTTGAGTGGCTAAAATATCTGGATCCTTTTCAGCAATAAAACTAGAAATCTTTTCAGGAATCTTATCATCTTCTGCCCATTTATAAGCATTGTACATCCGCACATTATAACTCATCAAGGAAATACTGTTTTCTCCTATAGAGTCTGGCTCACTGGAAAATTGGATCCAGGAAAGCACATAGTTATAACCTAATACTAAAACAATTAATGATAGGAATAACTGTCTTTTAAAACGAATTGCCCAAAAAAGTAAAAAAATGAAATTACATAGAATTAATAATGGTACTCCTAAACTAAGTACAGAAAGTAGCGGAAAAGTTTTTGGAGGGACATATGGCAATAAGTAAGAAAGTAATAGCGCGAAGGCCATAAACGAGTTTAAGACAAATATTAGTTTATCCAACAGGCCGAGATTCTTCATTTATTTGTCTTTACCTGCTTGAAATAGAAAATCTTTCTCTTGCTTAGTTAAACTATCATACCCGCTAGTACTAATCTTATCTAGAATAGCATCAATTTTTTGCTGCTTTTCATCTTTATTAATGATGGGAACCTTTGTTTTGTATGGACTAGCTCTTTTTTTCTTATAAACGGTTTTCATTGTAGCTTTCTGCTTTTTGGAAGAATCAAATAAAGAAATGAACCAATTTATAAACTTCTCAAAACCACTTGCTATATCATTACCTTGTGCCAGTTGCTTGGTATACATATATCCAAAGAAAGCACCACCCAAGTGTGCGAAATGCCCACCTGCATTACCAAATGGAATTTGTATAATATCTATTACTACTAAAAAGGCGGCGATATACCAAAACTTTATAGATCCTAAGAACATCAACCTAATTCTCATATTAGGGACCTTAGTGGCTACACCTACCAAGACCGACATTACACCTGCCGAAGCACCTACCAAATAAGACTTACCAGTGGCCTCAAAAGCAGGGAATAGATTATAACTTAACATATAAACTAAGGCGCCTATTATAATTCCAAGGAAATAAAATGTGAGCAGTTTTTTTGAAGAGAAATAATTCAGAAAATAGATCCCTGCATAATAAAGGATAAGCATGTTGGAAAGTATATGCCAAATCCCTGAATGCAAAAAGGAATAAGTAATTATAGACCAAGGTTTAAAAACAAATTCTCCAATTTCTTTAGGAAAAACCAACCATTCGGTAATAAAATCTGAAGGCAGCTTGAAGAGAAACGTGATGGTTTTAATCAAGAAAAACAAGATAAATACCAATACATTTATCGCAATCAGTTTTTCAACTACTGTTGCTGTTTGCAATTTATATCTGAATTTATCTGCTGGTCCCATCAATCCCACCTATTTTGTTCAAACTGATTCTTTTTCCAGTACCACATCATTATAAAGCCAAATAGAGCCCCACCAACGTGTGCAAAATGAGCTATTCCTCCACCAAATAATGAATATCCGGTTACGCCAGAGAATAGATCTATTGCTATTAAAATAGGGATAAATATCTTCGCCTTAATTGGCACTGGTACGAATAGTAAAAATAATTCAACATTTGGAAATAACATACCAAATGCAACTAAAACTCCATAAATTGCTCCAGAAGCACCAACAGCAGGAGTATTATATGCCGTAAACATGCCTTCTAGAGTGTCTTTAGAAACACTACCTAAAATGGAAGTATTATATTGCCCTGTTTCTAATAATTGCTGAATATCTACAGGATTCATTCCCGCATCTAATAACGCATTGAAACCAGATTGAACGTGAAAATAATTAACTAAAGAATGTATAATTGCAGCTCCAATTCCGCAGGAGAAATAAAAGAAAATGAATTTATTCTTCCCAAGCATTTGTTCTATGGGACTACCAAAAGCCCATAACGCATACATATTAAAAAGAATATGCATAAAACCTCCATGCATGAACATGTGTGTAACAACTTGCCAAACTCCGAAGTTCTCGTTCTGAAAGAACCAAAGGGAAAATAATTTATAGGTATAATCCCCAATAAACATAGTACCAATAAAAAAGATGGCATTAATTATAATAAGTACTTTAACAGTATCTGTAATTCTTCCCATTTACATGAATTTTTTTTCCAGTTCTTCCACTGGCAAGGTAATAAAAACAGGTTTGTTAAACGGAGTTAAACTAGGCTCTTTACAAGCAAATAATCCATTAACAATATGTTGCTGTTCTGTAGCATTCAACAAATTTCCAGACTTAACAGCCATACTCTTTGCCAAAGATTTAGCAAGTAGATCTGTATGAGAAAAATTGTTTTCTGGCACTTCATTTTGAAAATCTACCAATAGTTGCTCTAATAACATTTCTACTTCACTCTCTGAAATAGAGGTTGGAATCCCAATAATTTCTGCGGAATTAGCAGTGATCTCAGAAAATATGAAACCTGTTTGCTCTAATGAATCTTTGATCCCTTTAAGCAACTCAGTCTCTTGTTGATTAAACTGAAGCACTAACGGAAATAACAACTGCTGGCTAACTGCTGCAGAAACCGTAATACTTTTTAAAAGCTCTTCGTATAAAATTCTCGTATGCGCTCTATGTTGGTCTATTACTAACATCCCATTTTTAAGAGTGCTAATAATGAATTTTTTATTTAACTGAAAAGTGGAACTTTGGGTCTCTTCTGTATTGCTAGCTCCAAACAAATTCCCTGTTACTTCTTCACTCTCAAATTCTATCTGGCGAACATCTATATCGTTACCAATAGTTTCAGATTGCAAACCTGTGTAAAGGCTTTCCCAACTCGAGGATTCCTTTTTAAAATTACTTTTATAATTTGAAGAAGTTAAAGCTTCATTTTTAAAAGGATTAAAGCTTCTATCTACTTCAACTTGTGGGGTTGAAGCTCGCTTATTTTCATAATTATAAGGCGTATCCAAATTGGGATCTCTTTCAAAATCCAGAATTGGGGCTACATTAAATTGTCCCAAACTATGTTTTATGGCGCTTCTTAAAATTGCATATAAAGCATGCTCATCATCAAACTTTATTTCTGTCTTGGTGGGATGGATATTAATATCTATACTCTTAGGATCTACATGCAGATATAAAAAGTAGCTAGGATAAGCTCTATCCTTTAAAAGTCCTTCGAATGCCGCACTTACTGCATGATTTAAATAAGGGCTTTTTATGAATCTGTCATTCACGAAAAAGAATTGTTCTCCTCTTGTTCGCTTAGCATATTCTGGCTTTCCAACAAATCCAGAAATTTTCAGGATCTCTGTTTCTTCATTAACTGGAACCAATTTCTCATTGGATTTTCCACCTAAAATATTGGTGATTCGTTGCCGATAATTAGAAGCGGGAAGATTAAATAATTCTCCTGTATTATGAACTAATGAAAATGAAATTCCTGGATGTGCTAAAGCTACCCTCTGAAATTCATCTATGATATGTCGGGTTTCAACCGTATCCGACTTTAAGAAGTTTCTTCTGGCAGGAATATTATAAAAAAGATTCTTTACACTTATAGAAGTTCCTTTTGCCGTAACACAAACTTCTTGAGAAGTAATCTGGCTGCCCTCAATTTTTATGCAAGTTCCAACTTCATCTTCCTCTCTTCTTGTTTTTAATTCAACATGAGCAATTGCGGCTATAGAGGCTAGTGCCTCTCCCCTAAATCCTTTGGTTTGAAGTTGAAAAAGATCTTCAGCAGCTTTAATTTTAGAGGTAGCGTGACGCTCAAAACTTAGTCTGGAGTCGGTAATGCTCATTCCAGAACCATCATCTATAACACTTATAAGGATCTTGCCGGCTTCCTTAATATAAACTTGTATAGTTGATGCGTTTGCATCAATAGCATTCTCAAGCAATTCTTTAATTACAGAAGCTGGCCTTTGTACTACCTCTCCCGCAGCGATTTGGTTAGCCACATGGTCTGGCAGTAGATGAATTACATCGGTCATGGAAAATTAATTCTAAAAGATGGATAAATCAAAATCTATGATCCACAAGAAAATTATTACCAAGATGATAATAATATAGATCACACGTTTATTGATCTCGCGATTACCTCTAGTCCTACTAGAACTTCTGGCATCTGCCCATTGAGCACCGAAGTCTATAGAATTTGTGGTGTTTTTATATTTGTTGAATTTAGAATCGAAATCGTAAATATTCCCTGTATCCTTACCCTTATAATAACGTGGAGTGTAATTATATCGGGTGTTCTTCTTAGATTTATACAGGCTGAATTTCAAAATACTTTTTATTTCTTAATAGAACTTCAAATTTACTTAAAAAGCGAGAGAAAAGAAAGCTTGTTCAAGCAAAAAGAAAAGTACAAGAATAATGCCTAAAGGAATAAGTATTAAAACTTGGCGTCTATTCTTAATTGTGCCATTTTAATAGCGGTAACAGCAGCTTCAGAACCTTTATTGCCAAATCTTCCTCCAGAACGATCTATAGCTTGTTGCATATTTTGATCTGTTAGGACACAAAAAATTACAGGAATATCATTTTGAACATTAAGATCTTTAATTCCCTGAGTTACTCCTTGGCATACAAAATCGAAATGTTTGGTCTCCCCTTCCACTACACTTCCAATAGCAATAATTGCATCTAGCATATCATAGCTTTGTTGCATTTTTTTACAACCATAAATAAGCTCGAAGCTTCCCGGAACATTCCAACGAACAATATTCTCGTTGATCACCCCATTTTCCTTCAAAGTATCAAAAGCACCTTTAAAAAGTCCTTCCGTAATATTTTCATTCCATTCGGCTACAACAAGACCAAACCGGAAGTTTTTAGCTTCCGGCATTTGGCTTTTATCGTATTCGCTAAGATTTTTTCCTTGAGTTGCCATAGAAAATCTTTAGTTCATTGCTTCTGCTTTACCTAAATAGATAGCAACTTGATTTGCTTCTGGAGTATTAGCAAATTCGTCTTTAATTCTATTTAAATATTCAGTAGCTTTTTCACCTTCTCCTAATTGGATAGCAGTGATAGCAGCTTTTAATAAAAATCTTGGAGCAGTAAAGTCGTTAGAACGCATAGTTGCTGCCTTCTCGTAATAATTTAATGCTTCTTTAGGCTGATCTAATTGAAGAAATGCATCTCCCATTCCACCAACAGCTAAAGCAGATAGGATCTCATCGTCACCATCAAAATCTTCTAAATGATCTATCGCTTCCTGATACTTATTGGTATTTAAATATGCAAATCCAGCATAGTAATGAGCTAGATTTCCTGCATTTGTGCTTCCGTAGTTATCTATGATATCTAAGAAACCATATTTTCCTTCCCCACCATTCAATGCCATAGTATATAAAGAGTCACTCTCTGCGCCGGATCCAGCTAGAGCAGTGTCAAAATATTGTTGCGCTTGAAACATTTCGTTAGAAGCTTCCAATTCATTAGGCTCTTGGATAAAACGTTGCCATCCTAAATATCCTAAAACAACAACAGCCGCCAGTCCAACAATAATGTAGATCCATTTTTGGTTTTCTGCAACCCACTCTTCTGTTCTTCCAGCACCTTCATCTAAGGTGTTAAAAACTTCTGCAGTTGTAGATTCTTCCTCTATATGATTCTTTCTTTCTTCTTTAGTAGAAGGTTTAGAAGCTTTTTTCTTGTACGTAGCCATAAAATTGGTTTAATGAGTCGCAAAAATAAAATTTTTATTCTTATTTGAAAGAGAAATTATTTCTTATTTTTTAATACTTTCGGCGCGTTTCTATTACCTTTATTAAATTGAAATTAATAATTATTAAGCTGAATACCAGCATTTTATGTTTTTAAAAACGCTTTCCTTAGTCAATTATAAAAATTTAGATTCCTCCAGTTTTGATTTCGACTCCAAAATAAATTGTTTTGTGGGTAGAAATGGCGTTGGAAAAACCAATGTTTTAGATAGTATCTATCATTTATCTTTTGGTAAAAGTTATTTCAACCCAATTACTAGTCAAAACATCAATCACGATGCAGATTTTTTTGTTATTGAAGGCTCTTTAGATAAAAATGAGCGAGAAGAACACATCCTTGTTAGTGCGAAGCGTGGACAAAAGAAGGTGATTAAAAGAAACAATAAGCCTTACGAGAAATTTAGTGAACATATTGGGTTTATACCTGCAGTTATGATCTCTCCCGGCGATCGCGACCTTATTATAGAAGGTAGTGATACCAGAAGGAAATTTATGGATGGCGTAATTTCACAAAGCGATCAACTTTATCTAAATTCATTGATTTCCTACGGAAAAGTACTAGCGCAGCGAAATGCCTTATTAAAATATTTTGCAGCGAACACAAAATTCGATCGTGATACTCTAGAGATCTATAATGCGCAATTATCAGAATTTGGAAATATCATCTTTGAAAAGCGAAAGGATTTCTTAAATGAATTTATTCCGATCTTCAACGAACGCTATTCAGAGATCGCAAATAATCAGGAAGAAGTTAGATTAGAATATAAGAGCAAATTATTTGAAAAGTCTATTTCAACTTTATTGGAGGAGAATCTTCAAAAAGACATGGTCCTTCAATATACTAGCGTAGGACTGCATAAAGATGATCTAAGTTTCGAAATAGATGGGCATCCTATTAAAAAGTTTGGATCTCAAGGACAACAAAAATCCTTTCTTATTGCATTAAAGCTGGCACAATTCGACTTTATTAAAAGAGTAAGCAAGGTAAATCCAATCTTATTATTAGATGATATTTTCGATAAGTTAGATGAACAACGTGTAGCACATATTATAGCGCTTGTAGCCACAGACGAACTCGGACAGATCTTTATTAGCGATACACATGAAGATAGAACTGAAAAGGTGATGAAAGAAAGCAAGCAAACCTTCAAAATATTTAAATTATGATGAGAATTAGCATCCTATTAATCCTAATGATCTCCTTAAACAGTTGTACAAATAAACCTGAAGAGCAATTAGAACATATTAATGGCTATTGGGGCATTGAAAAAGTTGAATTTACAAAAGATTCCATTAGAGATTTTAAGATCAATGAAATTGTAGATTACATCGAGATCGTGGATAGTGTTGGCTTTAGAATAAAAGTAAAACCACAGTTTGATGGCACATATAAGCCTGCGGGAGAGCCAGAAAAAATCCTTGTTAAAATAGAAGATAAAAAAGTGGTTTTACATTATTCTACATCTTTTAATAATTGGAAAGAATTTATTGTAGCTTCCAAAAAAGAGGAACTTAGTTTAAAAAATGAGCGTGGAATCATTTATCACTATAAACGATACAAACCTCTAAAATTAGATTTAGATGAAAAAGAGAATGAATGAGAATATGAAGTTGAGTGAGGCATTAGAAAGTTTTGTGTCCTCAAATAAGCTTCAAAAAGGTTTAGATAAAGTAAACGTTAAGGATGTTTGGAATGACCAAATGGGACCTGGAATTGTAAAATATACCACGGCTATAAAGCTGGAAGGCAGCACATTGTTTATTCAACTTAGTTCTTCTGTGTTAAGGGAAGAATTGAGTTACGGGAGAGAGAAGATCATTAAGATTCTAAATGAAGCACTTAAAAAGGATTTGATCACAAAATTAGTCCTTAGGTAACATAACACGTCGTCCTGTTCCTATAGTTATTGGAATTATTTCAGAGGGATTCTGGATCAAGTTCAAAATGACGGATTTTATTTTACAATCATAAAATAAATAAAAAACAAAAAAAGCCGCTTCCTATAAGGAAACGGCTTTTTTAATTCTATCTAAATTACATCTAGAATAATTCTCTTCCTGCAAAATGAAAAGCAGCTTCTATAGCAGCATTCTCATCACTATCACTTCCGTGAACAGCATTTTCTCCAATAGAAGCAGCATATTTCTTACGGATAGTTCCTTCTGCAGCTTCAGCTGGGTTTGTAGCACCAATTAATGTTCTAAAATCTTCAACTGCATTATCTTTTTCTAATACTGCGGCAACAATAGGTCCTCTTGTCATGTATTCTACTAACTCTCCAAAAAACGGACGTTCGTTATGAACAGCATAAAAAGTTTCAGCATCTTTACGAGACATCTGAGTTAATTTCATTGCAACGATTCTAAATCCTGAAGTATTAATAAGTTCAAGGATCGCACCGATGTTCCCGTTTTCAACTGCATCGGGTTTAAGCATTGTAAAAGTTCTATTCTTAGCCATGATATGGTTTTTAATTTTTTGCAAAAGTACGAATTTGAACACTTTATGCAAGATTTTACTTTTTATTTATGATCCTTCTAGTATGTTATTTTTTCTAAAGTTTAGGTATGGTACAAATTCATAAAGTATAACTACTCTTAAAGGCAACTTTAAAAATGATAATTTATTCTAACTACTGCAGCAATTGCTTTTAACTATCTTATAAATTCCCGATTTATAATAGCGACATTCCATCATTTTATAAAATATATATTTTGTAATTTCACCCACGAATTTAAAGTTGGATTCAACAGTATTATTAAGAAAACTTCAGAATAAGATTTGAGTTTTTTTTGAAATTGGAATAGAATATTTCAACTTTGTTGTAATTCCGCTTTAATTGGCATTAAAATATGATTGAACAAAGCATTTTAGAGATCACCTCAGACCTATCAAGGGCCAACAACATTGTAATTGTACCACATAAAGGACCGGATGGCGATGCCATTGGCTCATGCTTGGGACTTTACCATTTTTTAAAAGGTAAAGGGCATCATGTAAATGTGATCGCTCCTAACGACTATCCAGACTTCTTAAAATGGCTACCAGGGCAGGAAGATATCTTGATTTATGAAAAGGATTATATGGTATGTAAACCTTTGATCACTAATGCAGATATTATCTTCACTCTAGACTTTAACGATCTTTCAAGAACCGGAGATATGCAAGATCCTTTAACTCAGGCTGAAGCTACCTTTATAATGATAGATCATCATCCTGAACCATCAACATATGCTCACCATACTTATAGTGACGCTTCTATGAGTTCTACTTGCCAGATGGTGTATCAATTCATTAAAAAGCTAAGAGCTGTAAAAAGCATCACTCCAGAAATTGCTACCTGTTTATATACTGGGATAATGACCGATACTGGTTCTTTTAGATTTAGATCTACATCTAGTGAAACCCACAAGGTGATCGCAGATCTTATTGAAAAAGGTGCCGATAATGCTAAAATCCATCAGGAAGTTTATGATACCTCTTCAGAAAGCAGATTAAAATTATTAGGAGTAGCGCTTCAAAACCTTAGAGTTAATAAAGAATCAAGGACTGCATACATCACTATTTCGCAGGAAGAATTAGATAAAAATAATTTCAGAAAAGGAGATACCGAGGGATTTGTAAATTATGGATTATCGCTGGAAGGTATTATTTTTGCCGCCATATTCATAGAACATAAAGTAGATGGTATTATTAAAATAAGCTTCCGTTCTAAAGGAAGTTTCAATGTAAATGAATTTGCAAGAGCTCATTTCCAAGGAGGCGGCCATGTAAATGCTGCTGGGGGGAAAAGTGATATTTCATTGGAAAACACCATCATTAAATTTAATAGCGTACTTCCACAATACAAGGAAAAATTAAGTTTATGAAGATAAAACTCATAACTATACTCGTATTAATACTAGGTGTAATGGGGTGTAAATCTCCAGAAGCCCGAAGACCTGTCACTCAAAATTCTGGTTCCTTTATTAATGAATCTATTCAAAGAAATAAAAAACTAGTTGCAAAGGAAGAAGCTATTATTCTTAAAATGATCGAGCAGGATTCTACTAAAGAATATATTGCCTCCAGCAATGGCTTCTGGTATTATTACAATAAAAGATCTACCGATTCTTTAAATATTAATATGCCGGAGTATGGCGATGTCGTGAGATTCGATTATAATATTAAAGATTTGAATGGCAACTATATCTACGATGTTGGAGAAATTCCAACTAAAAGATATGCTATGGACAGGGAAAATCTATTTGGAGGTTTAAGAGAAGGTCTAAAACTTATGAAAGAGGGCGAAATTGTTACTTTTATCTTCCCTTCTCACAAAGCATTTGGTTATTATGGTGATAAAGATAGAATTGGCACCAATATTCCTATTATTACTGAAGTTTCATTACACACAATTACCCAAGAAATAAACACTAATAAATCTGATAATTAATTAATATGAAAAGATTAAGCATGCTTTTGGTTTGTGCCATTCTACTTGGCCTAGTAAGTTGTAAAGAGGATTATCCAGACCTTAAAGATGGTCTTTATGCCGAATTCAACACTAATAAAGGTTCTTTTATAACTGAATTGTATTACAAGGAAACTCCAACTACGGTTGCTAACTTTGTTTCTTTAGCTGAAGGAGATAGTCATGAAATGGTTGACAGTACCTCTAAAGGAAAAAAATACTATGACGGATTAATTTTTCACCGTGTTATAAAAGGTTTTATGATACAAGGTGGAGATCCAACTGGAACCGGAAGTGGAGATCCTGGATATAGATTCCCAGACGAAATAGTAGACACTTTAAGTCATGCTACTAAAGGAACCTTATCTATGGCAAATGCAGGTCCGGGAACTAATGGAAGTCAGTTTTTCATCACTTTAGCTCCAACTCCTTGGTTAGACGGAAAACATACCATTTTTGGTAAAGTATTGGAAGGTCAAGCCGTAGTAGATAGTATTGGGATGGTTAAAACCCTTGCAAGAGATAAGCCAGAAAAAGATGTAGTTTTAGAAAGCGTAAAGATCATCCGTAAAGGAAAAGATGCGAAAGCTTTTAAAGCTGCGAAAACTTTTGAATCTAAATTAGCTCAAGCTAAGATAGATGAAGAAAAAAAGGCTGCAGCTACTGCAGAAATAAAGAAAGAAAATGCTAGTAAATTCAGCTCTTTAAAATCTGATACAGAAGAATTAGAAAGTGGAGTTAAAATTCATTTCCTAAAAAAGGGTGAAGACACTAAGATTCCACAAGGGTCTACTGTTATGGTGAACTATGCTGGGTATTTTGAGGATGGAACTATATTCGACACTAGCTGGCAAGATGTTGCAGAAAAGAATGATGCACTTAATCATGCTAAACGAGATCAAGGTGGTTACCAACCAATGCCAACTAAATATGGCCCAGACGCACCTATGATTCCAGGATTTAAAGAAGGATTATTAAATATGAATGTAGGAGACCGCGCTGTGGTTTTTATTCCTTCTCATTTAGGATATGGTGAAAGAGGAGCTGGTGATGCTATTCCTCCAAATACTGATCTTATTTTTGAATTAGAAATAGTAGAGATTCAGAAGTAAATCTTAAATTATATAAAATTATAAATCCCGCTCCTTTTAGGAAGCGGGATTTTTTTATGCTATTAATTATTCTAAGTCTTTAATAATTATTTCTTCGGAATATTTTTAAGGATCTCTAAAACGAATTTCCAATATTTCTGAGAAGAACTGATGCTAGCACGCTCATCTGGAGAATGCGCTCCTCTAATCGTTGGTCCAAAAGAAATCATATCCATTTCTGGGTAATGACTTCCAATTATCCCACATTCTAATCCTGCATGACATGCAGCTACATCTGCCTTTTCATTAAATAATTCAGAATATAAATTATCCAATACTTTTAAGATGTCAGAATCTCTGTTTGGAGCCCAACCAGGATAATCTCCAGATAAAGTAACTTCAAAACCCGCAAGTTCTAAACTAGCTCTTAAGGAATTTGTAAGATCGTCTTTAGACGATTCTACAGAAGATCTTGTAAGACATTTAAGGTTGATGTTTCCATCTTTAACTTCAACTTTGGCTAAATTATTAGAAGTCTCTACTAAACCTTCAATTTCTGGGCTCATTCTAAAAACTCCATTATGCAAAGCATACATAGATTTTAAAATGGTTTCCTGAGTTTCAGTATCCATTACCTTGCTAGTAGAATCCATTTTCACCAATTCCAACTTCATATTAGGCTCTAGCTTAGCAAATTCGGTCTTAATGGCTTCAAAATCATTCATTAATTCAGATTCGAATGCTTTGATCTGAAAATCATCTACCAAGACAGTTGCTTCACTTTCTCTGGGAATAGCATTTCTAAGCCCACCCCCTTTTATTTCAGCAATACGAATCCCAAAATTCTCAGAAGCTGAGTACAATAAACGGTTCATTAACTTATTGGCATTTCCCAAACCTTTAATGATATCCATTCCAGAATGTCCGCCTTGTAAACCATTAAGCGTGATCTTAAAAGCGCTCATGTCTTCTGGAGCATCTTCTTGCGTATATTTTCTAGTAGCTGTAACATCTATTCCTCCTGCACAACCAATTCCTATTTCATCATCCTCTTCAGTATCCAGATTTAAAAGAATATCTCCCTTTAACAGTCCAGGCTCCAAACCTTTAGCACCGGTCATTCCAGTTTCCTCATCTATAGTGAATAAAGCTTCAAGAGCAGGATGTTCTATAGTATCACTTTCTAAGATTGCCATGATCGTAGCAACTCCTAATCCATTATCTGCACCTAACGTAGTTCCTTTTGCTCTTACCCAATCTCCATCTACATACATTTCTATTCCCTGTGTATCAAAATCGAATTTGGTATCATTATTTTTTTGATGTACCATATCTAAGTGAGATTGTAACACAACGGCTTTTCTATCTTCCATTCCAGAAGTTGCAGGTTTTTTGATTATTACATTCCCTACTTTATCAACAAGCGTTTCTAATTTAAGTGTATTACCAAAGTTTTTTATAAACTCTATAACCCTTTCCTCTTTTTTAGATGGTCTGGGAACTTCATTAAGATCGGCGAATTTGTTCCATAAAACTTTAGGTTCTTGTGCTCTTATTTCTTCATTCATAGTATTAATATTTGCTATATTCACAAAGATATTGGTAATTCACAAACCACGAAATTTTGTAGCAGCTTATTAGAATTTATTTAGGAAGTGAAAAATAAAACAAGTCTCATTTTAGCCATTTTATTGCCAGTACAAATTATTGCTATTAAAATAATTTCGGCATTTCCAGAATTTGTTGAAAGATGGTATAGTACAGGTTTGTATCCGTTAATCTCTAAAATAATGAGGTTTTCGCTTGGGGTGTTTCCGTTCTCTCTAGGAGATCTGTTATACACTTTCTTTATCATCTCTATATTTAGATGGCTTTATATTAGATTTAAAACCAAATTTAGAAGCTATAAAAAATGGTTTGTGGAATTACTTGCTACTTTCTCTATTATCTATGCTTGTTTTCATATTTTTTGGGGCTTCAATTACTATAGACTTCCACTCCACCGAACTTTAAAAATTAAAAACACATATACAACAGAAGAATTAGTTCTCTTAACAGAAACCTTAATTAAGAAATCAAATCAGGTTCACACAGGTCTGGTGGATAACGATTCTTTAAAAGTGAACTATAATTTTAAGAAGACAACACTTTTCAGTAAAACTATTGAAGGTTATGAAAGTTTAAGTCACAAATACCCTAAACTTACCTACGAGGGTAAAAGCTTAAAACGATCTCTTTATAGTTTACCCTTAACTTATATGGGATTTAATGGGTATTTAAATCCACTCACCAATGAAGCTCAGGTAAATACCCAGATCTTAAGATATAAGATCCCAACAACTGCAAGTCATGAAATTGGTCATCAGTTGGGTTTTGCCAAAGAGAACGAAGCAAATTTTATAGCCTGTCTTGCAACTATGAATCATCCAGATCCCTATTTTCAATATGCAGGATTTACTTTTGCACTGCGTTATTGTTTGAATGAACTATATGTTAGAGATCAAGCCAAAGCAGATCAATTGTTAAAAAAGATCCATCCAGGGATCTTGGCTAATTATAAAGAAGTGAGAGATTTTTGGGAAACCCATAAAAACCCCTTGGAACCTATGTTCCAGATCACTTACAATGGCTTTCTTAAAGCTAATAATCAAGCAGATGGAATGAAAAGCTATAGTTATGTGGTGGCGCTACTCGTTAACTATTTCGACGATGTAGAGAATGCTTTTTAATAGCCCGTTTCATTTCATAAATAATTCTTAAATTCAGCTTTCTTATTTTTTAAAGCAAACCACTTTTAAACAATTAATTTTATGAGATTAAAATTTCTACTCTTAAGCCTAGTCTTTTTTTCTGGGCTGAACTTGTACGCACAAGATTACTTTCCCAACAATGATGGGGTTAACACGGAAAATACGAATTACACCATTTTTAAAAATGCAAAAATTCACGTAGATCCTACTACTATTATAGAAAATGGAATGATCGCTGTTAGAGAAGGCAAGATTACTGCTGTTGGAAAAAACATATCAGTTCCAAAAAATAGTATTGTTATAGATTTAAAAGGGAAAGACGTTTATCCTTCTTTCATCGAGATCTATAGTGATTTTGGGATGAAAAAAGCAACAAAAGCTGGAAGCGAAAATGGTCAACCACAATACAATGCAAGTCGCGAAGGCTATTATTGGAACGATCACATTCGCCCAGAAACAAATGCACTGGAGTCTTTTTCTTTTGATAAATCTGAAGCAGAAAAATTTCAGAAGAACGGATTTGGAGTTGTAAATACGCATCTTGCAGATGGCATTATGCGGGGAACAGGAATGTTGGTAAGTTTAAATACTGCAGGTTCTGAAGGAGATCGGATTTTAAAAGATAGATCTGCTAATTTTCTCTCTTTCGATAAGAGTGTAAAATCCAGACAATCTTATCCTACTTCTATAATGGGAGCCATGGCTTTATTAAGACAAACCTACATAGACGCAGCATGGTATGAAAAAGGAAATATATCTAATAAAGATTTGGCTTTAGAAGCCTTAAATAGAAATAAATCTTTAACCCAAATTTTTAAGACCGATAACTTATTTGATGAATTAAGAGCAGATAAAGTTGGAGATGAATACGGGATTCAATATCTCATATTTGGTAGTGGATATGAATTTGAAAACATTGCTGAAATAAAAAACACAAACGCCACTTTTATAATTCCGTTGGATTTCCCAGAAGCCTATGATCTTGAAAATCCATTTATGGCAAATAATGTGAGCTTACAAGATATGAAGCGTTGGAATCAGGCTCCTTCTAACTTAATGCAACTTGCCAAAAACGATATTCCTTTCATATTAACCACTCAAAATTTAAAGGATGAAAAGAAATTTAGAGAGAATCTTCTAAAAGCCATTTCTTACGGCTTAGATAAAAAGAAAGCTCTTGCTGCACTAACCACAACTCCCGCAAAATTTTTGGGTGAAGAGAATAAATTAGGAGTGATCAAACAAGGAGCTTGGGCTAATTTTTTAATTACCTCAGGAGAGATATTTGATAAAGAAACCGTGCTTTTTGAGAATTGGATCCAAGGTAAAAAAGTTGTTCTGGAAAATATGAACACAGAAAATCTGGAGGGTAAATATACTTTAGCCGTAGATGGAAAAAAGTATGATCTGGAAATTTCAGGAAAACCAAATGCTCCGAAAGCCGAAGTAAAATTGGGCGATACAAAAATAAAATCTAAGTTATCTTATTCAGATACTTGGATGCAACTATTACTATCGTCACCAGATTCTACCAAAACAGAATACACAAGATTAGTCGCAAAAGTAAGCGAAGGAAGCAATAAAATAAATGGGCGAGCTATTTTAAGCAATGGTCAAGAAACTGCTTTTACAGCTACAAAGTCTGCAGATTCAACCAAAGTAGATAAGAAAAAAGAAGACGATAAAGAAGAAACTATTCTACCTATTGTGCCACTCACCTACCCTAATATGGCGTACGGTTTTAAGGAGCTTCCTAAGCAAGGAGATGTTCTGTTTAAAAATGCAACGGTTTGGACGAATACCGAAAAAGGGATTTTAGAGAAAACAGATGTTTTAATTAGGAATGGAAAAATAGCTGGTGTAGGTACAAATCTTAATGCCGGAAAAGCTAAGGTTATCGATGCCACAGGAAAACACTTAACCACCGGTATTATAGATGAACACTCACATATTGGAGCATCAGCAATTAATGAAGCAGGACAAAATTCTTCCGCAGAGGTTTCTATGGAAGACGTTATAGATCCTACCGATATTAATATTTATAGAAATCTTGCAGGAGGTGTAACTACTATTCAATTATTACATGGTTCTGCTAACCCTATTGGTGGCCAATCTGCAATTATGAAATTAAAGTGGGGCTCGAGCGCAGATGGAATGATCTTTCCAGATTCTCCTAAGTTTATAAAATTTGCGCTTGGAGAGAACGTAAAACAAGCAAACTGGGATAGTAAAAGCAGGTTTCCACAAACCAGAATGGGCGTAGAACAAGTGTTTACAGATTATTTTAGTCAGGCTAAAGATTACGAAGCAGCTAAGAAAACTGGAAACTACAGGAAGGATATAGAAATGGAAACTCTAATTGAAATTATGAATGGAGAACGTTTTGTAAGTAGCCATTCTTACGTACAAAGTGAGATAAATATGCTTATGAAAGTTGCTGAAGCATTTGATTTTAGAATTAACACCTTCACTCATATTTTAGAAGGTTATAAAGTAGCCGATAAAATGAAGGAACATGGCGCTGGAGCTTCTACATTTTCAGATTGGTGGGCTTACAAATACGAGGTGAAAGATGCTATTCCTTATAACGCGGCTATAATGCACAACGCAGGTCTTACTGTGGCTATAAATAGTGATGACGGGGAAATGAGCCGAAGATTAAATCAAGAAGCTGCGAAAAGTGTGAAATATGGAGGCATTTCTGAAGAAGAAGCTTGGAAATTTGTCACCCTAAATCCTGCAAAATTATTGCATTTAGATCATCGTGTTGGAAGTATAGAAACTGGGAAAGATGGAGATGTGGTGCTATGGTCTGGTAATCCATTATCTATTTATAGCAAAGCTGAAAAAACGCTCATTGAAGGTGCTGTCTATTTTGACATTGAAAAAGACAAGGAACTTAGGAAAGAAATTGCTCAACAGAAGAATATGCTTACTGGCCAGATGCTAAGTGCTAAAAACGGAGGAGCAAAAACACAGCCTGCAACCAAGAAAGAAGATCAAAAAATGCATTGTGACACTTTGGAAACCTACTAATATTGAAAAAGATGAAAAGAATAAAAATAACACTCCTACTGAGTATTTTAATAATAACAAGTTCATTATATGCTCAGCAAACGCCTACTCCTGCTCAAAGTGAAGCAGTAAGTATCGTTGGCGCAACTGCACATATAGGAAATGGAGAAATCATAGAAAACAGTTTGATCATTTTTGAAAACGGGATCTTAACTCAGGTTTTAGATGCTACCACTACAAAAATGCAATATCGAGGAACTATTATAAATGCTGAAGGCAAACATGTGTACCCAGGCATTATTGCTCCAAATACCACTCTTGGTTTAGTTGAAATCGCTTCTCTTAGACCAACAGATGATGAAGATGAAATTGGAGAAATGTTACCACATATTAGAAGTTTGGTAGCATATAATGCTGAAAGTCAAATTGTAGAAAGCATGAGACCAAATGGTGTTTTAATAGGAGAAATAGTTCCAAGAGGTGGAACAATATCTGGAACTTCTTCTATCGTTCAATTTGACGCTTGGAACTGGGAAGATGCTGCCATTAAGAAAGACAACGGACTTCATATTAATTGGCCAAATAGCTTAAAACGTGGCAGATGGTGGCTAGGTGAAGAAAGAGGTTTGAAACCAAATGAGGATTACGCTGAAGATGTTCTAAAACTCACGCAGTTCTTTAATAACTCTAGAGCTTATATTCAGGGAGATCAAAAACAAGAAAATTTACCTTTTAAATCTATGGAGACAGTTTTCTCTAATGGTAAAAAGGTGTTTATTCATGTAGATGGGGAACGGGAAATTGTGGATGCTATTCAGTTTAAAAAAGATCAGAATATAAAAGATATGGTAATTGTAGGTGGATATGATGCTGTGAAGGTTGCAGATCTTATCAAAGCCGAAAATATTGCAGTATTAACTCCTCGCCCACATACTACTCCCAATCAAGATGATGAAGATTATGACTATAATTACAAACTTGCCAAACTACTTAGTGATAAAGGAATTTTAGTAGGATTGGAAAGCAGCGGGCAAATGGAACGTGCTAGTACCAGAAACTTGCCTTTTTATGCCGGAACTGTTGCAGCAAATGGAATGGATAAGGAAGAAGCTTTGAAATTGATCACCTTGAACAATGCTAAAATCCTAGGGATCGATGATAGATTAGGAACTTTAGAAAAAGGAAAGGATGCTACACTTTTTATAAGTGAAGGTGATGCCTTAGATATGCGAACAAACAAATTGACGAAAGCATACATACAAGGACGAGAATTGAGTTTAGAAAGTCATCAAACAGAATTATATCATAGGTATTCTGATAAATATGAAAGCCAGAAAGAAGATTAATTTTGAGATAAGAATTAAATTAGTATTTCCGAAAAGATGATTAAACCGGTTCAGCATTATGAAAAGCTTAAAAGGACTATCATAACCCTGAACTTGTTTTAGGGCTTCAAAAATTACTTATCCTTAGTTTAGAAGCATGAGATGCTGAAAATAAATTCTGCATGTCGAATTAGTTCAAATCAAATAAAAAACCTCTGATATTTTCAGAGGTTTTTTATTTATAACTCTCAAGAAGTGTCTATTTTTACAATATGATCAAACAAATATCCAGCGCACAAAATCCAGTAGTAAAAAGGTTGCTTCAACTTCAGGAGAAATCTAGAAATCGAAAAAAAGAAGGGGTTTTTATAGTTGAAGGTGTTAGAGAAATTCAGCTTGCTTTTAAAGGAAATTATAGCTGCGAGGAATTCTTTTTTTGTGATTCCTTATTTGCTGCTGAAGGATTGAAGGATCTAGGTACGAATCCTGAAAACCAAGCTTTAATCACAGAGTTTTCTAAAGAAGTCTATGAAAAAATAGCTTACAGAGGCAGTACAGAAGGTGTAATGGCAGTATTTAGATCTAAAGAATTGTCCATAGGATCGCTTCAACTAAACTCGGAAAACCCATTGATCTTAATTGCTGAAGCACCAGAAAAACCTGGAAATATTGGAGCCCTCTTAAGAACTGCAGATGCTGCAAATGTAGATGCGGTGATAATTGCCAATCCAAAAACAGATCTTTTTAATCCTAATATCATAAGATCTAGCGTAGGTTGTGTGTTTACAAATAACATCGCTGTTGGAACCACTTCAGAAATAATAAGTTTTTTAAAGAAACATAAAATCTCCATATATACTGCTGCACTACAAGCTTCAAAAAATTATTCGGAAATAGATTTCACTAATTCTTCAGCAATAGTTGTTGGTACAGAAGCAACTGGTCTAAGTGAAGAGTGGATAGCTAATTCTACTCAAAATATCATTATTCCTATGAGTGGAGAAATAGATAGTATGAATGTATCTGTAGCTGCCGGAATTTTAATTTTTGAAGCCAAACGCCAACGAGGCTTTAATTAAAACTTTTCGACTGTTAAAACTAGCATTTAAAACAAATTTTGAAACCATTCAGAATATTAAACCTATATTAATCCCAAACTCTCAAAACCCGAACCTACGTGAGTGCTGAAACTTTATTTTATATAATAATTGCCATCATTTTAATCGATTTTATAATCGATAAGATCTTAGATTCATTAAATGCTAGTCGGTTTAACGATCCAATCCCTAAAGAATTGGAAGATGTTTATGATGATGCAGAATACCGAAAATCTCAGAATTACAAAAAAGAGGTGTATAGGTTTGGAGTAGTTTCTTCGGTTTTCTCATTGCTACTTTTATTAGGTTTCCTCTTTTTTGAAGGATTTGCGTATGTAAATGGAATTGCAAGTGATATTACTGAGAACCCAATTTACAAAGCCTTGATTTTCTTCGGGATAATTATGCTTGCCAGTGATATTCTCACACTTCCTTTCTCCTATTACAGCACTTTTGTGATCGAAGAGAAATATGGATTTAATAAAACAACAAGAAAATTATTTATATTAGATAAATTAAAATCTTGGGGTTTAATGATCATCGTTGGTGGAGGGATTTTGGGCTTGATCGTTTGGTTCTATCAGTTAACTTCAGCCAACTTTTGGTGGTATTCCTGGATCATGGTTACTGTTTTTATACTATTTACCAATATGTTTTATGCTAAGTTGATAGTTCCTCTTTTTAATAAACAATCTCCCTTACAAGACGGATCGCTTCGATCCAAAATTGAGGCCTATGCCGATAACGTTGGTTTTAAGCTAGACAATATTTTTATTATAGATGGCTCCAAACGCAGCACAAAAGCAAATGCTTATTTCTCTGGTTTTGGAAAGGAAAAAAGGATCACTCTTTATGACACTTTGGTTAATGACTTGAGCGAAGAAGAAATAGTGAGTGTTTTAGCGCATGAGGTGGGGCATTATAAGAAAAAACACATCATTGTAAATTTAATAGTTTCCATATTAACCACAGGATTAACCTTATGGGTTCTTTCCCTATTTGTTGGGAATGCATTGCTTTCTCAAGCCTTGGGAGTAGAAAATCCGAGCTTTCATATAGGATTGATAGCTTTCGGGATTTTGTACAGCCCTGTTTCAGAAATCACCGGATTAATTATGAATTATTTATCCCGGAAATTCGAATATCAGGCAGATGATTTTGCCAAAAACACCTATAATTCAGAATCATTAATTTCTAGTCTTAAAAAATTATCCAAATCTAGTTTAAGCAACTTAACCCCACATAAAGCTTATGTTTTTATGCATTATTCGCACCCAACCTTATTACAGCGAATTAAAAACTTAAGCTCTTAGTTTGTAGTTGTTTCTTTACAATGTTAATCGTAATTTTAAGTTATGACAGAAGCTGCAATAGTAAAAGAGAATAAAGAAATTGCTCGCCAGTATAAGGAATTGTTACGCATAAGTTATAGAACCCTAACTAAAGAAGATAAAAATTTAATTAGATTGGCGTTCGATACTTCTGTAGAAGCGCACAAGGATCAACGGAGAAAATCTGGAGAAGCCTACATATTTCATCCAATAGCGGTTGCAAAAATAGTTGCCTCAGAAATTGGCTTGGATGCAACCTCTATTGCCGCAGCGCTATTACATGATGTGGTAGAAGACACCACATATTCCATAGAAGAAATTGAAAAGATGTTTGGTAAAACCGTTGCCTTAATTGTAGATGGACTTACCAAAATCTCCCACTTACAGCAACAACAAGATAAAGACGTTTCTCTGCAAGCAGAAAATTTCAGGAAAATGCTGCTTACTCTCAACGACGATGTTAGGGTGATCATTATTAAAATTGCAGACAGGTTGCACAATATGCAAACTATGGATGCTATGAAACCAGATAAACAGGTTAAAATAGCTTCAGAAACCCTATATATCTACGCTCCACTGGCACATAGAATAGGATTATATAGCATTAAAACGGAGCTTGAAGATCTTAGTTTAAAATATACAGAACCTGAGGTTTACAATGATATTTTAACGAAAATTCGGGAAAGTAAACAAGAGCAGGATGCCTATATTGATGCTTTTACAAAAGTTATAAAGGATTCTTTAGATCAAGAGCAATTAGAATATACCATTAAGGGAAGGCCAAAATCTATCTATTCTATCTGGAGAAAAATAAAAACCCAAAATATCACTTTTGATGAGGTCTTCGATAAATTCGCCGTTCGTATAATTTATAAGGGTGATA
This sequence comes from Gillisia mitskevichiae, assembly GCF_003634585.1. Lineage (GTDB taxonomy): Bacteria > Bacteroidota > Bacteroidia > Flavobacteriales > Flavobacteriaceae > Gillisia > Gillisia mitskevichiae. The sequence goes on from NZ_RBLG01000002.1 coordinate 572,842, forward strand.
TCGCAAATGAAAAATTCTTAGCCTGGAAAATATATTCTATAGTAACAGATCATTTTAGACCAAATCCTATTCGCCTTAGAGATTGGATCTCTTCTCCAAAATCCACTGGTTATGAAGCCTTGCATATTACTGTAATGGGACCTAAAGGAAGGTGGGTAGAAGTGCAAATTAGAAGTGAGCGAATGAATGAAATAGCTGAAAAAGGCTATGCTGCACACTACAAATATAAGCAAGGCGCCGAGCAGGAAGAAAAGACCATGGAAGAATGGTTAAATAGATTGCAGGAAGCTTTAGAAAATTCCGAAGCCAATGCCGTAGATTTTGTGGAACAATTTAAACTGAACTTATACGCAAAAGAGATCTTTGTGTTTACTCCACAAGGGGATCTAAAATCTTTACCAAAAGGAGCAACTCCCTTAGACTTTGCGTTTAGTATTCACACGGCCATAGGACTGCATACTCGAGGGGCTAAGGTGAATAACAAGCTAGTTCCACTAAGTCATGAATTAAAAAGTGGGGACCAAATAGAGATCATTACCTCAGAGAATGCAAAGCCAAATGTTAACTGGTTAGACTATGCAAGTACCGCAAGAGCTAGATCTAAAATAAAATCTTCGTTAAGAGAAGAGAAAAAAGAACTTGCAGAAGAGGGAAAAGCTGTGTTAGCGAGAAAGTTAAAGGCCCAAAAACTCAGTTTCAATGAAAGCATGATCAACGAGTTGGTAATTTATTTTAAGTTAAAAACTAGCTTAGATCTCTTTTACAGAGTTGGAATTGGGAAAATAGATAATAAAAATTTAAAAGAATTTACTGCTTCTAGAAGTAATGCTTTTGTAAGCTATTTTAAAAATAAAATTAGAAAAGCACCGGTTGCGGAAGATCTCAACAAAGAAGAGATCACTCATAAATACGATCAGATAGTATTTGGTAAGGAAGAAGAGGTGTTAGATTATAAATTAGCTAACTGTTGTAATCCTATTCCGGGAGATCGGGTGTTTGGTTTTATTACGGTTAGTGAGGGAATAAAAGTTCATAAAAAGGATTGTCCGAATGCCATTCAGTTTCAAAGTAACTATGCATATAGGATCATTCAGGCCAAATGGATAGATTCTACACAACAAGATTTTAAGGCGATCATTAATTTAACGGGAATAGATAATTTAGGGTTGGTAAGTGAGATCACACAAGAAATCTCGAAAAGTATGAATGTAAATATGCGAAGCATTAATTTTGATAGTGCGGATGGAGTATTTACTGGGAAAATCACGGTTATTGTAAAAAACAATTCGATCTTAGATACACTAATAGAACATCTTAAAAAAATTAGTGGGATAGACAAGGTGTCAAGAGAATAAACCAATACCTTTGTAAACGAAGGAAAATTATGAGCAAGAAAAGCGGAAATAAGAATGATCAGGCTGTAGTTAAAAACGTATTCACCAAATTTCTGGAGGATAAAGGGCACCGTAAAACCCCAGAGCGATTTGCTATTTTACAGGAGATCTATAACAGTGAAGAGCATTTTGATATTGAGTCGCTTTATATCAATATGAAAAATAAGAAGTATAGAGTAAGTCGCGCCACTTTATATAATACAATAGAATTACTTTTAGATTGCGGTCTGGTTAGAAGACATCAATTTGGTCAAAATCAATCTCAATATGAAAAGTCTTATTTCGATAGACAGCATGATCATATTATCTTAACAGATACGGGAGAAGTAATAGAATTTTGCGATCCTAGAATTCAAAGTATAAAACAAACAATAGAAGAGGTTTTTAATATTGAAATTTCTAAACATTCTTTATACTTTTACGGCACAAAAAAACAACCAACAAATTAAATATTTATGGCAGTAGACTTACTACTCGGATTACAATGGGGAGATGAAGGAAAGGGTAAAATTGTAGATGTATTTACCAAGAAATATGACATAATTGCTAGATTTCAAGGTGGTCCAAATGCTGGTCATACTTTAGAATTTGACGGTCAGAAACATGTTCTTCATACCATCCCATCCGGGATCTTTCATACAGACACCATAAATCTTGTTGGAAATGGAGTTGTAATAGATCCAGTAATTTTTAAAAAAGAACTGGAGAATTTAGATGCTTTCAAAACAGATTACAGAAAAAATCTTTACATCTCCAGAAAAGCACACTTAATTCTTCCTACACATAGATTGTTGGATGCCGCTTCTGAAGCTTCTAAAGGAAAGGCCAAGATTGGCTCTACCCTTAAAGGAATTGGACCAACTTATATGGACAAGACTGGAAGAAATGGAATTCGAGTGGGTGATCTTGAATTAGACAACTGGAAAGAAAAATACAGATTATTGGCAGACAAGCATGAGGCAATGATAAGCTTCTATAATGTAGATGTACAATATGATCTGGCTGAATTGGAAACAGAATTCTTTAAAGCTGTGGAGCTTTTAAAAACTTTAAAGTTCATAGACAGTGAGCAATATTTACAAACAGCTCAAGAAGATGGAAAATCTATTTTAGCTGAAGGTGCTCAAGGATCTTTACTGGATATAGATTTTGGAACTTATCCATTTGTAACCTCTTCTAACACTACGGCAGCTGGAGCATGTACAGGATTAGGAGTCGCTCCTAATAAAATTGGTGATGCTTTTGGGATCTTTAAAGCATATACTACTCGTGTTGGAAGTGGCCCTTTCCCTACCGAGCTTTTCGATGAAGATGGGGAAAGAATGGGTGTAGTTGGAAATGAATTTGGAGCTACAACAGGGCGTCCAAGAAGATGTGGCTGGTTAGATCTAGTGGCACTTAAATACGCGGTACAAATAAATGGGATCACTCAGTTAATCATGATGAAAGGTGATGTTCTTAGCGGATTTAAAACCTTGAAAATATGTACTTCATATATTTACAAAGGCGAAGAAATTAAGCATTTACCTTACAATATAGAGCCAGAAAATGTTACTCCGGTGTATACTGAATTTAAAGGTTGGAAAGAAGATCTTACGAAAATGACGGATCCTTCTGAATTACCTTCTGAATTTATGGAATACGTGAATTTCTTAGAAAAAGAGTTGAAAACTCCAATTTCTGTGATCTCTGTAGGTCCAGACAGAAAGCAAACAATCCAGAGATAGTTTCACATAAAATATTATATAAAAAAATGCCTTTCAGAAATGAAAGGCATTTTTAATATGTTATATTTCAAACTAATCTAGAATTAGGAAACGATAAAATTTGTTGCAATTGCGTTTACTTCAGCCATAGTCAAAGGTTCATCAAAAGCCTCCTTAACTGCTTCTGGACCTCCAAAGTCTCCAAATAAACCTGAAAGTTCTACTCCACCTTGAACGGTGTTAGCTTCTCCCTCGTATATACCATCAAATACCGATGGAATACCGTTACTCGCAGCAGTACCGCCAGTAACCCAACCTTTTTGACCTCTCATTCTACGTACTTGAGAAGCATGGCGTGCCTCTACTGAGTGAACTTGTAATGCGAAAGTTAAAAGATCATTGTCATTAGCCAAAGCTCCTGCCTGACCTTTAAATGCTCTAACTCCAGTATCTTCAAAACCTTGAGATAAGGCCATAAAAGTTCCGTAGTTCTCAAACGTATCTAATCCCAAGCCTTTTCCAGTAAAGTCGAACGTTGGTTCATCAATTGCGGCATCTCCTAAAGCAGCTGCGAAAAAGTTCACGTGAGAAGTCTCATGCTTCAAAATTTGAGCAAAAACTGCACGATCTGCTTCAGGAATTAGTCCAGTGGTATCCATTGCTATTTGATAGAAATTACGCTCCAAATATTCTAAGGTCAAGGCAAAATTTAATACTTCTGTTGGGGTAGCTTGAAATGCTGCGGCAGACATTGTTGCCGTTGCAGCCTTAGACTTACTACTTGTTGCAGCTAATGCAAATGGAATAGATGCTAAAGCTATATTCTTGCTTGCACTTGTAAATTGACTTATGGAACCTCTTCTAGAACTTTTTGTGTTTAAAAGTTCTTCATTAGAAAGGTTATCTAATATTTTTAATAAATTCATTTTTTTAAATTTAAGTTGATAAATTAATTAATCAGTTGGTAATTGATTTGCAGTAAATTCAGTTGTAATGAATCCACCCGCTGCGGCAAGAATTTCACTTGGAGGAGTTGCTCTGTCATAAGACAATCCAGTGCCACCCAAATCAACCAAAATACCATCTCTAGCAAAGGCTGTAGTACCTGGATTAATTAAATCTGCGAATGCAGAAGCATGTCGCGCTTCAACAGAAACTATTTTCCCTGCTAATGTTAAATAAACATCCCCATTTGCTGCTGTTACATCAATCAACTTACCTGCCCCATTATAAGCAGCTACTCCCGTGTCTTCTAGAATAAGAGCGGTGGCTAGCACAGAATCTCTATCATCAAAATTTAAATCTCCATAGTCAAACTCAAGATCTGGTGTGATATCATCTGGTGCAACTGCAGTAATAGCAGTTCTAAAGAATTCACGGTGTATTACTTCATGATACCATACGTCTTCAAGAAGAGTTTTTTCCTCACCATCAGGTAAGGCTTTATAATAATTTCCTTCGATCACTCTAGTGTAGAAATCTGCTTCTAACTGTTCTAAAGCATATGCATAATTTAAGATCCCAAGATTTCCTGCCCCTAAATCAAATACTCCATCTGGTGGTGTAACCGGGTCCATATCGTCATCATCACTACATCCATAAAGCAATAAACTACTTCCTGCAACTGCCAATCCTCCCATTTTTAAAAATCTTCTACGAGAATTATTTGTTTTTGAGTGGTTTTCAATGGATGTTTCCACTTTAATAATTGGTTTTTTCATAATTAAATTTTCTAGATTATATTTAAACTTACGTGACAAAATCCTTAAAGGTTTTCTGTTCAAGGTTAAAATTTTCTTAAACAGATTTTAGAACTACTAATTTTAGTTAATATTTAGAAAGATTTATGATATACCTCATTTTCTCTAACTTATATTAACAAATCGCGTGTTATTAAACAGATATCTTAAAAATTGATCGATTAACCTTTACATTTCATAATGGCACATTTGTAGAATTATTAATTATATCTAATTAATGTTTTTGAATTAGTATTATTTCTGTTACTACTCTTTTCATTACTTTTGATTCAAACTTTACAGATTTGAAAATTTCTCATTCTTATATATTTATATTTCTTTTTTGCTTGTTTAGCATTAGTAAGAACTACTCTCAGGAATCTAAAAAAATAGATTATACCAGTGACAGAACTCTAAAAGATGAGATCAAATATCCCGGTGCCATTATCCTAAGTAAGGTGACCAATCAGGTGCACTTTATTCATGAAGGAATAGAAATATGGTGTGATCAGGCAATACATTACGATCAAGCGAACTTTTTTAAGGCTTATGGAAATGTTAGAATGCAACAAGGAGATACCGTTACTATGCAAAGTAAGTATGCAGAATATAATGGAACTACACAATTTGCCTTCGCTAGCGGTAATGTAAAAATGAGCAGGCCTCAATCTTCCATAGAAACAGATACATTGTTTTTTGATAGAGTAAAACAACAAGCTTATTATAGAAGTGGTGGGACAGTTCGCGATACTGCAAGTGTACTTACCAGTAGAATTGGTAGATATTACATGGATCAGGATAAATATTCCTTCCTGAGTAATGTTAAAGTAACCAATCCTAAATACACTATAAATTCTCAGCAATTAGATTTTTATTCAGAAAGTGGCGCTGCTTATTTATACGGTCCCACTACCATTGTGAGTGAAACTAGTACAGTGTATTGTGAACGTGGATTTTATGATACCCGAGGAGATGTAGGATATTTTGTAAAGAATTCCAGAATAGATTATGAAAATAGAATTCTTGAAGGAGATAGTCTCTATTTTAATCGGGCTAAAAGTTTTGCATCTGGTACAAATAACATAAAAGTTACAGATACTTTAAATCATAGCTTAATAACAGGGCATTATGCAGAAGTGTATCGTGAAAAAGATTCTGTTTTTATAACGAAAAGGGCTTTAGCAGCTACGATCCAAGACAACGATTCAATTTTTATTCATAGTGACACCCTAATGATCACGGGAAAACCTGAAAACAGAATTGTTAGAGGATTTTATAATGTAAAGTTGTTTAAGAGTGATCTAAGCGGTAAGAGTGATTCCATTTATGTTAATCAGAAAAAAGGGATCACTAAATTAATTAATATTGGAAATACGCCCTCTACCTCTGTCTCCAAGAAGCGCTCTCCAGTAATATGGTCAGCTAACAACCAAATGACCGGGGATACTATTCATATCTTGAATAATCCAGTAACCGAAAAGCTCGATTCTCTTAAAGTTTTTTATGATGCATTCCTAATTCAAAAAGATAGTATAGATGGATATAATCAGGTAAAAGGAAAGGAACTCACCGGATTGTTCGTGAATAATGAGCTATATCAAGTAGATATTATTAAAAACACAGAAACCATATATTATAGTAGAAATGAAGAAAATGAATTATTAGGTATAAATAAAACCTTATCTAGTTCTATAAAAATTCTTTTTGAAGATAAAACAATTCGAGATATTTACTATTATAAACAAGTAGATGGCACGCTTACCCCGCCCGAAGATTTTCCACCCAATGCGAGAGAACTTCCAGGTTTCAGCTGGCGTGGAGAAGAGCAATTATTGGAAAAATCCGACCTATTTAAAGGGGAAGAACCGCCTGTTTTAACAAAGATAAAAGGAATCCCTTTACCCGAGGAGCAGGAAGACTTTTTTGACGAATCGAATGGAGAACCTTCCTTGTTAAATGAAAACTCCAGACTAACACCAGAGGATCTTAAAGACACTAAAGTTGATAGTTTGGGCGTACCTATAAAAAAAGTTGACTCACTTTTAATGGATAAGAAGAAGATAATAGAGAAGAAGAAACCATCCGGAAAAGGAACCACTAAAAGTTAAATTAATTGAAAGAAGAATTTTTAAAATTTCAAGCGCAAACTTCCCCACATCCTCTAGCTTTAGAAATATCTCACGCTAAAGGATCTTATATTTATTCTATACAAGGAAAGAAACACTTAGATTTTGTAGCAGGAGTTTCAGCCTGTAGCCTAGGACATTGCCATCCAAGAATAGTGAATGCAATTAAGGATCAGGCAGAACGATATTTGCATGTTATGGTATATGGCGAATATGCATTATCCCCTGCTGTTGAATTAACAAAACTGTTAGCAAAACTTTTACCACCATCTTTAAACAAAACCTATCTCACAAATTCGGGCACCGAAGCTATTGAAGGCGCATTAAAATTAGCTAGAAGATCTACAGGTAGATCTGAAATTATCGCATCTAAAATGGCCTACCATGGAAACACCATGGGCTCCCTTAGTTTAATGAGTATAGAAGAAAGAGTGGCTCCTTTTAGACCTTTAATTGGAGATGTTAGTTTTATAAATTTTAATGTGCTAGAAGATTTTAAGGCTATCACAAGGAATACAGCAGCTGTAATTCTTGAAACAATTCAAGGTGGTGCAGGTTTTATTATCCCAAAAAATAACTACTTAAGTAAGCTTAAAGCTCATTGCGAAGAAGTTGGAGCATTATTAATCTTAGATGAAATACAACCAGGTTTTGGAAGAACAGGAAAGTTATTTGGCTTTGAACACTTCAACATAATTCCCGATATCCTAGTAATGGGTAAGGGAATGGGTGGCGGAATGCCTATTGGTGCTTTCACGGCTTCAGAAGATGTGATGGACACTTTAATGGATAATCCAAAATTAGGACATATTACCACTTTTGGAGGTAATCCTGTAATTGCAGCATCAGCTCTGGCTACTCTGCAAGAAATTACAGAATCTGACCTTATGGCAGAAAGCCTTCAGAAGGAAATATTATTCAGAGAACTACTAGTTCATCCACTTATTATTGAGGTTCGTGGAATGGGGCTTATGTTGGCTATCATAACTATTTCAGAAGAAATGGCAACTGCAATTATTTTGAAAGCACAGGAGAAAGGTCTAATTTTGTTCTGGCTTTTATTTGAAAAAACTGCCATAAGAATAACTCCCCCCTTAACAATTACTAATCAGGAAATTAAAGAAGGATGTGGCATTATTATTGACATTTTAAATGAAATTGAAAGTCAATCTTAACTTGTTAATTACTTTGTTAAAAACAATATAGATACCCTTACAGTTTAGCTGTTATCATTTATAACTTTAATACTGTAGAAATCTCGTAATCCCCAGTGTATGCAATTAAGCCATAACGAAGAAAACAATTTCTCACTTACCCGTTTTGAATCTATGTTAAAAACAAACGATGTGTTGTTTTTTGATTCAGAAGAATTTGAGGATATCATTCATCATTATTTGGAGAATGGAAAGATTGCTCTGGCTAAAAAAGCCGTAAAATTAGGACTGGCTCAACACCCCACTTCTACAAACCTGAAACTATTTAAAGTTGAAATCCTTGTATTTGAGGATAAATTAGACTTGGCAGATGGTTTACTAAATGAATTACATACTTTAGAATCTTCTAATGAGGAGATCTTTATTCAGAAAGCTAATATTTTCTCTAAAAGAGATGATCATAAAAAGGCGATCCAAATGTTGGAACTCGCACTAGAAATAACTCTAGATACTGCAGATGTTTATTCTCTTTTAGGAATGGAATATTTGTTCTTAGAAGATTTCGAGAATGCTAAACTTAGCTTCATGCAGTGTTTAGAGGCAGATGAGGAAGATTATTCGGCATTATATAATATTATGTATTGTTTCGATTTTCTGGAACAGAAAAATGAGTCGATAGATTTTCTGAATAACTTTCTAAATAAAAATCCTTATTGCGAAGTTGCTTGGCACCAAGTTGGAAAGCAATATTTCGACCTGAAACAATTAGACAAAGCCTTAATGGCATTTGATTTTGCTATCATTAGTGATGATTATTTTATCGGGGCTTACCTAGAAAAAGGAAAAGTCTTAGAAAAATTAGGTCGTTATAATGAAGCAATAGAGAATTATAAGATCACTTTAGATCTGGACGATCCTACCTCTTTTGCCTATTTAAGAATTGGTAAATGTTTTGAAAAATTAGGATTAGATGAATATGCTTTGGAAAATTATTCTAAAACAGTTCATGAAGATCCTTTGTTGGATAAAGGATGGATCGCCATTACAGATTTTTACTTCAAGAAAAAGAATTATCAAAAAGCACTTTATTATATTAATAAAGCCATTAATATAGATGAAGAGAATGTCCTTTATTGGAAACGTTTTGCTAAGATCAATAGCAGACTTAATTTCTTTGAAGAAGCAGAACGAGGATATCAAAAAACCATTGAACTTGGTAATTATGAACTTGAGACTTGGATAAGACGTTGTGATATTCTTATTAATCTTGGAGAATACGAAACCGCTATTCAGAATTTAATGCAGGCGATAGAATTTTATCCAGATTCTGCAGAGATCGAATATAGGTTAGCCGGTTTATATTTTAATTTGAATGAAGGGGATAAAGGTTATTTTCATTTGAATAACGGACTTAAACTAGATTCTGAATACTATATCATTATAGAAGAACTTTTTCCGCAGATCTTCAGCAGAAAAAGTGTGAAAGAAATTATTAATTCTTACCTAAAGACCTCCTAATAATTTAGTTACTTTTGGAAAGAATTTTTAATTTTTGAAAATGCAAAGAAGTTTCAAGGACTACCTTACAATTACACTTAAAGGAATGGCTATGGGTGCTGCAGATGTAGTACCAGGTGTTTCTGGAGGTACAATCGCTTTTATTACAGGTATATACCAAGAATTAATAGCTACCATAAGTGGCATTGATTTAGGACTTTTTAAAACTTGGAAAGAGCAAGGTTTCAAAGCCATGTGGAAAGAGGCAAATGGATCTTTTGTGGTTGCGCTTCTCTCTGGTATCTTAATAAGTATTTTTACGGTAATGCGTTTAACCAATTATCTATTGGAAGAACACCCGATAATGATCTGGTCTTTCTTTTTTGGCTTGATACTAGCAAGTATCTGGTTTGTAGCGAAACAAATCCCTAAATGGAATTTTAAAATTATTATAGCGCTTTTAATTGGTGCTGCCATAGCTCTTTATATAGTTATGCTACCTCCATTGGGAGCGAATTCCAGTCTCTGGTTTTTATTCTTAGCTGGAGCCATTGCAGTATGTGCAATGATATTACCAGGAATTTCAGGAGCGTTTATTTTGGTGCTTTTGGGATCTTATAAAACTATTACAGAAGCGGCACATGATTTTGAATTTAAAACTCTGGGTGTAGTTGCGGTAGGTGCCATTGTGGGACTTTTAACTTTTTCCCGAGTTTTAAAATGGCTTTTCGATCATTACAGCAGTATAACTTTAGCGGTATTAACAGGATTTATAGCAGGCTCTCTAAATAAAATATGGCCATGGAAAGAAGTTCTAGAATCCGAAAAGATTGGTGAAAAGACTGTGGTACTTAGGGAAGCTTCGGTTTGGCCTACTAATTTTCAAGGAGAATCACATTTACTTGCGGCAATAGCATTAATTCTTGCAGGATTTACTTTAATTCTTATCTTAGAGCGAGTAGCCACCCAAAAACCAATCGCTCAAAATGCAGCAGACTCGAACCTTTAGTGATAAAGTATTTTTAGTACTTAAAGGTTTGGCAATGGGCGCCGCCAACAAAGTTCCCGGAGTTTCGGGAGGAGTTGTCGCTTTTGTTGCCGGTTTTTACGAAGAATTTATATACTCCCTTCAAAAGATCAATTTTAAAGCTTTTAAATTGCTTATAAATGGAAGATTTAGAAGCCTCTTCCAATACGTAAACGGAAAATTTCTAGGCCTTCTAATATTAGGGATGGTGATTAGCTATTTTAGTATATCCCAACTTCTCGACTATTTGATCGTTCATTTTGAACTGTATGTCTGGGCCTCATTTTTTGGAATGATAATAGGTTCCATTTATTACATTAGTAAAGATTTTAAAAGCTGGTCTAATCGCAGTATCACCTTCATGATGATGGGGATCGTTGCAGGAATAGCGATCAGTTTTTTAGAACCAGCCAGAGAAAATGATAATCTTTGGTTTGTTTTTATATGCGGGATCATAGGTGTTTCCGGAATGACCTTACCAGGACTTTCTGGCTCTTTTATATTGATTCTTCTTGGTAATTATGTATTACTCCTAGTAGATTCTGTAAATGCATTATTCGACACTATAAAGGATGTGTTGTTAATGGATTTCTCCTTTGTAGATAATTCAGAAAGGTTACGCTTACTACAAGTACTTGTTGTTTTCTCCTTAGGATCTTTAGCTGGACTTGTTTCACTCTCCCATTTATTAGGATTCGTTCTTAAACGTTATAAAAAAGAAACTTATTCAGTTATCATCGGATTTATTACTGGCTCTTTAGGTGTAGTCTGGCCTTGGAAAGAGAAGATCTACAAGCTAAATGCCGAAGGTAACTTTACACTGGATGTACACGGGAATAAGGTCTTGGATAATTATGATAGATATATCCCAACGTTTGCTGTATCAGAAACTTGGTTTGCAATCCTATTTATTTTATTCGGTATTTTTATTGTTTTAGGTCTGGGTTGGTATGAAAAAAGAAATAAATAATTATGAAAATTTTTGGCCTAATTGGGAAAAACATAGATTACTCATTTTCCAGAACCTATTTCAATCAGAAGTTTTCTACGGAAAAAATTGAAGCCACCTATAAAAATTTCGATCTTACAGAAATAACCGAATTTCCAAAACTGCTTAGGCAAAGTTCCAATATAATTGGATTTAACGTTACAATTCCATACAAGGAAGCTATTATTCCATTTCTAGATGAAGTAGAAGATACAGCCAAAGAAATTGGAGCTGTTAATACCATAAAAATCAAAGCAGATGGAACTTTAAAAGGTTATAATACAGATTTTTATGGTTTTACTGAAGCTCTTAAACCTTATCTAAAACCACATCACACTAAAGCATTAATATTAGGAACTGGCGGTGCTTCTAAGGCAGTTTCCTATGCACTTAGAAAATTAGGTTTAAAAGTGAGTTTTGTTTCTAGGACTAAGTCTCCTAATAAGCTCACTTATGAAGAAGTAACTCCTGAAATAATGCAGGAATATAACCTAATTATTAATTGTACCCCACTGGGAACCTTTCCAAACATCGAGCAGTTCCCCCCTATTCCCACTCAATCTCTCAGTCCGAAACATCTTGTTTTCGACTTAATTTATAATCCTTCACATACAAAATTGCTGAACCTTGCGTTAAATCAAAACGCGGAAGTTGCAAATGGACTAGCTATGCTAGAGTTTCAGGCAGAAAAAGCTTGGGAAATCTGGAATCAGGAATTTTAACAGATCTATGCTTATAGACCATAAAATGATATAAAACCTTGTTAGGTTTTTACGGAGTTGTTATCTTTCAGCAATTAATATTTTGAAGAACCTTAACATTGAAAGATATGTCTCAGCAAGAAAATGAAAAAATGAAGAATGACGACCTCCCGAAAGAAAATTTAAACACTACTGAAAAAAGTGCTTCTACAAATGAAGAAACTGTTTCAGAACAAATTAAGGAGAGCGATGGGAATGAATCCAAGGAAAATTCATTTTCTGATTCAAAAAAATCCGAAGAAACGATTTCTGAAAAAGAAAAATACGAATTGGAGCATGCCATGGTAGATGAAAGTAAATCGCCCGGTAGATCTTCCGAAATCGAAGAAAAACAACACGAACTAAGTAAAGATCAAGATCTGGAAGATGAAGAAGAGGAAACTCCTGCATCTACAGAAAAGAAAAGTGTTCAATCTGAATTTGAAGATTCTGTAGCAGAAGATAGTGAAGATGAAACAGCTACAGAACGTCATGGAATAGAAAAGAAGGATTTTCATTCCATGACCAAGGAAGCCTTAGTAAAAGAATTGGAAAGACTTATCATGTCTGAAAAAATTCAAGCTATTAAGGAACATGTTGAAGAAATTAAAGCAGAATTCAATGCTAAGTTCGATGAAGAATTAGAAGAGAAAAAAGAAGAGTTTCTTGCCGATGGTGGAAATATAATAGATTTCCATTACTCTACTCCAATAAAAAAAGAATTCAATTCTATCTATTTTGATTATAAAGAAAAGAGAAATAAATATTACCAACAACTTAAGCAGGATCTAAACAAGAACCTGAACTTAAGATTGGAGATAATTGAGGAATTAAAAGGTCTTCTAAGTGTAGAAGAAAATATAAATACCACCTACAAACACTTCAAGGAATTACAGGATAAATGGCGAACAGCGGGGGCAATTCCAAGAGATAAATACAATACCGTTTGGAACACTTACCACCACCATGTTGAGAATTTCTATGATTTCCTTCATCTCAATAGGGATTTTAGAGATATGGATTTCAAACATAATCTAGAACAAAAATTAAAGATCATAGATCGTGCGGAAGAACTAACTCTTGAGTCTGATACTAATCGTGCATTTAGAGAATTACAGATGCTCCACAAAATGTGGAAAGAAGAATTGGGCCCTGTTGCAAAAGAATTTAGAGACGATATTTGGGAACGATTTAGTGCAGCTACCCATAAAATCCATAATCTAAGACAGTCGTATTATGATGATCTAGAAAAAGGTTTCGAAAAGAATCTTGAAGCTAAACAAGAGATCATAGAAAAGTTAAAGACCATTGCCGAGACAGAATTTAGCTCGCATAACCAATGGCAGCAAAAAATTAAAGAATTAGAAGTTTTAAGACAGTCATTTTTTGATGCTGGAAAAGTTCCTAGAGAAAAGAACGAAGCTACTTGGAGCGCTTTTAAACAAGTGGTTAGACAATTTAATCGCAATAAGAATGCCTATTATAAATCCTTGAAAAAGGAGCAATATGACAATCTTAACAAGAAAAAAGAGCTGATTCAGATCGCTGAAGATAATAAGGATAATGAAGATCTTAAAGCGACCATGCCTTTAATGAAAAAGATACAAACCGACTGGAAAAAGGTGGGTCACGTACCAAGAAAAGATAGTGATAAGGTATGGAAACAATTTAAGGCTGCATGTAATCATTTTTTCGACCGACTTCATAAAGCTAGTAATGAAGAAAATGAGGAGGAAACAAAAGCTTTCGATCAGAAAAAAGAATTGTTAGATTCTTTAAAGGCAATGGAATTTGAAGGGGATAAAAAGAAAGATCTTCCTAAAATAAAATCGGCTATAGAGGAATGGAAGAATATTGGAAAAGTACCTTACAATAAGCGATTTATTGAAGGAAAATTCAATAAAGTTCTGGATCAATTATTCTCTAAACTGGATGTAGATCACACCAAGGCGGAGATGATGAAGTATGAAAATAAAATTCAGGCTATAAATGATGCAGATGACGATAAAAAACTTCGAAATGAGCATTATTTCTTGAGCAAGAAAGTAGATGAAACCAAAGCAGAAATTCGTCAATTGGAGAATAATTTACTGTTCTTTTCTAATGTAGACGATGATAATCCTTTAGTACAATCTGTTCATAAAAATATTGCAGATCAAAAAGAGCAATTAATTATCTGGAAAGAGAAATTACAAAAAGTGAAGTCTTTATACTAGAAAAAACAAACAGTTCATTTAAAATTATAACTACCCTCCTCTTGAAATAAATTCATGAGGAGGGTTTTTAATTATAGCATAAAAAAACACCTAATGATTTTTTAGAAAATTTTTGAGGATAATTCTAAATTAAATAATTGATTGGTTTAAATCAATTATTTAGCGCTTCACTTCTTTTCTTGGAATTGTTTCACTTAAAATACTTCTCTTTGAGGGAACTTCAATATTTATAATATGCTGAAATTATCCATATTTATTGCATCTTTCATTTTTAGCCTAACATCCTACGCACAATATAATTATGAGGTTTCTAATGAAAATCCATTCGGTTTACCCAATCCAGATGCCCCAGCAGAGATTAAAGATTTCGAATCTATGATAGGGGAATGTAGTTGCATCTCCACATCAAGAGCTCCAGATGGGACTTGGAAAGATCCTGTTAAAATGACTTGGCGATTTAAATACATTATGAATGGTTATGCTGTACAAGATGAAACGCTAAAAGAAGATGGCGCTCACTCGGGAAGTATTAGACAATTTCATGAAGATGAAAATAAATGGTTTGTACATTACTACTCTTCTGCAACTCCCTCAAAAGCCTTATCTATCTGGGAAGGTGGAAAAGAAAACGGGAAAATTGTATTGTCCCGTGATCAAAAAGCTCCGAATGGAGTGGATGGTTTTTTTAGGTTAACATTCTACGACATGGACAATTTTGGCTATAAATGGATTGGAGAATGGGTGGATAAAACCAAAACCACCATTTATCCTACTTGGAAAATTGAATGTCTTAAAAATAATTGAGATAGAAATTTAGGCAAACAATTCATTGAACTCTTAACTACAATGCCTTAGCTTCTTCCCAAAAAATATCCATTTCTGCTAAACTCATATCACTTAAGGGAGTTTTTCTTTCATCGGCTTTACTTTCCAGATATTGAAACCGCTTAATAAACTTCTTATTGGTGCGTTCCAAGGCCGTTTCTGGATTAATATTGAGAAATCTGGCATAGTTGATCATAGAGAACAGAACATCTCCAAATTCAGCCTCCATTTTATCCTTATCGTCTACATCTACCTCATGCTGCAGTTCTTCTAATTCTTCTTTTAATTTTTCAAAAACTTGTTGTGGCTCTTCCCAATCGAATCCTACACCTGCAACCTTTTCCTGAATTCTACTCGCCTTAACCAGTGAAGGCAAGGAAACAGGAACTCCTTCCAAAACACTTTTTTTACCCTCTTTTAGTTTTAGTTTTTCCCAATTCTGTTTTACTTCTTCCTCATTTGCAACTTTCACGTCTCCATAAATATGAGGATGACGATCTATAAGTTTATCGCAAATACTATTGGCAACATCGGCAATATCAAACTGGCTTTTCTCACTTCCTATTTTTGCATAAAATACAATATGAAGCAAAATATCACCCAACTCTTTTTTTATCTCTTCAGAATCTTCATCAAGTATAGCATCGCCCAATTCGTAGATCTCCTCAATGGTAAGATGTCGCAGAGATTCCATAGTTTGCTTCTTATCCCAAGGACATTCTGCCCGAAGCTCATCCATAATGGTCAAAAGTCTATCTATTGCTTTTAATTGATCTTGTCTAGTATTCATGATGCTGCTTTTTGTAAAAATACGATTGTGTATTTATTTCTGAATATTAATATCTCAATAAATGACATAAAAAAGCAGTCTTAAATTACTTAAGACTGCTTTATATAATATTGATCCTAAACTTTTATTCTTCCTCTTCTGAAGTAGATTTCTCTTCGGATGTGGTTTTTGCTTCGGCTTTAGCTTTATCTTCAACAGAAAAATCTGTAAAACCATTATTCACCAATAAATTATACCATTGTATCACTTTTTTAATGTCGCTTTGGTAAACCCGCTCTGCATCGTAATCTGGTAAAACCTCAGAAAAATAAGCCTCTAGTTCTTTCTTTGAAGATTTTGCGCTTATTGCTTCTTTCCCATCCTCCTTATCAAACATTTTTTGAAAAATTGTACCTAAAGGAACTTCTTCAGAATATGTATAGATAGCGATCTCACTTAGTAAGCTTACGTTATGACGCACATTCACAGCGATCTTCTTCTGATCTATAATAGATTTAGCTATAAAACCACCTCTTGTTTGTGCTGATAACTCATATAATCCCGGTTTTCCGGAAATCGATAAAATTTTTTCTAAACCCATATTGTATTATAAATTTTGGCTGACAAATATCACATCTCTGCTATTAATATCAAAAGGATTAACGTCCTTTTTTCATGAGTGGAAAACGCATTCTATAATCGGCATGCACTTTCCCTTTGGAGATGTTACTCAATTTTCCTTTAATTAAACGTTTTTTTAGACTGGATAGCTTGTCTGTAAACAAGATCCCTTCAATATGATCATATTCATGTTGAATAACCCTTGCTCCTATTCCATCAAATGTTTTTGTATGAGATTTAAAATTCTCATCCAAATATTCTATAGTAATCGTCGGTTTTCTAAAAACATCTTCTCTAACATCTGGGATGCTTAAGCAACCTTCGTTAAAAGCCCATTCTTCCCCTTCTTCAGCAATAATTTTTGGATTTATAAAAACCATTTTCATTTCTGCAAGTTGTGCATTTTCCTCTTCGCTAACATTTTCGTCATCTGCAAATGGCGAAGCATCAATAATGAACAAACGGATAGCTCTTCCTACCTGTGGTGCTGCCAAACCAACTCCTGATGCTTCATACATGGTTTCCCACATATTAGCAATAAACTCTTTTAATTTTGGATAATCTTCCGAGATCTCAATTCCCTTCTTCCTTAACACAGGATCTCCGTAGGCTACAATGGGTAAAATCATTTTAAATAAAATATTGAAAGTTTGATATTAAATTTTTAAGAATATAAATAAGATTGTAAAATTATAGTCGCACTTATTTCATCTACTAAAGCTTTATTCTGACGTTTTTTCTTTTTTAATCCGCTATCTATCATGGTTTTAACGGCCATTTTAGATGTAAAGCGTTCATCTACTCTTTTTAACTGCATCACCGGAAACTTCACAGTGAATTTTTTTATGAATTCTGAAATGGCAACCTCACTTTGTGAAGCAGAATTATCCATTTGCTTAGGTTCACCAACAAGAACTAGCTCCACATTTTCTGAAACGAAATATGATTCCAAAAATTTCATTAACTCTCTAGTGTCAACCGTAGTAAGACCTGAAGCTATAATTTGCATCTCATCCGAAACTGCAATACCAGTACGTCTAGTACCATAATCCAAGGCCAAAATTCTTGCCATAGTAAATTTTAGGCAAAGGTAAGGTTTATATCCCTATGCATCCAAAAATTGGAGTGAAGCAGTTATATTTGTTGAAAATTATATACCATGCAGTTATTAGAAACTCAAATATCAGAGGCCTGGGAAAACAGGGAATTACTAAAAGAAGAATCTACAATAAATGCCATTAGAAAGGTCATCAATCTTTTGGATGAAGGAGAATTAAGAGTTGCTGAACCTACAGCAAAGGGTTGGCAGGTTAACGAGTGGGTTAAAAAAGCGGTTGTGCTTTATTTCCCTATTCAAAAAATGGAAACTTTAGAAGCAGGGATTTTTGAATATCACGATAAAATGCCTCTTAAAAGAGGATATAAGGAAAAAGGGATTCGTGTGGTACCAAATGCAGTGGCCAGACATGGAGCTTATATTTCTAGCGGGGTGATCTTAATGCCTAGTTATGTAAATATAGGGGCATATGTAGACGAAGGCACCATGGTAGATACATGGGCAACTGTAGGTAGTTGTGCACAAATAGGTAAACATGTTCATTTAAGTGGTGGAGTTGGAATTGGTGGAGTTCTTGAACCTCTACAAGCAGCGCCAGTTATTATTGAAGACAATGCCTTCATAGGTTCACGTTGTATAGTTGTAGAAGGAATCCGCGTGGAAAAAGAAGCTGTTTTAGGAGCTAATGTAGTTCTTACCGGCTCCACAAAGATCATCGATGTTACTGGGGCAGAACCTAAAGAATATAAAGGATACATACCTGCAAGATCTGTTGTGATTCCGGGAAGTTATACGAAGAAATTTCCTGCGGGAGAATTCCAGGTTCCATGTGCTTTAATAATTGGGCAGCGAAAAGAGAGCACCAACAAAAAGACTTCTTTAAATGATGCTTTGAGAGAATACAATGTGGCTGTTTAGTTAAAGGCATTTTACAATAAAAAATGATTGCGCAATGAAAATATTAGTGATTCAACAAAAAATGATTGGTGATGTGTTAACATCTTCCATTCTCTTTGAGGCACTAAGAAAAGAATATCCGAATGCGCAATTACATTATTTGGTTTATGCTCATACCACTCCGGTTCTTGAGCATAATCCTTTTATAGACAAGATCCTACATTTCGATTTTAAATTTAAAAAGCTAATACAATTCTCTTGTTTTCTCAAAGAGATTAGAAATGAGCAATATGATGCGGTGATTGACGTCTATGCTAAATTAGGATCGGCTGTGGCATCTAAATATTCTAAGGCAGAGGTGCGAGTATCCTTTAATAAGTGGTATACCAAAGCTTTTTATACCCATCATTTCAGTAGAAACATTATACCCGAAACTAATGCGGGACCAGCAATAGAGAAACGACTGCGGCTATTAAAACCAATTTTAAAAAACATCCCAAAGGAAATTAAACCTAAAATTTATCTTACAGCTAAGGAAAAGCTTAAAGCGAAAGAGTACTTAGAATCTGCTGGAATTATTAGTAGTAAAACGCTTTATATGGTTTCAGTTTTAGGAAGTAAAGAATCTAAAACCTTTCCGTTTAATTATTTAGCTGAAATTTTAGATCTTATTGTTGCCAACACCAATGCTCAGCTTCTTTTTAATTACATTCCAAGTCAAAAAAGTGATGCTTTAAAAATTTATGAGCTTTGTAATGCTCACACCCAAAAATCGATCTTTATAAATATTTTTAGGCAAGATCTTAGAGAATTTATGGCACTAACATCTCATTGCGATGCACTAATTGGAAATGAAGGGGGAGCTGTAAATATGGCTAAAGCTTTAGATGTTCCAACTTTTGCTATATTCTCGCCAGGAGTACCTAAAGAGAATTGGAGCATGTATGAAAATGGAACAACAAATGTATCTGTTCATATAAAAGATTATCACCCAGAGTTGTTTACTAAATATTCCACTAGAGAAGTAAAACAGAAGTCAAAAGAACTATATGATTTGTTTAAGCCTTCCTATTTTGAAGAGAAATTGCTAAATTTCATAAACGCTAATAGTAAATGAATTATCGCTTTTTAATTTATATAAGTCATACATACGCATTACCAATTGGGGCTCCACTACAAAAAGAAATTTTAAGGCAAGGACATGAAGTAAAATGGTTTTCTGAGCTAGAGCCACCAAAAACCTTTTTCCCTGAACAAGGAACTTTAATAAACGATGTGGCTGGGTTAATAGATTATGAGCCGCATATTGTTTTGACTATTACCAATGAGGTTGCAGATTTTATCTCAGGATTAAAAGTGCAGGTATTTCATGGGTTTTTAGCTAAGAAAAGGCCTTCGAAAAAACATTTATTTAGTGAATTTAATATACGTGGTTATTTTGATCTCTATTGCACTCAAGGTCCTAGTACTACAAGTGTCTTTAAAAAATTAGAGGAAAAATATAAGCATTTTAAGGTAGTTGAAACGGGATGGTCTAAAGTAGATCCCTTATTTCCAATTAAGGATGAAAAGGAAGGAACAAAACCTACCATAATGATAGCTTCCACATTTACTGAACGATTGAGCCTTGCTTATAACGACAATGTTTTTGAGGAAATAAAAAGATTATCCGAAACAGGAGAATTTACTTTTAAAATGGTGCTTCATCCCAAAATACCTTCCCATATTGTAGATAAATGGAAATCCTTAGAAAATAAAAATTTCACTTTTTATGATACTACAGATCTAATACCAATCTTTAAAAAGTGTGATGTCCTTTTTGCTGATACTACTTCCACAATTCAAGAATTTTTACTTCAGAAAAAGCCCGTAGTTGCATTTAATCACACCTTTTTATATGATTATTTAATAAACGTTCATGAAGTAGAACATATAGAAAGTGCACTAAAGCAATCCCTCAACCCATCTACTATTCTATTAGCTAATATTGAAAAATTCATTTTAGATCTTCATCCTTATAATGATGGGAAATCTAGTGAACGTGTTATTAAAGCTAGCATTGAGGTATTACATCAAGATAATTCTCAATTAAAGAATAAGCCTCTAAATTTAATCCGAAAATTTAAGCTTAGAAAAAGACTAGGCTATTTTACCTTTAAAACCTATTTACAAAAATATACTATTAAAAAATCAGTATAAAAAGTGTTTCTTAAAACTAAAAAACTTACTTTTTATAAAGCCCTATAAATGTTTTAAAATCCTTGTAGTGTCGCTTAGAAGTATATTTCAATCTATTCTTAAAGCTTAAAAATCTCCAAGAGTTAAAGTCCACTAAACTTTCCATGATCTCTGCGGTACGGGTTTTTGAAATATGGAATTCATAAAGTTTTTTAGGATTCACATTCCCATAACCAGAAAATCTATTTACCTTATTTTTGGAATGAATGATACTTAACCAAAGTCTCTTATTCTTGATCTTGGTCATGTTTTTCTCATACTTCCAAGACCCATGACGTTCTCTAAACCAAACCGTTTTAAAATCTCCTTTCTTTTCAATTAGACTCATGAAGGGATTATTGAGTTTCATAAGAACACCTAACCGAGTGTTTTTCCCTGTTTCCAAAGTATAACCATCTATTACATCTAAGGCATGATGATCCTGTTGTGAAAAATAACTTTGAATAACCTCGGTATAATTTTCATGGATACAATCATCATTATCTAATCTAGAGGTGATAATATATTTTTCCGAATCTAATTCTTTTATATTTTTAACGATCTCGGGCAAGAAGTTAGGCATCCCATCTATAAAGAACGGATGAAAATTCTCATAAGACTTCCTATATTCTTCAACTTTTTGCTTGTAAAATTCTGGAGTATTAACATCAAAAAAGACTAACCATTTAAAATTTTGATTGGTTTGACTCTTAACTGAACTAAAACAATAATTCTCAAATAGATCGAAGCGCTCTTCTAACCATTCTTCTGTAAGCACCTTTTCATTATTTTTTGTAGTAGTCCAATGTTCTGCTCTTAAATTAAAACGGGTAAGAATATAATGTTGAAACATAAGTATTGATTAAAATCGATTCTGATTGATAATTATTTTATAAAGATCTTCTTGAAACTAGCTTCTGTTAGGACTATATTTTGAATTTTTCCTTTAACTTTTTTTTCCTAAGGTGAGCCTCTTGAAATTTATTAGTATAAAACCACATTTTCTCAAATACCTCATTGCCATCCTTCTTAATTAATTTGGAATATTCGTCTGCCATAATCTCCACCATTTCCCTTTTAGGAGTTAAACGAGAAAAGTTTTTCATACGGTCTTCAAAATTCATTTTTTTAAAGTTCATCCTGTTTAGATCTACTAGAAAAAAATCGTAATCTTTATTAAGTTGTATAAGTGTATTTCCAGGAGAATGATCTAAAAATTCTATTTGTTTTTCGTGTAATTCGTATGTAAAGCGAGTAAATGCTCTTAAAATTTGCTCGTGTGCTGGATATGCAGGATCTTTTACCAGTTCTCGAAACGTAAGATCATATGGCAAATGCTCACTAATATAATAGCTATCCTTAAAAAGGAGAGAAGTATTATTTACAGCATATGCAATAGGATGTGGCGTTCCTATTTGGTTTGCTATTAAATGTTGGGCATAATTAAAAGAGCGTTCTGCCTTAGACTTCCTGAAAAACTTATATGCCACCTGATTAATAAAATTCGGGACTTTAAAGGATTTAATATTTATTTTTTGACTTGCAAGTTGAAAGATTTTTATCTGGTTACGCACCCCAGGCGTAATTGCTTCGCCAGTGTTTTCAAAAGACCTAATTAAATGGGAAATCTCTTCTTTATTTACTTTATATTTTTCAGAAATATGGATCTTCATTTTTTAAAGGTATTTGGATACGCCATTTTCACACCACACCACATTTTCATGTATTGTTTTCTGCTCAATCTTATCATTCTCTTCAAAATTACTCAGGGATGCTTGGAAATGATAAATATGATAGAGAATCCCACCATATCTCAATCTTTTACCTAAAACACCATTATTTAATTTTCTTAAAATCAACTCTGAATCTTCTCTTCCCCAGCCTTCCATATTCTCATTATACCCATTCACTTCTAAAAAGTCCTTTTTCCAATAAGATATATTACAACCTCTCACCTTAGTAGAGAATAATGGACTAGATTTATATCTATCTCTAAGAAAAGGAATCCTTAAATTTCGAGTTCTTTTTTTAATGAGCATTGATAAAAATGGAAATTGATAGATCTTATTTTCAAAAATAGTAGAAAGCGCGGCCTTTTTAATATTTACACGAGAGCCATATAGAAACACCCCTTCTTCTGCCCTACTTATATGATCTTTCACAAAATCTTTATGTAGTATGCAATCTCCATCGATCTGAATAATATAATCTGCTTTACTCTTAGAAATGGTTTTATTCAAAATATGAGATTTTCTAAAACCCTCATCTTTTTGCCATACATGCAAAATAGAAATACTGCTTTTTGACCGGAAGGAATCTATCAATAATTTAGTCTCATTCTTAGAACCATCATCGGCAATTAAAATTTCATCTGGAAATTGAGATTGTTCTAAAACACTATTAAGCACCAGCTCCAAAGCTTCTGGCCAATTATAGGTTGAGATCAATAGGGCTGTTTTCATAATACCTTTAAATTTCTATATTCCAATTCCTGCTTTTTGTAAACAGATGGGGAAATTATTTGCAATCGCATATCTCTAAAACTATATTCATTTGATAATTTATCTAGGCAATTAAACAGATGAATTTACACATAATACCCTATAAACTTCGAGCATTAGAAACGAGAAATGCCGGCATATCTTATTTTTAATTAAGCGCAAAGATAAAATAAGTATAAACAATCCATTTGAGAATTGTCTAAAACATCAATTTTCATAAATACCCACTACCAAAATTAAGAGATGCGCTTACTAATTCTTTAATGAGATAAAAATATGTAATTTTGAAGTGTCGCAATTTAACAGGTCAAATAGATTTTTGAAGATTAAATTTAAATGAAATTCATCTTGCATTTTTTAAGCTCTCATTCATGAATATCTTACATGTTTCGGCCGTTAAAAGTTGGGGAGGTGGAGAGAACCATATCGAGAACCTTTGCAATGAACTCCATCAAATATCTCCGTCTACGCAAAACAGCGTTTTATGTTTAAAAAACGGACTGTTTCATAAGAAACTTCAAAATTCCAAAATCTCCTTTGAAACGGTTAGTATAGATTTTAAAATGGATCTAAGATTCTGTTTTAAATTAATCTCTATTTGTAGAAAACAACATATAGATCTTATACATATTCACGATAGTACTGCCCTAACACTATGCATTATGGCAGATCATTTATATAATTTACCTCCGTTTGTTTTCAGCAAAAAAACAACATTCCCAATAAGATCTAGAAAACAAACACTTTATAAATACAATTATAAAAAAATAAAAAAAATTCTTTGTGTTTCTGAAGCTACCAAAGCGATAACTGCAACAAACGTAAATGATCCCAGTAAATTAGTTTCTATATATCATGGAACAAAAGTGAATGGCTCGTGTTCTACTGAAGCTATTAATATAAGAGATCAATATGAAATTGAACCTTTAAAAAAGATCATTGGAAATATTGCAAATCATAATTGGCCAAAAGATCTAGACACTTTTATTAATGTTGCTAATAATCTGATAAACGAGAGAGGAATTAAAAACCTACATTTTATTCAGATCGGGAATTACACTACAGAAACTCCAGATCTTATTAAAAAAATAGAAAAGTTTAATTTATCAGAACATATCACTTTAACGAATGTTATTCCAAATGCTTCTAGGTTAATACTCCAGTTCGACATATCTCTAGTCACATCTAAAAGCGAAGGGGTGCCACAGTTTATTTATGAATCGTTCTTAAACAAAGTACCGGTTGTAAGTACAAATGTTGGAGGAATTTCAGAAATTATAGAGCATGAAACAAATGGTTTACTGGCTACCGCTGAGGACTTCATGAAACTGGCAGATCATGTAGTTCTATTATTAGAAAATTCAGAATTAAAAGAAAGATTTGTGAATATCTCTTACAATGAGGTTCGCGAAAAATATACCACAGAAATGATGGCAAAAAAAACATTACAAGAATATAAATTGGTTCTCCATGGAAAATAACATAAAACAAGAAATAGAAAACACTCTTGAGGTTTTAAAGAAAGGTGGAATAATTTTATATCCAACAGATACAGTTTGGGGCATTGGTTGTGATGCCACAAACCCTGAGGCAGTTGCAAAAGTTTATAAACTTAAAAAAAGGGAAGAGAAAAAAGCGATGATCTGTTTGGTTAACTCTGTAAAGATGTTAGAACAGTATGTAAATAAAATTCCAAATATCGCTTACGATCTAATAGATTATGCTGTTAAACCTACCACCATTATTTACGATGATCCTATAAAAGTTGCTAATAATTTAATAGCTGAAGATGAAACGCTTGCTATTCGCGTAGTAGATGATAAATTTTGTGAACCACTGATCTATAAATTTAGAAAAGCTTTAGTATCTACCTCTGCAAATATTAGTGGAGAGCCAACCCCAAAATCTTTCTCTCAAATAAGCCCGGAAATTTTAAAAGGTGTAGACTATATAGTAAATTTGCAGCATTCAAAAATATCAGACCAACCTTCTTCTATTATCAAAATTGGTAAAGATGGAAGCGTTAAAGTGATTCGACAATAAGATATGCCTAAAGACACGAACTACAAGTCAGCTTTAAAACATCCCATTTTCAAGATCATCTCTCAAGCAGCAGAGAATTTAAATTTGGAAAGTTATGTAATAGGAGGATTTGTAAGAGATTTTCTGCTTGACCGCGGAGAACCTAAAGATATAGACATCGTTGCTGTTGGAAGCGGAATAGACTTAGCTACCGAAGTATCTAAATTACTGCCTAATACTCCCAAAGTACAAATCTTTAAAACCTACGGTACTGCGATGCTTAGGGCATACGATCTAGAGATCGAGTTCGTAGGTGCTAGGAAAGAAAGCTATAATGAAGATAGTAGAAATCCAGTTGTAGAAGATGGAAGTCTTGAAGACGATCAAAGAAGACGTGATTTCACTATTAATGCCTTAGCATTAAATTTAGGAGAAGAAAATTTTGGAGCTTTAGTAGACCCTTTTAATGGGGTGGAAGATCTAAAACAACAACTAATTCAGACTCCTTTAGATCCAGATATAACCTACTCTGATGATCCTCTTAGAATGTTAAGAGCGATACGATTTGCAACTCAGCTTCATTTTAAAATTGAACCGAGATCTTTAGCTTCAATTTCTGAGAATAAAGATAGAATCAAGATCATTTCAAAAGAGCGAATTATAGACGAGATCAATAAGATTCTTCTTTCAGAAAAACCCTCTATAGGCTTTGCTTTATTACATAAAACAGGTCTTTTACCTATAATCCTTCCGCAGTTAACAGCTTTAGAAGGAATAGAAGAAATTGAGGGCCAAAAGCATAAAGACAATTTTTGGCATACGCTGGAAGTGGTAGATAATATTTCAGAAAATACAGATGATCTTTGGTTACGCTGGGCGGCATTGCTCCATGATATAGGTAAGGCGCCTACTAAGAAATTTCATAAAAAGATCGGGTGGACTTTCCACGGTCACGAATTTGTTGGTTCTAAGATGGTATACAAGCTTTTTAAGCAGATGAAAATGCCATTGAACGATAAGATGAAATTAGTGCAAAAACTAGTTTTAATGAGTTCTAGACCCATTGTTATTTCAGACGAAAATGTAACCGATTCTGCAGTAAGAAGATTGGTGTTTGATGCTGGAAACGATATTGAAGATCTTATGACTCTTTGTGAAGCCGATATCACCACTAAAAATCCGAAGCGTTTTAAAAAATATCATAACAATTTTAAAAAGGTTCGTGAAAAGATAAAAGAGGTTGAGGAAAAAGATCATATTCGTAATTTCCAGCCTCCAGTATCTGGGGAAGAGATCATGACTTTTTTCAATTTGAAACCTTCCAGAGAAATAGGAATTATTAAAGAAGCAATAAAAGAGGCAATTTTAGAAGGAGAAATCCCAAATGAATATGAAGCTGCAAAAGCTTATATGTTCAAAAAAGGAAAAGAGCTTGGTTTAAAAAGTGCAGAATGAAACCAGTTCTAAAATATATAAATATTCATAAGTAGCTTTTAGCGCTTAATTCAAACAAGGTGTATAGAAAATTTGTAAAAATATCGCTGATCCTAGTTTATTTGGTAATTATTGCTGGAGCTGTTGTACGCATGACGGGCTCTGGAATGGGTTGCCCAGATTGGCCAAAATGTTTTGGATATTACATCCCTCCCACTGAGATCACTGAAATTCAATTTCAAGAAGATAGAAATTATAAAAAGGGACAAGTTATAATAGTTGACGAATCTCTAATGACGGCAGCACAAGATTTTAAAACTGGCGCTACATACAATCCTCAAGATTGGGTTAAATATACCAAACACGATTATGCCATTTTTAATCCTTGGCATACGTGGATAGAATATATAAATAGGCTATTTGGGGCATTGGCGGGGCTTGCAGTTCTGATCATGGCATTTTTATCTCTAAAATATTGGCGAGATAATAAGAAGATCACCTTGCTCTCGTGGTTATCTGTATTTCTTATGGGTTTTCAAGGATGGTTGGGAGCTACGGTCGTTTTTTCTGTATTATCTCCTGTAAAGATCACTATACACATGGTAATGGCATTGGTAATTGTGGCACTTATTTTATATCTGCTTCAAATTTCAAAAGCCATTTCTTCAACTAAAATCGGATTAAAAAGTTTCAGAAGTCTAAGTCTTTTTGCTGTTATCTTCACACTAATCCAAATAATTCTTGGAACACAGGTAAGACAATTTGTAGATGAACAGATTAAACTTCTTGGATATGATATGGCGAGTGAATGGCTTGCTACTCCTTCTGTAATATTCTATATACATAGATCTTTTTCTATTTTAGTAGTTATTTTGAACCTACTTATTTGGTGGCAAAATAAGAAACTGAATCTTGGGTTTAATAAGGTGAATTGGGTTTTAGGTATTATTGGATTAGAAGTTATTACCGGAATCGCAATGTATAATTTCGACTTTCCCGCTTTGTCCCAACCCTTACATCTTGTAATTGCAAGCTTATTATTTGGGCTGCAGTTTTATATATTATTGGAAGCTTTGCGTGCGCCTATTCGCATAAAAAGTTTGTAACTTTGCCCCCACAAAAATTATCAAAATGGTTTATAGATTTAGAGTTATTTTGGATGCGCAAGATGACGTTTTTAGAGATATTGAAATTTTAGAAGAAGACACGTTGGAGGATTTTCATAACTCTATAGTGAATGCTTTTGGGTTTGATGGAAATGAAATGGCCGCTTTTTATATAAGTGATGACGAATGGAATCAAGGCGAGGAAATATCTCAATTCGATCTTGGCGAAGAATTAGGCTCTGTTAGATTGATGAACGAAACCACTTTAGATAGTGTAGTTTCAAAGAATCATAGAAAACTGATCTACGTTTACGATTTTCTAAGCATGTGGACCTTCCTTATTGAATTGGCCGATATTGCTGAAATCGAAGATGGCAGAGACTATCCTAACTTGATGTATGTACATGGACAAATACCTACAGATGCGCCAGATAAAGAATTTATAGCCGATAAAAATGAATACGATGATGATGATTCAGATTTAGATCTGGATAATTTTGATGACCTGTCTTATGACGATATTTGGAATTAAGGGGACATTCAATTTTCTTCTTAAAATTCAAATTTCTATTAAATTCTTTTATTTAAAACGTGCTAGATAATAAAGCACTTAATTTAAAATCTCAGTAGTAAATGATCAATCTATATAATGCTCAAATTGAATCCCTATCTATTCATAGAGTTGGGAATAAAAGTAGAAATGAAAATATTTTCCTTTCTGGTGCTCCTTTTGAGCTTAATGATGAAATTGCTCCTTTGATCAAGGAATATTTCTTGAAATCCTTCAGAGAAAAAGAGGAGAATTACTATCAATTTACTCACGAAACAGATCTAGAGTTTAACGAGCTATATAATTTTGCAAATCAGATTTTTGATGCTCCAGAGTCGGTACATGAAGTTTCTAAGAAAATAACCACTTTGTTATTTGAACAATCATCTCATCCCCATATTAAAAGTGGAGAAGTGTATGTTGTTTATTTTGAAAACATGCTATTGGATAATGAAAAGGTTTCGGCAATAGGGATCTTTAAATCTGAGTTAAAACATGATTTTCTACAGTTTCAGGAAAAAGGTTCTTTGTTAGAAATGGTTATTCAGCAAGGGATCAATCTTCAGAAAATGGATAAGGGAGCCTTGATTTTCAATAAAAATAGAGCTGAAGGCTACAAGATCCTTTCTGTAGATTCTAACAGATATGACACTAAATATTGGCTAGAAAACTTCTTGGGAGTAGATGTACTTGCAGATGAAAATTTCTACACTAAGAAATACCTTAAATTCTGTCAGAATTTCGCTAAAGACGTAGTTCTTCCTGCAGAAGATAAAAAGGAAGAAGTGATGTTCATGAACAGAAGTGTAGATTATTTCGCGAAAAATGACTCTTTCGAAGAAAATAACTTTTTGAGTTCTGTTATAGATAATCCAGACCTTATTCCAGAATTTAAAAATTACAAGCAAGAGAAAGCTCCAAAATATAAGATTGAAGATCTTACAGAATTCCCAATTGCAAATGCAGCGGTAACTTCAGCTAGAAAATCTATTAAAAACACTATTAATTTGGATACCAATATCCAGATTAAATTAGATTTTATCAATCCAGAATCTGCTCAAAAATTCGTGGAGAAAGGTTGGGATGAAGAAAAGCAAATGTATTATTACCTAGTATATTTCAATAAAGAAGAAAAGAGTTAAACTCTTCTCTTCTTTAGATTTACATTTTCGTAATTTCTCTTTACAAATTCCAATGCTGTTCTTAAGATTTGACCCATAGTTTTGGCTCTCTTAAACTTCATGTCATTAGTGAACAAATAAAGGTCTTTTCTAAGCCTCTTAACGTTTTCTGGAGTAGAAACATGATCATTGATCATACATCTTACCAATTCTTTAAATCGGGATTGCGCATTGATCATACGCTTAGCTAGCAACGAACGTTCTTCTTTTCTATACTGTTCTATAGAACTATGCTCTAATTTTTGAGTAACCAATTCTACCATTTTTAAATTCTCCTTAAAGAACTGCGGACGGTACACTTTTAAATTACCTTCATAACTCTGTTGATCGAAATCTATCGCTCGAATGGTGTATTCTACATGATCAAAATCGTGGGTAGGGATCACTACATAATTATAAGAACGCATATCGCCTAACAAACGAATGGTGCAGCGCTCATTAAATTTCACGAACTGTTTAGCTATTTGGGTTTTGGCACGATCATCACAATGTGGCAATTCATCCTGAATAAAAACATCTCCAGGGATCCCAGCAATATGCTCTTCGATCAAGGTCTCTTTATAAACTAAAAAATTGATCCTGTTTGGTGAAAGAATATGTTCGAACTCTAAACCATAAATTCTTGAAGCATCGGCTATCTTTACATAGAAATATGTAAAACTATCGTTTAGCGTATTTCTTACCCGAATTCTGAAAGGTTTAGAATTTCCAAATGTGCAATAATCTATTGCATCTATATTTAAAAAAGGTAAAGAATCGTCACTTCCATCGGAGTGCAAAATGGTATAAATTTGCTTTAAAGATTCATCAATTTCTAAACGTTCGCTGTCGGAATAGTAGCAACGCACCCAAAGAGTATCTTCATCATTTTGGTCATAAACAACTATAGAACCAGAGAATCTAAGCAAATCGTCATAAAAAACATGGATTTTTGTAGCTCTGTTATATTTTTCCAAATATTTATGTAAACGTTCATTTACAGGAAAGGAAGGTTTTTTCCTGGACATTAAATTTTCTTCCATTCTTAGGGTTTTTTCAAAAATACAGTATCTGTTTCACTTCTGAAGTAACAAAACGTTAACTTCGACGTCCTATTAAAAAATTCAGAATAATTTGGAAACAATTCTTACTATAAATCAGCTTACCAAAAGATATGGTAGTTTAACTGCGGTAAATAATTTATCCTTTACGATCAAGAAAGGAAATGTTTATGGGATTTTAGGACCAAATGGAAGTGGGAAATCTACAACCTTAGGAATGGTTCTAAATGTAGTTAATAAAACTAGTGGAGATTTTCATTGGTTTGATGGATCAGATTCTACACATGAAGCATTAAAAAAAGTAGGAGCCATCATTGAGCATCCTAATTTTTATCCATATATGACCGCTTCCCAAAATCTTGCTTTGGTATGTAAAATAAAGGGGGTTCCAAAAAATAAGATCGATGAAAAACTAGAGATAGTTGGATTGTTAGACCGAAAGGATAGTAAATTTAAAACTTTTTCTTTGGGGATGAAGCAGCGTTTAGCGATCGCTTCTGCCCTATTAAACGATCCTGAAATATTGATCTTAGATGAGCCTACCAACGGATTAGACCCGCAAGGAATTCATCAAATTAGAGAGATCATTAGAAAGATCGCATCTATGGGAACCACTATCTTACTAGCATCTCATTTATTAGATGAAGTAGAAAAGGTATGTACTCACGTAGTGATCATTAGAAAAGGGATCAAATTATATAGCGGAAGAGTTGATGAAATGAACGCTAGTAATGGCTTTTTCGAGTTAAAATCAAATGATCTGGTTAAACTTCAGCAAATACTAGAAGAACATCCATCTATTGGGAAGATCACTGTAAACGAAGATCTTTTAACAGCAATTTTAGAAGAACCTATGGGAGCAGATGATTTAAACTCATATTTATATCAAAAAGGCATGATACTTTCCTATTTGGTAAAAAGAAAGGAAAGCCTGGAAGAACAATTTTTACAATTAACCAACGAAACTGCCAAGTAAATGTTACGATTATTAAATATAGAATTACATAAATTAAGATATAATAGATCTGCCAAGATCCTTATTAGCACCTATTTCATCTTAATTACATTCATCGCATTGATCGCTTCTATTGAATTTGATCTAGGACCTATACATTTTAGACTGGCAGATCAGGGGATCTTCAATTTCCCTTTTATTTGGCACTTTAATAGCTATATAGCAGCTATTTTAAAGCTTTTTCTCGCAATTGTTATTGTTTCTATGATGTCTAATGAATATAGCCATAGAACCTTAAAGCAAAACTTGATAGATGGTTTAAGTAAAAAAGAATTTGTTTTATCAAAATTCATTACCGTTCTCTTATTTGCTGTAATCTCAACCTTTTTCCTATTGGTTGTTTCGCTAATACTGGGTTATTCATTTTCAGACTTTACAGAATTATCCATAGTATTTTCAGACATGGAATATATAATGGGTTATTTTATTAAGCTTCTAGGATTTTTTACATTCTGTATGTTCATTGGAATTTTAATTAAACGCTCTGCTTTTGCCTTAGGATTTTTATTTATCTGGTGGATTTTTGAGAATATCTTATATGGAGTTTTAAATTTTAGATTCTTTAGAGATAGTGATATTCCTGAACAAATTATGCAATTCTTCCCTTTAACCGCAATGAGCAATATCGTGGTAGAGCCATTTTCAAGATTAAATTTTATTAAAACTGCTGCCACACAAATTGGGGAAGAATTAGATAAAGATTATGGAGTGCATTGGTATCAGTTATTAATAGTAATTATTTGGACAGTTATCTTCGTATATTTATCCCTTGCCCTACTAAAAAAGCGAGATTTATAGATCTTGAAAAATACCGTTTTATATGAGGCATCCATTTCCAATAGTTACCATTTTTCTGCTACTTCTTTGTCAACAAGCAGTAGCACAAAAGGAAGCAGGTAATTGGTATTTTGGTGACCACGCTGGGATCTCATTTAATTCTGGCTCGCCGGTAGCATTGCAAGATGGTAAAATTCAAACAATTGAAGGAGCCACGACGATTTCAGACAGAAACGGAAATTTGCTTTTTTACACAGAGGGAATAACTGTTTACGACAGGAATCATAACATAATGCAAAATGGTACTGGTTTAAAAGGAAATGTTTCCAGTACACAATCTGCTATAGTTGTTCCAAGACCCTCAACTCCTGGCAGGTATTATATCTTCACTGTAGATAAACCAGATTATTTCAGGCTTGCGACAAATCCCATAGAAGGGGTTCATTATTCTGAAGTAGATATGTTTTTAAACAATGGGAATGGGGCAATTATCGAAGGCAAAAAAAATATCCATTTAGTAACTTATAACCCCAATAATTCCTTAGAAAATGAGTTTAAAAGTTCAGAGAAAATTTCGGCAGTTATTAGTGGAGATTGTGTTTCCTACTGGGTAGTAACACAGTTTACAAATAAATTCTATTCCTTTAATGTAAGTGCAGCAGGAGTAAATACAAACCCTATAATTTCTACTCTTGCAAATAATTTCCCTCCGCTGATAAATGACCTAGATATTAATGTTACGGCTGCAGGGTATTTAAAAATTTCTCCTAACGGAAAAAAAATGGCTGCTGCCTATGCCGGAACAACTTTAGGAAGCCCAAGATCTGGTGGAGGAACAAAAAGTAATGGTAAAGTTTTTTTATATGATTTTGATGACCTAACCGGAAAAGTAACAAATGAGCAATTAATTCTATTGAACACTTATCCCTATGGGGTTGAGTTTTCACCAGAATCTACCAAATTGTATGCAACCGCAAATACTTTTAATGAAGAGGATAGATTACAAAGCGGAGAACTTTATCAATTTGATCTTAATAGTACAAATGTATTTGCCTCTAAAACCCTTATAAACAGCTCTAATAATGTGGCTGGAGCTTTACAACTAGCTATAGATGGTAAAATTTATAGAGCTGGTTATCCAATGGGGGCTGGAGCAGAACATCATTCAAAATTATCTGTAATTAACAATCCAGAGGAATTAGGAACTGCCAGTAATTACACACATAATAGTTTTGATATTTCTCCTAGAGATGTAAAATTGGGACTTCCTCCATTTGTTCAATCCCTATTTAATAGTGACTTTGATGTGGAGGAGCTTTGTTTTAGAGATGCCACATTATTTACCATAAGTGGGAATAAGGATTATGATACGGTTACATGGGAATTTGGAGACGGTGCAACATCTACTTTAGAAAACCCAACCCATACCTATTCTCAAGCAGGAGTATATACAGTAAGCTTAACCAAAAATTTTAACGGAATTCCATTAGACCCGGTTTGCAAAGAGATCACTATCGTTGAGATTCCTCAAGTGCCAAATGATTTTGAGTTAAGTCAGTGTGATACTCAGGATAATAATCCTACGGATGGTATTACTGAATTTAATTTACAACTAGCTAAAGATTATCTCACATCTGGAAATAATTCTTTGCAAATA
The DNA here is from genome assembly GCF_003634585.1 of Gillisia mitskevichiae. Lineage (GTDB taxonomy): Bacteria > Bacteroidota > Bacteroidia > Flavobacteriales > Flavobacteriaceae > Gillisia > Gillisia mitskevichiae. The sequence continues at coordinate 607,098 of NZ_RBLG01000002.1, forward strand.
TTTTTCTATGTATCTCAACAGGCCGCTCAGAATGATGCTTTAAATGAGAATGCATTAAATAATATTTATCGCAACACTCAGCCAAACGAAACTTTGTACGCAAAAGTTACTGGCTTTGGATCTGAATGTTTCAACATTACCAGCATTAAACTTAAAACAACAACTAGCGTTAACCTCAATCCAAGCCCTGCGAGTGGATGTGATCTAGGTGATGGTACTGCCGAATTTAATTTTGCAACTATAGAAGCTGCTATAATTTCAGAATTAGCCTTAAACAACACAATTAATCTTTCTTTTCACGCAGACGAGACAGATGCCTCTCTTGGCGAGAACCCCTTTCCCGAAAATTATATTTCAACGCCAAAAACAGTTTATATAAGAGCGAATAGTGATGATATATGTTATGGGTTTGGGCAAATAGATTTACAGTTAACATCCTTCCCTAAAACAGAAATGAGCTATGAATTTGAAGCATGTACTTCACAATTTCCAATAAAATTAGGAGAAGAAATCCTTCTCAATAATCCACAGGATTATAGTTTTATATGGAGTACAGGAGAAAATACCTCAACAATTTTAGTAGAACAGGGTGGGATTTATAGTTTGAGATTAGAAGATCCAGACTTAGGTTGCGGGAGAACTATATTATTTAATGTAATAGATAAGGAAAGTCCAATTATACAAGACGTTCAAATAGAGAATAATGGTGTAAACAGCCAAGTTACTGTAACTTCTAATATTACAGATGTAACTGTTCTATATGCTTTAGATGATATTAATGGTCCATACCAAACCGATCCAGTTTTTAGAGATGTACCGGGAGGAACTCATATTATATATATAAAAGGAGAAAATGATTGCGATATAAGTATGAAAGAAATAGTCACCTTTGGCTTCCCGTCTTATTTCACACCTAATAATGATGGCATACATGATCATTGGAAACCACAGAAATCTAGCGATCCCAATTTTCAAATAATTGGCATTTATATTTACGATCGATATGGAAAATTACTAAAGCAATTAGATCCTAATGGTAAAGGTTGGGATGGTACTTTTAACGGACATGAAATGCCGAGTGATGATTACTGGTTTAAGATTTTATTATCTAACGGAAAAGAATTTGGTGATCATTTAACCTTAAAGAGGTAAACATTCTTCACTCTATACTTTAATGAAAATTAAAGCTCTCATTAAAAATGGTTCTCGGATTAATAAATATTAAAATTGTTCGTGGGATATCTATTACCATAATTTTGAACAAATTATCCTATGAAATTTCATGTTCTGCCATTTATGGAATAGGCAAGATATTTGCTTAATTTCGTGAGGCTAAGAAAAGATCCATGAAATTCAAAATAAAATCAGATTACAAACCAACTGGGGACCAACCTCAAGCAATAAAAAAGCTAGTTTCTGGGATAGAAAAAAACGAGCAGTATCAAACTTTATTAGGAGTAACAGGTTCTGGAAAAACCTTTACGGTAGCAAATGTCATTGAAGAGATCCAACGACCAACTCTTATTTTGGCACATAATAAAACATTAGCCGCTCAGCTTTATTCAGAATTCAAACAATTTTTTCCTGATAATGCAGTGGAATATTTTGTTAGTTATTATGATTACTACCAACCTGAAGCCTTTATACCTTCCTCTGGAACTTACATAGAAAAAGATCTCTCTATAAATGAAGAACTTGAAAAGCTTCGTTTAAGCACTACTTCTTCCCTATTAAGCGGAAGACGGGATATTTTAGTAGTGGCATCGGTTTCCTGTCTTTATGGTATCGGAAACCCTGTTGAATTTAAAAAGAATGTGGTTTCTATTGAAAAAGACATGCACATTTCAAGAACGAAATTATTGCATAGGCTTGTTCAAAGTTTATACTCCAGAACTGAAGCAGATTTTAATCATGGTAATTTCAGAATAAAAGGAGATACCGTAGATGTATTTCCAAGTTATGCTGACAATGCTTTTAGAATTCATTTTTTTGGAGATGATATAGAAGAAATTGAAGAATTTGATCCTCAGACGAATGAGGTTTTGGAGAAATATGAGAAATTAAATATCTATCCAGCAAATATGTTCGTGACTTCTCCAGATGTGCTGCAAGGTGCAATAAGAGAGATTCAGGATGACCTTGTGAAACAGGTAGATTATTTTCAGGATATAGGAAAACATCTGGAAGCAAAGCGCTTAGATGAACGCACGAATTTTGATCTTGAAATGATAAGGGAATTAGGTTATTGTTCTGGGATCGAGAATTATTCGCGTTATTTGGATGGAAGACTCCCTGGTACAAGACCCTTCTGTCTTTTAGATTATTTTCCAGATGATTATTTAATGGTGGTAGATGAAAGTCATGTTACCATCCCACAAGTGCATGCAATGTATGGTGGTGACCGTTCCAGAAAAGAGAACCTGGTAGATTACGGATTTAGATTACCAGCTGCAATGGACAACCGACCTCTCAAGTTTGAAGAGTATGAGGCCTTGCAAAATCAAGTTATCTATGTTAGTGCTACTCCTGCAGATTATGAATTACAAAAAACCGAAGGGGTTTATATAGAACAAGTAATTAGACCAACTGGATTGTTGGATCCAATTATTGAGGTTCGCCCGAGTTTGAATCAGATTGACGACCTAATTGAAGAAATTCATATAAGAACAGAAAAAGATCAGCGAGTATTAGTTACCACTCTTACTAAAAGAATGGCTGAGGAGCTTACAAAATATCTTACTCGCATTAATGTGAGATGTAGATATATTCATTCTGATGTGGATACGCTGGAACGCGTAGAAATAATGCAAGACCTAAGAAAAGGAATTTTTGATGTACTTATTGGAGTGAACTTATTACGAGAAGGACTGGATCTTCCAGAAGTATCGCTTGTTGCCATTTTAGATGCCGATAAGGAAGGGTTTTTAAGAAGTAATAGATCCTTGACGCAAACTATTGGACGTGCAGCTAGGCATTTGGAAGGAAGAGCGATCATGTATGCAGATAAGATCACGAATAGTATGCAAACAACTATAGATCAAACAAATTATAGACGTGAAAAGCAGATCGCTTACAACACTAAACATAATATTACACCAACAGCATTGGTTAAAAGTATAGAAAGTTCTCTCGTTAAAGCGAAGATAGCTTATGAGATAGAAACTGCACCAACTTTAAAAGCTGCTGAAAAGGAAACAGAATATTTCAGTAAACCCCAGTTAGAAAAACGAATTCGTTCTAAACGAAAGGAAATGGAAACAGCAGCTAAAGATTTGGATTTTATGACAGCTGCAAGACTTCGAGATGAAATAAAAATGCTACAAGATAAAACCAAGGCCTTAAGTTAAAATAAGCTTATGTGTTAATATTTAATTTTTTAACGTTAAATGTTTCCATAATTAACTCATAATCAATTATTTAATTTAATATCTTTAAAATTCATTATTCACATTAACCCTATTTATTGTGTTGGTTAATTGTGTTATAGATGAGATATTATGTGCTTACTTTTTTATTTTTACCATTAATCGCTTTTTGCCAAGTTGGTATAAATACATCGTCACCCAAGGCTCAATTAGACATTGTTTCAAATTCCCCCGATACTCCACTTGGAATTGATGGATTATTAATTCCTAGAATCCACAAATTTCCAGTTGATCCTCCCTCGAAAGACCAGCATGGTATGTTGGTCTTTTTAAATTCTATAAGCCTCTCACCAAAAAGCGGCTTTTACTTTTGGAATAATGATTCCCTAAAATGGGAAGCTTTATCTGGAATTGCTTCAGAAAATTTCTATAAACCAAGTACTACAGTGAGTCCAAATAATATTACAGATCCACTTTTTAGGACAGGAAATATTGGAATTGGAACTCAAGATATCACCTCTAAATTACAGATCGCTTTAAACTCTTCTACAGATGCTGCAATAAAGAAAGGACTAGAAGTAGATAATAATAATCCCACGGTGGATAATCTTACAACCTATGGCATAATTAGCGACAACCGTAGCGCAACCAATGGTAATAAATATGGAATTAAGAATAATGTAGGTGGAGTTGGAATAGGGATACATTATGGTATTTTTAATGAAACTTATCAAAATTCCGGCACTAACGATATTTACGGGATCTTTAACAGAGTTGGAAAAACCTTCGGAACAAATAGCAGTAATTATGGTATTTTTAGTGAAATAGGACAAATTACTGGAACAGGTAAAATATATGGCGTTTATAGCGTGGCTTATGGAAGCAATCCAGATAAAGTATATGCCGGCTATTTTGCAGGTAGATTAGGCATTGGCAATACACCAACCGAGGAATATGTTTTCCCGGCAACAAGAGGAAGTAATTCTCAGGTTTTAATATTAGATTCTTCTGGTAACATGAATTGGAGCTATCCTAATACTCAAAACTATGTGAGCACCGGGAGCGCAACTGGAGACTTCCTTATTACTGAAGATGTAGGTACTTTAAGAATAAATAATGATCTAACACAAGTAATTATTCCTCCTGCAAATATTAATAAAGGTAGAATTATAAGAATAATAGGTTGGGATGGAATTGGTGCTAAGAATTTTATTTTTTCCAATGCAGATAATCTATATGATGTTCGTAATAATGCTTTGGTAACTTCCATTGGAGCTAACCAAATTTACACTATTCAGAGCGCTGGGAATCGCTGGATACTTTTAAATAAATAAAAGCACCAAGTGGTGCTTTTATTTATTTAAACCTAATAAGCTACTACTATTCAATTTCAATCATTCTTTTTGCCTGTAGTTTTGCTTCTTCTTTTTTAGGAAGTTTAATTTCCAAAACTCCATTTGAATAATTAGCAGTAATCTTATTGCTTTCTACAGATTCTGGTAAAGTGAAGGCTCTTCTAAAATTATTGTAATTAAATTCTTTTCTGGTGAACCTAGCATTGGTCTCTGTAGATTCATGTTCTTCCTTAACTTCAGAAGAGATAGTTAATACATCGTTATCCAACTCGATATTAAACTGATCTTTCGATTTTCCAGGTGCAGCAACAGCAATAATAAAATTCTCTTCATTTTCTAGAATATTTACTGCAGGAATTCTGGAACCAACACCTCCAGTATTTGTAGTTCCTCCAAGCCAATCGTTTTTAAAAATATCATCAAAAACAGATGGCAACCATTGATCTTCATTTCTTTTAATTAAGTTCATAACATCAAATTTTTAATTAATACTAGTTTCATTTTTTTAATATCAAATTAAATTCCAGACCATATTTTCTGAAATTTTGTCTTCTAGCATCACAAAAAATATGTCATTTTGACTTTTATAACTGAAACAAAAACTAAAATAATGTAAACTACATAGAAGCCTAAATCTTAAAATGCTATTTTTAAAACCTGAAAACTTCTTCATGAAAAAATTACTTTATAGAGCCCTATCCTTCTTTAATATTGTTGAAAGCAAGATCGCCTTCTACCCTACTGTTTTAGCAATATTCGGAATCTTTTTTGCCTTTCTATTATTGTATTTTGAAAATCTTGGAGTTTCAAAATATCTGTTAGAAAAAGCTCCAGCATTAGTGGTAGATAATGGAAATACTGCTATGACCATATTGTCTGCGTTAATTTCTGGACTCATATCGGTTATCGTTTTTAGCTTTTCTATGGTTATGCTTTTATTAAGTCAAGCTTCGAGTAATTATTCCCCAAGATTATTACCAGGTCTTATTTCAGATAAAAAACACCAGATAATTCTAGGGATCTACCTATCCACCATACTGTATAATATTTTCATTTTGTTTTCTATCCAACCTACTGGAGATAAATATCAAATTCCAGGTTTTGCAGTGCTAATGGGAATCATAGGAACTGTAATATGTATTTATGCATTTATCTTTTTTATTCATAATATCTCACAGTCCATACAAATTAGCAACATATTAAAGAAGATCTATAGTCAGTCTAAAATAAGGATGACCGAGGTTATTGAAAAGGAATCCACTCATTTAGCTCCTTTCCCTGATAGTGAAGATTGGTACGAATATCACTCAGAAAAAAGTGGGTATCTACAAAACATGTCTTATACTAATATGATAGATTTCTGTATAGAAAATGACACTCAGCTTCATATAATTCCTTTTAAAGGAAGTTTTATTTTAAATGGTATTCCTTTGTTTAGATCTAGAAATGAACTCAATAAAGACCAGGTAACTCAAATTTTAAGTAATATTAGCTTTGCCCGAGAAGAGTTGGTAGAAGATAATTATATATTAGGTTTTAAACAGCTAACCGAAGTTATTGTGAAAGCGATGTCTCCAGGAATTAACGACCCTGGAACTGCCATTAATGCTATAGATTATCTTACAGAATTGTTCGCATTAAGAATGCAGAAAAAAGATATTAATGTGATTCGAAGAGATGAAGCTGCTTTTTTAAAGATCACAACAGTAAATTTTAAAGAGCTTATTTATCAGGTAATGGTAGCAATTAGAACCTATTGTAAGCATGATGTAACTCTCAATCAGAAGTTATTAATCATGTTACATTACCTACTTCAGCAAGAAACCTATAATGAAGATTATTATAATATTATAAAAGCAGAAGCTACATTATTGCTTACAGATGCAAAGGAAGCAGTAACAAATACTGCCGATGTAGATAGATTAATTAGTTTGGCTGAAAGCTTAACGTTCCAAGTAAATAATACCACCACAAATGCATAAAAATACATTCTTAAAAACCTGCTTTATAATTCTAGCGTTCTTGGTTGTTAACCTTACAATCGCTCAATCTTCCGCTTCTAAAAGCGTAAGTAGCTTTTTAATTGATGCCCCACAACTGGATACTATAAAAAAAATATGGGTGTATTTACCAAAAACCTATACCCCAAACGCAAAAAAATACCCTGTGCTTTATCTTCAAGATGCACAAAATTTATTTGATAGATCCACTTCATATTCTGGAGAATGGAAGGTAGATGAAACCTTGGATAGTCTAGATCTACCATTAATTGTAATAGGAATTGAACATGGAAATGAAAAAAGAATAGATGAATTAACTCCTTATCCTCATCCCGAATATAAGGGTGGAAAAGCAGATGCTTATCTAGATTTTATCCTGAACACACTAAAACCCAAAATAGATTCACTTTATAACACTTCCCCAACTGCTAAGAACACCTTTATTGGAGGGAGCTCGTTAGGAGGGCTTTTTGCTTATTATGCAACATTAAAGCATCCAGATATCTTTGGTAAAGCATTAGTCTTTTCTCCTAGTTTTTGGTATTCTGAAGACATTTTTAATTTAACAGAAAGTGCAGAATTGAACAGTCTTTCTAAAAATCAATTTTACTTTAGGGCTGGCGAAAAAGAAAGTGAAACAATGGTACCCTTGATGCTAAAAATGAAAGAACTACTTTCTTCTAAACAAATTTCAGAGGCACAAATAAATATCGAAGCTGTTCCCAACGGAGAACACAATGAAGCTTTTTGGGCAAGCTTGTTCCCAGAAGCTGCGCTTTGGTTAATGGATCTAGAAAAATAACTTAAATTCTCAAAAAGCTTTAATCAAATAAGCATGAAGCCATGAATATTTTATATTCATGGCTTCATGCTTTTAAATTTCCTAAAAAAAGAGTTTAAACTTTTAGAACAACTAGGTTGTCTTCTTAGATTTCACCCATTCCTGTACCATTTCTTCTAAAATATTAAGTGGTACTGCACCATTAGTTAATACAACATCGTGAAATTCTCTAATATCGAAATCTTCTCCTAATTGTATTTTTGCTTCTTCTCTTAGCTCAACGATCTTATTCATGCCTATTTTATAAGCAGTTGCTTGTCCGGGCATTACAATATGTCTTTCCACCATTTTCACACAATCACTCTCAGCATTTGGAGTATTCTCTTTATAATAAGCGATACCTTCTTCCCTAGTCCATTTTTTAGCATGTATTCCAGTGTCTACTACCAATCTACATGATCTCCAAAGCTCCATTGCCAATCTTCCAAAATCTGAATAAGGATCTTTATAAAAGCCCATTTCTTTAGGGATCAATTCGCTGTATAAACCCCAACCCTCTGTGTAGGCTGTATAAGATGAAAATTTCCTGAACATTGGAATACTATCTAATTCTTGAGCTATTGCAATTTGCATATGGTGTCCCGGAATCCCTTCATGAAAAGCCAAAGCTTCCATTTGATAGGTTGGCATAGCACTCATATCATATAAATTTGCATAATATGTTCCAGGTCTGGAACCATCGATTGCTGGCTGCTGATAAAATGCTTTTCCGGCACTTTTCTCTCTAAAGGCTTCCACAGCTTTTACTACAATATCTGCTTTGGGTTTTGTAATGAAAAGCTCATTTAGTTTCCCCTTCATATTATTTATCAAACCTGTAGCTTCAGTTAAATAACGCTTTTTTCCTTCAGCTGTATTTGGATAATAGAATTGCTTATCGGTGCGCATAAATTCAAAGAAATCTTGTAAAGACCCTTTAAATCCAGTCGTTTTCATGATCTCTTCCATTTCTCTATGGATTCTACCTACTTCACTTAATCCAATTTCATGAATTTCATTTGCCGTTAAGCTCGTGGTGGTTATCCGTTTAAGCCGATTATTGTAATAATCTTCTCCCTTAGGGAATTTCCAAGCTCCATGATCTGTAGTGGCACGCTGCTGTTGGTCTTCTAGTACTGCAATTAGATTCTCGTAGCCTTTTCTTACAGAGGTATTTAGAGCATTTTCTGCCTTATTAATAAGTACAACTTGCTCTTCCTCTGTTAACTTCAAATTCTTAACCTTATTTTTAAAATCCTCCAGTAAAGTACTCGCCTCATTAGAATTTGTAAAGGGTTTACCCTTAATTACATTTTGGGAATCCTCGATGACTTTTTCAAAAACAAATTTAGGAGGTAAGATCCCGTTTTGTTCTCTCACCTTTAATCCCTCCACAATTTGTTCGATCACCTTTGGAATACCATTCAATCTTGCTATATAGGCTTCAGCATCTGCTAAAGAATCTATACGATGCATGTTAATTAAAAAGGCTGGTAATTCGGCATGATAGCCATGCATTTGGTTTATAGGATAATTATAAAAACGGTAATCATAATCTGTTATTTCATCCTTTAGTCTTTGCTTAGCTAATCTATAGCTTAACTGAGTACTTTCATCTAAACCGGCTTCATCTATATTCTTATTAAGGTAATCCAATCTCTTTTTAGCCTTTTCTAGATCGTCCTTATATTTTTGAGAGGAAAAATCATCCCATTTCCCATAATCGGTTTTTCTACCTAACATGGTTTGCAACATAGGAGAATCTGCTACGTCCTTTTCAAATTCAGCATCGAAATGAGCATTTAATTCTGCTGAACTTTTTTTAATTATAGAGTCGGATAATTCTTTATCTGAAACATCATCCTTACAGGAAAACATCGTTAATATGGATAAAAGAAGAATACTTTTTATTTTGAATTTCATTAAATTAAATTTAAGTGATTTGTGTTTTTATGTAAAACTGACTTATAATTAATTCTATTCTGTTAATACCGAAAATTCAACATAAGAATCTCCAAAAACAGTATGAGTTTGCTTTTTGAAATCTTCTGCCTTCGCCTTAAAGATATTTGGTACAAAAGTTTGCGGGTTTAGATCTATTAAAGGAAACCAAGTACTTTGAACTTGTATTTGAAGTTTATGACCTTTTTTGAAAGTGTGATTTACATCCTGTAATTCGAAAGAAACTTCTGTTTTCTTACCTGCTTCAAAAGGTTCTGGATTTTCAAAACTGTTTCTAAATCTCCCTCTCATAGCTTCACTACGCACCATCATATGATAGTTACTCATTTTAAGATAGGATTGAGTTTCCTCTGTATCTTCAGCATCATGTGGGTACACGTCTATTACTTTTACAACCCAGTCTGCATCTGTCCCTGTAGTTGCAACATTTAAATGTGCTTGAATAGCACCAACTAAACTCATATCTTCTTCTAAGACTGGAGTTTCATAAACCATAACATCTGGTCTTCTAGCTGCAAAACGCTGATCGTCTGTCATATATTTTCTTGGCGTGAATACCATTTTAATATCTTCAGAATAAGGAACTGGTTTTTTAGGATCGCTCACAAAAGATACTTCTGTTTCTGAGGCGGAATCTGTTAACATTTCATCTGCACCTAAATACATTTTCTTAGTCGTAATTTCTTTTGGAGGCCAAACATCAAAACTATCCCATTGCATATTTCCTGTATCATAAATATATGCTTCGGGCAAACCAGATTCTTTAGATCCATTTCCTTTTAAAAAGTGATTAAAGAATTTAGTTTCTATCTCCTGCTGATAATTCTTGGAAATATCATCTCCAAAATACACATTCCCTATGGCTTGCCTTTTAGAGTTTCTTGCCCAATCTCCATGGCTCCAAGGTCCAAAAACAATGGTGTTATAGTTATCACTTTTCTTCTCTATGTTCTTATAAGATTGAAGTGGCCCATAAAGATCTTCGGCATCAAATAATCCACCTACGATCATAACTGCCGGCTTAATGTCTTTTAAATGCTGAATTAAACCTCTGGATTTCCAAAACTCATCGTAGCTAGAATGATCTTTCAACTGAGTCCAGAAAACATTATCTTCTTTATAATACTTATCTAAATTAGTTAAGGGACCATTATCCAGAAAGAACTGATATTGATCTTTTTCTTTTAATTCAGGAAATTTATACCAAGCGGTATCTGAAGGCGTAGTCTTTTCATATCCAAAAAGTGCTGTTGCTCTCCAGTAACTTAATAAATAAGCTCCATTATGATGAAAGTCGTCAAAGAAAAAATCTCCGATCCCAGCTTGTGGAGAAACTGCTTTTAATGCAGGGTGTGCATCTAAAAGAGAATACAACGCATAATACCCAGGATATGAAATACCCCAAGTTCCTACTTTCCCTGTGTTGTTCTTTACATTCTTAACTAACCAATCTATAGTTTCGTAAGTATCGCTGGATTCATCTACTTGTTTCCCTTTTTTCTTCGGAATATATGCACGCATATTATCATAGACTCCTTCACTCATCCATCTTCCACGAACATCTTGATAAACAATGATATTCCCTTCTTTCATAAGAAACTCATTAGGACCAATTTTAGATCTGAATTGATCTTGCCCATAAGGCTGAGAACTATATGGGGTACGTTGCATTATAATTGGATACTTTTTAGAAGTATCCTTAGGTGAATAAATAGTAGTATGAAGTTTAATACCATCTTTCATGGTAATATCTACTTCTTGTTTTGTGTAATGATCGGCTACCTTATAGTCCTCTTCAGTTTGAGAAAAGCTAGAAAAGGATAGAAAAAGGCTCATTATAAAAATAAGCGGGGAAAAAGTTAATTTCATAGTTTCAGATTTTAAAAACCTAAAGATAGAAATTAACTCTTTAACCCGGAAAATTTAAATACTACTCTATTTCCGCTTTTTGGATGCCTTCACTTAGCCAAGCTAAGTATTCCTTAGCATTTGGAGTATATCCAATTGGGGAATTCAGAAGATTAAGATCTGTATCTAAAAGCACATAAAATGGTTGTGAATTATTCTGAAAATTCACGGTTTGGAACGTTGCCCATTTATCGCCGATAGTCTTTATCTTTTTAATGCTTCCATTAGCTCTAACATAGTTGAATTGCTCCTGCTCTGGCAACTCTTCTCTATCATCTACATACATAGAGATCAAAACATATTTATTTTTTAGAACTTCATAAACTGCAGGATCACTCCATACTTGCTCTTCCATTTTTCTACAGTTAACGCAAGCCCACCCTGTAAAATCTAATATAATAGGTTTGTTCTCTTGCTTTGCGATTTCCAATCCTTTTTCCCAACTCTTATAAGCTTTTAAACCCAATGGACCTTGAGTATCCTTTTCGTAAACACTATAGAACAGGGGTGGTGGAAAACCACTTAATAACTTAAGATTAGCAAAAGCAGAGTTACTTAAACCAGGAAACAGATATAAAACAAAAACGAATGTTAGCGCTCCAAAGCCAAATCTAGCTTTGGTCAATTTCTTTTTAGGACCATCATGCGGAAATCTTATTATTCCGAACAAATAAAGCATTAAACCAATTCCAACTAAGATCCAGATCCCAATAAAGATCTCTCTTTTAAGGATTCCCCAGTGTTCTACAAGGTCTGCATTAGATAAGAATTTAAAAGCAAGACCTAATTCTAAGAATCCTAGGACCACTTTTACTGTATTTAACCAACCTCCACTTTTTGGTAGCGAATTCAGCCAGTTTGGAAATAAGGCGAATAAAGCAAAAGGTAAAGCCAAAGCCAGTCCAAAACCGCCCATTCCAAAGGATAATTGGGTGGCTCCTCCATCACTGCTTAATGATCCTCCTAATAAAGATCCAAGAATAGGACCAGTACAAGAAAATGAAACCAAAGCGAGAGTTAGAGCCATAAAAAATATACCAACAACACCACCAATACTGGAAGCTTTATCGTCCATCTTACTACTCCAACTTGTAGGTAGAGTTATCTCATAATAACCGAAAAATGAGAAGGCGAATATTATAAAGATCACAAAGAAAACGATGTTCAGAGTGACATTGGTAGAAATATTATTTAAGATCTCTGGTGCAAGACTATCCAACAAATGGAAGGGTAAACTCAATAACAAATAGATCAAAAATATAAAAAGGCCGTATAGGATTGCATTTGTTAATCCTTGCTTTCGGGTTTTAGCTCCTTTAGTAAAAAACGACACGGTTAAAGGGATCATTGGAAACACACATGGAGTAAGTAAGGCTATAAGACCTCCCAAGAAGCCTAAAAGGAAAATGGTTAAAAACCCATCTTTATCTTCTACTTCTGGCTTATATTGATCCCAACCATTTAAAGCTAAAGTAAGATCCTTTGTTTTTTGAATATCTATTGGAGTGACCTCCTCATTTGCATAGCCTTTATTCACAGAATTATCTGCAACAGAGAATTGAAACGGCACCACATCAGGTGGTAAACACCGAGTATCGTTACAAACCATAAACTCAACCTCAACTTCTATAACCGCATCTTTATCTAAAACTTTTATAGTTTGAAAAAAAGTTGCTTGCTTTTCAAAGTATTTGATCTCCATTTCGAATACCTCATCAAAAATGGTTGGTACATTTGGTTCAGATGTTTCTCCAACCAACTCAAAAGCTACCCCAGCATTGGTAAATGTAAAACTTGTTGGAATTGGGCCTCCTTCTTCAATATCTTGAGCATACAAATGCCAGCCTTCTTCTAATTTTGCTGTAAAACTAATTTTATAGATACTATCGTTTTCTTTTTCTAAATGGGAATCCCAGCTAATAGGCTCTTCTATTTGAAGATCATTATCTGCAGAGGTAAATACTTGAGAAAAAGAGGAAAGAGATACTGTTAAAATTAAAAGCAGTGACCAGAAATATTTCATACAGTGTAGGTAATTTTTAATATTTTTTGAGAAGGATCTGTAATGGCAAATCTGTTATCTGCTCTTCTATTTACGATCCAAACAATTTCATTTCCAGAGCAAAGTATCCAAGTACTTTCCTTCTCGGGCAAAGATAATTTATTGTCATTAAAAAAGTCGCTTAACTTTTTCTTTCCTTTCATTCCAAAAGGATAAAATACATCGCCATTGCTCCATTTTCTTAGAACAAGTGGAAAAGTAAGTTTTTCTGCATTTAAGAAAACACAATTAGGGGCGGTTTTGGAGATCTCGTCAACCTCAGAGATCGTAAATCTTCCCATGGGAAGCATCAATATGTTTTCTCCTTCTTCTATGAAATACTCCTGCATTTTTCTATCAGGTTCATTTTCTGCAAGGATCAATACATCTCTATCCTTTATCAATCTATGCGTAGAAGAATAAACAATTTTTCCAGATTGAGCATCTAATAATTGGTATACATCTTCCCATTCTGAAAACCCAAAAGTCTTTAGCAATTCATAAAGTACCGCTTTAGTATTGGGTAATTTCTTCAGAAAATCTATTTTCAGATTATAGCCATACATAGTTTTGGAAACTATTTCTGGATAGATCAATCCAATATAATCTTCCACAAGATTTAAGCTGTCATTTAAATGAGCCTGAGTATTGGCAAAACCATTTAACAACTGCGGATTCAACTCTTCCAGTACAGGAACAACATCATGCCTAATTTTGTTTCGTAGGTATTTGTTAGAAGCATTGCTACTATCTTCACGCCATTTTATTTTATGCAACTCGGCATAGGCTTCGATCTCTTTTCGACTGAAAGTTAATAGTGGTCGGATCACTGTATTATTTACAGCTTTGATTCCTGTAAAACCTTCTAAGCCAGTCCCACGAACTAAGTTGATTAGAAATGTTTCCAGATTGTCATTTGCATGATGTGCAGTTAAAACATAATCATACTTTAAAGCAACACTTAGTTCCTCGAACCAATGATAGCGTAATTCTCTGGCTGCCATTTGAATGGAGATCTTTTCATCTTCAGCATAAGCCTTAGTATCAAAATTCTCGATAAAGACTTCTACATCTAATCTATCAGCCAGATCCAGAACAAATTCTTCATCGGAATCACTTTCAGCATCTCGAAGGTTGAAATTACAATGGGCAATGGAAAAGTTCAATTTTGCAAGCTTGCATAAATGAGCCAAAACCACACTATCTACTCCTCCACTAACTGCCAGCAGTAATTTGCCTTGACATAAAAAGGGAAATTCAGATTTCAGGTGATTTTTGAAGGCTTTTTCCATAAGTTTCAAAGATATGAAATAAGCCTGTTTTAAGACTTGGCAAATGGAGAACTTTTATATAATACAAAAGAAGTTGTAGGCTTTTAAGATCTAAGCGCTTCCAACATAGCTTTTGCTTTTAACTGGCATTCTTCATATTCCTGTTCGGGTATAGATCTAGAAGTAATTGCGCCACCTACAGAGAAAGAAACGTATTGTTTACCCGCGTTGTAAAGTATGCTTCTAATAACCACATTAAAATCGAAATCCCCATCTGGAGTAAAATAGCCCACTGCGCCGCTGTAAAGACCGCGTTTGCTCACTTCCAATTCTTCTATGATCTTCATTGCTGAAATTTTTGGAGCTCCAGTCATACTTCCCATAGGAAAAGTAGCTTTAAGCACTTCTATTGGTGTACATCCAATTTCTAAGTCTGCAGAAATAGTTGAAACTAGCTGATGTACCTGCTTAAAAGAATATACTTTACAAAGTTCATCCACCTGCACACTACCTCTTTTAGCAACTCTAGAAATATCATTACGCACCAGATCCACGATCATCACATTTTCTGAAATTTCTTTTGGGTCTTTTGCCAACATTTCCTTGATCTTAATATCCTCTTCTTCAGTATCTGCTCTTCGGGCAGTTCCTTTTATAGGCTGAGAGATCACTTTGTTCCCCTTTTTTGTTATATAACGTTCTGGAGATGCAGAAAGCAAATAATAATCTTCAAGCTTTAAAAATGTAGCGAATGGCGGGCAAGAAATTTCATTGAGATCTTTAAACACTTTTGCAGGATTTATCGTTCTTTCCTCAGCAAAATATTCCTGACAAAAGTTGGCTTCATAAATATCTCCTCTATGAATATGTTCCAGCATTTCTGAAACTTTGGATAGATATTGCTCTTTGGAGATCCTTGCCTGTATAGGTTTTGCAGTGATTATTTCTTCGGAAGCAATATTTTTTAAATCCAGTTCTTGCTGAAGAATTTCATCAAAATCTGAATTGATCTCGTCGTCCACCATTTTAAGATAACGAAATTCAACTTTCTCTTTCCCTACTAAAATCAGTTTTTGAGGCTGAAAGAAATAGAGATCTGGGAATTCTAGTTCGTCTATGTTCTTAGAGCTTAAATTCTCCAAATCATTTTTAAGATCGTACGAGAGATATCCAAAGATCCAATCTTTAGTAGTTTCTTGATATTCTTTTAATTGCTCAAAAGCTCCATGGTGATCTGTTTTTAAAGCAGTAAAAGCTTCAACGGCAAGTATGGCTTCATAATTAGAAGAGGTTTGCGGATAGTTATTACTATCTAACCAAGCGATCTCATAGAATTGAGAACTCCATTGAAAAAGCTTCTTTTTGAATGCTGCTGGATCTTCTAATAAAAATTCGGTTGTAGTACGCACTTATTCTTCAATTTCGTGCGCAAAGGTAGTCAAGACATCTTCAATCCCCATATTCAAAACCTCATTTTGAATAGCATCATCTTTAAAATTATCATTGAAGGAAGGAAAACTAAAACTTTCTATAATTTGCCCACCAAATCTCGGCAGGATGCCCTTGGTATATTCCAAGGAAGAAGCTGCACCTCGAGCTCCGGGAGAAGTGCTCATTAATAATATTTTTTTATCAGCTAAAAAATTTCGATCAAGGCGAGAAAGCCAATCCAGAATGTTCTTAAAAAATGCGGATACCGTTCCATTGTGTTCATTTACAGAGATCATCAAGGCATCATGTTCAGCAATTAGATTTTTAATAACTTGAATATCTAAAGGAAATCCATTCGTATTCTGGCTGTCTATACTAAACATAGGTATATCAAAATCCATTAATCTAATGATCTTAATATCATGACCGTTCACTCTATTAGCAATATGAGTGATAAATTGATGATTGATAGAAGTACTGCTATTAGAGCCTGCAAAGGCCAATATCTTTTTCATTATAGGGTATTTCAAGGATATCAAAAATACCTAAATTATTGGGATACTTTTAAAATGAATAGCGTTAAAAATCTGTTTATTATCTATTAAGAGTATTTCCATACTTTTTTTATCTTATTCCTTAACTGCAAAACTTATCTTTGCAGCTAATTAAAACAAACTCAAGTGACTTTTCAGGATCTTAATTTAAATACCCCTCTATTAAACGCGTTAGAAGATTTAAAATTCGACACGCCAACACCTATTCAAGAACAGGCCTTTTCTTCGATCATGTCTGGAAAAGATGTGGTAGGGATCGCGCAAACGGGAACTGGTAAAACATTTGCATACATGTTGCCAATTCTTAGAATGCTAAAGTATTCTGAACAAAAGAATCCGAGAGTTTTAGTTTTAGTTCCTACCAGGGAATTGGTGGTTCAGGTACGTGAAGAAATTGAGAAATTAACTGCTTACATGAATACCCGAAGTACAGGAATTTATGGTGGGACTAATATCAACACCCAACATTCAGATCTGCTTCAGGGATTAGATATTATTGTTGCTACGCCTGGAAGGTTGTATGATCTTATATTACGTCGTGCTGTACAAATGAAATCTATTCAGAAATTAGTGATAGATGAAGTAGATGTTATGTTAGATCTGGGTTTTAGATTTCAGATAAATAATATTATTGAATTGCTTCCGCAGAACAGACAGAATATTATGTTCTCTGCAACGATGACCGAAGCTGTTGAAGAAATTATAGAAATTAGTTTTAAGCAACCGGTAAAAATATCTGTTGCCATTAGTGGAACTCCCCTAGATAATATAGAGCAACGAGGTTATAAGATCCCAAATTTCCACACTAAAGTAAATTTCCTAAGAGATCTATTAAAAGATAAGGAAACCTATACTAAGGTGCTTATTTTTGTTGCGTACAAGCGTTTAGCAGATAGGCTTTTTGAAAGTTTGGCCGAAGAGTTTGTAGATGAATGTACTGTGATCCATTCCAACAAATCGCAGAATTACAGATTGCGAAGCATTAAGCAATTTGGCGAAGGCTTTAGTAGGATCCTTGTGGCTACAGATGTTATGGCGCGTGGATTGGATATAGAAAATGTATCTCACGTTATTAATTTTGATACTCCAGAATATCCTGAGAATTATATGCACCGTATTGGTAGAACGGGACGTGCAGAAAAAGAAGGGATCTCTTTCCTTTTAACTACAGAAAAGGAACAGGACAATTTAGAGAAGATCGAAAATCTTATGAATATGAAGGTACCTCAATTTGAGTTGCCGGAAAATATAGAGATCTCTACTATTCTTATTCCTGAAGAACAACCTAAGATCTTCGAAATAAACAACCCTAATAAAAGAGGTGATGAAGATGCTCCAGGACCTGCTTTTCATGATAGAAGTGAGAAAAACTCTAAGGAGAATCAAGGAGGATCATATAGGCGAGAAATTGCTAAGAAGTATAAAAAACCTCAAACCAGAGGTGATAAGGGTGCAAATAGAAGACATAAAAAATAAGAGTTTAACTTTGTAAGAATTTGTTTTTATGAAAAATGTAGCAATACATAGATTGGAAAATGAATTATTAAGTGTAGGCATAAAATCTATTGGCGCTGAACTTTGCAGTATTGTAAATAAGCTGAATGGTAAAGAATATATTTGGCAAGGAGATCCTGCATTTTGGGCTAGTCACGCTCCTGTACTTTTCCCAATAATTGGAGCATTAAAAAATGATACTTACTTTTTTGAAGGAAAAGAATATCATTTACCTAAACATGGCTTTTTTAGAAATAATGAAGCTGTTACTTTAAAACGACAAGCCAAAGATCATCTCACTTTTAGTTTAAAATATTCTGAAGACACCTTAACCAATTATCCTTTTAAGTTCGAAATGGAGATTAGTTTTACTCTGAAGGAAAAGACGTTAGAGGTGAAACATACAGTTTTTAATCTAGATGATAAACCAATTTATTTTTCAATTGGAGGACATCCAGCTTTTAACGCACCAATATTCCCAGGTGAAACTTACGAAGATTATTATCTAGAATTTGATCAGGATATGGAATTGCAATCTGCTACATTATCTGAAGGTGGTTTAATATCTTCTGTATCTAAGTCTGTTTTAGAAAACGAAAATAAGATCCATTTAAAGAAAGATCTTTTTAAAAACGATGCTTTAATTTTTCAAGACATTCCTTCTAAAGAAGTAAGTCTTAACAGCAAGAATTCTGGTAGGATCTTAACAGTGAATTACACAGATTTCAAAAATCTAGGAATTTGGGCAAAACCCAATGCTCCTTATGTATGCATTGAACCTTGGCTGGGGATTGCAGATCTTGAGAACACAGATCAGGATTTAAAAAATAAAAAAGGCATTAATAAATTAATGCCTACTCAAATTTTTAGTGCTACTAACTCTATAAAGATAGCCTAAGGATATGTTTTAGTTTCTAGTTTTCTTCTTTGCAGCTTTTGCAGCACGCTTCTCTTTTAGACTCAACACAGGTTCTTTCTTTGCTGAATTTTTTGAAGGGGATTTTTCTTTAGCCATGATTTCTTGTTATTATGAATAATAGAATAAAAGTAACAAAAGTTTTGCTAGGTTACATCACTAATTTTTGAACTCGCATTTTTTATCCGATTGTCAGGCAAAGCCTATATAAAAAATATGTCAGTCTGTCCCGATAGCTATCGGGATGTCGAAGACTCTTTCCAATTACCAACCACACTTCGACAAGCTCAGTGTGACAAGTTGCTGTGTGACAACTTGCAGTGTGACAAAATTGAAAACTAAAAAATCCCCTACGATCTTTAACCGACGGGGATTCTTTGTTTAAAAATGGGTCTTAGACCCTAGATGTGCATTGCTCTATCATTTGCTGCCATCGCGGCTTCCTTCACTGCTTCCGCATATGTTGGATGTGCATGACTCATTCTTGCTATATCTTCAGCAGAAGCTCTAAACTCCATTGCGGTTACCGCTTCAGTAATAAGATCGGCAACACGAGCACCTATCATATGTACACCTAAAACCTCATCGGTCTTAGCATCGGTTAATATTTTTACAAATCCATCTGTATCTCCACTGGCACGAGATCTACCTAAAGCTCTCATTGGGAATTTCCCTTCTTTATAATCTACACCAGCTTCTTTTAACTCTTCTTCAGTTTTACCAACCGCAGAAACTTCAGGCCATGTGTAAACAACTCCAGGGATCAAGTTATAATTGATATGTGGTTTTTGACCAGCGATCAATTCAGCAACCATAGTTCCTTCTTCCTCCGCTTTATGCGCTAACATTGCTCCACGAACTACATCTCCAATTGCATAAATATTATTCACATTTGTTTGTAAATGATCGTTTACGGCTATCATTCCGCGATCTCCCATTTTAACTCCTGCTGCTTCTACATTCAAACCATCCGTAAAAGGTCTACGACCTACAGAAACTAAACAATAATCTGCTTTAAATTCAACCTCATTCCCCTTTTTATCATCTGCTTTAATGGTGATCTCATCACCATTGCGTTCCACAGATTTTACTTTATGGCTCACATTGATCTTCATTCCTTGTTTCTTAAGCACTTTATTAAGTTCTTTAGAAAGAGCAGAATCCATAGTTGGGATTATTCTATCCATATATTCAACTACAGTCACCTCAGATCCAAGTCTCTTATAAACTTGTCCTAATTCAAGACCAATAACTCCACCTCCAATAACAACTAAATGTTTTGGGATCTCTTTTAGTGTTAATGCTTCAGTAGAAGTAATTACACGCTCTTTATCCAAGTTGATAAATGGCAAATTAGAAGGTTTAGATCCAGTAGCAATTATAGTATGCTTAGCTTCTAGAGTTTCTTGACCACCTTCAGTTTTATCAACTAATATATGAGTAGCATCTTTAAAAGAACCAATTCCTTCATATACGTCTACTTTATTCTTGTCCATAAGGAATTTCACTCCGTCGCAAGTTTGAGAAACTACAGAAGATTTTCTGCTCATCATTTGCTCTAAATTCACCTTTACCTCACCAGTGATCTCAATTCCATGCTCTTCAAAATGCTTCACCGCATCGTCATAATGATGTGAAGAATCTAATAAAGCCTTACTTGGGATACAACCTACATTTAAACAAGTTCCTCCTAAAGTGGAATATTTTTCAATGATCGCAGTTTTCATTCCTAATTGTGCGCAACGTATGGCTGCCACGTATCCTCCGGGACCAGATCCAATTATTACTACATCATATGTGCTCATAAATATGTTTTTAATGTTTTGATGAAAATCGATTACAAAACTACGACTATTATACACAATGACCAATCTGCAGGATCGAGCTTTTTGGTATTTAGATCATAATAAATCGATCGCAGTGGTGCTTTTTACCGGACTAATTATAAATGTGCTTTGCGTGCTACCTATATGATTTAGGTTGGTAAGCTTATTTAAAAGGAACTCTCTATAGGCTTCCATATCTTTTACTAAGATCTTTAATATGTAATCGTATTCTCCACTTACATGGTAACATTCTAAAACCTCATGTAATTGAATGATCTCTTCTTCAAATTTTATAACGTAATTTTTGGAGTGCTGCACGAGTTTTATCTGGCAGAATACCATAAAAGACCTATCCACTTCTGCAGGCTTTACTAAGGCAACATATCTAGAGATCACCCTATTACGCTCCAATCTTTTTATACGTTCAAAAATAGCGGTAACAGAAAGATTTAATTCTGAAGAAAGTTTTTTGTTGGTGATCTTACTATCATTTTGCAATTTCTGCAGGATCTTCTTATCTATTTCATCTAAACTCATTCTGAAAAATATTCTAATTACAATGCTAAAAGTAAAAATTTACAAACTTAAAATCTATAATAATAAAAGTTAACTGAAAATAAAACTGAATATTATCTTATGCATTGATTAATCATCTCTTATTTATTTAATTTGAAGTAAATCAAACAACAGCTATCATGAAATATAAACCAGCAAACCACATTCAAGACCTTCAATATTTTGGTGAATTTGGGGGAGTAAATCCATCCATTTCAGATTCTTCTACCTATACTTTTCTTTCAGCAAAGACCATGTTCGATACTTTTGAAGGGAATGCAGATGGTTGTTATTTATATTCCAGACACTCCACTCCATCTAACCTTTATCTTGGAGAAGCCTTGGCAGCTATGGAAGGAACAGAGACTGCAAATGTTGCAGCTTCTGGAATGGGGGCCATCACAGCTGCACTTTTACAGCTTTGTAAAGCAGACGATCATATAGTCTCCAGCAGAACTATTTACGGCGGTACTTACGCTTTCTTAAAGAATTTTACTCCAAGATTTAATATTCAAACCAGTTTTGTAGATATCACTAAATTAGATACTGTAGAAGCGGCTATCACACCAAATACCAAAGTTCTCTATTGCGAATCTGTTAGTAACCCTTTATTGGAAGTGGCAGATATTGCGGGACTTTCAAAGATTGCAAAGAAGCACGGACTTACTTTAGTAGTAGACAATACTTTTTCTCCTCTCTCTATTACTCCTACTGAATTAGGTGCAGATGTAGTAATTCACAGTTTAACCAAATTTATAAATGGAAGTAGCGATACTGTTGGTGGTGTTACCTGTGGAACGCAAGAATTCATCAATTCCTTACGAAGTGTAATAGATGGAGCGAATATGTTGTTAGGACCTACTATGGATAGTTTGCGTTCTGCTTCTATATTAAAAAATATGAGAACCTTGCACATAAGGATGAAGCAACATAGTAAAAATGCGATGTTCTTAGCAAAGAAATTTGAAGACGATGGTTTTAGAACTGTATATCCTGGCTTAGAATCTCATCCAAGTCATGAACTATTCAAATCTATGATGAATGAGGATTACGGATTTGGAGGAATGTTAACCATAGATGTTGGAAGCTTAGATAAGGCAAACGAATTGATGGAATTAATGCAAGAGAGAAACCTTGGATATTTAGCTGTGAGCCTAGGCTTCTACAAAACTTTGTTCAGCGCTCCTGGAACTTCTACTTCTTCTGAAATCCCAGCAGATGAACAAATTGAAATGGGCCTTTCAGATGGTCTTATCCGTTTTTCTATAGGATTAGATAATGATATTGAACGCACCTATAAAATGATGAAAGACTGTATGGAAACTGTAGGGCTGTTGCGAAACATGAGTGTAAATTAAGATTAACCATTCTTTTAAAATTATGCCTGATAGAATGAATTTTCTAACAGGCATTTTTTATTGATTAGTTTTACCTTAGAGACCTACAAAGCACTACTTAAAAACAGCACTTTATGAAACCAATTAATTCTTATATCGATCACACCTTACTTAAATCTACAGCAAGCATAGACGATATCACAACTTTATGCAATGAAGCTATGAAGTATTATTTCTTTTCGGTGTGTGTAAATGGTTACTATGTGCCATTAGCAGAGGAACTTCTAAGGGATTCTAAAGTAAAGATCTGTACGGTAGTTGGATTTCCTCTAGGCGCAATGTCTACTAGAGCTAAATTATTTGAAGCGGAAGATGCTATTGGTTATGGGGCAGATGAAGTAGATATGGTAATGAATCTAGGACTTCTAAAATCTGGAAAATTGAATTCTGTAGAAACCGACATAGCTTCAGTTAAAAATACCATCGGAATAAAAGTGCTGAAGGTTATTATTGAAACCTGTTATCTTACTTCAGAAGAAATAAGCACCGCTAGCAAAATTGTAGAAAGTGCAGGCGCAGATTATGTGAAGACTTCTACGGGTTTTGGTCCCAAAGGAGCTAGCTTAGACCTGATCTCAGAGATCAAAAAAAATGTTTCTTCAAATATGAAGATTAAAGCTTCAGGGGGAATAAGAGATTTTATTACTGCAAGAGCTTACATAGATCTTGGTGTTTCTCGTATTGGCACTTCTTCTGGCATTGCAATTTTTAATGGAGAAAAAAGTTTATTGTAAAATATATTTTTCGAATTAAGAGGTTTCATTCCCTTCAGAAGAAATTTACTTTATCCTTTTAATACACCTATCTAACTCGACCAAGTAATATTATTAATGATTAGGATTAATAATATTACTATCAGATATAGCATGGACAATATTTGGGTTGCAAAATATGTGTTAAAATCGTAACATTACGAACCAAAAAATAACACTTAATGGAAGGCTCGACGAATCACCAAGAAAATGACCCAATAATTGTAAATAGAGAACTAAGCATCTGGGAAGCACTTATCCCTGTATTTTGTTTAATAGGATTACTAGCCTTTAACGTGTATGTTTTTGGAGATGACGCACTTAGCGGATCAAATCAGTTTATCCTTTTAATAGGAGGTGCAATAGCCGCGATCGTAGGATTTTACAATAAGGTGAAATTTGATGCTATGATAGATGAGGTCGCTAATAACGTACAAAGTACTGCTGGCGCGATCCTAATTTTACTTATGGTAGGTTCGCTTGCTGGAACTTGGATGGTAAGTGGAATTATCCCCACCATGATCTTTTACGGACTTCAAATTCTTAATCCGACCATCTTTTTACCAGCCTGTGTAGTTATATGCTCTATTATATCGGTGGCCACTGGAAGTAGTTGGACGACCTCTGCTACTGTAGGTATTGCTTTGATAGGAATTGCAAATGCATTGGATATCTCTGTTGGAATGACGGCCGGAGCCATTCTATCTGGAGCTTATTTTGGAGATAAGATCTCTCCTTTAAGTGACACTACGAACCTTGCTCCTGCAATGGCCGGCACAGATCTTTTTACGCATATTAGATACATGTTACTTACTACTGTTCCAACCATTGTAATTACTCTAATTATATTTATCATAATAGGTTTAAATTTGGACGTTTCGGGAACCACAGACACTTCTGCTATCTTAAATACTATAGAAACCACTTTTACTATTACCCCATGGTTATTTGTTATTCCCGGGATCGTAATTTTCTTGATAGTTAAAAAAACATCTCCGCTTATTGCCCTATTAATTGGAACACTTTTAGGCGCAGCTGCAGCAGTGATCTTTCAGCCCGGGATATTAATGCAGATCTCAGGGGTAGAGAATTTAGATTTCATTTCTGGATATAAGGCAATAATGAATGCTATGACGGTAGATACCGCAATTGTTACAGAGAATGAAACCTTGAACGATCTCTTCTCCTCTGGAGGGATGTCAGGAATGATGGGAACTATCTGGTTAATATTATGTGCTATGGTTTTTGGAGGAATTATGGAGGCTATTGGAGCGCTAACCAGAATAAGTACTGCGCTACTAAATCTTTTCCATACTACCTTTGGATTGTTCGCTAGTACTGTTTTTAGTTGTTTAGCTTTAAACGTAACTGCATCAGACCAATATCTTGCGATCGTAGTGCCAGGAAAAATGTTTGCTAAAGCTTATAAAGATAAAGGCTTAGCTCCAGAAAACTTAAGTAGAACTCTTGAAGATTCTGGAACTGTAACATCTGTTTTGGTACCTTGGAACACTTGCGGAGCATATCATAGTGGAGTATTAGGAGTACCAACACTTTCTTATGCAGGCTTCGCATTCTTCAATTATATTAGCCCATTTATGACTTTACTCTTTGCAGCATTCAGTATTAAAATACGACAATTAACAGCACAACAAGCTCAGGCTTAGTCAGCTATACAGATAAGAATAGAATTAATCTATTCAAAAATTAAATAGCTATAGTCAAAGTTTATAATGTGATAAGAAATTAGAATTTCAATAGCCCGCAAGCGCGGGCTATTTTTATACTTTTGCCCCAGAAATTAATAACAAAAAAATAGAATCAATATGTCAATAGTAGGAAAAAAATTTCCAGATTTAAGTGTAAACGCAATGAATGAAATGGGCGATACCTTCAAATTAAATATCCTTGAAGAAGCTCAAAAAAATAATAAAAAAGTATTGTTGTTCTGGTATCCAAAAGATTTCACCTTTGTATGCCCAACAGAACTTCACGCTTTTCAAGCTGCATTAGCAGATTTCGAAAAAAGAAATGTAATGGTAGTTGGAGCGTCTTGTGATACTGCTGAAGTGCATTTTGCATGGTTAAATACTGCAAAAGACAACGGAGGAATTGAAGGTGTAACTTACCCAATACTTGCAGACTCTAACAGAAATCTTAGTTCTCAACTGGGAATCCTAGATGTTACTAATGAGCAGTATGATGAAGAAACTGGAGCAGTAACCGTAGAAGGTGACAATGTAACTTACCGTGCAACTTACTTAATAGACGAAGAAGGAACTGTATTTCATGAAGGTGTAAACCATATGCCATTAGGAAGAAACGTTCAAGAATTCATCCGTTTGGTAGATGCTTATACTCATGTACAAGAAAAAGGAGAAGTTTGTCCGGCAAACTGGGAAGAAGGAAAAGAAGCTATGACGGCAGATCGCAAAGGTGTGGCTTCATATTTAAGCTTAAACTAAAAAAAGAAAGATCATGGTAAAGGAATTAGAACAAGATAATCTTCAGGAGATCATCGCTGGAAATGGTACTGTAATGGTGCAATACATGGCCGGTTGGTGTGGTAACTGTAGAGTAATGAAGCCAAAATTTAAAAAATTGGCTGGAGAGAATGAGACTGCAACCTTTTTAATGGTAGATGCAGAAAAATTTCCTGAATCTAGAAAGATGGCAAACGTGGATAATTTACCAACCTTTGCTGCTTTTAAAGATGGAAAATTAGTGAACCAAGTTCAAACAAATAAATTTGAATTACTTAAAGATCTAGTAAATGAAGTTACCAGTAATTAAACATTTGCAACGTAATAATGACGCTGAAAAACTTCAAAATACCATAGATGTATTAGAAAGTTTTACAGAGCACAGATCTGTTACCGATGAGGAAATGGATGTGATTGGTGAATTACTCACTAATTTATGCGGGGCAGTAGAAGTACATCAAATGATTGAAAACGGTGATTCTGAAATGGATGCCGCCAACAATTTTGTTAAGAAAGTGATGGGTTCTATAGACCGATAAGATTTAATAATTTATATTAAAGAAGGCTGATTTAAAATTTAAATCGGCCTTCTTTGTTTTTATGATAATTTTAGTAAAACCCCATTTCTTATACATTAAATTTAGATTTTATAACAATAAACACGGGATTTATGCCACAGATAACTTTAAGAGAGAAAACAATTACTACGTATGGTAGTTTACCTGAGAATGGAGAAAAAGCTCCATATTTTGAACTGATCCGTTCTGATATGACTAAGGCTAATTTGAACGATTTTAAAGGAAAAAGAGTGATCATGAATATTTTTCCGAGTATAGATACAAACGTTTGTGCTACCTCTGTTAGAAACTTCAATGAAAGAGCAACAGGTTTAAAAAATACCGAAGTACTTAGTATTTCCAGGGATCTTCCATTCGCCTTAAAACGTTTTGTAGATGATGAAGGTTTAGATAAAGTAACAAACCTATCTGACTTTAGACAAGGGGATTTTGGAAAAGATTATGGAGTAGAAATGATGGATGGCCCTTTAGAAGGCTTGCTTTCTCGAGTAGTAATTGTTTTAGATGAAGAAGGAAAAGTGATACATAGTCAACAAGTTCCGGATATTTCCGAAGAACCTGACTATCTTGCGGCTCTAAAATCATTATTATAGTGAAGGATAGTTATCTAGCAAAAAGAATACGTGGCGGAGGATATGCAATTAAAGGAGCATTGATCTTATTAAAAACAGAACCTAGTATACAAGTTCAAGCAGTGATCTCTGTATTGATTTGTATTGCTGGGTTTTATTTTGATATTACAAAGACGGAGTGGATCTTTCAAGTACTGGCAATTGGCTTGGTATTAAGTACAGAAGGACTTAATAGCTCTATCGAAGGAATAGCAGATTTTGTGCATCCAGATTTTCATAGCAAAATTGGATATATTAAAGATGTGGCAGCGGGTGCAGTTCTATTTTCTGCACTTACAGCAGTAATAATAGCTTGTTTTATCTATCTTCCTTATTTATTTCCATCATTTTTCAGCTAAATGTTTGATGGAAATATTTGAGAATTCTTAGACGAACATCGCCATTAGGCTACCGCAAATTGCTCCAGAACTTATTCCTGTAACAATTCCTAATACTGGGATTCCAATTATACCTCCAATGGCAAATCCCAAGAATAATCCAAATATGCAGCCTAGGAACAGTCCTATAAAAATGTGAAATTTATTCTTGAAAAACTTTTTCATAATCGTTTAAATAATATAATAAAAGGGTATTGGTTAAACCTTTAATTAATACTATTAGATCATTTAATAAATCTGGGGTAATAAATTTATACTTAGGGAGATCTATATATTAAATTAGCGAATTTTAAAAATTCGTCCTTTTAAATTAATCTCGAAGGAAGGGCATTCGTGAATCGATGTCTAAATTAGTTTATTTATTTGAGCTAACAAAATGTATTTATTACTTAAAGAACTTTACTAAAACACACGCTGCTTTTCACCCCCGCATATTGTCCATAGTTTTCAGAAATTTTATATTTCGCATTATGATAAAGTCCAATCGCATCTTTAAAACTAATTCCTGTTTCCAAGATACACTGCTTATAACCTAATTCTTTAGCCCAGGTCTCCAATTCTGTAAGAATTTGAGATGCTATTTTATTTCCGCGTCCTTCTGGTAAAACAAACATTCGTTTTATTTCAATTTTGTCTTTATCAAAATTCTTAATTGCCCCACAACCCACAGCTTTTCCTTTAAAATATGCCAATACAATATTTTTGATAGAATCAATTTTATTGTATTGATCAAAGAACTCATGTTCTTCGCCATCTCTAATCGTTAATTCATTATCTAACAATATATTCAATGCCACAAAATCCGGATCCTCAGAGGTAGTTCTTATTAATCTTATCATCATTTTAATTTAAGAGAAAAACATTTTTAATTTTATTCTCTATGGCTTTGCTATTATTTTTAAATATCTTTTCAAAAGTGTTATATGTCGCCAAATGCTATGCATTTTCATGGACTTGACCTGGTAATAAGTTGAAATATAATCTAGTTGCTAGAAGAACACTTGCTAAAGATTGTCTCTCCAGATCTTTAGATATCTATTCATTATAAGCACTTCTTAAATAGATACTTCATTTTAATTTGCTTCCCATTTATAAAGTAAAATCGGTTCTTTACTATTTGGCAGGCTGATCTCCTTCTTATATTCAAGATCTAGCTTTTCCAATAATTTTTGAGAGCCTATATTTTTCTTATTAGTTATAGCGCTTAGCCTATCTAGTCTGAACTCTTTTAAAGCAAGCTCCTTGATTTTAAAAGCACTTTCCAAAGCATAACCTTGGTTTTCATATTCAGGTAAAAATGCAAAGCCTATATCTATGCCTTCTACTCCTTCCCTATCATATAATCCGCAACAACCAATTTTTGAATTATCCGATTTCCTAATTACCGTAAAGTTACCGAAACCATATTTTTTAATAACTGGAAGTATGTTATTCTGGATATAAGCTTCAGCATCTTCTTTACTTCTAATATTTCTATCTCCAATAAATTGAAGCCATTTAGGAGTATTCAGTAACTCAAGCATAAAAGCAGCATCCTCTAAAGTAGACAATCTTAAGGATAACCGCTCTGTATGGTAAGTGATGTCTTGATTCATATAAAAATTTTCATCAGCTAAAGGTCGAGAATTTAATGTTTAGCTCACAACTTGTTTTTCCAGGACTTTCCTATTCCAATTTGCAAGATCTGCGGCATTGTTATAAGTACTATGTAAAAAAGCTAATAACGTTTTAGCTGGATCTTCAGATTGTTGCACATTACTATATGGCAAAATAAATTCTCCCATGTCCTTGAAATAATATCCGTTTTTAGGTCTTATATGCGTAGCATTAAAACCTTTAGGTTCTGGATAGATATAATTATAAAATGCTGCAAAAGGCAAGATTTCGCTTCCTGGCCAAAAGCCGCTGCTACTCACTTCATGAGAATAGGCTTCTTGTGCCACCCAATCTGGTAAATTAGGAATCCCTCCAGGATGTTTTGGAGCCTCTTTTCCAGAAAAACGAGAAACTGCTAGATCGAAACTGCCCCAGAAGAAATGTAC
Source organism: Gillisia mitskevichiae (assembly GCF_003634585.1). GTDB lineage: Bacteria > Bacteroidota > Bacteroidia > Flavobacteriales > Flavobacteriaceae > Gillisia > Gillisia mitskevichiae. The sequence continues at coordinate 636,857 of NZ_RBLG01000002.1, forward strand.
AGGGCTCGATTTCCCTATAAATTCTGAACGAAATTTATTAAATACTTCATCTACATTTAATAAAACTCTGTGCCAATTAGAGGCATGTACAGGATCGTATTCCTTATGATTATCATCTTTATCAAATGGCAATGGATCTACCATTTCGCTGGGAGTTTTATTGATTTTCACCTCGATCCCAAATTCTTTTAGACATTCCATTACATTATTATAACACCCAGCTACAGATAAATTCTTTAAACTAAAAGAACTGTTCTCTCCATCAGGTTATTACTTGTAACTCATGATCTATAAAATCGAAATTTATCTGAAAGTGTTTATTCTCTGAGGGTATATCTCCAGTTGTTAGTCCGCGTGGATTCACAAATAAAGTAGTATGCCAAGAATGATTGATCCAAGGCATTTGTGTGAGTTTCACTTTCCCAGCGATCTGGGTCCATAAATGTATGGTTTCATAAGTTCTTTTTGCATCTTGGTAAGAGAGCACTGGCCAATTTTCTTTTTTCATAACGTCAATATTAAAGCTTTAAAAACCTAATAATCATACGATTAATTATTAGGAACTCTAATTTAAGACTATATTTTCAGAAAACTAAGGCCATAGAAATATCTATCTTTTAAATAGACAGCATTCCCAGTTTAGAAGGACTCTAAATTCTTACGAACTGGAATTTTAATTAATTAATTTCAAGTTCTAATTGTCTGTTATTTTCTTGGGCTCTTTTATCCATTTCAGAGCCTACAAAAACACCAATCGCTAGACCAATTGGAAGCCCCATTGCTATAGCCGATATATTATCTAAAATAGTAGATAATACAATCCCTAAAGGGAGCCCAAACACACACATCCCAAGAGCTAACCAAAGATTGCGATAGTAATTCTTAGGAACGATCTCTAGATCTTTTATAAGTTTTTTTAAGACCTTCTTTTTAACCAATTTAATGTAGAAGTATAATTTTAAGTGATTATCTATAACAGCATTTAATCTGAAGATCTCTTCATTTAAATCCACCACTACTTCCGGCGGTAACTCTCTGCTTTGTAATTCTTGAACAAGATCTTCAAGCAACTCATATTCCTTACTTATCGCTTTTTTCTTTTCAAAAAAACAGCGCTTCTTTAAGCCTTCTAGTTCCATACTCTAAAATTTTATCACTGTAAATGCAAATAAATTGTAGGGAACTCATCATTGCTTTAATTATTTATAAGACGTCTCTTTTAATTTTTGTTACTGCTTAAATTTCTTTTTTTAGTTTAATATGACCAAATTTTCATCATTATATTTTAATTCCTGTAAGCTTCAGAGAGTTATAAAAACTAACTAGGTATTAAATTTTAAAAGGATATTCCTAAATTCATAAAAATCCCATTTAAAGAAGGAGTTATTTATGATAATGCTACTTGATAACATTATCAAACATATTAAAATAAACTATTGAACTATTCGAAATCAGAAAAAAAGATTCTATAATTATTAACAATTTTGCATTTTTAACAACAATACACATCTATTATTAAGATAAGTACTATTAATAATATTTTCTATTCGAGAGTTATCATGCTTATAAAGAGGTTCTAATAGTTAGAAAAAGATCAAAATCTTCTTACAAGGATTATTTAAATCCATTTAAATTAAAGTAATAGAACAATCCAGATTAATTATACCGGTAAGATCCCCAAACCACTTATAATAAGTAAAAACACAAACATCATTACAAAGGTCAATACTAAGCCCAGCAATGAAATCCCGATAATTCTTCCCCATCCAAATTCCTCACCACCAGCTTCCAAATGTGCTTGGATCCCAGGACCTTGATAATATTTTGAAAAAAGATAAGCTCCGGTGGTATAGGCTAGCGGAATAACCAAAGCGGGGAAATTCTCGAATCTAGCAAGAAGCAAGGCTAAAGAAAATATGAAAATAATTGAGGGGATGGTATAGGTCCACGTGAGTTTCGCGTTTTCAGGCTCATTTAAGGCCTTATAATTTTCTGCGATAAAATACCCGGCAATTAATGGCCCACCTACAAAGGATCCTATCCAAATGGCTCTGTCCTTATAGATCTTCTTGGTTGGGGTGTTATTTTCTGCCAGATTGTTCATGTGTCTATTTAAAAGAAATATAGCTTACCAAATATTGATCATTTTGAAAAGAAACTGGTAGCTTTTTGAGGTGGCAAAAATAGGTAAAAAGTATAGAAATCTATGATAATAACTTTAACCAAACTGTTTGGAGATGCCAGTAATTATAAGCACCCCGCCAGCACCCATTAGTGCCCCGATCCAAAACCCGTGTTCTGTAGTTTCTATTAAGTAGTGAGCCGCGATTCCAGAAAGAAGGACTATGATGCCAATTATTATAAGTTTATTCATATTTCTTAGTCAATTTAAGTGTTAATAGTAGCCTGTTCCTTTTTCTATTTAGGGAACCAATTATTTTCTTAGTTCTTATTTCTTAAAAGTTTATAGAACACCATGATAAAAAAGACGAAAAATATAAAATCGTTAATCCCATAAACCGAGAAGAAAATCCCTGCAAATAGGTCTTTATCGTATACCGCGCTTATATCATTACTGCCAATCCATTTACCCCATGCAATTACGTAGATCAACTTTTCGATTACAAAAGTTCCTACTACCCATTTCACGTTTTTGTAATTAGCTGCTGTCCCTAAATATGCAAAACCCCAAACTACAATCATAAGTAATCCGAAGTTGGACATCACCACAGGGTCTGTCTCGGGAATAACTTCATTAGTAAAAAACCTAGAAAAAGTTAAAACTGCGACAATATTCATTAATCCTGCGGCAATAAAGCCCTTGCGTATTAGTTTTTCAGTCATGCTATTAGGTTTAATTTTTAATTATCTGTTGAATTTCTAAGATCCGTAAAATCTAAATTTCTTGGGATATATAATCTAGTTGACTCCTTTTAATGATCTCCTTATCATCCTTGAACATCTCTGAAACCCATTCTGGTGGTTTTCTGGACAAAGGCGCTCCTATCTCGTTCATGATATCTGAAAGTGCGCTTGGAATGTCTTTTTTCCATATTAAAGCCCTAACAACGCCTACCGCTTTTACTTCCTTATTTTGTTCGAAGTTATGGACTAAGTAAACCCATTTCTCATCCCAGCCCACGTTTTCTAAAACTACATCGAACTTGCTCCACACTTTAAGGGGTTTTCTATAAATGATCTTTTGAGAACCTAAAGAAGGCGCCAGACCTCGCTTTACAATAGCTTTATAAAGTTGAGATCTGGCAATTAGTTCCCAACGTATAAAATCCATATAAACTGCATATTTTGAAGCTGTCATTACCCGCAAGCCATCACAATCCATAAGTCCAACTCTAAAGGTCCTTCTTATAGTTTCATCGTAATTCACAGAAGTTTGAAAGTTCCTGAGCACTAATATCTTTAAGATAGTATACCAGTAATAGATCATATTAGTACTATTCATTAGTTTAAGCCCTAAAATACCCATTTTAAATGGATTGCAGACTTAATTATAATAATGCTAGGGGATGGACTTTACTCCCAATTTCAGGACGGTAATACGACTTTTTTTAAAGTTTAAACTCAAGTCCTAAATTAATAACTGAAGATTTTAAGTTGTTATCTCTTTCATTTAAACCAAAGAAATATCGAGCGGAGATCGTTAATTTTTCAGATAAATTATAACCTGTCCCTAGATTTAAACCAATCTCAAATTTATCGTAATCAAAATTATTTGGGTTGTTAGGATCTTCGCGTTCATTAGGAAAGTTATCATTTAAAACCTCCGTTTCGGTTTTATAAGTGCGATCTACAATATATCCTATTTGAGGCCCTGCTTCTGCAAAGAATTCTTGGGTGAAGAAATATCTTACTTCAAGAGGAAGAACTATTGTAAGATCATTCACTTTAGATCTAAAATCGGAAACAACAGGACTGTTGCCAGGATCTTGAGTTTCGATACCTTCAATAAGCAGTCGAGTTCCCTGCATTGCTATTAATAGTTCGGGTTGAAATTGTAGTTTTTCAGAAACTTCAATATTTAAAAATCCACCCACATAATATCCCACTTTACCTTTATATTTTCCAAGTTCTATATTATAAAATTGCGGGTTCGGAGTGAATTTAGAATAATTAGCACCTGCTTTCAACCCAAAATCAAGCTTGCTGGACTGAGCGTGAACAGAAAGAGTTAAAAAAAATAAACATAGTATTACAGATAGTCTAATAGCTTTCATTCTTCAGGTTTTAAATATTAGATATAGATTTATAATAGAGTGTATTTATTCGCTTACAAAAACTAAGCTTCTTCCATAACCCCCTTTTTCACCAGCTGCAAATAGCATTCTATCTGCTTCTAATTCCATTAATGGTAATGAAAAAACCAAATTTGAAACCATGTCTCCAGACACTTTCCTTTTTACCATGGATAAATAGACCGATCCCCTTTCCTCGTAAAAGGTATATTCTGAAGCGGAAATTTCTGAATCTCCATAATAACAATTTTCAGTTCCAGCAATCACTTCTACTATTCCGTCGGTCTTAAAAATATAAGTTTCGTCTATATAGCAATCATTTTGGCTGTGTAGAAAATCTGGATAAGCATTATAATAAGCCTCTAACTTCCAAATTTTAGAACTATCCATATGTATTAACTTTAGATCTTCGCTGGTATAGGTTTTATAAAGTTTATTATCGTCGTCTTTGCTACAAGACGAAAAAACAAATAGTAATAAAACAACTAAGAGGGAAAATTTAAAATTGTTCATTGTTATATTTTATTTGAAACAGTATAACTAAACTTTTAATATTTGAATTAAGCTCTTTTTACCTGCTTAATATTCTTACTTATAAAGAAGATTATATGATAGTAAGAAATGATGAGGATAAGGAACTCATAACTGCTTTTCATTTCGAAAGATTCACTCCAATAAAATATAGCCGATAAGGAATCATAGATCACTACTATTACCCCAAATCCCAGAGCTTCCACTAATTTTTTGATCCGTAATTTCTGAATTCTAGGAGATTCCATTTTCTCTTGAGTAAATATTAAAGCAGTAAAACATATAAGTATAAGATCCTTTAATATCCAATTGAATATATTCTCATCTAACTTGAAAAAATCTGCTAGGGGATTAGAAAAAGTGAGACATAATATTAACAACACTGCTATGGAAATAATTATTTTTTTATAATAATTAGGCAAAAATTTATCGGTCATAGATAGCTAATGTTTAAATTTAAAATCTTTGCATTGTTCTAATGCTAAAATCAGTTTTGGAGCTGCTAGGATTTACTTAATGAGTTATATAGTATAAGGCAGTTCCAAAAGCTTCTCCAGATTTATATAAAAACCCAATTACAAATATGCAGGCATATATTCCTATAAATAGTTTCCTGGATCTAGAAGATCTAGCCTGTTTTATGCTTATATAGGCCGCAACTGCCAAGACTATCCAAAATAAAATCTCCATATTCAGTTATTATTATTTAACACTCGGTCCATTGGTAGGGATTTGATACTATTGTTACAATAAATACCCGTTTTAGTAAACCCGTTTAAAATCTGTAGCCAATTCTTAAATGCAAATTCACAGCTACCTCACCTTCATTTTCTAAATATCCAGCATTCTTAGCAAAATAGTAAACATAGCCTACTCCTACTCCTGTTTCGTAATTAAAATGATTTCCAATATTCCTTCTGATTCCCCAGGTTGGTACGATAGAGATATCACTAACTATATTAATGTCATCATAATTTGAGATCACGAACCAGTCTGGATGATAGCTGGTTTTTAATGAGATAAAGTTTCCACTATTCCCATCTGTACGACGGTTTTTTTGAACTCTTTTTTCAAGATTATAGTACCAGCGAGGTTCTACCGTAATTACCGGCACAAATACAACCCCTGTTTTGTCATAAAAAGATCCTCCCCAGATCCCTGTATCAAATCCTAATTCTCCTCTTAAGGCAAGGGAGTTATTTAATTTAGATTCATTGTGTACCCATGCTCCTAAGAATCCTGCTTGGAGTTCGAAAACAGATTGTTCTACACTAGCAGTTTGAGATTTTACGATTAAGGATAAACCACAGAAGATGAGGCTTAAAAATGTTTTTTTCATTGGGTATTGTATTTAGATCTATTAAAAAAAGGGGGGATCGATGAAAACAAAGCCATGCTGGCACAGTTTGCTTCGACCTAGTAAAATTTATAAAATTGCGATTATGTACTTAATATTTGTTGTATTGGTTGGGCTTAGCCGAAAATGTTACAGAAAATCATAGAATTTTTAATAAATACTTCATTTCAAATCCAAGTTTAGTGTTGTAACGGTATGGGTTAGTGAAGGTGAAAAAATCTACTTAAATTCCTTCTTTTTAACAAATCCAGTTCACTACATGGCTATAGCCATGACAACTAATCCAAATAACATCATTGCATAAAATGCCATCATGATAATAGTAAGCACTCCAATAAATTTATAGTGAGATTTCAGGCTCCCAATAGCAGCATTGAAACTGGTAGAATCCATAGTGATAAATGCTTGCTTGATATTTTTAGAAAATTTAAATAGATACATTACCGGGAAATAGTAAAGTAAGGCAACAAATAAGTAAATAGCCCCCATAAGGATTCCTTGAAATGGAAATTGACCTACTTCTCCTCCAAAAGCTGTCATAATCGTACCCATGGTAAAAGCTGCAACTACCATAAATCCTATAAACACAAAGCCTAAAATAGCCAGTAGTTTAGCCCATCTCCCTGTTTCTTTAAAAAAGTGAATAGACTCCTGCGGAATACTAATTACCGTACTTTCATTCTCATTGTTGTGCTGGGTTAAATGTTGATTCATAGTCTTAGATTTAGGTTGTTTAAATTTTAATCTTTCTTAATATTAATGAATACTAATAAGTACTGTATTTCTACAATACAGGGTTTTAGCAATATGAGATCTTCCTTAAATTAAACGAGAAATCCTCGCTTTTAAGGCAATATTAATTCTATGATCTGGCAGAAAATAAAGTCTTGAAATAACTTGTTTCAATATTTTTTGCAATCGGACTTTAGATCTATCCCTTTTATTTTCTATTCATAACAATGAATCTTCCAGTTAATAACCAACCAATTCCTGCTCCTGCTAATATTCCAAAAAGGAATTCAAGATCATATCTTTCTAAAAAGAAAATGCCTATTAATCCAACTACTAAACTTATTAGGCCTAAAATTCTAATTTTATTCATTTAAATTATATTTTTAAAGTTTTAATCAGACTTTTAGTAGCAAGCTATATCTTCATTTAATGCTGAATAGATTTAAGCTAGTAACTAAGGACAGCTTATCTTGGCATTTCCAAATTTCGGCATTGTTGGCTGTTACTTAGGCACTAAAATATTACTTTTCAGAAGAATGACCACTATTCCACTGAAATGATTGGAATTAGATTTCATTGTATTTCCCTCCACACCAGATAGATCGTATAAATTAAATAAAAACCTAGTAACAATCCAGCTTCCCATCTATCGAGTTGCTTCCTTTTTCCTGTAAACATCGCCATAAATAAAAACAAGGTTCCACCTATCAAAATAACAATATCTAAATTAAAATTAGGATTGAAAGAAATTGGTTTAATAAAGGAGCTTACAGATAATATTAATAGAATATTAAAAATGTTCGAACCAATAACATTACCAATTGCTATATCGCTATTCTTCTTTGAAGCTGCTACTATAGAGGTTACTAATTCTGGTAAGGAGGTTCCCGCGGCAATAATTGTTAAACCAATTATTTTCTCACTAACGCCTAAGCTTGTAGCTATCTGTATTCCATTATCTACAACCAACTGGCCTCCAATTACAAGTCCTGCAAAACCTATTATTATTAGTCCCCAGATCTTATAATTAGATTGAGGTACATAAGAAATTTCTATGGTCGCTTCTGTTTTCATCTGCTTAAATACATAATACAAAAAGGCTGCAAAGCCCAATAGTAAAATTAGTCCGTCGATTCTGGAAATAGAAGAAGTTTCATTCAGAAAAAAGTCATTCGCTAGTAGAAAAAATATAAGTACTGCGAATAAGGAGATCGGAATTTCCCGCCAAACAGTGGAAGACTGCACAGAAATTGGATAGATCAAACCTGCGATCCCTAAAATTATAAACAAGTTAAAATTGTTGCTGCCAATAATATTTCCGAAGATAATATCTGGATATCCATTTATAGAAGCAATAGAATTTACTACTAATTCTGGAGCAGAAGTTCCAAAAGCAACGATGGTTAAACCAATTACCAGATCGGATACTTTATACTTTTTGGCTAAAGAAGATGCGCCATCAACTAACCAATTCGCTCCAAAAATAAGGGAGGCAAAACCCAAAATTATCAAAATAATAGAAATCAGCATATTATGAGATTTACTTAATTACAGCATTGCTAATTGCATGACACTTAGAACTTGTGACAGAAGTTATCTAAGTGCAGGCTTTAAAATGTATACAAATAACATCTAAAACACTGATTTTTTAATACAATACAACAATAATTAATTAACAATTTTGGTGATAATATCTTTCTGTTTCGTTGGTAACTTTTCTAAGTGTTTTCTTCAGCCCCTTTCCCTGCGCTACCTATGAGCAAATCTATTCAGGACTATAAATTAGATACTGTGGAATTGCTTATATCTTTAAATCTATCCAGTCTGTTAGCTTAGTTATATATTACGTTCTGTCTAAAAAAAAGGTTTTAAAGCAATGCATACAAATTACAGAACTTGGAATTTCAACTAAAACTTCTCTTCTAGAATTGCTGGGATATCTATTGAATTAAGAGCGATCTTAATTTCGTCCATATTCATTCCTGCTTTAATAGAATTGTTATAATGTATATTTATAATTCTTTTATCATTTTTAGATAATTGAGTATTATTATCAGTTTGGTATCTATTCAAAATACTAAAGTCATTTTCCAACTCCCCCAATATTCCTAAAGATTTAAGAAACGTTTTTTTTATGTTGAAGCTGCCTCGTTTTGAATCTCTGGTTTTTGAAGGAACAATACAATAACTGGTATTAGTAAGTTGTTTTTCGCTATTATAATTTCTACTATTCCAGTTATCAAATTTGGTTAAATTTACATTTTTTGGAGCTGTAACTTTATAATTTGCGAAGTAGGCATCTAGCTCGCCGAAGAAGATTTTTATATCGGATTCGGCAATGTTCTTTGTCTCAACAATTTTAATATTTACGAGATCTTCAATTTTATTAAGATATTTTTCCCATCTTTTTTTAGACATATATTCGAACTCTCCAGCGATGTGAACTTTGAGAGTGTCTTTATTCTCCCATTTTATTATTGGAAGATTATTAGTATCATATTCTAGAAAAGCGCTTTCAATATAATCTGTTTTTAGTTGCTCTTCCTTTCTAGATTGAGAGTATATTGTCATGCTAAAAGTAAAAATAAGCATCAAGCTAATTATTGTAGTTTTCATTATTAATTTTCTTTTTTATTTATAATCCCAAGTATATTGGTTAAGGTTAATAGTGTAGAATATAGACGCGTCTTTTTAGCTGCTGATTATAGGCTTAGCAGTTTATTAATTGTAATCATGATTAGTAATTTTCAAAGGATCGTATAGGATTTTGAATTTATCTACTTTTAAAAAAAATCACCATTACTTATTCAATGCTTTTAAAATACGCTCTTCGTTGATTAAAATATCTCGAAATAATACGTGAGGAAATTCTTGATATTTGGATATTTTGAAAGCTTCAAAAATATTAGATAAAGTCAGAGCTGTTACAAGTGATAAATTCATTTCAGTATCCATTTCACAATCAGTCACAAAATCATCACTAAATTCGGGTGCTATAAGTAGAATTTTTACAATTCTTAAATTGTTTTTTAAAGCTAAATTTTGATATGATTTTAATTGTCGAGATACCGTACTAAATTTATTATAACCACGTTCTTTACTTGTCTTGCATTCCACAATAATAACTTCATTATTTCCTAAGTTTATAAGAATATCGATCATATCCTTATTGGTGTTCAGTTGATTTTTAAATTTCTCATCAACATCAAAACCAAGGCCTTTGAAAATCACCTTTGTTAATTCTTCGAATTTTATCCCAAGCTCACTTTCCTTAACTATTATTCCATTTTCTTTTAATAAATTAAGATTACGGTATCCAACATTCATGTAATTTTCTAGATATAAATTTTCTACATCTTTATAATGTTCTAAAATATTTAGAATATTTTCTCCCCTTTGTCTAATTCCATTTTCTTTAATAAATAGGGTTAAATCTGATTTTGATATTAAATCTAAAATGTCTCTTGGTTTGATATTATATTCCAATAAAAATTCACCTTTTAGAACGAATTCATCTTGTAATTCAAATTGGTCTTTAATTTGTTTATTTAATTTCGGTAAAGATTGATTCAATTCAGTTAATAGCTTATCAAATCCATCCAATGAAATTCCTACTTTTTCGTCTTTTTCGACAGAATCAAAATGCTCAATTAAACTATTGATCTTTTCTTCAAGAGTACTGCCTCTCAAATTTTTAATTTCAAGACCTTTCTCACACAGTTCGTTCAATGTTTTTTTGTTTTCTGTTAAAGTGCTTCCAGTTTTATATATACCAGCAAGTAGAAGATTCGTAAAGGACACTCCTTCTTTAATTATTCCTTCAATTTTTTGAGAATAGTCTAATTTGCGATCAATATTGTGGTCTTTAGCAATTTGGTTAATAATTGGCTCTCTCAAAAGTTTTAAAGTGCGGCGATAAAATTTTTCTGCAACTTCTTTTTGGCGAATTTTTCTCAAAACTCTTACCATTTCATCTGCAACATAAATAGTGTTTTCTTTGTTAGAATAAAAAATCACCCCAATGTTTTTTAAACCTTTGATTACTTCTTGAATTTCAATTTTTTTGATAGGTAATATGGAGTAATTAATTAATTTTATTTCTTCCTGAGAAAGACCAAGTTGCTTTGAAAGAGTAAGGATTATGGATAATTCATCTGAACTAACTTTCGAATCTCTATTGTTTTCTACATCATTATAATAAGCTGTATGAAGACAAGCCTTGTATATTTTATAGTCTCTTTTACGCGTTTCACTTAATTCAGATTTATCATTTTCAAAATCTGAATTTAATATTTTGATTTTATTTTTAAGATTTTTTATTTCCGAATCATACAATCTTGAAAACCAATCTTGCTTCATAATACAATTACCATCTCTTATAATTATATCAATTAAAATATCTAATTGGGAGGTGATTTCCTGAAATTCACATTCTATATATTTTTGAAATTCATTAGATGTTAAATTAAATATCGTGGAGATATTCTGATTATCTACCGATTTCAGACCCTTATCTGATGAGTTCAATAATTTATCAATTTCTTTCTCATTTTTAGGGTTCTTGGAAATGATATTATCAATTATCTTGATAAATGAGTTTTTTTCTAGTGATCCTAGTCTATCTAATATTTTCTCTAATTTCATATAATTGTTGATTAATTTGATTGTTGACAATTGGAGGCCAACAAGTATTATAAATTCATCTTCATACATGTTCCCTTAAAATTCTTAGGAGAATACATGTAAATTATAAACTGAAATTACTTGGAAGGTAGGGCAACGGGAATTTCTATATTTCAAAAATACATTTATTATTACTAATAAAAGTGCAAGTTTACTTATTAAGTGTCAATATAAATGCTTGATAATTATAGTTTTCCTAAAATATCATGCAAAACAAAAAATTCAACTTTTTAGCTATTGCATGGAACGTCCCTTACAAATTCATCTGTTTTAAAAGTATAACGCTAAGACTTATTAATTCAGGGTTTCAGCTAAATAATAAAGCTGTGTTTTAATTTACCTCAGCTATCAGGAAATGCCATTAGTTAAAACCTCCTAGCGCGCCTATAATAGCAAGTAAACCAAAAATAAACAGAGCAACGATCACAAAAGGTAAAACAACATTCATCAATGCTTTTCCAATAGAAAATTTTTGAATAAAAACCACTCCTTTTACCAATATAAATACCATCCAAATTTTAAGAATGGCGGCTATTAAGAACAAAAGTATTAGTCCTGTATTATCTATAGAAAATCCATTTTCCCATACGCTATTATTAGAACCTCCACCATAAATGAGATATTGTGGGATCACCACAGCTAAAGAAAAGATAGTTGGCACCAAAGCCCAAGCGATCACTGTTCTAAAATCTTCTACACTAGCTTTTCCTTTTAAGATATCCCCGGCGATGCTCAAGAAATAGGCAACTAAATAATAGGAGATCCATCCCAGAGCTCCACTTATTAATAAAACGATTAGAAGTTGTGGAAGATCATCAGACCCATCCAAGGAATTTCTATCTAATAAGCGTCCCACTCCGCTGGCCATTCCACCAAATACAAAGAAAATGAAAACACTCTTCTTAGGTTGGTTCTCAAAAATATATTTAAAAGTTGCAGTAGGATGAAACAGAATATTCTTCCATAAATTGGAAGCATTTATATTTGGTGTAGTAGCTGTGTTTTCCAAATTTTATAATATGAGCGATTAATAAATGAGCATGCTTGTAAGGTTCATCTAAAGTAAATAAAATAATTTTATCGTATCACCAGAGAAATTCTTTCCGCCTACTATTAAAACAATTTTAATTATCATGAAAAAATTCAGCTTTAACCTCTTCATAATTAAGAGTGTAAATTTCTATAAACACATAATAGTATTGTTTAAATTGGTAATAAAACTTATTTTAGACTGTAATTTCTCAGTGTCTAAGAACAGATAAAATTTAAGGTCATGAAAAAAATACTTGTATTGTTGCTTTGTACATTCTTCTCGTTTGGGATGAAGGCTCAAAGTTTTATTGGGGCCTGGGAAGGAACTCATACTTCAGAGAATGGAGATAAGCTTAAAAGCCTGGTCATTTTTGCCGTTGGCTATCAGGTTATAAGCACTTATAATGCCGACACTGGGGAATTTATTAGTACTAACGGTGGCACCTGGGAGCTCACAGAAGATACAATGACAGAAAAAGTAGAATTCGATACTAAAAACCCAGAGCGTGTAGGTACCGAGCTGAGCTTTAAAGTATTTAATAATGATTCTATCATGGGCATTGTTGGGGCTGATATGAAATATAAAAAAATAGATAATGGCTTGCCCGGAAAATTACAAGGTGCGTGGTTGATGTCTGGTAGAATTAGGGATGGAGAAACACAATTAAGAGACACTAGTGGCCCTAGAAAAACAATGAAGATCTTATCTGGCACTCGCTTTCAATGGATAGCTTATAACACCGAAACTAAGGAATTCATGGGCACCGGCGGGGGAACTTACACTACGGTTAATGAGGAATATACAGAGAATATAGAATTCTTTTCCCGAGACAATTCTAGAGTCGGGAACAGCCTTAAATTTGACTATAAATTAGTGGATGGCAATTGGCATCATTCCGGGTTGTCCAGTAAAGGAGATCCAATTCATGAAATATGGAGTATTAGGGAATAAGTGTCTAATATTAGGAACTTCCACAAAATAATGCAATGCGTTGTTCTTTAAAACTCAGGCAAAACTTGCTTAGTACAAACCTACTTTCCCTTGCACCGATTCGAAGAGTTTTTTAGAATCGAAACCTACACCATCTTTAAAAACCAATTCCATTTTTCGGATATTACGGATGTCCTCCCGCAAATCTCCATCAATTAAAATCAGGTCGGCTTTCTTTCCTTTTTCTATACTGCCTACCTCTTTTTGCCTTTTCAGGAATTCGGCACCATTTAGTGTTCCAATCTTAATAGCATCTGTTAATGAAAATCCAGCTTCCACAAGAATTTCTATAGTTCGTTGGTTGGCATATCCTGCAACTGTTCTTCCCGCTCCTGTAGGATCTGTACCTACAACCAGCTTCCCTCCTTTTTCATAAAAACGTTTAGTCCATTCCAGATCTTTTTTGAAAAGCTCGATCCCCAGAGAATCTTTATTCACTGCACGATCGTATTTATTCTGAAGATCATCCTGAAGCTGTGGGATCATGGCCTTAAGTCCGCCGCCCGGGACAACTTCGAAGCCAGTGTAAGGCTCAAAGACCACAGGAGTTGTGGTAATAGTGGTGTTATTTTTAATTAACAGATCCATTAACGCTTCCATTCTTGGATCATCTACATTGGTATTCATCAAACTTTTTCGGGCTTTAAAGGGATCGCACATGTCTTCAATTTTATCATCTATAAGATCGCTAGAAGCCATAAAGCCGTGCTCCAGATTATCTATACCAATATTCGAAGCTTCTTCATAAGTTAGGGAACACAAATGCCCTGTTACTTTAAGTCCGCGTTTATGAGCTTCTGCCACGCATATTCTAAGGTCTTCTTTAGTGATATGATTATATACTTTAAAGGAAGTCACTCCTTTATCTGCCCAATAGTTCACCAGTTTAGCAACCTCAGCAGTACCTTCTATAAAACCGAGTTCCGGGATCTCATAACCCTCACGCTCTATAAAAGGCCCTGTAACATCCATTTTGGGACCTGTCATTTTCCCTTCTTCTATCCATTTCTTTACGTTGAGATCTGTTTGTGGCTGAATACTACCACCAGTTCTCATAGTTGTAACGCCACCGGCAAGATATAATCTTGGAAAAGTGAAGGTCATCTGGCCTACGCTAAACCAATTCTCGAAAGGCTTACTATAAAATAAATGCTCGTGTAACATCACCAATCCGGGGATTACCGTTTTCCCGGTTCCGTTAATGATCAAGGAATTTTTAGGGATCACTACAGAAATTGCATTACCCACATCTTGAATTAATCCTTTGCTAATCACAATTGATTGCCCCTCCTTTATTTCTCCACCGGTACCATCTATCACAGTAACATTTGTAATTGCAATATTGGAAGTATCTACTGCAATAAAGGCTTTTACTTGCGGAGTGAACTCCTGTGCATTTATTTGAAAACTAATAAGAAATGCGGCGATCCATAAAAACGAGCTTTTTATCATTTGTTAGAATTTATTGCGGTGATTAGCATTTTTGGTGAACTGAAGAAAAAAGTATTTATAATTATTCACCTTGTAGTTTTTTCAGCATCTCTTTCCCGTTTTCGTTTTTTGGATCCAACTCTACAGACCTCTTATAATTAAGAATTGCCAATTCCTTGTTTCCTGCTACCATATAGGCTTCTCCTAAACTATCGTACACATTGGAAGATTCAGGGAATTCCGTAACATTCAATTTAAAAACTGCGATCGCTTCATTTAATTTCCCAGACTGTAAAAATTGATATCCCAAGGCATTTATGTCATCTTCTTTCAGAATAAATTCCTTAGCAGCTTTTTGCTTTTCAAAAGCAGCCAGGCCAGCTTCCAATCCGTTTTTATTGATTTCCTCCATCAGAAAATTCGCAAGGGATTTCTGCGGAAGATCATAAGGCATTCCATTCAATATCTTATAAATATTACGGCTCATTTCACCAAGATTGGTTCCGCCGGTATTGTTAAGCAAGACAATTAAATCCTGCTTGGAAGGAGTTCTATTTATAATCGTATTAAAGCCGTTTATTCCACCTCCATGCCCAACTATAGTAATGCTATCTTTAGAAATGCCATCAGGCATTTTATCTACTCCCCAACCATATCCATAGAAGCTATCTCCAGACTTAATATGTGGAGTAAACAATAGTTCTTTATTTTTCTCGGATAGTAATTTATTTGAAGCCAATCCCCTATCCCATAAATAAAGATCTTCTACTGTAGAGTATATAGACCCTGCAGAATATGGAATAGACATATCTAAATATGGCGCATTAGAATAAGAGTTTCCTCTTTCTTGATATCCGGAAGCTCTGTTTTTTAGGATCACATCATGATGATCGAAACCTGTATCTTTCATATTTAAAGGCTTAAAAATCTTTTCCTGTAGATTCTCTTCGTAAGATTTGCCAGTCACTTTCTCTATAATCACTCCCAATAAAAAATAACCTGAATTGCTATAAGAGTATTTTTCTCCCGGAGCAAATTCCAGTTCCATATCTTTAAATAAGGAAGTAAAATCATTAGGAGTAAAAGGATCCCGACTAGTTTCAGCAAAAAACTTTGGAAAAGATGTGTAATTTGGAATCCCAGAAGTATGCGTAAGCAAATGATGTAAGGTGATCTTGTCTCCAGTCGTTTTAGGATAATCTTGAAGATAGGTAATAATAGGCACCTCTAACTTCAACTTCCCTTCTTCCACTAATAGAAGGATGAGCATGGATGTGAATTGTTTAGTTATAGAACCCAGCCTGTGTTTTGTGTTTTCATCATTAGGAATATCCCATTCCATATTTGCTTTTCCGAAACCATTCTTATAAATAATCTCCCCATCTTCTGCCACCAATACAGAACCATTAAATTGTCCATATTCTGAATATAGAGTCATAAGGTCTTCTATTTGAGCTGCTTTGGACTGAGCATTCATTGCGGTATTACTTAGTAAGGCCAGAATACAGCAAGTAAAAAATGTTCTTAAGGCATGATTGGATTTTAGAAACATATTATTAGTTTTAGATATTTAAAAAAAATGATAAGTAATTAATTATCAAGTCACTAAAATAGCGAATTTTTACTTCAGTCTATTATAACGGCTGTTATAGGGAAAATAGAATATAAAAAGATCGGCAGCGGTATATACCCTGCCGATCTAAAAATGTAATGAGTAACTTGGATATCTTATTTGGTATATGGTATTCTTCTAGAAACTTTTCTCATTAAGATATTAATAAGGTCTTGAGCATCTGAGCCTAAACTCCCTTTAATCTTCTTATTATAGTTTACTATCAATTCATTATCACTAGTATTAGTAAAATCCATATTCATTACAGCAGCACTGGTTGCAAACATTCCTCCAGTAAATACGGCCAAACCAATAGCAGCTGCGTTAGACATTGGTTTAGAAGTTTCAAAATTACCGGTGATAATAGCCTCTACTCCAAGGATCTCTCCAAGCTCGCTTGGTAGATATCCTGAAATATCATGAATATCTATATCCTGCCGTTTTAATAATGTATTAGTAAGAGTTGGGTTTTGAACCTTTACTAACATAGTTCCTCTTTTTTCTCGAGTTAGGAACCAGGTATACATCCCTTTTTGGATATCTAATGCTTCATCTCTATTCATTTGTTCCATTTGTTCTGGAGTAAAATCTTTCAATTCTTTCGGTCTTAATTTCACCTGAACTTTTAGTGGTAAAATAGCAATGGTAGTCGTGTTCTCTACATAATTATCTGCATCTGGATGAACATAAAGTTTTGTTTGAGAAAACATTAAAGAAGTAAATAGGAAACAAAAAATAAGTAATACTTTATTCATGTGTATTTTGATTTGATTATGCCTACTAAGGATTCAGTTGGTTTTTCGGCTAACTCCCAACATTAAAGTGCTTCATTTAAAAGAATGATCTCTTGGATGACATCACTTTTTAAATTGAAAATTATTTAAGAATTTGAAAGAATTTTCTTTCAAAATGAGATTTTAAAATAATATATCTATTCTTATTAGCGTAGGGCCAATGGATGATTGTAGTGTAAACTTACTGTAATAATCCAAAAAAGGCAAATGCATTTTAAGATTTTATTAACAAACCAATTCATCCTAACGTCCCGAGCTATGTAACACTTAATGACATATTAATTAAGGATCGCGATAATTCTCAAAGGAGCTCCACTACCTCCTTTTATTTTCATTGGTAAGGCGATCACTTGGAAGTCTTTACTTGGCAGTTTATCTAAATTTGTTAAGTTCTCGAAAGCCGGGATGTTATTAGAAAGTAAACTAATATGGCTTTGAAAATCTTGAGACTGGCCGTAGTCTATGCTGGGAGTATCTATTCCAATTGCATGAATGTTTCTGTTTTCTACTAACCATTTGGCCGCTTCTGGGGCTAATCCTGGAAAATGTAATTTTTTTACAGCTTCTTCTCCACGCTCTTTAGTACCTAAATATTTCAGTTTATCGGGATATAATTTAGAAAAGCCAGTTTCCAGTAATATTATGCTGCCCTTTGAGATCTCCCCATTCTCTTCCTCCCAATTTTTAAGGTCTTCAATACTAATAAGATAATCTGGGGAGGCAATAGAATTTTCAGAAACATCTATCTTAATGGCATTTCCAATTAGATTGGAAAGTGGAATTTCATCTACCGTCTGAGTATTTTCCGCAAAATGAATAGGTGCATCTATATGAGTGCCCCCATGTTCTGCAGTAGCAAAATTATTAGCAGCATAATAATACCCTTTATCTGTAATTCCCTTTGCAACTACCTCCATTTCAAACTCCTTGGCAGTTACCCAATAAATAGTTTCTTCAGAGAAATCATGAGTAAGATCTATTATTTGTCCTTTAGGGAATTGAGTTTTTTGTGAAGATATGATCTCCTTGGAACGTTCTGCCTTTTTATCACAACTAGCGATCATTACTATATAAATCAAAAAATAAATTTTGCTGATCTTCATGATTCCTTAAGTTTAGAAATATTCATTCGTCACAGGTTTTTCTCAATTTGCTTGCTCGTAGGCTTCTTTTAGCCAAGCAGTTAATTCCTTATCTACTTGATCTATCTTACTTAATTTAACCCTATGCGTGCACATAGTTCCAAAAGGCCCGGAATTTTCAAGTCTTTCTGTAGTAGATTTATCATTAAATTTTAAACCTAGATCTATTCTAGTTTTTGTGGCTGGCTTAATTAGAGCAAATTGCCGCTTTCTTATTATACTAACACTTGTCTTTTTTGGAGTGACTGTCACATCATTTCCAAATGCTTTAATAACTAACAGTAGCTTATTGTAGATAGGGATTAAATCCTCTTTACCTTTGTATTGTATTGCTACAAGATCTTCTGGCTCTTCTTTATCCTCCTTAGATAAATGTATTATGGTATTGGCAAATCCATGGGTGACATTATGTTCTTCCTTTAAAAATTTCATAGCTTCTCCATGCTTAGCAAAAGATTTGGTTTTAAGCAATTTTTTCCATTCTTCTAAAGATCTGCCAGTCTTTTCAGGCATATTAGCGATCATTGTTTCTAAGGCCTTTTCCATTTTTAGTAGCTTTAATATTTGTAATAGTACACAGCATTCACATTAATGGACTGATGCTGCAAGAGATTTCTTTTCTATATATGAATTTAATAAACTTCCTGTTTTCTTCTGAATTTGATCTCTCATATAAGAAGACCATCCTAGTAAGTAACCACTGGCGCCCAAAGCTTGTTTAGACCAAGACCAAAGATCAAATTTATCTGTATGATTTATGATCTTTCCATCCCTGAACTCAAAATTTGCAATTACTTTATTTATTACATTTCTCTTTTTTGGTCCATATTTATAATGAGCCGTCCAACTAACCTTTGCGTCCTCTTTCCCTATTTCTAAGATCTTATAAGTTATAATTGCTTTGCTATCTTTTTTACTGAGTAGCATTTCCCACATATTTTTTGCTTTACTGCCTCTAAGCTTACCAAATGCTGGATCTCGAAAAGTGATGTCCTTATGATAACATTCTATCATCCCTTGTGCATTTCCATCTGAAAATGAATTATAAAATTTTTCTAAGAGTTCTTTATTGTTCATTTTCAATCGATTTTAAAAAATGTTTAAAGCCTAAAAACGGATACTATTGGTATCGACTAACAGAGTTATTAAATTATATATTGGGCCTTTATTTGGGATATTCAATAAAGATACTTGATTTTATAAATACATTCAAGTGATGCCTTTTAAAAAACTTAAAGTCTACTTATTCAATTATTAATCTATTTATAAAGCATAGAATAAGATTAGCCAGATGTACCAAAAAAAGAACCATCTCATTAGACTTTGTCCAATTAAGATGGTTATGCCTTTAAAATTTTATCATCAGTTATTCTTCAGGAAAATTTGAAGCGCTCATTAGCTCATGCATTTGTTGCACATGACGATCTGTATGTCCAGACATAAACAATACTACTTGCAAGCCATCTAGAGTTCCAAAAGGCATTTGTGCATAATGATTTCTTAGGTCATCATCGGTGTTTTTTAGATAATCTATATGGCTTTCTCTACTGTCTTTAAATACTTTTAAAGTCGCATTAAAATCACCAAACTGAGAGCTAGGTTCCATTTCTTTCGAAGTCTTCACTTTAGTAGATCTATCTTCAATAAATCCAAGGATTTGTTCATCTGTCATTTTTACTTCCCCGCGTTTAGATGGATCTGCAGGAGTTTTTAAACTTTGTTCTAGCATTCCAAAAATCCCATTTTCTGTAATTGCTAAATGTTCTGTGATCTCTGCCAGTGACCAGGTTTCGTCATCTGGCTTGTAATTTAGTTGTGCTTCAGATAAACCATCCAAAGCCAATAACATTTCATCTTGAGAATGCACTAGTTCCTTAACAGCCATTTCTCGTTCTGCATCTGTAAGCTTAAAAGTTTCAGAAGTAAAACTTACCAAAACAAGCATTACAATTGGTAAAATGATCCTTTTCATAATTTAATGATTTTACAATTATATTTTTAATTCCCTGATCTTCTTCAAAATCACAACTTCATTTTCACTCTCTAAGATAGTACATCCTTTCCAT
Source organism: Gillisia mitskevichiae (assembly GCF_003634585.1). GTDB lineage: Bacteria > Bacteroidota > Bacteroidia > Flavobacteriales > Flavobacteriaceae > Gillisia > Gillisia mitskevichiae. The sequence continues at coordinate 657,481 of NZ_RBLG01000002.1, forward strand.
ATTTATGATGCCTCATTATCAGAATTTATATTGATATTAATCCTTAATTTATGATGCTAATAGCTTTTCAGAAAACATTATTTAAAGAGCGTCTAGTTTCAGAAAAACCTACTTGGATATAGATGTAGAAATATTTTAAATATAATTAGAAAAACATCTATCTAGATTTATATAGCAGCGTAAGTAAGAAAATAAAGATTAATTAAATTTAATTAAAAGGCAAGAGATCTGGTTCTAAAAATTGCTGCTTTGCAAGCGGAATATTATAAATCTCTATAGCATAATGAGCTGCCATAAGATCTTTAAAATTATACTTTAATCGGGGAAACTCCGTTATTAAACTTAAAAAATTGGTTGAAGAAGATCGTTTTATAAAATGATCCATAGCCTTGATAGCGGCAACACTAAGAGTCATATTAAATTTATCTTCAGCACCCAAGTTTTGTACATATTTCTTTAATTGAAATGTAATATTAGAAATGGCTTGTTCTATTCCATAATTGGAAATATGAATATAAGCCAGTCTTAAATGTGCTTCGTGAGAGAACAAAGCAGGATCTAATTGTGCTGTTGCAAATTGCTTTTCATATTGAGCATCGCTAAGTACGAAATGAGAATTCAAAATGAAATGTTTTTAAAAAATTATATGTGGTATGCTTAAAAATATGTTTTCTGCTGTAGATGATCACTTTCAGAAATTTAAAAAAATAAAAGTCTTAGATTTGAATTTATAAAAGTTAAAATCTCTAATTGTTAATATTGAAGTCTGATTCTTTATTTTAGACTCTTGCTAATTTGTATTTTTGCACAAACTCCCTTGAGAATATATGCCCAAGAAAAAAGCCTCGACCAGAAAAACTAAAAATACGAAGATCAAAAAACCAGAATTTAAACTTTCTAGGCAACAAAAAGTAGTTTTAGGCAGCTTCCTTATGTTATTGGGGGTCGCCTTACTAATCGCTTTTATTTCCTTTTTATTTAATTGGCAAGCAGATCAAAGTACACTACAAGATTTTGGAAATCGAGACTTGGTGGCTAAAAATTGGATGAGCAAATTTGGCGCAAGCATCAGTGATTTCTTTATCTATAATGGTTTTGGACTAGCAGCTTTTATACTAGCTGGCTTAGTAACACTTACCGGAGTTTATTTATTTTTTGCTTTTAAACTTAAAAATCTTTTTAAGTTTTGGTTTTGGGGCTTATTAATGATGATCTGGTGGGCTGTATTTTTCGGATTTTTTGCTGAAAAGAACGCCATGTTAGGAGGTCGCGTTGGTTTTGAGATCAATGATTATTTACAAGATTTTATTGGATTAATAGGAACTTCCTTATTGCTAACCTTTATGCTTATTGCATATTTGGTTTTTAGGCTGAAGATCACTCCAGAACTTATAGGTACTTATATAAATACTAAGAAGGCGGAATTAAAAGATGATTTTGAAACTTCTAAAACTGCCTCTGCACCGCCCGCAACTAAAACTTACGAAGAGGAGGATTGGGTTTCAGAAGTTGTTACTAAAAAAGAGACTTCCAATATTCAGGATAAATCCACTCCTACTCCCCTTACTCTTAATAAGGAAGTTCCAAAACCAGTTCCAGTTGCTGTAGACGAGGATGTACAAATGGAGGTAGAGACTGTAGAAGAGGAAGAAGCAGAAGATACTTTGAGCAAAAAATTGGTTAAGGATTTTGGAGAATTTGACCATACACTAGAATTAAAAAATTACAAATGGCCTACAATAGATCTATTAAAAGATTATAATGCTGGTGGTGGCGGAATAACAGTAGATCAAGAGGAATTAGAGGAGAATAAAAACAATATTGTCTCTACACTTAAAAATTATAAGATAGAGATAGCCCACATTAAAGCCACAGTAGGACCAACGGTAACTTTATATGAAATAGTTCCTGAAGCAGGAATTCGTATTTCCAAGATAAAAAATTTAGAAGACGATATCGCGCTTTCGCTTGCGGCGCTCGGAATTAGGATTATTGCCCCTATCCCAGGAAAAGGAACCATAGGTATTGAAGTACCAAATAAAAATGCTACCATAGTTTCTATGCGTTCTGTGATAGCTTCTCCAAAATTCCAAAATGCTGAAATGGAATTGCCTTTAGCTTTGGGTAAAACTATTTCTAATGAAACCTTTGTTGTAGATCTTGCCAAAATGCCTCACTTACTTATGGCGGGTGCTACAGGACAAGGAAAATCTGTTGGATTGAATGCAATTTTAACTTCATTATTATATAGCAAACATCCTGCAGAAGTGAAGTTCGTCTTAGTAGATCCTAAGAAAGTAGAACTAACTCTTTTTAATAAAATAGAGCGTCATTATCTGGCTAAACTTCCAGGATCTGAAGATGCTATTATCACCGATAATTCTAAGGTAATTGCTACGCTTAATTCTCTTTGTATAGAAATGGACGACCGTTACAACCTTTTAAAGGATGCAATGGTTAGAAACATTAAAGAGTACAACGTAAAATTCAAAGCCAGAAAACTCAATCCAGAGAACGGACACAAATTCCTGCCATATATCGTATTGGTAATAGATGAATTTGCAGATCTTATTATGACCGCTGGGAAAGAAGTAGAAACCCCTATCGCGAGATTAGCTCAATTAGCTCGAGCCATAGGAATTCACTTAATTATTGCTACACAAAGACCTTCTGTAAATGTGATAACAGGAATTATTAAAGCCAATTTCCCGGCTAGAGTAGCATTTAGAGTGACTTCAAAAATAGATTCAAGAACAATTTTAGATTCCCAAGGAGCCGATCAGTTAATTGGGCGTGGAGATATGTTATTTACTCAAGGGAATGATCTGGTGCGTCTTCAATGTGCATTTGTAGACACTCCAGAGGTAGATAAGATCACCGAATTTATTGGGTCTCAAAAAGCATATCCAGATGCTCATATCCTACCAGAATACGAGGATGCAGAGAGTGGCACAGGACTTGATATAGATGTAAGCGAGCGAGATAAATTGTTCCGGGAAGCCGCAGAAGTTATAGTGATTGCGCAACAAGGTTCTGCTTCTTTACTTCAACGAAAATTGAAGTTAGGGTATAATCGTGCTGGAAGAATTATAGATCAGTTAGAAGCTGCAGGAATTGTAGGTCCCTTTGAAGGAAGCAAAGCCCGCCAAGTTTTAGTGACAGATCTCGTCTCACTAGACCAACTATTAAATAATTGAGACACAAATTAAAAAATTAAAAATGAAAAGATTAAGTATTGTAATGATCGCCTTATTCAGCGTTTTCGCCATGAATGCTCAGCAATCTACAAAAGCTAAAAAATTATTAAGCGAAGTATCTTCTAAGGTAAAAGGCTATGATAATATGGTGATAGACTTTAAATATTCTCTGGAAAACACTGCAGAGAGCGTAAGTCAAGAAACACGAGGAGATGTAAGTATTCATGGAGATAAATATTTGTTGAATTTAATGGGAACTACTCAATTATTCGACGGTAAAAAGATCTACACCATTATTCCGGAAGATCAAGAGATCAACATCTCTAATTATGTAGAGGAAGACGATAACAACATCACTCCTTCTAAAATGTTCTCTTTTTACGAGGAAGGATACACCTACAAATGGGATATATCTCAGGATATTAAAGGAAGACAGATCCAATACATCAAGTTAACACCTATAGATAGTAATGCCGATGTAAAAAATATCTTGTTAGGTATAGATAGCCAGACAAAGCACATCTATAATTTAATTCAAACGCAGGATAACGGGACTAAGATTACCATTACTGTAAAAAGTTTTAAAACCAATCAGCCTTTAGCTAAAAGCTTGTTCAGCTTTAATGAAGGACGATATAAAGATTTTTATATCAATAGATTAGACTAAATTGAAAATACTAGACCGGTACATATTAGTAAGTTATTTAAAAACATTTTTAGTTGTTTTTATTATCCTGATGTTCATTTTTGTACTTCAAACCATTTGGTTGTATATAGGTGAACTTGCCGGAAAAGATATAGATGCAGGAATTATTTTAAAATTCCTGCTTTATTTTTCGCCTAAATTAGTGCCTTTGGTGCTGCCGCTTACCATTCTGCTTACCTCCATTATGACTTTTGGAAGTTTTGCTGAAAACTATGAATTCGCCGCGATGAAATCTGCAGGGATCTCCTTACAGAGAGCAATGCGAAGTCTTACCGTTTTTATAATCTTTATAAGCCTTCTGGCTTTTTTCTTTTCTAACAATGTAATTCCAGCTGCTGAATTTAAATCTATTAATTTAAGAAAAAATATAGCACAGTTAAAGCCTACAATGGCTATTTCTGAAGGGGTTTTTAATGATATAGGTGAAATTAATATTAAGGTAGATGAGAAGACTGGAGATAACGACCAGTATTTAAAGAATGTAATTATTCATCAGAAATCTACTGGAGGTGGAAATCTTACCGTTATTAAATCTACGGAAGGAGAACTGGTAGGAAGCACGAATTCTGAAGTCTTATCGCTCATTTTAAAGGATGGGAATTATTACGATGAAATTCCACAAAGAGATCTCACTAAACGAGATAACAAACCTTTTGCAAAGAGTTATTTCAAGGAATATATCATCAATATAGATCTTTCTAATTTCAATAATGTAGACATGGATGACGAGAATTATAGAAATTCTCAAAGCATGCTTAAGATTGGAGAGCTTTCACAGAGTATAGATTCTTTCTCTACTTCCTACAACCAAGAATTAAATAAATTCGCAGATGTAATCTATAGTCGTACTGGCGCAACCTATTTTGCATCTAATTATACACCTAAAGATTCTATCACCAATTTTGAAGAATCTGTTCTAGAGTTGTATGATAATAAGAACGGATTACAAATTGTAGAACTCGCCTTGGGAAGCGTTAATGCTGCCTTATCTAATGTTACCATTAAAAAACAGGAATTTAAAAATAGCGCCAAACAGCTTAATAAATTTGAGATTGCACTACATGAAAAATATGTATTAGGTGTGGCTTGTATTATTTTATTCTTTGTTGGTGCCCCTTTAGGAGCAATTATTAGAAAAGGTGGAATGGGACTCCCAATGGTCGTTGCCATCTTAATTTTCCTTACTTATCACTTTATAGGGATATTCGCTAAGAACAGTGCAGAAGATGGAAGTATGAGTCCGTTTTTGGCATCTTGGCTTTCCACATTGATCATGTTTCCCTTAGGTATCTTTTTCACATATAGGGCAACTACAGATCAAGGCCTCTTAGCCTTTGGGAATTTTATGGCTCCAATTAACAAGCTTATTAAAAAACTCTTCAGGAGTAAGTCGGAAACAAAATAGATTAAATATCTTTGCAGCCTGAAAAAGAAACTATTATTATGCCGCAAGCGATCCAAAACAATCAACAATTAAAATTACATTCTATCCAGGAAGCCATAGATGATATCCGGGCTGGAAAGATAATTATTGTTGTAGATGATATAGATAGAGAGAATGAAGGAGATTTTCTTGCCGCAGCAGAAGCTGTAACCCCAGAGATGATCAATTTCATGGCCACTCACGGGCGTGGTCTTATTTGCGCTCCTATAACGGAAGAGCATTGTAATGAATTAAAATTGGGAATGATGGTTGGAAACAATACCGATCCATTGGAGACCGCTTTTACCATATCTGTAGATCTTAAAGGAAACGGAGTAACTACCGGGATTTCTGCTGCAGACAGAGCTAAAACGATAAAAGCATTAATAGATCCTAATACCAAGCCAGCAGACCTAAGTAGACCTGGACATGTTTTCCCTTTGAAAGCAAAAGAAGGTGGTGTATTAAGAAGAACTGGCCATACAGAAGCTGCAATAGATTTTGCGAGATTAGCAGGATTTCAGCCTGCAGGAGTGATCGTTGAGATCATGAATGAAGATGGAACAATGGCAAGATTGCCTCAGCTAATTGAGGTTGCAAATAAATTCGATCTAAAATTAGTATCTATAGAAGATCTTATAGCATATAGAATGCAACATGATTCTTTAATAGAGAAAAAAGAAGATTATGATATTCAAACCCGTTTTGGAACTTTTAGATTAAGAGCTTATAAGCAAACCACGAATAATCAGGTTCACCTTGCACTTACCAAGGGAGTATGGAAAGCTAATGAAGAGATCATGGTACGGGTTAATTCTACCCTTATTAATAATGATATCTTAGGAACGCTTACCAATAATGCCGATAAGAAATTGGACGATATGTTCAAAGCTATTAATGATGAAGGCCGAGGAGCGATCGTTTTTATAAATCCTGCCAGCCAATCTCTTAATTTATTAAGTAGGCTTTCAGAATTAAAAGATCGTCAGAAAAAAGGAGAGGTAAAAGCACCACCTATTATCATGGATTATAAAGATTTTGGAATAGGTGCACAAATCTTGCACGATCTGGAGATCCATAAGATCAAATTATTATCTAACTCCCAACAAGCAAAACGTGTTGGTATGATTGGATATGGATTAGAGATCATGGAATATGTTAGTTATTAAGTAACTAGTTTATTTCTATAATGGTATCTGAAATTGGTCTACGCACCTTTTTAAATTCAGAAAACATATCATCTTTTGCTCTAAATCCTACAGGTAACACTAATACAGATTTAAGGTTTAATTTTTCCAAGCCAAGGATCTCGTCATATTTTTTTGGCTCAAAACCTTCCATAGGGCAAGCATCTATTGCTTCGGTTGCAGAAACTGTAAGCAAGGTTCCCATTGCTAAAAAAGCTTGATTCGTGGCCCAGGATGTTATTTCATCTATATGCTTATTCTTAAAATCATCTATTAAAAAATCTTTAAAAGGAGACAAGATCTCATTAGGAGTAGCACGTATCTTATGTACGTATTTGAAGTAATTCTCTATGAAATCCTCATCTATTTCCCGTTCTATGCATAACACCAGCACATGAGATGCAGACCCAACCTGTTGCTGATTCATGGAATATTCTACAAGCTTGGATTGAAGCGTCTTATTATGAACTATAACCATTTTAATAGGCTGCAAGCCATAGGAAGTAGCAGTTAAATTAAAGGCATGCTTAAGAATTTCTATTTTATCTTCTGAAAGGATCCTATTTTCATCAAATTTTTTAGTGGCGTATCTCCACTTTAGAGCTTCTATATTATTCATCACTTATGTTAAATTTCAGAATACAAATTTAGGCATAACTATTTGCAAGACGAAGCAACTATACCGCTTATTACAAATGTTTTGAATTATGGATTGGCAATATTCAAATCAATCATCGATAAAAATACTACATTTGCTAAGCACCCGTTATCTTCACATTCCAGAAACTAAATAGATGAACAGGCTAAAGAAATATATAATATACATATTGATAATTTTAGGGGGAGGGATTGCGTTTATCTGGGGACTTAGTACCTATATAATCGAAACAACTTCCGATGAAATTTATTCAGAAATATCAGATCTCCCAGTAACTAATACGCTAATCGTTCTTGGCGCCAGCGTACATTCAGACGGGAAATTATCTCCTATATTAAGAGATCGTGTAGATACAGCCTTAGAAATTTATAGATCTGGCAGGGCTAAGCAGTTCCTTTTGAGTGGTGACAATAGACGAAATGATTACGACGAGGTAAGTGCCATGAAAAATTACTTATTGGAAAGAGATGTGCCAGAAAATTTAATTTTCACAGATCCCGCAGGTTTAGATACTTACGACAGTATGTACAGGTCTGATCATGTTTATAAAATTCCAAATGCGATTATAGTTACTCAAAAATTTCATCTCCCTAGGACCCTTTTTATTGCTGAAGGATTAGGTCTTGACTATATTGGATTTCCAGCTAAAGAAAGATTCTATGAAACTGAAAATAATTTAATAAGACGTGAGAAACTAGCTAATCTAAAAGCCGTTTATGAAGTTCTAACTAAACAAACACCAAAGAACATGGGGGAAGAAACTCCTGTTGGTCGTTAGTAAATTAGAATATTTTATTTTTAACTATTATTGTAATAGATTTTACTATTAATTAAATCCCATCCAGTATGTTACAATGGTTACTACACATTATTATTGATGCAGGAGTATTGCTACTCGCGGCAAAATACATGAGCAAAGTTGAGCTAAAAGGTTTTAAATCGGCATTAATTGTTGCTTTGATCATAGGAGTATTCAGTTTTCTATTAAGTTGGTTACTAACTTCTTTACTAAACATTGCAACTCTTGGAATATTTTATTTCCTAGGACTAGGCTTTGTTACTAGAGTGATTGCTTATGCAATAATTATTGAACTAGCAGATAAGGTTAGTAAGGACTTTAAAACCATCGGGTTTTCAACTTCAATAATATTAGCAGTTATACTTGCTCTTGCTGGAGCTTTAGTAGATGCTATACTGTTCTAAAGAATTAAATTTAATATTTCACGCCGCTTCAGAAATATTCTGAAGCGGCTTTTTTTTGATATTATTCTTATCTATGACCTAAGAGTTAGAATTGATATAATCTTAACTTTAAACGCAGGCATAAAGCCTATATTTGAAGCTTTTAAAAACTACTATGATAAAATTGATTGTGACAGATATGGATGGAACTTTGCTTAATGATAAGCATGAAATACATCCAGATTTCTGGGAAATTGAAAAAGAACTTACCAATAAGAAAATAATGTTTTCTGTGGCCAGTGGGAGGCAATTCTATAATTTGGAAAGTAAATTTGAGAGGATCAAAGACCGAATGCTGTTTTTTGCGGAAAATGGTACGTATGTAGTTTATAAAGGAAAAGAGATCTATCTGAATCCGCTACAAAGAGAAGATGCTGTTAAATTTATAGAAATTGGTAGAAATCTTGACCATACTCAATTGGTGCTCTGCGGCAAGAACTCGGCATATATAGAAACTAAGGACGAAATATTTTTCAAGGAGATCAACAAATATTACGAACGCTTAGAAATTGTAGAGGATCTTACTAAAGTAGATGATACTATTTTAAAAGTGACTCTTTGCAATTTTAATGGCGTGGAAGAACATACCTATCCTCATTTCCAAGATTATAAAAATAATTTTAAGGTAGCCATCGCAGCAAGTGTATTTATAGATATCACTTCTCTTTCTGCGAATAAAGGGAATGCTATTAAAGAAATACAAAAAGAGCTGAATATTACTCCCGAGGAGACTATGGTTTTTGGCGATTATCTAAATGATCTAGAAATGATGCAGAATGCCAAATTTAGTTACGCTATGAAAAATGCACATCCCGAAATAATAAGTGCAAGTAAGTATGTGACCAATTTTAGTAATAACGAAAATGGAGTATTAAGAACTATAGAGGAATTAGGGCTTTTGAAAAATTAGCAATAAAAAAGGTTCACCTTTAGGGTGAACCTTTTTTATTTAACTCTTGAAATTAATTATAAGTAATTACAGTTCCTTTATCTACAGACAATTCTTTATCTAAATTACTAGGTTCTATCGATTTAATGTATTCATTGTATTTAGCAACATAATCTTTTAAAGTTGCCATCTCCTCATTTATCAAATTATTATTTAACCTGTCTTTAGCCAATTGTAACCAAGGAGCTTCAGCATTATAATCGTATTTACCATATACCATAAAAGGAGTTCCTTTTTTTAGGACTTTTTGCCCAGAAGAATTTAATTCCCATTGCTTGGCCCAATCATAAATATATTGTGCATCATCCATATATAATCTTACGCAGGCATGACTTGCAGGATATCCCGGTAATGCATATTGGTGCACTCCTACTCCCTCAAAATTCATGAAATTAAAATAATAAGGTAATATCCAAGCCTCATCTACAGTACTAATTTTCCTTTTTGCCTTATAGTTTCCATAATGCAAGCCATTTGGGGTGGGAGTAGATTTTTTACCAGAACTTACCGGACCCCATTTTATTAAGTTTCCATTTTCGTATAATGCAAAGCCTTGTACACGTTGTGAAATTAAAACGGTTTTAGGTATAGCATTAATTATATCTAGTTTCTTAGGAAAAGGAGCATAATTAGATATATCATCAAATAAAGTATCAGGAACAATAAGGTTCTCACCCACCCTCATTCTACTCGGATCAATTCTATTTAATGCTGCGATCACTTTCTGCTGAGATTCTGAATATCTATTTTTAAAACTATCCAACTCAACAGAAGTCCGTAAAGAATCTATTTTATAGGCTATAACCAATTCTGGGATTACTTTTTCTTTAGGAATATCATTTAAGCTATCCGTTGCAATATCCGTCTGAATACTTGGCTCTGATTTTTTATCTGATTCGGTATTACAAGAGATAGTTGCTATAACCAGAAAAATTAAAAATAAAAATACTCTAGAAGTTATTCGTATTTGGGGTTTCATTGAATAAAAGTCAATTTGGGTTGATGATAATTACACAACAAATTTCGCAGTCTCAATTCTAAACTACATGATGTTTTTATATACTTTAACAAAAACTGATTCTTTATTAATAATAAATTAATAAACCACTTAAATTATTTTATAACCAACATTAGCTTAAGCTATTAACACATTTTTAAGAAAAACAAAATTTATTGAAAATATTTCTAAATAAATGTAATTAGTCGATAAATAACTCTATATTTGCCTAAATTAAATTTATATATAATGAATAGAGGTACCGTAAAATTCTTTAACGACACTAAAGGATTTGGATTTATCACAGACGAAGAGTCAAACAAAGAATATTTTGTACATGCTAATGGTCTTGTTGATGAAATTAGAGAAAACGACGAAGTAACGTTTGATCTTGAAGAAGGAAGAAAAGGATTAAATGCAGTAAATGTAAAACAAGCTTAGGCTTCGTTTATAGTATACTATACTTTGACAATTTTAAAGCTTTGCACGATGTGCAAAGCTTTTTTTTTGTTTTAAACTTTTCTAAAATTTTTCATGGAACGATTTTAGAGCATTATCTTTAATACACATAATTTATTAAAACACTTTGTTCAATATAAAAGCCAAATTCATTTTTTTCGCACTCTTTTCTTTGATGCAGATTAGTGTTTTTAGCTCTAGCCTTAATATGAAAGATTTAAATACTTCTGAAATTACTAATAAGATAATTCCAAAATCTATTGCCGATGAAGTTGCCATTGCTTTATCTCACTACCCAGAATTAAAGGATACTCCAATTGAGTTTAGATTCAAAGAGAAGATAAAGAAATCTTTTATGCAGGCACAGCCTAAATTTTCCGGGATTTTTAAAAACAAAAAGAATAGATCCTATTTTGTAATGATCACCGAACATTTTCATATAGAAAATGAATCATTCTCTATTTCAGAAGTTCCTTCTGAAGTTCTCATAGGTTGGATTGGTCACGAACTTGGGCATATTATGGACTATCAGGAACGCAGCGGAATTAATCTAATAGGTTTTGGAATTAGTTATTTAACCTCCCACAAATTTATAAAAGAAGCTGAAAGAGCTGCAGATACGTTTGCTGTTAGTCATGGTATGGGAGATTATATTCTTGCTACCAAAGATTTCATCTTAAATCATGCGCATCTCTCCAGTATTTACAAAGATCGAATTAGAAAGCTATACTTATCCCCTGAAGAAATATTGCTACTTGTTGAAGAATTAAAAGATTAAATAGCCAGTTTTCTATAAGCTATTAATAAATTCTTCCCATTCTGCGAATTTCTCCTCATTCATTACACGTTCCATTTTCACCTGTCCGCCTTTCTTCTTATTCAGGGCATTCCATTCGTAAAAATGATTGGGAGGAATCGTAGTTACCTTCACCCCTTTTAAAGCCTTAGATCTGGCAACTTTATAATTTTTATTGGCATTCTTAAGAGACTGGTCTAAAGCCTCAGCCAATTCCTCATTTTTCATTTGTGTATCTGTTCCTAAATACCAGGAATGATGAAATTCGCCATCAATACGAACCGCTGCTAAAGTGAATTCTGGGATCTCGATGTCATACTTTTTCTCTAATTCTTGGATCGCATCATTCATTTTATTAACAGAAAGCTGAGAACCCACTACATTCAGAAAGAACTTGGTTCGCCCAGTGATCTTTATCTCGTGCCTACTAACATCTGTGAATTTAATTGTGTCTCCAATTAAATATCGCCATGTTCCAGAAACCGTACTTATTAGCAAGATATAATCCTCCTCTTCCTTAACATCTCTAAGCTGTACTACAGGTGCATTATCTGTTATAGAACCATCTTCATTTACAAATTCCGGTTTAAAAGGAACAAATTCAAAGTAAATCCCATTATCTAAAACAAGTTTCATAGAATGAGTTTCTGGCCTTTGCTGGTAGGCCATAAATCCTTCTGAAGCTAAATAGGTATCTATCACTGTAACAGGATGAGCTAATAAAGCATTGAAACTTTTTTCGTAAGGTTCAAAAGCTACCCCTCCAGATGTATACACTTGGAAGTTTGGCCATATATCATGAATATTATTCACTTTGTGATGCTCTATAACTTTTTTAAACATTAATTCTATCCAAGAAGGAATTCCAGAAATTGCACCAATATCCCAGTTTTTAGCATTTTTCGCTATCATCTCTACCCGCTCATCCCAATCTTCGATCTTTGCGATCTCTTCGCCTGGTTTATAATAACTCTTGAACCAAAATGGAATATTGCTTGCAGAGATTCCACTTATCTCCCCTTCTTCATGCGCGCCTTCTTTTTGTAGATCTGTAGAGCTACCTAACATCATGATCTCTTTTTCAAAGAATTCTGTAGGAAGATCAAAATTAGTTAAAGCCCCTACTTGCTTAATCCCTGAGGTGCGTATTGCTTCTACCATATCTTCTGAAACTGGAATCCTTTTGCTGGTTTTACCAGTTGTACCCGAACTTAAAGCAAAATATGGTGGAGTACCTGGCCAAACAACATCGGTTTCCCCATCATGCATTTTATACCACCATTCTTCGTTGATCTTATTATAATCGAAGTTTGGAATACGTTCCGCAAAAGTTGCAGGAATATCCTCTGCTTCTAAAATCTCTTCAAAATTATAATGTTTCCCAAAGGCCGTGTTTTTTGCCTTAGTAAGTAAACTTTTCAATACCTCTAATTGGGCCTCATCAGCATTTGGTTCAGAAACAATTTTATCTCTTAAATCTATTAAACCTTTTATAATTGATCCTATTATTGCCATGATGCCTTAATTTTTGAATGAAACTAATACTTTTTGAATCTAGGCAAAAGTGAAAAATAGCCTTAAATTATAGACTATAATTATAAAATTTTTAACCTTTAAAGACCGTTCTAACTTGAAGTATGCATCAAAGCGATGCAATTTTCTGCACATTTCTCCCCATCTATAGCTGCAGAAATAATTCCTCCTGCAAAACCAGCTCCTTCCCCACATGGAAACAAACCTTTAATCTGGACATGTTCTAAAGTTTTGGGATCTCTGGGAATTCTAACTGGCGAAGATGTCCTAGATTCAGGAGCATGTATAACTGCTTCGTTCGTATAATATCCTCTCATGGATTTACCAAATTCCTTAAATCCTTGTTGTAATGTGGAATGTATAAATTCTGGAAAAACATTTTTAAGATCTGCGGAAGTTACCCCTGGCTTATAAGAGGTCTCGGGAATATTTGTAGAAATACGGCCTTCAACAAAGTCAACCATTTTTTGGGCAGGTACACGTTGAGTCTCACCCCCATGCAACCAGGCAGCTTGTTCTATACTCTTCTGAAATTCCATTGCTGCAAGTGGAGAATCACCATAAGCTTTAAAATCATTAAGTCGTAATTCCACCACTATTCCAGAATTGGAAGTAGGCTGATCCCTTTTACTTGGAGACCATCCATTAGTGACCACTTCTCCCGGGCTAGTAGCACAAGGTGCAATTACTCCTCCAGGACACATACAAAAGGAATACATTCCTCTCCCACCTATTTGCTTCACAATACTGTAAGGAGACGGAGGCAAAAATTCTCCTCTATCATCACATTTATACTGGATCTTATCTATTAATTGTTGGGGATGCTCGATCCTTACTCCTAAAGCAAAAGGTTTTGCTTCTATTTTAATTCCTTTTCTATACAATAATTCGAAGATATCTCTGGCAGAATGCCCAGTGGCAAGAATGATGTTTTTCGTATTGAAATGCTCCCCCTTTAAGGTTTTTATACCCTTAATCGCATTATTCTCTATTAAAATATCTGATACTCTTGTTTCGAAAAGCACTTCTCCTCCCATTTCAAGAATCTTTTCCCGAATACTTGCTATAATTGCTGGTAATTTATTCGTTCCTATATGAGGATGTGCATCTACTAAAATTTCAGAAGTTGCTCCAAATGCGACAAATAACTCTAAGATCCGATTTACATCTCCTCTTTTTTTAGACCTCGTATATAATTTTCCATCGCTATAAGTTCCAGCACCACCTTCACCAAAGCAATAATTAGAATCCTCATTAACAATATGTTCTATATTTAAGGCTTTCAGGTCTCGTCTTCTATTTCGAACATCTTTTCCTCTCTCAATTATAACCGGTTTCTTACCTAATTCTATACAACGAAGCGCTGCAAAAAGTCCTGCAGGGCCAGCTCCAATTATAAATACTTCCTCTTTATCTTTTACATTAGGATATTCCGGAAGTTCAAAAGTGGTTTCTTTTTTATCTTCATTCACATAAACACCCACCTTTAAATTGATCTTTACAGACTGCTGTCTTGCATCTATAGACCTTTTAATAATTTCAATATGTCGTATTTTCTTGGTAGATATCCCAGAATGCTTAGAAACTTCTCTTAATAAAAGATCTTGTTTTGCTGCTTCTTCTGGACTTACACGTAATTGATACTCGTACTTCATGACTTTAAATATGCCACAAATTTAAGTATTTATAAATTCAGATTAAGGGATGGATATTTTTAAGTTTTATCAATTTATTATTCTAATAATATAGAAAAAGCCTTGTAATTTTATAAATATACAAGGCTTAATAGGTAAAGAAACAGCTTTTATTAGCTAGCTAAAAGGAACTCATTTTTCCCAAAAAACTCATTAATGGTATATAGTGATTATCCGATTTTCTCCTGAAGTAGATCTGCTAATACATCTTTAAAAACTGAAACGGGCTGTGCTCCGGTAACAGCGCTTTTCATATTAAAAACTATTGTAGGCACAGAATTTACCCCTAAATTTTTCCAATATGCCTCTTTTGTTTCAATCTCTAATCTAGCTTTTTCACTATCTAATTTCCCCATCGCTTCCTCTACATTTAAACCGACTTCTTGTAAGGCCTTTTTTAAAACCTCTTTGCTAGAAACATCTTTACGCTCACTAAAAAAGGATTCAACCAAACGCATTTTTAACTCAGTTTGTTTTCCATTTTCCTTTGCATATTCAAGCAAAATATGTGCATCCCTTGTATTTACCATTCTCATATCGTCAAAATAATCGAATTTAAATCCAAGCTCTTCCCCAACTTCGGTCATATGCTCTTGGGAGCGCTTTTGATCTTCCAAACTGGCACCATATTTATTTGCAATATGTTCCTGTACATTTTCCCCTTCTTCAGGCATATTTGGATTAAGTTCAAAGGGATGCCATTCAATTTCTATTTTATCTTGAACACCCATTTCATCTATAGCTTTCTCTAGACGTTTGTACCCGATTGTACACCAGGGACAAACCACATCTGAAACTATATCTATTTTAAGCTTACTACTCATATTCTTCGTTATAAAATTATTTCTTCGGAACTGATATTAGCTAACAATCTCGCTAATTTGAAGTTCCCCTTCTACATTGGTATAATTAGGAACATCTGCTGCAAATTTTTCGGCATGTGGGCCAAAAGAGGATTGGAACGATGCTACCGATTCAAATGTTAAATGAGCTATAGCAATATAAGGTGCAAGTGCCCCTGGAGTTCTTCCTCCAATTCCTATATTAAACTCCATCGCTTTTAAATCTTCACCTAAAGCCTCTGCGATCATTGGCAAATGCGAATTTTTATAATATTCTGAATCAAATTTTGTTTTTGGTCCATTAGGATACATTACGCTTACTTTTATCATGATTTTTATTTTTTAAGATAGATTTTCTATTTAATTCCTCGGACTTCCAAATCAAATATTCTGAAATTGAACAGCCTTTTCATAATTATAAGACTTAAAACTATGCCAATTAATTGCTATAAACATACCTTCCGAAGTAGTTCCGGAAGGTATATTACTAATTAAGCTTTTAGCATGCTTACCTGTTGGATCTTATTTTTTCCAAGCAAATTTTGTGAAAGCTTCATCTACTGGGGTATTGGCAATGTGATTGGTATAATTACTAATTGTTTTTTGAGACAAACCAAGGATGATCTCTAGCGCTTGTCTTTCCCCATATCCAGCAGCATAAAATGCTTCAATTTCTTTATCATCTACATTTCCTCTATTACGCACTATAGATAATGTCATTTTTCTTAATGCTTCCAATTTTGGATCTTCAAGTTGTGTTCTATTACGCAAAGCTTCGGTGATATTTTCATCTACCTTCATCATCGCAGCAATACCTGTATGTGCTGGTACACAATAATGACATTCATGCTCTACGTTAATAGATTGCCATACAACTGTTAACTCTTCATTATTAAAGGAGGAGTCTACAAATAGTTGATGTAAAGTTTGGTAAGCTTCTAATATTCCTGGAGCACCAGCTAATACTCCATGCAAACCTGGTATCATACCATATGCTTTTTTAGAATTCTCTAATAATGCTTTACTAGCTTCTGGTGCAGATTCGATTGTGTGAACTTTTAATGTACTCATAGTTTAAATATTTAATATATAATTGTTTATACCTTTCTAAGCATAAGCTTAGAATTAATTAAAAAAAATTGAATTGTGTGAGATTTTTATTCTCTTATTACCAGTTATTCGCTAAGTCTTGGAAATAAGAATTGAACGTTCCTTTATTAAATTTCTCGTAGATTAAATGTTTGTTTCCATTTGAAAGAACGCTTGAAAATTGTGGATAAGAGCTGTTAAGAAATTGTTGGAACTCTGCATAAGAATCTGATTTTTTCGCTCCTTTTCTCAGTATTTTAGTAAACTCCGATTTAGTGAAACTTTCTCCATTTAACTGAAAGTTTACAATAGAATTTTTTGAACTCTTCAAAAAATCTCTATAATTAAAATCCTTAGTTAATAAAACATCTGAAGCAAAATCATTAAGCCTAGTATAGTTATCATTCTTAGACTCAATCTTGATGCTAGCAGGAAATACCATCGCATAATCTTGAGCGTTTAATGATATGGAAACTGTAATGAGAACAAGTATTGGAATTAAATTTTTCATATTATTTTATTTTTTAAATTGATAATTCTATTCTAAGCAAACGCTTAGTTAAGGTTTAAAAAAAAACTAAAGCTTTTTAAATGTCATTTCTATATAATCTTCAAGCTGAGTTTCATTTTCTATCCGAGACCCTAAGGATAATCCCAGCATAGCAGTTGTTAGAAAATTAGCTGCCTTTTCTATCATTTCTTCAGATCTATCTTTATCTTGTTGTAAGTTATTTATAAATAAAGTTCTAAGCTCCTCTGTAAACTTCATCAATTCCACCATAAGATCCGGTTCAGCTTTATTCCCCAATTCACTAACAGTATTACAAACCAGACAGCCTTTCCCTTTCTCATTCTCTTTAGTGAATTCTAAAAAGTCATAAAAGAATTGCTTTATACCTAAAACCCCATTATTAGAATTTTTTAAAACATTTCTAATACTATTTAGTTCACTTTTATATGCTTTAATACTTTCAACAAAAACCCCATGTTTACTTCCAAAACTTGCATAAATAGAAAATTGATTGATTCCCATTTCTTTTTCCAGCATACGCACAGAAGTTCCTTCGTAACCATTACGCCAAAAAAGATTCATCGCCTTTTGAATAACATCTTCTTCTTTATATTGTTTAGTTCTTGCCATTATTTTTAATTACACTGCAAAACTATGCAATTGCTTAGTTATAAAAAAATGTTTAACTTTTCCTTAATTGTTAGCATCTAAAAAGGATTTAAATAAAGTGCCTATAGATTGAACAAATTATAACATCTCCTTATTAATATTCCTGTTTTTAATTTATTATGTATATTTCCAGCCATTAATTAACCTACTTAAATTATTATCTACATGAACAACACTACATCACGCTACCCAATGGTGTCTTACGATGAGGCTTCTCTGGAAGTTCAAGCAATTTACGACGATACCAAAAAAACCTTACAACTACCATTTGTATTAAACTGGTTTAAATGCCAAGGAGATAATGCAACTCTTTTAGGTGGAAACTGGAACAAATTGAAGTCCACATTAATGGAAGGGGAAGTACCAAATGTTTTAAAACAACTTATCATCTACAATGTTTCTAAAGAAAGAGGCTGTAACTACTGTTCTCATGCACATGGAATTTTTGCAGATAGTATGAGTAGTATGATAAGTGATGCTGAAGGTTTTAAAGCAACAGAGCAGTTAAACTCTCCTAGTATGCCGGTAAGCTACAGAACTGCAGTAAATGTAGTTACTAAAGCAGCTTTAAATCATAAAGACATTGCCGATTCAGATTTTAAGGAATTAGAAAATGCTGGCTTCAGTAATAAAGAAATTCAAGAATTAATGGCTCAGGCAGATCTTGTAAATATGCTAAACACTATAGCAGATGTTTCTGGCATTAAAGTAGATAATGAACTTTTGGAGACTTTGGAGTAACCATATATCATTCTAAATGCAAGATATATCCAAGAATTCTTCTCAGTTATATAGGATAACTTATGAGGCTTATTCGAAATTTGCTAATAAAATAAGTAGATGTTCTTCACTTGCGGAAGTAGGTGAAGTTTCCAAAACACATCTTAAATACCTTATTAATTATCATATAATTCGAATAACAATTCAGCAAGAAAAAAAGCACCTTTTCTTTTCCTTGACTAAAGATGAAGTGGATTACGATTTACATGAAAAAGTGGATTTATTAGAGCATGAAGAGAACCTCTATTTAAAAGAAATACCAATACATACTACTAATTTACCACAAGATTGGATAGCGAGAAATATAGATAGTTCCATTCTTGTAGAACCTGAAATGTGGGCATGGTTATTCAATAATAATGGTAGAAAAGTTACTGTAACTTTAATTTCCGATAAGAATAAGAATTTTACAGCTGCAGATATAGATATATTAAAATTAGCTATAGATTGCTTTGAAGCTAAATTTCATGAGATCTATTTAGCTCGTTTATTAGACAATAAAAATAAATCATTAACGGAGGCTTTAAAGGTAATTAAAGCCCAAAATGAAGAAATTCAGAACATTGTTAAAAACCAAAAAGAGATCATTAAGGAACGTACAAGTGAGATCTTAGAAAAAAATAAGAAATTACTGCATATTTCGGCATTAAATGCTCATAATATAAGAGAGCCATTATCTAGAATTCAAGGCTTAATCGGTCTTTTTCCTCATTTTTCTGATGCTGAGGTTAGAACAGAATTGGTCCCGAAAATAGAATCTTCTGCGGAAGAAATGGATCTAGTACTCCAAGAAGTAATTTTAATGGCAACCCAGGAGTTAGAACACTTAAAAGTAGAAAAAGAATGAATTCTGTAATTTTGGTTGACGATCAACCTATAACTAATTTTATTACCCGTAAACTCCTACAGGTTGAAGGAATTAATATCCCTATATCAGATTTCACCAATCCAGTTTTAGCATTAGAACAGATCTTAAAACAAAAAGAGCAAAATGACGTTATTTTTCTCGATCTTAATATGCCAGAAATGAGTGGCTGGGACTTTTTAGATAAACTAGTAGAGAATAACTATACTCCAAAAATTGTCATCCTAACTTCTAGTACGAGCAATTTAGACAAGGAAAAGGCTTCAGAGTATGATTTCGTAACAGATTATATTATAAAACCTCTTAGTCAAAATAAGATCTCCGAATTATGTTCTAAGCATTGTAAGTAAATATTCTTTCTACTTACATTTACCAAATGGAATTAAAACCAGATAAAAAAGCACTTATAGAATTAGCTTATGCCAAGATGTATTTTGGGAAATATAAAGGCTTGTTTCTTTCTGAAATTCCCGAATATTATCTTATCTGGTATAGGCAAAAAGGATTTCCAGAAGGTAAATTAGGAGATCAATTACAACAAGTAACCGAACTAAAGGTGAACGGGATGGAAAGTATACTTAGAAATATACGCCTACGATATCCAAAGAATTGATACACTAAAATTATTTATTAAAGGTTTTTTGGTCTAAAATAATAGGTTTGAAATTGAATGCTTTTTTCTATTCTTCTTTGTAATTTAGCGCCCTGAATAAAGCAACACAACAAATACTTATAAAATGGCCGAAACCAAGTATATTTTTGTCACTGGCGGGGTTTCATCTTCTTTAGGAAAGGGAATTATCGCTGCATCTTTGGCAAAATTATTACAAGCTCGTGGCTTTAAAACCACAATTCAGAAATTAGATCCCTACATAAATGTAGATCCCGGAACTCTTAATCCTTATGAACATGGCGAATGTTATGTGACAGAAGATGGAGCTGAAACAGATTTAGATCTAGGGCACTATGAGCGTTTTCTAAACGTAAAAACTTCACAAGCCAATAATGTTACTACTGGTAGGATTTACCAAAGCGTGATTGAAAAAGAACGCAGAGGAGAATTTTTAGGGAAAACAGTACAGGTGGTTCCGCATATTACCAACGAAATTAAAGAACGTATTCAGATGCTTGGTAAAAGCGGCGAATATGACATAGTTATTACCGAGATAGGTGGAACAGTTGGAGATATAGAATCCTTACCATATATAGAAGCTGTTAGACAACTTAAATGGGAATTGGGAGATGATAATGCACTTGTAATTCACCTAACTTTAGTTCCATACCTTGCAGCAGCAGGAGAACTTAAGACAAAACCCACTCAACATAGTGTGAAAACATTGATGGAAAGTGGAATTAAGGCAGATATCTTGGTTTGTAGAACAGAGCATGAACTTTCTGATGATATTCGAAGAAAACTTGCCATCTTTTGTAATGTTAGACAAGAAGCAGTTATTCAATCTATAGACGCTTCAACGATTTACGATGTACCAAATCTTATGTTAGAAGAAGGTTTAGATACAGTTGTACTTAAAAAATTGATGCTACCAGATGATACAATTCCAAATTTAGAACGCTGGAATCAGTTTTTACAACGTCATAAAAACCCGAAGTACGAAGTTAGAATTGGGCTTATTGGCAAATATGTAGAACTTCAAGATTCATATAAATCTATTTTAGAATCTTTTATTCATGCTGGCGCTGCCAACGAAGTAAAAGTGACGGTAGAAAGCATACATTCAGAATTCATCAATGAGAATACTATTAAAAATAAGATCGCTCATTTAGATGGAATTTTAGTTGCTCCTGGTTTTGGAGAGCGAGGCGTAGAAGGTAAAATAGATGCAGTTCGTTATGCAAGAGAAAATAACATTCCTTTCTTAGGAATTTGCTTAGGAATGCAAATGGCTGTTATAGAATTTGCTAGAAATGTACTTCAGCTAAAAAATGCCAATTCTACAGAAATGGATCATGAGACTAAACATCCTGTTATAGATATCATGGAAGCTCAAAAACAAGTTACTCACAAAGGAGGAACTATGAGATTGGGAGCATGGACTTGTAAACTTTCTGAAGGCTCACTTGTTAAAGAGATCTATCAATCTGAGGAAATCTCTGAAAGACACAGACATAGATACGAATATAACAACAAGTATAAAACGGAATTAGAGAACGCTGGATTAAAAAGCACAGGAATAAATCCTGAAACTGGTTTGGTAGAAATTGTTGAGTTAGAAGGCCATCCGTGGTATGTTGGAGTGCAATATCATCCAGAATATAAAAGTACCGTAGCTAATCCTCATCCACTTTTTGTTGGTTTTGTGAAAGCTGCCGTAACCTACTCAAAACTAAAAAAGAGTGTCAAATTGACACAAAATCAATAAACGGTCATTTTTTTGACTAACAATAACTCTAAGTGATAGAGAACGCTTAGTTTACTTTATAATTTAACATGGAAGAAAAAAAATTCGACGTACAATCCTTAATTGGATTTTTCCTGATTGGTGGACTTTTAATTTGGATGTTGTACAACAATTCCTTTGAGACTAACGAAGCTGTAGATAAAAAAGATACGATAGAGCAAGTTGAGAATGCTCCTCAAGAAACTGCTACTCCACAAAAAGAGCTTGGTATTCAAGAAATGGATTCTACTGCAAGAGCTAGAGTACAGGAATCTTTAGGTACTTTTGGCTATTCTGCAACTTTAGCATCTGCAACAAATAAGACTACCACATTAGCCAATGATCTATTGGATCTTAAAATAGATAATAAAGGTGGATATATTTCTGAAGCAAGAATGACTCAGTTTAAAACCTACGATTCTATTCCTGTTTATCTTATAAAAGATGGAAACGCTTCTTTAAACTTGACTTTTACAACTTCAGATGGAAGAGTGATCAATACAAAAGACATGTATTTTGAACCTTCCCTTTCGGATAGTGGTAACAATCAGGTACTTTCTATGAAATTGAAGGTTTCAGAATCTGAATATTTGGAATATGTATACGTGATGAAACCGGGAGAATATATGTTGGATTTCAGCATTCGTTCTCAAGGCCTTAGAGATGTAATTAGCAGCTCGAATGATGTGAATTTAGACTGGAATTTAAAAGGTTATCGTCATTCTAAAAGTATCTCTTATGAAAATAGATACACCGAGTTAGCTTGGGAATATGAAGATGGAGACGATGATTATTTAGGTCAAGGGGAATTGAAAGATGATGAAGCAGACGATGTAACTTGGATAGCCTATAAACAACATTTCTTTTCTTCTATATTATTAACAGACACTCCATTTGTTAAGGGGGATTTCGTTTCTAAAAACCTAGTTGAAGATGAAGAAATTGATACAGTATATACAAAAGAGTTTGCTACTCGCCTTCCTTTAGAATTAAAAGGCGGAGAGCTTAATTATAATATGAATTGGTACTACGGTCCTACAGATTATAAGATCTTAAACGATTATGACAGAAATCTAGATGAAGTTGTACCATTAGGTTGGGGGATTTTTGGATGGATTAACAAATATGTATTTATTCCGTTTTTCGCATTTTTATCCGGGTTCTTACCTAGTTACGGAATTGCAATTATTGTAATGACTATCGTAGTAAGAATTGTACTCTCACCAGTAACTTACAAGTCTTATTTATCTCAAGCTAAGATGAAGGTTTTAAAACCTGAAATTAATGAGCTTAATGAGAAATATAAGGACAATGCAATGAAAAAGCAGCAGGAAACTATGAAGCTTTATAGCAAGGCAGGAGCCAGCCCTATGAGTGGATGTTTGCCAGCCTTGATGCAGATCCCCGTCTTCTATGCTTTATTCCAATTTTTCCCGAGTGCCTTCCAATTAAGGCAAAAAGGATTCCTTTGGGCAGATGATCTTTCTAGTTACGATACCATAGCAGAATTGCCATTTACGATTCCTTTCTACGGAGACCATGTGAGTTTATTTCCAATTTTAGCTTCTATTGCCATCTTTATTTACATGATGATGACAACAGGACAAACAATGCAGAACAACCAACAACCCGGGATGCCTAACATGAAATTTATCATGTACTTATCCCCTATCATGATGTTGTTCTTCTTTAACAATTATGCCAGTGGACTTTCACTTTACTATTTTGTATCTAATTTAATTACAATTGGTATTATGCTTGTAATTAAGTATGCCATAATAGATGAAGATAAGATCCATGCTAAGATTCAGGAGAATAAAAAGAAGCCTAAAAAGCAAGGAAAGTTTGCTAAGAAAATGCAAGACATTATGGAGCAAGCAGAACAACAGAAGAACGCTAAGAAATAGTTTTTCACATACAGATATTAAAAAGCCCGGAATTCCGGGCTTTTTTAATTTTTAAAATTAGTTAACTAGTCCTCTGAGGCAGGTAAAAGCACCTGGTCTATGGCATGAATTACTCCATTAGTAGCCTGAACATTTGGTAAGACAACTGTAGATGTTCTTTCATTCTCATCTGTAATAGTCACACTAGCTCCTACATTAATTGTGATCTCTCCGGTTTCAAAAGTTGTTACCATCATTCCATCTGTAAGATCTTCCGCTCTAACGTTATCTCCCGATACCACATGATAACTAAGTACTGTAGCTAGAAGATCAGCATCAATATCATCTAAGGAATCCACATCAAGCTCATCTAATAATGCAACAAAAGCATCATTAGTTGGAGCAAATACGGTAAAAGGAGAAGCATCTCCAGTAGATTGAAGTATATCTACGAAGGTATAATCTTCTTCCCTAGTTAATGCAGCTTGTAATATATCGAATGTTGGATCTGCAATTGCAAATGTTGTAATATCTGGCAAACCAATCACTTGGTCCACTGCGTGAATAATTCCATTATCCACTTCAATATTTGTAGTGGTAACAGTTGAAACCCCGTTAATTACTACGTTATCTCCAACATTAATGTACATACTAAGATTTTCATCTGAAGCTGGACCTTTAGCCATACTTTCTATATACCCGGTACTTAAGTCGGCAGCCATGATCTCTCCCATTTGAACATGATTTAAAAGTACTTGTTTTAATACATCTACAGGTACATCATCTAAGGCATCAAAATTATTAGCAGCTAAAAATTCACTAAACGCCTCATTATTAGGAGCAAACACAGTGTATTTAGTGGTTCCATCCAGCGTGGATGTTAGATCTGCTGCCTCAAGAGCCGCAGCTAAAGAGGAGTAATTATCATTAGTAGATACAAAATCTGCAATAGTATTATCTTCCACCATTGGCACATTAGCATCGTCATCATCGTTACAGGCGAACATTCCTAAGGCAAGGAAAGCCATAACAGCGGGCTTGAAAATTTTCGAAGTTAATTTCATAATATGATTTTTTTGATTAGTTAATAAAATTAGACAACAACATAGAATAATTTTGTTTAACAATTGTTAATAAATTTTAAACAATTGTTAATTTATTGTATATCAATATTTTATAGGGAGATTATAAACGTAAATGGTATTTGATATACGTTTAAAATTATAGGGGATATTAAATTAAAAACGGAAAGGGTAGTTTAAATATTATACTATAACAGATTTTTTATCTGTTAAAATTTGAGCTAATTATAGTTGATTTTCTATATCTATAAAATAATGCAGTAGATTATAAGTTATAAAGGAAACCTTATCTTTGCAAACCAAATTAAAAACCTATTTACATGAAAAAGATCTTTTTATTATTTTTTAGTTTAACATTACTAAGCTCTTGCACTAGCGATGACGATTCAGGAAATGCAGGTGACGACCAAATTTTAGGAAAGTGGTATGTTGCTGAAATTAACAATAGTGGCACATTAAATTTAACTGTAAGCGAATGCAACAAACAATCATTTATAGATTTTAATGCAGATAATAATGCAGACTCTGCTTTTTACACTGTTACTGATGGTGAATGTGAATTAAAAGATTCTGATAATTCTGCTTGGAGTAATGAAGGGAATTCTAGATATAAATTTACCATTCCTTTTGAAGGGATTGGCTCTCAAGCTGGAAGAGTTGAATTTAACGAAAGCTCAAGTTTCACCTTTTATCCAGATCTACTTTCTGGACAAAACACAAATATTGTATTCGAAAAAAGATAATTTTTTCAATATTTAAAATCAAGAGAGGGTAGTTTTTACTACCCTTTTTTATTTCGTAATTTTGCCATCTGTAATCCGACAATTATAAGACTTATTAAATCTCGGACTTACCGAAGTGATTGATGTTATATTATGAAAAAAGTAGTTGTAGGCTTATCAGGAGGTGTAGATTCTAGTGTTACCGCATATTTATTGCAACAACAAGGGTACGAAGTTATAGGCTTGTTCATGAAGAACTGGCATGATGATACCGTAACTATTTCTGATGAATGCCCATGGTTAGATGATAGCAACGATGCCATGATGGTTGCTGAAAAATTAGGAATTCCCTTCCAGACAGTAGACCTGAGTGAAGAATATAAGGAGCGAATCGTAGACTATATGTTTCGTGAGTATGAGTTAGGAAGAACACCTAATCCAGACGTACTTTGTAATAGAGAAATAAAATTTGATGTCTTCATGAAGATCGCTCTTTCTTTAGGAGCAGATTATGTTGCAACAGGACATTATTGTAGAAAAGGCATACTGGAGAAAGACGGAGAAACTATCTACCAGCTATTAGCAGGAAAAGATGATAATAAAGATCAGTCTTATTTTCTATGTCAACTTACCCAAGAACAGCTTTCAAAAACACTTTTTCCAATTGGAGAGCTGCTAAAACCAGAGGTTCGCAAAATTGCTGCTGAACAAGATTTGATCACGGCCGATAAAAAAGATTCTCAAGGACTTTGTTTTATTGGAAAGGTTAGGTTGCCAGAATTTCTTCAGCAAAAACTAAAAGCAAAAGAAGGAGTAATAGTAGAGATAGATTCTCAAAGAGAACAATACCAAGATCTACCGATACAGTTCAATTCTAAGGCTGAAGAGCTGGAACTACTTTCTAAGAAGTTTCAATATGAGCTAGCAGATGGTAAAGTTGTTGGGAAACATCAAGGTGCTCACTACTTCACAAAAGGTCAAAGAAAAGGTCTTGCAGTAGGTGGAACTCCGGAACCTTTATTTGTAATAGACACAGATGTTAACGAAAATATTATCTACACAGGTCAAGGAAAAGAGCATCCCGGCTTATTCAGAAAAGCGCTATTTGTAGCTAATGATGAAGTGCATTGGGTTCGTGAAGATCTAGCAATTGCACCAGATTCTGAACTTAAGGTAAAAGCCAGAATTAGATATAGACAAGAATTACAAGAAGCTACCTTACATCAAACAGAGAATGGTCTTTATGTATTGTTCGAAAATGCACAGTCTGCAATTACCGAAGGTCAGTTTGTTGCTTGGTATTTGGAGGATGAATTAGTAGGTTCAGGAGTGATCTCTTAAATTAGCAATACCTAAGTGTAAAATTGATATCAGCAAGAAATATGATCTTATAAAGATTGCCACAAATTCACTAATTAGAAATCAATCAAGAGTCTCGGAGAATTAAACCCTCAATGAGAGATTATATTTGTGAATTCGTGGCTTTTAAATAATTAAAATATAAATCCGTAAAACACCATAAATTGTTAAAAAACGTCATTCTGAACTTGATTCAGAATCTAGCTACACTAAAAATAAATAGAGTGAATTGAAACCTTGAAATAAATTCAGGGGGACGAGATGTTAAGGTGCATTGAGGGACGAAAAAAGTATACCTATAAATTTCAATAAAATATGCAGAATAGAATCACCCAACTTTTCAATATAAAATATCCATTAATTCAAGCTGGAATGATCTGGGCAAGTGGATGGAAACTTGCAAGCACCGTTAGTAACAGTGGAGGATTGGGGATAATTGGGGCTGGTTCTATGTACCCTGAAATTCTAAGAGAGCATATTCAGAAATGTAAAAAAGCTACGAACAAGCCTTTCGCAGTTAATGTTCCTATGCTATATCCTGATATAGAAAAGATCATGGAGATCATTATTGAAGAAGGGGTTAAAATAGTTTTTACCTCTGCAGGAAATCCTAAAACATGGACTAAACATTTACAAAGTCACGGTATTAAAGTAGTACATGTGGTTAGCAGTGTGAAATTCGCATTAAAATCTCAAGATGCGGGAGTAGATGCAGTGGTTGCTGAAGGCTTTGAAGCAGGAGGCCATAATGGAAGAGATGAAACCACAACCTTCACCCTGATCCCAATGGTAAAAGAACAACTGGAAATACCTCTTATCGCAGCTGGAGGAATAGCCACAGGTAGAGGAATGCTTGCTGCAATGGTGTTAGGTGCAGATGCAGTACAAATTGGGTCTCGATTTGTTGCTAGTAATGAGGCATCCTCTCATCAGAATTTTAAAAATAAAGTGGTAGAAGCTAAAGAAGGAGATACCCAATTAACTTTAAAAGAATTGGCACCGGTGCGTATGTTGAAAAATAAGTTTTTTAATGAAGTTCAGGCACTATATCAAACTGCTCCTACAAAAGAAGAACTAATCACCTTATTAGGACGTGCTCGTGCTAAAAAAGGGATGTTTGAAGGCGACATGGAAGACGGGGAATTAGAAATAGGACAGATCGCAGGCTTAATACATGAGATAAAACCAGCTACAGAAATTATTCAGGAAATTATTTCAGAATTTGAAAGTGCTAAGCAAAAAGTGGCTCAACTTTAAGAACTAAATTCTTTAAATTTATTTAATTCTTCTGCAATATACTGCCGCCACTTAAGTTCGGCTTCTTTGCTTAAACTATGGTTAGATTCTTTATCGAAAGCATTTTGCATAGCACTACGCTCCTTATCTATATTCTCATATAATTTATTCAAATACTCGCGGGAATCTTTATTTATTTTAGAAGCCTCTACATTAGCTAAAAGCTTTCTCAATTTTCGCGCATGCAATTCGGATATATCAAAATGAAGCTGTTCATGCTTCAGCAAATATTCAGATTTTGATGCTGGCTGTACCCAACTCTGTTCTGGATAAAAAAAAGATTCTACTTTATAGTCTAATTCCATTTTCTGTGAAGTTCCTTTTAAACCCCAAGAATAAGAAAGTCCAGTATTGGTATTAGCATGAAAAAGTGTTTTTTCAAGAGGCACTCCCTGGAAATCCTCCCAGGTTAAATGAGCCTCTTCGCTCCAAGAAATCTTTAGATCTTCAGATTGCCCAAACCCAAAAACAGGAAGCGAGAGCATCAATATGAAGAAAACAGTTCTCACTAATTAATAATTAAAGGTGATGTTTTTAATAATATCCGGGTGAATACTTTGGATGACCGGGCATGTCTTAGCCGAATTTTCCAGTACGGTTTTATCTCTATCTGTTAATTCTCCTTTTACAAACATAATTACATCAATCTTAGAGATTCTTCTAGGATTTGCTGCCATGTGTTTTGTAACCTCCGCATATGTACCTTTTATATCCAGCTCGTGTTCGTTAGCCTTAATTCCCATAATTGTAAGCATACAAGAGGCCATTGCAGTAGCTACAGTATCTGTTGGGGAGAATGCCTCTCCCTTCCCATTATTATCTAATGGAGCGTCTGTAATAAATTTATTTCCGCTTTGGATATGCTCACATTCAGTTCGCAGATCTCCTTTGTAAATTACTTTTGAAGTCATAGATTTTATTTTGCAACACTAAGTGTAAGATCTTTATTTAGTTGCATAATATAGATTGCATCATTATAAAAGCCACCATTGGATTTAGGTTTGTAAAGGAATTTATTTTCTACATATTCTGTGATAATATTAGCTTTTACAGACTCTTCAATACTTCCCATCGCGGCAAGTCTTAATAAAACATCTAAGGTAAGATCGTAACCTCGTACTGTGTATTTATTAGGAATATAGCCATACTTATTTTTATAGGCTTCAACAAAACTATCTGTTACTGTTTCGTCAAATTCTTTATATTCAGAAGGAAAATGAAAACTCAATTCTCCTAAATGCTCATTAGTTACAGCATCACTTTCAAAAGTGCTGTTTTTATAGGTGGTGAACAAAGTGATCCTGTTATTCCTAGCTAATCTATTTAAAGCTGAAGTTGCACTTCCAAGCAAAGCAATATTTTCCGATTCTAAGATCACCCAATTCTCACGAGATTTATCTATTACAGATGCTAATGAAGATTCTGTAATATTATTGGATTGCGGATTTAAAATTCGTGCACCAGGGATAGCACTTACTAATTTGGCTTTTATTGCAGAAGAAGCTCCATCTGCTACAATGATCACATTTTTACCTTGAGAATTACTCTGGAGAAATACGATCATGGCTTCTCTTAACATATCATCACTTGGACGAGATTGGTATAAATTAGGGAGCGCTTTTAACTCTCTATTGGTGATTGGTGAGATCACGGGAACATTTAAATTCACTAAGCTAGATGCTGCCTCTTCTGAGGTTGCTTGATATAATGGACCAATAACAGCATCTACATTACTAAAAT
Source organism: Gillisia mitskevichiae (assembly GCF_003634585.1). Lineage (GTDB taxonomy): Bacteria > Bacteroidota > Bacteroidia > Flavobacteriales > Flavobacteriaceae > Gillisia > Gillisia mitskevichiae. The sequence goes on from NZ_RBLG01000002.1 coordinate 687,562, forward strand.
TGTTAGCTGCAATAGTTTGGGAAACTTTTCCAGAATTATTTTGAGTATCGTAAACACGAAGGTTTGTAGAAATACCCAATTCTTTAGCTCGATCTATAGCCATTAAAGCGCCGCTATAAAAATCTAAAGAGAGTCGCAATACACGATCTTTTTGAATTGACTCTTTAGCATTAGAAACAGAATCGTTTTTAATTTTACTAAGATTATAAGGAAGCATCAAAACTAGATTTTTCGGCTCGAAATTCTTTAAATTCTTAGAAAGATCCATTTTTGTTAACTCAGAAGTTGGCATTGGTTTTTCACCTAATCCAGCTACATCTTCCAATTTATTCCCTTTAGAATCTTTAGTAGGTACTTTTAAGATCATACCCCATTTTAATCCGTCTTTTAAAGCAGGATTCAAAGCAACCAAAGAATCTTCAGCTACCTGAAATCTTCTAGTTAAACTATACATAGTTTCTTGAGGCTGCACTTCATAGAATTCAAAGGCATCATCAGTAATTACCACAGGCTGGTTAAGTACATTAGTTCCAACTTTAATCATCATCCCTGGCTGTAAAACTCCAACCTTTGGATTAAGATCTTCCAACTCTTTCAGCGTCATTCCATATTTCCGAGCGATCCCATATTTAGTTTCTTTAGGAATAATAATATGCTCTCTCGTTTTCAGGATCTGTGCAGAGGGTTTAGAATTAGTTACTTCAGGATTTCTTTCTTCTATAATAACTTTCCCGGGAGTAGGTCTTTCTTTCTTTTCAGCAATAATAACTTTTTCCGGAGTGCTTTCATCTACAACGAAAACAGGGATCTGGATAGTTTCTCCATTCTGAAGTTCTTTTGAATATAGTTGTTTATTGTACTTTTTGATGTCTTCTACACTTACTCCATATTCCTTAGACAAGCTATATAAAGTTTCCTTTTTCTGCACTTTATGCGAATTAAAGCTAACCGCTTTCTTAACTGCGTTTTCGCTTTGTTCTAAGGACATAGGAATTACCAACTTTGCATTTACCTGTAAACCTTCCTTAGCTTCCGGATTTAGTTTAAGTAAAGTCTCTTGGCTTATATCATATTTCTTGGAGATACTATATACTGTTTCCCCTGCAGTAACTGTATGATATTGATAAGCCTGACCAAAGGCACTAGTAGTAAGCACTTGAAAAAACAAGCATATAATAATTAAAAACCTCATCTGTTATTTTTTTACTGAAATTAATTAGTGTCTAACTATTACTCCCACTCTATAGTTGCAGGCGGTTTAGAACTTATATCGTACACTACTCTATTAACGCCTTTTACCTTATTTATTATTGTATTTGATATTTTTTGTAGGAATTCGTAAGGTAAATTTACCCAATCTGCTGTCATTCCATCGGTAGATTCTACTGCTCTTAAAGCAACTACTTTTTCATAAGTTCTCTCATCCCCCATAACTCCAACAGAATTCACAGGTAGTAATATTGCTCCGGCTTGCCAAACCTTATCGTATAACATCCATTCTTTTAGTCCATTTATAAAAATGGCATCAACTTCTTGAAGCACCCTTACTTTCTCGGCAGTGACATCCCCAAGGATTCTAATTGCCAATCCCGGACCTGGAAAAGGATGTCTTCCTAACAATTCTTTTGCAATACCAAGTTCTGCACCTACCCTTCTCACTTCATCTTTAAAGAGTGCTCTTAACGGCTCTACTATCTTAAGTTTCATAAAGTCTGGCAATCCACCAACATTATGATGGGATTTAATTGTTGCTGAAGGTCCTCCTGTAGCAGAAACAGATTCTATTACATCTGGATAAATTGTCCCCTGCGCCAAAAATTTAACATCTTGAATTTGGTGAGCCTCATCGTCAAAAACTTCAATAAAGGCATTCCCTATCTTCTTTCTCTTTCCTTCTGGATCACTAACTCCAGCCAATGCATCCAAGAAACGTGCCGAAGCATCTACTCCTTTTACATTCAATCCCATATCCTTGTATTGATCAAGAACACTTTCGAATTCGTCCTTTCTAAGCAATCCGTTATTTACAAATATGCAATATAAGTTCTTCCCGATGGCTTTATGTAAAAGCACCGCGGCAACAGAAGAATCTACTCCTCCGCTTAGACCAAGAACCACTTTATCGTCTCCAATCTTTTCTTTTAATTCTGAAACCGTCATGTCTACAAAGGCTTCCGGAGTCCAACTTTGTTCTACTCCAGCAATCTTCACTAAAAAGTTCTCTAAAAGTTGTTTTCCATCTGAAGTATGATAAACTTCCGGGTGAAACTGAATAGCAAAGGTCTCTTCCCCTTCAATCCTGTAAGCTGCATTTAGAACGTCTGAAGTACTAGCCAAACGAACAGCATTGGTTGGCAATTCCTTTATAGTATCACTATGGCTCATCCACACCTGAGAATTCTCCGTGATGTCTTCAAACAAAACTTCGGCATCCTTTATAATAGAAAGATTGGCTCTTCCATATTCTCTAGTTTCTGAAGGCTCTACTCGTCCTCCATGAAAATGAGCTAAATACTGAGCTCCATAACATACCGCAAGCAAAGGCATTTTTCCTCTAATTTCTGAAAGATCAGGATGCGGTGCATCTTCTGCTCTCACAGAAAAAGGACTTCCAGAAAGGATTGTTGCCTTAAATCCTGAAATATCTTTTGGTGGGTTATTATAAGGGTGAATTTCGCAGTAAATGTTAAGCTCTCTAACTCGTCTTGCAATTAGTTGAGTATACTGGGATCCGAAGTCTAAAATAAGTACGTTTTGTTGCATGCGCAAAAGTAAGAATTTGAACGAATAATGTCCTAGCAGAATTATTATTTTATATCTTTAAATCCATTCAAAATAAACATTTATGAAATATCTGGTTGCTATCATATTTTCTATTGCCATAGTTTTGGCTTCTTTGTTATTAGGAAATGCCTATATAAAAAGAGCGCAGCCAGTTGGAGTTATCTCTGTAACCGGTTCTGGCAGCGAGAATTTCACCTCAGACCTTATTGTTTGGGAAGGACAATTTGTAAGAGTTTTTCCTGTATTAAAACAGGCCTATGAAGATTTAAACACAGATAAGGAAACTGTAAGAAAATACTTGATCCAAAAAGGGATTCCTTCAGAGAACATCGTTTTTAATTCTGTTCAAACCAACGAACAACGAGAAAATCAATATCAAAATGGAAATTATGTTGGTAGCACTTTTAAGGGCTATGAATTAATACAATCTATAAAAATTGAATCTACCAATGTAGAATTAATAGAATCTGTATCTCGAGAGATCACAGAACTATTGAATAAAGGAGTCCAATTTAACTCCACGCCCCCAAGATATTATTATACCAAAATAGCCGATCTTAAAATTGAAATGATCTCTAAAGCTACAGAAGATGCGCGTTTACGAGCAGAAAAAATCGCAGAGAATAGCGGTGGAAATCTAGGAGATCTCAACAATGCTAGTATGGGAGTATTTCAAATTACAGGTCAGAATAGCGGTGAAGATTATAGTTGGAGTGGCGCATATAACACTCAGGACAAAAAGAAAACTGCGTCTATAACTATGAGATTGGAATATAAAATTGACTAATTCCAGGTGATTAATTAAAATATTCCCACGTTTTCAAAAGAATATAATATCATATCCAAACTATTAAAATTGCAGCTCAATAAACCCGACAGCAATCTTGAAATACCATTTTCTGGATAGTTCAAAAATGAAATATGTCGTATCTTTAATGATCCTTTTTTTTTGAAGGTAAAACTACTTAATTACTTTAAAAATTGAATTAAGCTTATGTTAAACGACCTATTTCAAGCGGCATGGAAGGAACTAAGTCTAGCAGCATCTGGGAAACAACATCCTTTCAATTTTTTCAGTTTGGCAACAATGGGAAAAAATGCTGCCGTAAGACAACGCACTGTTATTTTGAGAGGAATTTCTGAAAATAAAAGCTTGCTGTTCTATACCGACCTCCGCTCTACTAAGATCAAACAACTTGAACATAACTCAAAAGCAAACTGCCTTTTTTATGATCCTGCAAATCAGCTTCAATTAGTATTTAAAGGAAATATTATAATACATACCGATAATGAAGCTTGGGAAGAACATAAATATAAGATTGAAGGGAAGGCTGTAAATAATTACAATAGTTTATTACCTCCGGGGAAGCCAATAAAAAATCCGCTACAAGTAGAGCGCACCAACAAATTACACTTTGCCCTCCTGGAATTTATACCAGTAAGAATGGAATATTTAAAGCTCAAGGAAGACTCTAATCATCTTCGTGCGAGATTTAGGCTAGATGAGGGGAATTGGAAACAGACCTTTTTGGTGCCTTAAAAAGGCTGTATAATATTTGTTATCAAGAAAATTATTGACAAGATAATCCTCGAAATTTAATAGCAAATAAATAACAATCTTTCCATTTGCTGAAGGGAAAGGTGAAAAATTCAAACAAAAAAAACTCCTTAGTTTCCTAAGGAGTTTAAAAAAGGGTGGAAGACCGGGTTCGAACCGGCGACCCTCGGTACCACAAACCGATGCTCTAACCAGCTGAGCTACAACCACCATTTATTCGCGGATGCAAATGTATATTTTTTATATAATTCTGCCAAGAAAAAAATGAAATTAAATTAGGTCAAAAATGGAATCTACTGCAGGATAACGTTCTACGGTAAAACCTTCTGCATGTTCTGTTCCAATTAGGCGCCCCAAATCTCTTGCACGGTACGTAATACTATCAAAAAAGTTATCACTAGAGATAGGCGTGGAAGGTTCGCTGCTGTCTTTATCAAAAAATTGAGTTTTATAAGCTTTTACAGAATTTAACTTCACATCCATATATCCAGTAATATCTACTGCAATATCCGGAGTAATGTTTTTCCATTGAATATAATGATATACATGCTTTGGCCTCCATGGCTCCTGCACTACTCCATCATCTTTAGTTTCAATTTTTAGTAGTCCACTTAAAAAACATGCATCGCTCACTAATTTAGAACCTTTCCCATGATCTATATGCCTATCGTCTATCGCATTGCACAGCACAATTTCGGGCTTATACTTTCTAATGATCTTAATGATCTCTAATTGATGCTCTTCATTATTAATAAAAAAACCATCTTTAAACCTTAAATTTTCTCTAATTGTCAAGCCGAGTATTTTCGCAGCTTCCGCAGCTTCCTGGTCCCTAGTTTCAGCTGTACCACGAGTTCCAAGTTCTCCACGAGTAAGATCTAGCACTCCAACTTTTTTACCTTTATCTACTTCCTTAGCAATTGTACCTGCACAACTCAACTCAATATCATCGGGATGTGCACCAATGGCTAAAATATCTAATTTCATATTTGTAATATTCTCTGTATTATTTTTAAACCTTCAATTCTTTTACGGCCTCCAAAGCCTGCTCTAAATCTGCAATAAGATCTTCTTTTTCTTCGATCCCAACTGAAAATCGCATAAGCCCATCTTTAATTCCTTGGCTTGCTCTCTCTTCGTCGCTTAAGAGTGCGTGAGATGTCAAAGTTGGAGAAAGAATTGTAGACTCTACTCCTGCAAGACTCATAGAAGGCTTTATTAGCTTTAATTTCTTCTGAAATAAAGAAGCATTTATTCCTTCCTTTAGTTCAAAAGAAAGCATACCTCCAAAACCTCTCATTTGAGACTTAGCCAATTCATGGTCTGGATGCGATTTTAATCCTGGATAGTATACTCTTTCCACATCTTCATGCTTTTCAAGATACTTAGCCAGCTTTTTCGCATTCTTATTCTGAGCTTTCACTCGTATTCCCATCGTTTTAATACTGCGTTCCAAAAGCCATACTGTGTAATCACTTAAACTGCCTCCAAAATTCTTAGCAAGCTGAAAAATGGTATCTATATGTTCTTCCGAAGAGATCACTGTTCCTGCCAAAATATCACTATGTCCGCCCATATATTTTGTAGCCGAATGGATCACCACATCAATTCCAAAATCGATAGGGTTCTGGTTTACGGGTGAAGCGAAGGTATTATCTATCATACTCACAAGACCGTGTTTCTTGGCTATTTTAGATACCGCATTAAGATCTGTAATAGTAAGTAATGGATTTGAAGGTGTCTCTATATAAATAACCTTTGTGTTCTCTTTGATCTCCGCTTCAAAACTTTCGGGCTTCAGATCTTTAGTGAAGGAGTAGGAAATTCCATACTTTTTGAACTCCTCAACAATTAGATTTCTAGTACCACCATACAGGGTGTTTTGCAACACTACATGGTCTCCACTGTGTAAAAATGCCAGCATCGCTGTGCTTACTGCAGCCATTCCACTTCCAAAGATCAAAGCAGCTTCCCCATTTTCTAAGGCAGCCATTTTCTTAGCCAAAGCAACCTGATTGGGGGTATTAAAATATCTTGGATAGCGCTTTACCTCCACATCTTCAAATGCATAAGAAGTAGACATATATAAAGGAGAAATCGCTCCTTTAAACTGAGTGTCCTTTAATTCTCCCGCATGAGCACAACGAGTATTAATTCCAAGTTTATTCTTCATAAGTACTTTAGTTTTAGGTAAGCTAAATTTTTGCTCTAATGTAAAAAGAATTTATCTAAACTCTTTTCAACAAATACTAATTTCAAAAGTTCTAAATCAATTATTCTGAAATAATAACCTATGTTAATATTTTGCGTTAAACATAGTTTAAAGTCCCAATAAAACATATCTCCACATTCCATAATATGTACCTTAGTCTCGATAAATTAAAATGAAAAAGAAAATTATGAGCGAAGTTAAAGCATATGCGGCATCGTCTAAAACCGCAGAATTAGAACCATTTAAATTAGAAAGAAGAGATATCACAAAAGAAGATGTAGAAATTGATATTTTATATTGTGGAGTTTGCCATAGTGATATTCATACGGTAAAAAACGATTGGAAAAATGCACAGTACCCTGTAGTTCCTGGACATGAGATTGTTGGTCGTGTTACTGAAGTTGGAGATAATGTTAAGAATTTTAAAGAAGGAGACCTGGTTGGAGTTGGTTGTATGGTAGATTCTTGCCAAACATGCGATTCTTGTAAGGAAGATCTGGAACAGTATTGTGAAAATGGGGCAACCTTTACTTACAATAGTAAAGACAAACATTTAGGAGGACACACTTTTGGAGGATATTCTGAAAAAGTGGTTGTGGATAAAAAATTCGTGCTTAATGTTCCTGAAAATTTAGATATCGAAGCTGTGGCACCATTACTTTGTGCAGGTATCACCACCTTTTCTCCACTTAACCACTGGAATGTAAAAAAAGGAGATAAAGTTGGTGTAATTGGTCTTGGCGGATTAGGACATATGGGTATTAAATTTGCTCATGCAATGGGTGCTCATGTGGTAATGATCACTACTTCTCCAGAAAAAAGCGGGGATGCGAAAAAATTGGGAGCAGATGAAGTTTTGATCTCTAAAGACGAAGAACAAATGAAAGAACATGCAAATTCTTTCGATTTCTTACTGAATACCGTTCCTGTAGGACATGATGTTAATCCATATATTGGGTTATTAAAACGAGATGCAACTATGGTTTTAGTTGGAGCTATAGAACCTTTAGATCCAATTCATGGAGCTGGATTAATTGGCAGTAGAAAAAGTATTGCAGGTTCGCTAATTGGAGGTATTAAAGAAACTCAGGAAATGCTGGACTTCTGTGGGAAACATAATATAGTTTCAGATGTAGAGATGATCGACATTCAGAACATTAACGAAGCTTATGAAAGAGTTCAGAAATCTGATGTAAAATATCGATTTGTGATCGATATGAAGTCACTAAAGAACAGTTAGAAATTCAAAATATAATAAATAAACAAGGCTGTCTTATTTTTTTTGGCAGCCTTATTTTATACATAAACTTAAATCATGGGAATATTTTCGTCTTTATTAGGAAATGCAGGAAGCATTGAAACAAGTGTTTTGGAAAAGGATTATGGAAAATTATTAATTCCTTCTGAAACTATTGAAGCGGGTTTTAAATTGTTACGGGACACTTTTATCTTCACCAACAAAAGATTGATCCTAGTAGATGTCCAAGGTTTAACTGGTAGAAAAATGGAGTATTTCTCTGTAAGCTACCGAAGCATTTCCAGGTTTAGTGTGGAAACTGCAGGTAGTTTCGATCTAGATGCCGAATTAAAGATCTGGATCTCTGGAGAACAAAACCCGTCTATTTCAAAAAGATTCAATAAGAGTGTGGATATTTATGAAGTTCAGAAAATATTAGCAGCACATATCTTATAAATTCCATCTTCAATTTATATGAATAGCGTGAAAAACTTAAAGGCTTTTTTATCTTTACGCTATGAAATTACTTTTTACAAATATTAAAGAACTGCTTCAAGTTAGAGAAGCTTCTGTTTTAAAGCTTTCCGGAAAAGAGATGAATACGCTCCCAACGATCAAGAATGCTTGGTTATTAGTGGAAGATGATAAGATCTCTGATTATGGTAAAATGGATGATCTTGCTAACATTTCAGCAGATAAAACTATAGATCTCACCGGGAAAATGGTTCTTCCCTCATGGTGTGATTCCCATACTCATATTGTATATGCAGGGAACAGAGAACAAGAATTCGGACAACGAATTAGTGGTCTATCCTATGAAGAGATCGCCAATAATGGTGGCGGGATTTTAAATTCTGCAAAAACTTTACAAAACACTTCTGAAGAGGATCTTTATAATCAATCTGCAAAAAGATTGGAAGAAGTGATTAAACTAGGTACTGGTGCAGTAGAGATAAAATCTGGATACGGATTAACAAAAGAGGCGGAGCTTAAAATGCTTCGGGTGATCAAAAAATTACAGCAGAATTATAATCTCCCTATAAAAGCTACTTTTTTAGGAGCTCATGCCCTACCCCTAGAATATAAGGATAAGAAAAGTGAATATATAGATCATGTGATCCAAGAAATACTTCCTGCAGTTGCAAAGGAAAATCTTGCCGATTATATTGATATTTTTTGTGAACAAGGGTATTTTACTGTAGAAGACACAAATAAATTATTACAAGCTGCTGCCAAATATAATTTACGCCCGAAAATTCATGTAAATCAGTTCAATGCGATTGGTGGTGTACAGGCGGGAGTTGAAAACAAAGCTTTAAGTGTGGATCATTTAGAAGAGATGAGACAGGAAGATATACTTGCATTGAAAGATTCTGAAACTATGCCGGTAGCATTACCGGGATGTTCCCTCTTTTTAAGCATTCCATATACCCCGGCCAGAATGATCATAGATGCAGATCTTCCTTTAGCTTTGGCTACAGATTTCAACCCCGGAAGCGCTCCCAGTGGAAATATGAATCTAGTAGTTTCACTGGCATGCATTAAAATGAAAATGACTCCGGAAGAAGCAATTAATGCAGCAACTATTAACGGGGCTTATGCTATGGATTTGAGTGAAAAAGTAGGAAGTATTACCAAAGGTAAGCTTGCCAATCTAATAATCACAAAATCCATCCCTTCTTACACATATATACCTTATGCCTTTGGGAGTAACCCTATTGAGGCTGTTTATATTAATGGAAAATTGATCGAGTAATGGAAGGATTTAAAACATATAGTCTAAAAGACGTCGAAAAGATTATAAAAACCCGGGAGGGAGAAACCAAGTTTGGGGAACGGGTGCATTTTATAGAAGATCTCGATGATCTAGCAAGTATTGATGCCAAATACGTGCTTTTCGGGATTCCGGAAGATATAGGAATTCGTGGAAATTCAGGTAAAGCTGGAGCTGCTGCTGCATGGAAATGCTGTTTAAATTCACTCTTGAATATTCAGGCAAATCAATATACCAAACCAGAAAAATTGATCTTATTAGGGGAGGTGGAATGTGGTGAGGCTATGAATAAGGCTTCAAATATAGACCCTGCAGATCCTAATTATTATTTAAAACTGGGAGATCTTATTAGTAAAATAGATGATGTCGTATCTCTAATTGTCGCTAAGATAGTTTCCGCAGGAAAAACACCAATAATTATAGGCGGCGGGCATAATAATGCTTTCGGAAATATTAAAGGAGCTTCTGAAGCTTTAAAAAGACCTCTGAACATTTTAAATATAGATGCTCATACCGATCTTAGAAAAACCAATTTTAGGCATAGTGGAAATGGCTTTAGCTATGCAAGAAAAGAAAAATACCTAGGAAAATATAGAATTTTCGGGCTTCACCAAAATTATACTCCGGAATATATTTTCAATGAAATGAATCAGTCTGCAAACGATGGGTATCGCCTTTTCGAACATTTAATATTAATGCCTTCAGAAAAGATCGTTCAGTCGTTTAGAGAAGAAATGGAATTTGTATCTCACGATAATTTTGGATTAGAATTGGATTGCGATGCAATAAAGGGCTTTCCAAGTAGTGCTCAAACTCCAAGCGGCTTTGCTATAAATATGATTAGGAATTTCATTAGAATAGCTTCAGAAGAGGAACACGTTAAATATTTACACATTTGTGAAGCTGCACCTACATTAGAAACAGAGAATAAAGTAGGAAAGGCTTTAAGTTACTTTATAACAGATTTTATTAGATAATGGAAATACTATCCTATACTCCAGAATATGCAAAAGATTTTAAAAATCTTAATATTGCATGGCTAGAAAAATACTTTTGGGTAGAACCGCATGATGAAGATGTTTTGGGAAACCCTGAGAAATATATAATTGCACCCGGAGGTATTATTTTCTTTGTAAAGGAAAATGAAGATATTATTGGTACGGTCGCCTTAATGAAAATGGAAGATGATATTTTTGAACTTACAAAAATGGCTATTACTCCAGCAGCTCAAGGAAAAAAGATCGGACAACAACTAATGGAACACACTATAAATTTTGCCAAGCAGAAAAAGTGGGAAAAACTTATAATCTATTCCAATAGGAAACTTGAAAACGCTATCTACATTTATAAAAAATATGGTTTTATTGAAATTCCAATTGAAGAAAACAATCCATATTCCAGAGGAGATATTAAGATGGAGTTGAACCTTTCATAAATATTTATTAATTGCAAGAGAATCCCTCACAGCTTTCTTAACTTTATATAATTAATACATTTAAAGCCCCTTACGGGGTTTTTTTGGTTCGCGAAATTCAATATAAACAACTAAAACATTAAAAAATGAAAAGATCAATATTTGCCATAATCTGTATGGGATTTTTATTTACCTCCTGTAAAAACGAAGAAAAAAAAGAAGCCTTATCTGCAAATGAAACTGAGCTTACTGCTGAAGTAGATCAGGAAATGGAAACAACTTCAGATTTGAACATTGAGCCTATATCCCATGCAACTGCTGTTATTAAGTGGGGAGATGCAGTGATGTATACAGATCCTGTAGGTGGCGCAGAAGTGTTTGAAGGAAAAGATGCTCCTAATTTTATCTTGATCACAGATATTCATGGAGATCATATGGATGCTAAAACATTGGAAGCACTTGAATTAGGAGACACAAAAATCATTGTCCCACAAGCGGTTAAAGATCAATTACCTAAAGAAATGGCATCTAATTTATTAGTGATGAATAATGGCGATACTAAGGAAATGATGGGATTTTCAATTAAAGCTGTTCCTATGTATAATTTACCTGAAGCTAAAGATGCAATGCATACAAAAGGAAGAGGTAATGGGTATGTAATTGAAAAAGATGGACAACGTTTATATATCTCTGGAGATACTGAAGATATCCCAGAAATGAGAGAATTAAAAAATATAGACGTAGCTTTAGTTTGTATGAATTTACCATACACCATGACTGTGGAGGATGCCGCAGATGGCGTTTTAGCCTTTGCTCCTAAACAAGTATATCCATATCATTATAGAGGAAAAGATGGATTGTCTGACGTTTCTAAATTCAAGGAATTGGTGAACAAAGGAAACAAAGAGATTAAAGTAGTTCAATTGAACTGGTATCCGGAAATGAAGTAAGATTGAAACTAAAAATAGCTGGTCTTTCCTTGGAAATAGGTAAACAGTTTATAGATCACAATTAACCATATAAAAAGGATGAAAAAAGCAACCAGCCAGTTGTTCTTTTTCATCCTTTTTGGGTTTTTAATGGCCTCTGCCCTAGCCTCCAGAACTACTATCTCTGGAATTAATTTTATTGACGCAGCAATTAAAAGTGGAACTAATATTAAATCATCTAAAATTCCAAGAATTGGAATAAAATCCGGGATAAGATCTATAGGACTAAGTAGATACCCGACTGTTAAGCCAATGAGTATTTTTGCCATCAACGGAGTTCGAGGATCGGTATAGGCTATAGATAAAACCTGAATTTCTTTCTTAAGTTTCTTAACCTTAGATTTAAGTTTATTCAGAAAGTTCAAGTTCAATTAATTTAGGATTGTATAATAACAAAGAGTTCTATAAAAACTGAAAAACCATTGTCTACCTGAATTTATTTCAGAATCCAAAAACCTTTCACTCATATTAGATGCTGAAACAAGTTCAGCTTGACGGTTTAGTCAACTTTTATAGAACCCCTTAATATTAACTAGCCATTAAAAAGTGGAAGATCTTGCATCATATCCAGAACTTCTGCTTCAACTTTTATCAACTCCGTGTCATCTTCAAAATTGGTGATCACACGATCTATAAGATCTACGATCTTCGTCATATCATCTTCTTTAAGTCCACGCGTGGTTACAGCTGCAGTTCCAATTCTAATCCCAGATGTAACAAAAGGAGACTTATCATCAAAAGGAACCATATTTTTATTCACAGTGATCTCTGCCATCCCCAAAGCTTCTTCTGCTTGTTTTCCAGTTATATTCTTATTTCTAAGATCTATTAGCATCATATGGTTATCTGTTCCGCCAGAGATCACATCGTAATCTTTAGCCACGAACGCAGCTGCCAAAGCTTTTGCGTTTTTCTTAACCTGAACCATATAATGAAGAAAATCATCTGTAAGAGCCTCACCAAATGCTACAGCCTTCGCTGCGATAATATGCTCTAAAGGTCCACCTTGGTTTCCAGGAAATACTCCACTATCTAGTAAAGCGGACATTTTTTTAAGATTACCATTCTTCAATTTTAAACCAAAAGGATTATCAAAATCTTTCCCCATCATGATAATTCCACCACGAGGTCCACGTAAAGTTTTATGGGTTGTAGAAGTTACTACATGACAATGAGGTAAAGGATCCCCTAAAAGACCTTTAGCAATAAGTCCTGCAGGGTGTGCGATATCTGCAAATAAAATAGCCCCAACACTATCGGCTATTTCTCTAAACCTTTTATAATCTATTTCTCTTGAATATGCTGAAGCTCCTGCAATGATCATTTTAGGTTTTTCCCTTTCAGCAATCTCCGCCACGGCATCATAATCTATTAATCCTGTTTCTTTAACTACCCCGTAAAACACAGGTGTGTATAATCTTCCAGAAAAATTTACTGGAGAACCATGAGTTAAATGACCTCCATGAGAAAGATCGAAACCAAGAAATTTATCTCCTGGTTGCATACAGGCATGAAAAACTGCTGTATTAGCCTGAGAACCAGAATGTGGTTGCACATTAGCATATTCCGCATTAAAAAGTTCTTTCAGGCGATCTATAGCCAAAGTTTCTACCTCATCTACGATCTCACAACCTCCATAATATCTTTTTCCCGGATATCCTTCAGCGTATTTATTTGTTAGTACAGATCCGGCCGCCTGAAGCACCTGATCACTCACAAAATTCTCACTAGCAATTAGTTCTAAACCATTCAGTTGACGGTTTCTTTCAGCTTCTATCAGATCAAAAATTTGTGTATCTTGTTGCATGTTACATTTTTACGTTAAATATTCCTCAAAAGTAACAATTCCAATCGGTTAATTGCTGGAAAATAATAACTTTGAAATCAATACATTTAAGAATAAAACAAAATAATATATGCCTATTACAGCAAATGATCCTAAAAGAAAAACCTGGCTGGACATTCCAAATGATACTGATTTTCCAATTCAAAATATTCCTTTTGGTGTATTTTTAACTAGAGATGATATTATTACTATTGGGACCAGAATCGGTGATTACGCCATTGATCTAGGCGCCCTACATCAATTAGGATATTTTGACGAGATTCCACTTACAGATGATATTTTTCTTCAAGATACTTTAAACGATTTCATATCGGATGGTAAAAAAACATGGCGTTTGGTGAGAAACCGAATCGCTGATATTTTTGACGCCAAAAATCCACAATTAAAGGATAATCAAGATCACCGAAATACGGTTCTTTTTACACTAGATGAAATTGAGATGCAACTACCTGTGCAGGTGGGAGATTATACCGATTTCTATTCTAGTAAAGAACATGCTACGAATGTAGGAACTATGTTTCGTGATCCAGATAATGCCCTTTTACCAAACTGGTTGCATATTCCTGTTGGATACCATGGAAGAAGTTCTTCTATAATCCCTAGTGGAATCCCAGTACATCGACCACAAGGTCAGACTTTACCTGCTGGAGCTACAGAACCGGTTTTTGGACCTTCTAAATTGGTGGATTTTGAATTGGAAATGGCTTTTATAACTACAGATGGAAATCCTATTGGAGAGCCTATTCCTATAGATGAGGCTGAGGATTACATTTTCGGGATGGTTTTATTTAATGACTGGAGCGCAAGAGATATTCAGAAATGGGAGTATGTGCCATTAGGCCCCTTTTTAGCTAAGAATTTCGCCTCTTCCATCTCTCCATGGATAGTTACATTAGATGCTTTAGAGCCCTTTAGAACGACGAGTCCGGAACCGGAAAAGGAATTACTTCCTTATCTTAAATTTAAAGGAAAGAAGAGTTTCAATATTAATTTAGAGGTTGCTATCCAACCAGAAAATAAAGAAGAAACAACGATCTCTAGATCCAATTTTAAATATATGTATTGGAACATGAGTCAGCAGTTGGCTCATCATACTGTGAACGGATGCCCAATTAATTCTGGAGACATGATGGGTTCTGGAACTATTTCTGGACCAACTCCAGATTCTTATGGATCTATGTTGGAACTATCATGGAGAGGTGAAAAACCTGTAAAACTAAATGATGGTAGCGAACGTAAATTCATCCAAGATAACGACACAGTTATCATGCGCGGTTATTGTGAAGGAAAAGATAGAAGAATTGGTTTTGGGGAGGTTAGCACTAAACTTTTACCAGTTTATGAACCACAAACGAAAACGAAGAAGAAATAAATTCTTTCAATTATAAAAAAATGGCTATCTAATACTAATTAGATAGCCATTTTTCTTTCAGATCAATTCTCCGAATTACTTTTTAGTACTTTGAGAATCTTTCTTTTGTCCACCTGTTTGAGGATTACTCTTTGTTCCAGGTTTCTGAGTTGATTTTTGATCTTTCTTTTGCTGATCTTTTTGATTTTCCATGATACTATATTAAAATGGTTAATAAATAATAGTATGAAGATACGTGTGTAATTTCTTACTTAATAGATCTTTATAACAATTTTAACCAACCCTACTAAAAGCTTACAAAAAGAAAATTGTAAGAAATACGTGTTAATTATACTGTCTTTAATTTCTCCACATCTATCTCACTATGTGAAGCATTATAAATAGCTTTTCCATCCTTGATAACAATTAATTGCGGGCTTTCATGAGGAACATTAAATCTAGTGGCAATCTTATTAGAAATGTCTCGATAGCTTAATAGATCTAGAAAATATAATTTAATGGAATCTGGTTCCAGATTATAATTTTGCTCGAATTGTCTTAATACCATTCTACTAATTCCACAGGAAGTAGAATGTTTTAAGATTGCTATTGGTTGATTAGAAGAATCATCAGCTATTTCTTCCAATGTTTCAATTTGAGTCAGCTGAATCCAAGGAACACTTATTTTTTCTGGTTTATTTTCGTTAGAATCAGACTTGAACATTTTATCAAAAAATCCCATATTCATTTTTATTTTAGATTGCAAAAATAGGATTTCAAGTAATAAAACCATCCATCCAAATATAAAAGTTTAATTAAAGAACTCTAATTACAAAATTCTAAATGCGTAACTTAATGTATAATTAGACAGACAAAATGTCTGCACAAACCCAGTGATAGCGGTCATTTTGACAGTGCTGTTCTGTTGGTATATGCTTTGATATTTACGTTTTGTATTTAAATCTAATCACATGAATTTAAACAACTTTACTATAAAATCACAAGAGGCAATTCAGCAAGCTCAACAACTTGCCCAGGAATTAGGTCATCAACAAATAGAAAACGAACATATCTTCAAAGCCATTACCTTGGTCGATGAAAATGTAACTCCCTTCCTTCTTAAAAAACTTAATATTAACGTTGGGCTTTTTACCCAAATTTTAGATAAAACTTTAGAGAATTTCCCAAAAGTTACTGGGGGAGAGATAATGCTGTCTAGAACCGCATCTGCTACTTTAAATGAAGCTAGTAGTATTGCCAATAAAATGAAAGATGAATATGTTTCTATTGAACATCTTATTTTGGCAATATTTAAATCTTCCAGTAAAGTAGGCCAGATCTTGAAGGATCAAGGTGCTTCAGAAAAAAATCTTAGAGCCGCTATAGAGGAATTGCGTAAAGGAGATCGAGTAACCTCCCAAAGTGCGGAAGAGACATACAATTCTCTTAATAAATACGCTAAAAATCTAAATAAATTAGCTGAAGAAGGTAAACTAGACCCGGTTATTGGTCGTGATGAAGAAATTAGAAGAGTACTACAGATTCTATCTAGAAGAACAAAAAATAATCCGATGCTAGTTGGAGAACCAGGAGTTGGAAAAACCGCAATTGCTGAAGGTTTAGCGCATAGGATCATAGATGGAGATATTCCTGAAAATTTAAAGAACAAACAAATCTTCTCTCTAGATATGGGAGCTTTAATTGCAGGAGCTAAGTATAAAGGAGAGTTCGAGGAACGTTTAAAGGCGGTAATTAAAGAAGTTACCGAAAGCGAAGGAGATATTGTACTATTTATAGATGAGATCCACACTCTTGTTGGTGCCGGTGGCGGACAGGGAGCTATGGATGCCGCAAATATTTTAAAACCAGCATTAGCTCGAGGAGAATTAAGAGCTATCGGTGCCACTACCCTAGACGAATATCAAAAATATTTTGAAAAGGATAAAGCTCTGGAAAGACGCTTTCAAAAAGTAATAGTAGATGAGCCAGATACAGAAAGTGCTATTTCTATTCTTCGTGGGATCAAGGAAAAATATGAAACTCACCATAAAGTACGCATCAAAGATGAAGCAATTATTGCTGCGGTAGAACTTTCTCAGCGCTACATTACCAATCGTTTTCTTCCAGATAAGGCTATAGATCTTATGGATGAAGCTGCATCAAAAATTAGAATGGAGATAAATTCTAAACCAGAAGAATTGGATGTGCTGGATAGAAAAGTAACTCAATTGGAAATTGAAATTGAAGCTATAAAACGTGAAAATGACGAATCTAAATTAAAGATGCTTACTGCAGATCTTGCGAATCTTAAGGAAGAACGCAATGAACTTAATGCACGTTGGAAAAACGAAAAAGAGGTTGTAGATAATATTCAATCGGCTAAATCTGATATCGAGCAATTTAAACTGGAAGCTGAAAGAGCTGAACGCGATGGTGATTATGGAAAGGTTGCAGAAATTAGATATGGTAAAATAAAAGAAGCACAAGAGCGATTAGAAAAACTGCAGCAGCAAGTTGAAGACAATCAGGATAGCAAAACGCTTATAAAAGAAGAAGTTACTTACGAGGATATTGCAGAAGTGGTTGCAAAATGGACTGGAGTTCCAGTTACCAAAATGCTACAAAGTGATCGTGAGAAATTGCTGAAACTAGAAGATGAGTTGCACAAGAGAGTTGTGGGACAAGAGGAAGCTATTCAAGCCGTAAGTGATGCTGTAAGAAGAAGCAGAGCCGGTTTACAAGATCAAAAGAAGCCCATTGGAACATTCTTATTTCTTGGTACTACTGGAGTTGGTAAAACAGAATTAGCGAAAGCGCTTGCTGAATATCTATTTGATGATGAATCTGCAATGACGAGGATCGATATGAGTGAATATCAAGAACGTCATGCTGTAAGTAGATTAGTAGGAGCTCCTCCAGGATACATTGGTTATGAAGAAGGCGGCCAACTTACTGAAGCTGTAAGAAGAAAACCTTATTCTGTGATTCTATTAGATGAAATTGAAAAGGCGCATCCAGATACTTTTAATATTTTGCTTCAGGTTTTAGATGAAGGTAGACTTACAGATAATAAAGGGCGTTTAGCCGATTTTAAGAATACCATTATCATTATGACCTCTAACATGGGTTCTAGTATTATTCAGGAGAAATTTGAAACTGTGAAAGATCTGGATACTGCAATGGAAAGTGCAAAAGTGGAAGTTCTTGGATTACTAAAGCAAACAGTTCGCCCAGAATTTATTAATAGAATAGATGATATTATTCTGTTCACTCCGCTAAACAAAAAGGATATTCTTAAAATAGTAGGCCTTCAGTTAAATGGACTCAAAAAAATGCTTTTAAAGCAAAATATTGTTCTCGATGCCACTAAAGAAGCACTGGAATTCCTATCTAAACAAGGTTTCGATCCTCAGTATGGAGCAAGACCAGTGAAACGAGTTCTGCAACGTGAAGTATTAAACAAATTATCTAAAGAGATCTTATCTGGTAAAGTAAAAACAGATAGTATTATTTTGTTAGATGAGTTTAATGACACGTTAGTATTTAGAAATCAAGAAGAACTTGCAGGAAAAGAGGAATAAAAACATTCTAAGTTAAAACACCTCATCCTAGTTCTAATAGCCATCGGGATTAATCGAGAAGCTAAACTAGATAACTACAGTATTGTTGGAAGCTGGAACAAATTCAGCTTGAGAATATTCACAAAAAAAAGGCTGCTTAATAAAATAAGCAGCCTTTTCTAATAAGTGAAGATCTATAATCTACCACTTATCTATTTCATCACGTAATTCCTCTTTGGTTTTACCTGTTTTTTCTTGTAAACGTCCCATCATCTCGTCAAACTTACCTTCACTGTAAGTTACATCATCATCGGTAAGCTTACCGTATTTTTGTTTGAATTCACCTTTAACTTGTTTCCATTTTCCTTCAATCTGATCATTATTCATAATTATGGTTTTTAGTTATTAATACTCAAATCTAAGATTTACTACTTCCCAAATGTGTCAACAAACTCCTATAATAATCTTAAGGATTTGTTATTTTTACCGTTTAACCCATTTCATGAAAAGAATATTATTATTAGTCATTGCAGTTGCCTCACTTACTTCATGTGGTACTCCTAAAAGATTGACATCTACAAATATTGAACTTCATTATTTAGATGATTATATTTTGCCTAGTGACCTTATGGTTGACGGAACTAAAGTTGGGGGCCTTTCGGGTATAGATTATTATAATGATACCTACTATCTAGTTTGCGATCATCCCGGGAATCCAAGAATCTATAAGTCGGAAATTATACTGAAGCAAAATCTAATTGACACCGTTATTATTTCTGAAGTAATAAAGCTGAATAGATCTTCTGGCTTTTTAAAAGCAAATACTTTAGATCTTGAGTCTGTTAGAATTGATAGCGATCCTAACCAAATTATTTTAACTAGCGAAGGTTCTATTTCGAAGAATCAAAAACCTTCAATATTTTATGTGAATGCTGAAGGGAAGTATATTAAAAACTTCGAGCTACCAGATTACTTTGCTACAACTGGAGTTCAGAAACCAAGAAATAATGGCGTTTTTGAAGGTTTAACAACAGATTTCAAAAATGAAGGCTTTTGGGTAGGTATGGAACTTCCGCTGACTAAAGATGGTTCTAAACCCAAATTGTATCCTACCAAATCTCCAATAAGAATTACACATTACAATAAAGAATCTGGAAAAGCCGATGAACAATTTGTTATTTCACTGGAGAATATCTCAAAGATCCCTTGGAAATATTTTGCGGTTAATGGTCTTACTGAACTAATACAATATGCACCGAAAAAATTCCTTGTCTTGGAAAGAGCTTATTCTGCAGGTCATGGCAGTTATGGAAATACCGTTCGGATATTCAATGTAAATTCAGAAAATGCTACCAATACTTTAGATTTTCAAAACCTAAGAAAGGAGAGGTATAACAAAGCCAACAAGGAGTTAGTTTTCGATTTTAAATCGGTGAAAAAGAGATTGACAGATGGGATTATAGATAATGTTGAAGGAATGACCTTTGGACCAGATCTACCAAATGGAAATAAAACCTTAATTCTTGTTTCAGACAATAATTTTAATACTTTAGGAAAACAATTGAATCAAGTAATTCTGATGGAAGTCATCATTAAATAATAAAAAATATGAAAAGTTTAGCTCTTATACTTACTATCGTTCTTTCAATTTTCAATATTAGTCAGCCCAATAATCTTGAAACTGAAAAACAAAAATCTGTTGAAAGTAATAATGAGATCACTACTTATTACTTAATTCGGCATGCAGAAAAAGACAGAAGTGATGCCACAGAAAAAGACCCTTTATTGACTAATCAAGGGACTGCAAGAGCAAAAAATTGGGCTAAGGTCTTTAAAGATGTTCCTTTTCAAATGGTTTACAGCACCAATTACAATAGAACTAAAGCCACAGCGCAACCCACTGCCACTTCAAAAGAATTAGAACTTAACATCTACGATCCAAATAAAATGTATGATGAAAAGTTTCAGAAAGAAACCAAAGGTAAAACCGTTTTAGTCGTAGGTCATAGTAATACTACTCCTGCTTTTGTAAATGCTATTCTAAAGGAAAAGAAATATACAGATATCCCAGATAATGATAACGGATATTTATTTATTGTGACTCTTAACGCAGATAATTCGGTGAGTTCACAAGTGCTTCATATTAATTAGGCAAATTATACAATCAAGAAAAATCTGAACATTCCCTAAGGCATTAAAGCAAACTCAATTCTACAGCCATCATACATTTATAGTATCTTTGTAGCCTAAATAGAATTTATGCTTTTTGAAGACTTACCCTTATCCCAAACTATTCAGCAGGGAATATCTGAACTTGGACACACCGCTCCTACTCCTATTCAGGAAAAGGTTATTCCAGAAATATTAAGAAGGAACGATGTGATTGCTTGTGCCCAGACTGGAACAGGAAAAACAGGTGCTTTTGCCATTCCGCTTTTACAGCTCTTAAATAAGCGAGTAGAAGATCCTAAAATAAAAGCTAGCCTATCTGTTTTAATTGTAAGTCCTACCCGAGAATTAGCAGTTCAAATCGCCGAGAACATCAAGGAATATTCAAAGTTTACTAATATAAAATCTGGAGTTGTATTTGGTGGTGCATCGATGCAACCACAGATCAATTTATTAAAGGATGGTTTACATATTTTAGTTGCTACACCAGGAAGACTTTTAGATCTTCGAAAACAAGGCTATATAAATCTTGACGAAGTGGAAATTTTGGTTTTAGATGAAGCCGATCTTATGCTGGATATGGGTTTTATAGATGAAGTACAAAAGATAATTAGGCTTGCCCCAAATTTGGTACAACGGTTAATGTTTTCTGCAACTATTCCACCAAAAGTTCAGGATCTGGCAAAATCTTTACTTCAGAATCCAGAGAAAATTGAATTGACCACTAATTCTTCTGCAGCGCCAACAATCGCCCAAAAACTTTATTTAGTACCTAAGCAGGACAAAGTAGAATTGCTACTATACGTAATGCGAAATGTGGTTAAAAATAAATCTGTCCTAATCTTTAGAAGAACGAAGTTTGGAGTTGAAAAAGCTTTACAGTCTCTTGTTAAAAATGGATTTAAAGCCGATGAACTTCACGGAGATAAAAGTCAGTCTGATAGAACATCTGCTTTAGAAAGATTTAAAAATAAAGAAGTGAATATTCTGGTCGCTACAGATCTAGCAGCTCGTGGATTAGACATAGATTCTCTAGATTTTGTGATCAATTTTGACATCCCAAGTATGTCTGAAGTATATGTGCATAGAATTGGGCGAACAGGACGTGCTGGAAGTGTTGGAACTTCAATTTCATTTTGTAGTGCAGATGAGAAAAAATATATAAAATTTATTGAAACCTTGATCGGGAATAAAATCCCTGTAGAGACAGAACATCCTTATCCTCTAGAAAAAGATGCAGAACCTGTAGTTCATAAAAAGAAAGGCAGTAAACATAAAAAGGGACGCAAGGGAAGTGGATCTAAGGCGAACAAAAAAAGGTGGTATAAATAGATTTTTTCCTGATATTATTATTGAGCCTGTCGAAGTTTGGCGTTTTTAGTAATGAGAGTCTTCGACAATCCCGATAGCTATCGGGACAGACTGACATCTAGAACAATTTGGCAAATTTCTATTTAAGCAGTACTTTAATTATTCGAAAATCTTGGCTATGAAAAGAATCCTGACACTATTAATTATTGTTACTTCTTTATTTGCATGTTCAAATGATGATGATAATTTAAAAATGGATCCTGAATTAAATGGAATCTGGGTACTCACGGACATGAATTGCTTCTGTGGATTCGATCCGGAAACCAATATCAATGATTTCAGCCTCAATTTTAATAATTCAGAAAATACTGTTATAGTACAAAATCCAAGAGAAGATTATTTCTATATAGCCAACTCAGGAACCTTTAATTATACGCTCACTGATGATGGTATATTAAAAATAAATGGGTCAGATGACTTTATATATAAGATAGATGGAGCTGTTCTCACGCTAACCAGAATAGACGACCCTCAAATTGCAGATGACGAATTGGAGCTAGTTTATAAGAGGCTTCAGCAAACTGAAATGTAGCAAAAAAAACTCCGAAGAATTCTCTTCGGAGTTTTTTTATTACTTACATTATCGGAGACTAGCGAGTCAACTTTTTATATTTAATACGCTTCGGCATCAAATCTCCACCCAAACGTTTCTTTTTGTTCTCTTCATAATCGGAGAAACCACCCTCAAAGAAATATACTTGAGAATCTCCTTCAAAAGCAAGAATATGTGTACAAATTCTATCTAAGAACCATCTATCGTGAGAAATCACCACCGCACAGCCTGCAAAGTTATCTAAACCTTCTTCCAGCGCACGCAGGGTATTCACATCCAAGTCATTCGTTGGCTCATCTAATAGCAATACGTTTCCTTCCTCCTTTAGTGTCATTGCAAGGTGCAAACGGTTACGTTCTCCCCCAGAAAGCATACTTACTTTCTTATTCTGTTCTCCACCACCAAAATTGAATCTACTTAAATATGCTCTGGAATTTACTTGTTTTCCTCCCATATTAATAAGCTCTTGCCCATCACTAAAGTTCTGCCAGATCGTTTTCTCAGGATCCATATTAGAATGACTCTGATCTACATACGCGATCTTTGCCGTATCTCCAACTTCAAAACTTCCTTGATCTGGAGTAATTTCTCCCATGATCATTTTAAATATCGTGGTTTTACCGGCACCGTTAGGTCCAATAACTCCAACAATTCCCGCTTGCGGCAAAGTGAAATTAAGATCTTCATAAAGCAATTTATCATCAAAAGCTTTACTTACTCCTTTAGCTTCAATAACGTTTGTTCCCAAACGAGGTCCATTAGGAATATAGATCTCCAATTGTTCGTCCATCTTCTTTTGATCCTGACTCAATAATTTATCGTAATTATTCAATCTAGCCTTTTGCTTAGTTTGTCTACCTTTTGGAGACATACGAGACCATTCTAATTCTCGTTCTAAAGTTTTTTGACGTTTGCTGGCAGTTTTTTGCTCTTGTGCTAAACGTTTAGATTTTTGATCTAACCAAGAAGAATAGTTTCCTTTCCAAGGAATCCCCTCTCCTCTATCTAATTCTAAAATCCATCCTGCAACATTGTCAAGGAAATATCTATCGTGAGTTACGGCGATCACCGTTCCTTTATACTGAGATAAATGATGTTCTAACCAATGCACAGATTCTGCATCCAAGTGGTTAGTTGGCTCATCCAGTAATAATACGTCTGGTTCTTGTAATAATAATCTACATAATGCAACTCTCCTTCTTTCCCCTCCAGATAATACTCCAATTTTCTTATCGGAATCCGGAGTACGAAGCGCATCCATTGCAATTTCTAACTTTGTATCTAATTCCCAAGCATTAGAAGCATCGATCTCATCTTGTAAAGCTGCCTGTTTATCCATGAGTTTTTGCATTTTATCTGCATCCTCATAAACCTCAGGAAGTCCAAACATATCGTTTATCTTATTGTATTCATCTAAAATTGCTACAGTCTCAGCAACTCCTTCTTTAACAACTTCTAAAACAGTTTTTTCATCATCTAATTGTGGCTCCTGCTCCAGCATACCAACGGTATATCCCGGTGAGAAAACTACATCTCCTTGATAATTCTTCTCCATTCCTGCAATGATCTTCAGTAATGTAGATTTACCAGAACCATTTAGTCCTAAGATCCCAATCTTTGCTCCGTAAAAAAAGCTTAAGTAAATATTTTTAAGTACTGGTGTGTTCGCTCCTGGAAAGGTTTTAGTTAACCCAGACATGGAGAAAATCACCTTATTATCATCTGCCATTTTATATGTTTATTTAATTATACTTTTTTAAAATCTTATAGTTAAACCAATCTATTTACTACATAGAGAAGGAAGCTATAAAATTTTAGAAATTTGAAAGTACAAATATCCTAAATTTTAATCTCTTCCCGGCAATGCAAACCTAAATTATGCGGGATACAAACCTAAACTTCTTAAAACGATCATTAATTGACCTGTATGATATGCATTGTGCTCTATTACCAACAGAATCTCCCTGATCAAGCTATTTTTAGTTTCTGAATTTACAGGTCTTGATAGGTCATTATTTGTATGCTTTATATAATTTATAAATTCTTGTTGTTCTTGAAAATAGTTAGTCTTCAATAATTCCCAATCTTCAGAAGAGTTTAGAGAGTTACTTTTAGGCCAATAATCTTGCGGCCATTGATGAGCTATATAATCTTCATTTTTTACATAATCTAAGATGTCCTTTTGCGCAAAGCGCATATGATAGAAGATCTCATAAAAAGAATACGGTAAATCCTTAGGTCTCTTGCATATTTCTTCTGAAGAAATAAATTTTAACAAATCTTGGACAGGCATAAACGCAGCGCCTCCCTTTATATGTTCAATTAACTGATTTTTAATTTCTTGCATCTGCTATGTTTTAGATTTAGTCATTTAAAAATATAGATATCGTTGAAGAGTTGGCACTTTAATAAGATATTTTAAAACATTTTCAACCTTAAAAATTACATCGATTTTGTATTTTAGCCAAGATACTGATGTTGGAATAAAATCCCGAAATTATTCTAATCTCATCGGTTTCTATTTAAGCATTAATAATCGGGCAACATAATACTACTATTCCTATGGATCTTAACTTCAATAAAAATGAAGATCATAACAAATTATTACTTTCAACATTAAGACAGAAGCTCGCTCAAGTAAAACTTGGAGGTGGAGAAAAACGAATTGAAAAACATCATTCTAAAGGCAAAATGACGGCCCGAGAGCGCATAAATTATCTTTTAGATGATGTAGATGCTGCTATTGAACTTGGTGCTTTTGTAGGAGATGAAATGTATGAAGAACATGGTGGATGCCCTAGCGGCGGAGTAGTTATTAAAATAGGACATGTTTCCGGAAAGCAGTGTATTGTAGTAGCAAATGATGCTACTGTGAAAGCGGGTGCTTGGTTTCCTATTACCGCGAAAAAGAATCTTAGAGCTCAGGAAATAGCTATAGAAAACAGACTGCCAATTATTTATTTGGTAGACAGCGCAGGAGTATATTTACCAATGCAAGACGAAATTTTTCCAGATAAAGAACACTTTGGAAGGATCTTTAGAAATAATGCGGTAATGAGTAGCATGGGAATTACACAGATCTCGGCAGTAATGGGAAGTTGTGTTGCGGGTGGAGCTTATTTACCAATTATGAGTGACGAAGCTATTATCGTGGAGAAAACAGGAAGTATCTTCTTGGCCGGAAGCTATTTAGTGAAAGCTGCTATTGGGGAATCTATAGATAATGAAACTTTAGGTGGTGCTACTACGCATTCTGAAATTAGCGGGGTTACAGATTATAAAGCCAAAGACGATAAAGACGCCTTAAATAAGATCAAGTCTATTATGGATAAGATCGGGGATTACGATAAGGCTGGTTTCAATAGAAAAGATCCTATTAAACCTAAATTAGATCCAAATGAAATTTTTGGGATCCTGCCAAGAAAGCGTAACGATCAATACGACATGCGCGAGATTATCTCTAGATTGGTAGATGATTCTGAATTTGAAGAATATAAAAAAGAATACGGGCAAACAATTATCACAGGATATGCAAGAATAGATGGCTGGGCTGTTGGTATAGTTGCCAATCAGCGTAAGATTGTAAAAACGAAGACCGGAGAAATGCAATTTGGTGGGGTGATCTATTCAGATTCTGCCGATAAAGCAACTCGTTTTATTGCAAACTGTAATCAGAAGAAAATTCCTTTAGTATTTCTGCAAGATGTTACCGGATTTATGGTAGGTAGTAAAAGTGAACATGGCGGAATCATTAAAGACGGAGCAAAAATGGTAAGTGCAGTAAGTAACTCTGTAGTTCCAAAATTCACTATAGTAATTGGAAACTCTTATGGCGCAGGAAATTACGCGATGTGTGGGAAAGCATACGATCCTAGATTTATTGTAGCCTGGCCAAGTGCAGAACTTGCGGTGATGGGTGGAACTCAAGCTGCAAAAGTATTGGCTCAAATAGAAACTGCCTCTATGGCTAAAAAGGGAGAGAAAGTAGATGAGCAAAAAGAAAAAGAAGTTTTCGATAAGATAAAAGCGCGTTACGATAAACAAACTTCACCATATTATGCCGCTGCTAGATTATGGACAGATGCAATAATTAATCCGCTAGATACCAGAAAATGGATCTCTACAGGAATTGAAGCTGCCAACCACTCACCTATTACCAAAGATTTTAATTTAGGAGTTATTCAAACTTAATTTATGCGATACATTTTATATGTTCTTCTTATTCTTTTCTCTTTTAAAGGATTTTCACAAGACACTTCTACAGTTAGAAAAGTGGTTGCAACTTACGTAGATCTTAAAACCTATAAGGAAAAGGGAGAACCTCTAACTAAGCAAGACAGCTTAGATTTTATGATAAGAGGAAAGGACACTTTAGTACTTGTCCCTAGGGAATTCATTCAAAAACTTCGAGATGGAGATGGAACCGAGGTAAGGGTTAAATATGAGCCTAAAGATTCAGTATTTCTAGAAACATATAAGAGCATCGTTTTTGGTAAAAAGGAAAACTCGAAAGCGACCCTGAAAGTATGGAAAGATGATATAAAAATCTATTTTGATACCACTGTCCCAAAATTACATCGTGATGCTTTAATGAATTTTGCCGAAGGACTTTCTGCAGCAGTGGATTCTTTGAATATTAAGATGGTAGATGTTAAAGAAGATTCAAATTATCTAGTTTATTATATAAATAAAGAGAATGACGAGGATTTTGAACCTAGAATAACCAATAAGACATCAGGATATTATTTGAACTGGAATGGTAAACAACAATTAACCAAGGCTGTGGTTAAGGTAAATACTATTAATATTAAAGCCCAAAATTATCAAATCGCAAGTTTGAAATATAACTTTTTTAAAACTCTAGGATATTTTAAGGATGCCGAGACTCTTGAATGTAGAGCATATTTATCTAAATGTCCAGTAATAAGAAGTTTGACAAAAGATGATATGGAATTATTAAAATATCACTATTCGTATGGGATTTGTAAAGGTACAAACAGGGAGGATTTTGAAGAGCTACATAGAAAAATGAAAAGCACCTTAGAAAATGACCCTACCGCAGAGTTGTTTATAGTTCATACCCCATAAAATTAGATATGAAAAAAATATTCCTCCTAACACTAATTGCCTTTATTGGAGTAAACTCAAGCTTCTCTCAAGTTTTAAGTAACAAGCAAAACCAATATACTGAAGCAGATTCCCTAAGAGGAACTTTAAGTGCAGAACGTGCTTACGATGTGTTGAAATATCATTTGCAAGTACAGATAGATCCAGAAGAACGTTTTATCTCTGGCTTTAATACTATCACTTTTAAGGCTGAAGCAGTATTGCCTATTATGCAGATCGATCTATTCGAAAATATGCGGATAGACTCAATCATGCATGGAAATGATAAACTGGGATACAATAGAAAATTCAATGCTGTTTTTGTTGAATTAAAAGAATCACTAAAGCCTGAAACTACAGACTCTATACAAGTATTTTATTCAGGAAATCCTATCGTGGCAAAAAATGCCCCTTGGGATGGAGGATTTGTTTTCAAAAAAGATGAAGAAGGAAACCCATGGATCGCAGTTGCTGTTCAAGGAACTGGCGCCAGTCTTTGGTATCCAAATAAAGATCATCAAAGCGACGAGCCTGAAGAAGCACTTATAGAAATTGCAGTTCCAAGTGGGCTTACCAATGTTTCTAATGGTAGACTTATAGGTAAAACAGAGCTACAAAACGGCTACACCAGATGGAGCTATAAAGTAAATAATCCAATTAATAATTACGATATCGTTTTTAACATTGCGAATTATGTTCATTTCCAAGATTCCTATAAAGATTTGGATCTAGATTTCTTTGTATTGCCTTATAATCTTGAAAAGGCTAAAAAACAATTTGCAGAAGTTAAACCAATGATGGAATGCTTCTATGAAAAATTCGGGGAATACCCTTTTAAAGAGGATGGTTATAAACTTGTAGAAACTCCTTATTTAGGTATGGAGCATCAAAGTGCTGTAGCTTATGGCAACTACTACAAAATGGGTTATTTAGGCCGTGATCTCTCTGGAACTGGAATTGGACTAAGATGGGATTTTATTATAATCCATGAATCTGGACACGAGTGGTTTGGTAATAGCATCACAGCTAATGATATTGCCGATATGTGGATACATGAAGGTTTTACAACCTACTCTGAAGCTGTTTATATTGAATGTAGATGGGGAAAAGAAGATGCTTTAAAGTATCTAGAAGGGCTTAGGAAGAATATTAGTAATCAGGCCCCAATAATTGGAGATTATGGTGTGAATAGTGAAGGTTCAGGAGATATGTACCCTAAGGGAGCTAATCTACTAAATACCATTAGAAGTATTTATGATAACGATGAACTTTGGTGGAAAACCTTAAAAGATTATACACTTACTTTTAAGCATCAAACAATTGACACCAAAACAGTTGAAGATTTCTTCAATGCCGCAACAGCAACAGATCTTCAACCAATATTCGATCAATACCTTAGATATTCAGCTATTCCAGTCTTAGAATTAAAAGAAACAGGAGAAAGAATTAGTTATAGATGGAAAACAGATATAACTAACTTTAAAATGCCCGTGGATGTGATCATCAACAATAAAGAAATCCGACTTACTCCATCAAATACATGGACAGAATTTTCGAAAGGAGTTAAAGATCTTAATGATATAAAAATCATTGAAAAAGAATTTTATATAGAAACTGAATTAGTTAAATAATTCTAGTAAAATATACTGACTTTATGTTTTTAAAAAGCCTCCAAGTTTGGGTAAACTTGGAGGCTTTTTTTTTATAATCTAAGATTACAGAAAGCATTCTATAAATTATCATTTGAAAATAGGATATTAATTGGAAGGTATTAATATCAATTCTGTTTGGCGATCATTAACATATTTAAAACCATCTTCTCCCCAAAACCCAGCTTCCTCGAGCATAATGCGAATTTCCTTATTCCATTCTGGTAGGAAAACAGTATTATTAAGCTCTATAGCATATACAGTATTTGGATTTAAAACATAATCACCAGTTCCGGGAACACCGCCTTGAGAATCCCACATTCCAATAGTTGGTCCGGCTGAATGTCCATAAAGGCCCAAAGGATGTGTATATATAGAAGGTTTAAGTCCAGATTCTATAGCTTGAGATAAAGATCTCTTTAAAATTTCATTTCCCGCGTCACCGGTTTTAAAATTGGACGTTAAAATATCTTGTAGCTTATTCCCCTTACTTAAAGCTTCAATTAAATACTTAGGAGCTTCATTCTCTTCATCCTTCAAAACATAAGCATGTTGTTGGCAATCTGTATTCAATCTTAAATATGTTACGCCAAAATCGCAATGCAATAAATCACCTGGTTGAATAATACTTTCTCCATATCCATTGGAAAAAGCATCTATATGATCTTTCAATTTTTCATCTTTCCGCTGAATATCTACTGTTGGATGGAACCAAGTTTCCAATCCCAAATCTGTAACTTTCTGGCGCATCCACCAAACTACTTCTTCAGAAGTGGTTTTTCCCGGAGTTATTACTTTATTACTAAAAGCTTCAGCAATAATTTTATGCGTTGTTGCTACCAATTCTTCATATAACTCCATTTCCATAGGAGTTCTAGTTTCTATCCAACCCACGGCAAGATCTTCAGCAGAAACTATTTTCTGTTTCATCACACTTGGTAAGTTTTCAAGAAATTCTACATGATCTGTTTTTACCAAACCATCTGCAATTGCAAAGTTTTTAGAATAATTCAAACCTATCTTCGAAGGATTTTTTTTAGCAATAAGATCTATAAGCGCTTTCCATTGATCAGGTTCCTTTTCTTTATCCCAAACAGATTTAATATTATCTCCAATATTATATCTTGCTACTGCCATTCGCTCAACCAGATTTGAATCTTTTGGCTTATAAAAAACTAAAATAGTACGCCTTCTTGCATTCAACCAAGTTGCCGGTAACATCGTTTTTAAAACAGGATCTTCGTTATACTCTCTAGAAATTAAAATCCACATATCTATTCCCGTTCTATCCATCAAGTTTGGCAGTAAATTTTCGAATTTATCTTGAAGGATATTATCTATAACTTCTGCTCTATTTTTTTCTGAAAGAATTTGTGCATTAAGAGATAAACTACAGCATAGAAAAAGGAAGAAAAACTTAGACATTTAAACAGTTTATTGTTGCAGATTAATAAGAGGTGTTACTTAATTTTGCTTCTAAGGGTATTTATTCTATGGATCTTCCCATTAGGAGTTTCCTCAAATTTCTGAATTAAATAGATTTTCTTCGGAATCTCATACTTATGCAGCTTCTTTACTGATCTTACTTTTAATTGTAGTTCCGCCAATAATTCCTCAGAAAAATCTGCCTCAATAAACAAGACCAATTTTTCTCCTAATGCATCATCTGGCATTCCAATAAGGAAAAAACGACCATCAATAACATCACTCAACTTTCTTTCAATATCTTCTGGATACAATTTTATACCTCCAGAGTTTACCACATTATCATATCTACCTTTCCAAAGAAATTTTTTATAGGTAAGAATTTCTACTACATCATTAGTCACTAATATATCGTCGGAAATGCTAGGTGCATTTATAACTAGGCAGTCCCTGTTATCTTTAGAAATATGCACATTAGGCATTAACTTAAATGGAGCTGGCTTTTTCTTATTCTTTTTGGTGTTTAGCTTTTTAGCAGCAATGTGAGAAACAGTCTCTGTCATCCCAAAGGTTTCATAAACTTTAGTGTTTAAACCCTGAACTAATGCTTGTAAATTAGGAGAAACCGCCCCGCCCCCAACAATTAATTTCTTTATTAGATGTAATCTGCTAATAGAATTATCTAATTGAAAAGGTGTCATTGCACAAAAATCGTATGTTTTATACAAATTATCCAGCGGATTTGAAGAAGGCGGTACCAGATCTAGTTCCCATCCTAAAACCATTGCTCGAACTAACATCATTTTACCTGCGATATATTTTGCCGGTAAACACATTAATGCTGTACAACCTGCTGGAAGATCAAAAAATTTGCCGGTAGCTAAGGCAGAATTGATCATATGTTCTTTTCTAACCTTAATTTTCTTTGATTTCCCAGTAGAGCCAGAGGTATTCACTTCGATAAATTCTGAAGGTCTAAGCCAGTCTAATAGAAAATCACCAACCTCTCCTTCGTGAGGTTCCCCTTCTTTTATTAAGTTGTAAGCAACTTTTGCTAAATCTTCATTTGAGAAATGTAACTTATTGATTTTGAAACCAATGTGAGTATCCGGAATACAAAATTTATCGATCATCAATTTAGTTTTTAACAAAATAGTTGATATTTCTCTTTAAAATTAACAAAAATATTTATGAATTATCTGTATTCTGAATATAATTATCAACAATGGGATCTTCCACCTTCCCTGTTAGTTTTTCTTTCCAATCCTTCCATCCATATTTCTTAGCCATTATGAATAAAAACAATGGGTAAACCACAAAAATCGGGATCAATATATCTACTCCTGCCGTTGGGTCTGAGATATCTATCAATAATGAGTTTGTTTGGAAAGCGGTCCAATCTGCAGTAACTAGCACAGCGGTGAGTAAATTATTACCGGCATGAAAACCTAAAGCTAATTCCAATCCTTCATCCATAAGCGTCATGATACCTAATAGAAAACCTGTTCCTATATAATAGATCATTATGATATTTCCCATTTTAGTGACTTCGGGATTAAAGAAATGCAAGCCTCCAAATACAACAGATGTTAATATTAAAGGGAACCATTTATTCTTAACCAAAACCCCTATTCCTTGCATTAAATAACCACGAAAGAGATATTCTTCAAAACTGGTTTGTAATGGAATCATTATTACAGCTATAACTAGCATAATAAAGAAGGGCTCTGGCTGAAAGTTAACTAAGTAATCCTGTGGGTTGGAAAAATAATCGAATGCTGTAACTGAGATGGAAAAAATTGCCACCAAGCCAAAGCCAAAGAAAAATCTACCCCAATCTATTTTTTTGCGAGAAGTAGTTACTGTTCTAATAGGTTGATAATGGATGTATTTAACCACAAAAAATAGAGCGAAAAGCCCCACAGCAAAGGTTAAAAGCAATAAAAAAAGATTTAAATTAGAGTCAAGAACCTTTAACATTTCCGTCTCTTCCATTCCCACTATATCCATACCGCCTTCCATAAACATAGCTATAGCTAAGGGAATCTGTCCAAGTATTACTGCGAAAATTATTATAGAAACACCAAGTAAGTATCTCCAGAAACTATGTTGGTAATTAAATGCTTGTTTAATGAACATGTATAAATTATAGATTAAAATCCCAAGACATTTCAGGATCGTACATAATAGTTCCGTTTTTTACTTTTAACGGAGACTCAAAATTATTTGTATAAAGGCCACCGGTTCCAAGACCTTGAGGCAATAGAGATTTTTTTGTATAAGTCCATTGGCTTATAGCATTTAAACCCACATTGCTTTCTAAAGCACTAGTTACCCACCAACCAATTTTCATTTCTTCAGCCAATTGTAGCCATTCCTCTGTACCTCTATACCCGCCAATTAAACTTGGCTTAAAAATAATATATTGAGGCTTGATTGTTTGTAGTAAATTCTTCTTGTTTGTTACACCCGTAACTCCTATTAGCTCTTCATCTAATGCAATAGGAATAGGTGTGGTCTCGCATAGTTTCGCCATATCACTAAACTGTCTTTGTTTAATGGGCTGCTCTATGCTATGAATTTTGAATTGACTAAGTTGTTTCAACTTTTCCAAAGCTTCAGATGGAGAAAATGCTCCATTTGCATCTACTCTTAATTCTATTTCTTCAGAAGAAAACTCTGATCTTATAAACTTCAGAAGATCTAATTCAGCATTAAAATCTATCGCACCAATTTTCAACTTTATACATCCGAAACCATTTTTGATCTTTTCTAGGATCTGCTCCTTCATAAAGGCTTTTTCTCCCATCCATACTAAACCATTTATAGGGATAGAAGCATTTCCACTAGTAAATTTAGAAGGGTGTAACACAAAAGGAGTTGAAGCTTCTAACGATCTAAAGGCCATTTCTACACCAAATTGTAGCGAAGGAAAATCCATTAATTGCTCCCAAAGAACATCCACACCTAGAGAGATGTTATCGCAAACCCAAGCAAGTTTCTCTTCGTAATCTGGTCTATCGTCTACGCTTAGAGATCGCAACAGTCCACATTCTCCTATGCCAGCTTTTCCATTAGCAGTTATTATAATGAACCAAGTTTCTTTAGTAGTAAGTACTCCACGCGAAGTTCCGCTAGGGCGTTTAAATTCTAATAGATGTCTGCGGTAAGTTGCCTGCATTGGGAACTAATAAAATAAAATTATAATTCGATACTTTGCCCTATTTCTAATAGCATAAGATCTTTCCCTTTTTCGTAAAATTTACGTTTTGCCTCCTCATGGTCTATTTCTATATATCCAAAAGTATCGTAATGGCATCCAATTATTTTATCACATTCTACAAAATCACTGGCTATTATAGCATCTTCTACCCCCATTGTAAAATTATCACCAATAGGCAAAATTGCCAGATCTAGCTTAGTACTTAGAGGGATAAGCTTCATATCCATGGTTAAGGCGGTATCTCCAGCTATATAAATATTTTTATGCTCTCCTTCTATCACAAATCCGCCGGGTTGGCCACCATAAGAACCGTCTGGAAAAGAACTAGAATGAATTGCATTTACATATTTCAACCTCCCAAACTCAAAATCCCAAGAACCGCCATGGTTCATTGGATGCACTTCAAATCCCTTATTTTCATAATGAGTTGCAATTTCAAAGTTGCTAACAATTATAGCTCCTGTATTCTTTGCAATAGCTTCCGCATCTAAAATATGATCCTGATGTGCATGAGTAAGCAAGATATAATCTGCTTTTAAATCAAGAATATTTATTATGTCTTTAGAGAGTTTATTACCGGTAATAAATGGATCTACTAAAACGCTTAGGTCACCAATTTCTATTCCGAAGGAATTTTGTCCGTAAAAAGTTATAATCATGGGAAACGCATTGAATTTTAATAAAAATAGACATTGAAACAAGATTAAACATCAAGCCAATGTTAAAATTTAGTTCTGGTTTAAATAATTAAACCTATTCCAAATAAAGTTGCTATTGCAAAGGTAGATAAAGCCAAAATTTTAAGTTCTGGATCTAATTTTCGAGGATCCTTATTTAGTACCACTCTCTTTAAATGTAGCAATAAAGGGATAAAAGCTAGTACATAAATAAAATTATTTAGCTCACTAGACATAAGTATACTGAAAATGATTAGAAATAAAATAGCACCTAGAATTAAGCTATAATGATAATTTTTAGCTCTTTTCTCCCCCATCTTAACTACCAGTGTAATTTTACCAGATTTCTCATCAGAGATCCGATCTCTCATATTATTAAGATTTAATACTCCTGCGCTTAACATTCCTATAGCTGCCGCCGGAAGAAGCGCTATCCAATACATTTCTCTGGCATAAAGAAAATAGGTTCCTAATACAGCTACTAGTCCAAAAAAGATAAATACAAACACATCTCCCAAACCTCTATAGCCATAGGCATTGGTGCCTATTGTATATTTTATTGCTGCTACTACTGCACTTACCCCTAAGAGAAAAAAGATGATTGCATACCAAAAATCTTCCTGTCCAAAAGCTGAATAAATTAAAAGTGATGCCATAAGCAAGGTTAAAATTGCCGTTAGCACAATACCTTGTTTCATTTCTTTTTCTGAGATCATTCCGCTTTGCAATGCTCTGGGCGGCCCAACTCTATCTTCATTATCGGTTCCTTTAATACCATCTCCATAATCATTTGCAAAATTGGACAATATCTGCAATCCTAATGTAGTTCCTAAAGCAAGGCTAAAAATTACGACACTAAAATATCCTTCGTGAACTGCGATCGTAGTTCCCACAATAATCCCACTAATAGATAAGGGTAAGGTTCTTAGCCTGGCAGCATGAACCCATGTTTTTAATCCATTCATTTAATTCATTATTTTTACAACTAATTCTTTCAGCAAATCGCCAGCTGGGATATTTGTAGCCCCCACCCCTTTACTTTTCACATCTGTTTCTCTCAAATAAGTGATTATTTGGCTTACCTTTTTCATTGGATAATTTTTAGCAGCCAAAACATAATCTCCCACAAAATAAGGATTCACTTTTAAAACCTTAGCAACGTTAGCTTTAGATTTATCTGCTATCCCATGATATTGTAAAATTTGAGAGAAATAACCAAATAATAAAGAAACTGTTACGACCATAGGGTTGTCTTTGGTGTTTTGTGCAAAGTAATTAATAATTCTATGCGCTTTAACCGTATCGCGCATTCCAATAGCTTTTCTAAGTTCAAAGTTGTTAAAATCTTTACTTATCCCTATATTCTCTTCAATTAATTCTGGAGATATATTAGTTCCTTTAGGAGCTATTAATTGGAGTTTCTGTAATTCATTATCGATCTTACTAAGATCTGTCCCTAAAAATTCCACTAGCATTTGCGATGCTTTTGGAGAAATAGCATATCCACTAGATTTTAGAGTTTTTTGGATCCAATCTGCCACCTGATTTTCATAAAGTCGTTTACTTTCGAAGATCACCCCAGTTTTTGCAACAGATTTATATAGCTTTTTACGTTTATCAATTTTTTTATACTTGTAGCAAACTACTAAAGTAGTGGTGGGCTGAGGGTTGTCTGAATATGCTTCTAACTTTTCAATAGTTCTTGAAAGATCTTGAGCTTCCTTTACAATGATCAATTGCCTCTCGGCCATCATAGGATAGCGCTTGGAATTACTTATTATTTCATCTACAGAAGTATCCCTACCATACATCACCATTTGATTGAAGCCCTTTTCTTCCTCGGGCAAAAGTTGATCTTCTATATAATTTGCAATCTTATCTATATAGTAAGGCTCTTCTCCCATTAAAAAATAAATAGGTTTTACCTGTCCGTTTTTAATTGAAGTAACTATTTGAATTGCGTCTTCCATAAGGGTGTAAGGCAGTTAGGCGAACTTAATTTGAAGCTTTTTCGCCTCAAAAGGAAATAATACTAAAAGGTTTCTCTTAATATACCTCAGGATTAAATCTAAAAATTGCTGAGCTATAACTTTATAATTTTGTTTATTTGAACTGATGCAAAAATTGAATTTTCCGCAATATACATTTCGCTTCAAAAATAGCGAAAATAAAATAGCTGCTTTCGATGAGATCAGGAAAAAGTTTGTAATCCTTACACCAGAAGAATGGGTGAGATTACATACCGTACAATATCTTATTTCAGAAAAAAAATATCCAAAAAGCCTTATTAATGTTGAAAAACAACTAAAAATAGGAAAGCGAATAAAAAGATACGATGTGGTGGTTTATAATTCTGAAGGAGGCATTCATATAATTGTAGAATGCAAAGCTCCTTCCATTAAGATCACCCAAGATACTTTTGATCAAATTGCGAGATACAACATGAGTTTAGACGCCTCTTTTCTAATGGTTACAAATGGTATAGATCATCATTTTTGCCAATTAGATTATGATTTGGAGAAATATCATTTTCTACAAAGCCTTCCTGAATATCAATTATAGCGCCCGGGCTTTAACCTGAATATTATTCTGTTTACTTTTGAAGCCAGATAATAAAAATCAGGATTTAGAATGAAGCAGTCGGTTGCAGTAGTAATATTAAATTGGAATGGGCTGAACCTTTTAAAAGAGTTTCTTCCAGAAGTTGTTAAATATTCCAAAGAAGCCACGGTTTATGTTGCAGATAATGCTTCTACAGATACATCCGTTTCTTTTATTGAAGCTAATTTTCCAGAGGTAAAAATCATTCAGAATAAAATAAATGGTGGCTATGCAAAAGGTTATAATGATGCTTTAGCTGGATTATCTGAAGATATTTTTATTTTATTAAATAGCGATGTAAAGGTAACTCCCAATTGGCTCCTTCCTATTAAGAATATTTTTGAAAATAATAAACAAGTTGCTGCGGTACAACCAAAGATCTTAGACTATAAAAAACCAACTCATTTTGAATATGCAGGAGCCGCTGGTGGCTTTATAGATAAATTTGGTTATCCCTTTTGTAGGGGAAGAATTTTCGATAATCTGGAAGAAGACAATGGGCAATATAATGACGAAATAGAGATCTTCTGGGCAAGTGGTGCATGCTTAGCTATAAAGCGAGAACAATATAATGAGGTTGGCAAATTGGACGAGGATTATTTCTCGCATCAAGAGGAAATTGACATTTGCTGGAGGCTACATAATTACGGATATAAGGTGTTTTACACACCAAAATCTGTGGTGTACCATGTTGGAGGAGCAACTTTAGACAGTATGAACCCAAAGAAGACATATTATAATTTTAGAAATAGCTTATTTAATCTAATAAAAAACGTGCCTTCCAATAAAATAATATTGGTACTTCTTATACGAATGATTTTAGATGGAATAGCAGCAATAAAATTTTTATTCGAATTAAAATTCAACCACTTCACTGCTGTTTTTCAAGCACATATGAGTTTTTATAAGCAATCAAATAAATTCATAAAAAAGCGAAAAAAACTTCCCAAGAAAGATAATTATTATTCAAAAATTTCCGTTGTTTGCCGAAATTATGGATTGGGACAAAAAAAATATTCCGATTTTTAATGTTTCAAGGCAAAAACTAGTATATGGGCACTAATTTTGATAGCTTTGAACAAATCTAACAATTAAATTTTACAACAAATTATGAAGAAAATCATGTTACTTACGGCTACAGCCGCTTTATTACTTTCTTCTTGTGTGTCACAGAAGAAATACGCTGAACTAGAAACCCTACAAAAAGAAACAAGTGATCAGTTAAACACTGCGACCGTAAAACTGAATTCTTGTTTAGATGAAAAAGATAGACTAGGAGAACAAATTAAAACCCTTAATAATCAGAATTCTGCATTATTAAACAATGTTGGAAACTTGGCAACTCTTTCTACGAAAGAAGCATCTAACCTTGAAAAATCTTTAGAGAGCATCAAGGAAAAAGACATGAAGATCCAACGTATGCAAGATGCTATTACTAAGAAAGATTCTGTGACTTTAGCTTTAGTTACTAGTCTTAAAGGAGTTCTTGGAAATATGAATGATGAAGACATTAGTATTAATGTTGAAAAAGGTGTTGTTTACGTATCTATTTCAGATAAATTATTATTTGAAAGCGGTAAATACAATGTAACTTCTCGTGCTAAAGAAGTATTAGGAAAAGTTGCAACTGTAGTGAAAAACAAACCAGAAATTGAATTTATGGTTGAAGGTCACACAGATGATCAAGCAATGAAAGGTGGAGTAATTGAAGACAACTGGGATTTAAGTGTTAAGCGCGCTACTTCTGTTGTAAGAATTCTTCAAAATGAATTTGGTGTTCCTCCAGAAAGAATGACTGCAGCAGGTAGAAGTTACTACATTCCTGTAGCATCTAACGCTTCAGCTGAAGGACGTTCTAAAAACAGACGTACAAGAATTGTAATCTTACCTAAATTAGATCAATTTTACAATCTTATTGAGCAAGGAATGAAAGAAGCTAAATAAGCTGACTCATTTTTAAATAAAAAAAAGCCTCGCAATTGCGAGGCTTTTTTCATTTAAAGAATTTACGTGATTAAGAAGAGTAGACAATCCGTATGAATCTTATTACTAAAAATCAATTAACCCAAATAGTAATTATCTTAAGCTGTATAATTATTTAACAATTGTATTAGCCTTAACTTCATATATTTATAATAAATTAACTCATTGTTAACTTATTATAAAATTAAATGAAAAAAATTAAAAACCTTTTGATGTTTTTAGCGCTTGGGGCTGCTATCACTTCCTGTGAAAAAGAAAACTTAGATCAACCATCTACTGATGCAAATGCGAGCTCTGCTAAATTTGCTTCTGAATTAGTTTTAAATCCCAATACAAATAAAAGTAGTGCACTTGAAACAAGTGAAAATATAGGAGACCCCATGAGAAATGCGGTTACACCTAGCGAATGTGGTCCAACTCAGTTTTCTGCAGTACAAAGAATTTACATTAATCAAATTATTGCAGATCCAATTGCTTTGTTTGAAGCACAAGACGGTTTCTATAGTTTAATAAACAGGTATTATTCTTGGTTTTTAAATGATGTTCCACAATATTTTGGAGAGGATGGTAAATACACTTCTTTAATGGTAAAACGTCAAAGAGAGCTAAAATCTTTCTGGGATATGCCGGTTGAAATTAAAGTGAATGGACAACATACAGCAAATCTTAACGATAGTGATGTTTGGGAAGAAACTTTAACCACGTTTTTTGGTTACACCCAAGAAGATGGATCTTTTGTATATATAACTGCTGAAGAAGCTAAGGAAATCGCTGATTATTACTTGAGCTTAAATGAACTTTCAACAAATTTACCTGAAAATCCTTATTTCGCAACAGATGGATTTGCTTCTTCTAACAGAACAGTTGTAATTGGTGATGGTTTAGTGAGGTGGCTAGCTGAAGCTGGAATTGACGAAGGGATTGTATGGTCTGGAATTTTGGCTCATGAATGGGCTCATCAAATTCAGTTCATTAAAAGACCTATCTGGTATCCAGCAGGTGCAGATCCAGATGCTGCTACCGCTACTAGATATACCGAATTGGAAGCAGATTTTATGGCAGCATATTACATGACTCACAAACGAGGAGCTACTTACAATCAAAAACGTGTTGAAGAGTTTTTCAACCTTTTCTTCCAAATTGGAGATTGTGGATTTACTAGCGCTGGTCACCATGGAACTCCATTGCAAAGAATGGCTGCAGCAAACTTAGGATTCAATCTTGCAAGTCAAGCTCAAAAACAAGGACATATTTTAACGCAACAAGAAGCACATGAATATTTTGTAGCGAACATTGCATCAATCTTATAATATTGAAACTTTATAATTAAAAAAGCCTCGCAATTGCGAGGCTTTTTTTTATGCTTGATCGCTAAATATTAACTCTTTAAAAAGTTAATTAGAATCTTATTGAATTGTTTTTTATGAGTAAATATCAAACCATGAGGTGCACCTTTAATTTCCTCATATTTTGCATTGGAAATTAAATCTTTACTTTTCTTAGCAGACACTTCTATAGGAACGATCTCATCTGCATCTCCATGAACCACAAGAGTGGGTACATCAAATTTCTTTAAATCTTTTCTGAAATCTGTAAGACCAAAGGAATCTACACAATCTATAGTAGCTTTTGGAGAAGCATTACATGCAATACTCCAATTTAAATGAACCTGCTCTTTACTTATTTTTTCTTTATTATCTGAATAACTAACAAACTTGTCTCCAAAACCTACTAAAAATCCCGCTCTATCTTCTCTAATATTTTTTTGGAATCCTTCAAAAACCTCTTTGTCTAATCCTTCTGGATTATCACTTGTTTTAAGCATAAATGGAGGAACTGCCGAAATAAGTGCAGCTTTTGCAATCTCGCTGGTTCCGTAGTTTCCTATGTATCTAGCTACTTCTCCTCCACCCATAGAAAATCCAACTATAATTGAATCGGAAAGACTTAAATGATCAATTAAATTTTTGAGATCCAAAGCTAAGGTTTCATAATCATAATTACCCCAAGGCTTATCACTTTCTCCAAAACCTCTTCTGTCATAAGTAATGCACCTAAACCCCGCATTTACAATTTCTTCTATTTGGTATTCCCACATTCTATGACTTAATGGCCAACCGTGTATCAAGATTACTGGCTGTCCTGTACCAAAGTCTTCATAAAATATATTTACTTCTTCAGTAGCTGTTTTAGACTTAAAATAACTCATCCCTTTCTGTATTTATTAAACTTTACAGCTAAAGTTAATTTTTCAAAAGGTATCTTAAAAATAATCGAACAGGTTTAATAAGCAATTAACTATTTATCCAAATATTTACATAAGCTCTATACTTCCTTTTCCTTCTCTTATTATTTCTGGCTCATCACCAGTTAAATCTACTACAGTGGAAGCTATATTGTCTCCGTAACCCCCATCTATTACAAGATCTACAAGCTTATCCCATTTTTCTAGGATCAACTCTGGATCTGTGGTGTATTCAATTACCTCATCTTCATCTTTAATGGATGTAGACACTATAGGATTTCCCAACTCTCTCACTATAGCGCGACAAATATTATTATCTGGCACTCTAATCCCGACAGTTTTCTTTTTCTTAAATACATTTGGAAGGTTATTATTCCCTGGAAGGATAAAAGTAAATGGACCAGGCAAATTCCTTTTTAGGAGTTTAAAAGTCGGAGAACTTATTTGTTTTACATAATCTGATAGATTACTCAGGTCTTCACAAATAAAAGAGAAATTAGCTTTATCTAGCTTCACTTGTTTTATTTGTGCTATTCGCTCTAAAGCACTTGTATTTGTAATATCGCAACCAAGACCATATACAGTATCTGTAGGATAAATAATCAAACCTCCTTTTCTTAATACATCAACAACTTTCTTGATATCTTTTGGATTCGGGTTTTCCTCGTAAATTCTAATTAAACTAGCCATACTTCTATTCTTTCTAAGTTGAAAAATAACAAATTACTAAAAGGATACCGGATGTTTCAGACAAACATCAAATGGCTACAATAAATTGTAGCTCCATCACATTTTATGATTGTAAATCCTTTATAATTAAGTTGAAATACCATATTTAAAATCTATTCTAAATGTGTCACTTCACTTTCAAGTTTTAAAACCTCGTCACCATCTTCCTGTTCTATCAACAATGCCTTATCTCCTTCTTCCCCATTTCTGGTTATTTCACTTCCTTTGATAGTTCGAGTAACCTTTTCTGAAAATGTTTCAATTACCTTCCCTTTAGCTTCACCAGATCCCCATTTCCATTTTACGTTGCTTCCTTTTCGAATCATCTCTTATAAAATTATTAAAATATAATGGTAATTTAAAAGTTCAAAATCAAGAAAGCAACTTCAACTTTGCAAATCTTAATAATAGCTTTTTTACCCCACCATTTTCAAAATTTATTTCAGCTTTTTTATCTTGGCCAACACCATCTATATTCAATACTTTACCTTTTCCAAACCGAATGTGTTCAACCTCATTTCCTGCTTCCAGTTTTACAGTATCCTTAATAGATGCTGTTGGATAATCTGTAGTAGTTGGCCTAAGTTTTCTTAGCTTTCTTAGTTGTTCTTCATTAGGTTTATGTGCTGGTGGAGGCGTGCCAGATTTTGGTTTGGATTGCCTGAACTTACTCTTATCTAC
Organism: Gillisia mitskevichiae; assembly: GCF_003634585.1. Lineage (GTDB taxonomy): Bacteria > Bacteroidota > Bacteroidia > Flavobacteriales > Flavobacteriaceae > Gillisia > Gillisia mitskevichiae. Next base: position 730,699 of record NZ_RBLG01000002.1, read on the forward strand.
ATCTCCAAATATATCGAGATCCATAAGTGGTTTATATTTATAATCCTCCTGAGGAATCATATAATTCATATAAACTTCATCTATTTCCTCAATAAACCTGCTAGGTTCGGCATCTACTAATTTTCCCCATCTATAACGAGATTGCGTGTAAGTTAAATAGGCTTGTTTCTCTGCTCTAGTAAGTGCTACATAAAACAATCTTCGCTCTTCCTCTAGTTCAGAGCGAGTACTCATACTCATTCCAGATGGAAAAAGATCTTCCTCCATTCCAACTATATAAACATATGGAAATTCCAGACCTTTTGCTAAATGTATGGTCATAAGTGCAACGTGATCTTCATTTGTCTCTTTGTCCATATCTGTTGCCAAAGCAACATCTTCTAAAAATTCAGCTAAAGATCCCGATGCATCAGCCAATTCTTCCTGACCTTCAACAAAATCTTTAATCCCGTTTAATAACTCTTCAATATTTTCAATTTTCGCTATTCCTTCAGGAGTGCCATCTTTTTTAAGTTCTTGAACGAGTCCAGTCTTCTTAGCAACCGTATCTGCCACCACAAAAGCATCAGCGTTTTCAGTAAGAATTTTGAAGCTCTTGATCATGTTAACAAAATTTGTCAACTTATTTCTGGTTCCAGAATTTATTTTAAGATCTAAATGATCTAGATTTTCAATGATCTCGAAAACTGATTTACTGTATAGATTTGCAGCAATGGTTAACTTATCTATAGTAGTAGATCCTATTCCTCTCGCCGGGAAATTAATGATTCTCTTTAAAGCTTCTTCGTCATTAGGATTTACCAGCAATCTTAAATAGGACAAAACATCCTTGATCTCCTTACGCTGATAAAAGGAAAGACCTCCATATATTCTATAAGGAATTTCTCTTTTTCTAAGGGCATCCTCCATTGCCCTACTCTGGGCGTTGGTTCTATACAAGATCGCAAAATCGCCATTGTTCATTTGCTTTTGCATCTTATTCTCAAAAATAGAACTGGCTACATATCTTCCTTCATCTCCATCTGTAAGCAATCTATTAACAACGATTTTTGGTCCGTCGTCGTTTGCAGTCCAAACTACTTTATCTAGTTTGGTTTTATTCTTTTCTATAATAGAGTTTGCCGCATTTACAATATTTTTAGTAGAACGATAATTTTGTTCCAAACGATACATCTGCACATTATCGTAATCTTTCTGAAAATTTAAAATATTGTTGATATTCGCTCCACGGAAAGCATAAATACTCTGCGCATCATCCCCTACTACACATATATTCTGAAATTTATCTGAAAGTGCTTTTACAATCAAATATTGTGAGTGATTTGTATCTTGATACTCATCTACTAAAATATATCTAAAACGATTCTGATATTTCTGAAGCACTTCTGGAAACCTGTTTAAAAGCTCATTAGTTTTCAGCAATAAATCATCAAAGTCCATAGCCCCTGCTTTGAAACAGCGTTCTACATAATTTTTGTAGATATCTCCTAACCTTGGCTTTTTAGCCATTGCATCGGCTTCCCTCAATTCAGGGTTTTGAAAATAAGCCTTAACAGTGATCAAGCTATTTTTATAGGAGGAGATTCTAGAATAGACCTGCTTATATTTATAGATGTCTTTATCTAATCCCATTTCTTTAATGATCGCAGAAATAAGCCGTTGCGAATCTTGAGTATCGTAAATCGTAAAATTAGAGGGATATCCAAGTTTATCTGCCTCCACCCGCAACATTTTAGCGAATATGGAGTGAAAAGTACCCATCCACAAATTCTTCGCTTCACTACTTCCAACGATCTGGGAGATCCTTTTCTTCATTTCCCTCGCTGCCTTGTTAGTAAAAGTTAGCGAAAGAATATTAAAAGGGTCTACCCCTTTACTCATTAAATAAGCAATTCTGTAGGTAAGAACCCTTGTTTTTCCAGACCCTGCTCCTGCTATCACTATCATTGCCCCATCTTTTTGAAGAACGGGGGCCCGTTGGGCATCGTTTAATTCTGCTAAATAAGATTCCAAATTTATCCTTTATTTTAAGCCGTGAATTTAACCAATTAAGCCGTACTTTAAAACTCCTTTTGGTCTTACTTTTAAACAAAGAGTCTGCAAATTATGACATACCTTATATTTTAAATATATTTAACTTTGGAAAAAATTCGCGATAATAAGAATAACCAAGCTTAGATGTTTAAAAAGTACTTTTGTTTAATTGCCCTCATGATCACCTTCAGTAATTATGCTCAAGAAGCTCATAAAGGAGATGTAATACCAGATTATGGGAAAATCTATTCTGTAAACAATCCCGATTTTAAAACGGATACCACTGCTCAATTCAAAGCAGTATTTGATGTAGCAAGAAATTTTGATGATCCGGCTAAGCCAAATGCCCTTATTGAAACTGTCGCCAGGTATATTAACATGCACCGCGAAGCAAGAGTTCCTTCAGAAAAAATAAAAGTTGCCTTGGTAATTCATGGATCCGCTTTTAGTGATATTTTAAAAAATGAATTTTATCAGGAGAAATTTCCCGAAATAAATATAAATCCAAATGCCGAATTAATATCTCAATTATCAGATCATGGAGTACAGGTAATACTTTGTGGTCAGACAGCAGCTCATAGAAAGATCACCAAAGCTGAAGCACTTCCCGAGATTAAAGTAGCATTGTCTGCAATGACGGCCTTGGTTCAACTACAAAATGAGGGATACCAACTTATAAGTTTCTAAGTTAAAACACACATTATGAAATATAGCTTTTTATGCCTGTCTTTACTATTTACACTAGGAATTCAAGCTCAAATGCAACCCGATCTAGAATCTCAGATCAACGATATAGAATCTCAAGTGATAGAATGGCGTAGAGATTTTCATGAACATCCTGAACTTTCTAATCGTGAATTCAAGACTGCTGAAAAAATTGCAAAACATCTTAAAAGTTTAGGTTTAGAAGTGCAAACAGGAGTTGCTAAGACAGGTGTTGTTGGAATTTTAAAAGGAGACAATCCAGGAAAAGTAGTTGCTTTAAGGGCAGATATAGATGCATTACCAGTAACCGAAAGAAATGAACTGCCATTTAAATCTAAGGTTACTACAGAGTTTTTAGGGAAAACTACAGGAGTAATGCATGCTTGTGGTCATGATACTCATACGGCTATTCTTATGGGAGTTGCAGAAATTCTTTCTAAGAATAAAGATAAAATAAACGGCACTGTAAAATTCATTTTTCAACCCGCAGAAGAAGGTCCGCCCCCAGGAGAAAAAGGAGGAGCTTCGGTAATGATCACAGAAGGAGTTCTTAAAAACCCAGATGTGGATGCTATTTTTGGGTTGCATATAAATTCTGGAACACCAGTGGGAACAATTCGCTATAAACCAGAAGGAACAATGGCTGCAGTAGAGCGATTTGTAATCAATGTAAAAGGAAAGCAAACTCATGGTTCTGCCCCTTGGAGCGGTACAGATCCTATTTTAATTTCAGCAAAGATCATTGATGGATTACAAACTATTATAAGCCGTGACTCCAAACTGGTAGATGGAGCTGCAGTAATTTCCGTTGGAAAAATAACCAGTGGTGTACGTTTTAATATTATTCCGGAATCTGCGGAGTTAATAGGGACCATTAGAACCTTGGATGCCGATATGAAAGCCGTGATCCTTAAAAGAATGAGTGAAATGGTACCTGCAATTGCAAAGGCTTACGGCGGGGATGCTACTATAGAATTTCAGAATAATACCGCAATAACCTACAACGATCCGGATCTTACAAATAAGATGTTACCAACATTACAAAATATTGCAGGAAAAGATAAGGTAGAATTAGTAAAAGCTACAACCGGAGGAGAAGATTTCTCTTTCTTTCAAGAGGTAATACCTGGATTTTATTTCTTTTTAGGAGGACAAACACCTGGCGAGACATTATCTGCTCCACATCATACTCCAGACTTTTTTATTGATGAAAGCGGAATGTTACTAGGTGTAAAAGTGATGTCTCAATTAGCTTTAGACTATTTAAACAATTAGCATGAACGATGTATTAAATTTCATAGGAAGTATTCCTTGGTGGGGATGGATTATAATTTTCTTAGTAATTGTCGCAATTAAAGATATCTTCTTTAGCAAAGAACATATTATAAAACACAACTTCCCAATAGTTGGCCATCTGCGATACTTTCTAGAGAGCATAGGCCCAGAATTAAGGCAGTATATTGTTGCCAGTGACAGGGAAGAACTTCCGTTTAATAGAAACGAACGAGGCTGGATCTATGCTTCAGCTAAGAATGAGAATAATTATGAAGGTTTTGGTACAGATGAGGATATTTATAGAACTAATTACATTTTTATAAATAATTCTATGCTTGCCTATAAGCTGGAAAGGAATCATCCAAATGCAGAACACCCATATTTTATTGCCTGTGCAAAAGTGATGGGATCCTTTAATAAACGAAGAAGACCATATAGACCAGCTTCTATAATTAATGTGTCGGCTATGAGTTTTGGTTCTCTTTCTGCCAAGGCCGTAGAGTCTTTAAATAAAGGATGTCTAATAGCTAATTCGTATCACAATACGGGAGAGGGAGGACTTTCCCCATATCATAAAATGGGAGCAGATGTTGTTTTTCATTTTGGAACCGGATATTTTGGAGTTCGTGGAGATGACGGGAATTTCTCTATGGAAAAAATGGTGAAATTAGTTCAGGATAACCCACAGATAAGAGCTATTGAAGTAAAATTGTCTCAGGGTGCCAAGCCAGGAAAAGGTGGAGTTTTACCAGCTTCCAAAATCACTAAAGAAATTGCAGAAATAAGACATGTGCCTTTGGGTAAAGACGTTTTATCACCTCCAACTCATTCAGCATTTAGTAATGTGCCAGAAATGGTAGATTTTGTTGAAAAAATTGCAGAGGCAACTGGCTTGCCTGTGGGAATTAAATCGGCTATTGGTCAATTAAAACAATGGGAGGAATTAGCCAGCATAATGAAGGAAACAAATCGCGGTCCAGACTTTATCACTGTAGATGGCGGAGAAGGTGGTACCGGTGCTGCACCTCCAAGTTTTGCAGATCATGTTTCCTTACCCTTTATTAATGCCTTTACAGATTTGTACAACGTTTTTCAGAAAGAAGGAATTACAGAGAGAATTGTATTTATAGCAAGTGGAAAACTTGGTTTTCCAGCAAAAGCAGCTATGGCTTTCGCAATGGGAGCTGACTCTATAAATGTTGCTCGAGAGGCGATGATGAGCATTGGCTGTATTCAAGCGCAATCTTGCCATAATAACACCTGCCCAACTGGAATAACCACTCATAATAAATGGCTACAGGCAGGTATTAATGTGAAAGATAAAGCTGAAAGAGTGAATTTTTATTTCGCTAAATTCAAAAAAGAACTGCTCGAGATCACTCACGCCTGTGGGTATGAACATCCATCTCAATTTACCATGGATGATGTCGATATTAATTTAAGTGATAAGAATATAACAAAAACACTGGCTTCTACGTTTGCATATCATAAAACTCCAGTACCATTTAGCTCGGTTCAAGAACATATGGATTGTCCACATTTGGGCGGAACATTTTCTAAAGGAAAAGAAGTAAAAACTAAAGAAGCAGATACCGAAGAAACATCTGTATACGATACCAATTAACTATGACCGATAACAACCTTATTCAAATTTTATTCTATCTATTACCAGCTGTAATTGTTGGTGTGATCTCCTTTTATTTTTTCAAAATGCATATTTCAAATGAAGAAAAAAGAAGATTATATCTACTAAGATTAGAAAATCAAAAAGTTGCGTTGCCTATTAAATTACAGGCTTTTGAACGTATGGCTTTATTCTTGGAAAGAATTTCTATTGGAAAATTACTGCTACGTATTAAACCAAAATCTAATGACTTACAGGCGTATGAAGATATGCTGGTTCAAACTATAGATCAAGAATTCGATCATAACTTATCGCAGCAGATATATCTTACTTCAGAGTGTTGGAACGTTATTAAAACATCTAAAAATGCAACAATTGGTATTATTAGAAAAACCGCCAAAAAAGAGGGGATATCTAATGCAGATGAATTAAGACAAGATATTTTAAGCGCATTGATGGATCAAACTCCACCAACCGAAGCAGCTTTAGATTACATTAAAAAAGAAGTACGCAACACCATTTAATCTTTTGAAGAGAATACAATTTTCTAATAGATTGGATGGTAAATGAAAATAAGCTTAAAGGATCTTTTTGAAAGATATAGCTTGATCATTCTTCTTTTGGATACCTCGCTCCATTGCATAATCAAAACCTTGTTGCCACCAAGAGGTCATAGCCTTTTTATTAAAAACTAGAGAGTTTTCGGTTAATTGAACAGGGGTGTAATAAGTGTTCAATTTTACTTGTTTGTTCATAGCAGCCAGCTTGCCTTCTACCACATCGTGATACTCCACCTGATCTAACAAAAATCCGAAGAGATTGATCATTAGAGAAAATGGATTTTTTCCCAGCACTTTATTGTATTCCATATTCTCTGCTTCAAGAATAATTGCATCTACTTCTGTCGCCCCACGTTTAATTGCTTCCCGAATTGGTACTACGCAACCTAATCCCCCGTCGGCATACTCATAGCCATTTTTGGTAGCGAGACTCATAAATGGAATGTAATTACAGGAGATCCAGATCCAATCGCAAAAATCATCATAGGAAAATTCATGTATAGACTTATACTCCACTCTATTTTTAGACAAATTAGACACCGTAACAACTACATCCTTTGCCTTATTTTTTACTGAATTAAAATTTTCTTCAGAAAAATGCTTTTTAATGTGTTTTCGTAAATTCTTGCTTTCTCCAAACGTGCGCTTCTTTTTAGCAAACTGAAGGAACATATTAAAATAATTGATGGTCACATATTCACGCCCATCCTTCTTTTTCACCACAAAGGGGTTAATACTAAATATTTTACGCTGATTGACATTTGTGTAAATGTCGTAGACTTTTTTAATGTTGCCATCTGCCAAATGCGGGATCAATAGACTTCCCGTAGAAGTCCCAAGAAAAAGGTCATATTTCTTGCCTTCTTCTTCCATTAAATATTGGGCCACTCCCCCGGCGAAAGCTCCTTTACTTCCTCCTCCTGAAATTACCAATGCTCGCATTAAGGTTCAATTTGGTTTAATTCTTCGTTTTTATATTTGGCAAAACTAAAACCGCTCTCCCACCAACGTTCCATCTTTACCTTATCAAAAATAAGCGAATTAGTTGTTAACACCGTAGGAGTGTAATAGAAATTTATTATTACATCTTTATTAGCGGCAGCAAATTTCCCTATCCTTATATTCTGGTTTTCTATTCTATCCAACATAAAACTGAATAAATTAGTAATAAGCGAAAACACATTTTTAGAGGGTAATCTATTAAAATAAGTCACTTCTGTTTGCAGAATGATCGCATCAATCTCTGTTGCACCTCGCTTTATAGCTTCTTCTATAGGCACCATAGAGCCAAAGCCCCCATCGGCATATTCGCAGCCATTCTTTTGCACAAGGCTCATAAAAGGCACATAATTACACGAGATCCAGATCCATTCACAAAAATCCTCGTAGCTATAATCATGTATAGATTTATATTCTATTTCATTTAAGGATATGTTCGAAACTGTTACAACAATCTCCTTTTCACTAGCCTTCAGTTCATTAAAATCTTCCCTAGAAACAGTATCTAGGATCAATTTTTTGAGGTTACCACTTTCTCCAAAAGTTTTCTTGCCTTTTAAAAAATTACGAAGCACATTTATATGATCTATAGAAATTTGTTCGTGCCCGTGCTTACGTTTAATTAAAAACGGCCTATTGCTAAAAATACTATTTTGATTTACTGAGGTATAAACCTCTTTGATCTTCTTTGTTTTATTGAGAGCTAAATGAGAGATCAATAAACTCCCCGTAGAGGTTCCCAAAAAGAGATCATAATCATTGCCCATCTCTTCTATTAAGTATTGTGCAACACCGCCTGCAAAAGCTCCTTTACTACCTCCACCAGAAATCACTAATGCTCGCATTAATTCTTTAATCTATTGGTTAGAAATTCTAAATCCTTTGTTCCCATACTTGTACTTAAAGCTACATAATCTGATCGGTATTCTTCGTTTTTAAGCAGTTTATCCAATAAGCTTCTGCAATAATCCCTAAACCTAAAATTATGGTGCTGTGCACCTTCCAATAGGTCCAATAAGTTTTGTTCAGAAAAAGAATTTATCTGATACAAATAACCAAAAGCATTTTGTCTTAAATTAAAAGGTAAAGTATCTCTCGTGTATCCAGATAACTCATTATATAGTGCAGATTTATTTTCTGAATCTATTTGTGGGCTGACCAAGTTTATAACCAACCACAAAAGCCGCACATTCTTATTTTGAAAACCTTGTAAACCTTTTGTTTTACTTAAAAAACTCTCTGTTTCGGCTGGAAATTGAAGCCATAATTTTAAAAGAGCATTTTCATTAGTAATATAAGATTCATCCTCTAGCAGTTTAATAAATTCAGATTTTAATTCTGAAGGAACTGAGTCCATACTCACAGCTACAGCCTGCCTTAGCATAACATTATTAGTCTCTAAAGCCTTTTTATAAAGAGGGATTGTCTCCTGAAGATTCTCTCCAGATAATTGAAAGACAACTTCTTGCCCTATATATTCATTCACAGGAAAATCTAAGGCTTTTTCTAAATATTCCTTTTTAATTGATATCGAAGTTTCTCTTAAAGAAGCCAGTTCCATATACTTTGTAATAAATTCAGATCTTTTTAAAGAAGCCAAAGCTTCAGTTCCCTGAAAAGCACCTTGATTTAACCAATCCTCTTTCCAAGTAGAAATATCCATTTTTGAAGCCTCCTCGACCGCTTGTATAAAATCTTCTGTAGTAACATTAGAATAGGCATTATTCAAAAGATAGTTTTTAACAGCCTCTTTAAAAATTTCCTCTCCCACTAATTCTTTTAGAATATGCAATGCCCAAGCCCCCTTCTGATAATATGTAAGGGAACTCGCATTAGAACTAAGTAAGGACTCCCCTTTTCCAGAGTCGCTAAGTTCTTTTAATTGTTCTGCAGATTCATATAATTTCCAGTATAAATAGTCTTCTCCAAATACCTCTTTTTCTGCTAGCCAGGCATAATAAGTAGCGAAACTTTCGTGTAACCAATGGTGTTTTCCATTCGTTTCTGTAACCATATCCCCGAACCACTGATGGGCAAGTTCATGTGCATTTACAAAAACATAATTTTGATCTGTGTAAGCTGTAGAATCTATTACGAAATAATTGGAGAAAATTGTAAAGCCTGTATTTTCCATTCCTGAATAAAGAAAATCCTGAACAGGAACCTGTTTATAGTTTTTCCAAGGGTATTTAACACCAATTTCTTCCTCAAAAAAATCGAAAGTTTCTTTGGTGTATCTATAAGTTGGTTCTACCATAAGCGAATCTTTTGGTTCAAAATATAGCTCTATAGGAACCGAAGTTTTAGATTGCTGAGTGAATTTAGAATAATTCCCTGCCGCAAATGCTACTAAATAACTACTCATAGGATGATCCATTTTAAATCTCCATTGAGTTATAGAATCATTAAGCGAACTTTTTTTTGCTAATTCCCCATTTGAAATAACTTGATAATCTTTATTAAAATTGAAAGTTAAATTGAAGATCAACTTTTCGGTCATATCGTCAAAACTTGGTATCCAATTGGAATTATCCCTTCCCTGGCCTTGAGTCCACACTTGTTTACTTATATTTTCCTCGGGAGAATCCCAGTTAATAAAATACATTGCTCGTTTTGGTGTGGCGCTATATTTTAAATTAAGATGATATTCTCGCTTTGGCAAAAAGGCGGTTTTAATCCATATTCTTGAGCTATCATTTGTGTATGCAACCTTTTTGCCATTCAGAAGAACAGATGAGAACTCCATGTTTTTGGCATCAATAAAAATAGAATCTTGTGGAATAAGAATAGTAAAATTATAATTCACTTCTCCTTCTACCCTTCTCTCCTTCGGAAAAATACTTATTTCAGCATCTGCCTGTAAAAAATCAACTTTTTTAGTTTGATCTAAAGAACTATCATATTGGGCATATCCCATAAAGTGGAATATTAAAGCAAATAATAAGAGAATTTGTTTCATGAATTGAGACTTCAACAGGAAAGCAAAATACAAAATCCCTTTATTAAATTCTAAATCTCCCCGATTCATTCTTATAAACTTATACCTGTGAAGCTAGAAATTGTAATATAAATCAAGACCATTACAAAAACTCAATATGAATATTGTTAAATGCCTAATTTAAACAAAGGAATCCCGCATGTAAATCTACCTCCCATGAGGCTTTAAAAGAGGAATTTAATATCTTCGTTTCATGAATACCAATTTACTACAAACCCCCATAGATTATTTAAAAGGAGTTGGTCCCAGCCGGGCAGAGCTGTTTAGAAAAGAATTAGGCATTCATACCTACCAAGATCTTATTAACTTCTTTCCTAATAGATATCTAGATAAGACCAAGTATTATAAAATAAATCAACTTCAACAGAGTTCGGCAGATGTACAAGTACTTGGTAAAATAGTAGCCTTTAGAACCATAGAACAAAAAAGGGGAAAACGTCTTGTAGCGGATTTCGTGGATGAAACTGGGAAAATGGAGTTAGTTTGGTTTCGTGGTCAAAAATGGATTAGGGAAAATTTAAAACTCAATACTCCTTATGTGATCTTCGGAAAAACCAATTGGTTTAATGGGTTATTTAGTATGGCTCATCCTGAAATGGAATTATTGGAAGAGCATGAAAAAAGTTTACGAACTGCAATGCAACCTGTATATCCTTCTTCAGAAAAACTCACCAATAAAGGAATTACAAATAGAGTGATCAATAAATTAATGCAGCAATTATTTATTGAAACCAAAGGGAAATTCTACGATACATTACCACAAAATATTCATGAAGATCTCAAATTAATTTCTAGAGCTGAAGCACTTTTTAATGTTCATTTTCCGAAGAGTCAGGAGCTGTTAGCAAGGGCACAATTTAGACTTAAATTTGAAGAATTATTTTACATTCAGTTGCAGCTTTTGGTGAAAAATATGCTTCATAAAAAACGTATTAAAGGCTATGTTTTTGATACGATCGGAGAAAATTTTGAAACCTTTTATAGCGAACATTTACCCTTCCAATTAACAGGTGCACAAAAGAAAGTGATCAAAGAAATTAGGAGCGATCTTGGTAGTGGAGCACAGATGAATAGACTTTTACAAGGAGATGTAGGATCTGGGAAGACTATTGTAGCCTTAATGTCAATGTTAATAGCACTTGACAACGGATTTCAAGCCTGTTTAATGGCCCCTACTGAAATTTTGTCAGTACAGCACTATACGGGATTAGTTGAATTATGTAAAGAACTGAATACCAGTATAGAACTACTAACTGGCTCAACTAAAGCTTCAAAGAGAAGAGAAATACATGAAAAACTAGAAAATGGGGAATTAGACATCCTAATTGGTACTCATGCCCTACTCGAAGACAAGGTAAAATTCAAAAATTTAGGCCTTGCAATTATAGATGAGCAACATAGATTTGGAGTAGAACAACGTTCTAAATTATGGAAAAAAAATGATCTCCCATCTCACATTTTAGTGATGACGGCAACACCAATTCCAAGAACCCTAGCTATGAGTTTGTATGGCGATCTTGACGTCTCTGTTATAGATGAACTTCCACCCGGAAGAAGACCCATAAAAACAGTTCATAGATTCGATAGTAATAGACTAAAAGTCTTTAGATTTATTAGAGATGAAATTGAAAAAGGCAGACAAATTTATATCGTTTATCCATTAATCCAGGAGTCAGAAAAAATGGATTATAAAGATCTAATGGATGGTTATGAAAGTATCTCTAGGGAGTTTCCAATGCCGAAATATCAAATCTCTATTGTTCATGGGCAAATGAAACCTGCAGATAAAAATTATGAAATGGATCGTTTTATAAATGGAGATACTCAAATTATGGTGGCTACCACTGTAATAGAAGTTGGAGTAAATGTTCCAAATGCAAGTGTAATGATTATTGAAAGCTCAGAACGTTTTGGACTTTCCCAACTCCACCAACTTCGTGGACGCGTGGGTCGTGGTGCGGAGCAGAGTTATTGCATCTTGATGTCTGGACACAAATTATCTGAAGATAGTAAAACTCGTTTACAAACCATGGTGAGTACCAATGACGGCTTTGAATTGGCTGAAGTCGACCTGAAATTAAGAGGTCCCGGGGATCTTATGGGAACACAACAAAGTGGTGTTCTCAATTTAAAGATCGCAGATATTGTAAAAGACAACCAGATCCTAAAATCTGCTAGAGATTATGCTAAAAGATTGCTAACTGATGATCCAAACCTAGAACTACCCGAACATAAAATGGTGAAATATACCTACCAGCAAGTAGCTAAGCATAAGAATATCTGGAATTACATTAGTTAAACTATGCTCTAAATTCCAGTTTTACTCATTTTATAACAAAGAGGGTATAGAGGAAATCCTGTATTGTTGCATATAAAATTTATGAAATAATGAATCAACCTATTTTTAGTTAATGAAATTCCTGTTAAATTTCTCCATTATCTCTTTTTCTCACAATATTTCCATCTTCGAATTGGGATAATCCTCCCAAAATCATCTCTTTAGCGATTAAACAGAAAAGCTTGACGACTAACTGACAATCAATAAGTTACGCATTTATTTAAGGTTTAATTTCATGCTTATTAATCAATTAATTAATCATGATGAAAAAATTATTTTTTGCGGGATTGTTGCTCATGGGTGTAACTTCCTGCTCTGTAGACAACTCAGTTCCTGAGGCCAATGGATTCGATGGAATTAAAACTTTAGATTTAGTTAGCTCCCTAGGAGATGTGGCATGCGGAGAAAAGGTCACTTGGCCATTTGGGGATGCTAGTGTTGGTATAGTTGAAGTATCTCAAGACGGAAGCAACTTATTTGTAAAAATTATTGCTACTGAAAGAGATGGAAATGGTGCAGATAGAAAACTTGTTCAATCCAGAGTTGGGTTTTACGCTTCTGAAGCTGATTTACCAGCAGCTACTATGGTTGGGGAAATCCCTAATCAAGTAGTACATCCTACCGGAGGTGCTTCAATAACTACTTATACGTACACTTTCCCTATAACTACCCTTCCTGTTGAATGTGGATCATTTTATATTAGAACCTGGACAATATTTACAGCTGGCGGCAATTTGGCAGAACATTTTGCAGGAAATTTACCAGGACCTCAACCAAGTTGGTATAATTTTGAGTATTGTGTAAAGTTGTGTCAAGAAGATCCACCACCTGTTCAAGTTTGTGAAACAGCATTTATGAAAACTGGCACTACTCTTATTTCAAAATATAATGAAAAGCCTAGTAATAATAATTGGGGTTGGTATTTAGATTCTAATAATATAGCTGCTGATAAATCTAGTGAAGTCTATGAAATTTGGGCCGCTGCAGGACAAAATCTTACAAGCAAAGGATTACTTGTTGGACACGTAGAAGTATTTAAAACTGGACAATATTCGATTACGATGTTAGACGGATATACCAATCTAGTTTCGCATGTCTATAGAGCAACTTCACTCCCTTCAAAAAGGCAAGCTCCGGGATTATATAAAGAATCAACAATTTTAACAGGGCAACGATTTTACTTAATTATTCATATGGAAGCATGTTGGTACGTAGCTGGAACTTAACTATTCCGCTCACTATAAAAAACCTATTTTAACTTTAAATTAAAGGAGATGATTTTTCATCTCCTTTGTTTATTTCCAATATACCCAGCATCATCTTTTAATATCACTCACAACATAATACACCAATATTTTAAAAATAGAAAAAAGAAACCTAATCCGGAATTTTAAAAGATAAAAAGGTTACATATCTCTTCAGAAGGTAATTACTGAAATTAGATAAACTGAATCGAAATTGATTTAAAATACTTAAATTCTGATTATTAGCATATTAAAAGTTATTTTGTAACTTTAAGTCCCTGTGATTTGCCCAACCAGCATTCGCAAATTCTACTCCACTAGTTTATTAGATCCTCGATCTAAACGTCTGATTTCAATTTATCCTCCCAACTATATTTTAATCAATTAGTACTAATATTAAATTAAAATTATGAGAACAAATCTAAATCTTAAATGGTTTTTGGGCATAATGCTTATTAGCCTAAGTTCAATGGTTCTAGGGCAAGAAAATGTAAAACCAAATTTAGCAGACCAACTTCATAAAGAATACAAAGACAAGGGAATTGAACAAAGCCTTAAATCCTATGAAAAGTTAAATACAGATAAATCTTATAATGGTTTTGAGGAACCTTTGAATATTCTGGGATATACTTTGATGCTCGAAGACCAAGACTTAGATGCAGCAAAAGTAGTGTTCGAAGCTCAAATTAAGGAATATAGTGATGAAGCTAATCCTTACGATTCTTATGCAGACCTGTTATTGGAAATGGGAAATAAGGAAGAAGCTAAAAAAAATCTTCTGAAATCTATCGCTTTAACTGAAAACAGCAAAGAAGATCTTGATGTAGAAATATTTCGAGCTTCTAAAACGAAGCTTGCAAAAATAGAAAACAAGCATAAAAAGTTTGAATTTATGAAAGGTGATTATAATGTTGCTGTTTCTAACTATAATGATGATAAGGTAATTAATGAAAATACTTTTCGCAGTTCTTCCAGCTATGATGAAAGCGGAAATATATTAACTATTAACTACTACAACCTGGGAAATAGCCCTGTTGGAAAGAGAATTGTAGTTTATGATGCATTAGAAGACACCTACGATATGGCCTTTATTAATCCAACAGATCCCTTTGGCATCAACATTTCTCACATGAAGGTAAAAGATCTAGGAAATAACAAGGTAGAACTTATGGAAAGCTTTGTAGACAGAAATGGTAAATCTCATAGTGTTCGTCATGAAGTAATGAAAAATTCAAATAACTCAATAGAATGGGTGGTTTATCAGCAAGAAGATGGATCTGATAAATGGGAAAAAGCAACTGTTCAAAACTATAATAAATCTGAATAATTGAATTCAACGATAAAGTAATAGCAAAGGAGGCTCATGGGCCTCCTTTCTTTTTACCATAAAACCCGATAAAAAACAATTTTGTAATTATGTCAATACTTTTGGTAATACTATCTTTGCAGCCTGAAAAACCTATTCGATGAAAATTTCATATAACTGGCTTAAGCAATTTATCAAACTCCCTAAAAACCCTGAAGAAACAGGTTATTTATTAACAGATCTAGGTCTGGAGGTTGAAGGCATCAATAATTTTCAAAGTATTAAAGGGGCTTTGGAAGGTATTGTAACTGGGCATGTTTTAAGTTGTATTCCACATCCAAATGCAGATAGACTACAACTTTGTAAGATAGATGTTGGAAATGGAGAAGCTTTGCAAATAGTTTGTGGTGCACCTAATATTGCAGCAGGACAAAATGTGCCGGTTGCTACTGTTGGCACTACACTTTATGACGACAAAGGAGAGGCTTGGGAGATCAAGAAAGGGAAAATAAGAGGAGAAGCCAGTCATGGTATGGTTTGTTCAGAAAGTGAATTGGGACTAGGAAGTAGCCATGATGGGATCATGGTTCTAAAAGAAGAGCTTAAACCCGGAATGCGAGTAGCAGAGATCTTTGAAATTGAAAATGATCAAGTATTTGAAATTGGATTAACACCAAATCGTGCCGATGCAATGAGTCACTGGGGAGTTGCCAGAGATTTAAAAGCCGGTTACCAACAACAAGACCTAAGTTTAGAACTCATAACACCATCTGTAAGTGGTTTTCACGTAGACAGTAGAAGTTTAAGAATACCCATTCATGTAGAAAATTCTAATTTGGCACCACGCTATTGTGGTGTTACCATTTCTGGAATCAAGGTTTCAGATTCTCCACAATGGCTTCAAAATAGATTAAAAGCGATCGGGATTAATCCCAAGAATAATATAGTAGATGCAACCAACTATGTGATGCATGAATTAGGGCAACCTTTACATGCATTTGATGCTGAAAAGATCGTTGGAAATGAGATTCATGTAAAAACTGTAGAAGCTGGAACAAAATTCACCACATTAGATGAAGTAGAAAGAGAACTTCATGCGGAAGACCTAATGATCTGTGATATAGAAAAACCTTTATGTATAGCCGGAGTTTTTGGAGGAATTGGCAGCGGAGTTTCAGAAAACACCACCAAATTATTTATAGAAAGTGCCTATTTTAATCCTGTAAGCGTTAGGAAAACTGCAAAACGTCACGGGTTAAATACCGATGCATCTTTTAGGTTTGAACGTGGTATAGATCCTAACATCACAGAATACGCTCTTAAAAGAGTTGCTATTTTAATAAAAGAGGTCGCAGGAGGCGAGATCACTAGCGATATAGATGATCTTTATTTTAAAAAGGTAGAGGATTTTCAGGTATTCTTAACTTTCGAAAAAGTCAATAAACTAATAGGACAAAACTTAGCTGAAGAAACTATCAAGTCTATTTTAGCTTCATTGGAAATTCGGGTGAATAATGTTACCGAAACCGGAATGGGGCTTACTATACCTTCTTATAGAGTAGATGTTCAAAGAGAATCTGATGTGATCGAGGAGATATTAAGAGTTTACGGATACAATAATATCGAATCTGGAACTAAGCTTAATGCCTCTATAGCAAATTCAGGAAAATTTGAAGATTATAAGCTTCAAAATCTTATTGCTAATCAGTTGGTAGGACAAGGTTTCTTTGAGACAATGGCAAATTCTTTAACTACGCCAACATATATTAAATTATCTGAACAGCTACATGAAGAACAAAATGTGGTAATGCTGAATCCTTTAAGCCAGGATCTTTCTGTAATGAGGCAATCTTTGCTTTTTTCTGGCTTAGAAGCTGTTAGTTACAACATTAATAGAAAGCAGGCAGATCTAAAATTATTTGAATTTGGTAAAACCTACCATAATTACGAAAGCGGAAGAATAGAAAATAAACATCTTAGCCTTTTTGTTACTGGTAATAAATTTTCTGAAAGCTGGAATACTGCTAATAGTAATGGGAATTTCTTTTACACTAAAGGAAGCATCGAACGTATATTGGAAAGATTAGGTATAAATTCCATTAAAACAGGAGAAGTAAAATCTGATGTTTTTTCTGAAGGGATCTCTATAAGTTCTGGAAAAGCAAAATTGGTAGAATTTGGGGTGATCAAGAAATCTATCTTGAAACACTTTGGAATTCAGCAAGAGGTTTTATTTGCAGATTTCAACTGGGACTTGGTCCAAGAAACCGCCAAAAATCAGAAAACAAAATTTACAGCTATACCAAAATTTCCTGCGGTTCGTAGAGATTTCGCATTACTAATAGATAATGCTGTTAATTATAAACAAATTGAAGATATAGCAAAGCAAACAGAAAAACGCCTGTTACAATCGGTGAATTTGTTTGATGTTTATCAAGGAGACAAATTACCTGAAGGTAAAAAAAGTTATGCCGTAAGCTTTAAGTTTCAAGACGAAAACAATACGCTTACAGATAAACAAGTAGATAAGATCATGAATAAATTACAGCACCGCTTTGAGCAAGAACTTCAGGCAGAGTTAAGATAAATTCTAAAATCATTATTTTTTAAAAAGCGTCTTTTTCAATATAGAAAAAGACGCTTTTTTTATGTGTTAAAAATTCAGATCTTAGAAGTATTCAACAAATATTAAAATTTAAATAAGCGTTGATAATTCAGTATCAAATAGTTAAATTAGATACAGCTAATGATTAAGAAGATGGAACTACATGGCACTCATATCCCAGATAAAATTCTTGAAAGTAGAAATAAAAGAATATCTGAAGATGTTTTAATGAAAGAAGTACAAGAGATCTTCGAGCAAGAAAAGCGTAAAGAGGATCTAATTTTAAAAAACATCAAGAAAGGAATCGATATTGAATCTAATTCATTAATAATCGATTTTCTAGAAACTTCAAAAATTTATCATCTCTCAGATATTGAAAAGACCTGTATAGATTACAGGCTGCGATTTTTAAGTTCTACGTACTATAAAGCGCAACTTCCTTATGAAGCGATCTCTAAAATAAAACACTTAGAAAAATTACATGATACAAAGCTGGAGGGTTTTAAGATCATGGCTCCAGCAAAGCTTTTTAAATTAGAGAATGCAGACGATCCGTTATTATTTGCTCCAATAGGAAATCAATATTACTATTTAATCCATTCCTGGGGGAAAGATCTACATCCTTTTAGAAAAATAATGATGTGGCCTTTTAAGCAATTGGAAAACTTTATACTGCTTTTATTAGTAGTTAGTCTATTTCTTACCGCTCTTGTACCCCAAGGAATGTTTAGTCCGAAATATACGACTATGGAATTCTTGATGATCTTTATATTTATGTTTAAATGGATTGCCGGAATGGCCTTATTCTATGGTATTAAAAAAGGCAAGAATTTTAGTGAGGCCATTTGGAGCAGTAAATTTTATAATGCTTGATACATAAAAAGGTTCAAATTTGAAATTATTAAAATTTCTATAGCTAACTTAGTTTTTCTAAATATTACAACAATGAGTGAAGATCAAGGTTATGAACATGTTTATACTGGACCCGAAACCAACGTCCAATATTTACAGGAAATCTTTAATGAAAAAGGTTTATCCAATATGGTGAAAAATGATTTCGACTCTGGCTTAAGAGCTGGATTCGGCGGAGGTTTACCGGGTCAGGTTCAATTATTTGTGATCGGTTCACATTTAAAAGAAGCCCTAGAGATTGCGAAGTCCACATTCCCAAAAGATTTTAAAGATGGAGAATAGTGTCCCCCAAAAAAGAAATATCTGGCACCTAGTATTAGGAATTCTATTTTTTATTTATGGATGTTACAAATTATATTCAAACACCACTACTACTGAAGATGAAACCACTTTTGGTTATGTGATAGCAATAGGCTTTATAGCTTTTGGGATTTACGATCTCTATAAATATTACAAAGGCATGAAATAAAAAAAGCCCAAAAAACTAAGTTTTTTGGGCTTTTTTATAATTTTATAATCTATAATTATGCTTTAACAGCATACATTTTTTCTCGTTGCTCTTTGATCTTTTTATCTTCCATATACTCATCGAAGGTCATATATCTGTCTATTACTCCAGTAGGAGTTAATTCAATAACTCTATTTGCAACTGTTTGAGCAAACTCATGATCATGAGTAGTAAACATCACTGTTCCTTTAAAGTTTTTCAAAGAATTATTGAAAGTAGTAATAGATTCAAGATCTAGGTGATTTGTAGGTTCATCAAGCATAAGAACATTTGCACGCATCATCATCATTCTACTTAACATACATCTTACCTTCTCTCCTCCAGAAAGCACTCTTGAAGTTTTTAAGGCTTCTTCCCCACTAAAGATCATCTTACCAAGGAAACCTCTAATATAAACCTCTTCTCGCTCCTCTTCGGTCTTAGCCCATTGTCGTAACCAATCTACCAAGGTATAATCATTATCAAAAAATTCTGCATTATCTAAAGGTAAATAAGATTGCGAAGTAGTTACTCCCCAATTATAAGTTCCAGCATCTGCTTTTTGTTTCCCATTTAGAATCTCATAAAATGCAGTAGTTGCTCTAGAATCTTTGGAATAAATTACAATTTTATCTCCTTTTTTAAGGTTGATATCTACATTCTTAAAAACCACTTCCCCATCTATAGATGATTCTAAACCTTCAATATTTAAGATTTGATCTCCCGCTTCACGCTCTCTCTCAAAAATAATAGCAGGGTATCTTCTACTTGAAGGCTTAATCCCTTCAATATTAAGCTTGTCGATCATCTTTTTTCGAGAAGTAGCTTGCTTGGATTTTGCTACGTTTGCACTAAATCTTCGAATAAATTCCTCTAATTCCTTTTTCTTTTCTTCGGCTTTCTTATTTTGTTGTGAACGCTGTCTCGCTGCTAATTGAGAAGATTCATACCAAAAAGTATAATTCCCACTAAAGTGGTTTATTTTACTAAAATCTATATCAGAAATATGAGTACACACGGCATCCAAGAAGTGTCTATCGTGAGAAACCACAATTACAGTATTATCGTAATTAGCTAAGAAATTCTCTAACCACAAAATAGTTTCATAATCCAGGTCGTTAGTAGGCTCATCCATAATAAGCACATCTGGATTACCAAATAAAGCTTGAGCTAATAAGACTCTCACTTTTTGTTTTCCATCCAAATCCTTCATTAATGTATAATGATGATTTGCTTTGATCCCTAAATTAGAAAGTAAAGCAGCTGCATCACTATCTGCATTCCAGCCATTCATCTCTTCAAATTCCACCTGTAACACTCCTACTCTTTCGCCATCTGCATCATTGAAATCTTCTTTAGCGTAGATCGCATCCATTTCATTCTTGATCTTATATAAAGGCTTATTTCCAATAATAACTGTTTCCAGTACAGGAGTTTCATCATATAAGTTGTGATTCTGTTCCAAAACAGACATCCTTTTTCCCGGCTCTAAATGAACATGACCGCTTGTAGGGTCCATTTTCCCTGAAAGGATATTTAAAAAAGTAGATTTTCCGGCACCATTGGCTCCAATGATCCCATAAATATTACCTTGCGTAAAGGCTGTATTTACTTCATCGAATAATATACGTTTACCAAATTGAACCGATAAATTAGAAACTGATAGCATAATCTAGTGTTTTCTTCCTGTAAATTTTTGCAAAAATAACCATTATTGTCCACGTGATAAAACATTAACGTTTTAATTAATCCTTTTAACGAGGGCTTAACATGAAGCTGATTTTTCAAAATATATATTTGTTGCAATACGTACATTATTTAGATGACTAGAACAAGCAAGAATTACCCCAAATGAAATTAAAATTAACTTTATTACTAATTGCTACCCTATTTTTAATCTCTTGCGGCAAAGAAAATAAAACCTCTAACGACGTTTTTATTAAAGGACAAATAGCAAATCCAAGCAGTAAGTATGTTGTTATTTCTAAGAATAGTATAAATATTGATACTTTACTTTTGGATAGTAATAATAGATTTGAAGGTTCCCTTAAGAATATAGAAGCTGGCTTATATGTTTTTAGACACCCTCCCGAAAATCAGATAATTTATTTGGAACCTGGGGATAGTACTTTAGTTTGGCTTAACACTCTTGAGTTTGATGAGTCTTTAAACTTCAGCGGAAAAGGTTCAGAAAAAAGCAACTTCCTTACAGAACTTTATTTATTGAATCAGCAAGACAACGATCTTATTTTATCTTATTACAAATCTGATCCATCTGAATTCGCTAAAAAAACAGATTCTATTCGAGACAATAGAAAACAAAAACTAATTGCTCTAGAAGAAAAAAAGGAAATTTCTCAAGATTTTTATAAAATCGCAAACTCTATTATTAACTATGAATATTATGATCTTAGAGAACGTTACGCGTTTTTAATAAGAAAGTATAATCAAAGTTTAGTAAATAAGATCCCTTCCAATTTTCATGACTATAGAAAAGATGTTTCCTTTAATAATACTATTCTTGAAGATTCTTATGTGTATTTAAATTTTATTGATGATTTTTTGAAAACAAAATCTTTAGAAAATTGCGCTAAGAACAAAACCAGCAATAAGGATTGTACAAATTTAAATAGTTTCGAAAATATAAGAGCTCGTATAGTCTTATTAGATTCCATAATTCAGAATAAGAATATAAAAAATACATTTTTAGGCAGATTAGCCTCACAAGGGATCATTTATTCTCAAAAAGAAGAAAATGTAGATCAGATCTTGGATTTATTAAAAAAAATGAATTATTCTGGCAATATGCAGCAAGGAATAGCCCAAATGGCTAAGATCCAGTCAGATTTCCTTCCCGGGCACACACTTGGCGAAAGAATTTATATAAATACAAAGAAAGATTCTGTTAAGCTTAAAAACTTCTCAAGCAAGCCAATGATCTCTTATAGATGGATGAGCTCTTCCCCTTCACATTATAAGTGGCAACAAGAAATTATTAAAAATTTACAATTTAAATATCCAGAAGTAGCATTTATAGGGCTTAATCTGGATATGGGAGATTCAGATAAATGGTTGGAAGTTATTAAAAACAATTCTTTAGACCCTAAATTGCAGTTTCAAGCTACCAAAATTCGGGTTGATGAAGATCTACTTAAAAATTATTTGAACAAACTCATCTTTATGGATTCTAAGGGAAATATTATGAGAGGAGATCTTCAAATAAATACTCCAGATCTAGAAAATAAGATCTTGGAATTTATTAGCCAACGTTAATAATTTTCTGAGAAAAAAGAAATAAAAAAAAGCCTGATCATTAACTTGATCAGGCTTTTGTAATATTATGATATGCTTAAAATTAATTTCCTTTATTATAATCTTCAAGGAATTTAGCTAAGCCAATATCTGTAAGTGGGTGCTTTAAAAGCCCTTCAATAGAAGACAATGGCCCCGTCATAACATCTGCACCAAGTTTGGCGCAATCAATAACATGCATAGTATGTCTAACAGAAGCTGCCAAAATTTGAGTCTCAAATTCGTAGTTGTCATAGATCAATCTTATTTCAGAAATAAGATTTAAACCATCTGTAGAAATATCATCTAATCTTCCAATAAAAGGAGATACATAAGTTGCTCCTGCCTTTGCAGCTAATAAAGCTTGCCCTGCAGAAAATACCAAGGTGCAATTTGTTTTAATCCCTTTATCGCTAAAATATTTTATAGCTTTAATTCCATCTTTTATCATAGGAACTTTAACAATGATCTGCTCATGCAGTTCTGCCAACTCTTCACCTTCTCTTATAATTCCTTCATAATCTGTAGAAATAACTTCTGCACTTACATCACCATCTACAATATCACATATCTTTCTATAGTGCTTAAAAATATTATCCTTCCCAGTAATCCCTTCTTTAGCCATAAGAGACGGATTTGTAGTTACTCCATCTAAAACCCCTAGATCTTGAGCTTCTCTTATTTGATCAAGGTTTGCAGTATCAATAAAAAATTTCATAGTGTTGTGTTTATATAAGTTTAATTCTAGTTTTTTAGCAATGCAAAATTACAATTTATAATGCTTTAGCAAGATCTTCTCGTATAATTTGTCTGGAAGAATCCGTTTTAAAGCAATGGAGAATTTTTGTAATGGTTCTCCAACTTTATAATGCCCTCTAGGCTTAGGTGTATTAATAATTTTGTAGATCATTTTAGCCATAAGCTGTGGATCTTTACCTTCATCTACATGCTTATTCATTATATCAAGCGTATTCTGATAGGCTTTTTTGTAAGGTGAAGTTTCTAGTACTGGAGCATGATATCTACCAGCAGCAATATTGGTTGCAAAATCGCCGGGAGCCACATTGGTCATTTGAATATTAAAACCCTTTAGCTCCATTCTAAAAGCTTCTGTAGTTAATTCTAAGGCTCCTTTAGTAGCAGAATAAATTCCGCGATAAGGCAATCCCATATACCCAGCAATAGAGGTAATATTTATAACAAGACCTCCTCCCTGCCCTCGCATATGTGGCAATACGGCTTTAGTAACATTCAGCGGACCAAAATAATTGGTGTCAAATGCCTTTTTGATCTCTTCTTGAGGAGTTTCTTCAATAGGACCAGTGATCCCGATCCCTGCATTATTAATTAGAACATCAATTTTTCCTTCTTTAGCGATCAATTGAGAAATTGCCGAAATGATCGTTTCATTCTTAGTAACATCTAATGCTATAAGAGGAAAAGAGGATGAATTATTTGGATTTGGATTTCTACTTGTTCCGTAGACCTTAAATTTTTTGGACATCAAGAATTCTCCTATGGATTTTCCAATTCCGGAAGAGCCTCCTGTAATAAGAACAACGTGTGGGGAAGTATCTGTTTTCATGATCACAAAGATGCGATAAAATTTAAATATCAGATACAAAAAATGGCAAGCGACCCACATCACACCGCTACGACCACTTACCCTTGCTGCGTTCCCGCCCTGGGGGATTCAGCAGGAGCTGGTTGTGTGGGACTTGCCGCTGCAAATATACAATGTTTACTACATTTTGCAAGGATTTTTTAAATTGAATTAATTAATTTAGCCCAAAGCAAACACCATTTTTTTCATGAAGAAAGCTAAGCTCCTGTTACTGTTTATTTTAAATGTTTTATTTATTTCCTGCGGAAGTAATTCTGATAAAAATAAAAGTGAATTTTCTCTCAGTTTTGTGAGTTCTAAAGCCGAATTTCAATTAGGTGAGACCATAAAAGTGGTTGTTCAGAATCCAAAAAACAAGAAAATAGATTCTACTTCCTTTTATTTTGAAACCGAATTGCTGGGTACTGCTACTTCTACTCCTGAATTAGAAATTCCTTTAAATTTCGAAAAATTAGGAAATCAAAAGATCAATGCTATTGTTTTTTCCGAAGGTACTGCTGATAGTCTTCAAATAGCTATTAAGATATTTAATAATAAAGCACCAGAAATTTACACTTATAATGTTATAAACACCTATCCACACGATATCGAAGCTTATACTCAAGGCTTAGAATTCTTTAAAGACACATTATATGAAAGCACTGGACAGTATGGGACTTCTTCATTAAGAAAAACGAATTTTGAAACTGGAGAAGTTTTAAAGAAAATAGAATTGTCCGATCAATATTTTGGTGAAGGCCTATCAATTTTAAATGGAAATATTTACCAACTTACCTGGAAAGAAGGGGAAGGTTTTATTTACAATCTTAAAGATCTTAAAAAGACAGGATCATTTAACTTTAATAATAGTAAAGAAGGCTGGGGCTTGTGTAATGATGGAAAGAAATTCTACAAGAGCGATGGTACCGAAAAAATCTGGATCTTGAATTCAGAAACTTTAGCTGAAGAAAACTTTATACAACCCACCACAAATAAATCTATCTCTACTCAATTAAATGAATTGGAATGGGTAGAAGGGAAAATTTACGCGAACACCTATCAAAAAGATGGAGTTGCTATTATCAATCCGAAGAATGGAGCTATAGAAGGAATTATTAATTTTAAAGGCTTGCGAGATAAAGTTAAGCAACATCCACAACTTGATGTTCTAAATGGGATCGCATATAATCCTAATACTAAGAAATTATATGTGACTGGGAAGAACTGGAATAAATTATTTGAAGTTGAAATAGTTAAAAAATGAGTGGTACTCCAGAAATCTTCGAAAAAACTATTAAAGTAAAAGCTTCAGATCTAGATGAACTAAAGCATGTGAATAATGTGCAATACGTACAATGGATTCAAGACATTGCAAAAGAGCATTGGGAAAAACGTGCTTCCGAAGAAACATTAAATACCTGTTTCTGGGTTGTTATTCGGCATGAGATAGATTACAAACAACAAGCCTTCTTAGATGAAGAACTTCTAATTCAAACTTTTGTAGGAGAACATACACATGTTACCTCGCAAAGATTAGTGAATATAGTAAACAAGAAAACAAAAAAGCTACTTGTAAAAGCCAAGTCTACTTGGTGTTTGATGGATTATAAAACCAAAAAACCCGTAAAGATCTCTGAAGAGATGGTACGGGTTTTTTATAGTTAAATAATCTAGATTCTTATAATTATCGGGATCGGAATGTGATAATAAGTATTATTATAAAGTTTTAGCAACTTTGTTTACTGCTGCAATAGTTTTATCTAAATCTTCGTAAGACAAGGCTTCGGTTATAAACCAGGTTTCAAAAGCACTTGGTGCAATATAGATCCCCTCAGCCAACAAACCGTGGAAAAATTCTTTAAAAATATGATTGTTCGCATTAGCTGCAGAGGAAAAATCTGTTACAGGATTTTCTGAAAAATGAATTGAGATCATCGATCCTAATCTATTTATTGTATGAGGAACGTTGTTTGCTTTTAATGCGCTATCTATCCCTTCATGTAAATAAGCTGTTTTCTCGTCTATACTTTTAAAGATCTCTCTCTTGCTATCAAGTTCTTCCAACATTGCTAGACCAGCAGCCATAGCTAATGGATTCCCACTTAATGTCCCAGCTTGATAAACCGGTCCTATTGGTGCTAAATGATCCATTATCTCTGCCCTAGCTGCAAAAGCTCCTACTGGCAATCCACCTCCAATAACTTTACCAAAGGTCACTATGTCTGCGCGGACATCCAGTCTTTCTTGAACTCCTCCTGGAGCCAATCTAAACCCAGTCATTACCTCATCAAAAACTAATAAGATATCATTCTCGTCACACAGCCTACGTAATCCTTCTAAAAATCCATCTCTTGGAGGAATACAACCCATATTACCGGCTACAGGCTCTAAAATTATACAAGCAATTTCACCAGGATTCAATTCTACAAGATTTCTAACATCATCTAGATCATTAAACGCTGCAAGCAAAGTGTCTTTTGCTGTACCAGCAGTTACTCCCGGACTATTAGGAGTGCCAAATGTTACCGCTCCACTTCCCGCTTGAATTAAAAATGAATCGCTATGACCATGATAACAACCAGCAAATTTTATTATTTTTTCCTTACCTGTAAATCCGCGGGCTAATCTCACTGCACTCATACAAGCTTCAGTCCCTGAATTTACAAATCTAATCTTGTCTATATTAGGAACCATCTTTACTGCTAATTCGGCAATCTTGGTTTCAATTTCTGTAGGAGTTCCAAAAGATGTTCCTTTTCTCGCTTTTTCAATAACTGCATCTACCACAGGTTTAAAAGCATGTCCAAGGATCATTGGACCCCAAGAATTAATATAATCTATATACTTGTTCCCATCTTCATCGTATAAATAAGCACCTTCTGCTTTTTCAATAAAAATAGGAGTTCCTCCAACTGCATTAAAGGCTCTTACGGGAGAATTCACTCCTCCAGGTATTACTTTTTGTGCAGCTTCAAATAATGCACTACTTCTTTTATAATTCATAATTAAGTATCAATTAGCTGTAGAATCTACAATAAGTTCCTGCCCAATAGCAATATTTGTATTAGGAAGGTTATTAATCTTTTGTAATGTTTCTACACTAGTATTATTTCGTTTTGCAATAGAATATAAGGTATCTCCTTTTTGCACTATATAATTATTAGATCCATTAGATCTAACTGCCACTTCTCTTCTCTCCCTTCTAAATGTTTTACCTAAAACTTCACTATCGAATCTATCAAGCTCGTAGCGTTCTATAATATCGATAAGCTTTCTAGGGTATAATCTATCTGTAGCATAGCCCGCAGCCCGAAGACCTTTTGCCCAAGATTCATAATCGTCTATATCTAAATCGAAAAGATCTGCATATCGCCTTCTTTGGCTAAGAAATAAAGAATGATCCCGATATGAGTATTTTGGATCGTTATATTTCCTGAAACACTCCTGAGATCTGTCGTCATCATGATACACTTTATCCCCTTCCCAATCGTGACATTTTATACCAAAATGGTTATTAGCTTTTCTGGTTAGTTCTCCTCTTCCTGCTCCAGATTCTAAAATTCCTTGTGCCAGCGTTATACTTGCAGGGATTTTATAAAGTCTCATTTCCTCTTGTGCTATTTCATGAAAATTAGCCACATATTCTTCTACCACATTTGCATAAGAACCTTTGGGTGCACTTACTGCTCTGGTAGAATTCTGACCGACTTTTTTTGAAGTTATTTCCCTTTTCTCCTCATTTTTTTGAGATACTACTTTCTTCTTACTTCCACAAGAAGCTAAAAAAAGTAAAAGAGAAAATCCTAAAAGGAGTTTATGAAGTTTTATTTTATACATCTATGAGAGGTAGATTTTTTTTAGTCAATAATTCATTCATTCCTGCGATACCTTGAAGACCGCCAGTATGAATGGCTAAAATACGAGAATTTTGAGGGAATTTAGAATTTTCTATCATATCAATAATTCCAAAAAGCATCTTTCCTGTATAAACGGGATCAAGTGCAATCTTGTATTTTTGATTGAACTGATTAATGAAATGAACCAGTTCAGGATTTACTTTTGCATAACCTCCAAAATGATAGTCTGTTATTAAACTCCAATTTTTTCGAGAAGTATTTTTTTTTATCTCAGAAGAGAGCCAATCTCCTTTAAGTGCTGGAAAACCTAATATTTGTTGGTTGTCATTAGAAGCATTTATAATCCCCGAGATTGTGCCACCTGTGCCAACAGAACAACAGATATAATCGAACTGGGTATCCTCTTCTTTTAAAATTTCTTCACAACCTTTAATCGCCCATGGGTTTGTACCTCCTTCAGGAATTAGATAAAAAGCTCCAAATTCAGTATCCAAATTCTTTAAAAAAACCGCCTCTTCTTTTAATTTATAAAGATCTCTGGAGATAAAATGTAGCTGCATACCATGAGCTGCTGCATATTTTAAAGTTTTATTGGTAGAATAAGTTTTTTCTAAATCTTCCCCCAGCTCTTCGCCTCTTATAACACCAATAGTTTTTAAACCATACTTCCCACCTGCAGCGGCTGTTGCAGCAATATGATTGGAGTAAGCCCCGCCAAATGTCAAAAGTGTTGTTGAGTTTCTTTTTAGCGCTTCAGAGATATTATATTTTAGTTTTCTGAATTTATTTCCTGAGACAAAAGGGTCAATCAAATCTTCCCTTTTTATATGTAAAGAAATATTGGAAGACTTAAAATGAACAACCATCTGATTGGTTGAAGAAGTAAAATTAAAATCGGCTTCCTGCATCATATTGCAAAGATTCAAAAAATGCATTCAGAAATTATAAAAAATGAGCTTCAATTTTTGAAGAGATCAAAGATATTTTGAATGTACCTAAAGTATAATTATTTGATAAAGGAGATCATTCTGAACTTGTTTCAGAATCTCATAACACTTCTAGCAAATCAATAGATTGAA
Organism: Gillisia mitskevichiae; assembly: GCF_003634585.1. Taxonomy (GTDB): domain Bacteria; phylum Bacteroidota; class Bacteroidia; order Flavobacteriales; family Flavobacteriaceae; genus Gillisia; species Gillisia mitskevichiae. Next base: position 759,616 of record NZ_RBLG01000002.1, read on the forward strand.
ACCTTGAAATATATTCAGGGGTGACTAGACAGCTATTATTACAAAAAATTGAAAATGCCTATAAGTATTTTAGGAAGCTCCAAAAACTTCTGCCTTTTATATAACTAAGGTTGAATTCATTAGTATAAGCCTCCCTTTCAAAAGATATATTTCGATAGGCTAAAAATTTATTTTTATACTGAAAAAATCTGATGCCAAATTCTACCATGTACCATACATAGAAAAATACGATAAGCATTTCTGCCTGCTGTTTTAAATGGACCTTTTCATGATTAAGTAAAACAGGATCATTTTTAAAACTTTTATTTTTCAAAATAACAAATGGCCAAAGGCTAATGCCTTTAAAACCTTTAGCTAAAAGAAATTTGTTTACCAGAACAATCATTGGCGAAAGTTAAGAATTTGTATTTTTGTGTAATGAATAATTTTTCAAAAAAGATCCCTTTAGAAGAAGGTGATTTCTATATAACACCAGAAGGCTACAGGTGTTTTACAGAGCAATACCATTTAAAAAGAGGATATTGCTGTGAGAGTGGTTGTAGGCATTGCCCGTATGGTTATAGCAAAAAGACAAATTCTATATAACTTCAAAGTGTTTTCATCAATTAAAGTCATCATAAACTATCAATCTAAAATATCGCATACATGAATTTTAAAGATCTTATCCTTCAGGGAATCCCTTCAAATTTACCAGTTAAAAGAGATTATGATCCATCTGTTAATCATGCACCTAGAAGAAAAGAGATTTTAAATGCGGAGGAAAAAATCCTAGCGCTAAGAAATGCTTTAAGATATTTTGAACCAAAACATCATCCTACCTTAATAAAAGAATTTAAAGAGGAACTTGAAATATACGGTAGGATCTATATGTATAGATTTAAACCGACTTACGATATTTATGCAAGACCGGTAGAGGAATATCCAGGGCCTTGTTTACAAGCCAGAGCTATTATGTTGATGATCCAAAATAATCTTGATCCAAAAGTTGCTCAACATCCTGAAGAGTTGATAACCTATGGCGGAAATGGTGCCGTATTCCAGAACTGGGCGCAGTATTTATTAGTCATGAAATACCTGGCGCAAATGGAGGATGATCAAACTTTGGTTATTTATTCCGGGCATCCTATGGGACTATTCCCATCCAACAAGAATGCTCCACGTGTGGTGGTTACTAATGGAATGATGACCCCTAATTACTCTCAACCAGATCACTGGGAGAAATTTAATGCACTGGGAGTAACCCAATATGGCCAAATGACCGCAGGAAGCTATATGTATATTGGGCCTCAAGGCATTGTTCATGGAACTACGATCACCGTTTTAAATGCAGGAAGGAAAATAGCAAAGAACAAGGAAGATCTAGCAGGTAAACTTTTTATCACTTCTGGCTTAGGAGGAATGAGTGGCGCACAGCCAAAAGCTGGAAATATCGCTGGCTGCATCACTGTTTGTGCTGAAATAAACCCGAAAGCGGTAACTACTCGTCATTCTCAAGGATGGGTAGATGAAGTTTGTACAGACCTAAACGAATTAACCAAAAGAGTAAGTCTTGCCAAGAAAAACAAAGAAGTTGTTTCCATCGCCTATCAAGGGAACATCGTAGATGTGTGGGAGCATTTTGAAAAAGAAAATTTGTTTGTAGATCTTGGTAGTGATCAAACCTCATTACATAATCCCTGGGCTGGAGGTTATTATCCGGTTGGTATGAGTCTGGAAGAATCAAATAATATGATGGCCAATGATCCTGAAAAATTTAAAATCAAAGTTCAGGAAAGTTTGTGCCGACAGACCACGGCAATAAATAAGCATACCCAGAAAGGAACTTATTTCTTTGATTATGGAAATGCCTTCCTATTAGAGGCATCCCGGGCAGGTGCTAATATTTATAAGAATGAAGATGGAGCGTTTGTAGATTCTACTGCTTTTAAAGCCTCAGATCTGGAAAGTGCAGCTTTTGCCTATCCTTCTTATGTGCAAGACATTATGGGACCAATGTGTTTTGATTATGGATTTGGACCATTTAGATGGGTTTGCGCCTCTGGCTTACAGGAAGATCTAGACAAAACAGATGAAATTGCCACAGGAGTATTAGAAAAATTAAAACAGGAAGCTCCAGAAGAGATCCAATCACAATTATCTGATAATATAAAATGGATCAAGAATGCAAAATCTAATAATTTGGTCGTTGGTTCTAAAGCCAGAATTCTTTACGCCGATGCTATTGGAAGAACAGAAATTGCGCAAGCCTTTAATAATGCTATTGCAGAAAATAAAATAGGTACTGTAATTTTAGGACGAGATCATCACGATGTTTCAGGAACCGACTCCCCTTTTAGAGAAACCTCTAATATTTATGATGGCTCCAGATTCACGGCAGATATGGCAATCCAAAATGTAATAGGAGATAGCTTTAGAGGAGCTACTTGGGTAAGTATTCATAATGGTGGTGGCGTTGGTTGGGGAGAAGTTATCAATGGGGGATTCGGTATGGTTCTTGATGGTACTAAGAAAGCGGAAAACCGCTTAAAATCTATGCTCTTTTGGGATGTTAATAATGGGTTAGCAAGACGTTCTTGGGCACGAAATAAAGAGGCGATTTTCTCAATAAAACGTGCAATGGTCCAAGAACCTAAACTTAAGATCACCATCCCAAACCTTGTAGATGACGCGTTGTTTTCAAAATAAAGACCACAAACCATTTAAAACTTGATTTATGAAATTATTTAAAATTACAGCCGTGCTATTATTTTTAGCTGTTGGCATTACTTCATGCAGCACAGTTAAAGTAGCATCAGATTACGATCAGAAAGTAGATTTTAGCCAGTACAAAAGTTTCGCTTTTTTTAAACCCGGGATAGACAAAGCTGATATCTCAGATTTAGATAAAAAAAGGATCTTACGAGCAATAGAAGAAGAAATGACAGCTAAGGGCTTTACAAAATCTGAAGAACCAGATCTATTGGTTAGTATTTTTACTAAAACTAAAGAGAATATCAATATCTATCAAAATAATAGATATGGATATGGTTATGGTTGGGGATGGAACCCTTGGTATTGGGGAGCAGGACAAAATACTGTTAACACTACCAGCGAAGGAACACTATATATAGATCTAATAGATTCTAATGGTAAGGAATTAGTTTGGCAAGGAATGGGTACCGCCGCACTTGCTAAAGAAGTAAATAAAAAACAAGAACGTATTAGTGAGATCGTAGAGAAAATATTTGAAAAATATCCTCCAGGTCAAACAAAATAAAATAACTAAAGCCTCCAAATTGGAGGCTTTTTTTTGCTTTCAATTATTGAGAAATAAGCAAACTCTGTATATTTGGTTTCGTATTTTGTATCTTTATAAGCACATTTAATGAGTTACCCACTATGTCAGAAAAAATTGAATCTAATGAGATTTTAGATAGGCTTCCTGCGCATCTAAAGCAATTTATTAAACCACAGGATTATAGCGAATATAGCGCTATAAATCAAGCGGTTTGGAGATATGTAATGCGTAAGAATGTAGAATATTTAAGTAAGGTAGCACATAAATCATATTTAGAAGGTTTAAAGCAAACTGGTATTTCCATAGATCATATTCCTAACATGTACGGAATGAATAGGATTCTACAAGAAATAGGTTGGGCAGCAGTTGCGGTAGATGGATTTATCCCGCCAGCAGCATTTATGGAGTTTCAAGCCTATAATGTATTGGTAATCGCTAGTGATATTAGACAAATAGATCATATAGAATATACCCCCGCACCAGATATTATACACGAAGGAGCAGGACACGCTCCAATTATAGCTAATCCAGAGTACGCAGAATATTTACGCCGATTTGGTGAGATAGGTTGTAAAGCGATCTCTAATGCCCAAGATTATGAGATGTATGAAGCGATTAGACATCTATCTATCATTAAAGAAGCGGAAGATACTCCAGAAAATGAAATTAAAGCTGCAGAAGATAAAGTAGAATATTTACAGAATAATATGGGAGAGCCAAGTGAAATGGCTCAAATTCGAAATCTTCACTGGTGGACAGTAGAATACGGACTTATAGGTACTGTAGAGGAACCTAAAATCTACGGGGCAGGATTACTCTCTTCTATAGGTGAAAGCGCTTGGTGCATGACAGATAAAGTTAAGAAAAAACCATATTCTATTGAAGCTGCCAAACAAGAGTTTGATATTACAAAACCACAGCCGCAATTATATGTAACACCAGATTTTGCTCACCTAAGTAGTGTGTTAGAAGAATTCGCAAATTCTATGGCATTAAGACGTGGAGGCTTAGAAGGTATAAACAAATTAATTAATTCTAAAATCTTAGGAACTATAGAATTAAGTACTGGTTTACAAATTTCAGGAGATTTCACTAAAGTAATAGAAGCAGACAATAAACCTGTATATTTTCAAACAACAGGTAAAACAGCATTATCTTATAGAGGGAAAGAACTCGTAGGTCACGGGGTACTTCATCATCCTGAAGGATTTGGATCCCCGATCGGGCAACTAACCGGAATAAATCTCGCGATAGAAGATATGAGTCCTCGCGATCTGAAAGCCTACGATATTTATGAAGAAAAGAAAATCTCTTTTGAATTTGAAGGAAATATTAATGTAAGAGGAACCATTGTAACTGGAACCAGAAATCTACAAGGGAAAATAATTCTTATTAGACTTAAAGATTGTACCGTGACGCATGCTGAAGAAATCTTGTTTAAGCCAGAATGGGGACATTATGATATGGCTATAGGGAAAACTGTGATCTCGGCATTTGCAGGACCCGCAGATCCTTTATCTTTTGACTTAATAACCCACAAACCTTCAAGCACCACAATTAAAAGTAAAAAGAATCAAGAGAAATTAGAACTGGAATCTCTGTATGAAGCAGTAAGAAATAGCAGAGAAGGTAATGATACTAAATATTCACTTCAGGCGGCTTTTGATCTGGTTCAAAAACACCATCCTAATGATTGGCTTCTATCAATCGAGATTTATGAATTGATATTTAATAAAGATTTGAGATTGGCTAAGGAGGTCAAAAAACATCTTGATCATTTAAAGATAGACAGGCCAGATGTGGCTCATCTAATAGATGGAGGCTTAGATTTAATCGAAAATAATTTAGTCTTAGGTCAAGCTTAAAAATATTCTTATAAAAATCCCTTAATCTACTTTAATTGATTCTAAGTGATTTTTATAGTTTCAAAGATTCCATCGCATCGGAACTTTCAATTTCGTTTCCATTATATTCCAATTTCCACCCCATTGTATTGGTAAGTATATATATTTTTTGAAGCTCGCTTATCAATCTATTTTCAGCATTGGACTTTAGAGTAGACTTTTCTATTTTCGTCCTTAAAGACTTCTCTATTCTCTTCTTAATATTGTTATAATCCTCTGCTTCAAACTGATTTAGATAATCCTGAGTTACATCGTAATATTGAATATTGGGATTAATAGAGATCTCTTCCTCTGGTATAAAAGTGATGGTCACTGTTTTGGTATCAGGATCAATTTCAGTTTTAAGCTTACTTAGATCATAAGCAACACTCACATCAGCATTTACAATGATCAATGCCTTTTTTCTAGCAGAAAGAACATCTAAATAAAACTTTTTAGAATCTTTGTAAGAAAATACTTGAGCAAAATTCCCCTCCGTAACAACCAATTTACCAACATTCTTGATCTGTTTCTCAATTAAACTTGTACTTTCAATTAGCTGGTCTCTATCCTTCTGCTTATCGTCGAAATATTGATAAGCAATAAAGCCAATGATAACCAAAACAACTAAAAGTAAAACCTTTCTCATGTCCAAAACTTTGACGCAAGATACAAATATGTTTAGATGCTAATTGAAATAAAAGGAGCCGAAAAGACATAAAAAAACTAATGGACGGCCCCACCCGTCCATTAGCTGATAATTCTAAAATCTACCCCAACAAATTTTAGAAACTTAGTTTAAAAATCATATCAAAAGACACAAAGTGAAGTTTAATATTGGTTTTAAAACTTAATTAAAAGTACACAAAAAAATTAATATTTTAATAAATTAACATAAAATTTTCTTGTTAAAATTTTATGAATCAAGGTTTTACGTTTTAACTTATCATCAAGTTATTAACAATTAGATATGGAATTAAAAAAAAATAAGCCAACGAAAATTCAGTAACTAAGAATTAAATCATAAAGAAGTATTTTAAAATCTAAACGTTGGGATTTTATTTTTAAGACTGAGGATCTTTTTATCCAGATCTTCTAAAAATAATTGATGCTTTTCTGAATTTTTATTGAATGCTTTATGAGCCAAACCTTTATGAATTATTTCAATAGATTTAAATAATTCCAAGGCCATTTTATCCATCCAAACTTCAGTAAAATGGGCCCATATATGGTCAATAGCAAGAGAACTAGGATGTAGCATATCATCGGCATAAAATCTATAATCTCTTAATTCATCCAACATGATTTCATATGCAGGAAAATAAAAACAACCACTTGAATTCTTATGTTTTTGAGCCGCTAAAAATTGATGAATACTTGTAATTAAATGAGCTTTGCTCTGTTGATTCTCAACGAATCCATCCTTAAGATGTCGAACAGGAGAGACGGTAAAGATTATTTGTATGTCAGGATTTATTGTTAATAAACATTGCAAAGTACTGTTAATAACATCCTTAATTTCTTTAACATTTAGAATCTCTTTATTAAAGTTTTTCTGACTTAATTTGTGACAGTTGGCTACAGAATGACCCGATTTTAGTTCTTTATAATGCCAAGAAGTTCCAAAAGTAAATACGATATGAGTAGCAGTTTCTAAAAATACGCGAGTATGTTGTAAGGTTCCATTTAAGTTGAATAATAACTCCTCCTTGTTTGAAGCATTCATACAAGAATGCGCATCAAAACAATGCCATTGCTCATTATGAAAAAAAATGTCCTTTTCTTCATAAACATAAGCCTCTGCTACTTTTTTAATAAAATTACCGATCGCTTCTGGGTGATAAAAAATTCCAAGTGGGTTTCTAAGATTTTGAAATTGATAGTAATCCAACTTCTCCCCTATATTTTCTACAAAACAAGAACCTAATAATAAGATCTTAGAAGTATGATCTATTTTAGGTTCTTGTTGTGTTATGGGTACAGACGTCCTGAATTTCATTTTTCTTGTATCTCTGTTCCTATATAGTAAAGGCTGTTTATTATTCTAAAAAGCTCTTAGCTTTATTTAAAGCCTCAGCAATTCCTTGTGGATTTTTTCCTCCTGCAGTTGCAAAGAAGGCTTGGCCACCACCTCCACCTTGGATATATTTCCCTAATTCTCTTACTACTTTTCCAGCGTCTAAATCATTTTGTTTTACCAATTCCTTCGAGATATAGCAAGACAGCAAAGCCTTACCATCATTTTCTGCTGCCAATAATAAAAATAGGTTATCATTATTTTCACCTAGCTGGAAAGCAAGGTCTTTTATTCCACCAGCATCTAGAGCTACTTTTTTAGCTAAAAAGGATATCCCATTTATTTCTGTTAATTCTTTCTGTAATTCCCCTTTAAGATCTTTTGCTTTTTCTCTTAATAAAGCATCCAATTGCTTCTTCAAATTCACATTCTCTTCCTGAATATTCTGAATTGCTTTTAATGGATTTTTAGTATTCTTAAGCTCCGCTGCTATATCATTTAAAATAGCAGTTTGCTCTGCGAAAAATGATTTCACAGCATCTCCGGTAATCGCCTCAATTCTTCTAATCCCGGCTGCAACAGCCCCTTCAGAAGTGATCTTGAAATACCAGATATCTGCAGTATTATTAACGTGAGTACCACCACAAAGTTCCATAGAACTTCCAAATTTTATGGCTCTCACAGAATCCCCATATTTTTCTCCAAACAGGGCTATTGCTCCTTGATCTATAGCTTCATTATAAGTTAGATCACGTTGCTCATTCAATTTAATTTGCTCATGAATTCTTGCATTCACAAAGTTCTCTACCTTACTTAACTCGTCTGATGAAAGTTTGCTGAAATGAGAAAAATCAAACCTTAAATGACCCTCATTCACCATAGAACCTTTCTGCTCTACATGAGTACCAAGCACGTGTCTTAAAGCTTGATGAAGTAAATGGGTAGCAGTATGATTAGCTTCAGTTCTTCTTCTTTTAGTAACATCTACCTTAGCGGTTAAAGAACCATCTAGATCTTTAGGTAAGGTTTTGGTGAAATGTATAATTAAGTTATTCTCTTTTTTAGTATCAACAACCTCGATCTGTTCGTTATCCTGACTTACAAGAAATCCTTTATCCCCTACTTGCCCTCCTCCTTCCGGATAGAACGGAGTTTTATTTAAGACTATTTGATATAACTGGCCATCTTTCTTACTATCAACTTTTCTAAATCTAGTGATCTCTACAGATGATTCTACCACATCGTAGCCTACAAATGGAATAGCATCTTCCTTTCCGCGAACTGTCCAATCTCCAGCAACAACAACAGAAGCAGCTCTAGATCTATCTTTTTGCTGTTTTAATTCAGCATTAAATTCATTTTCATCTAGATCATATCCACGTTCTCTTAATATAAGTGCAGTAAGATCTATTGGAAAACCAAACGTATCAAAAAGTTCGAATGCTTTTTTTCCTGAAACTACTTTCCCTTCAGTCTCATCGATAATCTTTTCAAGCAAAACAAGACCTTGGTCCAAGGTTCTCAAAAAAGACTGTTCCTCTTCTCTAATTACATTTTCAATTAAAGATTTCTGAGATCTAAGCTCTGGAAATGATTCCCCCATTTGATCGCTTAAAGTAGCTACCAATTTATAGATAAAAGGCTCTTTAGTATCTAAGAAAGTAAATCCATATCTAATCGCTCTTCTTAAAATACGTCTTATTACGTAACCAGCTCCGGTATTACTTGGCAATTGTCCATCTGCAATAGAAAATGCAACTGCGCGAACATGATCTGCAATTACTCTAATGGCAATATCAGTTTTTTCTGAATTCCCATAATGAGATTCGGTTACTTTTTCTATAGTTGCTATTAAAGGAGTAAAAACATCTGTATCGTAATTAGATTTTTTATCCTGAAGCACCATACACAAACGTTCGAAACCCATTCCTGTATCTACATGTTGTGCTGGTAATTTCTCTAAAGATCCATCTGCTTTACGGTTAAATTCCATAAATACAAGATTCCATATTTCCACCACCTGAGGGTGATCTGCATTTACAAGATCTCTTCCTGGAACGGCTGCTTTCTCTTCTTCGCTTCTTAGATCAACGTGAATTTCAGAACATGGTCCGCAAGGGCCTTGATCTCCCATTTCCCAGAAATTATCTTTTTTATTTCCGTAAATAATTCTCTCTTCAGGGACAATCTCTTTCCAAAGATCATAAGCTTCTTGATCTAATCCCAGGTTATCATTATCTGAAGATCCTTCAAAAACCGAAACATACAATAGATCTTTTTTAACTTTAAAAACTTCTGTTAAAAGCTCCCAAGCCCAATGTATAGCTTCAGTCTTAAAATAATCTCCAAAGCTCCAATTCCCTAACATCTCGAACATTGTATGATGGTAAGTATCCATCCCAACTTCTTCCAAATCATTATGTTTCCCACTAACGCGAAGACATTTTTGAGTATCTGTAACTCTATTATATTTTGGCACGGTATTTCCTAGAAAATATTCCTTAAATTGGTTCATTCCTGCGTTGGTAAACATCAAGGTTGGATCGTCCTTAATGACCATTGGAGCAGAAGCTACAATTTCATGGGATTTAGATTGAAAAAATTCGAGGTATTTAGAACGTATCTCTTGAGATTTCATATGCTGAAAAAAGTCAAATAATTAATTAATTGGAGGGTGAGCAAACAATTTTTATATTTGTTCGTTACTCATTACCCACTGCATGATTTTTGCATGATTATGTATTCGCAAAAATAGCATAATTTTAATATATGTCGAAGGTTAAATATTATTACGATAGTGACACACTTTCATATAAAAAAATAGAACATAAAAGTGGAAGGAAATTCGGTATTGCCCTTATAGGCGTTGCCGGTGCTTTTCTTGCTGGTTTTATTTTATTAGTGATCTATATTAACATTCCTCAAATTGAGACTCCCAAGGAAATGGCTCTGAAACGAGAGTTGCAAAATATGCAATTACAATACAATATTGTTAACAAGAAGATGGATCAAATAGAAAATGTCTTGGCCAATGTTGAAGATAGGGATAATAATATTTATAGATTGTATTTTGAATCTAATCCTATTCCAGAGGAACAACGCAAAGCTGGATTTGGAGGGATCAATCGTTATAAAAATTTAGAAGGATACGAAAACTCTAAATTGATCACAGAAACCAACCGTAGAATGGATATTCTTTCCAAACAAATTGTGGTACAATCTAAATCTTTAGATGAAATTGCAGTACTTGCTGAGGAAAAAGAAAAATTACTTGCTGCCATTCCAGCTATACAACCTGTGAAAAATGAAAATCTAAAGCGAATTGCTTCTGGTTATGGATGGAGAAGTGATCCCTTTACTAAGGTGAAAAAATTTCATTACGGTATGGACTTTAGCGCGCCAAGAGGCACGCCTGTTTACGCAACAGGAGATGGACGAGTAGAGCGAGCAGATAATAGATCTACCGGTTATGGAAACCATATAAGAATAGATCACGGATATGGCTACACTAGTCTTTATGGACATTTATTTAAATATAATGTGCGTCAGGGTCAAAAGGTGAAACGTGGTGATGTCATAGGATTTGTAGGAAGCACAGGACGTTCCGAAGCTCCACATTTACACTATGAGATCTTTATGAATGAAGATCGTATAAATCCTATTAACTTTTACTACGGAAATCTTTCTCCTGAAGAATTCGATCAGGTACTTATTAAAGCGCAACAAGAAAATCAATCTCTGGATTAATGCATATAGACTTACCGGAAAAAAGATATTATGCTATTGGCGAAGTTGCTGAAGCTTTTGGAGTTAATACCTCGCTTATTAGATTTTGGGAAAAAGAGTTCGATGCTCTAAAACCAAAAAAAAATGCGAAGGGAAATAGATTATTCACCCCGCAGGATATCAAAAATCTTGAACTTATTTATCATCTTGTAAAAGAACGTGGTTTTACATTAGAAGGAGCAAAAATCCATTTAAAGGAAGAAAAGAAGAAAACTCTTAGTAACTTTGAAATTATAAGAAAACTACAGATCATAAAATCTGAATTAACAAAAATCAAAAACCAACTTTAACATGAAAAAATGGCTTATCCCGACAATTGCAATTATTGTCTTAGGTATTATAATTTACAGTACAACTGTAGGATTTAACAACACAGCAATTGTAAAGCAGGAAGATGCTAGAGAATCTTGGTCCAATGTAGAAAGTTCGTATCAACGAAGAAATGACCTTATTGGAAATTTAGTTAAAACCGTACAAGGCGCAGCAGATTTTGAAAGAGGAACACTTACAGATGTTATTGAGGCAAGATCCAAAGCTACAGGAGTAACTATAGATCCAACTAACATCACTCCAGAGCAAATGGCTCAATTCCAACAAGCACAAAGCGGAGTTTCTTCAGCTTTATCAAGACTTTTAGTAACAGTAGAACGTTACCCAGAGCTTAAAGCCAATCAGAACTTCCTTCAGTTACAATCGCAATTGGAAGGAACAGAGAATAGAATTAATGTTGCCAGAGATCGCTACAACGCTTCTGTTACTGAATTCAATAAGTATATTAGACAATTCCCAAATAGTGTTTTTGCAGGTTGGTTTGGTTTTGACCAGATGGTGAGATATGAAGCCGATGCAGGTTCAGAAGATGCTCCAGATGTAGATTTCGACTTTAAATAGAATTTTAAGATGAGCAAAGTAGAAGAATTTTTGACCAAGCAAGAAGAAGAGGAAATTGTAGAGGCGATACGAAAGGCAGAAAAAGCTACTTCCGGAGAGATCCGTGTACATATAGAAAAAACCCATGGAGCTGCAGATATATTTGAACGCTCCATGGAAGTTTTTCATCTTCTAAAAATGGATAATACCAAAGAGGAGAATGGAGTCCTTATTTATGTAGCTGTTGAAGATCGCGATTTCGTGATCTATGGCGATAGCGGCATTAATAAAGTTGTTCCAACAGATTTTTGGGAAAGTACTAAAGACGCGATTGTAGCTCAATTTAAATCTGGTAATTTCAAACAAGGACTAATTGACGGGATCTTAAAGGCCGGAAAAGAATTACAAACACATTTTCCTTGGAGCGAGAATAATATTAATGAACTTCCCAATACAATATCTAAAGGATAAATGCTGAATTCTAAATTTTCATTTCTTATAACTCTTTTATTTTTACTGTCATTTTCAGTTGATGCTGTCGCTCAATTGGATGTTCCTCCAAAACCTAAAAAAGAGACCAGTGTTTACGACTCTGCAGACATGTTATCTCCTTCTGAAGAACAAATGTTGGAGCAGAAACTAATTAGTTATGCAGATACCACTTCAACTCAAATTGTTATTGCCACTATAGAATCCTTAAATGGAGAATATATTGGCTTATATGCTCCAAAATGGGCACAAGAATGGGGAATTGGACAAGCAAAAGAGGATAATGGATTATTGATATTGCTCTCTAAAGTAGATCGGAAAATCTGGATCACCACTGGTTATGGTTTGGAAGAATATTTAACCGATTTCACCACAAAAGATATAATAGAAAATATCATTTTACCTGAGTTTAAAAATGGTTCTTTTTATGGAGGATTAGACCAAGGAACTACGGCTATATTTCAAGTTTTAGATGGTAGTTTTGAAGGTTCTCCAGTACGAACTAATAAATCCACGGGGATACCGATCAATTTTATCATAATGGGGATCTTCTTCATTATTTTCCTTATTTCCTTAGCTAAAAAGAATAGAAATAATAAAGGTGGACCAGGAAGCAAAAGCGGAATGGGAAGCACTTTATTAGATGCTATTATCTTAAGCAGTCTTGGAAGAGGTGGTTTTGGTGGTGGTGGTGGTAGTTCTGGTGGCGGAAGCTTTGGCGGTGGAGGCGGCTTTGGTGGAGGCTTCGGCGGTGGCGGCTTTGGTGGTGGTGGTGCCGGTGGAAGCTGGTAATCACAGTTAGCAGTTAGCAGTTAGCATTTAGCATTTAGCATTTAGCATTTAGCATTTAGCATTTAGCATTTAGCAAAAATAAAAACCATCCTAATATAAAGAAAAGATCACAAAATTATAAATACAAAAAATCCCAAAAGAATAAATTCTCTTGGGATTTTTTGTTAATGATTGTTTTAGAAAATTATTTCTTTCTAAAATATACAGATACTGGTACACCTTTAAAGTCGTACTCTTCTCTTAATTTATTTTCTAAATAACGCTTGTATGGTTCTCTCACATATTGTGGCAGGTTACAGAAAAATGCAAACTGAGGCTGTGGAGTTGGTAATTGCATACAGAACTTGATCTTCACATATTTTCCTTTCCATGCCGGTGGAGGATAGCTTTCTATAATTGGCAACATGCGCTCATTAAGCTCGCTAGTTTTAATTTTCTTACTTCTGTTTTTAAATACCTCAACAGCAGTTTCTATAGCTTTAAAGATCCTTTGCTTGGTTAAAACCGATATAAAAACAATTGGCACATCTGTAAAAGGCTCCATTTCGCTTCTAATTTTGCGCTCGTAATCCTTCATGGTGTTGGTTTCTTTATCTTCAACCAAATCCCATTTATTAACCAAGATCACAATCCCTTTTCTGTTACGTTGTGCAAGCCAAAAAATATTTTGTACTTGACCATCAAAACCTCTGGTTGCATCTAAAACAATAAGACACACATCACAGTTCTCTATAGCTCTAACAGATCTCATTACAGAATAAAATTCTAGATCTTCTTTTACTTTAGATTTTCTTCTAATTCCGGCAGTATCTACCAAATTAAATTCGAAGCCGTATCTATTATATTTTGTATCTATAGAATCTCTCGTAGTTCCAGCAACATCTGTAACTATATATCTTTCCTCCCCGATCAATGCATTTATAAAAGAAGATTTACCTGCATTTGGTCTTCCAACCACAGCAAAACGTGGCAATTCAGATTCTTCCTCAGCTTCCACTTCTGGCAATACCTCGATTAAAGCATCTAATAATTCTCCTGTACCACTTCCACTTGTACTAGCTATTGGATAGAATTCTCCTAATCCTAAATTGTAAAATTCAACAGCATTTTCCAGCCTTTTAGAATTGTCTACTTTATTTACAGCTAATAAAACTGGCTTATCTTGTCTTCTCAACAAATTAGCAACATCCTCATCCATCCCAGTGATTCCAGACTCTACATCTACCATAAAAATGATAGCATCTGCTTCTTCTATAGCAAGTATTACCTGCTTATCGATCTCAGATTCAAAAACATCATCACTACCTTTAACGTATCCACCGGTATCAATAAGTGAAAATACTTGACCATTCCAGTCGGATTTTCCATAATGACGGTCTCGGGTTACCCCACTTACCGAATCTACAATAGCCTCACGGCGTTGAATTAATCGGTTAAAAAAAGTGGATTTACCTACGTTTGGTCTTCCCACAATGGCTACTATATTGCCCATATCGACTTTAATCTTTAATTAGGCTGCAAAATTAGGGCTTTTTAGTTGAATAATAAGGTAGAAAATAGGCTTCTGTTTAAGAAAGCAAAAAAGCATTTTAAACTGCTATTTTAAATTAAAAATATATGGATGAAATCGAATTAATTTTCACTGATTCAATCGTTTAAAGAATCTAAAAAATTCACAAGTAATTCTTTTCCTTCTTCCCATGTTTCGAATTCTTCAGCTTGGCAAATATGTTGCTTTTTCCCGATATTAATTAATGGAATCCCTAATTGATCTGCCCATTTTTCAGCCACATTTAGCTCACACCATTCATCATTTTCACTGGACACCATAAGACCGGGAATGGATAATTTAATTTTTGGCATAGGAACAAATCCTGTACACTCTTTTGGGAAATCTTCACGTTCTATATCTGGAAGAGCTACCATAAAAGCAGCTTTAACTCCATTTAATTTACTTAGATTATCTGCGTGAATTATGCTACCGCAACCAAGACTATGGGAAATTAAAACAATAGGTTTCTCGCTATATTTCTTTATATAAGATTCCAAATTTTTAACCCAAGCATCTCTATCTGGAGCTTCCCAATCTTTCTGAAGAACTCTTTTAATTTCAGGAAACAGCTCTTCCCAGTGAGTATGCCAATGGTTTTCTCCAGAATCCCCTATTCCTGGAACATGGAGGAACTGGTATTTTTCACTATAAAACCTTAAAGCATTATCTAACCTCATTCAGAAAATGTTGGAATTAATTTTAGAATTATTAATAAAGCACTCTAAATTTAATAGTGTGTTCTATCTTCTTCAATTCTTTAACCACTTCGGTATTATATGCCTTATCTATATCTGTAATGACATATCCAATGGTCTCATTGGTTTTAAGATATTGTCCAACAATATTAATATCATGAGCTGCAAGTATCTTATTGATCTTGGCGATGATCCCTGGTCTATTTAAATGAATATGGATTAATCTGTGAGCATTCTCTAAAATAGGTAATTGCAGATTTGGGAAGTTTACAGAGTTTGTAGTTCCCCCTGTATTTATATAGTCTATTATTTTTCCTGGAACGAAATTCCCGATATTCACTTGTGCTTCTTCTGTACTTCCTCCAATATGCGGAGTTAAGATCACATTCGGTAAATTTCTTAAAGGTGACTGGAAAGTGTCATTATTAGTTTTTGGCTCTTCTGGAAATACATCTATTCCTGCACCTCTTACTTTTCCAGATTCTATATTTTGCTGAAGAGCTTCGATCTCTACCACATGACCTCTACTTAAATTAAGAAAGATCACTCCCTTTTTCATCTGCTTAAATTGCTTTTCAGAAATTAGATCCTTATTCTCTTTTCTTCCATCTACATGTAGACTTACAATATCAGAATTCTTCAACAATTCCTCTAAACTATTACATTTTGTTGCATTTCCTAAAGCTAATTTTTCAACCAGATCGTAATAATAAACATCAAAACCAATTGCTTCAGCAAGAATAGAAAGTTGAGAGCCAATATTTCCATAACCCACGATCCCAAGTTTCTTTCCTCGAATTTCAAAACTATTACTTGCAGATTTATCCCAGTTACCATCATGCATTTTAGATATTTTGTCTGGAAGATTTCGCATTAATAGAATAATTTCTCCTATTGCCAATTCTACTACAGATCTTGTATTGCTATAAGGTGCATTAAATACGGCTACGCCCTTTTTAAGACATTCCTCAAGGTCTATTTGATTGGTTCCAATACAAAAAGCTCCAACTGCGATCAATCTATTCGCATTGTCTAACACTTTCTTAGTAAGCTGAGTTTTAGAACGAATTCCTAAAACCGAAACATCCTTTATCTTTTCAGATAATTCCTCTTCATCCATCGCGCCGGTATAAATGGAAACATTATAACCTTCGTTCTTTAGCATTTTGAGAGCATCTGGATGAATATTCTCTAAAAGCATCACTTTAATTCTGTTCTTCGGATAAGAAATTGCTTTATTCATTTTATGCATATATAAGAATTCATCCAAGCTAGGTGTAATATGATCTGCTTTTTGTAAAACGCTATCTCGTTCTACATTTTCTGTAAAGGCATAGAATTTATTTGCTAGACCTGCTGCTTTAATTTCATAATCTGTATAGCCATCGCCAATTACATACACATCTCCTTGAAGATCCATAGATTTTAGCTGCTCAACCTTGCCATTATTAGAAGAAAGCACATTATCCTTATTAAAACTTATAATGTTATCTGCTTCATCAAAAACAAAATCGTTTGCAAAAACGTGATCTGCTTTAAGCCCTAATTCCTGAACTATGGGGATTATAAATTCTTTGAAACCATTAGAAATAATATAAATATCTTCCTTATTTTCTATAAAAAAAGCTTCATTCCTTACAAAAGAAGTTGAAATTCTGGTTTTTAAAGTATCAATTAATGGCTGCAGATGTTCTTTTTTAGCATTTAATAATTTTAAACGCTGAACCAAAGATTCTCTAAAAGACAATCCTCCTTCCATGCCGCGATCTGTAAGTGATTTTAATTCTTCTAGCTTTTCTGATTTATTTTTATCTCCATTTAAAGAGATCTCCCCTAAAATATCCAAAGCCTCCACTTGCGTGAACGTACTATCAAAATCTATTACATAATTTCTTTTATTCTCCATAAACCGCGATTTCTAAAATTTATTTTAGCCAGCATAAAACTACAGTTTTTCAAGGTAAAATATAGAATGTAACTATAAAAAGTATGTTGTAAAATCCCTAAAAAATCTCTTGAGATGAGACTTTATGAATCCAATAAATTAAGGGCATTTTCTTTCCGAATTTAATATTTAAGTTGAATAAAAATTAGATTTTAGCAACAGCACTCCTAATCACTTTATAAGTTTAAAAGTCTTTATAGTCGAAGATTTAGATTTTTTTTGAAATAATGATAGTTAAATTTCCATTATAGAATCCTTTCAAAAACCTTAAGTCAAAAATTCTTCTTAATTTTAGTAAACTAATTTTCTTAGTAAAATACTACCCTAAATAATCAAATTGAAATTTGACTAGCTCTTTTATGTAAGCTAAACATATTATCATTTTCAATTTTACCTATTATTCATAATTAACCAAAAATCTACAGATTATGAGAAAGATTATTACTAGACTAATTATTTTATTTTGTTCTTACTTCTCGTTTGGTCAGACCATAACAGGAAAAGTAACCGATATTAATGGCACTTTACTTCCTGGAGTTTCCATTCTAGTTGTTGAAACAAACAAGGGTACCACTACAAATTTTAATGGAGAGTATTCTATTACGGCACAAGAGGGTAATACCCTAAAATTCACGTTTATTGGAATGCGTACTCAAAATGTAACCGTTACCAATGATGCCACTTTGGATATTGTATTAATAGATGATATTGAGCAATTAAATGAAGCGGTGGTAACTGCATTTGGTATTAAAAAAGAAAAGCGCTCTGTTGGATATGCAGTCCAAGAAATAGGCAACGAAGAATTAAATAGAAATAACAATACAGATGTTCTAGGTGGACTCCAAGGAAAAGTAGCCGGTGTAAATATAAATGCCAGTAGTGGTGCTGCTGGCGCGGGATCTAGTATTGTAATTAGAGGAATTACCTCTCTTAATCCAAATGCCAATAACCAGCCACTATTTGTTGTAGATGGAATTCCTATTAGTAATGAGGCTCCTACGGGTAGTCTTTTGCCAAGCACAGGTTCCAATTCCCCTTCCAGTTCAGAGCAGTTTTCCTTTACAAATAGGGGCGCAGATATAAATCCAAATGATATTGAGAGCGTTTCTATTCTTAAGGGACCTGCTGCGACCGCTTTATATGGTTTAAGAGCTGCCAATGGCGTCGTTCTTATAACTACTAAAAAAGGAAAAAGTGGAGAAACAAAATATAATTTTAAAACTTCTCTTGGATTTAATGAAGTAAGTGTAGTTCCTGAAATACAAAAGAAATGGAGAGAAGGAATAAGCGGTGGGATCGTTTCTACACCTAATGACAATGCTCCAGATGGATATGATTATGAAGATGGTCGTACTTTCGGATTTTGGACTTTAGGTCCTGAATATGCTGAAGGAGAACCTATTTATGATAATTTCCGCGATTTTTTTAGAACCGGTCTTACTTTTAATAATTCCTTTAGCGCAAGCGGTGGTGGCGAAAGTTATACCTATTTTGGATCTATCTCTAGACTTGATGATAAAGGAATTGTTCCTAATACAGATTTTGATAGAACTTCATTAAAACTTTCAGGGTCTATAAATGTGACCAATAAATTTACGATAGAACCTTCTATATCTTATATTAAATCTGAAGGTAGATTACCTAATGGTGGTGATAAATCTATTATGAGCTCCTTATCTTATTGGACTCCTACTTTTGATGTGAATGATTATTTGCTGCCTAATGGGAACGAAAAAAATTACACCGCCGGAGTTGCAGATAATCCAAGATATTTTGCAGAAGTAAGTTATTTAGATAGCCAAGTAAACCGAATATTGGCAAATACCCAATTTAAATATGAATTTACAGACTGGGCAAGTGTTCAGTACCAAATAGGTATAGATAATTACCATGATAGCAGACGTAGATTCGTTCCGCCAGATATAGATCCGGGTTCTGCAACCCAAGGATTTATTGTAAAAGAAGGCCTAAATTATAATGAATGGACCTCCAATTTATTTGTAACGCTTTCTCATGAATTCAATGAGGACTTTTCTGGAAGCTTACTGGTAGGTAATCAAATTTCGGATATTGAAACCCGAAGACTTACTAATCGTGCAGAAGGTTTAAGCCCAGAAAATTTAGGCTCTTTTGATCAAGCTACAAACTTTTTTATCGATGAAGGCGGAACGGAAAGAAAGATAGTTGGTTTATTTGGAGATCTTAGATTAGACTATAAAAACACCTTGTATTTAAATATTACAGGAAGAAATGATTGGTCTTCTACCCTACCAAAGCAAAATCGAAGTTTCTTCTATCCTTCATTTAATCTTAGTTATGTACTATCACAAACTCTTAGAGACGCGGAAAGCTTGCCAAATTTTATGACCTATGCAAAGCTTAGAGCATCTTATGCTGAAGTAGGAAAAGATGCACCTGCTTTTGTAGGTATTTATTACGATAATCCTACTAATTTCCCATTTGGCACCGTAGACGGATTTTCCCGAGATAGTCAGGGAGCATCTAATAAATTAAAACCCGAAAGAACATCAGCCCTAGAGTTTGGAGCTGAATTCAAGTTTTTTGAAAGCAGATTAGGATTCGATCTTACTTACTATATTCAAAAAAGTAAAGATCAAATATTACCCGTGCCGGTTGCACAGAGTTCCGGATTTGACACCTTTGTTCTAAATGCTGGTGAAATAGAAAATAAGGGTTTTGAAGCATTAGTGAATATAGTTCCTATAAAAACAGACAATTTTAATTGGGACATCACCTTGAACTTTTCCACAGTAGATGCAGAAGTTCTTTCGTTACCAGAAGGTATAGACGAAATAATTTTTGCTGACAGTGGTTTTCCGGGGATAGTGTCTAGACTAGAAGTAGGTGGCGCTCCAGGAGACCTTTTTGGATATATATGGGAACGAGATGCTAATGGAAACCGGATAATTCAAGAAGATGGCTTTCCTCGCGTCCTTGCTAATAGTCCTTCAGATAGGGTAAAAGTGGGAAATGCACTTCCAGACTGGATTGGAAGCATTGGAAGCTCAATTAAATATAAAGGATTAGCCTTATCATTCTTATTAGAAAGAAAAGAAGGAGGAGATCTATATGATTCTGGTCAACGTAATGGTATAAGAAATGGAAATTTAAAGATCACTGAATTTAGAGATCAAGAAGTTATTTTAGAGGGAGTTTTAGAAGATGGGTCTCCAAATAATATTCCAGTGGTAATCACAGAAGATTATTACCGAAGTTCTGCTATCTACAATAGAGCTTCAGAAATTTTAGTTCAGGATGCATCCTGGTGGAGGTTAAGAAATGTGACCTTGTCTTACGATCTCTCCAAAAAAATATTAGATCGCAGTTTCATAAACAGAGCCACCCTTAGCTTTACAGGAACAAATTTATGGATAGATACCCCATTTAGGGGCTATGATCCAGAGGGAAGTCAATTTAGTGCTGGCACAAATGCCTACGGATTCACCGGGTTAAATATTCCAAACACACGCAATTATTTATTTGGTATTAATTTAAATTTTTAGAAAATGAAAACTATAAAACATATCATATTCCTTCTATTTATTAGTATCACCTTAAATGCTTGTGACGATTATCTAGGGGATAATCTAGATCCCAACAAAGAATTGTTGGAAAATTTAGAACCAAAAGATTTATTAGCAACCTCTATTGTAAACACTTCTAATGCATATTATAATACTTCTTTAGGAATAAGTCAATATTCACAACAAATTGCATCTTATTTTCAGCCAAGTGCTGACACTCAAGAAGAAACACAGTTAACAGCGGCATGGAATTTAATTTATTTACAAGCTTTACCAGACCTAAATGATATTATTAGTTTGGCAAATAATGATTCTAATAGTGCCTATGTAGGTATCGCAAAAGTTTTACAGGCTACAAATCTTGGACTTGCAACAGATCAATGGGGAGATGTCCCGGCATCTCAAGCAACTATGGGCGAAGAAGATTTCACTCCATCCTTTGATACTCAGGAATCTGTTTACAACCAAATAAATACTCTTTTAGATGAATCGATCGCGATTTTTGATGCTGCAAGCGCTTCTTCTGTAGGAGAAGAAGACCTCATCTATAATGGTGATCTTTCTAAATGGAAAAAGGCTGCCTATTTTTTAAAAGCCAGATATGCAATTCACTTAACAGAAGTAGATCAAGCTAATGCAATTAGTCAAGCCCTTGCTAATGCAGCAAATTCATTTACGAGCAATGCAGACGATTTTCAATTAACTTATAATACCAGGAATTTTAACCCTTGGTATGCAGGAGTAGTTTTACCAAATAATACTGGGAATTTTTCTGTACTACTTTCAGATCAAACGGTGAGTTTAATGGACGGTACTGCCATTCCTTTCTCGTCTATAGACAGAGACCCAAGATTGCCAATTATTACTACAATTGGTGAGAATGACACTGAATATAGAGGTGCTTTAAATGGCACAGGAGGTGTTCATGAGTTTGGAGCTACAGAAGAGGATGATAATATTAGTGCTACTACAGATTTTGGGGCAGACAATTTTTATTCTTCTCAAATCGCTCCAATAATTATGGGTAGCTATGCTGAATTAAAATTTATAGAAGCTGAGGCCTTATTTCTTCAAAATGGAGGTACTGCTACTTCAGTAGGTAGTTCTACTGAAGCCTACGCTGCATATTTGGAGGGAATACAAGCTAATATGGATAAACTTGGAGTTTCAGGAACAGAAAGTGCTGCATATTTAGCAGATGCCTCTGTAGCAGTAGGAGCAGATAATCTTACACTAGCTTTAATAATGAGAGAAAAATATATTGCTACTTTTCTTAATCCAGAATCTTTTGTTGATCTAAGAAGATATGATTTTAGCCCGGAGGTTTTCATTGGTTTGGAGTTGCCTTATAACCATAATGAAGTACTTAATGGAGAATGGGTACGAAGAGCACAATATCCATCTTCTGAACAAACCAGAAATGGAGAAGAAGTTGGAAAAGTTTTAAAACCAATAAATGTTGGAGTTTGGTGGGATAGAGATTAATCTCTTTTAATTCTTGAATCAAAAATTCCCTGCATGATCGTTAAATATCATGCAGGGAATTTATTTTGAAATTTTTTTCGAAAACATCAATTTTAGAATTGTTGCTTCTAATAAGTATAATAGTCTCAATCCTTAAATATATGTGAGCACCCAATATAAATATTCTAAGTATCTTCTTGCTGCATTGAAACTCCTAAATGCTGATGTGAAGCAACATCGCGATTATTAATTAAATCTAATAATTGATTAAATTGCATAAGGATGTTAATTCTGCAATAATATGAAAGCACTTATAGTAGATGATGAAACATTAGCCAGAAAACGAGTTTTAAACCTTCTTACCACTGTAGATAAAATTACAGTTGTAGAAGAGTGTTCTAATGGAAAAACTGCGATACAGAGGATCAATGAGCTTAAACCAGATCTTGTTTTTCTGGATATAAATATGAAAGACATGAATGGTTTTGAAGTTTTACAAAAGGTAACTATCACCCCTAAACCAATAGTTGTTTTCGTAACAGCATATGATCATTATGCATTAAAAGCATTCGATTTTGAAGCTTTTGATTTTCTGCTAAAACCATATCGTGATGAGCGATTTTATAAGACTATAGATAAATTGCTTAATCTAACTCAACCAGAGATCGATCTCAGTTTCGAAAAGAAGATGAAAGAGTTTTTTAAATTGACTGAAGAAAAAAAAGAGGCTAAAGAGGCAGCTAGCAGATTACCTGTAAAACAAGGGCATCGCACTATTTTATTAGATCCTTTAAAAATAAAATACATCTGTGCTTCAGGATATTATGCAGAGATCTATACTGAAGAGAATAAATATGTATTAAGAGAATCTTTAAAAAAATTGATCAAATTACTAAATCAGAAAATATTTTTCAGAATACATAGATCTGCTATCGTAAATATCAATTATATCCAGGAAATAGTTCATTCAGATTATTCTGAAATGGATGTGAGAATGAAGGATAATAAATTAATACGCGTAAGTAAGTCTAATAAAAAGGAATTTTTACTTCAATTAGGAATATAACATGAACTTAATTCACCTTAAGAAAAAGTATATAGATGGCAGATTAATTTTATTACTAGCTGCCTTCTACACCCTTTTTTATCTTGTTTTTATCTCCAAAACCTTATACATGCGTGCATATGTATATGAAGAGGTTAAATATAGTATGTGGGAAATTATCGTGCATGGTTACTTGGTAGATTGGGTAATAGTAATTGCATTTATGTCTTTAATTGCTATAAGCACTAAAAGATTGATCGTTAAAAAAGTACCTTGGAAAAACATCTTTTTGCTGCATTTATTGCTTTCCATATTTATAGGCGTTATAATAAGATTAGTAGTTATCTTTTATAGTGTTATAATGGGAGAACTACGTTTAAGGGATCTAAATTGGAGAGATAATCTCACTAGTTTTATGCATGTTGTAGACCTTAATTTTCTTATATATTTTGCAATGATCTTAATTATATATGTTTATTACTATATAGATCAGATTAGAGAGGTAGAGGAAAAAAGAGGTTTGTTGGAAGCACAATTATTAAATACCAGAATGAAAATGCTTACTTCACAATTACAGCCACATTTCCTTTTCAATACTTTAAATAGCATTTCCAGTTTAGTAGAAATAGATGCAAAACTTGCAAAAGACACTATTGCAGACTTAAGTGACTTTCTAAGAGAAATATTATATAATAGCGATGCAAAGTTTATCCCGTTATATAAAGAACTTACCGTACTCGAGTATTTTTTAAACATAGTGAATGTTCGGTTTTCAGATCATTTAACAATAGAGAAGGATATAGATCCAGACTTGCTAAATATTAATATTCCCGCCATGATCATTCAACCAATTGTGGAAAATTCTATAAAACATGGCTATTCTTACGATCATACAGACCTTGCTATAAAGATCTCTATAGTTAAGAAAAATGGACATGTTTTACTGAAAGTAGAAAACAATGGGAAACTTATTACCCAAGATACTACCGTATTGATAGATAGCGGGGTTGGCTTATCTAATCTTAAAGAACGACTTTATAATTTATATGGAGATTCTCATAGTTTTATTATGCGAAATAAAATAGATGGCTCAGGTGTAGAGACTCTTATAGAATTACCCATTAAAGTTTAAAGGCATCTTTTATAGTATATAAATTCTTATACAGATTCTATCTTCTGCATTTTATTCCTAATTAGATTTTATTACTTTACAAATAGGCTTCTTCATTTAATCTTAAAACCTGTAATTAATATATCCTTCCAAGATATAGCCCTAAAATATTTCTGAATTTTATATTACAACTAATAAAATTTTAAAATTATCGATTCTTATATCTAGGACTTAATAATACAAAAGTTTAAAGCATAATTTATGAAACTTAATCATAATTAAAGTGTATAACTATATCTAATAACACCTTGAAGAAGAAGAAGAAGAAGAAGAAGAAGAAGAAGAAGATGAAGAAGATGAAGATGATTATGAAGATGATGATGATGATGATGGTGAAAACAAATGGAATTTGATATTAATTATAATTAAGGCAATAAAAAAACCGAAAAACGTGCAAGATGCTGTTTCTCGGTTTTCTGGCTAATAGTAGGGCATTCTTTTTTTTTTATGAACTTAATTGCTTGCAACTTTAGAAGCTCCAATAGTTCTAGGGTCAATTTTTATATTCTGTTTTTTGTTTCCATTTGCAATCTTAATTTTATAAACTTCTCTATCTATTCTTTCCCCATTTCCACTAGCCATATATTTATTTTGTACCATCGTCCATCCAGTATGACTAGTATATAGTGCTCTTCTTACTTTAAGAGGTAGTACAATATCTTTAAAACGTTGATTTGTTTTTAGGATATTTCCTTCATTGTCGTAGCTTGCTTCTAGAACACCTTTACTGCTTTTAAAAGTTACTAAAAATTCATCATATTTATCGTTATCTATGGAAGTAATAAAAGAGTTGATATCAAAATTTTCTTTCATGAACCCTATAGGATTTTTGACGAATTCTCCAGCGAAATCTTCTTTTACCACGAAGGTATAATTATCTAGATTAGATGAAATTTTAACTGCTGTAGGGGCAAAATTCACTTTTGCTTCCTCAAGTTCTGTGATCTGTTGAGCTTGGCTTGTGCTTATCCAGCCAACTAGTAATAATAATACGATTAGAGTTTTCATGTGATAAATATTTAAAGGATTAATATGTTTCTCATTATTCAATTCTAATACAGTTCGCGAATCCTGTAATAAATAGATTTATAAAATT
The DNA here is from genome assembly GCF_003634585.1 of Gillisia mitskevichiae. Lineage (GTDB taxonomy): Bacteria > Bacteroidota > Bacteroidia > Flavobacteriales > Flavobacteriaceae > Gillisia > Gillisia mitskevichiae. The sequence continues at coordinate 785,243 of NZ_RBLG01000002.1, forward strand.
TTACATACCTGAAATTACTACCTAAATCCCCTCAATTATATAAAATGATGCAATTCACTCACTTATAGTAATCAAACTCACTTTATTTGCAATAAGCTGGTTAATAGCATTTTACAAGATCTTTATTTGCCGTTAACCCTCCTATTAAATATCCTACTTCATATTTGGATATATCCACATCAGAACAATTCGAAAATTTTTAAAAACTGACATATATCATTGGAATACAGACCTTAGAAAGATATTTTTATTATTGCCGATTATTTTGTTGCTACTTGTTATTAGCATTAATAACAGAAATTTTTTCTTACAAAAACAGGATAATAGTACAATACACCCTATATGAATTTTTAATTTTTTTTTGACTACTTAATTTGTCGATAGAATATTGATTTATATAAGACTCCTATGTACGATTTTGTAAAGAAACATGGTGTTATCCTTGAAAAAACAGATAATAGCTTTGAAAACGAAGGTGTATTTAACCCTGCAGCAATAAGGGAAGGAAATAATGTTCATTTGTTTTATCGGGCAGTGCGCACAGGGAATTTTTCCACAATAGGCTACTGTAAACTAGATGGCCCTTTAAAAGTTGTAGAAAGGAGTGACATACCAATATTATCCCCAGAAAATAGTCAGGAATTTCAAGGTTTAGAAGATCCAAGAATCACAAAAATCGATGATACTTATTATTTAACATATGCTATATATGACGGTATAAATGTATTTGGAGCGTATGCAATTTCAAAAGACCTTATAACATTTGAACGCAAAGGTATTATCACCCCAAAATTCAATTTTGACGAATATGCCAAACTAATTCGGCAAAATATCAATAAGATCTCCGATAAACACTTATTGTTCTATGAGTTATTTGAAAGTCATCATTTGTCTAATGTAATGAAAGCTGATGTTTTTGTATGGGACAAGAATATTGTTTTCTTTCCAAGAAAAATAAACGGAAAATATGCTTTTTTACATCGACTTTTTCCAACAATACAAATCGTTTTCTTTAAAAAACAGCAAGATCTAAATCGGGATTTTTGGATAGATTACATCACTCATCTTTCCGATCATATTGTATTAAGAGCTTCTTACCAGCATGAAAGAAGCCATATAGGAGCTGGCTGCCCTCCAATAGAAACTAAGGATGGATGGTTATTGATTTATCATGCAGCGGAAATTACTGCAAATGGAAGAATTTATAATGCAGCAGCAGCACTTTTAGATCTAGAAGACCCAAGAAAAGTAATTGCGCAACTAAAAAAACCACTTATATGCCCTACTGAGGAATGGGAAAAGAAAGGCGTGGTAAATAATGTTGTTTTCCCAACAGGATCAGCCCTTTTTGATGATGAATTATACATTTATTATGGCGCTGCCGATTCTAGAATTGCGGTTGCGTCTATGAATATAAATACCCTTTTAACCGAATTAAAATTATCAGGATTATGAAAAGATTCAAAAAAAAGCCTGCAATTCTATTAATGTCCAGTTTTCCTCCTACAGAATGCGGTATCGCTACTTTCTCAACAGACCTTTTATATTACACGTCTTGCCAATTTAGTAATACTTTCAATTTTATAAAGTGTGATTTATCCAATCAATGTGATAAATTAAATCTCACAGAATATTGCTTAAACCCCAAAATTAAAGAAAATTATAGTGCTACTGCATCCCTAATAAATGAAAACAAAAACATTCAACTCATTCATATCCAACATGAATTTGGACTCTTTGGAGGTACCTATGGAAACTATTTAATTTATTTTTTAGAAGAGATAAAAGCTCCTGTATTAATTACATTTCATACCGTACTTCCAGATCCAAATCCAGAACTAAAAACCATAGTTCTAAAACTTGCTTCGAAATGTAGATACATAACTGTTATGACAAACAAATCTGCTAATATTTTAATTGAAGATTACAAGATCGACGCTAAAAAAATTCAAATTATTCCTCATGGAACCCATTCTATTAATTGGATAGAAAACTTAGAGATCAAGAAAAAGTATGGCCTTGAAAATCGAAATATTCTTTCAACATTTGGTCTATTAGGACCCGGTAAAAATATAGAAACTGCACTAAAAGCTTTGCCAAAAGTCATCGAAGCATACCCAAATACTTTGTATCTAATTATTGGAAAAACACATCCAAACAATATTATTAATGAAATAGATGAGTACAGGATTCTGCTACAAGACTTAACAAATGAGTTGAATATAAATGACCATGTACTTTTCCTCGATCACTTTATAGAACTTCCAGAATTATTAGAAATACTTCAAGGCACAGATATTTATTTATTTACGTCTAAAGATCCTAATCAGGCAGTAAGTGGGACCTTTTCTTATGCAATGGGTTGTGGTTGCCCAATAATTGGTACTTCTATACCTCATACCAGAGAAGTATTAACATCCGATATTGGCAAAATTATAGAAATAGGTAATTCTTCGAAGTTATCAGAAGCTGTTTTAGAAATCTTAGGCGATCCACAGATGAAATTCAATATGAGTCTTAATGCTTATAAAGCCAGCCGTGCCAGCAATTGGGAGAATATTGCAATATCTCAAGCCGAAGTTTATAGGGAACTTATACAGCCTGCAAAGAACCTTAGCTATAATATGCCCAAGTTAAATCTTGACCATTTAAAGCGAATGACTACTGAAACAGGAATTATACAGTTTTCAAAAATTAGCCAACCAGATATTAATTCCGGTTATACATTAGATGATAACGCACGAGCTTTAATTGTAATGTGTAAACATTATCAATTATATGGTTACAAAGAAGATCTGAAATACATAGATCGCTATTTAAATTTTATAGAAAAATGTCAGACTAATGATGGCACTTTTATAAATTATTTAGACCATAACCAAAACGTTCATATTAAGAATGATTATGTAAATCTGGAAGATTCCAATTCGAGAGCTGTTTGGGCATTAGGTACTGTGATATCACTTAAGGAGATACTACCAGAAGACAACTTTTTAACTGCCAGTATAATTCTTGAAAAATCTATGCATTGGATTCCAGGCATCCTGTCTCCTAGAAGTATTGCCTTTATTATAAAAGGACTGTATCTGTGTAAAGGACCTATTCCAGATTATACTCGAAGAGCATTGATTACCAATTTATCAAAGAAATTAGTGTCTAGATACGACCTTAATAAGGAAAAAGATTGGGAGTGGTTCGAGGAATACTTGACTTACGCGAATAGTGTGTTACCAGAAGCCATGCTATATGCCTATTTAGTGACCGAAGACAGTATCTACAAAAATATAGCTCTGGATTCTTTTAATTTTCTATTGAACAAGTTATTTATTAATAATCAATTTAGGCCAATTTCTAATAATGGATGGTACCATAAAAATGAAGCGACCAAAATATTTGGAGAACAGCCTATAGATGTAGGTTACACCATTGAAGCATTAGAAAATTTTTATTACACTTTTAGATCTCCTCGTTATCTTAAATTAATGCACCAAACCTTTAGTTGGTTCTTGGGAAACAACCATTTAAAACAATTAATTTACAATCCATTAACAGGAGGTTGTCATGATGGTTTGGAAAAAACAAATGTGAATTTAAATCAGGGTGCAGAATCTACAATATGTTTTCTTATGGCAAGGTTATCTATGGAACGGGTAGTAAATTTAAAGTTTGAAAGTCAGGACGTTTATTCTACAAGATCGCGGATACTTAAAAATCGTCATATTAAACATCGGGAATTGTAATCCGATGAAAACCAAAGTAAATCAAGATTCAATTCTTTTAAAAAAGTTTCTTATCTAGAGTTGTACCACTCTAGCAGATATTGTATTTTCAAAATTCGAAAATGATGCACATTCTGCATTATAAAACATATTTCTGAATGAAAATACTTCATACTGCCGACTGGCATATTGGTAAAAAACTGCATAAACATGATCTATACCCAGACTTCGATCTATTTATAAATTGGTTGTGTGCCTGCATTCAAGAAAATGGAATAGAATTACTGCTGATATCGGGAGATGTTTTTGATCTTGCCAATCCCTCTTCTGAAGCCAGAAAGCAATATTATAAAGCCTTATTAAAACTGCGGAATCTAGATTGTAAGATCATTTTAACCGGTGGAAACCATGACTCTCCTGCTATGCTAGATGCTCCGGGAGAGATTCTTAGGGAATTAGAAATGCATGTAGTTGGTAGTTTAAGGGAGAATATTGAAGAATGCATCATTCCGGTTAAAGGAAAATCGGGAGAAATAGAGATCGTAGTTGCAGCACTCCCCTATCTTCGGGATGCAGACCTGCGCTCTGCTGCCGATGGCAATACATATGAAGACAGATTGGAAGCGATTAGAATGGGAATACAAAACACATTTTTAAGCGCTGCAGAAGTTTGTAAAACACAATTTCCAAACATTCCTGCTTTGGCCATGGGACATTTATATGCAGCAGGAGTAGAAACCTCAGATAGTGAGCGCGATATACAGATAGGCAATCAAGCTGCTTTTCAAGCCTCCCAATTTGGAGATTTTTTTAACTATATCGCCTTAGGGCATATTCATAAACCTCAAAAAGTTAACGGACTGGTTCCAACTTATTATAGCGGCTCCCCTATTCCACTTTCTTTTAGTGAACGGAAAGATGAAAAAAGAGTATTAATTTTAGATACAGAAAAATCTTATCTCCCGGAAAGTCTTCCCATTCCTATTTTTAGAAAACTATTGAAGTTAACTGGAAACCTCACTGAACTTCAAACTAAACTCTCTAATTTAATTAATAATTCTATCCTGAATAATTTGATAGAATTAGAAATGGTAGAAGAGCAATACGATGCAACAAAATTATATGAGCTGGATAAAATGATCCAAAATTTTAATTCTCCCGGATTTGAAATTGTAAAAAGCAGGGTGAATTTTAAAAACAAATTATCTGGTGCCAGCGAACTATATGCAGGTGCACCTCAATTAGAAGACTTAAAACCCAGAGAAGTGTTTTTAGAATTATTAGGGAATCATGAATATGAAAAAGATATAAGCCAAGAGATTTTAGGCGCTTTCGATGAATTGTTGGAAGAATTACAGCAACAAGAAATTCCAAACGAACTCTAAGCCATGAAGATCTTAAAAATAGAATTTCAGAATATAAATTCACTTCGTGGGGAACATCAAATAGATTTTACCAATTCTCCTTTTACAGAAAGTTCGCTTTTTGCAATTACAGGACCTACCGGTAGTGGGAAATCTACTTTATTAGATGTCATTTCTTTGGCGCTTTTCAATCAGGTTCCAAGATTAGGAAAGATCTCAAGATCTGAGATCTTGAATAAAGGGGCAATTCTTACTCGTAATCAGAAAGAAGCATATGCGCGAGTTACCTATCAATGTAAATATGGAATTTTCAGCTCTCAATGGAGTATTTCTACCAATAGAAATGAAAAATTACGGGAATATGAAATGCAAATTTCTTCTGTGGAAGATGGGGCTATTTTAGATCTTAAAAAATCTGATGTTCCGGGTAGAAATGAAGAACTTATTGGGCTTAATTACAATCAGTTTATAAAATCTGTAGTTTTGGCTCAGGGAGATTTCGCACAATTTCTTAGAGCCAAAAAAGATGAACGCGGGGAATTATTAGAAAAAATAACTGGAACCGGGATCTACAGAAAACTAGGAGTAAAAGCTTTCGAAAAATTTAAAGCCAGTAATTCGGACATAAAAGAACATCTTTTCAACATTAAAAGAATTGAAGAGGAATTATTAAGTCCAGAAGTTCAAGCTTCTTATAAAAACAAATTTCAGGAGAAAACCAGTTCTTGTGAACCTTTGATCAAGGAAGTTAAACTTAAAGAAGAACAACTAAAACTTAAAAAAGAGGTTCTTTTACAAGTTTCAGAAGTAGAGAAAACCAAACTTAAGCTAGATCAAGCTTCAGGAAAATTAAAATCTTTCGATACTAGTAAAGGTCTCCAACTATCTCAGCATGAAAAACTAATTTCTGTTTCAGAAGAGCTAAGAAATTGGAAAACATGGTCTACTGAAATCACTTCTTTAGATAAAGAACGGAAATCGCTTCAGCAAAAGAAAACAAAGAACACAGAGGATCTTTCAATTCAGCTAAGCAACATACAGAAATTCACTAAAAAACCACTTACAACTATTGAAGTTGCAACGGGTTTAGAACAATTTAGTAATCAAGTAAGTGCGCTCCTTGAGGAAAAGAATAACAAAGGGGTGGCTTGGAAAAATTTGCAACAACTTCTTCGCGTTGAGTTAAAAGATGTGGATTTAAATATTACCGATTCTCCTGATGATGATCTTGAAATACTTGAGAGATTAAAACAAATTTCTACACAGCACATTGACGATCTTAAATTTAAACTGAAAGATTTTCAACTTTTGGATCTAACAAAGGAAAGAAATCTGCTTAGAAAGGATCTGGAAAAAACCCGTGAGGCTAAAAATTTCAAACTAGAGCTACAGCAAATCCTTAATTCTCATGCTGAAAAATTAAAAGAAAAGGCACTACTACTTCCTGTCACAAAGGAATTACCTAATAAAATTGCCATTTTAAATACTCGATCTCTGGATGAGTCTAAAAATCTTCAAATTTTAGAATTACAAAAAGAGAATTTGTTGATGCGCGCTAAACTTGAAGATTTCAGGAATAAACTGATTGACCAGGAACCTTGTCCACTTTGCGGATCATTACATCATCCGTACGCAGAGCATCTACCAAAGAAGGATGATCAACTTCAGCAACAAATTGATTCTACGAAAATCAGTTTAACAGCTTTAACAAAGGAGATAGCTTCTTTAAATTCCGAGTTAAAGCTTTCTTCAACTAGATTAACCAACTTAGACGTTGAAATTAAAGGCTTGGAAGAAAATATAAAGTCGAAAAAATCGATTTTCAACACCACTTTTGAAAACTATGAGATTGAGGAGAAAGTAGATTGGGATAAGAAGATCTTTAATTTGGAAGATCAACTTAACAATTTGGAAGCCTATGAAAAACAAGTCTTATATTTTCAAGCGATCGAGAGAGGTATTCCAATCCTTAAGGAAATGCAACAGATCTTGAAGGATGGCAGTAAATTAAAACAGGAGTTAAGTAAACTTTATTCCGGTACAAATATTCATACAGATTGTAGAGATTTAGAGAATAAATGGAACTTACTAAACCAACAAAAGGAACATCTAAATGAGAGTTACAAGCTAACTGAAACTAAAATAAATGAGTTCAGAAATAAGGTTTTAGCTTTAGAACCTGGACTTTTAAAGGAGTTAAGAGGGAAAGGTTTTACTACTATTCCTGAAGCAATTTCAGCTTTATTAAGTGATAGCCTATTTAACGAACTAAGGTTAGAAAGGGATTCTTTGCGCACAGAAATAGCATCGGCGACTACCACCTTAAAAGTGATCGCTGCTCAATTAGAAATATTGCGATCTAAAGACGTAGAAGAGAATTCTGAACAACTGGAAGAAAAGCTTAGCGCCAAGCAGCAGCATCTTAAAACACTACAAGATGAGTGTAAGGAATTGGAGCGTATTTTAAAAAATCATGAAGATTCACTTTCAAAAATGAAAGCTATTCAGCTTGAAATAGCCGAAAAAGAGAAACAGACCAAGCGATGGACCTTGCTAAATGAATTAATAGGTGATGCTACCGGTAAGAAGTTCAATGATTTCGCCCAAGACCTTACTTTATCTCAGTTGCTACATTTAGCAAACATTAGATTGAAAGATCTTAGTGATAGATATCTTATAGACAAGCCTGCCGCAGATGAGGATGATGGTTTGGTGGCTATAGATAAACATATGGGTGGGCAACGTCGCTCTGTAAAAACCCTGTCTGGAGGGGAAACTTTTATTTTAAGCCTATCTCTGGCATTAGCACTGAGTGATTTGGCTTCAAAAAATGTGGAGATAAACAGCCTTTTTATAGATGAAGGTTTTGGAACATTGGATCCGGAAACTTTGGATCAGACTTTAGATACTTTGGAAAGATTACAGGCAGAATCTTCTAAAACCATAGGTATAATAAGCCATGTAGATTCTTTAAAAGAGCGAATAGGAACTCAGATAAAACTCACCAGAAACGGACAAGGATATAGTAGTTTGGAAGTTGTTGGATAAATTTTCAGGTTTCGGGTTTCGGGTTTCAGGTTTCAGGTTTAGAAAACAAAAAAAGTTATAGGTATCTTTATCCTTTTCAATTTATATTTCAAATGGCCAAAAAAGGAGCTCAGAAGAATACTCAAAATAAAGCAAAACACACTAAGCTTTTAAATAGGAAGAAAAACAAACTTCGCAAAGAAAAAGTGGCGCATAAAGAACGTTTAAAAGCTATCGTGAATAAAGCAAAGGAGCAGCAAAATCAATAATTATTGGTAATTGATCATTGTTAACTGTTTACTGGCTTTCTATGAAATCTATAATTTCATCATATCTATTGTTCCAAGGCCAGATAAACTGAGTCATCATAGGAATATGTTTCTTATTTAAAAAAATGGGAGCTAGATTTGGCTGAAATGGTTTTAGAGCTTTCAAGAATCGTTTATTTGCAATGCTAATCGAGGGATAGGTTTTCTCTCCAACATACATCATAATCTTTGGAGTAGATTCTGAAACATAAAAAATAGGAGAAGCAATTTTCCAAGTTTCCTCGTCATTGGTCCAAGTAGTATTATAGTTATCTGTTTTAGTGGGTGGATATTGCTGTAAGTAATGATGCATATCTAGTCCGGCAGCATCATTTAAAATAATTCCTGAAATGGAATCCGGATCTATACCAAATTGAGAATCCATAGTTGCTAAAGCTACAAGATGTCCACCGGCAGAATGCCCTGTTAAAAATAATCGTTTTGGATCTCCCTTGTATTTTGAAATGTTTTGTTGGGTCCATTTTATTGCTTCTGCAATTTCGGTGGTCATCATTTTATAATCGGCTGCAGGACTTAAAGTGTATCCTACCACTACAGTAGTTATGCCCTTTTTAGCGAAATTATTTCCATAAAAATTATATAATTCTTTTTTACCACTATTCCAATTTCCCCCATGTACGAATAGCAAAACTGGCGTGTTTTGATACTTAGCTTTCTTCGGACTAAAGACATTTAAGCTGGGTTGGCTCTCTAATTTTATAAGATCTTTTGGTAGGTAATTGATATCTGCTGTCTTTCTAACCCCACAAGAAGTTATAAAAAGACATATTAAAATTCCGAGAATTCTCATTTGTTATTTTTTTGCTGAAGATAATAGAATACCATCAAGAAATTCATATTCCATATCAACTAAGAGTAGTTCCACTAATTTTTACTCTAATTTTGCAATAATTTCAAATTAAATAAACACCCTATGCAATTAAAGGACATCATAAGTTCCCGGCGTTCTGTAATGCCCGTACAATATAATCAGAATCCTGTTTCAAAAGAAACAATCATGCAGCTCTTAGAAGCGGCAAACTTTGCTCCCACTCATAAAAAAACTGAGCCATGGAGATTTAAAGTTCTACAAGGTCAATCTCAGGCAGATCTAGGTATGTTTTTAGCTGAAAAATTTAAGCAGACCGCAACGGTCTTTTCTGAGTTCAAGTATAATAAACTTCAGGAAAACCCTAAGAAAGCAGGAGCTATTATTGCAATTTGCATGCAACGTGACCCGAAGGAACGAATTCCAGAATGGGAAGAGATCGCAGCCGTAGCTATGGCAGTTCAAAATATGTGGCTCACTGCAACTAATTTAGGACTTGGAGGCTACTGGAGTTCTCCTGCTTTAATTAGCCATATGCATGAATTTCTTGAATTAAACAGTGACGAAAAATGCTTGGGATTCTTTTATCTAGGATATTATGATCTCCCATCACCAGAAAGAATCCCTGGAGATCTTCAAGAGAAAGTTACCTGGCTTTAATTTAAAATCCAGTCCACCGGATTTCTTTGAGATCAAGATCTAAGCTTTGTTTGTATAGCTTCAGGGATTTTAGCTTTTATTTTAAAAATCAGTACAACAACCAATTCTAAAGTTATCAGTAGCATTATAACAAATGATTAATAAACTTTTTAAATTAATATACATGATAATAGGCATCCTGGTATCTATAATTGGGATGATCGTTTTAATTGCGATCATTTTTATAAAAACCTCTCCAGAATTTGGTTCAAAAAGTAATGGTGAGAGATTGACTAAAATTCAGGCTTCAGAGAACTACAGAGATGGCAAATTTCAGAATTTAACTGCAACCGATGTTTCCGGAGATATAAACTATACTAAAACCTTAAGCGAATTTTTCACAAAAGGCGATAAAGTACCAGACTGGTCTATTCCGATAAATAAAATTTCTTCAGAAACAATCGCAAACACTGCAGATTCTACAACAAAGATCACTTGGTTTGGACATTCTGCTTTGCTTTTAGAAATGGATGGCAAGAAGATCTTTCTGGACCCTATGCTTGGCAATGTCCCTGCACCTCATCCCCTATTAGGAAGTAAACGTTTTAATGATACGCTTCCTTTAGCCATAGAAAATATCCCGGATCTGGATGCTGTAATTATTTCACATGATCATTATGACCATCTGGATTATGGGTCTATTAAAAAATTGAAAGATCGGGTTGCACATTTCTACGTCCCTTTAGGTGTTGGCGCTCACTTAATTTCCTGGGGAGTTCAAGAAAATAAGATCACTGAAATGGATTGGTGGGAAAGTATTTCCTTTAGCGGAATCCAACTAACCGCTACCCCTTCGAGACATTTTTCCGGGCGTGGAATTACCGATAGATTTAGCACACAATGGAGTTCTTGGGTGATTAAAGGACAAAAAGATAATATCTATTTCAGTGGAGATTCCGGTTATGAATCTCATTTCAAGGAAATAGGAGATAAATTTGGCCCTTTTGATCTTGCGATCATGGAATGTGGGCAATACGATGCGCAATGGCCGCTAATCCATATGATGCCTGAGGAAACTGTACAAGCTACTCTAGATGTAAAAGCTGAGATACTATTGCCTATACATTGGGGTGCTTTTAAATTGGGTTTGCATAGTTGGACAGATCCAATAGAGAGAATCACTGCAGAAGCATCCTCGAAAAATGTAAATATCGCTACCCCAATAATTGGAGAGGCGGTTACTGTTGGGAAACCAATTCCAACTTCCAAATGGTGGAAGTCTAACAACTAGTTAAGGAAAGCTAAGGTTTATTTTAATGGCCTTATTTTTATGCATATCAATATTCTATAAATGAAGAAAGACATCACAAATAAAGACGACGTTTTTGTATTGGTATCTCTCTTTTACGAGAAGGTTAAAAAGGATAAAGAAATTGGTCACTTTTTTCATAACAGCATTAAAGACTGGGATTCTCATATAGAGAAGATCACCAATTTCTGGGAAAGTGGATTGTTCTTTGTTTCTACCTATTCTGGCAACCCTCCTAAAGCGCATATTAAAGTGGATGAGGAAAATAATAATGAGATAGATGAGAAGAGTTTCGGGGTTTGGCTGAATCTTTGGTTTCAAACCATCAATGAAAATTTTGAAGGAGAAATAGCAGAAAGAGCAAAACACAATGCCCGAAAAATGGCCACACACCTACATCTTAAAATTTTTGCTGCACGACAAAACTCATAAGTTTTATGTTGTTTTATTTTAAGAATTACAAATAAAATAAACAAACCATTGCCTTATTTAGAATTTTAGAATTGAAAATCATTCTGATTTCTAAGCAAACACTTCATTTTCAAAATAAATAACATTCTTTTCTCCATGCTTCCGCAAATAGCTATTCAATATTTTATGGGTATGAAAAGTGGATTCCTGAAGTTTTAGAAAAGGTTCGTAATCTTCGATTGAAGTTATTTGATCTTCAGAATTTAAATACCCATAGCCTTGATATCTCCCTTCTTTAATCAGAATAAAAGCCTCTTCTTCAAAATGCCTTCCTTTTTCCTTGATCACAAACGATGGCTTCTCTTCGCCTAAACTGTTAATAGCCTCTGTCACTTTTAAATTATAGTCTGAAACCAATTCAGTGCCATCGCACACACCTTCACAGTTCTTCAGCTTATAATGTGAGCATTTTTCTGTACTACTTTGTAAGGTGCAATATCTTGGGCACAACTTAAAAGTTTCACATAATAACTCCAACTTCTCTGTAGCTAAAGCCCGATTATAAAAAGTACCAACAGAATCCTGAATTCTTTTTGTCTTGCCAATTCCAAGTTGAATTATTCCTCGTTGATTTATATAACTAATAATTTGATAGGTGATTCCCGGTCGCTTCTGCGCACTATTAAATTTTGGATAATGTTTTCTAATATACTCCGCTTCCAGCAGCAAAGCCATTAATTCATTCCCTGTAGCCTCATGAGTAACATGATAAGTTTCTTGCCCTAATTGATATTCTTTAGACATCTTATCGTAAAAATGAGATATCACACGTTTCTTGATGTTTATAGCTTTGCCGGCATAAATCACCTTATGCTGTTTATCCTTAAATAAATAGATGCCAGGTTCCTCTGGTAACTCATGAATCTCTTCGGCAGAAAGATGCGGTGGCAAGGTGGCTTGTTTAGAATGTGCATGTAAAAAAGAATTAAAAATCAGTCCCTCAGGATCTAAAGTTAATAGCCGTTGAAATAAGATCACCGTAGCATCTGTATCTCCTTCTGCCCTATGCCTATTTGTTAGTGGAATATTTATAGAATCGCACAATCTTCCTAAGCTATAAGATAATAATCCCGGAATCAGTTTTCTGGAGAGGCGCACAGTACACAACTTCTTCCTGTTAAACTCGAAACCAAGTTCCTTGAATTCATTGCGGACTAGATTATAATCGAAATTTACATTATGAGCTACAAAAATAGCATCACGCATAAAATCGTCGATCTCTTTAGCTACTTCATGAAACTTCGGAGCATTCTCCACCATATCATTATCGATTCCCGTAAGTGCAGTTATCTGTGCCGGAATGTACTTTTCAGGATTAATAAGTGTAGTATATTTATCTAGAATTTCTCCGTTTTTAAGTAGCACAATGCAAACTTCGGTAAGCCTATTTCCTTTTATCCCACCACCAGTGGTTTCCACATCTATAACTGCAAATAATCTATCTTTCATTTCATGACTTCTGAAGCTATAAAAGTAAGCATAATTTCTAACATATAGGAATTTTTCCTAAATATAGGATTTAATCCAAATATAAAAGCTCTTTTAGGATTCAGCTTTTTGGGCTAATTCAATGATTAAAAGTTAATAAGATTATTTTTTACTTCAATCACCTTACTACATTCATACATACCTCCTTTGTTAAATGATTAGGTTGTAAATAATGCAAAACATATTCCACAGTTTATTGCTTAATAACACATTGCGTTAAAACATTGACAGTTTTGCAATTATATAAACTAGGAAATAGTAATTTTTTAGAAAGACTTAAATTTGGAAAGCTATTGGAATGAAAATTCTAAAAATTGCAACAAGAATAAAATGAAAAGCTCTTACTCTAAGATCTTGATCATATTAAAGGATTTAAAAAGGTGAAAAAGGCCTGGCAGAATAATAGCTCCACCAATTATTAGAGAAATACCTAAAACAGAGATCACCTCATCTGTAGCTGTAGTTTCTAAAAGACTTATTTCTGAAGTTGTCGTGATTATTAAGTTAGGAAAATGAGCAATTATTGCAGCAATAAGAACCAAAACGACTTGTATTCCCGCAAAGGTTCTACTAGCAATTTGAAATTCTTTTTTGATGCTATACAACAGTGGAAATATTAGCACCGCAGAGAGAGCTACTAATCCCAGTGAATAAGAATTTTGCATGAAATTAGTAATAAAATACACCTCCTGTACAAATCCAAAACTAAGTACTAAAAAGCCCGATATAACAACTACCAGCGTAGCTATTTTAGCCTTTTTAAGGTAAATATTGGGAGTATTCTCATCTACTTCTCCTATTAATAAAATGGTAGCTAGAAATGCACAAAGTGCAGCAAAAAACAATCCCACCAAAACAGAAAAACCATTTAACCAGGGTTGAATAAATAGACTGTAGAATGTGAAATTTGTATAATCTTCGGTTATCACAATTTGACCAGAAACCATTGCGCCGAATGTCATTCCCAGAAATATTGGGGTAATTAAACTAGAAATTCTAAACATCCAATCATATAAAATTTGAGATTGATCTTGGTAGGCATCATAATGCCTAAAAACAAATGCCACGCCTCTTAGAGTGATGCCCAAAAGTATTAAGGTGAGAGGAATATGTAGGTAAACAACCAGTACATTATAGAAGTTAGGAAAACCAACCCAAAGAATTACGATCATGAGAATGATCCAAATATGGTTTGCTTCCCAAACAGGTCCCATTACACGGTAGACCGTTTTTTTAGTTAAATGCCTATTTTTTTGGGATGAAAAAAGTTCTACTATTCCTGCACCAAAATCGGCTCCCGCTAAAATAACATATAACAGAAGAGAGAACATCAGAAAAAACAAAACTACATATAACATCCTATACTTATTTAGAGTTATTTAAAGACTTTATTTGTCTAGACATCAACCAAGTTACTGCAATTGTTAACAGCGCATATACAGCCATGTACATATAAAAACTATAGATCATTCCAGGCATTGGCGTAACAGCATCCTCTGTTTTCATAATGTTATGGATAATCCATGGTTGTCTACCCGTTTCTGTAACTATCCAACCAGCTTCAAGAGCGATAAAGCCTAGTGGAGCAAGTACAGTAAATAGAAGCCAATACTTTTTATTATTCCACCATTTTTTCTTTTTCAGACTAACAAAGAAGAGTATTCCACATAGTAAAAGCAATGTCCCAATTCCAACCATCGTTTGAAATGCATAATGCACTATTGGCACTTTCGGAATTTCATCTTGGGGAAAATCATTTAGTCCTTTCACTTCAGCATTAAAATCTCCAAAAGCCAAAAAAGATAAAGCTTTAGGGATCTCTAACTTATAAGATACTTCCTTTTTCTCGGCATCTACAATTCCGCCAATATATAAAGGGGCACCTTTTTGAGTTTCGTAATGAGCTTCCATTGCGGCTAGTTTGGCTGGCTGTCTTTGTGCAATGTCCTTAGCAGAAAGATCACCACTAAATGGCTGTAAAATGGCAGCAATTGCACCAAAAGTTATGGCTATTTTAAATGCTTTTTTATGCAGCTCTACTTGTCTATTCTTATATACTTGATAAGCATGAATTCCAGCTACAGCAAAACCTGTGGCAGTAAAAGCCGCTAAGGTCATGTGCAAGGCCTGAGTGAACCATGCAGGATTAAATAAAGCTTGAACCGGATCTATATTTAAAAATTCACCATTTATGTAATCAAACCCAGAAGGAGCATTCATCCATGCGTTTGCTGAAACTACAAGAATACCCGAGGCAACTCCGGATACTCCAACAATTATCCCTGTGATCCAATGAAACTTTTCAGGGATCTTATCCCAACCATATAGATAAAAACCTAAGGCGATGGCTTCTACAAAAAAAGCAACACCTTCCAGTGAGAATGGCATTCCTATAATGGGGCCGGCATGTTTCATGAATTCTGGCCATAACAATCCCAATTCAAAGGATAAAGCAGTTCCAGAAACCGCGCCAGTTACAAAGAAAATAGCAACGCCTTTTTGCCAGGATTTGGTCAGTTTTAAATAAATTGGATTTCTAGTATTCAGCCACTTTTTGTGAGCTACGACCATAAAAAATGGCATTACCATCCCAATACATGCAAAAACAATATGAAAAATGAGCGTAAATGCCATTTGTAATCTTGCTGCATCTAGATTATCCATAATTTGGGTTTTAAAATAGATAACAAAGATAGTTTATGGAATTTAGGCACTAGGTAACTTTCATTACAAAAGATCAAATAATTTCGGGAAGAATAGAATGATTTTACTAAATAGATCTTTGCTCATTAAAATTGATTCAAGAGAATTTTATTTCCCGAACTATCCAGCCGAAATTCAGGTAAAGATACCTAGAACTATTTTTTTGAAGTTCTATGAATAGGTAAAAATTAAAAATACCGCAAACCACATACTATTAAGTGGTTTGCGGTATTAAAAAACATACTTGCTTTAAAATCTTAGAAGATTACACAAGCTCTGTTTCTTCTTTTATTTCTTCTTCCTGAGTACTTTCAGAAGTTGCTATTTTATTGAATTCTTCCAACTTTTCTTCTTCTCCAGAGAAGTATGGAAAAACATCTAAAATTGGAGATTCTGTAATTGCGGGAATAGAATATTCTCCCATGGTATTATCCATAGCCTGAGTAGTATTCTCGAAAGCTTCTTTTACATCGTTCGCCTGTACCAACATATACACATTGGTTTTTTTCTCTTTCCCACTATTTTCATCTAAGGCTATTAAAGAAACTTTAGATTTAAACCATCTATCGGAGTTTTCAAAAGGATGAACCTCAGATAAATTAGCTACTTTGATGTTTGTAATTAGAAACTCTTCACTAGTATAAGCAGTCATCTCTTCGTTTATTCTAGCTTCTGCTTCTGTAAACGAAATTGCATCTAATAAATACGTTTCTGTAGTTAATTTTTGTTCTCCACTATCATGTGTTTTTCTGTATTTTACTTTACACTCATACCAAGTTGCGCTCATATCTTTATTTTTTGGATGCCAAATATAAATTTTAAAATAAGCTTAGACGATAATCTTAGTAATAGATATTCACAATCTTTTTTTCGTTGATTTTATTAAAAGTTTAAACTTCAGAGTGGTTGAAAAAAATATTTTTTTGGCAGACCAAGCCGCTAGCTTATCTTTAAAAAGACACTTGTAAAATTGCATATTCCTAAGAATAGGAATGTAATAAAATCAATTTCCTTTCATCTTCTGATGATTATATGCAATTTTCTAAAAATCAATTCTTTATATTTAGCTACGTAAATTCAAAAAAAATATCAATATGACAAATTCAAAGTTAAAGCTAATGGCTTTTATGCTTTCTTTTAGCGTCGCTACATTTGTTTCCAGCGACCAGGCTTTCGGACAACAGAAAGCCAACTCAGGTGCCGATCTATCTATAGAATACGAGAAGTATGAGCTAGATAATGGTCTTAATATTGTACTGCATCAGGACAAATCAGATCCCATCGTTTCTGTAGCTATACAATATGGTGTTGGGTCTAACCGTGAGAAGAAGGGACGCACGGGTTTCGCACACCTTTTTGAGCATATGCTTTTCCAAGAATCTGAAAATGTTGCGCAGGATCAATTTTTCAAAAAGATACAGGATGCCGGTGGTACTTTAAATGGTGGAACCTGGCAAGACGGAACTGTTTATTATGAAGTAGTACCAAAGAATGCACTAGAAATGGTAATGTGGCTGGAATCCGATAGAATGGGTTACCTCATTAATACAGTTACTGAAGCTGCTTTTGCAAACCAACAGGAAGTTGTGCAAAATGAAAAACGCCAACGGGTAGACAATAATCCTTACGGACACACTGGATGGGTGATCGATAAAAATTTATATCCAGATGGGCATCCTTATAGCTGGCAAGTAATTGGGGAACTTGAAGATCTTCAGAATGCTACGGTTGCTGATGTAAAAGAATTTTACGATAAATTTTACGGACCTAATAATGCGACTTTAGTTATTGCTGGAGATTTTGAAAAATCGGAAGCTAAAAAACTAGTAGAAAAATATTTCGGAGAGATCAATAAAAGGCAAGAAGTAGCGCCTTTAGAAATTCAAACGGTTAGCCTTTCTAAAACCAAGCGACTTTACCATGAAGATAATTTTGCTAAAGCGCCACAATTGAACATGGTTTGGCCGGTAGCAGAGCAATACAGCAAAGATGCCTATGCACTGGATTTCCTTGGAGAAATATTATCCGACGGAAAAAAAGCGCCTTTATATAAGGTTCTAGTTGAACAAAAAGAGCTTGCCTCTCAACCAAGAGCTTATAACAATCCTAGTCAAATTGCAGGAAAATTCCAGATCTCGGTGACCGCAAATGCAGATGTAGATCTAGATAATGTAGAAGCAGGAATAAAAGAAGCTTTCGCTTTATTCGAAAAAGAAGGCGTAACAGATAGAGATATTGAGAGAATTAAAGCAGGCCAAGAAACCGACTTCTATAATGGAATAAGCAGTGTTCTTGGTAAATCTTTTCAATTAGCACAATACGATGTTTTTACTGGAAATCCTGGTTATATAGAAAAGGACATTCAAAACATTCGTGCAGTGACCAAAGAAGATGTAATGCGTGTTTACAATACTTATATCAAGAATAAACCATTCATTCTTACAAGTTTTGTTCCTAAAGGACAACTAGATCTTATTGCTGAAAATTCTGAAAAAGCCGAAGTGGTAGAAGAGGAAATTACAGAGAATGTGAAAACAGAAGTTGCTGAAGCGACTCAGGAAATACAAAAAACAGCTTCAAAATTCGATCGTTCCGTTCAGCCAAAAATGGGTGATACTCCTAAATTAAATATTCCTACTTCTTGGAAAGAGAAACTTGGTAACCAACTAGAGGTTTACGGATTGGAACAAAAAGAATTGCCTTTGGTGAATTTCAGTATTGTAATAGAAGGAGGACATTTATTAGACGATCTAAGTAAGAATGGAGTTGCAAATTTAATGTCAGATATCTTGATGGAAGGTACTGCCAATAAGACTCCTGCAGAACTGGAAGAAGAAATAGACATGCTTGGTGCTAACATATATATGTATACCGGGAACGAATCTATCGTACTTCGTGGGAATACCTTAAAACGTAACTTCGATAAAACTATGGCCTTAGTGGAAGAAATTTTACTTCAGCCAAGATGGGATGAAAAGGAATTTGCTCGCATAAAAACAAGTACTATTAATGGAATTAAAAGAAATGAAGCGAATCCTAATGTAATAGCAAATCAAGTTTATAACAAAGTATTGTATGGTGAAGATCATCCTTTTGCATATCCAACATCAGGAACAGTAGAATCTGTAGAGTCTATAAAAATCCAAGATCTAAAAGATTATTATAACAACTATTTTTCACCTTCGGTAAGCCGTATGCACATTGTTGGTGATGTTTCTAAAGCAGAGGCATTAAAAGCTGCAAATGGTTTAGCAGAAAAATGGGAGGCAAAAGAAGTGACAATTCCCGAATTTAGTGTGAGTAACAATCGCGACAAGGCATCTTTATATTTTGTAGATGTGCCTAATGCCAAGCAATCTGTGATTAACATTGGATATATCGCTTTACCAAGAACCAGTGAAGATTTTTTCCCTGTTGATGTAATGAATTACAAACTTGGAGGATCTTTCTCCGGAAATGTGAATCTTATATTACGAGAGGAAAAAGGATATACTTATGGAGCACGTTCAGGTTTTAGCGGATCTAAAATTCCAGGAACCTTTACAGCATCTTCTAGTGTTCGTACAAATACCACAGGAGAATCTGTTGGAATTTTCAAGGACGAAATAGCTAAATATAAAGAGGGAATTTCTCCTGAAGATCTGGAATTTACAAAGAATGCATTAATTAAATCTAATGCGCTTCGTTTTGAAACTCAAGGCTCATTACTTGGAATGCTTCAGGAAATGAGTGCTTACGATCTTGATCCTAAATATATCGAGAAAGAAGAGAAGATCATTGGTGCCATGACTCTTGAACAACACAAGAAGCTAGCCCAAAAATATTTGGATGAGTCTAAAATGGCATATCTGGTTGTAGGTGATGCTGCAACGCAGTTGGACCAGTTTAGAGATATGGGATTTGATGAAGTTAAAGTGTTGGATAAGCAAGGAAATGAAGTAACACTTCCTATTAATTTAGAAACTGAAGAAGTTAAAGATTAATGTAAGAATCATATGAAGCTTGAAACCCACCAAAATGGTGGGTTTCTTTGTTTATAGTTTTTAACAAAAAAAATATACTGGATTCTGATACTTATTTACTAAAATCAGTTGTTTATTGACAATTGTTGATAATTATCCACATAATAACAATAAATATCACAATTTCTTTAAAGAAATAAGCTAAGTTTGAGATAGAAAATTCTTGGCACCCTACCCTTTTGAATTCAACTCAATACTTACGTAATTAATATTTTTTATCCTGACCTAATTTGGGGTTAACCCATTTTAAAGCGATGATATAACTAGTTAGCTGTAATACCAAACCAAATCCAAAATCTAAAGAATGTACCTGTCATATATTAAAGTAGAAAATTACAAAGGAATTGAAACTATAGAAACTGAATTTGACTCTAATATCAATATAATCATTGGAGAAAATGGAAGTTGTAAATCTGCCATAATTGATGCTATTAGGTTACTTTATAACGTTGGCGAACCAATAAGAGAAATTTCGGTTTCATCCGATGATTTTCACCAAAAAAGAGTAGAAATTGCCGATAAAATTAATATCGAAAAAGCTACACTTATCACAATTACATATATTTTTAAAGGCCTTACTACAGCTCAAAAAGGTGCTTTTTATGAATATATGGTAATTAACCCAATAGATAAGGAGGAAGATTATGCTAAAATAACAATCAGTTATGAAGAAAAAGATGGAAAATATCCTCAATTCTCATATAATACAGGGGATATTGACGGTCAAAAAGCTGACTACAAAACGTTTGAGTTATTTCAACATTATTATCTAGGAGCATTAAGAGATAGTACTCGTAATTTATTGAGTACTCGCAGTAATGTGTTAGGAAGGGTGATTAAAAGATTTGTAAATAGAAATGAAACAGAATCTGAAATTGAACAGATAATGAAAGACGCAAATTCTCAGTTACTTGGCAGAGAAGAAGTCCTTAACACTAGGGATGGAGTAAATCAAAATTTAGAGGGTATTTTTAAAAAATTTCTGGATAATAAAATTGGTCTTAGAATAGAAGATTCAAGAACAGAATATATTGTCAACGCAATTAAACCATTTTTACCTCATAACAGAGAAAGTTTAAATGAGGAAGGATTTCATTTGTGGCAAAATAGCTTAGGTTTAAATAATCTCATTTACATAGCAATTGTATTGGGAGACGTGAAACAACAAATTGAAGATAACGAAATTCCACATTATGCACTTCTAATTGAAGAACCAGAAGCTCATTTACATCCACAGCTCCAATTAAGTTTATACAACTTTCTGACTAGTGCTAATGCCTCAGATAATAGTCAATTATTCATAACTACTCACTCTCCTACTCTAACATCTAAAGTGCCTTTGAAAAATCTAATCCTATTAGATAATAAAAAAGCTCACAAACTTGAACATCAATTTCAAAATAGAATGCCTGAAAATATAATTCAAGATACTACTAAGAACGCTACTTTAAAAGAAATCGATTTTCAATTAAGTCAAAAAAAACTTGAGCGATATATTGATGTAACAAAATCTCAACTTTTTTATGCCAAATCGGTTTTGTTCGTGGAAGGAATCTCCGAAGAACTCCTTCTTTCTTCATTTACAAGATTAGATGATTATCAACTCGAAGATTATAGAGTGGAAATAGTAAACGTTAGAGGAACATCCTTTTATCCTTTCCTATATCTATTCAACAATAGGGATGAAAATAAAAGGATAAACAAACCGATTACAGTAATTACGGATGATGACCGTTATACATCTTCTAAAAATTCAAAGTATAGTTTTAATAAATTATTAGAAACAAATTATTCTGTACTTACAGAATTAGATGATAAAATACAAAATGGCACTCAAGTAACTAGAATCGCAAATCTAAATTCTGTTGCTAATAATGCTGATAACATAAAAATATCACATTCCTTTAAAACACTAGAGTATGAATTATCTATTCATAACATTAAGGAGAATCGAACAGAACTATTTGATAATTTCCTTTTTGATTATATCAATCAAAATTCCCCAGATAAAATTGTTAAAATCATTGAATACACTCGAACATTCGAAAATGATATTATGTCAGAGGTTGAAAAGCGAAAAGTAGGTATTTTATTATGGAAAGCTTTACCATCTAAAGCAGACCTCGCACAAGATTTTTCAATACATATTCTTGAAAATTTAGAAAGTGCCAAAGATTCTTTCGTAATTCCTCCATATATTCAAGACGGACTAACTCATTTAAGGCAAGGAATATGATTTTTGAATTAAATGATGAAAGGAGTGCATATCTTCAAGCAAGAGGTAAAATCATATTAAATGCCTGTCCTGGAAGCGGTAAAACAACTACAATAGCTCAAAAAATTATAGAGTTAGAGCAATCAAAAGAAATTGGTTCCTATTCGGGTATTGCTTGTCTTTCATTTACTAACTCTGCAAAAGATGAAATAAACGAATCTTATTCTAAACTAAGTGGAAAAATTTTAAGGTTTCCTAATCACGTTTCTACTATAGATAGTTTTATAAATAAATTTATAACACTCCCTTTTTACAATATCTTAAATCGAGATTTCAATAGACCTAAAATTCTTGACCACACTAATATTCTTGATGAGATGTGGAAAACAGAATATATTGGAAAGGATGGTAAATTAAAAGAAGGATTGATACCACCTTTAAACTTTGCTAAATACAAAGCAAAAAATAACAGAAGTATATACCACCTATATCCTCCAAGCGAAATTAGAATTGAACCTGATGGTAGTTATTCAATTAATGGAAATCAGCCATCACAAGACAAAGTTGAAAAAGAAAAGTTTATAAATTATTGTAAATTAATTAAGAATAAACAGTTTACCAAAGGTTTAATATCAACAGGTGATTCAGCCTATATTGCTCTTCACATATTAAAAACAAATCCTAAAATTTGTCAATGGTTAGCTTTAAGGTTTCCTTTTATAATTATTGATGAAGCTCAAGATAACTCTTTGATTCAACACGCAATTTTTGAAGAATTGTCTAAACAAGGCTTGAAGAATATTGAACTTATTGGCGATCCTTATCAAAGTCTATATGAGTGGAGAGATGCAAATCCAAATGAATTTTTAAAAAAATATAATGAAGACGAAAGTTGGAATTCGTTTGATTTAACCGATAATAGAAGGTCTCCACAAAATATTATTGACGTTTTTTCCATTCTAAGAAAAGCAGATGATTCAAAAATAAACTGTGTTGACAACCCTACTTTTGACAATTCAATTATTATTTATAAATATTCTAAGAATAATCTTCAATCAATCATCAAACATTATGAAGAACTATGCTCGGATAAAAATTTCAAAAAAAACAATATTGTAGTTAGAGGAAATTCTTTAAAGAATCAATTATTGGGAAAAACAACAGAAGAAAGACCTTGGGGAATTGACCTACCAAAGGAAATTATTACAGCAAAGAATCGTTTTTTGGGCAAGGATATTAAAAATTCTATAAATGAAATGCGCACTATTTCTATAAAATTACAAAATTCTAAAAGTGACTATCATGAGTTAAAGGAGATCGAAAGAGATTCAAAAGAAGACCATTTTTTTAATTCACTTCTATTTCAAATTCTAAACGAGTTACCAAGTTTTGAGCTATCAGTTGCAGATTGGACAAATCAAACTCAAATTTTTATGAAAGAAAAATTGAACTTAGATTATAATGTTGATTTTGAGCTGAGAAATAGAAAATCAAAATTTTTCAACAAAGAAAAAACATTAAGTGAATCAGTAAAAATTCATTTTAAAAAATCATATTCAGAATCCAACATACCGATTACTACTATTCACCAAGTCAAAGGAAAAACTTTGGATTCAGTATTAATATTTTTCAACGATAGAAAGCATACAAACAACATTCTTTTCGAAGATATTTCAAATTCTGACAACAGTTTCCCGGATGAAAAGAAAAGGCTAATTTACGTTGCTATGTCGAGACCTAGAAACGTCTTAGCAATGGCATTTCCCGAAACAATAACAAATGAAAAATTTATTGATAAATTTGGTGAGAATATTAAAATTGTAACTAAAGAAGAATTGAATATCTAAGGTACTACAGCTAACATCGGTTAAGCGCAAATAGCTGGCATTCTGGTGAAAAGTGTTATTTTAGTCATCAAGTAAAAAATAACTAAGCCGACTCTATTATCGTTCATAAAGTCCTACCCCAACTCTAAACATAAAGTAAAAGCCTCCCTATAACTATCTTTGCTAACAAACTCAGGGTTCGGGTGTATTATAATTATTTTTCTGTTTTACCATACGGCCTTAAATGTATTAGAAAAAAAATAGGTAAAACTTTCATAATGCTATAAATCTCATACACAAAAGCATCTTCCAACTCGTTTCTACCTTTTAACTTATAGATCTTTCGGGTCGTTTTTCTTCGAAATGCATTAAAAGCAACCTGAAATCTTTTTTTGTATTTAGCATCTTAACCATACCTGACAATCCTCATATTCTCTAAGCCTTTAGCTTTTTATTTTTGAACATCATAAATAGAAATAACTATGAGTTCAAGTTTAATTTCAAAATACAATGTTGCGGGTCCTAGATATACTAGTTATCCAACTGTTCCTTACTGGGATGATAAAAAGTTTTCATTAAGATCTTGGAAAGAAACTATAAAAAAAGGTTTTAAAGAAAGTAATACTTCTGAAGGAATCAGT
Source organism: Gillisia mitskevichiae (assembly GCF_003634585.1). Classification (GTDB taxonomy): domain Bacteria; phylum Bacteroidota; class Bacteroidia; order Flavobacteriales; family Flavobacteriaceae; genus Gillisia; species Gillisia mitskevichiae. The sequence continues at coordinate 809,804 of NZ_RBLG01000002.1, forward strand.
ATTTATATACATCTCCCCTTTTGCGAAAGTCTCTGCACCTTTTGTGGGTGTAGCAAACGAATCACTAAAAATCATTCTGTAGAGATTCCTTATCTAAGATCTGTGATAAAAGAATGGGAAATGTATTGCGATCTTTTAGAGGAAAGGCCAATAATTAAAGAGCTTCACCTTGGCGGTGGAACTCCGACCTTCTTTTCTATAGAAAGCTTAAACTTACTCTTAGATGGCATTTTTAGAGTAGCAACAAAAGCAGAAAACACAGAATTAAGTTTTGAAGGTCATCCCAATAACACTACAAAAGAGCATTTATCTTTATTTTCTGAATTAGGTTTTCAGAGGGTTAGTTATGGTGTTCAAGATTATAATGAAAAAGTTCAAAAATCTATTCATAGAATTCAGTCTTTCGAAAATGTAAAGAAAGTTACCCAAGATGCACGGGAGATTGGTTTTACTTCTGTTGGACATGATATTATTTTTGGCTTACCCTTTCAAACTAAGGAACATATTATTTATACCATAGAGCGCACAAAGGAATTAATGCCAGACAGGATCGCCTTTTATAGTTATGCTCATGTTCCATGGATAAAAGGGAACGGCCAAAGAGGCTTTAAGGATGAAGATCTTCCAACGGCAGAAGAAAAGCGGGAACAATACGAAATTGGCAAAAAGATGCTTTTGGAAGCTGGCTATTTTGAAATTGGGATGGATCATTTTGCACTTAGCACAGATAGTCTTTACCAAGCTGTCGAAAACAACACATTACACAGAAATTTCATGGGCTATACCACCTCTAAAACTCGAGTAATGATAGGACTTGGAGTATCAGCAATAAGTGACAGCTGGTATGGCTTTGCTCAGAATGTAAAAGGAGTAGAAGAATATCAGAATTTAATTGAAAATAATATTTCTCCTGTCTATAGAGGACATATACTTACAAAGGAAGATCTAATAATTAGAAAACACATTCTTAACCTAATGTGTAACTTCAAAACAACTTGGTTAACACAAAATGATTTCTTTGAGGAACTGCCGCAGGCTCTTCATGCTTTAGAAGAAATGGCTAATGATGGATTGGTAGAATTAAATAGTAATTATATTAAGCTCACAGAACGCGGCAAACCATTTGTAAGAAATGTATGTATGGCCTTTGATCGTAGATTACAAAAGAACAAGCCCGAGACTCAGTTGTTTTCTATGACTGTTTAGTAGGTTTACTATAGTATAAAAAAAGGTCGGAAATTCCGACCCTTTTTTTTTGCGAAGCATCTATTTTATATTTTCATGGTTAGCACCGGCATCGTAGCATGATTAGCAACATCTTCCCCATAACTTCCGTAGAAAAAATGACTTAAACCTTTGCGTCCGTGCGTAGGCATTATAACTATATCGGCTTCATTAGATTTACAATAATTGTACACTCCACTTTCTAAACTATAATCATCATAAAATTTAATTGTAGGAGGTTCCAACTCATTAAGCTTTGTAGCATCTAGAAATTTATAGAATTTTTCATACATCTCACTGCTGCTGTGGAATTTCTCTGGTTGATTTATAAAGAGTATTTCCATTTCACTATCTAGATTAAGCAAGAAATTTCGGGCTTTAATATAAACGTTTACAGATTCCAATTCCAGATCACTCACAAAAATAGCCTTCTTAATACTAAAATTTTTCATGCTCTCTTTTACTACAAGAACTGGTATTTCTGAAGTCCTAATCACTTTTTCTGTGTTAGAACCAATAAACATTTCAGCAAAACCGGTTGCACCTTGAGAACCCATTACTATAAGCTCTGCCTGAAACTCTTTGGCAATTTCATTGATCTCACTAAAAACTTTATAGTTTCTAATTGCATCTATAACTTCTATATCCTTTAGGTAAGGTTTATCTAAAAATTCATCAAACCTCTTTTTAGCTAATTTCATATAATACATGCCATTAAATACTTCTTCTGCCTCATCTTTACTAAGAAAGGCATTAGACAGTCCTAGCAGGTGAACTACAATTATCTTAGCATCGTTTTTTTTAGCAAGACTGGCGGCTACTTCAAGAGCATATTCAGAATATTCGGAAAAATCTACAGGTACTAATATTGTTTTCATGTTATTGCTTTTAAATTATTATGATCGTGAGCTTTCTACTTTTTAATTCTAGGTGTACTTCCATGTCTCCAACCTGTTTAAAACAGATTCTGAATTATACTTTTAGAATTCCAATATTCGCTGATTTTAAATCTGCTTGAATTCCAGGACACACATAAATTCTGCACTCCTATTTAATTGGACATTTATGACTAATACTTTAATTCGTGTTACACGAAGCTAGCATACAAAAGACTTACAAAGTATGACGCTCATCATTTTAGCACCTATTTTTATTAAATATGTACAGATTTATAGTTTTGAATCAATACCTGAGAACCAGAAATTTTTTAGCGAATTCTTAAGATTGAATTATCTAAGAATTTCTTAGATTAATATAAAAATGAAAACTTCCATTATTATTTACCTAATACTCACAACTACAATTTTGGTATTGGTAGCAGTGTTTTCTGTTCTTAATTTTCCATTTCCTCTTATTTTTTATCTAGTTCTCCTTGGAAAAATATTATTGTTAATCACCGTATATAAGGTTCTTAGAGAAGATTATAAACCCAGTAGTACATTTGAAGAATTCTATGAAAATGTTACTGGAGAGTCTAAAGAATGAATATTCTAAAATATTACAGTTACCTTATAAAATTATGAAGTAGACATTAAAAAATAATAGATACTAATCTCTTTTAAGTAGCTTAGAGGTTTTAAAGATTTTAGTGAAAAACACTTCTATTTTTTTTCAGTTTTCTATGTAATCTTCCAAAATTACTAGAATTGGTTTTTTATTTTTCAGCTTAAAAATTTTACATTTAGTATTAATTATAATATTTAAATAATTGCAAAATACATTTCAGGATAAAGGTGAAATTTTCAATCTCTTGTTCGAGGCTGCTTCAGAAGGAATTATTGTAGTAGATAGTACTCAACATATAGTTGCGGTAAATGTGGCTGCGGAAAATATGTTTGGATATAAAACAGGAGAATTAATTCAGCAACCATTGAATTTATTGATTCCAAAGAAATATCATTCCAATCATCATCATCATTTTGAGAATTTTATAGATAATAGTGAGAAAAGGCAAATGGGCCATGGGAGAGTTCTTCATGGTATTAAAAAAGATGGTTCTTTATTTCCTGTGGAAGCAGGCCTAAACCCATTTAAAAAGGACGGGCAAGAATATGTTATGTCGCTAATTATAGATATTAGCGTACGTATGGAAACCGAACTCCAGATAAATGAACTCAACTCACATCTTGAAGAGAAAATTAAAACGAGAACTGGGGAGCTAAGTGAAAGCATTAATAAATTAAAGGAACTAAATAATAATCTTCAAGCTGAAGTCTCTAAGAGGAAAGCTGCTGAAGAAAAAATTAAAGATGCCTTGCAAAAAGAAGTAGAACTTAATGAGTTAAAAACAAAATTTCTCTCCTTAGTTTCTCATGAATTTAAAACTCCTTTAAGTGGGATACTTACCTCGGCAACGCTCACCGAAAAGTATACAGAAAATGAGCAACAAGATAAGCGGGAGAAACATCTAGGAACTATTAGAAATAAAGTACATTATCTTAATAATATTCTTAACGATTTCTTATCTATAGAACGATTAGACAGCGGGAAAGGCCAGTATAAATATGCCGATTTCAGTTTAAAGCGTTTAATTAATGAAGTGATCTACAATGCAAACGTTACTTTAAAAGATGGACAAGAAATAAATTATCCAAAAGACATAGAAGATATAATCATCTATCAGGATGAAAAAATACTTGAGTTAATACTATCCAATATTTTAGGGAATGCCATTAAATACTCTCCAGAAAACACCAGCATTAAACTTGAAGTGCTGTTAACGGAAGACAAGATATTGTTTAAAATTAAGGATAAGGGAAGAGGAATTCCCAAAAAAGATCAAAAACATATATTTGAGAGATATTTTCGAGCCGAAAATGCATTGCTAGATCAAGGAACCGGTATTGGTTTAAATATCTCTAAAACCCATTTAGAAAATATGGGCGGACAAATAAGTTTTTTAAGTGAAGAACATAAAGGAACACAGTTTAAAATAGAAGTTCCAATTTTAACCCCCGAAAAAAGCAACTAGATGAAAAAAATATTACTGATAGAAGATGATGTAACTGTTCGTGAAAACACAGCAGAACTATTGGAACTTTCAGAGTATGAAGTTATTACTGCCAATGATGGCCGTAAGGGTTGTGTAAAGGCGCAATCAGAAATACCCGACATTATTATATGTGATATCATGATGCCAGAAATGGATGGGTATGGAGTGCTTCAAGAACTTAGTGGGAATATTAAAACGGCCAATATTCCTTTTATTTTCCTTTCAGCTAAAACAGAACATAAGGACATTCGCCGGGGAATGGATCTGGGAGCCGATGATTATCTTACCAAACCATTTGAAGAAGTAGATCTATTAAGTGCAATAGAGAGCAGGCTAGCGAAAGTTGCAATTTTAAACTCTATCCCAAAGGATCAAGTTCCAGCGGTAGAGAATGGCAAACTAAAAAATCTATCTGAGCTTCGTGAGCAATTTGGATCTTATCCTATCTTATATTTTAAAAAAGGAGAATTTATATACGAGCAAGGAAAACACTCTAATTTTTTCTATCTCGTAAAGCGTGGAGTTGTAAAAACACACCATAATGATGATAAAGGAAAGGAACTTATAACCTATTTATATAAGACCGACGATTTCTTCGGAAATGCAAGTGAAGATCCTCATGCTTCAAATTCTGAGTATGCTACGGCAATGGAAGATACAGAGCTTTACTCCATCTCAAGGGAAGATTTTTATGAGATTTTGCTCCAAAATCCACATATTAGCATCAAACTAGTGGAGATCTTAAATAATAATCTAGCAGGGCTTAAAAAACAATTAATGAATATGGCTTATGGTTCTGTTAGAAAAAAAACAGCGAATACCATCTTGCTTTTTGCTGAAAAAATTGAAAAACATCCTCTACAATCTATTCGGATATCCCGTTCAGATCTAGCTAGCGTTGCTGGTATGGCAGCAGAAAGTTTAATAAGAACATTGTCTGAATTTAAGAAGGAAGGTTTAATAGAGATCGAAGGTAGAAATATTAAATTACTCAATTCTCAAGCTTTAAGAAATATAGATTAATCGTCTCTTTATTTAATAGTGCAGTAACTGATTTTCATCATTTTTAAAAGGGAAGGCTTATTCTAATTTTGAATATAATAATTAGAACTAGCACCAATGAATGTCTTAATTCTGACAGATTTTTCGGAAGTATCCAAAAATGCCAGTAGGTATGCATTAGACTTCCTAAAAGATACCCCATCTACAATTTTTCTACTTAATATTCAGGATATAAAATTGAATGGGGCGTCCAGTGAAAAATTGGGCGAGAAAATGCAGTTGATATCTGAAAAGATGCATACTGGTATGGAGAGTTTGAAAACTTATAATACCAATTCTAAACATAAATTTCATCTTAGCCTTTCCCTAGATAATTTAATTACGGCGGTTAGAGGTTGCGTAGATGAGAATAAAATAGATTTGATCTTTATTGGTGCAGCTAGTCAACAAGAAAGAAAGCATCCTCTACTTGGAAATCATGCGTACGAGATAATTCAAAAAGTTAAGTGTAATATTATAGCTGTGCCAGATAAGGCGAAGTTTGTTACTCCTAAACGTATGATCTTGCCAATAGATTACTCTGTACTATCAGAAAGAAAATCATTTCAAATATTAAGAGATCCAAATTATGTGAAAAGTGAGAGTCTAACGGTGATGAATGTTAATGAGAACGACAATAATTCTTTAAATAGAAAAATGATCCAAGAATTATGGGAAAGTGATGCTAAAGAAAATATGAACTTCACTTCTTTAAATAAAGACACATTTTTCAACACAGATTTTTTGCATGATATTCAGGAAAAATATGATGTTATTGTTATTCTTGGGAAGAACCTGAGTATTTCAGATAAGCTATTAAATAGCCGTTACGGCTTATGTACCAAAATAAGTAATAAATTACCTATTATGATCCTGCATGAATAATTGAAAACCATCTTTCAATTATATAGTTCAATTTAAAAAGGCAAATTAGTCTCAGGATTGAGGTTTTTGAGCAGACCTGCTCTGGTAGATCCTTAAAAATAAGTGTGTAGACATTTTCCTGGCATTATCCTTAAGCCGCTGAGCCATTTCACCTTCAAAAAGCTCATCTATAGTTTGAAACCAAAGGTTCATCCAGATCCCAAAATGATATTCTGTGATACTATTATTATTTTCTCTATCAACCTTAGCATGAGCCATTGCGGGATTTCCATGAAAACCACCGGTAAAAAATAAGTTAGTTTCCCAAAAATCGGTTAGCTTTTCCAAATGCGCATCCCAGTCTTGAATACTGTTTTCAAAAAAATAACCTATTTCTTCATTTTTTCGGACTTTGTTATAAAAACTTAAAACTAGTTTATTTACATCTGAACGGTTCTTTAGATCCTCTTTCATCTGTTATAATATATTTATTAGGATGAACGTACTGCTTGCTAGGATACTTATTATTAAGGAATTAAAAACGAACTTAGGTTTTAATTGAGCCAGGACAGATGCATTGTACCACATACAAGCTACTACGATTAAACCTAACTGTATCATGTCTACAACATTATGTCCATTCATTAAAATAAGCATTGCTGCTATAGAACCTAAACAACTAGATACAAGAATGCCCGTTGTTGCCCCTGCAAAATAATCCTTTTTAAATTCTGATAATTGTCTTTGATAAATTGTCATGATTATAGCTTTTAAATTATATGTAAATTTAAATTCTAGAGCGTTTTTAAAATATGACGTACATCAGTTAAGTCTGAAATAAAAAAGCTGAATTTTCCTGTTATAGAAAATTCAGCTTTTTATTAAATCTAAAGCGGCTAACTCTTAATATTTTAATGCTTCAAATGAAGTTTGTTCTAGTTCTTCCCTAAAGTCTGGATGAGCTATGCTTACCAAGGCCTTAGCTCGTTGTTTTAAATTTTTTCCGAAGAGATCTACTACGCCATATTCTGTAACAATATAATGTACATGGGCTCTTGTGGTTGTAACTCCTGCTCCTTCTTTTAAGTAAGGCACAATTTTACTGAATCCTTTATTGGTAATAGATGGCATGGCAATAATGGCTTTTCCACCTTCAGACAGGGAAGCACCTCTTATAAAATCCATTTGGCCACCAACTCCAGAAAATTGATATTTCCCAATAGTATCTGCACATACTTGCCCGGTTAGATCTATTTCTATCGCCGAATTGATCGCTGTTACTTTGGGATTTCTTCTTATAATAGCAGTGTCATTTGTATAAGAAGCTTCTTTAAAATGAACTATAGGATTATCATCTATAAAATCATAAAGCTTTTGAGATCCTACAGCAAAACAAGTAACCAATTTACCCTGTTTAATAATCTTTTCTTCTCCGGTAATAACACCGTTTTCAATTAAAGGAAGAATACCATCAGAAAACATTTCAGTATGAATACCTAGTCTTTTATGATTAGTAAGATTGTTTAGAACAACATTAGGTATTGCGCCAATTCCCATTTGTAATGTAGCGCCATCTTCTACTAAATCTGCCACATATTTACCAATTTTCAACTCTATATTAGATGCTGTTAAGAACTGGGACGTATGTATAGGTTGATCAAGTTCTATGGCAATATCTATCTGGTTTATATGGATAATACCATCCCCGTGAGTTCTTGGCACATATCGATTTACTTGCGCGATCACTTTTTTTGCAGTTTGAATGGCAGCTAATGTTATATCTACTGAAACTCCTAACGAACAATATCCATGAGTATCTGGTGGAGAAACCTGTATAAATGCTACATCTAATGGTAAAATATTTCTTTTAAAAAGCAAATGAATCTCACTTAAAAAAATAGGAATATAAGATCCGAAATGTGAATTCACGGCTCCCCTTACATTGCTACCCACAAAACAAGAGTTGGTTTTAAAAGTATTGTTATATGGCGCTTTAGTATATAGAGCTTCACCCTCCGTATGCATATGTAAGACCTCGATATTCTGTAATTCGTTATATCTTTCACAAAGAGTATCAATCAATACATTTGGTGTCATTGCTGCGCCTTGTACAAAAACCCGTTGATTAGATTTCACTTCCTTTACAGCTTCCTGGGCTGATACTATATTTAAACTTTTCATTGATTTTTTATTTTAAAATTGAAATTCAGAAAATATCGGAGAAATTTTTCTTAACGTGACACCTTCAAGTCGAACTGTACCTCTATCTCCTCATCAACCTCTATAAGACCCAGTGCCTTAGTTGGTGGTTCCAGCCCAAAATCGCGAATATTCATTTTAAATTTACCTATAAAATGATCTTCTTTTATTATAACTGGCAAATGATACGCCTTGGTTATCCCTGCTAAATTAACTGTAATATTGGCCTTGATATATTCGGAGGAAATGGACTCTATTCGGTCTAATTCTATTATAATTTCGGGGTGTTCTTCTCCAAGAAGTAAATTCTGAAAATCTGAATTCATCCTTTTATTACCACAATCGAAACCTGTTATTTCTAGTTGAAGTTTAAGATCGTTGAAAATGAGATGTTCTTCTCGTTGCGTAAACTTAACGATCATGGGTTTACTAATAAGATCTATCTTAAAATCACAATCAAACTTATTTACATTAGTACTTCCTACTATTATTAGATCACTCTCTGGGAGAATTATAATTTTCTTTGTTCCAAAATCTTCCTGAGCCTCTAACAACATCACAGAAAGTAAAAAACCGAAGCATAAGAGAGTACGTTTCATAATTCAGAAATTTGAGATTTTTAGAAAAAATTTCGGGCAAAGCTATTTAAGTTTGAAAACCTAAAAGTCTACCCGAAAATCTTTAAATATTCCTTAGAAGCTAATTACAGCTTCAAAAACAAATCCATTAAATTGTCCATCATTATGGATATCGGTTACTGGATAGTCATAATAATTTTGTGTTACATATTCTACTTTTGCCAAGATGTTTCTGGTCATAAACCAACCAGCACCTACATTAAATCTGTCTATGCTAACATCTTCACCACTAGCCAACTCCCCATCTACATAATTGTATCTTCCACCAACATATAGCTTTTCATCTGTTCCAAATCTATATAGAAGTTCTCCCGCATATTGATTCCAAACTCTTTCATCTGTTTCATTAGCATTTTTTCCAGAAGCTCTTTCGTAGATTCCGAAGAATTCTAATCCACCATATTTTAAGAAAGGGTTAATCATTATAGAAGTTAATTCGTTTCTTAGACCTGGATTTACTCGAGCAGATCTAAAGCCATCACCGGCACCTTCTGCAGTCGTCATTAAATTGTAGTAACGTGATCCTGCACGGTCACCACTGTATAAATATGCGCTGGCTGTTTGAGCAGTGTGATAAACAGATCCTGTTAGTCTAAATCTTAGATCTTCAGTTACATAATCATCATACCCAACTTTAGCTAATAAAGATGGACTGGTAGTTTCCGGGTTTGTAACAGCCTGATTTAATTTACCATTGGTCGCACCCACCATTGCTAAAAATCCATTATTAAAATAGTAAACCTCTGCACCAACTTCTGTGGTAAAACTATCCATTAAATAGTTACCTACAAATGGGTTATAAAGGGCCATAGCATTATCAGATCTTCTGAAGTGAGCATCACCATAGTTGTTTTCCATATGTCCAATTTTAATTCTCATATGGTCCATTAGGCCTTTAGCAAAACCTTCGCTAATAAAGTCCAACTTGTCTATTTGAAGGTATCCACCTTTAACATAGGTTTCGGTATGGTGCTGTGAAGAAAGATAAGTTCTTAGATGTAGTTGCACTCCATCATATAACATCACATCAAAATCTAGATTTGCAGTAGCAAGGTTAAAGTTACCACCTACATCTTGTAAAACGGGAGTCGCTTCGTTTCCAGAATTTTCTTGATCTATATCTTGAAACTGAAGTGCAAATGCACCACCAACTCTTACATTAATACCATCAAAACTAGTAAGCGTATCCTTTATAGGTTCAAAATCATTTAAGCCTCTTTGGTCCGGATTTCTATAGTTGTCAAAGTCACGATCAAAAAGAGAACTTTTAAAAAAGCTTTTTTCTTGAGCCTGCATTTGTAAACCGAAGACAGCTAGAAGCAGTAATACGAAATATTTAATAGAGTTTTTCATTTTATTGATTTTTAAGATTGATTTATTTATTAAAAACAGTTTGAAATTTTACGATTACGGTGTCCCCAGTAGTAATTGTACCAAACATAGCAGTTGGAGGATCTACATTATAATTGGTCATTTTAAGTTCGTTTTTTCCTTCAAGTACTATGGAGTTCCCAGAGACTTTAGCTTCAAATACAATACTTACCGTTCTGCTAGTCCCTGAAATATTTAACTTTCCTTGGGTAGTAATAAAACATTTATCTGTGCCGTGATCTATCTTATCTACTTTTTCCAACTGATAAACGATATTTGGATGTTTATCGGTGTCCAGTGCTTTATAGGTATTCTTATCCATTCCACTTTTACCGCTTTTTAATGAAGTAGCCGGGATCGTGATTTTAAGATTTTCCAATTTCACTAATTTCCCATCTTCAAAAACAGCTTGAATACCACCAGACATTTGCTCTACCTCTATTTCCCAGTCATGGATGTTGGAAGTACCTTCTACTATAATTTTAGATTTATTGTTATCTAATCTATAATTCTGCGCGCTAACACTCACTGTAGATATGAGGAACACTATTAGAAGCATCGATAATTTTAATGTTGGAGTTTTCATTTCTTTTGGTTTATTTATTTGATACAAAGTTGGAGAGGAAGTGCTTTCTAAATAATGATGGATGTCAGTATTTAGGTGATTTGGTAAGAAGCCCATTTGCTATAGTTATGCAACATAACATGACTGCTGTCATTTTTTAAAGTCTAAAAATCTTTAAAATTCGCGTTCCTAACTTATAGAGAATATGGTGACTTGTTATCATTGTGGAGAAAACTGTATAGATGAGATCATACAATATGATGAAAAGTCATTTTGTTGTTCGGGCTGTAAAACGGTCTATGATATTTTAAACGATAATGATCTTAGCTATTATTACGATCTAGAAAGAGCTCCTGGTAACAGTCCAAAAGATCAAGAAGGGAAATACGACTATTTGGATAATGCAGATATCGTAGAGAAGTTATTAGAATTTAATGATTTAAATACCCAGATCATTTCCTTGGTGATCCCTAGCATACATTGTAGTTCTTGTATTTGGATCCTAGAAAACCTCAATAAATTAAATAAGGCGATTAAAAGTTCACAGGTAGATTTTCCAAAAAGGTCCATTCGTATAAGTTATAATTGTGAGGAGCTATCCTTAAAAGAATTAGTAATATTATTAAATAGAATTGGCTACGAACCTTCTATCTCCTTGGAGAATTACAATAAGAAGATTGCAGAAGTAGATCGAAGCCTTATTTACAAACTCGGCATTGCAGGTTTTGCATTTGGTAATATTATGTTTTTGTCTTTTCCTGAATATTTTGAAGTACAGGAATTTTGGTTAGACCAATTTAAAGGTCTGTTCCGCTGGCTTATGTTTGGTTTCTCACTTCCGGTAGTATTTTATTCAGGTTCAGATTATTTTATTTCAGCATATAAAGGAATACGCGCCAAAATATTGAACATAGATGTTCCCATTGCCTTAGGGATCGCTGTATTATTTACTAGAAGTTCTGCTGAAATCATTCTGAATTTGGGTACAGGGTTTTTCGATAGCCTTAGTGGATTGGTTTTCTTTTTACTTCTCGGAAGATATTTTCAACAGAAAACCTATTCTTTCCTTTCTTTCGATCGAGATTATAAATCCTATTTCCCCATTGCAGTCACTCGTTTAAAAAATTCAGTAGAAGAGCAAATACAGGTTTATAAAATTAAAAAAGGGGACCGAATACTTATAAGAAATGAAGAGTTACTCCCTATGGATGCTATCCTTATAAAAGGCAAGGCTTCTATAGATTATAGTTTTGTAACAGGAGAAGCAGATCCTGTAATGAAAAAAAGCGGAGATAAACTTTTTGCAGGAGGTAGACAACAGGGTGGTCTTATAGAAATTGAAGCGCTTAAACCTGTGCAGCAAAGTTATCTCACACAGCTTTGGAGTAATGAGGTATTTAGTAAAAATAAGCAGAGTAGCTTTCAAAGTCTTACTAATAAAATAAGCAAACGATTTACAATTGCCGTTTTAAGTATTGCAATACTTTCTGGATTATTTTGGCTTATTTACGATCCTTCTAAAGCCCTGAATGTTTTTACTGCAGTACTTATTATTGCCTGTCCATGTGCAATTGCACTAGCCGCACCCTTTACTCTGGGAAACCTTCTCCGCATTTTTGGCAGAGAGAAATTTTACTTGAAAGAAGCATCGGTAATAGAGCAAATAGCGAAAATAGATACGATCGTCTTCGATAAGACTGGAACTATAACTACCAACAAAAAAAACAGCATTTCCTATGAGGGTATAGAACTTACAAATTCTGAAGAAGAAATATTAAGCGGTAGTCTCCGGGCTTCCAACCATCCATTAAGTCGTTCCCTATACCAGCTTCTTAAAAAGAACAATATTGTTACCCCCGATGAATTTCTGGAACACACTGGAAAAGGTATAGCATCCACTTATATGAATACTAGTTTTAAAATAGGATCTGCAGATTTTGTGAAAACGAAATCTACTTTCACTTCTTCAGCTATGGTGAAAAAACCTGAAAAAACTTCAGTACATATTAGTAGTAACAATATTTACAAAGGTTGTTTCACTTTTAGCAATGCCTATCGAGAAGGGGTTTCTAAATTATTCGAAGAGCTAAGAGCTAAAAAAGACCTCATCATACTTTCAGGAGATAATGATGGAGAGCGTAAGAATTTAGAGCTGATGCTACCAAGAGAGACCAAGATGCTTTTCAATCAGCAACCAGGGCATAAACTTGAATTTATCAAAAAACTGCAACAAAGCGGCAAGACGGTAATGATGGTTGGCGATGGCCTTAATGATGCCGGAGCATTAGCACAAAGCGATGTTGGAATTGTTATTTCAGAGGATATTAATGTCTTCTCCCCTGCTTGCGATGGCATTTTGGATGCTTCAGTATTTAGAAAATTGGGAGCATATATAGAGCTGTCTCAAAATGGGATCAAGATCATTAAATGGGCCTTTTTGCTTTCACTATCCTACAATATAATTGGTCTTTCCTTTGCCGTTACAGGGCATCTAAGGCCAGTGGTTGCAGCTATATTAATGCCTTTAAGCAGTATAAGTATTGTAGTTTTTACAAGTGTTGCCACTCATTTATTCAGCAGAAAATTATCCATAATTTAAAAATTATAAAAATGAAGCATCATAACTACACTTATAAGCAATTCGTGGAAAAGGATTTTTCAGCAATAGAAATTGTGAATTTCTTATATCGGGATTTACAAATAGACGAGCCTAAAAACAAATCTCAAGCTGTTATAGAAATTTTAGAAGTATTTGTCAATAGACTTAAAACTGAGATATACATGGTGAAAGTTGAATTGGAGAAAGAAGCCGGAATGCATTTTAAGACACTAACAAATCAACTTTCTGCAGCAGTTTCCTATTTAGAAAAAATAATTAATAATACGATCGCAAAATATAAAAATGGGATTAATTATAAGTTGAGGAAGTTGCAACAAATGAGACAAGAAATAGCTGTGATAGGGCTGTATTTGGAGGTATAATGCTTTTAAAATTTTTAGAGTTATATCTCAAAACCTGATTTTCATCATTTTTTATACTGCTCTTCACAAATACTTTTACGCCAAGATTTAAAGAACTATGAATATTATTTACATGTTGTTAGGTATAAGCGTTGTAGTTGCTATAATTTTCTTCGCTGCGTTTATTATTTCGGTAAAAAAAGGGCAGTACGACGATGTCTATACCCCCTCTGTTCGCATGCTTTTTGATGACGAACTAGTTAAAACTAACCAAGCTAAAAATTCATCCGACCCAAAAGAGAAATCCAACTAACTATGGAATTACAGCAGTTTTATTACGATAATAAGATCGTAAAGAAGTTTATTATCGCCACCATGTTCTGGGGATTAATAGGTATGAGCGTAGGTTTATTACTAGCCACTATGTTCTTATTTCCAAACATTACAGATGGTATTCCTTGGTTGAGTTTTGGACGTTTAAGGCCTTTACACACTAATGCGGTGATATTTGCATTTGTAGGAAATGCCATTTTTGCAGGAGTCTATTATTCTAGTCAGCGATTATTAAAAGCAAGGATGTGGAGCGATGCCCTAAGTAATTTTAACTTCTGGGGTTGGCAAGCCATAATTATTGCAGCTGCGATCACACTTCCAATGGGTTTCACTTCTTCTAAGGAATATGCCGAATTGGAATGGCCTATAGATATTGCTATAACCCTTGTCTGGGTTGCATTTGGAGCTAACCTTATTGGAACCATGATTAAAAGGCGACAACGACACTTATATGTAGCTATTTGGTTTTACCTCGCAACATTTGTAACTGTAGCCGTACTTCATATAATTAATAATATTGAGATCCCTGTTAGTGCTTTCAAAAGTTATTCTGTGTATTCTGGAGTTCAAGATGCGCTAGTACAATGGTGGTATGGGCATAATGCAGTAGCTTTCTTCCTTACTACTCCTTTCCTTGGATTGATGTATTATTTCGTGCCAAAAGCTGCGAATAGGCCTGTTTATTCCTATAGGCTTTCGATCATCCATTTTTGGTCGCTTATCTTCATTTATATATGGGCAGGACCACATCACTTACTATATACATCTTTACCAGACTGGGCTCAAAACCTTGGGGTTGCCTTTTCAATAATGTTACTTTTTCCTTCTTGGGGAGGGATGATCAATGGATTGTTAACCTTACGAGGAGCTTGGGATAAAGTACGAGTAGATCCGGTTTTAAAATTTATGGTGGTTGCAATTACCGGTTATGGGATGGCAACTTTTGAAGGACCAATGCTTTCGCTTAAAAATGTAAATGCAATTGCTCATTTTAGCGATTGGATTATAGCACATGTTCATGTTGGCGCATTAGCCTGGAATGGATTTTTAACCTTTGGAATGTTATATTGGATGGTGCCAAGGTTATTTAAAACTCAATTATGGTCTGTAAAATTAGCCAATGTGCATTTCTGGATTGGAACTTTGGGTATAATAATGTATGCCTTACCAATGTACGTCGCTGGATTCGTTCAAGCTTCAATGTGGAAACAATTTAATCCTGATGGTACATTAACTTATGGTAACTTTTTAGAAACAGTTACAGAAATCATTCCGATGTACTGGATGCGTGCCATTGGAGGTAGCCTTTACATCGTGGGAGCTATCGTAATGCTTTATAACATTATTAAAACAGCAAGACAAGGTAGTGCTGTAGAAGATGAATTAGCAGAAGCTGCAGCTCTTACTCGCGTAACCAGTAAGCGGACAAAAGGTGAAGCTTATCACAGTTGGTTAGAAAGAAGACCGGTGAAACTAACCATTTTCGCCACTATTGCAATTCTTATTGGAGGGGCAGCTCAAATTATCCCTTCCTTATTGGTAGATGATTATGTACCGGTGATCTCTAGCGTAAAACCTTATACTCCATTAGAACTGGAAGGTCGCGATATTTATATTAGGGAAGGCTGTGTTAGTTGTCATTCACAAATGGTTAGGCCTTTTAGAAGCGAAGTAGAACGTTACGGAGAATATTCTAAAGCTGGAGAATACCGTTACGATTTTCCTTTCTTATGGGGAAGTAAACGTACCGGACCAGATTTACATAGAATTGGCCAGAAATACTCAGACAACTGGCATCTAAATCATATGTACGATCCACAAAGTACCTCGGCAGGTTCTATTATGCCATCATATCAATGGATAATTAAAGATAAGTTAGATAAGAGCGACACCAAAACTAAAATGAGAGCTATGCAAACGCTTGGTGTGCCTTATACAGATGAAGAAGTAGCCAGTGCAGGAGAATGGATGCTGAAGCAAGGAACAAAAATAGAAAAGAACCTCTATTCCGATCCAGATTTTGCTTCTACCTACGAGGCAGATAAAAAGTATGCTGCAGAAAATGAACTGGAATTTACCGAAATGCGCAATCGAGAAATTGTTGCTCTTATCGCATACCTACAACGTTTAGGCACCGATATAAAAGCGAAAGATTTACAGGAATTATCTACTAATTAAAAATATAAGGCAATGTTTAAATTCGTAAAAGGCCATTTGGAAAGTATAGATGGTGTAGGGATCTATCCTCTTATTTCTTTACTGATATTCTTCATCTTTTTTGTAGTTCTATTTTGGTGGGTAATGACCGCAAAAAAAGAATATATAAATAAGGTGAGTAATCTCCCATTGGAAATTGAAGCTGACAATAAGAATACTTCAGACCAAAAACCCATCATATAATGAAACAAGTATATTCCATATTACGAGTAGTTGGCCTTGTGGCATTAGCAATAATTTTGGCAGAGATCAGCATTGAAAATAGCGATAAAAATGCGTTTGAAGCCTATCCTTTTCTTTGGTTGATATTAGGAGTGGTCCTCCTTTCTGCTATTGCTATAGAAATATCTGTAGGCGCACTCTACAGTGTGTTGTATAAAAGTTTAAAACCAGAAGCTAGAGAACAATTTGATCTTTTAGAACAATCTAAAAAAGAGGCGAAACTGGAATGGTGGCGAAAAGCCTATAAAAAGTTATTAGATAAGAAACCAGTAGAAAATGAAAGTGAAATAATACTTGATCACGATTATGATGGCATCAGGGAATTGGATAATAACCTTCCGCCATGGTGGCTTTATGGATTTTATGCCAGTATCATTTTTGCCTTTATTTATATGTTCAAATATCATGTCTTTGGAGGAACTACCCAAAAAGAAGAATATCTAATTGAGGTGGCAGATGCGGAACGAGAAATAGCAGAATATAAGAAAAATGCTAAAGGCTTACTTACTATAAATACTGTAGAATTATTAACTGAAGAAGTTGATCTTGCTACAGGGAAATCAATTTTTTTATCCAATTGTATTGCTTGTCATAAAGCAGATGGTGGAGGAGGAATTGGCCCTAACCTAACAGATCAATACTGGATTTTAGGAGGAGGAATAAAAAATGTATTCAATACAATTACTGAAGGTGGTCGTCCAGGTAAAGGGATGATCTCTTGGAAATCTGATTTAAAACCTGAGGAAATTGCTCAAGTTTCTAGCTACGTTTTAAGTTTAAACGGTACTACTCCTACAGATCCCAAGGAACCTGAGGGAGAATTATATGAAGCTGCTATTGAGGCAGGAGAAATTGAGACAAAATAGAATCGTATAGAAGTTCCTTAAAACTAAAAGGCTAATAGCATTAATAAATTGTAAAGCTCGAGGCATGTCCACCAGTATGTCTCAATAATAATCGGGAGAAAAAATACTTCAAAAATCTTGAGGTTAACCTCATACAATCAAGCCCTCAAAGAGGGAATTAATTTAAGAATACTAGTTTGGAAAAGCAGGAGCACGAAAGATTTAGGGATAGCATTGGAACTTTAACTAAAGAAGGGAAACGTTCATGGGTGTATCCTAAGAAACCCTCAGGCCCTCTTTATGAATACCGGAAAGTGGTAAGCTATTTATTGCTTGTCTTTCTTATGGCTGCACCCTTTATTAAGATAAATGGGAACCAGTTTTTAATGTTTAATGTACTAGAACGACGCTTTAATATATTTGGTTTCCCATTCTGGCCACAAGATTTCTACCTGTTCGTGATCATCATGTTGATAGGAGTGATATTTATCGCCTTATTTACAGTAGCATTTGGAAGAATTTTCTGCGGATGGATCTGTCCCCAGACCATATTTATGGAAATGGTTTTCCGTAGGATAGAATATTGGATTGAAGGGGATCGTGGGAAACAAATTAGGTTAGATAAACAAGAATGGAATGCAGAGAAGATCAGAAAAAAAGGTCTAAAATGGACCGTTTTTATTATAATCTCTTTTTTAATAGCCAATGTATTTCTAGCCTATATAATTGGTAGCGATCGCTTAGTTCTATATATACTTGACGGTCCAGAAGCACATCTTAGCACCCTTATATCCTTGGTGATCTTTACTGGTGTATTCTATTTTGTTTTTGCTTGGTTTAGAGAACAGGTATGTATTATCGCTTGTCCCTATGGTAGGTTACAAGGGGTGCTATTAGACACTAAATCTATTGTTGTTGCATACGATCATAAACGTGGAGAAAAAGAAGAAGGGCGTGCAAAATTCAAGAAAAGCGAAGATAGAGAAATCAGCGGGAAAGGGGATTGTATAGACTGCTTTCAGTGTGTAAATGTATGTCCTACAGGAATAGATATTAGAAACGGAACCCAGTTGGAATGTGTGAATTGTACCGCATGCATAGATGTTTGCGATGATATGATGCTCGCTGTAGACTTACCTAAAGGATTAATACGTTTTGCAAGTGAGGAAAATATAGAAAAAAAGACAAAATTTAAATTTACTCCTCGCCTTAAAGGTTACACTGCAGTTCTTTTCATACTCGTTTCCTTATTAACGGGAATGTTGTTTTTAAGAAGCGATATAGAAGCCAATATTTTTAGGTTACCAGGACAATTATATGAACACAAAGAAGGAAACATAATTAGCAATGTTTACACCTATAAGTTGCTTAACAAAACCTCTAAAGCTTTTGATAAAATACATTTTGAACTGGTTTCTCATAAAGGAAGTATCGAAACGGTGAAAAGTGATTTTATAGTTCCTGCAAGAGGGATGGCAGAAGGCACTTTATTTATAGAGATAGACCAAAGTGCACTTAAGAATGAAAAGGATAAAATAAAGATAGAGGTGTATAGTGGAGATGTATTAATTGAAACCACTAAAACTAATTTTCTGGGTCCAAGAAGTTATAGATAGATTTTAGATCTGAGGTGTAAGTAATGAGGAGTTAGGAATTTGTGGTTTGTAGTTAGTAATAATCCTCAAAGAGGACTTTTGAAAATTTATAAAAAATAAGGATTATGAAAATAAATTGGGGAACAGGGATGGTACTGGTGTTGCTTGCCTTTATAAGCTTCATCATGTATTTTGTAGTGACCATGCTAACAAACAAAGATTACGATCAAGATTTGGTTGTAGAAGATTATTATAAAGCAGAGTTACACTATCAAGAAGATATAGATGCCGAAGAAAATGCATTGGCCCTTAAAAAAAATGTTTACATTTTAAATGAAAATGGAAGCTGGAAAGTGATACTTCCAAAAGCATTTAATCTAGAGGAAATTGAAGGTGCTATTCATTTATATCGACCTTCTAATAAGATCTTAGATTTTGAGATTCCCTTATCAAATTTAGATTCACATGAGATTACAATTCCGAAGGAAAAAATGATAAGTGGGCGTTGGAATATCATGGTTAACTGGACTTATGAAAATGTCGAATATTTATTCAAAAAAGAGATCAATTACTAAAACATGCTTTTATCTGCCTTCATATTTGGTCTATTAGGAAGTTTGCATTGCGTAGGCATGTGCGGTCCTATTGCATTTTTATTGCCAGTGGATAGAGAAAATAATTTACGTAAACTCTTTCAAATCTTTCTCTATCACTCTGGGAGGCTGTTCGCATATAGTATTATTGGTCTTGCATTTGGGCTAGTTGGAAAAAGTCTTTCCCTTTTTGGAATGCAACAGCAGCTTTCAATATTTATTGGAGTGCTTATGTTGGTTGTTATATTTCTACCAACTAAGATCTTTAATAAATATAATTTCTCGAAACCTCTTTATAAATTGATAGGTAAAGTTAAAAATAGCCTAGGGAAAGAACTTAAAAAGAAAAATCCAGACACGTTTTTCACAGTAGGATTTTTAAATGGGTTTTTGCCTTGCGGCTTGGTTTATATGGCTGTATTTGGCGCAATAGCTGGTGGTAGCGCAATTCAAGGAAGCCTTTATATGCTGCTGTTTGGTTTGGGTACTATTCCATTAATGACAACAGCCATATGGGTTGGAAATTTTCTATCTGGTAAGCTTCGTCAACATGTAAGAAGATCTATACCCGTGTTCTTAAGCATTATAGCCATACTATTTATTCTTAGAGGCCTTGGACTTGGAATACCTTATGTTTCACCGAAAGTGATGACTAAGAACGTAGGGGCCAATTATGAATGTCAACCAAATACAATTAATTAACCTTTAAAAAATTAAATTATGATTCTACAAACTATTATTCCCTTAGTTAACTGGGGTATGGGAACTGCGCTAATTATTGTTTTTGGGATTGTTTGTGTAGCTCTGGTTGTTCTTGTAATTAATATGATTAATAGTGACAAAAAGAAGGATGAATAATTAGGTGCACATTTCCTGAATTCCTCCTTCCCTATTCTCTAAGAAATCACTGCTGGTAACTTAGAAAAATAATTATAAGTTGTAAAATAAAAAGATGATGAAAGAATTAATATCGAAAAGTTTAGAAAAAGCAATGGATCATGAAGAATATATGATCCTTTTTAAACAATTAGTTGCTGAAGGAAAAACAACTGGGGAACCAAGCCCTGAGAAAATAAATTATACTAAACTTAATTGGAGCAGAACAAAACGTTTAAATAAAACTGCGAAGCTTTCAGAAGAACAAAGCAGGCATTTTAAAGATTTAAATGAAGAGCAAACCTGGCTTGTAATTACAGAACCTTGGTGTGGAGATGCTGCCCAAAGTCTTCCGTTTTTAAATAAATTCGCTGAGATTGCAGAAAATATAGATCTAAAAATTGTCTTGCGAGATGAGAATCCAGAACTTATGGATGCTTATTTAACGAATGGTTCACGTTCTATCCCAAAGCTAATTATTCTAGATAAAAACTTGCAACTAATTAATCATTGGGGTCCACGCTCTAAAGCAGCGACTAAAGTTGTAAATAACTATATTCAAGAATTCGGACAAATAGACGATCAATTAAAAACAGAGCTTCAAGTCTGGTACAACCTCAATAAAGGAGAGGCGATCCTTCAAGAAATTCAAGAACTTACTGTTTCTAAGAGTAGTTTAGGAGTAGTATAATAAAAATAGCGAAGGCCAATTCTATTAATATCTGTTTAAATATTAAATCTTTCTTTCGCAGATCTTTCCAAGGATTCCCGATGCTCTGGATGAGCAATAGCGATTAAAGCTTTAGCTCGCGCTTCCAAACTTTTTCCAAATAAATTTACAACGCCATACTCTGTAACTACATAATGGACATGAGCTCTTGTAGTGGTAACACTCGCACCTTGCTTGAGAAAAGGAGTTATTTTTGAAATTCCCTTAGTCGTGATAGATGGCATGGCTATAATTGGTTTGCCATTTTTAGAAAGTGAAGCTCCTCGAATAAAATCCATTTGCCCACCTACGCCAGAATATTGATAGGGCCCAATAGAATCTGCACAAACTTGACCTGTAAGATCAATTTCTATAGCGCTGTTAATTGCCGTAACTTTAGGGTTCTGTCTAATTATCGCTGTGTCATTGGTATAACTAGCTTCTTTAAAATGTACTATGGGATTATCATCTATAAAATCATACAGTTTTTGAGTTCCCATTGCAAAACAAGCCACGATCTTCCCTCTCTTAATTTCTTTTTCTTCCCCAGTTATAACTCCTTGTTCTACTAAAGGCAAAATACCATCACTAAACATTTCGGTATGAATACCTAGCCTTCTATGATTGTTAAGATTATTAAGCACAGCATTGGGTATATTTCCTATACCCATTTGCAAAGTCGCACCATCTTCTACTAATTCCGCAACATGCCTTCCAATTGTAGTTTCAATTATGGTGGGCTTTTCTAATTTGGATATATGAATTGGGGTATTTACTTCAACCATATAATTAATATGACTTACATGTATGATCCCGTCTCCATGGGTCCTTGGTACCTGAGGATTTATTAACGCAATTACAGTCTTAGCATTCTGTACCGCTGGCAATGTGATATCTACCGAAACTCCTAAAGAGCAATAACCATGTACATCTGGAGGTGAAACTTGAATAAATGCAACATCCAGAGGAAATATATTTCTTCTGAAAAGCCAATGTATTTCACTAAGAAATATCGGAATATAATCTCCTGTATTTGTATCTACTCCTGCTCTCACATTTTCACCAACAAAACAACTATTCAATCTAAAGGATTCGCAATATGGGTAATGAGTATATTTTGCTATTCCATGAGTATGTATTTGAATTATTTGCACATTATTCAATTCCAAATACCTCTCACTTAGTGCATCTATCAAAAGATTTGGAGTCATCGCAGCTCCTTGAAAAAATACGCGATCGTTAGATTTTACTATAGATACCGCCTCCTCTACTGTTACTATTTTTAATTGACTCATCATTAATTATTTTTTTTGAAGATTCAAATTTATTCTGTAATTCCTATTCTCTTAAGTATTTGAATTAATACGATAGCGGCCAGCCCCGCAAAAAATACAATTAGATATTGGCCAATAGTTAATGGTAAAAGAGATAATGCTGTGCGAATAACAGGGATCAAATAGGCTATAAATACTAGGAATAATGATAGTAAAATAGCTCCCCACACCCATTTATTATGCATCACTTCATTATTGAAAAAAGAATGTATACGGGACGGAATATTAAATACGTGTAGTAACTGTACCCACACCAGCGTATAAAAAGAAATATTATTTACTACGCTACTTGGAAGTTTTAATATGAAGTGAGTATATAAGGTCACACCAGTAACAATAAAGGTTACACACAGCCCGTATACAATTATTGAGCGCCAGAGTAAGGGAGTGATAATTTGTTCTTTAGGATCCCGGGGAGGTCGCTCCATAATCACTTTTTTGCCTTTTCCCATTCCAAGAGCTAATGCCGGAAAAGTATCTGTTACCAAATTGAGAAAAAGGATCTGTAAAGGTAAGAGCGGTAATGGAATATTTATTATGGAAGCAATCACTACAGAAAGTATTTCTGCAAGATTACAGGATAAAAGATATACAACAAATTGCCTAATATTTCTAAATATTGTTCTTCCCTGTCTTATCGTTAATTCTGTTGAAGCAAATTTATCGTCCAATAAAATAACATCTGCAACATCTTTTGCGGCATCTGTGCCTCGAATTCCCATAGCGATCCCTATATCTGCTTTTCGAAGCGCTGGAGTATCGTTAATACCATCGCCCATCATTCCTACCACTTGATTGTTTTTCTGAAAGAATTCTACTAGTTGTAGTTTCTGCTCTGGAATTATTCGTGCAAAAACATTTGCGTGTAATAGCATGCTTTTAAAAGCGGAATCTGCATTTTTTAAGTCCTTTATCATGCTGCCGTGAATAACCTTCTTTTCATTATCCTCACCTGGCACTAATAGATTAATCTCTTCTGCAATCTTTTGAGCAGTTGCCAAATGATCTCCTGTGATCATGACTACTTTTATACCAGCTTTTCTATAAATCTCTATAGCCTGCCCCACATCTACTCTTGGAGGATCCAGAAATCCAACTATTCCAATAAAAATGAGATCATGAAGTTGCCCTTCTAAAATAGCTTCTTCGGTTTCCTTATATGCAAAACCTAAAACTCGTAATCCTTGACTTGCAATTTCTTCTGAAGATTGAAGCCATCTATTTCTATCCAGCTCAATTTTATTCCCATTTTCGTCTAGTCTATAACTGCATTTAGTTAACAAAGTTTCTAATGCTCCTTTGACACAAATCTGGAAGGAATCTCCATACTTATTTAAAGTCGCCATGAATTTAGTGTTTTCATCAAAAGGAATTTCATTGACTTCCGGGTATTTTAGCTTTACATCTTGGATGTTATGTCCTAATTCTTCAGCAAAAGCTAATAAGGCAATCTCTAATGAGTCTCCATTAGAATTTTCTTTTTGAATGAATGCATTATTGCAAAGAATACTTACTTCAATAAATTTCAGAAAAGATGGTTCTGAGTTTTTATAAGCTTCTCCATTTTCATTGAGATTTAAGGAAGATGCCATGATCACCTCATCCTGCAATTTTACTTGCGACACTTTCATTTCATTAAGAGTAAGTGTTCCAGTTTTGTCTGTACACATCATTGTGATCTCTCCGAGTGTTTGTACAGCTTCTAAACGTTTTATGATCACTTTTTGTTTAGATAATTTAACCATCCCATGAGCAAGAGTAATAGTAGCAACTATTGGTAAACCTTCAGGTATAGCAGCAACGGCGAGTGCTATGCTCGTTTTAATTAATATTTCCCATTCTCTACCTTCTAAATAGCCAATTACAATTATAACCAGGGTCAAGAATATTGTAAGTATAATAAGCCAGTGACTTAAGCTATTTAATCGTTTACCTAATGGGGTATCCTCCTTAACAGCTTCTTGTACTAGTTTATTGATAGAACCTAACTCGGTATGAGCTCCGGTTGCGGTTACAATTGCCTTGGCATTCCCTTTATTTACTATAGTGCCTTTATACAGCATATTACTTCTCTTGTATACTGGCGTATCGAGGTTTAATGCTTTCTTAGACTTAGCAACCTGATTACTTTCCCCAGTAAGCGCAGACTCTGTAACGGCAATCCCTTCCTGATGAATAATACGAGCATCTGCGCCAATTATAGTTCCGGGGGAGAGAATTAATACATCTCCGGGAACCAAGCTCGCAGCTGTAATACTTACAATCTTACCTTCTCTTAGTACAGTAGATAACAACTGAGCACTGTTTTGCAAAGACTCTATCATGCGAGTTGCTTTTAGCTCCATTGCAAATCCAATTCCTGAATTTAACAAGATCACTATTATAACAGCTATTCCTTCTAGCCATTCCTGAAACGAAAAAGCTAAAATCGTAGCTGCAACCAGAATATAAATTATAGGATTTAAAAATTGGTTTAAAAGTATGAGAGCCCAACTTTTAGCTTTCTTAACTTCTAAAATATTGAAACCATATTTCTTCGCTCTTTTATTAACTTCTTGCTCGCTTAATCCAATTAATGGATCTACTTCCAATTGTTTTAAAAGTGTTTCAATAGAAAGGGTATAAGCATTTCCCATTATTTTAAAAATGTATTGAAAGCATAAATATTAGTAGAAATATTTTTAAATCGCGATGCTGAATTAGAACGAAACTGCAAAAACCATAGTAGTCTATAGTTTATTTTTGTAGCTTCATAATCGTCCAGTTTTTTGTGGTTTTACTTGGGATAGCGATTAAGCTTTCACTTAGTACTGTAGATTTGATCTTGGGAAGTTTTCGTAAATATTTTTTGTCTAAGGTTACATGCTGAGGATCGGTAAGAAAATATAATAGCTTACCAGATTTATCTATAGCAATTTCAGTAAAACTGTAGTTTACAACCCTTTTATCTAAGAGGTCATTGGTTCCAAGACTCTCTTTAGTAAGCTCACTTACTACTGCCATTCCATCTTTAAAATTTGTAGCATTAATATAAACAGGTTCTATTACTATTTTTCCTGACTTATCTATAAAACCATAAAAGGGAATGCCCTTTTCAATTTTCTGAATCAAGCATCTATCCTCTTTAAAATAGGGATATTTAGATTTATCTTTATCTTCTCCTGGCAATATTGCAACATCATTTCTGAAATTTATTACTAAGGTTCCAGACTCATCTACAAAACCCCAATTTCCATCTCTTTGTACAGCCGCGAGACCATCTTTAAATGGAGATATGAAATCTAAATCTTTTATGTCTTGAGCAAAACCAAGACCGCTTAAAATAATTAATCCGAAAGTAATTAGTGTGGTTCTCATAATGTACTTGTTTTATTATCATAAAGTTAACTGCAGCATAGGAACATTAAAATGACATTTCTCACTTTTAGCTAAGAATACATCCCTAAATTCAACTTCCTTGATTTTTAGAGTTATCTGGAAACATAGAACTCTTTTTTACTAATAATTCTTATTCATGTACTTTCTAAGTAGAACATGATTTTTATCATTCTTTTACCACAACATTCCTGTTAATTTTATTTTTATAATCCAATACGATGAAAAATATTCTATTACCTACAGATTTCTCAGAAAATTCCTTGAATGCTATAGACTATGCTCTTGAATTTTTTAAAGGAACTAGTTGTAATTTCTACATTTTGAATGTTCAAAAATCCTCAGATTTTCTAACTGCAGATTTGGTTACAGCTGCACCTGAGGCTTCGGTTTATGAAGCTATAGCTAGTGATAATAAAAAGCAATTGATGGATTTAATAAGAACCTATAAATTACAATTTGCACATGAAAACTATAGCTTGAAACCCATTTTTGATTATGATAATCTTGTGAATGCTATTAATGAGACTTTAGCTGCACATAAAGTAGATCTAATTATAATGGGCACAAACGGCGCCACAAACGCAAGAGAAATTTTATTTGGAAGTAACACTATTCGGGTAATAAGAAATATAAAATGTCCACTACTGGTTATTCCAGAAGACTATAAATTCTCACAAATTGAAAATGTTCTTTTTTCGACTTTTAGAAGCGAAGATTTTAGTAGCGCTGGAATTAAAATATTAAAGGAAATAATTAAAAGGTATCAACCCGAAGTAAGTGTAATAGAACTTAATAACAATCCTATTACCTCTACCCACAAAAAAGATGATGCTAGAGTTAAAAGGCTATTAAAGGATATTAATTATAAGTTCTCTATTGTTAATAGAATCCCTGCCGCGATGGCTATTAGTACAGTGACACAATTTTTAAATATAGATCTTCATGCAATGTTCCTTGATGAAGAAGAAAATTTCTTGGAACGATTTATCTTTGGTTCAGAAAGAACGAAAATGAGTTATGCCACTAGTGTTCCACTTTTAATCCTCCATAAATAGCACCTATAGAATTATTAAAAAGTCTTATTTAATATAATTATTGAATCCAGTATCCATGTTAAAAAATTATTTTAAGATGACTTGGTTATCCTTTAAACTTCTAAAAACAACTTTTAAATAATTATTAATATTCTTATTTATTCGTTCTGTATCCACCAGATCTATTGAAGCTTTCCAAAGTATTCGCCTTTCGGTTGGAGGACATAAACAATAAAGCGAGGTTTCTGTATGGTAAAGCACATAACTTTCCGATTCTGTACTTCCATAAATTTCTTGATTGTGATAATAATAATCTGTAAATGAATCCAGATTCCTAGAGAAATTCTGGTAGGCTTTTCCAACCGTAACTTTTTCTTCTTGACCTGTAACTTTAGCCAATAAAACCGCATCAAAATTGGCATCCAATAATTGTTCTCGAATTTTATTAAGTTGTTCCTCCGTTTTTTGCTTTTCTGTAAATGAACTTTCAAAAAAGTCTATACTTTCTACTGCGATTACATTTCGTTTAGAAAATTCATCTGCTACCTTTGTTTCAAAAATTCGCCGAATATCGTTATTAGGCGTCATTCCAATTATTAGTACTTTCTTTATTTCTAAGTTTTGTGCAACGGGATTAGTGTATTCCTCAACCAAATTACTCGAAGAGCAACCTAGCAAAAGAAAGCAATATATGTATCTTATATTCTTAAAAATTAAGCTTGTTTTCATATATACAAGACTCCATTATTTCAATAACCTTTTTTGCTTACCAACTTTCATGATCTCCTTAATAAGATCAAAAATCTTGGCTTTTAACTTTCTAACCTTAAGATTGAAAGCAATAGCTTCAGACATAATTTTATTGTGTTCAACTTGGTATTCATCCTCTTCATCCGGAATATCTATATCGTCCAGTAAAGTTTGAAGATTATTTTTATGATTTTCAGTATCCTTTAAGAGAGACTCCAAAGTTTTTTCATAAGTGCTTAGATCACTTACAATGCTTTTGCTCTCTTCTAAGTGTTTGCTGGAAATAAGTTCTAGAGTAAACTCTTTAATAAGATCGCTTAGAAATTGGATTTCATCTCTAACAAATTCAAGATCCGAGATACATCTTAGTGTTTCATTGTGTAGGCTACTCGGATTACGCCATTCTTTATATTTCATTTTTTATATATTATTTTCCATTTTGATTATTTTAAAATGGGGGGATATAAATATTCGCACTGCGTTTTCCAGATAGAATTATGCGATTTTAATGACCTTTTTTGGATTCTCTATAGCCGAATTCTTTTTAGTTAGTTTAAGTTTTAAAATTCCATCTTTATAACTAGCTATAACCTCCTTATTTTGATCTACGGTAGGTGGGATTTGTAGTTTCCTGTCGAAGGAGCTATACTCGAATTCTTTTCGAGTAAAATCTTCATCTTCTATCTTTTCTTCTTTATTCTTTTCTGCAGAAACATGAAGAATACCATTCTCTAAAGATACGTGCATTTCCTTTTTAGAAAATCCTGGAACGGCCATTTCAATTTCAATGCTTTTAGAATGATCTTTCACATTCATTGCTGGAAGGTTTCTGGATGAAGAGAAAAAATCGTTGTCAAAAAAAATATCACTGTCCAACCAAGGGAAACCATTGTTTTTAAATTTTACTAAAGACATAATTAAAATATTTAAGGTTAATAATTAATTTTAATTAAAAGTACACCTCAAAAAAGCTAAATGAAATGACAATTGTCAGTTAGTATCTTTAGCTATTTTTAAAATTAAATCTTGAATTCTCTTATTTCATTAAGTTTTGGAATAGTTGCCTTCCAATTATAAGTGTCTTTAATTTTCACTCTAAAAGCATCTAAAGCTGTTGGTTCTCCATGAATTAGAAAGACCTCTTCTGGGATGTTCTTGATCTCAGTCATCCAATCTAATAGTCCTTGCTGATCTGCATGCGCAGATAAACTTTCTATATGATGGATTTTGGCCTTTACAGGATAATATTTTCCGAAGAATTTAATTTCATGAGCACCTTCAAATAATTGTCTTCCACGGGTTCCTTCTGCCTGATAACCAACAAGTAGTACAGAGGTGCTTGTTCTATCTATTAACTGTTGCAAATAAGTTAACACACGGCCGCCGGTAACCATCCCACTTCCCGCAATAACGATTTTAGGCCTTGGATTATCTATTGTCTCCCAAGTCTCTTTATAGGAAGTAATAATATTCATTCGCTTTTGCATGGCGACAAATTCTTTTGAAGGAAGCTTATGCCATGCTGGAAAACTTTGGAATACAGATAGTACATTATTTCCCATTGGACTATCTATAAAAATTGGAATATTAGGTATCCGATTTTCATTGTAGAGTTTCCATAAAATAAACATTAAGGTTTGCAGTCTTTCTACCGCAAAAGATGGAATTATAAGTGTACCTCTATTATGTATGGTTTCATTAATTAAATCGATAAGTTTTTCTGATACACTCTCTACAGGATGTAATTTATTACCATAAGTACTTTCAATAAAAAGATAATCTGCCCACTCTGGTTTTTTAGGAGCGAACAACAGTAAATCCTCTTCCCTGCCAATATCTCCAGAAAAAACAAATATCTTTCCAAAAATATCCAACTCGATAAATGTGGCTCCTATAATGTGCCCATTATATTGAAACCTATATTTAATGTTTTCTGTTAAAAGTATCCATTGATCTTTTTTTTCAGATTGAAAAAAATTAAGGGTAGTCTCTGCTTCTTTAACGGTATAGAAAGGTTTTGCTGGTTGGTGTTTGGTAAAACCTTCATTATTTGCTCTTTCTGCATCCTCTTCATGAATTTTGGCACTATCTCTTAAGATTATTTCGGTAATGGCTAAGGTAGGCTCTGTCCCTATTATTTTACCACGAAAACCTTGCTTTACTAATCTTGGTAAATAACCAGTATGATCTAAATGACCATGGGTAAGAATTACATAATCTATAGTAGAGGCATCTACAGGGAATGGCTCCCAATTCTTTTCTCGCAATTCTTTAAGACCTTGAAACATACCACAGTCAATTAAGATTGTAGCCTCTTCTAATTCTAATAAAAATTTAGAGCCTGTAACAGTACAAGACGCTCCTAAAAAATGAATTTTTACAGTTTTCATGATTTTATTCTTACGTAATTACAAAGCATATTTATTTCCTTAAAAATCTTCTCCTTTCTTTTTTCAGAGATCCCTAAATGGTCTAAATAAAATTTATCCTTTAAAAGCTGTCTCAACAAAACCACATCTCTGCTAATTAAGAATTGTTTTTCCCTATTGGTTAGAAGTGTAGAAACAGTTACAGGGTATAATCTTAGCCTATCTATTCTATCTTTTAAGCCATTATCTACCGGGAAATCCCAACTTAATAAATGTAAGCCACTACATTTCCCATAGATTAAAGCGTCCTTAGTGAATTGAGTATTAGTTACAACCCAGCCTTCATTAGGACAGTTTTTAGAATCTTTATAATTCAATAAAATATCCTGGTATCTGGAATGTATATAGAGAGGGATCTTTACATCACACTTTTTACTACGATCGCTATGAAATTTGCATTCTGCAACAATATATTCATCGTTCTTTTTAGCAATTACATCTACCTCATGAGTAACACATTTTCCCTGTAAAAAAGCACCCGTCTTTATAGAATATCCAGAGAACTCAAGTAAAGCCCCTATAAATTTTTCAAATGGAAAGCCGGTTGGACCAAACTCATAGATTGCCTTTTTTAGTTTGTATTTTGAAGCATATATAGGTTGGTTCTTTTTAAGTAATGCGAAGGCGCGGTTATAAATTTCTTTTGTAGAGATTCCTTGATACAACTCATCCCTAACCACATCTATAATTTTATTAATTGTGGCCTTATCTGCCCCACTTCTCTTTAATGAATTATGCAGCTTTGAAATTGAAAATTTCTCGCCTTCTCCTGACGATTTTTCTATAAAAACTTCCTCAGTACTCATTTAGTTCCTTTTACTTACCTATATATTTTTATACTTTATAATAATTACTAACCATTGCTTTAATTTGATTATCGGTCATACTATCTGCCTTCAAGACATCTACAACCTTTTTATGTAGATTGGGATAATTTGATTCTAATTCCTTATTAAAGATTAAAGGGATATCTGCCGGGCCATAAATAACAATACTATCCAGATCTTCTAAATTAGAGCTTACCTGCTTAAAGTAATTTTTAATTGAATGTTTTTTAATCTCCAAAACTCTTCGATCTTTCACAATTTCTTGTGCCCCGCTTCTTTCAAAATCTTTCGATCCACTAAAATCACTGTCTGTATTTTCAATTTTAGAGATATGAGTTTCTACTTGAGTGTCTTCTATATCTAACCTAATAATAACTGCCTTTTTTCGATCTATCCAAATACCTGCTTTTTTCATAATTCATGATTTTAGTTACGTAAATCGTGTAATACCAAAACTGGGACTTTTGCATGTTGGCCAAGTTCTTTTACCATAGGCTTAGAGAAAAGCACATCAAAAAAAGCATGCTTCTTGTTTATAAAAACGATCATTTCACTACCCCTACTTTGCACAAATAAATGTAAACCTGTTTGTACATTATCATATTCTAACCAGTGAAATGTATAAACTAAACCGTCTAAACACTCTTCTAATAAGGCTTTTTTCTCTTTTTGTTCTTCATCTAGAACATTAGATTTATTTACATGTAAAACTCTAACCGGAGAATTGGTTAATTTAGAAATTTGGAAAATGAATTTTAATTCTCTTCTTTTAAAATGAGTTTTAAAACTAGTAGGAAAAACGATCTCTTTAGGATCTTTATAAACAAGGTTATTTGGCACTACAAGGACTGGGCAATTTCTAATTTTTTCCATTATAGAAATAGCATTACTACCATAAATAATATTTCGAGCATCTGTGTCTCCCTTATTTCCAATTACTATAAGTTCTATATCTTTTGTTTCAACAAATTCTTTTATTGCATCTAAAGGTTTATTATTAACTGCATATGTAGAATAGGTATGCTTATAATCTAGGTTTCTTAAAGCGATCATTTGCAAGACTTTTTCTAGCTGAGCTTCAGATTTAGATTTGGCTTTATTAAAAATTCGTTCCCCTGCGTTGGCTGGAGTATTGATCCCTAAGTTTACTACCTCATAGGTAAATGCGTTTAACAAATAAAAATCACATTCATCATTTTTATATAATTCACTAGCGTACATTATTGTGTTCCAAGAATTTTGGGAAAAATCTGTTGGTAATAAAATTTTCTTTTTCATTGCTTTATCTTTATTATTTTAACGATAAATATACGGGACAATTGGCGGTTTTCACCTTATTGTTATGATTTAACTTCAGGAATCACTAAATAGGGACGATTGGAATACAAGCCCATTTTTTTAACCAATGATTCTCTTAGAAGATCTTCTAAAAAGCTATGTTTATAGTGAATCATCGCCAATATATTAAAGTCATAAAACATCACATATTGTAATAGGCTATCGGTTTTATTAGATAGGATCTCCTCTTCAAAAAGCTTATAATCTATCTCATACAACATCTCCTTTAGCTCATGAATATTTTCTCTTTGTACTTCTGTAATTATCTCCTGCTTACCAAGAAATAGTATTCTTAATACTGCATTATAACTTTTTGCAAATTGTATAAGAGGCGCTATTTCTTTTGGTCTTATTTTTCTTGTAAAATCTGTAGCAAATCCAATTCTCTTAATCTCTACAAATTCCATTTCACCAGGTATCATTAAAAGTGGTGCTCCTTTTAGTTTTTTGATGACTCTAACTGTATTGCTCCCAAATAACACATCTTTAGCACCAGATATACCTTTGGTACCCATTACCACATAATCTATTACCTTAGACTTAATAAGCGTATTTATAATCTTTTGCAGATCTAAAAAAGTCGCAATGGTTTCAAACTTATGAAGTTTGTTTTCTGTATCCAGAATTATTTTGTGCATTAGCTGTTTGCACTTATCATGAGATTCATTAGTTAATCTCTCTATGATCTCTTCATTTTTTCTGGTTAAAATTCCTTTAGTTTGGGCAATTACATCTGCTTCAAAAGAATTTACCAAATGAAATGTGACCTTTTCATTTTTAAATAATTGAGTAGCATAATGCAAAGCACTATATGCGTTCTTCGAGAAATCTGTGGGTACAAGGATTTGTTTCATTTTTATAAGCTTTTTAATTCAACATTCTTTCTTCTGAAGGAATTACCAAGAAAGGAACCTTAGTATGAAATACTATTTTATTTATAACAGGCTTAAACAATATATTTTCAAAAAAAGAATGCTTGGTATGAATCATAATTAATAAATTGATCTTGTTTTTTAATTCGAATTCTACGATCGCTTCTTGAATGTCTTTATGCTCGGCGATATGAAATCTATGAGAATTATGTTCGAAATATTTATCCAGAAAATCCATCATCATTTCATGATCAGTTGCTTTATCTTCTTCATGAATAACATTGAAAATATGAAGCTTAGAGTTATTTATTTTACATAAATCTCTAACAAATGATAAATACCTATTTTTATATGAAAAATTAAAATCTGTAGGAAACAAGATCTCTTTTGGTTGTTCATAAACAAAGTTTGCAGGCACTGCAATTACCGCACATTTAATCTTTTTTATAGTGTACATGGTATTAGTGCCTAGAAATATTTCTTTGGCTCCAGTTGCGCCAGAAGTACCCATTACAATAAGATCTATATTCTTCTCTTTTATTTGATCTTGCATTTCATTAATGAGGATATTAAAGGAACTTACTTTTTCAAAAATGTGATTTGGATTTTTAAATTTCTCTTTCAATAATTTTTCAGTTTTATCAAGATTTTGGGCTACTGTAACCTTTAAAATTTCCAATAATTCGAAAGTAGAGTAACTATCTGCAGGTGTACCTACATTATAGGTTACAGGCGTATAGGTATGTAATAATGTAAACTCACACTTCTCTTTCTCGAAAAGTTGAACTGCATAACACAATGCGTTGAAGGCATTATCTGAAAAATCTGTTGGTAGTAAGATACGTTTCATATTTAGTGTATTAATAACGTTGTAAGTTTTGGAGTATCAAAAAAGGGAGTTCTAAGCTAAGGCCAATCTTATCTATAGTAGAAGTGTATAAAATATTCTCTAAATAAGAATGCCTTGCATTTACCATAACCAACATATCTATCCCGTTAGATTTTATGTAATTATTAATAGTAGAAGTAAGCCCTTCTCCCATAATAGTTACAAAATCTGCCTTGTTATTTTCAATATTACTCTTTAAGAATGCTTTATTATCCAACTGTCTATAGGATAATTGGTCGAATTTAGAAATATGAAGAAATGTGATTCCAGCAACAAAATTTGCTGCCATGGTACTTAATAACTTTATTTCTCTTCTTTTAAAGGGAAGTAAATAATCTGTTGGAAATAGAATTTTAGAAGGTGTACCCTTCTTAAAAGAATTAGGAACTGCTAAAACAGGGCATTTAACATATTTAACTACGTTTAGAGTATTGCTTCCAAAACTTAACTTCTTATCGTTAGTTTTACCTCTAGTACCCATAATAATTACATCTATATTCTCCTTATCGGCAAGATCGTTTACAGAATCTACTAGGGTTTCAAATTCAGACCTGATAATTATCTCATGTTTCGGATTTGGAGAAAATGTAAGGATTTCCTTTTTTAGCTTTTTTAAGTTGGCTTCAGAATTTAAAAAAACTTGCTGCTTTAATGCATCAAACTCTGCGCGAACTAAAAGTCCCTTGGTATTATATACTTCATCTGAATAAGCATGCAGTACATATATTTCACAACGATCATATTTAAATAATTCTAATCCATACTTTATAGCGTTTAAAGCATTTTGAGAAAAATCTGTTGGAATTAATATCTTTCGCATGAGTGTGGTTTTAAAATAATACTTAAAACTACGCTAGAGATATCTTTAAAAAAATGACAAGAATCAGCTATTCAATTTATTAAAATCTATAATTAGATGAACAAAAGCTGAAGTTAATTGCATATTACTAACAATTAATTGTGTTAAGCTAGTAAGGTGCGTGCTTACTCATGCAAAACCAAAAACGGAATTTCTCTATGATAATTAAACTTTGCTACCCTTGGATTAAATAAGATCCTTTGAAAAAAGTTAATGTTTTTTGCTATCATGGCAATCATGTCCACTTTCATAGTATTCACGAAATACTGAAGTCCATTTTCTAAATTTGGGCTGTCTATTACATGAAAACTATAGGGGACATTCGTTAGATTTTTCTTTAAATACTCCCTGTTCTCCACCTGAGTCTCATTTAATACTTTTTGATGTTGAGCAACTCGCAAGATCTTTAAAGAAGCATTATGAATTTTTACAATATCTATAAGAGAATTAATTATTTTACTCTTGTAAATTATATTAAAGTCTGTAGGAAATGCTAGACTTATGGGTACCTTAAAAGTAGCTTTTTCGGGAATTACAAGAATTGGGCATTTCACCTTGGTAATTACTTCATTAGTAAGACTCCCAAGTGGTAACTCATTATAATTAGAAGCCCCTTTGGTGCCCATTATTATTAGATCTATATCATGGGTTAATACATATTGTCTAATTCCATCTATAATTTTAGATCTCATTATTTGAGTGGCGATCTTATTTTGACTTTCAGGAAAGTTTTGAAATATTCTGCTTTTCAACTTTTCAAAATCCTCTATCTCTTTATTAGAAGTATAATTCTTAGGAAAGGTTTCAACTAAATTTAAATCAGGTATACTAGAATTAATTTCTGGAGGTACAAAATGGATGAGATGATAATAGATCTCTTCTTTTTGAAAAAAGGACAAGGCGTAGAAAATGGCATTCCAAGAATTTTCAGAAAAATCTGTTGGTATTAATATATTCTTCACTTTAGTAAGTATCTAAAGCAAAATTATTTTAGTTTGCTGTTGAAAAGAATGATAAATATCAGTTAAGCAAAGTCTATTCTATTGAGTTTAATTTTTCTAGATCCAAAATTCTAATATTTCTACCTTCTATTTCTATCAAGCCCTTTTTCTTAAAGCCCGAAAGAGTTCGTATTAAACTCTCGGTAGCAATACCTGCAACACTTGCTAGATCATATCGAGAAATTTTTATAGCATCTTCAGGTTTTTTATCGAGAATTTTAGCAAACTGCAGAATTGTATTAGCAGTTTTTTTTCTTACCGAACTATAAGCCATCTGTAATAGTTGCTCCTTGATATCACATATGTTTTCTGTTAGAAGGTTTAAAATTTCTACAGAAACCTCTTTATTGCTCCCTAGAATTTCCTTGAGCTCATTCTTAGAAATACCTGCTACCTGTACATTTTCTACAGCCATTACAGATTCTTGATATATAATACTTTCTGCAAACGAGGTGAAGCCTAAAAAATCATCTGCTTTATGAAGCGCAGTAATTAATTCTTTACCATTCCCATTCATTTTATAACTTTTAACCACACCTTCCAAAATGAGATAAATATTGTTAGAGCGCTCTCCTTCCTTATAAATTAGATCCCCTTTGTTATAACTTGATATAACCCCATTGTCATCAAAAAAATTCTTAAGCTCATTTAGATTTCTAAGTGAGCTATTTTCAATTTGCCCTGTGGGCGAACTATTTTTTACTAAAGTGTGATTTAAGATCTCTGCTTTGGCCAACCTACTTTCTACTGCGCTTATTAATTCTTCTTCTTCAAAAGGTTTGGTAATATAATCGTCTGCGCCAAGATCCATTCCCTTTCGCACCTCTTTATGTTCGGTTTTAGCTGAAAGAAAAATAAAAGGAATATGAGAGGTTGTAGAGTCCTTAGAAACCTTATCTAAAACGCCATAACCATCTAATTCTGGCATCATAATATCGCAAATTATAAGATCTGGAATATGAGCATTCGCTTTATCTATTCCAATTTTACCATTTGCAGCTGTAATCACGTGGAAGTTATATAATTCCAAAAGCTCTGCTGTATTATCTCTTAAAGCTGCATCATCCTCTATTATCAAGATTGTTTTCATAGCTCTTAATTTGATGAAATTGGAACCCTAATAGAAAAAGTACTCCCCACATTTTCTTCACTTATAAAGTTAATTGTACCTCCTAAATTTTCCAAATGGCTTTTTACTATATTAAGTCCGATCCCTGTACCTTGATTTATAAGAGCATTCTCTGCTCTAAAATACCTATTAAATATATGCTTTTGCTCCTGCTCTGGAATTCCAATTCCCTCATCTTTTATATGAATGGTCAATACCTTATCATCCAGTAAAACTTCAATATCTATAGTAGAATTATCTGATGAATATTTAATGGCATTATTTATAAGATTTGTAATAATGAGATGTAATATCTTCTCATCAAATTCTAAAAAAATACTATCAATATTTTCGGGGTAATTAATTTTTTGTCCATCCTTAAGCAACATATTGGCATAATAGACCACTTCATTTATGATCTTACTTAAAGGAAAAGTCGTGAACTTATAATTCACATTTCCGCTTTCTAAACGTTCAATAGATAAGAAATCATTAATTATATTATTCAGGAATTTCACTTTATTCTGAATGGTTTTTATATGCTTATCGCGCTTCTCCTGTTGTTCTGTATTAGGATATTTACCAATAAGAATAGATGAAGTGAGAATTCCTCCTAATGGGGTTTTAAATTCATGAGATACCAAGGAGAGAAATTTGGTTTTCAACTCATTTAAATACTTTTCTTTTCGAAGGGCTTCTTTTAATTGATGGGTTCTTTCTTCAACCTTTTTCTCAAGATCTGCATTTAAATCTATTATTTCTTGCTCTGCCTTCTTACGGATGCTAATATCTATTACTAATGCCATTACGTAGGTACTATCATAAATATTAAAAGGATTTAATCCTGCTTCTACAGGGAATTGGGAACCATCCTTTCTTAATCCATACAAATCTCTACCATGCCCCATTTTCCTTTTACCACTATTTTCTAAAAAGGCTTCTACATGATGCATATGTACGTGATGATATTTCACAGGGATTAAAGTATCCAAAGAACTTCCAATAAGTTCTCCTTTTTCATAGCCGAAAAGAGTATTGGCAGCATTATTAGTAGCAACAATTTCCTGAGATTTATTAACTACAATAATACCTTCTGATATTGCTTCAGAAAGAATCCTGAAAATAATACTATCTCTTTTGAAACCCTCCATATTCTAAAATTAGCCAAAATTAAAATAATACTGCATCGATATAACTGATAATGATATTTATCATAGTTAGCTGTAAATGAACCTGTTAAATTTAATATTAAAACACTTAATCATGCAGGAAAACGAAGAACCAGAATTAATGTTCTATCAAAAAGTAGGGGAACTCTTTTTCGCAATTGCAGCTGCAGACAAAATTGTTAGAGAAGAGGAATATGAAAGCTTACGTAAGCTGGTAGTTTCTCATTGGAAAAACTTAGAAAGTTCAGAAAATGAATTTGGCACTAAAGAAGCCCACAAAATAGAAATAATTTTCGAGTGGTTGGACCATGAGCAAGCAAATGCACAAGAATGTTATGAGGGGTTTAGAGATTATTATGAAGCTCATCCAGAATTATTTACTAATCAACGAAAACAACTCATTTTAAAAACTGCAAATGCAATTGCTAATTCTTTTTCTAAAAAAAACAAAGCAGAACTCATGATGCTCTCTAAACTCAAATTGTTACTAGAAGAAGGTAGATAACTTGATAATAATCATACTTTTAAAAAGAGACAGTCTTTAGTTTTGCTAGTATAAGTAAATACACTTAAAATTCTTTATAATTCAAAATAGCAAAATGCATTTCCATTACACTTCCCGATTAAATCCATTTCTTATGAAGATCCTGATAACACTACTATGTATTATAAGTTTCATGTCCTGTAAAAAAGAGACAAATAATCAATTAGAAGATGACAGCATAATGGTTGAAGAAGAATTTGAAACTACTTTAGGTGATTCCATAACTACAAATGAAGAGAATGAGATTGAATTTAAGAAAGAACAATCTATAAAGATAAAAAGAGAAACTATTCTTAAAAAACCAGATGACCAAGCAGAATTAAAAGAGCTAGTTTTATCTAAATCATTTTTAAAAGATGAAGAATGTTATATAATAAGCTTTAAGTATCCCAGCTTAAATGAAAAGATCAAAGCTTCTTATGTAAATTTCAATAGCTATTTGGAGGAGGATTATTTAAATCTAAAAGGAGTAGAGACTGCTATTTTAGAAGAGGGGGAAATGATTTGTGATTCTACACAAACTCTAGAGAATAGATCTAAGAGGGAGGTAGATTATAAAATTTTTAGTTTGGATGATAAATTAATTAGCGTGCTCTTTTACAATGAGAATTACTATTATGGAACTCCGCACCCATCGTATTCTTTCTATTGCCTTAATTATGATCTTTCCCGTTCTACATTCATGAAATATGAAGATTTTTTTAACACTGGGTCTGAAGAAGAACTAAGAGAAATATTAAATGAAGTACTTACTAAAAAAATAAGATCTGGAGAGATCTATTATGATTGTTGGGCAATTTCAGCAGAAGATTTTTATAGAAGTAAAGATAATTTTGTAATTAACAATCTGAGTGTTGAATATTTCTTTGACGATTGTGTTATATGCCCTTCTTATACCGGTACTTTCTCTGTTAGTATTCCTTTAGAGTTATTGAAACCTGTATTAAAACAGCATTATTCCAATCCTTTGATTTTATAACTATTAATTATAACTAGTTAAAGCAAAAAAATTGCTTGTATTCGCTTTATTTTTTGAAGGTTATTATTGGTATGTTAGAATGATTTACCAAAGATTCTCCTTTATTCGAGGAAAAGAAATGGGCTATACCCCTTCTCCCACGTGTTGGAACTGCAACAACATCTGCATTAAATTTATTGGCATAACGGTAGATTCCATTTTCTAAATTATAGTCATTATAAAAGACCATATCTTTATAAAAATTAAATTCTTCTACCCCAGCTCGTTTAATAAATTCCATAGCCTTTTCCTCCATCTCCTGATTATTCAAAAAGTTTTCTGGGAGATTTATATAAAGCATTTTAAATTTACTTTTAAAAGGTTTAAAAAAGTTCCAGGCATTACGAAATGGCTCTGTATAATCTTCCTTAAAATCGCAAACAAAAACAACTTTTTTAAACTTGAAATTAACCACAGGACTTTTAATAACTAAAACGGGTAAAGTAGAAGTACGCACTACTTTCTCTGTATTGGAGCCAACAAGAACCTCGTTTAGTCCTTTGCTTCCATGAGAACCCATCACTATTAAGCCAGCTTCATATTTATTTGCAATGCTATCTATTTCAAAAAAATCTTTATTTCGCTGAACAACATTCTGAATTTTAACTCCATTTAAATACACACGGTCCAAAAAATCTGTAAACTTAGCATCAGAGAATTTTAAATTTAAAATTGCTTCCTGCAGCTCTTGAGTTTCCATTCTAGTTAAGCCTTCATCGGAGATCCCTAACATATGTAATGCAACTAATTCACTATCATTTTTTTTTGCAATCGCCGCAGCCACTCGCAATGCAAATTCTGAGTGTTCAGAAAAATCTATTGGTACAAGAATTTTATTCATCATTTAAAATTTAGTAGTGGTGTTTTCTTAAGTATCTATAGTCCTAAAGCCATATTGTATTTAAAAAACATATCATCATTGTGAGATCGGGAGGATCTTATCTTTTTCTAGTTTGTTTACGATCCTATTTATATAATCCTTAACTGTAGAAGTGATGGTTTGAGGGTCTACAACATTAAATGCCCCAACCCAAACTAAAGATTTATCCTCTGTCTGTTGTAGTTTATAAATAGTAGTTTCTAAATGAAAAACCTTATATTCATTATAGTAAGTTGGATTATAATATATATTTTGA
This sequence comes from Gillisia mitskevichiae, assembly GCF_003634585.1. GTDB lineage: Bacteria > Bacteroidota > Bacteroidia > Flavobacteriales > Flavobacteriaceae > Gillisia > Gillisia mitskevichiae. The sequence goes on from NZ_RBLG01000002.1 coordinate 850,735, forward strand.
TATCTATAATAATACCTTCCAAATCTTGTCCATCTATAACTGGTAATATACCTATCGGGATAATAATTTTTCTTTTCATCCACTCCTTTAACCGCAGTAATTATAACCGCGTCGAAACCTTCTTCTGAAAGTCCTTCTATCATCCTATCTATTTCTTCTTCTGTTTTTTCTGAATTAATAAAAGAAGATTCAAAAACAGATAAACTCTCTACAGCTGGCAATCCCCTTTTTTCTAATTCTTTCTTTAAATTTTCTTCAAAGATCTTACGTGCTGTTAAATTTTGTGTAACTCCTATTATTAGAGTTTTTTTCGGTTGAAAACCTATAATTTCCTCATTTTTCCAACTATCAATAAATTGCGTGGAAGAACAGGAAGTAAGTAATAAAATATTCAAAAGTATTAGGATCTTTTTCATAATAACTACAATTAAATTTTTATAATATCTGTAGGAGTTTCAATAAGTATAGCAATGTCTCCCCTTAATGCAATTGGTTGTTTCATAATTTCTGGTTGATGCCTAATCATCTTGATCCAATCATTCTCAGAAAGATCATGTGCTTTAAAATGCGAACTATATGCTGGGTGCTCTTGGTTTACTAGATCCTTAATCTCTAAATTCAATTTCTCGGCTAATTCTGCAATTTGAGTTCCTGTAAGTGGAACTTTAAGTAGGTTTATTTCTTGTATTGGAAATCCTTCAGCTTTAGCAAAAGCAATGGTCTTTTTTGCCCGAATAGAATTAGGGTTGTAGAATAAGGTGATCTGTCTTTTAGATGTGGCTATTTCTCCCATAATAACAGTGATGCCTGTTAGATAAAATCAATTTACTAATGCTACACTTCTAATTCCTTAGAAACTAGCAACTAATTAATTAACCTGTAAATACAAACCTAAAACTACTTGCTTTCTCACAAATCACATATGATAAAAGTCATATGAATAGAGATACATGAAAATTATATTTAATGAGAATTAAAAAGATAAACACTTAAATAACTAATCATGGAAAGTTTAAAAAATAAAGTAGCTATAATCACTGGCGGTGCTGGTGGAATAGGAATAGAGACAGCAAAATTATTTATACAAGAAGGGGCAAAAGTAATGCTGGTAGATCTAGATGAGGATTTACTAAAAGCTGAGATAAAGAAAATTGGTGGTCCTAATATTAGGTATTGTGTTGCCGATGTTTCTAAAGAATTAGACGTTAGTAGATATGTTTCCGAAACCTTAAAAGAGTTTCAAAAGATTGATATTTTTTTTAACAATGCAGGAATAGAGGGCGTGTTTAAACCTATTGCAGATTATCCTGAAGCTGTATTTGATAAAATAATAGCTGTTAACTTAAAAGGAGTCTGGTTAGGTTGTCAAAAAGTGATACCTAAAATGGAAAATGAGGGCAGCGTGATTATCACCTCGTCAGTTGCAGGCTTAAAGGGCTTTGCAGGTTTAGGAGCTTATGTTGCAACTAAACATGCTGTAATAGGAATTATGAGAGTAGCTGCTTTAGAATTTGCAGATAGAAAAATACGTGTGAATACTGTACATCCTGGTCCAGTAAATAACAGGATGATGCGCTCTATAGAAGAGCAAATCTCTCCAGAAGACTCTAAAATTGCTCAAGAAAATTTCGAAAAAACGGTTCCTTTTAAAAGGTATGCCGAATCCAAAGAAATTGGAGAAATGGTTTTGTTTTTAGCCTCCGATAAAAGCAAATATATCACTGGAACCAAAATGATAGTAGATGGCGGAATGACGATTGTTTAAACTTTTTAGGTATTATAAAATAATCCAATTAGAAATAAATCATGCTTTAATAAAAAATTCACTGCTAACATTTGTCATTCCTAAAACTGGATTTCCAGTTTTTTTCCAAGAACATATTTTATTCAACTTGTTAAATTATTATATTATGGAAACTGAAGAAAATAAAATCTATTACATGCCCAGGATTGGGGATAATGCTGAAGATTTTGAAGCAATAACAACACTAGGAAGATTACAATTCTCAGATTATGCAGATGGAAAATGGGTGATCTTGTTTTCACATCCAGCAGATTTCACTCCAGTATGCACAACAGAATTAAGTGGTTTTGCAGAAAGAAAAAACGAATTTGATTCCCTTAACACCAAATTAATAGGTTTAAGTATAGATAGTATTCACTCCCATTTAGCCTGGGTTAACAATGTAAAAGAAAAAACCGGAGTGTATCTGGACTTTCCAATTATTGCAGATATAGATATGAAAGTAGCAAAGTTATATGGAATGCTGCAACCTAATGAAAGTGAAACAGCTGCAGTAAGAGCTGTCTTTTTTATTGATCCTTATTTTAAGATCAGATTGATCATGTATTATCCTTTGAACGTTGGACGAAATATGGATGAAATACTAAGAGCCTTATTGGCTCTACAAGTCTCCGATGAATATAGTGTGGCTTTGCCATTGAATTGGAAGAAAGGTGATAAGGTAATTGTTCCACCACCTAAAACTTTAAAGGAAATGGAAAAGAGAATTAAAGATGATACTTGTGAGAAGGTAGATTTCTATTTAGCTAGAAAGGAACTTAAAATTAAATAAAAAATTCTATACTTGTTAAATAAAAAACAGGGATCTCAACTAAGATCCCTGTTTCTTTGAAAATGTACTGCAATTGATTAAATATCTTGGCAAAGTCTACAAATTAATCTAGAAAACAAGCAATTTAAATCAATACAGACACTTCAAGATCTTTTAACAATATAAAATTTAAGACAAAATTTTAAATCGGGGAAACCCCTAAAGACCTCCCCGATTTATAGAAGACTAAAAATGTTCTATATACAGAGAGTATGTTAAACATTCCTTTTCGAAAATGTTTCATCACTTCTACAAGAACAAACTTGACTTCTAATGATTTTTACTGCATTTCTGCAATAAGAATCAATGCTTTTATAAGTATCAAAGAACTTTTACTTTTAACTAGAACACTAAGATACAAGAGCTTTACAATTTAAAACATGACATTTATCATGTTTTATAAATACTTTGAATTTTTAATCTGAAGTTAATTGAGAATGCCTTTTTACTTCAGCGTTATTCATGTTTTCTATGCCTTTTAAAAGCGCATCTGGATTAAAGGAAATACTATCTATCCCTGTATTTACTAGAAAAGAAGCATATTCTGGGAAATCACTCGGAGCTTGTCCACATAAACCTATTTTTATACCCGACTTATTTGCTTTTTTAATAGCAATTTCAATCATTTTCTTTGTAGCCAGATCATTCTCATTAAAAATCGTGGACATTATTTCAGAATCCCTGTCTACTCCTAATGTGAGTTGTGTAAGATCATTGGAGCCAATGGAAAATCCGTCAAATATTTCCGCGAATTCTGTCGCTAAGATCACATTGCTGGGTATTTCTACCATCATATATATCTCCAAATTATTCTCTCCCTGTATTAAGCCATTTTCAGCCATTACATTAATTACTTTCCTACCTTCTTCTAGGGTTCTGCAAAATGGGATCATTACTATTACATTAGTGAGGCCCATTTCATCTCTCACCTTTTTTATGGCTTCACATTCTAAACTAAATCCGTCTTTATAAAGCTCATGATAATATCGGGACGCACCTCTAAAGCCCAACATCGGGTTTTCCTCTTTTGGTTCAAATTGTTTTCCTCCTATTAAATTCGCATACTCATTTGTCTTAAAATCACTCATTCTCACTATTACTTCCTTAGGATAAAAAGCTGCAGCAATAGTAGCTATACCTTGACTTAACCGATCTATAAAGTATGCTGTTTTACTAGGATATCCAGCGGTTAATTTTGCAATCTCACCTTTTACTAATTCGTCTTGGATCTCATTAAATTTCACCAATGCCATAGGATGAATTTGAATTTTATGAGTAATTATAAATTCCATTCTTAATAATCCTACCCCAGAATTTGGATATAAGGAAAGTTGAAAAGCCTTTTCTGGATCAGATAAAATAAGTTTCGCCTCCGTTTCGGGTAGTTTTATATTCTTTAGATCAATAAGATGCTCTTCAAAATCTAATTTACCTTTATAAATAAATCCCGTTTTTCCCTCTGCACAAGAAACTGTGATTATTTCGCCATCTTGTATGACCTCGGTAGCATTTTTTGATCCTACTACAGCTGGGACGCCTAATTCTCTCGCTACAATAGCAGCATGACTTGTTCTTCCACCTGTGTTCGTAACTATTCCACCAGCTTTCTTTAAAAGAGGATCCCAATCTGGACTTGTGGTATTGGTAACAATTATATCCCCTTCTTTAAGTTTATGAGAATCCCTTGGGGATTGTAACAGCCGAGCCGTACCTACACTAATTTTAGTACCTATGGCATTTCCAGTTGCTAGAATCTCACCCCTTTTTGTTAGATTATAAATTTTATAACCTGTTTGGACATTAGAATGATGTACTGTTTCTGGCCGTGCTTGAGTAATAAATAACTCATTGGTAATACCATCTTTCGCCCATTCTATATCCATAGCTTTATTATAATGCTTTTCAATAGTCAAGGCCCAGTTTGCTAATTTTAGCACTTCTAGATCTGTGAGTACAAATTCTTGTTGTTTTTCTATTTCCGTAGGAATGTTTACAGTAGAAGAATGTCCATTAGACTCTGCATAGATCAAAGTCTCCATTTTGTCTCCTAATTTCTTTTGTATAATTGCATTTTTTCCCAGCTCCAAAGTGGGTTTAAAAACATAAAATTCATCTGGATTTACCGTGCCTTGAACAATATTCTCACCCAATCCCCAAACCCCCGAAAGATGGATGATTTGTTGGAAACCAGACTCCGGCTCTAGAGTAAAACCTACTCCAGAACAAGCTTTATCTGATCTCACCATTTTTTGAACTCCAACAGATAATGCCACATCACTATGCAAAAAGCCATTATCTTCTCTATATTTTATAGCTCTATCTGTGTATAGCGATGCACAACAATTTTTAACTGCAACCAGCAATGCATCTTTCCCTTTAATATTCAAATAGGTTTCATGTTGGCCTGCAAAACTGGCTTGAGGAAGATCTTCTGCCGTGGCACTACTTCTCACTGCAACTTCAGAAAGTTCATTATTTGTTAAGTTTTGATATGCTTTAAAAATTTCTTCTGAAAATGCTTCGGAGAACTTACTGTCTAATATAAATTTTCGTGCCTTCTCCCCTATTTCATGAAGATTAGCAAAGGTTTCTCTATTTAGGCCTTTCAGAAGAACTTGCAGTTTATCTTCAATATTATTTTCATGCAAAAATTGCCAGAAAGCCGAAGAAGTAGTTGCAAAACCATTAGGAATTAGAATTCCTTGGTCACTTAATTGGTTATACATTTCTCCTAAAGAGGCATTCTTCCCGCCTACTATCGACAAATCCTTTAAGCCTAATTCACTAAAAGTTACTATTAATTTTTTCATCTCCTTTTATTTAATAATTAAAATGAGGGGCTATATAGTTTAAGTGTATAAATTTTATGTTTTATAAATTATACAACTACAATAAGATCAATAAGGCACTAACTGATACGCTACATTTAATAAGTATAAGCCAACTAGGAATAATAATATATATACCACCTGCACAAGTTTAACATTAAGTACAGCCATTGCTTTAATGAACAGATTTGGAAATGTGAATAATGATAATCCTAAAAGCAATGCTAACCAACCTAGAGCTGTAATAATAAATCTCCAATCTGCCTCCCATATATTATGAAAAAGTATATTTAAGAGTCCGATAATTACAGCTAAAAAAGCTGCCAAAATCGCGAACTTTTGATCACGTAGATCTTCAAATATTTGTTTGATCCTTCTGGGATTATAACTTAAAATGAAGAAAAATATCAATAAGTACCAACCCCAAAATTTGGCCAGAAAAAGAGAGACATCCATAATAGTAATATTAGAATAATTATATGCTCTAATTTAAATGCATTGAAGAGTTCTAAATATGATATTTATCATTCATAAATAACTGGATTTCAGTGAAATTTGGTTAAAATTATTAAAATGTTTAAATCAGTTGTATACAGCATGCTTCTTATACTATTGACGTTCTGTTCAAAAAAGGATGAAAAAATACAGCCAAATTTAACAACCATAACAGAATCTGTTTATTCTTCAGTAATTATACAACCAGACAGTTTATATCAAGTATACGCTATAGTTAATGGCATCTTGGAAAGAAATCTGGTAGAAGAAGGTGATTTGGTAAGTAAAGGAGCTGCTCTTGCCCAAATAATTAACACCAACCCAAAGTTAAATGCTGAAAATGCCCTGCTCTCCTATAATCTGGCTCAAAAAAATTATTCCGGCAGCAATGCAATTTTAAAAAGTTTAGAAGAGAAGATTAAAGCACAAAAGCTCAAGCTTATAAATGATTCTATAAATTATTTTAGACAAAAAAATTTATGGGATCAATACATTGGTTCCAAGGCCGAATATGATACTAAAGAACTTAGCTATCAACTTTCTAAAAATTCATTAAATCTCTTAAAAAGTGAATTTGGAAGGACAAAGAATGAACTTCAAATTCAATTAAAACAGGCAGAGAATAATTACAAAAACTCTGTTACTACTACAGAAGATTTTAAGGTAACCAGCAAAATCAATGGAAAAGTTTATGCTTTAAATAAAAATCCTGGCGAGATCATTAATACAACACAGCCTCTAGCCTCTATTGGTAGCGCAAATACCTTTATAATTGAAATGCTGGTAGATGAAGTAGACATTGTGAAAATTAAGAAAGGACAGGAAGTGATCATTATTTTGGATGCTTACCCAGATAAAACTTTTAAGGCTTTAGTAAGCAAAATTTATCCTGAAAAGAATGAACGAAATCAGACTTTTCTAGTGGAAGCAAATTTTGTTAAAGCTCCTGAAATACTATATCCAGGACTATCTGGAGAAGCAAATATCATAATTGCTATCAAGAAAAACACACTTACAATTCCTAAGGAATATTTAATTGAAGGCACTAAAGTTAGAACTGAAGATGGAATTAAAGAAATAGTACTTGGACTTCAAAGTATGGATGTTGTGGAAATCCTTTCTGGGATCACAGAAGACACATGGATCTACAAACCCGAAAAATGATAAATTGGAAGCTTATATTAAGTATTGCGAAAACACACTTGATCACTAAGATTAAGCAAACCTCTATTGCTGCTTTGGGAGTAACATTTGGAATTGGATCTTATATCACTTTAGTGGGTTTTATGACTGGTCTTAATGGAATGTTGGACGATCTAATCCTTAATCAGACTCCTCATGTTCATATTTTTAATGAAATAGAACCTTCAGAAAAACAGCCAGTAGCTATTTATAAGGAATTTGAAAATGCTTTTAATATAGTTCATTCTGTAAAGCCGAAACAAACTCAGAGAAAAATTCATAATGCGCTTCCTATAATTCAGCATTTAAATAAGGATAAACTGGTACGAGGGGCGTTACCACAAATTAAAACTCAAATTTTTTATATAGCAGGATCTATAGAATTAGGAGGAAATCTTACTGGGATAGAAGTTCTTAAAGAAGCCTCCTTATTTAATTTTGAGGATTATATCACTCAAGGTACTGCAGAGAGTTTACATATTAGTGATAACGGAATTTTATTAGGAGCTGGAATTGCAGAAAAAATGTCTTTAAAACTTGGAGACAGAGTACAAATAAGTACCATTACAGGAGATATTTTTCCGCTTAAAATAGTAGGCATTTATCAAAGCGGAATTGCAGATCTAGATAATATTCAAAGTTTTGCGAATTTAAAAACTGTACAACGCATTTTAGGGGAGCCGGAAAATTACATCACAGATATAAATGTGAAATTATACGATATAGAAAATGCGCTTCCTCTGGCCAAAAAGATTGAGCAACAATTCAATCTAACCGCAATAGATATTAATACAGCAAATGCACAATTTGAAACAGGCACAACGATTAGAAACCTTATTACCTATGCTGTTTCCCTAACCTTACTAATTGTTGCGGGTTTTGGTATTTATAATATTTTAAATATGCTTATTTATGAAAAAATGAATGATATAGCGATCTTAAAAGCAACAGGTTTTTCTGGAAAAGATGTACAGATGATCTTTATGACACAAGCTATAATTATTGGATTGGTTGGAGGGATCTTAGGTTTAATTATTGGATATATTTTATCTTCTGTAATAGATCAAATTCCTTTCCAGACAGAAGCACTGCCAACCATTGCTACATATCCCATAAATTACAATCCATGGTTTTATGTAATAGGGATAAGTTTTGCAATGATCTCAACTTTTCTAGCCGGTTATTTACCATCCTTAAAAGCAAGAAAAATAGATCCTGTAAATATTATAAGAGGGCAATAAAAAGTTAAGATGAAAACAGTACTTGAAGCTAGAAACCTTAATAAATACTTTGAAAAGCCTGTGCTATTTCATGTACTTAAAGATATCAATTTTAAAGTGCAACAGAGTGAATTTGTATCTATCATGGGGAAATCTGGTTGCGGAAAATCTACTTTATTATATATATTATCTACAATGGATACGGGCTACAAGGGAGAATTGTATTTAAATGATAAATTGATTACTGGGCAACCTCGGGATGAGCTTTCCTATATTCGAAATAAACATATTGGTTTTGTTTTTCAGTTCCACTATCTATTGGCAGAATTTTCGGTACTAGAAAACGTGATGCTTCCAGCTAAAAAATTAGCAGAAAAATCCAATACAGAGATCAAACATGATGCTGTAGAAAAACTTCGAATTCTAGGAATAGAGAATCTAGCAAATAAAAAAGCTTCGAGAATTTCTGGAGGTGAGAAACAGCGCGTGGCAATAGCCAGAGCATTAATAAATAATCCATCTATAATAATGGGAGATGAACCTACCGGGAATTTAGATAGCTATAATTCAGAAAATGTATTCAACATTTTCAAGCAGTTAAGTGAAGAGCAAGGTTTATCCCTTCTTGTAGTTACTCATGATAAAGATTTTGCCGATAAAACAGATCGTATTATAGAAATGGGGGATGGAAGCATTATTAGCTAAACCAGAAGTTCAGCATAAGGTGATAATTATCATTCCAATAAGTTTCCTATATAATTAATTTAGAGACAAAATCTAAATATCCACGCATGGCTTTATCTTCGAATATCTTGGATTCTAACGATACATTTAACTTATACCTAAAAACTAGCCAGGTGGAGATCTATCACTTTTGGATGAACTACCAATCCCGATCCCAAGGTTTAGATCAGAAAAAATTTATTATTCAAGATCATGAGAAAAACCAATAATAAATTACCTGTTTTAACCGAGGAACGTTCGTTTCTTCAAGGTCCAAGATCTAGGCTATCTGAATTGTATTTTACGGCAAAAGTTGCATGGTATTTCATACAATCTTTCCGAAAAATGCACTTTTTAGGACCTTGTGTTACCGTATTTGGATCTGCAAGGATAGGCCCAAACAGCCCTTTTTATAAGCAAACCGAAGAATTAGGCAGAGCTTTGGCAAAAATGGGATTTACAGTAATGACTGGAGGAGGACCTGGAATAATGGAAGCTGCCAATAAAGGAGCTTTTGAAGCGGGTGGTTTCTCTGTTGGCTGTAATATTGTATTACCTATAGAACAAAGCCCAAATCCCTATTTGCATAAATGGATTAATATTCCCTACTTTTTTGTGCGCAAGGTTATGTTGGTAAAATATTCTTATGCCTTCATTGTTATGCCTGGTGGATTTGGAACTATGGATGAACTTTTTGAATCCCTTACTCTTATACAAACCCAAAAAATAGATGAATTCACAATAGTACTCTTCGGAAAAGAATATCATTCAGAGTTATTGGAACATTTGGAGATCATGAAGTTAAATGGGACTATCTCTGAAAAAGATCTCCAATATATTTTCGTGACAGATTCCGTAGATGATATAGTTACTAAATTAGATACCTCAACAATTAAAAAATATAAGTTGAAGAAAACTCCAATAAGAAGAAAGTGGTGGCTTGGAGAAAAAGTGATAAAAAATAAATAAGCTGTCAAATTGCTTATAATTTGAAGGGAGTTTAGAAATGAATATATAATTTATTGAAATATGGGAATTGGTTTGGTTCTATCGGGTGGAGGCGCACGAGGAGTGGCACATATAGGAGCTCTTAAGGCTTTTGAAGAGCGAGGAGTGCAAATTACCCACATTTCTGGCACTAGTGCCGGAGCAATCGTGGGAGCCATGTACGCTGCAGGAAATCCCTGGCAGGATATTTTTAAATTCTTTAAGGAAATTCCTATTTTCAATTATAGGCGCTATGCGATAAACAAACCGGGATTTATAGACACTTTAAAATTTTATAAAGACCTTGAGGGTTTCTTTAAAAAAGATGATTTTGCATCTTTGGAAAAAAAACTGTTTGTTACCGCTACAAATTTAATAGATGGAAAAATTAAGATCTTTAGTTCTGGAGAATTGATAAAACCCGTCCTAGCTTCGGCTTCTTTCCCGGGAGTATTTACCCCAATTTCAATTGAAAAAGGAGTTTATATAGATGGCGGGGTCCTGAATAATTTTCCTATTGAACCTCTAATTCCAATATGTAATAAAATAATTGGAGTCTTCGTAAATCCTTTAGAGACCATACAAATTGAAGATCTAAACCATTCTTATCAAATTCTAAATAGATCTCTACAAATAAGTTTAGGAAACCAATCCCTTTATAAATTTAAACACTGTGATTTTGTTATATCTCCTGCGGGACTCACTAAGTTTGGGATCTTCGATTTGAAAACCTTAGATGCTATTTTTGAAATTGGTTATCGTGAAGCTATTAAAGAATTAGAAATACAAGAACATTTGTTATAATTCCTGTTTTACAGTTGTTTGCTGAAAGCCTAATTTTTTAGGTTTATTTGGAAGTTCCCATTTTATCATCTCCTTCAAGAATTCATCTACTTTTTCTATGATGAATTTTTCATTTATGTCTGTTGGATTAAATAGTCCAATCTCTGTAATATTATTTTCTAAAGGCAAGGAATCAATTTCAGGAAAAAGAATGAAAATAAATACATCGCCACTATAGGTCTGTGAAAATACCAAAGCACCTCCAGGAATAAATTGAAATGCAGGTATCTGGTTTGTACAATCTATAAGGTCCTTTGGAAAAGAATCAAAAGAGATATTTATTGCTTCATTATTATGGATCCAATTGAGTTCCTGTACTCTCCACCCCATCTCATACTGAGTTGTGATCCCTTTTAAAGTTTTATGTAAAAGTGGTTTTGTTAGATCGTTCCAGTGCACTTTTTTATCTACTACAGTTTTAATAGATTCTATATAGTCTATAATACGTTCTTCTAAATGTTCTATTTTCATGATCATTGAGTTAATTGTTTTTAATTTCTCTTTTTTTCTGTCTTTCCAACTTTCTAAAATATCCTCTAAAGAAAAAATTATGCTTTAAAGCTTCCATATTTTGATTCAATTTAAAAGTAGATTCCTTTATATAAAGCATTGTAGAGTCTATATCTTTCACCAAATTCTCATCTGTGGTTAAATGATTTAGAGCCCCATCTCCATTTTTTATCTCTGTGATAATCTCTTCCAAGTTTTTAGTGATACTACTAATATCCTCACTCGATCTCTCTAAATTATTGATCACCGATTTTAATTGTTGTCCAGCAAGGGAATCATTAAATAAGACACCAGCCACACTTTCCTCCATATCTATTCTGGCGATCACTTTATTTAATTTATACATGGTGTTAGAGGTGCTTATTGAAGTTGCTTTAAGCTTATCTATGGTTTCTTTGATATTCCCGGCCATTGTAGTGTCTGCAATTAGAACTCCAAGGGTTCCTTTACCTTCTAAAATCTTATTGGTGATCTTTAAAAGATCTGCTGTTAACAAGGCTGCATTTTCATTGGTTACGTTTAAGGTAGATAACATATCATCTGTTCCAATTTTACTGAAGGAAATAATTGTATCATTCGAGCTCACAAATGGAGATTCTCCTTTTCCAGGGATAATATTAACAACCATACTTCCTACTAAACCATCAGAACCAATAGTGGCAATAGCATTCTTCCTAATAAATTTCGCTGTTTTTTCTTCTATCATCATCTCGATGATAATTTGAGATTCCCCTAGCATTTCAATTTTGCCTACGGTTCCAACATTAATTCCAGAATAGCGCACATTATTTCCTAATTGCAAGCCATTAACATTAGTAAACTCTGCATAAATCTGAATATTTTTACTGAATAAATGTTGTCTATTTCCTATAAAATAGAGTGCGAATATTAGAAGAAGTGAACCTACCACTACAAATATTCCTAATTTTATTTTTTGTGAAGCTGACTTGTTCATACTTATTAATTTTTAAAGAATGCTTGAACTTTTGGATCTTGTGAAGCTATTAATTCTTGATAAGTGCCTTCTGCATAATTGATCCCATCTACAAGCAATATCATCCTATTAGATATAACTCGTGCGCAATCTACATCATGAGTTATAATTAATGAAGATGTATTATAAGTGTCTTGGATGGTTCTCATAAGTTGAATTATTTCCTTGGCCGTTATGGGGTCCAAGCCCGTTGTTGGCTCGTCATACAAAATAATTTTAGGTTTTAAAATAAGTGCTCTGGCTAAAGCCACACGTCTTTGCATTCCGCCAGAAAGTTCAGCTGGCATAAGATCTATGGCATCTGCCAATCCCACATTTGTTAATGCCTCTACTACTAAGCTTTCTGTATTTCCTTTTAACTCGAGCATTTTTTTATGGCGCCTTAGTGGAAATTCTAAATTTTCTCTAACGGTCATAGAATCATATAATGCACTTCCTTGGAATAAGAAACCGATCTCAGTTCTTAAAATATCTAATTCATTTTGGCCCAACTTGGTAATATCATGATCTTTAATTCTAATGCTACCACTATCTGCTTCAATTAAACCAACTAAGCATTTTATCATTACAGATTTGCCGGAGCCAGATTTCCCCATCACCACTAAATTTTCACCTTTATATAGTTTCAAATTAAAACCATTTAATACGTGGTTTTCACCAAAGCTTTTTTGTAAATCTTTGAGTTCTAAAACCGGTGCTGTTTTATTATTAGATTCCATTAGATTTAAAAAAATATATCGGTTATAAATACTGCGATAAAATCTATAATAAATAATAGCATAGAAGTGTAAACCACAGCTGCATTTGAGGCCTCTCCTACTCCTACAGTTCCTTTAGAACAATAATATCCTTTATAGCAACCGACCAAGCCAATAGCAAATCCGAAGAAAAAAGATTTTATGGTTGCAGGAACAATATCTGCATATGTAATAGCATCAAAAACCTGATTGAAATATAAAAGATAAGAAACATCTCCTTTTAAATTCTCTATGAGTGCCGATCCCAGTAGGGCTACAGTATCTCCAGTAACTATAAGTAAAGGCAACATTAATGTGGTAGCAGCTATTCTTGTAACCACCAAATATTTGAATGGATTGGTACCCGACACTTCCATAGCATCTATTTGTTCTGTTACCCGCATAGAGCCTAATTCTGCTCCAATTCCAGAACCAATTCTACCTGCACAAATAAGAGCAATGATCACCGGGCCTATTTCACGTACTATAGAAATCCCCACCATAGAAGGCATCCAAGATTCTGCTCCAAATTCCATAAGGGTAGGTCTGGATTGTAAAGTAAATACCAAGCCTAAAATAAATCCTGTTACCACGACAAGTAATAAGGATCTATTACCCATATTAAAACATTGACGCATTAATTCCTTAAACTCAAATGGTGGCTTAAATACCTCCCGAAAGAAACGGGCCGTGAAATAAGACATGTCACCAACTTCAGCAAAGAAATCTTTTGAATTATCTAAAATGGTTTTGGTTTTCCCCATATACATGTATTTATTCCGTATTCAAATATAGCAGGGGTTTTCGCCAATAAAAATGATATTCATCAGCTGGAAAAAGTATAGAAAATTAAAAAATCATACCGCATAGGAATGAAAAAAATTAACTCAAACATTATATTTCTATATATACATTATTCAATAAACCAATATGCCTGTTGATAAAAGCATTTTAATCTTCTTGACATATATCATTTGATAAAAGAAAAGGTTACTGTTATTTAGAATCTATAAATATCTGTAAAGGAGGAGAAATATTAATTTTATTAAAGTGTCTTGCTAATTAAAAAGAAGAATTACTAACAATATTTAAAGGAGTTTTTATAATTCTTACTAAAGCATACCGGCCATGATTATAATTTCTTGGAATGTAAATGGCCTTCGAGCCATCATTAAAAAAGGGTTTATAGATACCATAACTAGTCTTAACCCAGATATACTATGCTTACAGGAAGTCAAAGCTTCTAAAAGTGAGGTATTAAAAGCATTGACGCCCTTAAGAATATATGGGATCCATATGAATCCAGCTTTGAGAAAGGGGTATTCAGGAACTGTGTTGCTTTGTAAAATAGCTCCATCTAAAATAGAAAAAGCTATGGGTATAGAAGAGCATGACACAGAAGGTAGGATTATTTGTGCCACTTATGAGGATTTTTATTTAGTTAATGTTTATGTACCTAATTCGGGTCAGCAATTAAACAGGCTGGAGTACAGAAAAAAGTGGGATCAAGATTTTCTAGAATATTTAAATGATCTAAAAAAGAAAAAACCAATACTCGTTATAGGCGATTTTAATGTAGCTCATCAACCTATCGATCTCAAAAATGATAAGGCCAACTACAATAAAACGGCAGGATATACTCAAGTTGAAATTGATGGAATGGATAATTTATTAGCTACAGGTTTGGTGGACACCTTTAGGCATTTTCATCCAAATGAGATTGCTTATACCTACTGGACCTATCGCTTTAAGGCGAGAGAAAATAATATTGGTTGGAGAATAGACTATTTTCTGGTAAGTGATACTTTACTTCCAAAAATTAGTGCTGCAGAGATCCTCTCAGATATTTATGGATCAGATCATTGCCCCATTAAACTTACAATAAACCTATGATCCTATGCCAACAGGTAAGATCTGTTTTAACTTTATAACTTCAGTAAAAATGTCTCCTAATTTTTTAATTCTTTCAGGAACATTTTTAATGGTAAAATCTGTGGGGATAAATCCACCTTTTTTAACTTCATCCCAGTTTAATGGTGTAGATATGGGTGCCATATCATAGCCACGAATAGTATACGGTGCGGCTGTATTTCTACTAATAACATTTTGCATATAATCTAATGTCACTTTATCTTTTTGGTGTGTTTTACCTTTTTTCCTTTGGGTAGTGACCAATTTCGGGTATTGTTCAACTAACAAATCACTTATGGATTTTACCCACCCCCTAACAGTCTCAAAAGAATATTTTGGTACAATAGGAACATATATATGCAGGCCGGTACCTCCTGTAGTTTTTGGATATCCTTTTAAATTATAAGAAAGTAGTAACTCATTTAGATACCCAGCTGCCTTTAAAACATTTTTAAAATATAAAACATCTGCAACATCCAGATCAAAAATAGCAATATCCGGATGATCAAAATTAGGGGCTTCTGCAGACCATAAATGGAATTCTATACCGCCTCTCGCTGCTAGCCATAATATTCCCGCTGCATTTTGAATCAAGAGAACTTGGATGATCTTATCTTTACTTATTTCATTATATGGAACGGTGACAAACAAGCGTGTCTCTTGGACTTTATCCTCAAAATTTCGTTTATAAAATGAAAAATCTTCAATCCCTCTCGGGAAAAAATGCATAGTTGCAGGTCTATTCTTTAAATAGGGTAAGAGGATTGGAGCAATTTGTTTATAATAATTTAGTAAATCCAACTTAGTATAGTTCTCTTTTGGCCAGTAGATCTTGTGGGGATTGGAAATAGCTAACTCAAAACCATCTATATTCCAGATTGTTGATTTTTCTTCAAGCTTTTTCATTCTTATTTGCTTTTCAATTCACGATTCTAAAAAAGCGCCTTATTATTATGCTGACTGAAATTAAACAACATTCTTCAATATTAACATGATCGAAATCATTCTTAATATCAACCTACCTAATTACATTTATATAGCATAAATAAATACAAGATGAAAAAAAATAGTATTGAAGCCCATTTAAGAGATAAAGGAATTCAGAATACACTCTTGTTAAAGGCATTTCAGAATATTCCGGAAGAATTCTATTTATCGGAAATTCTACATCCCTATTTTTATGATGATGTTAGAATCGAAAAATCTTTGGATACTATAGAGCCGAGGGTGCTTGTTGTAGCAAAAATGTTAGAGCATCTAAAAATTAAAGAGGGTGAAAAGATCCTTATAGCGGGAGTAGATTCTATTTTTATTTTAGTGGTCCTCTCAAGAATTTACAAGAACGTTTATACTATAGAAACTAATGAAACATATGCTAAATGGAGTAAGGAAGTTTTAAAAACCGTTAATATTACCAATGTATCTATTAAAATTGGCAATCCGGAACTAGGTTGGGAAGAAAAAGCACCATTTGATGCAATTTTAATAGCTTCGGAATTCAAAGAAATGCCACAAAGCATTCGAGAACAATTGAAGATTAATGGGACGTTATTAGCTCCTATAGGTCCAGATTGGGCTCATGTAATGATGGAATTCACCCAGAGGACATCCGAAACTCAATTTAAATTTAAAACAATAAGAGAGAATTATTACATCCCTACTCCCAAAGCATTGCCAATAATTAATAAAGCTATAGTAGATGAAAATGAAATTATTGATGAGATTGGAATTAATTCTATTTCGTTTAATTCAGTTAAAGAGTATCCATTAGATGGTCTTTTAGAACGAATTGGAAATGCCAAAGTTGTGCTGTTGGGGGAAGCTTCTCACGGTACGTCTGAATTTTACCTCACTCGGCAAGAGATTACAAAAGCTCTTATAGAAAAAAAGGGGTTCCAATTTGTTTGTGCCGAAGCCGATTGGTCCGATGCAGAACAAATAAACAATTATGTTAGAAACAACTACAAACAGCAGGACTGGATGCCTTTTGCTAGGTTCCCTCAATGGATGTGGAGAAATATGGAAGTTTTGGACTTTGTAGAGTGGCTTAAAAAGCACAATGCATTACACCAAAATAGTATTGGTTTTTTTGGATTGGACCTTTACGGACTTGAAAATTCGATAGATTTAGTGATAAAATATCTTGAAGGAGTAGATGCGCAATTGGCAAAAATAGTAAAAGAAAGATATGGATGTATCACACCATATATGGCAGATCCTACCATATATGGAAAATTAGTGCTTAGTAACAAGTTGGAAAGCTGTGAAAAGGAGATTATTAAAATCTTGTTCGATCTCTTAAAAAATAAAAACAGATTAAATCATTCTCCCGAATATTTTTACACCTATCAAAATGCTACTGTTGTGGTAGATGCAGAGCGCTACTACAAGGCCATGTATTATGGAAGTGCAGAATCTTGGAACTTAAGGGATTTTCACATGTTCTATACACTAAAATCGTTGTTGTCCTATTTTGGTCCAGAAACTAAAGCGGTAGTTTGGGCACATAATTCTCACATTGGTAATGCTATGGCTACAGAAATGTATTCCAGAGGCGAAATTAACATAGGTCATTTGTGCAAAGAGCATTTTGGTTCAAAATCATACCACATTGGATTTGGCACACATACAGGAACAGTTGCTGCCGCTAATAATTGGGGAGATAAAATGAAAATGATGCCAGTAAATAAATCTACGGCTGGCAGTTATGAAAATCTTTGCAATAAAACTAACATCGCTAACTTCACGCTTCCTTTACGAGAAAAACATTCTGACGAGAAACTAAAAGCTTTATTAAGTATACCAAAATTGGAACGAGCTATTGGTGTAATCTATAAACCACAAACCGAACTCTTAAGTCATTATTTTCAAGCAGTTTTACCCTCACAGTTCGATGAGTATATTTGGATAAATAAAACCAAGGCGATCTCCCCAATAACAACAGGAAAAACAACACCAAAACTTATAGAGCTACATCCTTTTAGCTTAGTAGATAAATAAAATTATTGAGTGTACGAAGAATTAGCTTCATTTAATAATCGTGCTACAGTTGCATCGTCAACTTGTTCAAAATCTTGATAGAACTGCCCTACTGCCCTAAAGTTTTCCGGAACTAAAAGACAAACTACCTCATCTATATATTGTGAATGTTGCAATTTTTGTAAAGCATTGTTGGAAGCAACCGGAATTGCAACTATCATCTTATGAGGCTTTTCTTCAAACAGCATTTCAATTGTAGATAGAATTGTATTTCCGGTAGCAATACCATCGTCCACTACAATTAAAGTGTGACCTTTTAACGGTAAAGGTTTTCTATTCCCATAATATTCATGAAATCTTTTTTTAAGCTTCTCTCTAATACGCTTTGTTTCCATTTCAATATATTCTGAAGATATATGAGAAGTAACATCACTTAATACTCTATTTTTTAAAGTTACAGCCCCAATCGCATATTCTTTATGTAAAGGATGTCCAATTTTTTTTGAAAGCACCACCTCCAAGGGTAATTTTAAGGATTTTGCTATGGCATACCCCAATGGAACTCCCCCTCTTGGGATCGCTAAAACTATGGCATCGTCGTCTTTATATTTTTGCAATTTAATTGCTAATATTTGGCCAGCTTCTTTTCTGTCTTTAAATCTCATTTCAGCTTATTTTAAATACTCATTAAACCAATGAATGGTATATTTTGCTACTTCTTCTAATTTGCCGAGTTCAGAAAATAAGTGCGTTGCGCCTTCTATTATTTCTATTTCTTTTATACCTCCAAGTTTAGCGTAGGCTTTTTTATTTAATTCTATAACATCCTGATCTTTACTCCCAATAATTAATAGTGTAGGGCATGTAACTTTATCTAAAACAGCTAAAGCAAGATCTGGTCTTCCTCCCCTAGATACTACAGCAAATATTTTATCTTTTAGCTGGACAGCTGCTTTCAAGGCTGAAGCTGCACCAGTACTCGCGCCAAAATATCCAATGTGCAAATCATTAAACTTCTCATTATTAGCAATCCAATTCGTTACATTTACCAATCGTTCGCATAAAAGATCTATATTGAACCTATTCCCATAAAAAAGGTCCTCTTTCTCTGTTAATAAATCGAACAATAAAGATGAAAACCCTGCACCTTGAAGCAATTCTGCTACATAATTATTTCTACTACTTAACCTGCTACTCCCACTTCCATGAGAGAAAACAATTAAGCCTTTAGTATTTATCGTCTCTCTTAATCTACCTTTTAAAGTAACCTCAGCTATTGGAATTTCAATTTCTTTAAAACTATATATATGATCCATAGTTGAGGATTTTAGTTAATAGAAAGTTGTTAAAAAAACAAAGAAATGTACTCTTTACAGGTTTTTCTCTTTCAAAGTATATATATAATTGCATTTTAAAAGTAAGAGTTAAAAATCTCGATTAAAATGATCGATATCAGTTAATTTCACTAAACTATTCTTTACCTAAACCAGATTAAAATCCTTCATTTTACCCAAGAATATGAATTTTGCTCTTTATTAGATAATAATATTTTCTTTATGACATATATCATATTTAACTCATTTAAAGCGCAATACATTAGCCTTATAAAAGGAAAGTTCATTGAAAATATAGTACTATTTGATTACTAACTTTTAATTTGAGGTGTTTGTAGGGTGATATTTCATTTTACTGGAAGGTAATGGGGAGTTTAGGATCATAATATGATTGTAAACTCCCTAATGAACTTTTTTTATCAAAAGAAATGCTTTTCTAAAAATTAAAGTAAACCTACTTCCTGTATGATATTTATCATATAATTTAAATAAAATAACTACTAGCTTAGTGTATAATTAATAAGTTCATTGGAATAGTAATCTCTTAATCATTAGTTTTCATTGTAAAAGCAATGAGAGCTACTTAGAGGTAGTTTTAAGATTGTTGGAATAGTTTCGCACGATGCTTTGTAAAAAAAGCTGAGTAACCGAGATTTATCTTCTAATATAATATCACTATTTCTAGGAGAACAGGGATGTTTTTGGCATCCCTGTTTTTATCTATTCTCAGTAACTATAGGAGGTTACTTAAACATATGTAAATCTAGAGGTTGAAATTGTTTTTTTGGAAGTTATCTTGAATGTAGTTTAGAATATAAATTGCAAATATAGATCATGAGACAAAAAAATAGATCAATATCTAGAACAGGAACAGGTGGGCTTTAGCTCACCTGTTCTTATTTTATGCAATTAAATTTCCTGGTTGGTATTTAAATTTCACTTATTTATCACTAATATATTTCTATAATTACTCCAGAATTATTAAAACTCATGCCATCATAGTAATTCATACATGAGAGTACGGAAACGCACCTTTGAAAGTGGGGAAATTCCTTGATAGCCATGGATCTAATTTTAATTCTTATTGATTTAAATTAAGAACACCTAGCCTTGATTTCATGAGAATTATCATTTTTTAAGAATATCTGGAAAGCTAGATTAGTAACTAGTATTAAATCTTCAATCATGAATAAAATTCTTATTCCTACTGATTTTTCCGCAAATGCAATGAATGCTATAAAATATGCTTTGCAACTTTTTAAAAACGAACAAAGTAACTTTTATATAATACATACTTTTGCAGATGAAGTTTATGATAATCACACCGTTTT
This sequence comes from Gillisia mitskevichiae, assembly GCF_003634585.1. Classification (GTDB taxonomy): domain Bacteria; phylum Bacteroidota; class Bacteroidia; order Flavobacteriales; family Flavobacteriaceae; genus Gillisia; species Gillisia mitskevichiae. The sequence continues at coordinate 871,424 of NZ_RBLG01000002.1, forward strand.
AACCAGGGCATTATTTGAAGAATTTAGGGATATTATAAAAAAGAAATCAGAAAAGCAGTTGGGTGAACTTTTAATGATATTAAAAGAAACCTATCCAAATCCTAAACATCATTTTGAAGCTATTTCTAAGTTTGGAAATTTAGTAGATGAAGTAAACCATTTCGTAGATAATGAAAAGATAGATGTAGTGGTAATGGGAACCAGAGGTAGGACCGACAACAGGTCTATAGATTTTGGAAGTAACACATTGCAGGTTATAAAATACATTAAATGCCCCGTGTTGGCCATCCCAAAAGCTTACACTAAATTAAATTTACAGAAAATGCTTTTTCCTACTAATTATCTTGTTCCTCTGAAACGAAAGGAATTAAAATTAGTTAGTAATCTTTCAAAAATCTTTAAAGCTCAAGTTAAGTTTCTTTACATTTCGAAATCCAAAAAATTATCTTTCAGACAACAAGATAATAAGGAATCTATAAAACATATGATGGCGGGTAATAATACTCAGTTTATAGAAGGTGAAGGTGAAGATCTTATTAAGATGATCCACGATGAAATCGAAAAAGAAAAAATTGACATGCTCATTATGGTAAATTCTAGAAAATCTTATTTGGAAAGTTTATTATATCCTTCTACAGTTCAAAAATTAGGTTTGCAAATTCAAATTCCCTTTTTAGTGCTTCAAAACTTTTAAGGCTGCTCATTTTTTTTTGAAGGGGTTCTATAAAACGAAAAAACCCTTTCAAATTAAATAGAACAATATCCTATTTTCATTCATGTTTAACTGGTAACTAGCCTATATATTAAAATAATAATGGAAATGGTAAAAATGCCCGTGTAAATTAATTTGTTATGACGAGCTATCCAATTAGGTAAAAAGATATCGAAGTTGTCTTTGGTTGAGTTTGAATATTTTCGTGCCATAATTGTTAATGGACAAAACATCTTGAATAACACCAGAATGATGCCTTCCAACAATACCAATCCAATACATATCCAAACCCATTTATCTATACTATTAACTATCACAGCGTATAATAAATAGAATAGTACCACATTGTAAAATGCCCAAATAAGGGTATGAATAATTTTAATAATGAATAACTTTTCTCCTTCTCGTTTATTGGAATAATCTTTAAGCATATTTAATTCTTTTGCTTTCCAAATGCTTGCTCCAAATAGTTGTTCGTGATAATTCCTTAGAATGATTTAAAGCTGTCTCAGTTAATTTTTAAAACTTTAGCTCCTCTTATATTTTTATTTTTAAGATCGAATAGTGCTTTATTTGCCTCTTCCAAAGAGTACAATTGAACCTCAGGCTTTATTGAAGCTTTTACTGCCAGTTCTAGAAATTCTAATACATCCATACTGGTGACATTGGCTACACTTTTAATTTCCTTCTCCATCCATAAATGATCCTTGTAAGAAATCTTTTGAAGATAATCTTTGTCTTTATCTTCTTTCCTAATGGCATTTATTACTAGCTTCCCTCCCTTTTTTAGATTGCCCAAGGATTTAATTATTGGCGTCCAAACGGGAGTAGTATCAATAATTACATCTAATTTGTTAGGAGGTTGATGAGTAATATTACCAGACCAAACAGCTCCACAATCTATAGAAAATAGCCTTTCTTTTTCATTTCTGGCAAAGACAAATACTTTTGAATTTGGATAAAGGTAGTTAAGCATTTTAAGAACAAGATGTGCGGAAGCTCCAAAACCCATTAGGCCAATCTGGCTATCATTCATTATTTGAGCTAGTTTTATCGAGCGATACCCAATAGCTCCAGCGCACAATAAAGGAGCTGCTTCGGGATCGGAAAAAAACTCTGGAATGGAATAAACGTAATTTTCAAAAGCTACCATATATTCAGCATATCCTCCATTAACATCCTTTCCCGTAGCAACAAACTTATCACAAAGATTCTCGTTTCCTTGCTTACAGAAATTGCATTTCCCACATGCAGAAAATATCCATGCAACACCCACACGTTCTCCTAATTTAAATTTGGTGATCTTCGATCCCACTTTCGTAATAGTTCCAATAATTTGATGGCCTAGAATTATAGGGAATTTTATGAGAGTTATCCTTCCTTCAATTTCATCTAATTCTGTATGGCACACCCCGCAATATGAAACCTGGATAAGAACTTGATTCTCTTTTGGACTGGGAATAGGAATTTCAACCAAATCTAGTGGAGAGCTGTGCTCTTTAATGCAAGATATCTTATTAAGAATCATTGCTTTCATGTGTATATGCGTTTAATTATATAAAAAGATTTACACTCCAGTTTTGAATGTAATTTAGAGGTTACTTACCTTTACTTATTAGTGGAAAGCTAATTCCACCAATAAACTAAACACCTATTTTTGAAGCAGTAGTGTGAGATGTTAGGAAACTTCCGATTCTTTCTTTGCCTTATTTTTAGAGAGCCTTTCAATAAGATCTGGAACCTTTTCAAATATAGCCGAAAGGTTATTGGCTTTTCCAGCAGCTAAGAAAGAAATTTCATCTTCCCTACTCACTAAAAAACCTATTGGTTCTATACCTACCCCTGCTCCAGCACCCATGCCTTCACCTCTACTTCCCTTTGTCATTCCACCTTCACCTCCACCAGATCCAAATCCCATTCCTACTTTAATAACTGGAACACACTTAAAATTTCCCAATTCAAATTGTTCACCTACTATCGTTTCTGTTTTAGCTTCAGACTTGATAAAATCTGTCACTCTTCCCAATAATTCTTCAAAATGTAAGTCCATAATCTTAATTTTTAAATATTAATAAATGCTTTAATAATATAGATGGGTCTATTATAAATAGATAGTAATATTCGATTTCTGCCTTCAAAATTGATATTAAATTCTCCAGCATCAGAATTAATTAAATGAGCTATTGCAAACATTTTGGCATTAATAATATAATCTCCAGTATCTACATCTATCTTAAATTTCTTTATTCTAAAAGATCTCAAAATTTTCAAACCTGTTTTTAATCTAAATCCTTTAGATTTTTGCTGGGTGCTAATCTTCTTTCTATCGATGTTCTCTTTTATCGATCTTGTACTTCTATCTTTTAAAGGGTAGAAATAGAAGTTGGCAAAAAATATGTTCAATTTTATCCTAATTATTTCTTCTTTATGTTTTTCAATATTAGCTTTTAGTAAACCTTTTAATTGAATGGAGTAAATATTAGAGTTTGTATCTACAAATAAAATAACCGGTATCCATAACATATAAATTATTAGAAGTAAGCAGATTATGGAAAGAGCATAAGTAAACATCTTTTGTTTTCAAGTAAAATAAATTAATTATTAGCCTTAAACATATGATTTTCATCATATTACAAAATAAAGTTTGGTGTAGGCCTTAAAAACTTACAGCAAGTCCTATCCCAAATGAAATATACCTATGATCTATACTTTCTGTAATATTGAGATATTTGAAGTCTTTAGAAAGGGAGCGATATTTAAGTTCTGGACGTAAAGACCAGTTTTCTGCAATCAAATATTCCAATCCTACGGAAGCCTGCCAACCTAAGCCGTATCCCGTATCTTCAGATGTTTCATTTAATCTATCCTCTACTTCCAAATTATTATAGATTCCACCTACATTTAGTACGTAGGATGTTTTTACAAAATTCAGAAACGGATCTTTAAATTTTAATCCCAAGCTAAAGCCAGTTTCTTTCACATCTCTCTCTCCATTTATAGATGTTTCCTTAGTTGTAAATTGATTCCATCCAGATGCTGCATACACATCGAATTGAGGTGAAAGGGAATATCCTCCTATCAATTCGAAACCGAAACCGGTTTCCAAATTAGTCTCTCCAATCTCTGTACTAGGAAAATTTAGTCCAGGCTTAAATTCTAAAGACCATTTTTCTTGTCCCAGTAATGTGAAGCTAAAAAGTAATAAGCTTAAGAAAAGGCATTGTTTAGATAGTTTCATTTTAAAATAATTAAGAATTATTAGTGTTTAAAACTAGACAGTTATACAGCTTTTCCAAATGACAGATATCATTGATTTGAAAATTTCTCTAAATCAAATTTTTAGTTAAAACTAACTTGATTCGATTGAATTCTATGTTGACTTCGTTTTCGCCATTTCACCAGTTCATACCAAATAACAGAAATCAACCCGATGCTTACACTCAGTATAATTTGATAAAGATTTAGCAACTCAAATTCAAAAAACCTCGTAAAAGCTGGTATAAATAGAAGCATCGCTGTAATTCCAAGCGTTATCCCTATTATTAGTGGGATCAACTTATTTTCATATTTAAAGGTGGTTAATGAAGAATAATAGAAAGACCGATTAACAAAGGTTAAAAATATATTTGCTGAAATAAGAGTTGTAAAAACCATCGTTCTTGTTGTAGCCTCATCATATCCAGAGCTTATGGAGAACTGATATATTCCAAGAGTACCTAAGGTGATCACCAATCCTTGTAATACACTTGTTGTTAGCTCCTTCCAATTAAAAAATGTTGCAGAAATTGGTCTTGGTTTTTTTGTCATTATATCCTTTTCTATTGGTTCATTTTCATAAACTATAGAACAGGTGGGCCCCATGATTAATTCTAATAGAATAATATGGATTGGAGAGAAAATGTTTGGGTAGATCCAACCCAAAATTAATGGGATTGAAACAATAAGTATAATGGGAATATGGATAGAGATAATGTATTGTATTGCCTTTTTTAAATTAGTATATATACGACGCCCCATAGCGATCGCATCCACCATTTTTTCAAGATCATCTTCCAATAAGATCAAAGAAGCTGCTTGTTTGGCGATCTCTGTCCCTTTTTTACCCATTGCGATACCAATATGAGCTGCTTTAAGAGCTGGTGCATCATTTATCCCATCTCCAGTCATTGCTACGATTTCTCCCTTAACTTTTAGTGCGTTTATAATTCTCAGTTTAGCTTCTGGAAACATTCTAGTAAAAAGCTGTGTAGTTAAGACCTCTTCTTGAATTTCGGAATCTGATAATTTCATTAGCTGATCTCCCGTCATATGTTTTTCAAAACCTTTGAAACCTGTTTCTTTGGCAATTGCCATAGACGTTTCTGCAATATCACCTGTAATTATTTTTACATTAATTCCAGCTTTATAAAATCCTTGAAAAACGTGTTCTATATTTTTCTTTGGAGGATCATAAAAAGCTACCAAACCTTTATACTCAAACTTAAATTCTTGCTGGAGTTTCGGCCAATTTTCACCGCTAAAATCTGCAACTCCTACCCCTAAAACCCTATATCCTTTTTTTGCTAAATTCTTAATTACCTCAAGTATTTCCTCCTTCTCCCCAGAATCTAGGTTAGATATATCTAAAAATGCTTCAGGAGCTCCTTTAGCAGCTATAATTTTTTCTCCTTTGCTATTCTGAAATATATGAGTCATCATTGGTGGTTTTCCACCAAGCGGATATTCATGGATCATTTTATAATCCTTTCTCTCATCTACAGAATATGTATTAGAATATGCCTCATGTAAAGCAACTTCCATAGGATCAAAAGGAATAGGTTCACTGGCCCACATAGAAAATCGAATAAGTTCTTTTCCAGCTTCATTTAAAGGCTTTTTTGGATCTTGATATTCCTTAGTTCCAATCGAATAAATAGAGACCAAGCTCATTCTATTTTGGGTTATAGTTCCTGTTTTATCCACACAAATCACGGTAGCGCTGCCTAGAGACTCAACAGTTTTCATTTGTTTAACTATTACTCCCTGCTTCATAAGTCGCCAAGCACCTAATGCCATAAAAGTGGTAAATGCTACTGGGATCTCTTCAGGTAAAATACTCATTGCCAGAGTTAGCGCTTTTAAGAAACTATCTAATAGGCTTAAAGAAACTCTATAATTTAATATCCAAACAATGATAAAAAACAGGGTTCCACCCAATATCATTTTTTTTACAAAATTGTTGATCTGATTTTCTAAAGGAGTTTTTTCCTGATCTATTTCTTCTACACTTTTACCTATTTCACCCAATTTAGTATTAGCTCCAATAGCCGTAACAGTGGCAATAGCCAATCCCCCTGTTACATAAGATCCCATGAAGATTAAATTATTGTCTTTATTCTGGTCTTTATAAATAGAAAAGGATTCTCCTGTAAGTAGAGATTCATTTACTAAAAAATCATTGGAATGAACAATACTAGCATCTGCGGGAATAGTGGTGCCTTCTTCTACCATTATGCTATCTCCCACTACAAGCTCCTCTATGGCTATAGTTGAAACCTCTGCTTCCCTTATAACATTACAATTAGGTTGGGTGATTTTCTTTAATTTATCTAATGCAGTTTTACTTTTTGAATTCTGATATAGAGAAATTGTTGCAACCAAAACAATTGCAACAGCTAAAAAAATTCCATCTCCAATTTCTCCTACGATAAAATAAATGGAAGATGCAGCTAGTAATAAGAGTACCATTGGCTCTTTGATCAAACTTTTTAAAGCCTCAATAATTTGATTTTTTTTCTTGAAGGCTATGGTGTTAGATCCATGTTTGAGACGGGAACTCAAAACCTCCTCTTTATTTAAACCAACTATTCCGAAAGTATTTATAGCCATAAAAATATTCTTAGAGATATTCCTTTGAGGTACTCAATTTAAGCCAGTTATAACGTAGTTGAACTGATAATTATCATTTCTAGCCCTATTTATATGAAATCAGAATACGGTTTTCTATGCTGCATCTAGATCAAAAAGAATAATTGGGGAAAAAATTTTGATGGATTTAGCTAGTAAAATAATCTCGAACTAATTTTATCTTTTAAATATCGGAAAGAATCTTCCTGTAACCTTCTTATAATGCTCATAATTTAAAAATTGCTGACTCAATTTTCTTTCCTCATACATAGATTTGAAATAAAACAAAACACACAAAACTACAGCAACTATAAGTTTATAGATCGAGCCAGAATATATAGAATAATTAATGCTGGAGATTATAATACCACTGTAAATAGGATGACGCATATATTTGAACATTCCACCTGTGATTAATATTGTTTTAGATCTGGGTGAAGGAAAGGGAGATATATTTGTGTTGAGCTGAAGGATCGAGATTAAAATAATTAAAACCCCAAGAATCGTAAACATCCCTGTTACTACTTCAAGCCAATAAGGAATACTAAAATTTAAAAATTGGAGATCTAAAAAATAGATCATGAATAATATTATTTGAACTCCAACAAATGCATAATCCTTTAATTCTAATTTCATTATTTAAGCTTTTAAAAATATTAAAGCCTTCAACTATGTCTCAATAAGCTTCTTGACTAAGTTATATAAAACGAAACAAACTCGTTTCTAGCTTAATCTGTAACATTTGTTACTGTTAGACTTAAGTGGTAGTTATACTTTCGTTTGAAATATTATTTAAAATACAATCGAGATTATTATTAACCGAATTCAGTCAGTATGGAAGAGTTCAAAAAACTTGTGCTTAGTCTGGTAAAACTATTTATGGCCTTTGCTGCCTTTATAGTTATATTACTAATCGGTTTATACACTTATCAAACAGGAACTTTGACTTCCTATGAGAATATAGCTGTAGAAGCTCAATTGGAATGGCAACCTAAAGATGTGCTATTAGAATTAGCCTCTATGCCCAAAGAGGTTAAAGAAGGCTATTTATTAATTGCTGAAACCCCACAATACTTAGGAACTAAAGTTGCCGATACATCTATGCACTATATAGGTAATAACTTAGCATGTGCGAACTGCCATTTACAAGCTGGGACTCAAGCAGGTTCTGCTTCCTGGGTCGGGGTAGCAGAACGCTTTCCACAATTTGGTGGTCGTTCTAATAAAATGGGGACTCTGGAAGATAGGATAAACGGATGTATGGAACGAAGCATGAATGGCAAAAAGCTTCCTAAAGATTCCCAGCAGATGAAAGCTATTGTGAGCTATATGAATTGGTTGGGAGAAGGATTACCAGAGGAAAAAAAGAAAGAATTTGCAGGATATGTACCTATAGATTTACCAGAGGCGGCAGTAGATCTTAATCATGGAAAAGCAGTATATACAAAACAATGCACCGTGTGCCATGGAGAAAATGGACAAGGGGTACGCCTTGCAGATAATAAGGCAGGCTATCAATATCCACCTTTATGGGGAGAAGATAGCTACAATGATGGAGCAGGAATGCATCGGGTAATAACCTCTGCAGAATTTATTAAAAGCAATATGCCATTTGGGCAAGCAACTTGGGACAATCCTGTTTTAACAGATCAGGAGGCATTTGATGTTGCAGGATATATTAACAGCTTCAGCAGACCCCATAAAGCAAATACAGAGAAAGATTATCCAGACAAAAAATTAAAGCCAGTATCTACACCGTACGGACCATACGCAGATGATTTTTCAGCAGATCAACATAAATACGGCCCTTTTAAACCAATAATTGCCTTTTATAAGGAAACATATAACATTAATAAAACCAAATAATTTAAATGCGAAACCAGCTTCTGTTATTTTTAATTTTGGTCTCTATGTTAGGTTATTCTCAAGACACTACGGAGTTTGAAAAAAGAGGAAGCCTTTCCGGCCAGTGGAGAACATATTATATGGCAACGGTAAATAAAGAAAAACTTAAGGATTTTCAAGCTCTTGCTACAGGAGGTAATTTAAAGTACCAATATAAGTTTAATAAAAATTTTGAAGTTGCAGCTGCCATCTACAATTCCAACAATCTTGGGTTACAAGATCTCACAATTCCAGATGCTACTACAAATAAGTTAAGTAGGTATGAAGAAGGGCTTTTTAATAGGTTAGACCTTGAGGATCCTATTCTAGTTCTTTTAGGTGAACTCTATGCAACATATACGCTGCAAAAACATCAATTTAAATTAGGTAGAATAAAGATCAACACGCCATTGATCAATCCCCAAGATGGCAGAATGATCCCAACATTAGTTCAAGGATTCTGGTATAAATTTAAGAGTAGCAAAACAAATGAATTCCAGCTAGGAGTACTAAACAGGATAGCACCCAGATCTACTGGGAAGTTTTTTAAAATTGGCGAGAGCATAGGAACTTATCCTGTGGGCAGAAACAATTCTGGGGAAAGTAATTTATATGCTGGCAACACAAATTCTGATTTTGTGATACTCTTCAACTCAGATATAAAAGTCACTAAAGATCTACAGATCGACCTTTGGAATTATTACACAGATAATATCTCTAATTCGCTTTATATAAAACCTCGCTTGAAGATAAATAGCAATTTCACACTAGAAGGAGAATGGTTGCACCAAAATAAGATAGATGAAGGAGGAAACAAACAAGATTCTTTACGTTATTTCAATCAAAATTCATCTGATATATTAGGATTCAAAATGACTTACGGATGGAATAGATCTGAATTTTCAATTGCTTACGATAGAATTTTTTCTCAAGGAAAATTTCTTTCACCTCGGGAATGGGGAAGAGAAGATCTTTTCAGCTTTCAAAAGCGAGAGCGAAGTGAAGGAACTGCAAATAATCATGCTCTTGTCCTAAATTATAAATCCGCTGTAGCACTAAGTGAAGACATTAATTTAACCAGCATTCTGAGTGCTGGAAGGCATTGGAAACCATCTGTTTTAGATCCTGTTCAGAACAAATATGCCATGCCAGATTATACCCATATAAATGTCGACCTATTTCTAAACTTTAAAAAGTGGAGTAATTTTAAGCCGGAAGTACTTCTTACCTCTAAAATAGCTAATGGTGACTTTCCTAATAATCCAAACTTTTACTTGAACAAAACCGATATGTTTCATATTGATCTTATTCTAAATTATAATTTCTAAGGAACTTGAAAGTCAAGGAAAAAACTTCCTTTAATTATTCTAAAATATGGAGACCACTATTCCCAAGTTTACAAAGTTTACTAAGTTGTTTTGAAAACTTTGAAATGAACATAGTATTGGAATTGACAGTAAAGAAGAGCAATTCAATAATAGATTTTATTTAACAAACCTATCCAATTTGTTTATATAGCAATAGCTTAATAATTGATTAACTTCGACTTCGAGTTTTTAAATTGAATTTTGTAAAGAAAAATAAATAGTCATGAAAACCATAGATAAAGCAAAATTGTCTCCTACTACCTCATCAGAATCAAAAAGACAATCCATCTATGATATTGCTATTAACTCAATAAATGGCAAACCGATTTCGCTTTCAGAATTTAAAGGCAAGAAAATACTTTTTGTCAATGTGGCTTCAGAATGTGGCTTTACCAAACAATATAAAGAATTACAGAAGCTTAGTGATCGCTATCCTGACGAGCTTGTTGTTATTGGTTCTCCTTGTAATCAATTTGGCAAACAAGAACCAGGAGATGCGTCCCAAATACAAGAATTTTGCGAGCTAAATTTTAGTGTGAAATTTTTACTTACAGAGAAGATAAATGTAAAAGGAAGTAAACAACATCCTCTATATAAATGGCTTACCTCTAAAGACCTCAACGGCAATAAAAGTTCTAGTGTTAAATGGAATTTTCAGAAATATCTAGTTAACGATCAGGGAGATTTGATCAATTATTATTTTTCAATCACTAACCCCATGAGTTCAAGAATCACTAAGCACTTATAATGCTAATAGATATTATTCGGCTTTTATTAGATTTTGGATTAGTGGTTTTAATTTGGATCATTCAACGCATTGTATATCCAAGTTTTCTTCATTTTAACAAAGAAAACCTCGTTAGATGGCACAGAATATATACTTCCCGTTTTAGCGCTATAGTTATCCCGCTAATGTTCGGACAACTTGGGATTTCTATTTATCAAGTAATCGCAAACCCCAATTTTTATACAGTGAGTAGCCTGGTAATTCTTATCCTTATATGGATCTCTACGTTCGCGATCTTTGTTCCAATTCATTCTATTATTTCAAATGAGAATTCGAGCAAAAGTGATTTGGTTTCATTAGTGAATAAGAATTGGCTACGAACGATCTTATGGACGCTGCTTTTTATTTATAGTTTTCTAGAAGTAATGGATTTCTAAATTAATCCAAAAAGACCCTGAAACCAGTTCAGGGTGACGACAATGGTTTAACGAGCCTCATGTTGTTCCGATATCTATTTTGAATTATTCAGCATATTATCAATAGAGGATCTGAAAATTACTTCAAAACAATAGATTCAATTTCTAGTTTAAAGGATTCTGCTTTTTTATTCCCGATTAGAAAAGCTATTTCCTCTATACTCTCCTTATCATAATTTGGCATATCAAGGTCACGTCCTCTAAATACAGGATACATTTCTGAAAGTTTTAATTCGATAGTTTGCCAATCCTGTGAAGTCTTAAATAAGCTTATATATGAGTAATAATCCGTAGACTTACTTTTCACTCTAAACTGATAACTCTTCCCATCTCCCTTAACTTTTATAACTACTTTGGAAAAATCTTTGGTGCTCATCTTATCAAAATCGTATCTCACAGAAGAGAATCCACCGTTATTTTCTAAGGAAACTTTACCTTCAAAAACTCCGTGACCTTCATAATTCAAATAGAATTTGCTAGATGACCTGCCTCCCATAACCACATCATCTACTACAGACCAATTAGAAATTTTTACGTTTTTATTAAATTCAAAAATAGTAGCCGTTTGCATCGTAGTTATTAATAAAATGAATATAATTATATTTTGACCCATGACCGTGATTTTTATTAATGCTTTCTTTTACCCATCGTAGTACTCCAGGTTTAATGACTCATTTTTAAGATCTATCATCTTATCGAGAAATTTTTTGTTGTCTTGATAGTTCTTGTTCCGTTTTAACTTTATAAAATGCCCGTTAGCGTGAATAGTAAAGGTTCGCGTGTTATAAATAACCAACCGATAATAAGGAATTATCCAAGAATATCGTTTTGAGTCATTCCTAAAATGCACAATGACCCCCTTAGGTCTTAATACAATAGTTGCATAATTAACAGCTGATGCAAGCAGATCTTTAGGTTCCAGTTTAGCACTGAATTCCGCTACCTCTAATTTACCAGAGCTAACCCCACCCATTTTTATTTTATCTACAAAAGAGAATGCTTTACCTACAGTATTGCTAGTCTCTTCTAAATAGCTTTTGTTAGTATCGGTTGTGTTAAATAGCATCATAAATATTATTTTTATCTGTTTACATCCTCAAATTGCAGTTACCTATTTCTATTATAAAATTTTGAAAAGTTAATAATGCAAACCAACAAGTGGTTTCCGAATATACTAAGGGTTTAAACGTTTAGGCTTGTTTTTATTTATCATTTAAAATACTGAATTATAATCACGGATAAAATAAACTCACACTTTAAAAAGTGACCTCGAATATTAAATTTTGTATGAATTGAATGTCTTAATCTGTTAAGTTCAATAGATAGTCTTCAGCACTCTGAAGATGTCTTTCTTGCTTTTCCACAGGCATTTTATCATACATTCTCACCAGCATCCCTAATCTTGGATTGGATAGAAAAAATTCACGATGGGTATGCATGAATCGCCAAAACAGACCATCCCAAGTAGCTTGCCATTCTCCTTTTTTGTAATTACTCATTTTCATTAAGTAATTACTCCCGCTTATATAAGGCTTAGTAGCCATTAAGCCTCCATCTGCAAACTGACTCATCCCATAAACATTAGTCACCATGACCCAATCGTAAGAATCTATAAAAAGCTCCATAAACCACTTGTATACCTCATCTGGGTCAAACTCACACAGCATCATAAAATTCCCCAAAACCATTAAGCGCTCTATATGATGGCAGTACCCTGTTTCCAACACTTTCTTAATGGTGAGATCTATAGGCGGAATTCCTGTTGTACCATCATAAAATGAAGCTGGAATTTTCTTTTTGAAGTTCCAGAAATTGGTGGTGCGTGCTTTACTACCACTAGCTTCATAAACCCCTCTAATAAATTCTCTCCAACCAATGATCTGCCTTACAAAACCTTCGGTAGAATTAATAGGCACCTTGTTTTCTTCAGCATACAGCAAACAAGCATCTATAACTTCCCTTGGCGTTATTAAACCCACATTCAGCATTGGGGTTAAAACACTGTGATTTAATATACCATGTTCTGCAACTATGGCATCCTCATACTTCCCGAATTCCATAAAGCGATGCTCAAAGAATTGATCCAGCCAGGCTCTCGTAGTATCAAAATTCGTTGGATATAATTGATACGCAGTGAGTTTCCCTAAGTTATCTGAAAAATGAGTTTCCACATATGTTTTTGCCTCCTCATAATAGGCATTTACATCTGGAAATTGAATTGCTGGCGGTATTTTTTTGGCTTCGTACTTCTTTCTATTTTCAGCATCAAAACTCCATTTCCCACCAACTGGGGTTCCATCGGGATTAATCAAGATATTTCGTAATTGTCGTTGCTCTGTATAAAAGGTTTTCTGAAAAAATTTCTTTTTACCGCTTTTAAAAAATGGAGCAAGATCTGCTTGAGTATTTAAAAATAAAGGGGAAGGAAATTTAGTCGATTTAATTCCGTTTTCAAGGAGCTTGTTATCCAGTCGCTTTTCAAGCCAATTATCTGTGGGATCTATATAATTAATATGCTCCACAGCCTGATCTTTTAATTTAGAAATAAGTAATCTGATATCCGAAATTTCTTCGATAGCTTCAACATAATGTACTTCTAAGTTCTTTTCCTTCTGAAGAAAATCTGCATAGCGCTTCATACTAGCTCTATGAAAAGCTATTTTTTGCTTGTGAAATTTGTACTGCTTAAAGAACAAATATTCCTCAACTAAATAAACAGGGCAATCGTTTTCAAAAAGTGGAGATTTTTGAAATAGCTGATGCGGAAATATTAAATTGATACTTTTCATTTATTTCTTCTACAACGTTCACTACAATATTTTACCTCATCCCAATTCTTCTCCCATTTTTTACGCCACGAAAATGTAAGCTGACAAACGGGACAAGTTTTTTGAGGAAGATGTTGTTTTTTCATATTAAAATTCTGGGACTTCGTTCACTTTTACATAAGGGTATTTTTCAATTTTATTCAATGAGTAATAACTATTCAAGCCTGAGATCCCAACACTATTTGTGGCCTCTAGATCGATATCATTATCTACCAAAGATGCATCTGGTAGGATAAGATGATCAATTTCTCCTATAACCAAAATAGTCCCGTTTAGTTTAATATCTATCGCTTCTTTAAATCGCATTCCCATTTTAAAGCTACTTTCTTTTACAAAAGGCGCTTTAAAATCTTTCATATATTCTTCGGAAAGATTACATCGTTTAAATTCTGAAATATCCTCATCAAACTTGCCTGAGGTGTAATGCGCATTTTTTATGAATTCAGGATGAATATGATTAATTGTATACTGTCCATTCTCTTGAATATTAGTATAAGTATGGCCTACTTCCGAAGTTCGTGGCCTACATATAAAACCTAGAAGCGCTGGATCGCTTCCTAAATGAACCACAGAACTAAATATAGCTAGATTGGTTTTCCCGTTATTATTTGCACTCCCAATAAGATTCGCAGGCTTTATCCCAGAAACAGAATTAATGATCTTTAGCCTGGTTATTCTATCAAGCTGTTTTATTTCTTCTTTTGTGTAAATCATAATTTATTTTATAAGTATTACAACTTAAAATTCCGCCAGAAAATCCTTATTGAGCCTTGGCAATCTTGTTAGTGAATATCAAGCCTTAACCAAAATACTTTGCGTCTTGCCTTTCTAAAAGTCCAACCGCTTTTTACATTTCTTCCAAAAAGCGAAGAATGATGGATAATAGCCCTTCACATCAAACATCCAATCTCTGGGTTTTTCTATACCTTTATAATGATTGTTTAGAGGATGTTCTTTATAGTATATATCTGCAAAATTATGATCCTTAATAAGCTCGTTAAACTCACCTACATAGACCTGAATATTAGTAATATTCTCTTCGGCTAGTTCAATTATAAAATCCATCGTTTTTTGAGATACAGGATATTCTTTAAAATGTGAAGACTCTAATAATAGAATTCTGTTTGCTGAAATCTCTTTTTTCCATAGAGGATCCAGATTATAGAAATTGTAGATACAGGTCGGAAGCTTTTCATCAATTACAATGGGCTGCCTATCTGGTAAAGGGGTTTTTAGTTCTAAATATTCTACCTCTTTTAAAATTTCTGGGATCTCAGATAAAGGTAAACTCTCATATGGGACATCTAAAAAAGTATTCTGCTGATTTGTAAAACAGTAATTATTGATGTTTTCTTGATTGGCAACATATTTCTTATTTGCATTAGATCCAGCTACCCATTGCCAGCTAAGAGCATTACTCGCCCAATCTGCATCTAATAAATGATAATACATCCATTTTGCTGGCAAATTCCAATGACTTTGCGCACTATTGCAAGCTATAGAAGCAATGTACATTCTTAAATGATTGTGAAGATATCCTGTTCTATAAAATTCCTGAATGGCAGAATCTATAGCTTCAATTCCAGTCTTTGCTTCTACAATTGCTTTAGAGAAACCAGAATTGGAAACAGCTACTTGCGGGTGTTTTAGATCTCGGTTAATTGCATTCCCTTTTGCAATCCATACTTGCTGCCAATAATCTCTCCAAGCTAATTCCTGAATGAATTTCCCTATTTGAGCTGGTTGATAACCTTGGTTTAAAATTTCGTCAAATACAAATTTTGTTGAAATTATTCCTCTGGAAATGTAGGGAGATAAATAAGTGACAGAGCCGTTTATATAATTTCTTGAAGAGCCATATTTAACAGGATCTATATTTCGAACACGCTGAAGAATTTCCGAATAAGAAGTTGGGAAAATAGAGACTTGTTGTTCAAATAATTCCATTTATCCCTTGCTTATTTTGTTACCTGAGATCGCCTTTTGGCGTGAACATTTAAATCTATTGATACCTGACACACGTTTTTTCAAATGTTTCTGACTTACACCGCTATTCACACGTTTCCGCCAACGCTTAAAGCTAGATTCTTTCAAATTACCACGCATTACCTTGATCACTTCTTTCTCGGGCAATTCAAATTGAAACTCAATCGCTTCAAAAGGAGTTCTATCTTCCCAGGCCATTTCTATAATGCGGTCTAATTCTCTCTCTGTAAATTCTTTTGTATCGTTCATATAAGCTAGATTTTTTCCCAGACTTGTTCTGCATTCAGGTAAAAGCTTCCAATGGAATTAAAGCGGCACTGCTCTGGGGCTATAATAGAAAGGAAGTTTTCATCATTATTTCTTTTATATAGATGATATACTTCGCCTATAATAGGCTCGAAAGTGAATTTTGCATTGAAAATAAGTTTGTTATACTCAAATTCCTGCATCATCTTATCATACTCTCTTTTAAGTTCTTGATATTTTGCCGCTACCTTATGGTTTACTTTATTAATGCTTCTATTTTTCCATGTAATAGTATCTGGAGTAGTTATAACCGGCGCTCCAACTGAGGTAGCATAAGGTTTAAGAGCCGCATCGTATTTTTGAGTTTCTGGATTAAATACTACATTATCGGGCTTTTTATCTTCTGGCATATTAATCAAGGGTATTAGTTCAGCTTTTCAAGCTGTTTCATTACTTCATCGGCTTCAAATGTTTTCTGGTCGCTCATCTTCCTGTTTGTGGTAGATAGGCTATGGGCTTCTTTGGAAAGCTTTGCGTATTGCGCTTGCAATTTTTCTTTCTCTGATTTCTTTTTGAATAGTCCGAACATCATTTTGTAATTGAAAACTTCTAGAATTAAGCTTCTAAAAGCATATTGTAAAAATACAGAATGTTTAACTATTTAATGTTAAGGTTAAACAAAATAAATCTAAATTGAATCCCTAGCATTTTCGATTTCTGTGGAAACCATGATTTAAGTAGTGTTAATAGTCTTAGTATTTGCGAAGATTAGATGAGTAATTTTGATTCCTTAGAATCTGATTTCCCATTCCTCCTACTTCATTTACCGCTCATCATATATTCGTTTTATTGCAGTTAAAAGTCATTTAAGTTTACATCACTAATTAAATAAACCTAAACATTATGATCGCTCTTATAATTTTAATCGTCGACTTTCTATTCAAATTAGTAACAGGTTAAATAATTCAAAATCAGTACTTATGAAAAATTCAAAACTTAATACTCCAGAGACCTTTCAGAAGCAATTTGAGAAATTTCATATGCTTATAATAGGTTCTAAAATGGCAAAATTATCATCCATTATTCTAATATGTATTTCCTTAATCATCATGTTCTATTCAGAAAAAAGCACACTAATTATATCCAGCTTGTTAACTGGAATTGCAGTTTTGGGAGTTTATAATTTTAAGTTTTTACCGCTTAGCAATATTGAACAAAAACCTACTACAAAGGCTTCCTTGACTTCTGGCATCTCTAAGTTTAAAATCTATATAAAACAGCGAAAAAAGTTCGAGATCCTTTTTATTTCAGTTTGGCTTATCACCTTAATACCTGTTCTATCTTCTTATTTAGGATCTAACTACAAAGCATTAATTGTAACCATATTAGTCATCGCTATTACTGCAGTTTTAGGCCTTTTAACATTTGGAAGAGTAGAAAAAGAGCTACAAACTCTGGAAACCCAAATTCAGAATTAATAAGTTTTATAAAATTTATTTTAAAAATTAGAATTCATGAAAAAGAAAATATTCTTATTACTACTTGCAATCGTTGCTTTTATTATAGTGGATACTCTAATTGTAGATGCCGTTCTAGGCAAAAATGTAGATAACTCACAGATCGCACTGGTGCTAGAAGACCAATGTGAATGCTCGGTTATAGAAAAAGGGCTAAATGGAAATGGGGTTTCCCTTACAGATGGGATTTACGGCGATTACCATAACTTTTATCTGAGCAATTGCAAAATCACTAATTTTGAAAAATATGTAGCGGACTTAAATAAGAGCTTGGAATACTCCATTCCTAATTTTAAAGAAGCAGATCTAGTGAAATTAAGCTTTGAACTAGCTCCAAACGAGAATAGAATTGTGAGTATTCGAAACTCTAAATTAAGCATTGAAAAATAATCCTGAGACAAATTTTACTAAGTATTAAAATGCTAAGTTTGATTTTCAGCTAATAAAAAATATTGTGTTTACAAAAAAAACCTCTTACTGGATTCTAACTATAGCTTTCTGGTCTTTGATAACCGGCCTGATGGCTTTTGCATATTGGATTAATGACAATGGGTTAAATTTAGAAATTTGGCAATTTGTAATGGATTTTATCAGTGTATTTTTGCTATCCATTTTTTTTACCCATCAACTTAAAGGAGCGATTAATAAATTTATTCAATTTGATAATTTAAAAGGAATAGATACTTTCAAAATTATGGGATTATTACTAGCTTCAATATTACTGTTTTATATCACCTATACCTTATATATTCAGTTCGTTTATCATTATATTTATGACAGAGCAGATGTTTTTAATCACGAATCTCAAGGCTTAAAAGGAAACCTGCTGTTCATTATTAATTATAGTATTTATTTCCTTGTTTGGGCAGGATTTTATGTGGCAGTTAAAGGTCTGATGGAATTAAATAATGGGAGAGAAACCAGATTGCAGCTTGAGTCTAACCTTAAAGAATCTCAGTTAAATACATTAAAGGGCCAAATTAATCCGCATTTTATGTTTAACAGTTTAAACAACATTCGAGGTTTGATGTTAGAAGACGTAGATAGAGCGAGAAATATGCTTACCAGCTTATCTGAAACTTTAAGGTATTCCCTTACAAAAAGTGATTCGAATGCCATTGCTTTAGAAGATGAACTGGAAATGGTGGAAAATTATATTGAGATCTCAAAGATTCAATTCGAGGATCGGCTTCAGTTTTATACGAACATAGATAAGTCCACCTTAAACATACAAATTCCCCCAATGATCATTCAGATGTTGGTAGAAAATGCTATTAAGCATGGAATTTCAAATTTAAAAGAAGGAGGCAAAATAAGTCTATCTACCTCATTAAATCCGAACCATTTATTAATTGAAGTAGTAAATACAGGCGTTTTAAGTCAAAGCGAAGATAGTACGCAACTCGGATTAAAAAACATCAAAAAACGTCTTGAATTGCTTTATGGCGAAGCCGCAACCTTCAGTTTAAAGGAAATAAAAAATCAAGTAATTGCCACTATTAAAATCCCAATAGCATGATATCATTAACCGCAGTTATCGTTGAAGATTCTAGATTGGCCCGTAATGAGCTTAAAGAACTTCTGAAGGCGCATAAGGAAATTGAACTTTTAGGCGAAGCAGCTAATGTAGATGAAGGTTTAAAGTTGATTAATGACACAAAACCAGATCTATTATTTCTAGATATAAATATGCCAGAAAAAAATGGATTTGATCTGCTGGAACTACTAGACGATGTTCCCATAACCATCTTTACCACTGCCTTTGATGAATATGCCATTAAATCTTTTGAATATAATGCTTTCGATTATTTACTGAAGCCTATCAACCAAAAACGATTTACCAGCAGTATAGAAAAAGTATTTGAAACATATAATTCCAATAAACCATCAGAGTCTAAAAGTGAAGATTCGTTTAGTGTAGATAAGCAGATATTTATTAAAGATGGGGAGAAATGCTGGTTGGTTAAAATTCAGGATATTTTCATGTTTGAAATCGTTGGCAACTACACCAGAGTGTTTTTTGAAGACAACAAACCCATGATCTACAAATCTTTAGGTCAGATTGAAGAAAAATTACCAGGCGATGTGTTTTTTAGAGCCAACAGGCAGCAGTTAATCAACATCACTCATGTTAAAAAAGTGGTGTCCTGGTTTAATGGAAAGCTAAAAATAGAAATGAATTCGGGAGACGAAATTGAGATCTCCAGAAGGCAATCTTATCTTTTTAAAGAACAACTGAGTTTATAATTCGCCCACTGCTAAAATATATGCTTCAAAATCTACACCCTATTTTTTTATTTCAGATAAAATTATCTCCTCTCCTCTTCACAAATAATGTCTATATATTTCAGAAGACTCACTTTTTTCAACTTTCGAAAAAAACCCAAAATGGGTGCTAAAGAAAATTTTGAACTTTTATACATAGCTCAACTAAAGCCTCCAATGAAGAAGCTTAGAATTCAATAATTTTTAAAACCTTATGCTTTTTTTATAATAGAGCTATAAATTATTTTGTTTATTAATGCCAACTGAAAAATACTAGAAATGAAAGCAATTCATATAACAAAATCTGGTGGGCCGGAAGTATTAAAATTACAAGAAACCGAAAAGCCAAAACTGGATCAAAATCAAGTTTTAATAAAAGTAAAAGCAGCCGGCGTAAATCGTAGCGATGTTATAACACGTAAAAACATGAACACTTATGGCAAAGGATCTACTGAAATTATGATCCCTGGCTTAGAAGTTTCTGGTGAAATAATAGAAATTGGAGATAAGGTAACCGATAAAAAAATTGGGGATAAGGTATGTGCCCTTATTGCAAGTGGCGGTTACGCAGAATATGTTGCGGTAGAAAGCTCTCATTGTCTTCCCGTTCCAGAAGGAATAAGTTTAACAGAGGCTGCAGCAATTCCCGAAACCGTATTCACGGTGTGGTTTAATGTGTTTCATCTAGGAAAACTTCAGCCTAATGAAAAATTACTTATCCATGGAGGTACTAGCGGAATTGGCACTATGGGCTTACAAATGGCGAAAGCTTTAGGATCTAAAACATATACTACTGCTGGCAGTGATAAAAAGATCGATTTTCTAAAAAAAATGAATCTTGGTACAGCCATAAACTATAAAAAAGAAGCTTTTGAAGAAGTCTATAAAGATGAAAAAATAGATGTGATCTTAGATATGGTAGGAGGAGATTATACCCAGAAGAATCTCGAAATTCTGAATAAAAAAGGTCGGCTTGTTTATATCAATGGAATGAAGAGTATGGACGTAAATATTAATTTGCGCACCATCATGAGTAAAAATCTCACCTTAACGGGAAGTTTTCTGAAGCCCCAGTCTGCTGCAGTAAAAACCCAGATCGCGAAAGATGTAGAAAAAAATATCTGGCCACTATTTCAATCTAAAAAGATACATCCAATTATTTATAAAACCTTTCCTTTAGAGCAAGCTGCAGAAGCGCATAAACTTATGGAAAGCAGCGATCATATAGGTAAAATCTTACTAACAATGGATTAGGCAGGAGATTTCATTCTATTTCTACAACATTAAAATGAATAGAAATTTAAAGTCTATCTAGATCTTAAGTGGTAAACTATTTTGGTACTTTCAGATTTATTAGCTGTATTTCTGAATGAATTTGATAATCTACCTGTCTACATTCTTTACTGAAAAATTTATACCATGTCTTTCTTTATTATCTTTTTCTTTTTTGGACTTTTCTTCATTTTGTTTAGCCAAATTAAAGTTCCTGTTATTGGCAAAGTTGTGGCTATAAGACAGGCAAGAAAATATATTATTTTAGAAAATGTCCCGTAAATTTCTCCTGTATGGATGGGCTTTATTAAGGAGGCAATTTGAACATTCATTGGCTTATCCCTAAAAATCTCTTTATTTAAAACAGTTCCATCACGATCTATTATAAGTGCATCGGCAATACTAGGAGTCCAACTATTTTCATTGGTTTTTCTAATGCTGTATAATGGATTTTCCTCATTTGGAAAAGAGATGGTAGTTGTACCACTATAATTTAACTCCTTATTGGAAACATCGTAAATAGATGCTATAGAAAACTCTTGGTCTGGTGTGATTTCTTCGTTAGAAACGAAAGCAGGACCTCCTCCTCTATTCCCAAAAATTTGAGTACCCATTACTTTGCTTCCTGCTTCTCTATACCATTCAAAACTCCAAAAGAGTCCGGTAAGCGTCATTATTACTAAAAAGATACATGCGTAAAATCCAAGCGTATTGTGCAGATCGTGATTAATACGTTTCCAATTTGCAGACGTTTTTACTTTAAAACCTTTTTTAATAGTATTCCATTTCACCTTTTTTGGAAACCACAGCACTACACCGCTCAAGGCTAGAAAAAAGAAAATAATTGTGGCTGTTCCCACAATTGGTCTCCCAATTTCTGTGTCTAAAAGCAACCAACGATGCATTCTGAAATTCCACATAAAAAATCCATCGAGTTGAGATTTTTGGGTTTTCATGTATTCACCGGAGTAAGGATTGGTATAAAATACCGTTCCACGCCTATCTTCAGGAGAGGTTTTCACTCTAAACTCATAGGCTTTCCCAGCTTCAGAAGGAATACTCACAGATGAAACATCTCCTTCTTTCTGCAATGCTTCGGTTAAGGTTTCTATTGTCATGGGATTAGTTCCCGACACTTCAAAATCTTCAGCAAAAAAGCTTTTAATCTCCTTTTCAAAAGTTAATACAGTTCCGCTTAGACAAACCAGAAAAAGGATTATTCCGCTCCCCAATCCTAACCAAAGGTGGATATCATTTAAAAATTTTCTAAAGCTATAAGTCTTCTTTTTATTTTTCATTTAAAGCTAGTATAAAGTTCCGGACAACATCGCGAGATGTATCCGGAACTGTGAAATGATTTTTCCTTTTTTAAATAAATGCATGTAATTATAAAGATTGCAAATATATGATTCGTCCTAAGAAGCCCGTTAATCAGTCATTTAAAAATTAAACCTTTATTAGAATACTTAACCTAAACCTATGAGATTAAAAGATACCAATAAAGTGATTTCCTGGCTCATTTAATAATTTCGCTCCTTTGGTAACTGCACCGGTAACTTTATTAATTACATAGATATTCCCATCTTTTCCAACAGGCGAAACTGCTACAAACACATTATCCCCATCTACCGCAAATCCTTGGTATTGGAAAAAATACATATCTGCATCGTACGGTAAATCCACTCTTTCTGCCGTGTTCGAAAAGAGATCTACTCTGGCAAGGAAACTTTGCTGTTGCCCGCTATTAAAATTTGAAACTGACGCTCCATCATGTGTGTACATAACATATGCAATTCCGTTTCCTACATATCTCCAGCTTTCTACATAAGAATTTGTAATTCCCAAAGCATCATCTAAGCTAAGAGCGTACGAATTGTCATATTCATTAGAAGCATCGATCTTTAAGAAATGTGAACCATTTGGATCTCTTTGTGTTGCTTGATAGATGTTTCCATCCTCAGCAAGAAAGCTGTTAAAACTTCTATAACCACTAGTATCACCTTCTCCCACTGTAGAGGTAATTATTTTTGGATTTTCCAATGATGGATAATCTACAATTACCGATTTAGATCCTAATCTTTCGTAATCTGTATCATCTGTTAAACCTGTTTCTGGATCTGTTTTACGCATCCAAGTTCCTATAATTAGCTTGTCTTTACTTGCATTAAGCGTTGGAACATCTAATCTAAAAATATGGTATCCTTCTTTTTCTTCTTCTGAAGTCAAAGGAATTTCAAAAGAACTATTTCTTGAGATTAAAACATCTTCCATATCTATGGAAACTACAGAAGCTGTGCCTCTTGTATATTGGTACTCATCTCCTTCATTTACTTGCGGAGAAGTTACACTTACTGCCACTCCTGTTTGGTCTCCATCAAAAAGCTTTACCCATCTTGGTGAAGTTCCTGCATATTGAGAAATATTAACTACACCCCCGGTTTGCGTAAAATTATTTTCTCCTTCTACAGTATATTTAGAAAATTCTCCACCTATATCTCCACCATATGCTATATTAAACATGGTAGAACCATCTGCCGAAGACTGAAGCCTTGCAGTTCGCTGAGATTTTACCTGGTAACCATTTTCGAAAACATTAATTTCAAATTCTGGGTCTTGTGCATTTTCTTCAGAAACTGAATATAGGACAGTTCCCCCGTTTCCATTTCCTGGGGTTTTATCCATAATGGCACCTGCAATTGTGAACCATCTACTTTCTGTTTCAGGTTGCGTTGGTGTTTCAGAAGGACTATCATCGCTACTGCAACTTATTGTTGCGCCGGTAAGCCCTATTAAAAATATGTAAGAAGCTAGTTTTGTTAATCTATTTTTCATTTTTTGAGTATTTTAAAGTTTACTAAGTGAATAATTCATTTTTAAATAAAATGCTCGTCCCGGCCTTTGGACAGCAAAATTGTCATAAGATTGTTTGTTGAAAATATTTTTTACATCAAAACTCAACACAAGATTTTTTTCAGGAAAGACATAACTTAATCCTGCATCCTGAATAAATTGTTCAGGAACTTGAAATTGCTCTATTCCTCGTACTTCCCGTGGCACCCAGATATTATAAAAAGAATCCACATATTGTATATTGTAAAAAAGATTTAGCGTAGATTCTTTTTGCAAGAAACTATCTAGAGCATATTTTACATTTAAATTAGAGGTGAAAAACGGTTCATTTGGAATTTGTACGTTATAAAGGCTAAGCACATTTCCATTGTTATCGTATTTGCTATTAAAGCGAGTATCGAATTTGGAAACATTAAATAAGACATCTAATTTATTATTGAAGATGTAATTTAACTCGGCATCGAAACCTATAGATTTTGTTTTCCCTAAATTTTCAAATGGTGCAGTTTGCACAGCATCGTTAAGATTAGACTGGGTTCTACGAACTATTTTATCTTTGGTATCTCTTAAAAAACCAGACATTGCAAAAGAGAATTTGTGGTTTTTAACTTGATACAAGCCAGCTTTGAATCCTATGTTAAGATTATTGCTTGTCTCTGCGGAGATTCCAGCATTTTCAACAATATTTTCTCCCACATCTCCAAAAACTTCATTTTCTGAAGGCAATCTCACAGCTTGCTCTGCTGAAACCAGCACAACAAATGCAGGTTTTATGAGATAGGAAACGGCACCACCAAAACCTGATGCAGAAATTTGTTTGCTGAAATCTTTCTCTACTCGCACTCTTTCCCCATTTATATCTTCTACCACAGGATCCATTTTTTGGATGTCCTGCTTGTAATATTTCCCAAAGGCTGTCGCTTTAAACTTTTCTTCAAACAATCTCATTTCATAAGTAAGCGAAGTCACATTTTTTTGTAGATCCCTGGTTCCTATAAAGTTTCTTTGTAATCCAGAAAGTATTTCGTCGTCTTCGCGGCGTGCAATATCATAGAATAAATGATTAACAATAAATTTATGCTTGTTGTTAATTGCATAATGTAAACCAGCTCTAAAAGAAAAGATATCTCTATCTATGTTAGCTAAAGTTGGCGCTCCCTGTTGAGCACCTTGAGGACGCAAAATTGGATTCCCGTTTAGATCTAAGCTTTTCTCGCCAAACCAGTTGTAATTATATTTCACGGTATCATTTACCACAGTATTTCTATTGCTGTACAACCCGTGAAAATCTATATCCAGTCCTTTAGCAATATTCGTTTTGTTGTAAATAAGATTAAATACATTCGCTTTAGCCTCGACAAATCTTCCTTTATAAGGAATAGACATATAAGCGCCATGCTGTATTTCATTATAAGAATTGGAACCAGTATAACCCACAGAGATCTTATCTGCCCATTTAACCTGTTTAAATCCAACTTCTGTAATAGCTCCGAAAGATCTATATGCATCGTTAAACCTCTTAGCACGCACATAATCGTACCGACCATTAGGAAGAATATTCCGGACAAATTTTCCCCAAACCTCATAATCATTATCAGAATAATTATAAAAACCTGAAGCCTTTACAAAAAGTCCGGATTTGTCATTCTGGTAATGGGCATTAAAGTTGGTTTGAAACGTATTAAAAGAACCATAAGAAAGAGAGGCATTTATCGCGTTTCCGATATCTTTTTTTAGAATAATATTTATTGCGCCTCCAAGAGCATCATCTGAAAGTTCTCCAGGCACAACTCCCTTATAAACTTCAATTCTCTCAATCATAGCAGGGGAAATACTATTTAAATCGAAAGAGGAACCATAAGTAGAAATTGGAATTCCATCTATAAAGATCTTAATAGAATTTCCAGACATCCCATTGAGGTTATAATCTACTGAAGATCCTAAACCTCCGTTTCGGCGCACCTTCACTCCTACAGATCTATTTAAAAGTTCATTTGTTTGTAAATTTCTAAAAGAGGACTCTTCTGTTTCAATTACATTTACAGCAAAGCCTTTTTTCTCAATTTCAGATTTAATAGATGTGACTTTAAGCAATACTTCGTCCAGACTTTCAGAATCTTCTTTAAGTACAAACTGCATATTCACCTCTGTAACAGGAATACTTATTTCAATAGATTTAGTTAAGCTTTTATAACCTAGAAAGGATGCTGTGACCTCATAAGTGCCAGAAGGAATATTTTGGAAGGTGAAATTCCCATCAATATCTGTGGTAGTACCAATTTTTAACTTAGGAATAGTTATAGTTGCCCATGCTAAAGACTTATTTTCAGAATTCACCACCTTGCCCTCAAAGATTACATTTTTAGTAGCCTGTGGAAATGCCGAAACAGAAATTAAAAACAAAAAGATTATTTGGAGTTTATACATTTTAACCTGGAAAAATTAAAGCTTATTTAGATTGAATAAAAATAATTACCTTTGGCAAAAGTAACAGAGCAAGTAGCGATTTGGATAACGCGAAAGGAATTTAATCCTACGCAAAAAGAATAATTAGCTATATAATAAAATTTAACTCAGGATAAGCCTTCATGGAATTTAAGTTGGAAAGCAACATTTTAGAAGAAAAACCACTGGTAAAAAGCTTTAGCAAGGACTTCCGAGTAGAAACGCTTTCCGAAGAAACTTTAGTTTTAAATAAATCTGATATCAGCGGGACTATTAATCACATTCACTTGGATGGCTTTTGTTTAATTATAAAAAACATACAGAGTAGCGTAGACCATACCATTAATATTTCTAGTAAAGCCTCCCTTTTTAAGCTGCATTTTGAATTGGAAGGAGATTATAGCTATGCTCCAGAAAATATCACCGAGCCAAAAATGACGGTTTCAGGCGGACACTTTAATATTTTTTATTTTTCTGAAATAAAAGGAAAGCTACAGTATAATAACACTTCGAGGAAAACTGTAGAAATACTCTTTACCGAAGATTTTCTTGAAAAAGTAGCAGGAAAAGATCTAGACGAAACCTTCAAGGATTTACGAGAGAGAATAAATAAGAACCAAAGTTTCTTGCTCTGGGAAGAAAGTAGACCAATTCCTCCCGATGTGCAGCAAACTATTCGAGAGATTACCAATTGCCACTATTGCACACATATTAAGAAAATCTATCTAGAAGCAAAGATCACTGCCCTTCTCCTTAATTTTCTAGTAGACAGTGAGCAAAAGTCATTTTCCGAAGACAAGGAAGTTTCAAAAAATGACTTATTAGGAATACAAAAGGTGGAGACATATATAAGAGCACATTTTAAAGAAAGTATAAGTATTGCGGAACTTGCCCCTATTGCCGGTTTAAATACATCCAAACTAAAACAAAGTTTTAAGAAGGTGCATTCCACCACCATTTTTAAATTCATTACCCGCTTAAGAATGGAAATGGCAAAAGAAATTATAAGTGTTGAAAAGCGCAGTGTTTCTGAAGCTGCTTATGAGGTTGGTTATAAAAATCCGCAACATTTTACTGTGGCATTTAAAAAATACTATGGTTATCTACCGAGCTCACTTTTGTCTGAGAATTAATTTCTATTACTCGGTATTCTGAATTATTAAATTTAGAGAGTGTGTAACTGTTTAAGGTCATTAAATTTTTATAAAACTTTAGTTTCGATATAACCAGTTCTATCGTGATAAGTGAAAAGAAAAATACAGCTAATGTTAAACCAGAAGTATATTATAAAATCTTAGTTGTTAGAACGTATATCATTTTTTCTCATGGGCATGGAATCTATTAGGTCTACTATCTTGTCTAAAGAAATACAAGTATGATCCTGTAATTTAATTTTACCATCTAGGCCTATTATATATATCTCAAACGGAGTTCCATTTGTATCGAATTTCTTATATAAATTGGTAGCCACTGTCCATTCGGCGTCTTTATCCAGACCCAATTTCATTTTATACTGGAATACTCGATAAACGAGTACTTTTCGTTCTTCCAGATCTTTTAAACCTGTTTCAAGTTCTAGAAGTTGGCTAGTGAAATTATCATTTTTAAGATCATCGGTGAGCAATAAAATTAACCTGTTTTCCCAATGATGCTTAGAAAGATCTTGAGATTGTGCTGAATTCACACAAAGGAATAACACTATAAAAAAATAAATAATTTTCATTCTTAATGATACGATTTTTTGCCGCAACCAACTAGTGAGTAGTACTCCAATTTGACTTATAACCAATTACTGCTTAAGTATAAATATGCATTAAATCTTTAAATCCTGAACAATTTGGAAACCCAGACCAAATCAACACGATGGTACTGGTATTATTCATTTTTAGACATGTTCCCTATAAATTTCATTGAATTTATTTCTCATTTCAGTATTCCCAAGCATAACTATTTCAGCTCCTGGGGGAAGAAGGGTATCTGATGTTAATAATGTAAGCACTTTTGAATTCTCTTTTATAGCAATCACTGAAAGCCCTGTATTAGCACCAATACCAGATTCTGCTAGGGATTTACCTTCTAAAGAAGATGGCGTTGGGGTAATAAATAAGCTTATACCTTCACCTAATACAGTAAGTTCATGACCTTTGGAAATAGCCAAAACTGCTTCAGATCCCAAAGTAGCATAGCTCAATACAAAGTTGGCTCCTGCCCTATGGATAATATCAATATTTCGAGCTTCCGATATCCGGCTCACGATTCTCAACTCCTTGTTTAGTTGGCGGCAATAGGATGCGATATGAATATTCATAGTATCATCATTGGTAGATAGCAACACCGAAGGAGCTTCCAATATGCCAGCTTTCTTTAGCAGTTCGTAATCTGACGCTCGCCCAGCGAATACTTTATTACAAACATGTCTTGCTTTTTCGCATATCTCCGGGTCTTTATCAATTAGATTCACTACTACATTGTTCTTATTTAATAATTCTATAGCTGCCAGCCCTACTTTACCCCCGCCAATTACCAAAACTGGATTTGGGTTTATTTTATGATCGTAAAAGATCTCATCAATACTTTGGAGTTGTTCTTTATTACCAATTATAACCAAAACACTTTCAAATGTTAGTTTTTCCTTACCATGCACTGGTTTCAATCTACCTCTCTCCCAAATTGCAACAATACTAACCCCAAATTTTTGTCTCAATCCGGCCTCTCTAATAGTTTTAGAAGCCAAATGTGTATATAGTACAGGCAATTCAGCGATAAATAGATCTTCATATTGTCCAATTGGTTGTGATCTTGCATGTTGCGCATTTACTCTGTTCGCCAATTGTTCTCCAAGCCATCTTTTTACAGGAAGCACATGATCTGCTCCACTTAATTCCTGTACATGAACAGATTCAATATCTGTAGCGATAGCAACAATAGGTACTGTAGAAGTTATGTTGCGTATAGTAAGTATGATCTTAGTGTTAAGAATATCATCCCTATTAACAACAATCATTTTCGCATTCTTAATATTGGCAAGGATAAAGGTCTCCTGGTTATCCAATTCTCCAAAAAGTATGGGAACACGCTCATCAAAATATTCAAGGGCTTTTGGCAGTTCGTTTTCTATAACATAAAAAGGAGTCTTCTCTTGTTTCAATCGTTCCGTTAGTTCTCTTGCAATAACATCATAAGAACATATTAAAATATGATCTTTTGTTCCTTGAGGAACTTGACGAGGAACCCTGTTTTTGTCTTGGGACTCTAAAAGCGGAACATAAAAATGTCTAATAAATGCAAAAGGCAAAACAATTAATAGCATTATAATTCCAGACACTAAAACTAGTATGCTAAATAGCCTACCTAAATCTGATTGGAATGTAATATCTCCAAAACCAAGCGTACTCATCACCGTAAGCGTCCAGTAAAATCCGGTGATCCAAGAATGATCTTGGCCTTCAACCTGTGCCATAATAATATGGAAAAGAACAGAATAAATAATGATGACAATTCCCAGAAGGGCCAGATATCTAAGCAATATACTTGAGTTTCTTTTAAATTCTCTATCTCTCAAATAATATACTAATTGACTACCTACAAATTTCATAAGTTGTGTTTCTGAAAAGAGTTAACGAATTGACTGTACTAAATTCTTGTACATACAATTTACGTCATGTTTTTCTTAATTCCTCGTGCCGATATTAATTCTGCGTACCGATAACTTTAGAGATGTATCAAAGATTAACAAAAGAGCGCCGATCTTAATTAACTTACTACCCTTCCTTCACACAAAAGGTCTTAGAATAGAATTGTTGTAGCTTTCTTAAGTTAAAAAAACAGATAATATATTATATTCAACCAATATTTAAAATACACAAAAACCTACTTATGAAAAAACCATTTTTACTAATTAGTATGTCTTTATTAATACTATCATGTTCTACAGATTCTGAACCAAAAACTGAACCTGACGATAAAATTATAGGAACATGGCAATTCTATGGATCTAAATATTATGCTACAGATGGTTCAACCTTTGAAAGAGAAGCAAATTCTTGTACAGGACAAAGCACTATTACATTTCGACGAAATGAAACTATGTCCTCTATGACTTACATGGTGGGCGGAATGCAGGAATGCCTTATAAACGAAACTGCAAATGAAAATAGTGAAAATATCCCTTGGGAAAATTTATCTGAAGGAAAATATAAGATTGGAATCCGAGTACGTGATTCCATATTTTTCCCTGACCAGGATACTATGGAAATGATGATATATCAAAATTCTTATGATAATATTAATGAAATTGAAATAGATAAGAAAAGTGATGTTTACACTCGTGTAGATTAATTCAATAGAGCTAACGGTTAGCAAACCTTAATAGATAATTAATTATTTAATCCGAATTCTCTTAATCTAATTCTCTTGTTATAATAGTTTGGATATTAAACTTTTAACAACTCAATAACTAATAGAAACCGCTACATTAGTTAATTAATATTAGTTGTAAATAACAAATGTTATGATAGACTTCATTGGAGATATACACGGGCATGCAGATGAACTGGAAGAGTTACTATTAAAATTAGGGTATAAAAAAATCGCTGGGGTTTATGTACATCCCACAAGAAAAGTGCTATTTGTTGGAGATTATATAGATCGAGGCCCTAAAATTAGGGAAACCCTGCAAATAGTTAGAGCAATGGTAAAAAGTGGAAACGCCATTGCTTTAATGGGCAATCACGAATACAATGCATTATGCTTCAATTTCGAGGATCCCAAAGGTGGTCATCTTAGAAAACATACTGTTCAAAATATCCTTCAACATTGCAAAACTCTCAAGGCTTTTGAGGGATTTAAAGATGAATATTTAGACTATATAGATTGGTTTAAAACTTTGCCTCTTTACTACGAAACCGACAATTTTAAAGCTGTTCACGCCTGTTGGGATAATAATAACATTGAATTTTTGAGAAAGACATTAGTTAAAGACAAATTGACTGATGAGCTTATTTACGAATCGGTAAAGAAAGGAACAGCACTAAATGAGGCCATTGAGCAGACATTAAAAGGGAAAGAAATGCAAATGCCAAAGGGACTTTGCTTTAAAGACAAAGACAATAATAATAGAACTGAATTTCGAATAAAATGGTGGGAAGATCCATCTAAAATGACCTACAAATCCATAAGTGTATTACCATTGGAAATTCTACCCGAGCATCCAATTCCACTTGAAGAATATAAACCACTTGACTTTTATAGCGCTGCCGATAAAATGGTGTTTTTCGGGCATTATTGGCTGCAAGGAGAACCCTCCCTGTATAAGGATAATATATGCTGTATAGACTATAGCATTGCAAAAGAGGGGAAATTAGTAGCCTACCGGCTTGATGGGGAAAGCAACTTGGAAAGTGGAAATTTGATTTACGTGTAAAGAAATTAAATCCTACTCTTTTGGTTTTTATAGCTATAAGGCTTAAAGGAATTGAAAAATGAAATTTCCATCCAAACGCATCATTTAATAAATCTTACTTACACAAGACTTTGATATGTCTAAAAGAAAAACTGAGTACTCCTGAAATGTTATTAATAATTGCCTTAAATTCAGAAATAAAACTTTCAATTTAGTAAAGAAATAAGCTAAGTTTGATATTGAAAATGCCGAGAGCCCTACCCTTTTGGAATTCTACTTATTATTTATGTAATCTATGGTTTTAATCTCGAATGAAATTGGGATGAAAGAATAATATAATTAGTTAGGCAAAATTTTTATTATGAAAATATTCAAAATTTATTTAAAATATTTAATAGTAGTATCATTTATCTATATGATTTCAATGATAATATTAGATTTGGTAACATCGAGAGAGATGACAATAAATAATCTGGTTATTAGAATCTTGATTTTTGGATTTGGTATAACAATAATGCTAGTTACATTTCATATTAATCAAGTTAAGAGTATTGCAAAAAAGTATGGAGTTGAAAACCCTGATTATGATGTAAGTCAAAAAAGAGATTTTTATTCTAATTTAAACCCAGAGAGTATATTTAATTCAGTTGATAAAAATAATAATTATTCAAAAGTAGTTTACGATAAAAAGGATGAAACGATCAATATTAAAACTGAATTTACCGGGAAATCGTGGGGAGATAAGCTTACAATAACATCTCAAAAAAATAAGGACGGATATAATTATGAGATTATAAGTAAACCAATTTTCCCATTGACTATTATAGATTTCGGACAAAATTTGGAGAACATTTCAAAGTTAGAGAATTACCTAAAAAACTTAGCCTAAAATCGGTTAAACGCAAATAGTAGGTATTCCTGAAAAAAGTGATTTTGATAATTCTTGTAGGAACAATTAACTATAATTAAGTAATTGTGCTATTTACCAAAGCATATTTTTAATTGTTTAAGAAACCAAGCTTTTAGAAAGCAAATAATAAAAAAGCAGCTATATTAGTTTAAATCGGAAGAAATAACATATAAGCTTTTAGGGATTAATTATTTAGCTAAGAGCCTTTTATAATTAATACTAGAAGAGGTATCAAACAATTATTAAAATTTCCGATTTTATTAAAAAACCCTCTAAAAACAAAAAAATATAACTTCGTTGAGAGTTTTCCATTGCAATGTAATGAACTTAACAACTTAGCATATATTTGTACTTTTACTTTATGATAAAAGCAGTAATTATTGATGACGAAATCAATGCACAAGATTTATTGGAGAAAACCCTAAATAGGTATTTTCCAAATAAATTTAATATTGTTGAAAAATGCAATTCTGTAGATTCGGGTGTGCTTGCCATTAAGAAATATGAAGCTGAATTGGTGTTTCTAGATATTCAAATGCCTGAAAAGAACGGATTTGAGTTGTTCAAGTATTTTGAGTATATAAAATTTGAAGTCATCTTTACCACTGCTTATAATCAATTTGCTATTAAAGCAATTAAGCGCAGTGCACTGGATTATCTTCTGAAACCAATAAATCATCTGGATCTAGCTGAGTCTATTAAAAGGTTTGAAAACCGAAATAAAGGGAATTTTGCTCATAAAAAATTATCCCTATTACTCGAAAATCTGAATGTAAACGACCAAAACGTTAGTAAAATAGCTTTTCCAACCATTGATGGTTTTGAACTCATTCATTCAAACCAAATTTTATACTGCAAAGCAGAAAGCAATTATTGTTGCATTAAAAAAATTGACGGCATTACTAAAACGGTTACCAAAACATTAAAATATGTGGAAGAAATACTTCCCGCCACTTCCTTTATAAGGATTCATAAAACCTACGTCATTAATCTAAATTATGTGGTTAGGTACAACAAGATCAACAAGGAAGTTGAATTAACTAATGGAGAGAAGCTTCCAGTTTCTTTTCGAAAAGAAGAAGAATTTATAAATGCCATCTTGCAAAACAATTAAACTTTTCCTCCTCTTTTTTTTGTGGGCTACTATCGCCTTCACCCAGAATTATCCGAGCAAAAATTTTTCTGCATCCAAGGATTTGCCAAACAATACCGTTAGATCTTTACTTGTAGATAGTAATAATATTCTATGGATAGGTACTGAAAATGGAGTTGTAAAAAAGGAAAATGATGTATTTACAAACTTTTTTGAAGAGGACGGACTGGCATTAAACAGCTGCTGGGCCATTGCAGAGGATAAAAATAAAAATTTATGGTTTGGAAGCTATGGCGAAGGAGTTAGCATATACAACGGTAACGATTTCAAAGTAATTTCCGAAGAACAGGGATTAGTTCACGGCGAAATAACCAAACTCTTTACTCATGGAAATTATATGTATGTGGGTACCAGTGATGGGGTCTCCATTATAAACATTAATAGCTTTGAAGTACTTTCTTTAAATAATCATTCAGATGATGACCTATTTAGAGTTCAAGACTTTTTTAAATACAGGGATGAAATTTACGTGGTTACCTACAATACTGGAATCTTCAAAATTGTATCAGAGGATGACCAACCTGCTTTGCTAAAAGTGAATGACATTAAATACAATTATTCCGTTTTTGTAGATAATGATAGTATTTACAATAGCAATAAAGGTTTTTTTACAAAAAATAGTATTGGGGATTTTGCAAATGGAAGAGATACCATTCAATCAAAGAAACTTGGAGTTTCCATTATTTGGGATCATGTTAAAAGTAAGGACTATAAAATTTTTGCTGCAGCTTGGGGAATTTACGATACGAATGGAGGGATCTATGAAATTGTAAATAATACCCTTATATCCAGAGCATCGGATTTTAATATTAGCAGTAAAAAAGTAATTTCCTTAGCCTATGATGCCCGCTTCGAGAAATTATATGTTGGAACCAAGGATGCCGGACTGTTTGAGGTCAAGCTAAATCCACAAATAAAATTCAATGAAATTCAAGGTAAAAACGTCCTTGGATTTGCAAGAACAAATAATTCTTCAGCTGTATTATTAGACGATGGTATTCTTTTAAAAGACGCTGGAAAGCAACGCACAATCAACTTAGCTCAACTTAAAAAATGGCAAGAAGAATATGTTTTAAATACCAAATTAGCATTGCCAAAACATCAGGATTCTTTTTATGAACTGGACTATAGCACAAAGGCAATAGACATCAGTTTTTATGATATTAAAGTATCACAGAACAGATATTGGGTAAATACCAATATAGGCGTATTTGCTATAAAACCTTCAGGAGCATTGGATAGGTATTTACCCCTACATTCAGAAGAAATAAATTTTACGGAAGCCGGAGATCTAATAGAAACAAATCCTTATGGAGGACTTAGAATTTATAGTGATCTGGATACTTTTAAATACACTCATTTTAAACAAGAAGACCCCGAAACTCCCACCATGGTGGTAAATAGCTTACAAAAGGATCTTAAAACCTATTTTTTATCTGTGTTTTCGGGCTTATATGTTTTGGAGAATAAGGAGTTTAAATCCTATTTACATAATGGGATATGGAAAGAAAAGAAGTTAAGACATATCACCACCTTAGGTAAAAATATTGCGATTTCCAGTGAGTTTGGGGATGTATTCATTTTAAATGATGAAGGTTCCTTTAAGCTTTTAAATAAAATACCCCGGGCTAAGATTCAAGGGAATACTATTTCCTTTTTAAAGGAATATAAGGGCTACTTACTAATAGGAACAGAAAAAGGCTTAACCCTGTATAAGAACGAGCGTTATATATTCTTAGATGAAGAACAAGGACTAAAACAAGTTTTATTAAGTGCAGAGGTAGATGAAAACAATTTGAAGATTGGAAGTAAAAATGGTTATTACAGTATCGATCTGGAAGCAATTAGCGACCCTAAGCTTTTGGTAAGTCGATTAAAACTCGAAGAGATCTTTATAAATAATAATAAATTTCCTTTTGAACATTTAGCCGACAAAGGGAAAGTAAAATTATCGTACAATGAAAATACCGTACTGCTTAAATTTAGTACGAACGCACATCCTAATCCGCATAAATTAAGTTATCAATACCGATTAAATGCGAACGATAGCTGGAATCTCCCCACTTCTAAACCCGAGATCTTCCTGCCTTTTTTGCCAGCAGATAAATATAATGTAACCGTAAGAGTGATTGATGCCAGCACCGGTTTAAATTATACTCAAACATTGCTGAAATTTACTATACTTCCTCCTTTCTGGAAAACTTGGTGGTTTATATTATTGATAATAGGATTAGTAGGTTTGGTAGTTTATAGCGCTTATAATTATGAAATAAGGCAAACCAGAAAATTTCAAGAACAAAAAAGTTTGATCCAGAAGCGTTTTGAAGAAACCAAAATGGAAGCTTTATTGGCACAAATGAACCCGCATTTTATTTTTAATGCCATGAATTCTATTCAAAACTATATCATGGACAGTGATGTAGATAATGCCAGCATTTTTCTAGGCGATTTCGCTAAATTAATTCGGCTAAACCTTGATCACTGCACAAAGCCAACAATTTTATTAGTGGAGGAAATTGAATATTTAAGCTCTTATATTCGGGTTGAAAATACACGTTTTAGCAATAGGATCAAGGTGATAATAGAAATAGATCCTTCAATAGATGTTTATGAGTTGGAGATCCCCACTATGATACTACAGACTTTTGTAGAGAACGTATTCGTACATGCTTTCCCTCCAAGTATCACTAAACCTTCGTTAACAGTGACTTTTAAATTAATGTCGGAAAATGTCTTGCAATGCAAAATTGCAGACAATGGGATTGGGTTTTCACCTAATTCAACCAATTCATTACACAATTCTAAAGGAGTTAATTTAGTAAAGGAACGATTATTATTACTTGGGCACAATATAGATCATGCAGTACAAATAGAATCTACCAAAAATAAAGGTACTGTTGTCACCATTTCTCTAAAGGTTTAACGATAACTAAGCAATTCCATACGATTACTAAACGACTACTCATTGCTTTAACATAAGGTTTAGTTTCACATCAAATTAGGAGAAGTTACTGCTATTTTAATAGTATATAGTTCCGGAAAAACATATTTTAGGTAGGGCTTTAATATTTTTTAAGGGCTATAACAACTGTAATTTCTCCAAAGTTGGAAACATTAACCGTTTTTATAAATCGGTTACTTGTTAAAATACAAGACCACTTTCGAACTTAGGTTTGCTGGTGGTTTTTTTATGAGATGTCTTCATCTTGAAACCACCAAATAGAATTGGTGATATTTTCGGTTAACTCACACATAAATTCAATTGGTGGCTTTCCTCCCTTAAGATTGGCAAGAACCATCTGATGCACTTCACCTATAAACTTGTAGTAAGTATATGTAAATTCATGAATCCATAATCCCGTTTTAATATCTGTATTTAGTAAAAGGTAGGGATCATTAAAATCTACTTTATTTCGTTTTCTGAAATTTTTATAAATAATAAAACATTTCTAATAGCTTCGAAATAATTCAATTATCCCATGCTATACATTCTCATTTTATCTAGTTAATGTGAACTAGTTCCAGAACTTATATAATAGATTATCATTCTAAATTTCATTGTCCTCGTATAATTCTGTCATTTTTTCTACCGCTACATCAATTTCGTTTTTTGAAAGTGCAGCGAGCCAAACTTCTGCCAAGATCTTGCTGGTAGCACTGCAAGCTTGCAAACCATAGGAATAAGGACGGCATCCAGAAGTATGCGTAAAACTAATGTCATAAATATTATCATTAGGATTTCCTGAACTATCAATTAACCTATATGCGGCATCTATATCTACACCACCGGTAAAAAGAAGCAGCTCATTTTTCTCCTCTAAGATCGAGTCCTTATCAACATTTTTCGGCAATTTCTTGAGTTCACTTATGGTTTCAAACTTGGCCCTGGCCTTCCGTACATTCCCGTCTTTAATTAGAGAAGGAAACGGAAACTGCTCTAATTCTAGATTTTTCTGCCCTGCGCAGTTTACAAACATTTTATAATTAAATGATTCCAAAGTTCCATCCTCCTTTTCCACCTGAATAGCGGTTTGTTCTGGTTTATCTTGATCTTCCAAGATTTCAACTTTACCAGCAATTAATTCTATACAGTCCGCATCGTAAAGTGCTAATAGGATATTGGCAGAAGATAATGGTAGCGCAGCAATTACATTCATAAGAAAAGACATTACTTCTTTCCGCAGAAATAAATGATCTTCTGCCGGCAAAAGCTCGGCATGAAAATTAAGACAATACATCAAATCATCTAAGGTCTCTTTCCAATGTATTGGTTTGTTTTGATTTACAGAATTACGCGCTTCGATTCGCTCTTTGCGCATCCCTTCAAAGGAATCTGAATATTCATGATCTTCAGACATCAGCTTAATAAATTCTTTGAAATTGATCTTCTCCTGTTCCAATTTCTCTACCATATGCTCCATTCTATCTTTTCGAAAAGCTTGGATTAGTGCCGGTCTCCCTATTTTATCAAAGAAGCTGTGAATTCTTAAAAATCCATCGGCATCAATAAGGTCCAGCATTTCTTCGCGGCTAGTATGACGGTATATTTCACGGATGGCATATTTTTGTTCGTATTGTAAATGAGGAAGCCAACCTTCAAAAGAATGCATCACGATTTTAAATCCTTTCGCCTTCGCGTGTAATTCAAAATTGAGTTCCTCTCCTTTTTGCATAAAAGAACCATGCCTATGAGCAAGAGAGCTCACCACATCAAAAGCGCTTAAAGATGCACCTAAAGTTCCTATAGCATGATTGTAATATTCCCCTGGAGCTGGCAATAATTTATGGATGGGCCAGGGAGATGCATAATATCCATTTTTCTCATTATCATCTTCAAACCAATGATGTCCTGTTGCGATGATCACCTTATCAAATTTCTTCTCGCTTGCCTTAGAAGTTTTTAAAAGCACATTGCCGGTCTTCTCATTATATATTATATCTCTAACTTCTTCTGAATTTATTTGATGCACAGTAATACCTTTTTTGGTAAGCTGGTGGATAAGGCTGTGGTACTGATCCTGGAAATAAGAACCCAAAGAAATTCTACTATAAACTGCAGAATCATCTATAGGAAGATCTTTCACATTTAAAGATTCCAAGGTTTCAGCATCTTGTTTCCTTAGCCAGTCCCCAAAGGTTTCAGGTAATTCTGGGAGCTCTTCAGAAGAAATATTGGCAAGGTTATATTTATCTGTTGTTTCTGGATTATAAGGCATCCCCATTCCCATATTCACGCCTTTTTCAAAAATGCTTATCTCATTGAACATACTTGTTAGCAGTTCTAAGTGATCATTTATGTGTTTCAGTAAATAAATGGCTGTAGCTCCGGAGCCAATTATTGCAATCTTCTTTTTATCCATGAGAAATATTAGGCATTAGATAATAAAGATATCCATTCCCAAAATCCAATAGAGTTATAGAAATTATAATTTTTAATGCGATCTGCTTTCAATTGTAGAATCCCAATTCTGAATTAAAACAGATCTCCTAGAAGTAAGAGATAGAATTTGTAAGTTAAATCTTATTTATAGTATTTAAGGGAGTTAAGTTGTTTAACCTTCCTTATTTCTAAGTCGTATAGGACCTTTTAAATCTGATGGCAATTTTTGCTGAATTAAACCTTTTTGAAGTACCACTAGTTCTCCAGCTTCAACCAGTATATCTGCTTGTTTTCGCACAAGATCCATTTTGTCTCTCCAGCAATCTGGATATAGCAGTCGTGCAACTTCCGAAGGACAATAGGTTTTATCTTCACCTCGTTCTTGGGCAAATTTCAAGAGATTCCGTTTTATTTCTTCAGGCATTCTTTAAATAATAAGTCAAAATCATGCTTATCTAATATAGAACCAGAATTAGCAACATTTCGGATTAGGGAAGTTGTTAAGAATTATCTCCTAAAACTTCTTGGATCAAATTTAATTTGGAGCCTTTTTTATCAGCTTCAAACTTAAAAACACTTAGCTCTCCGGAGCGTTCTAGAAAAGCACATTCCACAGCTCCAAGATCCCGTATTCCTTGAACTCTAAGCATACCATAAAGTTCTTCTTCTCGCACTCTAGAATCCTTTAAACCTGCACTTTGTAATTCTCCGTTTTTAATAAGTATAATAGGCTTTCCGTCTAAAAAGGTGTTTAAACGTTTTATTTTTACTTGTAAATATTGAATTAACCTAGAGATCCCTACAATTATAAGGATCACCAAACATGCATACATTAATGGTACTTTGGGATAAAACATGGAATCTCCAATAGCAGAACCTAAAGCAATTATCAAGACATTCTCAAACATAGATAAACTTCTATTCCCTCGCTTACCCATAAAGCGCAATATAAGCACCGCGAATAGGTAGATAAAAGCTACTCTAAAACCAATTTCTAATAGAAATAAGGCATCGTTCTCCCTTCCTAAAAAAATTCTATACCAATCAAAGGGTTTTATTTTTTCCATATCTATTTAATAAAGCTATTTTGTGTGAATGTTTAATTTTCTTGATTTGAAAGATTACTTTTAAAATCCAAGTGATATGCTATCTGTATTTTCTTCTACGTCTTCCCACTCCCAGCCATCATTTTGAATATAAGCCAGTAGCAGCTTTCTTCGTTTAGAGAGGTCTTCCTCATGCCCTGTTCCACGTTGTGAAGTTTCTTTAGATACATTTTTAAGATTCGAAGTATTTGGGCGTTTGGGCTCATCATCTCCGGGTTTTATAAATGCACTCGCCAAGGTAGATAGATAGTAGGTTGTGGCTCCATAAGCCCTTTCTAATGCGTGAATATCTGATAGGTTTTCTTTATCTACACTATAGAGAAGTATAGACATAGTTTCATCTAAAGTTACCAATTTTACGGAAAGTGACTCGTGTAAATTTTCTGAATGGAAATAGTGAATTACTGGATATGCAAGATGCTGTTGAGCCAATTTTAATAAGGAAGGTTCCAGTTCGTTGAGAACTTGAAGAAGTTCTTTGAAATTGTTTTCTTCATAACGCTTAATTATTTCACTAGGTGTTTTTCCCAATTGATGAATGCGCAGGCTAATTTGACGTTTTAAGGTAATTGCATCTACTACAGGAATTAGGAAAGAGATGCCTAAACTTATAAAAACAACTCCTGTGTAGGATATAAAACCTGTGTAGATCATCCACCAACCGTTTCCCGGGGTGTAATCCCCATTCCCCATAGAAGATAGAACATAAGCTGTGAAATACATCTTTTCTACAAAACCAGTAACATAAGCGTTCTTACTGGAAGACCATAAAGCTTCGGCATCTGAATATACAATAAATGTATTTCCGAACCATAATAATAAGATCCATGTAAGAACAATAATGAGCAATAACGCAGGGCCAACGATATTAAGGAATTTCTTTCGCCCGTCTCTATTACATGCCATTAGGCAGGCTCTCCAAATTCCTCTTGAAATCCTATCTGCGATAAATCCGGCACCTCTTGGGGAGAGGATCGTAGAGATCATATCAAAGATGGTGACTAAGGTGATCACTAATCCAAGTATAAATAAGGCAATATTCATTTGTACTAAATTTTCCTTTAATTGCTTACACTATGTAGAATAGGATTTCACTCCTCTCCTATTTGCTGGTATAATGAACTAATTCTTTAGCCTTGTAGCGATATTTTTAATTCATCATAAATTATAAGTGAATAGGCTTTTCTATTCTTAACAAATTAAAGTAACAGGTGAAATCTTCACTTTTCAAAATAAAGTTATTTGGAGTAATTAATTGGAGGCTATGACATTTATTTAACATCTTAGAGGCTAGTTGAGGGTTAGAATGAATTCGATATAAATTCCAACTTTTAAAAAAAACTGAAAAAATGAGGACAATCTATCCATTGAAATATTACCCAGTTATACATCTACTTCAATAATATAGTTCCGTAAAAATATATTTTAGGTAGGGATTTAATATTCTTTAAGGGCTATAATAACTGTAATTTCTCCGAGGTATGCTGGTTGTTTTTTTGTGATACTATAGCGCTAAACAAGAATAAATAGATCGATACTATTTAGTTTTCGAGTTCCAATTCTGAAATTTATTTGTATACTCGATTACTGTCACAAGTAAGTCTAAGTCCCGATACCTCTCGTGAGTGTCCTAATTCCGGTTTTTTCATAAACTCTCTAGCATTAACGTCAAAGCAAATATCCAGATGAAGTTTTTATGCTACATTTGGCGCTACTCAATGCAATATGAAAAGAGCTTTAGTAAAATATAGAAAAAGTGCTTTTGGAAGGTATCTTATTCGCAATCAAAAGTACGCTCCCATTCTTTTTTTTATTGGTGGTTTTATTTTTGACACGTTGACTTTAGGGCGAATAGATCGTGTTTATGATACGGTGGTACTTTGCTCGCATATGTGCTTACTTTCTATAACGCTTTATTTATATAATACAGTGAATGATGATAAGTGGGAAGGTACTTTTATCAGTCGTCATTCCGAATATTTGCCGCTTGCTATACAGTTCTTCTTTGGTGCACTTTCAAGCGCTTTTGTCATCTATTTTTTCAGAAGTGTGTCCATGTCAAAAACCATGGTTTTTTTCATATTGCTGGTTCTGCTCTTATTTGCAAACGAGTTTCTTAAAAAGAAAATCTCCAATAAATACCTTCAGTTTAGTGTTTATTTTTTTATAAGTTTTACCTTTTTCGCCTTTATGATTCCTACGCTCATCAGGAAAATGAATACCTTTATTTTTATCATTTCGGGCCTTGTAAGTTTATGGTCTACGCTGGTACTAATCAGGTTTATTTACAGGTCAAGCCCAGGCACAAGAGCTGAGATAAGTTTAAAAAAACTGATTAGTATTATCCTTTCTATTTATATAACAATTAATGTTTTTTACTATTTCAATCTTATTCCACCAGTGCCACTAGCTTTGGATACCGGGTTAGTGGCTCATGATGTGCGGAAAATAAATAATGAATACATCGTTACTTACGAGAAAGATCAATGGTATGTATTTTGGCGTAAACATAATATCAATTTTCATCGTCAAGCAGATCAAAGAGTGTATGTGTTCACTTCTGTTTTTGCACCTACAGATTTAAAAAAATCCATTTTTCATAGGTGGAAACGCTACAATCCTGAAACCGGTAAATGGGAAGTAACTGATGACCTAGGATTTGAAGTTGCCGGTGGGCGTGATCAAGGTTTCCGTGGATATACTTATAAAAACAACCTTAAAGAAGGCCAATGGAAAGTTGATGTAATCACAGAAGAGGGACTCGTGCTTGGGGTCGTAGATTTTGTGATTAAAAATACTTCTGAACCTTATAAAGAAGGAGTGGTAAAGAAAGCATTTTAAACTGTTTCCTCGATAATATTTAATGCTCTAAACATCATTAATAAAGCGCTTCAGAATCCTAGATCGACTTCCGGTGAGTTTGGTATAATTGTGCTTGTGGTTATTGGAATTTTTATTACCGAAAACTAGCCCCCATGTTGTGCAAAGTCTTACGACATTGAGCTCCGCAAGCGTCCCGAATAAATGGTTGGCTCTGCAAGCAAATCAGTATTCTACACGTTTCTTCAATTAAAATTACCTCCGGATATACCAGCCATGCCCGTTCCTCTACTTGAAAGCCTC
This sequence comes from Gillisia mitskevichiae, assembly GCF_003634585.1. Taxonomy (GTDB): domain Bacteria; phylum Bacteroidota; class Bacteroidia; order Flavobacteriales; family Flavobacteriaceae; genus Gillisia; species Gillisia mitskevichiae. The sequence continues at coordinate 914,958 of NZ_RBLG01000002.1, forward strand.
TCTGAGCCTATGCCTCTAAAAGGATCCTCCATTTGCAGCTTAGCATACTCCTTCTTTTTGTTGAATTAAAGTTTATTAGGGCATTTAATTGATAATTTAAATCGAGATTTGATTAGTAGACGTGGAGACATATATAATTTTAAAAAAGTAATCTTACAAGCTTTGCATCTTCTTTTGGTTTGATCACGATGAGATAAAGGTATTTTTGAATCTAATTTATGATAAACATTTGTCACACAAACTCGTAAAGACAGCTCAAATCCGCCAAAACTTTCTCCTTCTAGATGAATTCGATTGTTATATTTATCTCTTCTTGTATATGTTGGTATTATTCTTCGGTAAGTTTAATCTCTAATTTTTCTCATCTTTCTAATTTGATAATTAAAGATCACAATTGAACAGACAAAGAAGGTCGAATAAATATTAGACGCAATTAATTACTTAATTTCTTCACTTGATTATGCCTCTACAATCTGGTGTTAAACACGAAATTTTTCCTTCTTCTTGATATTTTTAAACGTACCCACTTTTTGTAATACTACCTATTATATTTTAAGGGAATTGACCCATATGCGCATCATGTAGAAATTAGTAATTTCTATTCTTAACAAGAACATTGTTTTGATAACCTACTTGTTTATTTCACCCTTCACCTAGCTGAACAAATTACTCCTTGGAAGTACTATTTTATTTATTAACTAATAAATAAGTTTATGAAAACAATTACACGTTATCTAGCTTTTATGGTTCTATTATCACCACTATTTTCAAGTTGTAGTAAAGAGGAGGAAGAAGTCGCTGTAAATATCGAATCTTTCACACAAAGCATTTCCCTGGAATTTGGCGCAGTACTCAATGATCTATCCAATAAGATGATCAGTAAAGAAAATTTTAGTCAGATTCCCGATTGTGTTAATGATGCAGCACCAGCAGTGGCAAGGCTTAGCATTAGCTTTAACGGGGAGACTAAAACCATGGATATAGACATCCTCACTAATGGAACTAATTATTATACTGATTATTCTGACGAATTGAAAATTCCGGTAGTAGTTAGTGATGATGGTAATAATGAGAATGATTACACTACAGTGACCCTTTCCAAATTTCTGATCTATGATGGTGATCCCGATGGTGCAGGAAATTTAATTTGGGTAGCTCCCACTGGAGATGGTGACTTTCTAGGATATGTAGACAAGCCGCTACCTTTGGATATCATTGTTCGACCCGGCACCAAAAAAAATGAGGTAATAGAGGTTTTTTGTTTTGACCAGCAAATAGTTAATGAATATGGATATTCGTTTTTAGAGCTAATGCCACAAAAACTTTATAAGCTTTGCTTCTTCGCAAACTATTGTCATTCCGATGGCAGGCACTATCCAGGTAATTATAGTTTAGATCTTTTTGTACAGGATGCTAATGGTATTCGTGTTCAATTATACAACAATGAAGATACCAATGCCAAGCCAATAACCGGTCAATATGAGAATGGTGAATATTTTTCCCAATTACTCTGTTTGGTAATTCCCGGCCCACCAGAAAAGGTAGAAAATGATCAAGATTATCTGTTCTATACTATTACCCCTGAAAATTCAGACGCTTATGGAGATATAGATAACACTGCACTAGCAGAAGAAGGATTAAGTTGGAATGATATAAATGTCTTGTTCAATGATAATAACACCATGGAATACATACATATATTTATTAATTGTGACACTCCATCCGACTGTGGGGAGTTTGTAGCCATCCCCGAATCATCCTTTTATAATGAAATCATCCCGAAAGATCCAGTAGATTATTTCGAAATAGTGAATTATTTGGATGAGATTTTATTTAGTTTTTCCCAAGGAGAGTTATGTGCAGATGCTGTAGATATGGTCGCATGCATCAACGAATTTAATAATCTCATTGCTGAAGAGGGTTTTTATATTAGTTGTCTTCCTGCAGGTTGCTATACGTTCATTAGGCACCAAACAGATGGTGTAAATCAGTTAGTTTCTACCGATGAAGAACTGCTGGATTTTTTAGGAAGCATAGATTCTAAAGGCGATGCTTTGTTATTAGCATTGTCTAACGATTACTATTGGAGTACAAACAATATGGAAAACGGAGCCATAAAAGAGGCCTGCACTGGTTACGAATTAATTGTGAATAAAATAGTAAGTTATTGCACGCCTTTACAGATAGACAGATTTCATTTAAGTATTACCCCATCTGCTGAGATCATAATTTTGGATCAAGAAGTGATCGAATTTGAGGAAAATCTATGTATATAAATATTGAGTTAATAAATAGAGTTTTAGATTTCTAATGTTAACGCAAAGATGAAGGAAGCGTTTACAGATGAAAGAAACATAAACCTGGTAACCAAATTGCCTGACATTGATGCATGTAAGGCCTTTAATAAAAAATAAATGCTAGGACTGTTTTTTAAAGCAATTATAAAAACACGGTTTGGAGAATATGTTGGGAGTTGAACATGATTACAATTTGTAATAAGGAAAAATACTTCCAACTACCCTAATATCAGTTTACATTATCTTCTTTTCGAAGAAAATTCAAACTCTGCCCACACGGGAATATGATCTGATATTCGTCGTACTGCTTGCATATTGGGAAAGCTTTTATAGATTAATACCACCCCAAAATTCAATAAGTTAATTTTTTTGGAATTGAAAAAAATATTATCATATTCTGAAGCTAGGCATTCCTCCCCCACACATTCCATTTTCATTGTGGTCTTTTGATTCTCCAAAAGTGGGAGATACCCAATCTTTTTCAGCGGATTAAACACCGTGTGGCTTTGTGGAACATTGAAATCGCCCAAGAAGATCAAATTTTTATCAGGGTATTTTCCGGGAAGGAACTTGAAATATTTGATCTCGGTTTCGGGCTGTTTCTTTTTAGGGATCGCGTGAAAGTTTACCAAAGTAAATGGCTGACCATTATAGATAAAGTCTAGCATATAAGGTTCTCTGTCAATTTCGTCTCTATAATGCGGCTCTAACCAACCCTTGCCCTTCTGTTTCACCTTACTCGTTTTCCATAAATAAGCATAACGCTCTGTAGCATAAGGAGTGCTCTGGGTAGGCTCACTTATTACATATCCCCATTTGCTGCCTTTCCTATTTAAAGCGTCTGCCAGTTTCGCCACAGCCTGAACTCCACCATACCCTGCCACTATTTCCTGTAGTGCCACCACATCAAATTCATTTAGCACATCTGCAACAAAATTAATTTCAGATTCTGATTTCGTTTTTCCGAAGTTTTGCAGATTCCAAGAGGAGATCTTTACCTGCGCGACAACGAGTTCACTAAAGAGGAAAAGAAATAAAAATAATAGGATGTAGGGTTTTAACATGGGAATTTAAATTATGACGTGGAACTGCTCGCGGTTATAGAATGATGTAATTGTCCTTAGGAATAAAATAGTAAAGATTTATTTTTATTGACAGTTATAATTCAGGTTATAGAATAAAAAGACTCAGGTTCTAACACCTGAGTCTGTTGGTAATATTAGAAATTTTTCAGTTTATTTATCTACTTTGACTGTGAAATGCAAAGGTAATATATTACAAAGCACAACAAATAAATTGTTCTTCCTCTCTAAAAAATATACTCTTCTGCTTCTATTATTTATTTATAAAATCTAGAATTACACCTTCCATATTAGAAGGAATTACTGCATTTTTAATTTTATAATTACCCTCTGGAATTCCCATTTCTCTAAACCATTGGCTCCAGTATTCCTGAATGATATCTAAAGTATAAGGATTGTCATCATTCAAACTATTTATCCCTATCACTAATACTTCCAGATCTTCCAGATCTTTAGCTGCCGGTATGAAACCTAGATCTTGCTTTTGCATTTCTTCTCTCCAATTACTCTTTTTTAAATTCAGTTTAGATAGATATTTAGGAGTTAAATAAGATGTTCTTCCGCCCTCTTTCATTTCAGTTTTATCAAAATACATATAACCATCAGTTAGGATTACTAGAATATTTCTATGACAGTTATCCATACTATAATCCCTAACATTGTCCTTAAAAAATCGCCAAATATCAGAACCTGGATAATTCTCTTTAATTCCTTTAGCATCATTTTTAGCAAATTCATAAAGTTTGATTGGCTCAGTTTTGTAAAGCTTTTGGGTTTGCTCAATTAATTCCTTTGGAGTGTTTTTAGTAAAGGAAATTTTAAGTTTTTCTGCTATTTCATTTATTTTACTACTTGAGGGTTCAGGGTTAAAGAATAGCTGAATGCGATCTTCCAATAAAACCAATTTTTTGGTCTTGATATGATTAGTGAAAGCCTTGGACAAACTGCCCAAATATGCCACGTCCTTTTCAATAGATTTTGGCTGTTCAATCCTGTCTGAAAGGTCAAGAAGAATACTGATATTTAAATTATTCGGTTTGTTTTTATTAATATATGCGGGACAATCTATGCTGCCTTCCGCTTGTAAAATAGCTGTTGATTCCACTAAATTTTTTTCCTCTTTAGGGTCTTGGCCACAGGAGATAAATGCGAAAGAGAAAATTGCTACGTAGTATATTGAAGATTTAAAATTCATTTTTAAACGGATTTTAGGTAAATTTTATTTGGTATATGAGAATCGTTCAAGCCAAGATCAACTATATGTAGATCATATTCTTCTCTGCACTTTTGTAATAATTCATCTTTATGCTTTTGGCCCATGGATAATTCTGAAGCAATAAAATGTTGCCAGCCTTGCAGATATTGTGAGGAATTGTTTTTATAATTTTTAATTGGAAATATAAAGCCATCAATAATATTGTCCAGTTCCGTACCTCTTACTTTTAGTTTATCCATCTCTTCTTTAATATTCTCAATTTTTAAGGAATGGGTCTCTAACAATTTCTTTTTATTAAATATTTCAGCATTTAAACTGGAAAGAAATACCTGTATTTTATCACGGTCTGCATGCTCTTTCATTATAAAATCGAATACTAAACCCCAAATTAAATAGGATACAAATCCTGCAAATATTATCACCCAAAAGCCTGGACTTGTTAAAGCATAAGAAACAGAGAAAGGAGGATCCCCATATACCTTATCTAGATCATACAACTTACCTTCTATTAAATAGGCCAATATGGCATCGAAAACAAATGTTATGATAAATAACATCGTAATCTTAAAGATGTTAAGTATTCCTTTTTTGTGCTGAAACATGTGTATTAAATAGCCTAAGCCAAAGAAGACAAAAGGTATAAAAACTATAAATCCTAATTCCAACATTCCATCTCTATAGGCTTCGGTTAATGCCTGAGGATAAAATATACCTCCAAAAAGATCTATGGAAGGATCAAAATTTCTAAAAAATCCAGAATAGGAGGTTGAGATATAAAAAATAAAAATATAAGCGCTAATAGGAAGCAATAAAAACAATCCTATCCAAAATTTTACTGAGGACTTGGCATCAACTTCAATTCCGTAATCTATAGGATTCTTTCTAACATTGATCTTATCTTGTTGAAGTTTTTCAATTTGACTCTCCAATGTAGATTTATGATCTAATAGGCCACCCAGAGTTTCAGACTTATTCAATAATGAGGTATTAATGCCTTTCTGTTCTGCAATATAAGGTTGCTTAAGCCTACGCTGTTCCTCTTCTTCTTCTCTACAATCCTTCTCAAATCTATGGAACAAGGCTTGCAAAGAAGTTTTTAAATTATGAAAGTTTCCTAGGCATGACTTTGAACCACCATGTCCTTGATTATGATAAGTTAACCTTTGATCGTATAGGATTTCATTTTTAGACTCTTCAATTTTAGGAGTCTTTAAAGCAGATAAATTTCTTAATATACTCATATAGATTAATTATTAAGTTCATTTAAAAATTCAGTTTTAGATTTATTTTCTTTTGCACTTTCTAATAAGTATTCTGCTAAGGCATCTACATTTTCATCTAAAAACTCAAACTTTCTACAATACTTTTTAAGTGTAATTAACTCATCTTCGGTGATTTTTTGATCTGCCCAAATCATTACAGCAAAATCATATAAATATTCCATTCTTTCTTCAAGGGTATCCGGGATGGTTATTTCTCCAATGGATCCACTTAAAATCTTATCCAATTCTTCACTTGAAACATTCCGTTCTTCAGCAAATTTATAAAGAAGCTGCATCTCTAAATGACTAAAGTTTTCATCTGAAAGAGCAATTTGATAAAGTCTAAGAAAGTGGCTTTTTAACTGTGCAGTAATCTCTGTTTTTTCCATTGTTCGTTTTTAAATTTGGTTACATAATTTTTAAAATATATAGGGAGTTAAGTTTCGTTAAGAAGAATTTTCCAACATAAATTATGCTATCTGTGGCGGCTCTTTAATGTTAAAAAATATGGAATGAAAATAAAAAAGAATAGGGATTCTCTTATAAGCAATATAAGTTTGGGACCAAATTAAAATAGGCTTAAAGCCTTTAATTAAATAATTTTTGAAGTATGAATACATATAGAAGACCTAATTAAAAAAAAGCTCTTCCGGTAGGGCAGAAAAATAAATTATGATGATCAATATATAACATAAATTTTAATTATTTATGATAAGGGCTTGAAATACATTGATATATATAAACATTTTTAAAGAAAATATTAATAAAATGTTCCCTTAGAATATTAAAAGTGATTTCTCCATTATATTAAACTCAGGAGCATTTATATATCTATCTACAATGGCTTCCTGTTTAATGATCACTACAGAATTCCCATTCGCTATATAACAATAGATCAGACCATGGTAAGATTCCCGTAACAGATCGAAAAAGTAAGAATGTAATATATTCTGTTCTTCACCTGAGTTTCAATTTTTAGCTATTTTGAATACCCAATTTGAATTGACATAACTCATTTTGGATTCCAAACTTTCTCTAACTGAACTTAATAAAATATTTAGTTCAACTTCTTTAATCCAACCAACCATCAATTTGGTCCCCGTAACATTTTCTTTCTCTAATTCTATAAAATATCCAATATCTCCTAATTCTTCTTCATTAACAATATCCCATCCCACAAGGTATTTAATTAAAAGCTTAGATTTTTCTAAAGTTGTTACAGTTGAATTTCTGTTGCAACCGCAAATAATAAATAAGAGGTAAAGAAAGTTTAATCGTTTCCTGGTATTTAAGGTCTTGCAGTGTAATTAAAAAAGCAAGTGTAACTGTTGCAAATGCCAAAACCTGTCAATACTAAAAAAATGGCCTCAGAAATCCCGAGGCCTTTTAATATTTCCAAAAAATGTTTTTAAAGATTTAAAGTACTTTTAAATGTTTCTGGACTCGTATCTTTAATAATCCCATCTTTCATGTCTAAATATTCATCTTCCGTGATTTCTGAAATCTCCTTAATTTCTCCATTTCTATCCAAGGTGGCAATAGAATACTCTGGCATCTCAAAAGTAGTAGCTAATGCAGGATCTATTAATGGAGTACCTTCTACTATAATTTTTGTTTGACCATAAACAATAGCCCACCAAGATTTAGAGTAAACTACACCATCTACGAGCGCTACTGCCCCAGGAGTGGCCTCTATAGCTCTATCTATGGCTTCTTTTAAATTAGGCCTTCCAAAAGGAATTGTAAGAATTATATGGGCTTTATCTACTCCTTCGTTTCTAGCCTTACCTCTTGTAAAAGTACTGGCTTTAGACAAGTCTACATTTTTAGTTGAAATAATGGTAAAGTCTGTAATTCGATAAGCACAACTTGATAAAAGAAAACAAGCAAGTAATAATAGTGTAATTTGTTTTTTCATAAATAATAATTAATTAATCCATTTCAATCTCAAAAATGGCATAAAGTTTAAAACGTGAGATTGTAATTTCTAATTTAATTTTTCACTTAAAATTAAAAATTAACGTTTTTCGAAAAAACAAACCTAATCAACATATTAGACAAAGTTTTACGGTTTACCGTAATGCGTTTAAAATAAATAGGATGGACTAAATAATATTAAAATGTAGAAAACAAAATTCTGTATAAATTAAGTTTACGAAGCACTTTGCGGAGAATGAGGATTACAAAAAAATGTGATCCCATAAAGGGGATTCCGGAGCATTTATATAAATCCACCCTAGGCTGGATAAAAACCTAAATATAAAATTCACATAATTTTTATATGTAACATTGGTTGCATTTAAGAAAGCTAGCTCTCATTATTTTTGTAAAATGAAGTACCTAGTATCCATGTCTTTATTAATAATGGTCTTGAGTAATAGCCTAAAAACCACTCTGGTCTATACTTGGTATTTCACAGATATAAATAGCTTTATAGAGCAATTATGTGAGAACAAGGAAAAGCCTGATTTACAATGTAATGGGAAATGTCACTTAAAAAAAGTTTCTGAATCTCAGAGTAATGAAAAAAGGACACCTGCCAGCATTATTGATCTTAAAGAAATTTTATTTTTCACAAACGCCATTGAAGAAAATAATATTTTGAATCTTGTAGATCTTGTAAATACCAAAAAGCAACCTTTTATATATTCTAATTTATATAAGTCCCTTGAAGTTTCTCTTCGAGATCATCCTCCACGAATTTAATTATCCACATTACAAACTGTTACAGTATTCATGTAACTCCCATTAAAAAAATAGATAATTATAAAATTTCGAAATGAAAACTTTTTATAGTGTGCTTTTATGTGCACTTATTTCGGGAATGTCTTTTTCTCAAGAAAAAAACAAAATCCCACAAGACTCTATATTACCAAAACAAGAAAAATTAGACGAAGTATTGATTATTGGAAATATAAAAACAGATCCAATTCATACTCAAATTTCAAATCAAACAGATAAAAAAATAGTACAACCAAAAAATGTAGCAGATCTATTTAATGACATAAATGGTTTTTCAGTTATAAAACGTGGTAATTATGCCATAGATCCATCGTTTAGAGCATCTCAATACGAGCAATTAAACATACAATATGATGGTGGTACTAAAGCTATGCATGCTTGTCCAAACCGTATGGATCCCATCACCACACATATAATCCCTGAGGAAATATCAAAAATTGAAATTATAAAAGGTCCTTATACTGTGCGCTATGGTGCTACTTTTGCTGGAGTTGTTAATCTGGTGACCCAAAAACCCGACTACGAGGATTATGGGTTGCATGGAAAGGTCTCCACCGGCTTTGAAAGTAATGGTGGTTCTTTTGTTACGATGGCACAACTTCAATATATTCAAGAAAAATATGATGTAGTTGCCAATGCCGGTTATCGTGATTTTGGAAACTATAAAGATGGTAATAATGTTGAAATTCCTTCATCTTTTAGAAGTACCGATTATGGTGTTAAACTAGGATATAATTTTACAGAAGATCAACGCTTGCAGGCACATTGGAGACAATCTTTTGGTCGGGATGTGCTACATGCTGCAATACCAATGGATACAGAATTTGATAATTCCAGTATTTTATCCCTGGACTATAAAATTTCTAATCTTGGGGGAATAGCTAAAAGTTTAAGCTTTAAGACCTATTACAGCTATGTAGACCACTTAATGCATAATTTTAACAGACCTTCTTTTATGTCTACGAAAGCCGAGTCTGCTGTTAACGCCACAACTTCTGGTGGAAAAATCGAACTAAAATGGCAGCCACTTAAAAAGCTGATTCTATATAGTGGTTTCGACGCTATGCAAATTGCGCGTGAAGGAGAACGAACACGTATAGTAAAAGTTATGAATGGCAATACCCTCCCAATGCCCATGACATATAATGATAAAGTTTGGCAAGACTCTTACATAAATGATTATGGGGTATTTACTGAAGCTAAATGGGCTGTAAATGCAACAACAAATATTACTGCTGGTTTACGTAATGACGTGGTGATTTCAAACATTAAGGATCCGGAGGAGGATTTTGCTGCTATGTACAATTTAGAGAAACGTACCGAAAATAACGTTAGCGGTACTGTTTCAATTAAAAAACAAATTGCCGGCAACTTTGTATTAGAAGCTGCATACGGTCGTGGTGTGCGCTCTGCAAATATGATAGAACGTTATATCAACCACTTTTCTGTTGGACAAGATCCTTATGAATATATTGGAAATCCAAATCTGGATGCCGAAGTAAATAATCAGTTTGAAATAGGTTTTAAGGGTTTTGAAAAATTTGAAAACGGATTGGATAAATTTAGTTTTTCCACTTCTTTTTATTATTCGAAATATGAAAATTATATAGTTGGAATTGTAGATGAAAGCTTAAATAGAAAATTTATGCCAATGCTGGAACCTAAAAATCCAAAAGTATTCAGAAATCTAGACAATGCATATAAAACTGGTTTTGAAGCTATGACAAGATTAGACTTTTTGAGGGAGTATTTCTTTAAAGCAGAATTCGCTTATGTGTATACTAGAAATCAAGATCAAAATGAGGCCCTACCCCTAACACCTCCCTTCACCACAAGATTTGTTTTGGGGCTGGAAAAGGAGAGTTTTTGGTTTAATGCTCAATATAACTTGGTTTCTCAACAAGACAATATTTCAAGAAGTTTTGGAGAAACAAAGACTGATGGCTACCAAACCTTGGACCTGCGTTTAGGGGTAAATCCTTTGAATAATGTAACATTGGGCATTGCTGCTTTAAATGTTTTCGACAAGGATTATAACAATCATTTAAACTTTTCCTTTACCAATCAATCAGATTTTAATCGTGTCCCAATTACTGAACCCGGAAGAAATATTTCTGCCTTTTTACAGTATAAATTTTAATTATTGATCTTTAAATTATCTTAATGAGGCTATCTAATTAATAAGCTTTTTGATTTTCTGAAACTGGTTCTATTTGAAATTAAAGTAGCTAGTTTAGCTACATGATTCCGAAACAGTTTTAGAATGTAGTTCGTTTATTTTTTAGATAGTCTTTTTAGTAATGATAAAAATGGTTTTAAATCTGAATATAAAACTATCTCCAATGTAACCTAAGTTACATATAAATAACACCTATTCAGTAAATTAGCAGAGTATGTATCGTTTTACTCTCATATGGCTATCATCAACAATTCTTTTTCAAAGTTTTAACTTTGGGCTGGTTGATGTTTTTCGAATTGATGAATTAATTGAACATAGATCTTTCCATTTTGATGAATATGGAGATAACTTTATAGTTTTTCTATCAAAGCATTATGGGGAGTTAAAGCAAGAACATTCTAAAAAGCATCAGGAAGAAAAAGAAGATCACCAAAAATTACCTTTTAAACACCAATTAGGTGCCTCTTCCAGCCTTGTTTTCTTCTTAGATCAAGCTCCAATCCAGATACTGAAGATAGAAGTATTTCTCGATAGGAATTCTAACTTCTTTTACAAAGAACCTTACTCATTATTTGAAAAACCAAGAGTTTTTCAACCTCCAAAGTTGGCATAATCACAACTGACCTTAGTCATTTTTTAATAAGCTATTTCACTTTAGCTTTCCTCTTCTTTTAATTTCAGATTATGCTATCAGCTATTATAAAATTCAGTATCAATAATAAGTTCATTATTCTCTTATTCACAGCTTTTATAATAGGCTTCGGAATTTATTCACTCACTCAAATCCCAATTGGTGCAGTGCCAGATGTCACTAATAATCAAGTACAGGTTATCACAACATCTCAAAATCTTTCTACACAAGATATGGAGCAGTTTATCACTTATCCTGTGGAACTGGAAATGGCCAATCTTCCCGGAGTAATTGAAATACGTTCGGTTTCAAAATTTGGTCTTTCTGTTGTTACAATTGTCTTCGACGACAAAATAGGCACCTATCTTCCCAGGCAACTTATTGCCGAAAAAATAAAATCGGCATCTCAGAAAATCCCGGAGGGTTTTGGAACTCCTGAAATGGGACCTATAACTACCGGTCTTGGAGAAATTTACCAATATATTCTCGACATTAAACCTGGTTATGAGGACACCTATTCGGTGATGGATTTGCGGACTATCCAGGATTGGATCGTAAAACGACAACTTTCCGGAATCCCCGGAGTTGTAGAAGTAAATACCTGGGGTGGGAATTTAAAACAGTATGAAATCGCCATAAATACAGAGAAACTTAATGCAATGGATATCTCTACAGGGGATATATTCACAGCCTTAGAAAAGAACAACTCTGTTACGGGAGGTGGTTATATAGAAAAAGTGAATCAGGCGTATTTTATACGGGGAGAAGGTCTTATTTCTTCCCTTGACGATATTAAAAACATAGTGGTACAAAACAAGAATGGGATCCCCGTCTATATAAATGATGTGGCGAAAGTTGGTTTTGGTAGCGCCACGCGTTTTGGAGCAATTACCGGTAATGGCGAAGGAGAAAAAGTTTTAGGGCAAGTAATGATGCTTAAAGATGGAAATTCCAAGAAGGTAATAGATGCTGTTAGAGAGCGGGTGGCCTCAATTTCAAAATCCCTGCCTGAAGGAGTTTACATCAATCCATTCCTGGACCGAAGTGTATTGATAGGCAAAACCACATTTACAGTTGCAGAAAACCTGATTCTAGGTTGTTTGATCGTGATTTTTGTAGTGGTTTTATTATTAGGAAATCTACGTTCTGGATTAGTGGTCGCTTCCGTAATTCCATTATGTCTTTTGTTTGCTTTGTCTTTTATGTATCTCTTTGGTGTAGATGCAAATTTAATGAGCCTGGGCGCTATAGATTTTGGGATAATTATAGATGGTGCAGTTATTATTGTTGAATTTATAGCTTTTCAAATAACTGCAAAGAGTGCACATCTTGCCACCTTATCCCCTTCTGAAAGACAAATAACTACAGATGAGATCACCTATAATGGAGCCTCAAAAATGATGAACTCTGCTATTTTTGGTCAGCTTATCATTCTTATAGTATTTATCCCTATTCTTTCTTTGAGTGGTGTAGAAGGAAAAATGTTTAAACCAATGGCCCTTACTTTCAGTTTTGCTTTGATTGGAGCCATGATCTTTTGTTTTACCTATGTGCCCGTTGTAGCTTCCATATTTTTAAAACCCGCAAAGCTTTCAGAAAAAAACATCTCCGTACGATTGATGAACTTTTTAAATCGCGTGTATGAACCCAGCATTAAATGGGCCTTAGCTAGCAAAAAATTGGTTTTAGGGATTGCAATAGCTCTTTTGGCATTTTCCATTTATCTATTTTCTACAATGGGAGGAGAATTTGTTCCCACTCTTGATGAAGGGGATTTTGTGATTCAACCCGTGCTAAAAACTGGGACCTCCTTGAGTAATACCATAGAGATCACGACTAAAATTGAGCAGATCCTCATCGATAAATTTCCGGAAGTAGACCAGATCGTAAGTCGGATTGGTGCTGCTGAAGTTCCTACAGATCCTATGTCTATGGAAGAAAGTGATGTTATTATTATACTGAAACCTAAAAAAGAATGGGTTTCGGCTAAAAGTAAAGATGAATTGGCAGATAAGTTCAAGGAAGCATTAGCAATTATTCCAGGAATGGAAGTGGAATTTACTCAACCTATTGAAATGCGATTTAATGAATTGATCACAGGGGTACGCGCAGATATTGCCATAAAAATATTTGGAGAGGATCTGGATATCCTAAATAAAAAGGGCAATGAAATAAAGAGATTAATTGAAAATGTGGAAGGTGCTGCCGATATTACAGTTGAAAAAATTGCCGGTTTACCACAAATGAATGTAAAATTTGACCGTTCTAAAATTGCCCGCTATGGTCTTAATATTGCAGATTTAAATGATCTTATTTCCATGGGATTTGCCGGCACTTCTCTCGGTAGTGTTTTTGAAGGGGAAAAAAGATTTGACCTGGTGTTACGTCTGGACGAAGAGAATCGGAAAGATATCTCCAATTTGGAGAATATGTACGTAGATATTCCATCAGGAAATAAAATACCCTTGCGTGAACTTGCCCGGATAAGCTATACAAAAGGAGCTGCGAAAATATCCAGAGACGATACAAAAAGACGAATTGTGGTTGGTATTAATGTGCGTAATCGTGATTTACAATCTGTGGTAGATGATGTCCAAAATTTAATTGAAAGCAAGATAACACTACCTGTAGGCTATACTATTACTTATGGGGGACAATTTGAGAATCTGCAAAGTGCTAAAGAAAGATTGAAAGTAGCTGTACCAATTGCTTTGGTCTTAATTTTCATTATGCTTTATTTCGCATTTAGTTCCGTAAAAGAAGCTCTAATAATATATACTGCCATTCCATTAGCTGCGGTGGGTGGTGTCCTTTTATTATGGATTCGGGATTTACCGTTTAGTATCTCTGCGGGAGTTGGATTTATAGCTTTATTTGGAATTGCGGTGCTTAATGGTATTGTATTAATTGAACATTTTAAAGAACTGAAACATCTAAAAGCTCATGAAAATAAAGATGAGCTTATTATAAAAGCAGCTAAAAGCAGATTGCGTGCAGTGCTCTTAACAGCATCTGCTGCTGCCTTAGGTTTTTTACCAATGGCAATTTCAACAAATGCCGGGGCCGAAGTTCAACGCCCATTGGCCACTGTTGTTATTGGTGGTCTTGTTACCTCCACACTTTTAACTTTGGTGGTATTACCTGTTTTGTATTCTATGTTTCACAATATAAAAGGAAAGAGAAACTCTAAAAAAAATAAAAATACAGGCATCACAACTCTACTAATCATTCTATTAGTTTTATTCTCTTCACAAAGCTACGCGCAACAACCTAAGAATCTGGAAGAACTTCTTGTGCTAGCCATAGAAAATAATACAGAACTAAAGGCCTCCACACTTAAAGTGAAACAAGCTGATGCCCTTATAGGCAGCGCATTTAGTATTGATAAAACTGAGATCTATTATAATTACGATGAAAGCAACCTTGCCGTTAATAATGAGATCCTTCAAACCTTTGGGGTTCAGCAAAATTTTCAATTCCCTACTGTTTACTTTGCCAATAGAAAAGTACAGCGGGTAAATTATAAGTTGGAGATAAATTCTCTGGAAATCATAAAAAATGCTATAAAGCGCCAGGTCACTACTGCCTACTATCAATATCTTATAGAAAAAGAAAAGGAGTATATATTTAAGAGACTTGATAGTTTATATGGCCACTTCGCAACTTCTGCTCAACGCCGTTTTGAGTTGGGAGAAACAAATTATTTAGAGAAAATTACGGCCACCTCCAAGCAGAGACAAATCGGTATTCAATATGAGCAGGCGCAATTGGAGGTTGAAGTAGCTCACAGCAATCTTTTAAAAGTGGT
This sequence comes from Gillisia mitskevichiae, assembly GCF_003634585.1. Taxonomy (GTDB): domain Bacteria; phylum Bacteroidota; class Bacteroidia; order Flavobacteriales; family Flavobacteriaceae; genus Gillisia; species Gillisia mitskevichiae. Next base: position 930,175 of record NZ_RBLG01000002.1, read on the forward strand.
ACAAGTGGAAGACAGCCTATATATTGAAACAGTACCAATTGAAAAAATTCCTTTAAAGGGTGTTGAAATGAGCGCTAGTTCTGAACTGGATTTCTACCGGAATAGAGTTGAGCTGCTCCAAGCTCAGAACTTTTATGAAAGGCAACGACTATTACCGGATTTCAGTCTTGAATATTTTCAGGGATCGAACGCACAACTTAATAAAAATCTGTATGGTTATCAATTGGGCTTGAAAATCCCATTGTTATTTGGAGGTCAATCCTCCCGCATAAAAGCCTCGAAATTTGCCAGAGAAGTAGCGGTTGAAGAATCAAAGAATTATGAAATTCATCTTACTGCGAGATATAAAGAGCTTAAAGCTAAATTGATGAAATATGAAAAGGCATTAACTTATTATGAGCAAGAAGGCAAGGCATTATCAGATGAAATTCTTAAAACAGCTGAATCCGGATTCAAAAATGGGGAGATCGATTTCTTTCAATATATAATGAGTTTAGAGAACGCTTATGAAATTAAGATCGGTTATCTGGAACAACTCAATTTATACAATCAAACTATTATTTCGATTAATTATCTAACTCTTTAAAAGCACTCGTTATGAAACGACACCTATATAACTTTGTCTCTTTATTCCTCCTAATAACACTGGTAAGTTGTGGTAATTCTGAAAATAATACCGACAATGATGCAGCAAATGAGTCAGTTGTAGTAGATGAGCGAATTCAAATCACAAAAGCTCAATTTCAACAAAATGGAATGCAAATAAATAGTTTGGAGGAAAAACTTTTTCCTGAAACCATCCAAACTACCGGAATGATCGATGTGCCACCTCAGAATAAGGCAGTTATAAGTGCGTCCATGGGTGGCTATATTAAAAATACCGCATTACTTTTAGGCGATCGCGTAAAAAAGGGGCAGGCATTAGTAACAATTGAAAACCCAGAATTTGTAAGCCTTCAACAAAACTATCTTGAGGTAAGTCAGCAAATGGCATACTTGAAATCTGAATATGATCGACAAAAAATATTGATTGAGGAAAATATCACTTCTCAGAAAAGCTTTCTAAAAGCTGAAAGCGATTATAAAACAGCGCAAGCCAGGTTTAACGGTTTGAGAAAACAACTCACTATGTTAAACATCTCTCCTAAGAATGTGGAGAAAGGGGATATAAGATCGGTTACTACCATATATGCTCCTATAAGCGGATACATTACGAAAATGAATGTGACTATGGGAAAGTACGTTTCAGCAGCTACAGAAATACTGGAAATTATAGATAATGAACATATTCATTTAGAGCTTAGTGTTTTTGAAAAGGATATTATGAAAATTCAAAAAGGACAAGTAATTGAATTTAAAATACCGGAAGCCTCTTCAGAAAAATATAAAGCGAAAGTCCATTTAATAGGGACTTCAATAGAAGAAAACAGAACTATAAAAGTCCACGGGGATATTGAAGATGAAGAACAGCATAATTTCTTAACGGGGATGTTTGTGGAGGCAGGAATTATAACCAGCAACAGCTTGGCAAAAGCCTTACCTGAAACTGCGATCGTTGAACTTAATGATAAATTTTATGTGTTAATCTTAGAGGCTGAAAACAGCGAAGGATATTCCTTTAAGCAGGTTGAGGTTAAAATAAACCATCTAAGAAATGAATATGTTGCTATTGAAGATGCAGAACAATTTAATGCGGATTCTAAATTTTTAACTAAAGGGGCTTTTAATCTCATAACAGATGAATAATGATTTGAAAACCTATTCTTTTAATAGCGCATAATATCCGCAAATTTTCATTTCATAAATTTTCCAAATACTATTACTTCCCATATGAAGAGCGCATCATCAAAGATGTTTTGGAAACCAAAAAAAATGGACTTAAAATAATCTATTGGGGTTTAAATCGATAAACATTTAACCATTAGGAGATTGCCGAACAATTAAACAGTTCTACAAAAACTGCGGAAAACCATATCTCTAACTCACTTAAAGTGCTAAGGGCATCCAATAGGCAATATGCTAAGCCTTGAACTTCCCTGTTTTATAACTCAAAATTTAAAATAATACTTGAGTAATCCCAGAGATTTTTATTGAACTCTAAGGAATTAAAAATAAGGATATTTTTAATTCCTTTGGGGGATACTAAAGTAACGAAGCAATATCATAAAAATCAGAACCTTAAATATTCATAGCGTATTGTTGAAACAAAAAACTTAGTGAGAAATCCCAACTTAGATTTTAACAATTTAAAAAATAGAATCTGTCTTTTACAATCTAAACCGTTAGTACCTTATCCCTCAAATTAATAGTTCAATAAATTGGGTATAGCTAAGTGAAAATTGAAGTAACTTAGCGAACGACATATTTTGTCGTCTTCCTGTTGTTAATTTGTACTTTGTAATCGAAACATGAGCAATTCAAAAAGAAAACATCCTATCCTTCCTAACTGCTTTGCAGTCTCTGAGAAAGCTGAAAAACAACAAGCGAATCGTAAACTGAGAAGATTAGTAAAGGAAAAACTCTCTGATTCGAATTATGAATTACCCGATTTAAAGGAAGTTGCCGATAAATGGAATTGGTCTAAAGATGGAAAATCCTATCGAAGTGATCTTTCTAATAAACAATTAACCAAATAACTATGAACATACTTTACCTGCACGGACTCAAAAGCAAATTAAATGATCAAAAACGCGAAGTGCTCGAAAAATATGGAAACGTATTTGCTCCAGACATCGATTACAACTTAAAACATATTCAACCGGAACTTATTCTTGAGTCGATCAGGGGCACAGAGATCAATGTGGTCATTGGCAGCAGTATGGGCGCACTAAATTCCTATATCATATCAGATAGTATTGGAAGACCTTGCTTGCTTTTTAATCCACCCTTGTCTAAATATGTTGACGACAATCAGATTAGTGCACACTATTCAAAAGGCAATACCTTTAAACAGATCGTATTGGGAGGCATAGATGATATTGTAGATCCCAGAGAGACTTTATCATTTTTGGCGAATCACATTCAAAAAGAGGAAATAGATATTCATATCGATCCTAAATTGGGTCACAGAATTCCTCTGGAGCTGTTTGAAACACAAATAAAACTCTTCTTTTCTAAACTTTGCTATTAAAAATATGTCTGTACGCCAAACCATAAAACGTCATTATAAAATCATTTCTCTATTAAGACTTAGAGCAATGAGTTATGAAGAAGTTCAAGAAGAAATGAATATGGATCCAGATTCCAGAGAAGAAAATTTAATGACTTCTCAAAGAACATTTCAACGAGACATTCTTGACATTGCATCTATTTATGGAATTGAAATTGAATCTGACCGGAGTCAGAGCAAATACTATATAAAGGATGATCTAGAAGAAACTCATTCCCAGAGATTACGTGAAAATTTTGAGATCTTAAATGCAATTCGACTTTCAAAAAGCTTAGGTAATAGTTTAGTATTTGAAGAGCGAAGATCTTTAGGAACTCAGAATATGGCTGGGCTACTTCATGCTATTCAAAATAGTTTAAAGGTGAAATTTGACTATCATAAATTTTATGATGATACAGATAGCAAAAGGGAGGTCATGCCTATTGCTTTAAAAGAAGCAAGAAACAGGTGGTATCTGATAGCTAAAGATGTAGATAACATAATTAAGAATTTTGCTCTGGACAGAATTGTATCACTGATGATAACAGAAATCAAATTCAAACCCATTTCATACAACGTAAATCAAGAATTTAAAGACACTTTTGGAATTATTAATGGAACTAATGAAAAACCGGTGAACGTACTTTTATCATTTACTCCGAGAGAAGGGAGATATATAGAATCCCTACCGCTACATCGAAGTCAGAAACTAATCTCAAAGGATGATAAAGAATACCTGTTTACTTATTTCATTAGACCCACTTATGATTTTAAGATGGAGCTACTTTCTTATGGAGATCAGGTGAAGGTATTTGAACCGAAAATTTTGCAGAAAGAAATCAGAGAACAACTCCAAAGTGCCCTAAATTCTTATTAGAATTTAGTTAGAATATTAATGGCGAAATGATTCTTGAGTAGTTAAGCTCTGTTTTCTTAAGTAGATAAGGATCCATAAAAACCAAGTGTAATTAAAATGGAAACTACCCACCCGGAATAATATGGAACTCCATTATTGTTCAATGCAACAATTCCTATATCAGAATTAAACAGCCATCCTATCGACGAGAATGGCAAGATTAAACCATGCCACATACCTGAAAAGAAACCATATTCATATTCTGTTACACCTGCAGAAGCACATGATGTAACGCTAAGGAATAGAATGAGTATTAAAACTATTTTAATCATTTTTTTAAATTTCATGAAGGTGTGACTTTATATTGATTAAATATTGACATACAATTAAATTGAATCATCTATTAACTAGATATCAATTGTAATGCATGATCAACTAATTAAAAATCAATGTTAGAATTTGATAGCGACAAGTCACGTCATTTAAAATTAAATCCATAAACGTCATCTCCTGACGTTAGTAACGCATTAATTTGAAATTTAAAACACACAAACTAGCTAAAACACCGCTTTATGTAAATAACTGATTATTAATGGTAGGGCATTAATAATTAAAAATATCATGAAGCGGTTTCTAAAAAATCCAGCCAATTGCGGATTTCCTTTGGAATCATTTAAATAAAAACGATAACATTCAATTTCTATACGTTTACTAAATGGCAAACCACCGCTTTAACATAAAATTTAGATTTACAGATGTTGGTTAAATATAAGTCCCTTATAGAAAACAGCATCTAAAGCATTCTAACCTACTTATGATAAAAATTATATCAGATTACTCTGCAATCACAGAAGAAATCAAAAAATATCACTCCTTGATTCTAAAGGAATGCGAAAATAATCCTCGTATTAATGAGATTTACAAAGGCTGTCAAATCCTATATAGTCCATTGCTCGAAAGGCCAGAATTCTTATTAATCGGGTTCAACCCTGGAGGAGGCCACCATAAATGGCATGGTAAAATTGTTGAACAATTTGACCCAATGACTGCATTAGAATATTATCTCAATAAGCATAGTTTAGGAGAACAAACTAAAACCCTTTTCACTATGGCAGGAAAAGAAGATGAATTACGGAACTCTACAGTAAAATTTAATTTCTATCCTTGGGCTACTAATAATGTAGCGGATTTTAATGAACTCATGAGGTTATTACCAAAAAACCTGAGGTCCAAATTATTTGCACTTGGCCGTGTATGGACTAAGACAATTATTGAAATAGTAAAACCTTCAACAATAATTTGTGAGGGCTTTAAAGCTTTTGATGAAGTTCAGATTTTATTTCCTGAAAAACTAAAAATTATTAAGGAGGAAAATTTAAGATCATTCCAAGATACAAGAGGAATAAAGGTTTTAGCATATAAAAGAAATCAAGGGAGTATTGTAAACAAACAAAATATGTCAGAGCATATCAAAATTAATTTTTTAGTTAACCACAAATAATAATTAACACAATATGAATTTACCATTATTTATCCCAATAATTTGGGGAGTAGCGCTGGGAGCTGCGACAATTTTAGGGCTAGGAATAGGAAGTTATGCGTTTTTCAGCAAAAGTGAAGATCCTGAAAAAAACAAGTTAGGTATTTTAGGAATGCAAGGAGCGGGAAAAACTAGATTTCTCAGCTATTTACGAAATATTCCCTTTGTTGATAAAGAAACAGAAATTCAAACGTACAGTCCATTTACATATAAAAGCCATGGAAAAGTCATCCAAATAGATTCAGGAGAGGATATTGGTGGCGGGAATTTATATAGAGATGAATACGACAGAATAATTAAAAAATCAAATGTTATTTTCTATTTTTTCGACATTTCTAAATACTTAAATGACCCTATTCAAGAAGGTATCAGTTATAGAAGGGCGAGCAATAGCAGAATCGAGCATATAAATTCAATAGATAAATTTTCCAAAAAAAATATACTAATAGTAGGTACACATTTCGATTTATGTAAAAACAATCAAAAAGAAGTGAGATCAGAGTTTTTAAAATTGAATGAAAACAAATCTTACTACTCCATTTTAAAACAAATTGAATTAATTGATTTGACCCATAATGACCAGCTAAAAAATTTCACGAAAAAAGTATTTAAATAAAATTGATATGAAAAGAATTTTAATCTCCCAAAATGAGAAAAATAATGGTACTGACTATGTAATTGTAAACGGCCAGCTTGTAAAAGATGAAGATTTATGTTTGCACCACTATAGAGAATTAAGAATATCAGACACTTGGAAACAAGATTATAAAGATGATTTTTTAGAGCTTAAAAGCAATAAAAATAATCTTCTTCTTAAGTCCCATTATATAGATAAAGACAATGTGAATAGAAGTATCTATTACACATATATGATTGAGAACGAAGATAATTTTGATGTTGTCTTGAGTAATTTAGAAAAAGACTCTCAAGTTATTAATAGAAAAATAGACAGAGAAAGAACAATTGATGTTATTAAAAATATCAAACAAAATAATAAATTAAAATCAAAAATTAACAAAATACTTATTCTTCTGTTTGCTGTAGGCATCGCCTATATTATTATTAATAGTTTAAAACAATAAAATGAACATAAATCCACAAATAGTTATTTTTCAAGAGGATGAGAAAGCGCAAAATTATAGATATAAACTAAAATATCCTGCTGGTCCTAACATTCAAGTTAAATCATTAGAATATGACTTAGATGAGTTTATAAAGACAAATAAATTAATTGGTAATCGACCAGATCATAATACGATATATTTTCTACATCCCTATAAAAACAACGTATATCTTAATGAAAGTCTAGGGGAGAATTATTTTCTTGATGAGAAGTTAGAATTATATAAAAGAGCAGCGGCTTTATTAGGGGCAAAAAGTATTTCTACAAAAGTATCATTAAAAGAAAGTCGTTCCATAAACACTGATATAAACGGAGAAATTAAATACAATTTAATCAGTTTTGAAGGCAGTGCCAAAAGTGAGAAAGAGAACAATTACAAAAATTCTTTAGAAATTTATGAAGAATTTGAAACACAAGTTAATTACGATAAGGAAAAGAATATAGATGAATTAAGATTTTTGATTGATAATTATAATATACATCACGAAATAGGGCTAATTTCATTAATTGATGGAAGAGACTCAAGCCAGTCTGGGACATTACTTACAAAACGTACTGTCAAATCTGAAATAACATTTGAATACAGTAATCTTTTGGAAGCTTCTGCAAAATTAAATTCTCCAGTTTTCAGTGTAACTGGTAGTTATAAGAGAAAACTTGAGGAAGTAAATACATTAATAGTTGATATTGAATTCACTTTTTAAAATCTTAAATGAAAGATCCCAACCGCCCCTACCACCGTACTGAAATTGACTTACTATTCACCAGGGTAAAGGCACAATTGCATCAAAAAGCCCTGGAGAGAGGTGGAGATGGAAAAGCATTATATACCGATTGCTATACAGGAAAAATACTACGTGGTGGTGATCGCTATGATTATGAACATATACGCTCTTCTGAATCTATATTCATGGCTTATCGCGATCGACTTACAAACTTTAATATTGCAGAAGTTGTAAACTGTCCTGAAAATGTTGCAGTCACTTTACGAAGTATTAATCAATCTAAAGGAAAAATGAGATTGGAAGATTGGATATCAAATTCTGGAAATGGTGTAAAACATGGTATAAACATCGAATTATCTAGAAATGTTGCAGCTAAAGCTGATAGGGGAATTCAACAAAAAGCAAAAGAAATTCTTTCAAGATAGCACCAAATTTTCATCCTAACCTAAAATTAAAATGATGGAATGTCTTAAAAATTTAATATAGTATTGTTTTTTTACAAGCTTGAGGTTCTAAATTAAATTAATTAATCTAAAAATCATCTCCTTGCAAAACTATCGCCTCCTCACCAAATCTCGCTTTAAACTTGCCTTAGATTGTCCAACTAAGCTCTTCTATACCCGTAAGAGTGAGTACGAGAATCAGAGTGATACAGATTCATTTTTGGAAGGATTGGCACAAGGCGGATTCCAAGTAGAGGAATTAGCGAGGATGGAGCACCCTAACGGGATTGCCATAACTGGAGACGACTATAACTACCAAATAGTAGCAGACAGGACTCAGGAGCTTCTAAAGCAAGAAAACATCACCATTTTTGAACCTGCCTTTCTAATCGATGGGCTTTTCATTCGGGTGGATATTTTGGTTAAAAAAGGAAATCGAATACAACTACTGGAAGTCAAGGCAAAGTCTATTTCTAGCACCTCTCATAACTCCTTTATAAAATCCACCGGCTCTTTTGGAGGTTGGGATAGTTATTTATATGATATTGCTTTTCAAAAACATGTGATACAGCTATGTTATCCAGAATGGGAGATCTCTGCATCCTTAAAGCTTGTTGACAAAGATGCCACCACAAGTGTTGATGGGTTGCACACCTGTTTTAAAATAGTTTCAAATTCCGACTTAAGAACTGGGATAGTTAAGAAAGATGGACTTACTAGAGAAAATCTTGGTGACTCCATTTTATGTGCTATAAATGTGGATGAGGAAATAAATTTAATTCTATCCAAAAACCCGGCAGATGAATCTTGATCGTTCCCTGAATTGGTGAATTATTTTCGTGAGCATTATCAAACCGACACCAAAATATTTATTGAAATTGGTTCTCATTGTAGAGAATGCGAATTCAAAGTGGATAATCCAAGCGCAGAAGAAAAGAGTGGTTTCCATGAATGTTGGACCTCGCAACTGCAACTTCCTGTTTCGGAAATTAATCAGCCTAAAGCATATGATGTCTGGTACAATCCTGCTAGAAGTGCATTAGAGAAAGGAAAATTCTTTATGCATGAATTATCAGAGAACGACCTCAACATTCGCCCGGAAGCTGGAAAAATAAGCAGGTCTGAAAGACAATGGTTGCAAATTGAAAAAACAAAAAACAACAATCAATCTCCTCATTTCGACTTGGACAACTTACGGGAGGAACTAGAATCTTGGCAATTTCCTCTCAACTTTATAGACTTTGAAACTACTGCAGTTGCAATTCCATTTATGGCTGGAATGCATCCATACGAACAATTGGCTTTTCAATTCAGTCATCACATTGTTTTTGAAGATGGTCGCGTGGAACATTATAATGAATATTTGAATACAGAAATTGGCGTATTTCCCAATTTCGATTTTATAAGAGCTTTAAAAGATTCTCTTACTATTAATGAAGGAAGCATTTTTAGATATCATAATCATGAGAACACCATTGTGAATGTGATCTATGACCAGTTGCGGAATTCTGAAGAATCTGACAAACAAGAGCTTTTAGATTTTATAGAAACCATCAGTCATAATACCGGCAGAAACACAAAGACGTGGTGTGGTGAGAGGGACATGATAGATCTTCAAAAAACCGTTGTGAATTATTATTACGATCCAATAACCAATGGATCAAATTCCATCAAAGCGATTCTTCCTGCGGTGTTGCAATCTAGTGACTACCTTCAGGAGAAATTCCAACAGCAATTAGCAAGTTTAAATCTAACCAGCAAGAATTTTGAAGCATCTCATGTATTTCTAAAAATGGAGAATGGAATTCCAATAAGCCCATATAAAGCCCTACCTCCTATTTTCGAAGGTTGGGATAATGAAAAACTAGAGCAAGTTGCCGACAGCCTTTCAGAAATCAAAGATGGAGGAGCAGCACTTTTCGCCTATGGGAAATTACAGTTCCCAGAGGTAAAGCAAGAAGAGCGGGAAGCTATAAGAAATGGGTTGTTACGTTATTGCGAACTGGACACCTTGGCCATGGTGATGATCTATGAATATTTTAGAGAAGTGTGTAAATAAACAATTTTGATCTGAAAAGCTAAATCACCTAATCAAGGAAAAGTGATCGCCATATGTTTTACCATCTGCCATTTGTGCTTTGAACCAATAATCATCTGCGGGCATTGGTTTGCCATTAAAAATTCCATCCCAACCTTTATCGTTCGGGTCCAATATCTTTAATAGCTTTCCATAACGGTCATATATATAAATCTCATATTCTCCTTCAAATCCGGTAAGTTTCCAATATTCATTGATACCATCACCATTGGGAGTAAAAACTTTTAGAAAATCAAGGATTATAACAGAGTCTGATAAGGTCCTACAACCATCAACTTCTCTTGCAAAGACTGAATATTCACCTCCAGATAAGTTTGAAAATCTATTACTCGTATAATAATTTTCACCGTCTATAGAATATTCAAAATTCCCTATCTCCAAAACGTTTATTTCTAAAAAAGCATTTTCACTGATGTCGGACGTGTTTATTTCATAGTTACTAATCGACACATCCGCGTCTAATTGAATTATTACTTCAGTAGTGGAACTACCGCAATTGTTGTTCAATTTATAGGTATAGATTCCTGGAGAATCCGTTTGTGGATTAAAAGTTCCATTCTCATTAAGTAAAGGAGGATACCAAGTACCATCTCTATCTACATTAGGCCCTAGGATTTCATAAAGATTTAATACAGGACTATTTTCACATAATGATATGGAAGTTGAAACTCCCGAATTAGGAATCTTATTTACCGTAACTGATACAAAGGAGGAACTTGCTTTACAGGTTTTATTGTCTATTTTATACTCATAGATCCCACTGTCATTAACTTTCGGGTCGAAGATGCCATTTATTAAAATTGGTGTCCATTCGCCATTATCATCTGCATTTGGTCCTAATAAAGGTTTTAAATCTATAGGTGCTTCATTTTCACAAAGCTCAAGGCTTGCATCTTCTCCCGCATTAAATTCTTCTTCAATTAAATTTATAATCACTTCCGCAGAAGTTGAATTGCAATTTGTAGCACCTACGGTATAGGTATACTTTAAGCTGCTGTCCAGCTTAGGGTCATATACACTTTCTCCACTAGTTAAAGGAGGAGACCAAGTACCTCCAACAGTAGGTGTGCCATTAAGTATAGTGAATAAATCTACTGGAGCTGAATTTTTACAAATACTTAAATCTCCATCCGATCCTGCCGTTGTAATATCCTTAAAACTTATAGAAATTTCTGCATTTGCTGTTTGGCAGTTATCATCTCTAAACCAATAGCTATAGATACCTTCGTCATCCTTGGAGGTATCAAACAAAGAAGTCCCGCTATTTAAGGGTGGATTCCATTGACCTCCTTTATCTGGAGTGCCCTCAATTAAAGTAAAAAGATCAATTTCCCCTAAGGATGTGCAAAATTCCAATTGTGTGTCTTCTCCTGGATTTCCTAAAACAGTTGATTTTACTATTAGTGAAGCAAAATAAGAAGTGATTTGAGCACTACAGGAATTTCCACTATTAGAAATAATAACACGAAACAAATAATTATGAAACTCTGTAGTGGTTTCTTGAATGCTTAACACTGAAGTTTTAACTCCACTATATATAGTATTTGCATCAATATCTTCCCACGTATTTCCATTATCCTTACTCACCTGCCATTGAAACCTATCAGTATTAATGGTTTCTACGGAAAAGCTTGCAGAATTGCCAGCACTCACTTCCAAAAACTCAGGGTTTTTGGTTATCTGAGGGGATAAAGTAGGTTGCTGAAATAATAACAGTCCTTCCTCTTTATCTGGGCAGCCATCATTATCACTATCAAGATCTACATGGTCTGGTAAGTGATCACCATCGGTATCTAAGAACTCATTCCCAGCATTTTCTTCAAGATCGCTAAGACCATCATTATCATCATCCAGATCATCAACATCTAAAATCCCATCCTTATCGGTATCTGCTGCTGCCTCAATATTTGCTCTTGTATTGCAACCAAAGGCACCTGTGGAGACATTAATACTATTTGATATGTTACCATATTTCAGAAGATTGGAGAGACCAGAACAATCCTGAACTGTAGATATATTCTGTATTAAAATATCTGAATTATTTGAACCTACATCATGTAAATTTTCAAGAAAATCGAAATTGATTAAACTATTGTTCAATAACCAAAAAGCATTCTTAACATATTCTGTGGCCTTAAATGCATTTACCTTAAACAACTTAATATTATTACTTAGTTTAAATGACCCATTAATTAGCTTAAGATTGTCAAAGCCTTCAATAGTCTCTAGATCTATGTTATCAATTATCCACAAATTATTGGTGGATTGTGTATTATTAAAACCTCTTATATTTTTTAAATTCCAAAGCGATTCAATCTTTAAATCATTTATCTGAAATAGATTATTAAAAGCCGTGTAAGTTTGCGGCATAATGAACTGTGTAAGGTAAATATGATCTACACTGCGTAAGGAAGGAAAGCTAGGGAATGAATTAGGAGCCACAGAGCCTGCATTATTATCAAATATTAAATGCTGAGCATTTTCTAAGCTTTGAAAGCCTGTAATAGATTCTAGAATAGGATTATCGGTGATTTCTAATCCGCCAGAATCACCAACCAAACTCGCTATAGATGAAAACGAATTAATAATCTTTAGATCAGGATTGTCAATAATCGATATATTTTTTACGCAGGTTAGGGATTGAAAACCTAGAATCTCTTTTAGACTTGGATTGGCAATTATAGTTAAATCCTCTAATATAACTTCCAAGTTGCTAAAGGCTGGCAAAGTTGCTACATGGCTGTTATCTTCAAATCTAAAAAATTTGAGAGATCTAATTTGATCGAATCCTGTTATGGTATTTGCATAGGACATACCTATTAAGTTAAGCCCTCCTGCAATAGCACTTATTTTGGGAACACGTATATAAAGCAAATCATAATTGCCGAAAATATTAAAATCACCATCCACATTTTCAAGATTGCTTAGTGAAAGTTCAATTGCTTTGATATTCTCAATGTTCAAATCACCATTGATGGATATAATATTTTTTAAAAAGGAAAGATCAGTAATCTCCTCACTTCTCACTAAAAGACTTCCATTTATATTAGTGCAAGTAGGATAGGTCGCGACAAAATTATTTACCTGTTCCTGGGTTTCTAAAATAACATTTCCAGTAGGACATTGTGCGAATAAGAATTGAGATGAGAAAAGACTAATAAAGAATAATAACCAAAAAATATTTTTTCTTATTGCCTTATTGGTATTACCATCAATTTTTAAATCGAATTTAACTGGGGGGATCGTGATTTGGGTGTGCAACATTTTATTTTTTAATCTCTCATTTCAAAAATGATTACTTCAGGTTCTTTCCAATTGGATAATGAACCGTCCTCTTTAACGATTCGGGTTTTACATACGTCTCCATCAAAACAATAATGGTAGACTATCCTCCCATTGCTTTTTAAAACTCCTTCCTGTGGCTTCTCTTTTATCCTTATTCTCCAGCTTTGTTTAGTGCCCGGAAGATTGAACAACAGGTATTCGGGATAAATACCTGTTCGTTCAAATTCACGCATTCCGCCTTGTTGAAAAGTGATTTGTAATTCCATTAATTACTCATTGCTTTCTTCCAATTCTTTCTCAAAATTGGCTTAGCAAAAGTTGTTCCTCCACTTGAAGGCTCTCCTGAATAATGGCAATATTTCTCCTGATAATCGAGATCCCCATATTTGCTCCACATCTTAAACGCTTTGTTCGATAATGGTTTTTCAGGATTAAAATCAATTTCTTCTCCTGTTCTTATACAATAACCAGTTTGGGTTTTAGTAACTGTCCTACTGTTTTCAAAAGTGTTTTTACTAGATGTCTTCTTAGTTTTTTTTATAATCTCTTCCTCTAAATCTCTTTCAGGTCTTACCATTTGATCTGAATCCAATTCCAATTCATCATCAAAATCCTCCAACCTTTTTCCAGAATCAGAGTGGCTTCGTTTTACTACATAAAAATCGTCGGTAGCATTCAATAAAGTTTCTGACTTCTTATAATCCTTGCTTGTTCCCAGAATTCCTTTTTTAATTTTATACACAGGTCTTCTTATGAAAATAACTTCATGGTTTTCTACAATTTCCATACATGTATTCCAGGCTTCATTATCTGCACTAGAAGAAAATTTATTGAGGATACTTTGCTCAGTAAACACTCCAAACTCAATGTTGTTTTTAAAGGAATAGTCATACAAGTTAATTGAAGTAATAACTCCTTTCTTTTCATTTCCATAATATTTCGCGTGCAAATTTGGCACATATACAATACTGATATTTGGAAATTGTTGGAAGTAATCAAGATCAACCTGACTCATACTTTTTTTTACATCTTTCTCATTTTTACCAAATACGAGTATTAAATGTAATTTGTGGTTATGTAAATGATGATCAAAAAGCTCTTTGAAATATTTACCTAGTTTTATGTAGGGTGAAACAATTAAGAGTGTGCTCTCTGCATCCCAAATAATATTATAAACTTCTTCACTTAGTTTTTCTCCAGTTAAAAATTTACTCATTTAATCTAAATTTTTTATTTAAAATATTCATTTATTACGTTCCAAACCCTTTCACAAACACCTCAACAAAATCTTTCATTTTATCTAGAATGCGTTCGCCTATATCTCGAGCCTTTAAAATACTCGGCCTGTTGTCCAAACATTTAAAAACCTCATCACGAATTGGTTCCTGACCACTATAAATGTAGGCATCAATTAGCGCTTTAAACTGGGCTTTATCCAAATGCTCTTCTTCACAAAGCTTACCTAATGCTAATACTTTTTGGTCTTGCCAGTATTGTTCAAACTCTTCTTCTATTGCATCTTCATCTAAAATATGAGGGAGGTTTTCTTCAATAAATTTTTCGATAAGCTCTCTTTTGCTTCGTAACTTAATATCCCCGCCTAATAAATCTATGATGGCTTTTTTCTGAGCCTTAGCTTCTGTAGTATTAGCACCTTTAAGTTTTGCTAGTAATTTTAAAATGTAAGCAACATTAATTCTATCTCTATGTATCAATTCTAATTCAAAATCAATATCATCGAGAATAGATGTTTTTTCTTTCGCAGTATCCCGCTTTACCTTTTCATACAAATCGAGGTACTTGCCTTTATAATCTTCAAATTCTTGCTCATCGATTGGCAAATCATCCCAATTAAAATCGGTGTAAGATTGCAATACATTCATGTTTCGCAGCAACTTTCTAAAGGCTTGCACAAAAGCAGCCTCATCTTCTTCACTTTCTAGTTCGTTAACGCTTTGATAGGTTGGTGCTATGTCGCGTAAGTTTTTAAGTGCTTCAACAAATTTCTCTGCTATTGCTTCATAATCTGGCATAGTTACCACTTCAATCGCATCTTTGTTCGAAAACAGTGTAATGGCGTCGTCAGTAGCTTTTTTAAGGTTACGGAAACATAATATGTTACCCTGCGACTTCTGTTCGCCTAAAATTCTATTGGTTCGTGAGAAGGCCTGTATTAAACCGTGTTGCTTTAAATTTTTATCTACATACAAGGTGTTTACCTTTTTCGCATCAAAACCAGTAAGCATCATGTTCACTACAATAACAATATCCAACCGATCTTTGTTTTCATTAAAGCTTGCTTTTTCACGTTCTTTTAAACGCTTGCTAATGTCTTTAAAGTAATTCTCGAATTGTTGTTGATCTTTTGTTGTAAAACTGGTGTTATACATTTTATTGTAATCTCCAATATACCCTTCTAACTTGTCTCTTGTATGGCTTAACTGATAAGTTGATGTTGGTTCTGCCGCTATTGACATTTCATCGTCTGGAAGAAAGTCTTGGGCAAAGGCATTATCTTCATTAGCACCATAGGTAAATATGGTAGCAATGCGTAAATCGTGTTTTCCGGCTTCTTTCTTTTGCTGAAAGATATCGTAATATTTAATAGCATTGTCTATACTGCTAACAGCAAATAAAGCAGAGTAGTCTTTATTAAATGTTTTTTGGGAGTGAAGTGTGATGATGTAATCTGCAATTTTGGAAAGCCGTTTTGGGTCATCAAAAACTTCTTTTTTATTAATATCCTCAACTTCGATATCGAAAAAGGTATTGCTCTTATTTTTATATTTACCCACATATTCAATTCCAAAACGAAGTACATTCTCGTCGCGAATGGCATCAGTAATCACATATTTGTGCAAACAGTTTCCAAATAAATCTTTCGTGGTGCGTTTCCCTAAGTCATTTTTTGAAGCATTGTCTGCAAAAATGGGCGTGCCAGTAAAACCAAAGAGCTGACTCTTTACAAAGAACTCGGTAATTCTGCCATGGGTTTCACCAAACTGAGAACGATGGCACTCATCAAAGATGAATACAAAACGTTCGTTTTTTAAGGGCTCTAATTGGTTGCGGTAATGCCCAGATATGGCATTGTTTAATTTCTGAATGGTGGTAATGATCAGGTCTGAATCCTTGCGGACTCCTTTTTTGTCTTTAAACTTCCCTAGAAATTGATTGACCAAACTACTGGTGTTGACGCTTGAGTCTACACTGCCCTCCTTGAAAGCATTGAACTCCTTCATGGTTTGGTAATCTAAATCTTTACGGTCTACCACAAAAACTACTTTGTAAACCTCTGGAACTTCCATTAAAATCTGGCTTGCCTTAAAGGAGGTTAAGGTTTTACCAGAACCCGTAGTATGCCAGATATACCCATTATCAGTATGTGATTTTACTTGCTTTAAGATGGCTTCGGTAGCAAAGTATTGATACGGCCGCAGCACCATCATATTCTTGTGCGTTTCGTTTATAACGATATAATTCGCGATCATTTTACCCAAATGGTTTGGGTGTAGAAATTCAGAAGCAAAATGGGTGAGCTCGGTAAGGTTTTTATTTTTGTCGTCTGCCCAAAAGAAGGTTTGCTTAACGGATTGCAGTTTGTTATTGGCTAAATACTTGGTATTACCACCATTGCTAATTACAAACAATTGTACATATTGAAACAGCCCATGATTGCTCCAAAACGAATGCAGTTGATAGCGGTTTATTTGATTAAAAGCCTCCTTAATCTCAATCCCTCTGCGCTTGAGTTCAATTTGAACCAATGGCAAGCCATTGACCAATAAGGTAACATCATACCTATTTTTAAACGACCCTTCTTGTGTGACTTGGTTCGTAACTTGAAACAAGTTATTGTTCCAATTTTCGGAATCGAAAAACCGAACGTAGACTATTTCTCCTGGTGAGCCTGTTGAACCATCGCGAGTAAAGCTAAAGCGATCTCTAAGTGTTTTGGCTTTTTCAAATACATTGCCTTTAGCCAAATGATTAAGAATAGCATCAAACTCTTTATCTGAATACTTGTTTTCATTAAATATCTCAAGCTGAGCTTTTAAATTAGCCACAAAATCTTCCCCATTTAAAATGCTAATATTTTCATAGCCCAAGTCTACTAATTGCTTAATCAGATCATTTTCGAGTTGAGCTTCCGACTGTTTAGCCATACTTATTTACTTCTAATTAAATCCATAAATATCCTTCTAAATTTAATGGTCATTTCAGACATCCATTCAATGGCCTCATCCCAATTATCTCTATCCTCTAGCAAAAACTTTTTATTTAATACAATTATTTTATCCTTATTCTCTGGGTTTGGATCCCACAACAATTCTTCACCAACAAAGCTTTCTATCTTTTCTTTATTTTCTAAAAAATAAGGCAACCATTCAGCAACGTTTTTATTCCCAATGTAAATTCTTACACCTAATTCGCTCTTACTAACATTAAATAAATTTGAAATATGAACACCAGATTTACCCAAAGCTACATCGAACCAGTATTGCGGACGTGGTGTTTGTAATTTTTGAATATCATCATGCTCCAATAAGTGGTCTCTAAATTTCTTCCAGAATTCTAACTGAGTCTTCCTGGTTTCAGACAAGCCTTTGCCTTTTTCCAAATCCTCTCGTTTCTTTTCTTGGGCATCGATCATAAACTCTTCCGTTTCCGGAAGCGGAATAATCTGTTCTATTTGTAAAAAGATATCCTCATGTTGTGTAAAAGGTGTGGCTCTAAAACATTGCACTTGAATATTATGTGAGAGTAACCATAATACAGTAGAAGTTACTTCCTTGCGAAAATGGTTGGCTACAAATATTATTCTTTGGTCACCAGGGTTTAAATATAGCTCTTCTTCCGTATGCTCCAAAAATGCATTAATTAAATCCTCTGCTTGCTCCTCTTGATTACATTTATTTAAATAGTCTTGAAACAAATTAATGATTTGCTTAGTAGTTAATGTAGAACAATAAGATGCATACTTTAAGGCTTGCCAAGTAACATCTCTTCCAGAATCATCTAACTTGTTTTCTATAATCACTACATTACCTTCTTTGTCTAGAGCCAATAAATCTAAGCGCTCGTTGGTATCGTTAAATCCACTAAATTCTTTTTGAATAATTAAAAATTCCTCACCTAAGACTTCTGGGTTTTTGGCTATCCACTCTTGTAAATGATCGCGCTCTCTAAAGCCTAAGTCTTTAAACAAACGTTCGTCTAGTTTTTCTATATCGTTAGTTAATTTATTAATTCTGTACATAATATTTTTTTTAAACAAACATTTGCTGCAGCAGCCCTTTTTTAAAGGTCTGGGTTAATTAATTTATTAGCAGGTTAAAGACTTAATTGTAACTTTATATAAGATTATTTAAATCTGCTATTAAAAATTCTGCATTATAATCTTCGGGTTCCACTTCATATAATGAAAACCATTCTTCTTTTAGGATATTAATTAATTGCGCAAGAATAAAATTGGTGTCGGCTTTAATATTATCAGAAATACTTATGCTTATTAATTCACAAATCGTATCCATATTAATCTTTTCATTTTTCTTACTTATGAAATGACCCAACTTATTCTCTTCATAAGTATAATCGTCTAAATCAATATTTAAATAATACTTAGATAAGACATTTAAATAATTGAAATCAAAGTCTCTTAAATGATGATATAAATTGTCTGAATCAACGTCTATATCAGAAATATCTAAATCAAATAGTTTAGCAGATACATTTATCAAAGCCTGATTCCAAAGCGGACTTTTTAATGTTCTCACTTTACTCTGAACAAAATGAAAGTGCGGAGATTCTGAAACTAGTCCGTCTGTTAATCCATTTGGTTGAATCAAAATAATATCATCTAGTTCTTTTATAACATCGTAAATCTCTTTCATAGTTTTAAATAAACATTTGCTGCAACAGCCCTTTTTTAAAGGTTTGGGTTTGGGTTATTTGATTATTTGTCTTTGATATTTTACCATCAATTTCTTTCAAGAAATCACCTATTCTATTTTGTTCTTTTTTGGAAACAGGCAATTTCATTTTCTTAGATAAGAAGGTAGTGTTTGTAATATTGATAGTATTCTTTGCTCCTTTCTGAATAATAGATGCTAGATAATTTTTAACGTTAATTGGAGATTCAAAAAACACATTAAATATATATCCTAGCCCCTCTGTTTCAGGAGTGAAAATTCCATATAAAGGAGATACAATTACATTTTCATCAACCTTACTTTGTTTTATTATTCCAAGTGGAAAACTACCAGTAGGGCTTTTTGTATAAACAATATCTCCAGGTTGAACAAGATTATAATTATCTGTGTTTTTTGCTGCAAATACTCTACCTAAATGCTCTACTTGATTCACTAAACCTTTATGCACGGATACTGAAAAAACCTCTTCATTTCCTGTACTATTTAATTTATGTTCAAATAATACTTCACTCATTTTTCTAGGTTTCCAATCTGGGTAGGGATTTCCGTTCTCGTCTTTGAAGCGGAGCTGGCCAGAGAAAAGTTGTTGCATTACGCCTTTTTTGTATCGCTCCAACAAGGCCTTCTTTTTGGTGAGCTGCTGTATTTTTTCATCTACCGCACTTAAAAAGGATGCTATTTTTTGTTGTTCGGGAAGGTTTGGTGATACAATTTTTACATTTCTTAAATCGGCCAAAGAAATTTCCTGAAAAGTACTTCCTTTAGAGACACAAAGTATTCTCTTAATTACCGGAAGGGTATGTAGTGATTGGTATATAAAGTAATTTGCGAAATTTTTACTTACAGAAATTCTTGCTGTACCCTGAGTAAGATTGGCAACTTTTATTGAATCCGGAAGTATTTGAGATATACCAATGTTCCCCCTTAAAGAAAAAATTATATCTCCTGGAGTTACTTCTGAACGGATATATTTCTTAGCAATTTCATCAGATGTTCTTTCAAGTGTATCCAATTTAATTGGACCATTTATATCCTTGCTTTTAATGTATGGCATTCCACCATCAATGTGTACTCCTGCCTGTACTATACCGTATGAAATCTTTTTGTTTACTATTTCTTCCAACTTAAAGAAATTCCACTTTCCTTCATACCCTTTGAATCTTAATGCGGGAACCCTTCGGCCAAACTCAGGACGGGCTTGTTGTTTTTCTATTTCAATATGTGTTAAAGCGGTATTCATAAATTGCACGAAGGATTAAGGCATTTGTCTAAGCTCTCCCGAAGTGAATTCGGGAAGTGAGTAGTGATAGCCTGACCTGTTTCGACTGGGCTCAGCACAGGTTGCAGGGCGTGCCCTATTAATAAATATTTTAATATCTCCATTAAAAAGGTGTGTCTATTCCTAATTGCTTACAGTAATCGGCTATGGTGGCATCGGTCGTGGCCATGTCTGTATCTATGGCTTTAAGGGCGTTAGAAACGCTTGCCAAGTCTACGGGTTCTTCTTCTTCGAAGGTGTCTACATAACGTGGTATGTTTAGGTTATAGTCGTTATCTATTATTTCTTGCAATTGGGCTACATGGCTGTATTTATCTTCGGCTGTACGGTTTTTGTAGGTATCAATTAATTTCTTGATGTCCTCCTCACGCAAGTAGTTTTGAGTTTTAACTTTCTCGAAATGCTGGCTGGCATCTATGAACAGGATGTTGTCTTTATGAAATCGCTCCTTTTTTAGCACCAAAATACAGGTAGGAATACTAGTGCCATAAAAGATATTGGCAGGCAGACCTATTACGGCATCCAGGTAGTTGCAGTCTTTTATAAGGTACTTGCGAATGTGCCCTTCGGCTCCTCCTCTAAATAAAACGCCATGCGGTAGTACTACAGCCATGGTTCCGTTATCGGCTAACTGATGCACCATGTGTTGCAGGAAGGCAAAATCGGCCTTAGAGCTTGGTGCTAGTTTTCCGTAGTTAGAAAAACGGTCGTCACTCATAAACAAGGGGCTTGCGCTCCACTTGGCAGAAAATGGTGGATTAGCTACAATGGCTTCAAATCGTTGGTCTACGTGCTGTGGTCGCTCTAAGGTGTCTTCATTTTTAATGTCGAAACGTTTGTAATGCACATCGTGCATAATCATGTTCATTCGGCACAAGTTGTAGGTGGTTGGGTTCATTTCTTGCCCGTAAAACGCACTTACTTCTTTTACTTGTTTGGCTACGCGCAATAACAAAGAACCAGATCCACAAGTAGGATCGTACACCGATTTTAGTCTGTCTTTACCCACGGTTACCAATTGTGCGAGCACATTAGATACTTGCTGTGGGGTATAAAACTCTCCTGCCTTTTTCCCTGCACCACTGGCAAATTTCCCAATCAAATATTCGTAAGCGTCACCCAATACATCGCTATCAGTATTTTCTAAATCGAAATCGATCTCATCTAAATGTGAGAGTACCTTTACTATCAATTCATTTTTATCGTTTTCAGACTTTCCGAGTTTATGGCTCGTTAAATCTAAATCGGCAAAGAGGTTTCCAAAATCGTCTTCACTTTCTGTACCCATTGTACTTTGCTCTATATGCGTGAGCACTTTGGCTAAATCTCCCAAAATAAATTTGTGTTTCCCGCCAGAGTTTCCTCTTTTGGCGAGTTCACTAAACAATTCTGATGGCAATAGGAAGTAGCCAAGTTTGTCTAGTGCGGCATTTATTATGGCTTCCATGAATGCTGCTTCTTGTGCATGACCTTCTACTTGCTGAAATGTGATTCCATCTGGTTTTAGTATGCGGTTGGCATACAAATCCATTTTGGTACTCAAATATTTGTAAAAAATGAAGCCTAATATATAATCTCTAAAATCATCGGCATCCATCTTGCCTCTGAGAGTGTTGGCGATGTTCCAGAGTTGTTGTTCTAGTTTTGCTTTTTGTTCGGTCATTAAACTGTTTCTTAATTAAGAGCTGATTTTACTTCCTTTATATCTTGCATAAAGTTTCTTCTAAGAAAATAAAAATCATAATTCATTTTAGGATTAAATTCATCCTCTACTTCAATTTCTAAAGAAATAAAATCTTCACAATTAGACTCATTAAAAGTTCCTAAAAGATTGGGGATATTCTCTTTCCAACATTTTTCATTGGAAATGTATCGATTTAAATTAGGGGCTAATTCAAATTTTTCATCAAACCATTTTTCATCAAATTTCTTTTTTTCTTCCTTACTCCAATGAGCGACAATTAATATAAATAATTCACTATTTCTAAGTTCAAAATCATTTTGAATGATATGTTTATATTTGTGAAATCTTAAAAAATCATTTGAATACTGGAATTTCAATTCTACCGTGTACCTCTCCTCATTAGATTCCTGATTTATAAAAGTAAGATCCACTCTTTTCCTGGGAAAATTAATATGCTTCAATTCTGCAAAAGCACGATAATTAAATTCTCCTGTAAAATACTCCGCATTAATCATTTCTAAAAGACAATTTCTAATTTGAATTTCCTGCTTTAAGTTTGGGTAATTTCTAGTGATATTTTTTAGCCTTGATTCAAATTCGTTAGAATTAAGCTTCTCAATAATTTTATTATAAATTATCTCTTTCATAAGTAGGTGTATTCTTTAAAAAATAAGAAATCATAAACATTTCTTATTTAGGAGTATAGGTTTTAAGGTGATTTTTAAAATTTGTTTCTAATCAAGTAGGGGCAAATAGAAGGGTATTCAGTAAATCTAAATGTTTTCTTAAAGGTTTGAAAGTTTAAAGTGCAAAATAATAAAATCTTCTTACAGGTATTTGCGGTTTTCCATAATCCTTAAGCAACCGGGTAATCAAAAAGCCCCTTCAAAAACAATAAAAATAAATTTCTAGCGGGAATGTCTCTTTTTACAGCACCGGCAATAATATCGGGCATCTTTAGATTATAATAATTTTTAGGCATAGTTACCTTTACATCCTGCTCTATTAGGACAACAATAGTATTAAGATGTTTAATCTCTTTTACGGCCTTGTTTATTTCTAAAAGCACAGCCCTATTTTTTTCGACCAGCACGAAAACCAAGTATTCTGAATTGGAATAGGTCACACATTTATCTTGATGGTTTTCAACAATAAAAGAACTTTGATCAAATTCTTCCAGAACACAGGCTAAAACAGATTCTTTAACGATAAATCCTGAGAGCCTGGCAAAAGCACCTGTTTTATTAAGACCTCTAAAAAAGGCTATATCCTTTAACCCCATTAACCTCGCGATTTTTTAAACTCCCATTTCACTTCTCCCAGATCTATGGTATTGATCATTTTCATTTCTAGGGTAGCAGGAAAGACGTCAGGACTGCCCACATGCAAGCATATTTCATAACCCCCAAAGGTTTCTTCTGCAAGATTGGTACGGTTGCCGTAACTCCGTTCTTCTATAATGTGTTGGTATTGCTCTTCGGTGAGGCTGATCTCCAATTTTCTCATCTTTCTGGTTTTGATAATCAAAGATCAAAATTGAATTGGACAAGATGTGTCGCTTAAAAGAATAGAAGTGATTTTTTTGTCAATAAAACGCTGCATTAATATGTAACTATCCACAAAAGCATCCTGTTTTATGGCCGCAGATTTTCCTTTTTGTTTATACAAATTAATCCGGAACACCCTAATCCTTAGAAAATACGGATCACGAATCTTAGATATATATAAAAAAGGCATGGAATAATAACAATTTACTTAATACAGAAATTATAAGTTAAGGTGTTCTTGAGGGAGGATGAATATCGTATTAGAATGATATCATGAAAGGCAACTACAAATATTAAAAATTACAAACAACACCTAATTCGACACCCAAAAAAACGAAACCCCGTAAACCGTACGTTTACGGGGCTTTTTGCGGAGAATGAGGGATTAACTGCGTTGATCCCAGAAGGGGAATAAACACTTAACTTTAATGCTTCATGGCGCTGTACGCCTTAGATCATTTTTGCTTTATTACAGGTTATCGAGCAAGCTCAAACCTGCATAAAACAAAAATGCTCCACCCAAAGGGTGAAGCATTTAACTTAAGCGGAGAATGAGGGATTCGAACCCCCGGAGGTGTAACCCTCAACAGTTTTCAAGACTGCCGCATTCGACCACTCTGCCAATTCTCCAGCGTGTCTCATCAAGTATTCCTTGATTGCGGGTGCAAATATAATGAGCTTTTTTTAAAATAAGGAAATTTTTTACTCCTTTTTTCTACATTTTTTTATCTAACAGGAAACGATTAAGGAATCATCCTTATAATCAGTAGTATAAGGTACCTACACTAACTTTATTTCTATACTTCAAATATTAGCATATATTTATAATTAGGATCTGCAAATTATTTACAATTCCCTTATCTTGCAGTTCATATTAAATCAACAAACCTTTATGAAAACTGTTTTTTTAGGCGCAATCGCCCTTACCTTACTAAGTTGTGGAGCGCAGCAGCCTACAATGATCGAAGATGTAAATCCTATGGAATATGCAAATAGCATCACCTCGAACGATTTAAAAGAACATCTTTATATTTTTGCTGGCGACGATTTTGAAGGTCGTGAAACTGGAGAACCAGGGCAAAAGAAAGCTGCAGAATACCTTAAGAAAGAATACAAATCTTTAGAAATAATATCACCAATTGGGGGAGACGATTATTATCAAGAAGTTCCTTCTTCTATGTTTAGAGGAGATGTAAAAGATTCTGAAAATGTTTTGGCCTATATTCCTGGAAGTGAAAAACCAAATGAAATTCTGGTGATCTCTTCTCATTATGACCATGTGGGTATGGACGATGAAGGAAATATTTTTAACGGAGCCGATGATGACGGATCTGGAACTGTTGCTATCTTGGAGATCGCCGAAGCTTTTGCTAAAGCTAGAAAAGACGGTTTCACTCCAAAGCGTTCTATTTTATTCCTGAACGTAACTGGAGAAGAAAAAGGACTAATTGGTTCTAAATATTATACAGATAATCCGGTTTTCGCTCTTTCTCAAACTGTTGCTAATCTAAATATAGATATGATTGGTAGAACAGATGAAGCTCATAAAAAGAACGATAACTATGTATACCTTATTGGAAGCGATAAACTAAGTACAGAACTTCACGAATTAAGTGAGGCAGTAAATGCTAAGTACACTAAATTAGACTTAGATTATACTTATAATGATGAAAACGATCCAAACCGTTTTTATTACAGAAGTGATCATTACAACTTCGCGAAAAACGATATTCCAATTATATTCTATTTTAATGGTGTTCATGCCGATTACCATAAAATGACCGATACTCCAGATAAAATTAGATATGATCTTTTGGAAAAACGTGCTCGTTTAGTATTCTTAACAGCATGGGAAATTGCCAATAGAGCAGAACGTCCTGCAGTAGACAAAGGAGCAAAAACTGCTTCTAAATAATTCTTACTGAAATCAAATAAAAAAGCCTGAAAGATATCTTTCAGGCTTTTTTTTGTTTCCTATTATTTAAGTAATGTCAAATTTGTAATGTCATCCTGAGCCTGTCGAAGGGTGATTATGAACTCCTACCTGGCTTCGACAAGCTCAGCCTGACATATAATTTTCCACGTCTCCCGAAACTTCTTGAAGGGTTGCTAAAAGATAATGTGATTAAAACCCAGACTTCGACAAGCTCTCCTGAGCTTGTAGAAGGGCTGACAATCCGATTTCAATGTTACTCTCGCTATGTCACTCTGAGCATGTCGAAGAGTGCTTTGAAGTCGTAAAGAGAATTCGACAGGCTCTCCTGAGCTGACTAAGGGCGGAAAGACGTTTTTCAATTTCATTTCCTGGATGTCACCCTGAGCATGTCGAAGGGTATATTAAATTGTTTAAATTTCAATATGAAATTTTATGCCGTCTATATTTTAGAATGTAGTGACAACTCTTTTTATATTGGGATAACTTCCAATTTAGACAGAAGAATAACGGAACATAATACAGGAAAAAACACCTCTGCATATACTTTTAAAAAAAGACCTATACACCTTAAATAGTTTCAAAACTTTACCAATCCAACCGAAGCTATTCAATTTGAAAAACAACTTAAAGGTTGGAGTAGAGCTAAAAAAATTGCCTTGATAAATTCAGACTGGGAAAAATTAATTCAACATTCTAAAAATCATACTGAATTTGGGAAACCAGATGGGACTTCGACAGGCTCAGTCTGACAGCTCGTTTTATTGTCAACCAGAGACTTGGACAGGGTCAGTCTGACAACTAGTATGCGATGTCACTCTGAGCCTGTCGAAGAGTGCTTTGAAATCCTAAATGTCACTTTATAGTGGTAAAGAGAATTCGACAGGCTCTGCTGAGCTTGTCGAAGGGCTGATAAAATTCTATTATTCACTTTATAGTGGTAAAGAGACTTCGACAGGCTCTCCTGAGCTTGTCGAAGGGCTGACACAACGGTTTCAACGTTACTTTCACAATGTCACTCTGAGCCTGTCGAAGAGTGCTTTGAAATCCTAAATGTCACTTTGTAGTGATAAAGAGACTTCGACAGGCTCAGTCTGACAGCTCGTTTTATTGTCAACCTGAGAGCTCAGCCTGACAAAGGGTGATCACTTCATCGTATCTAAAATCAAATCTATATCTTCTTCCGTAGTATCAGGATTAATGAAACAAAATCTGGAAATAGTTTCTTCCTTTCCATTAGTATTCCATTTCGTTGGAGTTACCAAGGCAATTCCTTCTCTATGGTTCTTATATGTCCAATCTCGATATTGATCTGGAGTCCAGCCCTTTCTTCTATAAAGAACTACAGAAAGGCTTGACGGTCTTACCAATTCTAGATAATCTCTCTCCTCTATCTTCTTAGCCGCAATTTTAGCAAGCTCGATTCCTCGCTCTATAGAATCTCTGTATTTTTCTGTTCCATGCATCGCCAAAGAAAACCATAATGGCATTCCGCGTAATCTTCTGGTAAGCTGAATTTGGTAATCTGCCGGATTAAATCCGTGAGCTCCTTCATCCTTAAAGATTTCCAAATAAGAGCCTTTTTGGGAATGAGCATTCTTAGCTAATTCCATATCCTTATAAATTACCGCCCCACAATCGTAAGGTGAGAATAGCCATTTATGTGGATCTATAGTAATACTGTCTGCTTTTTCAATACCATTAAATAAATGTCTTACAGAGGGTGCTGCAAGTGCTCCGCCACCGTAAGCACAATCTACATGAAACCAAAGCTTTTCTTTCCCACAAATAGCTGCAATGCTATCCAGTTCATCTATAATTCCCGCATTGGTTGTTCCGCCGGTAGCAACAACTGCAAATAGTCTTTCCCTATCTTCTTTATTTAAATTTGCAATAGTGGAACTAAGTTCAGAGCCAGTAAGATTTTCTCCTTGACATACGATCATTTCTAGATCTGCATCCATCACCTTTGCCATTGCCTGTATAGAACTATGCGCGCCATTAGAGGTCAATAAAAGCCCTTTTACCGCCTTATGAGATTCATCTCTGCTTCGCCATTCTTCTCTCGCTGCAACTAGTGCCGATAAATTTGCTGCAGTACCACCGCTAGTAAAGACACCAAAAGAATCTTTTGGTAATCCTGTTAAGGAAACCAACCATTTCATAGCCTGGTTTTCACAAAAGATCCCACCAGCTCCTTCCATCCAATAAGCACCATGAATACTGGATGCCGAAGTCACAAGATCAAACATTATTGCTGCTCTAGTAGGCGCTGCAGGAACAAAAGCCAAATGCCTTGGGTGATCTATAGGAACTGTGGCTTTTACCAGTACATCCTTAAATAATTTGAATGCGGTTTCCCCTCCAATTCCTTTCGGAGTAATGGTCTCTCCAACCATCTCAAACAATTCTTCTTCTTTTTTAGGTGCTCCAAGTTCTGGAGTTATATTAGAAATACGGTCTATGGTATATTTCATGACATCTAATGTCATCTCTACCAATTCCATATCTATCGTGTGCATTTTATTTTTCTCCAAAAGTCAGGATTTTAAATTTTAATTCTAAAGGGTCTAAATTCTCAATTAACTGTGGGATCAAAGATTTTCCGAATTCTACATACATTTCAGAAAAATTAGTTTGGCGCTCTTGTAAACTTTTATTCGGAAAAAGTTCATTTTGAAGGCTTGCTATCCTGGCAACCTCATCTTTTAATTTTCGTTTTTGAGCCAGAAGCAACCTATTTTCTAAATTCTCCAAGCCTTTCAATTGTTTCACTTCTTGGGCTTTTACCGCACCTAAAAATGTGGGATCTGTTTTTTCTGCCAATTCATATAATTCCTGAAACTGCTTTACCAGATGCTCTTTTTGAGATGAAAAATCTATATCGATATTGGATATTTTTCTAACTTTTCTATTTATGAGTTCATGCTGCTTCAGAAATAATTCTGATTGAGAAATGTCTAATTTCCGACGCTTTTCATTCTGTTTGTTTGTTTCTATCAAGGCAGAATTCCGCAGTAATAAGATAGGAAATGGTACTTTTAACTCTTCAAACATTTCTTTCAATTCAAACCAATATGCCAATTCTCCACCACCACCAATGTAACAAAGATTAGGTAAGATCACTTCTTGATATAAAGGTCTAAGCACCACATTAGGACTAAAACGCTCTGGGAAATCTTGAATTTCCTTTTGCATTTTATCTTTGCTCCATGAGATCTCTGTTTCATTTACATAAAAAGCGCCCTCTTTCTCTATAATTCGCTCCCGTAAGCCCTCATTCAAATAAAATAAGTTAATCTCCCTAGGATTTACTTGAACACCATAATCCAGCTGCTCCAGTTTTTCTGCTGTAGAAATAGTTGTTGTATGGGAAACGTTTTCAAATAACTCCTTTTCTATATAAGGGATAAATTTGGACTTTAATTCTTTATTATGAGCATCTAAAATTACGAGTCCGTATTCCTTAAAAAGTTGATGCGCCAAATATCTAGTAGCATCGGTTAAATTGGAATGTTCCAGATAAGCCGATTTAAATAGTTGCTTCAAGTCTTCAGCATTCTTCCCTCCTCCTATTTCTGCTGAAAAAAGATTAAAAACCTCCTCCAGACCTTCCGTATGTAATTCTCCAACCGCATTCTCCCCTGCTCCTTTTTGTAGACTATTCCATTTGAATTTTTTACCATTCAAATTAAAATAATTGATCTCCTCGAAATCATGATCTTCTGTAGCCATCCAATAGATTGGCACAAAATCATTTTCAGGATATCGCTTTTTTAATGCTGAAGCTAAATTTATGGTAGAAACTATTTTGTATAAAAAGTAAAGAGGGCCGGTAAAAAGATTTAACTGATGCCCAGTAGTTACAGTAAATGTGTTTTCCTTTAACAACGCATTTATATTAGCTGAAACCTCCTCTCCTAGTTCTAATTGTGCATATTGCTTTTTCATAATTCTTACGAGTAATTCCCGCTTATCGGCTGTGAAAAACTCTTTCTTCTCCTTAATTTGAGCTTCAAAATTTTCTATACTGGGAAATCTATGATAGAAGGGTTTTAAATCCTCTTTTTGATCCAGATAATCTGAAATAAGGCCAGAATAATAGTTAGTTTCACGATAGGAAAGGCAATCTGTAGGCATTGGAAAAATCTTATTTTTTGTAAATATAAGGCCTTTTAAAAACTCTGAGAAAATCTAAGTATTTAAGTAAATAAATTACTTCAAAATTTATAGTAACTTACATAGCATCAATTTAAAAATCATATCATGCGTAAAATAGCCTTTCTTTTTTTCAGCATTATCGCAATTACTTTTATTAGCTGTAATTCTTCTAATGATGATTCACCAGACCCAACAAACTCGAGAACCTATGAAGATTTAGAGTTAGATTTTAGTGCTATTAATTTTACCACTGGAAATAATGATATTTCGTTAGAAAGCTTAGTTAACAGCACCTATAACTTTAGAGTTATTCTTCCAGATATAGACATGACCAATAATAAGAGACCTTTAATAATTACCCTACACGGGGCAGCAGGCGGAGATCCAAATGCTCACAAAACCACTGCCTGTTACGCAGAACCAGGATTTGAAGCTTTAGATGCAATAATTATTAGTCCAAATGGTGGAACTTTGCAATGGCCAGAGCTTTATAATCAGCAAATGGTGCTAACTCTTATTAATCTTGCCTCTCAATTTTTGCCAGTAGACACTTCCAAAATTGTAGTGAATGGTTATAGTAATGGTGGAAATGGAGCTTGGTTTTTTGCAGAAACTCAACCTAGTCTATTTTCGGCTGGAATTCCAATGGCTAGTTCTTACAATACTTTTAATACCAATGGGGTACCAAGAAAAATAAATGTACCCTTATATGTAATTCATGGAGAAAACGACGAGCTTTTCCCTCTGGAACAAACTCAGGAATGGGTAACGGCAACAAAAGATGCAGGATCAGATGTAACATTAGAGGTTGCTCCAGGACTTACTCATAATTTTCCATGTGATTATGTTCCTTATTTAAAAAATGCAGCAGCTTGGTTGCAAAACGATGTTTGGTAAAATATTTAATTAAAACGATCGTCAATTAAATCACCAAGGATCTAAGGCTATAAATTATTAACCAAGAATAGTATATTTACTGTTGCTAAAATATCTACAATTCTTATAAATGAAAAAATCGATTTTCCTTCTTATTATCTGTGGTTTCCTTACAGTTTCAAGCTTCTCTCAAAATCTACAATCTCCAGAACAATTTTTAGGTTATGAAATTGGAACTCAATTTACACGCCACGCAGAGGTTGTGAACTATTTTAAACAGGTTGCCGAAAACTCTAATTTAGTTGAATATACTACTTACGGCAAAACCAATGAGAATAGACCCCTTACCTATGCTATAATTTCTTCAGAAGAAAACTTGAAAAATATTGAGGAAATAAGAAAGAATCATCTTAATAATACAGGAGTAAGTACCAACAATTCTGGAAACAAGGCAGATAAAGCCATAGTTTGGTTAAGCTACAATGTTCACGGGAATGAGGCCTCTAGTACTGAAGCTGCTATGCAAACCGTTTATGAGTTAGTGACCAATAAAAAGGAATGGCTTGAAAATACAGTCGTTATTTTAGACCCTTGTATAAACCCTGATGGGAGAGATAGATATGCGAACTGGTATAATCAAGTAAAAGCAACTCCTTATAATGCGTCTCCTTTGGCAGCTGAACACAATGAACCTTGGCCTGGAGGAAGACCAAATCATTATCTTTTCGATCTAAATAGAGATTGGGCTTGGGCTACGCAAGTAGAAACCAAAAACCGACTTAAAATTTATAATTCATGGATGCCACATATCCATGTAGATTTTCATGAACAAGGTATTAACGACCCTTACTATTTTGCTCCAGCTGCAGAGCCTTTTCATGAAATAATCACTCCTTTTCAACGCGATTTTCAGACGGAAATAGGAAAAAATCATGCTAAGTATTTTGATGAAAATGGCTGGTTATATTTTACCAAGGAACGTTTTGATCTTTTATACCCAAGCTATGGAGATACCTACCCAACCTATATGGGAGCTATAGGAATGACTTATGAGCAAGCAGGAAATGGAGAAGCAGGTCTTGGAATTCAAACTTCTGAAGGTTATGAATTAACCCTAGTAGATCGTGTTGCACATCATTTAACAACAGGATTATCTACTGTAGAGATCGCCTCAAAAAATGTTGAAAAATTAAATTCTGAATTCAATAAATTTTATCAAAACGATCAATTATCCTATAAAAGTTATGCGTTGAATGGCAGTCCAGATAAAATTGCAGCTTTAAAATCACTTTTAGATCTTCATGAAATAAAGTATGGATCCACAAATTCTGGAAAAATTAAAGGTTTTAATTATTCTCAGAATAAGCAGGCAGATTTTAATACCAATGAAACTACATTGGTTATTAATACCGATCAGCCAAAAGGAAAAATGGTAAAAGTTCTTTTTGAACCTAACACCAAATTAACCGACTCTTTAACTTATGATATTACTGCTTGGAGTTTACCATATGCGTATGGATTTGAAGCAGTAGCTAGTAATAAACTTTTAAACCTTAACAATACGAGATCAATAACCGCTGTTAATAATACCACTTCTAATGCAAGCGCTTATATTTCTAAGTGGGACAGCATGGAAGATGCTCGATTTTTAGCTGCTTTATTAAAAGAAGGAATTAAGGTTAGGTACAGCACTTTGGAGTTTGTAAATGGAGATCAAAAATTTAAGCCGGGAAGTCTTATTATTACTAAAAGTGATAATAAAACCTTCAATGATTTCAGCAATAAAATAATTGAGATCGCGAATGAGCACGGGAGACAACTTACAGCGGCCAACTCTGGTTTTTCTAAAAGCGGACCAGAT
This sequence comes from Gillisia mitskevichiae, assembly GCF_003634585.1. Lineage (GTDB taxonomy): Bacteria > Bacteroidota > Bacteroidia > Flavobacteriales > Flavobacteriaceae > Gillisia > Gillisia mitskevichiae. The sequence continues at coordinate 962,667 of NZ_RBLG01000002.1, forward strand.
TTTGGGTCTTCAGAAATAAAGATCATTAATCAACCCAGAATAGGTGTGCTTCGAGGAGAAGGAGTTTCCTCTTTAAGTTTTGGTGAGATATGGCACTTCTTTGAAAAAGATCTTCACTACCCGATCACTCCTATTGATACCGATTATTTTAAGAATATAGATTTTTCTCTAATAGATGTTTTAGTGATCCCTTCTGGGCGATATAATAGCATTTTGAATAAGGAGGCATTAAAAAATATTAAAACTTGGGTTCAAGAAGGCGGAAAAGTAATAGCCATGGGCAATGCAGTTGGTAGTTTTGCAGGAGAAGAGGGCTTTAATCTAAAAGAGAATAAACCTGAAGTTAAAAAAGACACTAGTGCCACCGCCAATCTAATTCCTTATGCTACCCGGGAACGAGAAGGAATAAAAAAGCTTATTACAGGTAGTATTGTAAAAACTACTCTAGACAATACGCACCCAATGGCATTTGGATATGGCGACACTTATTTCAGCTTAAAATTAAGTAGCGACAGTTATAGCTATTTATCTAAAGGTTATAATATTGCATATTTAAAGGATTCCCCAGAAATTATTTCTGGTTTTGCAGGAAACGAGGCTACAAAAAACATGAAAAACTCCATGATCTTTGGAGAAGAAACAATGGGAAGTGGAAGTGTGATCTATATGGTGGATAATCCATTATTTAGAGCTTTTTGGGAAAACGGAAAGTTGTTTTTTGTAAATGCAGTGTTCTTTGTAAATAATGAAAATTACAGATTGAAGATTTAAATGATTGTGCTTGCAGTATCATAATATGATAAAACCACGTCATTCTGAACTTGTTTCAGAATCTCATCCAATTATGAATGAATACAATAAATCTAGACCTTGAAACAATGCCGATAGCTATTGGAACAGGGCACTAGGATGGTTAGATGTCTAGTTCAACGAAAAACGGATATATATAATAAAACTTAGAAATTTAAAACATGAAGAATACTATTTCAGCCTTATTAATACTTTTCTTGGCGCTTCCTTTTTCCGTAATAGCTCAGGAGAAAGCTACCGGGATAAATGTAGACTTTGAAACCTTTACTTTACAAAATGGTTTAAGGGTGATTCTACACGAAGACAAGTCGGATCCTGTAGTGGCGGTAGCTCTTACCAGTCATGTTGGTTCTGCAAGGGAAATTGAAGGAAGAACGGGCTTTGCGCATCTTTTTGAACACCTATTATTTTTGGAATCTGAAAATCTAGGAAAAGGAGGTTTAGATAAAATGAGTGCGCGCATTGGTGGCTCTGGAGCAAATGGATCTACAAGCAGAGATAGAACTAACTATTTCCAAACAGTGCCTAGCGATGCTCTTGAAAAAATGATCTGGGCAGAGGCAGATAAATTAGGTTACTTTATTAATACTGTGACAGAACCAGTATTAGCTAAGGAAAAGCAAGTGGTGAAAAATGAAAAAAGACAAGGTGTAGACAATAATCCTTACGGCCATACTTTTGCCGTAATAGATCAAAATCTCTATCCTAAGGATCATCCTTACAACTGGCAAGTGATTGGTTCTTTAGAAGACCTTCAAAATGCCACATTACAGGATGTTAAAGATTTTTATAATAAGTGGTATGTGCCAAATAATGTAACCTTGACCATTGCTGGTAATTTTGATAAAGAACAAGCAAAAGAATGGGTCCATAAATATTTTGATGAGATCCCAGCGGGAGCAGATATCGCAAGACAAGATAAAAGACCGGCTAATTTAAAAGAAACTAAAAGTCTTTATTACGAAGATAATTTCGCAAACCTTCCTGAACTAACACTTACCTGGCCTTCTCAATATTCCTATCATGAAGATTCCTATGCTTTAGAGATCTTAGCTAAGTATCTTGCAGATGGTAAAAATGCACCGCTCTATAAAAAATTAGTGGTAGAAAAAGAGCTAACAGATAGAGTAAATATGTTCGATTATACTTCTGAATTAGCTGGGCAATTAATGCTTCAGGTAAGAGCTTATGATGGTAAAGATCTAGACGATGTTCAGAAAGCCATAAATGAAACCTTTAAAGAGTTTGAGAAAAAGGGAATTTCAGAAAAAGATCTTAAAAGAATAAAAGCTGGACAGGAAACCGATTTTTATAATAGCATTTCTAGCGTTTTAGGGAAAGGTTTTCAATTAGCACAATATCAGATCTTCGCAAACGACCCAAACGAGATCAATAAGAATGTAGAGAAAATTTTAAATGTTTCTGCGGAAGATGTTATGCGAGTGTATAATACATACATTAAGGGAAAACCATATGTTGCTACTAGTTTTGTGCCGAAAGTACAGAAAGAACTGGCTTTAGAAAATGCAGTATTGGCAACAGTTGTTGAAGAAAAAATAGTTGAAGGAGCCGAAGAAGAATTTGATCCTAATACCAATGTTTCCTATGAAAAAACCCCAAGTAGTTTCGACAGAAGCAGCGAACCACCGTATTGGGGAAATCCAGAAATTATAGTTCCCGAAATATGGAAATTCAATTTACCTTCTGGCTTAAGTGTTTCTGGAATTACATCTAATGAAGTGCCAATAATTCAATTCAGCTTAGAGATGGAAGGTGGATTATTATTGGAAAAACCTAATAAAACCGGAGTATCTAATTTATTGGCCACCTTATTAACCAAAGGAACAGCAAAGAAGACTCCGCAAGAGCTGGAAGAAGCAATAGAGTTATTAGGTTCTAGTATTTATGTGAATGCTGAAGATGAAAAAATAGTGCTTTCTGGAAGTAGCTTGACACGTAATTTTGAGGAAACCATGAAGCTTGTAGAAGAAATTCTATTAAAACCAAGATGGGATGAAGCTGAATTTAAATTAGCAAAACAGCAAGTTCTTAGTCGGTTACAGCAACAACAAGCGAATCCTAACAGTATTGCTGAAATTGAATTTAGAAAACTGATCTATTCTAAAGATCATATTCTATCCAAAAATATTTTAGGAACTCCTCAATCTGTAGAAGCTATTACTTTAGATGATCTTAAAACCTATTACAAAAACAATCTTTCTCCAATGAGAGCTAAATTCTTGGCTGTGGGAGATCTGGACCAAAAAATGGCTAATGAATCCTTAAAAGCGATTTCAGCAAATTGGAAACCTGTATCTGTTAAAATTCCAAGCTTCCCTACCCCTATTACTCCAGAAAATTCTCAGGTTTATTTTTATGATGTACCCGGAGCAAAGCAGTCGGTTATTAAAATTGGAGCTCCAGCTTTAAAAGCTACAGATGAAGATTTCTACAAAGCAGAAGTTATGAATTATAGACTTGGCGGTGGAAGTTTTGCGTCTCAGCTTACTCAAGAACTCAGAGAAGGAAAAGGCTATACTTACGGGATAAGATCTAGGTTTAATGGAGGGGATTTAGTAGGACCATTCGAGATCTCTACTGGGGTTCGTTCTAATATCACTTTTGAAGCAATTGCTTTAATTAAGGATATTTTAATTAACTATTCGGAAAGCTTGGAACCAGAAGATCTCGATGTGACCCAAAGTTTTATGATAAAAAGCAATGCGAGAAAATTTGAAACTTTAGGAGCCAAATTAAATATGCTAAGTGATATTGCAAATTATAATTATAAGGATGATTTTATCAAGCAACAAGAAGTTATTGTGAATGGGATGAGCTTGGAAGATTTAAAATCCTTAGCTGGAGAATATGTGAACCCTTTTAAAATGTATTATCTTATCGTTGGCGATGCTGAAACACAATTAGAAAAATTAGAACAATTAGAATTCGGAAAGCCAATTCTTCTGAATGAAAAATAATATAAATTCATTTTTGAATGCAACTGTCGGGGTTTTGAAACTTCCTTCAGTTGCATTTTTTTTGTTCCAAAATGTTAGAGAGCAAAAAAAGTTTCTAAATAAACATGTACTTCCAGAGCTTCAATCTTTCAAAGCCAATAATGATGGCAGCCTTAAAAAAGAGGATTTTAATAAATTCTCCAAGTATTATGCTTTAGGAGTACCAGCCATTTTGGGTTATGCATTTGGTGTTTTAAGAGGCTCTCCTTTGAATTTTGCAGAACGAACCACTATCACATACTTAGGTGGAATTTCAGGCTTACTCGATGATCTCTTTGATGAACAGGACAAAGAAGTGATGCATCTGAAAGATTTTATAATTGCTCCAGAAAAATTACTGCCAATAAACAGCTACGAAGCACTATTAAAGCATTGTTATTTAAGAGGCCTGCGATCTTCAGAAAATCCGGAAGCCCTTAAGCAACAAGCTAAGGAAGTTTTTAATACACAAGCAGAAAGTGAACTTCAGCTTAATAAAAAGCTTTCAGAAAAAAAGATCAAAGAACTCACTTTTCTCAAAGGAGGACATTCCTTTTTGTTCTATAGATTATGTTTGGATCATAAATTAGAAAAAGAGGAGAAAGAGATGATTTACCAATTGGGCGGTTTGATGCAACTGGGAAATGATATTTTTGATGTTTATGAAGATGTACAGCAAAATATAGAAACACTTGCAATCAAAAGTGAATCAATTCATCTATTACGCAATTCCTTTACTTCAGAATTAAATATTACAGTAGCGCTCATAGAAAAATGCAATTCTCCCAAAAAACAGCTTCAGGAATTTACAAGGATCGTTCTTTTTGGACTTTCTCGTGTTTATGTATGTCTCGATCAGTTTGAAAAATTACAAACTTCAGAAACTTCACTTTTTCAGCCAGAAGAATATTCCAGAAACCAGTTGATATGCGATATGCAATTGCTTAAAAATAAAAATGCAGCCATTAAATATTACTTAAGGCTGCATTCTCAATATTTGTGATTTTTTACTGAATTCAGAAATAGTTATATAAGATTCTGATTTAATTATCAACCATTTAAAATAGACCGATTTGTCCGTTCGAGCGAAGTCGAGAACATTTAATTAAAATTAGGTTTCGACTCCGCTCAATCTGACAGCCTAGTATAATTTTATTTTAGATAATAAAACTACTCACCTCTAAACTCTTATTTACTTGGTTTAGACGGGCCTTTCTTCTTTCTGTGCTTTAATACTTCGGCTTCAAGGTAAAATATAATCTCTTCCCCAATATTGGTGATTAGATCTCCTACTCTTTCAATTTTCTTTATTACTGAAAACAGCAATAAATACTGATCTATCAATTTCGGATCTTTTTGAACTTCTTCAGAAATAACTCCAAAAGAGTTTAGATTGATCTTATTAAGGATTTTGTCCTTTTTAAACACCTTTCTAGCTTTTTTTGCATTCCCAGATTGATAAGCATCTCTAATATCGTCTAGCATAGATAATGCTGCCGTATACATTTCCTCAAAATCCAATTTATCTAGTATTGCCTGATCTACGGGAGTATCTACCTCTACTATATAACTGGAAATTCCATAAGCATGGTCTCCAATACGCTCTAAATCGAAATTGATCTTTCTTAATGCAAGTACAAATCTTAAATCACCAGCTACCGGATTATGTAAGGCGATAAAACGCTCACATTCCCTGTCTAACTTAAGGTCCATTCCATTTACTCGGTTTTCTGTATGCAAAACTTCTTCTGCAAGATCACTATCATGAGTAAGAAATGCCTCTTTAGATTTTATAAATTGTTTTCTAACCAGCTGAAACATTTCCATTCCAGATTGATTCAAAATTTCCCTATGGTCTTCTAAATTCATCATAATTTATAAGTTTATCCGAAACGACCTGTAATGTAGTTTTCGGTTTGTTCTTTTTCTGGATTAGTGAAGATCTTATTGGTCTTATCGTATTCTATTAGTTCCCCCAGATAGAAAAATGCCGTATTATCACTAATCCTACTTGCTTGTTGCATGTTATGCGTAACAATTACAATGGTATACTTATCTTTTAATTTATAGATAAGTTCTTCAATCTTAGCTGTAGAAATAGGGTCTAAAGCGGATGTTGGCTCATCCATTAGTATAATAGATGGTTCTACTGCCAAGGTTCTAGCTATACATAAACGTTGTTGTTGCCCACCAGAAAGCGCTAATGCCGATTTATTAAGATCGTCCTTTACCTCATTCCAAAGTGCAACTTGTTTCAAGGAGCTTTCCACACGTTCTTCCAAAAATGCTTTATCCTTAAGTCCTTGGATCTTTAATCCGTAGGCAACATTTTCGAAAATAGATTTAGGAAATGGATTTGGTTTTTGAAATACCATCCCCACTTGCTTTCTAAGCAATTCCACGTTTATATCCTTATCATTAATATTGCTACCATCTATATTGATCTCTCCTTCCATCTTAAAACCATCTACATAATCGTTCATTCTATTGAACAATCTTAAAAATGTAGATTTCCCACAACCTGAAGGTCCAATAAAAGCAGTAACCTTATTGGGTTTAATATCCATGCTAATACCCTTAATAGCCATGAAATCCCCGTACCACACTTTTACATCATTCGCTTGTAACTTATACTTACGTTTGATGCTACTTTCTATCACGCTTTCCTTTTTATCTTTACTCATAGTATAACACTTCTGTTATTTAAATTTTTTCTGCCATTTATTTCTGAAATAAACCGCAATCCCGTTCATTACAAAGGTAATCAACAATAAAATAATTATAGCTGCGGCCGCATTCTCTACAAATCCGTGCTGCGGACGTGTGATCCAGTTGAATATCTGAATCGGCAATACCGAGAACTCATCCATTGCTGAAGAAGGCGCAAATGGCACATATGCCAAGGCTCCAATTACAATTAATGGCGCCGTCTCTCCTACTGCTCTGGATAAGGCTAAAATAATCCCCGTTAAGATCCCTCCAAATGAAGCAGGTAATAATTGATGATATACTGTTTGCCATTTTGAAGCACCCATTGCAAATGATGCATCTCTAATAGATTTAGGAACCGCTTTTAAAGCTTCACGAGTAGAAACTATAACTATTGGTAAGATTAACAATGCTAAAGTAAAACTCCCTGCCAACACGCTTGCTCCCATTTCTAAGATCCTTACAAAAACTTCCAACCCTAATAATCCATAGATTATAGAGGGCACTCCAGCAAGATTAGAAATATTTACTTCTAAAATAGTTGAGAGTTTATTCTTTTTAGAATACTCTTCTAAATAAATAGCTGCTGCAATACCAACCGGTAATGCAATCAAGGTAGTAAGTAATAGCACCCAAATACTTCCCATAAGAGCAGTATATATTCCTGCTTTCTCAGGTTTTCTAGATGGAAGATTCATTACAAATTCCCAGTCTATTCTCATAATTCCATCTACGAGAATATTTCCAATAAAAACTGCAAGCAAAACAAGACCCAACAACGTACAGAAAATTCCCCATATTTTGAAAGCCTGATCCTTCAGTCTGTTCTTTCTAATATTATTCATATTTCTCCTGGAATTTTTTTCTGATTCTATAACTAATTGTATTCAGCAAAAATGTAAAAACGAACAAAGTAATCCCAGCTGCAAAGATAGTTTTGTACTCCAAAGAATCATGTTGCACATCTCCTAAACTCACTTGAACGATATAGGCTGTAATTGTTTCTACTGGTACCGTTGGATCAAAAGTTAATCTTGGTTGTTGTCCTGCCGCAATAGCAACGATCATCGTTTCCCCAATGGCTCTGGAAATCGCTAATATTATAGATACTATAATACCAGAAGAGGCTGCTGGAACCATCACTCTAAATGAATTTTGCAATCTTGTAGATCCCATTCCATAGGCGGCCTCCCTTAAAGAGTTTGGAACCGCATGAAGCGCATCTTCACTCAAGGAAGAGATATAAGGAATAATCATGATCCCCATAACCAAACCGGCAGATAAAGAGTTAAAACTAGACATTCCAGGTATAAAAGACTGTAAGAACGGAGTTACTACCATTAAAGCAAAGAATCCATAAACTACAGTTGGTACTGCAGCAAGTAGCTCTAGGAGAGGCTTGATAGTTCTTCTAAAACTTTTTGGCGCATATTCACTAAGATAAATACTAATGGATAGTCCTACAGGTACTGCAAATGCAATTGCGATAAACGAAGTTAAAAGGGTACCAGAAAGTAAAGGAAGGATCCCAAAATGTTTATCAGAAAATAACGGAGTCCATTCTGGATCTGTTATAAAGTCTATTATCGAAACTTCACTGAAAAAATTTACGGCCTCAATAGAAAGCACTAAAACAATTCCAACTGTTACGGCAATAGTAATAAGAGCACTTAATAAAAGGCTCCTTTCAATTACTAATTCCTTAAGTTTTCGCATTTGTAAAATTAAATTAGGGTAAAAGGTTTAATAAACTGAAAACCCGCCCACAATTAGGCAGGTATTTCAGTCTTCAGTAAAATTATACTTTTTCCAATATTGTAATCATTTCAATATCTGACTATTGATTTTCTTTAACAAACTTATTGAATTTTTCTTTTTGAATGGCATATTCTTCTTTGGTCATAGAAATATATCCCACATCCTTTGCCAATGCTCCAGCTTCATCTAGATAAAAGTTCACGAAATCTATAACTTGCTTATCTTTTAATGAAGAACTGTTTACGTAAATATATAAAGGTCTAGATAATGGAGCGTAAGTTCCATTTTTTACAGTTTCTGTGGAAGGTTTTACAGGTCCATTTCCACCATCTACAGATGCTAGAGCTAATTTATCTTGATTAGCTTCAAAGTACGCCAATCCAAAGAATCCAAGTCCGTATTTATCTCCGGAAACACCTTGTACTAATACATTATCATCTTCACTTGCTGTAAAATCTCCTCTACTAGAACCGCTTTCACCAACGATAGCCTCAGTAAAATAATCGAAAGTTCCAGAAGCAACACCAGGTCCGAATAAATGAATTTCTTCATTTGGCCAAGCTGGGTTTATCTGATTCCATTTCATGATCTTCCCTTGAGCTGCAGGCTCCCAGATCTTTTTTAATTCTTCTACTGTAAAAGTAGTAGCCCAATCATTTTCTGGATTAATAACAACTGCAAGTCCATCATAAGCAACTTCTAGTTCTACATAAGTGATGTTGTTTTCTTTTGCGATTGCCGCTTCAGATTCTTTAATTGGTCTAGAAGCATCTGAAATATTTATTTCTCCTCTTCCAAATTTCTTAAAACCTCCACCTGTTCCTGATACTCCAATAGTAACATCTACATCTGGTTGCTCTGCTCTAAATTCTTCAGCAACAGCTTCAGTAATAGGATAAACTGTACTAGAACCATCTATAGATATCGTTCCAGATCCTGCTTCCCCGTTTTCATTATCCTGACCTTTATTATTTCCGCAAGAAATAACAGCGAAAGATAAAATTGCAATTAATAATACTTTTTTCATGGTTTAATTATTTTTAAAAATGAATGTCTATTTGTAATCTATATGCTAAGCTATTGTCTAAGTTGTTCTCGTAATCGTTCCAACTTACATCTGTTTGAACTTTTAATTTATGTCCAACTATATATTTTGAAACACCAAAGGTATACTGATTCTCTATACCCTCACCCGTTAAAGTTTCATCTAAAGCAACCTGGGTATATCTACCAACAACTTCAAAATTGTTTTTAAACAAATATCCAGCTTGCATATTTATCCCGTCTCCTACTTCTACTACTCTTCCGGTTGGAGTGCCATCCGAATTTACAGCAACTGCATTATCTGCAGTTCTTTTAGCATATTCTGCCATTGCCGAAAAACCTTGATACTTGAAAATTCCATCTACAAAGAACGTGTTTATATCTGTTTCGAAAAAGCCAGTATCGGTGGTCATATAACTTCCACTATTTGAACGAGTTTTTACAGCATTGCTATTATGGTCGTAACTCACTCCCAAAGCTAATTTTGGAGTTTGCTCTCTTTTTAAATCTGCGCCAGAATAATCATCGAAGTCTCCAAAAGGAAGAACCTCTAATCTACCTGTATACTGATATCCTCCAAGATTTCCAGTAGTTACATTTCTACCTTCTCCTTGAGAAAAAGCAAAGGCTTCTTTAATGATCGCCTTTTCACCCAATCCAAAATGATGGTGTAACTGGAAACCCATTTCACGGTCTACATTAAACTCACTATTTACTAGGGAACGATCTACGGTTTGTAGATTTGCAGAAGAAATAACTCTTTCTCTGTTACCAGGAAGTTTAGTTTGTCCAATCCATAATTCGAAATTTTCGTAGAAATTCCATTTTAATACGGCATCTAAGATATACCTAGGCGAGTTGCTCGTAAATTCCGAACCTCCGCTTATATCTCTATTAGACAAGCCTAATTCTATCTTATAAGTTAATTTTGGAGAGTAAGCAAAACCTTCAAATTTCAATCTTGCTCTTCTAATTAATAATTGTCCTTCTCCATTTTCTAAATTATCATTATTGGGGAAATCCCAAGATCCTGTATATAAAGATTGAAAACGAGCTGCAAATTTTAAGCTATACGAGCTATCTTTTGCCACCACATTCACTAAACCTTTACCAAATTTGTTGTTTGTGATATCTTGCGCATGTGCAAAATAAGAAGTTACCAATCCAAAGAGAAGTAACATAGACCACTTTAATTTCATAACCTGTTTGTTTTTGTCGGTGCAAATGTGCGACTCCAATGTTAAGTTAATGTTACTTGCAAGTTACGATTTAGTCAAAAAACAAAATTTAATAAGAAAAGCCGTCCTTTTGGGACGGCTTCTTCACAAATCGATGTCGACAAAAACTAAAGATTATATGAAACAACCTTATTTAAAAGGCTTTTCAAATATTATAGTTTTTTTGCTATATAAAGTGATCTTAAGATTAAGCAATGATTACCTTTTCGTAACCAACTGCCATTCTCTAGGAAGTTCTAATTTTTAATTCTTTTCTAACCGGTTTAGAAACATCTGCGTTTACAGGAGTACCATAAAGATCGAAATCTGCTGCCTCGTGAATTTTTACATCATAGAATTCACCCGTTTTTAAGTAAATCTCTGTTGCATCTATAAGAACTTCATTATCTACATCTGGCGAATCAAATTCTGTTCTCCCAATAAAATGATTCCCATCTTTTCTATCGATGATCACTTTAAAGGTTTCTCCAATTTTATTCTGATTTAATTCCCATGAGATCTGAGATTGAATTTCCATGATCTCATTAGCTCGCTGTTGCTTCACTTCCTGCGGAACATCATCTACCAAATTAAATGCATGAGTGTTTTCTTCATGAGAATAGGTAAAACAGCCTAAGCGTTCAAAACGCATCTTTATTACCCAATTCTTCAAAGTTTGATAATCTTCTTCGGTCTCACCAGGATATCCAACAATTAAAGTAGTTCTAATTGTCATATTTGGAACAGCTTTTCTAAACTCTTGTAAAAGTTTAGTTGTTTTTGCTTCCGTAGTTCCTCTTCGCATAGATTTCAAAATAGAATCTGAAATATGCTGAAGTGGTATATCTAAATAATTACAAATCTTTGGCTCTCTGTTCATCACATCCAACACATCCATTGGAAATCCTGTTGGAAATGCATAATGTAATCTGATCCATTCTATTCCCTCTACCTGTACAAGATTCTCTAATAACTCTGCCAGATTTCTTTTCTTGTAAAGATCTAAACCATAATAAGTAAGATCCTGTGCGATCAATACCAATTCTTTAACGCCATTCGCCGCTAAACTTTTAGCTTCCTTTACCAATTGTTCTATAGGAGTAGATCTATGTTTTCCGCGCATTAGTGGGATAGCACAAAAAGAACAAGGTCTGTCGCAACCTTCTGCAATTTTTAAATATGCATAATTCTTAGGGGTTGTAGTTAAACGCTCTCCTAAAAGTTCATGTTTATAATCTGCCTCCAAAGCCGCTAATAATTCTGGTAATTCTGTAGTTCCAAAATATTGGTCTACATCTGGAATTTCTTTCTGAAGATCTGGTTTGTACCTTTCACTTAAACATCCTGTTACAAAAACCTTATCTACTTCTCCTTCTTGCTTTTTTGCAACATATTCTAAAATAGTATTTACAGACTCTTCCTTGGCATTATCTATAAAACCACACGTATTGATTACAACAATATTCCCTTCTTCTTCATGAACAACATCCTTGTCGTTTGCTTTCAATTGTCCCATTAATACCTCACTGTCGTAAACATTCTTACTACAACCAAGTGTGACTACATTAATTTTGTTCTTTCTTCTGGACTTTGTTCTCATAACCTAATACCTTTTTGAATTCCCGCCTATTACAAAAATAGTGCTAGCGGAAAACGGCTGCAAAGATACAACCTAAAAATCGATTAAAAGAAGATTAAGGGTTTTCTGTAAATTAAGTAAAATATTCGTGTAAAGTAACCACCCAACTTGCTTCATAATACCTAATTGCGCTTATTACCAAAACGCCAATGACCACATACATCCAATAGAATTTTTCTTTTTTCATCAATAGTCCTCCAATAACCGCAAATAGAAGAAATGGCAATGCTAAAATTAGATTAGGAAGTACCCATGCATCTTCAAAAAGTATAGCGATCAGTTTCATTATTACATAAAACACGCTGTAAAACACGATAATCTTACTAAGAATTACCTTGAAATTGGTTTTAGGCATACTAGTTTTTATAGTTTGAAGGAGAAACTCTTTTCCCTGAGGCTTTTTCGTAAGCTAAAGCCCAGCTATATAGAGCAGCTTCTTGATATGGTCTAGCAATAAATGTTAAGCCCTTGGGTGCATTATTTTCTGCATATCCCATAGGAACTGTGATTGCAGGATATTTTGCAACTGCCGCAAATCCTGCATGGTAATTATTTATGGAAAGAATTCCGTCTAAATTATGAGCTTTCATAGGAACCTCAAAAAAACGTTTCCCATTCGTAGTTAGCGTGTCCTGAATAGCTGCAAATTCATTTGGAGTTGCAGAATCGGCCACTATTCCGTCAAATAACTTTTGGCCATATGGTGCTCGTAATAAAGAATCTGAATTATTATAGGAAACCACATCCTTAACGCTCTTAAATGACAAATCTTTATTCCCATATTTTTTGAAATACACTGGAAGATCTCTCTTTATTTCCAAATTTAGAAAACGAGTAAAATTTGGAAGATCCAGGTCTTCACTCTCAAATTCTATTATTTCTGCACCAGCAGATCTAAGATCACTGATAGCCGCTACATATAAGCTGTCTTCCATTAAGGATCTTAATGCTCCAAAACGTTTTCCTTTTAAAGAAACTTCAGCTAAATCTTCGAAATAACTAGAGGTATTGTTTTTATTTTCTACAGAAGCAGGATCTTGAGGATCTCTACCAGACATAGCAGAAAATAAGATCGCATTATCTATTACATTTTTAGTGATAGGTCCCGGAGTATCCAAATAACTGGAAATTGGAACGATACCTCCTCTACTTAAAACACCTATAGTTGGTTTTAAACCCACTAATGAGTTCTGACTAGCTGGAGATAAGATAGAACCTGCAGTTTCAGATCCTACTGCAACCGCTGCAAAATTTGCCGCTATAGAAACTGCACTCCCAGAACTAGAACCACCTGTGTCTAAAATTCTTCTTCCGTAAGGATTTAAAGTTTGTCCTCCTACAGCCGAATATCCACTTGGACAGTCGCCACAGAAGAAATAAGCCCACTCACTTAAATTAGCTTTCCCCAAGATAAGTGCCCCATTGTCTTTTAGGCGCTTCACTATAAAAGCATCATCAGTTGTATTATTAATTAAAGCAGCAGCACCCGCCGTAGTTGGCATGTCTACAGTATTTATATTATCTTTTAGGAGAACAGGAATTCCGAAGATCGGGTGCTTTCTCATTCTATTTTTAAGCCCTTGATCTTTAATTCGAGCTTCTTTCAAAACATTCGGATTTAAAGAAATGACAGAATTTAAACTCAATTCATTATTTCTATCGTATTTCTGAATGCGTTTTAAGTAAAACAGTACCATTTCTTCATAACTGAAATCCCCAGAATAAACTGCTTTTTGTAAGTTTGGAATATCCTGATCTAAGATGAGTGGCAATAATTGCTGATATCTATCTTCAGAAAAAGCATCCAATTCAGTATTGAAAGGAGCCCAAAGAGAATCTGATTTGATATACTTTGAATCCAATACCTTAAATTCTCTAAAGTCAGTAACTTTTGTAGTATCCTGAACTTGTTGCTGAAAAGAGCTAGCTAGTTTTGTCTCCTCTTTACAGGAAATAACTATTAATATTGATAGGGAAAGTAAAAGCTGTTTCATATTAAATAAAAATATTAAGGATTCAACATTCTTAAGCAGAAATCAGAAAATATATAGAAATTATTGTTTTTTAAAGAATGAATCTACAAATTCAAATTTATTGAATACTTGAAGATCTTCCAATCCTTCCCCTACTCCAATATATTTAACAGGTATCTTAAACTGATCACTAATTCCAATCACCACACCACCTTTTGCTGTTCCATCCAATTTAGTTACCGCAAGAGAAGTAACCTCTGTAGCTGCCGTGAATTGTTTTGCCTGTTCAAAAGCGTTCTGCCCTGTAGAACCATCTAGAACTAATAAAACTTCATGAGGTGCATTAGGAATCACTTTTTGCATTACCCTTTTCACTTTGGTAAGCTCGTTCATTAAATTCACTTTATTGTGTAATCTACCAGCGGTATCTATGATCACAACATCAACATTTTGTTTAACTGCACTCTCTACAGCATCAAAAGCAACAGATGCGGGATCACTCCCCATTTGTTGTTTTACAATTGGCACTCCCGTTCTATCTGCCCAAACTTGAAGTTGATCTATAGCAGCAGCTCTAAAGGTATCTGCTGCCCCTAAAAGCACTTTCTTACCGTCCTTTTTAAATTGATGCGCCAGTTTTCCAATAGTTGTGGTTTTACCAACCCCATTTACACCTACCACCATTATTACATAGGGCTTGCTGGAATTATTAAAATCAAATCCATTGCCAGAACCTGTTTCTGTTTCAGAAAGTAAGCCTGCAATTTCTTCTCTTAAAATCTCATTAAGTTCGGCTGTCCCTAAGTATTTATCTCGTTCTACCCGCTCTTCTATTCTCTTTATTATTTTAATAGTGGTTGCAACACCAACATCACTACTTACCAATACATCTTCCAGATCATCTAAAACATCTTCGTCTACCGTAGACTTCCCGGCAACAGCTTTACTCATTTTAGAAAGAAAGGTGGTCTTAGACTTCTCTAATCCTTTATCTAGGGTTTCTTTTTTCTCTTTGGAAAATATTTTTTTAAATAAACTCATTTCTATTGGAAGGTTTTCTTGCTGAAATTAAACCAAGGATCAGCATAAATTCATGCGTAAATATACATAAAAAGAAAAAGCCGTCCAGATGGCTCAGGACGGCTTTTAAAATATTTTAGGATGACTTATTTCTTAGCTAAAAAGTCATTTACCATTTCTGGTGCCATTATACTTTCAACAAAAGTATAAGAACCAGTTTTTGGAGATTTCACCATTTTAACGGCTTTAGATAATCTCTTAGATCCAGTTTGTAACGATGCTACTGATTTTTTTGCCATGACTTATACTTATTTAATTTCTTTATGAACCGTCATTTTCTTAAGAATTGGGTTAAATTTCTTTAACTCCAATCTATCTGGCGTGTTCTTTTTATTTTTTGTTGATATATATCTAGAAGTACCCGCTTTTCCGGATTCTTTGTGTTCTGTACACTCTAAGATAACTTGTATTCTATTGCCTTTCTTTGCCATTTTTCCGTGTCTTTATGGTTGAGGATTATTTGTTTAAAAATCCTTTTTCTCTAGCTTCTTTCATGACAGCAGAGATCCCTTTTTTATTGATGTTCTTTAATGCAGAAGCAGATATTTTTAGGGTTACCCACTTATCTTCTTCAGGAATATAAAAACGTTTTTTTAATAAATTGATATTAAATTTACGTTTAGTTTTATTCATGGCGTGAGAAACATTGTTCCCAACCATTGCTTTTTTACCAGTAAGTTCACAAACTCTTGACATTGCTCTAATCTTTATCTTGTTATTTCAAAACAGGCTGCAAATTAACGATTTTTTTAAGTAACTGCCAACATAAAAATAAAAATATTTTATAGCTTATTTCCTGTTTATCATTGAGATGCGTTCTAGTTGTTTTGGTGTCAAATACTTCTGAAGAAAATTTTATTTAGAAATTAGCTCTTTTAGCAACATTTCCAAGGCTTTATTCGCCGCTTTTTTAACTACTTGCTCTCTATTTCTTCCAAATTTAAATTCTTCAGAAAAAACTTTCTCTGGAGTGGCAATACCAATAAACACCGTTCCTACATCTTTATCACTATCTCCTTTATCTGGGCCAGCATTTCCCGTCGTGGAAATAGCATAATCCGATTTAAAAATAAGCCTCGAATTCCTCGCCATTTCTTCTGCAACCTCTGCACTAACCACCGTATTTTTTTCTATAATAGCATGAGGAACACTTAAAATATCCTCTTTAGCTTTTGTTGCATAAGTAACAATTCCACCCTTAAAGTAGGTAGAAGCTCCTGGATTTTTAGTGAATTTAGTTGCCAACTCTCCTCCGGTACAACTTTCTGCAACAGATAAAAAATGATTTTTAGTATTTAATAATTCCCTTATTGTAATGGTTATATCTTCATTCTCTCCATTAACATCTGCAATTATATCTTCTAAGATTGGGTAAATCTTTTCAAATTCTTGCTCAATAGAAAATTTAAGATCTTCCTCATTTAATCCCTTTCCAGAAAGTCTTAACCTAACAGTCCCAAAACTTGGCAAATAAGCCAGCTTAATATGAACAGGTAGATTATTCTCCCAATCCTCTAATCTCTGAGCAATAGCACTTTCTCCTAAACCATAAGTTCTAATTGTCTTATGATAAATAAATGGTCTCTTAAACTCCTTAATTAATCTTGGCAAAACTTCTCGTTCCATCAAAGATTTCATCTCGAACGGCACTCCAGGCATGGCAATAAACACCTTTTCTGCATTTTTCATCCATAAACCAGGAGCTGTCCCGTACTCGTTATGTAAAGCAATTGCTTTGGACGGCATAAGCGCCTGTTCTCTATTAAGATCTGAGATAGGTGTAGTAACATATTTCTCAAAAAGAAATTCTATATGCCTCAAAACAGCATCATCTCTTACGAGTGAATCTCCAAAAAACTCACATAATACCTTTTTGGTGATATCATCTTTAGTAGGACCCAATCCGCCAGTGATCAATATGATATCTGCGCGTTTAGAAGCCTCTTTAAGCGTAGTAAGTATATGTTCGTGTTCATCTTCCACAGATGTAATTTGATGAACAGATACACCAATTTTATTAAGTTCTTGGGCAATATGTGCAGAATTTGTATCTACAATCTGACCAATGAGAATCTCATCTCCAATTGTAATAATTTCTGCAATCATTAGAGCGCAAAATCATTTTTCAACTCTCGTTCTGCCAATCTAACCTTAGCGGCTATCTTTTCTCCTGCATCACGAGCATTTGTTTCCCGCTCCTTACCTTTAGACCATGCCTCGATCAATAATATATTATCCATTTGATTCAAACCAAAAAGCTGTAGATTAGGTTTCATCTTATGGGCAAATTGATACGCTAATGCGGGATTACTACTAGAAATAGCTTCTGACATTGACGCCACATCTGGTGGGATCTCTTCTAAAAAAGTTTGAACAATGATCTTCACAAAATCATCATCTCCACCGGCCATCTCTATTACGTCGTCTAAGTTGTAGTTCTTCATTTATTTTACCTGTATTGAAAATAGTTGATCTTCTTCTATTCGTCCAGTTAAGACATCGTTAACCTCAACCTTACCAACTCCTTCTGGAGTTCCTGTAAAAATAATATCACCAATTTTTAAAGTGAAATATTTCGAGACATAAGAAATAATCTCATCTATTTTCCACAACATATCACTGGTATTACCCGTTTGCACCGGTTCATTATTTTTAAGCAAGCTAAAGTTAATATTATTTAGGTGGGAAAAGGAATTTTTATCTATCCATTTTTCTCCAATCACAGCTGCACCATCAAAACCTTTGGCCTTTTCCCATGGCAAACCTTTATCTTTTAATTTTTGCTGAAGGTCCCTAGCGGTAAAATCTATACCTAACCCAATCTCATTGTAATATTTGTGGGCATATTGCTCTTCAATATACTTCCCAACCCTATTTATTTTTACCAATATTTCCACTTCATAGTGAACATCATTACTGAAGTCTGGTATAAAAAATGGCTGCTTTTTTAAAAGAATTGAAGTATCTGGCTTTAAAAATATAACCGGCTCTTCTGGCTTTTCATTTTTTAGTTCTGAAATGTGGGCACTATAGTTTCTCCCAATGCAAATAATTTTCATATAAGCCCGCTATTTCACTTTTGTATTCAGTTTTCTTAATTTAATCCCAGTGAGGATCTTCTTAGTATATAATGGAAAGTCAGCATTTTGGATCCATCCGAAATAGCCAGGCTCCTCATCTAATACTTTGGAGACATGTTTCCCTTTGTATTTCCCAAAAGCAAATACCTCTTCCCCTTTTTTATCGAAAGCAATAAAACCTGCAAAGTCTGCAAATTTTCTTCTTTCACTGTATTTAGAAAGCCAAGACATATCGTTCTCTAAATCTTCATATTTGTCTAACTGAGATTTTAAAACCTCGTAGGTTGCATTTGTATCTGCTTCTGCTCCATGAGCTCCTTCAAGATCCTTATCACAGTAGAATTTATATGCCGCAGATAATGTTCTTTGTTCCATTTTATGGAAGATGGTTTGTACATCTACCGAAGCTTGATTTTTCATGTCGAAATCTACATCTGCTCGCAATAATTCTTCAGCAAGCAATGGAATATCAAACCTGTTAGAATTATAACCCCCTAAATCGCAACCTTTAATCATTTCGTAGATTTTTGGAGCCAAGACTTTAAAGGTTGGTTCATTTGCTACTTTTTCATTAGAAATCCCGTGTATAGCAATTACCTCAGCCGGAATATCCATTTCAGGATTTACCAACCAGGTTTTACTTTCTTTATTCCCATTAGGAAATACTTTTAAAATAGAAATTTCAACAATTCTATCCTTAGCTACATTTGTTCCAGTAGTCTCAAGATCGAAAAAGCAAATTGGTTTTGTGAGTTTTAACTCCATAAAATTAGATGATTTTTGTAAAGGTACTATATTTTGAATGTTCTAAAAATTCAAAGTCATCTTCTATTTCAATTGATCCCTAATCTGATCTTCAGGAAAATTAAAAGCCACGAATACTTCAAGATTCATGAAGTATTCGTGGCTTTTTAAGCTTATATATATTTACTAATAAGAACCCCTTTACGAACTTCTTATTAGGCTTTAAACTTCTCTATTTTTATCAAAAGCTTCCAGATACTGCGCAACACGTTGCACAAATTGTCCTCCTAATGCTCCATTTACAACACGGTGGTCATAACTATGTGATAAGAACATTTTATAACGAATACCTATAAAATCCCCTTCAGGAGTTTCAATAACTGCTGGCACCTTTCTAATAGCTCCAAGAGCTAAAATAGCTACTTGTGGCTGATTTATAATTGGAGTTCCCATGATGCTTCCAAACGTACCAACATTCGTTACAGTATAAGTTCCTCCCTGAATATCATCTGGCTTTAATTTATTCTCACGAGCTCTATTTGCAAGATCATTCACAGCTTTTGCCATTCCCACAAGATTCAATCTATCGGCATTTTTAATAACCGGTACGATTAAATCTCCATTTCCAAGAGCAGCAGCCATTCCAAGATTTATATTTTTTCTTTTAATGATCTTATCACCATCTAGAGCGATATTTATCATTGGGAAATCCTTGATCGCCTTTGCAACAGCTTCCATAAAGATTGGAGTGAAAGTAAGTTTCTCTCCTTCTCTCTTCTCAAAAGCTGTCTTATTTTTGCTTCTCCAATTCCAAATATTGGTTACATCTACTTCTATGAAAGATTGTACATGCGCAGAGGTTTGAACACTCTCCACCATATGGTGAGCGATCATTTTACCCATTCTACTCATTTCAATGATCTCATCGCCACCGTTAACACTTACAGGTGCAGATGGCTTCTTAGCTACCGGTGCAGATGGAGCTGGAGCTGGAGCAGAAACTCCCGCCGTAGATTTTGGTTGAGAAGATCTTTCTTCTAAATATCCTAAAATATCATTTTTTGTAACTCTTTCGTCTTTCCCAGTACCCTTCAGTTTTTCTAATTCCTGTAAAGAAACACCTTCTTTCTTTGCTATATTCTTAACTAAAGGGGAATAGAATTTTGTCGAATCAGAGAAATCTTCTGTAGAAGTTTCTGAAGCGCTTTTAGCTGAAGTCACCAATTCTTCTGCTTCCTCTACCAATGCACCTTCCGGTTTTTTAGTTTCAGCTGCTGGCGCCTTAGTATCGTCTCCACCTTCTGTTTCGATTATTGCAATAGTTTGCCCAACTTGCACAACATCATCTGGCCCAAAAAGTTTTTCAATAAGCACACCATCCACCTCACTTGGAACTTCACTGTCAACTTTATCTGTTGCTATCTCCAATACTGCCTCATCTGCTTCAATAGTATCTCCAACTTCTTTTAACCAGCTAGTGATTGTTGCTTCTGCGACGCTTTCCCCCATTTTGGGTAACTTAAGTTCAAACTTTGCCATATTATTATCTCAACGATGTTTTTTATAATTCTGATTGCGAAATTACTCAATTTAACACTTCAGAAGTATTAAATATGTAATAAAATTATTTTTTGAGTTGAATTCAACCTTAAAATAACACATTCTGATGCTGGTAAATTTACAATTATGATCCTTTAAAGTAAAGGGATAAGACTCATTTAAATTAAATCTACCATAGCATTTAGCTTTTTAAAGAACTTTCAAAAGGAATTCTATTGGTAATACTTCTCCCTAAAGTAACCTCATCTGCATATTCTAATTCGTCTCCCACAGAAATCCCTCTTGCAATAGTAGAAGTCTTAATCTCTATTCCTTCCAGTTGCCTAAAAATATAAAAATTGGTGGTATCGCCTTCTAAAGTACTGCTAAGAGCAAAAATAATCTCTTTAACCTCTCCTTCTTTCACCTTATCTATTAAAGATTTTATGGTTAACTGCGATGGTCCAATCCCGTCCATAGGACTTATTTTACCTCCCAACACATGATATAATCCGCGATATTGACCTGTATTCTCTATAGCCATTACGTCCCTTATGTCTTCTACCACACAAACTAATTCTCTGGTTCTATTAGGATTCGCGCAAATCTCGCAAATCTCGGTATCGCTAATATTATGACAATTCTTGCATAATTTAATATTCGCTTTTAAATCTAATAAGGCTTCTGCGAGTTGCTGAGTTTGAGTTGCGGGTTGCTTAAGTAAATGTAATACCAATCTCAATGCGGTACGTTTACCAATACCAGGTAACTGTGACATTTCTGCCACTGCTTGTTCCAATAGTTTTGAAGAAAAATCCATGGTTCAAAATTACATTTTTTATAGGATACTTCTAAATATTAGATGGCTAACCTAATTAAGAACTTATAGCATTAATTTGTAATTTGGCCCCGAAATTAAAATTCTATGCAACCAGCTTACATCCTACTGTTAATAGCTTCTTATTTTGGAGCCCTATTAATAATCTCTTACTTTACCGGCAAAAATTCTAACAACGATGCCTTTTTCAAAGCAAATAGACAATCTCCCTGGTATGTTGTTGCTTTTGGAATGATTGGAGCATCTCTTAGTGGAGTTACTTTTATATCTGTTCCTGGATGGGTAGAAGCCAGCCAGTTTAGCTATATGCAGGTGGTTTTAGGATATATAGTAGGATATGCAGTAATTGGACTGGTTTTACTCCCACTATATTATAAAATGAACCTGACCTCCATTTATACTTATTTGGAAAGTAGGTTTGGTAGATACTCTTATAAAACAGGGGCATCCTTCTTCCTTTTATCCCGAATTGTAGGTGCTAGTTTTAGACTCTTTCTAGTAGCCAATGTGTTGCAAATAATTCTCTTTGACACCTTGGGAATTCCTTTTTGGGCCACCGTTGTTATGACCATCGCCTTAATTTGGCTTTACACTTTTAAATCTGGTATAAAAACCATTGTTTATACAGATACATTACAAACGCTATGCATGCTAATTGCTGTGGGAGTAAGTATATATTATGTTTCAGATAGTTTAGGCATTCAAGGAAGCAATTTAATTGGGCATATTGCCGATAGTGATTTTTCTAAAATGTTCTTTTTTGATGATTTTAAAAGTGCTGACTATTTCTGGAAACAATTTATTTCCGGAGCTTTTATTGCGATCGTGATGACAGGTTTAGATCAAGATATGATGCAAAAAAATCTTACTTGTAGAAATCTAAAAGATGCACAAAAGAACATGTTCTGGTTTACCATCGTACTGACTTTTGTGAATTTGCTGTTTTTGGCATTGGGGATGTTACTAACAGAATATGCCAGATTAAATGGCATAGATGCTTTTAAAGATGATCTATTTCCAGTGATCGCAACTCAAAGTGGATTAGGAATAGGAATTGCCACTTTCTTTATACTCGGACTCATTGCAGCAGCTTACAGTAGCGCAGATAGTGCACTAACCTCACTTACCACTTCCTTTAGTATAGACATTTTAGATATTGAAAAAAGATATGAACTTGCAAAACAGGAAATTGTTAGAAAGCGAATTCATGTTACGGTTTCTATTGTACTAATACTTGTAATTGTAAGTTTTAAATATATAATTAAAGATGAAAGCGTAATTGCTAAACTCTTTGTATTTGCTGGTTATACTTATGGGCCATTATTAGGTCTTTATAGCTTTGGTCTTTTCACTAAATGGTTGGTGAAGGATAAATTGGTTCCAATAATAGCAATTTTATCTCCAATTGTTTGCTACCTCATTAGCATGAACAGTGAAGCTTGGTTTGGATTTGAATTTGGCTTTTTTGTGCTTATTCTAAACGGAGCACTAACCTTTTTAGGATTAATATTGATTCGTAGAAAGCATGACTAGCGTACATGCATTCTGGAATTCAATATTATTTTTAGTAAGTAGCTTATATAACTCAGGGTTCTCTGTCCCCGGATTAAAAATCACCCTATTTGGCTGTAAATCGATGATATAATCGTAATAAGCTTCCTGCCTTTTTGCGTTTAGATATAGGGTTATGGTATCTATATTCTCAAAATCTACCATTTCTGTATTAATGGTCACCCCATTTACAGTTCCTTCTCTTAAACCTACTGCCTCTGTTATTATATTTTTCCGTACAAGACGCTCTATAGCCAAATTGGAATAACGAGTTGGATTTAGAGAAGCTCCAAGTACTAAAGTTTTCTTTTTCATAGAATTCAAAGTTAATATTTACCTGAGAGTGTAACAAATTAAAATTGCAACCGTCTATTATATAAGGACATCTGTAAACGAAACACTTTGATGGTAGTGTTTTATAAGTTTACGATTTTAAACCCATCTTCGCAGGGAAGATGGGTTTTTTTATAAAATTATGTAACAATCTTCAAATTGAGTCGTCTATTAGATAGAGTGAAATGCCGGAAGGCCTTTTTTTAGTTCAGTTTATTATGCATTGCAAGCTACCTTGCTTAATATATAGTTTTTTAACATCAATCATCAACATCAACATCAATCAAAAATGAAACAGTTAATCTTAATTTTAAGCTTGTTCAGTCTCCTACAAGCAAATGCCTTTCAAGCATCCAAAGGAAGTGTATTAGGTCAAATTTCAGGAATGGTCGTAGACAAGGATCTCGGGGATCCCATTCCTTATGCTACAGTTTTAATTAATAATGCTGAAGGTAAATTAGTTTCTGGAAATAGTTCTCAAGATGATGGAAGTTTTATCATCAAAGATATCCCAGAGGGCACTTATACTTTGCAAGTGCAATTTATTGGTTATAAAACCTATTCTAAATCCATAGAAATTAGTTCTGG
Organism: Gillisia mitskevichiae; assembly: GCF_003634585.1. Classification (GTDB taxonomy): domain Bacteria; phylum Bacteroidota; class Bacteroidia; order Flavobacteriales; family Flavobacteriaceae; genus Gillisia; species Gillisia mitskevichiae. The sequence continues at coordinate 986,566 of NZ_RBLG01000002.1, forward strand.
TAATAAATTGATAAATATTGGGTCTATTCAATTAGAAGCAGATATTGCCAGTCTAGATGATGTTACTATAGTTGCTGAACGTTCTACTATAGAACAAAAAATAGATAGAAAGGTAATTAACATAGGAAAGGATCTAACAACTACCGGTGCATCTGCCTCCGATATCATGGGAAACCTGCCTACTCTAACAGTAGATCAGGATGGGAATATCGCTATGCGCGGTAATGACAATGTGAGAATCCTAGTGGATGGTAAACCCACAAATGTTCCCGCAGCTCAATTATTAAAGCAAATTCCTAGTACTTCTATTAAAAGTGTAGAATTAATCACGAATCCTTCAGCTAAATACAATCCCGAAGGAATGAGTGGAATTATCAATATAATACTACATAAAAATTCAAACTTAGGTTTTAATGCGAATGTAAGTACTGGTGTAACATTCGGGAAACACACTAGAGCAAATGGTTCCTTAGATATGAACTACCGAACAGGAAAATTCAACTTCTATACAAATATTGGTGGAAACTTCGGTAAGAAAGATTTTAACGGAAGGATTTTTAGAGAAGAGTCTAATTCTCAAGATAACATCTTTGTTCAGAATGATAACAACTCATATTTATATAAAATAGGTGTAGATTTTTATTTAAATGATAAGAATACCTTTTCTTTCTACACCAACCAAAATAAATCTCAAGGAGAACCTATTGGTATTATTAAAATTGAAAACTTTAATGATCTAAGCTTAAATCTTACTCAGAATTTTTTTATGGATAGCGAAGGATTATCCAGCTCCTATAATTTTGATTATAAAAGAGAATTCGAAAAAGAGGGTCACAATATAGAACTAGAATTAAACTATAATGAAGGTGACGATACAGAAATTGCCGATTTTGAATTTGAAGGAGGTGAAAATAATTTTCTCTCTTACAGAGACGATGTTGCTAATGATAACTCCAACACCACGATAAATTTAGATTATGTAAATCCTTTAAGCGAGAAATCTAAATTAGAATTAGGAGCCGAAGCCAGAATGCGAGAGACTAATAATACCTACATCACAACCAATTCCAATTTAAATAATGCCAATTATAACTACGATAACAATATTTACTCTTTCTATACTACTTATGGACAAACCTTCGAAAAGTGGTCTTATCAATTAGGCGCAAGGTTAGAACAATATGATGTGGAAGCTGTTTTAGATGGCACAAAGATCTTCGAAGATGATTATTTAACTGTATATCCTACAGCGTATGTAACTTATACTTTATCTGATAAGAAAACCCTTCAGTTAAACTACGGAAGACGTGTAGATAGACCTAGTTTAAGCCAGGTAAACCCGGTAAGAGAATTTAGCACTCCCAGAATTACTGGGGTTGGAAATCCAGAATTAGACCCACAATTTACCAGTTCAGTAGAGTTTAACTATACTCAAAATTTAGACAAAGGGAATTTCACAGGAGGAGTATTTTATAGATTTATTCAAAATGAGATCAATCAGACATTTTCAATAGATCCGGAAGATCCTGCAAAATTACTTTTAACGTATATTAATGGAGAGGACAATAATGCTTTTGGATTGGAACTTTCCGGAAGCTATAAACCTAATAAGTGGTGGAGTATTAATTCAAGTTTTGAAATTTACAATCAGAATAACCGTGGTATAATTGGAGAAAAATTTGTAGAAAACGAAAATACAAGCTTTAACTTCAGAATAAATAACAGCTTTAAAGCTACAGAAGATCTAACCTTCCAATTGTTTGGATATTACAGAGCACCAGGCCAAGATTTACAATTTAAAGCTAAAGCCTTTTATTTTGTGAATACGGGTGCGCGATATAGTTTTTTAGATGATAAGGCGACACTTAGCTTAAATTTTACAGATATTTTTAATACTCAGAAATTAAAATTTACTGCAGACGAACCTTATAAACAAGAAGGAACACTTAATCCAGAAAGTCAAACTGTATTTATAGGATTTTCATACAGATTTGGTGGAGGAAAAAACAAAGCATTAAGACGTAAAAATCGAGATGATAACGAGAAAGATGGTGGTGGATTATTTTAAATAATCATTTAATTAGTTAGTTAGTCGAAAAGAAAGCCCGTATAGATATTACTATACGGGCTTTCTTGATTAACAACTAAAATATTTTACCATTCAATAATAGCACTACCCCAAGTAAAGCCACTTCCAAAAGCAGCTAATACAACCACGTCTCCGTCTTTTATTTTACCTTGCTCCCAAGCTTCAGTAAGAGCAATAGGAATAGATGCCGCAGTAGTATTCCCGTATTTCTGAATATTATTGAAAACCTGATCGTCGCTTAGTTTTAATTTCTTCTGAATAAATTGAGAGATCCTTAAATTTGCCTGATGCGGGATAAGCATATCTATATCTTCCACTTCCAATCCGTTGGCTTTAAGGCCCTCATGGATCACTTCAGAAAAACGCGTGATCGCATTTTTAAACACGAATTGCCCATTCATATAAGGGTAATAAGGAATATCATCTCCCTGAGGATTTTCAGCAATTATCTCTGGCACCCAATGCATTGTACTTGGTCCTTTTAGAGAAAGTTCCATAGCATTCTTCCCTTCCGAATGTAAATGAGTAGAAAGAATTCCTTGTCCAATATGGTTGCTTCTAGTTAAAACAGCTGCTCCAGCTCCATCCCCAAAAATCACTGAAACAGATCTTCCGCGGGTTGTAAAATCTAAACCTCCACTATGATTTTCACTACCTATAACCAGCACATTTTTGTACATCCCGGTCTTTATAAATTGATCTGCGACAGAAAGCGCATAAATAAATCCGCTACATTGGTTACGTACATCAATAGCAGGGCAGGTATGAATATCTAACATTTCTTGTACTTGCACTCCACACCCAGGGAAATAGTAATCTGGACTTAAAGTTGCAAAAACTATTAGTTCTATATCATCTTTCGAGATCTTTGCACGTTCTAAAGCGATTTTAGCCGCCTTTACGCCCATGATCGCGGTAGAATTTCCATCTCCTTTTTTAATGTGTCTGCGTTCTTTGATCCCTGTTCTCTCTTGGATCCAAGCATCGTTGGTATCCATCAATTTGGAAAGATCGTCATTGGTTACCACATTTTCAGGAACATAACTTCCCAATCCGGCTATTTTTGATTGATACATACGTGTATAATTATGGTATTAATATTTATTCTTACTAAATTTAAGCAATTAATAAATTTTTGCCCCGCAATATAAGAAACATTAATTTTTTTAAACCCGGTTATTTGCGGTGGTATCTTAAATATTTAAAAATTAATCTATGAAAAAAATTCTATTATGCTTTTTAGCGTGTTTTTTATTCGCGAATCTTCAAGCTCAGGAAAATTTAACCTATCAAAAACCACCTAAGGAGATCATGGATCTTGTAGATGTTCCCTTAGCTCCAGCTACTCTAGTAGATAGTAAAGGAGAAATGATGGTATTTTTATATAGAGATCAATACAAATCTATTTCAGAATTAAGTGAACAGGAATTAAGATTAGGGGGATTAAGGATTAATCCTAAAACCAATATTAATAGTAGAACAACCTATTATAATAACGTGGAGGTAAAATCTTTAAAATCTGATGCTCCAAAATCTATTGTAGGATTACCAGAAAATCCACGTTTAGCAAATTTCTCTTGGTCTCCAGACGAGTCTAAAATTGCTATGACACATACCACAGAAACTGGTGTAGAATTATGGGTGTTAGATATTGCAGCAGCTTCAGCTAAAAAATTAACCGATGCAACTTTGAATGCAAATATGAGAGATGTCATTAACTGGTTTAAGGATGGTTCTGCCGTGCTGGTTAAAATGCTTCCTGAAAATAGAAAAGAGTTAATTAATACCAATACAGCTGTACCTACTGGTCCAACTATTTCTACCAGTGATGGACAAAAAGCACAAAATCGCACCTATCAAGATTTACTACAAACTCCAAATGATGAATTTAATTTTGAACAATTAGCACATGCAAGTCTAGTAAAAGTAGATCTTAACGGAAACGCTACAGCGTGGATGGATTCTAAAATGTATAATGAGATCTCCTTTTCTCCCGATGGAAACTTCGTAATGGTATCTAGTATTAAAAAACCATTTTCTTATATAGTACCTTATTATAGATTTCCTTTTGAAACAGTGATCTATGATAAAACAGGTAAAGAAATAAGTAAAGTGAATGATGTCCCTCTTTCTGAAGTATTGCCAATTGGATTTATGGCGGAAAGAGAAGGTAGAAGAGATCTAAATTGGAGAAGTGATGCTCCAGCCACCTTAGTTTATGCAAAAGTATTAGATGGTGGAGACCCAGAAGTTGAAGTTGAATACCGAGATGAGGTATTTACACTAGTTGCTCCTTTTAAAGGAGAAGGAAGATCTATCTTGAAAACAAAAGACAGGTTTTCCGGTATCACCTGGGGAAATAAAAATACCGCAATCGCTTATGATTACTGGTGGAACAACAGAAACACTAGAACTTATGTTTTTGACCCTTCCAATAACAAAAAAGCTCCAAAAGTATTATTCAATAGAAACTATCAAGATCAATATAGCGATCCAGGAAACTTTGTTACACAGAAGAATCAGTATGGAACAAATATACTGGCACTAAAGGATAATCAAGCTTTCTTAATGGGAAGAGGTTTTACGGAAAAAGGTCAGTTCCCTTTTGTAGATAAGATAGATCTTAAAAGTGCAGAAACCACAAATATGTACCGTTCTAATTATAATGAAAAAAAGGAAACCTTAGTAGAAGCCATAGACATTAACAAAGGTGAAATTTTAGTAAGAATTGAGTCTTCTACAGAATATCCTAATTACTATTTAAGAGATATTAATAAAAAAGATGCCATAACTCAAATAACAAATTTTGAGAATCCTTTTAAAAGCTTGCAAGACGTTCATAAAGAAGTGATCACCTATAAAAGAGAGGACGGACTAGAATTAAACGGAACTTTATATTTACCTGCTAACTATAATCAAGATTCTAAAGAGAAATTACCAATGATCCTTTGGGCTTATCCGAGAGAATTCAAGGATAAAAGTTCGGCTTCCCAAAACACTTCTAATGCAAATGATTTCACTTATCCTTATTATGGTTCTCCAATTTACTGGGTAAACAGAGGATATGTTGTTTTAGATGATGCTTCCTTTCCTATTATTGGCGAAGGGGATGAGCAGCCAAATGATAGTTTTAGAAAACAATTGGTGGCTAACGGAAAAGCTGCAATAGATGCTGTAGATGAAATGGGTTATATAGACAGAAATAGAGTTGCTGTTGGTGGTCATAGCTATGGAGCTTTTATGACGGCGAACTTATTATCTCATTCTAATCTTTTTGCAGCTGGAATTGCTAGAAGTGGTGCCTACAATAGAACCTTAACTCCTTTTGGATTTCAAAGTGAAGAGCGAAGCTATTGGGAAGCCCCAGAAGTTTATAACAACATGTCTCCTTTTATGCATGCAGATAAAATGAAAACTCCTTTGTTACTTATACATGGAGAAGCAGATAATAATTCTGGAACATACCCTATGCAAAGTGAACGATATTTTAATGCTTTAAAAGGACTTGGAGCCACGGCAAGATTGGTGATCTTACCAAAAGAAAGTCATGGATACAGTGCAAAAGAATCTGTTTTACATGTGTTATGGGAGCAAGACCAATGGTTAGAAACCTATGTAAAGAATAGAGTAAAGACTGAAATAAGCAAAAAAGAAGAGATCATGCAAAATTAAGAATTGTCTCTTTTATTATAAAAATAAGAAAAGCATCACTCGCAATAGTGATGCTTTTCTATTCAACCTAACCAATATTAATCCTTATATCATTTTCTTATAATTATTTACTTGTATAGTTGCTTTTAGATCATGAAGCAAGTTATAAAGTCCAAAAAATGTTCTACTCATATATAAAAAATGCTGACTCCCACGGGAACCATTCATTTTTCGAAGTTCTGGATCCTTACTATATCTCTCACTTAATTCTGTAAGATTATTCCAAAAAGCCTCATCTGTAAAATCAAAAGCCTCAGATTGAAATGGAGTAGAGAACATATTGAACATTTCGTAAAACATTTCTGAAAAGAAATCTCTTTCTTTTTTAGAATCACTTTCACGTAAGATCTCAAGTTCAAATAATTTCTTGTTGAAGAAATCTTTATTGTCCAAATTTTTCCTTTCGGCTAATTCAAAATATGGCGTATAAAAATCTTCAGGAATTCTTTTAACGCAACCAAAATCTATCGCAATTAAATTTGAATCAGCATCCACCAAAAAATTACCAGGATGCGGATCGGCATGTACAGCTTTTAAACCGTGCATCTGATACATGTAGAAATCCCATAATGCCTGACCTATTTTATTTGAAAGTATTTGATTTGAATTTCTTGTAGAAAATTCGCTCAAATGCTCCCCTTCCATCCAATCCATAGTAATAATGCGCTCACTAGAAAGATCCTCATAATACTTAGGGAATTTTAGATTAGGAATATGAGAGCAAGCCATAGAGATCTCCTTGCTTTGCTCTACTTCCAAAATATAATCTGTCTCTTCCAGCAGCTTCCCCTCTACCTCTTTAAAGTACTTTTCTGAATCTTTCCCTTGTAAATTGAACATTCTGGTTGCAATAGGTTTTACCATTGCCAGATCTGAACTGATACTATCTGCAACGCCCGGATATTGGATTTTCACAGCAAGTTTTTTCCCATTCTTTGTAGCCAAATGCACTTGTCCAATGCTGGCTGCATTTACCGACTGCGTTGCAAACGTATCATAAAGTTGCTCGGGGTAGCTTCCATTATATTTTTTAAAAGTTTTTCTAACTAAAGGAGCCGATAATGGCGGCACACTAAATTGCGCTAAGGAGAATTTCTCTACATAAGCACTAGGCATAAGGCTTTTTTCCATAGAAAGCATTTGAGCCACTTTAAGGGCACTCCCCTTTAAACTCTTTAATCCATCATAAATATCTGAAGCATTTTCCTCGTTTAACTCATCACGAGTTAAGCTCTTATCAAAGGCTTTTTTACTATAATATTTAATATAATTACCACCAACTTTTACACCGGTTTGCACCATTTTACTAGTTCTTCCTAGTTTTCCAGTTGGTATGCTATCTATTGTCTTCATAGTTTAAGGTTATTGTTGAAAACCACACAGGTATAGAATTTACTTGTAGGGAAATAAAATTGTAGGGCACTATACCCGAGTGGTTTTAAAACCTATTTAATTCATTTTTTCTTTCCACAGGAATTTACCTAAATCTATCACTCGCTCTAGTGGTGTATTATCAAAAAGATCGAAAACAGTATTTACGGACTTCTCAATTACTATATCTGTACTTTCAAATTTTGCTGAATTATCATCTAACCAAAATTTTAGGATAAATAAAAACTGAATCCAGCTAGCTTCTGAAAACACAACCTCAGATTGCTTTAAAATTTGATTATTTTTATTTTCATTTCCTTCAGAGATCAACTCTTTAGCGAAAACTTTTATGTCTTTTCTAAGCTCCTTTAGTTGTTCTAAATTTTTAAGCTTATTTGGATTTTCATTAAGAGTTAGGAGTACATAACTTCTATTAGCAGTTAACAATTCGAAGAAAGTATAATAAAAAGTGAGCAGTTTTTCTCTGGGAGTAAAAGTTTCAAATTCAATGCTTTGATGCATTACTTCCATAGTATTCATATAAAACTGACTCCAAATCCCTTTTCTAAGTCCTTCAAAACTTCCGAAATATTCATAAAATTGATCTTCTGTAATTTTATGCTCTTTCGTGAACTTATAAACACTTTTAGGCATTTGCTCATGCTCTAGAACATAATCCATATAAAATTCAATCAAGATCTCCTTACTGAACTTTTTTTCTATCGGTTGCTTTTTCGTTGCCATAATTCTTTCTTTCTTTTTCAAAGATACATATTGTTTAATCTTTATAGATAAACATTAAACAGAAATATTTGTTAAATCTTTAATGTCATCTAATTGCCATTAATTATTAGACGCAAAGGGAATATTTACATTACAAGTGTCAGTTTGTCAGCGAGCAGGTCTTGGTATTTTTTTTGACAGTAGTATGGAAAGTAATAATTCAATAAAATTTTTGATATATGGCAACAGGAAAAATTAATGTATCTGTAGAAAACATTTTCCCTTTAATAAAAAAGTTTTTATACAGTGATCATGAGATCTTTTTAAGAGAGTTAATTTCTAATGGAACAGATGCTACCTTAAAATTAAAGCACCTTACTAGTATTGGTGAGATAGATGTGGCTTATGGAAATCCTAAGATCGAAGTTAAAATAGATAAGGAAAATAAAACCCTTCACGTGATAGACCAAGGAGTTGGGATGACCAAGGATGAGGTTGAAAAATATATTAATGAAGTTGCATTTTCTGGAGCTGAAGAATTTCTAGAAAAGTATAAAGATTCTGCTAAGGATAGTGGAATAATAGGACATTTTGGTCTTGGATTCTATTCTGCCTTTATGGTTGCTAATAAAGTAGAGATCTTTACTAAGTCTTATAAAGACGAACCTGCTGCTCATTGGGTATGTGAAGGAACTACAGATTTTAGTTTGGAAGAATCTGATAGAACTGAAAGGGGTACAGAGATCATTCTTCATATTAATGAAGAAGATAGCCAGTTTCTTGAAGAAGGGAGAATAAGTGAATTACTTGTTAAGTATAACAAGTTTATGCCAGTGCCAATTAAATTCGGAACTAAAGAAGAAGAATTACCACTTCCTGAGGATGCAGAAAAAGATGCAAAACCAGAAACTGTAGAAGTAGATAACATCATTAACAATCCAACTCCAGCCTGGACAAAGCAACCAGCAGATCTGGAAGATGAAGATTATAAAGGATTTTACAGAGAGTTGTATCCTATGCAATTTGAGGATCCTTTATTCCACATCCACTTAAATGTAGATTATCCTTTTAACCTTACCGGTATCTTATATTTCCCAAAAATGGGTCAGGATATGAACATGCAGAAGGATAAGATCCAATTGTACCAGAACCAAGTATATGTAACAGATAATGTAGAAGGGATCGTGCCAGAGTTTTTAACTATGTTACGTGGAGTTATAGATTCTCCAGATATTCCATTAAATGTTTCTAGATCTTACCTTCAGGCAGATGGTGCTGTGAAAAAGATCTCTAGTTATATTACTAGAAAAGTTGCAGATAAGCTGAAAGCACTTTTCACCAATAACAGAGAAGATTTCGAAAAGAAATGGAACGATATTAAGATCGTTATAGAATACGGAATGCTTTCAGAAGATAAATTCTTTGAAAAAGCAGATAAGTTTGCATTGTATCCTACTGTAGATAATACCTACTTTACTTTTGAAGAACTTCAAGAGAAAATAAAAGATAACCAAACAGATAAAGATGGGAATCTAATAGTATTATATGCGTCTAATACAGATGCACAGCACAGCTATATTGAAGCTGCAAAGGATAAAGGATATCAAGTTCTATTGATGGACTCTCCAATTGTTTCTCACTTAATTCAGAAATTAGAATCAAGTAAAGAAAAGATCTCTTTTGTACGTGTGGATGGAGACAATATTGATAATCTTATCAAAAAAGAAGAAGAGAAAATCTCTAAACTTTCTGAAGAAGAAAAAGAGAAATTAAAAGCAGATTTCGAAAAAGTGATTCCAGCAGGAAAATATACTGTTCAATTAGAAGCTATGGATAGTAATGCTTCTCCACTTATTATCACGCAACCAGAATTCATGAGAAGAATGAAGGAGATGCAACAAACCGGTGGTGGTGGAATGTTTGGAATGGGCAATATGCCAGAAATGTATAATTTGGTTGTGAATACTAACCATGAATTAATTTCTGAAATTCTAAACTCTAAAACTGAAAAGAAACAGGAGCGTTTAATTAAACAATCTTTAGATTTAGCAAGATTATCTCAGAACCTATTAAAAGGTGAAGAGTTAACTGCTTTTATTAAGAGGAGTTTCGATATGGTGAAATAATCATATTTAAACAATATCTATTTAACCGTTTAGTTTGTGTAAAAGCAACTAAACGGTTTTTTTATAAGCATTCATGAAAGCTTTCGTAATTTTAAAGACCTAAACAAAAAATAAACTATGAAAAATTTAATTCTTCTATTTACTGTGCTGTTACTAATAAGCTGTAAAGACGAACAAAATAAAGAAACTCCTGCCGAGGAGGTTATAATGACCGAGCCTGATGGTGGAATTGGAGATGGCGCTGTTTCTCCTGCCGTTGCTTTTGCCCAAGGTATAGAAAACGCACATAATAAAGCAGATTGGAGCAAAAACAGAGCCGTATCTTTTGATATTTCTCTTACTTTTGATGGCCAAGAAAGGTTGAATGGAAAAATTACCAGTCTTACAAATTCATCTAAAATAAGAGTAGATAAAAACAATAACACTCAATTGATCTTCGATGGGAATCAAGTGTATTTATGCCCTGCAGATGCTGATGAAAAAGGTGCAAGATTCGATATGTTCACTTGGCAATATTTCTTTTCTATCCCATTTAAATTGACTGATCCGGGAACTAATTGGGAATCCTTAGAATCTGTAAAAATGAGTGGAAATAACTTTGATGTTGGAAGGCTCACATTTGGCGAAAATATTGGAGATGCTCCAGACGATTGGTATGTGATCTACCAGGAAAGAGAAACCGGCTTATTGCATGGTGCTGGATATATTGTAACTTTTGGAAGTGGAGATCAAGCAAAAGCTGAAGAAAATCCACATGGTATTGTATATTCAGATTACGAAGTGATCAATGGGATCCCAGTTGCAACTAAATGGTCTTTCCATAACTGGAACTTAAAAGATGGTTTTGGAGAAAAAATAGGAGAAGCTACTCTTAGCAACATTGTGTTTTTTAATGCTGAAGACAAACTTTTCGAAAAACCAGAAGATTCTAAACTTATAGAAAAATAGAATTAACTTAAAATTTTAGATGGGAGATTTTTGAAGATAACCTGATAAAATCTAGCAGTATCATATGGCTTAACGATGATATCGTTTAAGCCAGACTCATAGATCTCCTCTCTAATTTCATCTATTTCCATTGCAGTTAGAGCAATAACAGGAATATGTTTATTGAATTCTCTAATTCTTTTGGTTGCTTCTAGTCCTGAGATACCCGGCATATTTACATCCATGAGCACCATCTCAAAACCATGATTCCTTACTCGCTCAACAGCATCAACTCCATTATCACAAATATCTACAACAAATTGTTGCTGCTCAAGTATTCTTTTAGTCACTACCTGATTTATTCTGTTATCGTCCACTACTAGAATTCTCTTTTCTCCTGAAGATATAATAGAATCTATACTCGAGACATGTTTCTCTAAGTTCTGATCAAGATCATTAGTTGCCTCCCCGTTTTCAAATTCAATTGTGAAACTAAAAGTAGATCCTATTCCCTCTTCACTTATAAGATTAATTTCAGAATCAAATAAAACCAACAGCTTCTTGACTATTGGTAAACCTAAACCTGTTCCTTGATAATTATAATTAGAAGATTGTAATTGAGAAAATTCTTCGAAGATAAGTTCTTGGTTATGTTTAGAAATCCCTGAACCATTATCCTTAATTTCAAAATAAATTTTGGAGGTTTTTTCTGAACTTTTTGTGAGTTTAGTCTTGATCCAAATATCTCCTCGCTCTGTAAACTTCATTGCATTCCCAACAAGATTCATCAAGATTTGGGAAAGTCTAACCTTATCTCCAATTAAATTAGATTTTGCTTCCTGACAAAGCTCTAAATGAATGGTGTTCTTATTTTGAAGTCGGGTAAATTCAAAGGATTTCACAATACTTCTCATTAGTTCATTCAAATTGAAAGGCATTGGCTCTAAATCTAATAGATTAGATTCCATTTTATTCATTTGAAGTACATCATTTATCAAAGCCAATAAATAATCTGCTGAGAATTTTAAAGATCTAAGATCTTCTTCATGTTTATGAAGAGATTCGTCATCCATAAGTATAGATGTAAGCCCTATTACACCATAAAGTGGAGTTCGCAACTCATGACTAATAGTAGAAAAGAACTTTGTCTTTTGTCTGGTAAGACGCTCTGCTTCTTCTTTTGCCGCTATTAATTCTTCATTTTTTTCACTTAATTCTTGGATCAATGTTCTCCTAGAAAGATTAATTCTATAAACAAGAATTATGATAACTATTAGAATTATGGACGCGATTATTAAGACATACATTCGTTCTTGAGACTTCTCTATTAATCCATCCTTGTATAATTGCTCCTTTCTTGCAATTTCTAGATCCCGTTGATATTCTCCAACATCAAATTTTGCACTGGCAATCTGGATTTGTTCTAACTTTTCAGTCTGATATATTCTATCATTATATTCTTTAGATTTTTCTAATGCTTCATAAGCCTCTTTATACTGTCCATCTTTAAATAAAAGTTTCGAATATTCATTATAAACAACTCCGCCTATTAGTACCAAGCTTTCTTGACTTACAACAGCAGCCGATTTTTCGAAATATTCTTTTGCTTTATTAAGATCATTCTTCGCCATGTAATATCTTCCAGCAAGAAAGTTGAGATGTGAAAAACGAATTGCATCATCAAAGCTTTGCTCCATCTCCAAGCCCTTACTTAAATATATCCAAGCATTATCGTAATCTTCATTATCTATATAAGTCCATGCAATATTTACCCTCGCAATAAGAATTTGCTCAGGAATATTTTTTTCTTTAGCGAGATCTAAATTAAGATGATAATAATCTATCCCTTTTTGAATAGTTTTTTCATTTTCAGAAAAAATATTCCCAAGATTATTATATGCGCTCATTAAATATGTGGGATCATCTAATTTCTTAGCATAATCTAAAACATAATTATAATGCTTTAATGCGCGTATTGTATCGTTAAGATCATTGTAACTATATCCTAATATGGTATGAGCTCTATAACTGTATAGATCATTTTTCCTTTTTTTAGCATCTTTCTCTAATTCCATAGAATGCTCTATAGCTTCCTTATGGTTGAAATTGTCTAGAAATGCAGAAGAAATTACAAAAAGAGAGTCTAGATATTTATCTTCATAAGACTCCTCCTGAGAAAATAAATTCCCAGAGAAAAAGGCGATAAAAAGTAGAAAAAAGTAATTTTTTTTCAAATAAATCAATGGTTAAGTTAAATAGAATGGGTGCGGGAAGTTACTCTATTCTAATTAATTAGGCAAAAAAAATATTTTTTTTTTAGAATTAAGAATGTATTCCTTAATTAAGAGAGATTTGTGCAAACATTTTAATTAATTTGAGCATACTTTCAACCATCAATTAATGCTCATGAATTACCCTTGGCACTTTCTTTTAATGGCTAGTATGTATCTTCTAGCAGGAATATTTCATTTTGTCAAACCAAAAGCATATTTACGAATTATGCCTAGATATTTACCTCAGCATAAACTTTTAGTCTATCTAAGTGGGGCTGCAGAGATCATTTTGGCAATTGCTTTACTTTTTGAAGAAACTAAAATTCTCGCCATTTATGGAATAATCTTAATGTTATTAATATTTTTACTGGTTCATTTTTATATGCTCAGCTCTAAAAAGGCAGGTGCAGGGATTCCAGTTTGGGCATTAATTCTTCGTCTTCCATTACAATTTGTATTAATTTGGTGGGCTTATTTTTCCATTTAAAATGAATTCTAATCATAAACATTCCGAAATAACCCTTACAGATGCCAATCTCGAGTATTTTCCAAACTTTTTAAATGATGAATTGGCGGATTTCTATCTGGAATCCCTCTTGAATAGCCTACAATGGGAACAATATTCAATTAAAATTTTTGGTAAAACAATTCCACAACCAAGATTAACTACTTTATATGCTTTAAACTCTCAGCCCTACTCATATTCAGGACTAAAATTAGACCCTCTGCCCTTCTCTAACGAACTCCATACTTTATATGCTGAAATAGTTAAACTTACGGGATATACGTTTACTCATTGTTTGGCAAACCTATATAGAGACGGAAACGATAGTATGGGTTGGCATGCAGATGATGAGAAAGAATTAGGCAAGAATCCAATAATTGCATCTGTAAGCATAGGCGCAGTAAGGAAATTTCAACTTAAACATAAGTCTAAGCCTAATTTAAAATATGAGATCCCTTTAGAACATGGAAGCTTACTTATTATGAAAGGAGGCACTCAGGAATTTTGGAAACATCAACTACCTAAAACAAAGAAATCTTTTAAACCACGGATTAACCTGACATTTAGAACAATATATTAATTAATAAGTTAAACTATTCCTATTAGATCGAATTAGACTATTAACGGTTTTTGCTAAAAATAAAATTAGATCGGCCGCATATTATTGCGGCCGATCTAATTCTTTACTTTCTATAAAAGATTCCAAAAAGATCTTACTAATCAAAAATCTCGTTTAATACTTGAGCAAGCCGGATTCCACCTTTTTGGAGTTGCTCTCCAACAACAGGAAACCAATCGTACATATACCTATAGCTTAATTTTTCACCAACTTCTGCTGAAGCATATACGCGTTCGCTTAATTTCTTGGATTCATACATCCAGTCTTCAAAAGTTCCAGAGGCAATACTTTTTGTTTGTGCTTTTGAAAGAACTTTAGTATTTCTTGCCATTTCAGTATAGCTCATATCATAAGAATCTATCATTTCACTATCCCAAACTCTATGAAGATTAGATCCATCACCAAACCATCTCACTTGAATATCGTTCCCTCCTTTATCTTCTCCTCTACCTGTATGAAGAGGTTGATGAAGATCTCCAATAAAATGAACTAACATTTTTAAATAAAATTCTTTCTCTTCTTTAGAGGAACTTTTATCTTTTAATACCTCAACACATTTTCTAATTCCCATTAACAAATCTCCATCAGGATTTGCATCATCTACTATATATTTGGTAGCATTTTCAGGTAAATTCACATAATGCCATGGGCCATATTTTCTGTATTCAGAATCACTTTTTATCTCATCTCCAAATGTGGAAACAAAAGCAAGGCTTTTACCATTCAATAATTTTGCGATCTCCTTTTTAGCATCTTTACTAAGATAAGATTGGGCAATCTCTGCAGTAGCTCTGTGCCCTGTTTGTCCCCAGTCATTATCTCCTGCAAATCCAACAGAAATACTAAATAAAAAACAGACTGATAATATTAATTGTTTCATAGATCATTTTTTACAAATATATATAACCTAATATAATTTCATTGTTAATTTTTGATTTGCATATTTAAGTTTAAAACAATATATTTATGATATCATATTAATATCACTTCTAATAATTCTATTATGGATTCCAACGAAAAAACAACAACTCCTTCCAATGGTTATGTCATGCTCTCTCTAATTGTACTTTTATTAATAATAGGTGCAGCTGGACTTATAACCATGAAGATGCCCTTGTTCCTTATTTTAATCTTAGCCACTCTTGCACTTGTTCCTGGATTAATCTTAGTAAACCCTAATGAATCTAGAGTATTGTTGCTTTTTGGTAAATACAAAGGAACTGTAAAAAACAATGGACTATTTTGGGTAAATCCTTTCTTCACGAAAACCAAAATCTCCTTAAGAGCTAGAAATTTTGACAGTGAACGATTAAAAGTAAATGACAAATTGGGAAACCCAATAATGATAAGCACCATTCTTGTGTGGAGGGTAAAGGATACATTTAAAGCTTCTTTTGATGTAGATAATTTTGAAAATTTTGTAGTAGTACAAACCGATGCAGCAGTTAGAAAACTTGCCAGCATGTATCCTTATGATAATTTTGCAGATGAAGGTTTAGAAGAAGATATTACTTTAAGATCCAGCGTAAATGAGGTAAGTGAAGCTTTGGAAAAAGAATTAGAAGAAAGGTTAGATATCGCGGGAATTGAAGTTCTAGAAGCGCGAATAGGTTACCTAGCTTATGCTAATGAGATTGCAAGTGCAATGTTAAAACGACAACAAGCTACTGCAATAGTTGCAGCTAGACACAAAATTGTTGAAGGTGCCGTAAGTATGGTAGAAATGGCATTAAATGAATTAAGCAAGAAAAACATTGTCCATTTAGACGACGAGCGCAGAGCCGCAATGGTAAGCAATCTAATGGTTATACTTTGTGGAGATAAAGATGCCTCTCCCATCGTTAACGCGGGTACTTTAAATCATTAAGATGCGGGTTTTTGTAGAAAAGCAGCAATTCAGGCAATGGTGGTTAATAGTAATATTAGGAGCAACTGTAGCAGGGTTATTAGTGAGTCTATATTCCCACACCAATGGTTTTACAATTAACGAAGTAGATTCTTCCTTAGTTTTCTCCACAATTATCGTTGCAATTGTTATAGCTGGTTTTATAATGTTAGAATTAAGAACTAAAATCGACGCCTCGGGTATAACTGCTAGTTTTCATCCTATTGCTTTTTTCAAAAAAAAATATAAGTGGTCGGAAATAGAGAAGGTTTATGTTAGAAAATATGCGCCCTTATCAGAATACGGAGGATGGGGAGTTAAGGGATTAGGAGAAGCTAAAGCCTATAATGTGTCTGGAAACTATGGCATCCAAATTGTAACCAAGGAAAAGAAGCATTTCTTAATAGGAACTCAACAACCTCACGATGCAGAACGAATTTTGAAAAAATATACTGAAAAATTAAAACATTAAATTCTCCTTAAAAATCATGAAAAAGCACCTAGTTATTTTAACCTTATTTATTTTCAATCTTGGGTTCTCGCAAAACGACTCTATAATTGAAAGTGAAGAATCTATCAATAAATTTATTGATGGTACTTTAACCCTTCCGGCAGCTGTAAAGCATCCCGATCTTGTAATCTTAATTCAAGGTTCTGGTCCTACAGATAGGAATGGAAATGGCTTTATGATGAAAAATGATGGTTCTAAACTCATTGCAAAACAACTAGCCGAAAACGGAATTGCAACTTATAGATTTGACAAGCGAATCTTTAAAATGAATAAATTTAAGATCCGTGAAGAAGAGCTTAGTATAGAAGATTTCGTAAAGGACGTAAGTGATATTTTAGATCACTTTAAAGCCAAGCAAACATATGGAAAAATAATCATTGCAGGGCATAGTGAAGGTTCACTTATAGGAATGCTTGCTGCTATAGAGAAAGCAGATGCATTTATTTCTATTGCAGGGGCTGGTAGAAGTATAGATAAGATCATTGTAGACCAGTTATCGAAACAATCTGAAGGCTTAGCTGAAAACGCTAAAATCGCCTTTTTAGAAATAGAAGAAAAAGGAAAAACCTCAAATTATAATCCATTATTACAATCTGTATTTAGGCCGAGCGTTCAGCCCTTCATGAGATCATGGATAAAATATAAACCTACAGAAGAAATTGCAAAACTAGAAATGCCTATTCTTATTGTTAATGGAAGTTTTGACATTCAAGTAGACACTACTGAGGCTAATTTATTAGCTGTAGCGAATCCAAATTCAAAACTTGTAATATTAGATAAAATGAATCATGTTTTTAGGAAGATCGATGGAGATAACTTGGAGAACACCAAATCTTATAATGAACCCAATAGGCCATTGCACCCAGAATTAATTCCAAGCCTGGTAGATTTTATAAAGTCAGTTAAATAAAATGAGTAAAAAGAAAGCATTTGCCTTAAGGTTAAATGAAGATATGCTTAAAGCTATCGAGAAATGGGCATCGGATGATTTCCGAAGTACCAATGGACAGATAGAATATATGCTTTCTAAAGCATTGAAGGAAGCCAAAAGGCAACCCAAAAAGAAAGAGGAAAATTAAATGAAATACAAAATAATTTTTTCAGACATAGATGGAACCTTATTAAATAAGGAACGACAGTTATCTGTTTCGACCATTTCAGAAATAAAGAAATTAAAGAATAAAATCCCATTCATTCTTATTTCAGCTAGAATGCCAGCAGCAATGAGGCATCTTCAGAAGGAATTAGAAATAGAAGAGCTTCCAATAATAAGTTATAATGGAGGTTTAATTATTGTAAATAATGTAACCGTAAGTACTACCGAGATCCCTGTTAACATTATAGAGCATTTAAACAAATGGAACACTAATTTAAATTGTCATTTAAGTTTATATCATAATGACGAATGGTATGTTCCTTCAATGGACTATTGGGCTAAGAGAGAAGAGAATAATACTAAAATCTCCCCAAATGTAAAAATAGGGGAAGATGTTATAGCTAAATGGAAAACTGAAAGTAAAGGTGCCCATAAGATTATGGCTATGGGCGAGGTAGATCAAATAGATCAAATTGTAGCATTTCTTAGCAAAGAATATCCCAAAGATCTTCATCTGTATAGATCTAAATCTACATATCTAGAAATTTCGCCTAAAAGTATTTCTAAACTTACAGCGATTAAATATCTATTGGAGCAACATTTTAATTTCACTTTGAATGATGTAATTGCTTATGGAGATAATTATAACGATGTGGAGATGTTAAATCATGTAGGTTTTGGAGTCGCTGTGGGAAATGCAAGAGAGGAAGCTAAACTCGTAGCCAACCATATCACAGCCTTAAGCATTGAAGATGGAGTTGCAAAAAGTTTACAGAAATTAATCCCATTGGAAAATTGGTAAACCTTGTTGTCTTTTCTGCTTTAAATTAATAAAAATTGTATTTTGCCGGGCAAACAAAATAATTCATGGAAAACGCTCCCCTATTCACTAACGATGCCATTGTATTAGGAATTTTAATGGTTTCATTAGGGTTTGTATTTTTAACCTCTTCTCAAGAAGAAGGTTTTTGGAAAAAATTCTATTCTATAGTTCCTGCACTATTAATGTGCTATTTGATTCCAGCAATATTTAATTCCTTAAATATAATATCAGATGAAACTTCCGAGCTGTATTTTATAGCCAGTAGATATCTATTGCCAGCCTCTTTAGTTTTAATGACCTTGAGTATAGATTTAAAAGCCATTTTTAATTTAGGCCCAAAGGCACTTATCATGTTTTTTACAGGGACCGTGGGTATTATTATAGGTGGACCTATAGCAATTCTACTTATCTCATTTTTCTCCCCAGAAACTGTAGGAGGAATTGGACCAGATGCTGTTTGGAGAGGCTTATCCACCTTAGCCGGAAGCTGGATTGGTGGTGGCGCAAATCAAGCTGCTATGTTAGAGATCTATGAATATAATCCAGATCTATATGGTGGGATGGTACTTGTGGATATTGTAGTAGCGAATCTTTGGATGGCTCTTATCTTATTTGGTATAGGTAGAAATGAACGAATTGATAAATGGCTTGGCGCAGATGATTCGGCTATTGTGAATCTTAAAAATAAAGTTGCCTCTTATGCAGAGAGCGTTACAAGAAATCCTTCTCTTGCAGATATAATGATCCTTTTAGCATTAGCATTTGGTGCCGTAGGAATTGCACATTGGGGAGCAGATGGGATTTCAGCATTTCTTACCAATAACTTTGAAGTTTTCACAGATAGTAAAAGCGCATTGTCATCTTTCTCTTCCTCTTTTTTCTGGATGATCTCTATTGCAACTGCAATTGGAATTATACTTTCTTTTACTAAATTCAAGTCTTATGAAGGCGCGGGTGCAAGTAAAATAGGAAGTGTATTTATATATATGTTGGTAGCTACGATAGGAATGAAAATGGACCTAACCATGGTTTTTGAAAATCCTGGACTTATTGCTATTGGATTAGTATGGATGACAATTCATGCAGCCCTTCTAATCTTAGTTGCAAAATTAATTAAAGCTCCGTACTTCTTTCTTGCAGTAGGAAGTCAGGCTAATGTTGGTGGCGCAGCTAGCGCACCGGTAGTCGCTGCAGCATTTCACCCCTCATTGGCAACTGTTGGAGTACTATTAGCTGTCTTTGGATATGTGGTAGGAACTTATGGTGCAATTTTGTGCACAATTCTTATGCAAATGGCCGCTGCGAGTTAGTATAAAATGAAAATTAATAAGATATTTGCCCTCAAACCTTCCAACTAGAATTGATGAAAAAAATTAGCTTCTTATTGCTCATAATCATGAGTATTACTGCATGTTCCGATAAGGAAAACAACTTATTTATAAAGGGTCATATTAAAGGATTAAAAAAAGGAACCATTTATTTACAGAAAATTGAAGATACCTTATTGGTAAATGTAGATTCTGTGATGATAGATGGAGATGCAAATTTTGAATTAGGCGATTATATTGAAAGCCCTCAAATTATGTATCTTTTTCTAGATAAAGTAGATAATACTGTTTATAATGATCGTATCGATTTTTTTGCAGAAGCTGGGGAAGTTACCATAAATACAACCTTAAAGAATTTTGAAGTTGATGCAAAGGTGGTAGGTTCAACAAATCAGGAAAAACTGATGGATTATAAAAAGATGATGGGACGCTTTAATGATAAGAATTTAGAATTAATTCAGAAGAATTTTGAGGCGCAGCGAGATGAAAATGAAGAATTAATCCTTTCTACAAATCAAGATTTTGATAGATTACTTAAAAGACGCTATTTATTTACAGTTAATTATGCTGTGAATAACAAAGATTTAGAGATCGCACCATATTTAGCATTATCTGAAGTATTTGATGCAAATATCAAATATTTAGACACTATTTATTCTTCTCTTACCCCAGAAGTTAAAAAATCTAAATACGGAAAAGATCTAAAATCCTTTTTGAAGGAACGTCGGAAAAACGAGAAATTAGAACAAAAGGTAGAAGACCAATAACTATTCTGTTTTTTAAATTTTATTTTAAAAGATGCTTTCATTTATAATGAAAGCATCTTTTATTTTTTGCTTAACATTTGTAAAAAATGAGTTTCTTAACTTTAGGAAAAATCCTTTATGAAAGAAAATACGCCTTCAGTTTCTTCCTATGATCTTATTTGTGTTGGCGGAGGCATCATGAGCGCTACACTAGCATTGATGATAAAACTGATAGATCCAAGTTCCAAGATTCTTATATTGGAAAGATTGGATAAAGTGGCACAAGAAAGCACTGCCGCTTGGAACAATGCTGGAACAGGTCATTCTGCATTATGCGAATTAAATTATACTCCAAAAAAAGAAAATGGAGAAATAGATGTTTCAAAAGCTGTTTCAATTTTCACTCAATTTGAACAATCAAAAGAATTCTGGTCCTACCTTATAGAACAAAAACTCTTAAAAGATCCAAAATCCTTTATTCAATCTGTAACACATCATAGTTGGGTTAGAGGAAAGGAAGATGTAGCCTTTCTAAAGAAACGCTACCAAGAAATGAGTAGCCATTTTATGTTTGAAAACATGAAATTTTCTGAGGATCAAGAGAAATTAAAGCAATGGTTTCCTCTAATAATGCAAAATAGAGACCCTAGTGAAGTTATGGCTGCCACCAGAATGGAATTGGGCACAGGCTTGGATTTTGAAACCCTTACCAAAACCTATTTTAAGATTCTTGAGGAGCATTTTGATACCCCGGTGACAACTAACCATGAAGTTGTAGATATAGATCCTAACGTTCAAGTAGAGTGGCTGGCAAAGGTTAGAAACCTTAATACCAATGAACATGTACATTATAATGCAAAACACGTGTTCATTGGAGCTGGAGGTGGTGCCCTACCCCTCCTGCAGAAGGTAGAAATAGATGAGAAAGATGGGTATGGAGGTTTTCCTGTAAGTGGAGAATGGTTGTATTGCAAAAATAGTGAAGTTATTAAAAAACATCATGCAAAGGTTTATAGCAAAGCCGGTCCAGATGCACCTCCAATGTCTACACCACATTTAGACACCAGACATATTAAAGGTAACCAAGAATTACTTTTTGGACCCTTCGCAGGTTTCAGCACAAAATTTTTAAAGCAAGGTTCTTATTTAGATCTTTTTAAATCTCTTAATTTTGACAATCTGCCATCAATGTGGGGCGTTTTCTGGCACAACTTACCATTAACTAAATACCTTATTCAGCAGGTAAGCATGACTCATGAAGATAGAATGAACGAGTTAAGAGTATTCTTAAAAGATGCCAAATCTGACGATTGGGAGTTAAAAGTTGCCGGACAACGAGTACAAATAATTAAAGAGGATGAGGAAGAAGGCGGTGTATTAGAATTTGGAACAGATGTAGTTCACAGCAAAGATGGATCTATCACAGCTCTATTAGGTGCTTCCCCTGGAGCCTCCACTGCGGTAAATATCATGTTGGAAGTAATTCAACATGCCTTTCCAGAAAAAATAGAATCGGTAGAAGCGCAAGGAAAACTATCTAAAATGATCCCTTTTTGGAACAAAGACATTATTGAACATGAAATTGAATTTAAAAAAGTTCAGAAAAAGTGTTCCAAATTATTAGAATTAGATGTAGACCACTAAGATCTTCGGAAATATTAAAAAACAAAAAAACCTTTCTTTTCAGAAAGGTTTTTTATTTAGAGCCGATGGAGGGACTCGAACCCACGACCTGCTGATTACAAATCAGCTGCTCTAGCCAGCTGAGCTACATCGGCGTCTAATAAATATTATAATTTATTGATCTTTTCTACCAAAGCATTAGCTTTAGTTTCAAGTTCTTTCTCTATACCTTTAAAATGTTTTTTCTTGTCTTCAACATTTTTCTGATTGATCTTAGCGATCAAACCATCAAAAGCAACGATAGCTTCATCAACAATCGCCTCAGTTTGTTTAGGGTCTTGCTTAGGATCTGCTAATTGGTGGATATATGCAGCTTCAATAATATCTCCCATCACATAATTCACATCCCTTTTTAACAATCTCTTACTTGCCATATTTTCTAAATTTTAAGTTGCGAATTTAATCTATTTTCCAATAATACTACACACTTACCTCTAAAATTTTTGCTCCTGAACTATTTATTTTGATATTTGGCTTTGAAGCGGGTATTAATAGGGTTTCTCCCGGTTTTAAAATTTCAGAATTTCCATTCTCAAGACTAATAATTGATTCCCCTTCTATTCCCATGAGTATAATAAAACAGTCTTTTTCACTATAATCTTCATTTATTTCCCCATCCACAGCAATAATATTCGTTTTAAAATAATTTGTAGCAATTATTTTTGAAGTCGTATTGGATTGAATAGTGTAATCTATTTTATGTCCATCTTCACTGGAAAGATCTATGGCTTCTAATGCTAATGCAGTATGCAACTCCCTTTTTTCACCTGTTTCAGATTTTCTGTCCCAATCATATATTCGATATGTGACATCTGAAGTCTGCTGAATTTCAGCCAACACCACTCCTTTCCCAATAGCATGAACTAAACCCGGAGGAATTATAAAAGCATCTCCTACTTTTACCTTTACCTTATTTAAAGAATCTGGAAGCTTGTTCTGCTCTACTAGTTCTACATATTTTGCTTTGGAAATAGGCTCCTTAAATCCTAAAATAAGTTCTGCATCTTTATCTGCTTGCATGATATACCACATTTCAGTCTTCCCGAATGAATTATGCTTTTCCTTTGCGATCTTATCGTTTGGATGAAGTTGTATAGATAAATTTTCAGCGGCATCTATATATTTAATTAGCAAGGGGAATTTAATTCCGAAGTTCTTAAACACTTCCTTCCCTACCAATTCTTCCTTGTATTCCTTCAATAAATATTGAAGAGATTTACCTTTTAATGGTCCGTTAGAAACTATAGAAATATCATCTTCATGATCTGATATCTCCCAACTTTCTCCTGTTTTATTAGATTTAGTTTTTTTATTAAATAAAGAATTTAACTTACTCCCACCCCATATCTTTTCCTTGAGTATAGGATCAAATTTCAAAAGATATAATTCATTATTCATTCGCTAAAATCTTAATTTATTAAATGCTTTTTTTATTATAAAAAGCTGCATTTAGCTCGTTGTATTCCATGTTGAACATTCCTCTAACATAAAACAAAAAAATTTCTAGACCTAGAAGAAATCCTAGGAGTGAAGCTTTTACGTTAACAGCTGAACTTGCTTTTCTAACTTTGCCTAATAAAAATGTAAAGGCTAATTGATATTTGGATTTTAATTTTTATGTGAAAATTCAAAATTGGAACTTATCCCGAAAACTTTAGCATTTTGCGCTATGAAATCTTCATACTTATCTTGGAAATCACTTGCTTCCTTAACCCAACCTAGTGTAAAGTTGTTGGGATAAAAATAAACAATCAATGCTCGTTTTCCCGTAAATTTATTCAACTTGAAAAATTCACCGTTTTCATCGGGAATACAGATGTCAAAAATTGAATCTCCTACATTTAAACCTATTTATTCTCCCTTATAGGTTACAAAATTTCTAGGGGTTTCGTATAAAGTTACGCTAAGTTCTAAGTTTTCTTTAATTTTAAGTCTTAATTTATTCCAAATCACTACTGCAATGTTCTCTGCAGTGGGGTTAAGTTGCTTAAATTCCTCAACTTCAATATTTAAATTCTTGTGATCTAAATATTCTTCTATTTCTGAGGCAATAAGCTCTTTTAAAACCTTCATATCTACTACAAAGCCTGTTTCTTGGTCTATATCTCCTTTAACAGACACAATTAATTCATAGTTGTGACCATGAAAGTTTGGGTTGCTACATTTCCCAAAGATGTCTTGGTTTTTCTGAGCATCCCAATCCTTCCGATATAACCTATGTGCAGCATTAAAATGTGCCTTCCTATGTACAGTTACTTTCATCGTTTTATAGATTGATAATACTTATCGAATATGATCTTAAACCACTCGGTATACACTCCAGGGTTATTCTCCATGTCTTCTGAAACTTCTTCTAATCCCATCCATTTCCATGCTTCAGCCTCTTCAGGATTTAGCATTGGTTCCTCGTTAAAATTTCCAACCAATATATGATCAAATTCATGTTCTGTTAGACCGTTGTCAAATGGAGCTTTATAAATGAAGGATATCGTATCTTCTAAGTCTGCTGTAAAACCCATTTCTTCCTGAAGACGTCTTTTACCAGCTTCAATATTAGTTTCACCTTCTCTTTGATGGCTACAACATGTGTTGGTCCATAATCCTGGCGAATGATATTTAGACAATGCTCTTTGCTGAAGCATCAATTCATTCTTTTCATTAAATATAAATACTGAAAATGCACGGTGTAACAGTCCTTTTTCGTGGGCTTCCATCTTCGGCATTAAACCAATAGGTTCGTCCTTTTGATTTACCAAGATCACTTTTTCTTCTGTCATAGCTAAAATTGAATGTCAAAAATACAAAATAGCCTTACCAAATCATAGGAAAATTAGGAGCTAAGGACGCTAAATTCATTTTTAAATAATAAAATCCAAATCCAAGAACAATTCCTTTTTCTAGATCAAAAATTTTATCTTTGCAGCCTTAAAGAAGCATATGAAATTTACCGACGAAATAAAAAGAAGAAGAACATTTGGCATTATTTCTCACCCAGATGCCGGGAAAACCACTTTAACTGAAAAGCTTTTACTTTTTGGTGGTGCTATACAGGAGGCCGGGGCGGTAAAATCTAATAAGATCAAAAAAGGAGCTACAAGTGATTTTATGGAAATCGAGCGTCAACGTGGTATCTCTGTAGCAACCTCGGTTTTGGCTTTTGAATACGACGGTATTAAAATAAATATTCTTGATACTCCTGGGCATAAGGATTTTGCTGAAGATACCTTTAGAACCTTGACAGCTGTAGATAGCGTGATTGTGGTGATAGATGTTGCAAAAGGTGTAGAGGAACAAACAGAAAAGCTGGTAGAAGTATGTAGAATGCGAAATATTCCAATGATCGTTTTTATAAATAAAATGGATCGTGAAGGAAAGGATGCTTTTGAATTGTTAGATGAAATAGAACAAAAATTAAGCTTAAAAGTTACTCCTTTGAGTTTTCCTATTGGAATGGGTTACGACTTTAAAGGAATATATAATATCTGGGAAAAGAATATTAATCTATTTACAGGAGATCCTAGAAAAGACATTGAAGATACAATCGAAATATCCGACCTAAAGTCCGAAAAATTAGATGAGCTATTAGGCTCTAAAGCTGCAGACACTTTAAGAGAGGAGATTGAATTAATAGATGGAGTCTATCCGAAATTTGATAATAAATCTTATTTAGATGGAAATTTACAACCCGTCTTTTTTGGTTCGGCGCTTAATAATTTTGGAGTAAGAGAATTACTGGATTGTTTTGTAAGTATAGCTCCTACTCCACGTGCAAAAGCAAGTGAAGAAAGAGTCGTAGAGCCAAACGAAAAACAGTTTACCGGATTTGTATTTAAGATCCACGCCAACATGGACCCAAAGCATCGTGATCGTTTGGCTTTTATAAAGATTGTCTCCGGAATTTTTGAAAGAAACAAACCCTATCTACACGTAAGACATGGGAAAAATCTAAAATTCTCAAGTCCGAATGCCTTTTTTGCTGAAAAGAAAGAAATTGTAGATATCTCTTACCCGGGAGATATCGTTGGATTACATGATACTGGAAACTTTAAAATTGGAGATACATTAACTGAAGGAGAAGTACTTCATTATAGAGGTATTCCAAGTTTCTCCCCGGAACACTTTAGATATATTAACAATGCAGATCCTATGAAATCCAAGCAATTGGAGAAAGGAATAGATCAGTTAATGGATGAAGGGGTTGCGCAATTATTCACCTTAGAAATGAATAATAGA
Source organism: Gillisia mitskevichiae (assembly GCF_003634585.1). Classification (GTDB taxonomy): domain Bacteria; phylum Bacteroidota; class Bacteroidia; order Flavobacteriales; family Flavobacteriaceae; genus Gillisia; species Gillisia mitskevichiae. The sequence goes on from NZ_RBLG01000002.1 coordinate 1,013,215, forward strand.
AAAGTGATAGGAACTGTAGGAGCTTTACAATTTGAAGTGATTCAATATAGATTAGAACATGAGTATGGTGCTAAATGTACCTATGAGAACGTAAATGTATATAAAGCTACTTGGGTAGAAGTAAAAGATCCAAAAAGCGAAGAATTTAAAGACTTTAAAAGAGTGAAAGCAAAATTCTTAGCTCACGATAAAAGAGGTCAACTGGTATTCTTTGCAGATTCACAGTTCTCTTTACAAATGACTCAATCTAAATATCCAAGCATAAAATTCCATTTAGTATCGGAATTTTAAAAGCTTTTTTAAAATATATAAAAACCCCGAAGAGATTTCTTCGGGGTTTTTTGTTTTATGATTTGAGTGTCATATTGAGCCTGTCGAAATATGGGTTATATTCTCTTCTCTTAAACTTCGACATACCGATAGCTATCTATACGTTCTAGGTGACAGATTAAGCCTGCCCAGTTGGTCCAAAATTCAGTGGGATTGGTGGCTGCTCGTAATCTTTTATTTCTCCATGTGCTTTTTCAAATCGCTTTACATTATCTCCCAACGCTTTCAATAATCTCTTAGCATGTTGTGGAGTTAATATAATTCTAGATTTCACCTTACTCTTTGGTGTTCCAGGCATTATACTTACAAAATCCACCACAAATTCTGATACCGAATGGTTGATAATAGCTAAGTTGGAATAGATTCCTTCGGCTATTTTTTCATCCAATTCTATATTGATTTGCCCTTGTTTTGCATTTTTATCATCACTCATAATTTCTATAGTTTTGTCTAAAATAAGAAAATCTGCATTCAATCGGCCGAAGCGTCAAAAAATGCAGATTTCTTATGATTTATCTCCTGTCTTACTCTTCAGCAAAACAGGAAATGAATTTAATTAATTATAGTTTACTTCCTGCTTTTTCTCCATCATATCATTAAGCTCTTCTTTAGAACCAACAATTATGTTATCGTAAGCACGCATTCCAGTACCTGCAGGGATCTTATGTCCAACGATAACGTTCTCCTTAAGTCCTTCTAGGTAATCTATCTTACCGGCTACCGCTGCCTCATTCAATACCTTAGTAGTTTCCTGGAAGGAAGCTGCAGAGATGAATGATTTAGTTTGTAGGGAAGCTCTTGTTATACCCTGTAGAATTGGTGTAGCTGTAGCATTAACCGCATCTCTAGCTGTAGCAAGTTCTTTGTCCTCTCTTCTTAAAGATGAATTCTCATCTCTTAGTTCACGAACACTTACAAGTTGACCCGCTTTAAGTTTAGTAGACTCTCCTGGATTTTCAATTACCTTCAATCCAAATAAGTTATCATTCTCTTCAATGAAATCTGACTTGTGAATCAATTGGTTCTCTAAGAAAATAGTATCCCCAGAATCTACGATTCTTACTTTACGCATCATTTGTCTAACAACAACCTCAAAATGCTTGTCGTTAATCTTCACCCCTTGTAAACGATATACTTCTTGTACTTCATTCACCAAGTATTGCTGAACAGCGTTTGGTCCTTTAATACTTAAGATATCCTCTGGAGTAATAGATCCATCAGATAATGGCATTCCCGCACGAACATAATCGTTCTCTTGAACTAAGATCTGGTTAGAAAGTTTAACTAAATACTTTTTAACTTCTCCTAATTTAGACTCAACGATGATCTCACGGTTACCTCTTTTGATCTTACCAAAAGAAATTACACCATCAATCTCACTAACAACTGCAGGGTTAGAAGGATTACGTGCTTCAAATAATTCTGTTACACGTGGAAGACCTCCTGTAATATCCCCAGCTTTAGAAGATTTTCTTGGTATTTTAACCAAAATTTTACCAACCTTGATTTTCTCATCTTTATCTACCATAAGGTGAGCCCCTACTGGTAGGTTATAAGAACGAATAACTTCATCTTTCTTACCTAAAATAAGTAAGGTCGGAATCATTTTCTTGTTCTTAGAATCTGAAATTACTTTTTCTTGGAATCCGGTTTGCTCATCTATTTCAACCTGGTAGGTATATCCTTGTTCGATATTCTCGTACTTGATCTTACCAGCAAATTCTGAAATGATCACCCCGTTATAAGGATCCCATTGGCAAACAATATCATTAGGTTTAACAGCATCGCCACTCTTAATAAAGATTTGAGAACCATAAGGAATGTTATTAGTACTTAACACAACTCCAGTTTTCTTATCTTTCACTTTAAGTTCTGAAGTTCTAGAGATCACGATATCAGTAATAGTTCCATCTGGACCTTCACCTTTAACAACCTTTAGATCTTCAATTTCTGCAATACCACCAAACTTAACAAGAAGTTTGTTTTCTTCTGAAATGTTTCCTGCAATACCACCCACGTGGAAGGTACGTAGTGTAAGTTGCGTTCCTGGCTCTCCAATAGATTGAGCAGCAACAACTCCTACAGCTTCTCCACGTTGCACCAATTTATTGGTTGCAAGGTTTCTACCGTAACATTTCACACAAATTCCTTTTTTAGCCTCACAAGTAAGAGCAGATCTTACTTCAACGCTTGCAATAGGAGCTTCGTTTATTTTTTTAACAGCTTCTTCAGAGATCTCTTCTCCTGTAGAAACTAAAAGTTCCTGAGTCAAAGGATTATAAACATCATTTAAGGAAATTCTTCCTACAATTCGTTCTCCTAAAGATTCTACTATTTCATCATTTTTCTTAAGTGGTGTAACTTCTACTCCTCTTAACGTTCCACAGTCTTCTTCATTTACAATTACATCTTGTGAAACATCTACCAATCTACGAGTTAAGTAACCCGCATCGGCAGTTTTAAGTGCAGTATCGGCAAGACCTTTACGAGCACCGTGAGTTGAGATAAAGTATTCAAGGATTGAAAGACCTTCCTTAAAGTTAGATAAAATCGGGTTTTCAATAATTTCTCCTCCACCAGAGTTAGATTTCTTAGGCTTAGCCATCAATCCACGCATTCCGGTTAACTGACGAATCTGTTCTTTAGATCCACGCGCACCAGAATCAAGCATCATATACACAGAGTTGAATCCTTGGTTATCCTCACGAATACGCTTCATAGCCAATTCTGTAAGTCCAGCATTGGTAGCAGTCCAAATATCAATTACCTGGTTGTAACGTTCGTTGTTGGTAATAAGACCCATGTTGTAGTTACCAATAATTCCTTCCACCTGTTCGTTGGCTTCATCGATCATTGATTGCTTCTCTTCTGGGATAATAATATCACCTAAACTAAATGACAAACCACCTGTGTAGGCAAATTTATACCCTAAGTTTTTAATGTTATCAAGGAATTCAGCAGTCTCAGCAACACTTGTTAGCTTCAATACCTTTCCAATAATATCACGCAAAGATTTCTTAGTTAATACTTCATTAATGTATCCAGCCTTAGCAGGTACCGTTTCATTAAACAATACTCTACCAGTAGTGGTTTCAATGATTTTCTTAACTAATTCTCCTTCTTCATTTAAATCTAAAGTTCTAATTTTTATAGAAGCATTAAGATCTACCATTTTCTCGTTGAAAGCGATAATAACCTCTTCTGCTGAATAAAAAGTAAGTCCTTCTCCTTTAATCTTCACTTCATCTGTAGATACTCTTAGTTTGGTCATGTAATAAAGACCAAGTACCATATCCTGAGATGGAACCGTAATTGGCGATCCATTTGCAGGGTTTAAGATGTTGTGAGAACCTAACATTAAAAGTTGAGCTTCCAAGATAGCTTCTGGTCCAAGTGGCAAGTGAACTGCCATTTGATCCCCATCAAAATCGGCGTTGAATGCCGTAGTCGCTAATGGGTGAAGTTGGATTGCTTTTCCTTCAATAAGTTTTGGTTGGAATGCCTGGATCCCTAAACGGTGAAGCGTAGGAGCCCTGTTCAATAATACAGGATGACCTTTAAGTACATTCTCTAAAATATCCCAAACAACTGGTTCTTTCTTGTCTATGATCTTCTTAGCAGACTTCACAGTTTTTACAATTCCTCTTTCAATCAGTTTTCTGATCACGAAAGGCTTGTAAAGTTCTGCAGCCATATCCTTAGGAATACCACATTCAAACATTTTTAATTCTGGTCCTACAACAATTACAGAACGAGCAGAATAATCCACACGCTTACCAAGTAAGTTCTGACGGAAACGCCCTTGTTTTCCTTTTAAGGAATCTGAAAGGGATTTCAATGGTCTGTTAGAATCTGTTTTTACTGCTGAAGACTTTCTTGTATTATCAAATAACGAATCTACAGATTCCTGTAGCATACGTTTTTCGTTACGAAGAATTACTTCTGGAGCTTTAATCTCCATCAATCGTTTTAAACGATTGTTACGTATAATTACTCTACGATAAAGATCATTTAAATCTGAAGTTGCAAAACGTCCACCATCCAAAGGCACTAAAGGTCTAAGTTCTGGAGGAGTAATTGGCACAACCTTCATGATCATCCATTCTGGACGGTTCTCTCTATTCTTATTTGCATCTCTAAAAGCTTCTACAACTTGAAGTCTTTTTAAAGCCTCCGTTTTACGTTGCTTAGAAGTTTCATTGTTCGCTTTATGTCTTAAATCATAAGAAAGCTCATCTAGATCTATTCTTTTTAAAAGATCTATCAAACATTCAGCTCCCATTTTTGCAATAAATTTATTTGGATCTGTATCGTCCAAATAAAGATTTTCTTGCGGAAGGCTGTCTAATATATCAAGATATTCTTCTTCTGTTAAGAAGTCCATCTTTTTTACTGGTTCCCCTTCAGCATTCTTTGCAATACCTGCTTGGATCACTACATAACGTTCGTAGTAAATGATCATATCTAATTTCTTAGATGGAAGACCCAATAAGTATCCTATTTTGTTTGGTAAAGAACGGAAATACCAGATATGTGCTACAGGTACAACCAAGTTGATGTGACCCACACGGTCACGACGTACTTTTTTCTCTGTAACCTCTACCCCACATCTATCACATACAATCCCTTTATATCGGATTCTTTTATATTTTCCACAGGCACATTCATAATCCTTAACAGGACCAAAAATTCGCTCACAGAATAACCCGTCACGCTCAGGCTTGTGCGTACGATAGTTGATAGTTTCAGGCTTTAGAACTTCTCCTCTGGACGCCGCTAAAATGGATTCCGGGGAAGCTAAACCTATAGAGATTTTATCAAACCTCTGTTCTGTACTCTTTTCATTATTTCTAGCCATAATCAATGCTATCTAATTATTGTGAAAATCCTGTTTTAAGGTTGAGCACTTTCGTACTCAACCTATAAGAACAGTATATTATTCTTCTAATCTAATGTCCAATCCTAATCCTTTCAATTCGTGCATTAACACGTTGAAAGATTCAGGAAGTCCTGGCTCTGGCATAGGCTCTCCTTTCACGATTGCCTCGTAAGTTTTAGCTCTACCAATTACATCATCCGATTTTACGGTTAAGATCTCACGCAAGGTTGCAGAAGCTCCATAAGCCTCTAATGCCCATACTTCCATCTCACCAAAACGTTGACCTCCAAATTGCGCTTTACCACCTAATGGTTGTTGCGTAATAAGAGAGTATGGTCCTATAGAACGTGCATGCATCTTATCATCAATCATATGTCCTAATTTCAACATATAAATAATTCCAACAGTTGCAGGTTGATCAAATCTATCTCCAGTTCCACCATCGTAAAGATGTGTATGTCCAAATCTTGGCACACCGGCTTCATCTGTTAATTCATTGATCTGATCTAAAGTTGCACCATCAAAAATTGGAGTAGCATATTTTCTACCTAATTTTTGTCCAGCCCATCCTAACACAGTCTCATAAATTTGACCAATGTTCATACGAGAAGGTACCCCAAGTGGGTTCAATACGATATCTACAGGTGTTCCATCCTCTAAGAAAGGCATATCTTCCTGACGAACGATACGTGCAACAATACCTTTGTTACCGTGGCGACCCGCCATTTTATCACCAACCTTCAGTTTTCTCTTCTTAGCAACATAAATTTTTGCTAATTTGATAATTCCTGCAGGCAATTCATCTCCAACAGATACTGTAAATTTCTCTCTTCTTAAGTTACCTTGTAAATCGTTCTCCTTGATCTTGTAGTTGTGAATTAAATCTGCAACTAGTTTGTTCAAGTTATCATCTGTAGTCCAAGTTCCTTGAGTAAGGTGAGTATAATCATCTACAGAATTTAACATCTTAAGGGTATATTTCTTACCTTTTGGCATTACTTCTTCCCCTAAGTCGTTCATTACTCCTTGTGCAGTTTTACCTCCAACAATTGTAAACAACTTGTCTATTAATTCAGCTTTAAGAACATTGAATTTTGCATCATAGTTTTTCTCTAATGCAGAAACATCTTCCTTATCCTGAACTCTTTTACGTTTATCTTTTACAGCTCTAGCAAAAAGTTTCTTGTTAATTACAACCCCTCTTAAAGATGGGTGTGCTTTTAACGAAGCATCTTTTACATCTCCTGCTTTATCCCCGAAGATAGCACGTAATAATTTTTCTTCTGGAGTAGGATCACTTTCTCCTTTAGGAGTGATCTTACCAATAAGAATATCACCAGGCTTTACTTCAGCTCCAATTCTAATCATACCATTTTCATCCAAGTCCTTAGTGGCTTCTTCAGAAACGTTTGGAATATCATTAGTTAATTCTTCGTTACCTAATTTGGTATCTCTAACTTCTAATGAATATTCATCTATATGAATAGAGGTAAATACATCTTCTCTAACAACTCTTTCAGAAATTACAATTGCATCCTCAAAGTTATATCCTTTCCAAGGCATGAAGGCAACCTTCATATTTCTACCTAAAGCAAGTTCTCCTGCTTCTGTAGCATAACCTTGACAAAGTACTTGACCTTTAGAAACTCTATCCCCAACACTTACGATTGGTCTTAAGTTAATAGAAGTACCTTGGTTTGTTTTTCTAAACTTGATAAGGTTGTAAGTTTTAGAATCACTTTCAAAACTCACCATTCTTTCTTCCTCTGATCGGTCGTATTTAATGGTAATTTTTTCAGCATCTACATACTCAACTTCACCTGGTCCTTCAGCATTAATCAATACACGAGAATCTGTAGCTACTTGTCTTTCCAGACCAGTACCAACAATAGGAGATTCAGCTCTTAATAAAGGAACCGCCTGACGCATCATGTTAGATCCCATCAATGCTCTGTTGGCATCATCATGTTCCAAAAATGGAATTAATGAAGCCGAGATCGAAGAAATTTGGTTTGGTGCAACATCTATATAGTGAATCTCTTTAGGATCTACTACCGGGAAGTCACCTTCCATACGTGCAATAACCTTATCTGTATTTATAGTACCATCATCTGTTAAAGGAATGTTGGCCTGTGCTATCTTTTTGTTCTCTTCTTCTTCAGCACTTAAATAAATAGGGTCTTCAGAAAAATCGATCTTAGCATTATCAACTTTTCGGTAAGGAGTTTCAATGAATCCCATTCCATTCACTTTTGCAAATACAGAAAGTGAAGAAATAAGTCCAATGTTTGGTCCCTCTGGAGTTTCAATAGGACAAAGTCTTCCGTAGTGTGTATAGTGAACATCACGTACCTCAAATCCTGCTCTTTCTCTTGAGAGTCCACCTGGTCCTAATGCAGATAATCTACGTTTGTGGGTGATCTCTGCCAATGGATTTGTTTGATCCATGAATTGAGATAATTGGTTAGTTCCAAAGAAGGAATTAATTACAGAAGACAATGTCTTTGCATTAATTAAATCTATAGGCGTAAACACTTCATTATCACGAACGTTCATACGCTCACGAATAGTACGTGCCATACGTGCTAGACCAACACCAAATTGCTGAGAAAGTTGCTCTCCTACTGTTCTAACACGACGGTTAGATAAGTGATCGATATCATCTATCTCTGCTTTAGAGTTAATTAACTCTATTAAATATTTTACAATGGTAATAATATCTTCTTTAGTAAGCACTTGCTTATCCATTCCGATATCCAACTGTAATTTCTTATTCATTCTATAACGACCTACTTCCCCTAAAGAGTAACGTTGGTCTGAGAAGAACAATTTATCTATAATACCACGTGCAGTTTCCTCATCTGGCGGTTCTGCATTACGTAATTGACGGTAGATATGCTCAACAGCTTCTTTTTCAGAGTTTGTTGGATCTTTTTGCAATGTATTATGAATAATTGCGTAATCTCCAGTTGAGTTATCTTCCTTATGAAGCAAAATAGTTTTATTACCAGTTTCAAGGATCTCCTCAATATGGTCTTTATCTAATTCTGTATCACGATCTAAAACGATCTCATTTCGCTCAATAGATACAACCTCACCAGTATCTTCATCTACGAAATCTTCATACCATGTATTTAACACTCTTGCCGCTAACTTACGACCAAGATATTTTTTTAATCCTGTTTTAGAAACTTTTACTTCTTCTGCAAGGTCAAAGATCTCAAGGATATCCTTATCTCTTTCAAAACCAATTGCACGGAAAAGTGTAGTAACAGGTAATTTTTTCTTTCTATCGATATACGCGTACATCACGTTATTAATATCGGTAGCAAATTCTATCCAAGATCCTTTAAAAGGAATAACTCGCGCAGAATATAATTTTGTTCCATTCGCATGGAAAGACTGTCCAAAGAAAACACCAGGTGAACGGTGCAATTGAGAAACAACCACTCGCTCTGCTCCATTAATACAAAATGTCCCACTAGGAGTCATATAAGGGATAGTCCCTAAATATACATCCTGTACAATAGTTTCGAAATCTTCGTGTTCTGGATCTGTACAATATAATTTTAAACGAGCTTTTAACGGCACGCTATAAGTCAAACCACGCTCTATACATTCCTGAATGGAATATCTTGGTGGATCCACAAAATAATCCAGGAATTCTAATACGAATTGATTGCGGGTATCTGTAATAGGAAAGTTTTCCAGGAAAGTGTTATAGAGACCTTCATCTCCTCTTTCTTCTGATTTTGTTTCTAATTGAAAGAAGTCCTGAAACGACTTAATTTGGACATCCAAAAAGTCTGGATAATCAGGCTTGTTCTTTACAGAAGAGAAATTCAATCTTTCAGTTTGCGTTGCTAACATCAATGGACGGAATTATAATTTATATAAAATATGTGTGCGTTATAAGGCATAAGCTTCATATACGCAAAAGGGTTTAGACCTTCGGGAGCTAGTCCCGAGGTCTAAACCTAAATATATTGCTTGTGGTAAGCTTATTTAAGCTCAACCTCGGCTCCTGCTTCTTCTAATTGCGCTTTTAATGCTTCAGCTTCATCTTTAGAAACCGCTTCTTTTACTGCTTTTGGTGCTCCATCAACTAATTCCTTAGCATCTTTAAGACCTAATCCAGTAAGTTCTTTTACTAATTTAACTACTGCTAATTTAGACCCACCTGCAGCTTTAAGAATTACGTCGAATTCTGTTTGCTCATCGGCAGCATCATCACCACCACCAGCTGGACCAGCCATAGCTACAGCAGCAGCTGCAGGCTCGATACCATACTCATCTTTTAATATAGTAGCCAACTCATTTACTTCTTTTACAGTAAGGTTAACCAATTGTTCTGCGAAATCTTTTAAATCTGCCATTTTCTATCGTTTTAAAATGTTCTTTAATTTATAATTGTTAAAAAGTGCGTACGTGCTTAATCTTCCTTCTCAGAAAGAGTTTTAAGAATTCCGGCTAATTTACCACCACTTGACTTTAATGCTGAAATAACATTCTTAGCAGGTGATTGTAACAATCCGATAATATCCCCAATAACTTCTTCTTTAGACTTGATATTAACCAATGTCTCTAAGTAGTCATCACCAACATAAATAGCTTCTGCTATAAAAGCTCCTTTAAGTAAAGGTGTTTGAGTTTTCTTTCTGAATTCTTTTATTACTTTCGCTGGAGCATTTCCAGTTTCCGAAAGCATTATTGAGGTGTTACCTTTTAAAACTGTAGGAAGATCACCGAAGTCTTTATCGGAAGCTTCCATAGCTTTAGCAAGTAACGTATTTTTAACTACTGCAAGTTGTACGTTCGCTTTGTAACAAGCTCTACGTAAATTTGTAGTACTCAAGGCGTTTAAACCTGAGATATCTGCAAGGTAAATAATAGAATTATTTGTTAACTGCGCAGTTAAATCTTCAATTACTAATGATTTTTCTTCTCTTGTCATAATCTATAATATTATTGCTCAGTGAACCTTTTAGTATCAACTTCAACACTTGGGCTCATTGTAGAAGACATATATATACTCTTTATATATACACCCTTAGAAGCCACCGGTTTCAATTTAACCAACGTAGTTAATAATTCTCTTGCGTTTCCAGCAATCTTATCAGCATCAAAAGATGCTTTTCCAATACCTGCATGTACAATTCCAGTTTTATCAACTTTAAAGTCAATTTTACCAGCTTTAACTTCAGAGATCGCTTTCGCAACATCCATTGTTACTGTACCAGTTTTTGGGTTAGGCATCAATCCTCTTGGTCCTAAAACTCTACCTAAAGGTCCTAATTTCCCCATAACACTTGGCATGGTGATAATTACATCAACATCTGTCCAACCACCTTTGATCTTTTCTAGGTATTCATCTAAACCTACGAAATCTGCACCGGCTTCTTTAGCTTCAGCTTCCTTATCTGGAGTTACTAATGCTAAAACCTTTACGTCTTTACCTGTACCATGAGGAAGAGTTACAACTCCTCTCACCATTTGATTTGCTTTACGTGGATCTACATTCAAACGAATAGCTAAATCTACAGAAGGATCAAAATTTGCGTTGGTAATTTCTTTTATCAAAGCTGAAGCTTCTGCTACCGAATACTGTTTCCCGTTTTCGATTTTAGATTGAGCTTCTTTTTGCTTTTTAGTTACTTTTGCCATTTTTAATATCTATTTTGGATTAAAACGGCGCTTGCCCTTTTACAGTTACACCCATAGAACGAGCAGTTCCTGCTATCATTTTCATAGCTGAATTGATGTTAAATGCATTTAAATCTTGCATTTTATCTTCAGCAATTGCTCTTACTTGATCCCAAGATACACTAGCAATTTTTTTACGATTAGGCTCACCCGATCCTTTTTTTGATTTTGCCGCTTCTAATATCTGCACAGCAGCTGGTGGAGTTTTAATTACAAAATCAAAAGACTTATCTTTGAATACTGTAATTACAACAGGTAATACTTTACCTGGCTTATCTTGAGTTCTAGCATTAAACTGCTTACAAAACTCCATGATATTAACTCCGGCAGCACCTAAAGCAGGTCCAACTGGTGGTGATGGGTTAGCAGCACCTCCGCGAACTTGTAGCTTAACAACTTTACTTATTTCTTTTGCCATTATTATTGTTTTTAGATGATAGTTTTAGAGTGGAAGCTTTAAAAACTATCAAAAATATATGTAACAGTAATTCTTTATACCTTTTCTACTTGCATATAACTTAATTCTAATGGTGTTTTTCTTCCGAAAATTTTAACCATTACTTCAAGTTTACGCTTCTCTTCGTTGATCTTTTCTACAGTTCCGTTGAAACCATTGAATGGACCATCAATTACTTTTATAGTTTCTCCAATAGTAAATGGTATTGCGACATTATCTGCTTTAACCGATAACTCATCCACTTTACCTAACATTCTATTTACTTCAGATCTTCTTAATGGCACAGGATCTCCTCCTTTTGTCTCACCAAGAAAACCAATAACACCGTTAATAGTTTTAATAATGTGAGGAATCTCTCCTCCTAAGTTTGCTAATACCATAATATATCCAGGAAAGTAAACACGTTCTTTAGAAACTTTCTTACCATTTCTAATTTGAATAACTTTCTCTGTAGGAACAAGCACTTCACCAATAAAATCTTCTAAACCATGATGCGAAATTTCTCTCTCAATATATTCCTTAACCTTATTTTCTTGACCACTTACGGCGCGAACCACGTACCATTTCTTATCCTTAACCTCTGCCATAGCCTTAAAATTTAAGATTTAATCCATTCAAAATATTGTTCAATAGCCGAACTAAATACGGTATCTACGCCCCAAATAGCTAATGAAAAAATGATTGAAAAAACAGCTACAACTACTGTTAATTTTTGAGCTTCTGCCCAACTTGGCCATGTAACGTGATTTCTCAATTCGTTATAAGACTCTGAAATATAATTGACGATTCCTGCCATGGTTTTATCTATTTACACAAATTCTAATAATACTCTCTTCAGAGAAAATTCAAAAAGAAAGAACTTAAATTACAATCCTGTGATTATATATTCTTAAAAAAAAGCTTCCTATTTAGGAATCTTAATTATCAAGCACGGGTTGAGAGACTCGAACTCACGACACCTGGTTTTGGAGACCAGTGCTCTACCAACTGAGCTAAACCCGTAAATATAAGTTTAGGTATCCTACTTAAAAGCAGGATACCTATAAACTTATGTATAATTCTTAGTCTAAAATTTCAGTAACTTGACCAGCACCTACAGTTCTACCACCTTCACGAATTGCAAAACGTAAACCTACGTTCATCGCGATAGTTTGTAGCAACTCAACATGTATAGTTAAGTTATCTCCAGGCATAACCATTTCAACACCTTCTGGCAAGTTGATAGTTCCTGTAACATCAGTAGTACGTACGTAAAACTGAGGACGGTAGTTATTATGGAATGGAGTGTGACGTCCACCTTCTTCTTTTTTCAAGATATAAACCTCTGCTTTAAACTTAGCGTGAGGAGTTACAGATCCTGGCTTAACGATTACCATTCCTCTTGAGATCATTGACTTCTCAATACCTCTTAAAAGAATACCTGCGTTATCTCCAGCTTCACCTCTGTTAAGGATTTGACGGAACATTTCAATACCAGTAATAGTAGATGTCAATTTCTGAGCACCCATACCAATAATCTCAACAGGATCTCCTGTATTTGCTATTCCAGTTTCAATTCTACCAGTTGCAACAGTACCACGACCAGTAATAGAGAATACATCTTCAATAGGCATTAAGAAAGGCTTCTCAACATCACGAACTGGAAGTTCGATCCAAGAATCCACAGCTTCCATTAATTCTAGAACTGTATTTACCCATTTTTCTTCACCGTTAAGTGCTCCTAAAGCAGATCCAGCGATTACAGGTCCATTATCTCCATCATATTCGTAGAAAGAAAGTAAATCTCTTACTTCCATTTCAACTAATTCTAATAATTCTTCATCATCAACCATATCCACTTTGTTCATGAATACAACGATTCTAGGAATACCAACCTGGCGTCCTAAAAGGATGTGCTCACGAGTTTGTGGCATTGGCCCATCAGTAGCCGCAACTACCAAGATAGCACCGTCCATTTGAGCAGCACCAGTAACCATGTTCTTCACGTAATCGGCGTGACCAGGACAATCTACGTGTGCGTAGTGACGCTCTTTAGTAGAGTATTCTACGTGTGAAGAGTTAATTGTAATACCTCTTTCTTTTTCTTCTGGAGCGTTGTCAATCTGATCAAAAGACATAGCTGCTGAATATCCAGCGTCAGCCATTACTTTAGTAATCGCTGCAGTTAAGGTAGTTTTTCCGTGATCTACGTGTCCTATCGTACCTATGTTTAAGTGCGGTTTGGAACGATCAAAAGTTTCCTTTGCCATAATTAATGATTATTTATTCTTAGTTATATATTAGTGTTCAATTTTAAACAAAATTAAGAGCCAACGACGAGAATTGAACTCGTGACCTCTTCCTTACCAAGGAAACGCTCTACCCCTGAGCTACGTCGGCAAAAAAGGCTATCCCCCACAAGCTTACACCTGTTGGAGATAAAGAACAGTTATTTAAAACCGTTGTTGTCCTTAGAGCTAGAGATCACGCAACTGCAAGATCGCTTTTTCTTAGAGCGAAAGACCGGGTTCGAACCGGCGACATTCAGCTTGGAAGGCTGACGCTCTACCAACTGAGCTACTTTCGCAAGATAGAAACATCTAAAAAGATATTTCTGTTGGATACATCACTTATAAGTGATTTGTGGGGAGAGCAGGATTCGAACCTGCGAAGACGTAGTCAGCAGATTTACAGTCTGCCCTCGTTGGCCGCTTGAGTATCTCCCCAATATTACCTTTTCAAAATTTCATAGAACCATTGAAATCTACACTTAAATGGTCTGCTTTTTTTGAAGGTGCAAATTTAATGAAATTTACTCCTTAAATCAAAACATTTTTCAAGATTTTCTGAAATAAAATAAAACTTGCGCCCTACTCGTCTCAGAATAAATTATTTATCCTAAAAAATAAACATTCACTACACTGTAAATCTTTATTTTTTTAATGCGATTTCAATTTTTCAAAGAGCCGATGGAGGGACTCGAACCCACGACCTGCTGATTACAAATCAGCTGCTCTAGCCAGCTGAGCTACATCGGCATTTTTATACTTTTTCAGCATAAAAAAGTCCGCTATTTCTAACGGACTGCAAATGTATACATTTTATTTATTTCACAAAAATTATTTGGGAAATAATTTACTAAACATGAGCGCTCATTTTTTCTTTCTTTTTTAATAATTGACGTTGTAATGCGCTAATCGATTCATCTACACACTCTTCAAACTTCTTACACTTCTTTTTCACAATTACATCTCCACCTGGAATACTTAATAATATTTCTGTAATCTTATTTTCTTTTTCGCTCGTCTTCTGAACTTTTAAAAACACATCGGCATAAATAATCTTATCATAGAAGTGTTCTAATTTATCTAATCTGTTTTGAATGAAATCGATCAATTTCTGATCTGCGTTAAAATTTACTGATTGCACATTTACTTTCATCTCCTATAAAATTTAATTAAACAATAATTTTACTATCAATCCTTGTTTTCACGAGGATGGGATTTCCTATACACTTTGCTTAGTTCTGCAATGTTGCTGTGGGTATAGACCTGTGTTGACGCTAAACTGGAATGACCTAATAACTCTTTAACAGAGTTTAAATTTGCTCCATGATTTAACAAGTGTGTTGCAAAGGAGTGCCTTAAAATATGAGGACTCTTTTTTAGCTTGTTAGATGCTTCACTAAAGTAATTATTTATAATCCTATAAACAAGAGTTTCATATATTTTATCGCCCTTTTCCGTTAGAAATAATTCAGTATTATTTTCAGAAGTTATTTTATCTCGGAAACCCAAATAAAATTGAAGCTGTTTACAAAGCTCTGGTAATAAAGGGATATATCGCTCCTTATTTCTTTTCCCCAGTACTTTGATCAATCTATTCTGAAGATCAAGATCTTGCAGTTTTACACCTACAAGCTCCGAACGCCGAATGCCTGTAGCATAAAACATGGTAACTATAGTAAGATCTCGGGAGGTTTTAAAAGAATTTGGAACAATAGAAGAAACTACATCTTCAATTTCCTTTTCAGAAAAAGGAATCTGCACGCTCTTTTTTGTTTTAAGTGATTTATGGCTGGCTAAAGGAGTTGCAAATAACTGGTTCGTTCTTACCAAATATTTATAATAAGCCTTTAAAGAAGCTACTTTACGGTTCACACTACTATTAGCAATACCAGAATTAACTAAACTTACTATCCAGTTTCTAATTTGAGGGTAATTTACAAGGATCAAGTCTTCTTGATCGAACTCTTTATATATAAAATCTCTAAATGAGTCCAGATCGGCCTTATACGCTTTTACCGTATGCGCTGAGTATTTTTTCTCTAATTGAAGATATTCTAAAAAGTGAGATATGGGCATAAAAAAAACTGTTGGTAAACAAAGTTATAAAACTTTGACTCACCAACAGTAGTTTATCTTGGATACCCTTTAACGGGTTCGATTTAGTTTTCTATTCAATAGAAAGAAGACTTATCGAAACTAGATTTTAACAGGGTTACCCCTAAATCAAATCTCTAGATCTCTTCCTTATCTCTTAAGTTCTGAATGTATTGAGCTTTTTGTAACTGGGCTCTATTCACAACAGAAGGCTTCGAAAATGCTTGTCTGCTTCTTAGCTGACGCATAGTTCCTGTTCTATCAAATTTACGTTTGAAACGCTTTAGCGCTCTATCGATATTCTCTCCGTCTTTAACTGGTATAATTAACATAGTATCACCTCCTTTCGTTAGAAATTAAAGCGCAAAGATAATTGATTTCATTAACCTCGCAACCTTTATTTAAATAATTTTATTTTATATAGTATCTAATTGCTAAACCTAGTGAGCAGCTGGCTTATACTCTTTTTTATCTATCACCATTTTAGCGATAATCTCTCTTAGGATCTCTGAAGTTCCACCTCCAATTGGTCCTAACCTACTATCTCTAAGCAATCTTGCCATAGGATATTCTTCCATATAGCCATAACCTCCTAATAATTGCAAACAGTCATAAATAACCTTGTCCGCCATTTTTGTTGAAAGCAATTTAGACATACTTGCTTCTTTAACCACATACACACCATCTATCATTCTCTTAACGATAGAATAATTAAACTCCTTACACATTTCAACTTCACTTGCCATTTCCGCAACATTATGTCTTAATGCCTGAAATTTATCTATGGTTTTTCCAAATGCCATACGTTCACCCATGTAATTGATAGCGTAATCTAGAGCAAATTCTGCTCTTGCATGAGCGTTCACTCCCATGATCAACCTTTCAAAAGCAAAATGCTGCATTATGTAGTTAAAACCTTTGTCTTCATCTCCCATTAAGTTTGATGCCGGAATCTCTACATTATCAAAAGCAATTTCTGCTGTATCTGAAGCTCTCCATCCTAGCTTATCTAACTTAGTAGATGATATTCCAGGAGTATCTCTATCCATAAGAAAGATGCTCATTCCTTTTCCACCCTTATCTGGGCTGGTTTTGGCTGCAACAACTAAATAGTCTGAGTAAACACCGTTCGTAATAAAGGTTTTTGAACCATTAATTACATATTTATCTCCTTTTTTAACTGCAGTAGTTCTCATTGCTGCCACATCAGATCCTCCAAAAGGTTCTGTAATACACAAACATCCTATTTTTTCCCCTGCAATACTCGGAGCCAAATAATTCTTTTTAATTTCCTCACTACCTTCAACGTTTAAATGCGTCATTGCTAAATAAGAATGCGCCCACATTGCAGCAGCAAAACCTCCAGAATTAATTTTCTGAAGCTCTTCTAAGAAGATCACCGTATAGAACAAGTCTAATTCTAAGCCACCATATTTTTCAGGGTATGTTAACCCAAAATATCCCATCTCTCCAAACTTCTCCCAGATAAAACGCTCTATGGTTCCAGTTTTCTCCCATTTCTCTATATGTGGAACAACTTCTTTTTTTAAAAATTCTTGAAAACTCTTTCTAAAAAGTTCGTGTTCCTCGGTAAAATACATGCTATTCATAAAGTATAATTCTATAATATTAGGGTAGATATAAAACTAAAGATCAGGTAATACTAGTATTTTTCTTTGGAAATATATCTCAACAAATTCATAGGAAAACAGAATTTACACAAATTAAGTTCTTACCTAATTCCGAATTCCTATTCTAAGGTCAAATATAACGCTATTCTATCTATTTTTTCTGAAGGAAACCCCTTAATTTTTGCCAATTCTTCAAACGAGCTTATTCTTTCATGGAGTATTCTATAATTGATGATCTCTCTAGCCAACTCGTAATCCAGATAGGGAACGGAGGCGATTTCTAGCACAGAAGCCTTATTAATACTGTAAATAACCAAATCTGTCGGTTTAAATACTGAGAAATTATTTAGTAGTTCATTTCTTGTTTCAAAGTTTAATCCATAAATATCTTTTAACTGAAGATCTGAAATAAACCCTCCAATTTTTAATCTATACTTTATAATTCTTGTTGCTAACACCTCACCAATTCCCTTTACACTAATTAGTTCTTCCAAAGTTGCTGAATTTAGATCTAGTCCGGCACTTTTAGCAGAACTAGCTATGGAAAAAAGTGTTTTATTCTCTCCTTGTTTAGATTTTTTAACCCAATCTGGAAATTTAAAATAAGGAGAAATTTTATTTAAAAGACTATCTGAAACCAAAGTGACTTTTTGAAATTCTTCGGAGGAATTCACCCACTTATTAGATTTTCTAAAAAGAAGTAATCTATCTATTTCATCTACAGACATTCCCAGAGTATAGCCTTTATAATCTGTAATTAAATTAGGATTAAAAGGATATATCTTTACTTCTGAATCTGCCAGCGCAACTTGCTTTAAAGAATCTATCTGTATTTGATACTGGGCAATTCTTGCAGTATCTTCTTTATTAATATCCATTTCAGAATTAAAATCCACGAAGAAATAAACTAGCTGAAAAATAATAATGATCAACACCAATAAAAAGATCCCGTTTTGCTGACTCTTACTGAAGATAAAATGCGATCCTAAATTGCTCATAATTAATACTTCGGAATTAAATCTAGTATTAAATTAAGTCATTTTTTTGAACTATCAACGAATTGAATAATGGAAACGAAAAATCCCACATTACCAATAGAGGTAATGTGGGATTTATATATTAATCTTTACTTATTTACATTTTCTTTTGAAGATCATCTGCTCCATCTTCTATAGCCTCTTCTTTAATACTTATAGCTTTTAGATACTTTGTAAGTTCTTTCTTTATCACCGGAGTTAAAAACAAGACTCCAATAATATTTGGTACAACCATCGCAAAGATCATTGCATCAGAAAAATCAATTACCGCACCTAGACTTATAGAAGCTCCTATAACAACAAATACTAGGAACAATGCTTTATAAACTAGATCTGTAACTTTTCCTTTACCAAAAAGATATACCCAACCTTGCATTCCATAATAAGACCAAGAGATCATAGTAGAAAAAGCAAATAAGATTACTGCTATAGTAAGTATAATAGAGAAATGTGGAATTACACTATCAAATGCAATTGCAGTTAGCTCTACCCCTTCTGTAATTGGCACTCCGTAAGTCATGAATCCACCTTCTAGGTTCGTAATAATAATTACCAAAGCAGTCATTGTACATATAATTACGGTATCCACAAATGGTTCTAGTAACGCAACAATCCCTTCACTTGCCGGATATTTAGTTCGAACTGCCGAGTGAGCAATTGCAGCAGATCCAACACCTGCTTCGTTAGAGAAAGCTCCACGACGAATTCCTTGTATCATAACACCTACTAATCCACCTGCTATTCCTAATCCAGAAAACGCACCTTCATATATTAATGCAAAAGCATTATCTATTAAATGCCAGTTAGCCCCTAAAATTATAAGAGAAGCTAGAACGTATATCCCAGCCATAAAAGGAACTACTTTCTCTGTAACACTAGCAATTCTTTTAATTCCCCCTATAATAACCACAGCTACTAAACCTGCCATCACTAAACCAAAATAAAAGCCTGCATTTCCACCAGTCAATTCAAAAAGCTGAACAAATTGTGCAGCAGCTGGATTGGCCTGAAACATATTTCCACCACCAAATGATCCACCAATAACAAAAACAGCGAATACAACGGCTAAAACTTTTCCTATTTTTCCAAATCCTTTTTCTTTAAGTCCTTTACTTAGGTAGTACATTGGTCCTCCATATACAGTACCATCTTCTCCAACATCTCTATATTTAACACCAAGAGTACACTCCGCAAATTTTGAAGCCATTCCTAAAAATCCAGCTAAGATCATCCAGAAAGTTGCTCCTGGTCCTCCAATAGAAAGAGCTACGGCAACCCCTGCAATGTTACCTAATCCAACTGTTGCAGATAAAGCAGCAGTTAATGCCTGAAAGTGAGAAACCTCTCCATCTGCACCATCATCCCTTATTGTTTCAATAATATTTTCACCTTCATTTGGTGTAGCATCACCGTATAAGGTACTTGCACCATGTTTTTCTATGTCTTCATATTGACCCTTAACAACTCTAAATGCAGTGATAAATCCGGTGACATTAATGAATTTAAAATAAACAGTAAGATACAATGCACCACCAACCAATACTATAAGCACCCACGGAATTTGAAAGGTTTCCGAAAAAGGAATTTCGTAAAAAATTAGATCTACAAACCAGCTTGTATATGCGCGAAAAGTCTCGTCTATTACTTCTGAAGTGGTTTGTTCCTGTGCGAATGTTAGTAATGGAGTAATTATTGCAAATAAGGAAAATAAAATTTTCTTCATTATTACTTAGAGTTTATTAAGTTAAAAGGTTAAAAAAATTGAGATGGCAAGATGAATAAAAATTTCAGTATTTCAAATTTTTACTCGTTAAAATGTTAAATAATTACTAAACGTGATACAGTTGCTTCAACTTATCTATCTGATTCGGTCTTCCTATCAATATTAATTTAGAATCTTTTTTTAGCACCATTGAGGGTTCTGGATTAACTATATATTCTCCATCTGCAGATTTATAACCAATAATGGAACATCCCGTTTTTTTCCTAAGATCTAAGTCCATAATAGCTAACTCAACTCCATCGGTACAAATTTTCTCGAAAGGCACCTGCTCAACATTTATACTGTCATGCTCTCCTGATACCGATAAATTATCTAAAAATTCTACTAAATCTGGAACCACGACTAAAGACGCCATATGGTCTCCTCCTATTTTATCTGGCATAATCACATTGTCTGCCCCTGCTAGTTTCAGTTTCTGATAACTAGATTCTTCGGTAGCCCGACTAATAATTTTAAGTTTCGGATTTATTTGTCTAGCAGAAAGCACTATAAAAAGATTATCGGCATCACTCGGTAAGGCACAAATTAATGTGCTTGCATTTCTAATTCCTGCTCTTATAAGAACCTCATCTTCACTTGCATTTCCATGAATGAATAACAAATGGTCTTCAGAATATCTATCAACAATTTCTTCGTTAAGTTCTATAATTACAAAAGGCTGTTTGTAGGCCATTAATTTTTGAACAGCTTGTTTTCCATTTCTTCCGTAACCACAAACTACAACATGATTTTTCATTGTCTTTACTTTTTTCTGAACTCGTTTCTCCCTTAAGTTACCAATATTATTTTTGCTAAAAACATGTTCTGTGATAACCGAAAACGCATATCCCAAAATAAAAACACTTGATAAGATAAGTGCAGATGTAAACATTTTTTCAGCAGGGTCTAATGGTCTAACCTCACCATAACCCACTGTAGCAACTGTAATAACGGTCATGTATATTGCGTCTATCCAAGTATACTCTGAAAGAAATCTAAAGCCAAGTACTCCGGTAAGAAAGACTATAAATACAAGAATTATCGCACCGTAAATTTTAGAACTTATTAGAAATCTCATAAATCGAATACTGAAGTGCGTTTAGTATAAACCAAGTCTTTCAATTTAAGCCAAAAAGCAAAGGTGAGATAAAAAGCAAAACCCAGTCCTAGGGTTGCAAATGAAAGATAAATAAAAAAAAGCCTGATGGTTTTTGCGCGTATACCAAGCTTATCTGCTAATCTTGAGGAAACATAAAAACCGTTTCGCTCAAAGTAATGTCTTATGGAATATACAAGTTTTAACACAATTCAAATATAATCATTATTCTAGACCATTCCTTGAATAAGTTTTACACCAAGCCCGCATTGTAAACATGCATTTTTATCGCAGTATTCATTCTTTAACTGAATTAAAGCTTGTGAACGATAAGAATTAGTAGCGGTTTTAGATCTTAACGTATTAAAATTATCTACTATCCCATTCTTTTCAGGCAAGATCTGTTCTATAATTTGAAGACTTGCAGTGACATCTTTATCTCCAGTTTCCTTTTGATAACAATACTTGAAGGGAACGATGGTATTTATTATTAAAAGATCAATAAAATTATTCGTGAGTTTCTTCTTTCTTACTTTATGATCTTTTTTGAATGTATAATGAGTTTCCCAGAATTCTGAGGTGCAAGCATTAAAAAGCTCATAAATATCTTCCTTACTGTTACAATTAATCACTTCTGAAAATAAATGTGGAATTTTACTATAAAGTTGTGCTAATTGCGACAAACGGATAGTAGGAAAATTATCTGGGCGCAATCTAAAATAGTGAGGTTTTAAAACAGAATAAGTATCTAGTTTGAATTTTTGTTGTAAAAATTGATGTTCTAATTTTAAGGAAGCGAAATAGGAATTCTCTACATTTTCATTAAGTAAACCAGCTTGCCCCAAAAATAAAGCTTCCATTGTAAACGCAGATTGCCCAAGTTTTTGGATCACTTTAAAATCTATATTATTTGCGATACTCTCAAAAGAATCGGCATTAACTTTTAATCCAAAATTCCGAAAGAGCAATTTAAAAAGGACTTCTTCCCAGTTATTCTCTGTAGACTTCAGCATTTCGAGGATCTTAACGGACTTCTTTTCTAATCTTTCAAAATAAACCCGCTCTAACCAATTATCAAGTGTGAAATCATCAAAAAGATGAAAATCCTTTTCACAGTTTATCCATTTTTTTGTTCCATTTAGCAACAAAGATTTATATCTATCTAGAGACTCTGGATGCACTAGGTCTTTTAACTCTAAGGTTGGGATTGCAGAATTGTCCTTTCTAAAAACCTCCACATCATCTTCCCATACTACATGCAAAACAACATTATCATAATTTGAGTCAATTTCATGCCGATGTAGATACCAGTCTGAAGATCTTAAATGAATCTCCACATTTCCCGCCCAAAGCTGATCGTTAATTTTAATTTTTGCGTTGAAAAAATCTGGACCGGAGTTATGATTGTGAATACCAACATCTAATATGGATAAATCCGAATTATTAGAAGTTTTAGCTTTTCTAAAATCGAATTTTTTGAATTTCCAGAGATAATGTAGAAAGTCTTCTTGCATAAAATAAATGTAAAGCTTTTACATTTATCTTATTGAAGCTTAATACGTTAAAATATAATTTTTATAGCTTTTTAAAAATGTCCTCCACAAACAGATCTACCCAAAGTGAATACATTTTGCCGCTTGGATGAAGACCGTCATTTGCCACTAAAGATCTATCTGACTTTGCCATTTTAGAAATTGGCGTAATATTATAATACTTAAGATCAAACTGAGCAGATACTTTTTTTAGAATAGCATTAAATTCCGCTATTTCCCGTCCTATTTCTTCAGCATTCGATGCACCAAATGGAGTAGCTCCATAATCTGGAATACTAACTATAAAAACACCCTCCTTTCCATTTTTAGACTGTTCTATTGCTTCCGTAAAAATAGTATTAAGATCTCCTTCATAATCTACAATAGACTTATTTTGATATTGATTATTCACTCCAATTAAAACAGAAACGAGATCATATTTCTCGTTACCAAGATTGGCATCCATTGCATTAAGTAAATTATCTGTGGTCCAACCAGTTTTCGCAATTATCTTAGGAGAATTTATTTTTAAATCTTTCTCCCGCAGTTTTTTAACAAGCTGAACAGGCCATCTCACATCTTCAGAAACGCTTTCTCCAATGGTATAAGAATCGCCAAGTGCCAAGTAACTCAAGTTATCTGGACTATCTGGGACCTCACTTTCTTCAGGCTTCAAAGCTTCCGAAGAGCTACTACAACTCATCATAAATATGAGCAAGCCTAAAACAATTAAAACTGATCTCATTAGCTACTAATTTATAATTGAAAAGTAATTTAATTCTGAATGCAAGCAATCCATTTTAATAAACTTATAAGAGTTCAAATTATTATATTTATGAAAATTTAAATTATGAAATACGTTTTCTTTCTATTGCTTATTATTTTTACTGAAAACAGTATTGCGCAGGATAAAACTCCTACCCAAGTATTTTGGGAAAATTTAAAGGAACACTGCGGCAAAGCATTTGAAGGTAAACTAGCTGAATCGGTGGAAAATGATAGTTTTTCTGGTAAGGAACTAATAATGTATATCTGGGATTGTGATGATAAAACCATTAAGATCCCTTTCTACGTAGGAGCAGATAAATCACGTACTTGGGTTCTAACACTTGAAGACGATCATATAAAATTAAAGCATGATCATAGACATGAAGATGGAAGTGAAGATGCTATTACACAGTATGGTGGCGAAAGCACGAATTCTGGTCTGGATAATCTTCAGTTTTTCCCTGCAGACGAGGAAACCGCCAGCCTCATTCCTGCGGCAGCTTCTAATGTTTGGTGGATCACATTAAATGAAAACAGCTTTTCTTATAATCTAAAAAGGCTAGGAAGCGAAAGACCTCAATTCACCGTTACCTTTGATCTCAAAAAACCAATTAAAACTCCTGGAGCTCCGTGGGGAGCAGAATAACAACAAAAATAAAAGAGCCTGAAAAGTTTAAATTTTTCAG
Source organism: Gillisia mitskevichiae (assembly GCF_003634585.1). Taxonomy (GTDB): domain Bacteria; phylum Bacteroidota; class Bacteroidia; order Flavobacteriales; family Flavobacteriaceae; genus Gillisia; species Gillisia mitskevichiae. Next base: position 1,037,457 of record NZ_RBLG01000002.1, read on the forward strand.
GCTCTTTTATAATATGTGAAAACTGGTCTAATCTATATAGCCCATTTTTTTCATCCATTCATCATTAAACATTTTACCTACATATCTACTTCCATGATCATGGAATAACACTACCACTACATCGTCCTTTTTAAAGTGCTCTTTTAACTGAAGTAAACCTTTTACAGCCGCTCCAGCGCTATTGCCAAGAAACATTCCTTCTTCCTTTGCAAGTCTACGTGTATAAATTGCAGCATCTTTATCTGTTACCTTTGTAAAACCATCTATCAGTGAAAAATCTACATTTTCTGGAAGAATGTCTTCTCCAATTCCTTCAGTTACATAAGAATAAATTTCATTCTCATCAAAGATCCCAGTTTCGTGATATTTCTTAAATACAGATCCATAAGTATCTATACCCCAAATTTTAATATCCGGGTTTTGCTCTTTTAAATATTTGGCAACTCCAGAAATAGTTCCACCTGTCCCTACTCCTACTACAAAATGTGTGATTTTTCCATCTGTTTGTTTCCAAATTTCCGGACCAGTACTTTCATAATGTGCTTGTGCATTCGATGGGTTATCATATTGATTTACATACCAAGAATTAGGTGTTTCTGCAGCTAAACGCTTGGAGGTAGAATAATAAGATCTTGGATCTGTTGGTTCCACATCTGTAGGACATACAACAACTTCACTTCCAACCGCTCTAAGAATATCCATTTTTTCTTTGCTTTGCTTATCACTAAGCACACAAATCATTTTATATCCTTTTATAATAGCAACAAGTGCTAATCCCATTCCTGTATTTCCCGAAGTTCCTTCAATAATAGTTCCTCCTGGCTGCAATTTCCCGCTCGCTTCAGCATCTTCTATCATTTTTACTGCCATTCTATCCTTTGCAGAATTTCCCGGGTTAAAAGTTTCATATTTCGCTAATACTAATGCGTCTATTTCTGCGGTAAGTTTATTCATTTTCACCAATGGAGTATTTCCAATGGTTCCTAATATATTTTCTGCGTATTCCATAGTTTATTTTTGAAGGCGCAAAGATACTCTTCAGAATAGCACTTTGCAAGGATTTGAGTAAATCTGTAAATACAGTTATAGAGAAGCTAGTCGAATTTCATTGCTTTTACTGGGGAGATCTTAGTTATAATAATAGAAGGTATTAATAACATAAGAAGACATAGTATTAAAGTTCCAATATTAACCCCTATAATATACTCCCATCCAATATAAACTGGCACTTCTGTTACATAATAAGTTTGTGGATTTAAAGGGAAGAGCTTAAAATACTTCTGTATAAACAGTAAGCTTAAACCTATAAGATTGCCCCAAAAAAGTCCCAACAAAATTAAATAGGAAGCATTATAAAGAAAGATCTTTCTTATACTCCAATCACTTCCTCCAAGAGCCTTTAAGATCCCGATCATTTGAGTACGTTCCAAGATCAATACTAAAAGTGCGGTGATCATGTTTATGCCAGCTACTAAGATCATGATCCCGATTATGAGCGCAATATTAAAATCGAATAAAGAAAGCCATTCAAAAATCGAAGCGTATTTCTGTTTGATAGTTTGAGTATCTAAAAAAGAATTCGTGTTATCATAGACTTCTGCACCCTTAAGATCCAGTTCATCAAAATCTTCAATAAAGACTTCAAATCCACCAACTTGATCTTTCTCCCAACCATTTATTCGTTGAATATGACGGATATCGGAGAGCATATACAGTTCATCGAATTCCTGAAAACCAGAATTATAAATCCCTTTTACCTTAAAAGCTCTAAGTAAAGGTGGTCGGCTTGCATCTTCCCTAAGAAAATATGTAATAATTTTATCTCCAACTTTAAAGCCCAATCTATTAGCGATATATTGAGAAATTAGTACATCTTCGTTCAAGTTATCTGTATAATCTGGCAATTCCCCTTCTACTAAAAAGTCTGAGAAGTTTTCCCATTTATAATCTGCTCCTACTCCTTTTACTATAACACCTTCAAAATCTGTTTCTGTTCTAATAATACCAGCCTCTGTTGCGACCGCCTGCACGTGTGTAATTCCCTCTACAGATTTGAATTCCGGATAGAAATCCTGTTCAAGAGAAACAGGCATTAGAGAAACTTGAGAACTATTATTATCGTAACTCTCAATGGTGATATGTCCATTAAAAGCAGCAATCTTTTCACGTATTTTCACCTGAAGCCCCATCCCGGTAGCAAAAGACACCAACATCATAATTACCCCAATAGCGATTGCTGCAATTGCGATTTTTATTATTGGTGCTGAAATACTACTTTTATACTTCTTTGCCCGGATAAGCCGTTTGGCAATAAAAAATTCGAAATTCAAGATATATTTATGGTTTATAGATTATTCAAAAATACATTTTTATTCGCTTTTATACTTATTGTTTCCTGCGGAAGAAGTACCGGACAAATCATTAGCGAAAACAATGAGAACATCAAGGAAATAGATTCATTGAATTCAGTAGAAAAAAATGCGCAAGAATTAATTTTAGGAGCAAATAATATTGAAGCATATCTGCCTCTGCTGAAGAATAAAAAGATTGGAATTGTAGGGAATCAAAGCAGTTTAATATTAAACAGTTCTTTAAAAAAGGAGGTTCCAACCTATACTCATTTAGTAGATTCTTTAGTGGCATTGAATCTTGAGGTGGTAAGGCTTTTTTCGCCAGAGCATGGCTTTCGGGGAACTGCGGATGCTGGAGAAATTATAGTAGATGGGAAAGACGCAAAAACTGGGCTTCCTATTATTTCTCTGTATGGAGACAATAAAAAACCAAATCCTGCACAATTAGAAGATCTGGATGTACTGATATTCGATCTTCAAGACGTGGGCGCCAGATTCTATACCTACATTTCTTCTTTACATTATGTGATGGAAGCATGTGCAGAAAATAACATTCAACTTATTATTTTGGATAGGCCAAATCCAAATGGACATTATGTAGATGGTCCAATTTTAAACCCAGAACATAGTAGTTTTGTGGGAATGCATCCAATTCCGATAGTACATGGATTGACAATGGGGGAATATGCCCAGATGATAAATGGCGAAAATTGGTTGAAAAATGGGGTTAAATGCGAACTTAAAGTTATTAAAATGCAACACTACACTCATGAACTAAAATATGAGCTTCCTGTTAAACCCTCGCCAAACTTACCTAATGCCAAGTCCATTAATTTATATCCTAGTTTGTGCTTTTTTGAAGGTACCAATGTAAATGCGGGCAGGGGAACTAATAAACAATTTCAAGTTTATGGATCTCCATTTTTAAATAAGGAAATCTACAAATATTCTTACACCCCAGAATCTTTAGATGGTGCAAAAAATCCAAAACATCTAGGAAAACTTTGTTATGGAGAAGATCTTAGCGAATCTGCTTTTCTAAAAGAGATCAATTTGAATTGGCTAATAGAGGCTTATGAGAATACTGAAAACAAGAAAGAGTTTTTCAATAACTTTTTTACAAAACTCGCTGGTGGAAAAGAACTTCAAAATCAAATTGAAGCCGGAATGACTTCAGAAGAGATAAAGAAAAGTTGGCAACCGGGATTAAAGGAATTTAAATTGAAAAGACAACCTTATTTACTTTACAAATAGGTAGAGATTTATGACCAACACAAATTGTTTAATTAGAAATGCAGCTCCTGAAGAATTTGAAGAAATAGGGAATTTAATGGTCCAGGTCTATTCACAATTAGAAGGTTTCCCTAAAGAATATGAGCAACCCGAATATTATAAAATGCTCGCAAACATTGGGGAATTCGTTAAAAAACCGAATACAGAACTATTGGTTGCTCTCTCACCCGAAAAAAAAGTTCTAGGAGCAGTAGTATATTTTAGTGATATGAGCTTATATGGTTCTGGAGGAACTGCAACCAACGAAAAGATGTCATCGGGCTTTAGACTGTTAGCTGTAGATCATGAAGCAAGAGGTCAAGGAATTGGAAAATTACTGACTATTAAATGCATAGATAAGGCTAAGGAGATCCACCAAAAACAAGTAATCATTCACTCAACAGAATTCATGAAGCTTGCTTGGAAAATGTATGAAAGGTTAGGATTTAAAAGATCGGAAGATCTGGACTTTATGCAAGGCAGCCTCCCTGTATATGGATTTCGACTAATCTTTAAAGACTAAAAGTCAAAAAAAATTATTAGAGATTTAATTCAGCCAAAGAGCTACTAAAATTTTATTTCAGTTTGATCCTTCTTTTCATTTCTTCCACAATATTATATGCAGCGGGACAAATAGCCGTATTATTTAAAGTGATGTTAGAGATCTTGTGAAAATCTTTTCTATCTGTATGTGGATACTCTCTGCAAGCCTTTGGACGTACCTCATAGATAGAACAATAATTATCTTCGCCTAGAAAAGTACAGGGCACCTGCTTTAATACATGATCATTATCTTCATCTACCCTCAAATAAGTTTCAATAAATTGAACAGGTTTCTGTCTGAAATGCTTCGCAATTCGTTCTATATCTTTATTCGTAAATAATGGGCCGGTAGTTTTGCAGCAATTGGCACAAGTAAGACAATCTGTGCGCTTAAATTCTTCTTCATGCAATTCTTGCATCTGTATGTCTAAATGTTTCGGCGGCTTTTTACGCAGCTTAGCAAAGAACTTTTTATTTTCCTTATGCTTATCTTTGGCCTTTTTCGGGAGATCCTTCAAAATTTCTTCCATAAGTGCAAAGATATGAAGAAGCAAGAAAGCAACAAGGCTGGGATAGATGTGTTTGGTAAAGCAATTTCATCATTCTATTATTACAAAGACGAAACCCCGATATTGGTGCACTCTCCAGATTTCGATGACGATGAGATCTTAGTTCCTTATTTGTTCCGAGATTTCAAAGAAATGCCCGCATTAGAGAAAGCTGCTTTAGAAAAGGCTTCAGGAAAAATTTTAGATGTAGGCTGTGGCGCGGGAAGTCATGCTTTATATCTTCAAAACGAAAAAAAATTACAAGTAACCGCAATAGACATTTCTGAAGGTGCTTTGGAAATTTGCGAAAAAAGAGGAATTAAAGATGTTAGAAACATCGACTACTTCAAATTAAAAAATGAAAAATTCGACACTATTCTCTTATTGATGAATGGTACAGGAATCATTGGAAAACTAGAACATTTGGATAATTTTTTTCAGCATTCCAAGACACTTTTAGCAAAAAACGGACAAATCTTAATCGACTCCTCAGACTTAAGTTATTTATTTGATCCAGATGAAGATGGTGGGATCTGGATAGATCCAGATGCTCCTTATTATGGAGAATTAAATTTCAGAATTAGTTTTAAAGGAGAACATTCTACTGAATTTCCTTGGCTATATTTAGATTATAATAGTTTGGCACTTGCAGCAGAAGGAAATAATTTTAGCTGTGAAATAGTTAAGAAAGGGGAACATTATGATTATTTGGCCATTCTAAAACCTTTATAACTAAAAGTTCGTAAATATTAGATGAAGCTGTATTTCGAGAAGTTTCGCATAATATATTTAAATTTAGATAATTCTTTATTCAAAACAATCCATAATGAAATTTAAAAAAATAATACTTCCTCTTATAACGCTCCTATTAATAATCTCATGTTCCAAAGATACGGCCAATCCAGATAGCGAAAATCCGCGTATAGATAGGAGTGCGAATTTAAAATCCTTAGGAGCATCTGCAAATGAACTTTTGAGTGACATGAAGTTCACTTCTTTAACAATTGAGGTAGTCTATGTTACGGGCTTCAAACCCACTGATGCTGCTCTTAATAATTTAGCACAGTTCTTATCCAAGCACACATTTAAACCCGATGGGATTAAAATTTCTACCAGAGCGGTTGCCAGCTCTAATAAAGCACCTTTTTCTATTGAGGAGATCGCAGAATTAGAAGCAGAAGAACGCACCGTTTACAACGCTGGAGACGAAATTGCTGTGTTTATTTATGTTGCAGATGGAAGTAATGAAAATGATGAAGATAATAAAGTAGTTGTAGGGTCTGCTTTTAGAAACACATCTATGGTCCTATATGGTAAGACCATTGCAAATATTGCGAACAATGCTAATTCTGTTTCAAGAAGCGATGTAGAATCTGCAGTTCTTAAACATGAATTTGGCCACTTATTTGGTTTGGTAGATGTAGGATCGCCTATGCAAGTTGATCATTTAGATCCAGAAAATTTAGCACATTGCAATGTTAACGGATGTTTAATGACATCTAATATCGAATTTGGAAGTAGTATTATAGATATGGTAGATAATAAAATCCTTGAATTAGACGATCTTTGTATTAACGATCTAGTTGCTAATGGCGGAAGATAAATAGAGGTTACTTGAAGATTTTTTAAATAGTGTACCTTCCAAAAGAACTATTTAAGCATTTTAAATTTCCAGGTAACCTTGTCTCAAATAAATCTTATTATTATTTAAGTTTTTCCCCATTTACATAAGTATGTAATACATTGATATCTGGAATTTCATTTTCAGACACTTCCATAATATTTTTATCAAGGATTATAAAATCAGCAAATTTCCCAGCTTCAATACTTCCCTTTTCTTCTTCTTCAAAATTAGAGTAGGCAGCCCATATAGTCATTCCCTTTAAGGTTTCTTCTCTAGACAATGATTGCTCCATTCTATATCCAGCCTCTGGATAGTTTTTAAGATCTTTTCTAGCTGTAGCAGCATAAAAAGTATAAAACGGATTCACTTCCTCTACAGGGAAATCTGTACCTAAAGCTATGACTCCAGCCTGATCCAGTAATTTCTTAAAAGCATAAGCTCCTTTAATTCTTTCGGCTCCAAGTCTATCTTCTGCCCAATACATATCGCTCGTAGCATGTGTAGGTTGTACAGATGGAATAATGTTTTTACTGAAATATTTAAAATCTATTGAATCTATTATTTGCGCATGCTCCACTCTCCATCTGCGATCCTCTTTTCCTTTTAATAGCTCATCATAGGTTTGTAGTACTAATCTATTAGCTGAATCCCCAATGGCATGCGTATTCATTTGAAACTTAGAATTCGCAATTCTTTTCGCTGTTTCCTTAAAATCTGCAACTGGAGATAATAATGCACCATAATGATTTGCCATATCTGAATACGGCTCTTTTAATGCTGCTCCTCTAGATCCTAAAGCGCCATCTCCATAGAATTTAATAGATCGAACATTTAATAAATCTGTTTTGTATGGTTCTAAATCTAGGTAGTAATCCAAATTAGATGGAGTATTACTTACCATAGCATAAATTCGGATCTTCAAATCGCCAGATGTATTTAAACTATCTATTAAATCTATTGTGGTTTTATCTATTCCAGCATCAACAACTGTGGTTAACCCATAATTTAAAGATATTTCCTGAGCATCTAACAAGGCCTGAATTTGCTCTTCTCTCGAAGGTTCTTCTATAGAATTATATACAAGACTCATAGGATTGTCTATTAAAATTCCTGTAAGTTTTCCGTTCTTAATTTCAATAGCCCCACCATCTGCCTTCGTATTTGCATTAATTCCTGCTTTATCTAAAGCTGCTTGATTCACCAACAATGCATGTCCATCTATTCTCGCCATTGCCACTGGGGTATCTGGAAATAAACTATCTAATTTTTCCTTTGAAGGAAATTCCTTAATCTCCCAATCATTTTGATCCCAACCTCTACCTGTAATAAAATCTGCATTTTGTTCTTTCTGAAAAGAAACTATTCGGTCTAAAACTTCATCGAAACTATTAGTCCCGGTAAGATCTACCTTTTGTTGTTGCAAACCCATTCTATAAAAATGAGCATGAGCATCTATAAAGCCCGGAAGAATAGTTTTACCTTCTGCATCTACTTTTTCCTTAAAATCATATTTTTCATTAAGTGCTTCAGCAGTTCCAGTTTCTAGAAACTTGCCATCTTTAACAACGAAAGCATTAGTAATGGCAAATGAGGAATCTACGGTATATACCTGTGCATTAAACACTAAAAGATCTGCCGACTGCTTAACATTCGAACTACAAGAAGCAATTAGTACTAGCAGCAATACCAAAAAAGATAATTTCTTAAACATATTTAATATTTTTCATAAAAATAACTAATGTGATTCAATTTGAAAGATTTACCTAAGAATGTTTCAAGAAAAAGGAACAATTGTAGGTTCAAAATTATCAATCCTAGAAATGGATATAAATAAAAAAAGATCGAGATAAAAATCTCGATCTTTTAAATTATATAAAATGCAAATTATCTTAATCCAACTGCCTCTAATATTGCTTCTCTAATACTTGGATTAGCAGCAGCAGCTAAGGCAATAGATATTGTAAGTCCAATAATTGCATAAGAGAAATCTTTAAAGATCATCTTACCAGCTTTTTTACGATGTTTCTTTCCTTTCTTATTTCTGGCAAGGCTAATAGCTATTTCACGCCCACCTATAATTCCCAGGAACAACCATGTGGTACTCATTGGAACAGTACTTATAAATAGTTTGTAGATAAGTAGAATAACATAAGTTAGATCTACTAAGGTTGCTGCTCGAATATCTGATATTCTAGATTTCTCACTTACAACTTTCTGGATCTTATCTCCACGTAAGTAAAATAACAAACCAAGACCAGCAAATATGGTAGTAGCAAATATTATAAATTGAGTAAGGGTTTGTTGTCTTGGTAAATACACAGCGATATTTGCTCCATCCTGCATTACCCAAACGGCCCATAAAGAACCACTTACCACCCACTGAACAATACTCCATCCCTGATGGAATTTCCTGCTTTTAAAGAAAGTCTTAATTAAATTATAAGAAAAATACCAAACGGCAAATGATAAAACAAAGGCCATCGCATAACCAGACAAACTCTTCATTACTACAGATGTTATTCCAGAGGTATCTGCACTAAACACCGATAAAATAAGGAAAGTGGTAGAAACTGGCATTCTTAATCTTGTTAGGATCAACAACACTAATGGTGCAATAATCTGGAAAAAACTAAAGTTTTCGGGATGTGGATATTTAGTAGTTCCATCGGCTTTTAAAAGCCTCTGGAAGGTAACATCACCATCAAAATAAACCCAACTAAAGATAACTGTAGCTAGAAAAATCCCTCCTATATAAAGCCATAAAACCCACCATTTCCTAGTTTTATTACTCTCGATAAATGTTCCTAAAGATTGAATACTATCGTTTGCTACTGTAGCATAAGCGGCAAAAAAGAAACCAAGCCACATTGCTGCCTGACTGTTACCAGTGAAAATTCCTGCTAATACGATTCCAATAATTATTAGCGCCAGAAACGCTTTTTCCTGAATCATGAAATCCAAAATATTCAGGTATGGGCGTGATCTATCGCTTCTCTTAAACTTACTCATCTAGTTAGGGTATTTTTGTTTAATGGGAAATAAAATTATTGAATGTGTATTTTTATTTTTTTGCTTTATGGGGTTCAAAAATAAACTTTTTAAATCAATATGGAATTATTAATTCGACCAAAGGTTTTAAATGTTATTTAAATGCCACATTAATCTACCTGTCAACACATTATACGAACTAAAAAAAGGGCTATTCCAGAAGAATAGCCCTTTTAATATGATTAATTATATGTTACTTATAATCGAATTTATAGGTTGCTCCAGCCATTATCTGTATTCCTTGAACTGGGAAATTAGACCAGCGTTCGTAAGAATCTCCTAAGAGATTATTTCCTTTTGCAAAAATAGAAAGTTGATCATTAAACCTGTAGCCCAAATTCGCATTAAGATCTGTAAAACCATCTAGACTGATCGTTCTACTTCCTAAAGTACCAACCCCGTTTAATGTTTCTTCTCTATCTTTTCTTTCTCCTGTATAGAATAAGTTAGCCCCTGCAAACCACTTTTCATTGATCTGATAATCCATCAATAAAGAAGCTTTCATCTCTGGCAAATTCCATGCTTCAGCTTCAAATTCTGAATTATAACTAAAGAAAGATCCATTCAAGCCTAATTTAAAATCTCTATTCACATCTACATTTATCTCTCCCGAGATAGAAAGCGTGTTTATATCATCGTAAACAACTCCAAAAGAATTTCCATAGGCATAATCTTCTGAACTAGATGTATTACTCAAATTTGCCAAGTACAATGCTTTATTGATTTCTGAAGAATATCCACCTTTTAGATTATAACCAATGCTATTTGTAAGTTTCCCCTTTGCTCCTACATAAGCATCATACGATTTATCTGTAGGTGTTATATTTAAGGTCGGAGAAACATAAGGATTTTCTTGAGCGAAATTATAATAAGTGTTCTGGCTTAAACTTCCTTCCAATCCAGCATATGGAATAAAATAGTCTCCCGCCAACCTGTAACTAGCAGTTACCTGTGGATAGATATAAAAACTGTTATCACTATTTTCTGTATCTAAGCCGTAGACAAATGATGCTCCTAAATTTAAAGTAAGATCATCCCTTAAAATCAATAAACTTGGCGTAATTCCAAAGATCATTTGTGAATATTTCAATTCATTTGGATCGTTATATCCTTTATCAAATTTCCCACTTAAAACATCCGCAAAAACTTTAGTGCTTATAAGTTCGTCTGCTATATTAACCTCAAAAGCTCCATCGGCTTTAAAATTATGTTCAGCAGAATCGAATGAATCTCCAAAATATCTGTATTTAGCTGCTGCCTTATTTAGAAAAGAATCATATAATTCTAATTCACCTCCAAGACTTCCTGAAAAATAATTTTGCTGAGGATCTATTGCATGTACAATCTCATTTGTTAATCTAGTTTGCTCTGGTAATCCGTACCAATTAAATAACTGATGTTCTAAACCTAATTCTGTATTCCAAGAACTTTTACGGTTTCTAGAACTGTAGTTCAAATTAAGTTCTGTATCGTAAAACTCATCGTTCAATCTCACATCTTCTATTCCTCCTTGCGAAGAATTATGAGTAAGATATACCCCAAAATTATCGCTATTACTCACCTCTAAATTACTGTAGAATTCAGCTAAAACATTAGAATAAGTTCCAAATCCAAGTGTGATATAATTATCATACAGCTTTATCCTTTTTTCTCTTTCTACTTTTGTTGCACGTCCTTTTGAGGGTGTGAATGTTGAAGCTACTGGTACAGAAAAAACACTGTACTTAATAGGCTTCTTTTCTAAACTTACCGAATCTCCTAAAACCGGAGTTTCCTTAATTTTAAACGCATCATTCACCGATGGTGTGTAAGGTTTAACTACGATCACCGTTTCGTTACCCAAAGGTTTATCCTGAGCCACTAAAACACCGGTAAATAAAAATGACAATAAAAACAGACTTCTTTTAATTGAAGGGGTTTGCATATTGAGGTACTTAAATGTTAATTTGATAATTTTAGTTTCTTGTATCTATAGAAGCATTGGTTTTAGCTTCCATGGCCTTGATCTTATTCAGCTCTGTTTGAGCTTCTTTAACAACATCTGGATATTCCTTAAAATTCTTAATTACATTATCCAAAATATAAGTGGCTTGGTAAGCATCTTTTAATGCATAGAAGTTTTTAGCCATAACAACCAATCCTTTTGCACCATAGAATTTATAACCAGAATAATCTTTTGCTAGTTTTTGAACCGATGCATTAGAACCTTTAAAATCTGAAGCTTTATTCTTAAAATATGCATCGTAATACAGCGCTTCAGCAGCTAATTCTCCTGTTGCTATTTTAAGTACTTCTGCATAGGCATTTTTCGCTTTATTCTCATCGCCAGTGCTAAATGCAGATCTCGCAATGATCACTTGCGCATCTGATTTCACGTTGTTTTCGATGGAAGAATTTTTAAGCACTTTTTCAGCATAGGCAACAGCTTTTCCATAATCTTTCAACTCGTAATAAGATTTCATAAGATTAGACTGCGCATAGATCACATTCTGATCGAAATCTGCTTCATTTTCTAATCGCTGCAACAAAGGCAAGGCATCTTGATAATTTCTTTTCTCTAAGTAGATCTGAGATAATCTCGCCAAGGCTTGCTCAGAAAATTCACTTCTTGGTTTGTTTACTACGAATTTATAGTTAGAAATAGATTTATCTTTTTGATCGTCTCTAAAATAAAGTTGTGCTAAATAGAAGTTACTCTTCAAAGAATTTAATCCATTAGGAAAAGTCTGTAGATATTTCTCAAATCCGGTTTTTGCAGCAGCAGTATTATTATTTAAATATTGCTTTTCTGCAGCTTCAAAAGTGGTGTTATCAAGGTCGGAATCTGTTACTTCAACAAAATCCACATTTCTCACCCATGCCGCATATTCATCGGTCTTTCCAAGATCTATATAAATTAACCTAGCAGTTGTAACAGCTTGCAAAGATTCTGGTGTATTTGGGAAGTCTGAAACTACTTTCTTAAAACGTTCCAAAGCCTTATTAGCTTGATCACTATTGTAATATATTAAGCCTTGCTTTAACATTGCTTGAGGCACAAAAGCACTTCCTGGTACATCCCGAATTAGTTTATTGTAGCTTTCTATTCCTTTTGCAGTATTGTTCATGGCTACATAGGTATTCCCTAATTCATACATCGCATCGTCCCTATAAGAAGACCTTGGATATTTATTGGTGAAACTACTTAACTCTTCGATCTTACTCTCGTTTCTATCTACAAAACCATAACTAATGGCTTTTTGATAAGCTGCATAATCTGTATTTCCAAGGTTCATATCGATCGCTTTCGTATAAGCTTCCATTGCTGGCCAATATTTACTGGTTACAAAATAAGTGTCTCCTAACCTTGTGAAGGCATCATTTCTTCTAGCCTTGTCTTTTTCTGAATTATTAGCATATCTATTGAAGAAATCGATCGCTTTACCATATTCCTTTTGTTTGAAATATGCGTATGCTATGTTGTAATCTAAATTGTTTTTTTCAGCTAAACCAGCACTGCCGCTCATAGCGCTAAATTCCTGATATCCTCTTAAAGCTTCTTGCATTCTATTTAAGTTGAAATCGCTTTCTGCTTTCCAAAAAACTGCTTTTGCCGAGATCTCAGGATTCACTCTATTCTTTAAAGCTTTTTCGAAATTGATACTTGCATTTCTATGATCGTCATTCTCATATAATTCCAATCCGTAGAAATAAGCCACTTTTTGATAAGCACCTTTATCACTGAAATTCTTATTGGTTTCCAACAATTCCATCGCCTTTTCGTAATTCTTAGAAGTGATAAAAGAATCTATAAGCAAGGTTTCCATTTCGGCTTTTACTGAAGTGTTAGGATACTTATTCAAATAATTAATGATCACCTCAGAAGGACTCATATAACTATTCCCAACTTCATAACTTAATTTCGCATAATTCAAAAATGCATCTTCTTGTAATTTGGCATCAAAATCCATTTCACTTGCATTCTTAAATGCATTCAGTGCTTCTTGCTTTTTACCTGAATTCAAATAGGATTGCGCTAAGTGATAATAAGCATTCTGGGCAATGCTGTTATTTCCGTCTATAATTTTATTAAATTCTGAAATAGCACTTTCATAATCTCCTTGCTTGTAATAAGCATATCCTAATTGGTAATAGTCTGTATTCGTCCATTTCCCTCTTAATCCCTTGTACTCTTTTAAATATGGAATTGCTTCCGCATATTTTTCAAGATTGAAATAACTCTCTCCTATAATTTTATTTAGTTGAGAAATCTCTCCTCTATCTGCAGTTGGAAGTTGTTCTAATCCTAATGCGATCGCTTTTTCGAAATTTCCAAGCTTAAAATTCATATCACTTTGGAAATAAGAAAGATTTTCAGAATACCTGTCTTCTCCCTTTACTTCTTCAAAAAGTTCATTTGCTTGCTCATAATCGTCTCCTTCATAAGCCATATATCCCAAATAATATTTGGCTTGAGAACCATATTCTTTAGAATCACGCACTTTATTTAAATAGGTTGCTGCTTCTTCAAAATTATTAGATGCAAAATATGCATATCCATTGTTGAAGTAATAACGCTCTTTATCTGCACGGCCCATCCCCTTTTCATCTACTTTATCGTACCATTTTCTAGCATAGGAATATTTACCGGTTTGGAAATAATAATCGGCTACATCTATAAAAGCAGTATTTCTTTTAGTTGAAGTTGGATAACGCTCTACAAAGCTTTCCATTAATTTATCTGCACCAGGCTGGCCTAGTCTTACAGCAGCATTTGCTATATAATAAGCACAATCTGAAACTATTTTTTCATCTTCAGCTTCATCTTTCACCTCATCAAACAAAGTTTGGGCTGGTAAAAATTGCTCATTATTATAAAGCGCTAAAGCTTTATTGAACTTTACCAGATCGTTTGTATTGATTGCAGATTGCTGTGCAAAAAGTGAAGAAAAAAATAAGAAGAAACCAACAAAAAGGGATGCGGAATATCGTGTCATTAATTTTTTTTTAGGTTGATGAATCAAAGATACTTAAACACTTATTCCATAACGCAACATCAATGTGATAATTATGTTAATATGAAAAAAAGTCTTTTGTAACATTATCAAATTCGCCAATATTCAATATTTTCTTAAAATAAAAAGCTTTGAGGAAATCTAATATGTCCTCTAAAAAGAAATATTAGAAACAGATGAAAAATGTATATTTACCAATATTTTTTAACCTACATAACCAGAATCATACCATATGTCCAACATTGTCCTAGAATTAAAAAATGCAGCAATCTACCAACGGGAAAGTTTAATTCTATCTGAAGTAGATGTAACCATCTACAAAGGGGATTTTGTGTATTTAATTGGAAAGACCGGAACCGGAAAAAGTAGTTTTATGAAAACGCTTTATGGGGATCTTCCACTAACAGAAGGAGAAGGAAGTATTGTAGATTATAATCTTAGAACTTTAAAGGAAAAGGAGATCCCATTTTTAAGAAGAAAATTGGGAGTGGTTTTTCAAGATTTTAAATTGCTGAATGATAGAAATATTCGTGAAAATTTGAATTTTGTATTAAAAGCAACCGGATGGAAAGACAAATCCTCCATGGAACGCAGGATAGATGAAGTTTTGGATAAGGTAGGAATGAAGACTAAAGGTTTTAAATTCCCTTATCAACTGTCTGGAGGAGAACAACAGCGTATTGCGATTGCCCGCGCACTTTTAAATGATCCAGAATTAATTCTTGCCGATGAACCTACAGGAAATTTAGATCCACAAACTTCTGTAGAGGTTATGGAAGTATTACAAGAAATAAGCAAAAATGGAAATACCATTTTAATGGCTACTCATGATTATGCCTTATTACTGAAATATCCTTCTAAAACGTTAAAGTGTGATGGAGAACGTGTTTTTGAGGTGGTACAGAAATCCCTATAATTCTAATTACACCAATTTATGGAAATTCAAAAAACTGGTTTCACTTTAATAGGTGTTTCCCTGATAATATTATTGGGTGTTATTCTAAAATTCTATCCTAACTATAACTGGGTATTTTACGTGATCGTATTTTTAATTATCGCTATAATCATTGCGACGATTATTGTAATTCAGAAGTATAATAAAAAGAAATAAAAGTTTTTAATTGAATGATTGATGAATCTCTGATATCAAAGAATTCTTACTTTCCCCAGATCCTGAAATATCCCGATAGCTATCGGGACAGGAAGACTTCTGCTTGGTCATTCTGAGCCTGTCGAAGAATGCATATTCTGAATACACTTAAAATAATAATTTAGCCAACGAGACCCTTCGACAATCCCGATAGCTATCGGGACAGGGTGACATTCATTTAAAACATTATATAAAACAAAAAATCCCGAACCTTTCAGTTCGGGATTTTTGTTTAATACAATAAAGTATTAATTTATTTTATTTCTCTTACGTTCATTTTCCGAAAGATAGATCTTACGTAAACGAATATGTTTTGGAGTAACCTCTACATACTCATCTTTTTGAATGTATTCTAAAGCTTCTTCTAAAGAGAATTTAATTGCCGGAACAATCTTCGCTTTATCATCTGCTCCAGAAGAACGTACGTTAGACATTTTCTTAGTCTTAGTAATATTTACAGCCATATCATCCTGACGAGAATTCTCACCGATAACCTGACCTTCATAAATATCTTCACCCGGATCTACGAAAAATTTCCCTCTATCTTGTAATTTATCTATAGAATAAGGAATTGCTTTTCCTCTTTCCATAGAAACTAAAGATCCATTCTGACGTTCTGGAATTCCACCTTTTAATGGTTGGTATTCTTTAAAACGGTGAGACATAATTGCTTCTCCTGCAGTTGCAGTAAGCAAGTTGTTTCTTAAACCAATAATTCCACGAGATGGGATCATGAATTGGATAGTCATACGGTCACCTTTAGCTTCCATACTTGTCATCTCTCCTTTTCTCATAGAAACCATTTCCACAGCTTTTCCAGAAACAGTTTCTGGAAGATCTATAGTCATTTCTTCTACTGGCTCACATTTAACACCATCAATTTCCTTGATGATAACTTGTGGCTGACCAATTTGAAGTTCGTACCCTTCTCTTCTCATTGTTTCAATAAGAACAGACAAGTGAAGTACTCCACGACCAAATACCATAAATTTATCGGCACTATCTGTAGGTTCAACTTTTAGCGCAAGGTTCTTTTCAAGTTCCTTAGCCAAACGTTCTCTAATATGTCTAGAAGTTACAAATTTACCATCCTGCCCGAAGAATGGAGAATCGTTAATTGTAAAAAGCATACTCATGGTAGGCTCATCGATAGCAATAGTTTTTAATCCTTCTGGATTTTCAAGATCGGCAACGGTATCACCAATTTCAAATCCTTCTAGACCAACAATAGCACAAATATCTCCTGCTACAACTTCGTCTATCTTTCTTCTTCCTAATCCTTCAAAAGTATGAAGCTCTTTAATCTTGGTTTTCTTGATGCTTCCATCGCGCTTAACCAAAGATACAGCCATACCTTCTTTTAACTTTCCTCTTTGTAATCTTCCAATTGCAATTCGTCCTGTAAAAGATGAAAAGTCTAAAGAAGTGATCAACATTTGAGTTGTTCCTTCTTCAATTACTGGAGATTTAATATGTTCTAAAACCATATCTAATAATGGTTCGATATTTTCAGTTTGGTTTTTCCAATCGTCACTCATCCAGTTATTCTTAGCTGAACCGTAAACCGTTGGGAAATCTAGTTGCCATTCTTCAGCACCTAATTCAAACATCAAGTCGAAAACTTTCTCATGAACTTCGTCTGGAGTACAGTTTTCTTTATCAACTTTATTAATAACAACACAAGGCTTAAGACCAAGGTCGATCGCTTTCTGAAGTACAAATCTCGTTTGTGGCATTGGCCCTTCAAAAGCATCTACTAATAGAAGTACACCATCTGCCATATTTAATACTCTCTCTACTTCACCACCAAAATCGGCGTGACCAGGAGTATCAATAATATTGATTTTCGTGTCTTTGTATACTACAGAAACGTTTTTAGAAGTAATTGTAATACCACGTTCTCTTTCAAGATCGTTATTATCAAGGATAAGATCGCCAGTATTTTCGTTGTCACGAAAAAGTTGACAATGGTACATAATTTTATCAACCAAGGTGGTTTTACCGTGGTCAACGTGTGCGATAATCGCAATATTTTTAGTAGCTTTCATAATAAACGCCTCATTTTTAAGGCTGCAAAGGTACTCCTATTTTCGTCGAAAATACTATAGTTAACAAATATTCTTTAATTTAAAGGCAAAGAACCAATATTCTGGCCTACTGTCTTTTAAAATTACATATACTTAACTATTAATATCACAGAGGTATATAAAGAATGTAAACTGAAAAAAGGATATTTGGAAACATTTAATACCAGCTTCTTACAGACTCTTTAAAAGGTGATGTCTGTATTATTACAGAAATTGAAATGAATAGAATATACCTGATTTCACTAATTATTCTCCTTAACATCTCTTGTAATGGATTCGGTCCTGTTGATATGTCTATAGAAACCGAAAATTTTAAAATTTCTCAAGATGAACTCTTAGGGAAATGGAAGATGGATTCATTTTCGTATAAATATCTCTCAAGTTTCAAAAATGATAGCATTATAATTGAATTTAAAAATGATAGCACTTTTATATTAAATACTTCATCCAAATTGTTCGATAATAAAATTGACAATACAACAGTAAAAGGAACTTGGAAAATTGAAAGTTTTAAGAGAGAAAAATCAATTATATTAAACTTTAAGGATAATATTTCTAAAGAATTACAGATCTATAAAAATGATAAAGATTTTCAATTGTGGCATTTTTTATCTGATCCAGATTCTGGAGAAAGAATAAGATTTTTGCGATAAAATACTTCATGCAACAACGTTTATTGCATATAGCGGGTATTCCAGCGTATTGTGATATCTTTTATATAAACTAACAAACATCAAAGTAGATAAGAACTTGTCCCTAAGCCACGATTTGCGTTGACCAAGACCGATAATAATATATTCATTTTTAATCGCTTACAACTTCCAACTGTTCAAAAATACGATAGTATAACATAACTTTTAAATTATGTTTATTATCGATAAAATAAGGGCAGTGGGCGAATAAAACTATAATCATCCAACGAATGCCACATCTTTACATTCCCAAACTAAGATATCTATTTATAAAAAGCTATGATTGAAGATTTTAAAATCCTTTTAGTTGAAGATGATTCAATAGAAATAATGAAACTAAGAAGAACATTAACTACTTTAAAACTACCACATAAAATTATAGAGGCAGAAAATGGACAAGAAGCTATAGAGGCGCTGAAGAATAATGATTTTTCACCCAATCTAATTCTACTTGATCTCAATATGCCAAGAATGAACGGTATTGAATTTTTGAAATATTTGAAGACAGATGAAAAATTAAAACTTATCCCAACTGTTATTCTTACGACATCTGAGAATAATATGGACATCTTAAATTGTTATCGTCTTGGCATTTCAGGCTATATAATTAAACCAGCAAAGTTTGTAGAATATCAAGAAAAATTAAAAAGCTTATTTGACTACTTGAGTTATAATGAGCTGGCAAAAGCCTCATAAATAAAGGACAACAATCCCCTACATTGTTTAATTGGAGATATCTAGTAACTAAATCCCTACAATTTAGTAGCTAGTAATATCTCCTTTTTTTATTTAAAATTGTTACAGAAATTTTCCAATCTTAATATTCAATATTTCTTTTCTACTGAAGTAATCTCTAACTCTATTTGAAATTAGCCATTTTTATTCTACAGATATACATTGCATAAGTATTTCATTATTCTTGAAGTATTTTATTTGACAACAGATTAATTAGTCAAAGCGGCCTCCCATATATTAATTTTTATTAAATTTAAGCCTAATTCTCCCTACGCTTACGTTTAAAATATGCCCGAAAAGCCTTCATTAGATACTATTAAAAAAATTGCATCTGGAGATAACAAGTTCGAAAAGAGACTTTTATCAATAATAAGAAGAGAACTACCTCAAGAAATTGAACAGCTAAATAAAAATTTTGCTGCTTTTAATTATATTAAGGCTGCAGAAAACGTTCATAAATTAAACCATAAAATTAATATCTTCGGTCTCGAAGAAGGAAGCAAAACAGCAGTTAAATTCGAAAATGAATTGAGATCTGGTAACTGTGAAATGAAAAGCGAGTTTGAAGCAATATTAGAAGAAATGACACGATTTATAAATACCCTTTAACCAAATAAAAATGAATTGCATTATAGTTGATGATGAAGAACTGGCAAGAGCTATAATTCATCAGTTTGCATCCATCAATACTCATATTTCTGAAGCAAATGAATTTGATAGCGGGATCGCTGCCATTAAATATTTAAACACAAATCCTAAGGTAGATCTTATCTTTCTAGATATTCATATGCCTGGTTTTAATGGATTTGATTTTATTCAAACTATAAATAGTGAGGCTAAAATAATACTTACCACCTCCGATAAAAATTTTGCAATTCAAGCTTTTGAATATGATGCAATAGTAGATTATTTAGTAAAGCCTATAACTTTAGAAAGATTTCAAAGAGCTATACAAAAAGCACTAGATAAAAAACCAATTGAAAATATATCAGAAACAACAGATGAAATGCCAATTTCCTCTAGTAGCGACGATTTATTTGTAAATGTAGATCGAAAATTAATTAAAATAGATATTCCGACAATCCAAGTAATAGAAGCAAAAGGAGATTATATTTTAATAAAAACAGAGCAAAAGAATTACACAGTTCATTCAACATTAAAAAAGATCGAGGATCGTATTCAAAGAGATTATTTTTTAAAAATACATAGATCTT
Source organism: Gillisia mitskevichiae (assembly GCF_003634585.1). Lineage (GTDB taxonomy): Bacteria > Bacteroidota > Bacteroidia > Flavobacteriales > Flavobacteriaceae > Gillisia > Gillisia mitskevichiae. Next base: position 1,057,715 of record NZ_RBLG01000002.1, read on the forward strand.
ATATTATAAACCTGAAGGAAATAGTAGATATTAAAGATAATAGTGTGCTAATTTCTAAGAACATTATTCCTATAAGTCGCTCTAAACGCCCAGAGTTGATGCAACGTTTAAATTTATTATAATATTATCTTCCACCCTATTCATAATAAAATGAACATCATGGTGATTTTATTATTAAGGAATAATTAAAGATCTTCATCTGCAGAAGGCCCGTAGGTTGCCGGCACAGGAATATCCAATAATCTAAAATAAACTCCTAACTGTGCACGATGATGAGGAATCTGATTTAAAACCATACTTCTTAGCACTTTTATTTTAGGCATATCCATAACCGTTTCTCCGTTCATTATCATTTTCCAGTTTTTCTGATACTCTTTATCAGACTTTTTTAAGGATGCTTCAGCCTCCGAGGCATTTTTCCTTAAAGTTTCCACCAGCTCGTCCACAGATTTAATATCAGTAGGTTTGTAATCGTCCATATTCATCTCATCCATTTCCATGGTACCGGTTATCCAACTAGGTATTTCAGCTAAATGATTACCTAATTCTCTAATGTTCATGGATTTTTTATGAGGCCTCCATTCCATTTTATCTTGAGGGATCCTTCTTAAAAATTTCTCTGTCAATGCTGCTTCTTGCTGTAATTCAGGGATCAATATTTCTTGAATATCCATGATCTGATTATTTTAAATTAGTACTCGTTAATTTACGATTTCTATAATCCATAAAATCAAATATTAAAATTTATTGAATACTTGAATTCCCGTAATTTTGCTCGCCAAGAACTTTCTATATCATTATCTTTGTCCCTTAATAGAATATCATGAAACTAGAAAGAATCCCTCAAATACAACATCTTAAGTCAAAAAACTTCTTTTTACTTGCTGGTCCATGCGCTATAGAAAGTGAAGAAATGGCATTGAGAATTGCCGAGAAAGTTTTAGAGATCACTAATAAATTAGAGATCCCTTACATTTTTAAAGGCTCTTTTAAAAAGGCAAATAGAAGTAGAATAGATAGTTTTACTGGGATCGGGGACGAAAAGGCATTAAAGATATTAAGAAAGGTATCCGAAACTTTCAAAGTGCCAACTGTAACAGATATTCATGAAATTAGCGATGCGGCAATGGCAGCAGAATATGTAGATATATTACAAATTCCTGCCTTCCTTGTTAGACAAACAGATCTTGTTGTAGCAGCAGCCAACACCGGCAAAGTGGTAAATCTAAAAAAAGGACAATTTATGAGTCCTGAAAGCATGAAACATGCGGTGACCAAGGTAACCGATTGCAATAATGAACAGGTAATGATCACAGACAGAGGGACTATGTTTGGTTATCAAGATATGATTGTAGACTTTAGAGGTATTCCAACTATGAGGGAGTATGCGCCTACTGTTCTAGATGTTACACATTCTCTACAACAACCTAATCAGAGTAGTGGAGTTACGGGTGGAAGACCAGATATGATAGAAACCATCGCTAGAGCCGGAATTGTAAATAATGTGGATGGTTTATTTATAGAAACTCATTTTGATCCTGCTAATGCAAAAAGTGATGGTGCGAATATGTTAGACCTAAAATATCTTGAGAAATTACTTACCAATCTTACTGCAATTAGAAAAACGGTAAACACACTATAATCAAACCTATTTTATAAATAAAACTCTTGCTTTAGGTAAGAGTTTTATTGTTTTATATAAGTAGATATCAGCATAAACCCTCGTTAGATATCTATAGTTTTCATATATTAATTTGTTATAGCTTTCCTAAATAGGCCTGAAAACCATTATTGAAGTCGTAAATTACCAAACTTGGGATTTTCCCCTTTCAATCCGAAATATTTAGTAACCTCTTAATTCCCTACATGATAGATAACATTACTCATTTATTATTTTCAAAAAAATTTTACCTCCTATTATTAAGCTTATGCTTTATAATTCCTGCCACTGCTCAAGACTCACTACAATTAAAAGTAGGAGGAGCATTACGCTTTAACTACAACTTATCTTCCTGGAAAGATGGGCAAAAAAAACGCGGAGGAGATTTTGGTTATGACATGTTTAGAGTGAATGCCGAAGCTGCTTATAAAGGAGTCTTTCTTAATGCTGAATATCGTTTATATTCAGATGGCTTTGGAGGAGGATTTTTAAAACAAGGCTGGGTAGGTTATAAATTCAATGAATTAGATCAACTTCATATTGGTCTTACCCAAGTTCCCTTCGGAATTCAGCAATACAACTCACATAATTGGTTTTTTAATCTTACTTATTACGTAGGGATGGAAGATGATCACGATATGGGAGTAAAATACATGCATATTGGAGATACATTTGAATACCAATTGGCATTCTTCAAAAATGCTGAAGAATTAAAATTTGGTAATAATACTGAAAGTTCTCCCAATAGATATTCCTATGATGTTACTGGGCGTAATAAAGAAATAAACCAATTCAACGGTAAATTTATTTATAAGTTTGGAAATGAGGCAGCGCATAGGCTTGGTTTTTCTGCTGAATATGGGAAGCTTTACAACTTAGATACTGAAGATCTTGGAGATCACTCTGCACTTGCAGCCCATTATGAGTTTACCAAAGGAAAGTGGAATGCAAAAGCACAATTTATTACTGCTACTCATGATCCTGCAAATGCTGAAGGAGAACCCAGAGATGTGGTAGTAATGGCTGCATATGGTGCTCCTTATGAAGTTGCCGCTCATTTCAACTTGTATTCTCTTGCCGTTTCCAGAAATATCCCGGTGGAATGGGGCCCAATTTCAAACCTACAATTCTATAATGATTTTGGTTACATGCAGAAGAAAACTAAAGGTTTTGAGGACACCTACATGAATGTTACAGGAGTTCTAGTAAGCGCCGGAAATGTATATACTTATGTAGATTATGCGGCCGGATACAACCATTCTTGGTTAGGGGGAAATTTTGTTGACGATTTCTCTAAGGGAAACCCTGATGCTAAATGGGAAGCTAGATTCAATATTAATATTGGTTATTACTTTTAAAAACCAACTTGTTACTTATAGAATTGAAGTTCTATTACAACTAATTACCATCAACTAAACAATCTATTTTATGGCTAAGAAAATTATAAGAAGTGATGAAAGAAAATCCATTTTTGGCTTAGAAGTAAACGGCCCTGTCTTTTTCACCTCAGCAATTATCATCATCCTAATAATTACTTTCACCTTGCTTTTTAAGGAGCAGGCAGAAGAATATTTTACTGCTACACAAAATTTTGTAGCTAACAAAGCAGGATGGTTCTTCATATTAAGTGTGAACCTATTTTTAATATTCATGGTCTATCTGGCCTTTAGTAAATTTGGGCAGCTAAGAATTGGAGGGCAATCTGCCAAACCAGAGTTTAAAACCATGTCCTGGTTCGCGATGCTATTTAGTGCGGGAATGGGGATTGGATTATTGTTTTGGAGTATTTCTGAACCTATCTATCATTTTCTAAGTCCTCCGATGGCAGAAGGCGGAACCGCCGAAGCAGCCAAGGAAGCTATGAAATTCACCTTTTTACACTGGGGATTCCACGCTTGGGCAGTATATGCCTTAGTTGGATTATCCTTGGCGTATTTCACTTATTCCCGTGGTTTACCTCTAACTATCAGATCGATCTTTTATCCTTTTTTAGGAGATAGAATATATGGTAAAATTGGAGATGCCATAGATATATTTGCAGTACTAGCCACTTTATTTGGTCTTGCCACTTCCTTAGGAATGGGAGTACAACAAATAGCAGCAGGATTAAATCACCTCTTCGGAATCGATAGCGGGGTACAAACTCAAATACTTTTAATTGCCGGAATAACTTTGATTGCAACTATTTCTGTTGTTTTAGGAGTAGATAAAGGAGTAAGAGTTTTAAGTGAATGGAATATGAGAGTTGCGGTTTTCTTTCTTCTCATTGTTTTAATTCTAGGACCAACTATCTTTATTTTTAAATCTTTTGTGCAAAATACCGGGAATTATTTCTCTGGTTTTCTTGAAATCGCAACTTGGACAGAAAGTTATACCGGTTCTAATTGGCAAAATGCTTGGACTGTATTTTACTGGGGCTGGTGGATCGCCTGGTCTCCTTTTGTAGGAATGTTTATTGCTCGTATTTCTAAAGGGCGTACCGTACGAGAATTCATTTTAGGAGTTTTATTAGTTCCATCGATTGTAACTTTCTTTTGGATCTCTGCATTTGGAAGTACCGCAATACACGAGGCACTTCTTGGAAACGATACAATCGTAAATGCAGTGAATGATAATGTTGCCACTGCCCTATTTGTGTTTTTAGAAGATTATCCTTTCGCATTTATTCTTAACATTATTGCTATAATTTTAATAGCAGGATTCTTTATTACCTCTTCAGATTCTGGATCTTTGGTAGTAGATAACTTAACTTCTGGTGGTAAGATAGACGCTCCCGTAGGTCAAAGGATCTTTTGGGCGATTGCTGAAGGTAGTGTAGCGGCTGTTCTATTAATAGGTGGTGGCTTACAGGCACTCCAGACCGCAACCATAGTTACAGGCTTGCCCTTTGCAGTGATTCTCATAATCATGTGCTTCTCACTATATAAAGGTTTAAGTGAAGATCTGAAGAAACTACAAAAAAAGGAATCTCAGAAGGAACTCGAAAATTATGAAGAAATAGTTTCCGACATCGTGAAGAAGAGAAATATAAATCAGCAAAACACATTAAAATAGTCCAATATGTACAATATTAAAAACATTCTGGTTGCACTCGATTTATCTGATATTGATGACACTTTAATAAATTATGCTTCATTTATTGCTGAAAGTCTTAAAGCAGATAAAGTATATTTTGTGCATAATATTAAGAAATATGAAATTTCAGCCTTGTTCGATGAACAGCTGAAGGATCTAAATCTAGATGAAATAATAGGGGACGAATTAAATGAAAAAGTGGAAGAGAAATTTAAAGCTCCCGTAGACTGGGAAGTTCTTATTTCAGAAGATCCCTATTCAGAATCTCTTATTAATTATATCGTTAATAAATACGAAATTCAACTTGCCATCATTGGTAACAAGAATAAAGTTAGAGGCTCAGGAGTTGTAAGCGGGAAATTACTCCGTATGCTTAAATGCAATATCTTATCTATCCCAAAAAACGCAAAACCGGAGATCACAAATATTTGGGCAGGAGCAGATTTTTCTAACGCTTCTAAAAAAGTTTTCGAACTCACAGAAGTATTACAAAATTGTACAAATGCCCAGGCGAAAGCAGTGCATGTTTATAATATGCCAGTTCAATTCTCTCCATATATTCCCAAAGATAATCTTGATCTCAAAATTGAAAAACATTTGAAAGAACGCTATGATAAGTTTGTAAAAAAACTCCATTTAAATAGGGTATTAGAAATTGAGATCATTCCTGGAAGAGATACTGGAGTTGCTGAAAAATTACAAATAAAAGCACAAAATTCTAAAGTGGATTTAATTGTTTTAGGAGATAAAGGTGGAAATACTTTTTCTTCTCTTTTAGTAGGTAGTGTAACCGAGGAAATATTCAATCAAGATCTAGATGTGCCACTCTGGATCACAAAATAATTATAATCTATTATATATTGAAAAAGCTTGAAACTAAATGTTCCAAGCTTTTTCTCTTTTTATTAATTCTCAAACCTATTCTTTCCCGTCTACATAATCTTGTAGATACTTGAATCTTATGGTGAGTTTTCCGCCTTCAGTCATTTTAGCACGCTTCAAGATCCCATCTTTATCTCCATTAAAAAATGCGGGAATTACATGCTCCATAAACATTTCCCCAAATCCTTCACTTGCATCTTTAGGCAACTCGCAAGGCAAATTATCTACTGCCATAACAGTAATGGCTCCCTTTTCTCTGAAATCTGTTTCTTTTCCAGTTTTAGGATTATATCCATAAATAGGATCTGCAATTGTAGATGATCTTATGGTGCTTGCAATAGGAATACCTATATCGCATGAAATGTCTGCAACCAATTTGATCTTGAATTCAGGTGAATTTGCCTGTTCTTGAGTAAAAAATATGGGTGCTCCATCTCCATAGAAATGTCCTGAAATGAACATATCGCTCACCTTTGCAAATCTCATAAAGTTGGATTTGTATTCTTCGGGGTGTTTATAGAAATGCCTATTTGTAGTATTCTTTCCGCTGCTATGAATATTATAATCTCGTACGTCTATTAAACAATAAACAGGCTCGTGGAATTCATTCTCCAAGTATTCTGAAACAGGTACTTGTTTGATTTTTAAATGATCTAATATTTCCTTAGCTCCGTGGGCAACTTTTCCTGAGCCGGTAAGCACTATTTTAATATTTGGGATTTTAATCTTATCTAACTCCTTCATTACAGATTTTAGATCTGGCAAAGATTCTACTTTAGGTAGCTCATAAAAAGAATCTCTTAATCCTAAAGCACGAAATCCATTATAAGCACCTACCAAACCTGCATATCTACCAAAACCAATTAATCTATGTCCATTCTCCTTAACAATAACCTCATGATCTAATAATTCTATATTATTCTTTAAAATAGCCCTTAAGAGTTCTCTATTATAAGGTTGTTTTTTTATGGTATGAGAAAAGAAGAAATACTTTTTGTTAGGTATTAAATTAGCAATTGGCACTTCCTTCACTCCAAGCAAAACATCGCAATCTGAAATATCTTGAGATACTTCAAATCCTGCATCTTCATATTCCGAATCTTTAAATACTCTAAGATCTGAGGCTTCAACTTTAAAACTTGCTTCTGGAAAATTTTGAACGATCTCTTGTAATTTTTGAGGAGAAAAAACAACTCTTCTATCTGGTGGAGTTTTACGCTCTTTGATTAAAGCAAATTTTATCATAGACTGGTATATTTTTTGCAGATTATTCTGTGTGTTCCAAAGATATAAATTTTAATCTGTATCTTTGCAGCCGCGTTAGGGATAGAAGTGAAAATCCCAGTTTAATTTTTTTTTGAAATTAAACTGGATTGAAGCGGATAGCCCGGTCCCGCAGATGCGGGAAACGCACAAAAGTTCATTATTTTATGGGGTCGACTTGGATTTGACAGCGAGTCTAATTGGATAGTAAGCACGTCGAGCGCTGAGATATAGCTCGTAAATCTCATATTTCACACTTTTTTAAACGGCGAGAATAACTACGCCTTGGCTGCATAATCCGAATTACAGTAGGATTATCTTTATCCCTACCAGGTAGGGAGCCGAGATGCCTCGTGAAAGCCTTGATTTACGGCGTTCACACCAGAGGTATCGATAAAGTAAATATAGGAATTGCAGGGTCTTGATGTAATTCCGAAACTCAATTGAGAATACGTGTAAGATTGGTGGTTTTCGGCCGGTCTTGCATCGACAATTAAGTGAAAACTAAGCGTGAAGAAAGCTATGTTAATTGCTTGTTTGGACGAGGGTTCGAAACCCTCCGACTCCACCAGATAACCCGGTAAGCACTAATCTTACTGGGTTTTTTGTTTTTAGGTGACAATTTTGGTGACAAAAAATGGATTAAAAACATTACGTTATTCAAAACTCAATTCAGATATTTCTTCAAAAAATAATGTAGCAGATTTTAATTAAATCTGGCAAAAGATATTAAATCTTCTCGAAAGATATTAAATCAAATTTTAACAAGTAGCCACTCCTTATTTTTTGGTTTTAATCCTATAAAACCTATTTATATATGCAGATACAACCTTTACCGGATTTATCAACAAATAGTAAATCTTAATAACAATAGGTGTTTTTACTGGTAACAAAGAAGTAATTTTGAAATGTCTTAGTAATGGAACTATCTAGGACTGAAATAACAAAAGACCGGATTCCAGTCCGATCTTTTAGTTTTAAGCGTTCCTTCAAATTGTATCAAATGGAACAGTTAATATTTGCCATGGTAGTTCTTTATGTAATAGTTAGAGAACTGTAATTTTCAAACCACCTTGCCAAAACAAGGTGGTTTTTTTTTTCTAATATAATACAAATATAGTCTTAATGATTTAATTTAATTATTGGTCTTGAAAATCTTCGGTTTTACTTTTTAACATCGGTTAATAAGTTGATTGGAAAATAGACAATTATTCTTACGCATTCATTCGACCTATTACTTTATCTATTAGATAGGCACTCCTATTTAATCTTCCATGTTAGTCCAAGATCCTGACTTCCAAACTTCACCTTCCCATTTTACAAATAAAACCGTAGAGATCTAGATCACTTAATTCGCTAAATGGAAGTTTATAATCTTCGAAAAGTTGATGAGAGAAAGAAATATTTTTTTCGAGTGGATTTCAACGGATCTACTAACCTTTTATAGGCTACCAAGGTACTTCCTCCTCGAACATTTTCTGGACCCTATTGCATAAAATATCTTCTGGTAAATGGGAAAAGTATTTTTCACGAATTTTGGCATCTAATTTTCGACTATTCATAGGCTCACCTGAACCAAGAATTTCTAACAGTGGCATGTTGGACTCGTGGTACTTTGGTAATTCCATTTGGTATAAATTTTAATGTGTTCTAAAGCTATTATGCTTAGTGTTAAATCTTACCGAAACAAAAACTTCAAAAAGGTACAGCATTACTTCCTCTTTATGTTGAGCGAAATTGTTTTGTTCATGTGCCTCAAGGTCTTGATCGTAGAATTTAATCATGGAAATTTCACAGTTCAATAAATCATTACGTTCTGATTCAAAAGCTTCGATATATCTTTTATCTGAAGTATCTGGATATTTATTTTTTGCAATTCTATGAGCCAATGTTGCTGTTGAACTTGTACCTCCTTTTTGATGATCTAAGATTCTCTTTATCACATTTCTAGAAATTCCACAGTAAAAAGGTTCATCATCCTTTAAAAACATATAAAGTCCGGCAAAATCCTCCGTTATAGATATAGGTTGTCGATTATTGTAGTCAAAAACTTTTTGATTTAATCTGTCTATTGCTGTTACGGGTCCTACAGCTTCCAGCGTACCTTGATCGTTAGTGAAACATTTATAAGAAATTTTATTTTCTATAGGTCTCCATTACTCACGGAGCTTTTGTAATTCACAAAGAATTTAGTAAGGTTGTTTACTTTTAAATCGTTCAAACTAATAAAATAAATTTAAGAATTTTCAACTATTGCAATTTTTACAGAAACAACCGTATTACAATTTATTACCTTTTACTCTTTTTTCTCGTTCTCGTAATTTAGTTTCCGGACTCTTAATTAGGCGATGAAAATTTCTTTCAAATTTTCGAGTTTGTTTTTTGATTGTGTCTTCTCCTCCATTCAGTTCTTTCATCACATGGTTTACCTTATTAAGATAACTGAAATAATTCCCCCAATTGTAAGTCTTTTCAGGATCAGTAAGGTATTTGCCTGGATTTTTTGGATCAGGAATTCTTTTTAAAATTCGCTTACCACCGATTATGGTAAATCTTTTAATTAATTTTTGCTTAAACAATCCTTTTCCCTGGTGATGCTTCTTTCCAGCATAAAACTTCCCTCTTTTAATACTTCTTATCATACTTCGGTAATACCTTGATATTCCCTGTGTTTTTACATAAACACGCTTCCCGGTATATTCAAATCCAAGGTATTCAAGTTGATAATCTGGGTTCACTTTACCATTTTCCCCTATCAATCCGCCTTTGTAATGTCCCGAACTATGATGATATTGATAAAGCTTTGTTTTATCTGGATGAATATCTAGTTTGCAAGTGCCTGAAATAGAATCGAGCATAGCATTATGAATTTCTGCTTCCGCTTCTAAAGGACAAATCAAAATCAAATCATCACTATAACGCTGATAAAAACCCCCAACTGCCGATACCGCATCAAACATCTCTTCATCAAAAGATAACATATAAATATTTGCTAAAGTCGCACTCATAGGGCTACCTTGAGGTATTCCTTTTTCGGAAAATGTATTCTTGTGGTTTTTGTCCCCTTTAAGTCCACGTCTCTCTGAATGCACTAAATATGTATGCTTCTTAAAAAATTCTTTTTTTTCACAAAAAGCAATTACATTTTCTCTTCTGAAATTTCTAAGCTTGGCAACTTTTTTTTGTTTCCATTCTGATATGCTGGGATTATTTATTTTTTTGCGTTCTACCCATAACCTGTTATGAAAAGTATTATGAAGCTCATTTAATTTAACATAGCGTTTCTTTGTTAAAGCCCTATAAACATTGTAATGATCATCTGGCATTGAAAGCCTTCCTTTGTCATCATATTGGCTCAGAATCCTTTTCCATTGTGTGTGAAGGATTCCATGATCGAGATTATCAAAAAAGTTTGATACATCTGCAACTATTACACTAACTGGTTTACCATCAAAATCGTTGATTGCTCTAAATGCATCATGAGCAAATTCAATATTAGATTTATTGCCTTTTTTACCTTTTTCCTGTCTTATTTTTCGATAAGCTACAGAACAGTGATTATAATTTTTATGCCTAATAAACCACTCGTACATTATACTTAGATAATAACTATAATAGCTAAAAATCAATGAGTCCAAATGTGTAGCGTAGAGGATAGGTCTTTTTTTGGGGGGTTCCTTGACTTCTCTTACTCTTTTCCCAAATTCATTTTTCTCAGATCCTATTGCCCTATACTTACGCTGAATGATTTCACGCTTAATAAATGGTGTAAATCTATGTTTTCTTATTAATTCAGGATTAGTGACGTAATCAACTAGCCAGCTTCTATCCTTCGGTTTGAAGGGTAGACCAATATGTGCGTATTGCTTTAATTTAAACCAATTATCTGTAGCCATAATGAAAAAAAAGAGCTGGTCGGGACTATATTGTCGCCTGTCTTAAGACTTGGTAGTACATCGGCTTGCTACTTTATCACGCAATATAATTACGCTTATAGATAGCGTCCCTACGCTAATTAGAATACTTATTGCTATATTAATAAATATATTAACGCCACTTAACATGACAGAATTACTTATCAACAGCATATCGCAGTTCCTTGTAAGGTTGCTCTTCTCTGACCGACTAACGGGAAGAGAGAACGTACCACACTTTGGAATGTTCAATCAAACTACGGACAACCCGTAGCTGGTTGTATTCCTACTCTACAGTAAGAATACCGTAAATAAACGTACTTACCGGCTAACCAGCTCTCATGCAAATATAATTTTTTTTTATTAGTCACTTAAAGCTTTTATATAATTACTCATATTAGTTTTGAACCTGTAAACTTTTTTCAAATGATTACTAAGACTTATGTTTAAATTACAATTAGTTTCACCTCTCTACCATTTGCCATAAATTTTCTTATAAACATCCTCACCCCATCGGCTAACAAAATCATTTTTTCTTATTTGTCTTTCAATGTTCTGATTACTTATTTCCTCAGAGAATTCACTGGAGTTTTGAAAAATCGCAATATATAAATAGTAAAATTCAGGAATCTCTAAACATTTATATTTTTTGCTGCGATCTTTCTTTAGATCCATAATCAATCTTATAGCATAATTTGGATCTCTCTCAAAATTTCTTATTTCAGGAATTAGCTCCTCATTTTTAAACTCAACATAATCATCATAAAAAACCTTTACCCTGGATAACATCTCATTCAGAATTGATTGCCGATTTCGTTTAAGAAACTTTTCTAAATTCGGAAAATGAAGCCAGTTGTGTAAATATCTCTTATTTACTAAAATGCTTTTTACGTATTCAATTGAGTAATCCTCACTGCTTTTAAAATAATTTGAAAGATCTATTTCAAGAAAGCATAGATTCCTTTCAGTCAATCGTTCTTTCTTTTTATTTTCCACTTTATGGGTAACATAAATTTCAATATGAAGATTTCGATCCGTATTTTTTAATTGAAGCCTGAGATCTGGCGTCATGTCCTTTATCGATTTTTCCACAAATAAATCGATATCGGATAAATCAAGTGTACAGCCTGGGAATACCTGAATTGCAGCTTTGTCCCAGTTTGTTAGGCAATGGCTAAATTCATAAGAATAATAAACTTTATCTGGTACCTGGAAACCAAGCTTTTTCTCATAACTATTTATCTCGTCTTTAAAATATGGAATGAGCTCATTGAAGTAAAGTTTATAATCTGGTAGTTCAAATTTTTCTAATTCTTTGAGGACTTCTTTTGCCAAAATATGCAACATACTTTCATAACCAGTACATCCATTTTCGGGGCTGTGAGCGAAATGATGATCTCTAATACTGCCTTTTTTAGCTGTAACCGGGGACTGACAGAAAGGATCTGGACACTTCAAATTAGGGTTAAATCCTCTTTTCACGGAGGAGTCATTTATATCTATTAGATCACCATTCCTATCTAATACCTTTGGGAGCTTTAAGGCCATATTTTTCTAAATCAATGTTTTCAATGTGATGGTAACAAGGGTAATATTTTGTTCAGTGCCATCAAAATGGTCAGGCATAATTAGCTTAGATTTTTTTTTGATTTTAGGACGTCAGCAATATTATTCTTGTTTTGAAAACCGAAAATAAGATAATTTCAAAGGTTGTAAAATGATGTAAAAAGTATTTCACTATTAATCACTTACTTTGCAACAGGAATAATTTAAATTCTATCTATAAAGACTTAATCCCGATCTACTAATAAGCAAGAGGAGAATATAAATGAATGCAGTTGAAATTGAGAAAGCTATCTTCGATCTAGCCGGTCAAAAATTTAATCCCGAAGAATGCTTAATCGAATTTGTAGAAAGATATCGCGAAACGCCAGCTGACAAAACGGTTTACAGCAAATAATAGGCATTCCAGTGGAAAGTGATATTTTCTACACTAAGTGATAAACAACCAAGCCGGCAGGTTCGCGTCCTTACTCCACGCCACTTTTGATAACAAAAAACATTATATCGAATTTTTAAACCTATGATTGAATTCCAGGTAAATGATCTAACTTTAGAATCTCAATGGAGAGCATTGATATTAGTTGGAAAGAACTCAGAGAATATTTCAATTCTTCGGGGATCATCTGTACTTTCTCTATGGTTTTTACATTTTTTTATTAAAATTTGTTTCTGTTTATTTCTTTTAATAGATCAACTTCCGTTTCAACAAATGGATCATACCAATCAGCTTTTTCCCTGGCCCATTTAATCCACTTTCGTTTTCCTTCATTTAAGGATCCCGATTGGATAGAATGTTCCTCAAACTCCTTAATATAATTTCTTATGTATTGAGATTTATGCCAGCGAGTTGCAGTATCAAAAAGTTGTTTGAAATTGTTTAGCTCTTCAGCAACTTTTTCCTCTCTGGCTTTTTTCTTGGCTTGCTCTTCTTCATACTCTCTATGCCAAGCTTCACGTTCAATTTTAAATTGTTTTTTCTTTTCAGATAACAATTCTAGTTTGGCCAAAATACTAAGTAATTGTTGTTCTAAGGTTTTGGTATTCTGATCACGCCATTCCTTTACCGGATAAGTATTCTCAATTTTAACTGATAATATTCCCGACCCTATCATCTCATAGAGTTCCCATGAAGAATCGTTTGCCTTTACTTTTTTCAATATTTCCCTTACTCTAATCTGAAATTTTTCATCATAAATTAAAAATTCAGATTTTTTCTCATTGGAAATTTCATGCCCTCTTTGTAATATTAATTTAATTAGGGTATCCCAGATCCTTAAAGCCCTTGGGATATTTAACCTTGTAACTTCAGTCGCAATACACTCCCCACTAGAATAAATTATATCTTGACCTTTACCATACCAGCCCAATTTCTGATTTTTTAAAACTTCTTTTGCTTTCTTGACCAAAGGATGTGGATTGGAAAGTCTGTCTGGAACTATATAATTTAAATCTGAATTCTGAAGTTCGTTTTTGATTTTTGCCAATTGGCTATTAGTATGAATTGATTTGCTTCCTTCGTCTCTAATATTAAGCTCAATTTTGGTGTTGACTCCTTTTGGCAAAGGTTTCATAGGTGACGATTTACCATGTCGAAGTTTGGTCCAATGTCCTGCCTTAGGTGTAGGGATATTGTGTTTCTTGCAAATCTTACGCAATCCATTATCAGAATAATTATATTCCTTCGATAATGTCGTAAAGGGCTTTGACCATATTAGTTCATAAATTTCATTTCGAGATAGAAATACCTTTTCCGAGCTGCATTTTGTCATATTTAAATTTAAATAATTCTGATTATTTTTAGGTTAGATAATACAGGATATTTTATGGCTTAATTTATTTAACCATTGGTTCAGATTTTTCTATATTTACTTTCTCTTCGACAATTCGAGGTTAATGAGCCCCTACTGCTCAAATTCAATTATTTCATTTTAATCATTCATTTGCAATTACATCTTTTTTATTAATGAAAAAAGAAAAAATCACCCTATCCCAATTAGAACAATATTTATCTAAAGCCGCCTGGATTTTAAAAGGACCGGTAGATGCTTCAGATTTTAAGGTTTATATATTTCCTTTATTATTTTTCAAACGAATTTCGGATGTGTATGATGAAGAATATCAGCAAGCTCTTTCAGATTCCGAAGGAGATGATGAATATGCTTCTTTGCCCGAATTTCATCGTTTTGTAATTCCAAAAGGTTGTCATTGGAATGATGTACGGGAAACAACAACTAATATTGGTTTAGCTATTGAAAAGGCACTTCGAGGAATAGAACAGGCTAATCAAGAATATCTTTATGGTATTTTCGGGGATGCCCAATGGAGTAATAAAAACAAGCTTTCAGATAGGCTCTTAATTGATCTTATTGAGCATTTTTCACAATATGATTTATCAAATAGTAAGGTTGACAATGATTTGCTCGGACAATCCTATGAGTATCTTATTAAACACTTCGCAGATCTTACTAACAAAAAAGCTGGAGAGTTTTATACACCAAGATCCGTAATTCATTTATTAGGTTTAATTCTTGATCCTCATGAGGGGGAAAGTATATACGACCCTGCTTGTGGAACTGGAGGCATGCTATTAGAATGTGTGGACCATCTAAAAGATAATCACGAAGATTACCGCACCCTTAAACTATTTGGACAAGAAAAGAATCTTACTTCGAGTTCTATTGCCAGGATGAATATGTTCCTACATGGTATAGAAGATTTTCAAATCTTTCGTGGCGATACATTACGACAACCCGCTTTCTTTGAGGCAGATGGTCTTAAAACTTTTGATTGTGTGATAGCAAATCCACCATTTTCTTTAAAAGAATGGGGTGCTGAGAATTGGGCGAATGATCCATATGGAAGAAATATTGCAGGGATTCCTCCCAAAGGTAATGCGGACTTGGCTTGGGTACAGCATATGATCAAATCCATGGATTCGAATGGACGCATGACGGTGGTACTCCCTCCGGGTGCTTTGTTTAGAAAAGGAGCAGAGGCAAAGATTAGAACTGAGTTACTGCAACAAGATTTACTGGAGGCAGTTATTGGCTTAGGTCCAAATATTTTTTATGGAGCACAGTTAGCAGCCTGTGTGATTGTTTTTAAGAAGAAAAAGGATGCAGTAAAAGAGGATAAGGTGCTGTTCATAGATGCTTCAGACCAAGTTAGAGTTGGACGAGCGCAAAATTACTTAGAACCTGAACATGTAAATCAAATTTTTGATTGGTACAAAGCTTTTGAAAATGTAGAGAATTACGTTAAAATAGCCTCACAAACTGATTTAAAAGAAAACGATTATAACCTCAATATTCCTCTCTATGTAGAGAAAATCATTGAAGATAATTTACCCTCCGTGGACGAAGCCTTGGCAGATTTAAAAGAAGCCTGGAATGAAAGCTTAATTGCAGAAGAAAAGTTCAAAACAATTTTAAAAGAATTTTTATAATGGCGTACGAAACTCCAATAACCATTAAAAAGGCAATCGAACATATTAGAAAAAGAAAATATGTTCTGCCTTCAATTCAGAGAGAATTTGTTTGGAATACAGAACAAATTGAAAAATTATTTGATTCATTAATGAGAGAGTATCCAATAAGCACTTTCCTGTTTTGGAAAGTAGATAAGGATAATATCAAAAATTTTCAATTTTACGAATTTCTTAAGCATTACCACGAGAAAAATGCAAAACATAATACTAAAGTAGATCTTGGAAACGATGAAGATGTAATTGCAATTCTTGATGGGCAACAAAGAATGACCTCTTTGTTTATAGCTTTAACAGGTACTTACACTAAGAAATTGCCTTATTACAGTTGGGATAATCCAAATGGATTTCCTTCTAAAAAATTATATCTCAATTTGTTAGCTAAGGCTAATGATATAGAAATGGAATTTGACTTTAAATTTTTGACTGAAAAGGAAGTTTTAGAAACGAAGAATAAATATTGGTTTGAGACTTCGGAGATTATGGAGTTAGAGGATATGGGAAAAGTTTCAAAATATCTTTCTAGAAATAACCTAATGGATTCTTCTATATATAATGAAAATCAAAGGGATTTCGCTATTGACACACTTACCTCCTTTTTTAATGTGATACACCAAAAAGGTACTATTAGTTATTATCTTGAAGAAGACGAGGAATTGGATAAAGTTCTTCAAATTTTTATTAGAATAAATAGTGGTGGCACCAAACTCAGTTATTCAGATTTACTTTTATCAATTGCAACAGCGCAATGGAAAGAAAAAGATGCGAGAGAAGTTATTCATGAGTTTGTAGATGAAATAAATGCAATTGGAGATGGTTTTGCCTTTAATAAAGATTTTGTTCTAAAGTCTTGCTTAGTGCTAGCAGATTTCAATGACATTAAATTCAAGGTTGACAATTTCACAAAAGAGAACATGAAGGTGATAGAGTCTAACTGGGAGAAGGTCTCATCCTGCGTTCGTAAAGCAATTGAGCTAGTTTCAAAATATGGTTACAATCGTGATAATTTATTAGCAACAACCGCTATAATTCCTATAGCTTATTTTATTTATACTAATAACTTTGAAGATTCTATTCTACATTCTTCCTCAAGAGAAAATGATCGTAGAGCTATAAAAGAATGGCTTGCTCGAGTACTCCTTAAAGGAACTTTTGGTGGAACTCCAGATGCTATTTATCCGGTAATGCGAAACTTAATGAATGAACACAAGGAAAGGTTCCCATTAGAAGAAATTATTGATTATTATAAAGGTAGAAGAAAATCTATTTCTTTTACAGAAGATGATATAACCAATATTCTGGAAATGGATTATGGTAAAGCGAGAACTTATTGTGCATTAACCTTATTATATCCCTCTCTCAATTATAATTTTAAATACCATCAAGATCATATTCATCCAAAATCATTTTTTAATAAAAGAAAACTTGTGGAATTGGGAATTGAAGATGAGGATCTGAAAGAAAAATTTACAGCTCGTTTTAATAAGTTACCAAATCTCCAATTATTACAGGCAAACCAAAATATAGAAAAAAGTGATATTTATTTTGAAGAATGGATAAGTAAAACCTTTCCAAATGAATTAGATACCCAATCTTTTTTAATGCAAAATCATATTAAGACCAATCAGTCACTGAAATTTGAAGATTTTTTAGATTTTTATGAAGTAAGAAAAACTGTCCTAGAGAAAAAGTTAAACACCATTTTGAATGTGAAACAGGTGGAAACCACAGAAATTAACTAAATGACCCAAAAAGAATTAGAAAAATATCTCTGGGGTGCCGCTGTTCAACTTAGAGGGACGATAGATGCCGGAGATTATAAACAATATATTTTCCCATTATTATTCTACAAAAGAATATGCGATGTATATGATGAAGAATTTGAAATTGCTTTAAAGGAAAGCAATGGCGATATAGAATATGCTTCTTTTGCAGAAAATCATCATTTTCTGGTGCCAGAAGATACTCATTGGAATACCGTGAGAGAAACCACCACTAATGTTGGAATGGCGCTTCAAGAAGCTATGAGGGCTATAGAGAAGACTAATCCAGACACCTTATATGGAATTTTTGGAGATGCTTCTTGGACCAATAAAAACAGGTTAAGTGATGAAACGCTCACTAACCTTATAGAACACTACTCTCAGCATAAATTAAGCTTAAGCAATATTCCAGATGATAAGCTTGGGAATGCCTATGAATATTTGATTAAGGAATTTGCAGACGATAGCGGGCATACCGCTGCCGAATTCTATACCAACCGTACCGTAGTAAAGTTAATGACAATGATCATGGACCCGCAACCCGGGGAATCTGTGTACGATCCTACCTGTGGTTCTGGTGGCTTGTTGTTGAATTGCGCTTTACATTTAAAAGAAGAAGGAAAAGAATATAGAAACTTAAAGTTATATGGGCAGGAGATTAACCTGCTTACCTCTGCCATTGCGCGTATGAATATGTTTATGCACGGCATAGAGGAGTTTAGCATTATACGTGGAGACACTTTAGCAAATCCAGCATTCTTACATAATGATGAATTGAAGAAGTTTAATGTAATATTAGCTAATCCACCTTATTCCATTAAATCCTGGGACCAAAAATCCTTTATCAATGATCCTTATGGGCGTAACCTTTGGGGAGTACCACCGAAAGGTTGTGCAGATTATGCTTTCCAGCAACATATACAAAAGAGTTTAGATAATGAAAATGGCCGTTCAATTTCTTTATGGCCTCATGGAGTTCTGTTTAGGGATTCTGAAGTAGAGATGAGAAGAAAAATGATCGAAGAAGATGCAGTAGAATGTGTAATTAGTTTGGGCCCTAATTTATTCTATAATTCTTCAATGACATCTTGCTTATTAATTACGAATAACAATAAAACTCCTGATAGAAAAAACAAAATTCTATTCGTACAAGCCGTGAATGAAGTAAGAAATGAAAAGACAATGAGCTATTTAGATCCTCAACATGTTGAAAGGATACATAATGCTTATTTGAGTTTCAAAAATGAAGAAAATTTTTCAGCCGTAATTGATAAGGAAGAAATTTTAAAAGACAAGAACGTAAGAATAAGTGTACAGTTATTTGTGAAAGCAGATAAAATTGATGAAGAATCTTTTGAAGTAATTCTTGAAGAATGTGAACAAAGCTCTATTTCACTTAAAAGCTCTATGGATGAACTCTTTAAAACCTTAGGCAATGGATAGTATATTAATGGAAAATAAGGTTTTGAATTTAGACAAGTCAAATTGGAAATTAGCTAAGCTGGGGGACTTGGCAAATGATATCTCAAAACGTGTTGATAATCCAAGTAAATCAGAATATGACCGGTTCGTAGGGCTCGGAAATTTCGTGTCTGGTGATATTAAAATTAGAACTTGGGAAACCACTGAAAACCTTGCCTCCTCAGCAAGAGCTTTCCAAGCTGGAGATATCCTTTTTGCTAGACGTAATGCTTATTTGAGACGAGCTTCCTTAGTCGAATTCGATGGCTGCTGTTCCGGGGACGCTTTTGTATTAAGAGAAAATCACAATAAAGTAGTAACCGGTTTTTTAGCATTTTTATTAAATTCTAATGCTCTGTGGGATTTTGCAAATTCAAATGCGGCAGGCACAATGTCTAAACGTGTGAAATGGCGAGATCTAGAAGAGTATGAGTTTCTTCTTCCACCCAAAGACCAACAAGTCCAACTTGCTAAATTATTTTGGGCGATGGATAATGTGATAGAGAAGGAAACTGAAATGTTATTAAATTGCGAGACTCTTAGAGATGTTAACAGGGAAAGATTATACACTTTTGGTATTTCTGCTATGAATGGATTGAAAATATCCACTAGAAAGGGACATTCTGGTATAATTCCTGTAAAATGGGACGAAAGAAAGTTTTTAGAAATTGTTAAAATCACAAGTGGTCAAGTTGATCCCACAGATGAGCAATTTAAAAATTTGTACCAAATTGGATCAGAAAGGATTGAACCAAATACTGGAAAAATCACTGAGTTTAAAACTGCACAAGAGTTAAATATTACAAGTGGAAATTTCTTATTCACTAAGGAACATATAATATATTCTAAAATTAGACCATATTTTAAAAAGGTTGCTAATCCAAATATTATGGGGTTATGTAGTGCAGATATTTACCCATTGCTGCCTAATCAAGATATCATTAGCAAGGAATTTCTGTTTTTTTATTTGTTGACAGAAAAATTTACTCAAAGTATTTTAAGGTTTCAAAATAGAACAGGAATGCCTAAAGTTAATAGGGACGAACTTGGAGCAATATATATACCAATTCCTAAGGCTGAAGAACAAAGGAAAATTGTGAAAATATTGACAGGGATAGATAATTCAAGAAATCATATACTTTCAAAATTAGCAACATCCAAAGCCCTTCAAAAGAGTTTAATCAATCAGGTATTTTAGAAAAAAAGGGTCATGAGAAAAAACCAACTTATAGGCTTTGTTAACCATAATTATAATGGTCTTTTATCTGCGGCTAACACCAGTTTTGGGAGTATAAATAAATCTAAAGAAGTTTGGTGGTTAAATATTCCAGTTCATAAATTTAATGATGATGTGCATTTACTGTTAAATGTTTCTAATTACTCAATCTGGCTTTGCTTACCAAAAGGATTTGCAAAGGGAGTCCCTTTCAAGATTCGTGAAGATAAAAATGCAGTGGATTTAGAAATTTCAGCAGATAAAAGCATTCAATATTTAAAAGATGTAAAGTCTGGCGGGACTGGATTTGATTTTAAGCCTTATGTAAAGGAGAAATTTAAATTTATTGATTAATGCCACATTCTATGACTGATTTGCTTATCCAAGAAAAACTTCCAGAAAATCCCCAATTCTCTGATTTGGATATGATTTTTTTGGTGTTTCTTTTAAAAAAGATTGGTTTTAAGGATGAAAAGAGATTAATCGCATATTTAGAAGGGGTAATAAAAGTTTATGGCAAAAACGAGAAGACTAGGATTTCGAGATATCATGGAGGGAGAAGCATCACTAATTATAATTCCTCCCGTTGTTTTGGGTTGCTGAGTATGGAAATTGCAATAAGAGAAAATCTTGAACTAATAGTTTCTATAGATAGTAAACATAATTCACTAATTAGCGCAACGGACCTTGCCAATTTTTGTTTTTGTCCTGTTAGTTATAGTATTTCTAAATCCTTGGAAGTAAAATTCCCCACCAATCTACGCTCAAGGTCAATTGGAACCGGTTTACATGAGCAATTAAGACTAATTTCCCGGTTACCTAAACAATATTTGGAAAATACAGATAGCAAGAATTATACACCCGAGGCGCAGAAGATTAAAAAGATTAGAGGTTGCAAACTTATTTTCGCTGGTCACACTAAGGAAAGGAAAGTTTTTATAAATGAATCTGAGAAATTCATTGGTCAGCCAGATTATATTTTTCAAGATCCAAATGGGGATTATTTTGTGGTGGAAGAAAAATTTCATGCTGTTCAACCAGGACAATATGATAATCAACTAGTACAATTACAGGCTTACATAGCATACATTACGGAATACGATATAAAATATGGTGTATTAATAAATTGGAGTTACGATTTTCATTTCCAAACTTATGAGCCATTTATTAATGATGTTAAAATTAAGGTGGTAAAAAGTGAAAAAGACTTTTCATTATTAACCAAAATTCATCATCAACTTAAAGTTTTTCAGAATAAAAAAGAATTGAATTTATCCCGAAATCCTAATGTTAACAAATGTATTTCCTGTGTTGTAAATAAATATTGTTCTCATAAAGCAGGTTACCAAACTAAGGTTAAATTTCCTTACAAGAGAGATGATCTCAGATTAAAAAAAGTCAAGCAACCTGAGGTTTTATGGGAATATATAAGGGATAAACCTACTATAGATATTGTGGAACTTTATGATTATGAAAATGAATTTACTGTAAATACTCAAAGCGAAACTTCAAGGAGGGGAAAAATTTGAAAAACAAGTTTTAAGTTAGAACAGACGAAGTATTTCATATCGCGATTTACGATATAGTATTAAAAATGAAAGTTAAGAAAGCATTTTACCCTATTTAATGGAAACTTGGAGCTCGTTTATAATAAAGGATTGCTGGAGGATGAATTACCGGTGCATATACACCCCCTTATACAGGAAGAAATTATGTATATAGTGATAGAAAAGATAAATCATATATTAAAAAATAACCAATGGCCTTCAACGAACTCAACAGTGTAGAACACTACATCATCCACAAACTAAGTGGAGATAATTTAAATAATGGAGAAGCTCAAGAGCCCATCTCAGGATATTCTCCCCACTGGAAGTTCAAAGCATCTAAAGACTTAGACAGATCTATTAATGAGGTTTTAATTGAGCCTGATTTAAACGATGCACTTGTGCGTTTAAATCCTGAAATAAAGTCTAGACCAGAGTTAGCGGAGGAAGTGATTTACAAACTCCGGGCTATTTTGATTTCGGTGAATCAAATTGGGTTAGTTAAAGCTAATGAGGAGTTTTTTAAATGGTTAGCGGGTGAAAAAACCATGCCTTTTGGTGAGAATAATAGACATGTCCCGGTAAGGTTAATAGATTTTAAAGATCATTCCAACAATGAATATATAGTTACAAACCAATTTCATATCCATCATCGTGAGACCAAAATTCCGGATGTTGTTATGATGATTAATGGCATCCCAGTTGTTATAGGAGAGGCCAAAACACCTATTCGTCCATCGGTAAGCTGGTTAGATGGAGCTCATGAAATTCATGAGATTTATGAAAATGCAGTTCCTCAATTATTTGTTCCCAACATTTTGTCATTTGCTACAGAGGGTAAAGAATTATATTTTGGTCCTATTCGTACTCCCTTAGAATTCTGGGCACCTTGGAGGTTAGAAAATGATGACCAAGCATTAGCAAAACATTTTGGCTTAGGTGAAGTTGGAAAAGAGCTTTTAGACCTTTTACATCCCGCCAGATTATTAGATATACTTCAAAACTTCTCCCTTTTCACCACCAATAAAAAAAGGCAGAGAATGAAAGTGATTCCTCGCTTTCAGCAATATGAGGGCGCAAATAAAATTGTAGAAAGAGTTAAGGAGGGTTTAATTAAAAAAGGATTGATCTGGCATTTTCAGGGCTCTGGAAAATCACTGTTGATGGTTTTTGCAGCCCAGAAACTTCGAAAATCCCCGGAATTAAAAAGTCCTACGGTTCTAGTTTTGGTTGATAGAATAGACCTAGATACTCAAATTAGTGGGACGTTTAATGCTGCAGATATAGCCAATGTAGAATCTACTGAGAGTATTGGTGAATTACAGCGGATGCTAGAAAGGGATACGCGTAAAATTATTATATCTACGATCTTCAAATTTAGGGACGCTAAACCTAACATGAATACTAGAGATAATATAATTGTCTTAGTAGATGAGGCTCACAGAACACAGGAAGGTGACTTAGGTAGAGAAATGCGGGCCGCTTTGCCAAATGCCTTTTTATTCGGACTTACTGGAACTCCAGTTAATAAGGCTGATAAAAACACGTTCTGGGCTTTCGGAGCTGAAGAAGATCAAGGTGGTTATATGTCCAGATATACCTTCCATGATTCGGTAAGAGATAACGCTACTTTAAAATTACATTTTGAACCTCGCTTAGTAGATGTTCATGTCGATAAAGAAGCAATAGATAAAGCCTTCGAAGAATTTAAGGAAAGTTCTGCACTCTCAGATGAAGAGGCAGATGCATTGAACCAGAGATCAGCAAAAATGGCTGCGTTTTTAAAATCCCCTGAGAGAGTTGAAAGAATTGTAGAAGACATCTCAAATCACTTTAAGGAAAAAGTTGAACCTCATGGCTTCAAAGCTATGATCGTAACTCCAGACAGACATGCGTGTGTTCAATATAAAGAGGAGCTTGACAAATATTTTTCTGAGCAAACAAGCCAAGTTGTAATTTCAACTACAGCTAATGATCCTTTAGAATTTAAACAGAAGTGGGGAATTGATAAAAGTGCACAGGAAAAAATAATTGATAAGTTTAATGATGCTTCATCAGAATTAAAATTCATAATTGTTACCGCAAAGCTATTAACAGGATTTGATGCTCCAATACTTCAAACCATGTATCTGGATAAATCTATAAAGGATCACACCCTTTTGCAGGCTATATGTAGAACTAATAGGTTATATCCTAAAAAGACATTCGGTAGAATAGTTGATTATTTCGGAGTGTTTGATGATGCTGCTAAAGCACTTCAATTCGATGAAGAAAGCGTAAAACAGGTAATTTCCAACTTATCTAAGTTACGAGATGAATTACCAAAAGCCATGCAGGATACATTGGCACATTTTGAAGGAGTAGATAGAGCCATTCTTGGTTTTGAAGGTCTGGAAGCAGCACAAAACGCAATTGATACTAATGATAAAAAAGATGCTTTTGCGAGGGATTATAAATTTCTCTCTAAGCTTTGGGAATCCTTATCTCCTGATAGAATGTTAGATATTTATAATACAGATTATAAGTGGCTTTCTCAGGTATTCGAATCAGTAAAACCAGCATCTAATAATATTGGAAAACTTTTGTGGTTTACACTGGGAGCACAAACAACTAAACTTATTCATGAAGGTATACATGTAGGGCAAGTTCACACATTAGATGAATTTATCTTAGATGCAGATGTAATTGAAGATATTTTCAATAACCCAGATCCTAAACGAGCAAGAACCCTGGAGCAAATGCTCATAAAGCGATTTAAGAAGCATCAGGGAGACCCTAAATTCAAAAAACTGAGTGAGCGCTTGGAAAAGCTTAGAGAACGAGCAGAACAAGGTTTAATCACTTCTATAGAATTTGTAAAAGAACTCTGTAAATTGGCTAAAGAAACGGTTCAGGCGGAAAAGGAAGCCGCTGCAAATATTCAACTGAAAACGCCAAGGGCTGCCTTATCAGATCTATTTTCAGAATTGAAATCAGATCAAACTCCTGCAGTGGTTGAAAGAATTGTAGATGACATAGACAGTATTGTAAGGGTTATAAGATTTCCTGGATGGCAAACTACAAGTTCTGGAGAAAGGGAGGTACAGCAGTCCCTGCGAAAACAACTTTTAAAATATCAACTACACAAAGATCAAGTTCTATTTGATAGGGCTTATGCATATATCAAGGAGTATTATTAAATAAAGAATCATTTGAAGAATTATTTATTTAACACTTATTTTATTCATTTTCAAACAATGAACTGATTAATGCCCTTAAACAATAAACCTATTTTTGTGGTAAGGTTTAAAAGATCATTCTCCCACAAAAGCATATTCTTAAAGGATTTCACTAATTACATAGGTTAACAAAACAAGCCTCTTCTGCCACTTCGCAACATATAATTAATAATAATTTTTAATATTAATTATATGTTGTGGATTTTATATAACAAGATAAAAATGTTGTTTTAATAGTAAAACTTTAAGAGAAAATATTGAAGGAAGACTAAATTATAAATTTGGCGCTTTAGCAATTATATATTTTAATTGAGGAACGTGTAATTGTTAATTGTTAATTGTTTTGTTTACAAAAAGATAGAATATTTATTTCATCCTCAAATTCATAAAACACCCTGTTTTTTAATGGTTTTAGAAATTATTCTATCACAAAAGCATAATATTTCTGGACTATGCTAAATTCTTAATTTAAAAACCAAGTCGATGACAGGCATATTACTGCAACTTCGCAACATATAATTATTTAGAATTTTTAATATTAATTATATGTTGCGATTTTTTTATATAACAGTTCAAAAAATATTATTTAAATAATAAAAGTGTAGGAAAAAAAATTAAATCATAGCTAAATTTTAAAATTGTACATCTAGAAAACTCGTAATTGAATTAAGAAATACGCAAATTTATGTAGTTTTATAACTGTTTTAATAATAATATCATATATTTTAACTAATTAAATAAGAATTATATAATTTCATATTATTTATGTGTTGTATTTCAACAAACATAATAATTTCAATAATATTAATTAATTAATATTTTGTAGGAAAAAATCCTTTAAATTATATGTTGCGTTTGAACAGTATAATTTTTTTATATGTTCTAATCATTTTAACTATTACAAATACTAAAAAAACCTTGCAGTGAGCACTGAACTTTAAGGTTGTAACTACTTATTCATATAATAGTATAGTTTGATTGCCAAGAGTAATAAACCGACTAGGGTTTATTACTTAAATCAGCATGAAAAGTATGTCTAACGATATTTACATTTTCATTATTAAACCCTAATTCTTTGTTGTTGTAAGGAGGATAAATTTTGCCATTTGTGTTTTTGTTCCAAACTATCCAATAAGCATCATAGCCTTGATCATTTAAAACTTCAAGTTTCTTATAGCTATAAATTTTATGAGAGCTATCTAGTTCTATAGCAATATCTTTTCCATTCGGGTTAATTATAATAAAGTCTACAATTCCACCGATCTTTCTTTTGTGTTCATTTCTAATATGTTCCGGCATAATTATGTCTACTTCAGGAACAACTCTTAGATTTAATCTATTACATGTTTCTTTTATGGATAAACTCATTGCTTTGGTGAAGTCAGATTTGTGTGGGATATAATAATAATCATATCTACCTATATCTATTTTATTAAAATCTTCTAATAGTATTTCTACTATTTCTTTTGATGTCATTTCTGATTTGTTCTTCTGATTTTCCATAATTAATTGATTTAAATTATATCCTCTTCGGGACTTTGATGTTTACTTTTTTGATGCCAAACGAAGAACCTTATCTATTACTGAATTAGCCGTATAAAAAGTGTAACGGCTTTATGCCGGCTTCAGAAATGGATAAGGTAGTTTTGCTATCGAATAAAGAAATGTGAAGAAGTCCAAAGATTTAATTCCAATTATTGTAATATAAAAACAGTCAGGTAATTAATAGCATAAATACTCAATTATGGAATTGAATATTTATAGAACTGCTTAATTGGTGTAATATCATAATGCCATTATATTAGCATATTATAGTTTTAATATATTATGGCAATGCGATAATACTATATTAGCATATTATAGTTTTAATATATTATGGCAATGCGATAATATTATATTAGCATATTATAGTTTTAATATATTATGGCAATGCGATAATATTATATTAGCATATTATAGTTAATTTGTAAAGTTCTATTAGACACTAATAGTTTAGTGAATCAATTTAATTCTAATTAGAATTTTTAATTAAAGATCCTTCTTAAAGATTTATCTATAACCGTTTTTTGATCTAAGCATACCTCTAATAATAGAGAAGTTTGCTTGATAATTTCATCTGAAAAGGAATTTTCAACATATTTATTCTTCCATAAATAGTTAGTGTAGTTTGCAATTTGATTTATATTACTCCCAATTTTATTTAATTCTCCCCTGGTTCTATACAATTCTTCCCTAACTTCTTGTGGATCTCCAACTAGAATTTCCTTTGAAAATATAATTTTTCTCATATATGTACTAATATCATTTCCATAACCAAGTTTACCAATCCTATCATAAATTATTTTTTTTTCCTTTTCAGTAACCTTAAATCCTATAAAATCTGTTTTACTTTCAGGGTTCTTTTTAGCTATCCAAACATAAAGTGTAGCTAAATGAATATCGTATTTTTTTGCAATTTCCCCCTTATTTTTACTTTGAATAGCTTCTTCAACTATAAGATCCTTTTCTTCCTTATTATATTTCTTTTTCATTTTTTTTAAAATATTGAGCTGCGAAAATATTTGTTTCTTTTGACGCCAGGAAAAACAAGGTTTAGTTTTCGTTTAACGAAAACACATCTTGCAGTCCGTCTGGCAGATATTATTTCTATCGATTTTTCTACTTACTCCCTATCTGATAATTTGGATAAATATTTCTCTTGCTAATGAGATTTTAAATCTTTTCTAAATTGTTATTTGGTGTATCAGGTGTACTAGAATTGCTAATACATTATTTATGAAAAATTCTCTCTACATATTATTTTCAATTAACCTACACCTCCTACATTTTTCAAGTAATTACTAGTGTTTAATCTACACTCCACATACATTAGTAAATTGATCTGCTACATCTCCTACAACAATTATTTAATAAAAGTGAAGTTCATTCCATTTTTACCTCTCTTTTTATTTAAAAAATATTCCTTGTACTCGGCATATCTCATTACCCATTCAACTATTCGCTTCTTATTTATTTCCAAGAAATTATACTTTTTACCATATATTGAAATAAGTTCACCTCTTAAAGTCTGATAATCATGACTGACATTGAGTATGTTAAATTTCTCTTCCATTAAATCATAGAAATCCGAAGACGTCTCATTTTTAAGCATTTTCAATCTTAAGTTTTTGCTTTCATAAGAAATCAAACCTTTATTTAGATACAACTTTAAGCAGCCTAACATAAAATGATCAAATAATTTCCATTCTTCTTTATCCCATTCATGAAAAAATTCGCATTTAAATTCATCTGCGGGAGAAAAAGTATCGCTATAATGGTTTTTTAAAAATATATCAAATCGCCTACGTTTATAACTTGAGGAATCCCCCTTTATGGTATAATTAGTAGTAATTATAAATTTTGGACTTATTTTATATGGGATTAATTTTATCGGCTGATGCTTTTTTTCAACAGGTAGATCGTCAGTAATTACACTAAAAAGTGATTCAAAGTCAAAATTTCTACAGGCATCATCAATTAACATAACACAAGTCGTTTCATCCACATTTTGATATGCAAATTTATTATTTGAAAAATCAGCATTTTTACCATTATACACGGCTTTTTCTACAATCTGAGATATAGCTTTTACTATTAGACCTTTACCGGTTCCTCCTTGCGGTTTTTCTTCATCTGGTTGACTCTCATCATTTATTATTAAACAAATAGGTTTTCGTTCATCTTTGTATGTATGAATGGCGTATCCAATCGCGGAACATATTGAAACAAAATGATCAGACCCATTAGATAAATTTTTAATAAACTTACTAAACATAGATATATCGTAAAACTCATCCAAATCTGGATATACTTTGAAATCTCTTTTTTTAATTGCTTTTTCCCAGATGAAACCGGGAGCCATTTTATAGGCTATCAATTTAAATGGCTTATTTGGAGTGATTTCTACAATTGCATTCTTGTAAAATTTATAGCTTATATTTTGGTGATCCCTAATCATAGGGACTTCTATAATTGGCAAGGAAATAAGCAAACCTCTATTTTTAATTAAAATTGATTCTCCCTGTTTTATATATGCCCCCTCTAGCCCTGGATCTTTTAAATTTTTTATATAGTTATAACAGTGATTATAAATCACTTCAGGTGAAACAGGATTTGCAATATTATTCTTTAGGCAGATTAATTTATTCTCGTGGTTTCTAAAACCAGAATCAATAATAAATTGTCTTAATCTTGGTGTATTTAGAGTATATTCTTTATATACTTTATCATCCTTAAGCTTAGTTTTTTCATTCCAAAATATAGTTTTGTCTCCATATTTGATATTAAAAACTTTTCCGTCTAATTTTTTTCTGATAGCTCCGTCCATTAATCAAAAGATTTAGAGGCAAATTCAGCTCTTTTATAAGCGGAATCAATTATTTTAAGAATTTCTTCATAGCCGAAATCCTTATCTACAAATGAACCGAATAGATCTTCCGTAGTCAATTTGGCAACTCCAAAATTCGAAAGAGAACAGGCTAAAACAAATAAACTGTTATTTCTATTACCCGAAGAATAATCATATTTTTTGCTCCACCATCGTATCAATCGTTCAACTACAGATCCTTCAGAATAAATTTTATTTTTATGGGAACTATATAAAGTTTCTGTAACGGTAATTTTCTTTCTGAGATTAAAACGAGTAGCATTCTTATTGAAAATCAGGTTAGGATCATAACTTTCAAAACACAATCTGTTTACATCACTGGTCGTCCGGTCAGGACCCATTTTCCAATAATGGTCTATAACAGCATTATAATACTCCTTATAATCCTTTTTCGAATTCACAATTGGGATCTTAACTATTGCTTTAACCCCATTACCAGAGGGAGAAATCCAAGTTGCTAAAATATATTTCGAGTTTGAAAGTTTCTGGATGAGACTTGAAGTAGAATTCACTTCGTCAAAATCGAGGCAAACCAAGCCCGTCCCCCTTTTTAGAGTAGTTCTATTCTCGAGCACTCCCGAGAAGCAAGTTGCAGGTAGTTTTTGCTTGAAAAACATTCTTTCATTTTTATTCTTAGCACTCCTGATCTTAGAAATCAAATTTTTACTTTGTCCTTCTTTAATTCTTTGAATCGCTTCAATGAATTTGATGGGGGTTGAGTATTTTGATCTGCAGTTGACAATCCAGGAAACTTCCATTTTAAATATATTCTGTTGATTATTCATATAAATGGATTATAAAAATTAGTCCTGCCGGTGCAATCAATATGTTGAATTCAAATAAACGCGGCGTTTGAAGAGTATAATGATTTAAGCCTTTAACTCTTTTAAAATGCTGTATTGAACCATAAGGATTAGGATTATTATGATTACAAGAGGTAAATTCATTGGGAGATCCTAATCTATATTTCGGTAAATTGAAAATCTGTTCTTTCTGATAATTTTGTATATTTATCATCTATTTTATAATTTGGAATAATTTGTAAAAAAAACCCGACAGCTGAAGACTGCGGGTTTTTTTATGTTCTTTTGTATTTTATTGATTTAACCTCAGAAAGGGCATTTTGGAATTCCTCCTCTGAAATAAATATTCTACGTCCAATTCGCTCAGCCTTTACTTTGCCCTCCGTAATCCAATTTCTAACGGTTAGATCTGCTACACCGCAATGTTGGGCCAATTCTTTAACCGAATACTTTTCAGGTTTTTTGTTGGCCTTTTGAAGAGTATTAATTTTATCTTCTAAGCGTTGAAATACCCTCAAAAAATCATCCTTTGTTATACCATGTACTTGTGTTATGTTTTCCATTACCTTGAGATTTTTATTCAAGGCAAAATTGCATTAGATATATCTCTTTTTACAATGTAAGGGGTTACAGTAAGGGGTTACTATTTTTTACCTAATATAATTCGTTATAGAAATAATTAAGTTTGAGTAAAGAAACAGCTTGTGGAAATTCAGTCTTAAGTCTTTCCTCCACCGACTTATAATCATTCATAGTATACTTGCCATGTTTGGGATCTGAAATACCTTTCCTTGCATCGTTTAGTTTCTGAAGCTTTTGATAAAAGGTATTATGAGAAATAGCTTTCCCATCTGGTTTAATCATATTTTTTACTAATTCAGATATATCTTTTTTGCGTCTAAAATAATTCTTACGATCCTTTTCTACTAATACTGAATGATAAAGAACCGCTTCCCAAACAGTATTAAATACTTTAGCGTTCTCAGCAATTGATAGCTGAACATTCGATGATTTATTATTAGTTTCATTTTGAGATAAGTTCAAATTTATTTCAGAAGATTTTTGTAATGATTTATCAAACTTTGAAATCAAAAATTGATGAATTTTATATAGGTCGAGATATACAACATAGCAATAATCTATCAAACTTGTAAGCGAAGTTTTATTAATCCTTAATTCAATAAATTTCACTAAATCTTGATGCATAATAGACTTGCTCTTTAAGTCAGTTAATAATGTTTCATCATAATCATTAGCTTTTCGAAATGATTTTACATCCTTAATTTCCATGACAGAACTCTCTACGTTATAACGCAAAAAAATAGATTTAAGCTCCTCCATATTTTCAGTTATAATTTCTAATTCATTTTCAATGAACTCATTTTGAAAGATAGCATATGAAATGGGATCACTGGAATCATTACCCCTTATGAAATCATAAGATGCTGCAAAAAAATAATCTTCAGAATAATAATCAAAATTTAAATCGCGTGCCCATAAAACCAAAAAGTAAGTGACTTCATTAATTACATCTTCGTGTTTTGGTATTAAATTTTTGTTGAAGATCATTGTTTTTCCTTTTTTAGGTTTTGAAATTTAATTTTAAAAGTACTTTCAACTGCTTCTTTTTTAGCGTGATCATCAACTTGGTAATATTGATTTAAAGTTTTTAGATCCTTATGGCCGGTAATTTTCATAATTAGCTTATCACTCTTGCCATTTTGCTTAAGCATTGTAATAAAAGACCTACGCGATGTATGCGTACTAATTCTATCTTTAAAAAGCACATTTTCTCTGATCACATCCTTTCCCCTAGTAGTGATTTTTTCGACAAAATGATTATATCCAGCCTTTTCGAAAACTTCTTTGATATATTCATTATGCTTTTGATTGGCAATCAGCGGTAGTTTATAATCATATTTACTTAGTATATACATTGCAAGATCATTTAAAGGGATCGTTCTCGCTTCTTTTTCCGAGCCTTTTTCTTCTTTAAGGTGCAAATATCCATCTATTATATTTTCGTTTGATATAAGCTTTAATTCCCCGAAGCGCAACCCAGTTACACAAGCAAAAACAAAAATATCTCTAACCCTTTCAAGTTTAGGGCTGTTATATTCGTGTTTCAAAATTATTTCTAGATCTTTTTGTTTAAGAGCAACTTGAGCAGTAATTACTTTCTCTTTCTTGCGAAACTTTTTAAAATCTTCATTATAAGTATAACGATTTTCTAAAGCCCAAAACATAA
This sequence comes from Gillisia mitskevichiae, assembly GCF_003634585.1. Taxonomy (GTDB): domain Bacteria; phylum Bacteroidota; class Bacteroidia; order Flavobacteriales; family Flavobacteriaceae; genus Gillisia; species Gillisia mitskevichiae. The sequence goes on from NZ_RBLG01000002.1 coordinate 1,090,238, forward strand.
ACGTTTTAAATAGTCCCAAGTTCCTAGAATAGGTGTTATTAATATGCTTTTTCTCACTCATACAATAATCAGTGAATTCAGCATGGAAATTATTATTAATTGAGTTAAAATTTAGTTTATATCCTCGGTCCTTTTCAAAGCTAATAAGTAAGTTCTGGATGTTATTATAACGCTTTTCAGTAGATTTCGCCCACTCTTTATTTTTTGTTTTTTGTTCTTCGAATGCATCAAATGCATCGAAGAAAATATTTTTACCAGTAGGGGCATTCTTAAATTCTTCATCAAAAGCCTTTTTTAATAGTAGTGAAGTGAAATCCTCTTGCATTTCAATGCATCGAGATCTTAAATTCCTAAAACATCTTTCATACCTACTTAGCTGTGTTTTAATAGACCCTCGATTTAAAGCTTTATTTTTACCTTTAACTAATGGGGTTTTATTCTCCTGACTCCAATGAGCCGGCAAAATGTTCTCTCCAGTAGAATAAACAAATTTCTTACCTTCTTCCTTAAAATAGCACGAAAAATATATTAACGATTCCTTTTTTGATTTTGGTTCTTTCAGATAGAATGTACTAGTCATGTAGTATTAGAATTTGATTAGGTGACAATACTCGGTGACAATATCGGTGACAATATAACCTAAACTTAATATATTAACCAGTAATATTAATGTTAATTTCATCAACTAATAAAGGGTTTTGTCGAATGTATATGATGGTTTAATGAAATTAAGATAAAGAAAGTTCGAAACCCTCCGACTCCACTATGAAGCGCAGCTATGCTGCGGATTAAAAAAATAAAAATCTGCCAAGTATTTTCACTTGAGCAGATTTTTTGTTTTTAAGACGCCCGGGCCGTAGGAACGGTAAAGCACTGCGGCATTTCCTAATAGGGAGCACTAGGGTTCTATTTTTATTCAAGCCTCCGACTCCACAATCAATCGGAAATTCCGAAATGGATTAAAAATTATAAATTCCCGTCAGGTATTTTCACCTGAACGGGAATTTATAATTTAAGACATCGACGACCTTAGTCGTCGGGAAGTTCCAATTGCAGGATGGGAGCACTAGGGTTCTATAAACCCTCCGACTCCACTTGAAGCGGTAAATCCGTAACAGATCAAAACTAACGGATTCCCGTCAAGCTCGCTTGAACGGGAATTTTTATTTTAAGACATCGACGACCTTAGTCGTCGGGAAGTTCCATTTGCAGGATGGGAGCATTAGGGTTCTATAAACCCTACGACTCCACTAGATAATCCGTTAAGCACTATTTTTACTGGTTTTTTTTGTATTAAGGTGACAAAAATTGCGACATTTTTAAGATTTCTGTCCCGCAGGCCATGAGGACTATAATTGCATTTGCTTTAAATTCTTAAGACCAAAATAACTATATCATCTGCTACTTCCCTAACCAATTCCGAAAGAAAATCAACCTGTAGTTTTAAATTATACTCCCTGCTAATCTTATTTGGCCCATCCACATTCAGAATTTCTCGGGAGCACTGACTTTTACTATAGATTCTATGAATTTCTAACACCGTTAGCTTTAACAAAGAGAAACGTGCTTCTAATCACTTCCCTGTTTTGATCCAGTAGCTTATACCGGCAGACCAGTAGAACACGCTTTCAAGATCTTCTGTATACACTGCACTCTCTGTAGTGATACTTGCACTACTTTGCGGAAATGCAACCATGGGTGTAAAAGAGAAAATAAAGGATTTATGGTAGTACTGCATTGGAATTCGTGCTTCAATGTTAAGGATGTTGAATTCTGAAGCTTCTGAAATTGTCACATTATTAATTTCAGATTGCATAATACTGGATCCACCCGAGCCTGGTCCTTGTTGCCCGTTACCTCCACCTTTGCGATTGCCGAGCCTGCTGGTATTGTAATACTCTTCATAAAAGTATTGGGTTCCCGCCCCTACCATAACCGCGGGCATAATTAGTAGCTTCCTGTCCATGGCATAAAATGTCCGGTCCAGCATCAAACTGGCAACCAAATCAGTAGAACTACCAGAGCCAAAATAACTTGCTGCACTTAAGGTGAGTTCAGCGATCTTGAAATCATAACCAACCATTGCTGTAATGTCTGCATCAATCTCTGATTGCACATTATAACTTTCCTCATTAAAAAAGTATGTAGTACCCGAAATTCCGGCGCTGAAATCCTCTCCTGTAAAAAGGTATCCGGCACTAATAAGGAACAAATCGAATCTTTGCTCATCTGAAGAAACTAGGTAGGAGGCAGAAGCATTTCCAAAAAAACCGGTCTTATTATAATAACCTAGGGAAGAAAATATATAAGGTGCTTTGATAGAGTCCCTGCGGCCCATAAAAACCGCATCACTTGAATAGCTGATATCCCCAAGAACATACGAGAAATCTTGAGAGGATTCTTCGGGGGCTTGGGCAATTAGGTTTCCCTTTACCAATATGAGTAACAGGAAAAATATGGTACTTATTTTCATGACTTGACTTATTTCAGGAAGAGAGCTTTCTCTGGAAACGCTCTTCCTGAAATTTAGTTTTTAATTATTACCCTTTTTTTTGACTGCAGTAGTCTTCTTCTGAACGTTTTTCTGAACCTTTGGCTGCATTTGCGGCTTATTTATGTTCTTTTGCTGGTTCATGTTCTTCTGCATGACCATTTTTCTGTGCTGCAGGATATTCTGGTATTTTTGGCCATCAAGATTAAGGCATTCGCCATCCTTAAGCCGGAGTTGTTTTTGATCCCTGGTTTGATAAGTTCCATCCGGATTAATTCTGGTTCCATTTCCCAAAGCCATCTCATTCTGAAGACGATTTTGTTCTTGGTTCCTAATCTGGAAAATCTGTCCATCCATCGCTACAAACTGGGTTCGTTTCTCATTTCTTTCTCTTATTTGCTCCTGAGAAAGTCCTTTATTTTCCTGCATTACCTTGAACCTGTACTGGTACTCGTTGTTGTATTTAACACCATCCATGTCTAGACATTCCCCGTCTCTCAAACGAAGTTTTTCACCCTCCCTTGTGCCATAGCTGCCGTTTGGACTTAGAACGGTGCCGTCATTAAGGGTGACATTATCCTTTAGTTGGACCTGATCGCGATCCCTTATCTGTAGCAGATCCCCGTCTACCATCATCAGTCTGGTCTTATCCCTATCCTGATCTTTAATTTGATCCTGAGCATTCATAACAGGATTAAAGACCAAAAGTACCAGCAAAATCAATAAATTTTTCATTTTTGAAATTTTTAAAATTGTCTAATAAAACTATGCTATTCAATACTTGTAAAAAATGATTTATATCACCTCCAACAGGGACAAATATTAATTGCAACTCCTTGTTCTAGGATTGGACGATAGCTTGCGACTCCCCTAAAACTCGGAAATCCCGAAATAGATTAAATATTATAAATTCCCGTCAGGTGTTATCACCTGAACGGGAATTTATATTTTAAGACATCGACGGCCTTAGTCGTCGGGAAGTTCCATTTGCAGGATGGGAGTACTAGGGCTCTAAAAATCATCAGAGTTCACAATCATTTGAAAATCCCGAAAGGAATTAAATCACTACTATTAAGACCTTATATCTATTAAATAAATTATTAACAAGTAATCTAATTGTGTAGCCTTGATCAAGCGTTAAACTAATCCAAAAGTCTAGGCTTTAAACTTTTTCTACAGGTTATTGGTATATTTATTGGTCGAAAGGATGACATGGAACAACCGCATGACAATACGACAATAAAAGAAGGATTCGTTGCTATAATTGGAGCACGCCAAAATAATTTAAAAAATGTTTCTCTGGAAATTCCCCGCGATGCTATGGTGGTCTTTACCGGGGTTTCCGGGTCGGGGAAATCTTCCCTCGCTTTTGGTACTCTATATGCCGAGGCTCAGCGAAGGTATCTTGAGTCTGTATCGCCATACGCACGTCGCCTTTTTCATCAAATGCCAATTCCAGAGGTAGATGAAATTGAGGGTTTACCTCCGGCAGTTGCCTTACAGCAACAGCGAGGTTCAGGAACTACAAGGTCTTCTGTAGGCTCTGTAACGACTTTATCAAACTTGCTGCGCATGTTATATTCCCGAGCAGGGGATTATCCAGCGCATCAACCTCTTTTATATGCTGATTCTTTTTCAACGAATACAGTAGAAGGAGCCTGCCCAGAATGTCATGGACTGGGAAAAGTCTACGAGGTAACGGAAAAAAGCATGGTTCCAGATGACAGCTTAACTATTCGAGAAAGAGCGATAGATGCCTGGCCCACTGCATGGCAAGGAAAAAATCTTCGAGACATTTTAGTCACACTTGGTTACGATGTTGATGTTCCTTGGAAAGATCTTCCTAAAAAAGATCGTGACTGGATCTTGTTCACAAACGAAAAACCACAGGTGCCTGTATACCGAAATCTCAATCGAGATGAGGTTCAAATTGCAATTAAAGAAAAAAGACAGCCAAGTTATATGGGAACATATACGGGTGCCAAAAAACACATATTGCACACATTTGCAAATACGCAAAGTGCTTTAATGAAAAAGCGTGTGTCAAAATACATGATAAGCAGTGAATGTCCTAGCTGTAACGGAAAACGTTTACGTCGTGAATCGCTTTCTGTGACTTTTGCTGGATATGATATTGCAGACATCTCAAGACTGCCTCTTAAAAAATTACTTTCTATTTTCTCTCCATATAGCAATGGCTCAGCACCTGGTTTGGCTAAATTGGGTGAAAATCACAAGGAAAAGGCAATGGTAGCCCAACGCATTGCAGAAGACCTTGTTGCAAGAGTCACAGTTTTATTAGAATTAGGACTAGGCTACTTATCCTTAGAGCGTAACACGCCTAGCCTTTCCCCGGGTGAACATCAGCGATTAAGACTTGCAACCCAAGTGCGTAGTAATTTGTTTGGAGTGGTATATGTTTTAGATGAGCCTTCTGCAGGTTTACATCCTGCAGATACCGAAGCTTTACTAAAAACTTTAGACAGACTAAAAGCAAGCGGAAATTCACTTTTTGTTGTTGAACATGAGTTGGATGTAATTCGCCATGCCGATTGGATAGTAGATGTAGGTCCTGATGCTGGAGAAGGTGGGGGAGAAATTTTATACAGTGGTCCTCCCGAGGGATTGAAAAACATTTCAAGATCTAAAACCAGAGAACATCTTTTTAATGATCTACCATTTGAGAAATCTAAACCACGGAAACCTTCTTCATGGCTTAAACTGAGTGGAGTTTCCAGAAATAATTTATCTAACCTCGATGTTTCTTTTCCATTAGGTGCATTAACGAGTGTTACTGGGATTTCAGGCTCGGGAAAAAGTAGCTTGGTAAGCCAGGTTTTGGTTGAGTTAATGACTACAAAATTAGGAAATGGATCTGCTAATGAAGAAGAAGTAGAAGATGCGCTGCAACAGGATGTTGTAGCCACGCTGGGAGGTGAAATCACCGAAGGTTCCGAAAATATAAAACGCATGGTAGTGGTTAACCAGAAACCAATTGGTAGAACCCCACGTTCTAATCTGGCGACTTACACAGGCTTGTTTGATGTAGTTAGAAAATTATTTGCTTCAACAAAATTAGCTAAATCACGTCATTATAATGCTGGTCGCTTTTCCTTTAATGTTGGAAAGGGACGTTGTCCCAATTGCGAAGGGGAAGGTTTTGTTATGGTGGAACTCTTATTTCTTCCAAGTGTTTATGCTCCATGTCCTGTATGTAGTGGTACTCGTTACAATGATGAAACCTTGGAAGTAACCTATCACGATAAAAATATTGCTGAAGTTCTCAGCATGACCGTAAATGAAGCTACAGACTTTTTTGAAAAAGAAGACCGAGTAAGCCGTACTCTTAAAGTATTGCAGGAAGTAGGTTTGGGCTATTTACGTTTAGGACAACCGGCAACCGAACTCTCCGGAGGGGAAGCGCAGCGTATAAAGCTTGCTAAAGAACTTCAGCGTTTAAGCCGAGGAAATACGCTTTTTATTTTAGATGAACCAACTACTGGCTTACATCCTACCGATGTAGAAAAATTACAGCTTCAGCTAGCAAAATTAGTGGATGCAGGCAATACAGTAATTGTGGTAGAACATGATATGCAGATCGTTGCTGGAAGTGATTGGATTATCGATATTGGCCCTGGTGCTGGGGAAGAAGGAGGAAAAGTGGTAGCAGAAGGAACACCAGAGAAAGTTGCAAAAAACAATCAAAGTAAAACAGCATTATATTTAGCGAGAACTTTGAGCGGACATTAGTAATTAATTCCTAATACCGTATTCTGAACTCAGGTTGATTTTAATACTGAAATTGCAAAAAGACTATGGTTTCATAAGAATTTAATATTACGATCACTTCCATTGAACCTGTCACAGTAGATATAGATTTAAGAGAATAAATTACAGATATAGAACTAATGAAAGGTAAAATTACGATAGAGATGAGCCTAGCCTATTGGAATTCCAGATCTTGGAAAATTAAATATAAAGTATGTCTTCTTTTCTTAAAGTTTTCGCGAAGGAGCTTACAATCCTAGTGGTGTCATAATTGTTCTTTTGTTTTACCAAATGCCCTAAAATATCATTGTGATTGGAGATATTGGAAGATTTCTCGATGTATCCATAACCTTCATAGATACCATTAGACTCATAAATAAAAGCATCTTCAGAAAGGTTTCTACCTTTTAACTTAAGGATCCTTCTTGTTGTTTTTCTTCGGAATTGATCGAAGGCAATTTGAAATCTTTTATTATATGATTCAAAAGATTCTCCCCCTGAACAGACGCAGGGAATAGTTCTTTTTGTGAAATTACTGCATGGACCTTTCACCTTTTCAAGTCCGCAGTGCTTTTGGCACAATTGATATTCGAGGCAGAAAGTCTTCAATGAAGCTACTACAGATTTTCTATTGAAATATTTTTCGGGTAAACTATCTTCATATTCTTTTCGGGTGATCTTAATTTTAGAAATTCCTTTAGAAGTAGCACCTACTGTAATTATATACGGGTCAGGGTTTGTGATTTGTTGAGTATTATAAAAAGGTTTTAAATTCTTGATATTCTCGGTTTCCACAAGTTGGGCGATAATATCATTCCCAGTATAGATCACATCAATATCTGCTACTTCCGAATAATCAATATTACTTTGTTCAGCGGTATTGGAAAAATGACTTTGCAAACGTTTCCTAATATTTTTTGCTTTGCCAACATAGATCACTTCTTCTGCAGCGTTCAAAAAGAAATAAACTCCAGGACATTTATTAAATTTTGAAAGATCATGAGCCTGTTTCGTTATATGAATTTCCTTGTAATCTTCTAATTGTTGTTCTTGCCGATCTTTGTAATTAAACATTACCTCCAAGAAGACCTTAGCAAATTCTAAAGATTTAGGCAAATGTCGCTTAGAGATCAATTCTATTAGCTGTTCTAAATCCCCTTTCTCTTTTAATGAAGTCCATAGAATTGTTGGCTTCAGATTAAAATTGTAGCCAATATTCCTAAATTGAGCTTTAAGTAAATTGAACTGTTCTTTTTCGCTAAAAACTAATTTCTGATCTGTAAAAAGTTCGATCAATTCATCTGCAGAATTACAAAAAGGTTCACAGGATAATATTTTTAATCGATCCAAGTTATTCGGAGTATATAACTTTTTAGGAATCGATAAAGCTGGTCTAATACCAAATACCATATAATTCTGAGGAAAGTCTTCAGAAAATAGCACTAAACGAAATGGAACTTTTGTCTTTACGCCTAGTGTTAAGTATTGAATATAAATAAATATCATCTCGACAAAAATAGGAAATATTCCGCATATTGGAAAAATTCCTAATTGCATTTAAATTATTATCTTTACAAAAAAAAGTGGAGAATCATATTCTTAACGAAAAGCAGAAAAAAGCTGTTGAATTTAGCGGGAAGCATCTATTGGTACTTGCAGGAGCGGGAACTGGAAAAACCAGATGTATTGTAGGGAGAGCAGCTTATTTAATAGATCAGGGAACACCTCCAGAAAAGATACAAATCCTCACATTTACGAAAAGATCTGCTAATGAAATTGTGGAGCGAGTAAAATCTTCACTTTCAGATAATCAAGCGCAAAGCTTAAATGGTTCTACTTTTCACTCTTGGTGCAATCAGTTAATTGTGCGATATCCAAATTTATTTGGGGCTTCTAATTATACTGTGATAGATCCAGATGATCAATTAAGCGTGATGAAAATGGTGTGTGGAGATCAGGTTATTGAGTATAAAGGGATACGCATAAAACCTCAGCAATTAATAGACATCTATTCTTACGGAAGAAATACCCGACAAAATCTTTCTAATTCCATTCGAGAAAAAGTTTATAAGGGTAAGACAGATGAAGAAACGAATGACGAAATAGATATTATTAGACCAAAAGTTGAAGTTTTATTAAGAGCCTATCAAACAAAAAAAGGAGATGGACGTTATTTAGATTATGATGATCTTTTACTAATAGTTGCTAATAGATTAAGAAACGATGAAGAGGCCAGAACAATTCTTTCTCATCAGATCAAGCATTTATTGATAGACGAATTTCAAGATACCAATCCACTACAATGGTATTTGCTGGAGCCATTTTTAGAAATTGCAAAATTCTATTGTGTGGGAGATGATGCCCAGTCTATTTATTCTTTTAGAGGTGCAGATTATAAGAATGTACATTTATTTAAAGAAAGAGTTCCAGAATCTGAAGTTTTGATACTTGATAATAATTATAGATCTACCCAAGAAATATTAAATCTTTCTAATTGGCTGTTAGATGAATCCAGTTTGGATTATAAGAAAAAATTAATTTCCACCCGTGGAGAAGGGCTCAAACCCAAGTTGATAAATGTTGCTAGCCAATGGGAAGAAGCTAATTTTATAGCCGAAAATATTCTTGAGAACTTCACAGAAAACAATAAGAATTTCATAGATCATTTAATACTTTCAAAATCTACTTATTATACCAAACCGCTACAAGCAGTATTTATTCAGAAGAAAATTCCCTACGTAACTTATGGGGGAAGGAAATTTATGGAAGCCGCTCATATTAAAGATGTGATATCTGCTTTAAGAGTGGTGAATAATGTTTATGATGAAATTGGATGGATGCGTTTTCTAACTTTTTGGGATGGTATTGGTGAAATTCGAGCCGGTAAATACATCTCTAAAATCCTAGAATTTAAAGATCCATTAGAGTGTGCACAAAATCTGGAAGATGTTATTGGTGGTGCAGATGGAGAAAAAATTGGAGATATCTATAATACAATTTTTATAAATTCTGGGAACGTTAAAAAGGCACTTCAAGAGACATATTCTATAATGGAAATGCCTTTGGCTTTTAAGTATCGCAAAGATTGGGAAGAGAAAAGAAAATCTGACTTTCCAGTGCTGGAAATGCTGGGTGACAATTATTCCACCATTGGCCAGTTAATTTCTGAAGGTATTCTTGAAAATGCAAAACAAATAAATGGAGAGCCGGTTTTGGAAGGATCTCAATTAAATGATAGCGAGATAAAAGATCATGTTATAATATCTACGGTGCATTCGGCTAAAGGTTTAGAATCTGACGTGTGTTATGTGTTGAATGTCTCTCCAAAAGTATATCCCAGTGCTTGGAACCTTCATAGTGAAGAAAGTATTGAAGAGGATAGACGGGTATTATATGTGGCTTTAACCAGAGCTAAAAATGAATTATTCATTACTCGTGATACTAATTCCATAAATACAGTTAATAATTCTGAAAGTTCTGATTCTTCTTCAAAGTATTTTCTTGAGAATTTGCCAGAGAACTTGATAGATCAACTAATCAATCCGTTTTCTGTAATTAAACCAAGAGATATTCTAACTCCAAATAAAATTGATCTCTCTGCGGGAATGGATTTTTCGTAAAAATAAATTGTAATACTTGAGGCTAATTTTCTAGTCTCTGGATTGCAGCCATCATATCTGTATCAAGTGATAACACCTCAGCAAATAGATCACCCTTTTCTTGAATTCGTGCTTGAATATTTTTGATGTTAAAATCTAAGATCTTCAATCCAGACTTAACTTCCTTCCATTCTAATGGTGTAGAAACTGGAGCGCCTGTTTTTGGTCGTACACAATAAGGTGCAGCTATTGTTTGCCCTTTTCTGTTTTGAAGGTAATCCAGATAGATCTTCCCTTTTCTGTCTTTTACCGCCCTAAGCATGCTTGTTAGTTCAGGCACTTTTTGTTCGATGAAATAGCAAAGGAGTTTTGTGAAATTTCTAGCTTCTTCATAGGTGTATTTTGCGTTCAACGGAATGTAGATATGAAGACCACTGGAACCGGATGTTTTACAAAATCCTTTTATTTTCGCCAAATCTAAAACCTCTTTTGCAGCTTGCCCTACAGTAATTACTTCTTCAAAAGTATTTTCTTTAGATGGATCTAGGTCTATTATAGTATAATCTGGATAGTCTAAATTATTTACCCGAGAGTGCCACGGGTTAATTTCTATACATCCCAAATTAGCCATATATAAGAGGCTCGCTTCATTCTGGCAGAGGAGATAGTTAATGTTCTTTTTTGTGGATTTTGAAAATATTTCTTCTGTCTTTATCCATGATGGCAAATTTTCATTGTCCTTCTGAAAAAATCCGGGACTTTTAATGCCGTTAGGATGACGGTGTAAACTCTGAGGACGGTCTTTTAAATAGGGTAGAATATAATCTGAAACATTAAGATAATAATCTATAAGATCATATTTAGTATATCCGTTATCTGGCCATAAAACCTTTTCTAAATTTGTGATTGGCACATCGATTCCTTCTACTTCTAAAATAGTAGCTTTTGAATTGGAACTACGTGTTTCAACTTTCTCTTTTTTATGAGTGGATTTAGATACTTCATGAAGATCTCTATCGCTACGAATCCCTTTATAAACGGGATGACGCATAAGTCCGCTTTTTGTCCATTCAGAAAATTTCACTTCACAAATTAAGATCGGACTTACCCAATGCGAATTGCGACCTTTAAGATTTGGCTTTCGCTTAAAAGGATGTTTTTCAACTTCGAGTTTTTTTAACTTATTCAGCAACTCACGTTGATCCTTTGCTGAAAATCCGGAGCCACAATTTCCAATATACTTTAATTGATCCTCTACAAACATTCCTAAAATTAAACTGCCAAAAATAGCTCCCCCACTTTCTGAATCTGTATATCCACAGATGATCACTTCTTCAGTCTCTACCGCTTTTATCTTAAGCCACTTTTCACTTCGATATCCAGGCGAATAGGTGGAATCGATCTTTTTTGCGATCACTCCCTCCATCCCAGCATCAATTGCTTTTTTATAAAGTGCGGTTCCCATTCCTTCTATATGGTCACAAAACAGGGTGTAGGATAAATTTTCAATGATTTCAGGGATCAAGCTTTTTCTTTCAAGTAAATCGAGATCCAGCATACTGTGACCATTGAGATAGAGCATATCGAAAACATAATATCGCAGTATTCCAGAAGTGTTTTCATCATAATTTTGCAGGGCTTGAAATTGGGGAAGCCCATTTTCATTTACCACAACTACTTCCCCATCAAGTATAACATCATTTTCCACATGTTCCAGATCTTTAACCAGTTGCTTAAATTTAGAATTATAGGCAATTCCATTGCGCGAATAAAGATGCACTTTCCCGTCTTTAATATTGGCCATTACTCTGTATCCATCCCATTTTAACTCGTAAACCCAAGCTTTATCATTAAAAATATCCTTTATTGAAGATGCCAACATTGGTTTTACAAACTTCTCCGGACTCAGCTTTTTTACTGGAGTGTCTTTATTTGTTGAAGGTTTTTTAGCATCAGAAAAAACTTCTGCATCATAATCGAGATCTGTAGAATAACTATCCTTCTTTTTTATTAATAACCAGTGATTATCTGCATCGCGACGCTTGGTATGTACCAAAGCAAACGTGCCCTTGATCTTCTTACCAAAAAATTCAATTTTTAGATCTCCTTTTTCAAATTGTTTCACTAGATCCATCTCCTGAAATTCCGGAGCAACATTATAGGTGCCTTCATCCCAAATTTTCATAACCCCTGCCCCATAATTACCCTTTGGAATAGTGCCCTGAAAACTGAGGTACTTTACTGGATGATCTTCAGTTTGTATAGCTAATCGCTTATCATCCGGATTCATCGATGGACCTTTAGGAATTGCCCAACTTTTTAAAACTCCTTCCATCTCCAGACGGAGGTCATAATGTAATCTACTTGCCTTGTGGCGTTGAATAACAAATCGACCAGCATTCTCATGGCTAAGCTCCGCCGGAGGTTCTGGAGTATTATTGAAATCGCGTTTTTTATTGTAATCGTGGAGTGCCATGATCTAGGAGGCTTTACTCTTCTTTTTCTTCTCTAAACTAGCTTTAAGTTGTGCCATGAGATCTTTGGCAGGAGTCGGCTTACTTTCAAATTTTTCGGGTTTCTTTACTTTCCCTGTAGATTTCGAATCAATTATTTTCATCAATTGTTCATTGTACACATCCTTATATTTTTCAAGGTCAAATTTATCGGTGTACTGGTCAATTAAATTAATAGCCATATCTACTTCTTTTTTTGAAATCTTAGTAGATGGTAATTTAAGCTCGCTTGGATCTCGAATTTCATCATCGAATCTAATAACATGAAGTACAAGTGCATTTTTATAAATACCAATAAGACTGAGGTGTTCCTTTTGGCGCATAACAAAGGTTGCAACTCCCACTTTTTTAGTTTTTTTTAATGCATCTCGTAATAAGTTATAAGATTTCCCCCCTTCTTTTTGGGGTTCCAGGAAATAGGGTTTTTTAAAGAGTACATCAGCCACATCTGCTTCATTTATAAACTCCTCAATATCTATAGTCTTACTTTTTTTCAAATTAGCTTGTTCAAAGTCCTCCTTTTCCAAAACTATATAACTTTCATCTTTTTTGAATCCTTTTACAATATCTTTCCATTCTACTTCTTTCCCGGTATCTTCATTAACTCGTTTATACCGAATTCGGGCATTATCGTGTCTATCAAGCATATCTAAATCCAGCTTTCTATCTTCTGAACCAGAATACAATTTAATAGGTATTGAAACTAGTCCGAAGCTTATTGAGCCATTCCAAATTGATCTCATACTTAACTCATTTTAATTAGACAAGTGGAAATATTTGTCTGTATTAAAATTAAGTATTCAAGCTAAAATATAATTGGAATTAACATTAATTTGTAAGCCCTGAAAGAATAGACGCTCTAAGTTTGAATGGCAAATTAGCTTGCGTTCAGAAGTAATATATATCTTTAGTTTTATAATTCATCATAAAAATTAGGCGTTATAAAACACAAAAAATCCCATAAACCTATTGTTTACAGGATTTTTGCTTTATAATATTTGAGGTTTACTTCAGCACTACTCCATGATATGTAACTCAGTGAAATCTTTATCTATGATCAATGTGTTATCTCCATTCACCTTTAAGGATTCAAGTGCTATTTCTTCGTTATCTACCTGGATCTTGGAGATCTTGAATGGCAAGCCTATCAATTTTAATTTAAAGGTTTTATAACTCGTGATAAAGGTTCCAGCTTTGTGTTGCTGAATGATCAACTCATTTGTTTTCCCCGTAAGTTTAAAAGTTCTTAAGCTGAATCTTCCCTTGGTATAATCGTAGCCATCGTGAGCATCATCGAACAGAAAAGAATTTTCTTTTCCTGTTTTGAAATAAACATCTAGACCAACTTCATCTATCTCTTTTTCACCCACATATTGTTGAATTGGGTATTTAGGAATTATTGCTCCCTCTTTCACGAAAATCGGCATACTATCCAGATCTGCCTCTACCCAATGCTCTTTTCCTCCAGAGCTAACTTCATTATTCCAGTAATTATACCAGTTTCCCTTTGGAAGATATAATCTTCTTCCCTTAGAATTGGCTTCAATTATTGGACACACAAGTATTTGATCTCCAAATATAAATTCATCTGTTCTATAATGAGTTTGAATATCTTCCTGATCATACAATACCAAAGATTTTAATATTGGTGTTCCTTCATTTAAGTAATGCCAAAATGAAGTGTATAAATAAGGTAAAAGTTGATACCTAAGTTCAATGAATTTTTTCACTATCCCGGTGATCTCTTCTCCAAACATCCATGGTTCTTGTTCGCCATGGTCTCCTGAAGAATGCGTTCTACAAAATGGGTGAAATACTCCTAATTGGATCCAACGAGCATAGAGTTCTCCATTGGGCTGTTCTGCAAATCCTCCAATATCACTTCCTATAAATGAAAATCCGGATAGCGCCATTCGTTGTGCTTGCACATTGGCGATCCATAAATGTTCCCAAGTGGCTATATTATCTCCTGTCCAAGAAGAGGTGTAACGTTGTGTTCCGGCATATGCGGCACGAGTAATTACAAAAGGCCTCTTAGGGTATCCAAACTTTTTTAAACCCTGATAAGTAGCTCTAGCCATTTGCATCCCATAAATATTATGGGCTTTCCTATGGCTACAAGGGTTTCCATCGTAATCATGTCTTACATCATCGGGAAATGTTTTGTTGGGAACCTCCATCACGGCAGGTTCATTCATATCATTCCAAACACCTTTTACCCCAATATCCTCTATAAGTTCTTTAAATAATCCAGACCACCAATCCCTCACTTTTGGGTTAGTGAAATCCGGAAAATAACATTCCCCGGGCCATACTTTTCCTTTCATATAAGGACCATCGGCACGTCTACAGAAATAATCGTTTTCTATTCCTTCTTTATAGACTTCGTAATCCTTATCTATTTTAATTCCCGGATCTATAATGACGATAGTTTTAAATCCATCTTCTAGCAACTCCTGCACCATCCCTTTTGGATCTGGGAAGTATTCTTTGTTCCAGGTAAAACATCTAAAACCTTCCATATAATCTATATCCAAATAGATAGCGTCACAAGGTATTTGAAGTTCTCTAAATTTAGCCGTTACCTCCTTTACCTTCGATTCCGGATAATAACTCCATTTGCATTGATGATATCCAAGCGTCCAAAGCGCAGGTAATTGATGTGGTTTTCCTGTTAGATCGGTATAGTTAGCAACCACATCGGTCATTTTTGGACCATAGATAAAATAATAATTCATCTCCCCTCCCTGTGCCCAAAAGCTGGTGACGTTTTTACGTTCATGAGCAAAATCAAAAAATGATCTAAAAGTATTGTCGAAAAATATTCCGTAAGATTTCCCGTGATGTAAGCCGGTATAAAAGGGTATTGCTTTATAAATAGGATCTGTATCCTTGCCATATGCATAAGAATCTGTCACCCAATTTTCAAAACGCTTTCCTTTAAGGTTTAAATGAGATGGTTTATCTCCTAGGCCATAGTAGCTTTCTCCATCCTGAGAGGTTTTACTCATTTTCACGATGTCACCACCAAATTCGTAGCTTTCTTCCCAGTGAAAACCAAGTTCATCATGACTTATAAGGCTTTTATCCTTTGCATCATAAATGTTCACTTTTAGATCTTGCTTATTTACATGGCAAATAAGCTTTTGAGTGGTAATAATATACTGTTCCTCCTCTTCCTCTATTTCCAAAAAATTATAGCCGGTGCTTGCGTATTTAGTAATAGCATAGGAGAAGTCATTATCGAAATTAGAAGTTGTGGAATATCGAAATCTTATTACACTATCTCTAACAATTGTAATTTGAAGAGTTACATCATTTTCTGTTTTAAAATCCAGAACATCGATGTTCTTATTATAGGAAACTATATGGTTTGGAAATTGATTTCCTTTTAATTCTAATTCTGTATTAGTGATCATAGTTAGGGTGCTAAAAAATAAGGTGTAAACGTACTAAAAAAAGCAAAATCTAAAGCGTGCAATTCCATAATAATAAAGGGCATTTATTACATAAAACGCAATTAAAACTCCTAATTCACAGTATTTTGCAATTATAATTTCATGTGTTGAAAAACCACTATTCCTAAAGGCGGTAAGGTGATTATTGCTGAATAATTTCGTTGATTCCATGCTTCCTGAGAAACCTTGATATTTTCAGAATTACTAATTCCGCTACCCCCATAAGGCAATAAATCGCTGTTGAAGATTTCCTTTATTTGTCCTGGTTTAGTAAGTCCAATTTTATAATTCTCCTTTACAGTAGGTGTGAAATTACACACGACGATCACATCATTTTCGGCATCATGACCCTTTCTTAAAAAGGACACCACCGAATTTTCATTGTCATCGTAGGCGAGCCACTCAAATCCGTCAGTACTAAATGCTTTTTCATAAAGTGCTGGTGTTTCTTTATAAAATAGATTGAGGTCTTTAACGAAATTCAGCATTCCTTGATGCGGAAGAAACTCCAGCAAATTCCAGTCTAAACTCTTTTCAAAATTCCATTCTTCATATTGGGCAAATTCAGCGCCCATAAATAAGAGTTTCGCTCCAGGGTGCATAAACATGAAACCATATAAGGTTCTTAAATTAGCAAATCGTTGCCACTCATCCCCGGGTTGCTTGCTTAAAAGTGACTTTTTACCATGAACTACCTCATCATGAGAAAGTGGTAACATAAAGTTTTCTGTAAAGGCATAAGCCAAACTAAACGTCAACTCATTCTGATGAAATTTTCTATGAATGGGATCTTTACTGAAATATGCCAATGTATCATGCATCCAGCCCATCATCCACTTCATTCCAAAACCTAGGCCTCCTTGATCTACAGGTTTTGTAACACCCGGAAAAGCAGTAGATTCTTCTGCTATGGTTTGCACTCCTTCAAAATTGTTATAAACCGCTGTATTGAATTCTTTTAAGAAAGACACAGCCTCCAAATTCTGATTTCCACCAAATATATTTGGTTCCCACTCCCCGTCTTCTCTGGAATAATCTAGATAGATCATTGAAGCTACAGCGTCTACACGTAGCCCATCAATATGATAATATTCCAGCCAGAATAGCGCATTGCTAATTAAAAAGGAACGAACTTCATTTCGCTCATAGTTAAAGATCAAACTTTTCCAATCTGGATGATATCCCTTTTTAGTATCTGGATGTTCATAAAGATGAGTCCCATCGAATAGACCCAAACCATGATTGTCTGATGGAAAATGTGCAGGAACCCAGTCTAGGATCACGCCAATATCATTCTGATGAAAAGCATCTATTAAAAACATAAAATCCTGAGGAGATCCAAAGCGAGAAGTTGGTGCAAAATACCCTATAAGTTGATATCCCCATGAAGGGTCGTAAGGATATTCCATAATTGGCATAAGCTCCACGTGTGTGAAATTCATCTCCTTCACATATTTCACCAAATCTTCAGCTAGTTCTTTGTAGGTGAGAAATTCACCTTCTGTATTTTTTTTCCAAGAACCCAGTTGTACTTCGTAAACTGAATAAGGTTTATCTAGATCGTTTTTATCCTTTCTATAACCCATCCAATTTTTATCTTTCCATAGATAATCCTTAATGTCCCAAATAATTGAAGCTGTATTTGGAGATCTTTCAAAATAATGCGCGTAAGGATCTACTTTTTCAGTAATAATATCGTTATTATTGGAAGTGATCTTGAACTTATAGCGCATTCCTTTTTTTGCTAATGGAATAAAACCTTCCCAAATTCCGGATGAATCCCAACGCACGTTAAGCAAATGTTCATCCCCGTCCCAATAATTAAAATCGCCAATTACTGCAACAGATTTAGCAGAAGGAGCCCAAACCGAAAAATACACGCCCTCTTCTCCATCTAATTGGATTGTATGCGCACCAAATTTTTCGTAAAGTTTAAAATGTTTGCCAGCTTTGAATAAAGAAATATCAAAATCTGTAAATAAACTGTGAGCTATTACTTTAGACATATTATTGACTGCTAATTAAAAGATTGATATTCATAAAGTGGCATTAACTAATAATGGGCATCATTCTGTTCCGATAGATATCGGAATTGTTTCAGAATCTCATAACTCTATAAATTATAACAATTAGTTGAGACCCTGAAATAAATTCAGGGTGACGAAATTACTTCCTAAAAAAAGAAATTTAAATTTCATAGCCATCGGGAATAACAGCTCCCTTTTTTATAACTACAATTCCTTCCTTTATAAAATAAGTGTCTGTTTCTTTTTCTTCTAACTGCGCATTTCCATTTATTTTCACATTATTTCCAATACAACAGTTCTTATCTAGAATCGCATTATTAATACTGCAATTTTCCCCAATTCCCATTGGAATCTTAGTATCTCTATCTTTTAAATCATCCAATGTTTGGTAACTATCACTCCCCATCATATAAGTATTGCTTACTACAGTACCGCTACCTATTCTAGAACGAATTCCAATAACAGAACGCTCTATCTTAGAAGCAGTTATCAAACATCCATCTGCAATTACGGCTTTGTGAAGAACTGTGCCCGATATCTTGGTGGTAGGAAGTAATCTTGCGTGTGTATATATTCGCTTAGCACTATTATAAAGGTCAAATTTTGGAATATCATCGGTTAAACCTAAGTTGGCTTCAAAGAAAGATTCTATATTCCCAATATCTGTCCAATAACCTTCAAATTGATAGCTAAGCGTTTTATGTTTATGGATATTCTGCGGGATGATCTCTTTCCCAAAGTCGACAGTGGACTCATCATTCATAAGTTCTACCAAAAGATCTTTATTGAAAATATAGATACCCATGGAAGCTAAATGATTTCTCCCCTCTGCACTCATCTCATCACTAACCGGCGAAGTCCAATCCTTCAAAAGCTCTGTCTTTGGCTTTTCTATAAAAGATGTGATTAAGTTGCTTTCATCTGTTTTAAGAATTCCGAAGGAAGTAGCATCCTTTTCTGTCACTGGTAAAGTAGCAATAGATATTTTTGCATCACTATCTATATGCGCTTGCAGCATATTATTAAAATCCATTTGATATAATTGATCTCCAGATAAAATAAGTGCATATTCAAAATCATGGTTTAGGAAATGATGCATACTTTGCCTAACAGCATCTGCAGTTCCTTGAAACCAAGTGTTATTTTGAAGAGTCTGCTCTGCCGCCAAAACATCTACAAATGCTGAACTAAAAAAACTGAAATGGTAGGTGTTTTTAATATGTGTATTTAATGAAGCAGAATTGAATTGCGTGAGCACGAACATTCGCTTTATATCGGAGTTGATACAATTAGAAATTGGAATATCTACCAATCTATATTTTCCTGCTATTGGAACTGCGGGTTTAGACCGTGTTGCTGTTAAAGGATATAATCTGGAACCTTGGCCACCGCCCATAATAATTGCTAATACCTTGTCATTGATCATAAATTCTGAATTAAAGATTTATATAAACTAACATATTGCTGTGCCGACTCATCCCAGGAATGATCTATTTGCATGATCGTTTTTCTGGTGTCTTTAAATTTTGAAGTGTCATTATAAAATTGGCTGGCTCTTTTCATGGAATTAAAAATCCCCTCTACCGTGTTCTCTGTGTGCACGAATCCAAAACCATTTTTAGAAACATCTATAACGGTATCTTTTAACCCACCTATTTTATTAACAATTGGAATGGTACCGTATCTTAAGGAATACATCTGATTAAGTCCACAAGGTTCTACACGAGAAGGCATTAATAAAAAATCGCCCCCTGCATACATATTGTGAGACAATGCCTCATCATAACCTATATATGCATTATACGAGTTTGGATATTTGCTGGTAAGCTTAGATAATTGCTCTTCTATCTGCTTGCTCCCAGAACCTAATAAAAGAATAGAAATATCCAGATTTTTTAAAGCATGCTCGAACAATTCGTAGAAAAGATCGGCTCCCTTTTCGCCCACCAATCTACCTATAAAAACGAATAATGGTTTTTCAGGATCTAAACTAAACTTTTCACATAACCAATCCTTTGATGCCTTTTTACCATTATTACAATTAGAACTATTATATTTCGCTTGGATAAGATCATCGGTTTCGGGATTCCAAACCTTGATATCTATTCCGTTCAGGATGCCAATACATTTTTGACTTTCCGAAGTAATTAAACTTTCCAGGCCATTTGCTTTCACTTTCAATTCTTCCATATAACTTGGAGAAACAGTAGTAACAAGCCAGGCACATTTTATTGCTGTAGCCAATGGATTTACGCAATTATTCCAATCTAATAAACCTATAAGGGACAAAGGAAAAGAAGGAAGAAGATCTATTTTATCATGAGAGAACCAACCCTGATATTGGGCATTATGAATAGTAAATACAGAAGGAATATTCTTTAATTCTCTATAATTATTAGCATGAGACATCATAAAGGGAATCAAACCAGTATGATGATCATGGCAATGTATAATATTTGGTAATTTTTTATTTTGAAGGATCCAATCTAAAGCAGCAATTTGAAAAGCCAGAAATCTCTCGGTATCGTTATCAGAATACACATAATCTGTAAATAACAATTTTGGAATATCTACAAGGAAGAGATCGTAACCTAAGGTATTTAATTCAGGAATTAAGATCTTAAAATCTATAGAATCTGTTCCCAGCTTTAAAATACCTTTATATATGCTTTTAAACTTATTCTCTTGAGTGAATTTATTATTGTAGAAAGGCATAACAACCTGACTTATAGTTGTTACATTATTCTGATACTTAGGCAAAGCCCCTACAACGTCTGCCAATCCTCCTACCTTTGCTATTGGAAAACATTCGGCACTTATATGTATAATCTTCATTAAAATTTATATAAGCAATTAATTTACAAAAAAAAATCTCCGATTTACAGAAATCTATAATTGTTAATTGTAAATAGTGGTGTTATATAAAATATTATAATTTCATATTTACATATTACTCACTTTAAAATATATCCTAAGTAGCTCTATTTTAATAGATATCTAAATTAATTTTTAGACTAACTTGCAGTTGTTAAAACAAACTGTTATTTTTCCTACTTATGAAAAGTGCTAGCAATTCAATCCTTCCAGGTATAGGAACTCAAACACCTTTTGATCTTGAGCAGTTATTTCAGTTAACATCAGATATAGTTTGTATTGCAGATTACAAAGGGAATTTAAAAAAAGTAAATCCCGCCTTTTCCAAAATATTAGGATATAAAATGGAGGAGCTGATTGATAGCCCGGTTAGTAATTTTATATATTCTGAAGATAAATTAAACACCTCACGTTTTAGAGATAATCTTAGGGAGAAAAACCCTGTTTTAAATTTCGAAAATAGATATCTTACTAAAAGCGGTAATATTATATGGTTGTCATGGACATCTGTTTCGGAACCAGAAAGCCGGTTAATTTATGCCATAGCAAAGGATATAACTCATGTTAAAAAACTAGAGGAAGAAAGAAATTTGCTGCTAATAGATCTCGCAAAATTAAATAGCGATCTTAAGAAATTCACTTATACTACAACTCATGACCTAAGGGCGCCTGTGAACAATTTACTATCGCTTTTCAATTTATTAGATCTTTCTAAGATAGAAGACGAACAAACGCTAGAGTATATAGAATTACTCAATTCTTCTACTATCCAAATGAAAAGCACCTTAGATAAATACGTTGACGCTGTGAGTCAAGAGAAAAAAATAAATATACAGGTGGAAGCTCTAAGCCTAGAGGAAACCTTTTTTATGGTACTAAACTCAATTAATACTGTGGCTCAAAAATCAAATGCCAATTTTGAGGTGGATTTTTCTGAAGCTCCAGAAGTGAATTTTAGTTCTTTTTATTTGCAAAGTATATTACTTAATCTTATTTCTAATTCCATTAAATATTCCAACCCAAAAATAGCTCCAGCTATTACCATAAAATCTACTAAGGTGAAAAATGGGGTTCAACTTTTATTTACAGATAACGGAATTGGATTTGACATGGAAAAGGTGGAAGGTTCCATCTTTGGCTTACATCAAAGTTTTCATGATAATGCCGATAGCAAAGGAATAGGACTATATCTAGTTCAAAGCCATATGGAAAGTTTAGGTGGTAAAATATCTGTAACTAGTAAGGTAAATGAAGGAACTACTTTTAAATTAATCTTCAAGAAATAGTTTACTTACACTACAATCTTATTAAATAGTATTCAGAAGACATTAGTAATATATGGAAGGATTCTCCGCCTAATCATATCTCCTATACATTGTTTTTATAAAACCTCCTTTTTTAGATAGCTAAAAAAACTTGAAATAGTTGAATATTTCGCGTTCCTAACTGGCCTCTAAATTATTACAACTATTTGACTATCTTTAGATTACAACTAAAAGCAAATAATTAGGAATTCTGTCTTCAAAAAGAGATCATTATGAAAAAACAATTAATATGCACTGTCTTAAGTCTATTCTTCGCATCTGTAATATCTGCACAAAATAATGATATAGATAAAAATTTGACAATGTATTCTGAAGTATGGGATGCAATAATTAATAATGGAGAAATTGAAAAGATAAATAGTGAAAATTTCGATAAAAATGCCACTATTGTTATGAGGCCTGAAAACATAGTAGGAATCGAAAATTTTAAAGCATATTACCAAAATTTTCTAACCGGTTTTTCTGAGATTGAATTTACCATAATTGATGCTTTTGGACAGGAAGATAAAATTGTAAAACACTGGAATTTTAAAGGAAAACACACGGGAGATTTCTTTGGTATCCCTCCCACTGGAAAAGAAGTAAAGGTTCAAGGTGTTACACTTGTTAAAATGAAAAATGCTAAGATTCTACAAGAACAAGATTTTATGGATAATATGGAATTTTACAGTCAACTAGGATTAATCTCAGATCCAAATAATAAGGCCGTAATTAACAGCTTGTACGAAGCTTTTTCAATTGGTGACATTCCAGCTGCTTTAAGTACGATGGATCCAGAAATAGTTTGGAATGAGGCTGAGGGTAATTCTTATGCAAGTGGAAATCCCTATATAGGGCCAGAAGCAGTATTAAACGGAGTATTTGCAAAGATTGGTGCAGATCATGAATATTTTAAACTGAATGACATAGAATTGCACGAAATGAGCAACAATAAGGTTCTTGCTACATTAAGATATAATGCAAAAATAAAGGATAATGCAGCTACTTATGATGCACAAGTTGCACATCTATTCACACTGAAAGATGGAAAAATAATAAGCTTCCAGCAATTTGTAGATACCAAGAAAATAGATGAAGCCTTTAAAATGTAAACCAAGAATTTCAGTATAAATCCAAAAGTATATCATATCCATAACATACTTCTGGCATTATTTTTTATCCTCTAGACATAAACAACGTAATCTTAAATAGATTTCAATTTTATTTTGCTACTTCTTATGCAAAGTGATCTATCTACTACATTACAAAATACTCCCCCTTTTTTATAATCATTAAGTCTATTACAGTTTTTTTTATAATAATTATTATCGTGATATTAAATAATTATCAAAAAACCATGTTTTAGGCATATTATTTGATAATTATTCATCGCAACCAGATTAACTTTTCTATTCATTTTTAAATCTTCAAAAAATTATGGAAGTAAAAAAAACTACAAAAGCAGATCTTAACAAGCGAACCGTATTCTTCTTACAAATTGGTTTAATTCTCGTGCTTCTTCTGGCCTATTTCATTGTACAATGGCGTTCTTACGAAACAGCAGAAATTAATCAAGATCAATTTGTAACAACACCCATAGAGGAGTTGGAAATTCCCATTACTATTTTACCTACGCCTCCTCCACCAGAGATACCTGTAGCTCCAGATGAGATTAAATTGATATTAGATGATGAAGACATAGAAGAGGATCCTATTAAATCTTCAGAAATAGATAATGAACCCATCGCTGAAATGGAAGACATAAAAGAGGTGAAAAAGGTTGTAGAAGTAGAAACAGTACCATTTATATTAATAGAAGATGTTCCAATATTCCCTGGCTGTGAAAGCTTAAGCAATAATGTAGAGAGAAAAAATTGTATGAGTGAGAAAATCACAAAATTCATCAATAAAGAATTTAATACAGCGCTAGGAAGTCAATTAGGTTTAAAAGGAATTAACAAAATAAACGTGATGTTTAAGATTGATACAAATGGTGATATCGTGGATATAGGCGCTCGTGCTCCACATCCTAAATTAGAAGAAGAAGCAAAACGGGTTATCCAGGCTTTGCCTAAAATGAAACCAGGAAAACAAAGAGGAAATCCTGTGATTGTTCAATATGCAATTCCCATCATATTTAAAGTTCAAGAATAAAATTAAATACTCCAACAACCTTTAGTTGTAAAATTCCGTTTGTAGCAATACAGCGGAATTTTTTTATTCCACTAATTTAAAATTCTATCATTTCTTCCCGGAATAAAACTGCTACAGATATTGCAGTAACTATGAAAGTAAAGCTAGAATGCTATTGCCTGTAGTTAGAATAGTTTAACCCAATTCCATGTTCTTATTCTTACTGTGGTGTAAGAATGATGCTTCTCAAATATTAATAGATGTACTAAAAAGCATACTTAATAGAGATGTAATCCAATCAATTAAAAATTTGGAGGAATACCAAGAAGCCTTCCCTCTATATTCACTAAATCTTGTTTTAGAAAAATTGAAACAAAATAAGGAGTCGCTTTTAGATAGGAATAATCCTGAATGGAAGCTAGTTTTTAATCTTATTTTGGATAATTATTCTTCTAAGCTACCCGCGTCGGTAATAGAAAAACTAAAAAATCAGTAAAAATTATATTTCATAATAAGAAGGTTTTCATAACACTTCACCTTCTAACAAACTCATTATTAGTTCATTCACGTTTTAGTTATACCTATTCGACTAAGAAATAGTCAATCTCATCGTATTAATAGAAGTTCAGAAACAAGTAATCTTACCTTAACGTAAACAAATTAAACTAATGTTTCACACACTTCCAGATCAAGAAGAATTCATTGTCGAGCTAAAAGGACAAATTACTTATGCTAATTCTTTTGAAATTCAGTTAGATCTTGAAATGGTACTTTATCATTTTGAAACTCTAATATTAGATTTAAGTGATTTAAAGTATTTAGATAAGGCTGGAGTAAAACTGTTATCGGGTTTAAAACAGAAGGCTAGATTGAATGGGAAAGAGGTCATTATATTTAGTGATCAAGAAGAAGTTTTACTATTAAACATAAGAAACCCCTCTGAGTAATTTATTCGTGAAACTACCTCTCTAGAAATTAAAACTCAAATTTTCTCTTTAAAAAACCAACTACTTTGAATAGCTGATTTTTTTAAAAAAATTTAATTCTTATATTAAATTGGAAACTTAATTTAGTTCGAATAAACCAAGTTTTTCAAGGTCGTAAAAATAATAATTTCTATCATTATTCATCGCAGCGAATAGTCCTTTCTTAAATGTGTTATTTAGTGGAATGGTAACCACTTCGCAACCATCTGTTTGTTTTGTATTTAAATTGATCTCTCCAATAAATTCATTACTTTTTCTGGAAAAGATATTGAAAGTCCCTTTTTTCTGATTAGAAACAATAATATACCCAGCACCATTTTTAAAATTTGCAATGGCTATACCTTCAATATCGCCCTCAAATAAACCTTCACCAAAACAGCCTAATTCCATATTTCCCTTAAGGGGTTCTGCATAATATTTTCGAATACACTTAGATTCATCAGCATAATAAATAAATCCTAGGTCGCTATCTACTGCTATTGCTTCTATTTCTTGTTCATTACTAAATGTACCAAACTTCCTTACTAATTTTAAATCTAAGGCTCCATCATCGGGCATGAGTTTATATTGATAAAGATAGTCTGACACAGGTCCATTTTTCCTACTAACTATAATATAGGTTGATTTATCTACAGGGGAATTATAAAAAGCAACTCCCATAGGTTCATTATATTTATCTGGTTCTCCAACAAATACTGCTAAACCGCCATTATCTAAAGGTTGCATAGAGGGAATAGCAAAAATTCTTATCTGTTTTCGTCCCCTCTCAGTAACAACTAAAATATCTGCTTTAAATTCCTCGCTTATTATTACATTATATGCAATATCAATATTATTTGGTTCATTAAGATTATAAATCGTTTTTTCTGGAATAATATTACCATTGAGGTTAAAGGCATAAACAGCACCCTTAATATTTTTATCTGTTCCAAAAATGATACTCTCAGCTGGATATTTATAATTCACCCAAATTGCAGGATCTTCCGAATCGTTTGGGATTTGTTGTGTAATAATATCTGGCTGCACGATTTTCCTTTCTATCTTTTGGCCGGTACAAAAGAAAAATGAGGACATTAGTAAGAAAAAACTTATAAATTTATTCCCAATCATTTCTATATTATTTCAAGCTAAAAGTCCTTCTCCAAAAAACCTCCTTTTCCGCACCATAACCATATCCATATTTATTCCCGTACCCCAAGTTACCTTTACTTACATCATTTAAAATAAATCCTACATTTTTAATAGATCCAGATTTTTTAGCGGAGGTAGCGAATTCCATCAATTTACTTTCTGTATATCCAGCTCTCACAATATAAAGAACTACATCTGCATATTTGGTTATAAAAAAAGTGTCTGCCACCATCATAGAAGGAGCGGTATCTACAATTACATAATCGTAAAATGTCCCTAACTTTTGGAACATTTTCCCCGTTTTATCCTGATTAAGCAGTTCGGAAGGGTTCGGTGGAATGGTTCCTGAAATAAGTAAGTCTAAATTATCATGGATTTCTGATTTATGTATTAAGCTTGTTAATTCCAATTCGTTAGACGCCAAATAATCACTTACTCCTAGTTTTGAGTTTTCCTTAGATACATATTTATTCAACTTAGGATTTCTTAAATCACCTCCCACTAAAACAACTTTATGTCCGGCATTTGCAAGTGTTATTCCTAAATTTAGGGATACAAAAGTTTTTCCTTCCCCTTTAACTGAAGATGTTACAAATGCAATCACCCCCGTTTCTTTATCTTTATAATTAATACGCAAATAGTGCATATTAGATAAAAGTATACGAAAAGATTCAGCTAAAATTGAACGGTCATTTTCCTTAATAAGCACTCCTTCTTTTCTTTTAATTTTTGGCACCTCACCAATAATCGGAATTTCTTGATTCCCTTCAAGATCTTCTCTGCTTCTTATCTTATTATTAAACAAGCTTTTTAAATAAATTACAGAAAAAGGAATAAAAAGTCCCAGCACCAAACTACCCAACAAAATCGCTCCAGAATTTGGAGAAACCACACCCCCAGTATTATAAGCCTTATCTACTATTTTTGCCTTAGGAGCTGTAACTGCCAATGCAAGAGAATTTTCCTCTCTTTTTCTCAGTAAAAAAAGATACAATGCCTCCTTAATATCCTGTTGGCGTTCTATACCTCGATACTGTCGTTCTTGAGATGGAACCGCAAGAATTCTAGAGCCTATGCTTGAAGCTTGCCTACTTAGATCATCTCTTGCTATTTGTAGATTGGTTTGCATTCCGCGAAGTCCTTGAACTATATTTGATCTGATTTGATTTATTTGATTGTTTAACCTTACAATTGTTGGATTCTTTTCAGTTGAACTAGATAATATTCTATTTCGCTCTAAAATTAAATCATTGTTCTCATTAATTTGCTGATTCACAGCTCCTCCTTGAATTCCTAGATTTGCTGGTAAAAGTTCAGAATTAGAGGCAGATGAGATATACTCCAACATTGCTTTAGATAGCTCCATTTGGGTTGTTACATCTTGAAGTTTCTTATTATATTCACTCGCATTTTGAATATACATTTGCGATTCTGCGCCTAGATCGGTAAGACGATTAGTTTCTTTAAATTCTTCCTTCCCACTTTCTACAGACTCTAATTCATCGTTAATGATATCTAATCTTCTGTTGATAAACTGAGCGGTATTTCCCGCAATTAAATTCTTATCCTCAATTGCATCTCGGTTAAATTCAAAAATCAATTGATCTATAATATCTTTGGTCTTTTCTTTTACAGGATCTTCAACCTGTATTTCCAATACATTAGAATTATCTTTAACTTGAATTATTTGAATTTTCCCCCTATAGTAAGATCCAATTTTATCTAAATGATTAAATTTTACAGTTAAATTAGAAAAAGGTATTTGTTTCTTATTTACACTGCCAATTACTAAATCTGCATATCCAAGATCAAAAGGTTTTCCAGCTTCTAGAATATAGATTTTACCACTTTTACTATTTGTTAATTTATATTCATTTTCATTTTTATAACTTATTTCTAATATTACTCCATTAATCCTTTTTAATTTTTCATCATCCAGTTTTAAAATCTGAAAAGAAAATGGTAAGTTTTTATACATTTCCTTTTCTATTGGACCATCCATATTAAAAAATTGAACATTTATATTTAATGCTTTTACCACCTCCCTCATTAATCTCCTTGATTTTAAAATTGCAAGCTCTTTGTCTAGATCATTACTTTGTAAGCCATTAACAAACCCCATAGAGGAATATGCAGACATCTCAGATTCGCTACCACCACCACTCTCCTCATTTATAACAATTGTGGACGAAGCTTTATAAATTGGAGTGGCATATTTTAAATAGAGCCAAGCTGCTCCCATGGTTAATAAAAGGCAAATTAAAAACCACGGCCAAAATTTTAAATATTTCCCAAACTCATCTCTTAATGAATGTTTTCGAGGAATAATAAATGTTTCATTTTTACTTTCCATAACAAATTTCTATTTCGTTATTAAGATCACTAAAGACACAATAATAGAGGCGATTGAAAGATATCTTGAAGCTACACCTAAAGAACTTGCAGATTGAACTTTAGACACTTTAGGTTCAACATAAATCACATCATTTTGCCTTAAACTATAGAATGGGGAGCTAACAACATTTCCATCTGTGAGATCTAAATGTGCTGTTACCTTCCTTCCATCCACTTCTCGCATTACAAGAATATTTTCTCTTTTGCCATAAATAGTTAAATCGCCAGCCATCCCAAGAGCTTGTGCTAATGAAAGGTGATCATCCTCAATAGTAAAAGTTCCCGGGCTTTTAACTTCTCCTAAAACGCTAATCTTAAAGTTGAGAATACGCACATTTACAATTGCATCCTTTACATATTCTCTTATTCTTTCCTTTAATTTGTCTGAAAGTTCGAAAGTTGTAAGACCTTTTACTTCCATTTTTCCTATAACTGGAAAATCAATTTCTCCCTCATTAGAAACCATATAAGTTTCTAACTGTACATTTCCACTTATCCTATCTGTGGAAGCAACAGATTTTACTAAATTAAAAGGTTGTGCTGCTTCCTGTTCTGAAGCTGAGACTCTAATAGTAAGTAAATCTCCCGGCATTATTTCTAGACTTACATTATGTTGATATGCAATATTTTCTGAAGGGTTATTGCTGTCTTGAAAATAAACCATTTGCTTCGGAGAAACACATGAGGTAAAAAAGATTAGAAAAATAAAGATTAATACGGTTTTAGTAATTTTAGAGATGTTCATAATTTAAATATTAAATTGAGTGCTAGCTTTTAAAATGCTTTTTCTTCACCGCGAAGAAGATTAGTGACGGTTAGACCTATAATTTTTAGATCTAATATTGGACACCATTTTTCCAAATAAAAAATATCATACCTGGTTCTATTAATAATATCCGATGGCTTAGATATTTCTCCTCTATAACCTTTTATTTGAGCTAATCCCGTAATTCCGGGTTTAGCAAAATGTCTCACTAAATATTTATCTACAGATTTAGAAAATTCTAGGGTATGCATTTGCATATGTGGACGTGGTCCCACTACACTCATCTCTCCTCTTAAAACATTAAAAAATTGAGGTAACTCATCTATACTTGTCTTTCTTAATACTCTTCCCATCCTAGTAACTCGCACATCATTTTTCACACACATTTGTGAATTTTCATTTTTGTTAACTGCCATAGATCTAAACTTATAGCACCAAAAAACTTTCTTATTATAGCCATGTCTTAACTGCTTAAAAAATAATGATTCTTGATTCTCAATACGAGATAGTACATATAGCAAAGGGGTTAGCCAGGACAAAATAAAAACTATAATTAAAAGTGAGAAAATAACATCAAACGCTCTTTTACCATATTTTGCATAATTCCTTTCTAAAGGAGAATCTCTTAAATTCAATACTGGAACGGTATCAAAGAGTTCTACATGCATGGCTCTTGTAAAAATCCCCTTGTTATCTGGGATTAATTTTAATCTTTTTAAATTATTATCGGCAAAAGAAATAAGTTCGGAAAGTTCCTTCTTAGTTACCTGTGAGATAGTACAATACATTTCTTCAATATCATTCTCTAAAATGTAGCCAAAACCCTCCTCTATATTTCCCAAATAATCTTTATCATTAGAAAATTTATTACTGAAATAACCTCTATATCTATATCCAAAATCGGGTTCTTGGAAAGTTTTTTGAATTGTAGATAAGTTATCATCTTTGCCAATTACAACTACATTTACAAAATTTCCACCTTCCACTCTATATAAACGTCTTAACGAAAAAAAGAACCACCGATAAAAGGTTAGAATAAAAAATAAAAAACCGAGCACAAAAAGCTGATAGCCGATTGAAAAATTAATAGATAGGATAGAGAAAAGTGCAAAATAAGAAATACAAAACAAAAAATAATGCCTGAGAAATTTATGAAATTTGGTAATAAATCGCTCCTTCCTTTCAATAGTATAAAAATTCATCCCTACTGCAATTAAAAGCCAGGAAGCATTATATCCAAAAATAGCCAGCCCTTTAAAATAAGTTTCAGGAGTTAAAAGATATAATGTAAGATTAATGGTTACCAAATGAGCGGTAACCGAAAATGGTATAATAAGGTAGGAATATTTAATTTTTCCAGACATCTAACCAAAATTTATGTTTTTAACTTAAAAAATAAAGGCAGAAATAATTCATCAAACTGTAATAGATCTCATGAATTGCGGGGCAATATAATGTGGTATTTTTCTAGCAATCTTAAAACTTAGTGTAAGGAAGCCGTTTAAATTAGAACAGTTTATAATTCTAAGATCTTCTCTAGATTTTTTAATTTGTAGTCTCGCAGAAGTACTAAGCCCACCCAAGCGCATTTTAACTACCCATTCATTCAAAAAGTGCTTTTTAATTTTATCATTTTGAAACCATCTAAGAGAAATCTCATAATCACTGGCAATCACAAATCCTGAATTATAATTACCAAATTTTTGAAAAACTTCATTTCTTACAAAAATGGTCGTGTGCAATGGGATCCACCCATAATTTAAATACCACTTTCTAAAAGGATTAGATGGATAAATTCTTTTCACCTTTTTCGGGTTAAACCGATCTACGAATAATCCTTTTGCATATACAAGATCTGCCTGAGATGTGTGAAATGCATTAGCAATATTGCTAAGTGTGTTGCAATTATAAAAAACATCATCAGAATTGAGTATACCTATCACATCTCCTGAAGCTTTACTTATACCCTTATTAAGGGCATCAAAAATTCCTTCGTCCTTCTCTGAAATATAATGATCGATTTTATCTCCATAAGCCTCAATTTTTTCTTGAGTACCATCTGTTGATGCCCCGTCAATAATAATATATTCCACATTTTCATAGGTTTGATTTATCACAGATTCTATGCATTCTGAAATTAAATCAACTCTATTATAAACTATAGTGATTATAGAGATTTTCATATAATGAATAATTAGTTACGAAGAATTTTTTAGCTTCTAGATTGATTGTAACTATGATTCCAAATTAGGAACACAATTAAAAACCAAGCAATATTATAACTGACTAGAATAAAATAGTTGATTGTTGGAAAGGGCATTAATAAGAATATTATATCGATAAATCCCAAATGGACCATTGCCATGAATGAGATAAAAGTAGCTGACTTTCTCATATTTTTACTGTTTTTAAATATTTTAAATCTGAGTAAAAAAGGTAGATTCCTCGATTATAACTAATCTAGTTATCTACGCTTCAATAAATATGTAGGGATACAGCGGGGAGAATTCTTAATAAAATTGTAGAGTATAAAATTAAATAAGATCTTTTTCTAACAAGAAGTTAGAACTCGATCAATTACTATTAAAATAGTAGGGTGGTTTTCTAGTAGTACTTAAATTTAATATTTAATTAACCAAAAACCAATTACTATAATTGTTTTTATAAAGATGTGGCATTTTTAACAATTTGCCCATTGTAAACTTCCGTCATATTTCGATTTTTCACATATGTGGCAGGATTTCCTCTTACCACAGTCCATGAATCTACTCTACCAAAAACAGCAGATCTGGCAGCAACTACTGCTCCTTGTTCTATAAAAGATCCTGGACCAATAAAAGCATCAGCAGCAATCCAAACTTGATCCATAACTTGGATAGGTTTTTTAATTAAGGGAAAATTAAAGATCTTATAGTCATGCGAAGATGCACATAAATACGTTTTTTGAGAGATAACCGTTTGATTACCTATAGTTATCTTTCCTTGATTATAGCAATCTACCTTGGGTCCAATTATAGAATTTTCTCCGATTTCCAGATTCCAAGGCGCCCAGATTTTAACACTCGCATAAATATGGGAATTTTTACCAATCTTTGCTCCAAACAGTCTTAAAACAAAAGCTCTGTAATCTTTAAAATATCCAAGATTAAATGGTCGGAAAAATATATAATATGCTAAATTCCACGTTAATCTCTTTAATTTATTAGAGAAACTAAAACTAGAATTATAAGCTGTTAAATTAATTAATAACTGTTCTTTCATAATTATAATTGTTTTTAAAAGCTTCTATCATTTTATAAGATGCATGTTCTATTTCAAAATTAGATTGATAAATTTTATAAGAATTTTCTCCATATTTTAATTTTTTATCCGAAGAAAAATTCAACCATTTTTGCAACATATTTTTAACCCCCGATACTGTATCATCACAGATTAATCCTCCATTCCCCTCATCTATTTCTCTCCAAATATTAACTTTATTGGTTATTAATACTGGTTTCTTACAGCCCATAGCTTCTACTAAAGCAATCCCAAAATTTTCTTGATGACTTGGTAATATAAAGGCATTACAACCATAAAAAGCTCCCCACTTGGAATTTCCCTCTAACATCCCAGGGAAATATATTTTCTTTCCCTCCGCCAATTTCCTCAAATATTTACCATACGCAGTTTCCATACCTGGACCTGCAATTACTAATGAGGGTAAGTGAGGGTTTTCTTGTTCCAATTGTGTATAAGCATTAATAAGCATATCAACTCCCTTTTTAGGGTGAATCCGACTTAAAAACAGCCAGTAATTCTTGTGATCTAAACCAGAACAGGAATCTAGAAAATCTGCGCTATGTATATGCTTAAAATATGGAGGAGGCTGAATTCCATATCCAACATTTAATTCTAATCTCGGGTTATACGGACTAAAAGTTTGTCTTGCCAGTAACAACTCTTCTTCACACGTAAATAAAACTCCGGAAGTTTTATTAAGGACATTACCTTCAACCAATTTCCAGAAAATCCAATTTCTTATCGCTTTTAATCGTCTACTTTTTGCTCTTTGAAAATAAGGATCTAGCATACCATGTGGCATAACATATATTGAAGGTGCTTTTCGAGATTTGCGCTTTAATTCTCGCCATATTTTATAAGTGGTATAGCTGTGATATTGCCATAAACCATGAATAATTATTAAATCAAATCTTTCTAAATTATTTTTTAACCAATCCTTAAGACCGGAGCAATAACTATAAGGCCCATTAGAAGGTCCAATAGCATTTATTATAAAATTATCTTGCTTGAGAAATGCCGATGCAGGATCATCCAGAGTCAATACTTCATTTATAACACCTAATTTCTCTTGTGCGGGAATACTATTTCTAATTCCTTGACATGGACCTCCCTGTTTTGGATCCATAGATGGTATTACTCTTAATATCTTCATAATTAATAACTTTCGTAAACCTTGAGATACGCCTGCTCTATTTGAGATATTGAACTAGATGTTTTAAAACGAAGAGAATTTTCTAAACCTCTTTTCACCAACAATTCTCTTTCCTTGCTGGATAAGCTTAGCAAATTTTCCAAAACATCTGCACATACTTCCTCCCAACTCTTATCTTCTGTACTTTTTATAAACTGTCTTGGTATATAAAAGCAACTATCTGCTCCTACTTCAGTCATAGGCGTTTTATTAGTGGTAATTACTGGACACCCACTAGCCATTGCTTCTGCAATAGGCCAACCAAAACCTTCATCCAATGATGGGAAAATTAATACTGATGCACCTTGATAAGCCGTTTGCAATTCATAATCAGAAATATTATTCAAAAAATATATATCATTTTTAAAAGAACTATTCGCTCGAAGTTGAAGTAGTTTTTCTGTGGGAGGAGCTCCAACCATTAATAAAGGAAGCTTTTTATTTGAAATCTCTCTCCAGGCAGAATAAATCTTAATAGTGCCTATCCTATTTTTATAAAATTGATTTCCACCCACATGAAGAATATAACCTTCCTCCAAATTATAGTTAAAATTATCCCCTAATAATTTCCTAGCTATTGCACTATCTTTCGGCTTAAAATCTTGATTCAATCCATTATATATAACTTCAGAAAATTTAGGCTTACTATTTAAAAACCGATGAAGATCAGACCTTGTATTATGGGATATAGAAATAAAATTCTCTGCTTTTCTGTAACCCGATCTTATAATTTTTTGATATAATCTTCCAGTTAATTTTATTTTATTTTCTGGTAATTCTCCAATTGCCGAACGTTGAGCCATAAAATCATGACAGTGCACTATATGTGGTCGGCCGGAGATTAAAGGAATCCATGGACCTAGAGCATGATCTGTGAAAACAAATAAGGTATTAGATGGGTATTTTTTTAATTTCCATTTTAATATAATAGGAAATACTAAGAATTGATCTACATATCCAAGCCATTTTTTTACTGTTCCATTAGATATTAATCCTGAAAAATAACCTCTAGCTGTCCATAATTCCACGGTATGAGATCTAGCTATCATTCCATCTTTAATCATCTTAGCATACCTAGGCATACTTTGAGATAGTTTAAAATTAGGATGTGTAAAAAGTACCAAATGCATCAGTTCATTCTTTTTCCCTAAGTGAAGATAAAATCAAGCCTCCAGTTAAAACACTAAAACCCAAGGCTGTTGGCTGCGACCATTGTCCCTGCATAATAATTATCGCTCCAAAGCTTAATAACATCCAGGGTAAAACATTATTATAATTAAGAGCGTTCCAAGTCTTGTTAAAGAATTCAAAAACTAATGTCATCCTAATTAGAATGAAAAAAATACCTAATATAAAACCCATTTCTCCAACTATCCTTCCCCATTCCCCCTCTGGCAAAAGATATACGCTGGCATTTCCTGTTAGTAATTTAGAGGCTACTTTGCTTCCAATACCTAAACCTAAACCCGCATAAGAATTTTCGGGATCTATTACAGCAGAATACATTCCACCTAAAAATCTATCTATCACAGTACCTTGAACACCGCCTTCTGCTTCGTTTGCAGTTACCATTCGCTCTGTAAAAACTCTTTTACCAGTTTGAAAGAAATTAAAATTACTTAATACGATAAATACGGTAAGTAAAACTAAAGCTAGTCCTACAAATCGCTTTATTGCCTGTGGTTTTTTACCGGAAATGGCTATCATAAATGCTAAAGACAAAATAGTTTCAAAAAATATAGTCCTACTTATACTTAATGGAATCGCAATTAATAATGCTAAACTCGCCGTAATTAATAAAACCTTCGATATTTGTGTTTCCATTAACCAGAAATAAAAGATGTAAGCTGCGGAAAGCCCATAAAATAACGATAAACCGTTCGTAAATGAAAAGGTTCCTGGCACTCTAAAAAAACCACTCACTTCTCCAAACCCAGAACCGGACATTCCACCAACACCTTGATTTATCCATGCACTTTGCGGACTATAGAATTGAATTGTTACTAAAATGGTCATCCCAATGCTTATCCAGAGGACTTTTTTCCCTAGGTTTAGAACATCTTCCTTATTAAAAACATTCCCTATCACAAAAATTACCGGGAAATGGATTAGTCCAATACGTAATCCGTAGATAGCTACAGGAATGTTTCCATGCCCAATAAAGAGGGTAATAATAAATGATAAAATAGTTATGCCAATTACAAAGCTCACATAGGCGTTGAATTTCCAAAGATTATTTCTTAAAGCAAGAAATAGTATGTAAATAGCGAGCGGATCTCTTATAATTAGTAATGGTTCAGATAAACCTGGTAAAACCCATTTCCTTAAAGCGCCTTCAAAAATGAGAAGATAGAAGTAAAGCCAAATGTACTTTTTCAGAATATTATTATCATTAAAATTCATCGTCATACTCTTTCTTTTTCAAGAATATTCTTAATAGTTATACTTAACAAATTAGAGTATACAGACCACGGGCGTTGGCTAGCTGTTATTCTTGCTTCATTCCCAACACTACTTAAAATTCCAGGTTTTATAAGGATTTGTTCTAATTTTGTTTCTAAGTCTTGAAGACATCCAGCTTTTACCAACCATCCATTTTCACCATTTTTTATAAAATCGGGACCGCAAGTTCTTTCAGTTGTTATTACAGGAGTTCCTTGAGACATCGCTTCTGTAATCACCATTCCAAATCCTTCAAAAAGAGAGGGGAAAACTAATAAGTCCATAGACTGCATAAGTTTTAATATACTAGTGTGGTCCATAGAAGGGATCCAGGTGTGCTTCCTTAAATTACTATTTAAAATGCCACAAGTGTCTGTTGCTTTTTTTCCAACAATCGTTAATTCAAATTGACCTCTAAATTTATCTATTGCTTCAAATAAATATGAAATTCCTTTGCGCTGTGATAAACCTCCAACAAATAGCACTTTAATGGGTCTATTATAATTTTTTAAATATGTACGTTTATTATTAACATCTGGAAACCCATAAGGTATAACATGCACTGGCGCTAACTTTCCAGGAAATAATTTAAGAGAATTAGCTGTAAAACTACTTGCAACGAAAATTTGATCTGCTAGTTTTAATTCCTCGTCTTTTCTAGATAATTTACGTGGCGAATCTCGAAAGTTAATAAGAGTCTCTGCCCATTCTGGATTTCGTTCTCGTTCAACATTCAAATATTCCCGCATTGCCCTCCAATGCCCGATTGGTAAATCGTAAAAGCAACTTATTCCAGTAGATTTAGCCTTCTCAAAAATCTGTAAAGCTCCATCCTCGTAGGCATAAACTCCATTAGCTGACTGAATTCTTTTTGATACATACTTATCTAAATCTCGGTAAATTTTATCTACAGAAAACATTCCAGATTCGTGAGTTGTAAATTTCTTATAACCTGTTTTTTCTGAAGCAAGTCTTAAAATTTCCTTTATATAGTGAGATTGAGTAAAAGGCTTAAGATTTGTTCTATAAATTCGCTTTCTTAAATCTTTAAACATTCCAATAGTCGTTAAAGGATATATTGCACTAGTTTCAAACAGAGCTATACAAGTATAAAACTTAAATAAAAGTTCGTTTTCTAAAAACCCATCTGCCAATGCTCTTACATTAGCATTACCTGTTGGATGAGAAAATATCAGGTTAGTTTTGTTCATGTAAATGATATAATTTTGTGATCGCTTTGAAATACTTACTACAAACAATTTCTGAAGTATGATTACTTAAATGTTTTGAGAGCTTATTTCTGATTTCCATTTCAAATTGAGGGTTTTGTATCAGGTTCGTTACTTCTATATAAAGAGATGAAATATCATTGCGTTTAAATATTATTCCAGCATTTCCAACGGCCTCCGGAAGACCGCCACCATCTGCAACTATTGGAATACAGCCACATGCCATTCCCTCTAATGCGACTAACCCAAAAGGTTCCTTCCATCGTGAGGGAACTAATATATACTTATGTTCATTTAAGGTTTTAACTAGATCATTTCCAGTTAATGGACCTGTAAATTCTATAAAATCTTCAATTTTATATTCCTCAATTATTTTCTTTAGCCGAGTATCCATTGGGCCTTCTCCTACGATAGTGAGGGAATAGGGTGTAGAGCTCGCACTACTATTTAAATCTTCATTTAACAACTTTAAAAGCATAAGTGCTAGATCCACCCCTTTATCTGATACCAAACGACCTAGAAAAACGAAATCCTTTGTTTTTTCAACTTCAGGAAGCCTCTTAAATAAGTTATTATCGTATGAGTTTTTAATTACCTCTGCTGAAGGAAAAACGATTTCTCTTAATTTGTTACTTACGGCAATTACATGGTTTGCTTTTTTAAGCCATAGTTCTTTCAGTTTCACAGATTTTAATTGTGAATTTGAACCAGTTAACCAAGTATGTAGAACTACAAAATGTTGTTTTGAAAAGAATATTACTGGCCAAGATAATTTTAAACAAGGATTATTTTCAAATATGATATCCGCCCAAAGAAATTCCTTTAAAAGAGTATATATTCCAGGATTGCGAATTACATGAAATGGAAATTCATTAATAGCATTATCAACTGTCCAAGTAATTAGATGGACCTCGGCCCCATAATCTGTAAAATAGGTTGAAAGGATTTCAGAAGTTCTTTCAATACCACCCAACTTTGGAAAAAAACTATGAGTAAGAAACAGAATTTTCATTATCTAGATTATTCTTGTTCCAGTTTTATAGGATAACCACTAAATTTAACAGACGATTCTTCTAAAATATCAGCTAAATATTGATTGGCAATCTTTGAAATATTTAAAATTGCGGGTGCCTCCTTTGCAGCTTCTCTAGCAATATCTAAGTGTCTTAAATTCGGTGATCTTAATATTGCATTTTTTAATCTCTCATCATAAAATCCAATTCCAAATTCCTCATAACCCGCTTTAATATATGGAGCAGCTACCGGTATACCTTGAGCTAGAAAAGCTGCTGCGCTTCCACTTTTCCCTAAAACATGTTGCGGAACTGGTGTAATACAAAGGTCTGAAGATTGAATTGTTTTTTTAAGTGCAATTTCATTTAAAAAACCTTTATAAATAATTCTCCTGTTAACTCTAGGTATTTTTCTTAATTCATTAACCAATCTTACACGTTCTTCGTGGCATCCTCCTACTAGTAAAATTCTAAAATCTATATCTGCCAAAATAAGTTCTTTAACCAATTTCTTCATAAACTCAATAACACTTTCCCTTACTTTAAATTGGCTAAAAAAAACAATATTAAAATTTGGGCTATATCCATGTAAAGAACCATTGTTTTCTAAAATATTTGAAAATATTGGTAATTCTTTTGCCGAGAACCCGAGATACTTAAGCCTTTTCTTATATAGTGGAAGACTGGTATGAATTACATTTGGATTGAGTTTCCTGGCCAGATCTTTAATAAAAAATCTTTGTAAAGAGGCGATAATTGTATTTTTATAATTAGTAGAATCAATCCAAAGTTCATGAAACATAATTTGCCATTTTCTTCCTTTAGAAAAGAAATGTAATTGATATGCCAAATTCCAAGGAATTCCTTTTTGTTGGAAGGAATAGGGTACATATTGCAAGCTTAGCCATTCAGGGTTTTGTTTCTCTATCCAGTTTTTAGCTAAAATAGTTTTCCGGTAAGTAGCTAATTTTTCTCCTAACCTAAGCACTGGAATTTCTACACCTTTAAATTCTTGGATAGATTCACTATACTCATCTATATATTTATCATTTAAGGATAATATAGCTGTATTTAGATGCTGGGTCCTTAATTCAGCAGCCAAACGGCGCGTATAATCACCTACTCCATCTCGACCAGGCTCTAATGTTCCACATATAAATACAATGTTCATATCAATTCATTAAAGCGTTAAATTTCAATCTTCCTCGTTGCTTGAACAAGCGAATTTTGAGGGCTAAATCTACTCCTAATAACATCGAAATACTTTTAAAGACAAGACCACCGTGAGGAGATGGAGATGAATAACCCAGGTTTCTTATCTCATTTTTACACTGTAAAAGTAAATCTGGATAATTTGGAAAAGAGTTGCAATAATAAACGCTTAAAGCTTTTCGACCCAATTCATGAGATGCTCTCATATCTAAAAATTGCTGGAAAGATTTTACATAGCATTTATAGGAATATAGCCAACTTTCATAGACTTTTTTTGAGTTAAATGCTTTGCTTACGCTTTGAGGAACATCACGTCTATAGAAAAATATTGAACCTTCACTATAAATAATTCCTTCTGAATTTAAAATTAACCTTGTAAAATATTCTCCATCATTATTTATTAAAACCTCTTCATTCCATCCAGCAGTAATTTTAACCAATTTTGCAGGCACTAGCCACATGCCTGTAGTGTAATATTTCCCGAAATTATCAAACATTCTATTAAAATATTCTTCCCTTTTTAAATTTGAATAATAGAAATCAAATCCTATTTCCAACTTCTTCTCATCACCAATAATATATCCCATTGTACCGCTATAGATGTAATTATCTCCATACTTTAAATACTGAAGCATTTGTAATTCTAGCTTTTCTTCATGTAATATATCATCTGCATCTAAAAACTGAATTAACTGTCCACTAGATTTTGAGATTCCAAAATTCCTTGCCTTACATGGACCGCCATTTGGAATCTTGAAGTATAGAATTCGATTATCATTCATAGAATTCACTATTTCTGAAGATCTATCAATGCTTCCATCGTCCACAATAATAATTTCAAAATTCTTGTAAGTCTGATTTAAACAACTATAAAGAGTATCATGTATATATTTTTCAGAATTATATAATGGAATAATAATGGACACTAGTGGTTTCATATAAAAAAAATTAAGCCTTATAAATTAAGTTTTTATTGAAATTCTTTTCAACGCCAGAATTCTCGTTTTGGAGATTAGAATGAAAATATCTATACTGCTCATCTACTGTTTTCGCTATATTTTCCCAACAATAATGTTTAACAACTCTATTACGTGCTCTCTTAGACAATTCTTCTAATATATCTGGGGATTGCAAAATTTCTGTGATCTTATGTGCCATTCCTTTCCAATTACCTCTAGTTATAAGTAGTTCTGGGAGTATAAAATCTGAAGGTCCAGGAACATTATATGCAACTACTGGAAGCCCGGCACACATCATTTCTAATGCACCAAACCCAAAACTTTCAAGATAAGATGGGAAAATTCCGGCATGACAACCTTTTAAAAGCTCAGGTAAATTATCTGCCTTAAATTTCGGGTGAACTTCAATAGAAGGATGGTGTTTTCTGGGAAAAAATTTTAAAACTTCCTCCTTTGTAGCAAACAAACCCCCAGTTCCCAAAAGTTTCAAACGTATCTCGGGAAATTTTTCCTTTAATGCTGTAAATATTGGGCCGAAATCCATTGCTCCTTTTCTAAAATCGAAGGTTCCAACAAATGCCAATTGTAGGGGAAAGGTTTTTTCAATTGTTATATTATTGAATTTAAGTATTCTATGGGAATGAATTCCATTAGGAATAATTATTATTCTGTCTGCAGCATAGCCCTTAAAAATAAGCATATCTCTGTCTTGTTTATTTTGTACCTGAATAAGATCACTTTGAGATAGACTAAAGTCCATCCTTTTTTGATGTTGCAATTTTTCCTTATTAGCAAAAACAAGATCTTTTATTTCTTTAGTAAAAAGGGACAAGCGAGTTTTTAGATCGTGTTTAAATTTCACTATAGAAAAATGATAAGCCAAAATTGCCGGCCTAGCTACGAATAAGGTTTTCGGATTAAAAAGATCTCTATTAAATGGGAGAGTATCATATTCATATAAAATAACGTCAAACTCATAATAGTTATCCTGTAAATACTGCTTTAAGGCTAAACTATGCTTCAAGGCGTTATATCTCTCCTTTTCTGGGATCCCCAGTAATTTTTTATCTACAAGTGTGGTGTTCCAACCTAAGCCTTCAAGGCCTTGAGCTAATTCAATTCGATTTTTGGTGAAGCCTTTTTCTAGTGAAAAATTGCCCTTAGAACAGAGTGCGATCTTCATTTTTTAAATAATTATAGGTAAAAAGTAATGGATTACAAGTCAAAAAAAACTAGTAAATGAATAGTTCAGAATAATAATTAAATAAAACTTGAGGGATTTATTGAGCTTATATTTAGTCCGATACTATTTTTTATTCTCATATTTTAATTTGGCATAATCTCCAGTTGCAGTTATATAATGCCTTAAAAGAACCACGAAGAATTTATCTAAAAAATTAATTCCATCACTATAATAGGCAAAGATTTTCTTGATCTCCCAAAAGCGAGGTTTCACAAGTTTTAGATAGGCTAAGGATCTGTTATATTTAGATCCTCTATTAGTAGTATTAAACATTGCTTGCCCTTCCCCAACTCGCTTTGCTTTCTTTACCAACTCAGAAACGGTAGATCTAGCAGGGTGATTAACAAAACTCTCAGGAGCGTAGCCTATTTTGTAACCGTTTTTATTTGCAAGCTTACCCCATTGGTAATCTCCACCAGACATTAATTTATCATTAAAGAAACCCACATTTCTGAAAACTTCCTTATAGGCAAACATATTAGCTGTAACTGCATTTCCTGAACGCACATAGGCCTCTTGAGGAAAAGCAAATATATAATCATACCATTCTACAAAAGATGGCAACTTATTTTTTGAAAAAATTCTAATACCACCCCCCATTCGCTGATATTTTGGAAATTTATTGAAAAAATTCACGGCATTTTCAATCCATAGTAAATCTGGTATACAATCTGAATCTGTAAATCCAATAATTTCTCCCTTGCACTCATTAAGCCCCTTATTTCTTGCAGCATAAGATCCTGGTAATTTCTCAATAAGCAACCTGCAGTTCTTGGCTAATTGGATTTTTTTTGGCAATGGATCTTCTATTGGAGCATTATTTATTACCAAAATTTCAAAATGATCCTGCGGATAGCTTTGTTTTTTTAATGCATTAAGACATAATTCTAGACGAGGCCAATCTTTATAAGTCGGTATTATTATGGACACAAAATGATTTTTCATGATCAATATCTATTTTGTAATATTCCTTTAACTGGTATTTCATGGAATTCATTCTTTATAAACTCAACTATTCTTAAAGCATTATCCCGGATAGACTCTGTTGAATCTAAAACTAAAACCGGGCATCCACATTCTTTAACATACTCAATTGCTGTAACTATTCTTTGCCTAGATGCTGCAGAAAACTCTATTATCTCTTTAGATGTCAATCCCTTATGCATATCTCTTATGTCTGTTCTATACTTAATTCTTTTTGCATTTTCCACTAAATCGGTGTACAAATAAACAATTCCGTTAGGCCATGGCATTGTATCTAGCAAATCTTTGATTTCTACTTTTTCATCTATTATATTATTACTCTTGTACAATCCGCGGTCTATCATATTTATTAAACCTTCATCTATAATAAATGTTTTATCGTCCTTTTTTTCCATTAAAATTTGGAATTTTTTCATGATCAAATAAATGAATTCTGCCTTCTCAAACCTTAGATCCATTCCATTCGAACTACTCCCTTGCTTATAAAAAATATTTTTCCAACAGGCATCTACATATTTTGGATATTTAGACACAAATCTTTCACCAGCCTGCTTTAAAATATACAGATCTGTGAAATTTCTTCCTAACTTA
This sequence comes from Gillisia mitskevichiae, assembly GCF_003634585.1. Taxonomy (GTDB): domain Bacteria; phylum Bacteroidota; class Bacteroidia; order Flavobacteriales; family Flavobacteriaceae; genus Gillisia; species Gillisia mitskevichiae. The sequence continues at coordinate 1,133,829 of NZ_RBLG01000002.1, forward strand.
AATTTTCTGTAAATTCTTTTTATAAAACTAAATGAGTCTTCAAGCTTGGATACACGACTATTTATTGGTCTTCTACCTTTCTTTAATTCGGATAATAGCTCTTCTAAAAATTCTAAGTGACTTTTTTCTCCCATCGGGTTTTTATTGGAAACAGTCTCCCAAGCATCCCCATTTTCAGAGATCTTTTCGAGCTCCTTAAAAATGGTAGATTTTCCTACTCCCGGCGAACCACATATTTCAATTATTCTAGCCATTTTTAATCATATTAATTGAGACGATATCCTATTAATGCTTTTATAGTTTCTCTTATCCTCCACTATATTTTCAATATGTTCTAGGTAATCACCACCCAAAAAAGATAAATAGTACTTAGCATCCATTTCATTATCTGAAGAATGAACCCCATTATAATCTGCTTTTTTTATAGTTCTATTTGAAGTTATTAAATCTCTAAACCTATACTTAGCCAGCATATTATTATTATTTGTGGTTCGGGATTGCTTTTTTTGATCAATATCATTTAAAGGTTTCGGTTCAAAATCATAGGCAACTAGAAAAGCTTCAGGCACACCACCAGAGTATTTAAATGGTCCTTTATCCCATTTTCCACCACGTATAAATCTAGTTGCATTATCCTTTTGCTTTTGGTTAAGAAATTGTATATCTAATATTTCGAACTGATATTCATTTTCAAGAAAAAGCTTAAAATCTTCCAGTAATTTATCTTTAACTAATCTTTCCCTTATAACAAACACAGTAAGTTCCCCGCCACGGATATCACTGGATAATCTCTTTTGAAAAATTTCCAATTCGGGTTTTATATCCACTAATTTTGAAAGAGTATCTTCAGCAGGAATATATTCATTGGTTTCCAACCATTTAAACAAACATTCTGCATTAATATCGACCTCTTCTCCTATGTTAAGCGAATGTTCAGAAAGAATTGTTGAATAAGCATGCTCTACTGCGCCAGAATAATCGCCAAATCCCTCAATTCCTGAAGCCTTTCCTTTATGGAATAAGGCGTGATAGGCCAATGAAGCAAAGTATTCTCTAGGAGATGGAACGTATACTCCTTTAAAAAGTCTCCGAGATTTTAAGAGATCGTGCCCCATATTAGACTGAAAATATGGAATACCCTTATGACTTCCATAGAAACTACCTGTAAGTGTATATATATCGCATTTTAATCCATTACCATTATCAGTAAATGTTATTAGATCATCAATTTTATTTCTATGTTCGTCCTTAATTAAAATATCCATATCCTCGTCTACGGGCATTTCTGGAAGCCCTTCCCACCATCTCAGTAAGACATAATCTATCTTTCTATCATTCAGAATAGAAAAAAATTCCATTCGACTAATTCCCTTTCTTATATATACTCTTGCAGATTTATGTGGATTAAGTTTAGATCTTATATATCTATAATCATCTCTAAGTTTATTATAAGTTCTCCTTATCACTATACTCTTAAGAATTTTAGAATATATCTCGGGTGGTAAAAACTGAAGTAGTTTATTAATTCTAAATTTTACATTGGATCCTAAAGTTTGCATAGAAATTGTTTTAATTATTATCTCAAAATTATTCTAAGTGTTTTTCCATAACCAGATGCAGTTTCTAATCTTAGAAGATAAACACCTCTTTGAAGCCAACTACCATCCCATCGAAATAAGTTAGTTTCCATAGCCTTAACATTTCCTTCTTTTATTTTAGATATTCTGGTTCCCTTAGTATCATAGAGAACCAAGTTATATTTAGAAGATTCCTTCATAGAAAATTGTATTGTAGCAACTGTAGTTTCCGGGTTTTGAATAACCAAAAATTCTTCCCTGAATTCATCATCCTCAGAATTAATTAAATTGGAATTCTCTGAAATTTCAAAATGGTTTTTAAGGGAAGAAGTCGGACTAAATAAATTATAGACTTCTGAAGCTGTGAGTGCTTTATTATAAATTTTAACATCATCCATTGCTCCCATTATCCCCCTATACCCATCATTCCCAGCACCAACTGCTAATGTTTGAGAATTAACAGCAATAGCTGGAGTCCATGAAAATCCTTTGGAGCTATTTTCTATCCCGTTTATATAGATTTTCATCTCTAATCCATTAAATGTAACTGCTACATGCATCCATGTGGACCCATTAGTTGGATAAGAAATCTGGGAATTTATTCTATATGTATCTCCAGAAGTTTTTTGATTAAATCTGAAAAAGATCTTACCACTGCTAGAAAGTGACAATTCATACCCATCTATGCTATTATGTTCAGATTTTTTAACAAGGTATTGTGTAGCCTTTTTTTCTGGTTTTATCCAACTGGCAATCGTAATTGGTCCGGAAATATCTAATGAGCTATTATCTGCTGCGTAAGAATATTGGTTAGACCCATTAAACCTTAAGGCATAGGAATCTATCCCTGCTACCCAGGAAGGAGAGCCAATAACAACCGCATTATTCAAATATGTAGAACTGTCGTCCAGGCTAGAGCCAATGCCTTCATTCATATCCCAATGAGCTACTAAGTTGCTAGAATTATTTTGAATAGTTGTAAAGCTCCAAGTAGAAGACCAAGCACCAAAACCACCAGAATTATATCCTCTTACACGCCAATAATAGGTTGTAAAATTATTTAATCCATTTAAAGTTATTGAAGTTCCATTTACCCCTATTCGGTCAAAAACTAGAGTGGAAAAATCATTTTGAGGAGAAACCTGAACTGAATAATTATTAGAATTTAATGATGAATTCCAACTTAAAATACCATTAATCGAAATATTTGTTGCTCCATTAATAGGCGAACTTAATAAAGGTATCTCCGGTTGCTCGGGGCTAGAGTTAATGGTTGCTAATTCCATTATCGCATTAGCGTCTAAAGCAGTATTATAGATTCGAACATCATCCATTGCTCCCATTATACCTCTAAACCCATCCGATCCCGCTCCTATAGCTAATGCAAGAGAATTATTACTTATTGGAGGAGTATTAGTGTAATTTATAGAACTGTTCTCAACCCCATTTATATACATTTTTATTTCTGAACCGTTATATGTTACGGCCACATGCATCCAAGTGGATCCATTTGAAGGATATGACACTTGAGAATCTAATCGATAAGTATTTCCTGAGGTTTTTTGATTAAATCTGAAAAATACTTTACCGGTACTGGACAGTGATAATTCGTAACCGTCTATTCCATTTTGATCGGCTTTTTTAACTAAGTATTGGGTTGTAATTCTTTCTGGCTTTATCCAAGTCGCAATTGTAATAGCCCCACTTATATCTAACATATTATTATCTGCAATTGAAGCATATTGATTGGATCCATTGAATCTTAAACCATAGGAATCTTTTCCTTCGATCCAACTAGGTGAGCCAAAAGTTGAAGCTGTATTACCATTTGGGGAACTGTCTGTTAAAATAGTTCCTGAACCTTCATCCATTTTCCAATGTGCTACTAAGTTTCCCGCAGCCATTCCTATTGTTGTAAAACTCCATATAGCAGATTCACTCGAACCGCCTGCATTTAAAGCAAATACTCTCCAGAAATAGTTGGTATTATTGGCTAAGTTATTAGGAATGGTTGTGGTGCTTGTAAGATCGGTTTGAGTTTCAACAATGTTGGCAAATGCATTGTCCGTCGCAACTTCTAAGGTATAAGAATCAACTTCAGAAACGGCATTCCAAGTTAAGCTTGAATTTAAAGCAACATCTGTCGCTATATCTAATGGTGATACTAAAGTCGGCGCATCTGCAATGGCCGGTATTGTTGTAAAACTCCAAATAGCAGATTCACTAGAACCACCTGCATTCAAAGCAAAAACACGCCAGAAATAATCGGTATTATTGGCTAAGTTATTTGGTATTGTACTGGTATTTGTAAGATCGGTTTGAGTTTCAACAATGTCATTAAATGTAATATCGGTTGCAATTTCCAAAGTATAAGAATCAACTTCAGAAACGGCATTCCAAGTTAAGCTTGCATCTAATGCAACATCTGTCGCGGTATTTAAAGGGGAAACTAAAGTCGGCGCATCGGCAATGGCCGGAACTGTAGTAAAACTCCAAATTGTAGATTCACTCGAACCTCCAGCATTCAAAGCAAATACTCTCCAGAAATAATTGGTATTATTAGCCAAGTTATTAGGAGTTGCATTGGTGCTTGTAAGATCGGTTTGAGTATCGATGATATTAGCAAAAGCAATGTCTGTCGCAATTTCTAAGGTATAAGAATCGACTTCGGAAACGGCATTCCAAGTTAAACTTGCATCTAAAGCAACATCCATCGCTGCATCTAAAGGGGAAACTAAAGTCGGCGCATCGGCAATGGCAGGAACTGTTGTAAAACTCCAGATAACAGATTCACTCGAACCGCCTGCATTTAAAGCAAATACACGCCAGAAATAGTTGGTATTATTAGTCAAGTTATTTGGCGTTGCATTGGCGCTTTTAAGATCGGTTTGAGTATCGATGATGTTAGCAAAAGCAATGTCTGTCGCAACTTCTAAGGTATAAGAATCAACCTCAGAAACGGCATTCCAAGTTAAGCTTGAATTTAAAGCAACATCTGTCACTGCATCTAATGGTGATACTAAAGTTGGCGCATCGGCAATGGCCGGAACTGTGGTAAAACTCCAAATTGTAGATTCACTCGAACCGCCTGCATTCAATGCAAATACACGCCAGAAATAGTTGGTATTATTGGCTAAGTTATTTGGTGTTGCACTGGTGCTTGTAAGATCGGTTTGAGTTTCAACAATGTCATTAAATGTAAT
>NZ_RBLG01000003.1 GCF_003634585.1 Gillisia mitskevichiae
CTTTTACTCTCAAAATTTACATCGTATTCTCACTAATCAAGGAACTTTTTGTACCGCTAAACGCGGCTGCAAATATACCAACTTTAATTTCATTCTAGCAAACTTATTTTGAACTTTTTTTTAGTTAAATTTTAACCTTAAAAACGCTCGTGTCTCCCAGTATACAATGAACTTCACCTCCCAAATCAACTACTCGTTGATCGCTTAGCGGGTGCAAATATACGTCCTCTTTTTTCTTACCCGCAAACTTTTACTAAAGTATTTTTTAAAATAATTTTAATCTTTTCTTAATACTTTGGTAATACGAGAGTTACCGGGAAAGTTTTTTTCTTCATTTACGGGACTGAAAGGTTTTTAATATAATAAAAGGCATCAGTGATGCCCAAGCGTTAGGGATTGAAGCGGTAGCTCCTAATGAAACAACGTGGAATTGGGACTACAGGCGTAAAGCCCGACCCCGAACTTTGGGAGGGGAAACGCACAAAAAAGAAATGAAATAACTAAAAACTATCTACCCGAGGTCCATTTATTGGTAAGCTCATGGAAATTAAAATCTAATAGACTAGGTTGAGGCTCTAATATTTTAGATTGAAAAGAGCGCTGAAGAATATCTTCTATTAAATAATCTTCTTGATTTGATTCTGGATGGTACTCTTCTTTTAATGATATATCAAATAGACTTGCTGTAGAATTATACCAGAAAGCACGCCAACCACTTTTTAGTTCTCTAATAAGTTCGAAAGCCGTTTCGCCAGTTTGCCTATGAATGAGCTTTACTAGAATCTGACCTTCTGTGCGGGTTAACTTTTTAAGTTCTGCAGAGAATTGATCATCTATATAATTTTGTACTATTTTAGTATATCTCTTTCTATCCCGTTTAGTTTTAATTCTATCTAATCTAGATTCTAGTTCTAATAATCTTTCTGAAGCCAATTTAGCATAGGGATAAACCTTTCTGGTTTTTCTCCTTAATATAAGGTAACGTCTTCTTGCCTTATCTGAATCGAACTTTATTCTACCAAGAATTAGCACCTCATCTAAATCTATTGTCTCCCGAACAACAGTATCTCCCATAATTATAAAATACTCCCTTTGAATAGTATCCTGCTCTGGATTGTTAGTCTGGCTCCATGCACTTGTACCTAACAAAAGAAAATAGAAAATATATGTTAGCTTAAATTTCAAATTACAATCTTTTAAATTTTGATTATCATTTACTAAAACCATTCCAAATTTACAATTATTGCACTTGCATAAAATTTTATTCTTATTAAATTCGTGCTAAATATTAGGTAAAATTGTTCCTTTTAGCTTATAATAGGAATGTTGCTGGCTTCATAATAGATTAAAGAACCAGTTATTTAAAGAAATAATAAAATATACTATGACTAAGAAAGAATTGCTTGACAAAGATTCTATGGAATTCCTTGAAAAATATCTAAACAACGCCTCCCCTACAGGTTATGAATGGGAAGGACAAAAAATTTGGATGGATTATCTAAAACCATATGTAGATGAATTTATTACCGACACTTATGGTACTGCCGTAGGTGTGATTAATCCGAAGGCTAAATTTAAAGTAGTAATTGAAGGTCATGCAGATGAAATTTCTTGGTATGTAAACTATATATCTGACGAAGGCTTTATATATGTAATAAGAAACGGGGGAAGTGATCATCAAATAGCTCCTTCTAAAAGAGTAAACATACATACAAAGAATGGAATTGTAAAGGGTGTTTTTGGATGGCCAGCTATTCACACTAGAAATAAAGAAAAAGAAGAAGCACCTAAATTAGACAATATTACAATAGATGTAGGCTGTTCTACTAAAACTGAAGTTGAAGAATTAGGAGTACATGTTGGTTGTGTGATCACTTATCCGGATGAATTCTTTATACTTAATGATAACAAATTTGTTTGCCGAGCTTTAGATAATAGAATGGGAGGTTTTATGATCGCACAAGTTGCTCGCTTACTGAAGGAGAACAAGAAAAAATTACCTTTCGGATTGTACATTACCAACTCTGTACAAGAAGAAATTGGTTTACGAGGAGCTGAAATGATCACTCAGCGTATCAAACCAAACGTGGCAATTGTGACAGATGTTACTCATGACACTACCACACCCATGATAGATAAGAAAGTTAATGGCTATGCGAAAATTGGTGCTGGTCCTGTAGTTTCATATGCTCCGGCTGTCCAAAATAAGTTAAGAGAATTAATTATTGATACAGCAGAGAAGAAAGAAATTCCTTTTCAAAGAAATGCAGCATCTCGCGCGACTGGTACAGATACCGATGCATTTGCCTACAGTAATGGAGGTGTAGCATCTGCACTTATTTCTTTACCACTACGCTATATGCATACCACAGTAGAAATGGTACATAAAGACGATGTAGAAAATGTGATTAAATTAATCTATGAAAGCCTATTAAATATTAAAGACGGAGAAACTTTTAGTTATTTTGAATAAATCATTTATCTGAAACAAAAAAAAGGCCGCTAAATAGCGGCCTTTTTTTTTGTTTTTATTTTCACTTTACTTTCAATCTAATGGGGTTAATTTCCATAACTCCAAACGGCAAACTTTAAACAATGTTAAAATTATTTGTAAAGATAGTATCGGATAACATTTGAAAGTATTTCGGAAATATCTTTGTTTTATTTCCACAATCATAAATGATAAATTAAATTTTAATCATTCCCATAGAATTCCAAAAAGTGTTTGATCTTATCTATGTTATTTACGTTATGTGATTTTAAATAATTTTCGGCTACGGAATTTCCAGCAAATAATTGTTTTAAATCCTTAGTTCTGAGGTGAATTTCTTTCATCTCATTATCTTTAAGAATATAATATTTATAATCCTGAAAAATTAATATGTTATCAATTCCCATGATATCGCTATTTTTCCTTGTAGCTGCAAGGCTCGGTTTAGCTAAGAATTTCAAATTCTCCCTATTAAAGTATTCTAAATAATATGATTTTTTATTTGCTTCTTCTTTTAATAACAAGCCATAATCTCCAAAATCATATTTAATATTATCAATTTTAGGTAGAATTCTTGTTTCAGAACCGGGAGTGAGCTTTATTTCGACAATATCCTCCAGAAGATTATATCTTAAATAAGCGGCTTGTGAAGATCCATTCTGGATATCTAAAACATTACCAAGTACAAAATCGTCATTTAAATAAATGCTCCCTTCATACTTGTTGTATTTTTCATAACGATCATCATTAGGAAAATATGTAGTATATATTATACTTGGTGGTATCTGGGAGAACATTGTTAAATGAAAAACCGAAAACGCCAAAATAAAAAAAGTCTTTTTCATATTAGAAAATTTATTTATTCAACAAGCTCGCATATCTTGTCGAGCTGAAAATTTATACATCTCCTATTAATATAACTATTTTTTATAATTCTACCAATTCTATAAATAACAGCTATTTAACTAAGCTTACATAAAGTTGATAACTACAGAACAGTTTTTAATACAAAAGCATTTCCTTTAATAATTGCTTCCCTCCTACCTTTCCTTTATATTAATAGACAATAATTTATAATTGCTTACAATGTGAGAGTAATGTACATCCAATAAGAAGAAGAATTTATTTCAACTTTTAGATAACTGATTGGGCATACCATAGAATCCACTGTGATTGCGGGTGATTTACTCGGATGTTTTTGCTGAATAACGATTAATTCATTGTCTTGTTCATAGATCCTCGCAATGTGGGATACACAAGCCTTCAGATATCTATAATAGAAGAAGCGACTTTCAGTTATCTCGACTAAGGAACAAAGTTCATTATAATTTAAAACACTTGTTTATTTTAAAAAAAAGCAATCGTTTTTTAATTGCGAGAATTTTCACAAATAATTATAATCTGTTTGTTTTGAATCGTTTTATCTTTAAATAAAAAATCGATGACCTTAACAAGTGAAGAAATTGATGATCTAATAAACGATCCTGCACAGGCTGCGAGTATTGCAAATCTTATCTATATTTCTGAAGCCAATCTTAGCGTAGAAAGAAAAAAGAGAGGTCGTGGGTATATCTTTAATAGAAATGGCAAGAAGGTTTTAGCAGGAAGGGAACTAGACAGGTATAAAAGTTTAGTAATTCCTCCCGCCTGGAGAAATGTGAGAATTTCTCATCTCCCAAACGGACATCTACAAGTAGTTGGCTTAGATGAGAAAAGCAGAAAACAATATATGTATCATCCCACTTGGTCTGAGTTAAGAAATAAAACCAAATTCTTTAAAATGATCACTTTTGGAAAATCTTTACCAAAGATTAGAAAAGCGGTGGATGAGGATCTTGATATACCACAAATGAACGAGCGTAAAATCCTTGCTTTAGTAGTTCGCTTAATGGAAGAAACACATATAAGAGTAGGAAATGAATATTATGCTAAAAACAATAAGACCTATGGGTTAAGTACTCTAAGAACACGACATGTAAAAACTTCTAAAAGTAAAATGAAATTTGAGTTCATTGGAAAAAAAGGCAAGGAACACTCAATAACAATCACAAATAAAAAATTGATCAAATTAGTGAATCAATGCGAAGAAATTCCAGGATGGGAATTATTCAAATTTTATGATGAATTTGGAGAGAAACAAATAGTAGACAGTGCTATGATAAATAACTACATACAAGAAATTAGCGGCGAAAGTTTTACAGCTAAAGATTTTAGAACTTGGGCAGCTTCTAAAATATTTTTTGAAACTTTAAATGAAATTGGATATGAGGAAGATGAAAAGGCAAATTCAAAAGCAATATTAGAAGCTATAGATGCTGCCGCACACGGTTTAGGAAATACAAGATCGGTTTGTAGAAGTTATTATGTTCATCCATTTATCACAGAAAATTATGAGAATGGACAGATCGTTTCTTATTTCAACAAAATAAAAGAGGAAGAATTTAGTAATTCTTCCTCTTTATCTAGTTCAGAAAAAATAATGCTAGATATGATAAGTGCTTATGAAGTGGAACTAAATTAAGAACCTAGACTTTCATAAAAATCAATCATTTTTTTCACATCATTTATATCTTTAATTTTATTATCACTAAAATATTGCTTCATTTCTTTAGATGAGGGAAGAATATTCTTAAAATCTTTTTCTCTTAATTTAATTTCCTGAAGCTTATTATCCCCTAATCCAAAATAATAGTTTATCCCAACATTTAAACTTGCAGGTGTAGCTTTTTGATATCCAGTTTTTGCTGCTTGGGCTTGAGTAATAGTTACAAATGGTTTTCCAATAAAAGTAACCTTATCACTTTGGTGGTATTTATTTACAAAACCTTTTACCAGACCAACACCCTCAACGTTATAAGATCCTAAAACATAAGAATAGTCTTTTAATTGATAGATGAATTTTTGCTGTCTAGGAAGGATATAAATATCTGATTGACTAGGTGAAACTTTTACTTCCACTTGATCATCTTTAACATTATACCTAAAATATGCATTTTGTTGATTACCCCCTACTTCTTCTATAATCCCGGGAGTAAACATCTCTTCAAAATAAGGAGAGCCAACAATTTCCGATTCTACACTTTTCTTGGTTTGCACCTGCATAGAAGAATTACTAGGATTAAAAGGATCTCGCTGAGCGTTTGATGATGTAATTCCGAAAATAGCTAATAAAATAAAAGTCAGAAATTTAGTCATATTTTATGTTTTAGTTTTTTATAAATATTCAACAATTATACCATAAATATCACAATTACTATAAGAATGATAGTTTAATAATACTTAAAGATAGATCCTTAATAATTTTGTGGTTTTATTTTTAAATTAATGGCATACTTTTAGCAAGTCCTCATCATTTGAAAGTTATATAAATGCGAACATTAATCTATTTATTTTTATTAATATCCCCTTTTATGCAATCTCAGGAGCGTAGTCTAGTTTGGGCAGAAGAGTTCGATGGGCAAAAGATCGATACCGATATTTGGAATTTCAACAAAGGTTTGGGTCATAATAATGAACAGCAATATTATACATCGAGATCTAAAAACATTCGAATTGAAGAAGGTCTGCTAGTAATTGAAGCCAGGAAAGAGGATCATAAGGGATCTAAATATACTTCAGGGAGAATAAATACGATAGATAAAAAGCTTTTTAAATATGGAAGAATTGAGATAAGAGCGAAACTACCTGAAGGTAAAGGGACTTGGCCAGCAATATGGATGTTGGGAGAAAACAGAGAGCGAGATGGTTATCCCGCTTGTGGGGAAATAGATATTATGGAACATGTTGGGAAATCTCCAACAGAGATCCATGGAGCAATTCACTACCCTGAATTAGATAATAAGGAATTAAACTCTTCGGCAAAAAGCTTTGAAATTCCTTCATCTGAAGATGACTTTCATACTTATGCGATAGAATGGGATGAAAGAAGCATCAATTATTTTATAGATAATAAACCGTATCACAGCTTTAATATTGACGATGCTGAGAGAGAAGGGCGAGACAATATTTTTCAAAAGCCATTTTATCTAATAATAAATTTAGCTCTTGGAGGAAAATGGGCCGGAGAAATAGACGATTCCATTTTTCCAGCCCGTTTTTATATAGATTATATAAGGTATTATATATAGACCTTTAATTCTTAACCTTTCTGTGTTTTAAGTAATCCAAAACGTTGCTTTCTATACGATCCTCAATATTGGAAATATCTGCTTTTTCGAACGGGAAACCCGTTATCTTTTCATAAAGCTCTATATACCTTTCTGAAACAGAATCTATGTAATCATCGCTCATTTCTGGAACTGTCTGACCCTCCAAACCTTGAAAATTATTTTGGATGAGCCATTGTCTTACAAACTCTTTAGACAATTGCTTTTGGATCTCTCCATTTTTCTGTCGCTCTTCATAGCCTTCAGCATAAAAATATCGAGAAGAATCTGGCGTATGGATCTCATCTATCAATACAATCTCTCCATCTATAGTTTTTCCGAATTCGTATTTAGTATCTACCAGAATTAAACCTCTAGAAGCAGCAATTTCAGTTCCTCTTTGGAAAAGTTTTTTGGTGTAATCCTCAAGAATCTCATAATCTTGTTTAGTAACGATCTGACGTTTTAAAATATCTTCTTTTGAAATATCTTCATCGTGATCTCCCATTTCAGCTTTGGTAGCAGGAGTAATAATGGGAACAGGGAATTTATCATTTTCCTTCATACCATCTGGCATAGAAACCCCGCAAAGTATACGTTTTCCTGCTTTATATTCTCTTGCTGCATGACCAGATAAATATCCGCGAATTACCATTTCCACTTTAAATGGCTTACATTTTTTCCCGATCGCCACATTAGGATCTGGGGTTGCTTCTAACCAATTAGGAACAATATCCTGAGTGGCAGCCATCATTTGAGTGGCGATCTGATTTAATATCTGGCCTTTATAAGGGATTCCCTTAGGCATCACCACATCAAAAGCAGAAAGCCTATCTGTGGCAACCATAACTAAAAGATCGTTTTCTAAATAATAAACTTCTCTAACTTTTCCTTTATAAACTTTAATTTGTCCTGGAAAATTGAAATTGGTGTCTGTAATACTGTTCTTCATGAATACTATAGAATCTCTTTATAGAGATCTCTTTATTATTTAATTATATTCTGTAATAAACTATTCTGCATGTTCTATTTTCTTGTAAGCTGCAATAATGCTTTTAACAAGCTTATGTCTTACAACATCCTTATCGTCTAAATAAACCATTCCAATACCTTTGGTATCCTTAAGTACAAGTAAAGCTTCTTTTAAACCAGATACAGTTCTTCTTGGGAGATCAATTTGCCCTGGATCCCCAGTGATCATGAATTTTGCATTTTTTCCCATTCTAGTTAGGAACATTTTCATTTGTGCATGGGTTGTATTTTGACCCTCATCCAAGATAACGAAAGCATTATCTAAGGTTCTTCCACGCATAAAGGCTAAAGGAGCTATCTGTATAATCCCTTTTTCAATAAATACCTCTAATTTTTCATGCGGAATCATATCCCTAAGCGCGTCATATAGTGGCTGCATATAAGGATCTAGTTTCTCTTTTAGATCTCCAGGTAAAAATCCTAAATTCTCTCCCGCTTCTACAGCAGGTCTCGTTAAGATTATACGTTTTACTTGTTTTTCCTTTAGTGCTTTAACCGCAAGTGCTACTCCCACATATGTCTTTCCTGTTCCCGCGGGACCAATTGCAAAGATCATATCATTCTTCATAGCTAATTCTACCAATTTGCGCTGATTGGCAGTTTGAGCTTTTACCAACTTACCTCCTACTCCATGAACCAAGGTTTGTCCACTTTCGGTAGATGTTGAATAATCTTCTCTTCCATTGCTGGATAAAACACGTTCAATGACATTTTCATCCAGCGTATTGTACTTACTAAAATGATCTAATAACATTGTAAATCGCCTATCAAACTCCTCTAACATGTCTTCATCCCCATAAACCATGATCTTGCTGCCGCGAGCAACGATCTTTAGTTTTGGGTAATATTTTTTAAGAAGTTCAATATGTTCATTTTGTTGTCCAAAGAAATCTCTTGGGCTAATTTCGGAAAGTTCGATAATGAGTTCGTTCAAAAGCAGTCGGTTTAATGTTAGATTTTTATATCAATTTCAGTTTTTACTGTAGTAACAATGTAAGATATTACTTGTTTAAAAATGTCAATTTTTATATAAATTTCTTCCGGATTTGGATGAAATAAATTTATCTTCGCCTGTGTTACAAACTTACAATAAATAACAAGCTTCAGCTTTAAAAAATATCAACAATTGTCTATGGCGATCATTACTTTAACGACAGATTTTGGGGAAAAAGATCACTTCGCTGGGGCCGTTAAAGGAACTATTTATTCAGAAATGGATGATGTTAGAATTGTTGATATTTCGCATTCTATCTCTCCATTTCATATAACAGAGGCTTCTTATATTATAAAAAATGCTTATAAATGTTTCCCAAAGGGCAGTATTCATATTATAGGAATAGATTCAGAATTAACTCCAGAAAATAAACATGTAGCCATCTTACTGGATGACCATTACTTTATTTGTGCAAACAATGGAATTCTTTCTTTAATTGCTTCAGAAATTAAACCAGAAAAGATCGTAGAGATCAATATACATAACACAGTAGAAACTAATTTCCCTGTATTAGATGTTTTTGTAAGAGTAGCTTGCCATATCGCTCGCGGAGGCACCTTGGAAGTAATTGGAAAATCCATAGAAAGCATTAAATATTTAAAGGAAATAGAACCATATATTAATTCTGAAAAAAATCAGATCATTGGACATGTTCTTTATATTGATAACTACGGAAATGTAGTAACCAATATTACCAGAAAAATATTTGAGAACGTTGGTAAAGGAAGAAAATTTAAGATCACGGCACGAACTGCTAAATTCTCTAATATTTATAATACTTATAGTGATGCTATAGATTTTAAACAGGATAAAGACAAGCGAGAAGAAGATGGGAAAAAACTAGCCATCTTTAATTCTGCTGGGTATATAGAACTTGCCATTTACAAAAGTAATCCTAGCACTGTAGGAAGTGCTTCCACTTTATTTGGGTTGGAATTAAGGGATACGGTAACCATTAAATTTGAATCTTAAATGTTTGTACGCATAGTTAAAATGGGCTTTGTACCAGAAAAAGTAGAAACTTTTTTAAGTGATTTTGAAGCTATAAAATCTAAAGTTAGAGGATTTAAAGGATGTCTTTTTTTAGAACTATATAGAGATAAAAACAATACAAATCAGTTTTTTACGTATAGTTATTGGGAAGATGAACAGGCTCTACAGAACTATAGAGATTCCGATCTCTTTAAAGGAGTCTGGAAAAACACAAAACAATATTTCAATCAAAAACCAGAAGCTTGGAGTGTAGACAAATTAGTAAGTCTAGATTAAGAATTAAGGTTTAAAAAACACATAAGCAGCATTGATAGCGATCCTCAATAAAGAAATTCGATCATTTTTTTCTGCTCCAACAGGCTATTTAGTAGTTGGAATATTTTTGACGCTTTGTAGTCTATTCTTATTTGTATTTAGTGGCTCCTATAATATTTTGGATAATGGTTTTGCAGATCTTAAACCTTTTTTTGATCTCGCTCCCTGGATCTTTCTGTTCCTAATCCCAGCTATAACGATGAAATGTTTTGCTGAAGAAAACAAGCAAGGCACTATGGAATTATTGTTAACCAAACCCATTGGGACTTGGAATTTAGTAATAGGGAAGTTCTTTGGAGCTTTTTTAGTTACCTGTATTGCCATTCTTCCATCTTTATTTTATGTAATTACTATTTACCAGCTTGGTGATCCAACCGGCAACTTAGATATTGGTGCTACTCTGGGGTCTTATCTAGGTCTATTACTATTGGTCGCAACATATACTTCAATAGGAATTTTTGCTTCAGTATTTACAAATAACCAGATCACGGCATTTATAATTGCTGTGTTTTTATGCTTTTTATTATTTTTTGCTTTTGAAGGTATTGCCGACTTTAAGCTATTTGGAAATACTAATTATGGAATTGAATATTTAGGGATGAGTTATCATTATAAAAGTATGAGTCGCGGGGTAATAGATACTCGAGATATTATCTATTTTTTGAGTCTTATCACCCTCTTTATCTCATTTAGCTATTTCAGGATCAATTCAACTAAAACTAAAGTCTAGCTCTTGAAAAATTTAAATAAATACAAAGGGCTGTTTATTGTGATAATCGCTTTATTGGTTATAAATAATATTGCTTCCAAAGTGCATTCCAGATTCGATCTTACGCAAGATCATAGATACACCCTATCGCCTGCAGCTAAAACAATTATAGATAAAATTGAATCGCCTATTATAATAGATGTATTCTTGAAAGGCAGTTTTCCTCCTGAATTCAGAAGATTACAAAATGAAACAAGACAATTTTTAGAAGAGATGTCTGCCTATAATTCCAATGTGAAATTTAATTTTATAGACCCTTTAGCTGAAGGTGATGATGCGAATGCTGTGGCTCAGGAATTTTACGAATTAGGAATGACACCAGCTCGTATAAGTATAATGGAAAATGGGAAAGCGAGCGAATCTCTTATTTTCCCATGGGCAATAGCTAATTTTAATAATAAAACTGTAAAAATCCCACTACTTAAAAATAAGTTGGGAACAACAGATGAGGAGCGCGTAAATAATTCTGTACAGCAAATGGAATATTCTTTTGCCGATGCCATTGGACAATTAGTACAGCCTAAAAAGAAGAAAATCGCTATCATGCGCGGTAATGGAGAATTTGGTGATGCTTATATCGCAGATTTCATCAAAACCATTAGACAGTATTACTTTGTAGCTCCTTTTACCTTAGATTCTGTTGCCAACTACCCTAATAAGACATTAGAAGACTTAAAAGAATTCGATCTTATTATTGAAGCGAAACCCACACAAGCCTATTCTGAGAAGGAAAAAATGGTTTTGGATCAATACCTAATGAATGGAGGAAAATCCCTGTGGCTGATAGAGCAAACTGCTATGGAAAGCGATAGTTTATTCAATCAAAGCGGAAGTGCATTTGCCCTACCAAGAGACCTAGGTTTAAATGACTTTTTCTTTTCTTATGGCCTACGGATCAACCCTGCCTTAGTAAATGATATTTATTCGGCACCTATTATTTTGGCTAGTGGAAATGGAAATGATACCCAGTTCTCCCCTTACCCTTGGTTTTACAGTCCGCTTACCACTTCTCCAAACTCACACCCTATAATTAATAATATTGAAGCAGTAAAATTTGACTGGGCCAACCCAATAGATATTTTGGGTAACAATATTAAAAAAACAGTATTACTATCCAGTTCTCCTCAATCTAAAATAGAAGGAACTCCGCGGGAAATAAGTCTAAATTTAATAAATACTAGGCCTGATCTTTCTACTTATACTGCAGGAGAATTACCTATGGCCGTATTATTAGAAGGTGAATTTAAATCTGTCTATAAGAACAGGGTAAAACCCTTCGAACTGGATGTTGCTATAGACAATGGAAAATCCACTAAAATGATCGTAATATCCGATGGGGATGTTATAAAAAATCAGCTTCAGAAAGGGCAACCGGTGGAATTAGGTTTCGATCGATTTACGGGAAATACGTACGGTAATAAGGAATTTCTACTAAATGCTGTAAACTACCTTTTAGACGATTCAGGATTAATAGATATTAGATCTAAAGAAATTAGTATTGCTTTTTTAGATTCAGAAAAGACAGCTCAAGAGCGTGAAAAATGGCAAGTTTTAAATCTTATTATTCCGTTAGTGTTGTTGGGAATGGGTGCTTTTTTCTTTACCTACCTCCGCAAAAGAAGATATGTGAAAAATTAGACTTTTAGTGCATAAGTTTTCTTCATAATTAAATATTAACAAAATTCTAAACAATATTTTCAGGAAGCCTTTAATTTCAAGGAGTTGGCATAATTAATTACATTTTTTCTGTTAATAAAATATCATCTATTACACTTCGGTTTTTAAAGGATTACGATATATTTGTATTGATTAAATAACCGTTAGATCCATGAAATTTATAGTATCCAGTACGTATTTATTAAAACAGCTTCAAATATTAGGAGGCGTTATTAACAATAATAACACCCTTCCAATTTTAGACAACTTTTTATTCGAATTAAAGAAGGACGAGTTAACGGTTTCAGCTTCCGATTTAGAGACTACCATGTCTGCTAAACTGAAAGTAGAATCAGATTCTGAAGGTTCTATCGCTGTTCCTGCAAGATTGTTATTGGAAACCTTGAAAACGTTCCCAGAACAGCCACTTACATTTGTAGTAGAAGATAATAATACCATAGAATTAAGTTCTAACCACGGGAAATACGCCTTAGCATACGCAAATGGAGAAGAATTCCCAAATGCAGTGGAATTGAGTGATCCTAGCAGCACTATCATCCAAGGAGATGTGTTGGCTATGGCTATTAGCAAAACCATTTTTGCTTCTGGAAACGATGATCTTAGACCTGTTATGAGCGGAGTGTTCTTTCAGTTCTCTACAGAAGGTTTAACTTTTGTAGCTACAGATGCTCATAAATTAGTAAAATATTCTAGAGAAGATGTAACCGCTTCTCAGGCAGCAGAATTCATTATGCCTAAAAAGCCTTTGAATCTTTTAAAAGGGATCTTGGCAGGAAGCGAGACAGATGTTCTTATTGAATATAATGAGTCTAATGCCAAATTCATTTTTGAAGACACTCAGTTGATCTGTAGATTGATCGATGGGAAATACCCAAATTATGAAGCGGTTATTCCAAAAGAAAATCCTAATAAATTAGTTATAGATAGAAGTCAGTTCTTAAGTTCTGTTAGAAGGGTTTCTATTTTCTCTAATAAGACCACACACCAAGTTCGTTTAAAGATCGCTGGTGCCGAGTTGAATATTTCAGCAGAAGATATAGATTATAGTAACAAAGCAGAAGAGCGATTGACTTGTTCTTACCAAGGGGACGATATGCAAATTGGTTTTAACTCTCGTTTTTTAACAGAGATGTTGAATAACCTAAATGCAAATGAAGTTCAGTTAGAAATGAGTTTACCAAATCGTGCAGGAATTCTAACTCCAGTAGATGGATTAGATGAAGGAGAAAAGATTACGATGTTAGTTATGCCAGTGATGCTGAATAGCTAAAAAATATACTTTTTATATAAAAAAAGATCCTGTCTCATAAAAAGGCAGGATTTTTTTTGTTCTTTTTTCTAAGAAAAGCAATTGCTATTAGAAGGTCTTATTGATTTTTATTCCTACTCCCAGATTACTATTCTCTGATGAAAAATCTGCTCCAAGTTCCAAATTAATATTCAAAAAAGAATTCAATAGATTTACATCTAAATAGGTAGATACGATTTCATGAGGTAATATTATCCTACCTCGAGGATCATCCTCGCGAAATTCCTCCCCATCAAAATCGTTTAGGTTTCTTACATGCCCATTATTATTTCGATAACTAAGAAATAATTTGTAGGGTATTTTCTGCATTAGATTCCCCTTTAATCCAAAGTGATGAACTATTATCCGATTATTACCAATCGATGGTTTTTTATCATTGCCATATTGATTAATCGTAAAAAATGGCAAGCCCAAAACATTATCCTTATAAGTCCATCCAGATTGATATAATCCATTATTAAAATAATTATCCCACTTATGTATTAATGGACTTCTCTCATGACTTTGATCTTTAGTGTAGTAAAATTCATACATAAACTTCTGTATCCAAGGTTTTTCTCGTAATGAATATTCTGTGAGATCTACAAAAATCCCATATCTACCATCTGGTCTATTATAATATAACATCCCAGAGCCATCTTCGAAGGGATGACTATACATAATCTCATAATATATATTATTTATAACTTTACTTATTCGAAGCTCGTAACTTCCCAGATGATTTCCTAAGGCATTTGTTTGCTCTCCTATAAACGCATCCTCTTGGCCGCCTTGCCCAGTAATGATCTTTAAATAATCTGAAAAGCTTTTAGGCTGGATTCCAATATGAGACTCTGGAGATTCCCCTCCCCATTGCACAAAATGTTCAATACCTAATTTAATTTTTAGTTCATTATTCGATCTATAATTTATAAACAAACTCTTCTTATGAATTTTAATTTTTTTAACAAACCTGTTTTTATCATTATCTAATAGAAATTCTCCCCAGGTTCCTGAAATACCAAGATGCTTATTAAATAAGAAATAAATGGGTTTTACTGTATTTAATTGAATACCAGGGATTGGCTTTGCATTTAAGGACCATAACATATTACCATTCGTACCGCTTAAACCATCATATAATTCATCTATTTGTTTTATACCTCCGATAATCCTAATCCAAGAATTTTTATATTGAATATATAATTCATCTAGATCAACTTCCTCCTCTGCAGCATCTTGATATAAAATTCCTCCGCCAATCTCTAAATCTGCATTCTGATTAATTTTCCAATTCTCTCTAGCTGTAAGAAATAAAGAAACTGTGGTACTATCATTTATTCTACCTCGTTGATTGGAGTACAACCAAAATGGTAATTTGTCTTCAGAAGAAATATAAACTCTAGAAGTTGCCTCTCCTGAAAAATTTAATTGAGAAAATCCAATAAATGAATTAAAAATAAATAGAGTAAAGAAGAGTCCCCGGCCTATATTCATAATAATTACTTTTAAAAAGCCTACGCCTAATTAAGGCAGCCTATTAAGTTAAAAATGAAAAGGGGGAGCTTGGAAACTATAGGGATGTATACCAATGAATTTGAAAATGTAAATAAATTCTACATGAATTTAATACAAAAAATTCAATAATTGAAACTTGTAAATAAATTGCTTCGCTAATTTTTAAATTAAATATGTTATTAATAGAATCAAATTCTATTTCTAATGGTTAAAATCTTTAGATATAATAGTAAACTAAAATCAAAAATTTCATCGTTTTTAATTCTCTAATTTTCATTTAGTCTCAACCTTTTAAAATTATTTGAGAATTCTAATTATACAATATTTATTTAATGAACTCAATAGATAAAGGATATGTTGGGATCTCTCCATTGCTCACTTTTATAGCATTTAAAATGGGGAATACTAAGGCAACAATTCCAATTCCTATCAATAAAATAATACCTAGTCCAAATAAAAAGATCAACGGAATACTGATAATAGAATAGATAAAAAGACTGATTTGAAAATTAAGGATCATCTTCCCGTGAACATCCATTCCATAGACCTTATCTTTTTGAGTGAGCCAGATAACTAAAGGCACTACAAAACCTCCTACTCCGGTAACAAGATCTAGTAACTGACTTAAATGCATTAATACTAATAATTGATTATCTTCTCTCATGATGTTTGTTTGATTGATTGATGAATGTATCTTATAAGTAGTAAAATATCCTAATATGTTACAGACTAAGGACTAAACAAGCTCTTATTTCTTTACTATCTTTGCTGCATGATTTTAAACGATACCATAGTAGCATTAGCTACCCCATCTGGTGCTGGAGCAATTGCCGTGATCCGTGTTTCAGGTCCAGAAGCGATAAATATAGTCTCTCCAATTTTTGTAGCTAAGTCTAAAAAGGAGCTAAAAAGGCAAGCAACACACACCCTTCATTTAGGGAACATTATAGAAGATGCACGAATAATAGATGAAGTTCTGGTTTCTATATTTCATGGGCCTAAAAGTTATACAGGAGAACATACTATAGAGATCTCCTGCCATGGAAGTCAATATATTCAGCAAGAGATCATTCAACTTTTAATACGTAAAGGATGTCGATCTGCAGAAGCAGGGGAATTTACGTTGAGAGCTTTTTTAAATGGAAAAATGGATCTTAGTCAGGCAGAAGCCGTAGCAGATCTTATTTCTTCTGAAAATGCAGCTTCTCACCAAATGGCAATGCAACAAATGAGAGGTGGTTTTTCCAATGAAATTCAGAAGTTGCGTCAGGAATTACTGAATTTTGCTTCCTTGATAGAACTGGAATTAGATTTTGCTGAAGAAGATGTAGAATTCGCTAACAGAGATGAATTTCAAAATTTAGTAACACGAATTCAACAGGTACTTAAAAAATTGATCGATTCCTTTGCAGTAGGAAATGTGCTTAAAAATGGAATTCCTGTAGCCATCGTTGGCGAGCCTAATGTTGGTAAATCTACTTTGCTAAATGCCCTACTAAATGAGGAACGTGCCATCGTTTCCGAAATTGCCGGTACTACGCGGGATACTATTGAAGATGAAATAAGCATTGGGGGAATAGGATTTAGATTTATTGATACTGCAGGAATCCGAGAAACTCAAGATGTTATTGAAGGTCTTGGAATAAAAAAGACATTTGAGAAAATAAGTCAGGCGCAGGTGGTTATTTATCTATTAAGTGCAGATAAATTCAAAATTCAGAATTCAAAATTCCAAGTAGAACTACAAAAGATCCATAATCAGTTTCCACAAAAGCCATTACTAATCATTGTAAATAAAGTGGATACTTTGGAGTCTACAGAATTAGAAAAATTACAACAGGAATTGGAGGTTATTTCCCGCGGAGTAGAAAAATCCCAATATCTATTACTATCTGCTAAAACAGGAATGGGCGTAGAAGAACTACAAGAAAAATTGTTACAATTCGTGAATACTGGCGAATTAAGGAACAATAATACTATTGTAACTAATAGCAGGCATTATAATGCGTTGCTAAGCGCTTTAGAAGAAATAAACAAGGTACAACACGGATTAAACGATAATCTTTCTGGAGACCTTATGGCTATAGATATTCGCCAAGCACTGTATCATTTTGGAGAGATCACAGGGGAAATCACCAACGATGATTTGTTGGGCAATATTTTTGCTAATTTCTGTATTGGAAAATAAACAGAAGATTTTATTTGATACCAAATGACATCAAATAACACCAAATAATACTAAAATAGAGGCTTAAGAGCCTCTATTTTATTTTCATATTTTCCGAATCTAATTTCTTTTTACACCTTTCTTTACACTTAATTTACACCTCGTTGTTAAATTTCATCAATGAGGTGTATTTTTTTACACCTCAATATTTATTTTTCTTATATTTATAGAAATTAACCAGTTATGAAAATCAAACTCAAAAAGAAAAAATTAAAGACTGGAAAGTATAGCCTTTATATTGAATATTATAAAGGCTTCATCCAGAATGATAAAGGTAAGATTGAACATAATAGGGAATTTGAATATTTAAAAGAATACCTTATTATTGAACCAAAGACAACTAAAGAACGCCAAGAAAATGCTGAGGTCCTGTTGAGAGCCGAGCAGGTGCTATCAATCCGTAAGGCTGAATATGCACAAGGCAAATATGGTATAAAAGATAAAAATAAGGATAGACTACTCTTTATCACTTATTATGATAAACTTAAAGAGGAGCGTTATGAAAGCAAAGGTAATTACGACAATTGGGATGCTGCTCAAAATCACCTTGAGGATTATATAGGTAAGAGAAAAATAACATTTGAAGATGTTGATGAAGATTTTGTTCTAGGCTTCAAAAAGTTTTTAAATCATAAATCCCGAACAAAATCGAATACTCCTCTATCTCAAAACTCAAAGTATACTTATTACAATAAATTTAAAGCAGCTTTACGGCAAGCTTTTAATGATGGCTATACGCGAAGAAATTTCGCTGCCACGGTCAAAGGATATGCCCAGGGTGAAACCTCCCGAGAGTATTTAACTCATGAAGAATTACAGGGGCTTGCTAAAGCCAGATGTAAACATCAAATACTAAAAAATGCATTTCTATTCAGCTGCTTAACCGGTTTAAGATGGAGCGATATTAATAAATTGAACTGGGCCGAAGTTCGAGATGAAGATGAAGGCTCCCGACTTATTTTTAAACAGAAAAAGACTGCCGGTCAGGAATACCAGTATATTTCAGGTCAGGCCAGGAATTTACTAGGAAAAAGAAGAAAAGAAAATGATCGGGTTTTTCAAGGTTTGAAGTATGGTGCACATTTTAATGCAGAAATTCTAAGGTGGTGCATGCGGGCCGGTATTACCAAGCATATTACCTTTCATAGCGCCAGACATACTCATGCAGTACTATTACTTGAAAACGGAGCAGATATTTATACGGTTTCAAAAGTACTCGGCCATAAAGAAATAAGAACCACTCAGGTATATGCTAAAATCGTAGACAAAAAGAAAAAAGAAGCAGCCTATTTAATTCCAGAGTTACAAATGGATTATGAATTTTGATATAATTACATATCTATCTTTCTTTGCATTTATATACGTCTATAGTCGTTTAGCTATTCATTATCTCCCCGTAATTTATTCACACTTTTTAAATGAAAATTTAAGCTTAGTCAATTCAGTAGAAAAACCAAGATTATTATTTCATTTTACTGGACTAAGTTTTATGCATTTGATGTCTAATTTTCATCATTCAAATCAAACTTCAAATTTGGCCGTCCAGCTTATAATAGTATTAGTCTATTTGCTAGGATTATATTTCTGCCTTACTTCCTGGAGAGAAAATTTTAAATCTTCTTTCTTAAAAAAAATAATCTCTAATTCGGATAAGTCTCCAAATAATTTCAATCTATCCATTTCGGATATTCATTTAACTCAATTATATAATGAAATGGTACGCTTTGATTTAATTGACCAGGAAGCAACTTCCCTACTAGATTTTAAAAACGTTTTACTAGAGGATTGGGGTAATCAACGCTCGAGAATTCATTTAAAAATGGACGGTCCTAGTTGCAGAGAATTTTATGATCACCTAATTAAAACATTTCCACACAATTCAATAACCTTGAAAAATCTATTTGTTACCTCTGGATTACTTATTAGACCTGATGGCAAGAAATACAATTATAACACGTTGAAAAATGCTCCTACCCGCTCTCCTATTTCTAAGCAACATGAAGCATTAGAAGCCATTTTTCAGAAGTTTAAATAAAGGCTTTTTATAGTTCCACTTTGAAAGCGGGTTCCATAATTAATTGCTCTTTCTGGGCAATACCAATCTTTTTTGCATAGTGTTTCCAATTACTTATTACAGATAAAATTTCTTCAATAATCTGATTCATATCATCTTCCCCTAAACGAAAATATTCTCCAACGCCTATGGCTAGATCTAAATCGAGTGCATTGTCGTCTGCATCGATATTCAATGCTAGTCCATCCTTTTCCACAGAAGGATTTATATCATAAGCCGGTGATAACTCCCATCCTTTTTCATTCATTATAAAGCCGTGATTTCTTAAATGATCATCAGTATTTGATACAGCGATATTAAAAATTAAACGGCGCCATAATTGATGTAAATTCTCCTCCACATTAATACCATAATTTTCAATTACATCAACGATATCAAGATAACTTGGACTAACATTTTTTAAAGATTCTTCGGTATTACCGGTCATTGTCATTGCTGAAGAAAAATGAATTCTTTGTCTGTCTTCACGATCGAACCTCTTTGTCAAAAATGTATGGTAAGGTCCTGTAATTTTTTCAATTTTCGATTCTGCCATTTCTATCCCACAATCAAGGGCTAGTCTATATGTTAGGAATTCCCATGCCCCCTTGTCAATTGTATCCGTTTTAGAAGGAAATTTTGCAATCCAAAGATCTCCATTTTTCCCTAATACATTGGCCTTTGGTCTGGCACCGCCAAGAGAAGATCCTGGAGCAATCAGTACAGCAAGCCATTGTCTGATAGTATTAGTTTCCGAATCACTTTCTATGTGATTTACCGCCTCCTGCAGATCGCCCAAAGAGGACCACGGCGGAGTTGGATTCTTAGTATCGTTATCTAAAAATGGTCCCTTCCTATCGGTCTTAAATCGTAAAGCCCCCATTCTACTTTCATCATAAACACCTAACAAGTAATCAATTTCATAGAGTTTGGGTATTTTTTCATTTCTAGATCTGGCCTCCTGTGCCGCCCTCCTCTTCATCAAAGTTTTACCCCATGTATCGGGCATACTATCTAAGAAAACTCCAAAATTTTCTTTATCTGTCGGATACTGAGGCCCGGAAAAAAAATTAATTTCAGGGTCCAGTAATTGATAAGAATTGCGCTTCAACCAATCTTTGTTGTACTCAAAGCTGAATGCCTTTTTGCCTTTAGCAAATTGTGCTGAAAGTACTCCGATCTCGGTGGGAGCTTCTAGTCCTTTCCAGTCGGCATACACGTATATATTGATTTTTCCTTCCGCCATAATTTAGAGTAAATCCAGGTCCTGAAGTTTACGACCAAGTTTATCATCATTTGCCAGATTAGCAAAATCCTTTTCAAGATTTAATACTTTCAGTACATTAAAATAGATACCTATTGCAACGGAAGGATCTCCCTTTTCTACTCTATGTAATGTTGCACGATGGATGCCCGCTCGTTCAGCCACCTGTTCAGCAGTTAGTTTTCTGCGTTTACGAGCAAGCTTAATATTTTCTCCTAATCCTGCGAATATCTTTTGATATCTCGGAAGAATTAATGCTTTTTTAGAATTCATATGTCGCTTATTTGCATCAAATATATATATTATGATATAAATAAACTACATTATAGTATATTTTTCACTATTAGAATGCAATGTTTTAAGGAAGGTCTTTCTTTTTCATAAATATACGAACTCCATTATCCCTATTATCCTCCTGCCACATATTTTCTCTTACATACCATTCAAATAGATTTGTATACCCAGCACGCATAGCACACCTTCCCTTTTATTTCACTTGCTAGTTTGGCTCCATGAATCGCTCATAAAGCGAAAATCAATCTCTAACTAATAACACTTTAATCATGGACTCATTACAAATACTTGAAAAACTTGACCGAATAGAAAATATGGTTCGCGCCAATAAGAATGTGTTAACCATTGAAGAGGCTGCGGAGTATACTGGTATCTCACGTAGCTACCTGTATAAACTAACTGCCAACGGAGACATTCCATTTTCAAAACCTCGTGGTAAAATGATTTACTTCTCAAGAGAAAAACTGGATGAATGGCTGCTATCCAGTCCCAGTAAATCAAAAGCTGAAATTCAACAGGAAGCGCTTAACTATACTTTCCGAAACAGGAGATAATTTTCTTGATCAGTTATGGACAGTAAACCACCAAATATCTATATGGTCGAGAATCCCAAGAAGAAAACCATTTACGATTATATGGAGGAATATTTATTTGATAAATACCAAATTCGATATAATGAGATAAGCCAGGATTTTCAAATCTCCCTGAAAAATTCTAAAAACTGGGAAGAACTTGAAGTTAATTCAGTTCTTATTGAATTGGCCAAATGTAATATTGAGGTTCCTCCCAATAAACTTGAGATCTTTCTAAGATCCTATGTTGTTCCGCATTTTAATCCTATTAGTAAATATTTTGAAGAATTAGAAGACTGGGATGGCCAAGATTATATTTCCAAATTATGTTCCTATGTTCCAGTTCAGGATTCTGATAGTTTTGCCTATCATTTTAAAAAATGGTTGGTTAGAACTATTCGATGTGCCCTGGAGGAAAGTTATTTTAATAAACAATGTCTAGTTTTAGTCCACAACCAACAGAATTCAGGCAAATCAACCTGGTGTCGCTTTATATGTCCTCCCCCTCTCTCTAAATATATAGCAGAAGACATTAGTAATGATAAAGATGCCCGAATTCAGTTAACCCGAAATTTTATTATTAACCTCGATGAACTTTCCATGCTAAACAAAAAAGACATAAATAGTCTTAAAGCATATTTTTCTAAAACATTCATAAATGAACGATTGCCTTATGACAGAAAAAATTCAACGCTATCTAGGACCTGTTCATTTATTGGTTCAACCAATCAGGCTAATTTCCTGAATGACGAAACAGGTTCTGTCCGTTGGTTATGCTTTAAACTTCTTAGGAAAATTGATTTTAATTATTCCAAGGAAATTCAGGTTAACCAGATTTGGTCACAGGCATATCATTTGGCCTATTCTGATCCTGATTTTTCTCCGGAACTAACTCTAAAAGATATTGAGGAAAACGAAGAAAGAAATCGCGAGTTTCGTCAGTTATCTACGGAAGAAGAATTAATCACCAAATATTTTGAACCGAGCCAGGATATAAAAGATTTTCATACCTCTTCCGAAATTCTAGCTAAACTTTCATGCCTCAATATAAGATTGAATGTAGTTTTTATCGGCAGAGCTCTGAATGCTTTGAACTTTCAACGAGTGAAACACCCTAAACGACAGGTCTATGGTTTCTTGACAAAACAATTGTTTACATCGAGCCCTTGGGAAATAACATAAATACTACTTACCTACTTACCTAAAGTTAGATCATCCCTTTTATGACAAGGCTTAAGACCAGGTAAGTAAAACTTAATTCATCTTACCTAAGTTACCTAAAACCTGGAATTTAGGTAAGATAGGTAACTAAAGGTAACTAGCATTTTTATTTGAAAAGCCTTGCTATGACTGGAAAAGGTAAGTAGGTAACTAAAATTATAGAAAAATGAAACTTCAAAAACTAACCTGTGAAAGAGCCCGCAATATTTGCATCGTGGAAACCCTCGCAAAATTGGGCCACTTCCCCAGTAGGAAAACGGAGAAAGAAGCCTGGTTTCTGAGTCCCCTTCGGTCAGAAACACAGGCCTCTTTCAAAGTGTCTTTAAAACTGAACCGATGGTATGACTTCGGAATTGGTGAAGGTGGGAATATCATTGATCTGGTGTGTCTACTATCAAATTGCAGCGTTGGAGAAGCACTGCAGTTTCTCTCGGATGAATTGCCTGTATTTAGCTTCCAGGGTACTATAACCGATACTTCAGAAAAGGAATGCGGTAATACCATCATACAAGTAAAACCGATCACCAAGAGCTACCTAAAGAAGTATGTAAGATCTAGAGGTATTTCCCTTGAAGTTGCCAGAAGCTACTGTAAGGAAGTCTGGTACGAATGCCGGGAAAAATCTTATTATGCCATCGGACTTCAAAATAAGGATGGTGGCTGGGAACTGCGCAGTCTCTATTTTAAAACTTCCAGTTCTCCTAAAAGCTATACCTACCTCCAGAATGAAAATGATAACCTGGTCGTCTGTGAAGGAATGTTTGATCTATTATCCATTGCTGAAATATATCCGGAGGAATTAAATGGTTCGGATATCATCGTTTTAAACTCGCTTTCATTTTTACAACAGATAACATCCTATTTCAAAAACTATACGTCGGTTGATCTCTACCTGGATAATGATCAATCCGGGAAGAAAAACGCAAAGAAATTATTTCAGTATTATCCCCACTTAAAAGACCAGAGTAATCGCTATAAAAACTATAAAGACCTTAATGAAAAACTAGCTTGTGGGTAGTCGATTTACAGTGGCCATAAATCGTTTTGAGTAGCAAAGCAAGATGTGTCATTGTCATGACAATCTTGCTTTGCGCCCGGAGGTTGCAAAGAAAATAAATATTAAAAATGAAACGGGAATACATCCAGATACGCTGCTCGATCTACGAGAAAAAGCTACTCAAAAAAAGAGCGGCCCGGGCAGGAATCTCCCTTTCAGAATATCTCCGGGCTACCGCTTTTAAAATCAATATCGTGGAACGATTAACTCCGGAACAAGTAGAATGCTACCAGCTACTGATCCAGTATAAAAACAATTTTATGCGAATCAGTAATATGTTTAAAAAAAGTGATCCCCGGCTGGCGAAAAATGTTGAAGATCTCGCTGAAGAAATTAGAACGCACCTTCAAAACTTTAAAAAATGATTGGCAAAGGACAGTCTATAGCAAGCACCAAGGCTTCCCTCGACTATGGATGGAATCAGGAAAAAGAAGCAGAAGTAGTTCTCAAACAACACCTGGCCGGTGATACGCCCGGGCAGATCACCGATGAGTTTAAGATCATTCAATCTCAAAATGACCGCTGTACTAAAAATACCCTGAGTTTTATAGTAAGTCCAACCATCAAAGACGGGAAGGAATTAAGCCACCAGGATTTAGAAAAGATTGCCCAGGGATTTATAAAGGAAATGAATCTCCAGAATAATCAGGCCATTGGTTTTGTCCATAAAGACAAGGAACATACCCATATTCACATCTATGCAAATCGTATCAGCTTAATAGGGGAAGTTTATAAAGATAGCTTTATAGGAAAACGAAGTCAGATCGCAGCAGATAATGTAGCCAAACAATTAGGACTAACCCGGGTAAGAGAAGTACAACAGGGAAAGCTACAGGAGTTAAAATGGCAGCGACTGGCCATTAAACATATCCATAACAAAGTTCTGGAATCCAGGCCCAAAACCCTGGATGAGTACATACAAAAAATGAATGCACGTAATGTAAAAGTCCTTCCCAGTATCAACAAATCCAATCAGCTGCAGGGCTTCCGGTTCGAATATCAGGGCGCCAATTTAAAAGGAAGTGAGGTCCACCGGTCCATGAGTGGTAGTAAACTAATCGCAGAAATTTCTCAGAATAATTGTTACAGTAAACTCAGGGAAGTACCTAAGACTTTAAAGCTGGTGAATAACACCGTACAACTTAGCACAAACATGGCCAGTAAAATAACTAAAGATCTGGCTAAACAGGTGATCAAGCGAGGACTTGATACCGATATGGGTATGGGAATGGGCTACTAAATATTAATGAGTATGAAAAAACTAGATGAGATCATGGAACTGATGGCTGATGAAATGGCCGATTTTAAAGTTTCTATTTTAAAACTGGATTTATTATCCAAAAAGCTCAATAAAATGAGTATTCCTATCAGTACAGCTGCTATTGATGAGAATCTAAAGAGCTTTCTTCAAAAACAGGAAGAGGCTGATGAATTAAAAAATGAATTATTTAGAGATATCAATATCCAGTTGGAAAGAGCCAGTCTGATCCCCAACTATATTCTTGTGTTATTTGGGAGTATTCTGATCCTGCTTTTATCCGGATTGGGATATTTTATTTACTCTTCCAAAATAACCGAAGGAGAGAAATTTCGGATCTATCGAACTATTTCTGAATCAAAACTTGAATCCTATCAAATCTTTTTTTCGGAAAATCTGGAAATAAAAGAAGGTTATTGCAATTGGCTGGAACAGTGGCATAAGTAAGTATGCGCCCTATGCTGTTTTTACTTTACGCTTAACTTTCCGTACACTATAAAAACAGCACAGGAACCACGCGCAAGGTTAGTTATGGGAGATATGGGGCCATAAATTGTGACTTCCTCGTAAAATAAATATTTGTGTTTGTTCCAGAACCAGATGGAATTTGTAAAAAGGTTGCATGCACGAAGAAAATAAAATAAGAAAGCCCACGCCGTTGTATATGCTTTACGCATTTAGTGAGTGCAACTAATGCCTCACATTACGGATATACAAGCACCCTCATAACCAAAACTTTAATCTATAATAAGTTCAATCCCGGCTTTCTCAGCCTTGTATTTTATTTTAGTGGTCAGCTCATAATAACTCCAATTTCTAGGACAAATTCCTCCTCTTTGGCAATGCCTATCTTATTTTCCTGGTTTATTAAAATTAGCGTTTCTGCTTGGTGTTTCACACAGAAATCAATTAATTTCCGGCTGTATAGGTGGAGGCGATGACTAACATAATTCTTTTCCTTTTCATGGAATCTTTGCACTGCTTTTGTTTTTCTTTTACGTCCTTGTCCTGATCTGGAAAAAGTAGCTCCTTCCTCTGCCCTTTTCCGTGCAGCCTGTAGGGCTAACCTCCGATATAATAACTCTTCCCTGGTACCAATGCTAAGTTTTGTCATTCCGATTTTTACAACAATCGGGTATTCAAGGGATAAAGAAGCCTGGGCAATAACATCCGGTTTCAGGGTATGCCTTTCCTTTTCAATTTCAAAAACCGCCAGTAAATAGGTTTTATTATCTTTCAGTTGAATCTGCGAGGCGCATAGCTTAGTTTCGCCTGCTACTAACCGCTCTAGCAGTCTACGTTTATCGGTGTAATCTTTTCCTAAGTAGGTTTTCATAGGAACTGAAAATAAACGAAAACAGAATGCTTTTTTCTCTTCGTTATAGGTTAATCCACTGATACCTTCCATATCAAAAGGAAAAGCCAGATCTCTTTTGAAAATCATCAATGAAGCTTACAGATAACTTAACTAAACTAGTAACATTGTACAATTTTTGGTGATAATGATAGGTCGACTACCAGCTCAGACACCTGTTTCCTACAGCGTCCTGACGTATGACAGATGCTATTGGATCCCGATCATATATGAGATCGTTTGTATCATATAGTAGAAATGATCTTGGGTCAGTACATGACTTCCTTTTAAATCATAGGCATAAATTTCTTCATTTTTAATTGACATGATCCTATTTGATCAGAACGAAAACAACCGGTTCTAGTGGGGGCATCCTACCATTAAAAAAAAAATTCATTTTTACTGGAGACTAATTGAGAAAAAACAATAAAACTATTTTTGTATCATAGTTTCCTTTGTTTACCTTTGCGCCTGATTTCAGAAAAGCAGAAATTAAAAATAAAGTTTAAATGAAAAAAATACTGATATGTTTTCTTCTGGTAACGAGCCTTTCTTCTGGGCAGGAACCAGTTATTTTAAGCCTGCCAGAGGCTGTTTCTTATGCTTTAGATCATAAAGCCGAAGCAGAAAAAGCACGTCTGGATATTATTAAGGCCAATGCGCAAATCGCCGAAGTAAGATCTAACGCACTGCCACATCTTAACGGAAGTGCAAATACATCTTATAATCCTCTTTTGCAGGAGAATATCCTGCCCGGGGAATTTTTTGGAAGGCCGGGCGAAGATATAGCTGTGGCATTTGGAAGAAAATGGAACTCGACTGCCACGGTACAATTGACGCAAACGTTGTTTAACCAGGCGGTGTTTACCGGCCTTAAAGCGGCCAGATCCACAAAGGAATTTTATCAACTGAATGCACAGCTTACGAACGAAGAAATTATTGAAAAGGTTGCAACTGCATACTATCAGGTATATCAAACCCTGCAAATGCTTGAAAATGTGGAGAGCAATCTGAAGCTAACAGAGCAAACTGTTGAAATCGTAAAAGGCCTTTATGAAACCGGACTGGCAAAAAAGATTGATTATGACAGAAGTAGAGTGGCATTGAATAATCTTATCGCAAACAGGCAGCGGATGATTAATGCCGTTGAGCTGAGAGAAAATGCCCTGAAATTTATGATTGGGATGTCTATTAGTCAGGAAATAAAACTACCAGAACAAAATTTTCAGCCTTCATTACTACCCAATGAAAGTCTGGAAATGACTGACAGAACAGAGCTTCAATTGTTGGCAAAGCAGATCGAGCTTTTAAACTGGCAGAAAAAAGCGACCCTTGCCGAATATTATCCTTCGGCATCTCTTTCCGCTAATTATGGCTGGCTTGGCCAGGGTGACGAGGTACCCATTTGGAACGGTGAAGATAAAGGCGTTTTCTGGTCAGATCTTGCATCTGTTGGAATCAACATCAGAATTCCCATTTTTAACGGTTTTGCTACCAAATCCAGGGTAAAACAAAACCAGATCGACATTGAAAAGGCGCAGGCAGATTTTCAGGAAACGGAACTTGCTTTACAACTGGCCTATAGCAATGCTGTTGCACAGCTAGAGAACAGTTTTATCACCATAGAAACCCAGGTAGAAAATGTAGAGCTTGCGCGGGAAGTGCTCGAAGACAGTCAAAACAATTATGAATTGGGACTGGCCACACTAAATGATCTTTTAGATGCTGAAAGAGATTGGGCTACAGCCAAAAATAACTTAACCAATGCCCGCCTTGACTATAAATTAGCCGAAGTAGAAGTATTAAAGTCACAGGGGAAAATAGAAATACTAAAAGAAAATAAGCTTTAAGATGAAAAAGAAATCAATCATAACCATTGTAGTGCTAATCGGCGTCGCCGTAGCTTTCTTCCTGATCCTGCAAAACAATAAAAAAAATAATGAAGAAGAACTGGAAATAGTTGCTCAGAAAAATTCAGAAGTAGCTGTAAGAACTGCCACTGTTCAAAAAGAAAGCCTTAGTGGAATGTTTACTGTAAATGGCACTTTTGACGCTCAGACAAGGGTGAAAATTTCAGCCGAAATGAATGGACAGGTTGTGGCTATTTATGTTGAGGAAGGAAGCCGGGTTAAAGAGGGACAGGTTGTTGCAAAGCTTTCTGGTGATAAGACTAATGTAAACGTGACCAATGCAAAAGCCAATCTTGATAACGCCATTTCCAATTTGAATAGATTTGAAGCAGCTTTTAAAACGGGAGGCGTAACCGCAGCACAACTGGATCAGGCAAGGTTGCAGGTAGAAAATGCGAGAGCACAGTATCAATCTGCACAAATAAGTTCCGGAGATACCAACATCCGATCTAAAATCAGCGGAATTGTAAATGAAAAAATGGTAGAAGCAGGAATGGTTATAGCTCCTGGCACTCCCATCCTAGAAGTAGTGGATATTTCTTCCCTTAAATTACGTGTAGAGGTAGATGAAGCTTTGGTAAGCCAGTTACACATGGGCGAGGTTGTAAAAATGGTGCCCAGCGTGACCAAAGATACCATTAGTGGTAAGATCAGTTTCATTGCGCCTGCCTCTAATGGAGCCCTTAAGTTTCCTGTGGAAATTACTGTGGCCAATTCTGAAGGAACTTTAAGAGCAGGAATGTATGCTACTGCAGTATTTAACGAAGCAGGGCTGGATAATATTTTGACCATCCCAAGAGAAGCATTTGTAGGTAGTGTAAGTGATAATAAAATATTTCTTGTAAAAGATAGTATCGCACAGCTTACCACCATTAAGACAGGTATAAATTATGGCGATAAGGTTCAGGTTACCAACGGCCTTTCTGAGGGTGACGTGATCGTGACCAGTGGACAAATCAATCTTACTGACAATGCTGCGGTGAGAATCATAAAATAAAGAAAAACAAATGAAATTAGCAGAATTATCTATAAAAAGGCCTAGCCTTGTAATTGTAATGCTAGCATTACTAATTATTGGTGGTCTTTTTAGCTATAGCCAACTCAGCTATGAGTTGATCCCAAAATTTGAAGTAAAGGTGGTTACCGTCATGACCGTTTATCCCGGTGCTGCTCCTGCCGAGGTGGAAAACACCGTTTCCCGTAAAATAGAAGATGCAGTGTCTTCCCTTGAGAGCATTAAAAAGATCCAGTCGAAATCTTTTGAAAGCCTGTCGTTGGTGACTATTGAATTTGAAAACGAAGCGGATGTCGATTTTTCGCTCAATGAAGCACAGCGAAAAATAAACGCCATTCGCTCTGATCTTCCTGATGACATAGAGGAACCTTCGCTCTCACAGTTCTCAATTTCAGATCTACCTATAATGAGTATGGGAGTAACCGCAAATCTCACAGAAAGTGAACTTTATGATCTAATTGATGAAAAAATAGAACCTGCCTTTTCACGGCTTCGGGGTGTCGCTCAGGTGAATCTTGTGGGAGGACAGGAAAGAGAAATCAGGGTAAATTTGGATCCTGACAGGCTTCAGGGCTACGGGCTTACCGTTCCAATGGTGCAGCAAATAATAAGTGCTTCAAACCTGGATTTTCCTACTGGAAACCTTACAACCAGAGAGAATACTACACTTATCCGCCTCTCTGGAAAAATTCAGTCTGTAGAGGAGCTGAGAAATCTTACAATAGCTTCTCAAAACGGACAGAATATTAAACTTTCTGATGTTGCTGAAGTTCAGGATACGCAAAAGGAAGTAGAAAAGATTGCACGTATTGATCGTCAAAATACCATATTACTTCAGGTTCAAAAACAAACCGATGCGAATGCGGTGACTGTAAGTGAACTTGTCCAGGAGAAAATTGATGAAATGGAGCAGCAATATGCCGAGCAGGGAATACAGATAACAATAGCAGATGATTCTTCAGAATTTACACTTGAAGCGGCAAATTCAGTAATAAAAGATTTATTTATCGCTATTGCACTTGTAGCATTCATAATGCTTTTCTTCCTGCATAGCTATCGAAATGCCCTTATCGTAATGGTTTCCATTCCTACTTCGCTTATTGCCACTTTTATAGGAATGTATTTGATGGGATACACCCTCAACCTGATGAGCTTACTCGCACTTTCCCTGGTAGTGGGAATCCTGGTGGATGATGCCATTGTGGTTATCGAAAATATACACCGCCATATGGAGATGGGTAAAAATAAAATTCGTGCCGCATATGACGGTGCTTCAGAAATTGGGTTTACGGTAACAGCGATCACTTTGGTTATCGTGGTGGTTTTCCTCCCTATTGCGATGAGTACGGGCCTTGTGGCAAATATTATTGCGCAATTTTGTGTCACTGTAATTATAGCAACCCTCTTGTCCCTGTTGGTTTCCTTTACTGTAGTGCCATGGTTATTTTCCAGATATGGAAAACTGGAGCTTATAACTGATAAATCTTTCTTCGGAAAGATAATAAATAAGTTCGAAGCAGGGATTTCCTGGTTTACTGCAGAAGTAACAAATATCCTGAATTGGTCTCTTGACAATAAGATTAAGACTTTTCTGGTAGTGATTGGTTTATTTGTAAGTTCTATTGCTCTTGTTGCAATGGGCTATATTGGATCTGATTTCTTTCCGGAAACAGATAGGGGAGAGTTTCTTGTTCAGTTAGAAATTGATAAAGATGCCTCCATTGAAGAAACCAACTTTATCACTCAACAAGCAGAAGCTTACCTACAGGACATGCCACAAGTGGAGAGTCTTCTTACCACCGTTGGCCAGTCCAGTAGTGGGGGAATGGGCGCTGCGCAGGCTACCACTAATAAATCTGAGATCAATGTTACTTTAGTTGACAGATCTGAAAGAGAAGATAAAACCAATGTCTTTTCTGCTAAATTACAACGTGCTCTTGAGCAGAAACTAGTGGGTGCTGAAGTAACTGTCGTCCCAGTGGGAATAATGGGGGCCGAGGCCGCCCCACTCCAAATGACTGTTACTGGTAATTCATTTGAAGAAGCTTTCGCCTATGCTCAGGCTGCTGAGGAAGTCTTACGTACTGTGGATGGTGCCACCGAAGTGGAGACAAGTGTGGAAGAAGGCAATCCTGAAATCTCGGTAAGTGCAGACAGGGATAAAATGGCTTCCCTGGGATTAAATGTAGCCACAGTTGGGCAAACTTTGCGCACAGCGTTTAGTGGCAATACAGACAATAAATTTAGAACCGGAGACAACGAGTATGACATTAATATTATTTTTGATGAAGCAGCGAGAAATGATATAGAAGATGTAAGAAATATCCAGTTTGTTAATAACAGTGGGCAAAGGATTAATTTGGCCCAGTTTGCAGATATTAATTATGAATCTGGCCCTTCCCTGCTTGAGCGTTACGACCGTTCGCCCTCTGTAACCGTTTCGGCACAAACAGTAGGTAAAACTACGGGAGCAGTGGCCCAGGAGTGGGAAGAAAAACTTGGGAATATCGAGCAGCCTAAAGGTGTGGAATGGACCTGGGGCGGAGATATGGAGCGCCAGAGCGAAGGTTTTGGTACGCTGGGAATTGCCTTACTGGCAGCTATTATGTTGGTTTACATGATCATGGTGGTTCTTTATGATGATTTCGTGAAGCCGTTTATAGTGCTGTTCTCTATCCCTCTATCCTTCATTGGAGCATTATGGGCACTGGCTCTTACCAACCAAAGTTTAAACATTTTTACCATTTTGGGTATAATAATGCTTATTGGGTTGGTTGCTAAAAACGCGATTTTATTAGTAGATTTTGCCAATCATAGGCTGGACCATGGAGAAAAAATAAGAACAGCTTTAATCCAGGCAAACCATGCGAGGCTGCGTCCAATTTTAATGACGACCATTGCCATGGTTTTCGGGATGCTTCCTATTGCACTGGCCTCGGGAGCTGCTGCGGAGATGAATAATGGTCTGGCAATCGTAATTATTGGAGGATTATTATCATCGTTATTCCTTACCCTTATAATTGTACCGGTGGTATATATGATTTTTGTACGCCTGGAGGAGAAATTCTCTTCTAAGGAGGAAAAGAATTATGAGGAGCTGATGGTAGCAGATTATGAGCACATTCATCCTGAACAAGAATTAGAATTTGATTAAAAAGTAAAAGCTGATTGTTAAAGGGCAGTCAGCTCCTTTTTTATAAATACCAGATACCTAATAAAATTTTTAAAACCAGAACATATGGTGAAAGATATTGAATTACTAGAGAAGGTAGCAGATCTTTTCATCTACTACGGAGCCAAGACAGTGACCATGGATGACATAGCCCAGGAACTAAAAATTTCTAAAAAGACGTTGTACCAGAAATATAAAAATAAGGAAGTTCTGCTGGAAGAGGTGCTAACCTATAAGTTGGAAAAAGTTCTTTTAAAGATGAGAAATCTTGATGAAACCATAGATAACGCCGTGGAAAGGATGTTTGCCAGAGATGAGGATATTGAAAGAGCTTCAAGAACTAACGATTCCATTATGCTAAGGCAGCTAATAAAATATTATCCCAGGATATTTAATAGACATATGCTGTATTTTTCTGAAAAACTTTCGGAAATTCTTGTGCATAATATTGAAAGAGGTAGAAAACAGGGACTCTACAGGGAAGATTTTGATGCTAATCTATATTCAAAACTTTATTTTCAATTAACGATGACCTATGATAATTCACCTTTTTTGGATACCACTGAAATATCCAGGGCCCACTATCAGCATGAGTCGTTAATGTTTTATATGAATGCTATAACTAATGAAAAAGGTAAGGTAAAAATGAAAAGCATTATTTCTTAGATCATCTAAGTGCCAAAAAACCGCTAAGAAATTTAATTTTCGATAATGTAAGCTTAGCCTTAGCCTATAGTGAGTATCTATGAGCTCAATTTCCATCTTTTGTGACTCCATAACCATAATTCAGGACTTTTTCTTATGGAACTTTCCAAAAGTTTAATATAATTATCTATAATACTGCTTGTCTCCGTCTTTTCGACAATATGAAACTGTAACTCGTAATGTCCTCTTTTTATTTTTCTAAAATTTGGAAAAACCACGGCGGGTCCAGTTCTATCGGCGATTTTTTCTGCACCGGTCAAAAAAGCTGTTTCCCTATTCATAAATTCTTTCCATATTTTTGCCTGTTTTCGTTTGGGGCTTTGATCACCTATTATACAGTTCATTACGGATAGGTTTTCATTCTTCTGTCTTATGATAGTCCTGTATCCTTTTTTCGCCGCTATACATTTTACCCCGAATCGTTCTCTTATAGTTAAAAACAGTTCATTGAAATATCCATTTTTTAATGGTTTGTAAAAAGTATATGAAGGAATTTGAAAATATATTGGCAAGTACACTAACCACTCCCAATTTCCCTGATGTGCGGCATACATTAATATACTCTGGTGCTTTTTCTGAAAATCTAGTAACAATTCTGGATTACGTATAATTAATCGCTTTTTGATTTCTTTTTCACTTATTGTAAGTGTTTTAATAGCTTCTACTGCAATATCACAAAGATGGTGATAGAATTTCTTTTCGATTATATTTATTTCGTATCCAGTTCTTTCTGGAAAAGCATTTACAAGATTATATCGAACTACCTTTTCTCTATAGCTAACAACTTTATAAACAATAATATATAAAACATCAGATATTAAATATAAAATAGGCATTGGTAATAGGGAGATCAAATAAAAGGGGAAAAATTTTAGACGGGCAATGTGTGTTAACTTCATATGATTGAAATATTAGTATTATTAAATCCTTTCTAAGCTAATAACCATGGTTTTCCATATGATTTAATATCTTTTATTAATATTAAGTTTGACTTATAAACCATCTTAATGATAGAATATTGTTTGGGTATTTTTTCAAAACATTCTCACAAATTCTTCTAATTTTTAATTAAAAAATCAGAAAGTCCCACTTAATCCTACCCTTGCTAAGCTTATATTAAATTTTTAGCTTATCCTATTCTTAAAACCTTGGACATAATTTTTTTAGGTTTAGGTAATTATCTATAGTATCAACTTCCAAAATACTTATAACCATGATGTGTCCCACATCCGTTAGCCAATGAGCTCCTGCCCAACACGCCGAAACTGGGGCAATCATTCCCACTCCGTTAATTGTTGCTTTTAGCAATGGATTTAAATTGTTTCCTTATAGCATAGGCTGTGGTAAATGAAAGAATGGTGTGTCCAGAAGGGAAGCTATGGAAACCATCCTCTTTGCTAAAGGACTTGACAGAGCCTTTGCCTTCTCCGGCACCAGGACGGCCTCTTCCTACAGTTATTTTAGAAATGGTTTGAATAAGGCCAGCTGTAGAGGCTGCTGAAATTAGCAAAACCCCAGTTTTTCGTATTTTTTGGTTTTTCGTTATCAAACCGTACAGATACACTACTCCATTTATTGCGTAATTATTTTGTGGACTGCCATAATACCAGCCGAAGTCTTTTATTATTCCTGGAATATCTTTTTCTTGATTTTCAAACCATATATTAGACTCTTCGTCAATTAGATACAATGCTCCTGTACCTATTATTATAATTCCAGCTGTCAGAAAATTGTTTTTTTTCCATTTCAAAGGTTTTGTGTAGGTGGTAGTTAGTCCATTGAAAGTACTGACTCCATCATATTTTAAAAGTTCCAGTATAGTAGGAAGGCTGTCATTTTTTTTATTTTGGCTAAATAATAAAGACTGAAATACCAAAAAAGCGATAAGGTATATTTTTTTCATTTATCTAAATTTTTATATTTATTTGTGTGGCGTCTTACACTAAATACCTCTAACGGTGACTCACGACCTTCCAAATTTTTTTGACCCAAAAAAGTTGTATGATACCTGTTTTGATCCTGGATAGAATTTTTTACCTCTCCGGAAATTAACAATGAGCTATCGTAGCTTTTACAAAGGTTTTCTAGCCTTGAAGCAACATTCAAAGTATCGCCATGATAAGCCAGTTCCCTTTTAACATCTCCTACTTCTATAACTGAAACCATACCCATATGTATTCCAGCTTTAAAAGTAGGAACCTCTCCAAATTGTTTATAGTAAAAATCCTCTCTAGAATTAAGTTGATCTTGAACTGAGAAAAGGAAACCTATTGGAGAGTTACCTTGGAATTTTTGAAGTGGCCAGCTAATTACGATTTCATCCCCCACGTATTGATAAATTTCGGCATGATATTCCCTGACAATTCTATTTATATCCAGAAAAGAATGCTGAATAAGTGAACTATATTTTAGATGGCCCAATTCTTCGGCTAATCTCGTGGATGAATTTAAGTCCAAGAACATAAAAACCCTCTCTTGCTCTCGAGGAAAGCGGAATGTACCTAGAATCATATACCACAAATAGCCTGGGCCGAATTTAGAAGCTATTTGATTGAAGAAACTGATTACGAGTGTCATCAAAAAAGTATATATCAATAAAATATATTCAATACGTTCTCCACTTTCTTCTAAGATTATTGCAGATAAGGAATTTTTCTCTATAAAATAGTTCGAAAAAACCTCACTTGCAGATCTAATAGCAATTACAAGTCCCGCAAGTAGACAAAAGTAAATGAGCCCTCCAGCCAGAATATTTAATCCTAATGAGTGATTTCGATGATAAATTTTTGTAAGTAAATGATCCAACAAAGCCAACGATGTTCCAAAAATAACTCCTATTAAAACTGTAAATTTAACAGGGGGATCTCCTACTGGGAGCCCCTGATTAATTTCCAATTTTTGGCCTATCACACTATACATTGCAAGTAGATTTTGATGGGCAATGAACATTAGGAGACTGTAGGAAGCTATCCAAAAAACTATATATTTAAGAATTTTAGATAAAAGGGGGTTGCTATGGATCAAATAAATAAAATCAATATTATAGTTTTGTTTCATAAAATCTATTTTAATATAAAGGACAAAACCTACCTAAGCTGCGCAGGTTTTAATAGTTGAAGGTCGGTTGACCTGATAATATATCCAATCCGGAGCATACTTCTATATTTGTCAAAAGCAATCAAATTTTCTCCATAGCCATTAAACCATTCCAACATAATGTACTGATTCGTTCTTTTAGCTATTGAATAAATCAAGCGACTTCTTAAGCTTCCTTTCCAGTTCCATTGATTGCCCTTTTTAGCATTGAGTTCCAATTGTAAATCATTACTAATATTATGAACCAAATTTATTTCACCATATCCTATATATTTTATTAGCTCTGGATTATCTGATTTATAGGAGAATGGAAACCAGGTCTTTATACTTAAAAGTGTTTTCTTGCTAATTCGTGTATGGTAGCTAAGGGATATACTGTTCCAACTCCTAGAATAAATACTATCGCGACCATTAGACTCATGCTCAATTTTAAATTCTGTAAGACCAACCAGTTTATCATCATTATTGAACAGAGGTTTTCCCAAACCGATTCCTGGATTAAAATTTACTTCCTGAAACGGACTGGAGAATGCATATACATCCCAAAAAGACTTTTGGGTGTACGTAATAAACAACTGAGTATTAAAAGGCAATGTATGCCTTGTTATTAATTGCTTAAAACTTATCTGGTATTTGGCATCTGCAGTTTCTTTAGAAATTCCAGTATGGGTGGGAACTCCTGTTATAAAATAAGTATCCTTATAGATTGAAAATGAAGGAAATATAGTATCTTTTAATTCATCTCTCGTAAGACGCTGAGATTGGACCTGGTGAAAGGAAAGTAGCGCTATAATGGTCGTGTAAAAAGATAATTTGAATGATATAGGCATCTTAAATGCATATTTAATTGTGGCTAAACATGATAAATTTTTAATTGAAATTTTGATAGTGTTCAGAATATTTATCTTCTAAATTATCTGTAACAAACAAGTATTTAGATTCTGCCAGTTTATAATTAGCATAAGCATTTATATATTCCGCCTCAGCTTCTTCTTCCTGTTGTTGAGCATCTAATAGATCGGTCAAATTATTTAGGCCACTATTGTAATTATCCCTTTGAACTTTTAAATTCTCGTTGGTATAATACAAATTTTCTTGGGCATAATTAATTTGCTTGTAGGCATCGATAAGATCATACCAGGATTTCATAATACCAATTTTAAGCTGGTCTTTTTGCTCTTCCAGATTATTTTGAGCTATTTTTTCCTGAAGTATTTTTTGCTGAACTTTTTCCTTTCCTGCTCCCCACCAATCAGAAATTGGAATGCTTACCATTCCCAACCCAATAGGCTTAAACTGGCCAGGAAGATTATTGGAAAACGATCCAAAATAGGCGGCATTCACACCCACTGAAACTTGTGGTAGAAGATCGGCTTTAGTTATTTTTGTCATTAATCTGGCGGCTTCAAT
Source organism: Gillisia mitskevichiae (assembly GCF_003634585.1). Lineage (GTDB taxonomy): Bacteria > Bacteroidota > Bacteroidia > Flavobacteriales > Flavobacteriaceae > Gillisia > Gillisia mitskevichiae. The sequence goes on from NZ_RBLG01000003.1 coordinate 37,831, forward strand.
CGACTTTTCGATAAGTCGGTAATTATCATTGCCGGTCAAGTCTAAATCTGGTTCAGAATATTTAAGCTGTGGTGGGTTTACTTGTCTTAAAGTATCTATTGCAACCGTAGTAGTATCATAAATTTTTCCTACATATAAGCCAAGGTCCAATAATGCCAGTTTCCGCATATTCGCAAGTTTACTTTGTTGTAAAAGCACACGACTACGATTTGTTCTCACTCTTAGTAATTGATTTTTTGCAATAAGTCCGGCTCCTAACAGGTCTTCTTGTTGTTTCAACAATTCGGTGAGGTATATTTTGCTTGCTTGTATGGACCTTAGTTGTTCCTGTACCTTTACTAATTGCCAATACTTATCTTCGGTTGTATAAAGTACAGAATCTATAGACTGCTCTGCCTGTATTGTCTTGGTTTCCACTTGTAAACCTGCTAAATTGCTTGAGTTCCTAACTTTCCCGCCCGCATAGATTATTTCTGTTGCCCCAGCACTGGCCAGATAGATATTATCAATACCAATAGGTAATATATTCTGGATAGGATCTATAATATTGTTGTTAAATCCGTAAAGAACGGTCCCCTGCCCATTAATTTGGGGAAAGTAATTGGCAATTGCTTCACGTTTAGCTGCTTCAGCCTGTTCAATTCTTATTTCTCCATTTTTTATACTATTACTATGAGATACCGCAGTTTTTTTAACCTCCTCCAGATTTAAGGTTTCCTGTGCAAACAAGCTTCCGAAGGATAGAAAGCTTAACAGGCTGCAAGCTATGATATAAGAACTATGCTTTGGATTCATATTTTCTATAGTTATATTAGGAATTCGCTTGATTTTCTTGGGATGCTTCACTTTCATTTTTTTTATTTCTGAAAAACAACCAGTACAATACCGGTAAAACAAATAATGTAAGCACCATCGAAACCATTAAGCCAAAAGCTATTACTGTACCTAAAGGCCCCCATAAAGTGGATCTACTAAGGATCATAGGAGTCACACCAACTGCTGCTGCAGAAGAGGTAAGGAAAATAGGTCGCATTCTTCTTTTGGCAGCCTGGGCAGCAGCTTCGAAAACTGAATACCCGTGATCTCTTCTTAATTCATCTGCAAAATCAATAAGGATAATACCATTTCTAACCACAATTCCACAAAGTGCTAAAAGCCCTAAGAAAGATGTAAACCCAAAAGGATACTGCATTAACAATAAGCCTAATGCTGCCCCAAATATGCTGAGTGGCATGGTGATAAAACTTAAAACCGCATATGTAAAAGATTTAAAGTGCCAAAGCAGGATAAGGAAAATAATGAAGACGCTTATTAATAGAGAAATGCCCATAGGTAGTAGATTTTCCTGGGACATTTCGTATTCACCGCCGTAACCAATTGTAATATTATCAGGAATTTCTAATTCTTCTATTTTTGGACGTAATTTTGCGAGCACTTCATTGGCAACAGCTCCTTTAGCAATATCTATCCGTACCGTTAAACATCGTATTCCATTACGCCTCACAATTTGTTCCTGTTCCCAATCGGGTTTGATATTCGCAATTTGCCGTAGGGGAATACTTGTACCTGTTCTAGGTGAAATTATTGCTAATTCCCTTATTGTTGATACTTTTTGGTCGATTGGGTTCTTAGATTTTATCTTAACGTTTATGCCATATTCATCATCCCAGACTTGCGTTGCTATTAGTCCCTCCATATTCATAGCAATAGTGTTGGCAATATGTTCTCTTGTTAGGCCTACACGGGACGCTTCTTCTTCTTTAACATCAATAGAGATGGTTTGCTGAATTTCACCATAATTAGTCCTGGACCAAATGGTTTGTGGGGTTTTGCGAGAAAGGTCAATAATCTTATCTCCATACTCCTTTAGTGTATTTATATCTTGCCCAAAAAGCCGAACTTCCACCTGTGCCGGTTTCGCTATCATATTAAGTTGTTTCATTCTTAAATATGCATTGGGAAACATGTTGGCGTATTTCGCATCATATTCTTTAAGCACTTCTACTGTAGCATCATCTGAGGAGGTGGTAACCAAAACCTGGGCATAGTTCTTTGCTGGAAGATTTGGGGCATAGACCATATGAAAACGTGGCGAACTTTCACCTATAAAACTTGTATAATCTTCAACGCGCTCATCTTTTGCAAGGATCTTTTCAAATTCTTTAACTACGCTTTGCGTTTCTTCAAGGCTGCTATTTTTAGAAAGGTAGACCTCTACGGCAAATTGATTTCTTTCGATTACCGGGAATAATTCTTGCGACAAATTGGAGAAAAGAAATATACCTATAAGGACTGATGCTATTCCTGCAACAAGCGTAAGTTTATAGTGTTTCATCGCTTTTTCCACACTCCTATCAAAAATATTTTGTAAGCGGTCTAACAAAGATTTTTTCTGCTTTTTTTGATTATTTTTTTTGTTCTGCAATCCTTTTTTAATGAATAAGGTATTAAAATAGGGTACAAGCAATACAGAGATGGCGAGTGAGAGGAATAATGCGATCATTATGGTGTATGGAAATGTGCTAAGGAAGTCTTTTGCGGTTCCCGACATAAAAAACACCAAAGGTAAAAAGGTAGCAGATATGGCCAGTGTTGCAGTAAATACAGAGGGGAAAAGTTCTAAGGCACTATTCTTTGCCGCTTCCCAAACAGATTGTCCTTCATCTAATTTTTCTACGTGATTATCAATTACAACAATGGGATCGTCTACTACTATCCCTAATACAATAATTAGTGCTGCAAGGGTAACGGTATTTAGTTCCATTCCCAACATATACATAAGTGCAAGTGTAGATAAAATAGTAATAGGGATAGTTGCTGCCGCAACAGAAGCTATCCTAAAAGGCAGCAAAAACAAGGTAACGATGACCACTCCTAATAGAGCATAACCAAATTCTTTTAAAAAGTGGCTTATAGCATCTTGTACAACATTAGGCTGATTAGCAATTTTCCTTACTTGGATATCTTCTGGAAGCTGATCTTTAATTAAATCAAGTTTTTCATCTATCCTATCTCCAAACTGGACAATATTGTTACCAGATGCCATCTCTAAGGTGATGATCATTGCTTTTGTTCCGTTGGCAGTAATGAATGAATCCGGATCTTCGTACTCTCCTTTTACTTCAGCAATATCTTTGATCCTGACAACTCTCCCATCTTCACCGGTACTTACAATGTGATTAGCTATATCTGTTATGTTTTCTAAAAAAACGTCCATATGAATGGGCCTATCAAACCCTGGTGACTCTAAAGTTCCAGTTGGCCTTACAGTACCTTGTGATTGCAGGCTCTGCATTAACTCTCCTGGACTAATACGGTATTGTGCTAACTCATTTTGATCTATATATATAGCAATCTGCTCTGTAAGGCCACCAGAATGGCTTATCTTAGCCATACCTTTAACTTGACGCAGTTTGTCTTCAATCTCTTCTACATGTAGCTGTAGATCTTTATAAGGCCTGGTATTAGATTCCACCGTTATAATCATTGCGGCAGTACTTCCAAAATCGCTGTTAACAAGGATACCCTTAACGCCGGGTGGCACTTCGCGTTGTTGAAAAACAAGAATGTCGTTTTTTAGCTTATTCCAAAATTGCGAAGTTTCATTTGGCCCTACACGACTGTCTATTTCTACATAAATATACATTGCCCCATCCTGCGAATAAGAATAGGTTTTTTCTTTATCTACTTCATTGTAACTAAATAGAAAAGCTTCCACTTTAGCAGTAAGTTGCTCTTCAACTTCTTCTGAATTGGCACCGGGGTAAAATCCCATAACCAATCCTTGCCTAATGGTAAACTCCGGAAACTCGTTTCGTGGCATATTGAATAAGCCTAGCAGGCCAATCACAACAAAAACAAAAGCCAGTGCCACGGGAAAAGCTTTGTTCTGCATCGCCCATTCTATTATAGAACCTTGTTTTTTCATAAAATAAGGGGCTTATTATTTATTAACAATATTTACCGGTGTATTTTCGGTGAGTTTGTGATAACCAGAGGTTATAAGCTGTTCGCCATTTTTTAAACCTTCTGTAATGGCTATACCCTCGTCAGTTAATTTTCCGGTCTTTACAATACGCCTTTTGGCTTTATTTTGATTATTGACTATATATACGAAGTTTTCATTTCCATCGGTTACAGATACGGTTTCTACCGGTACTATTATGGTTGCAGAGCTCTCTTCTTTAGCTTCTAACTTTTCTAAAATAGAAACGCTGCAAGTCATCCCAGGTTTGATTTTTCCGGTAGGATTATTAATACTTATTTGTGCTGTATATGTGGGGTTAGAACTATCTGTCTGTACAGATATTTCCGTAATTTCACCCGCATATTCTTTATTTAACACATCTAGTTTTACTACGGCTTTGTCCCCTTTTTCATACTGGTTAATCTCGTCATCAGGAATAGGGATAATTGCTTTAAGCTTATCAATATTAAAAAAATAGACAACAGGTTGGCCGGGTGAGGCCAAGTCTCCTGCTTCCATCATTTTTTCCCCAACATAACCACTAAAAGGAGCCCTGATGCTGGTGTGTTTTACATTTTGATAGCTTGCTTCTGCAGCAGCTTGTGCTTGTTGGTAATTAGAGCGGGCCTCTACCATTCTAACTTCTGCAATACTTCCTTTTTCATACACTTCTTTTACCCGGGCATAATTATCCTCAGCCAGATCTGCCTGTGCTTTTTGGGTTTCATATTGCTTTTGATAAGTTGTAGCATCTATACTAGCGATGAGATCATTTTGTTTAACATATTCGCCCATCTTAACCGGGAATTGCTCGATAGTTCCAGATACCTGAAAACTAAGCTTCACATTTTTATCTGCAGCTATCCTTCCTGTAGCAGATAAAACATTACTATTATTTTTGAATGATTGCTCTCCAACCAGGATTGTTTTTACGTCGATAGGTTGAATTTCTTGTGTTTTTTCATCTTTTTTACAAGCTTGAAATATTATAAAAGTGATGCAGAGCAAAAGAATGGGATAGAATTGACGCATACGTTTAGCTAATAGTGAGTTTAATTTATTGATCATATTTTAGACCTTTTATAAGCAGGCTAACCAGCCACTGTAATCTAATATCCATATTGTCCACGGTACCATATAGGAGCATTTCTTTTTCTAAACTATTGAGAGCAGTACCCATGGCCATTGCCAAAAATTTAATATCATCATCGCTTATAGATGCGATTTCATCATTCTCCAAAGCCCAGGTAAGAATGTTTGTGAAGATTTCATTTTCTAAATGCCTTATTTTAAAATATATTAAGTTATTGAGGTGGGGATTCTGTTTTATATCTTCAACTAAAAATCTATATCCTTCTATTTTTTTGAATAGGCTATTGAGTTTACCGGCGACATATCCTGTTAAATTTTCCTCAATGCTGCGAGAGGGAGCAATTTTTGTTTTAGCAGGCTGTATAATAGTTAAATATTCAAGTAAGGCAACTTCCTCAAAGACTTCTTCTTTATTTTTAAAATAATAATAAATAGTACTTCTTCCTTTGTTAGATGCATTTGCAATATCACTCATCGTAATTTGGCTGAAACCACGATCTTTAAATACATTTTTTGATGAATTTATAATATGTGCCTTTATTAAGTCGTTGTTCATTTGACAAAATTTATAAAATTGTCTAATTTTAGACAAATATAAATATATTGTCGAATCCATGGATTTTGATCAGAGAATATCTTTAACTTTATTATGCTGATAAATTGAAGTTGGTAATTCCTGAATTATTTGAAACAATTAACTATAATAGGTTTTTAAAAAGCCTGCGATGAATACAATAATTAAATAAAATGACCCGATTGGAGGAGATATTGGAGGTTGCATGTAAACTCTATTACCAGCAAGGTATAAAATCAGTCTCTATGGATGATATCGCGGAGAGTCTAGCTATCTCAAAAAAAACTTTGTATAACACAGTGAGTAATAAAAATGAGTTACTTATCCTGGTCACAAAAAATTTATCGTCTATATTCATAAAATCGTTGCATGATATTAATGTAAGAAATAATATTACGCAAAAAGAAAAATTAAAACACATAGCTAAATTTATTCTGACATTTACCTGTGAAAACTTTCTTTTTATTCAACAACTTAAAAATACCCATAGGAGGTTGTGGGTAGAATTGGAGTATGACCAACATACTGCCATTTTGAAAATTATGGGTCCTATTTATCAAGAATTACGAAAGGAGAAACTACTGAAAAGATCAGTGAACAAAGATTTGCTAAATTTTATTTTTCTAGGCATGTGTAAGGTTAAAAAGGATCATTTAAACTCAATGGAAAGTTCACAAAAACGTATAGAGATTTCAGAACTATTAATTGACGGATTATTTGTTAACTTAGAAAATTAAATACTTACCTCTATAATTATTATTCAAATAAATCCTGGGAAATCGTTTTTGTATGTCCAAAGAAGTACCTATTAAGTTTTAAATAAAATTGTACCCAAACAAATCAAAGCAAGCTTGTCCATTAGATTGTTCAGAACAATGAAATTAGGAATACTTTTGGCATCAAACGCTTTTATTTACTATTGTGATTGTATATAGAGGGGTCCAGCAAATCAAGAATTTTTTGTCAAAACCGAAACTACGGTTAGATATAACAAGTAATTTAAAAGTTCAGTAGATGGGAGAAACAGGGAAGATAGCTTTTTGCTAAAAAAATTTATTGTAATAATTAATAATGCTATGGAATCAGAATTTTATCAGTTACAAGTTAAAAAGCCCACTGGAGAAATTATTGAAATGAAAAATTTCGAAGGTAAAACAATATTGGTTGTCAATACGGCGACAAAATGTGGCCTGGCCCCACAATTTGAAGGTTTAGAAGAGTTGCATCAAAAATACAAAGACAAAGGGTTGGTTGTTTTAGGATTTCCTTGCGCGCAATTTTTAAATCAGGAACCTGAAACAAACGATACGGTTGAGGAAGCTTGCAAAATTAATCACGGAGTAACCTTTCAGCTTACCGAAAAAATTGTTGTAAACGGGAAGAATGAACATCCTGTTTACACCTATTTGAAAAGTAAGAAAGGCGGCTTTGGGGGAAGCAAAATCAAATGGAACTTCACCAAGTTTTTGGTTGACAAAAATGGAAATGTGGTAGAAAGATATGCACCAACCACTAAGCCGGAAGCCATTGAAAAAGATATTTTGAAAATAATAAATTCTTAAAATAATGTCAGACAATCTTCAAGGAAAGAAAATTATTATTACAGGAGCCACTTCAGGCCTTGGTTTAGCCATGGCAAAAGCTGTGGCTGTAGCAGGTGCATCGGTTCTAATTACCGGGCACTCGGAAGAAAAAATCCATAACGCTGTTGAAGAAGTAAAAGCGCTTAATGCAGATGTATACGGACTGATGATGAATGTGAGAAACGAAACCGAAATAGAAAACGCCGTACAGTGGGTAACAAATAAATGGGGAATATTAGATGTGCTTGTGAATAATGCAGGTATTGGTATGCGCACGGTGAATCCTTCGTTTTTAACAAAGCCAGAGCCATTTTATAAAATAACTGCCGAAGGATTTCGTAACCTCATCGACACCAATCTCACCGGGTATTTTCTGGTTGCCAAAGCTTTTGTACCCCTCTTTTTGCAAGCAGGCAAAGGAAAAATCATCAACATATCTATGAACCACGAAACGATGCGCCGCAAAGGATTTGTGCCTTATGGCCCATCAAGAGCAGGTGCCGAATCGTTGTCACTGATTATGGCAGAAGATTTAAAGGAAAAAAATATTGCCGTTAATATGTTGCTCCCTGGAGGTGCTACTGAAACAGGCATGATACCAGATGAGTTTAGGGAAGAAATTATTCAACATTTTCAGTTATTAAACCCCAATGTGATGGCTGCACCAATTGTATTTCTTTCGTCCGATGAAAGCAACGGAATAACAGGGCAGCGAATTGTAGCCATTGAATTTGAAGCATGGAAAAGCAAATTGAAGTAAGGGAAAAATAAATTCATTTTAAAATAAAAGCATTATGAAAAAAAGAAAATTAGGAAATCAAGGATTAGAAGTGTCTGCTATAGGACTTGGTTGTATGGGCATGTCTGAATTTTACAGCCACCGGGATGATGAAGAATCGGTTGCAACCATTCATCAAGCTCTTGAAATGGGACTTATTTTTTTAGACACTGCCGATATGTATGGAGTAGGTGAAAATGAAGTGTTGGTAGGCAAAGCTATTAAGGGACAAAGAGATAAATTTATCATAGCCACAAAATTTGGAAATGTGCGTGATGAAAAAGGAAATTACTTAGGCATAAACGGCACTCCAGAATATGTAAAAAAAGCATGCGATGCCAGCCTTCAACGCTTAGACATAGATTGCATTGATTTGTATTATCAGCATCGTGTGGATACAAATACGCCCATAGAAGAAACGGTAGGTGCAATGGCAGAATTGGTTAAGGAAGGCAAGGTTCGCTACTTAGGACTTTCAGAAGCCTCACCGGAAACTATTCGCAAAGCACATGCTGTTCATCCGATTACGGCTTTACAAACAGAATATTCGTTGTGGAGCCGTGATGTGGAAGATGAAATATTGCCTGTTTGCAGGGAATTGGGAATAGGTTTTGTTCCGTATAGTCCTTTAGGCAGAGGTTTTTTAACCGGTCAAATCAAAGTTTTTGATGATCTGGCAGAAGATGATTACCGCCGGTTTTCACCTCGTTTTCAAGGCGAAAATTTTGAAAAAAATCTTCATTTAGTAAAAAAAATAGAAGAATTAGCCCAGCAAAAGGGCTGTACTGCTGCTCAACTTGCCCTGGCCTGGTTGTTGGCACAAGGCAATGATATTGTTCCTATTCCAGGCACTAAACGCAGAACGCATCTTGAAGAAAATATCGGTTCATTAGAGGTTATGCTATCCAAAGAAGAATTAAAAGCCATTGATGAAATTGCTCCCAAAGGTGTGGCAGCAGGCCAACGATATGCTGCTCCGCAAATGTCTGCATTGAGCAAATAAATATAAATAAAATTCTTGCCAAAAAATAAAAACTTGTGGTTAAGGATATTATTAATAAAATGGGAAAAATCAAATTAAGCATACTCGATCAATCGGTCATTAAGCCTGGCGATGATCAGTGAAAGAACAGCTCATTAAATTATCAAAGGATTTTGGAAACCTATGAAATTATAATTTCCTCAATATCTTTTGATATGAGGCGTACAGAAAATTATTTGAGTTAAAGGCTTTACATTAATATTTTTAATAATTAATACTTAAAAACAAAATTATGAAGTACAGACAATTAGGAAAATCAGGTTTGATGGTATCCGAACTTTGCTTAGGAGCCATGAGTTTTGGCGGCGAGGGCTACTGGAAAGTAGTAGGTAACCTGGATTACCCAGCCAGCAAAAAAATAGTGGATATGGCTCTTGATGCCGGCGTAAACTTTTTTGACACGGCCGATGTATATTCCCACGGTCAATCTGAAGAAATTCTGGGTAAAGCACTAAAAGAGAAACGTAACGAAGTAGTGCTTGCCACTAAGGTAAGGGGGCGGATGAGCAAGGACATTAATGATGTGGGCTTGTCCCGTAAACACATTATTGAGAGCTGTAATAATAGTCTAAAGAGATTAGGCACCGACTATATCGACCTTTATGTGATGCACAGTTTTGATCCTATTACCCCGCTTGAAGAAACTTTGGGTGCTTTATCAGATTTGGTGCATCAGGGAAAAGTGAGATACATTGGCGCCAGTAATTTCACAGCTTGGCAGTTGATGAAAGCTCTGGCAGTATCAAAAGAAAATCATTATGAAAAATTTGTATCACTTCAAGCTATCTATTCGTTGATTTCCAGGGATGTTGAATATGAATTGACGCCGCTGCTCGAAGATCAAGGTTTAGGATTGACCCCATGGTCGCCGCTGGGAGGTGGTTTCCTGACAGGAAAATATAGGAAAGACAAACCCATGCCCGAAGATTCCAGAAGAACCAATGAAGAGCAAAACTTTATCCCGATAGATGAGGAAAAAGCTTATGTTATTGTAGATGCCCTGGAAGAAATTGCTAACAATCACAATGCGAGTATTGCGCAGGCAGCATTAAATTACCTGCTCAGAAAACCTGTGGTTTCTTCAGTGCTAGTGGGTGCTACCAAACCACACCAACTGGAAGATAACCTTAAAGCAACCGAATGGGAAATGAGTGCTGATGAAGTAAGCCGTCTGGATGAATTAAGTAAATTAAACCCAATTTATCCACATTGGATGTTGCAATTCACTTACATGGACAGAACCAGTACCGAAAATTTCTTTTAAATGTAATTGTTAGACCAACAGGATCCCCCCGAGACCTTGCCTCTGGGGGATTCATTAATTGAGATAAATCACTAGCGTAAAAATGAATAACATGAAAATTCCGGATGAATTTCAAAATTTAAAACCTTATGATATGAGTTTGTACACGTATTCATTTGTTTCAGGGAAGCAACAGAATTACATAGATGTACAATATTATCATGATGGAAGCTTGTTGAAATTCTACGTGAGGGTTTTATTTCACGTTGAAACCCAGGGAGCCCCTGGAATTGTTCACGGTGGTGCCATTGCATCTGTAATGGATGAAGCCATGGGAGGGGTAGCCTTTTTAAATCATATGCCTGCTGTTACCGCAAACTTAACGCTAAATTATCACAGGCCATTACCGGTTGAAACCACCATGTATATGACTGCCACAATCGAAAAAACTGAAGGTCAAAAAGTCTATATCGCGGGAAAAATGTTTGATGGAGATGGGGTGCTTTTTGCCGAATCAGAAGGAATTTTTGTCAAAGTATCCCATGAAAGAATTGGTTTTACAAATAGCAAATAAAATTTTTGTCAATGAAGAAAATAATTATTCGTTATCGGCTACTGTAGAAGAGGCACTGTACCATTTAAGTGTTGTATGAACAATGAAATTATCTGGTTTACTTTCGCTATGCACCGATTTTGAATACTTCAGCGTTTGTAAACCTGCTGCAATGCACTAAAACAATTTAAACACGAGGCTCGCCCAACTAATAAGTGGGGAAACTGCATTGAAAGCGATAAGAAAAAAAAGGACATAGAATGGGAAAGTTACCCGTATATTTTATACCTCATGGTGGTGGTCCGTGGCATGTAACTAAAAATGCCATGGGCGACCCTATTGGATATGGTCGGTTAAGGGAATACCTTAAAAATTTTGGTGAGCAATACAGCCAAAAGATAAAAGCTATTCTTGTTGTTTCAGGACATTGGGAAGAGGATTTGCCGACGCTGCAATTCGGTTCAAATCCACATTTGCTATATGATTATTATGGCTTTCCTGAATCTACATATCATTTAAAATGGCCAGCTCCCGGTAATCCCGAATTGGCTGAACAGATTGAAAATCTATTTAAAGCAAGGAGGGTTAAAACAAAAAGAGACTATGAAAGAGGCTTTGACCATGGAATATTTGTGCCTTTAATGATTGCTTTCCCAAAAGCCAATATTCCGGTGGTTCAGCTTTCCCTGGTCAATTCCTTTGACCCTGAAACGCATATAAACCTTGGCGAAGTGCTTGAACCTTTACGAAATGAAGGTGTGTTGATTATAGGTTCAGGAATGAGCTACCATAATATGCAAGGGTTTATGTCGGGTAGTTCTTCAGCTACAGGTGTTTCAATGCAATTCGATGGTTGGCTCACCCAGACAGTTGAGATAAATGATGCTAAAAAACGGAATGCAATGCTCATTAACTGGAAGAATGCACCGAAAGCAAGAGAAAGCCATCCAAGAAGTGAACATCTGGCACCACTGTTTGTAGTTGCCGGTGCTGCTGGCATTGATCAGGGTTCTCGTGATTATTCGGGATTGCTCATGGGTGTTAAAGTTTCAGGATATAAGTTTGGATAATTGATAAGAATTAAATTTTATAGAGGCCAGTAGTTACTTATAATTTGTTTCTGATACGCCTTTCTATGGGCCTTGATCATTTTTTTCTATCAGGTTTCCTTGCTTTGGGAACAATCGCTCCTAAAGCAGAACTTGTTGAAATACCTGTAGATATCAAGGTTGTTCAACGAAGACTCCATGACTTTATCTGTGGTCTCATGGTATGCAGGGCCCTGAAGTTGGTTCCGTTCTTACTTTCTATCTAATCGATATCATAGGCCTTTGCAATGGATCTGTCTCCTTTCCATTTATCAGTGGTGACCTTTGCCTCCCTACTGATGTTGTTGACAAAGATTGTAGCGACTTTACCGAGAAATGCTCTATGCGCATGGCTTACATGCGCCTGACCTTCCTTCTAGGGGAAGTTGTACGGCTTTGACCGCTTTCTCCTATCTTCAGCGTTGCAATACCCTAGAAATTTTTCTCGATGATTTGATATAATTCAGCCTGCTGATCATCCATTTTCAGGAACTTTGATTTAGTTTGTTTAGAATCAGGAAGGGTATAAGTTATTTGATAAATATTATGTGTGAGTTCTGCTGCTTTTCTTAGTGATATAGTAGATTTTTCGGCATGGAGCTGCCTTTCCAATTCCTTGTAAATACTATAAGCCGTAAATGAGATGCAGATATGGGCTTCGATCCGGTGACGCAATCTGTGGTAAATGGGCCGTATTCGTAAATCGGTCTTTGACATTCTGAAGGCTTTTTCAATATGCCATAAGTTTTTATAATTTTCGACTACGAGTTTACCTGATAGTCCTGTATTGGTTACGTAGCCTTTCAATCCATCCCAGGCGTTGTCTTTCCAGAATTTTTCATAATCAATTTCAATGGTCACATCTCCCTGCATTTTTAGATATTTATTGTAACCCTTATTGTTGATGTTGGATTTGGTGAGCTTTCCAGATTTTATCCGCTTTTCCAGGCGCTGCAATCCTCTTTCTCGGTTGTGCTCATCTTTTGCCGCTCGATTGTTCGAATAGGCAAAAATCAGACGGGTTTTTTCAGCCTTTGGTATTTTGATCATTTGGCCATCAGTAAGCTTTTTTGTCAGTATCTGTTTCTTTATTTTTTTGGTTCGTTGTGTGCTGTGAGTGAGGGCAACTTAAAAGCATTAAAAAACACCAGTTTTGTATTTAACAGTTGAGCTAATGATGCTGAATACAGAACAGCATTGTCTGATGTTTTAGAAAAATTTGTCGCAACTAGGATTGAGTACATAGTTTTGGTTAAAAAGGTTTATTAAGTATTTAATATTATCTCCATCCGCCGCGCAGCGCTTCATATTAGTCTACAAGCGAGACTAATTGTTGTAACTTTCTTCAACTTCATTTTTTCTAAACTCGAATTTTTTAGTTTCAGATTCAAAGGTAAACAACGCATTAGATACTTCACTCCCGGCAATCAACAAGGTCTTCTTAAACTCAAGTAAGGCTTGCTGTTGCTGTGCAAGTGCAACTTCTTTTTGAGTCTTGGCTTTACTTGTGCCACATTGATAAGTGCTTTGCGGCTGCAGCACCTTGACTCAACGGCTGTGTCTCTAACTTATATAACACTTCGCATTTTCGTAATTTTTTGCCCTTCGTCCACCAATACTTTTTGAATGTAACCAGATGTTTTAGCTCTAACATCACTGTTTATTATGCCCTCACTGGCTGCCGGGTATTCTGTAAATCCTGTAACTGTTTTAGGTTGCAGTTGTGTTACTGGAAAAGGTACAGGTGGCCTTTGAGAAACTTGTGGGTTTTCTTGTTTATCACTACAACTTACAATGACTAAGCATACACTTAGTGACTAGATGGTTTTCAGTTTTATTGGATTTCATTTTTAATCTGACTTTAAATATTAAACTGGTTCTCTCTTAATTGTTTTATTGACATACTTGCTTCATCTAAAAATTTGATATAGTCATTATGAAAATTTAAATCGAATTTTTCTTCTTCATTTATAATTTTTTGTGTGTTAATCGTCTCTTTATATTTCTTTATTTCTAAATGTAACGCTTTAACTTCTTGCAATTCATTTATCATAGCATCGATGTGCTGAACAATCAAATCCTTATTTATAATGAAATATCTTTTGCGATCTCCAGTTTTTGTGATATAAACTATTTTTTTTTTAAATCCTGTAAATGATTGAGGTGTGTAGAAATAGTACTCTTACTTGCGCGAAGGATTGTCACCATATCGTCAAATGTGGTACCTATTTTACCTGTAAGAATGATATAAGCTAAAATACGTGCCGCAAATGGACCTAACTGTTCTCTATTCTCTAAATGCACACCTAGTTTTTCAACTAAGTCTATTTTTTCTCTGCATATTTTTTCTTTCATTTCGAATTGTTTTTTCTCCTCATTGTCGATAATTATTAACTCACCCACAGTAAAATCCAGGAAAAAATAGTTATGGTTTCGAACAAACCGAACTATTCGAAGTTAAATTTTTATTGATTATTGTTTATATATGATTCTACGACGTTTTTAGCTTAGTTTATAAATATGTGGTGTTGAGAAAATCCTTCATAAAATTTCAATAAGAATCCTGAAACTAAAGCTTCAGTTGGGTCTCTCCAGGATTTGCTCCCACAGAACTTTAATTTCCTTACAAGGGATAACCATCCCCATTTTACATTACTTGCAGTTATTATTTCGTTTTCAGGGTTTGTGTGGTTTATTGTTGGTTTTTCCGGCTTTATAGAGTAGGCACCTACTTCGTGCGATTAGTTGTTTTCTAGTATCTCCATTTTCAAAGATTAGTCACTGGAAGGTTTTTGTTTTTTAAGAGGGCTTGTTTGATTTGTTCATTCTCTAGGTCTATGGCAAATCTTGTAAGGCTTCTAATGTAAGTTTTTGTACCTGGAAGTATTTTTAAGTAGTTGTTCTATGATGGGTCCTACTTTGAGCCAATTCGAAGTATAAACTCAATATTAGCTCAATGCCTTATTTTACTAATATCTTTTAATGACTGTATTTTATGCAACATTTTAGTAGTTATTTTAAGATGTTAGAAATGGGTTTGTACCTGGATTACACCTCGTTTTTGGCTAAGCCCAGTTAAACCGGGAATTGAAAACTTCTGTATTGGGAAGTAATCTATTCTAGACTAATAACATCTATTTAAAACTGTTTAGCTATTTCCATATTTTAAAATTTATCACAAGCTTTTTATTTTGAATAAGCGTTCGCCAGTCTATAAAGAAAAGGCAGAAAAGAAAAACTATACTCAACACTAAACTTGCAATTGACTGCCAAGAAAATATATTCTCTATCAGACTATCAATATTTTCCGATGCGTATTTACCTAAGTGTAATGCGATAGAGTCACTAGTGAATTTGCCAATGATAAAAGCGGGAATAATATAGATGGGCTTTAATCTGGAAATGCCCGCCCATAAGAAGAGTGGTGTAGTTGGAAGTGGCAATAAGGAATATGCAAGGATAATTACTTGACCCTTCCATTTATTATCTCTCATTTTATCACCAATAAATTGAATGTCATTATTCTTCGATTCTTTTAAATACTTATTCGCTAATAAAGGAGCATATAAAAGCAAAATATATCTACCTAAAACCGAGCCAGCTACGCCTATAATAATTACTGCCCAAACATTCAATCCAAAAATGATCTGAATAGACATCATTATGGTAAATGCAGGAGGAAAAGGAAAAGGAACTATATCAAACAATAACGCACCTATAAAAACTAAAACATATTGCCACCACATTTTTATCTTTTTACTTAGTCTTCTGTCGAAAAATTAATACACAACATTATATAAATAAATACTTATTTTTTTAACTTTAGAATAACTGAAAGATAGCGAATCACATTGGATTAGGCTTTTTTTAATCAGGCTTGGTGTTATAGTACAGAAAATAGATTTGATTGAATCCTAAATCTTTTTTTAGCCGAAGCTGGAATCAGGCTTTGAATATTTAATTAGCAAATATGCAACTGGTTGATCGCTTATTGCCCTAATTTAGAGTAGGTATTTCGGCTTGGAAATAGAAATATAGGGTAATTAGTTTTAGTATATTTACAGAAATCGTTTAATAATTCAAATTATTCTATGGAAAAGAAAATTCTTATTCCTACCAATTTTACCAAACATGCATGGAATACCCTGGTGTATGCTTTAAATTTTTATAAAAATATCCCCTGTACTTTTTTTATTCTGAATACTTATGAAGTTCCCACAAGGATTTCCCTAAGCAAGAATCAAAATACCGAACTTGAAGCAGCAAAGGCTGAATCGGAAAAAGGACTACAGAAGATTCTTCAAGGTTTAAAATTTAGACAAGAAAACAAGAAGCATCAATTTGAAACAATATCGCGAAATGAGGATCTAGCTGAAGCCATACAAGAATGCATAGATACTCATAAAATAGATTTGATTTTAATGGTTTCCCGTGGCGAAAATGTTTCCATTAACGCAGATTTTGAAAATGAAATTTCAGAAGTGACCGAGAAGGTAGAAAATTGTCCTTTTTTAGTTCTACCTGAACAAATGCAAGAACTTCCAGAATCCAACAGAGAAATAGTTTTTCCTACCACTTATAAATTTCCATTTAAAAACAAAGAAATTGTAGCCCTTATTGAAATGGCTATTTATTTAAATGCAAGCGTCAGGATTTTATATATAAATAGCGATAACAGACCACTCACTAAAGAGCAGGAACAAAATAAAGAAACGTTGAAAACCTATTTTGCTGACATTGACTTTAGCTTTCATAAACTCACGCAGACAACCCTTACTATGGGTGTACATTTATTTATTGAAAGTAGGGAAAGTAATTTTCTCGCACTTTATAAACGAAAACAGGGATTTTTTAGTAAACTCTTTTCACAGCGAAGTAAGGAAGACATCAATTTTAGTCCAAAGGTGCCGGTATTAATTTTAAAGGAATTGGAATAAGAATAAGGAGGTAATTAAATTTCAGAGCTAAAAAGCTATCGATGGTCTGCCTAGACTTGATTATTTAATTAAATTACTTAGTTTCTTTAAAAATTTACTGTCTATTTTAAATAGCCGGTATTGTATTTTTTTATTCCAATTCTAATATTCTTTTAAGCATTAGGCCTGATACTTCTGAAATAGATGTTCAGAATTAGATCTAACAACTGCACCCTTTACAACAACAATAATGGAGCTATAAAACCAATTCTTACTTCATTTCTATTATAATTGGCTGCATTAAATTGTTTTGTTGCAAAATTAGAATAGTCATAATATCTTCCAATATAAGCAAAGAAAAACCGAACGTCAAGGTTTTTAAACGGACTATAATATACAGTAGGAACCATTCCGTAACTAGTTCTTAAAAGCTCACGGCCAGATTCAAAATCACCATAAGCATTGCTAGTCATTAGACTTAGTAATCCTCTAAATTTAGGACTGAATTGATATTCTGCTCTCAACCAGTTCTCTATATACAAGGCATCCTCTGCTAACACATCATTCTGAATAATACTAGTAACAATGCCTTTAGTATCAACCTCTTCATAACTATAATTAAAGTCATACATCAAGGTGAGATTCTTGTTTTGATATTTATTACCTAAAGTAAAAAAATAAGTCCCTCTTTTTTTCACCTGATTCGAATAACTTAAACTATAAATTGTTTGAAATTTCTCCTCGAAAAAACTTCCTCTCCAGTTCCCAACAAAAGCCACTGGCCAATCGGGTTCCTGAATATTTTCTGCAACCACATCGCCATAAAGATCATCATAAAGCATGGTTCGGGAATTTAAAATCTGGAATCCTAATTTATGCTGTTTTGAATTTTGATACGTAATTCCTGCGCCGGTTACAAATGCCAAAGCATTGCTTTGAATATCATTATATTCTAATACGTCTAGTGCTTGAAACTCATATTCATAACCTCCATAAAACGCATAGGTTTTCCCTAGAATTAGGTTGAATCTTGGACTGGCTTGAATATCAATGTAAGCCAATTCAATATTGCTCCCTAATTGATCTAAGGATTGAACTTCGCCACCTTTATTAAAACGATTTCTAAAATGAAAGTCCACCTTTTCATGTAATTTTGCTGAAATCCCTAGAGCGGTATAGCCATTTTCAAACTGCAAACCATTATAATAGCTATCACCTCCCCTAAAGGTATAGGCTTGAAACTCCATACGCATATCGAAAGTGATATTTATATTTTTTAGAAGTGTTTCTTTTTCAAGAGAGATTAAAGGCTCAGCTAAACTGTCCCTTATTTGAGAGAATCCAGTTAAGGTACATAATAGGAAAAGAAATAAAAAAAATGGTCTTATCATAAATGAATTTAGAATTATCAGCAAATTTTGAACTAAAAACTAGGAAGGATTACCATCATTACATTGCCTTTAGTTCAATAGAAAATGTAAAATAGGATTATCTTCATAAAACTACATAATATAATTTAAAATGGAAAGTTTAAAGATTAGGTTCTGCTTTCTTCTATAAAATCTTAACCCATTTGGTCTTACATCTTCTCTTTTAAATAATTCATATGTATAAAAACATACCTAATCCCTCATATACTGGGATTCAACTCAGGAAATACTTTTTGTTTATACCTCTGGTACCTCCTATATTTTATAAACATTAATTTTCTTTTTCTAAATTTATTTATGAAAAAGTTGTATTGATAACGCCTAATTAAGCGGAAATTACAGGAGAAATACTTACCTTTGCATTTAATTAAAGAAAACGCCAATTTTTGTAAGACTTTCTTAGTCCTTTTGTAAATCGAAATCCAACAAGACGCATAGATTGCCCTATAGATGAATAAATATTGGCTTGGGAAGTAATGATGTTCAATAAAATTTCTTTTCTTCCTTTTTTTATTATATGTTTAATAATTAAACCTTTAGGTTACATAATATGTAATCATTGAAATAGCAAATATGGGAAGACCTTCCACTAAACCAAAAGATTTAAGAGACGGATTTTATATAGAAGTTCGAAATAAAAATCAAAGAACTGCAATAAAAATTCGCAGAGATACTAAGGAGCAACTAATTCTTGCTATAGAGGAGTATCGAAAAAACAAAGAAGTTACAGTTCTAGGGGAATCCAAGAAAGGTAAAATGATTGAGATCCCCGGAGTAAGTTAACATTCCACATTCATTTTTAGGATGTGTATAGTAAAATATACACATCCCGGAAAAGAAGGCCTTAGTAGAGCCTGTTCGTTTCTTAATACAAATCCAATTTCATTAAGTAGGATCCCAATAATTCTTCTACCAACTTAGATAAATTATTAATATTGGTTTCTTTCCTTCAAGTTGCGTCTTCAACTTAAAATCGAATACTCACAAGCTGCTATATTACTATTCAGTATAATATCACCCACTTATAATGTTTAAATATTATTTAAACTAGGATAATTAGTGTTGCGGGATAGTTCTTAGGAAACCTATGATAATTATAATCAGATTAAATTCCTAGTCCCATCTGTAATTTAGGGTCAACTGTAAAATACTTTATGTTATTCCCTTCAGTAATACTAAATTTAACATTATAAAGTTCTTCTCCTTCTACGTCTTTATTTTTAATTTTCATCTCTAAACCTTTTTTTTGATGATTTTTCGTGCTAAATCTAAGAATTTTTGCGCCACCATTCGGTTTTCTCTCAATATCTAAAATCTCGATTACAGCATTACTATTGCCATCTTTAGGCTCTCCACTCCAGTAAATTTTCATGTTCTTATAAACAGTAGTTACAAAGTCTTTTGGGCTTCCAGAATTTGTCACCGAATTACCTTCCACATTAGAAAATACCACTGTAGAATCTAAATTACGCTCATTTATTTTTCCTGTATCTATAGTTAAAAGCACATACGCATCCTTAGAAACCAGCTCTGCTTCATTATCCATAATTCCTAATTCCAAGTTAGCGCTACTATTTGAGTTAAAAATAAGCTGTTCTGAGTTCTCGATAGAACCGTATGAAACCGGCTCTTCACTTTTGAATGAAATTAAAACAAGAAAGATTGTTAATAAGCCAGCGAATTTAATTGTACGTTTTAGTAATGTTTTCGTTTTCATGATTTTAAGTTTTGGTTGTTTATTAAAAAAATCTATTTGATTTTTTAGCTCATATTAGTGGACATTCCATTATGCTTTAAAGTCGAGGTATCCTTAAGGTTTTCCACAAAATACATGGGTATCATGCCTTTATTTTTCACTTTTATTTTACCTCTTTCCTTACAGGAGAAGGTACTTTTCACCAAATGATAGGTATCTTCGGAAATATTGATCTTTCCAATTTCGGAACAAGATTCCATTCGTGAAGCAATATTAACTGCATCTCCCCAAATATCATAAGCGAATTTTTTGCTCCCCACTACTCCTGCTATTAATGGACCACTATTGATCCCAATTCTAATTTCAAAAAGAGCTCCAATACCCAAATTATCTCTTTTTGTCTCTTCCACAAATTCTAATATCTCAAGCGCTGCATACATCATTGCAACGGCATGATTTTCCATAGGATAAGGAACCCCTGCAGCACACATGTAAGAATCCCCAATTGTTTTGATCTTCTCCAAACCGTGCTTTTCAATAATTTTGTCAAATTTTGAAAAATAGAAATCAACACTTTTCACCAATTCTTCCGGAGAGAGACTCTCCGAAAAATGTGTAAAATCCACGAAGTCTGTAAATAAAACACTAACTGAATCAAACTTTTTGGCTTTAACTTTTCCTGTTTCCATAAGCTCGAGAGCCGTTCCTTCTGGAAGAATATTTCTCAATAAATGTTCAGACCGGATCTTTTCACGTTCAATAATTAAATTGGTGCGTCTAATAAAATTATTTCTTCTATATAACCCAAATGCTAAGAGCATTAAGAGGAATAGCGCAACTAAAACTCCTATAACTATATTCTGTTGATTCTTTTTCTGTTGATTCAATAAATCGACTTCGGTTTGCTTTTGGGAGATCTCAAAATCTGTACGTAAATTGGCCATTTCTCGGATAGATTCTAAATTTCTTACACTATCGCGATACGTTATATAATCCTTATAATATTGAAAAGATTTTGCAGTATATCCTATTTGTTCATATAATTCTGAAAGTTTTTGATAGGCATCTGCTATATAATTCTTAAAACCATATTTCTTAGAAATTTCCAAACTTCTGCTAGCATAGCGAAATGCCTTATCCATATCTCCTTTTTCCGAATATACATCGGAGAGAGAAACAAGGAATTCGGCAATAGCATTATGGGCATTTAACTCTTCAAGCAATATTATAGCAGTGTTTAAATTCTCTTCTGCCAAATCATCATTACCTAATTCAGCATTAATTCTACCAAGATTTCCCAAACTATAAGCCCGTCCCAAGGGATAATTTACTTTCTCAAAAATAAGCTCTGCTTCCTTAGTGAAAATTTTAGCTTTTTCTAAATTCCCTATACGTAAGTATTCATCTCCGGCATTAAAAAGTGCACTACCCAAAGAGGTTGAATCTTCTCCGCTTCGCAACTCATCTATACCTTTATTATAATAAAGATCTGCATTAGAAGTATTTCCACTTAATGAATAAACATTCCCAATCTCAATATTACTGTAAGCGATTCCCTTCTTATCCTTAATTTTATTGGCATAATCCAAGCTTTTAAAATATGCTTTTAATGCTTGTTTAAGGTCCCCTTTTAGACGTAATCCATTTCCAAGTTGGCGATATCCACTATATACTTTTTCGTCATTCCCTATAGCTATCCCATGTGTTATTAACAGTTTAGAATATTTTGTTACACTATCGGGCTCTTCTTCATTATTAGCTATATCCCATAATAAATCCAAATCGACTGGTTTTCCTGCTCGAGAGTTAAATATGTTCTTTAAACTATCAGAAATTCCAGATTTTTGAGCAGTACTGTTTCCACAACAAAGTAAAATTGCTATTAGAACCAAAAAGGAATACTGTCTTCTCATATGTAATAATTAAATTAGATCCCATTTTTAGGGTATTTCTAAAATATTTTATCAATAGCTTAATTATAATTCTATCTAATGAATTTTAATTTTTTGCATTGCATACTTTAGAATGAACGAATTGTGGGGAGAGGGTTCTTTGAACTACAAATAAGGGATCAAATAGGTAGTTCTATTATAAATTATAATGTAAAACTCTATTCATAATAAAAATAAGATCACATTAAAATTACTGATTATCAAGGTAGTGAAGATATAAATATTAAAAAAGAGATTTTCGGTGAACAGCTTCAAAACGCTTCTAACTACACATTTCTTTCAAAAAAAACTTAAAATTGAAAACTCATGCAAATTTTATATTACCATTTTCCATGAGTTCCCTTAACAAATCAAAAGTTTATAAAGTGAATTAAAATTATTTACGAAGTAAATATTGTGGTAATTTGGTTACTTTAGAAGTAAATACTCATCTATTATTAACAAATTTGAATTTTATAAGCTTCACATTAAGTTGATTTTAAATGTTTTAGTTGGTCTTTTATAAACCAACATATTGTTTATACTATTTCAAATCTATACCTTATAGAAAAAATTGGAACGCAGATCAAAAGATTCGTTTAATGGATAAGTTTCTTCCTATTTACAAAAAGGTGATTTCCAATCTGGAACAAAATTTACCTTTATGGCTTCATTATCATTGTCCAGAACATACCAAATATGTATTAGAAAAAGTTATTTATATAGCTAAAATGGAGAATTTGGAAGAGAACGAATTGTTTTTATTGAAAATTGCAGCTCTTTACCATGATATAGGTTTTATAATAAATAGAGAGGAGCATGAAAAATTAAGCTGTATCATCGCAACCAAAGAATTAAAGGAATTTGGATTAAAACCAGAGGAAATAACAAAGATCTGTGAGATGATGAAAGCTACAGAGATCCCACAAAACCCTACTTCACACTTAGCTGCAATTCTTGCAGATGCCGATTTGGAATATCTTGGTACCGATGATTTTTTTCATTGGAGCGAAAAATTATATCTGGAACTATTGCATTATCAGCCAGAATTAAGCCAGGAGAAGTGGAATGAAATACAATATGATTTTATTTCTAAACATAGTTATCATACTAGTTATTGCAGGCAAAACCGTGAACCAAAAAAGCTTGAAAATTTGAAATTAATTGAGGATAAATTGAAGAAAATCAAGTAAAACCTTCTTTCAGTCCTAAGCCTAAATACAAATAGCTCTTGAGATTAAAAGAAAGCTACAGCACCTATTAGTGCTGAAGCTTATCAAGCTATTATTAGAATTTAATATTTACTTCTTTGGAGGCAACGCAAATGCAACTGCATCATGTTCAAAATGATTTCTATGAGCTCCGTCGCAAAAAGGTTTATTCTGTGAAAGTCCACATCTACAAAGAGAGATCACATCTCTTCCTGCCAGATCGTATACATTTCCTTCTTTATCTACGATCTCAAAATCTCCTGAGATCTTAAGTGATCCGTTGTTGTTTACTTTTAAAGTTGTTTTAGACATATTATATATTTAGAGTGATTAAATTCATGCGATTCATATGAATATTGATTCAAAATTATTTTTTTAGAACTTTAATTTTAAAAACTAATTAGATTCTAAAATAGGAATTAGGGTCCAATTAGTTGTTGAATTTCCATCTTCAGAACTTATTGTAAGTATTTCGTACTTCTTATTTAGCGGAGTGAGATTTATTAAAGATCCAGATTCAATTGAGCTTTTAGCTCCATATGGGATATCGAAAAACAATTTAGTTTTAGAAAGGTCTACATTAGTGGAAAACTTTATATATACCTCTCTTTTATCCCAATTTACAATACTTGATGCTATTTCACCTGTGGCCTTTACGTTATAAATTCCAGAATTTCCTATTGGGATTCCTTTAGCATTCACATTTCCTAAAATGGCAATATCTTCAGCTTTCATAGAATAATTTCTAAGCTGAATAGCATTTACAAAGAATTCAGAAGTTTCATTATCATTGTCTGAAAAAAGTGAAAATCCTTGATCTTGTCCACCTGCAAATACATTGTATACAGACCACCTACCTCCAGAAATTTCGTTCTTTCCTATAAATTTCCCGTCAATATATTTATTAATCTCATTTTCTGAAACCACAATTCCTAACCTATACCAGGTTTCTGGTTTTAAGGGATTATGATATTCGTTACTTACTCCTATTCCTCCAGAATCAATAAATAATTCGGCATCATTATCATTATCTGGGTTTGTTTGAAACAGACTTATATACTGACCACTACTTTCTTTCGGAATATAAATATCCATTATAAGAGTATAGTTATAATGTAGATTAGCGTCTAAACCTGAAGTGAAATTGGTGAAAATGAATAATCCGTTATTAGGATCGAAGGCTGGTATTTTAGCTATTGGTGCTTCTATTCCATTTATAGGTTTAATATTAAAAGTACTGGTAGTCCCAAACTGCACAGGTTGATATGCATAATCTTTAGTATAATTTAAATGCCGTAGCTGGCTTCCTACTCCTGTACTATATAAGTTGCCTTTATCAAAATTCCAATTTCCGGTAGTTGCTCTTATTGGTTGCGTATCTAGATCTATTCCTTCGCAAATAGATTTTAATGCAGATGTAGCAATATCAGACTCCACTCCATCCACTCCAGCATTTTTTAATTTCTTTATTTCCTCTATATTATTAGAGGTAAATACCCAAACCTTTGCGTTGTTTTCGTGAACTTTAGAAAGAAAGGTTTTAAAGTCTTCGTTGGTTTCATCTAAAGCAAACGTATAATATGTTTCAAAGATCACACAGCCTAGATCAACCATTTCTTTATACCAATTATTATCATTTATGTTCTCTGGTAATCCTCCAAAATAAATGAATGATGAATTTGGACAGTAGGCTTTAAATTTTTTAGCCTCATCTATGGAAGCCACGGCTGGGAGCATCCTTTTAGGATCCACTTTCGAGTTTTGAAGCACTCTACACATGAGCTCATGATCTGTTTTTTTAGTATCTAAATATAGATATGCATCATATTTTTCAGCTAAAATTAAAGCTTCTTCTAAAGTCGCTATTTTGGTATTGGTAAACTGGCTTCCTTTCCATCTTCCAAAATCCAATTCTAATAATTCAGCATAAGTGGATGATACTACATATCCTTGGCCACTACTAGCTCTATACATGGTGGGTTGATCATGATATAATACATACACATCATCTGATGTTATATTAATATCGATCTCACAATATTTAACTCCACGTTTAAAAGCCTCCTCTATGCTTAAAAGTGTGTTTTCAGGATATACATCTGAATATCCTCTATGCCCAATAACTTCAAAATCACAATCGGAATAATTATATGAAGGAACATTTACTTGTGAAAAAAGGTCTTGTACACCTCCAAATAGTGTGACACTTAGAGCAACAATTCTAACTATTTTGAAGGATAGAACCACTAGATTTATTTCTTTTGTTTTTTAACAGGATTGGATAATCCGGCCCTACTCATTACACCCCAACTGTTTTTTCCCCTTAGTAGATCGAAATTACCCATAACTGCAGACCACATAATTACCGGATGATAAATAATAGGTTCCAACATCGCTGTCCCAATTAACCTAAAGATATAACTAGGCTTTTTATATTGTTGAAATGAATATTCTTCAAAAAATAAAGCAGTAACAGAAAACAATATTGCAAAACTATAAACGGCTAAAAAGAAGGTTAAAAATATTTGCCAGCTTACTTGTCCAAATATAAATAGAATAATAAAAAATAAAATTCCGGTAAATTCAATTAGAGGCGCTAACCATTCAAAAAAGAACCAAAATGGAGTGCTTAACATTCCTAGCACTTTATATTTAGGATTAAACATCATTTTCTTATGCATCCACAGAGTCTCGGCTGTACCTCTGGTCCATCTATTACGTTGGCGCTGTAATACTTTCCAAGTTTGGGGAACTTCTGTCCAGCACAAGGGATCTGGCACAAAGCCAACGGTGTACGGTTCATCTCGCTCTTGCATCATTCTACGCATACGCACTAACAACTCCATATCTTCCCCAACAGTATTGGTATTATATCCTCCTGCTTCTATAACAATCTGTTTATCGAACATACCAAATGCTCCAGAAATTAGAAGTAATCCATCTACTCTAGACCACGCCATTCGTCCCATTAAGAAAGCTCTGAAATATTCTAAAACTTGAACTCTAGCAACAAATGTATCTGGTAATTTAACTTCAATAATTCTTCCATCTTCTATAACACAAGAATTAGCAACTCTAATAACTCCACCAGAGGCAATTACCTTATTACCGTTATTTAAAAATGGTTTAATCAGTTTAAGCATGGCATCATTCTCCAAAATACAGTCTACATCGATGCAACAAATAACACTGTTTTGGCAAATATTTATTCCCGTGTTCAAGGCATCGGCTTTACCTCCATTCACTTTATCTACAACAGTAAGATTTTTAAATGCTTTGTTTTTGGATTTGTAAATACCTTTTATATCCTTTGTTTCAACGAAGTTATGATAAAGAATATCCTTTTTTTCAAGTTCATATTCTGCGAAAAGCAATTCCATAGAATTGTCGCTACTTCCATCATTAATAATTACAATCTCAAAAGAAGGGTAGTTAATTGTAAGCAGGGAACGAACATTTTCAACAATATTCAATCCCTCATTAAAAGCGGGTGCTAATATGGATATGGCTGGAAGATTTAGAGATTGTAGAAGCGCTATATCATCTTCAAAGTTATTCCTGCGCTTATAATCTCTTATTTCTATAAGAGAATAGATGGCAGTAAATAAATAGCCACTAATTATTATTGATCCATAAATCAAAAAAAACCAACTTGCTATTTCTGTAAACTGACTTAAATTTGAACCCATTTATATCTCGAATCTCTTCTCTAACATGAACTGCGAATATATGAGTTCTTTTTTTTCTGGAAGAAAGCCTTGTTCTATATTATGATATTTTATTCTCAATTCCCAATCTATAGGTGCTAATTGCGCTCCTACCCTCTTTAAGTCCTCATAACTACCCAATTGTTTTACAGCCTCCAAAATTTGTAATTTTATAATTCTACTATTTTCTGAAAAATCTGGAATTAATAATTCTAGCAATCCTGTGTCTTCTAAATTGGTAAGAGAATTTATAGCCTCGCATTTTAAAGTGTCATTTTTTGATTTAAGGAAAGGAATTAATTTAGGAATATTCTCGAATTGGTTATATCTCGCAATCATTCTAATTGAAAATTCTACGACACTCGTTAATTCATGATCTAACCATTGCGAAAAATCTGGGGCAGGACCTTTATAAAAATTCTTTAATGCATTTTCTATATAAATCTGTTGCCATGTGGTTAATGGTCTTACTGTTTTATCTAGGAATTTCAAAGGTTGCTCTTTAGCTAACTTTAGAAAGTATAATTGAGACTGTTGTCTAACCTCATTTCTAGATTCGTTTAGATACGCTTCTATTCTATCATTCGGTACTTCTATACTAAGCTCAGACAAGGCATTTATAGCTCTTGCAGTGGTAAACCAGCGGCCATCATCTAAATCCATCAACGTGAACTCCACCAAGCCCAAATTTCTAAATAAAACCTCTAGGTCTCGTGCAGATTCACCTTTTAAATTTTCATGGAAATGTAATATCTCCTTAATAGTTACTTTAATTTCTAAAGGAGTCTTTAAATGGTTTTCTTTGAAATTCTTAATTTCTAGTTCCTTATTAAAATCCTCATCAAACAAATAGGAATTCAAAAAGTCTATTAACAGGCCTTGTTGCTTTCTCTTTTTCTCATTTCTATAAATCTTAAAAATGCGGATCCAAATAATAGAAATAAAGAAAATTAAAGCCAGAGATATAAAGAAAAGAGCAATAAATATATTCAATTTCATTATCCATGGAGTAGAATCCAGAAACAAATAGAAGTTGAAATTTTCAAAATTAAACATAAGAGAATTATAGATTGTAAGTGGGGTAATCTAAAAAATCATCAATAAATAGATCTTTAGTATGCTTTTAATTTTTAATTAATAAACGTTTTACTCTTAGAGATAATTCATTGGGACTAAAAGGCTTTGTTATAAAGTCGTCTACCCCCATATTAAAAGCATCCATAATAATATTTTCTTGGGTTGATGTAGAAAGAACTATAATAGGAGTATCTGGGGTGTTTTTTTTAATATAACTTATTAATTCATTTCCGGTTACAAATGGCAACATGAGATCTGTTAATATTAAATCGTATTTATTATCCTTTAACAATTTCATCGCCTCTCGGCCATCATGTGCAATTGTTACATCATTACCATCCTTTTTTAATTTAAATTCCAAGGATTTAATAACCATTGCATTATCTTCTATTACTAATATTTTTTTCATTATCTCAAGTTTAACTCGGGAAAGTCGTTTATTAATTGCTTATTAATATTTGCAAACTCTGCATTAAGTTCACTTACAAGTTTAGACATGTCTTTTTCATTGGCCTCAGAATCTAATAAGCGACAGATTGCTTTACCTTTCTCATTTTCAATCATATCGAAAGAAGGCTTTATACCGTGGGCTATTTCCCGTATTCTAAGGTAATCTTTTTGGCCTAAAGATTCATTTAAAGTTTTTAATTCCAAATTAATTGTAGAACTAAATAGCTCTATAGTTTCCTGAATAAATTGCTTATCCCCTCCTGAAAGTTCATTTAAATAATTAAGGGAGTAATAATCATTTTGCTTCGGAGAAATTTCTACAGCTTTGGCTAAAGTCTTTCTAATTTGAAAAACAGTAATTCCTTCTATAAATGGTTTTTTTATAGTAGTTTCCACATAAGATAACATTCTGTTTTCCTGCTTAATTGGTGTTTTTCCTGTAGAAATTATCACCGGCATGGCTAAGCCAAGTTCAGATTTAATATAATCGGCTATTTGATACCCATTAATTGGAGAGGAATTTTCTTCGATCACAAGCAAATCGGCATTGCTGTTATCATTTAACCACTGGATAACATCTAAACCATCATCACAAATAACCAATTTCCACCCTTCCAAAACAGAGATTCGGTTAAATTTTTCGCGTTCCAGTAAATTGCTTTCCACAAGGATAACAGTAGCATCCTTTTCAGGGGAGTCCAGTAGGTTTTTCATAGGTCTCGGCGATTTGGGCTTAAATTACCTTGTCCAGATTTTTTTAAATTAAATCTAAAACTATATTTATTTCTTTTTTAATGTTTTTATTATGTGCCAAAAGTACAGATTTTTTATCAGTATTTATGTGTTCTAAAGCAGAAGCTAGTTCGTTTAAAGCATAAAAAGTGCAATTTAACGATGATCCTTTAAGACTGTGTGCTACTTTTCTTACAGAATCAAGATCCTGAATTTCAATTGCATGATCAAGTTTTAATTGAATCCCACTTAAATTCGTTTTAACCATATCCATAAGTTGCGCATAACCTTCTTCATCTCCATCCAACTTATCCAGCAGTTCCTTTTTATTAAAATGTACCGCCGTAGCTATTTCTATAGGTTCAACTGGTATTTCTTTAATTGAAGGAAGAATCAAGAACTTTTTAATAATATCGCTAATAGTATTAAATACAACTGGTTTGGTTACATAATCATCCATTCCAAACTCTTGGCAGCGTTCCTTTTCTCCCTTAACAGTTCTTGCTGTTAACGCAATAATTGGAATACGTTCCCCTTCAGCTTCTAGCTCTCTTATTTCTTGTGTAGCTTCAAACCCGCTTAGGATTGGCATTTGAACATCCATAAAAATTAAATCGATTTTTTCAGACTTAAACATATTTACAGCTTCCTCGCCATCATCTGCTTCTAAAATATTGGCGTTGGGTAAGGCTTTCTTTATTATTGTTTTGGCTAAAAATTTATTAACCGGGTTATCTTCAGCTATTAATAAATTAAAAACTATATCGGTCTCTTCCACCCTATGTACGATTTCGTTACTAATATTTTGAGTTTGTGGTTCTTTAATATTCTTTAACATATTAAATAACTGATCTATTTGAATAGGCTTCGTGATATTAAATTGCACATTCAATTCCTTACAAGCTTTATGTATTTTTTCATCATCTGCAGAACTATGTAACAGTATGAGAGGCAAATCTGCAGATGTATATTTAAGCTTATTACGAATTTGAGTAATTAATTCCACTCCATTCATATATGGCATGTTAAAATCTACAATTGCTAGATCAAATCTATTCTCTCCTTCTAGTGCCTTTAGTGCTTCAATTCCATTTGAAACTAACTCTGTTTCTACATTTCCGATAGCCAACATCTCTTGAAGAATAACTCTATTATTCTTATTATCATCTATAACAAGAACTCTGTTTATTTCTTTAGAATTTTCCCGAAGTGAGTTATCCCCTTTCTCTGTTTTAAATACAATCTTAAAAGAGAATTCACTTCCAATTCCTAACTCACTACTAAGCTCTAATTTACTGCTCATTAAGCCTAACAACTTATTACTTATAGTAAGTCCTAGACCCGTTCCTCCATATTTTCGGGTAGTAGAAGAATCCTCTTGATCAAATGCATTGAAGATCTTTTTTAAATTATTCGGAGCAATTCCAATTCCAGTATCCCTTATTTTAAAGGTATATAGCATTTCATCTGGACTATCACCAAAAGGTTTAGCATCAATTCTAAGTTCCACTTCTCCAGACTCGGTAAACTTTACTGCATTACCCAATAAGTTGGTAATAATTTGACGTATTCTAATAGAATCGGCATATACGTATCTATTGATATCTGAAGATATATTTAATAATACTTCCAAGTTCTTTTCATGAGCTTGGTGTTTTATAATATCTATAGTTTGCCCACATAGATCTAAAAGATCTGTTTTCTCCTCACTAATTTCCAGTTTTCCAGCTTCAATTTTAGAAAAATCCAGAATATCATTTATGAGATCTAATAGGGCATTAGCCGAATTATACACGGTACCCATGTATTGTTGTTGGCTAGGATTTAGCTCGGTTTTCATTAAAAGATCTGTAAATCCAATAACTCCATTTAGTGGAGTTCTAATTTCATGGCTCATATTTGCTAAGAATTCAGATTTGGATTTATTTGCTGTCTCAGCTTTTAATTTTGCATCCACCAAAGAATTTTCCATTTTCTTTCTTCGTGTAATATCTTGAATTGTAGAAAGGATAATCTTTTTTCCAGTGGAATCTTTCATTTTTACTCCTGAAATTAAAACAGGAAAGGAGGAGCCAGCCTTTTTAAGAAAGACAGTCTCGCATGCCTCTTTGGTTCCAGATTTTAGAAATTTTTCTAATTTATCCTTATTTTTCGTAAAGCTTGCACGAGTTACTAGATCTTTGAAATTATGAGAAGTGAATTCTTCTAGATTATAACCTACAGATTTTAAAAGTGCTTTATTCGCATTTAGAAATTTCCCAGACTTTGCTTCAATTACACCAATTCCAATTGGTGATAATTCATATAAGGATCTAAATCTAGCTTCATTCTCCAATATTAATTCTTCTGCAACTTTCCTCTCTGTAATATCGCTTTGTGTTCCTATCATTCGCAAAGGCTTCCCAGAATCATCCCATTCTATGATCTTTCCTCTATCCAAGATCCATTTGTAAGTTCCATCTTTACAACGAACTCTTTTCTCTATATTATATTCCTTTACTCGACCTTCAAAATAGTCTTTCAATGCTAGGTCAGACTTCTCTCTATCTTCGGAATGAATTCTATTATCCCATTTACTAATATCTGTTAAAGATTCTTGTGGATCAAAACCTAGCATTTTTTTAGCCTGGTCAGACATATATTGTTTTCCCTCGGGAATGTCCCAATCCCATACTCCATCGCCAGAGCCTTCTAGAGCAAAGTGAAAACGTTGTTCACTTTCACGAAGGTTATCTTCTATTTCTTTAATTAAAGAAATATCTGTTGCAATACCCAAAAATCCAATAAGTTCGCCATCATTATTGGTCACTGCAGTAGTTACCAATTGAACTGGAAACGTTCTACCATCTTTTCTGGTATAAGTCCATTCATGAGAATCAAATTCATCATGTTTAGCATTAAATGTGAGAATTTCAAATCTGTTGGTTTCATCCTTACTATCCAAAGAAAGATCCTGGGCTCTTTTAATTAATTCTTCTTTATCATGAAAGAAAAGCACATTTTTCTTACCTACGACCTGATTTGACTTATAGCCTAATAAATTCTCTGCCCCTTTATTAAATTTTTTGATGATCCCATTTAGATCCGTTTCAATAATGGAAACCTGCGTAGTTGCTGCCATTACTGTTTCCAAATCGTTTAAACTAGTTTTTAAAGCTTCTTTAGCTACAATACTTTCTGTAATATCATTTATTTGAGCAATAAAATATTGGGGAACGCCATCTATATCTCTTAATAAGGAAACATTAATTAATCCATGTACAATGCTTCCATCTTTATGCAAATACCTTTTTTCTACTTTATAGGTTTTAGTCTTATTAGCAAATAAATTCTGAAGATTTTCTAAATCTAAGTTTCTATCTTCAGGATGAGTGAATTCAGTAAAATCCTTCTTTAAAAATTCCTTTTGGGTATAGCCTAAAAATTGAGAAAGTATTTTATTAACCTTTAGCCATTTCCCTTCTAGAGAAACCATAGCCATCCCGTTTGGAGAAAACTCGAAAGCACTCTTAAATTGAAGAGCATTTACCTCCGCTTTCCTCTCTAAAAGTTTTCGGGAGGTGATATCTTCTATTTGACTAACTATTAAGCTTGTTGCGGCAGAATCTGTTCGAACAATGGAGGTATTTACATCGCACCAAATAATTTCCTTGAGTTTATTATAATATCTTAATTCTAATTTGTAATTATCCATTTCACCTTTTAGCAACTTTTCTCTATATGAGTTTGCTATCTCTAGATCTTCTGGATGAATAAGTTCCTTAAAAGTTGTATTTCTAATAGAATCCTCATCACTTTTTTTAAAGCCAAAGATCTTATTAGTGGCTGGGTTAGCCATTTGAATTTTGTTTTGAGTATCCACTAAAACGATCCCTATTGGGGAGCTTTGAAATACTTGCTCAAATCTATCTTTATGTTTTTGAAATTCTAATTCCAGTTTTCTATCATTATTTATATCCTGAAAAGCACCATAAACCCTTACGCATTCACCTTTTCTCATTTCCGGCTTACCAAAGGCTCTTACCCAAATTTCCTTTCCTTTGGCAGTAACAATTTGTAATTCTGTATCAAAAGGCTTCCCTTTCTCTACAGCAATTTTAAATAATTCATTAATTCTATCTCTGCTTTCACCTTCTTTGTAAAAATTTATACTCGTATCTAATGTCGGCTTGTAGTTTTGAGAAACCTCGTGAATATCTTTAGTAACTCTTGTCCATGTCAAAGATTGGTCTGCTAAATTAATTTCCCAACCACCAGTACGAGTAAGTTCATTAGCTTCTTCAAAAACATCGTTCAGCTTTTTTAAAGACTCGTTTTCATCTAATAAATACTGGAGATTCTTTTCATTTTGAGTAACGTCTGTATATGTGATTAAAATACGAGGAGACGAAAATTCAGGATTGTTTAAAATTTTAGCTTTTCCTTCGAAAAGCAATATTTTATGGTTTTTGTTTTTGAACTTAAAATAGGATTCAAAATTAATTTTAGGATTTGCACTTTCCTTTAATAACTCAAACTCTTTTAATCCATCAGAATATTCTATAACATCTGATAATTGGCTAAAGTTACTTTTCTCTCCATCTACATAACCCAAAGATTTCCAAAATGAATCGCTTATCCATAAACTTTCTGGATCATCTACTTTACCAAACCAGATTCCATTAACCGTATTTTCACTTATCCATTGAAATATTGACGGATCACTTTTGAGAAGATCATAAAATTCTAATTGAAAATTCGGTAGGGGTTTATGCATTTACAGGGTAATTATAGGATATTATATAATATTATAAACGAATTTATAATTTTAGAAAGGTTCGAAAATAAGTATTAACCTTCAAGTTTCAATCATTTATAAATATTATGTTCAAACTTTTTTTGAAGATGTATAATAAAATTCGTTCATCTAATAGATTTTAAGCGCTAATCAATATAAACAAAATAAATAAATCTTTAAGACGTAATTAAAATTCATTACTAACAAAAAATATATCTTTGTTTAATTTGTTAATTAAGTAAATCCAGGAGTGAATTTTAAAATGATAAAGCTATATAGAAGGACCTCTATGGTAATTTTGGTATTGTTGCAACTAGCATTTGTATCTGCGATTTTTTATGATGTTCTAAATGAATTTTCTGTTCTTGTCTTTATTGGGGCAATAAGTTTCCTAGGGATATTTAGTTTGGTTAAAATGGCTCATGAATCTCATGAAAAACCTACAAAAAGTTATATTCTTATCCTTTTTGTGACTTTTGGAGCTCTTGCTACGTTCATTCTGAATTTAAAACTAAATATAGGCCCCGTAATCTCAGCATCGCTTGTAGGGTTTATAGCAACACTTATTCCTGGGATTTTTAAAAACAAAAATCACCAATTAATTAAAGAAATGCCTCCAGCTATTTATTGTGGGACATTTGTAGGTATGACATCTGCAAATATTGGAGCCACCTATTGGTTTATCAGTCTCGCTGGTATTGTTGCTGGAATTTTATATGTACTTGCAACAAATACTTTTGTAAGAGTTGGAGGGAAACTAGGAACCGTTGCTTTTGGTGGAGTTGCTTTCGTTTTTTTAATAAGCCTAATAATTAGCTAATAATGGAAATTGCAGCAATTTTAATAACCGCCATTATCGGAGTGATATCTACTTTTTTTGTTAGTACCAAAATGGAACATGGGACTGTAAGAGCATCCGCAGGATTATCCTTACTTGTGGGATTATTCTTTTATTTTTTCCCAGAGTTACTTTCTTCTTACCTCACTCATAATATCCCTCTAGCTTTTATGGGTGCATCTTTCGTGGGTATGGTTTCAGAAAAAATAATCCATAATTATTGGGTGTTGGCCTTTGCTGGAATTGTATTTTCTATTCTCTATATTAATACCGGAACTTACTTTGAAGGATTTGGGGGAGCATTGGGAACCACAGCATCTATTAGCGTTATAGTTATAATGGGATTAGTTCTCCTTAGGAAAAGATTTAAAAAAAGAATGTCAAAATCTGTAAGCAGTACTTAAAAATTCATAGTATGAGTATAGAAAAATCATATAATTCTTGGGCTTCCAGTTATGATGAAATGCATAACAAAACCCGTGACCTAGAAGCCACAGTTGCTAGAGAAATTCTGGGAGAATGGTATTATACTAATATATTAGAATTAGGCTGTGGAACTGGTAAAAATACGCAGTGGCTATTAGATAAATGCGATTCTCTGATCGCTTTAGATTTTTCTGAAGAAATGCTTACGAAGGCAAAACAAAAGATAAGTTCTAAAAAAGTTGTTTTTAATCAGCAAGATCTTACAAAGGATTGGAAGTTAGCTCCAAACAGTATGGATCTTATAACCTGTAGTTTGGTATTAGAACATATTCAAGATCTAAATTTAATTTTCAAAAAATCTTCAGAAGTCTTACATAAGGCAGGACAATTTTATATTTGCGAGCTACATCCTTTTAAGCAATATTCAGGCAGTAAAGCAAGATTTAATACTGGTAAGGTAATTCAAGAATTAGAAGTATACACCCATCACATAAGCGATTATACCGATACTGCTTTTAAAAACGGTTTTAAATTAATTCAATTAAATGAATGGTTTGATGAAGATAATAGGGATAACATTCCTAGATTAGTAAGCTTTGTTTTCAAAAAAGTCATTTAAAAAATATACTCAATTTTTAGGAACCAAACTTTGTTGTAATAACACCAAATTTTTCGATTTAGTTTTCTCCAAGACAGAACGCCCATAATTTGTATGATACTTATGATCTGTTAAGAATTGAATATTTAAAGTTTGCCATTCTTCATCAGAAAAATTCATATCTAAAAAGTATCTCCACTCTTTTCTAAGTAAAGAAATCCGTTGTAAATAATTAGGAGCAGAAAGATGTATAAGATCTGCATCACAAATAATTTTCTCTAAAAGATTTTCTGGATTTTGAGGCATTCTTGTTGCGTAAATACATTTATATACAGATGAAAGATGATCGAGGTTATAATTTTTTAGAGTTAGAAATTCTTCAGCAATCTCCACACTAACCTCCTCATGGCCCTTATAAATTCTAGAATACCCAGTATCATGAAAAAGTGCTGAGATTGAGACTATCTCTTTTTCATTGTTTGTAATATTTTCCTCTTCCGCAATTATACGAACACCCTCATAAACTTCCAGACTATGCATTAAATTATGAAAATGATAATTGGAGCAAATACTAGTAGAAAGTATGCCCTCACAAAACAATTTAGATTCCTTGATTATTTTGGACATACTTAAATTAATTTTTGCTAAAATTTATATATAAAACCCAGCAGATATTCTCCTTTACCAGAGCTCATTGTTAATTCCATATGCTCTTGTTGGTAAGGAGTTGTAAACAAGTAAGTACTACCAATTCCTACTGCAGCACCCGCTAGTATATCCCAGCCATCATGTTTTTGAGCGTCAATTCTGCTAAAAGCTGTAAATCCAGCCGCTAAATATACTGGAATACTATACTTAAAACCATATCGCCTATGAATAAAAGAGGCTCCGTGAAAGGTTGTGGAGGTATGACCAGATGGAAAAGCATTATCTCCATTATTATGCGGCCTTGGCTTATTTAAAGCTTCCTTTAGACCATAGGTAACGGCAGTATTAAGTAAAATTGCTTTTGTAAATTGCCAAGTACCCTTTTTATCATTTAGTATTAATGTTGTTCCCAATGTAGCTGCAGGAACAGCAAACAGAAAAACATCACCTGCCGTTTCAATCGTTTTATTTTGTGCTTGTAAATTGGTAATCCAAACAATAAGTAACAGCAGACTGAGATAAATCGTTTTATTCATATTCAACAATGTACAGATGATTATTAAAATTAAAGGCTTTGGAAGTTTTAGTTTTGCTTAAATTAACTCAGACTAATTAGTTACTAAACTCTTTTAAAATTTCCATAAAAGTAAAACTGAAATCTAAAGAGAGTTTAAAGAACGTCTAAATGGTATCTACTAATTACTTTAAATTCTAAAATTTACAGTAAAAATATGTCTTGCATCATGAAATTTATAACTGATTTCAAAACCATAGAGATCACATATTTTTTTTACGATAGCCAAACCCAACCCAGTGGATTGATTGCTTTTGGATTCTCTATAAAATCTATTGAATAGTTTTTCAGGATTCTCGATCTGCTTTTCTCCTGAATTTGAAATGATCATGGAATTATGAGAACAAGAAACCAGAATTTCATCTTTCTTAACATCATGCTTCACTGCGTTTGATATTAAGTTATTGCATAGCACTTCTACCAAATAAGGATCCATAGAAACAAATAAAGGATGTTTATATTGAAAACCAATTTCAAGATTGAACAATTCTTTGAAATTTTGAATGGTTTTCCCGAGACTGGCAGCAATATCTACCTTATCTATATTTATGAATTGATTGTTTTCAATTTTAGTCAACAAGGTTAAACGCTTGATCAATTGCTTCAGTCTTTGAATATCTTTTTGTAAAGAGGAAAATAATTTATACTGGTCATCATCAATTTTATTCGTGTTTATAATGTTTTCGATCTTTGCTTGCATGATCGCTAATGGAGTTTGCATTTCATGAGAAACATCTTCTGTTAACTGTTTTAAATTCTGATAATCGTCCTGTACCTTATTGGTGAGTAAAGAAATTTCATTGCTTAGTTCTTGAAATTCTAAAATATCACTGTCTACTAAAACTATTTGTTTCTCAGATTTCACCGAGAAATTCTTCATTGCCTCCAGGTTTTTGAAAAAAGGAAACCATAATTTCCTATTTCCTTCTACATTAGAATAAAAGAGAAATAGAAATACCAAAAGAATAATTATAAAATAAGATACGTCTATAGCAATAAGGATGTCTTTCGATTCCACTACCAAATTTCTTACAGTGATTCTATAATTCTTTCCATTAATTCTTTTGAAGGTGGAAAGTTCCCTAAAAACCTCATCTTCATTCTGTGAAGGATCATATATTAAAGTGTCTTTTAAAAAAAGTTCCTCTAATTCTTTAACTTCTACAACCTCTATAACAGGAGGTAAAGAAAATGAAATGTCATTTATTTTTATTGCACTTTCAATTCTAGCCTCGGTAGAGAAAAGTTCCTCTTCTACTTCATTCTTTAATAAATTTTTAGTGTAAAAATATAAAGCTATGGTACTAGCAATCATCAACACAGCACTTAATAGCAGAAAACTTTTAGATGCCTTTCTTAAAAGCTTAATTGGTTTATCCTTTTTGTGCAAACTAGTAGTTTATAAATTTATAACCGCTTCCATAAGCAGTCTTGATATATTTAGCAGTCTCCCCTGTCATCTTTTTTCGGAGGTTATTTATATGCACATAAATAAAATCGAAATTATCTATGAGGTCACTATCGTCTCCCCAAAGATGTTCTGCAATAATTTCTTTTGAAAGCACTCTCCCCTGATTTGTTATAAAAAACACCAAAAGGTCATATTCCTTTCTGGTTAATGTGAGAGATACATCATTTATATAAGCAGTACGAGATTTCGTATTTATTTTGATCTCGTTGAATTCTATAGTTTCGTCCCCGCCAAATTTCCCTCTTCTTAATACCGCTTTGATTCTAGAATTTAATTCGGCTAAATGAAAAGGTTTAGTTAGATAATCGTCTGCTCCAAGATCCAAACCTTCCAATTTGTCGTCTAACGAATTATTGGCAGAAATAATGATCACCCCAGCACTCTTCTTCCTCTTCTTTAAAGCTTTTAATACTTCTAAACCACTTCCAGTAATTAGATTAATATCTAAGATTATTACATCATAATCATAAAGTTCCACTTTCTCTAAAGCCTCATGAAAATCTGAAGCTACTTCACAAATATTCGCATCCTTTTCAAAATAAGTAACTATAGATTCTTGTAGATCCAATTCGTCTTCAACAATTAAAAATTTCATGTTTTACTTTTTTCTGTTTAGATTAAAATTTCAAAGTCCAACTCTTAATTTTTTATTGTGAATTTATTATTAATTCCTAATAGACTTTAAAAAAAATTAAACTCAAAGTTTCAAATCAACATTGTAAAAATATGTTAGCAATCTAAAGATATTTTAAAGTTATGATAGTTGATTATGATAGGCTCATTAGTAATCGGTAAAAGTATCAACTTTAGATTCAGTTTAGAATTATTACATACATTTGTGAACAATTCATAAGAAAACCATCCAATTCATATTTAATGCCAGAAGCACTTACTGTAATTGTACCCCTTTATAACGAAGAGGATAACCTGAAACGTGTAGAAAAAGAACTTTCCGAATATATAAAGTTAGCACATGTTCCTACACAAGTCTTATTTGTAAATGATGGTTCTAAAGATAACAGCCAACAGTTAATTGAGGATATTTGCAATGCTAATCCAGATTTTAAATTTATAAGTTTCGAAAAAAATTGTGGATTAAGTGCGGCTATTAAAGCTGGATTCGACCATGTTGAAACCACTTTAACTGGCTACATAGACTCTGATCTTCAAACAGACCCAATGGATTTTAATTTGTTATTAGATAATCTGGATGGTTACGATCTTGTTACCGGATATCGCAACAATAGAAAAGATTCTTTTGTGAAAAATATGTCTTCTACAGTTGCTAATGGAATTCGTAGGACTTTTACTAATGATGGAATGGATGATACGGGTTGTCCTTTAAAAATAATTAGAACAGATTACGCAAAGCGCATCCCAATGTTTAGAGGCTTGCACAGATTTTTACCAGCTATGATCCTACTTCAGCATGGAAAGATCAAACAAGTACCTATAAAGCATTTTCCTAGAATGGCTGGGACAGCTAATTTTGGAGTATGGAATAGATTATTAGGACCATTAATGGACTGCTTCGCATATGTTTGGATGAAGAAGAAATATATTAATTATAAGGTAGCTAAAAAAGGATGAGCACTTGGATAGTTTATAGTGTTGGTTTTTTAGCTCAGCTTCTTTTTTCTGGAAGATCTGTTTTTCAATGGATCTTATCTGAAAAAAGTAAAAAAGTCTTAACACCTTCCCTCTTTTGGAAAATGAGTTTAGTGGCTTCTTTCTTAATGTTCCTTTATGGATATTTAAGAAGCGATTTCGCGATTATGCTAGGACAAACGCTTACTTACTTCATTTATATTAGAAATCTACAGTTACAAGGAGAGTGGTCTAAATTTCATAAACTTTTACGGATTTTTTTATGGGTTTTCCCTTTGATCATTGTTATACTCGGTTTCAATAATAATATTTATGATGCTGCAAGATTATTTAGAAATGATGCAATTCCTTCTTGGTTATTAATTCTCGGGATCGTCTCTCAGGTGGTATTTACGCTTAGGTTTATATTCCAATGGATTTACTCTGAAAAACAAAAAGAATCCATACTACCATTAGGATTTTGGCTATTAAGTTTAATAGGTTCTACTTTAATTATAGTATATGGAATATTTAGAGCAGATCCCGTCCTTTTAGCCGGACATCTATTTGGAGTGATTATGTATGCACGTAATATGGTGATCTTACGCAGGCAGTTAAGAACAGAAACTTAAAAGAAAAACCTCTTTTACAACTTATTAAATTCTCAATAAACACTATGCAAGCAAAACTATTAAAACTGTTGCTTCTATTGTTCGTGGTATTTAATATTGGTCTTGGGAGCTTTGGTCTAGCTGAAACAAGCGAGGCTAGATATGCCGAAATAAGCATGGAGATGGTTAAAAGTGGGGATTATTTGCATCCTACCTTATTAGGTATCAAACACTACCACAAGCCACCACTCACCTATTATATAACTTCTCTAGGCTACAACATTTTTGGTGTTAACGAATATGGTGCACGATTTTTTCTTGGAATTGCGCTTCTACTACAAATCTATCTTGTTTATAGGATCGCACTGTTATTGTATAAAGATGAAAAGAAAGCGTACGCAAGTGCACTCATATATACATCTTTGCCCATTGTCTTAATAGCATCCAGAAATCTTACTACAGATGCTTTTTTAGCAACTTTTATTTTATGGAGTATTTACTTTTGGCTACAATTTAAACACCTTAAAAAGACAGGCTTTTTATATGGCTTTTTTATTGTTTTAGGATTAGCATTTCTCACTAAAGGTCCAGTAGGACTAATTCCATCTCTTTTTTTCATTATTAGTTGGAGTTTTTATAAAAAAGAAAATATAAAATTCACTTTTCATTTATTCACAGGGATACTTTTAATGTTCGCTATTTCAGGTTCGTGGTTTTTGGCCATAATTCTGGATGATCCAAAAGTTTGGGATTATTTTATTCAAGAACAAATAATAAATAGAGCAACCAATGCTAATCAATTTCATAGAACCCAGCCAATATGGTACTATCTAGCTATTATTCCTGCGCTTGGATTACCTTGGATTATTTTTATAATTTCCTTTCTCCTTAAGAAAAATAAACAGCTATTTCAAGAATCGGTTATTAGCAGAATCTTAATTATGACTGCGCTTAGTTTATTAATTTTATTCTCCTTGTTCTCTTCAAAATTGATACTTTATATTCTCCCAATTTTCTCTTTTATTGCGATCTTAGGAGGAAATTTAATATGTAGATTTTCAGAAAAACAGCTAAAATGGTTTAGTAGGATTTATTATATATGTTACGCGTTGTTAATTTTAGGTTTGATAGCTTCCCAGTTTATAAACAATATAGAAGTTCCATTTACTTCAGCGTTTTTGCTAATTCTTCTTTGCATAGGTGGCTTGTTATATTTTATTAAATTCAGCAAGATAGAAGCAACTTCAAAATTGTTGAACATAGGGTTTTACTTTGTTCTAATCTTACTCTTAGTTCATACTGTCGTGGCTTCAAATAATGCGAGCAGCATTAACTCATTTAAGGATGTGGCCGGATTTATTCAGAAAGTAAAAGGTAATGACCTAAATAGTGTAGTCATTTTTGACGATTTATTACCCTCGGCTAATTTTTATTTAGATGCAGATATAATTACGGTGAAATCTATTAATTATAAGACATTTAGAGAAACTCAATTTGAGGAGTATACTGAGTTTAAGAAGAATTACATAGATATTAATGTTCCTTCAGAATTAGAGAAATTTAAAAATGAATTTAAGCAAAAGAATCTTGTTTTTATAGAAACTAAAAAGTCTCCATTAAATGACTCTTTGAGTTATCTATTGGAGACTTTTACCCATAAAATTGAAAAAGACAAATGGGTGATTTACTATTAATTCAAAATGTTACTCTGCGTTTCGCTCTACATATTTAATTATCTGAAGCGCGATGTTTTTACCTGTTGCGCGTTCTATTCCTTCTAATCCCGGAGAAGAATTCACTTCTAGTATTAGTGGACCTCTAGCAGACTGTAGCATATCTACTCCTGCTACGCCAAGTCCCATAACACGGGCAGCTTTAAGTGCAGCATTTTCTTCTTCATCTGTAAGTTCTATGATCTCTGCAGAACCACCTCTATGTAAGTTAGATCTAAATTCTCCTTCTTTCCCCTGTCTTTTCATAGCACCTACTACCACTCCATCTACAACAAAGGCACGAAGATCTGCACCTTTTGCCTCTTTAATAAATTCCTGAACGATAACTCTTGCTTGTAAACCATTGAAAGCTTCTAAAATTGATTCAGCTGAATTTCTATTATCTGCCAAAACAACTCCTAAACCTTGAGTTCCTTCTAATAATTTAATCACTAAGGGAGCACCACCCACTTTATCTATTACGCTACTAACATCTTTAGAGT
The DNA here is from genome assembly GCF_003634585.1 of Gillisia mitskevichiae. GTDB lineage: Bacteria > Bacteroidota > Bacteroidia > Flavobacteriales > Flavobacteriaceae > Gillisia > Gillisia mitskevichiae. Next base: position 80,646 of record NZ_RBLG01000003.1, read on the forward strand.
AATTACTAAATACTGTCTTAGGCAAACCTAAACTGGCTCTAGAAAGTATTTGTAAACTTCTTAATTTATCTCTAGATCTAACTAGGGCCTGAGATTCTGTAGCTGTAAAAACCTTCATCATCTCAAATTGTCTTACCACAGCTGTCCCAAAAAAGGTAACCGAAGCACCAATTCTTGGAATTACTCCATCTATATCTGTAAGCTCTTTCCCCTTATAAATTACAATAGGTTTTTTCTTCTCTATAACAAGATCACATTTGGTATGATCTACAACCATCATTTCATGTCCTTTCTTTTCACCAACTTCAACAAGTCTTTTTGTAGAATATAAATTTGGGTTTGCAGACAGTATTACTAATTTCATGTATTAAATATTAAGTTGGTTTTAATCGTAGGGAAGGTGAATTACAATGAAATAAAGCTTCCTGCAGAAAGGTATTTTTAACGTCTATAAGATACAGTGCAAATAAAACAAAACTGAAACTAATAAAGTTAAACTTTCAATAAAAAAAGCTGCTTTTTAAAGCAGCTTCAAATATAATTTTAAAAGTAAGTATTTCTAGTTCCTTTTAGCATACACTTCTGTGTAAGTTCCACTATAAATAATAGAGAATTTTTTATTTAGATCTTGGAAATTAATATTAAGTGTCTGATTAACATTGCTTCCATTAGGTGTTAACTTAAATTGATTTTCCCCTAAGTTTTCCCAAGTACCATTAACAATAACGGCTACAGAGCAATTTGTAAATCCTTCACCAGCATAGGTTGTTTTAGTATATGTTCTGGCATTTGTGAAAACGTAAGTGATTTGATTACTACAATCTATATTTTCTGTAACACTTCCATTCTGTACAAAATAATCTAATTCCCAAGTTCCATACAAATTGGTAGTTTCAACGGGTGGGTTTGAATCATCATCGCCAGAACAAGAGGTGAATAATAAAACTGGGAACGCAAGAAGCAAAAAAAGGATTTTTTTCATAGTGACTTATATTATTTATAATTGGGTTTAGATCTATCTAAAATTAAATGGCTAATTTATTCCAATCAAATGAATTAGCAAGGCTTAATTTTAATATTCGATCTTACATTTATATATTCATTTTTATCACTTCAAAAGTCGTTCCTCATTCTAAATTTCCCCTTCCTTAGTTTTTTTGATACTTTTGGCAATAAGTAAAATCGCATTATGTCCCATCAACATTTTAAGATCTATAAACCATATGGTTACCTCAGCCAATTCACTCACAATCATAAAACTAGGAGAAATAAGAAGTTATTAGGAGCTCTTGGGGAATTTCCAGATGATACTATGGCAATAGGTAGATTAGATGAAGATTCAGAAGGATTATTATTTCTCACCACAGATGGAAAAATGAGTGAAACGGTGAGAAGCTCAAATATTGAAAAGGAATATTATGTGCAATTAGATGGCATTATAACCCCCGAGGCTATTGAACAACTAAAAAAGGGAGTCAGTATTGGCATTAACGGAGTAAAGTACCTAACAGTGCCTTGTAAAGCTGAAATTTTAAATCCCGCACCTATTTTCCCGGAGCGATCTAAAAAGATAAGAGATGAAAGGCATGGCCCTACAAGTTGGGCATCCATAACCTTAACTGAGGGGAAATTTAGACAAGTAAAAAAAATGACCGCTGCGGTTGGTTTTCCAACTCTAAGGTTGGTAAGATATAGAATAGCAAATGAATATTTAAACGATATGCACTCGGGTGAAATAGTCCCAGTAGAAAATTTTAAACTATAATACAGAGTTGCTCTCTATATTATAAGCTCTAACTTCTGAAAACACCTTGCCGAAAAATGTAAATGTTTCTTTTGCTTTATTTGATGCTTGCAATTTCTCTTCTTCGGAAAAATCTTGAGAATTAATTAGCTTTAAAAAAGTTTTCCAACCAGCTGTATTATTACGATTCCCATTAAAGAAATGATGTTCTTTAATAGTTTCTAATTTCTTACAATTTTTCAATTCTTTAGCGATCATCATTCCACCTAGCACAGATCCTTCTAATACATATGCTGCTCCTAGTGCCTCTACTTTATTAGAACAAGAAATATCATTTTCAAAACCCTCCACCAAATTTAGATCTACATCTAGAAATTTTAGATCTTTTTCTAGTTGATCACTTTTAAGGCTCCCAAAATCTTCTATAAAAGGAAGAACTGCCTTTTCAACTGTCTTATATGAAATATAGTTTTGAAGTAATAAGGTTTTATACTCTTCCAGACTTATACTATGATCCATAATAAGACCGGCTAGATTATCCTTTTCTATCTCTTTATGCAAAGATCTAGTATGCTCTCTTAAACTATTTATCATCTTTATCTAATTCTATTTCGTCAATATTTTCCTTTATAATCTTTAAGTTCTCTCGCTGTTCTTCATTTTCAGCTTTTATACTATCTAAGTATTGATAAATTTGATTCACAACAATTTTATTTTTTCGAACTCTTTCTCTAACCACGTTTTGTTGGGAGATATTAAAAACCACTCTCTTTAATAAAGGATTTAATTTCTCTTGAAGCTTATGCATATTTTTCTTCAGAATAAACCCGCTGGCTCCAGCAAGAATAGTATTGGCTGCCATTTCTTCGTCTTCTATTGTTCCAGTTATAAAAATGAAGGGCAAATTAGCATCAAATTCCTTAGTTGCTTTAAGCATGTCTAATCCTGTACAAGTGGGCATATTATAATCTGAAATAACCAGATCTGGTACAAAATTTTGTAATTCTAGATTTAATTGAGGCAAATTATCTACCACTCTAATTTCCAACGTCTCCACTAATTGACCTAGATGGTAGGAAATCAATTCAGCATCAGTCTTATGATCTTCAGCTAATAATATTCTTAAAGGTATTGTGATCATTTTTTTAAAAATAAAATAAATATGTACTCTAGGTTAGTTTTATAGACTTGGAATACTAAAAAAGAAAGTAGTGCCTTTATCTAATTCAGATTCCAGCCATAATTCACCCTTATGGATATCTACCACTTTTTTAGCGATTGCCAGTCCAATTCCAGAACCTTCATATTCATCTCCCGCCAATCTGGAAAAAACATCAAAAATTTTATGATTCAAATTTGCATCTATTCCAATCCCATTGTCCCTGACATAATAAATATTCTCTTTCTCCTTTTTAATATAGCCAATTTCTACTAAAGGTTTTTCCGACTTAGATGAATATTTAAATGCATTACCAATTAGGTTATTTAGCAACTGGGAAATCATTCTTTTATCTGCTTCTATTTTAGGGAATTCTGAAGCAACAATTATCCTAGTATCTGGAAAATGTTTTGCCATGTTATGTTTAAGAAGAACGTCCTCAATCATCTTTTCAAGAGATAATATCTCTCTTTTTAAATTAGTTCTCCCAACGCTGGAGTAGGCCAAAATATCCTCTATTAACCTATCCATATCTTCCGCAGAATTTACAATGGTGTAAATGGCTTTCTTGCTATAATCGTCCAAATCTTCCATGTGGTGGTCCCGGAGAATTCTTGCGTAACCATCTATACCGCGTAAAGGAGCCCGAAGGTCATGTGAAATACTATAACTAAAGGTTTGCAATTCTTGGTTAGCATCAACCAATTGATCATTAAGATGTAGGATCTCATCTCGTTGCTTTTTTACTATGATATAGGTTATACTTTCCTGTAATGCAGCTACGGCTTGAAGATCGTAATTTTCCCATTGTTTAGAAATTCCAGCATTTTGCTGAGTCCATTTTTCAAACGATTTTCTTGGGCTTAAATATTCTATCCCTTCCTTAACATAGCCGATCTTCTCTGGGTTTCCACCCCAAAAAACAGTTTCAGAAATCTCCGGTCTAAACCATAATATATAGGATTTTTTAGCATCTTTTAAACGCAAACTTAATAGTCCAGAAGCAAGTTTGGTATAGCTTTTAGCTTTTGAATACTGTGCTCCAAGACTTTTGGTAAAAAAAACTTCCTCATCTTTTTTGAAAATGAAATTTTGTAGAAGATCCATAACTTCCTCTTTTTGAGGTGTAATTCCAACTAGTTTTAATTTCCCTTCTTGATAGTAAGCACCGCCAGAACATTCTATGATATCGGTGAATTTTGGACTGAAGTTTAAAAGTGAATCTTGGATATTGGATATGGATTCCATTTGAAGCACCAACTTTTTCCGAATCGCATCGGAGGCTTCCATTTGTAACAAAAAGGTCTTCGTGGTCTTTACAGTAAGACTATTACTAAACACCTGAGTAATAAATTTACAGGTTTGTCTTTGATGATAATTTATGAATTTTGGCGAATAATGATGACAAGCTAATAAACCCCATAATTCTCCCTCCAAGATTATAGCAGCGGTAAGACTTGCTCCTACCCCCATATTTTGAAGATATTCTATATGAATTGGAGATACGCTTCGCAGTTCAGATCTAGAAATATCTAAAGGTTGATTAGTGATTGGGGATATTTCAGGAATTAATTTGGACGGTATAAAATTTACATCGCCTATAATTCGCACTCCTTGTTTTAAAAATATATCGCGAGCTTGTTTAGGAATATCCCTAGCAGGATAATGCAAACCTAACCAGCTTTCCAAATGATCTTCTTTAACCTCCGCTATAACTTCCCCATTCCAATTATCATCAAACTTATACATCATCACCCTATCATACTCAAACAAATGTTTTATTTGAGATACTGCCAGCTTACACATTTCTGGTATGCTTTGGGTATTCTCGATTTCTGATAAAATTGCTGGAAGCAGGTTCAGATTTAATGATGAATTTAAACCTGCTCCTGCTGGTTCAAAATCTAAAACTAAATTACCTTGAGAAACATGTGGGATAATAAGGAACTTGCTGTTATTTATAACTTCCTCATCTGGTATTAAATTTTTACCTTGATCCAGCTTTTCCTTTATCTGGTTAACTTTTTCAGAAGAAATTAATATCGCTAAGTGTTGTCCTAATAAATGATCTACAGATAAACTAAACAATTGCTCTGCGTTCTCTGTACACTGAGTGATCTCTAAGCTAATTGGATTACATACCAAAATAACTCCATGTGCCTGAGAGCGCCCTATAATATGTATAGGTTCCTTCTCACAATTGGTGATAGTCGTTTTATGAGTATCCATATTTTTTGGAACAGTTATTATTAAGCTTTTTTAAGCTTTACATAAAAAGTACTTCCAACTCCTAATTGAGAATCTACCCAAACATTTCCTTCATGTAATTGTACGATTTTCTCTACATGAGCAAGACCTACACCAGTACCTTCATATTTTTCGGGAGTACGAACTCTATTAAAAATAGTAAAAATATTCTTCTGATCTTCTTCAGAAATTCCAATCCCGTTGTCCATAAAAGAAAAGATCCAATGCTCTCCTTCTGGATAAGCTGAAATTCTAATTTCGGGAACTCTATCCTTTGCTATGTATTTAAGAGCATTGCTTAAAAGATTTTGGAATAACAATCTCAATTCAATCTCATAAGCCATCAATTTTGGAAGGTTCCCTATATAAACTTTTCCCTTGGTTTCTTTCAACCTTTTACCAAGGTCATATTTTACAACTTCCATAAGCTCCTTAGAGTCTACCATTACCTTCTTAGAATCTCTACCAATTCTGGAATGCTCTAATAAACCTTTTATCTGATTAGCTAATCTATCTGAAGCCTCGTCTATATAAGAAATATACTCTTTTGCTTTATCATCTAATTTCTCTGCATAGATCTTTCCTAAAATATCGCTTCCAAATTTAATGGTAGCAAGTGGCTCCTGTAGATCATGAGAACAAATAGAAACAAATTGTTCCAGATCTTTATTTACTCTTTCAAGATCAGATTTCTGCTCTTTTAGATCTTCTTGGGCTTTCTTTAAAGCTGAAATATCTACACAAGTAAATCTATATGCAACAACAGTATCTTCATCATCTACTTCTAAAGTAGAATTCAAGATAATAGGTAGTTTCACACCATCTTTAGTGATCATTTCCTGCTCTACATTTACCAGTTCTCCACGTTCTTTAAATAATCTATTTAACTTAAGAACTTGAATTTGGGCTTCATCTTCATAAAGATCGAATATAGGTTTCCCTATGATCTCTTCTTTAGATTCGTATCCTAATTTTTCTAAGGTTTGCTTATTACATTGATTGATATTTAGTGTAAAAGGATCTACACTTATATGCATAATTGGATCTTCCTCATAAAAGGATTTAAATCTCTTTTCACTTACCTCTACCCTTCTCTTAGCCTTTTCTAAAGATTCGACATCTACAAAGGTTATTACGATCCCGGTACTTTTATCGTTAGAATCTTTATATACAGATATTCTCCTTAAATAGCTTTTATCATCTAGCGATTTAATATTACTAACAATCGTTTTTCCAGTAGCTAAAACTTCTGTACATTTCTCTAGTAGCGTTTTGGTTTTAGTAATACCGAAATTGGAATTGAAATTATTTATTGGGCGTCCAATATCTGAATTTATAAGGCTGAAATGTTTTTTAATTGCGGGAGTAAATTTTCGAATTCGCAATTCGTTATCCAAAAATATAGTACCAATATCTGTGCTTTCTAATAGATTATTAATGTCTGCATTTAAAGAAGCGAGATCATCAATTTTCTGAATATTTTCAGCATTTACCGTATTAATTTCTTCATTTACACTTTGCAATTCTTCATTGGTACTTTGCAATTCTTCATTAGAAGCTAATAATTCCTCATTTGCAGCTTGCAACTCTTCATTGCTTGTTTCAACCTCCATAATAGAGGATTGTAGTTCCTCTTTTGTTTTTCTGAGTTCCTCCTCCAATTCCAGAATATAATTTTGAGATCTGCTATCTACAGTAAGTTTCTCTACAGTATCAATTTGAGAGAGTTCTAAGTCTTTTTCAAGAAATGTAAGTACATAGTTTACTTCGTGATCTAAATTATGACGTTTAAAAGGTTTTACTATAAGATCTAAATTTTTATTTTCCTCTTGATGTATATAATTTGCATCCTTATATACAACTTTTTTGTTCTTTTTTACTGCCGCTTTTACAGTTGCTTTTACAATATGTTTAAGATCTGTACTTAACATATCTAACAAGTTTATAGAAAAACCATTAACTGGAAGACTAGCATATTTTCTAAATTCTCCAATTGCCTGCAGAATATTATATTCTGAATCTATAAAAATGCTGGCACCTCCAAATTGTTCCAGAATTGCTTCATTTAACTCATTGTTAATTTTTTGAACTGCACTTGATACCTGAGGACGAGTATTAGAAATTGGTCTAGCCTTAGATTTTTCTCTTGGCCTATTATTAGCCGAGGAATGAAGCACTTCAGTATTTAAACTTTTTCTCAACAACGTATTTTTATATATTTTCCATTTTCTATTAACTGCTTCAAAACTATCTGAATGGTTATTTATACTTTCACTAGTTCCTAAAACCAAAAAACCATTTTCCTTTAAGCTGTAATGCAACACATTTAAAGCTCTTTTTTGTATACTAGGTTGAAAATAGATCAGCATATTTCTACACAAAACCAAGTCCATATTATGAAAGGGAGGGTTTTTGATAATATTGTGATGAGAGAAAATAATCATATCTCTTAATTTCTCTACAGCCTGATATCCGTTGCTTTTTGTGATAAAATATTTCTGAAGCAAGGCTGGATCTATATCTGCAACTATACTTTCAGAGTAAATTCCCAGTCCGCCAATATCTAAATGTTCTTGAGAGATATCTGTAGCAAAAATTTTAACTTCAATCTTTTTATTTTGTCGCTCTAACTCTTCATTAATGTACATTGCTAAGCTGTAGGCCTCTTCTCCCGTGCTACAAGCCACATCCCAGATCTTAAGTTTTTCTCCATTAACTTTACCTGCAATAATTTCTGGGATCACAGATTCCTCCATAATTTCCCATACAGGAAGATCTCTAAAAAATTTAGTAACTCCAATTAAAAATTCCCTTGCTAATATGGGGATCTCAACTGGTTGAGATTTTAATATGTTATAATATTCTGAAAGTGAACTACATTGACAAACATTTACGCGTCTTGCCACTCTTCTTGCTAAGGTAGAATGTTTATATTCAGTAAAATCTACATCGATAGTTTCATGAATTAAATGTAATATTTTAGACAGGGTAACCTCGTCATATTGAATATCATCATCTGTAAAATGAAGGACTACAGGAGCATTAATATATTTTTGAAGCTCCTTTCCCATATCCTCTGTATTCAAAACATAGTCTACCAATCCTGTTTGAATTGCGCTTTGAGGCATCCCATCAAATTTAGCCTGAGTGGGATTTTGCACCATCACCAATCCACCTTTTTCCTTGATGGTTTTAATCCCTCGGGTACCATCACTTCCTGTACCACTTAAGATAACTGCGATCGCTTGGTCCTCTTTAAACTGAGCTAAGGATTGAAGGAACATATCTATAGGCAAATTCAATTTTTGTCCCTTTGGTTTGTCTACCAATTGCAAACGCCCATTTTGAATAATAAGATTACTAGATGTGGGGATAAGGTAAATGGTGCCCGGACTTATTTCGGTGTTTTCTTCAATTTCTTCAATAGAAAGGTCTGTAGATTTTTCCAGCAATTCCCCCATCATACTTTTAAAGTCCGGGGAAAGGTGTTGAATAACTATATAGCTATTGGTATCCTTGGCAGGAATACCTTCAAAAAAGGATTTTAATGCTTCTAATCCTCCAGCACTTGCTCCTACTGCTATAAGCCTGGATTCCATACTTTCAAGCTCCGAAGGTTTCTCGGACATAGCTTTTGTTGAACTTATCATATTAAAAAAGATGCAATTCTTAAAGGTAAATAAATGCGAATGAAATTTTCGGTGTAAAATTAAAAATAAATGATTAATAATTATAGATTTAAAATAAGGTAAGATGAAAAAATAAACCTAGATGATAATTATATTAACACATTAAAGTAAATATTGCTTTATAAGCTTTAACAAGAATCTTGGAACTTTTAAAAATGAAACAATTAAATTTATTTTTTTTTGAAATTAACCTTAACAACTATAATGAAAAGTAAACTTTTAAAGTATCAAAAAAAGTCTTTAGGACTTGCTGTAATTGCAACTTTGGGTATTTCTACCTTAGTTACAGTTCAAGCACAAGAGCACACTAAAACCAAAATGGAAAACAAAAAAACAAGCAACACAGAAAATATACTTCTATCTAAATGGACTGGCCCTTACAATGGAGTTCCAGCATTTAATAAAATGGAACTTTCCCAACTGCAACCAGCCATAGAGATGGGAATGGAATTGCATTTAAAGGAAATTGAGAAGATAGCAAACAATACTGCTCCAGCCACTTTTGAGAATACTATTGTCGAAATGGAAAAAGCTGGAAAAGAATTAGATAGAGCTTTTACATATTATGGGATCTGGAGCAGTAATGTTTCTTCACCCGAATTTAGAGAAATACAAAAAGACTTATCTCCAAAAATTTCAGATTATTCTTCAAAGATCTCGCAAAACAAAAAATTATTTGAGCGTATAAAAACGGTATATGATAATTCCCAGAAAACACCTTTGGAAGATGATCAGCAAAGAGTTGTAAAACTCATTTATGAGAATTTTGCGATGGAAGGTGCTAATCTAGATGAAAAATCTAAAGTGAGATATGCAGAGATCAACAAAGAGTTATCCCAACTTTATACACGTTTTTCTAATAATGTGTTACATGATGAAGAAAGTTATGTTACCTACTTAGAAAAAGACGAATTAGGTGGATTGCCAGATTCTTTTGTGAAAGCTGCTGCTAAAGCTGCAACAGATAGAGGAAACGAAGGAAAATACGCCATTACTAATACTCGTTCTTCTATGGATCCTTTCTTAACTTATTCTAATGAGAGAGAGTTAAGAGAAAAAGTATGGGAAACTTATTATTCTAGAGGAGATAATAATGATGAATATGATAATAACGAGCTTATATCTCAAATATTAAAATTGAGGAATGAGCGTGTTAAGTTAATGGGTTATAAAAATTATGCTGAATGGCGTTTACAAAACAGGATGGCAAAAAATCCTGAAAATGCCATGGAACTAATGAATGCCGTTTGGCCTGCAGCTCTTGCAAGAGTAGAACAAGAAGTGGCAGATATGCAAGCTATTGCAGAAATGGAAGATCTTGATATTACTATTAAACCATGGGATTATAGATATTTTGCTGAAAAAGTTAGAAAAGATAAATACGATCTTGACTCAGATGAAGTAAAGCAATATTTACAACTAGACAATCTTACCCAAGCCTTGTTCTTTACTGCGGGAGAATTATTCAATTTTAATTTTACTCCAGTTTCAGAAGGAAGCGTCCCAGTTTTTCATGAAGATGTGAAAGTATGGGAAGTAACAGATAAAACTTCCGGGGAACATATTGGACTGTGGTATTTAGACCCTTATGCAAGACCAGGAAAACGTTCTGGTGCGTGGGCAACAACCTATAGAAGTTACACAACTTTTGATGGTAAAGAAACGGTACTTGCCTCAAATAACTCGAATTTTGTAAAGCCAGCTCCTGGAGAACCTGCGCTTATCTCTTGGGATGATGCAACTACTTTTTTCCATGAATTTGGACATGCTTTGCATTTTTTATCGGCTAATGTGAAGTATCCAACTTTAAATGGAGGAGTTCGTGATTATACAGAATTCCAATCGCAGTTATTGGAAAGATGGCTTTCTACAGATAAGGTGATCAATCAATTCTTATTACATCATGAAACAGGAGAACCAATTCCTGCAGCTCTTGTTCAGAAAATAAAAAATGCATCTACATTTAACCAAGGTTTTGAAACCACTGAATTTTTAGCTTCTGCTTTAATGGATATGAAATATCATACTATTGATCCTGAAAATATCAATCCTAAGAATTTTGAGAAAAAAGCGTTGAAGGAATTAAATATGCCTGAGGAAATTGTGATGCGTCACCGTTCTCCACAGTTCGGACATGTTTTTTCCGGGGAAGGCTATGCAACTGGATATTATGGTTATTTATGGGCTGATGTTCTAACGGCAGATGCAGCTGAAGCTTTTGCAGAATCTCCTGGAGGGTTTTATGACAAAGATATGGCGGCCAAATTGGTGAAATATTTATTTGCCCCTAGAAATGCAATGGATCCTGCTGAAGCATATAGATTATTTAGAGGACGAGATGCAGCAATAGATGCCTTAATGAGAGATAGAGGTTTTCCAGTACCTTCAAAGGAAAATAACGAAATGAGTGAAGATCAAAATATTGAAAATAAGAACTAACTAAACTAAGCTCTTTAAAATAAGAAAGCCCGAACTCCTAGAGTTCGGGCTTTCTATATATTAGAAAGTTACTGTAATTAGTTTACAGCAGTTTCAGTCATTGCCTCTACCTCTACAGTATCTACATCAGTAGAATCCATAACTTCTTCAGAAGGAGTTTCCATAACTTCAACAGGAGCTTCAACTTCTTCGATTACTTCAACTTCAGTTTGTTCAGCTGATTCATCTTTACAAGAGGTAAAACTTAAAACTAATGCGATTGCAGCAAGAGTTAAAAATGATTTTTTCATTTTAAAATTTGTTAATTGATTTAGTGCGCCAAATGTAATTGATTTTAGAATACAAAAATCAAAAAATAAATAATTTTGAAAATAATTTTAATACCTGCAACCTGCTGTAATTCAATTGATTATATTGAATTCAAATAAAGTTTAAAATCAACAAAGGAATATTGATTAAAAAATAAATACGTTTTACCTCCAAACCAGTCAATTTATTAGATGTGTTTCTTTATGGTGAGATAAAAGTTGCTTAAGTGTTTCTAGATAATCCAATAGAACTTCAAAATTAATTTTTGGATGTTCTCTAAATGGGAGTGTCAACGTATCTTCATCTAAAAACTTATAGATCTCAGGAAATTTCGTTTCAATCTCCAAAGTTTTTAAAGTGATCTCATTTAATAAACCTGTGATACTTTTCATAACGTTCAAATTTTAAATTCTACATAATACTCATGTGCCAACGTTTTAAATAAGGCAACTTCTTTATAACAGCCTGTGCTTCCTCCAGTGTGATCTCCTCATGCACCTCTGCCATCTCCAAAAGTTTCATTTCCAGTTTATGAAGGGATAGAGAGTGATCAATAAATTTCCCATTCTCAAAACAACTTATACAGTATTCCTCACTTCTAGTTTTATCTCTATTAGTTCCCATTAATTCTTTTGTAAAAGGCAATCCACAACTCTGACAAATTAAAGTCTCCATAACATTTTACTTTTTAGTTAGTATTTGTATAAAACCCCTATTCAATAATCTTCTTTAATTTAATTAAAACTCAGCTTATATGAAATAATTTTCATCCTAAATATTAATAAATTATTTTAGTCTACAGCTACAAGCACATATATAATTAATTAGCTATCAAACACTTAAATTATTACTGATCTCATTTAAAAATTTATATTTAAAAAATTAGATTGTATACCTATAAATCTAAAACAGAGCTTTTAATAATTTTTGAGACTTCAATTAGATCTAGATAATACCCTTGATATCTTCAAGAAAAGCCGGAATTTATTTTTTTTATGCTCTCTTTATTTGGGACTATATAATGCTAATATTCAGTTATTTAATAATAAATTAGAATGACTTTTGTCATTTTTTTTCTTGAAATAAAACAATAATTTCGATATAGATAAAAATCAAATATTAATTTTTAATCCTGAAATTATGTCTTTAATTAAATCAAACCACCGACGTAGAATCCCAATGCTTAGTCAATCATTAATGCCACAGGATCCTTTTTTTTCTGAAATGATGAACCCGAGGAGAAGTCTATTTAATCTTAACAGACTTATGAATGCTGATTTTGATGATGAATTTGATTTGTTTCCATCCTTAAATGTAAAAAATCTTGAAAATGAATTTGAAGTAGAATTAGCTGCTCCTGGTCTTTCTAAAGACGATTTTAAAGTCACTATTGACAATGGAATTTTAAATATCTCTGCAGAAATTGAAGACAAACAAGAAGAAAAAAATGACGCATATATGCGCAAAGAATTTAGCTACCACTCTTTTTCTCGTTCTCTTACATTACCGGAAACTGTAGACGAAAATAAAGATGTAAAAGCCCAGTATAAAGATGGAGTTTTAAAACTTAAACTGCGCAAAGTGGATGGAGCAAAATCTAAACCTGCTAAAACGATCAAAATAGTATAGTATTAAAGTTTTAAAAAAAGATCCTGATAATTCAGGATCTTTTTTTTGCGATATATCCTTCTACTCTTTTTTAAGCTGATTTTAATCATAGTTTTCAAATAAGAAATCTCATAATTTTAGTCATAATTACCTGAAATTATGAGAAAAATACTAATACCCACAGATTTTTCTAATAATGCTTTTAACGCATTAAAATTTGCATTGAATCTTTTTAAAGATGATCCCTGCGAGTTTTACCTGATTAATGCTTTTCAACTTTATTATTTTACAACAGATAGCCTTTTAGCCCCTGAGCCTGGGGAACCTGCATATGATAAGGCAAAAATTGCTTCTAAAACTGGGCTGGAAGATCTGATAGAGCAAATTAGTGTTATGTCAGAAAGTAGTATCCATAAATTTCAAACGCTCTCAGCATATAACAGTATATTAGAAGCTATTGAAGAAGCTATTGAAGCCCACAAAATAGAATTAATTATAATGGGTACAAAAGGGAGTAATAATCAAGCTGCAAAATTATATGGCAGTAGTGCAGTTACAGTAATTCAAAATATAAAAAAATGTCCCGTACTTATAATTCCTGAACATACTCCTTATTTACATGGTGTTCAAAAAGAAATAGTACTAGCTACAAATTATAAAATATCATATAAGCTAGCTGAAATTAGCTATTTAAAAGATATAGCTAAAAAATATCATGCAGCAATAAGGGTTTTATATGTTAAAAAGCACAATGAAATTAGTGATGATCAACTCTATAATAAAAATTTACTAAAAGAATATTTTAAAGATATAACACATTCCTTCCATATATTAAACCAAGCTAATGTTTTGCAAGGAATTAGATCTTTTATAGAAAGTAGAGAAAGTACCATACTGGCGGTGGTAAATAAAAAGCATAATTTTCTCCATAATATTTTTTCTAAATCTATATTAAAAGAAATAGGATACGAACCAAAAATCCCAATCCTTATTTTACACGATTCTAGGCTATAAACTGCCGAGCAATTTCTTTGTAATTATTTTTTAAAAATCTTATCTTTATAAGCCCCGATTGTATAACAATTTAATACTTCTCCTATGGCTACATTTACTAAGAAAAGCGGTTCTGCTAATGAAAAAAATGTAGATGAATTAATCTCAGATACTAGAGAGTGGGACAAAAAACTTCAAACAAGTTCTGAAGAAATTAATTTTCTAAGTCAATTTATTACTGCTGATATTTTTCAGAAAAATATTCCAAATCTTTATGAAAATTTATTCGCATTTTCCAGCACCATAACCACCTTAAAAAATGAAAAAATAGAATTACATCAAGCTATTAGTAACCATAAAAATGATCTTATTGGGATGTTTGAATGTGAGGATATTTCCTGCGAAACCTTTTATTTTAAACAACATGAAAAACTTGAAAATAGATTAATGAAATTCCTTGCAGATTTCGATGAATTTCAAAAAGAACTCTTCAAATTTTGCACTAATAAACTGCGGATGCCTGATTAATTACTCTCTCGTTTTTTAATACTCCCGCTTAGCTAACTGTCAATATTGCCAATTTTGTCATAATGGCGCATTATTATTTAAATTAAAAAAAAATTATTTAATTATTATTTTCCATCAATTAAATTTAAAATAATTTTGAATAATGTGATAATCAATGAGAATAATACAACTTACTTTACATAGAATATAAATTCACTTAAAACCTTAAATCATTGATTTCTAGCTAATTAAACAGTAGCATAGAAATCATCTTAGTATATCTCTTTTTTCCATATCTATATATTTAAAGCTTATAATTGTTAATTCTACAGTTTCAAAATTTAAGCTAAAATTTGATAAACCTTTCTTAATTCATTGAATTAAGAATTACTGCCAGCCTAGTATGGTCTTTGCATTCTTAGAATAGAAAATCGACCGAAATTTAATTCGGGAGAAATCATTTAATAAAAAACAAAAAAATGAGAATATTAGTTATTGGCGGAGGAAACATGGGTTTAACATATGCAGAGGGTATGTCTAAATCCTTTCTTTTGAACAGACACAAATTAATGATCTATGATAAATCTGAAGAATTAATAGCATCCTTAAGAGAACATTCCCACTTTGATGTTTACGATAAAATAGAAGATTGCATCCCTCAAGCAGATGTTATTTTTCTGGCGGTAAAACCTTTTCATTCTGAAACATTATTCAATGAAATAAAACCATTAATAAATAAAGAGCAAATTTTTGTTTCTATAATGGCAGGTGTTACAATAGATACCATCCAAGAAAGCTTAGAGGTAAGAAAGGTAATTAGAGCTATGCCTAATCTTCCTGCGCAAGTTGGAAAGGGAGTAACTTCTTATACAGAATCTAAAGAGGTCTCAAGAATAGAACTTCTTATGGTTAGAAATTTATTGGATACTACAGGAGAATCTATAAGAGTGTCTAATGAGAATTTTATAGATGCTTCTACAGGAATTTCTGGTAGTGGACCAGCATATGTATTCTACTTCATGCAATCTATGTTGGAAGCTGCACAAAAAATGGGCTTTTCTACAAACGATTCTAAAATACTTGTTAGCAAAACCTTTGAAGGAGCAGTGGAATTATTTAATCAATCTGATCTATCTCCAAATACATGGATGGAAAGAGTAGCATCTAAAGGAGGAACCACTAGAGCAGCTTTAGATTCTATGGAAGATAACAATGTAAAAGAATTAATTAAAGATGCTGCCTATGCCGCTTTTGACAGAGCAGTAGAATTAGGAAAAGAGTAATAATACAAAAAATAGAACACGAATATTAAGATCAATAAAATGGAGAAGAAAAGAATTGTTGTAAAAGTTGGTTCTAATGTAATGACCAATAAAGACAACAGAATTTTAGTACCGGTATTGAAAAATCTCGTGAAACAGATCGCTACCCTATATGAAGAAGATATCATGGTAGTTCTAGTTTCTTCTGGTTCTGCTATTGCAGGAATGGAAGTTTTAGGAGATATCAGTGTCAAGGATGAATCAAAACGAAGACAAGTATTTTCATCTGTAGGTCAGCCAAGGATGATGCGCCACTATTATAGCCTTTTTCACGATTATGGAATGCGCTGTGGACAAGTCTTGGCTACAAAAAGAGATTTTAGTCCTGGAATGCACAGAGAGAATATGATAAACTGTTATGAATCTTTACTTTCTGAAGGGATTATCCCAATTGCAAATGAAGATGATGCAGTATCTGTAACCATGTCTATGTTCTCAGATAATGATGAATTGGCGAGTTTAGTTGCAGAACTTATAAAAGCAGATTGCTTAATTATACTTAGTGACACCGAAGGACTTTACACAGGACATCCTGATGATGACGATTCAGAAAAATTGAATAAAGTTGATGGAGATGAGGATGTAGAGAAATATGTGCAAGTATCAGAAAAAGGTGAAGGTGAAGGCCGAGGCGGAATGGAATCTAAAATAAAGATCGCAAAAGAAACCGCTGCTAAAAACATCCCTACTTATATCGCAAATGGTAAAAGAAGGAATGTCATACTGGATATTCTAGCAGGAAAACCTGTTGGAACCAAGTTTACGGCATAAACATTTCAAGAGAACAAGAAGATATAAACGTTTTAAAAGAGAGATAATATGAAGTTGATAAAAACAGATATAAAAAATAATGTGCTTAAAGCGATGATCCGAATTTTGGATACGAAGCGAGTACAAATTATAGAAGCAAATAAAAAAGATCTAGAAGCCTTTGGAGAGAAAGAAGGTGCTATGTACGATCGTCTTATTGTAAACGATAAGAAAGTAGATGGGATGATCCAATCTATAAAGGAAGTAATGGGACAAGAAGACCCGGTTGGAAATACTATTTCTCACTTAGTATTGGAAAACGGGTTGGATATTACCAATAAAACTGCACCCTTTGGAAATATTATGATCATCTATGAATCTAGGCCAGATGTAACTATAGAAGCTGCCGTACTTGCTTTTAAAGCAAATAATAAGATCTACTTAAAAGGTGGAAAAGAAGCAATTCATAGTAATAAGATTTTAGAGGCATGTTGGCACGAAGCTTTAACAGAAAATGGTCTGGAAACTAACTGGATCGAGCTTTTACATTTAAACAGAGAGGAAACTCAGGAATTCTTGAAAAATCCACCTGTGCAATTAGATCTTATAGTACCCCGTGGCGGAGAGCGTCTAATCGCTTTCGTAAAACAACATGCAACTGGTGCTGTATTGGTTAGTGGAAGAGGAAATAACTTTTTATATGTTTCTGAAAATGCCGATTTTGAGACTGCCAAAAAAGTGATCTTGAATGCCAAGACAGATAAAATTTCTGGTTGTAATGCATTAGATAAGGTATTGATAGATCAAAACCTTCCCGAATACGAATCTAGATTGAAAGAGCTTCAGAAATTATTGAAGGATAATAACGTAGAGATTTTGGTTGATGAAAAAATTTCGGAGATATTAAGTTCCGAAGAAAAGCTGCCAAATGAAGATACCTGGTATGAGGAGTTCTTAGCTATGAAGATCGTGATTGGAAGCGTAGATGGAATTGATAATGTTATTAATAAGATCAATAAATATTCTGGCGGACATTCTGCGGTGATCATTACTAAAGATAAAAGTGAAGCTATAGAGTTCATGGAGCAAGTAGATAGTGCTGCCGTATACCATAATGCCTCTACCCGCTTTACAGATGGCGGACAAATGGGCGTAGGTGCAGAATTAGCTATTAGTACAGATAAATTACACCACCGTGGACCTCTTGGACTAAAACAATTGGTAACCAATAAATATTACGTGTTGGGTGATGGCCAAATTAGGGAATAAGGCAATTAAATTTTAGCCAAAATAAACAAACTTAAAAATGCGTCATTCTGAATTTATTTCAGAATCTCTATAAATTAGTTATTTCACCTACAGAGGCCCTGATTCAAGTTTAGGGTGGCGAAATTCATTATTTGATAGAGATAGGTCAAAAAAAAAGAGGCGCCAAATGGCGCCTCTTTTTTTTATGATTTGAAATAGCAAAACTAGTATTTCATCACCTTCAAAGGTGTACTTTCAAAAGTTGCTCCTTTCACTTGGATCACATACATTCCAGTGATCATTTTAGAAAGATTCACTATAAAGTCTGAATTTCCTTTCTTAAGCTGAACCTTTTGAGAGTTCAATAAAATTCCGTTAAGATCGAAAACCAATACCTCAGCCTTATAATTCTCAGCACTGCTCACTCTAATGGTAGTAAAATTATTCGTTGGATTTGGAGCAGCAGCAATAGCTTCAATCACCACATTTTGACCAGAACAACTTCCTAATATTGCTCCTTTTCTTAAATGAGCTTCTACCGCTGGCATTGCCACACATAGAGATTTTCCATTAAAACAAAGTTGAACTTTATCTTGGCCATTCCCATTTCCACAAGCAACATCTTGAACTGTTACCACAACAGAATCTTCTGCAGTACACCCGTTAGAATCTGTGATAACAAGAGTATATTCTGTGGTTTCAGAAGGACAAACACTAATAGTTTCTGTAGTTTCCCCAGTACTCCAAGAATACATATATTCTCCTCTACCTCCACTAATTTCCGTAGCACCAAGTAAAGTACACGTTGTATCGTACCCAGAATAAACCAATTGATCTTCAATTAGTGTTAATTGTAAGGCAGCAGCTTCAGAAATAACAATATTATTTGATATAACTGTATTTCCTAATCCATCTGTAACTTCCACAAAATAAGTTCCAGCGACTAAATTAACTGCTGTTTTAGAAGTCTGTCCATCACTCCAAGCGTATGTATATGGCAAAATCCCACCATCTACATTTACAGTTGCTGTTCCTGTAGCAGTTCCATTGCAGGTAACCTCGGTGATTTCTATAGATGTTATTTCAACATTTTTAAGAATCATTCTTACTGATACCGGGAAGTGATCTGAAGCTGTGGTAGTGAATTCACTATCATAATATTCATAATGAACTCTAGCACTTCCGTCTACAAAATTCTCAGAAAGTTCTGATGTTACCATTATATGATCTATCATATTTTCTCTAAAGGCATAAGACCTAAATCCTTGTTCACTTAAAATCGCAGTTAGAATATTATAATTTTCTGTATCATTAACATAGGCTTGATAGGTAGACACCGTCGTATTTATGCCATCTGCAACTGTTACATCTACATCATCATTATAATCTCCAAGGATCATGACATTTTTATTAGCATAGTACATATCCAAAGAATCCTTTAGTACTTCAACATCATATTTTCTCATATCATATCGAGATTGAGAATCTGTACTTCCATTTGCTCTTGCATGAAGACCAACAAAATTAATGGTGCTCGTTTGTCCATTTAAAGTAACATCTGCTTCCATCATAAATGGTAATCTTCCACTTGCATAGAATCTATCTGCACTTTCAGGATAATCTGTAAGTAAAGATCCATCTCCATCATAAAATGGATGTACAGACTTAAACATTGCTCTGGTAGATTTTACAGAAATCACATCTGTTCTATAAATAAATCCAACTTTTTGACCTCCAGGAGATTCTGGATAAGAAGTAGCATCAGAAAGTACATAATCATAACCTTCCATTTCAGAAACCATTTGTCCGAATAATACATCATCTGAGATCTCTTCTACTCCAATAACATCTGCGTCCAGATCCAATAAAATCGCTTTTACTTTTTCCTTCTGAATTTCATCTGAATTTGGATTATTGTACACAGGAGTATTTGTTTCATCTCCAAACCATTCAATATTCCACGTAACCACATCTAAAGTAAGTTCTCTTGAAATTGCTGAATCTGTTCCTGTATTATCATAAGCTCCGGCACAAGGGAAGTCTTCTAATATTCTAGGAATAATATTGAAATAAACATCTGCTGCAATTCCAGTAATTTGCACACAACTGGCGGGGATCGCTTTTCCAACAAACGCTGAAGTTTGAGGATCTATTCTAAAAACTCCAGGTCCGCTAGCATCTGAAACATTATAATTCCCACCGCCAAAGATCAAATCTCCAACAGCATCTTCAGAAAAAGTAATATCTGTTATGGTCACTAATTCGTCGGGATGCTGAGATAACTCAGCAAGTGTGATTTGTAGTGGCTCAATTGGATTAGTTGCTTGTCCCTCAAAATCTACTCTACTAACCGGACTAATTTCAATTTGTCCATTGTAAGTGATTTTAGTACCAGTAACAGTAATAGAATCTCCAATTTTAAAATTATCTCTTCCATGAACCAAGGCATCGTAAATTGCCATTGCCCCAGTTTCATCTTGTATATAGGCCGGTCCACTAAATTGATCTGATACTGTTAAAGTTCCTGTGATTGTTACCGTTTCATTATCTGCTACAACTCGTGCTTCAGCTATTGATAACAATTCTGTTTGAGGAACTATAGCACCATTTTCTGTTCCTGGAGATGGTTTTGCAGCAATATAAAATGCTGTATTTCTTACCCCACCTTGCCCATTAGGAAATCTCTGTAAGGATTCATCTGCCTGACTTCCATTTGCGTTTTCATCTGCTTGTATTTGCCCTTCATTTAAAAGAACTATTAATTCTTCATCTTGAGCATCGTCTGTTCCATATACTAAAGCGTCTACTAAATTATCTAAAGTGATTTCGGTTCCGTTAGGAAAATTAGATATAACGTCTTGATATAATGCTACTGCATCTGCCCCATTTTGAAAGGTATTACTAGAAACGACCATGTTTACGTTTTCAACGTCGGCATTACCCATAACAAAATACCCTTCTGCATTTGTAACTTGTCCTGTAAGATCGTAAGCTCCGTAACTTTTATCACCATTCCCATTATAGGTTACAACTATAAATCCATCCAAAGGTGTATTCCCTTTTCCGCCATCATACAATTCAAGAAACTCTTGAGAGTCGCTTCCTGGAGTATCGGCATCAAGTTCGTTAATAACTAAATTAACAGGTTCTGTGATATTAGTATTAGCTTTTCCGGGAGTTGGCAGGGCTTGAGTATAAGTAATAGTATTTCTTAAACCACCAGATCCATTTGGATAACGTTGAGAAGAATGAGCATCTTTATCTCCCATTCCATCTTCATTTATTTGTGGTTGTGCTTCATTTAATAAGACTAATAGTTCTGCCTCATCAGAATCATTGGTGTCATATACAAAAGCATCAATTAAATTATCTGTAGTAACTGCAGTTCCATTAGGAAAATTAGAAGCATTGCTTTCATATAATGCTACTGCATCTGCTCCATTTTGAAGTGCATTGCTTGGGATCACAATCCCCACATTTTGCACAGCAGTATTCCCGATCACAAAATATCCATTCGCATCTGTAGAATAACCAGTAAGATCTATAGCTCTATAACTAAGCTTATTAGATCCGTTAAAGAGCACTAATGCTTTGCCATCCAGAGAAGAATTTCCTACTCCTCCATCATAAAGTTCTACGAATTCTAAAATATCTGTTCCATCAGTATCAGAATCCACTTCATTAATCACTATGGTTGGAGGAACAACTTCTCCGCCAAAATCCTGTGCATTATTTACAGCATCATAGGTGTTTAATGCTGATTCTTGCCAAGTAAAATCTTGATATTGTTGTCCCGTACCAGCTAGCTGAAGGGAAAAATCTACTGCTGAAGTTCCAGATTCACTAACTCCAATATCTGTACTTGTGAATCCGTTAGCAATTCCATCCGTTGCAATTATCACCCCTTCATAACTTAGAAATTGAACAACTTCATTTAAATTATTCACTAATGCGAATCCATCTGGAGATCCATTTTGTAATCCAGAAATTGGAAAGAAAATCACTCCATAACCTCCTTGGAGATCTGGAATTACTCCAGATAAATTGGTAGTTCCAGAAGTTCCTCCTCCATTTCCGTTGTATTCTACAATACTCCAACCTGCTAGATCTGTCGCTGCTGGTCCAGCAATCTCGATTCCTTCGCCAATATCGCCACTGTTATTATCATAATGAATTTCATTTACAAAAACTTCTTGTGCCGTTGCTGTGATGCTAAAAAGTAAAAAGATTACAAAAAATAATCTATAGGGTAGTGTTTTCTTCATTTTTTCAGTTTTAAGATGTTGCAAGTACGCTCATTTTCAGGGATTTCACTTTATGAATTTATTAACAACTTATTAACGAACTGTAAATAATAACACAAAATTCTACGAGCATTAGGGTTTTGCTCTAAGGATGGTGTAACATTTGATATGTGGCTAAGTCTAATCGATATAATTAAAAAACTTTGTTAATGAAGAAATTAATCTATTCCATTGCACTTATAAGTATAGCAGTTGGATGTAAAGCCCCTAAAAGCATTACGGTAGATAATCTAGATAGAACTGTTGTTAATCTAGATCTTGTAAATATTAAAGAAGATAGAGTAAAAGTTACTGTAGATCCGGGAAAATTCACCTCTCAAGATATTACTTTCCATCTTCCAAAAACAGTTCCGGGTACCTATTCTATAGATAATTATGGAAATTTTATAGATGATTTTAAAGCCTTAGATTATTTAGGAGCTGAACTGTTAGTGGTTAAGACCGATGAAAATTCTTGGAAAATTGATAATGCCGCAAACCTAGATAAGATCACCTACTTGGTAAATGACACTTTCGATATCGATGGTGAAAAAGGAGTCTTTTCGCCTACTGGTACTAATATCGACGCAAAAAATAATATGCTATTAAACTTACATGGTTTTGTAGGGTATTTTGATGGTTTAAAAGAAAAACCTTATCAATTGATCATTAGCAGACCTAATGATCTATTTGGTAGTACTTCTCTTAAGCTTTCTGAAAGCATTAATTTGGAGAAAATGCCAAATTCTAAAAAGGATATTTACTTAGCTCAACGTTATTTCGAGGTTGTAGACAATCCTATTATGTATTCCAAACCAGATACCACTTATGTAAATGTAGAAGGGATCAAGGTTTTACTTTCTGTATATTCCCCGAACAAGGCACACACAGCCAAAAGTATAAAACCACAAATTGCAACAATGATCGCAGCACAAAAGCGATTCTTGGGAAAAATAGACAATACCTCTAATTACTCTATTTTATTGTACTTAGCCGATCCTTCAAAATTAGACGCCAAAGGGTTTGGAGCTTTAGAGCATCACACCTCTACTGTAGTGGTTTTCCCGGAAACTATGCCATTAGAAACTTTAAATGGAGCAATGACAGATGTAGTATCTCACGAATTCTTTCATATTCTTACCCCATTAAATGTACATGCAGAAGAGATTCATTATTTTGATTATAACGAGCCTAAAATGTCTCAACATTTATGGATGTATGAAGGAGTTACAGAATATTTCGCAAATCTATTTCAGGTTAACCAAGGCTTAATTGATAATAAAGATTTTTATAAGAGAATATCCTCGCAAATAGAATCTTCTAAAAACTATAACGATAGCCTATCTTTTACTTATATGAGTAAAAATGTGTTGAACGAGCCTTATAAAGATGAGTACTATAATGTATATCAAAAAGGTGCCTTAATAGGAATGGCATTAGATCTTAGACTTAGAGAATTGAGCAATGGCGAAATGGGAATTTTAGATCTTATGAAAAAATTAAGCGAGAAATATGGTAAGAACACTCCTTTTAAAGATGATCAATTAATTCCTACTATAGTTTCTTTAACCTACCCAGAAATTAAAACTTTTTTTGATACTTATGTTATCGGAAGTACTCCGATTCCTTACGATCAATTTTTAGCAAAAGTTGGTGTTTCCTTCCAGACTGAAGAAACTGCCACCTCTTTCTTTTTAGATGGTCAAGTACCTTATATTGATGGAAACCCGGAGAACATGAAATTGTTCTTTAGAAAAGGGATTAAACTGAATTCTTTTTTAACTCAATTAGGAGTGAAAAATGGAGATGTAATTAAGGAGGTTAATGGAACTGCTTATAGTATTCAGAATGTATATGATCTAGTTATGGGTTCTCAATCCTGGAATGAAGGAGATGATATAAGCATGTTATTGGAAAGAAATGAGGAAGAGGTGTTGTTAACTGGTAAAATCACTGCACCTACAACAGAGAAAACGAGTCTAAAAGAGATGGATCTTCCTGCAACCGATTCCAGAGTTATATTAAGAACAGCTTGGTTAAAAAATTAGATCAACAATAAAGTTTAAAGAGGTTATTTAATTGGAGACATGATCATTCTGAATTTCTTTCAGCTTGATACATTGCTTCTTTTAAAATAACCTCTTTTTCTTTTATGCAAAATCAAGTTTCCTTTGCCATACTTCAGCAAGAATTAAAAAATTAGACACAAAGACCAGTTATAATATTATAATTGAACTCCTATTTGTAAATTCGTTGCTAATTAAAAATCAATATTAGCAGAATGGATATACCAATCCTTAAGGACATCGTTATAATTTTAGGGCTTTCTATATTTATAATTCTTTTATTTCAGAAGATTAAAGTTCCTTCTCTGTTAGGTTTTTTACTTGCAGGTATCATCGCAGGTCCATATGCGTTCAATTTAATTAGTTCGCAACATGAAGTGGAACTCCTTTCTGAAATAGGGATAATCTTTCTACTTTTTATTATTGGGATCGAACTTTCCTTAAAAGGTCTTGCAGCTATTAAAAAAACTATCATTATTGGTGGTGGTATCCAAGTTGGTGGAACAATATTATTAACTGCATTTCTAGCAAATATTATAGGAATTCCATTGAACACCGCAGTATTCATCGGGTTCTTATTTTCCCTGAGTAGTACCGCCATAGTTTTAAAAATATTACAGGAAAAGGGAGAGATTAGTTCACCACACGGAAGAATAATAGTCGCAATCCTAATATTCCAAGATATTATAGTAGTTCCTATGATGCTGCTTACACCCTTATTAACTGGGCAAGATGAAAACATATGGAACACCTTGGGCATTCTTCTAATCAAGATTATTGGGGTACTTATTATTATCTACCTTTTAGCAATTTATATTGTTCCTAAGATTTTTGAAATGGTTGTAAAAACCAAAAATCAAGAATTATTCATCTTAACAACGATCGTATTTTGCTTTTCTGTAGCATGGCTTACCTCTGCCATTGGACTCTCCTTAGCATTAGGAGCATTTTTCGCAGGTTTAATTATTTCTGAATCAGATTATAGTCATCAAGCTACCGCGAATGTGTTGCCCTTTCGAGAAATTTTTATCAGCTTCTTCTTTATCTCTGTAGGATCCTTACTAGATCTTAATTTTTTTATGGCTAATTTCCTTTATGTGATCTTACTTGCCATTGGGGTAATTCTTTTAAAAATGATCATTATAGCAATTACCGCATTAACACTAAGGTATCCAGCTAGAACAATGTTCTTTACCGTTTTTTCTATATTTCAGGTGGGAGAATTTTCCCTATTATTGTCTACTGTAGGTTTAGAAAATGGATTACTACCTACAAATATTTATCAGTACTTTTTAGCAATTTCAATCATTACAATGGCTCTCACTCCATTTTTAATGAATTTCGCTCCCAATATCACATATTTTTTACTGAAGATACCAATACCAAAGGCTATTAAAAAAAGGTTACATACCTATCATAATATTCAATTACAAAATCACTCAAGTATTGAAGAACTTAAAGATCATTTAGTAATCATTGGATATGGAATTAATGGAAAGAATATTTCTAAAGCAGCAAAAAGCACTAATATTCCTTATGTAATTCTAGATCTTGAGCAAGAGGCATTTCAAGAGGCTAAAAAGAATGATGAGCCAATAGTTTTTGGAGATGCAGCAAATCCTGTGATTCTAAAACACGTTCATGTGCAAGAGGCAAGGGTGGTTGTTATTGCTATTTCCGATCCCAATTCTACGAAGCAGATCATAAATGAAGTTCGTGGGCTTTCAAAAACGGCTTGTATTATTGTTCGTACTAGATATGTAAAGGAAATTGCAGAAAATTTGAGAATGGGTGCAGATGAAGTAATTCCTGAAGAATTTGAAACTTCAATTGAGATTTTTAGTAGAGTTTTGAGAAAATATCTGATCCCTCATGACCAAATTATGGATTTCATTAATAATGTTCGGTCTTCAGATTATGAAATGCTAACAACGCTTAAAGCGGGACCACATACACCAGCATATCAGCATTTAAATATTCCAAATAAGGAGATCGTAACCTTAAGTGTAAAGCAAGGTGCAAATGCAATTGTAGAAAAAACTGTGATGGAATCTGGGATTAGTAAAAATTATGGAATTACCGTTTTGGCAATTAAAAGAGACAATCATTACATTACAGATATTACCCCAGATGCAGTTATAAAAACGGGAGATCTACTCTATCTTTTTGGCGCGCCTTCCAATATTAATAAACTTAATAAATTGCTATCTCTATAATTAATTACTTTTAGGATCCTGTGCAATCCAACATCGAATTGTAATAAAAGGATGTTAAGATTTAAGAAACGAAATTGCGTTTAAAATATTTAAAAGATATATTTAATTTTTTAACAACTTAAATAATAGGACGACCATGTCTATACTTCCCGAAAATCTTCAGCGATACCAAAAATTTATGATCTTTATGCTGAAGTATTGGAATAGCGATCTCTTTGCTAAAACCGCTTCCACAGCATTAAATGAGGACGATCCAGATGAAAACAAATCTGAAGTATACGACCAAACACCTGAAGAGTTAGTAGAAGATCTAAAAAATATGGGTCCAACCTATATTAAGTTAGGTCAACTTTTATCTACTCGTCCAGACCTATTACCAGATCCTTATTTACAAGCATTGGCTAGCCTTCAAGATGATGTTCCACCTATAGATTATAGTGTGGTTCAAGAAATTGTTGAAGATGAAATAGGGTCGAGAATTTCTAAAGCATTTAGTTCCTTTGATGAAGAACCTTTGGCAAGTGCATCTATTGGACAAGTTCATAAAGCTACTTTAAGATCGGGTAAACCGGTTGCAGTAAAGATCCAGCGACCAGGAATTAGAAAACAGTTCTTGGCAGATTTAGACACCTTAAAAGAAATGGCCGAATTTGCTGTTAAGCATACAGAGGTGGCTAAAAAATATGCTTTTGATAATGTGCTGGCTGAATTAAGACATATTCTTTTACAAGAGCTAGATTATAATCGCGAAGCTCAAAATCTAATTACACTTGGAACAAATCTAAAAGAATTCCGCAGTCTTATTGTACCTCAGCCAATTTTAGATTATTCCTCTTCCAAGGTGCTTACTATGGATTTCATTCAGGGTAAAAAGATCACTTCTATCTCGCCAATGAAAAAATTGGAAAATGATCTTAGTCCTTTGGTAGATGAATTGGTAGAAGCATATTTAAAACAAATAATTACAGATGGATTTGTTCATGCAGATCCTCATCCGGGAAATATTCATATTACAAATCAAAATCAGATCGCTTTAATAGATCTTGGAATGGTTGCGAAATTCACAACTAACATTCAAGAAAAATTACTTCAACTTTTAATAGCATTAAGTCAGGAAGACGGAGAAGCAGCGGCAGATGTTTTATTGAATATGAGTGAATTAACAGATCACGCAGATGTGAAGAATTTCCGAAGAAATGTAAATCAGCTAATTATGGATAGCCAGGTTACAGCGGCTAAAGAAATGGAAACCGGAAGACTGCTAATTCAAATGAACAGGATCGCAGCAAATAATGGGATTTTAATCTCTGTAGAAGTAAATATCCTAGGAAAGATCTTCCTGAACATGGACCAAATAATCGCAGTTTTAGATCCCGACTTCGATCTTAAGGAAGCTATTAGGAAGCATGTGCATAAAATGATGCGTTCTAAGATGTATAAGGAATTAAAGCCTGAGAATTTATTTTCTGTAGCCTTAGAATCTAAAAAATTAGCCGAGCATCTCCCGGAACGATTAAATAAAATTTCAGAAAATCTTGCTAACAATGAATTTAAGATTAAAGTAGATGCTATAGATCAGCAGCGCTTTACAGATGGATTTCAAAAAGTTGCAAATAGAATAACCCTAGGGCTTATTATTGCTGCAATGATCGTTGGTGCGGCAATGCTAATGAGAGTTCCATCTTCTTTTGTTATTTTTGGTTATCCCGGGCTTGCTATTATATTTTTTATGATCGCTGCATTAGGTGGAATCATACTGAGCTATGTTATTATAGTGAAGGATGAAGGATTTAAACTGAAAAAATAATTATATTCAATCCCTGCTAGAGCTGGCAACATTTTTAAATTAAACTATTCTATGAGAATTATTACACTTATTAGTCTTTTCACCTTATCTCTAACAGCATTTTCCCAACAAGTAAAATTACCCATAGATACCATGGTTGTCTCCAATCATTCTGTAAATATAAGTGGCAAGAATATTAACTATACCGCTCAAACCGGGACACAACCAGTGTGGAATGAAAAAGGAATTCCTGTTGCCAGTTTATTTTATACTTATTATAAACGAAGTGATATTAAAAATACCGAAAATAGGCCTCTAGTGATCTCCTTTAATGGAGGTCCGGGATCTGCATCTGTATGGATGCATCTTGCGTACACAGGACCCAGGATTTTAAAGATAGATGATGAAGGTTTCCCTGTACAGCCTTACGGGGTGAAAGAAAATCCATATTCAATTTTAGATGTTGCAGATATCGTATATGTAAACCCTGTAAATACAGGTTATTCCAGATTAATAGATCCTGAAGAAAATAAAACTGATAAAAAAGATTTCTTCGGAGTTCAGGCAGATATAAAATATCTGGCAGAATGGGTAAATACTTTTGTTACACGAAAAAACAGGTGGTTATCGCCAAAATATTTAATTGGTGAGAGTTATGGAACTACCAGAGTTTCAGGTTTAGCTTTAGAACTTCAAAACAGTCATTGGATGTATTTAAATGGAGTTATTTTAGTTTCGCCAACAGAAATCGGGATAGAGCGTGATGGTCCAGTAGAAATAGCTAACAGACTTCCATATTTTGCTGCCGCAGCTTGGTACCATAAAAAATTGCCAACAGCGCTTCAAAATAAAGATCTGGATGAAGTCTTACCAGAAGTGGAAAATTATGCCATTAATACCTTGTTACCAGTATTGGTGAAAGGTGGGTTTATAGAAGAAACTAAAAAGAAAGAAATTGCAGCTAAAATGTCCGGCTACTCCGGGATCTCAGAAAAGGTGATTTCCCAAAATAATCTTGCCGTGCCTTTTCGTTATTTCTGGAAAGAACTAATGAGGGAAGATGGTGGATTTACTGTGGGGCGATTAGATTCTAGGTATTTGGGAATTGATAGCAAAATCGCAGGTGATTCTCCAGATTATAATGCCGAATTAACTTCTTGGCTACACTCCTTTACTCCAGCAATTAATTATTACCTGCAACAGGAATTGAAATTTGAAACAGATATTAAATACAACATGTTTGGTCCTGTGCATCCTTGGGATAGAAGTGGCGATAACAGCGGAGAAGATTTAAGACAAGCAATGGCACAAAATCCAAATTTAGACGTATTGATCCAGTCTGGGTATTTTGACGGTGCTACCACCTATTTTAATGCGAAATATTCTATGTGGCAATTAGATCCTAGTGGAAAAATGCAAGATAGATTAAGCTTTAAAGCTTATAGAAGCGGGCATATGATGTATTTGAGAAGTGAAGATCTTAAAAATGCCAATAATGATATCAGAGATTTTATTATGAAATCTTTACCTAAAGAAGGAGAACCAGCCAAGTATTTGGTAAAATAAAAACCATATTTAGAACAGTAATGCCCTTTAATTTTAATAATTATAGGGCATTGCTTTTTTAGCTTAAAAGATGTGCTTTAAGATCCTTGTAATTTTTTATTTGAAATGCCTTCTTTTCCTTATTCATTAAAGCTTTTATAGAGTCTGGAATTTCTAGTTTATGATCTATAGCATTCTCGACAGTATCCAAAAATTTAACCGGATGGGCAGTTTCCAAGAAAACACCTGAATAATCAGGATTAGTGGCTAAGAATTTTTTAAGTCCTAAATATCCAACCGCACCATGAGGATCTAATACATAATTAGATTCTTTAAAAACCTTTCTCATAGTGTCTTCCGTTTCCAAATCAGTAAAACTATAAGAAGATAATTTCTCTTTAAGTTCATTAAACGTTTGCTGAAATAATTCCTGAATTCTTATAAAATTACTAGGGTTTCCAACATCCATAGCATTAGAAATGGTTTGCACACTTGGTTTAGGTTCGTATTTTTCAGAAGCAAGATATCTGTCTACGACATTATTTGCATTGCTGGATGCCACAAAATGATGGATAGGAAGTCCCATTTTAGCAGCCAACATTCCGGCACATATATTCCCGAAATTTCCACTGGGAACAGAAAATACCACTTTCTTATTATTTAGTTGAAGTTGCTGATAGGCTATAAAATAATAGAACATTTGCGGTAACCATCTGGCAACATTTATGGAATTAGCAGAAGTGAGCTGTCTTTTATTTTGAATCTCAGTGTCCAAAAATGCTCTTTTCACCATATCCTGGCAATCATCGAAAGTACCATCAACTTCCAAAGCAACGATGTTCTGCCCTAAGGTTGTAAGTTGTTTTTCCTGAATTTCACTCACTTTACCTTTCGGATAAAGGATTACAACATCTATTCCTTCTACTCCTAAAAATCCGTTTGCCACTGCTCCACCTGTATCTCCGGAAGTTGCTACCAAAACAGTGATTTTCCCTAAGTTTCCTTTTTTGATAAAATACCCTAAGCATCCCGCCATAAATCTGGCTCCCACATCTTTGAAGGCCTTTGTTGGACCATGAAAAAGTTCTAAAACCTGAATGTTTTTTTCTACAGGAATAACAGGAAAATCAAAATCGAGGGTATGTTCTATAATGCGTACTAATTCGTCTTTTGGAATCTCTTCACCAACGTAATTTTTAATTACAGAATAAGCAATTTCGATTTTAGATAGTGTTGGTAGAACCTCAAAAAAGGATGCAGGTAACTGGGCTATTTCTTCAGGAAAGTATAAACCTTTATCTGGAGCCAATCCTTTAACAACTGCATTTTCAAAGGTAGAACTATGTGATTTATTATTTAAACTAAAATATTTCATCTATAATATTATTTAAACCAAATACTTTCAAAAACTCATCGAGAGATATTGAACTATTAAAAGCATCTCATTTTTATTCAAGTATTCTTATTCCTGTTCTATTTATTGCAGAGTGATGCAAATCAAATTCGATTCCCTTATCCTGATAGAAAAGCTGCATTGCCTTCTTAACATTCGCTGTAGCAGTATCTCCTTTGCACATCGCAAAAACTGATGGACCGGAACCAGAGATCCCAAAACCCAAAGCACCATTTTCTAAAGCTATATTTTTTAGTTCTTCAAAATAAGGTATTAGTACAGATCGCATTGGCTCTATTATTTTATCCTCAAGGCTTCTGCCTATCAATTCATAATCTTCAGTATACAAACCACTCACAAATGCAGCTAAATTTCCCCATTGCCCAATTGCATCTTTCAATTGAACTTGTTGTTTTATTACCGCTCTGGAGTCTTTAGTCTTTAGTTCTATTAGGGGATGTAAAATGACAAATCTTATTTCTGGTGGAGAGGGCAAGGACAGCACTTCTAATGGGTGGTAACTTTTAACCAAACTAAAGCCGCCCATTAATGCAGGAGCCACATTATCTGCATGGGCATTGCCGCTTGCTAGCCGTTCTCCCTCCATAGCAAATACTATAAGTTCTTTAGAATTGAAAGGTTCTCCCAGCAGCATATTGGCGGCAAATACCGCTCCTGCAGAACTTGCAGCGCTACTTCCAATCCCACTTCCGGCTTTTATATTTTTATCTATTTCAATATCGAAACCTTGGGTAGAACCCAAGGTTTTAAGCATCGCATCGATCGCTACTGTTGCCACATTGTTTTCTGACTCTAATGGCAAATCCTGACCTGTAATTCTGAGTATTCTTAGTTTGTTTAGGTTATTCTTTCTCAAGATCATCTGGTCTCCAATAGTATCTAAGCAACAACCTAGCACATCAAATCCACAAGAAAGGTTTGCGACAGTAGCGGGAGCAAAAATTTTAATTTCTTCCATATCTATTTCTTACCTATTCTAATAATATCTGCAAAGATCCCGGAAGCTGTTACGTCTGCCCCTGCTCCGGCACCTTTAACTATAAGTGGTTGTTCACTATACCTATTGGTATAAAACAGAACTATATTATCGCTCCCATTCAAATTATAAAATGGATGCTCCGGCCCTACTTGTTGTAAACCTACCTTAGCATGTCCATTATCCAATTGGGCAACATACTTTAATTGTTTGTTATTTTCTGAAGCACTTTTATACATCTCCTTAAATTGAGATTCGTCTTTTTTTAATACCTCAAAGAAATCTTCGTTAGTAGCTGTTTTTAAACTTTCATCAGATAAAAAACTGTCATTTTCTATCTCATTAAGTTCTAATTGTAATCCGCTTTCTCTTGCAAGGATCAATATTTTTCGAGAAACATCGATTCCGCTTAAGTCGATTTTTGGATCCGGCTCTGTATAACCTTCTTTCATAGCTGCTTCCACTGTTTTATAAAAAGGTGCTTCCGCATTATAAGTATTGAAAACAAAATTTAAACTTCCAGAAAGCACCGCCTGTATCTTATGTACACTATCTCCAGATGCCATAAGATTCTTCAAAGTATCTATAATGGGTAAACCTGCTCCTACATTGGTTTCATATAAAAAAGAAGCCCCATATTCTCTAGAAAGATCTTGCAGTTTCTGATAATTCACAAAATCATCTGCACAGGCAATTTTATTGCAAGTAACCACAGATATAGAATTTGCCAAATATTGTTTGTACCAATCTGCAATCTCTGGGCTAGCCGTGTTATCTACAAAAATGCTGTTACGTAAATTGAGATCTTTAACCTTTTCAAAGAAATCTTCTTTAGATGCAGTTTGTCCCTTTTCAAGCTCTTGCTGCCAGTTGTTTAAATCTATCCCATCTTCAGCAAATATCATTTTTCTAGAATTTGAGATCCCAAGAATACGAATCTTTAGACTCAGTTTTTCCAATAGATATCCTTCCTGTTGCTTTAGTTGTTCTATCAATTTACTACCCACATTCCCAACTCCGGTAATAAACAAATTGAGTTCTTTGGAAGGCACCTCAAAAAACTGCTCATGTAAGGTGTTCAAAGCCTTTTTAACGTCCTTTTTGGCAATCACTGCAGAGATATTTCTTTCTGAAGATCCTTGTGCTATAGCTCTTATGTTTATGTTGTTATTTCCCAGGGCGCTAAACATTTTTCCGCTTAATCCATGATGGCTTTTCATTCTATCTCCTACCAAGGCTATAATTGCTACATTGTCTTCTATCTCTACCGGTTTGATCTTGAAGTTTTGTATCTCAACTTCGAAAGCCTCGTTAATGGCATCTTTTGCTTGTAATGCTTCTTCATTTCTTACCGCTATACAAATACTATGTTCAGAAGATGCTTGTGTAATAAGAACCACGTTTATCTTTTCCTGAAATAATACTTCAAAAAGCCTTTTAGAAAATCCAGGAATACCTACCATTCCGCTACCTTCAATATTTAATAACTTTATAGAATCTATATGTGTGATCCCGGTAACCCATCTAAAATTCTCCTGACTCGATTTCGAAACTATAGTACCAATTTCAGAAGGTTTGAAGGTGTTCTTTATATGGATTTCAATTTGTTTATTTATTAAAGGCTGCAAAGTTGGCGGATATAAAACCTTGGCTCCAAAATGAGATAATTCCATTGCCTCTTCATAAGAGATGTTTTTTAAAGGATATGCATGAGTTACTATACTTGGATTAGCAGTATACATTCCATTTACATCTGTATATATTAAAACTTTATCGGAATCTAATGCACCCGCAAAAATAGCCGCAGTAAAATCTGATCCTCCTCGTCCTAAGGTACTAGGAACTCCTTGTTCATTTTTAGCCACAAATCCAGGTGCTACAAAAAGATCGGCTTTATTATCCTTAAAATAATTCAGGATATTTGCATTGGTCTTTACATAATTCACCTGCACCTTTTCATTTTCATTTTTACAAACGATAAGGTCTCTGGAATCAATGAATTTTACATTTGTTTTTAAACTTCTGAAATATTCTGTAATTATTAGTGAAGACAAGATTTCACCATAACTAGCGATTACATGTTTAGTTTTATTTGAAAGTTCATTTAACAAATAGACACCTTCATATAGTGTTTCCAAACTATTAAATTCGGTTATCACTTTGCTTAGAATAGCACTCTGATTATTTATTGGAATAAGTTCCTTAACAGCATCTAAGTGTCTTTTTTCGTTTTTCTGTAGAATTTCCTTATAGTCTAAATCGCCGGCAGCAGCAAGATCAGCCATTTGTAAAAAATCGTTCGTTACTCCACCAAATGCTGAAAAAATTACCAGGCTTGTACCTTCTTTAAGTTTTTCCTGAATGGTTTCTGAAACTAATTTTATTCTACTTGGAGAGGCTAATGAAGATCCTCCGAATTTCAATATATTCATGCTGTAATTATTAAAAATGGAAAAAAAATGGAAAATTTGGTGCGGAAGTTTTATATATAATACCCCATAGGGGTAATAGAAAACATATAAATAGCAGTATTGCCTGTAGTGCCAGGAACAATTGTGGAAATGCTATTCGAAAGATTTGTATAAATCATGTTTTCTTAAAAAACTGATTATAAATGTATACATAAAAGTTCTCTTAGAGATCATTTATTTTATATTAAAATGAATATTAGAATATTCTTAATCAGTCTATTATAAAATAACAAATCTGATAATTTAAAGATCTTAAATTATCAGATTCGTATTATGATTAAGTACTTTTTAAATGTAAAAGCACTATTATTGAATTTTAAAAAGCGAAAAAATAGATTTTACACCGGCTTTACACCTAGTTGTTTTAAAATTCCAAGTTCATCTGTTGCTCCCCAACGTTCTACTAATTTGTTATCTTCGAATCGGCCAATCTGCATTCCACGAACACTAAATTGTTTTCCCGTAGGTGAGACTCCCATAAATTCCCCTTTATGTGTTCCTGATGCTGTGTAAGCAAAACATACATGATCTTCATCTGTAACTAAATTTTTAACCTCAACCTCAAAATCCGGAAACGCAGAACGCATCATTCCAAAAAAGTCTATAAATCCTTGTGCGCCCGGGCCTTGAATATCCGCTGGGTCATGGTCTTTAACTTTTTCAGAAACCACATCCCGAATCATTTCTAGATTACCTGTATTTACCGCTTCTCCAAATTTTTCTTGTGCTTTTACGTTTTTGTCTTTACTCATACTATTTAATTTTTATCATCAATCTTAAGGTGAAAATCTGTATAATCTTAATTCAAATAAATTTGTAGCTTAGAAAATTACAGTCCACTTATATAACTACCATAAAGGTCTTTAAACTGAATACCTTCAGAAAATCTATATTTATTAAGTTTTTTAAATTCTACCAAACCCCATAAAATAAATTCTTTGAGGAAATAAGAATCCTCCTTCGAAATATCAGCTTGATATTTATTTATTAGCTGAGTAAGAGGTGGAATAGAATCTAATCGTTCCTTGTATTCTTTTTCTGAAAGATCGTCTAGCAACTCAAATCCACTTTCAGCAAAGAACCATTCAACTAAATCATTATATGGATTATCCTCATCTACTTTCTCTAATTTTTCGATCTTTGGAAAATATTTTGGAAATAAAGTTTTCACTGCATCACTAATTAATTCTTGAGCAACCACAGCACTTCCCTCCTGCTCTCCTTCATAAACCAATTCAACTTTTCCTGTGATAGCAGGTATAACCCCAAGAAAATCACTAAACCTCAGCAAAGTTTTTTCTTCTCCTGTAATTAAGGCTCTACGTTCTGCAGCACTTAAAAGATTTTCGAAAGCGGAAATACTTAATCTGGCACTAATCCCACTTCGTGAATCTATATATTCATTATCTCGCGCTTCAAAACTTATCTGTTCTAAAAGATCTTTAGCTAATTCTGGAACATGTACCAACCCAAGTTGACGCTCATCTAATTTCGCTTCTTGCTGAGTAATAGTTTTGGCAATTTCTATGGTTCTAGGGTAATGTGTTAATATCTGAGAACCAATTCTATCCTTGAGAGGAGTTACAATGCTTCCTCTATTTGTATAATCTTCTGGATTGGCAGTAAATACAAACTGCATATCTAATGGCAATCTCAATTTAAATCCTCGTATTTGGATATCTCCTTCCTGAAGTATATTAAAAAGTGCCACCTGAATTCTGGCTTGAAGATCTGGAAGTTCGTTGATCACAAAAATACTTCTGTTTGCACGTGGAATCATTCCAAAATGAATAACTCGATCATCTGCATAACTCAATTTTAAATTGGCAGCTTTAATTGGATCTACATCCCCAATAAGATCTGCTACAGTTACATCTGGAGTTGCTAATTTTTCGAAGAATCGTTCTTCCCTTGCCACCCAACTAATTGGAGTATCATCTCCCTTTTCTTTAATTAACTCTTTTGAATATCTCGAAATGGGATCAAAAGGATCATCATTAATTTCTGAACCAGCAACGATGGGAATGTATTCATCTAGTAAATTAACCATTAATCTTGCTAAACGAGTTTTTGCTTGACCTCGCAACCCAAGAAAATTAATATTATGTTTAGAGAGAATAGCTCGCTCCAGTTCTGGGATCACAGTATGTTCGTACCCATGTATCCCTTCAAAAGAGCTTTTCCCATTTTTAATATTGGTTAATAGATTTTGTCTTAATTCTTCTTTAATACTTTTGGTTTTATATCCTGAAGTTTTCAGATCTCCAAAGGTTTTAATATTTTCGATTTTCATATGTTTTAAAATTTTGTCAGAATAAATATCTCTGAACGTGTTGGGTGCTTAAATAATTCTATAGCTAATTAACCTCTAATTTTCTTCTTTCTATTGTTCTCATAATCTTCAAATATCATTTCACCTAAACCTTTAAGTCCGGTAAAAAATGCTTTTCCATGATTGGCTTGAGTAAATTCCCGAACAAAGCGTTCCAGATAAGGATCCTGAGCGATCATAAAAGTAGTTATTGGGATATGTAATTTTCTAGCCTGACTGGCAGCATTGTAACATTTCTCTATAATATAAGGATCCAATCCTACACTATTTTTATAATAAGTGCCATCTCGCTCCCTGATACAACTCGGTTTCCCATCTGTGATCATGAAAATTTGCTTATTGGTGTTTCTCTTACGTCTTAAAAGATCCATAGCCAATTGCAATCCAGCAACAGTATTGGTATGATAAGGTCCCACATTTAAATAAGGCAGATCCCCAATAGAAATAGCCCAAGCATCATTCCCGAAAACAAGGATATCCAGTGTGTCTTTAGGATAACGAGTGGTAATAAGTTCGGCTAAAGCCATGGCAACTTTCTTAGCTGGCGTAATTCTATCTTCGCCATACAAGATCATACTATGACTTATATCTATCATAAGCACCGTGCTCATTTGTGATTTATGATGAGTTTCCTCCACCACAAGATCATCTTCAGTCATTTTAAATTCTCCCGCCCCATGATTGATCTGTGCATTTTTTAAGCTTTCTGTCATAGAAATCCTATCCAAAGAATCGCCATAATGGAATTCCTTAAATTCTCCCGTATGCTCGTCACCCAAACCTTGATGCTTTGTGGAGTGATTCCCAGAGCCACTTCTCTTGATCTTTCCGAAAATTTGATTTAAAGCTTGTTGTCTTATGGCTCTTTCAGTCTTCGCTGTAATTCCCATTCCTCCTTTCCCGTCCGGTTTTATCTCTTCTCGGATGTAGCCTTTTTTCTTAAGATCTTCTATAAAGTCGTCAATTGTATATTCACTGGTGGTAAGTTTGTATTCCTCGTCCAAGTTTCTAAGCCAATCTATTGCCTCATCAAAGTCTCCAGAGGTATGTGTGATCAACTCTTTAAATATCTCGAATAACTTATCGAACGGACTTATATTTTCTTCTTCAAAAGTTTTAAAAATAAAACCGCTGCGTATGTTTTCAACCTTCTTTTTCATACTTTAAAGTTAACTTATTTTGGGCGTACTATGAAGTTATACTATTGTGAACAGGAACTAAACTTTTGTTAATAACGAAATAGAAATCATAATTCCCCTTTTTTAGGTAGTCGAGTTAAACATCTTGAACGTGCATTATTGTTGTTATACTTTTCTTAAACCTTTTCCACAATTGTTCAATTAATATGAGATTTGATGAAAAAATAAAATGACGAAGAACATACACCTATATTTATTAGTTTTTATAATCACTTTCTCTGGATTTTCTCAGGAGAAAAAAGAATCTCCTTATGAAACAAGTTTTGTGAAAGACGGTATTTGGATCACTTCTGCGGTAGGTTTAAATGTTATAGGTGTAAAGATCATCCAAGAAAAAGATGACCTAAGTTTAACAGATTTAAATAAGCTTTCCAAAGATGACGTTTGGGGAATAGACCGATGGGCGGCAGGATATTATTCTGAAAAAGCAAATGAGGAGAGTTATATTCCTTTTTATGCATCTTTTATTATGCCCTTAGCGCTTTTACTTAACGAAAATGAACGCAGCCATGCCGGACAAATATCTGTTCTTTTTGTAGAAACAATGGCTACAACTGGTGCGCTATTTACGGTGACTGCGGGTCTAGTTGAGAAAAGTAGACCATTAGTTTATAATACATCTTTAGATATAGACAAAAGAATTGATAGTGATGAACAACGTTCATTCTTTGCTGGCCATACCGCTGCCACTGCCGCTGCAACTTTTTTTGTAGCAAAAGTATTTAATGATTTTAATCCAGATTCACCATTAAAGCCTTTGGTTTGGGGAATTGCCGCGGCAGTACCAGCATCTGTAGGATATATGCGTATTAAGGCTGGAAAACATTTTTTAACAGATAATTTAGTAGGATATGGAATTGGTGCAGCAGCAGGGATTTTGATTCCTGAGCTTCATAAAAAAGCTAATAAAAATCTTCAAATTTATCCAACTACCAGTTTTAATCAAGGAGAATATAATTTCTCTTCGCAGGGATTGGCTTTAAATTATCAGTTTTAAAAGAAAGCTTAAATTGCAATTTAATTTGAACTGAATATTTTATCAATGGGATTAACTGAAATTGTTGTTATTGTAATCGGGATTATTATGTTAATTCCAACCTTAGCATCTATCACTAGATTTGACCATTGGTGGATCCGAGGATTCGATTTCCCGAGATTACAAATTAGTTTTCTTTTAATTTTAGAGATCATCGCCTTTATAATTATCTTCAAATTTGATGAGCTTTGGGAAGTAATACTGTTATTCCTTTTAGTATTTAGTTTGTTTTATCAATTTGTAAGAATCTTCCCGTATACACCTTTTGCAAAAAAAACGGTTCAATCTTTTAGAGGAGACGACGTAAAAGATCATATCTCTATTTTAGTTAGCAATGTGCTAACTACAAATACTAGCTACGATAAATTAATACATCTTGTAAATAATAAAAATCCTGACCTTTTACTCACGTTAGAAACAGATAAAAAATGGGAGAGTGAATTAGAAGTAATTGAAGTGGATTATAAATACTCTGTAAAGATCCCCATGGACAATTTATATGGCATGCATTTATATTCTAAATTAGAATTGGAAAACATCCATGTTAAATATTTAATAGATGATGAAATACCTTCTATACATGGTCATGTTATCCTACCAAATGGCCACCAAGTAAAGATTCATTGTTTACACCCAAAACC
Organism: Gillisia mitskevichiae; assembly: GCF_003634585.1. Taxonomy (GTDB): domain Bacteria; phylum Bacteroidota; class Bacteroidia; order Flavobacteriales; family Flavobacteriaceae; genus Gillisia; species Gillisia mitskevichiae. The sequence goes on from NZ_RBLG01000003.1 coordinate 120,626, forward strand.
ACCTAGTCCAACTGAAGATCTAACTTCTACTAATAGAGATGCCGAATTATTATTTGTAGGTCGGGATGTTAAGAAAGATCAGGAAAGTGTTTTAGTTTTAGGAGATCTTAATGATGTAGCTTGGTCCAGAACTACAAGATTATTTCAGAAAATTAGCGGATTAATGGATCCCAGATTAGGAAGAGGCTTTTTTAATACATTCCATACCGGTTTCTTCTTTTTAAGATGGCCCTTAGATCATGTATTTCATACCAATGATTTTACTTTAGTAAGTATTGCCCGTTTAAAAAGTATAGGCTCAGATCATTTTCCTATGTATATTAAACTGAACCATGAACCCAGAGCTGAAGGATTTCAAGATAAACCTGAAAAAGCAGATAGTGAGGAGCAGGAATGGGCAGAAGAGAAAATTAATAATGGACATCCTACAGAAACGGATGTTTAATTTGACTTTTGAAAAAAAGGTTTAAGAATAGGTAATTCTTTAAGTTGATCGCAATTCTTTGCAGTTATAGGTTTCTCTATAAAATTGATAATCTTATCGTAGTTTTTCGCCTTTTCCTTGTCATTATAATCTATAGATGAGGTAACCATTAAAACATAAATATTATCCTTTACTGCCATCTTATCGATCTCATCTAAAAATTGCCATCCATTCATTAAAGGCATATTAATGTCCAACATCAATAAATAATGATGTTCTTTAGAAGCGGTATGCAAATATTCTACTGCTTCAGACGCTCTCTTAAATTTTATGGGATCCTGAGTGACTTTACAATTTTGCAGTAATTTCCCCTGAACTAAAATAACAATATCATCATCATCAATTATCAATACTTTTAGCATTATCGGGAGGTTAAAGTTACATCTTCAGTTTTACTTGTTATATTTCGTATTATACCATCTAATTCTGTAGCTGAGGTATTAATATGTTCTAGCAATTGAGCTTGTTCATCAATATTTGGATAGCTTTGAATTAGATCTATTAATCCCATAATTCTAGCTAAAGGAGCTCGCACCACATGAGATTGCGTCCAGGCAATATCTTTTAGCCTGCTATTATGGTTTTCTATAGTCTGAATATAGTTCTGTATTTCTGTTATATCTTGCATAGCTCCAATTATACGAATTGGGTTGCCATTTTCGTCTGTAATTAAGTAACTCCTATCCAGAACGTATTTATAGCTTCCATCTGCACACCTAAATCTATATTCAATTTGAATATGACCAGATCTAAGCTTTTGTACTTGTTTAGAATATCGTTGTACTCTTAATTTATCTTCGGGATGCAATTTATCATTCCACCAACATCCAGTGTTTTCTATTTCATTTTTAGAATAACCAAAAATACTTTCTATCCCTTCATTATAGTACATTCTATCGTTAGCTACATCGTAATCTGTAATAGTATCACTGGTAGCTTTAGCAACAATATCATAACGTTTTAGGCTATGGATTAATTTTTTTTCTTGCTTAATGAATTCCGTAATATCTCTAGAATTAGCAACCAAGCCATTTATAGAAGAATCATCATTCAAATTAGTCACAATAGTCTCTATATAGCGCCATTTATTATCTGAAGTTTTGATTCTATAAGACGGAATTTGGACTCGTTTATTATCTTTAAGTTTCAACAAATAAGTTTTCACATTTTTAACGTCATTTTTATGTATAAAATGGAAAAAGTTATTTTTTATCATTTCCGAATCAGAAATACCAGTCATTTGTAAGGCAGAAGGGCTTACGTAAGATAAATCGCCAGAAAAATCCATGATCATTATTAGATCTGAAGCATCTTGAACAAGAGCTTTAAAACGTTTCTCACTATGTTTTAATGCTTGCTCGGCATCTAATTGAGCTGTGATATCCTTTGCTTGCGTTACTCTAGCTTCTTTTCCATCAAAATCAATAGGATTGCTCTTAATTTCCATGTGAACCAACTCACCATTTTTCTTATGATGCTTCACAGTTATCCCAAAATTCGAGTGATAATTTTCTCTCCACGTAGATTCAATTTCCGACTTTGTGTCCTGAGTCCACAGGTCACGTACATTCATGGTCAAAAATTCCTCTTTGGAATAACCGTATAAGGATACCGCTGCATCATTCACATTTAAGAACTCTAAGGTATGTTTATCTAAAACCCACATAGGTAGCGGGCTAAAATCGAATAATGCTTTATATTTTCTTTCAGATTCGCTTAATCTGTAATCTATATTCTTACGTTCTATACTATAATAAATGCTTTTTGCTAGTTGGGAAGAATTTAAATCATCTTTTAATAAATAATCTGATATCCCTAAGGATAAGGTTTTTACACCAAATGCTTTACTCGCAAAACCAGTAAGCACAATTATTGGTGTATTAGGAGCTAAAGCAACCATCTGAGTAACCAAAGTTTCGTTATCATCTACATCTGGTAAGGAAAGATCTAATATAATAACCCCAAAACTATTGGTTTCATTTAAGTTGTCTTTTGCTTCTTTAAAGGTTGTTGCCCTAGTTAAGTTTATTTGTAAATGCTCCTCGCTTAAATATTCTTCAATTAAAATATAGTCCCCTATATGATCTTCAACTACAAGAATGTTTAAAACTCCGTTTCTATCCGTCATATAGTTTTATTTATTATGCGGAAGGTTAACAGTAGTAAACCAAAATTTTTCTATGGACGATATAACATTGGTAAAATCATTTGCATCTACAGGCTTTGTTATATAACAGCTAGCTTGATTTTTATAACATTGGTTTATATCATGTTTAGCAGAAGAAGTACTCAGCATGATTACCGGAATATGTTTTATACGATCATTAGATTTTATTTTTTGTAAAACCTCGTGTCCATTCATTTTGGGTAAGTTAATATCTAATAAAATGAGATCGGGAATTACAGCAGTACTATAATTTTCTTTCTTTTCTAAATACAATAACGCATCCCATCCATCCTTTACTACAAATATTTCCTTAGCTATATCCCCTTCTAATAAAGCTTCTTTAGTAAGCAGAATGTCTCCTTCATTATCTTCAATAAGTAAAATAGTAATAGGGTTCATAGGGTGATTCTTAAAGGGGTCTCAAATATACTAATTTTGTTTTTTAATTGTAATGTGGAAGGTACTTCCTTTATTTATTTTTGAACTTACCCAGATCTCTCCACTATGCTTTTCAATTATCTTTTTACATATGGATAAACCAATACCTGTACCAGAATATTTGTCTTTACCATGTAATCTTTGAAATACTACAAAAATTTTATCAAAAAATTGTTCCTCAATACCAATTCCATTATCTGTCACATCAATTTGCCAATAATCTATAGCATCAAGTACCTCTATTTTAATTATCGCATTAATCTCGCTTTGCTGATATTTTAAGGCATTGCTTATTAAATTGGAAAGCACCCGTTGTAAGGGAATAGGTGCTGCATTTATCTTAGGGAGATCACTAAAAATTATTTCACCTCTAGCCTCCAAGATCAAATCTCTGTGTAGGTTACAAATTTCCTTGATCATAGTATTTAGATCCACTTCTTCGAATTGGTAATTCATTCTACCAACTCGAGAATATTCCAAGAGATCTAATAAAATTTGTCTCATTCTTACCGCACCATCTGTAGCATAATAAATATACTGCTGGGCTTTAGGGTCTAGTTGATCTTTATATTTTTTGTTTAATTGAGTTAAAAAACTTGTAACCATTCTTAAAGGTTCCTGAAGATCATGAGATGCTATATATGCAAACTGCTCTAATTCTGCATTAGAGGTCGCTAATTCATTTGCTCTGTTCTTTAATTTTGTGTTTAACTGCTCTAATGAAATAGCATTCTGCCTTATTTGACTAATATCTTGTAAAGACCCAATCATTCTAATTGGAAATCCTTCCTTATTTCTTGTAATTAAACCACGGTCCATAACTATAGATGTTTCCTTATTGGCTTTAATAAGTTTATATTCATATTCCCAATTATATACAGAGCTATTCTCCAAGGCTTCTTCCAAACTGGCAATCACTTCATCTCTATATTCTGGATGCAATTGATTCTCCCAATGTTCTAAACCATCAACTAATTCAGGAATTTCATAACCATAGGTGCTAAAGTAGGCCTTGCTCCATTCCATAGTGTTTTTTGGTATATCCCAGTCGTAAATTGCTTCATGAGTTACCTTTGTAATAAGATCATAACGTTCTTTCGCAATTCTAATCTCCTCACCTGCCCTTTTTTTCGTGGTGACATCTTTGAAATAAACCGATAGGCCTTCAGCACTAGGATACGCATTCACTTCAAACCAAGTATCATAAGGCTCAAAATAATCTTCGAAAGATACTTTTTTGCCCGTCTCAAAAGCTTTGGAATAGTTTTTAAAAGAAATCGAAGTTTTAGCATCAGGAAAATATTCCCACAAGTTCTTATTTATAATTGTCTCCTTAGGTATCCTTAACAACCTCTCTGCTTCAGTATTAAAATAGGTTATAATCCAATTTCTGGTCATGGAGAAGAACCCATCCGTAATACTTTCTAGAATATTATTTACCCGATCATTGAATCTTTTTAATTCATTTTCATAATTCTTACGATCTGTAATATCTGTATGGATTCCATAAATAGCAATTAATTCATTATTCTGATTAAACACTGGTCCTCCACTAAACTGATAATCCAGAACATTTTCAGAAGCATTGATAAGCTGTATATCTCCGCTCCAAGGTTTTCCGTCTAAAAGTCGATTAAAAACATCTTCTCCTTGAGTTTTATCCTTAAAGGATTTTTTGATTTTTGAAACTATATTAAGATTACTTATTTCATTTCCTATTATTTGCTTAAAAGCACTATTAAAATAAAATTCTTCTGTTTCTAAATCTATAATTGTTACGCCTTCAGAAGAATTTTCAATGATATTTTTAAATTTCAGCATTTCTAAATTTGCTGTTTTTAGTGGGGTAATATCTAAACCAAAAAGATTTATAACTCCATCGTCTGTAATGATTTCTGAAGGGGTCCAGGAAATCCATTTCCATTCCCCTTCTTTTGTCCTACACCTGCCTTCATAAGATTTTGGAACATAGCCTTGAGTAACTTCTTTTAATCTTTTAAAAGATAATGCTACCTCCTCCGGATGCAAGAATTCATGATAAGGAGTAGATAATAGCTCTTCTTCAGTATACCCGAAAATTTTTGTAAAGGAAGGACTTACTTTCTTCATATATCCATCCATTCCAATAACCGCAATTAAGTTAGGGGAATATTGGAAAAGGTTGTTTAGTTGAGATTCTGCAATTTTTCTCTGGATATTACTTGAGATTTGCAAACTCAACCTATTTAATATTTCGGTTATAACATTAACTTCTCTATCTCGTTTTAGACCATAAAATGTTAGTACTTGTATAACCTTTTTGTCAAAAATCACAGGGACAGCTATCAATATACTTTTCGTTTTGTTACCTGAAGAAATTTCTATTTGTTGTGATCTTAATGCAAGCGTGGCGAGATCTATTGGAGAATTGGAATTAATATATTCTGAAATAAAAGATTTATTTTTTTGCTTATTATAGTTCACATATTCATTTAAACTATGATCTATTATCCCTATTTCCCAAGCCTGAGCATAATCAAAATTAAAAAACTCAGAAATTGCTTGAATTGTCTCCCTTAAGCCTTGTTTCAAATTTTTAGAAATACTCAAAGAATCAATTAATTTTGAACTTATTTTTTGTTCTTGTTCAAATTCATGATTTTCGGTGATATTACGAGCAATTCCAACCAAGCCTATTACAGCACCTTTTTTTGTTTTAAATGGAACCTTAGTTAATAAAATAACTTCCTTTTTACCTTTGTGATCATAAACAACATCTTTCCTATTGATAACAGTAAGGTCATTTTCCATTACTAATCTATTATCCTTGATAATTTCTTCACCAAGTTCTTTAGATAAATATTCTGTAGGTTTTAATCCAAGTAAATCTGCTTCACTCGTCTTACCCAAATAATCTGAATAGAATTTTTTATTGGCAAGAATTAATTCATCGTTTATATTTTTAACAAAAACGTAATCTGGTATATTATCTATTATTGCTCTTAATATATTCCGCTCTTCCTCTAATTTAGATTTAACAGCATTCATTTCTGAAGCATTCTTAGCAATACAGAAATTTAACTGCTCCTCTTCTACCCATTTAGCAGACCATACCATAGGGATAACACTGCCATCTTTCTTTATATATCTATTTGAGAAATTTGTCTTATCAATACCTTGCATGATTTCTTGAGCATTAAGTTCTGTATGCTCCTTATCTTCATCCATAACAAGGTCTTGAAATTTCTTGCCTTTCAATTCCTTGGGAGTATAACCCCACATTTTATAGCAGGATTTGTTTATATCTACGAAACGCCCATTTTTATCTATTGTACAAATAACATCTAGAGATTGATCAAGAATCATCTTATAGCGATTATCTAGATCCTTTGCCTTTTTCTTTAAATATTCGGCTTTCGTAATATCTTTTGCAATTCCAAATACCCCATTAATTTTACCATTTATAAAAATTGGGAAATTAGTGACATTTATAATTCTATCTGTTCCTTTAAAACTCTTAAAATTAGTGTTGTAGTTTTGGACTTCCCCTCTTGCCGCTTTTTTGAAATGGCCAATAACTCTTGCTACATCATCTTTGGGAATTACTTCCATCACTTTATGCTGACTCAACTTATCGTGAGCTATTTCACCTAATTTGGATGCACTTTCATTTGCACTTGTAAAATATCCCTCAAGGTCGAAGGAGTAAATAGCGTCGGGATGATTATTAAATAAAGACTCAAAAACTTGAGATGTTTCATTTAAAATTTCTACTTCTCGTGGTGTTTCTGTTAAAGCTGAATTGGGATCTCGATTTGTAAGTGGATCGATAGCTGCTAAATCAATTTTAACAAAGCTAGTTCCATCTTTATTCTTCAGAATTTTCCTAATTCTGATATTGCTGTTGGTAATAGTACTTTTTATAGTAGTACTTGTAGCATAACCATGTAAAGTCTCATTGAACTGATCTAAAACCTCTTTCAATGATTCAATAGGAATTAGTTGAAAAACACTTTCCTCCTTTTTCAATGATATGTTGAAATGATATTTTAAAAATTCAACAGTTTCAGCAGTGATAATTTTAAGCTTTCCATTTAGATCAACAAAAAGTGAATTTTGGATATTTTTGCTATCTATCTTAGTAATTTTGTTACTTAAAATTTCGGAGATTAGGGACTCTCTCTTTAATTTTTCGAGATTTTGACTTGGCATAGATGTAGGTTAGGGTAAAGTGCTCTTCAAACTTTAAAAGATAGAAAAGTTTATTTTATAAAACAAGAGCACTAATAAAAGCTGGTTTTAATAAAATTTAAATTTTGTGAGTTAATACTTATAGCTCCAGCTAGCTATAGAATTCTAAAGTTTGAATCACATTAAAAGAATTTTTTACTTATTTGAACCCCTGCACCAAAATTTGGAGAGGCTTTGGAGTTGATATCTGCTCCTAATTGAAGATTTACATCAAAAGAATCTCTCCAAACTTTAAGATCAAGATAACTAGATAATATAGTGCTTTTCTTAAAATTTCGTGCTCCTTTTGCTCCATAGTTCCTTCTATAACTTGATAGAAGTTTATAAGGCAAATCTCCTACTACTCCCGATATTCCAATATGGTGAACAATTATCTTATTATTATTAATCCTGAATCTATCATCATCTAATGTTATAAAAGGCACTCCCAAAATCCTACTTTCGTAGGTCCACCCAGACCTATATAAATTGTTATTAAAGTAATTATCATTTCCATCTGTAGTTATATCATCATCACTTTGATCCCTAGTATAATAAAACTCATACATCACAGAATTGATAATATTATCTGAGTAAGGGCTTTTAACAAAAAGACCGTATCTGCCATCTGGAGTGTTTCTTAAAACTCTCCCAGATCCATCTTCAAACAAATGATTATAAAGAATTTCAATATTATAATCATTGATTGAAGTAGTTAGATAAACCTCATAACTCCCAAGGTGATTCCCTAAGGCATTTGCCTCCTGACCACCAACTGTATCCTCGCCTTCCCTTCCTGTAAAAACATCTAAATAATCTCCAAAGCTACCCGGCAGTTTTCCAAAAACCGGAGAATTTCCACCCCATTGAACAAAATGTTGAAGCCCAACTTTTACTCCAAAATTATTTATTTTATTAAAAATTAAATGAAAACTTTTATGATGAATTCTTGTATCCTCAACATAACGTTCATCATCTGTTATAAATTCCTCCCAAGTAACATCTAAACTTATGCCTGCTTTTTTACTAATAGTTACTGGTTTTTTTAAGGACAAACTAGCTCCAGCTAATGGTCTTGCATTTAAAGACCAAAGGATATTTTGATTACTCGCACTTAAACCATCATATAAGAGATCTTTTTGCTTTCTTCCTAAATAAGCTTTTAACCAATAATTCTCAAGCATTATATAAGATTCATCCAATTGTAATTTTTCTGAATAGCCATCATGAAAGAGTCCTCCTAATCCCACCTCTAGTCTAGCATGTCGTGAAAATTGATAGGTAGCCTTACCACTAAAATAGGCAGATATATTACTAGCTTCATCTATTCTTCCTCTTTGATTAGAGTGAATCCAAAATGGAGATTCATCTTGAGAATAAACAACACCCGCTAAAGAGCCTGTACCTTCATATTTTATTTGTTGAGCATTGAGTAAGAAAGAACCTATTAAAATAAGTAGGAAGGTTAAAGAGAACTTCATATAGAAAATAAATAAGGGTAAAGATGCTCAGCATCCAATTTTAGAGATAAAAATATGTAATTTTATACGATATAATTGAATTTTATGATTTCCATTTTTAGAAAAAAAGAATATTTAATAGACCATTTACAGGGAATTACAGATATCCATAATCATATCCTGCCGGGAATCGATGATGGTGCTCAAAATGTTGAAGATTCAGTAAAATTATTGGAGAAGTTTAAAGATTTAGGGATCAGCAAATTTATAGCTACTCCACATATAATGAATGATTATTACCCTAATACTCCACAATCCATTAATACGGCTTTAAATCTTCTAAAAGTTGAAATTAAAAAGAATGAAAATTTAAAAAATACAGAGATCAGATTTGCTGCAGAATACATGATGGACCAAAATTTTTTAGATCTTATGAAATCTGAACAACTTCTTGCTTTAAAAGATAATATGGTTCTTGTTGAAATGTCTTATTTTCAGGCTCCTATAAATCTAAACGAGATTTTATTTAAACTTCAAACCAAAGGCTATAAACCAGTGCTTGCTCACCCAGAGAGATACGCATTTTATCACGCGAAAGATCTAAATAAATATCAAGAATTAAAGAATAGAGGATGTTTATTCCAATTGAATATTTTATCCTTGACCTCTCATTACGGAGGGAATATGCAAAAAATTGCCTCCAAGCTCTTAGAGAATGGAATGATTGATTTTATAGGTAGTGACGCCCATAGAATTCAACATATAGAGAAGCAATCTACTATTAAATTAGAGCGAAAACCACTTAAATACTTAAAAGAAGTGATTTCCAGAACTAAGGATCAATTTTAGGTAATTACTTTTTTAAAACTTTTTTCTTTACCCTACTCCATTTACTCTCCTCATCTACACCATATCCATATCCATATCCATAAGAATAACCATATTTGGCACCATATGAAAATTTAGAGTAATCCACATCATTTAAAATAATTGCCAATCCTTTTAATTTACCTTGTTGCTTAAGTTCCTTTGGGAATTCTAGCAATTTCTTTTCCGTATACCCTGCTCGCGTTACATATAAAGTTGTATCTGCTAATGGGCTTATTAATAAAGTATCGGTTACAATCATAGTTGGAGCAGTATCAACAATAACAAAATCATAATTAGAAGATAATTCGTCTAATAAATTTTTCATTCGATCGCTCATGAAAAGTTCTGCCGGATTTGGTGGAATTGAACCAGATAACACAAAGTCTACCTTTAAATCTTCATTTAAAGATTTATTAATAATATCAAAAGATGTAAGGTCATAATTATACAAATAATCCGAAAGGCCTTTACTATCCATTGGCAAATCCAAATATCTATGTAATTTAGGGTTACGGATATCTGCTCCAATAATTACAACTTTCTTCTTAGTAGAAGCCAAGGTTCTAGCTAAATTGTATGTAATAAAGGTTTTACCTTCTCCCTTAATGGTTGAGGTAACATAAATTATTTCACCTTTGTTATTAGACTTAGGTTTTAATAAATAAGCTAGATTTGTTCTTAAAATCCTAAATGACTCAGCTAAGGGAGACCTATCATTTAACTGAATAGTCTCTTCCAATCCTTCACTAATTCTCGGGATTTCCCCTAGAAAAGGGATGTTTTTTATTAGGGTTTCCAAATCACCTTTATGGTGTACTTTAGTATCCAACATAAATTTCCCGAAAAGGACCAGTAAAGGCAATAAAAGTCCAATTAAAAAACCTCCAACTAAAATAAGCCAAGGTTTAGGGTCAACGGCTGAGGGTATTGTATAGGCTGGATCAATAACTTTTGCTACTGGACCGGTAACAGCGAATGCTATTGCCGCTTCCTCCCGGCGTTGAAGAAGAAATAAGTATAATTGCTCTTTAATTTGTTGTTGTCTCTCAATCCCACGCATACCTTTCTCCATACCTGGAAAGCCACTAAATTTACTTTGAGAAGCCCTATCTAATTGATTTAATTCACTTAGTTGGATATTCAATGATCGCTTCTGACTGTCTATATTGTCCCTTAAATTTTCCTTTAGTGAATCTAAGGAAGCAGTGATTTTTTGTACTACTGGGTTTTGGGGTGTAGAATTCCTTAAATAAGCATTCCTTTCCAAAACTAGTGCGTTATAGGTAGAAATAAATCCAGATATTCCACCTTCAATCCCAATATTAGATGGTAGTAATTCATAATTTTCTCTAGATTTAAGTATATCCTCAACAGAAGTAATGATCATTAACTGGGTCTCAATATCGAAAACTTCTTGCTCCGCCCGGCTTGATTTGGCCAAAAATTCTTGTGCCCCAGAAGAAACGTCCATGAATTTATTCTCTCTTTTGAAACTTGCCATTCCACCTTCAACCGAATCCAATTCAGATGTAATTATTCCAAGACGATCTTGAATAAATTCTGTTGTGCTTAAAGCAACTTGCCGTTTATCTGCTACCCCATCCGCATTAAACTGAAACATCAAATTATTGAGAAAATCTTGAGATTTTTCACTCTCAGCATGTATAATGGATAATGATAAAATATCAGCCGCCTTTCCTTTCGGTGCTATAATAAGTCTTGAAATATATTCACCTGCAGTTTGATCTATGGGTCTTATATTGATTTGAACCGTCCTAGTTTTTTTGAAAATAGATTCAGAACCTATATTTTCAGGTACAATTGAAAATTTTAAGCCATCCAAATTTACAATTTCACCAATATTATGCATTTTCTCATATTCTGAAACTTCATCCTTTAAAACGAATTCAGTATCTGATGTAGGAGTAATAAATAATGTTTTCGATGCTTTTTGCACTAAACTATCTGGAGAAATGAATTTGATTTTAATGGGGCTATTCTTGTAAGCCTCGGTAGTAATTACATTTCCTTCTATAAAATAGGAGATATTATGATTTAATTCCTCAACTACTTTTTCTACTAATCGTTTGGACTTGAGAGTAATTATTTGGTTATCTAAAGAGTTATCACCAAAAGTCAATATAGAACCTCCTCCCGAAGGTAGTGCACTCGCCATATTACTTTTTTCATCATTCAGAATCATCATTGATGCTTCCGTACGAAATTGAGGTATAGTATAACGATTATAGAGAAAAGCAAGTAACCCTCCGATTAAGAAAAATAGCACAAGCCATTTCCAATGGGCCAGATATTTATATATTTCAGCCTTTAGATCAAAGTTAGACTCTTTTTCCTCTGTAAAATCTTGTAATTCTTCCATATATAATTATCTGGTAATAAGTACTACAATTCCAAAAATCGTGGTTGCCAGTGAAATTAATCCAGTATATGATGTTATAAAGCCAGCAGATTTAACTTTCCTGTATGTAGGTTCAACATATACTATATCATTTTGCTTTAGGAAATAATATGGATTTTTAAAAACGTCTGAAGTAGTCATATCTACTCTACCATATGTTTTCTCACCATCAATTTCACGAATAACTAAAATATTATCGCGTTTCCCATCATAAGTTATTCCTCCAGCTTGGGCCAGTAATTCAGGGATCGTAATTTGTTCATTTTCAACTTCCACTACAGATTGCCCTGTTTCTCCCAGAACAACAACTCTAAAATTTAACAATCTTACTGCAATTACAGCATCTGTAACATAATTCCTTATTTCTTCAGTTAAAAAAGATTCAAGCTCACTTCTACTTTTACCTTCTACTGATATTTTCCCTATCACTGGAAACTGTATATTTCCATCTACATCTACCATATAGCCCATAAGTGATGGATTTTGTTGTCCCCCTCCACCTTGAGATTGACCACCGGTATTCATTTGAAATGGAGCAGCTACCACTTCATTCATTGATGAAACTTTTATATGAAGTATGTCATTTACCCCAAAGACGGGCTCGAAATTTTTCATTTTCTCCATTGACTCAAGATTCTCTGGATTTTGAAAAAATAAAATTTCTTTTTTTGTTGAGCAACTAAAAAAAAGCGCACTAATTAATAATAAAACAATATTCTTTCTCATGGATTTCTTTTGAGGTATCAAATATAATATGATTTAAATTAAATCATATTTTACTTATTAATTTGTTCTTTAGAAATGTTTTGTTTCCTAATATCAAAAGCAACTTTATCTAAACTCTGATAAGAAGAATTTTTACTAATGAATTCAGGTATTAATTCCTTCAATTTCGCAACCACTTTATCATTCTTTAATTTTTCCGAAGATTTAATAATTTTTTCAATTTTCAAATTAATAATATCATAATCCTGAATCTTATCTACTCCAATCATTATTTTTTTATGATGTGTAGGTAAGGTTTTACATTCATCATTTAATAATTCTTCGTATAATTTCTCACCGGGTCTGAGTCCCGTAATTTTAACTTTAATATTCTTATTAGGGGTATATCCAGCCAGTTTTATCATCTTAATAGCAAGATCCATGATTTTCACCGGTTCTCCCATATCAAATACGAATATCTCTCCCCCTTTTCCCATTGTCCCAGCTTCTAACACTAATTGACAAGCTTCAGGAATTGTCATGAAGTATCTAATAATATCTGGATGTGTAATAGTTACAGGACCTCCTTTTTCTATTTGCTTTCTAAATAAAGGAACTACAGAACCATTGGAGCCTAACACATTCCCAAATCTTGTTGTAATGAATTTAGTTTCTTTTTTGTCAAATTTTGATTGATTATGATATAGTGCCTGAACATAAATTTCGGCAGCTCTTTTAGAAGCTCCCATCACATTACTTGGATTTACAGCTTTATCTGTAGAAACCATTACAAAGTGTCCCACATCATACTTTACCGCTAGATCTGCAAGATTTTTTGTTCCCCGAATATTTACTGAAATTGCTTCATGTGGATTTGCTTCCATTAGAGGGACATGCTTGTAAGCCGCAGCATGATAAACTACATCTATACTGTGATTTTGAAACATTAACTCCAATCTTTTCTGGTTTCCAACATCACAAATTATAAATCTGCATTTTAAATCAAGAAACTTAGCCTCTATTTCTAGTTGAAGGTTATGTAATGGCGTTTCTGCCTGATCTAGGATAATTAGCTTTTTCGGTTTGTAATGAGCAACCTGTCTAACAATTTCGCTTCCAATGGATCCAGCACCTCCAGTTACCAAAATTGTTTTACCAGTGAGCTGTGCCGTTTTATTTTCTCTATCCAATACAATTGGTTCTCTATCTAATAGATCTTCAATTTGTAAGGTTTTTATTTTTTGAGATATAGGCTTATCATCATCTTCCCAATTAGAAACTAATGGCGCATTATAAACCTGAATGTCATTTTCTAAACAATCTTCTACTATTGCAAATTTTTCTTCTGAAGTGAAATTTTGTTCAGTAAGTATAACAGCTGAAGCATTTAAAAGCTTTAGCTGATTGTGGATAGTTGTTTTATACTTTACAACTGGTTTGTCTAAAATTCTAATACTATTATTGTGCTTAGTTTTAGTTAAAAACCCAACAATTTTAAATCTTCTTGGATGTTCAATGTTTAATGCTCCCGCAATAGAAATGGCATTCTCATCTGCACCTAAAATTACAGCTCTTTTAATTGCATCTCCCCTCATTACAATTTTATAGAACTCATAGGTCTGTTTCACACCCAATCTAAATAAAAATAGAAGAGAAAACGAGATCCATAAATTAATAAGCAATCCGCCTACCAAGTAGATCTTTTGACCAATTACAAAAAATGTAATATAATTAAGAACAACTAAAGTTATAAATGAAGATGTAGTAGCTAATATTAATTTTAGAGCATCAATATTAGATGAATACCTAATAATACCAGCGTATGTTTTAAAAACAAAGAAAAAGAAGATATTAGTTAAAACAATAATCACCCCTTTTAACGGGAAACCCAATAAAGTATAATAGTTAGGAGTGAGATCTATTATAATTAAGATCGTTAGTAAAGCGGATAGAGAAACTAAAAATATATCTATTAGAAACACTGCCCATCTTGGGAGATACTTTAAGTTCCTCAAATTCAATGCACTATTTTTAGAGGCTAAACTTAATTTTAATGCTGAAAGTAAACGCTCACCCATTTGTAAATTATTTAATTCTATGCTCCAAAAAATTCATTAATTCCAGTTCTCAATCTTTCTCTATCTTGATTTGCCAAATTAGAGCCTGAAGGTAAACATAAACCAGATTCAAATAATTCTTCTGCTAAACCATTTCCATAAAACGGCATATTTTTAAATACTGGCTGTAAATGCATCGGTTTCCAAAGAGGCCTACATTCTATATTAAGGGCTTCCATATATAGCCTAAATTCTTCTCTGTTTTTTCCTGTGATATTTTCATCAACAGAAATAATGGTTAACCAATTATTACAAAAATAATCATCATTTGGTTCAGAATACACAGTAACACCTTCAATATTTGAAAAAACATCTTGGTAAAAGAGATTCATTTCTCTTCTTAAATTTACATGCTTATCTAAGACTTCCATTTGCCCTCTCCCGATACCAGCCGAAATATTACTCAATCTATAATTATAACCAATTTCAGTATGTTGATAATGTGGGGCATCATCTCTTGCTTGAGTAGCTAAAAATATAGCTTTTTGTTTAACCGCCTTTTTATTAACGATTAATGCACCTCCACCAGAAGTTGTAATAATCTTATTTCCATTAAAAGATAAAACACCAATTTCCCCAAAAGTACCACATTTTCGTCCTTTATAACTACTTCCTAATGCTTCTGCACTATCTTCTATAATTGGAATGCCAAATTTATCTGCAACTTGCTGAATATCATCAACCTTATAAGGCATTCCATATAAATGCACTGCAATTATAGCTTTTGGTTTTTTACCTTTGGAAATTCTATCTTCAATAGCTTTTTCCAATTGAATAGGACATAAATTTAAAGTGTCTTTTTCACTGTCAACAAAGACAGGAGTCGCGCCTAAATACATAATTGGGTTAGCAGAAGCCGCAAACGTCATACTCTGACATATAACTTCATCATTCGGCTTAACATCTAATAAGATCAATGCTAAATGAAGAGCTGCAGTTCCTGAACTTAAAGCTGCAACATGTACCGGAGTTTCCTCATGTTTTGAGTTAGATAAATAGTTTTCTATATCTATTTCAAAGCCAGTAACATTTGGGCCCAAGGGAGCTATCCAATTTGCATCAAAAGCTTCGTTTACAAATTTTTGTTCAGTCCCACCCATATGAGGTGAGGAGAGCCATATTTTGCTCTGTTCCATATATTTTAGTTTAAATACTTTATAACTTTACCTGGGTTTCCTACCACTACGGCATAATCTGGAATATCATTTATAATGACAGCACCTGCACCAACTGTTGCCCATTTACCAATTTTTATACCAGGAATTACTACAGCTCCAATTCCAATATGAGTTCCTTCTTTAATAATAACATTTCCTGCAATAGCCGCATTTGGAGATATATGTACGTAATCACCTAACTCACAGTCATGATCTATTGTGGAAGCGGTATTTATTATACAATGCTTTCCAATTACTGTAGAAGAATTTACACATGCACTTGGCATTATAACTGAACCCTTATTAATACTTGATCTTGGTGAAATTATAGCCGAGTTGTGTATTATTGCATCAGCGATCCTACCTGTAAAGGAATCTGCAACCTTCTTTCTTATTCTATTATTTCCAATTGCAATAATAGTTTCAGAATCTAAAAAGATTTCATCTAGATCATGAATAACCGGAGTTCCATTAAGCAAGGAAACATTTTTGTTATCATCAAAAATTTGTTCAATAGGAATATTAATTGACTCTGCGATATCAATAATTACTTTTCCATGTCCACTGGCTCCGTAAATATTCATAATTAATTATTTCCATTAAAAGGTTCTGTTGTAGCCATGTTCTCTGCATTAATTCCTTCTGAAACCAAAACTTTTCGTACCGTTTTAAAGAGGATTTTCATATCTACTAAAAAAGATACGTTTTGAACGTACCACACATCATACTCAAATTTTTGAGTCCAACTAATTGCATTTCTACCATTTACTTGAGCCCAACCTGTAATTCCAGGTCTTAAATTATGTCTCTTATATTGAGATGCTGTGTATATGGGTAAATATTGTGGTAATAGAGGTCTTGGGCCAATAATACTCATCTCTCCCTTTAAAACGTTCCATAATTGTGGCAGTTCGTCTAAAGATGTCTTTCTAATAAATTTTCCAACTCCTGTCAATCTCTGAGAATCCGGAAGTAATATTCCATTAGAGTCCTTCTCATCGGTCATAGTTTTAAACTTAACGATCTTAAAAATTTCACCATTTTTACCAGGTCTCTTCTGTACAAAGAACGGATTTCCTTTATTCGACCAAAATAACAGGATCGTAGCTATTATTAGTAACGGACTTAATACTAGGAGCGCTCCGAATGAAATAATAAGATCTGAAAATGGTTTAAAAAATGATTTGTAAATCTTCAAATGTTTTCTTTAAATTATAGAATTATCTGCCTGTACTTATTTCAAAATTTCAGTGATAAATTCGGGCAAAAGTACAAAATTCTTTTCAGGAACTATTATATTTATCTTCGCACTAACTATACTGTTCTTCCAACTCTTTATATTCAGCTAATAGTAAATTCCAAAATTGTTCTCGTTCATAATTTGTAGTTATATGAGATCTTGTATTACTTTTCATCTCCTCTAAAAAGAAACGATCATTTTGCAATTTATTCATTGCATTATACAAACTCACACTATCCTTAACTGGAATTATAAGACCATTCAAATTATTCGTGATGATTTCGTTACAACCGTTTATGTCTGTAACTATAGATGGTAAATTCATTGCTCCTGCCTGCATAACAACGTTAGGGAAGCCTTCTCTATAACTAGGAAATGTGAGAACATCCGAAATGGCTAAATAGGGCCGAACATCTTCTTGATAACCAACAGTAATAATACCTTGGTGAGAATTTATTATTTCCAAGTTAGAATCTTCGATTGGATCTAGATCACTTTCAAAAGGACCAACCAACAACAACTTCAATTTTGAATTAACTTCATACAATTTCGTGAAAGCTGTAATTAATTCATTAATTCCTTTTTCAGAAACGATCCTACCAATAAAAATAAATACTAGATCCTTATCTTTTATTTTAAGTTCTTTTTTAAGATTCTCATTTTTAGCCTCAGAATATAAGCTTGGATCGAAATATTTGGTATCAATACCGTTTGAGCTTCCCTTTCCCAAAATTTTAAGTTTTTTGTCTGAGGTAAAACCCTGATCGAGAATGATATTTTTTAATTCAAAAGAATTTGGATAGATCTTCGTAGCAAAAAAATAAGTGAGCTTTTCTACAAAATTTAACACTTTTCTCCTATTTCCGGTAGTTTCTAACAAGGGCAATCCAGCAACGGTATGCAATCTTATAGGTACTCCTGCCAGTTTAGCCGCAAACATTCCTACAATCCCTGCTTTTGGTGTATGCGTATGAACAATTAAAGGCTTTTCCTTTTTGAAATATTTATATAATTTAAAAACAGCTTTTAAATCATCTGTAGGGGTGATTTTTCGAGTCATATTAACCCAGAATGTCTTCACCGCATTATCTCTCCCATATTTTTCCAAACGCTCTTTCTCAGCAGCTATAGCTGTTACTTCATAATGTGAATTCATGAATGATAGTTGACCTTCTAAAAGTTTTTCTAAAGAAAGCGGAATGGTGGTGATGCGTACGAGTTTAGGCAAATGAAGTTAGAATTAATTATAAAAAATTATCAGCGAACTTTGCAAATATATATTAACTTAATAAAAAACTTATTGGGCATTAACATTTAATACACCATTTAAACTTTAATCATTAAAGCATAATTTAGATCAAGCTAAAATTCTAGGAATATTCTTAAGCAACATTCAATAATGGATTGGGTTTAATATTTAGAATTTCACCTGACTTTAACTGCTTTTCATGAGCTAAATAATAATATATAACGAAAAAGATAAAATACATTATCATAGATTTTTGCCTTATTATGATGCCAAGATTAGACATCACAAAAGTCATAGCAAATGATGTGATTAAAAATAATGCTAGGCTCATTTTTACATTAACAGGAGCTAGCTTAATGAATTTTATAAAATTCCATTTAAAAATTTTAATAAAAAGAAGGATGTATATCAAATTTTCTACTGAAATTATCACCCCTAATATTCCTGGAGCATCAAAAAACAGTGGTCTAAACCAAAAACTAAATATTTTTTCTGGTAGTGAATATTCTGCCATATTTAAACCTGAACCAGAATTACTAAGAGATTCTGCTCTATGTGATGTGAATTTTAAGAAATCTGAAATGAGATGATTAGAATTTTCCAAATTCACTACTGAAAGTATTGAGTTTTGAAGTAAAACCAAACTCACAATACATACCCCAATTACGATACCTTTATGTTTCCAGGTAAATTTCCCAACCCCCGTTAAAAAACCTAAAAGAGATCCAATTGCCAGAATCAAGAAAATATGAGGTCTAATGTAGAAAACTAAAAGAGATCCTATAATTAGTGTTAATATACGCTCTTTTGGTCTTGAGATAGCATATCCAAAAAGCATTAAGCCCAAAAATATCAGAGCACCCTTTCCTAAAGAAGCAGTCCAGAAATGCATATTCGGAAGAAATAGAATGAGAGTAAGTAAATCAACTTTTTTAAACACTTTTACATCTAAGGGAATGTTTTCTTTAAAAAACAAATAAGCATTAACAAATCCCATAAATCCTACCCAAGTGAAAAGCAGCATCATCATTTCATAACTAAAACCTAAATAGTTAATAAAAGGATAGGAAATAAAATCGATAAATGTTGTTTCCGTTCCCAAGAAATCTAACCATGTTTTATTAATATTTTGTGGAACATTATAATACCTAACAGAATCTGATCTATTGAAAAGTGCATAAATATAGTATACACCACCAAAACCTAGGTGATACAACGAAAGCACATTCATTAGTTTTATATTAAAAAAAGAATGTCTCAGTTGCAACTTTGAGAAAATATGCTGATTTATAAATATCAAAATCAACAGCAATAAACTCGTTTGAATTATATTTATAAAGAAAACTGTGCTTACTTCCATACTTCCTAATATTCTTGAAGCATAGCATATTACAATTATAAGACCGCTTAGAAGAAATTTTAAGCTGAACCTTTAAATATTGGGATACTAACTATTTATCAGTGTTTTAGGAGATATGGCTTCAAAAGCTCTTTTATAAGATTAATGGGAAATGATTAAACAATCCCAAAAAAGTGTGGAAATTTTACATAGAATAAAAGAATTTCAATTGGTGAAGGCATAATATTTTGATTGAATATTTCTAATTGAGAAAGGGGAAAATCTAAAAATAGATCATCCCCTTTCTTGCTATTAGCCCTTTTACATATTTCTAAGGATTAGAAATGACGACAACTTTTAATTCTACAGAATCTGAGCATTCTCCTTCAACAATTGTATACGTTGTAATATAATCCCCCTCCATTCTCAATCTATTCGGATCGTTAAACATCCTAATTAATTCCCAAATAGATGGACTAAAAGTTCCGTTTCTTGAGATCCCTGGTTCTAACAAACTTAAATAAAGCTTTCTAACCTCATCCCAACTTTCAATAGCAGCAGCGCTAGATACTGACAACGATACGAAATTGTCTGCTCCAGCCGATAATTCACATTCTGGCTCTTCTTGCTCATCTGGAATTACCACCACGGTTAGAATAACAGAATCCTTACAATCTCCTTCTCCAATAGTGTATGTAGTAGAAAAACTTCCTAGAGGATCATTCTGAAATCTATTTATAAGATCCCATATTGCAGGATCAAAAACACCATTTCTAGGAACTCCAACCTGTAAAAGACTCAGATATAATTTTCTTACCTCGTCCCAGCTTTCTATTCCAGCGGCTTGAGAATATGTAAGACTTATAGTGTTGTCTGGTCCCGCATCAATTTGACAGATAGGAGTAGATTGATCGGGTACAACTCTTAGAGTTAACATAACAGTATCTTGACATTGATCATTATCAATAGCATACCAGGTTGTGTAATCTCCTAAACCTCCATCTTCCTCATCGTTGAACTTATTAATGATATCCCAGATAGTTGGATCAAATTTACCACCTCTGTAAATTCCATCCCCTAAAAGGCTTAGATACAATTTTCTTACTTCATCCCAGCTTTTAATAGCAGCAGCTTGGGAATAAGAAATAATCATTAAATTATCTGGTCCCGCACAGCCAACATCGTTAGGATTAGACTCTGCATTAAATTCTTGTATTTGGTTCTGCTGAAAATCTTCTTCAATAGGATCCACAGAGCAGGAAATAAAAAACAAACCAAATAGTGGAAATAGTAATATCTTCTTCATAATCATCTGTTTTTAAGTTTATTACATTAAATTACTATATAAAAACATATAAAATATTATTAATCGATGATCATATAATTTAACCGATAAGAAGCTATAAATCAGATCAAATTGATAGATTATTTGGAGGAATGCTGCTAAAAATTGTAGGAACTATTGGAGATTAAAATGTTAATTCCAATCTTTCTTTAGGTAGGCCTACTGCCTCTTTAAGAGTAAAAGACATATATTTGAAAAATTGATTGTGATTTAGTTATGAAGAAGAAAAAATTAATTATTTATGGGATAGGGAAATTTGCAGAATATGTAGATTATGTTTTTCAAAATGATAGCGACTATGAAGTAATTGCCTTTTGTATTGAAGAAAAGTACTTAGAGACCAAACTTTTCAATAATAAACCATTATTAAAATATGAATCTCTAGCTGATAGTTACCCTCCAAATTTATATGACCTTTTTATTGCTGTCGGGAACAATGAGATAAGAAAAAAGATCTTTGAGCATTCTATTTCAAGAGGATACTATTTAGCAAGTTATATTTCGTCCAAAAGTAAATTTTGGGATAATTTAATTACAGGAAATAATGTTTTTGTTGACGAAGGCTGCGTACTCCAACCCTTTATTAAAATTTCCAACAATTGTATACTTTTCACTTCAAGTTTAGGGCATCACACCCAAATTAAAGAACATAGCTTATTGAGCGGAAGTAAGACAGGAGGAAATGTAATTATAGGTGAAAATTGTTATATAGGGTTAAATGCCTCTATTAAACAGAATATCAATATTGGAGATAATACAATAATTGGAATGAATTGCGCTATTGAGCGGGATACTAAACCAAATGAAGTATATTCTAATAAAGGTACTACCAAAAGAAAACTGACTTCTTCCGAACTTGGAAATAGATTCTTGAAATAATGAATTTTAATCAGTTTAAGACAGAGTTTCAAAAATCTAATGTCTATCATTATAAAAGTAGAATTCCTAATAAAGTATTGCTTAGCGTAATTGTCCAAACTTTTAATCATGAAAAATATCTCAGGCGATGTTTAGATTCAATTCTCTTCCAGCGTACAGATTTCGAATTCGAAATATTAATCGGCGAAGATGATTCAACTGACAATACCCGTGATATCTGTATTGAATATGCGAATAGGTATCCAGATAAAATCAGATTATTTTTACATGACTCAGAAAATAAAATACCAGTTTTAGATAATCCAACAGGAAATTTTAATGCTTTTTATAATTTATTTTCAGCCACTGGAGATTATATTGCCTTTTGCGAGGGGGATGATGCTTGGACAGATAAATTTAAACTTCAAAAACAAGTTGATTTTTTAGCTATTCATACAGAATACTCATTTAGTTACCATTCCTTTAAAACTATTGATGAAAATAGCTTATCAGCTCTAAGCGCTGAAGAAAATAATCAACCGACTTTTAATATCAACTCTTATGATCTAAAAACTAATAAATACCATCCTCTTCTACTCACAATATGTTTTAGCAATGTGTTCCAGCAAATACCGGAAGAAATGATTAATGTAATTAATGTAGATACCTTTATAATTAGTTTACTTGGAAATCATGGAGATGGCAAATTTTTAGATAGTATTGAACCATCCTTATATAGAAAACATTTGGGAGGAATTTGGTCTCACAGAAATAAAGAAAAGAAGTATCTATCAAAAGTAGTGACTTATCAGAAATTAATGGATTACTACAACAGAATTGATGAAGGGTTTATTGCTGATTTTTATAGATCGAAGCTTCGATCAACATATAAATCCATGATTTTATTGGAGCTAAAAAATGTGAAACCAATTAATGTAATTAAATATTTATCACGATTAAGAAGCCTCTAAAAACAATAGAGCTTTTCTATTGGTCATTTTGATCCAGAAATAATTTCTTTATAAAAATTTTCATATTGCAAACTTACCTTAGCGATATCAAAATTTTCTTCTGCATACTTATAAGACGCATTTACCTTTTCCTGCCAGTTATTTATAATTAAGGCCTCTTCCATTTTTTTTGATAGCTCCAAAATATTACCGGACTTATAAAAAAGTGCTCCATTCTCTAAAAAACATTCTCTGTTTTCAGGAATATCTGATACAATTGAGGGAGTTTTAGAAATAATAGCTTCTATGAGGGCACCCGGCAATCCTTCAAAATAAGAGGTGAAAACAAAATAGTCAGAAATAGCCAAAAGCTCAGGAATGTCTTCTCTATAACCAAGAAGGAAAACATTATTTTCCAAGCTTAGGCTATTAATTAAATCTTCCAATTCCATCCGAAAAGATCCTTCTCCTGCAATAAACAATACTGTATTTGGGTTTTGAGCATTTAGAACCTTAAAAGCATTCAAAAGATCTAATTGCCCTTTTCCTTTATGGAGCCTGCTAACATTTAAGAAAACTTGGTGCTCTTCCAGATTAAATTCCTTTTTAAGCAAATTAAAAGCCTTTGTAGATGGCAAATAATCCTCAAAACGTCTTCCCCTGTAAATCACCTTAACTTTATTCCCGGAAATCCCTAATGCTCTTATATTAGATTTTTTGATCGCTTTGGAATTGCAAACAAAAAAATCGACCTTACTGGCAGTCATCCTGTCCCTCAATTGAGTTGAAAAGAGTTTAATTCTTGAAATAAAGGGCAATTGTTTGTATCTATTTACTCCATAAGAGTTACTAACAAAGCTTCCGACTAAAATGATGTGCGGAAAGGACTGTTTTAATTTTCGCGCGACCAGATCAGCCCTAAACAGGGTGGAATGAATAATTTCGGGCTTCTCTTTATTTATAATTGGTATAATTGAATTTATAGCCTCTTTGAATCTGAATTCTGAAACAAGTTCGAGTGAATAAACCTGAATCCCCCTTAATTCAAGACTTGATTTAAGTTTATCACCTTTATAAAGATGTATAAATACCGGAGTAACCTGCTCCATATGCAGTGCAATTTGAACAATGCTTTTTTCTGCCCCATAACCTTCCAAAGAATCTATTAAAAATATTACTTTCATTTAAGGTGTTTTAAGTATAAAATTTTCAATAAAGCCTTTATATGGAAAAGATTACTAAACCATGATAATTTATACCTATCTAATGCTTCTGATTTCATATTTGATTCTTCAAGCAAAAATCCTATCAAATAATTTATTTCTGATTTAGCCTTTAAATTACTTCTGTAGTTGATTTCATGTTTTTTATACTGATATAGAATAGAATTCAATCTGTTTTCTAGTGAATTACTTTCTCTATTATTGGTATTTAAATTTTGTTGAGCCAAAGGTAAGGCAATGTAATTTAAATTTAAGTTCTGAATGGCGCTTATACGAATTCCCAATTCATAATTTTCACCGAAAGTTATTTTAGAATCAAAACTACCAGCAGATATTAAAACCTCCTTTTTATAGCAAACACTTCCAGCTAAAAATGTACCTACCATATCATTATACATAGGACCTAAATTTTTCGGCTTCCATAGTGAATATTTATTATCGATACATTTTTTAAGTTCCCAGAATATTAAGTCATAATTTCTTAAATCTATTTTATGAAGCTCTTCTAACAAGAATGGGTATAACTCATCATCAGAATCTAAGAAAATAATATAATTATTAGAAGCCAAATTTATTCCAATATTTCTGGCAACTGAAACACCTTTGTTTTCCTGGTAGACATATGTTATTCTACTATCTGTTAAATAAGAATTAATAAGATCTTTGGTTCCATCGTTAGAACCATCATCAATTATTAAAAGTTCCCAATTACTATTAGTTTGCTTTAACACACTATCTATTGCTCTAGATATTAACTGCTCTCTATTGAAACTGGGAATAATAAAGGTAATTGGTTCTTTCAATCTAAGTAGATATTTATACTATAAATTCAGGATATGTTTCTTACTATTAAATTTAATTCTTCCATATTTGTGGATTGAAAACCAAAATCTTGAGTGCATTGTTTGTAATGCTCCAAAAGTATATGCAAATCCTTTAGGTTATTTTTTGGATCGTCTCCAAAATTATGAGGATGCCACCATAAATGGTAAATTTCATTATTTTTTGCAGCAGAGGTCATTTCTGACTTGACCCTTTCTAATTTTAAATTGTTGAGAAATTTATTTGCAGAATAAGAACGCAATAACCTGCCTGCCTTTTGAGACAATGGTTTTCCCCTTTCAATATTCAAATCAGTTAACTTGTAGGATTTATTATTGAGACCTAAATATGCATCCCCGGTCCTGAAGATCTTGTTTTTTAAGGAATCATTTTGAGTGTCTTTCCAATACCAATCAGTAGGATTGGAGCGCACATTTTCAATACCTAACTCATAACAAACTTTTAAATAATCCTCATTGAATTGATTTCGTGGAAATACTAAGGATTTAAGTTCTATTCCCATTTGTTTGGCGAGTTTAATTGAATTTTCTAAATCTCCTTTGAAGGAAGCTAATGTCTGACCATCTTCCAGGCAATAAAAATGAGAATAGGTATGGGTTCCAATTTCCTGAAAGGGCGTGTTTAGGATTTGCTGAATTAGATCCTTCGCGAAACAAAGAAATTCTGTCTCCGGCGAATTTAATGCTTTGCCATAATTGTATGCAGAAAGAGCGGTGTTTTTATAATTTGGTGAAATTTCAGGAATATTCATTCTCCATTCTTCCCAATTTTCATTGAACAACATTCCCACGGTAGCCCAAGTACAATGAATATCATATTCCGAAAACAAGCCTAAAATTTCAGGAATCACTTTTCGTGTATTTTTAAAGTAATTAACCTTCTCTTTATGATCTACCTTATCAAAAACTCCCCAAAGAAGCTCAAAATCTAAAGATATTACTAAAAATCCGTTCGTTGATTTATTCATTTGTCGATAGTTAATTCCAATTTCCATACCCCAAAGGGTTATAAGAATATTTTTCTATTTTCTGTTATTTGTCTATTATTAAAAATACTACAATATTAATTCATCTCAGCGTTACTGTATCAATTCACTACAACATCGCTACTTCACTCTTCACTCTCCACTCCATCACAACAGTTTCTTTTTTCAATTCAATTTCCCTTGCATGTTCAACTTTTTCAATCTTAAAATCTTATCATACTTCTTCTGTGCTAAATAATAATAGATCACAAAAAAGGCAAAGTACATAACCATCGACTTTTGTCTCATTATGATTCCTAGATTAGACATCACAAAAGTCATTGCAAAAGAGGAAAGAAAAAATACCACCAAACTCATCTTTACAACCACCGTTGAATTTCTAATAAAGCTGATAAAATCTTTCCGGAGAATTTTAATAAATAATAGTAGATACATTAAATTCTCAACAGATGTTATTAAGCCTAATAATCCGGGTGCATCGAAAAACAATGGCCGAAACCAGAAAGTAAATAATTTCACAGGCAGAGGATAAGAGGACATATCTACACCAGAACCAGAATTACTTAAAGATTGTGACCGATCTTCAGAAAATTCATCAAATCCTTCGACAAGGTCCTCTGACCCTTCAAGACCTGCAACTCCAAGTATAGTATCTTGAACTAGAATAAGGCCTCCAATAAGTGAAATATAAATAAATGCTTTCTTCCAGAATGATATTTTTTCCTTTCCACTCATATATCCAAGAACCGTACCTACTGCTACAAACATAAATACATGAGGACGAATATAGTATATTAATAATGAACCAAAAATTATAGTGATAATCCTGGATTTTGGATTCCTAATAGCATAAGCAAATAGCATCAACCCCAGGAAAATGGGGGCTCCTTTTCCTAAAGAAGCGGTCCAAAAATGCATATTGGGAAAAAAAAGAATAAGAGTTAAAAAGTCTAATTTTTTAAATACAGTAATTTTTAGTGGAATATTTTCCCTAAAAAAAAGATAGGCATATACAAAACCCAAATAACCCAACCAGGCGTAAAACACCATCATCATTTCATAATTGAAACCAAAAAAATTGATGAAAGGATAAGAAAGGAAATCTATAAAAGTAGTACTAGTTCCAAAAAAGTCAGACCATGACTTAGCTTCATTTTGGGGTCTGAGATAATATAACGCGGAATCGGATCGATTAAATAAGGCATAAAGATAGTACACAACCCAAAAAAATAAATGATAAAAGAAAAGATAGTTCATCAATTTCTTAGAAAAAAAAGCATGTTTTTTAGACAGGGAACTAAAAAGCACCTGGGTTATAAGAAATAATATTAATATTAAAAATAAGGCGCCCAGCATATTAAAATAATTCCAAATCCCCTAATGTGTAGGACCAATTGTTAAGCTGTAATAATTCCTGTTTTAAATTTGTATCCAAATTTACATCTCTCAGGCTCAAAACTGGTCCATAATTTCCAGAAAATCCTATTCCAAAATTTAAATCCGAAGTTGTCGTAATAAGATGCGCCCCATATTTTCTACTGAATTCCTTTACTGCCTTATTATTTTTTTGCAGACCAACATCATCAGTGTATATATGCTCAGTAATTCGCAGTTCCTTGAAATATTTATGTTCTTTTATATATCCCGCGAGATAAAAATCTTCATCTGCCTTGACTTCATATTTTTGTAAAGGATTATTTTCATAACGCCATGAGAGATAGTCAAGAGATTTTGGAGTAAATAATTTATTTTCCTCAGCTTTGAATGTATTATATTTTGAGATCAACTCGACTAATTGAGCATCGGAGCTGTTAATATTTACCTCGTAGATCTTGGCTTGTTTATTTGCAAACCAGTTGAGCGGATTAACAGAAACAATCCGAATCCTTAATTTATTCACTTCTTCCCAGCCCATATTTAAATATCCGGATAAACTTTGGGTATTAGGAGTGTTAAAAATAAAATGATCACTCTGCTCCTTAGATATTTCTATTGCTTTCAAGGTTAGTTTTTTAAAAACCCCTTTTCCCTGATGATCGGGGTGGGTTGCTGTATCTACCGCTCTCAAAGCTGAAAATACCTGTTTTCCCAATTGCCATTTCCACCTCATCAAAGCACGAACCCCAATAATAGTGTCATTTATCACTGCCACTAAAATCAGCGATTTCCCAAAAGGGTTTTCCAAATGTTTATACCTCCACACGGCTTCCGTCTTTTTTGAGGAAGTTTCACCAAGACTGGCTTTGAGTACTTTTAAGATTTCCGGTATATCTAGCTCTGTGGCTTCTCTAATTTGCATTGGCTATTGGTTATTTCCCCTCCCCTACGAGGGGGAGAAGGAGATTTTACTATTTATTGTTTATTGTAACAAATACATGATATAACTATTCACAGGATTACTTCATCTCAACCTAATAGAATCCCCTTCATACCATTTTCACCCCTTCACTCCTTCACTCTCACTTCGGAGGTTGGGGAGTAACGATAAATAAATTTCCTCCAGTGAATCCACCATCCTTTTTAAACTAAAGGAATTCACAGCACGTTCACGGGCTGCTTTTTTAAGATTATTTAACTTTTTCGGATCATCAATTAAAACCTGGCATAATTCAGAAAGTTTTTTCCATTCTTCAACTTTACAAATGAGTCCGTCCTGTTTATCTCGGATTACTTCTTTTATACCTCCCGCATTTGTGGAAACAATAGCGCACTCCATACTCATAGCTTCAAGAAGGGCGATTGGCAAGCCTTCGAAAGAGCTGCTCATCATAAAAATATCCATCGTTGAAAAATAGGGTTTAACGTCTGTTTTTAAACCCGGGAAGAAAACTTTTTTTTCTAATTTCAATTTTTGTAATTCAGCTTTGATCTCCTCTTCCAAAGGCCCAGCGCCGACTATTATTCCATATACATTTGGATTTTTAGTTTCTATATCCTTAAAAACCTGTAACCATTCAATAAGTCTTTTCTGAAAACGGAATACAGTTACATTCCCTATGACCAAAGCATTCCCTGGAATCCCCAATTCCTTTTTTGTTTTATTACCCAATTCAGGATCTCTTCGAAAAGAATTAGTATTTGCACCATTTAAAAGAGTTTTAACCGGAATCCTCGGATTGACATTCTTTTTTATGGAATTTGTGACATCTTCTGAAACTCCCAAAGCCAAACTCTGGGAATTGAATGTGAATTGATTGATCTTTTTGGTAGCTATATGATAACGTTCCTGCATATTATGCTCGGTGTAAATAACCGGAATTTTAGTCTTAGAAAAAATTAGCCTCCCTAAAAATCCGGCCCAGGGCAAATGGCAATGGATTAAATCTATTTCATTTGTTTTACAATATTCAATAACCTTTGAATACTGTTGCATCAATTTTATATTGTTGGATGCCGAAAAACAAGTCACCTTTCCCCCTGCATTTTCGATAGAGTCTACCATCTGGTTCTTCCAGGGAAGAAAATAGATGGTATGAAACTCAAATCTGGAGGTATCGTGTATTTTTAAGGTTTCAGGCAACAACATTTCAGCCCCACCCCTCCCTAAGGATTTTATTATATGTAGAATCTTTATTTTTTGCATTTATTTAGAAATCTTAATCGGCAAATTTAAGGCAATATAAAACGACGACAAGGATTTAAGAGGAATTTAAGAGTTGTGATGGACACAAATTACGCGTATTAAAACGAATTGCACTGATATCGAATCCGGACCCAATTGTGTTGATTCCAAATTATGAACTTTCACTCTTGCCTCGTTAAAAGGTCACATCGCCACTTCACCAAAGCTTTAAAATGGAATTTTAACCAATCAACTAATCCCGAATTAACGAATTACCAATCACCCTCGCATACACTTCAACAAACCTTAGTGCTATCTCCTTATTCATAAAATCCTTAAGTACCATCTTGTGCGCTGCATCAATTTGTTCCACATTTGGATTTTCCAGAGTTTCAAAAACAGCTTTTAAAAAGCCTGCTTCATCATCCTTTTCTACTAAATTTCCGGTTTGCGAGCTAACAATTTCTGAAATTCCGCCAACATTATAAGCTACTACATGCGTTTTGCAAAGCATGGCTTCCAGTAAAACTCCCGGAAGTCCTTCAATTATGCTTGGCAATACCAAAACATCTGCAGCTTTAATGTAAGACAATGGATTATTGACAAAACCGTAAAAATATATATTCTGTTGAATACCTAATTTTTCAACTTCTTCTTCAATTTCAACTTTCAAAGGACCGTCACCAATTAAATGAAGATGAACATTAGGCTTACTTTTTAAAACTGATTGAAAAATCCTTAAAAGTCCCAGATGATTTTTTTCAAAGCTAAACCCTCCAACATGAACAATGTGTTCTACGCCATCAGGTTTTAAACTAATTTCTTTAATTGTTGAAATGGTGTCTAATCCTACTGGAATCACTTTAGTTCTCCCGGATAGAAATGGGAAATGGTTTAAGAAATCTTTTTCTGAAGCTTGTGAAACTGAAATTACAAACTCCACATTTTTATAAAATAAAGAATTAAAGCTTTTTTGAATTGGAGATTTTAAATAGCGACCAACCTCACTTGCATTACGGGAAACTATGGGGTTTTTCCATCCAAATAATTTTTTGGAGTAAACTGCGTATTTTAGAGTGTCTCCGGCATTTGCCTGAATTATATCAGGATTGAATTCTTTAACTATA
Source organism: Gillisia mitskevichiae (assembly GCF_003634585.1). Taxonomy (GTDB): domain Bacteria; phylum Bacteroidota; class Bacteroidia; order Flavobacteriales; family Flavobacteriaceae; genus Gillisia; species Gillisia mitskevichiae. The sequence continues at coordinate 151,373 of NZ_RBLG01000003.1, forward strand.
CTTGCTAATTCCTTCCAAGCTGGCACATCATAAAATCTGTTATTAGCAGATGCTTTTATAGAAGTAATCTCTCCATTGAAAGGCAAAATAGCTTCCCCTTCAAAAAGGGCTATAATCTTAACCTGATAGCCCAATTCAACTAAATGGTTTGATAACTGACAAGTGAACATTTCTGCTCCTCTGTTTTGTGGTTTTTGGATGAGGTGAAGAATTTTCATTAAATATTAAAGTTTTCCTTCCAAATCTCCTAGGGAAAAGTGTAATTTATCACCAATAAGATACTTGTCATTTTTTATAACCACCACAGGACCATTTCGTTTAAATGACTTTAAAAACCGCCCATTTTTAACATCACTCCCATAATAATAAATAAAAGGAGTTTTATTCTTTTTAGCCAAAGAAATCAACATGATTCTTTGTTGAGCAGGGTCTCCAATTATTTCATAAACTATAAGAGATGGAATGTTATTAATTTTACTTTTTTTGTAAATAACATAATTCCCTTCCGAAGAAAAATCTGCAATCTGATACACCGGCTCTTTATACCTCCATTTTAGAAATTCATCAGACAGTATCGTTCCGCCAATTGATATTGAATCCTCTCCCTTAAAATTTATCTGATCTATTAAAATAGATAAAAAAATGGTAGATTTAGCAAATGGATTTATTAAACCTACTCTAAAATAATCAAGCTTTTCCATTTTTCTCCAGCCCATTTTTAAATATCCTGGTAAACTATTATTGTTGGGTGTATTAAATACAATATCATATTCACCTGAAATATTTTCAAGGCCATCCAGTGTAAGCTTTTTAAAAATACCCATTCCCCTGTAATTTTCGTCTGTTACAGTATCTACAGGCCTAATCGCTTTTAACTTACCATTTGGCGTCTTAAATTCCCAAAACATAAACATTCTTAATCCAATTATTTTATCTCCATCCAGAGCCAACAACCCATAGGATTTTCCAAAAGGATTTTCCAAATGTTTCCATTTAAAAAAATCTAGGGTATACGTAGAATCTAAATTCTTGTGAATAAGAGAGATTACTTCAGATAAATCTGTTTGATAATCAATTTCTCTAAAATTCAAATTTTCCATATCAATTATCAATTTAGACTTCTAATGTGTGAGGCTATAAAAGAATGAATACCTGAAGTTTTAACCTTGAATTCATTTATTACTGTATCTGAATTAACCCGAATTCTTGAAATTCTTAAAGGGTTTACATTTTTTTTATTGATTTTGTGATCAAATAAAAAAGCCAATTTTATTTGATTTCGTTCTAACAGTAATTCAGAATTTTTATCAAAATTCCCATTAGGATAGGCAAATACATCAAAACCATTTAAATTCCATTTCTTAAAAAGACTTTTTGATTCCTCGAATTCGTTTTGTATTTCATATTCGCTGGACATATCTAACATAGGATGAGTATGAGAATGATTCGCAATAAAAACACCTCCAGTTTTTAATTCTACTAAATCGCTGAAGGTTAACTGGGAGACAATTTTATTTGGTTTATCTGAATTATTTCGTAATTCCTTTAAATAATTCTCACGTTTTATGTTAGGCCATGATTTAACTTCCTTAACTTTTTTGTTACCATCATCATTACCTAAATATTCTCTTATTTCATCCCACCAAAATGGTTTTTGAGAATTTATTAGATTAGTAATGACAAATAAACAAGTCGGAACCTTGTTCTTTTTAAGAATTGGTAATCCATATTTTAATACAGAAAAATCACCGTCATCAAATGTTATTAAAACCGAACTTTTAGGAAGCTGTTTTTTTTTAAATAAATGCTCTTTCAAGTCCTCAATATTTATGATATTAAATTGGGTTTTTAAATATTGTATTTGCTTTTCAAATTGATTTTGGTCAACTATATCATGATAGGCTAAAACCCTAAGCCTATTTTTATAAATCCTATTAAAAATAGGAGAAAACAAGTTTAGTGTTTTATATATGAAATTTCTCATCATTCTAATCTTCTATTTTCCTTAACTGCGTCATATAATTTTTCATACTTATTGGCAATATTTTGTATCTCAAATTTCTCTTGTGCCTGCATTCTAGCATTTTCGCCAAGATTCTGCAGTTTTGAAAAATTCTTAAGAGCATATATAATTCTCTCCGCCAGTTCATCAATCTGGCCTTTTCTAAAGACCAATGCACTATTTTCATCTACACACTCAAGGTTCTCTCCAATATCTGATGCTACAATTAATTTACTGGACATCATGGCCTCAATTAATGCTCCTGGTAAACCTTCTGCGTAAGAAGGATATACGAAAATTTTTGATAATGCTATCAGCTCGGGAATATCCTGTCGTCGTCCAAGTAACTTAACATGATTTTGTAAATTAAGTGCTGCCGCTCTATCTTCAATAATAGTTTTGTACTCCCCATGGCCTGCAATGAGTAATATAGTATCAGGAAAGATTTTCAATACTGCAGGTAAGGCATTTATAATGTCCAATTGAGCCTTTCTCTGGATCAATCTACTAACGTTTATAAGGATATTTTTGCCTTCATCAATCCCTAACGAGGTTTTAACATTTTTTAAGGCAGACTCATCAAGATTGATATAACGCAAAAGATCCCTACCCCTGTAGATTACTTCAATTTTTGATTGAGGAACTGATAACGCTCTTCCCTCAGATCTTTTTATAGTATCAGAATTAGATATAAAAAAGTCTACTTTATTCGCAGATCGTTTATCCATTTGGTAAGCCAGCCAGAGTTTAAGCCTCATAGCGATACTTTGATTCTTATATCTTAAAGGGGTGTAAGAATTATTTACAAAACTTCCTATTAAAGGGATATGAGGAAATTTACTTTTAAGTTTTCTGGCCACCATATCTGCCTTGTATAAAGTAGCATGAATCAAATCTGGCTTTTCCTTGTTATAAATAGGAATTAACTGGTCTACAGCATCTTTAAATCCATACTTCTTTTCAATATTTAAAGAGTAGACAGATATACCGGAACGCTCCAGTTCAGGTTTTAACATATCCCCTTTATAGATATGTACAAAAACAGGGCAATAGCTTTTAAAATATTTGGCAATTTCAACTAGGCTTCTTTCTGCCCCGGAACCCTGAATAGTATCTATTAAAAAAAGTACTTTTTTATCTTTGCTCATACTATAAAATTACGCTTTATAAAGTCAGCAAAAATAAGCTAACAAAATGATAAGTTAAACTGGCAGACTATAAATTGTTCAAAATTTTATTATTTATATAGCCTTCAGAACCTGAATAATTAACTATTTCTCCCGGATTTCCCACTACCAATGCGTTTTCAGGAACGTCCCTATTTACAAACGTTAATGGTGCTATTAATGCGTTGTTGCCTATTTTTATATTTCCTACAATAACGGAATTAGCCCCTATCCAGACCTCGTCACCAATTACCGGACATCCTTTATTCTTCCCCCTGTTTACAGCTCCAATAGTAACTCCTTGGCTGATATTACAGTTTTTTCCTATTATTGACTTAGCGTTAATTACGATGTTCCCATAGTGTCCCAAAAATAAACCTGCTCCAATTTTTGTGCTATGTGGAATTTGAAAACCATATTTAGCCTGCATTCCTTTAAAATAAAATTTAAAAAAAAGGGCAACTGGAGTATTTTTATATGTATTGCATAATCTAAAGAAAAACATGAACCGCATACCTGGAGTATTAAATATACCGGGAAAAACATTACTGCTAAATCGTTTGGAGTCTATTAAGATATCATTCATTTTATTTAAAGGTTTTCAAGACAAATTACTATAAGTAAATTAAAAAAAGATTAGAATTAAATTAATAAGTTATTAATTTTTCCCTCGATATCTATTATCCAAACGTCTATTAATCTACATTTTGAATAAAGGGATTATGAAAAAAAATAATTAAATTCTAAGAATATTTAAATTTGAGGTTTTATTGGCCTGAAAATATTTATATATATTTAAGATTGAACTTCTTTGTTTCGGAAGGAGTATTTCTGATTCACTTAAGTTTATAGCATAAATATTAAGATCCCCGGAACCAAGGTAAGAAAGGTTAATTAAAACTGATGAATAAAAAGATGCAATATTTTTCGCGAAAAATTTACTTTCCATATACTCTTCCTCAAAAATCTTTTGAAAATATCTAATTTTAAAAATATTAGCCACTTTTTGTTTAACTTCTTCTGATTCTTTTGGATGCGGAAAATAAGTAATCTCATATTTCGGAAATTTTAACTTGAGTTCCGCTAATTTTTTTAAATACAACTCCAAACTTACCAGCCCCATATCCACCAGAGGTTGCCCGGCAAAATACATTAATTCATCCTTTAATTCTATCAATTTATTGGGAGAAGATTCAATTTTTATTATCTCGTCAAAAACAGGTACTTTAAACTCTAGTGGGGAAGTATATGTTAAAAATTTTATAGCAGGTTGCTTAAAACCGGCCAAATTAAAAATTTTGGAATTCCGTCTAAGGCTTTTTGTTCTGCTTTTAGCCCTTTTTTCAGCCACCGAGATCATCTGCAAGCCATCATAAAGCAAATATAACTTAGACTTATCTTCAAAAGCAGCCACAATACCAAGGTGAAAAAAATTGTCATAGCTACCAATAAAAAGTTCATCAATACCACTATATCTTTTTTTTAGCAAAGAAATTTTTAAGCGAAATATAAAAATTTTATAATATGCTCTAGTGCTTTTAATACCCTCAATATCCCAAACAAAAATTTTGGCCCATGGAAATATTTGGAGTTGAGATATTATTTTTTCATCTATCCCTTTTAAATTTTTGGTAACTAACAGAATAGACTTCTGGTTAACAATACCGACTGTTTTACTCAAAAAAAAGGCCTGTGAAGGTGTTGAGACTACAAATAGCTTCATGATTTTTTAATATGTGTAACTTGATAAAGAAAATAAATCATTACTAAAGTAGAGATAAATTCCGCAATAAGTAATCCTGAAAAAATCATTACCAGACTATCTTCTTTTGAATCCATAAAATACATTACTGATGGAATTATTAAATAAAGAATATTCCTAGTCATGGAAACCTTAAACTGTGCCCGGTAACTTTTTAAAGTATTAAACACATTATATAAAATACTATACATTCTTAAAAAACCAATACCCACAGCAAGCATGGTAATATAAACAGCTTCGGCATATTTTGGGAAGAAGTTTTCTATGGCATAAGGTATAATAGTCAATGATATTAAGCCCGCGAGGCCTAAAAGCAGCAAATATCCACTAATTTGTTTAATTTTAAGCCATAAATTGTAACGGTTTCCATCCTTTCCATATTGATAGGTAATGGTTGGATAGAAATATTTTGCCAAGGCAGCTGGCAATACTCCAAAGGCCATTAAAGCCGCATTAGCAGGAGCCGTCAAACCCAATGCAGTGGTAGATATAAAAAAGATGATCAAAATCTTTGGGTAGGTTTCTGGTATGCTCCTCAAGAAATTCAATGCCAGCATTGGGAAGCCGGTTTTTACAGTGGCCATATAAATCAGTTTGTCAAATTTTGATTTTAGCTTGAAAGGTCTAAAATAAACAAGTAAAATGGTCGAAATTAAGCTATGCACTAATAGTAACCACATATAACCTCTAAAATCATAATAGTATATAAGCGGAATTAATAGCAGTCCTATTATGGCAGAATATATATATACCCGGGAAAGATCCTGAAAACTACTGGTAGATCTGTAGGTTGAAGACAGGTAATTGTCCACGAACATAGTAGAAATAAATACGCCAGCTGTTACAAAAACCATTTTTTCTTCAATACCTTCTGCCACCAAAAAGGTGAGTAACAAGGTAAGTAATATAGAAACTAGGGTATACATAAGGGTAACAATCTGAGCATTGGCAACATATCTTTTAACCTTCGCACCCCTGTTTTTACCCATATAAAAGGGTAATTCCCTACCCAAACCTTCAGTAAGGCCAAGTTGGGCAAAACCCAAGTAGGGTTTTAAAATTAATGCGGCATGCCACAATCCTATTTTTTCAGGGCCAATTATACTCAGAGCAAAAAGACTGATTGCCATTCCGGAAAAAGTTTTAAATAAAGAACTTATGGTAAAAACAGTACCTATTCCAAATTTCATCATTTACTGTCCTTTGTTAATATTTCAGCTACAAACCAATCCATCTCTGTATCAATATCATGAGACGAAACTTCATCCATTACATACTTTTTCACTTTCTTGAATTCACTAATTTGCCTAGACTTTAATGATTTTACATTTATAATATATATCGCCCCATTCAATTCCCAGACTTCAGGACAATCCTGTCTCCTGATAAATTCACCTTTCTTAGAATTTTCCAAAAATCCCTGACTATTTTCTTCCTTCAATACATAATATGGATTTGATTTAGTTTCTTTAACAGAAACTACCATATCTAAATCATTATTATAAAGTTTCAAAGCTTCCTCAATATGACTCGAATTTCTAAAAGGTGAAGTTGGCTGTAATAAAATAAGCGTTTGTGGATAAAACCCTTTACTTTCTACAAAACTCAATGCGTGTAGTAAAACTTCCTGTGAACCGGAAGTGTCTTTCCCAAGTTCTGCAGGCCTGAGAAACGGAACCTTTAATCCTAAACTTTCTACCGAGGTTTTAATTTTTTCACTATCAGTACTTACAATTATATCCTTGTCCTTAAAAATATCTCTGGCAGCATCAATTGTATATTGAATTAAAGGTTTTCCCCCGAATTCTTTAATATTCTTTCCGGGAACTCCTTTTGATCCTCCTCTCGCGGGTATAACAACTATCATTAATTTAAATGTTTTACAAATTCCTGAGCCTGTTTGTAATCAAGTGGTTTACCAATATCTATCCAAAAACCTATTATAGGATTGTGAACTAGTTTCCCCCCTTCTTTTACAAGATTATCCATTAAATCTGTGATATCATAAAACTGGTTTTTAGGAATTTTATCTATCAATTTTTTATTCAAAATATAAATCCCTGCATTTGAATGGTAAACATAAGAAGGTTTTTCTTTAAAATTTATCACCTTCTTTTCATTTGTTTCAAATACAGCAAACGGCACATCTACCTTGTACTCTGTAGATGCTACAGCCATGTCTGCATTGGATTTTATAAGCTCCAAATACAAATCTTCAAAATCTACATTGGTAAACAAGTCGCTATTCATTAAGAGCACATGATCTGATTTGAATTCATTTACAAGTGCCAATGCCCCTGCAGTTCCCAAAAATTCCTCTTCCCAAATATATTCTATACAAATCCCCTTTTTGCTGCCATCTCCAAAATATTCCTGGATCTGCTCCCCGAGATATTTTACCGAAATATATATTTTCTGAATCCCGAATGCTATTAAACGATCAATATTATGTTCTATTATGGGTTTATCACCTAATGGCAACATTGGCTTTGGAACTGTATCGGTTAACGGGCTCAATCGTTTGCCTCTTCCCCCCGCCATGATCATGCATTCCAATGGCAATACAGATTTTGTTTTCTCTAAATCTATTATCCGTAGCATCCTTTTATCTTCATCCAGAATGGGCAATATTTTTATATCCCTTTTCCTGTAAGCTCTTAAATCCAAAAATCCCTTTTTATCGGTTTCAAATACAAAATTTATAAAACAAACATCCCCTACTTTTTTCCTTACATCTTCTTCATTAGCCAAAGATCTGCGGATATCGCCATCGGTTAATGAACCCAGAACAGATCCATCATTATCCGTTACAAATAAGATTAGACGGCTTACATCACGTATTTTATTCAATTTGTGAAGCGCGTCAAGAATGGTTTTATCTTTATGAATAAGTATGTTTTCGATTTCCATAATTTAAAATTGAATATCGTAAAAGGATTTTTTTAAGTTGTTTACATCTTGATTTCGAAAAATATCCATTATTTTTTCAACGGTATTTCCAGAACCATATAGTTGCTCCTGACTTTTAATTTTTGTTCTAAAAGAAATATCAACTGCTTTTTCGTGAGCTAAAGTGATAGCTTCAACTGTTGGTTCAGCCTGAATAACACTTTCCGATAATATTCGTCCTTTTTGCCTGTCCCCTACATTTATAGTTGGAATATTAAAATAAGGCACTTCAATAATTCCGCTGGATGAATTTCCCAAGTTAACATCCATAAACTTTAAAGCAGATAGATATCGCAATTGTCCCATGGATTTAAAAGCAACTGCTATCTCCTTGTTTTCATTTACGAATTGTTCTATCATTTGATTTATTACACGCCCATTCTTATCAGAATTGGCATGAGTAAATATAAAATGTGTGTCTTCCAATGAACCCAAGCCATCTAAAATAGCTTTAAACTGACCCTGAGCCGATTGATTTTCTAATGTAACAGGATGAAATGTAATTAGAATATTATTCTTGCCTAATTTAAAATTAATCGATTTTTCGAACTCATCTTTATTTAGAAGAACCATATTTTTTATAGAATCCAAACCGATAGCCCCAACATTGAAAACACGATCGGGATGTTCTCCCAACTGAATGATCCTCTTCCTGTATGTTTCTGTAGAAGCAAAATGCAAATAACTCATTTTCGTAATTGCATGTCTTATACTTTCATCATAAGCACCTTCAGTGGTCTCTCCGCCATGAATATGAGCTATTGGAATATTGCCTATCATAGCTGCGGTTGCTGCTGCTAACATTTCGGTTCGGTCCCCAAGTATGATTACCAAATCCGGATTTAATTCATTCAAAGCATCAGCAAAACCAATCATCGCCAAGCCAACAGATTTGGTTATTCCCACGGCTGAATCTGAAGAAAGCAGGCATTCTACTTTTTTATCTATTTTATAACCTTTCTTTTCTATTTCATCAACAGTAAATCCAAATTCAGGAGAAAGATGCATCGCCGTTACAATAAGTTGCAATTGCATTTTCTGATCATTTTGAATTTCATCCATTAATGGACTCAATAATCCAAACTCTGCCCGGGTTCCTGTTACAACTGCTATTTTTTTCAAATTAATTCTATTAAATCGTCTTCCTGAAAATCTTTTATTGCTTTCCGTCCAAGGATTTCATCCCATCTCATTGGATTGATTCCGATTCCCGGGCGTTTTATTGAAAGGTTTTCTTCTGAAAATACCTCACCTTTTTTAATGTTTTGAGAAGCAATAATACTTTTTCTGGCTATAGGTTTGTTTTTGGCCTCTGATGGAGAAGGTTCTTTTATTCCCGAACCTGAAATCGCCTTTTCTATATTTCGAATAGCGGTGACCATTGCTTTTAACTCACAAGGCATTAAAGACGCCTTGTGATCTGGTCCGGGCAAATCCCTGTCTAAAGTAAAATGTTTTTCTATCACTTTTGCCCCCAATGCCACCGCGGCAATTGGAACTTCAATCCCCGAAGTATGGTCTGAATAGCCAATTTTTGTATTTAGCTGTTTTTGAATATCCAACATCGCTTTTAAATTGACATCTCCCATTGGGGTAGGATACTCAGTATTGCAATGCAAAATTGTAATGTTTTCTTGTTTTGTCCCATTCTCTATCAACACCTTAAAAGCGGCATTTATTTCATCCATATTGGCCATTCCTGTAGAGAGAATAATCTCAGGGAAAAGTTTTGCCATAACACGCAGGTAGGGTAGATTCGTTATCTCACCCGAAGGTATCTTAGCCAATTTCAATCCTAAAGATTTTAAATAAGTAAGGCTTTCCAGATCAAACGCCGTAGATAAAAATTTTATATTTTTACTCTCACAATAGTGTATCAATTCCAGATGCATCTCTTCTGAAATTTCTAACTTTTTCAACATTTCATATTGTGAATCCTTATCTCCCGTATTTGAATCCTGATATTTAGCCCTGGAAGCAGATTTTGTCACCATTTTATCCGCTTTAAAGGTTTGGAATTTTACATAATCCACTCCCGCCTCAGCGGCTGCATCAATTAGCTTTTTAGCCGTATCAATGCTTCCGTTGTGATTCACGCCTGCTTCGGCTATAATTAAAACTCTATCTCTCATAATTCTCTTCCTGGATTTCCAACTATTTTTCTGTTATCGGCAATATTATTCAAAATTACAGACCCCGCCCCGATAATCACATTAGCACCAATTCTCACCCCTTGTTTAATTACCGAATTTGCTCCTACAAATGTATTATCTCCAATAAATACATTTCCCGCTAAAACAGCTCCAGGAGCAATATGAACTCCATTTCCAATAATACATTCATGCTCTATAATGCATCCAGTATTTAATATACAAATATCTCCTATTTCCACCAAAGTATTTACAGATACATTCCTTGAAATAAAATTACCATTCCCAAATTGAACTTTTGTCGATATTGAAGCTGACGGATGTATTACATTAAGTAAATCTACACCCTTAGAGATTAACAAATCGACCGTTTTTCTTCTTATAAGGTTATCTCCAATCCCTAAAATATAATCATATTCTTTGTTCCAAAAGGCAAAATCTAAATCATCTTCAAATCCTAAATAAGCCAAATCAAAGGGGTTTTTAGTAATTTGTTTTTTATCGGTATAATATCTCAAATTCATGTTTGATGTAATTGCCGCATCTGCAACAACAAATCCATGACCAGAATAACCCACAAGTACAACTTCTCTATTTAACACTACTTGGAATATTTACTATTCTATCTACCAAAAATTTGGCATTCCCCTGTTCATCTTTTAAACAATCCTGATACATTGGTAATCTAAACATTAATTCCCAGATTGGTCGGGTCATTACTTTAGCCTCATTGGTCTCCTTTAAAAAAAGATCCCTGGCATTCCTATTTTCGAGCTCTACACACATCAACCAGTAATTGGCTTTTGTTTCCGACAATTCAGTCCTGAATTTTGCATCTGCTCCTTTAAAGAATTCTTCGTATCTTTTTGCCAACTCTATCTTTTTTTCAAGAAACCAATTGAGTTTTTCAAGTTGTGCACAAGCCAGGGCTGCATTGAGATTTGGCATTCTATAATTATATCCCAACTCATCGTGAACATATTCGTATGCATGAGGTTGCTTTGCGGTAGTGGTTAAATATTTTGCTTTAATTCCCAAAGCGTCATTATTTGTAACAATTGCTCCTCCGCCTCCACTGGTAACTATTTTGTTTCCGTTAAAGGAAAAAATCCCTACTTCGCCAAAACTTCCTGTTGGCCGCCCTTTAAATTCACTACCCAAAGATTCTGCAGCATCCTCCACTACCGGGATTTTCCAATCATCGCAAATTTTAATCAATTCATCAATATATACAGGAAAACCAAAAGTGTGCATTGGTAAACAAGCCGCTATTTTATTGCCGCTTTTTTTATTATAACATCCGTCTTCCCGAAGTTCTCCATATTCTTCCAGGAAATTTTGAACCGCCTTGGGAGATAAGCCCATTGTATCAAGATCAACATCTATAAATACAGGTTTGGCTCCATTATAGGCAATTGCATTGGCTGTAGCCACAAAAGTAAGTGCTTGGGTTAAAACTTCGTCTCCACTATTAACTCCAACTAAACGCAAAGCAACCTGGATTCCGGAAGTTCCGTTAACAACCGCTACCGCTTTTTTCGTTTGGGTAATATCCTGCATCATTTCTTCAAACCTATCTACATAAGCTCCCACTGAAGAAACAAACGTAGAATCTATGGTATCCAGAAGGTATTTTTTTTCGTTCCCCACAAATCTCGGTTCGTGGAGCGGAATAAAATCCTGAGTCTGGTAAATTTCCCGTATAAATGAAATGGTATTTTTAATTTCTGACATTACATTTTTGAATCTAAATATTTCCCGGTTTCCTTATGCCCAAAATCTGGGATCATTTTATGGAACAAAGCTACAATTTCTTGTTTGGTCCAATTTTTAGAGAATCTGAAATTAGAAATGCGCTCTTCAAAATATTGAAGTTGTTCGTTTTCTAATTTCAATTCATTTTTAATGATCCCTAAATTTTGAAACCTTTCAAGATCCAAAGTTTCCTTAGCTGTAAAGAACTCTTCAAAATCTTTTTCCCCAGTAGTATCACTTCCCGTAAAATAACAAGGCCATTTTTTTTGATCCGGCAATGTTTTTACCAGTTCGCGGGCTTCCTCTTCATTTTCGCAAAGATAAGGCTCGTAACCCAACTGTTCAAGATATTTAATAGCAATATCTGCAAATGAAATTAAATGTAATTTTTCACTCAATTTTGGAAAAAACACATCTCTATTTTCTCCAAATATACAGGACATCAAACACAACTCCCCACTTTCCTGAGGGGTTACGAAATAACGTTTCACATCATTTGGGGCTACAATGGGCTGCCTTTTTTGAATTCGTTGGTTGAACCCGTGCAATAAAGAACCGTCAGAAAAAGCAACGTTGGCGAAACGGGCAGTGGATATTTTGATGTCCTTGCTCCTGCGCATTAAAAACATCTCCATAATCCTCTTGGAAGCTCCCATCATGTTAACTGGATTAGCAGCCTTATCTGTAGAAACACAGAAATATTTTTTGGTGCCATTTTCAATAGATTGAAGTAGGGTTTTATCGGTATTAAAAACGTTGACATCAATCATTCTCATAAGGGTAAAAGGATCCTTTTCGCTACGAACATGTTTTAATGCGGAAAGATTTAGAACATAATCATATTTTCCATCGGCTTTAATAAAAGCTTCATATTCAAGCGAACCTAGATCTAAAGCGAAGGTTTTAAAGTCCCCGTCAATATATCCATAAGAACTGCGTATATCCCTCACTAGTTCTACCATATTGTTTTCACTGATATCAACAACATGAAGTTTAAGTGGTTTCCTTTTAAAAATTTCCTTTGTAACTGCCTGGCCTATGGACCCGGCACCGCCAAGAACGAGGAAGGAAGAGTCGGAAATTTCATCGTTGAGTTCATTTTCATGCAAAAGGATATCTTCCTCAAATAAGGGTTTATTTCTTCCTATTAAATTTAGTACATTCATATATTCAATAATATATTATATTTTTAAAATTGATCATTTTTATAACAGATGCAATTAACCTTATAATACTTTTAAATTAAAGTCAAAATATTCCGTCCATCTCTCCTTATTTCCACTTAAATAATCTCCATAATAAGTAACTAAAGGGTAAATTGGCAATGATTTTTTTGAATAGCTAATTTCTAATTCTAAATTAGGGTTAACCAGGTGATAATTTGAAAGATTATAACTAAAAAAATACGGTGTCAACTTTTTAAATGTACTATCCTGATTATTTGAAATAAATTCATTTCTCTGAATTAACATTATATTTTCTTTCGGATGGCTCAATTTCAAAATACCACTTAATTCATAAAAGCTAGATGGATTTCCTTTGTGAGTAAAATTAGATGTATTGTCTTTGTATAAAATTGTTTGTGGAAAATCCCTTGAAAAATTTTGTGATTCTAAATAATTATTAACAACTACCTGTTTCATAAATCCTTTAAAATAATTGAATTGAATAATAATATTCAGGATAACAAATAATCCTATACTCATGGCTAATGTCAAATTCCTTATTGTCTTTGACGAAATATAAAAAATTAAATTAACAACCAATAAACTAATTCCAAAACCAATTAGCAACTGATGTCTTGATGAATAACCAGTAAAAGTAGGATACTTATCTACAAGAATATATGGGAATAACCCAATAAAACAAACTATCAATCCGATTAAAAATTTTGTCTTTGTAGATTTTAAATTTAAATTGAACCTGCTTAATTTAAAAAAAATAAATCCTGAGAGAATAACAAACAATAATATAAATTCTAAATTCTGGAATAATTCCTTTAACAGTGGGTATAGTGTTATAAAGAATGCATAGATTGATCTAATTAAGCGATAAGGAATCTCAAAAAATGATTCCAATTTAATCTCATTATAATTCATTTCTTTGTATTGCAGAGATGGAGAAAAATATAAAGCTCTAACTATCCAAAAAATAACTGGCATGATAATAAAATCAATATGACTTATAATTGATTTTATTAGTATATTAAATACAACTTTTATTTTTTTTATTTTATGCTCTATTATAAACCGAAGGTCTTCATAGAAAATAATTAATAAAAGTGGTATTAAATAAAAGAAAATTAAAGAAGTTGTGAAAAAAGATATAAAAAACAATATTAAACTTAAAATCCTGAAAAGGAATATTCTTTCAAATTTATAAATTATCAAGAAATATGTTGCAGTTATGAACAAAGTTAAACATAGTGTATAAGGTAAAACTATCATTGTGATTTTAGCATCAAACAAGGGTAATACACTATATACCAATATGCCAAAATATAAAAATATTGAGTTTTTATACTTAAATTTATCTATGATTTTAAATAAAATAAAAATGGATAATAGCTGTAGTATAATTGTGCAAAAATGATATATTAAGGGGGTATTAATAAGATTTTGAAGAAATATATGCATGTATCCAAAAACAACGACTCCATTCCCATAAAATTGGTTCATTATCCCTTCATCATTCATATTATAAAGTGTCCAATCATCCCAGAAAATACCGGAATATGTTAACATCATAAAATTGCCAATAAAATAGAGAATATATGTTAATTTTTTAATGCTATCCATTAAGGAGAATTATTTGAATGTTAAAGTTATCCTGTGAAATTAAGACATTAAATAGCTCCTTTTCCACAGATAAATATTAAAGCACATCTGCGCTTATAAAACCATAAATTACACCTAACGAGATTAAGCAAAATCCAAACAATATTAGATATTCTTAACAGCCTCATATAGCTCATTTTTAATGAAATTTATGGCGTCCTTTTCCAGTTCGTAAAAAAACGGAAGTCTTACAACACAATCTGTATAGCGGTCCGCATTTACCAAATTTCTGCCATCGTGTTGATCTAAATAAAACGGACTTTTATGCAAACTCAAATAATGAAACACGGCCAATATACCATTAGATTTTAAGTTATCTATAACTACATTTCTTTGTTCCAAATCTTTACATACCAGATAAAACATGTGTGCATTATTGGTTGCAAAATCCGGAATTCCCGGGAGTCGAATATCATTTTCCATGGCCCATTCTTTTAAACCTTCATGATACTTATTCCAATGCTGAAGTCTTTTCGTTTGTATGTCGTCCAGATTCTCTAATTGTGCCCAGAGAAAGGCAGCAATAATTTCAGAGGGCAAAAAAGAACTTCCCACTGCCACCCAACCATATTTATCTACTTCTCCTCTAAAAAAAGCAGATCTGTTGGTTCCCTTTTCCCAAATAATTTCGGCTTTAGCCATAAATTGAGGATCGTTAATGGCCAGCATTCCTCCTTCCCCTGAAATGATATTCTTGGTTTCATGAAAAGAAAATGCAGCCAAATGACCAATAGATCCAAGAGCTCTTTTAATGCCGTCCTTTCCGGTATAAAAACTCTCGATTGCCTGTGCGGCATCTTCTATAACAAAAAGATCGTATTTATCTGCCAATGCCATGATCTTATCCATATCACAGGCAACTCCGGCATAATGCACAGGGACAATCGCTTTGGTTTTGGAGGTGATTAAAGCTTCAATACTGTCTTCGTCAATACCGGGATGATCTTCTCTGCTGTCTGCAAATATTATTTTGGCTCCTCTCAGAACAAAGGCATTTGCAGTCGAAACAAAGGTATAGGAAGGCATAATTACTTCATCTCCTGGTTTGATATCAATGAGGAGTGCCGCCATTTCCAGCGCGTCTGTGCAGGAAGTGGTAAGCAAACATTTCCTGAAGCTATAGCGCTCCTTTAAATAATCCTGACACAGTTTGGTATATTTTCCGTTCCCGGATATTTTACCTGCATTTACCGCATCATAAATATAATGCGTTTCTTTGCCGGTGAGGTGGGGTTTGTTGAAAGGTATTTTTTCCATTCTATTTTAATTGTGTTCTAAATTTTTTAAAAACAAAGGGATTATTATTTAAATCCTCAATTACGAGAAGTTTAACCGCTTTTTTTCCACAGAGAATAATAGGATACTCTTCATCATACATCAACAGTTTTCCTGGAGCAGGGATTTCAGATATTATATCATGAACAACTTCACATTCTCTTATTCGAATTATTTCCCCATCTTCAGTTTTACTCTTAGCTCCTCCATACGGATATCCAACAGCATCTACAAACCTCACAATTTCAGCGGCCTCTTTAGCCCAGTCTATATAATAATCATCTTCATTTCTCCATATACTATATGTAGCATCATTTTTCATTTGAGGTAAACTGGGCAATATATTTTTTTCTAATATGGCATTCATTATATATAAAACTATATCAACATATAAATTAGCTATTAATTCAATTGCTTTTTGAATTTTAAGAGGATAGGTTATATTCACCTTTTTTTGAAAAATAATATCACCTTCATCCATTTTATCATTTGCCCAAATAGCAGAGGCCCCTATATATGTCTCTCCATTGATGAGCATATTTACAGTCGGAGAAAAGCCCCTATATTTTGGGAGAAATGAGTCATGTAAAACAATAAGATTTTTTTGATCTTTAATTAACCATCTCCAACCTATTGCTAAAGAATGTTCACTTTGAATTGTCAAATTTTGACCTCGTTCTATATACTTGATATTATAATTGTTGCAAAGTACACGAATTTCATCAAAATAATCTTCCTCATTTCCTTTGTCCCTTGCACCCACAACTAAATCAATGTTGCTTAAGTATTTATTGGTCTTAGTTAAAGCTGTTAATACTTTATAACCTTTCTTATTCAACAAATAAAGTGTTAACGCCATTAATTATCTGATTATTTATTATTTATTATTTTTTTTATTATATATATCGGTCGGTTTTTAACACCCTCAAAAGTCTTACCTACATATAATCCAATAATCCCTAATGTTGATAAAATTATTCCAGATAATAACCAGAGTGATATAATTAAACTCGTATAACCTAAAACTAAAACATCACCTTTTAACCATTTTATAAAATAAATAGATGCTACCAAAACAGAAATCACAGAAATGAACAACCCGGTTTTTATCAAAAGACGAATAGGTTTATCTGAATAAGCAAGAATAATATCTAAAGCCAGATTGATCAATCTTTTAAGATTATAACTAGATTCCCCTTCATTTCTATCATCATGTTCAACATTTACTTTTGTTGATTTAAAACCTACCCATTTAACCATAGTAGGAAAATATCTTATGGATTCCCGCATAGATACAACTGCATTCACCACGTTCCTATTATAGATCCCAAAGTTGGCTACGGATTCATCTTGTTCAGATCCCGTTAGATAACCAAGTGTTCTATAAAACATTTTTGAGAAAAATTTCTTAAAAAAACGATCCTTTCTATCAAATCTCCTTCCTAAAACAATGTCAAAGCCTTCCTGAGCCTTTTTATATAGCTTTTCAATTTCTTCCGGTTGATCTTGCAGGTCACAATCCATTACCACTACCCAATCTCCCTTAGCATGGTCCAAACCAGCGGTAATTGCATAGTGTTGTCCAAAGTTTCTACTTAATTTTATTCCAATAATTTTTGGATTGGTATTAGTTATATTTTCAATCACTTCCCAGGAATTGTCCGGCCCACAATCCTCTACCAGTATAATTTCATAATCGGAGGTGATTTTTTGAATACTACTTTCAATTCTTTCAACTAAAGCAGGTATTATTTTTTCGGCATTATAAACAGGACTCACAATGGAAAGATACGGCATATGTTTAAAATTTAACTGTTACTATGGTTCCTATAATAATTAAAAATAATCCTATTACTTTACCCCAAGTAAATGTTTCTCCCAGTAAAAAAACACCAATAAAAAAAACCAAGGCAGGAGCCAAACTCATAAAAGGATAAGCTACGGTAATTTCAAATTTAGTCATAGCAGCCATCCAAAATATAGAAGCCACGAATGCACTTAAAAAACCCGAAATTATATATATATCCATTAGGGCATGAAATAAAAAGGATGCTTTACCCGAAAAAGATTCTGGTAAACTTCCAAATTGATTAAGACGCCACTTTAAAATAATTTGACCATAAATAGTAAAAAATATGGTGCCAAAAATATAGATATAATTCATTATATTAAGGATCTTAAATACTCACCATAATTACTTTTACCGTATTTAAATATAGCATCCTCTATTTTATCAAATCCTATAAATTTATGTATATACGCTACTTCTTCAATGCAGCCAATCATAGCGCTTTGTCTATTTTGAATTACCCGGATAAATTCAGTTGCATCGTCCAGTGATTCTACGGTGCCTGTATCGAACCATGCCATTCCTCGAGTCATCACCCCAACTTCTAAATTTCCTTCATCCAGATACATTTGATTGATAGTGGAAATCTCCAATTCACCACGATCAGATGGTTTTACATTTTTCGCATATTCCACCACACTATTATCATAAAAATATAATCCAGGAACTGCAAATTTAGATTTTGGTTTCTCCGGCTTCTCTTCAATACTAATTGCTTTATATTCTGAATCAAATTCTACTACCCCATATCTTTCTGGATCTTTAACGGGATATGCAAATATAGCTGCACCATTAACATCAACTTTACTTCTTAATAAGGACCCAAAACCATTTCCGTAAAAAATATTGTCACCCAAAACTAAAGCCACCTTTTCCTTACCAATAAATTCCTCCCCAATAATAAATGCTTCTGCCAATCCATTTGGTTGTTCCTGTACAGCAAATTCAAATTTACAACCTACATGAGAGCCATTCCCTAATAATTTTTTAAACGCTTCCTGATCATGAGGTGTTGTTATGAATAGAATCTCACGAATCCCTGCAAGCATTAATACTGATAGAGGGTAATAAATCATTGGCTTGTCGTAAACTGGTAACAGTTGTTTACTCACTGCTATTGTTATAGGAAACAATCTTGTCCCAGATCCTCCTGCTAATATGATTCCTTTCATAATTTATTAATTGTATTGGTTCATATAGTATTCCTGATATTTTCCTGAGGTCACATTCTTTAACCAATCCTCATTATCTAAATACCATTCTATAGTTTTTTCAAGTCCCTGTTCAAATGTCACCGAGGGTTTCCAACCTAATTCATTATTGATTTTTGTTGCATCAATTGCATAGCGCTTATCGTGTCCCGGACGATTCTTGATATAGGTAATTAGTATTGCGGAACTGCCACTATCCCTAAGGAGTTTTTTATCCATGAGTTCACAAAGGATCTTTATTAGATCGATATTTTGCCACTCATTGAAACCCCCAATATTATAAGTCTCTTTGTTTTTTCCTTTGTGAAAAGCAAGATCAATAGCGATTGCGTGATCAAGTACAAATAACCAATCTCTAGTGTATTTTCCATCGCCATAAACGGGAAGTGGTTTTTCCTCAATAATATTATTAATAAAAAGAGGGATTAGTTTTTCGGGAAATTGATTTGGGCCGTAATTATTTGAACAATTGGTTATAATATAAGGCAAGCCATAAGTTTCGCCATAAGCCCTTACAAAATGATCGGAACTGGCTTTTGATGCGGAATATGGCGAATTTGGAGCATAAGCTGTGGATTCTGTAAAAAGTCCGGTTTCACCCAAAGTTCCATATACTTCATCAGTGCTGATATGATAAAAAAGCTTGTCCTCTAAATTATCTTTCCATAATTCCTTTGCAGCATTTAGCAAATTCATAGTGCCTATTACATTGGTTTTTACAAAAGCCAATGGATCTGTAATGGAACGATCTACGTGAGATTCTGCCGCTAAATGAATGACTTTATCGAAATTATATTTTTTAAATAAATTATTGATTTCAGAGGCATTATTTATATCAGCTTTTATAAAATGATAATTTGGTTTTTCCTCTATGTCTAAAAGATTTTCCAAATTACCGGCATAGGTCAATGCATCTAAATTAAATATCTCGTATTGCGGATATTTATTAACGAAACGCCTTACAACGTGAGAACCAATAAAACCAGCTCCTCCGGTAATTAATATTTTCATGATTAATGGTTATATGTAATATTGTTTATACCAATTAATGAATTTGCCCACTCCTTCACTAACATTAATTTTTGGATTATAGTCAAAATCCTTTTTTAATGAATCTACATCTGCCCAAGTCCGGTTTACATCACCAGCTTGCATTGGAAGCATTTCTTTTTTGGCTTCAACCCCCAATTGTTTTTCAATTTCTTCAATAAAATCTAATAGCTTTACAGGTTTACTATTCCCTATATTATAAAGAGAATACTTTTCTCCCTTATCCTTCTGGTTTTTTACATTGACAATTCCATCAATAATATCGTCAATATAAGTAAAGTCACGTTCAAGATTTCCTTTATTAAATACCTTAATAGGATTTCCTTTTATTATAGCGTCGGTAAATAAAAACATAGCCATATCCGGTCTTCCCCATGGTCCGTAAACAGTAAAAAATCTTAAACCTGTGGTTTTAAATCCATACAAATGGCTGTAGGTATGAGCCATTAACTCATTGCTCTTTTTGGTCGCGGCATATAGACTTATAGGATGATCTACATTGTCTTCAGTGGAAAAAGGAACTTTGGCATTTAGGCCATAAACACTTGAACTGCTTGCGTAGATTAAATGTTTGACATTATGATGCCTACAACATTCCAGAAGATTTAGATATCCTACAACATTGCTGTCTACATATGCTTCAGGATTTTCAATGCTATAACGAACACCTGCTTGCGCAGCGAGGTTACAAACAATATCGAAATTGTTTTCCTTAAAAATTTCCGGAAGGTTTTCCCTGTCCTCCAAATTAAGCCTTATAAACTTAAAGTACTCATATTTATTACTGGAAACAGGCTTATTAAAAATTTCGGCCCCGGATCTATCAATTCCTAATTCGTTCAACCTGTCATATTTCAGATTTACGTCATAATAATCATTAATATTATCTATCCCAACAACATTAAAACCCTCTTTTAACAGCTTTTCCGCTAAATGGAAACCAATAAATCCCGCAGCACCTGTAACTAAAATATTCTTCATAATTATTAATCCAATTAACTCCCAATCACAAAAACCTCAAATCCAACTTTCTTCAATTCTGCCTTATTCAATAACCTTCTTCCATCAAATAGGAAGGCTGGTTTCAACATATTTTCATAGATCTGTTGCCAGTCTAAATTTTTAAATTCATCCCATTCAGTTAAAACCGCTACTGCATGAGAATTTCCACAGGCTTCTTCGGCCGTATTAACCACTTTTACAAGGGATCTATTCTCTGAATC
Organism: Gillisia mitskevichiae; assembly: GCF_003634585.1. Taxonomy (GTDB): domain Bacteria; phylum Bacteroidota; class Bacteroidia; order Flavobacteriales; family Flavobacteriaceae; genus Gillisia; species Gillisia mitskevichiae. Next base: position 172,602 of record NZ_RBLG01000003.1, read on the forward strand.
TGTTCTTGTTCCTAAATAGTCTAGATCTTCATAAATTTGCTCTGCAGTAACCTTAGGATCATATACAACTATTTCTGCCTGTTCATTAAGAAGATAATCTGAAACGTAAATTGCAGCAGATTCCCTAGTATCATTAGTGTCCTTTTTAAAAGCCCAGCCTAAAATTGCTATTTTTTTACCTGAAACTGTATTAAATAAGGTTTTAACGATATTAGCAGCAAATCTTCGCTTTTGATGATTATTTAAAATGATCACTTGTTCCCAATAGTCTGCTACTTCATTTAATCCGAAAGACTTTGCTATATATACCAAGTTCAAGATGTCTTTCTGAAAACAAGAGCCACCAAATCCAACTGAAGATTGAAGGAATTTTGAACCAATTCTAGAATCCATTCCTACAGCCTTAGCAACTTCATTAACATCTGCCCCAGTTTTCTCACATAATTCGCTCATAGCATTTATGCTAGAAACCCGTTGGGCTAAAAATGCATTTGCAGTTAATTTAGATAATTCAGAAGACCAAACATTTGTGGTCAAAATATGCTCCTTTGTTACCCAATTAGCATAAACGCTAACTAATGCATTCACAGCCTCTCTGCCTTTTTCAGTATCTATATCTCCACCAATTAAAACTCTATCTGGAGCCAGTAGATCTTCTACCGCAGTTCCTTCAGCTAAAAATTCTGGGTTTGATAGAATCTGAAAGTTTACTCCATTTCCCGTGTTCTCTAATATATTCTTTAATGCTTCAGCAGTTCGTACAGGTAAAGTAGATTTTTCAACTACGATCTTATCTGTCTTTGAAACACGGGCAATTTGTCTTGCACAAAGCTCAATAAACTTTAAATCGGCCGCCATTCCCTTTCCAATACCATAAGTTTTGGTTGGTGTATTTACCGAGATAAAGATCATTTCAGCTTTATCTATAGCTTCATCTACTTTCGTTGAAAAAAACAAATTTCTACCTCTGGCTTCCTTCACTATATCTGACAAACCTGGCTCATAAATCGGAATGTTATTCACATCTTCATCATTCCAAGCAGCGATTCTTTTTTCGTTTATATCTACTACAGTCACATTAATATGTGGACATTTTTGAGCAATTATTGCCATAGTTGGACCTCCAACATATCCAGCTCCAATACAACAGATATTTGTAATCTTCATTCTATAATTTTTTATCGCATTTATCTCCTAAAACTCCTTTAACATCATAAACCACTGCGCTCTGAGATTTAAGTTCATTAAAGTCTAAACTTAAAAATTCCTTATGAGCAACTGTTAAAACAACTGCATCGAATTTTTTATTTGGTAATGTTCTGGATGTTGAAAGATTATATTCATGTTTAACCTCTTCTGGATTTGCCAATGGATCGTAAATACTAATATTTACACCATATTCCTTTAAGTTCTTAATAACATCTACAACCTTAGTATTTCTTACATCAGGACAATTTTCCTTAAAAGTTATCCCCAACACCAGTACTTCAGCTCCCTTAACTTTAATATCATTTTGTAACATCAGCTTTACAACTTCAGAAGCCACATATTGTCCCATACTATCGTTCATTCTTCTTCCTGCAAGAATAATTTCTGGATGATAACCTACTTCTTGTGCTTTTTGTGCCAAATAATAAGGGTCTACACCAATACAATGTCCACCAACCAATCCAGGTTTAAAAGGTAAAAAGTTCCATTTTGTACCCGCAGCTTCTAAAACATCATTAGTATCTATATCCAACATATTGAATATTTTAGCTAACTCATTTACAAACGCAATATTAATATCTCTTTGAGAATTCTCTATCACCTTTGCAGCTTCAGCTACTTTAATTGTGGGCGCTAAATGAGTCCCAGCAGTTATAACAGCTTTATAAAGATCATCTACTTTTTTACCTATTTCTGGAGTAGATCCAGCGGTAACCTTTAAGATCTTATCTACGGTATGTTCCTTATCTCCCGGATTAATCCTTTCTGGAGAGTAACCAGCAAAGAAATCCTGATTGAATTTTAATCCACTAATCTTCTCAAGAACTGGAATACATTCATCCTCTGTAACCCCAGGATACACTGTAGATTCATATATAACTATATCTCCTTTTTTTAGAACTTTCCCTACTGTTTCACTACTTTTATATAATGGAGTAAGATCTGGCCTATTATTCCTATCTACTGGAGTGGGCACAGTTATTATGTAATAGTTACAATCTTTTATATCCTCAAGATCTGTGGTACAATATAAACCAACTTCTCCAGATGGGCTATTTATTAAAGAGGATTGTAAAAGGTCTTTTTCAATTTCCAACGTAGAATCGATCCCAGACATTAGTTCGGCAACTCTTGGTTTATTAATATCAAAACCTATTACAGAAAATTTTGTAGCAAATAATCTGGCGAGTGGTAATCCCACATAGCCTAAACCTATGACTGCTATTTTAATATCTTTATTCATATATGCTATTTATAAAGTACATAATATTATCTTAAATTCTTCCAGTACCAAGCAACTGCTTCTTTCAAACCAGCCTGAATATTAAATTTCGGATCATATCCCAAATTCATTTTAGCTTTATCTACAGATGCTAAAGAATGTGGAATATCGCCCACCCGGTTTGGACCATGCTTGATCTCCACTTTCGCTATTTCCGGATCATATTCAGATAAATATTCCTTTAACAGGTGTATCAATTCGAGAAGATTTGTTCTTTCCCCAAATGCCGTATTATAAACCTCATTTAATGCTTTTTCATTTTCTGATGTAAGAGCAAGAAGATTCATTTGAACAACGTTATCTATATAGGTAAAATCTCTGGAATAGGTTCCATCTCCATTTATCACAGGAGATTCATAATTCATTAACTGAATTACAAATTTGGGGATAACCGCAGCATAGGCTCCATTAGGATCCTGTTTTCTTCCAAAAACATTGAAATATCTTAAACCAATAGTATCTAGATCATATGTATTCTTAAAAATATCTGCATACAATTCATTCACATATTTAGTTATTGCATATGGTGAAAGTGGTTTCCCAATAATGTGCTCCACTTTTGGTAAATTTTCGGAATCTCCATAAGTTGAGGAACTTGCTGCATACACAAATCTCTTTACCCTAGCATCTCGAGCAGCAACCAACATATTTAAGAAACCAGAAACATTCACTTCGTTAGATGTAATAGGATCTTTTAATGATCTAGGCACAGAGCCTAATGCCGCCTCATGTAAGATATAATCCACGCCTTTAGTTGCTTTATGACAAGTTTCAAGGTTTCTAATATCTCCTTCAATAAGAGTAAACATGGAATTATCCTTAAAAGCTTCTAAGTTCTCATGTTTACCAGTAGCAAAATTATCTAAACATACAACCTGAGCTCCATGATTTAGTAAGGTTTCGCAAAGATTGGAACCTATAAATCCAGCTCCTCCTGTTACTAATACTTTAGAAGACTTTAATTGTGAAAATTGTTCTAGCATTAAATGCGAATGTTTTGTTTAACAATCGGCAAAGATAGTATTTCTAATTTATGGATGAAGCATGTAAGTATTAAAGAAATGTGAAAAGGTCAGAGAGTTTTTCAAAAGTGTCCATCTGACTGGAAACTAATTGGCTAAATACTAAAAACGAATACGCATGAAAATAGGTGGTTTAACATTTTATTTCTATTCTGCAACCTTGAAAGTCGTTATCCTAAAAACGCTTGTATTATTTTTATCTACAATTTTCATCAAATAATCCCCGTATTCATTTTTGCTTAATGGAGTTGCGAGTTCTCGCAACTGTTCTCTGGAAATAAATTTTTTTATCGAATGCTATCTCTTCAATACAAGCAATTTTTAATCCCTGCCGTTTTTCTATAGTATTTACAAAGTTTGATGCATCTAAAAAGGATGCATGCGTACCCGTGTCCAATCAGGCAAATCCTCTACCCATTAACATCTAATTTTTCTTCAGCTAAATATTTTTGATTCACACTCGTTATTTCTAATTCACCGCACTCGCTTGGGTTTACAGATTTTGCTATTTTAATAACTGAATTTGGATAAAAATAAGTTCCTGTTACGGCAAAGTTGCTTTATGGTTTAACAGGCTTCTCTTCGATACTCTTAACTTCACCTTTGCTATTGAAATCTACAACCCCGTATCTATGTGGGTCGTTTACGCAATAACCAAATATGGTTGCTTTTTTATTTTTGGAATTTCCTAAAGCATTCTTAAGCATACCAGTAAATAGTTGTCCGTAAAAAATATTATCGTCCCAGATAAGGTAAACATCCTCATTAACAATAAACTTTAATGCTAATTAAAGCCATCTGATTAGGCATCAATATTTGCAGCAAAATCTTAACATTTGAATTTCCTGAACTATAAATTCTACCTTAATAAGAAATTTGCAAATTCAGTTGTAAAAACTTTTCTACCCTCGAAATTTATATGCGTATGATTTATAAAATATTTTTCTTGTGACATCCAATCCATGCCTGATTTAAAATAAATATCAGATTTGATGTTTTGAAGAAAATTTTCAAAGTCGTTATCAAGATTTTCCAGAGTTGGGGCGGTAAAAGTTATTATCTGAATATTATTTTCGGCCGCCAATTCTAATATTTGATTGTAATAATAATTATCCCTCTTATTCATTGTGAAATTTAAAATTCCGGCATTAGTAATAATAGGCTGGTTCGATATAGATTGTTTTTCCAATTTATTTCCGTTAATACAGTTAAATTCGGAGTTTTCACAAAAGGTGTCATATTTAAGAAATGAATTTATTATTTGAAAAGGAGAATAATAATTATTGTAAATAAAATAACCTAGATAAGGAATATAAAATGGGCTATCTTTAATTAATGGAATTTCCTCATGTAAAACATCTTTTATAGTTTCATCACTATCCCAATAGGGTAAATAGGCATAAGCGTAAAATGAATTAGAGAAACTTTCTTTCGACATAAATGAATAGGGATCAATCTGTAGATAAATTTTATCCAATTTATTTTTGTTTAATAAAAACAATTTAACACTAACATAATTTTCGTTAAAACCTGATCCATCTAAGCCTAGATTAATTCCATTTTGATCTGTTAAAGAATCAAGTAAATTTACATCTATAGAACCATAGGCTCGACTTGAACCAATTACGGCATAATCATAATCGGTATTTTTTATTGATAATTGCCAATATCTTTTGGTATTTCCTAGAAACATGTTCTTATTCTTGTAAAGTAGATCACACACAACCCCATAAACCAATAGGAAACAGATAAAAATAAGTAAATAAGCAAAAATTTTCTTTAGAAAATGTTTCATAAATTAGAATTGAAAATATATAAAACTATTAGGACTAATGTACAAACCAAAAAACACTATTAATAATAGGATTGTAGCATAAGAGAGTCTTCTCAATATAGAATTTTTGAAATATAGAGGAAATCGATCTGCTCTTCCCCGCCATTCAAATAATAAAAATATTGAAATAAGGGTAATAATCTTTGCATGGCTTAATAATGCTGATGTATTGAATGAAGTGAAAACAAATATTCTAAATATATAATTAATTGCATCGGCCACTGTGTCTGACCTAAAAAACACCCAAGCCAAACAGGTAAAGGAAAAAGTTAAAACCATTTGAACTAATTCTTTAAAATTAGGCAATGTTCTACCTTCTGCCACGGAACCAAGATCTTTACGATTTCGACCACTTAAAAGTAAAGGCAGGAAATATAAAGCATTCAAAGATCCCCAAACAACGAATGTCCAGTTAGCGCCATGCCAAAAACCACTTAGCATAAAAACCACGAAGATATTAATCACACCTCTGTTCTTACTTACTCGACTACCTCCAAGTGGAATATATACATAGTCACGAAACCATGTAGATAAAGAAATGTGCCATCTTCGCCAAAACTCAGCTATATCGCGGGAAAAATAAGGTGTACGAAAGTTTATCATTAAATCAAAACCAAACAATTTCGCAGTTCCTATTGCCATATCAGAATACCCAGAAAAATCTCCATAAATTTGAAATGCAAAAAATATAGCACCCAATATCAACTCCATTCCAGAAGCTGTCCCATAATTAGCAAATATGTCATTAACGGCAAAGGCACAATTATCGGCAATTACAACTTTTTTAAACATACCCCACAAAATTAGACGCATACCGTCTACTCCCTGAGTATAGTTGAATTTTCGTTTAATATTAAACTGCGGTAACAAATTAGTCGCTCTTTCAATAGGTCCCGCCACTAATTGAGGGAAAAAGCTAACAAAGGCTGCAAAAGAGATAAAATCTTTGGTTGGTTCCAGCTGTCTTTTATAAACATCTATAGTATAACTTAATGTTTGAAACGTATAAAAACTGATCCCTACTGGAAGGATGATGTTTAAAGAATTTGCATTTATTTCGGAACCAAAAAAAGTAAATGCTGATTTGAAGTTATCTAAGAAAAAATTGTAATATTTAAAGAAACCTAAAAACCCGAGGTTTACCAATACACTTACCCAAAGTAGTATTTTCCGCTTGTATAAATTATGCTCCCTTCCCAAACTTACCCCAATCACATAATCAACTAGGGTGCTGAACAGGATCAATGCCAAAAACCGCCAATCCCACCAGCCATAAAAAACATAGCTAGCAAAGGCAATAAGAATGTTCTGGTGCTTCAGATTTTTGTTGACAACAAACCAATAAAGAACAAAAACTATAGGTAAAAATACAGTAAAATCAAGGGAATTAAAAAGCATTTATAGAGTATAGAGAATTTAGTATTGAGATGGTTTGTGGTTATTTTATTTATAGTTGAATAAGACCTCAAAATTCATACTTCCTAACTGCAAATTTGAGAATTAAAAACAGGAGGAAATATAGAATTTATAAACTTGGATAAAATTGAAAATTCAATTACTCAGGATTTTCCTTTATCGAAGAATTTTAATTGACAAGAGTTCCATATTATTGCTCCTTTTTATCTACAATTTTCATCAAGTATTCCCCATATTCATTTTTTCGCAATGGGCTTGCCAGCTCCCGCAATTGTTCTCTGGAAATATATTTTTTATCGAAAGCTATCTCTTCAATACAGGCAATCTTTAATCCTTGACGCTTTTCTATGGTATGTACAAAATTGGAGGCATCTAAAAAAGACTCATGGGTGCCTGTATCTAGCCAGGCAAATCCTCTACCCATTAATACCACTTCTAATTTCTCTTCAGCTAAATATTTCTGGTTCACACTCGTGATTTCCAATTCCCCGCGCTCGCTTGGGTTTACAGATTTTGCAATCTTAATAACTGAATTTGGATAAAAATAAATCCCCGTTACTGCATAGTTACTTTTCGGATTAATAGGCTTCTCTTCGATACTCTTAACTTCACCTATACCATTAAAATCTACAACTCCATATCTATGTGGATCATTTACGTAATACCCAAAGACGGTTGCTTTTTTATTTTTGGAATTTTCTACTGCTTTTTTAAGCATACCTGTAAATCCTTGTCCGTAAAAAATATTATCCCCCAATATCAAACACACATCATCTTCCCCGATAAATTCTTCACCGATTATAAAGGCTTGAGCAAGGCCATCTGGGGAGGCTTGTTCTTCAAAATAAAATTTCATCCCCAACTCTTTTCCATCTCCTAATAACTTTTTAAAATTAGGAAGATCTTCAGGGGTAGAAATTATTAAAATTTCACGTATTCCTGCTAACATTAAAACAGATAAAGGATAATAGATCATCGGTTTATCATAAATTGGCAATAGTTGTTTAGAAATTCCTTTTGTAATTGGGTAAAGTCTAGTGCCGGATCCTCCTGCTAGTATTATTCCTTTCATTTGATACGAATTTTTATTACAAATTAATCCGAATTAATCCGAATTTTTTGAATTTAATATTCTTTTATATATTAGAGAAGACGTGCGAAATTAATCAACATTCCTAATTCCGTATTTGTACATTTTAAATAGTTTTTTAATTGAGCATAAAATACGGTAGGAGTTAGTTTAACTGCTTTTATTTCCAAAATAATAGAGTCATAACAAACGAAATCTGCTCTATATTGTTTCTTCAATTTTTGATTTTCGTAATATAGTTCTAGCTTAACTTGCTTTTTAAATTGTATTTTTTGGTTCCCAAATTCTTTCACCAAAGCTTCTTCATAAACCGCTTCCAAAAATCCGGGACCTAAGGTTCTATGAACTTTCATACAGGCTCCTATTATTTTATAACTCTCTTCCTTGAATACTATATTCTCATTGGATTCCATTCGTATAATTAGTATAAATTCGGATTAATTCGTTGCATATTGTTTTGTATAATATTCCTGATATTTCCCTGAGGTCACATTTTTTAACCAATCTTCATTATCCAAATACCAATCTATTGTCTTTTCTAATCCATCTTCAAAAGTTACCGAGGGTTTCCAGCCTAATTGTTTACCTATTTTAGAGGCGTCTATAGCATAACGCTTGTCATGACCTGGACGATCTTTTACAAAGCTAATTAATTGCGCAGAGCTACCTTCCGCTCTGTTCAGTTTAGCATCCATTATTCTGCAAAGAAGTTTTACCAAGTTGATATTTTTCCATTCATTAATTCCACCTATATTATAAGTTTCATTATTCTTTCCTTTGTGAAAAACCTTATCAACTGCAATAGCATGATCAATTACATATAACCAATCTCTTGTATAATCGCCATTACCATAAACAGGCAGTGGCTTTTCTTCTATAATATTATTAATAAATAATGGAATTAGTTTCTCTGGAAATTGATTTGGGCCATAGTTATTTGAACAGTTGGAAATTATATAAGGCAAATCATAAGTTTCTCCATAAGCTCTCACAAAGTGATCTGAACTGGCTTTTGAAGCGGAATAAGGTGAATTGGGAGCATAAGAGGTGGTTTCTGCAAATAATCCTTCCTCTCCTAAAGTGCCATATACCTCATCTGTACTGATGTGATAAAACAATTTTCCCTGTAAATTATCTTTCCAAATTTTATTAGCTGCATTTAGAAGATTCATTGTTCCAATCACATTAGTTCTAACAAATGCAAGAGGATCTTTTATTGAGCGATCTACATGAGATTCTGCAGCTAAGTGAATAATTTTATCAAACTTATATTTTTCGAATATGCTATCTACTTTATTTGCATCATTGATATCGACCTTTAGAAAATGATAATTCTCCTTATCTTCCACATCAATTAAATTTTCTAAATTACCAGCATAGGTTAAGGCATCTAGGTTGAAAATATCATATTCCGGGTATTTATCCACAAACAATCTCACTACATGAGAGCCAATAAACCCTGCTCCACCAGTTATTAAAATTTTCACTTTTTTGAACTCATCCATTCTATATTTCATCCATCATAAATTTAACTATTAGCATTATCGCTATCCATTTTTAAATATTTTAAACTCAAAAATATTATCTTCTCAAGTCTAATGTTCATCCTATACAACAACAAAAGCCAGAAATATACATGATATTAGCCCGGCCTACTAAAATCTAATTCCTTATATAATATAAAATTTTACCTTTCGAAATCTTTTCAAATCCTTCATTTAACAACCTCTCTTCCAAAGCACTTAAATCAGTATAATAAGAATTTTCGGGATATTTATAAGTTAAAAATATAGCGATTTTCTCTTTACTTTTCATCAATCGCTGCATTTTAGGATTAATTTCAGAATTCATTAAATCTTGATTAAAATCTTTAATATTAATAGATGCAAAAGGATATAAATAATTAAATATATGGCTCTTACTCCCGTAGAAATATGGATTGATATCTTCATTAAGAAGTTTTGCTATTTCCTTATCCACATCTTCTAAATAATCTGAACGTTCACCTTGGGTTCTTATTTGACTTAACTTTGGAATATTTACACTATTATTTAATTTCAAGAAATTAGCATCTTCATATGGGATTAAGACTTTATTAGTAATGCCAAGAAAACATGTAACAATTAAGGTTCCTACCCAAAACTTAATTCTCGTAGGTTTTAATATTACTGCAATAAAAGGAAATAAAATAAATAAAAAAGAAGCTTTGATAAGACCCGTATTAGATCCAAACGGGTTAACAAACATACAAATAACATACAGGATTAAAATTATAAATTCTCGATTTGGAAAATTTGATTTTTTTTCTTTAAAAAAAATTACTGCAAAACTTAAAACAATAGAGACGAAATAAAGTGTAAAATTATACTTCGTAAGAGAAGCTATGCCAAAAGAAATTAAAAGCTGAATAATGAAAAATGGAATATAGACTAATTCCGGTTTTCGAACTTTTTTAGCGCAAAATTTAAATACCTCATAAGACGTTAAAAAATATAAGCTGATCGCTATTAATTTATAGAAGTCATTTAAATAGTTTTTTAATAAATGCGTGGTTTCGTGGCCTGCAATATCAAATTCTTCTTTAATTACCAAAACGAAATCTGAATAATATAAAGAATATACCAATACGGTAAGAAACATACTAAAAAGTAGGTAAAAAACAGGTTTTAAAAATGCCTTTGTTTTAATTAAATTAGAATTCCGTTCATCATAAAAAAGAAAACCGGAAATAACAAGTAATACAACGAAATTTGGAAATCTTGTTAAAATTGCAGCGACTGTAAGAAAGGACAGTAATAATATTTTAGCAACGCTATTCTTTTCTAAATAATCTAATGATGTAAAAAATATAAGTGATAAAAGTAGAGTGCTGAACGTGTCGAAACCTAGAATATTTGTATTGAGTGAAGAGGAAATAAATAATAGAATTGTACCATATAATAAGCTTTGAATTATATCCATTTTTCTCTTAACATAAAAGAATGATATCACTCCAGGTATAAGAAGTAAAATACCATTAATCATCCTAAACCAAATAAGTTGGTCACCAAATAAACCTGATACTGCTTTTATAAATATGGAACTTAATAAAAAAGAAAACCTATAGTCATCATTTACTGGATGAAGAGCCTCATTAATGTGAAAGAAAGAATCTGTAAAATCCAGTCCATAAAAAATTGTTACCACATAAAAAGCTAAGGAAGAAAAGAATAAAATAGCAGACAGGAAAATTCTTAACCTCATTCTTATTTAAAATTCTGATTTAAACAATGCTCTATATAAAAATTTATTTTTGTAATAGGTTGTATCGCCATTAAAAACAGGGAAAGTATATATAAAATATTCCTATAATCGAATACAAGGCAAACTTAATCAACTTATAAATTCTATGTATGAAAACCTTAATAATTTATTTCAAAAGTAGCCGTTTTAATAATTTTAGATGCTAGTTCAAAATTCAAAGGATTTACGAATACTGGAAAAAAAAACTATCATCAGATAATTAAGATGCTCGCATCTATACTAAGCTTAGTATGGTAATTATATAAAACCAGCCCTAAATAATAGAATATTTATTAATTAACAGTGAGATTTTAGAAATATCAAATAAATTTAATTCTACATAAATAGGTAAACATAGTACTGTTTTTGAGATTTCTTCTGAAATCTTCATTTCTTTATAGTCTACATAATCGAGGGTGTTTAAGGAAGGATAAAAATATCTTCTTGGGAAGATCTGCGCTTTGTTTAAAGTCTGTTGTACCTTAAGGAGAGTTTCCTCATCTTCAAAAATAATGGGGTAATAACTAAAATTCCAATCGGTACCTTCCCGTATCCTCAACTTACGAAACTTCTTGAAATTTAGATTTTTGTTATATGCCTCAACTATTTTTTTTCTAGATGCTATTAGACCATCCACATATGGTAAAACTGCAAGCCCCATCGCAGCCTGTAACTCGCTCATTTTAGCATTAATTCCCAATCCATGAAAATCTAGTTCCCCTTTATGTCCAAAATTATGACTGTGAAATAATTTTTTATATAAATCTTCATCCTTACAAAACATTGCACCCCCTTCTCCTGTATGAAACAACTTTGTAGCATGAAAGCTACATGTGCTTATATCACCATATTCAAATAAAGATTTACCATTGTAATTCGCTGCAAAACAATGAGCAGCATCATAAATAACTTTTAAATTGTATTTAATTGCTATAGCTGAAATTGCTTCAATATTACATGGATTACCAAATACATGAGTAGCAAGAATTGCTGTTGTTTTCTCTGTAATAGCCGCTTCAATTTTAGTTTCGTTAATTGTTAAATACTCGGGATGAATATCTACGAATACTGGTGTGCAATTCTCCCAAACAATTGTAGATGTTGTAGCTACATAACTAAAGGGAGTAGTGATTACCTCTCCTTTATTTGCTAATAGTTTTAAGGCAATTTGAAGTGGCAATGTCCCATTAGCAGTAAGTATTATGTTAGAAATATGTAGATGCCTTTTTAAAGCAAATTGCAAATCGAATAACAATTTTCCCCCATTAGCTAATTGATTACTTTCCCAAATCACTTTCAATTTAGACTGATACTCCCCAATTGGAGGTAAAAATGTTTTTGTAACTGGAATCATTTCTTAATAATAAGTTTAATAAGCTCTTGGAAACTGTCAAATTTGAATCTATATGCTGCAAATATATAAATTGATAAGCCAACAACTCCTCCAACCATAATTCTTAATATATCTAAGTTATTACCTAAGCCATAATAATCTAATAGATAAATAAATAAACCCATTACTAAGGACAATAACACTATTGGAAACACATCTTTCAACTGCTGCAAAGCTGTATAATTGATGAATTTACCTGTATAATGTGCATTTATAAAAAAAGCAATAATAGAAATAACAACCTGACCATATAACATTGCAATTATACCTAAGGGAATAGTTACTAATAAGGTAATTATAATAAGTATTTTTTTAAATACCTCCAATTTTAAAAACAGATCACTTCGCCCTTTTACATTAAGAATTGTTAGATTATATGAATGCAAAGGATATAATATACCCGTAATACAAAGTATTTGAAAATATGGAACCGCTGGCAACCATTTTTCTGTAAATAAAAGCCGAAAGGTAGGCTCTGCCAATACCGCTAATATTATCAAAACAGGGGTGATTACAAAAACGACCATTTGCATAAGCTTTTTATATACGCTTCTTAATCGGACCTCATCATTTTGAATGCTTACAAAAAGCGGAAATGTCACCTTATTCAGTGCATTAGAAAGGTTGCTCACAGGAAGTTGCTTCATCGTTTCAGCCCTGGTATAGAAACCTACCTGCGCTGGAGAAAAATATTTTCCGATTACAATTAAAAAAATGTTATTGAATATTCTGTCTAATAATTCGGATAAGGTAAGTTTATAGCCATAGTTTAAATGAATTTTAAATTTTTTGTAATTGAAGTTTAACTCTGGAGTCCATTTAGAATATATCCATAATTGGATTGAATTTACTGATGCCGAAATAATACTACTCCAAACAAGGCTCCATATTCCAAACCCTAATAATGCCATTGTAACCCCCACAATGCCACCAATAATAGCAGAAGGAACTGCAATCATTGTTTGCGTTTTAAAATCCATACTCTTTGTTAACCTAGCCAATTGAACTGCAGAAAATGCTGAAATTATAAATGATAAACAGTAAATTCTTAAAATTTCAATTAAAATTGATTGCTCATAAAAATCTGCAATTAATGGCGCTAAAAAATATATAATTACATAAACCAAAAGACTTGCAACCAAATTGAAATAAAATACTGTGGAGTAATCTTCATTATTAAGATCTTCCCCTCTTATTAAAGATTTGGTAAGTCCGCCATGCAATAACGTGTTTCCAATGGCAACAAATACAGCTATCATCCCAATTAAACCAAATTCTTCCGGTAATAAGAGTCGGGCTAGAATTACAGAAACCACAAAACCAATAAGCTGATTTCCAAATTGCTGTGCAAAAGTCCACACTAAACCTATTGTGGCTTGTTTTTTTAGAGACATTAAATAGTTTGTTCCATCAAAATCAGATTGCAAAAGGTGTCAAGACTAAAGTGCTTGTAATCCATAATCCACATTGAAAGTTTTTATAAAAATACATACTTGAATATTAATATTAGAAGCTTTGGTATAATTTGACAATAAAACTTTCACTCACTATTCTGAATTCATTTTTATATCTTAAAATTCTTTTAATTCCCATTAAGTATATTTGCTCCGAGGATAAAAAATTAGAGACAGGAAATGACAATATTAAAGTTATGGTTTACAGATTTTGATGAGCTTTTTGATCCTCAGGATAATTTCATTTATAATTTACTTTGTACTCATTATACTATCAAACTATCTTCAAAGGATCCAGATTATTTGATTTACTCTTGTTATGGAAATGATTTCTTAAAATATAACTGTATTCGAATATTTATAACAGGAGAAAATTTAGTTCCGGACTTTAATCTTTGTGATTATGGAATTGGATTTAATCATCTACAATTTGGTGATAGATACCTAAGATATCCAAATTTCGCTTTTTATGAGGATCAATTCAAAGAACTTCTTACTCCAAAGAATTTTGATGAGACCATATTATTAAAAAAAGAATACTTCTGTAATTTCATTTACGCAAATTCACTTTCTGATCCTGCCAGAGATACATTTTTCCAGTTACTAAATAAGTATAAATTAGTGTCCTCTCCTGGAAAACACTTAAATAATATATCATTGAACGTAGGAGAGCGATTTGCTGAAGATTGGATGTATACCAAAATAGATTTTCAATCTAAATGCAAATTCAGCATTGCTTTTGAAAACACTTCTTCATGTGGATACACTACAGAGAAGATCCTTCACGCATTTATTTCTAGTACCATTCCTATCTATTGGGGAAATCCGGATGTAGCAAAAGATTTTAACCCAAAAGCATTTATTAATTGCCATAATTATCAGAGCTTTGAGCAAGTTGTAGAAGAAATTAAAAGGATTGATTCTAACCATCATGAATACATCCAAATGCTTAACGAATCGCCTTTCATAAATCACGTTATTCCAAAAGATTTAAGCAAGGAAACATTACTTCAGTTTCTTCAGAACATTTTTGAAAAAGAAAATACTAAGCGACGATCAGAATATGGTACCCAATACAAATATGAAAGTAATATGAAAGCTGCTATTACTTCAAGGGAAAGAATTATGAGAATTTCTAAATTTGTAAATCCCCTAAAATTTCTTATAAAAAAAAAAGAAAATAATAGTTGAATCCTAAAGCTTTTCATAATAAGCCTTATACCAATCTATATATTTCCCAACGCCTTTTTCGATGCTAGTATTTGGTTTATAGCCAAAATCTTTTTTTAGATCACTTACATCTGCCCAAGTTCTCTCTACATCTCCAGCTTGCATAGGTAGCATTTCTTTTTGGGCCTCTAACCCAAGTTGCTTTTCTATCTCATCGATAAAATCTAGAATTTTCACAGGTTTACTATTCCCAATATTATATAAGCTATAATTAGGTTTTTGATTTTCGGGATTAGTGACGATCTTTAAAACCCCATCCACAATATCATCTATAAATGTAAAATCCCGTTCTAGATTTCCATTATTGAATACCTTTATAGGCTTTCCTTTTATTATGGCATCTGTAAACAAGAACATAGCCATATCTGGCCTTCCCCATGGGCCATAGACCGTGAAGAAACGTAGACCGGTAGTTTTAAAATTAAATAAATGGCTATAGGTATATGCCATTAACTCATTACTCTTCTTTGTGGCTGCATATAAACTAATGGGATGGTCTACATTATCTTTTACAGAGAAAGGAATCTTTTTGTTTTGTCCATACACACTAGAACTGGTTGCATAAATTAAATGTTCTATATTATTATTTCTGCAACATTCTAAAATATTTAAAAAACCAACTACATTGCTATCTATATACGCTTCCGGGTTTTCAAGACTATACCTAACTCCTGCCTGAGCGGCTAAATTGCAAACAATTTTAAAATTATGCTCTTTAAAAAGTTTTGGCAGTTGTTCTCTATCCTCTAGATTTAATTTGATAAACTGAAATTTAGAATATTTTTCACTTCCTAAAATCTCATTATATGCAATCACCTTTTTTTCGATCCCTAGTTCCTTAAGTCTCGCTAGCTTTAAGTTGACTTCATAATAATCATTTATATTATCTAGTCCTACCACTTCAAATCCTAAGTCTAATAACTTCTTTGCTAAATGAAACCCAATAAATCCTGCGGCTCCAGTTACTAAAACCTTATTTTTAACTTGTTCCTGCATAATTTTAAATTGCAACCTTTATAGGTGATCTGCCATCACCCTTAAAATTTCATAGATTTCACAAAAGTATCAATTTCAATTTTATAACTTTATTGTTTACACAATTCAATTTCATGTTTCAAGAAATTAATAAAACGGCTTATCCCCCAACGAATTCTATATTTGTTTGGGATGGTGATTGTAAATTTTGCAAATGGTGGAAAAATAGCTGGGAGCATAATCTTAATGGTAATGTAGAATTTCATACTTATCAAGAGGTGAACCATCAATTTCCTGATATTCCGAAGAAAGAATTTCAGAAAGCCAGTAGGCTTATAGATATTAATGGAAATGTATATTCTGGACCTGATTCGGCTTTTAGAATTCAACATTACCTAGGAAATCCAAAATGGCATTCATGGTACAAAAAACAAAGGTGGTTTAAGCTTGTTAGTAATAACGCATATAATCATATCGCCAAAAACAGGAGTTTTTATTATAAGGCAACCCTGCTTCTTTTTGGTAAAGATCCTACAAAACCCAAGATCTATTGGTTTTACTACATCTTGCTTTTAATTTTAATCATTATTTCAATATGAAATTTTTAAAATCTTATTGGATCTATATTGTCGCTGCATTTATCACCCTTTTTGGTATAATCACGGGTTGGTATTTGTTCATTTTCTTCGCTATCCCTTTTGCGTTATTCCGAAGTAAAGATCTAAATGAATAAGAGTGTTTATCTGAGTTAAACTTATACTAAACACCAATAGCAATTTGCTTTTAGAGATCCTTGGCAGTAACTTTCAGTATAAATTTAAAATAAACTAAAATGAAGGACTACGGTACACTTTCACAGGCTATTAATAAATTGAAATTAGAAGAAGGATATGAATATGATTTTAATTTGATGGATGAAAAGATCGAATTGAAATCTGAATCAAAATCTTATCATGTAAACGATTTTGAAGTGGATAAAGTTTTAAGATTTGAAGGAATGAGTAATCCCGATGATAATGCCATTTTATATTGCATACATACCAAAGACGGGAAAAAAGGAACATTGGTAGATGGGTACGGAATTTCTGGGGGTCAAATCTCGAAAGAATTAATGGCAAAACTCGATCTTAAATCTGGTAGAGAAACAGAATAACTATCCCGTTAAACTTATATTAAACCTCGTTTCAAAATTGGATAGCAGCACACACTATCATATTTTTGTATCGTAAATTAGAAATCAATAAATAAAAACTATGAGCTACTTAGGATTAGACGATAAAAAAACTGTCCATACAGTGAAAGAATTAAATATTCTTCTTGCAGATTATCATTTATATTATCAAAAACTTAGAAACTTTCATTGGAATGTAATTGGAAAGAACTTTTTTGATCTCCATGAAAAATTTGAAGAATTATATGACGATGCTAAATTAAAAGTTGATGAAATTGCCGAAAGAATACTAACACTTCGCTATCAACCGGTAAGTAATCTAAGTGATTATCTTAAATCTGCCAGCGTAAAAGAATCTAAATCCGATCTTTCAGATTCACAAATGATCAAGACTTTATTGGATGATCATGGAACCATCCTTAAGCAATTACGTAAAGTTGCAGAGGTTGCCGACAAAGGTGGGGATGAAGGAACTATAGATTTAATTGGTGGATATATAAGAGAACTTGAGAAAACAAGTTGGATGTTAGATGCATGGAAAATGAAAACCAGCGATACTCATAAAACAATTTAATTCATATAACATTAAATGTTCAACGATTTCAATTTAAATGATTCCATAAGGGGTATTTGGGATAAAATGGGCTCTTGGTTAGACTCTTTAATTCTCAATCTTCCAAATTTTGTTTTAGCGGCAATAATATTTGTAATATTTATATTTATTGCTAAATATGCTGCTAAGCTGGTAGATAAACTCCTTCGTAAAAAAGGATCTCAAGACTCAATAAGACAAATTTCAACGAAAGTTGTAAAAATTGTTATCATTTTACTTGGATTCTTTGTTGCCTTAGGCCTTTTAAACCTAGATAAAGTTTTAACCTCTGTCCTAGCTGGTGCTGGAGTCGTTGGACTTGCCATTGGTCTAGCTCTACAAGGAACATTAAGCAATACGTTTAGTGGAGTTATTTTAAGCTTTCTACCAGAATTACAAATTGGGGATTGGGTTGAAACTAATGGGTATGCAGGAGAGGTTATAGAAATTAATCTTAGGAATATCGTTGTAAAGGAATCTGATAATAATTATGTAATGATCCCTAATTCGAAGATCGTTGAAGAACCATTCAAAAATTTTACTAGAACTGCACGATCACGAGTAATGGTTAATTGCGGTGTCGGTTATAGCAGTGATCTCGAATTCGTGCAGAAATTAACCACAGAAACTATGCAATCTATTTTCCCACAACGAGGGAATGAGGAGGTAGAATTCATGTATGGAGAATTTGGGGATAGTTCTATTAATTTTGTAGTGCGTTTTTGGACAGATGCTACTAGGAATCGTGATCTTTTAATGGCAAAGAATAAAGCTATTATAGCTATTAAGAAAGCTTTTGATAATAACGGAATCAACATTCCATTCCCTATTAGAACTATCGATTTTACCAATAAGCTCTCCATCAATGAACCTCAAAAAGAGAATTAATATTGAAATTGAATTATAAAAAAAGCTTCTCTAATTAGAGAAGTTTTTTTTATTTTAATCAAACCAGAAATTACTTTTTCTGGTCTCTCCTTTCTTACCAAGAGTATTAAACTTATAGCTAAATCCTAACATGAAATACCTCTCTAAAACGGTACTTTCCATATCCTGAATATAATCTTGGGTAGCAGTTCGTTGAGAATTAGTGTTCTGATTAAGTAGATCATACACTTTAAATGTAATGGTGCCTTGGTCCTTTAAAACAGAATAAGCTAAAGAACTATTCCAAAACACAGAACTTGTTTCAAATCCAGGGGCAACATCTGGATTAATATTATACTTTATATCATTATTCCATTCTAATTTCTTCGGGTAAAATGTGATAGTTCTTAATCTTAATTCATGTCTCACAAAATTCCTATCCTCAAAATTATCTATATCAAAATTATTGCTAGTATAACTTAATTCATAGTTAGGTCTAAATTCAAATAATTCCTTCCAAATAAATCTAAAACCTAATTTGGGACTGTATGAAAAATTCCTGCTTGCATATTTTACATCATTATTAAAGTTGACATTCCTACTAGCATTTAACCCAATTCCTACATCTAGATTTAAGGTTCTAAGACTATCCAAGGCAATATTTTTACTATAATTAGTATTTGCATAGATTTGATAATAGCCATCTACATTATCATATGTTGTAGTTCTAATAAATGAAGGATCAATGATAGACCTCGATACAACTTTATCATTATCTACATTAATATTAATGTACGTATACATTCCTGTTCGAGTTTGAAAATCGTAATTATTCAAATTCAAATATAAATAATGAGATTTCGCAGGCTTTAGATCGGGATTCCCTTGAACTATATTCAATGGGTCTGAAACATCTATGTAAGGAGAAAGTTGTCTTATTCCAGGCACATTATTAGATATTCCAAATCCAGTATATAATGAAGTTTTTTCACTGAATTTATACCGAATATTTCCGCTGAATTCTATTGCATTAAAATCATTGGTAAAATTAATAGCCCTTAATGCATCATCACTTTTTAAAGTTCTAAATACGTATCCAGTATTTAATCTGATTCGCACTTTATCAACATCATAAGTAATACCAATTTCAGGTCTTGAAGTTCTATCAACATTTGTGAAATCTGTGCTCTGATCTACGTTCAAAATAGAATAGGTATCCAAATTTTGATCTAGATCATATACCAACTGTGCATCATCTTTATCCTGATTTTTAAATCCATATTCCACGTCCATAAACAGTTTTTTCGCAAGCAAAGGGACCCGCACATTCGTATTGATCTCTATAGCATTTGTTTGTTGATTGCCGTCTGTAAACTGGTCTCTTAGGATCTCTTGAGGTGTATCACCAAATATCAGGGTTTCAGATTGAGAAAAATTATCATTATCCGTGTCATTTAATTCATTTTCAATAGAGAGCTTTACAAATCCTCCGTTAGATCCATATCTTTTATTAAGGCTTAGATCTCCCTTAAAATTCTTTCCTTCTCTTATAGCCTGGTTGTTTGTAGATGAGGAATTGGTTAACTCTTCCTCCATATTTAATGTTTCTTCTGAACTCTGATATCTGGAATCACCATTTGTATAATTAAACTTAGGTTTGAATTCTATAAGAAAGGTGGAATCTATTTTTGTTTTCAAATTGATATTGATAGCATGGTTATCGCTATTACTATTGGAATTGGAAACAAGATTCGAAAAATATCTTCGCTCTGGAAGAATATTTTCTCTATTCCTAATTTTATCTTCATAGGAGTTTGAAGCCGAGTAAAAGTAATCTGAGGAAATCTCAACTTTTTCTCCAATGTCGTCGGCATAATTAACTCCAGCAGTTCTAGAATTTGTAATCCCTTCTCCTCCACCAAAAACTCTACCCCCAAAGTTTAAAGTTCCATTACTGCTAATACTCATATAGTTTACGTTTCCAAACATTTTTTGAATTTCACCAAAACTAAAACCTGGGGAATTAATATTATTCCCTCCCGATAGTGCACTAATTCGTAGATCATTATCAAAATAATTCAGCAAACCAGCGTATTCAAAACGTTCATCGGTTCCTCCTCCTGCAGCTACGCGTCCAAAGATCCCTTTATTCTTCTCTTCATCTATTGTTATATTAATGGTCTTGTTCTGATCATCTCCTGCTTCGTTATTAAAGGCTTCAGAATCTGTTTTGGTATCTGTTACTTGGATTTTATCTACAATTTCTTTTGTAAGATTTCGGGTTGCAATAGTAGGGTCATTTCCAAAAAAAGGCTTCCCATTAACAAGGATCTTATTTACAGGCTTTCCATTAACAGTAATATTTCCCTGTTCATCCACTTCTACCCCGGGAAGTTCTTTTAAAAGATCCTCCACATTGGCATCCTTTTTCGTTTTAAATGAAGCTACATTAAATTCTAAAGTGTCCTTTTTAATGCTGATAGGTGCTCTTCTACCTTGAATAACTACATCTCCTAAAGATTCAATTTGTTCACTCAAAGAAATTGCTTCTAACTTAAGGTTTCTATTCTCCTCTATTGCTATTAACTTTTCGTAGGGCTTATAACCTACAAAAGAAATATAAAGGTTAACTTTTGAAGCCTGAGTACTCCCCTTAAGTTCAAACACCCCAAATTTATCGGAAATAGTATAGGTGATCAAAGAACTATCTTTAACAGATTCCACGAAAACTGTAGCAGCCTCTAAGGGTAATTTAGAATCCCGATCTATTAATTTTCCGGATACAGAAAATTCTTGAGAATAAGAAATTAATGAAATTGTAGAAAAGACAAGGGCCACAAGAAAACGGTTAAACATATGCTTTAAAATTAATGAAAAGCGAATAACAGAAATTTAGTTATAACTAGAATATTAGTTATGGAAATTTAAGTTTTAATTAACATTATCGATTTCTATAAAAGTATCCCAATGCAAAAGGCCTCTAAAATTTTAGAGGCCTTTTGTAAACTGTTATTTAAGGTTTATTAAAACTTGAAGCCGAAACCAAATGTAAATCTCATGTCTTCTTCACTACCAAATAGACTGAATTTTGCACTCAAGGCCTCAGCACTATTAATCCAAAGTCCTCCACCATAGCTATCATGCCATTTCTTGCTATCCCCTTCTTCTGTCCAAACCCGTCCAAAATCGAATCCACCATATACTCCTATCTGGAATGGTAAGAACGAAGTTTTAAATTGATTAAAGCTATAACGTAAGTCGGCACCAGTTGCAAAGGCCGTTTTACCAGAAAATCGTTGTTGTCTATAACCCCTTAAACCAGTATTCCCACCTAATAAAGCAGCTTGATAAAACTCATAATCTTCACCTATATTAAAATGAGCTTGTACCTGAGATTTTAAAACCAATTTTCTGTTCTTAGACAGAGAATTGTAGAAACCTAAATAAGGTTTAATATAACCAAAGTGTCTTTCAAGATCTTCTAGATTTAATTTTCCTCCTCCATTTAATTCAAATTTCATTCCTCTAGTAGGATTCAAATTATTATCATAACTCTCATATCTATAGGTCGCATCTAGTCCCCCAAAGAATTTTCTTTCAAAAAAGTCTGGATCATTAGAAACAAAATCTTCAGTAATAAACCTTCCTTCAGTTTCGTCTACTTTAATCCCTTCAAAATTTGCTAAATATCCAAAATAACTTCCAAAAGGAGATTTTCTAACGAACCCAAATTTAATTCCGGCTCTCCCAATTTTAGTTCGGTTATAGTCGTAATCTAAATCATCATCAAAATTTGAAGTTTCATTCCCATAGCCAAAGAAATTATTAGAGGCATTAGGACTAGAAAAATTAGCGCCTATCAACAAATTGAAATTTCCAATTATTCGGGCAAATTCTCCTTGATAACTTGCATCAAATCCATTCGTAGCAAAATAATATCCTAAACTATAGGTGTTCCTGGTTGTAAAAGGATTTCTTTTAAAACCATTAACGGTAGAAACACTTTGCAAGCCTAATTTAATACCATCATCTGGATTGTACCCAAAACCGGGAAGTATAGATCCAGATTTAAAGGTCTTCTTATCTTTATCAAATGTATTTTGATTATAATTATCTCTAAATCTAATCTTAGCATTCCCTTTGGACTGTACTGTACTAGGTTTACTTAAATAATCGTAAATCTTTACTTTTCTCCCGCTGTTCTCTTCAACATTATAAATATCATTATTTTGCCCTCCAATAACTCTAACAAAGATCAAATTTTTATTTATATCCCCTTTTATATTTATCTCATCATCATCGTCTAAGGCATACAACCAGATTTCATCTGTATCTGCTTTATTATAAGTCTTATCGCTTACAATATCTGCCTTTTTTCCGCCTTTAATCCTAGAAACAATGATTCTGGTTCGCCCTTGATCTAAACGTTCAATTTCTACAAAATCATCTTTATCTGTTCCGGTAACAATGGCCAATTTTGCCATATAATCGTAATATCTTTTCGCGATATCTACAATATTCCCTCTTCTACCTTTAAGACTTTTTACAATAAATTCTGTTGTTTCGTTTCGTGTAATCTCTGGTAACTCTAAAAACGCCTCATCAATTATTTCGTCGGTTAAATTCTTCTGAATAAATTCTGCCTGTTCTATCCATGCCTCTCTTCCTACGTTCTGGATTAATGTTCTATCCATTCCTGTAGCAGCGGTATTAAACCATTTTACATCTTTAATATCATCCCCATATACTGCGAATTGATTGGCGAATCCAGCTAAACCTCTTAAAGTACCAAAGAAGGCTCCATCAAAGTTTGAAAATGCCTGGTCCCGGTCTCTTGGAATTGGTAAAAATCGCTTATTCCCATTATCCATTTCAACTTCGGCCCATTTCCACTGATCTTGATGTCTATCCCAATCCCCAATAAGCATATCGAAAATTCTTGCCTTGATATATGCTTTTTCGTCCAAAAAGTATTTCTCATCCTTCCTTAACTTCTCCAACATATCTGAAGTACTTAAAATATCGTCTGTTTCCTCTCCAAAAGTCTTCATTCCAGCCCAATCATCTTCTGGCCTTTCCACGATCATATAAAGTTCATCTCCAAAATCTGAATTATATTCCTCCAAAGCTTTTTGCTTAGGTACATAGAACAATTTAGGATTTGTGTGGTATAACCCAATGGCATCAGATAATTTTGGGACTGCTAGAAATGCATATGGATGTGCCGCAGTATAAAAATCTTGGATCACATTTTCAGCAATCGTGTTCTCCAACTGATCTTGCACTGGAGTATCTTTAAAGGCAACCGTTTGTAAGAATTGCACAGCGCTCTTTTTTAGACGGCGCATATTATAATCTCTACCCAAACTATCTTCTAATCTAACAGATATGGTTTGATGACCACCTCCTTTAATAACAGGTTTTAAACCTCCATATAACGTGTCTAGATTAGCGGTTTTTACTGAAATTGGCGTGCCATAAAGATCTCTATATCGCTGTCCCCAAACACTTTCATATAATCCTGTTTTTTCCGTTTCTTCTTCATTGTAAATAGAAGTAGTTATAGTTTCAGGGAAGTTAGATGGTAAATGAGAAACATCGTAGGCTTTAGGAGCAGAAAACACCTCTTTCTGATATAATAATTTAGCCTTGTTATTTTCATTTCCATAGAAACTAGCCCAAGACGAACCATCTTCAAAAACATCGTAAACTGCAAAACCTTGATCTGGATATGCAAAATAACCATCGTTACTTAGTACTGCATAAGAACCCTTAGAACCAGATCCTGCTACGATCTGCTTAATACTATCATGTTCTATATATTGCAGCGAATGCTCATGTCCAGAAACGAATATTAATCTTTCTGAACCTTGTGCAATCGTTTCTAATCTTTTAACAAGCGACTTGTATCTTTCATTTTGAGCATCTTGAATAGAAACTCCCCCACTTGTTCTTATTAATGCAGCAAGAGAACCCAATACAGGAATGGGTATTTTTCTTTGAGAAGGATATATGTGTCTTGTAAACTCATATTGACCTCCATGAACTCCATTGGTGTATAATGGGTGATGAAGTGCCACTATAATTGTCTTATTTTGATTTTTTTGTAATTCTGAAGCTAATTCTATAAATAAAGCTTCTCTTGTTCTAATTTGAGAACAATTGTCATTAATAGTAGGATGCCTATCCCAATCTTCTAAAAACCATTGGGAGTCTAAAGTTATAAGCTGAATATTATCTGAGATCTCGATTACATCCAATCCACATCCAGTTTTTGGTGCCCAAATTAAATTATCCTTCAATTTGGATTTCAGATAATCCCTTTCGCGCTCTAAGCCTTTAATACCTTCATTGTACCAATCATGATTCCCAGGTATTACAACTACTTTTCCTTCATATTTCTCAAAGGCGTCTAATTGTGCATCCAATCTATATTCTGCCGCTTCGCGCTCTGGTGAATCCTTTGGCGGCATACCTACAGGATAAATATTATCCCCTAAAATAATGGTGTAATTATCTGTCACCTTAACAGAATCCATATAATTTTTAAGTGCAATTAATCCTGGTGAACTTCCTCCCGGAGGAGAATAACCTGCATCTCCAATTAAGTAAAAGGATTTCTCAATTTTCTTATCCGTTGGGTACTCAAAATTATTGGTTGGTTCACCTTCCCTGTATTTCGGATCGTATGTAGAACATCCAACAAGCAGTAAAATGGCCAATAAAGTTAGAAAAATGTTATTTTTTTTCATAAAAATCTATAGGGCGTTTTTTTTTGTAATTTGGCTCCTTATTTAATCAATATTTCCATGACAGAAATAATAAAAAAGGCAGATAAGTTTGTCCTAAACTTGTTTAAAGAGAAACTACCAAACACATTTATATATCACAATTATAACCACACAAAGCGGGTGGTTAAAAGTACTAAAGAATTAATTGAGAATTCGGAAATAAATGTTAAAGAAGAAGAGGTGTTGCTCCTATCTGCTTGGCTTCACGACACCGGCTACACTGTAAAGTTCGATGGTCATGAAGAAGAAAGCGTAAAAATTGCAGAGCAATTTTTACAGGAAAATAATGCAGATTCGGAGACTATAGAACTAGTATCTAAATGCATTATGGCTACGAAATTAGGGACTTTTCCTGAGACTAAACTCGAAAAAATTATTCGAGATGCAGACTGTTCTCATCTTGCTAAAGATTATTTTGACGAAACCAGTGAACTGCTAAGACAGGAATTACAATTATTAAATATACATAACTACTCTTCAGAAGAATGGTTAGCAGAGAATGTGAATTTATTCACAGATAAGCATCAATATTTCACTAATTATGCTTCCAAAAATTGGAAAGCAGGTAAGGACAATAATCTTTCAGAATTATTAGAGAAACAAACAAAAAAGGATCAAAAATTAAAAAAAGAGGAAACTAAAGCTCGTCTTAAAGCTGAATATAAAAACAACAATCCTGAAAGAAGTATTCAAAGTTTATTTAGGGTAACACTTAGAAACCACATAAAATTAAGTGACATAGCCGATACAAAAGCCAATATCTTACTTTCTGTAAACGCCATTATTATTTCACTTGCTTTAGCGAATATAATCCCAAAATTAGATGCCGTTTCCAATAAGCATTTATTAATACCAACCTTGATCCTAGTGATATTTAGTGTTGCCTCTATTATATTATCTATTATGTCTACCAAGCCAAACGTAACTACGGGAGAGTTTACTAGGGAACAAGTAGAAAGCAGAGATGTGAATTTGTTGTTTTTCGGGAATTTTCACAAAATGCCTTTTGAGCAATTTAAATGGGGTATCAACGAAATACTTAAGGATAAGGATTATGTTTATGAATCTCTTATGCTCGACCTCTTCCTATTAGGAAAGGTTCTCCATAGAAAATACATGCTTTTAAGACTTACCTATACTGTATTTATGGTAGGAATTATAGCCTCTGTATTAAGCTTTGTAATAGCTTTTTACCTTAAATAATCTATAAGTCCATCATAAGTGATGGCTTTATCAAAAGCATTTTCATCTGGGTGATATAAAATATTCACCCGGATGGCTTTTAATCCTATAACACCTTGCACATCCTCTAATTCCAACAATTCCACTTCGTCTCCAAGATATTGTTTTATCTGCAGGTATTTGATATATCTTAAATATTCTCGTTCATCACTGGTTTGAGAATACACGATCGAGATCTTCCCTTTTTGCGTTATTCGTTCTTCCGTATTTTTAATAAATGCTTTATCTATACGTTTTTTAATAATTTCATAACGCGCATTATAAGTGCCATCCACATCGAATTTCTTCTCATCCATTCTATATCTAATAGACAAGGTGCTGTTGAAAACTAGAATTAATGATGCAGCATCTAATTGTATTGGGGTATTCGTTTGCAGCTGATAGAATTTATTCTCCATCTCACACATAGTGGCAAGCTGCCATAATCTAAGATTATACAAATACACCTCATTAAAAGGTTTATTATTTGTTAATGAAGCTCCTATATAAATATTATGGTCTACTCCGTCGGTCTTATATCTTTCGAAATAATGTGGATATATTTTTTGAGCCTCAACTTGTTTTTTGTCAAGTAATCTGGCCATTGTTCTATTAATTCTTTGCACCGTATCATCATAATTCTTACGATGATTATAAATGATCCCTGTTTCTGGATTTAACTGTTTTTGATAATTATCTACCAGCCTTTTTAATTCATCAGACTGACCGCTTAAATGCTGCATTAAAGGGTTCACTTCTTTCTGAAGCAAATTGAAAACTCGCTGCTCACTCGATGCATTCAAGGTATCCTGAAGATCTTCTTTAAAATCTGTAATTCTAAATCTTACCTGATCGTAAATAGGCATATTTTCAATTTGATAGGCCATATCTATAATATGTTCTATCTCCTCTAACTGATGCATCAAATCATCTTGAATCGCAGAATTTCTAGCATCAGAAGAACCAACAATATCTATTTGACCATAGAGAGGATATACATCTTTAAAGGCTATATCTTTAAATGAAGCTAATCCATCTTGATTAAGATCTTTTATAAATTGCTTAGCTTCTCTATCAAATATCCACAGTACACTTGGGTGTATAGAAGTACACTCACTTTGGATCACCGCTTTAACTTTATTTTCGAACTCGCTTCTATTTCTTTCAACAGAGGTAACTATATACGGTAATATATCGTCCAGTTTTATCGCATTAATACTGTTCAATTCATTTTTTCTATAGGAGACTAATTCTAAAATACCCCAAACATTATTTTCTACTGCAATGGGTGCAAGAATACAGCTCATCACATTATTTTTTAGAAGATTCTGAGACAGTAAATTATTGTCTGTTTCCTTTGCATAACGTTCTACATTGGTAATAGAGAAATAGTTTTGTTCTTCTATAATTTTCTTAAAGGTTTCATCGCAAACACTATCTACACATTTATTTTCTTTCTTATCGTTGAGAATAAAACTAAAGGCATCCCGATCGTTCATTCTTTCAAAGACCATTCTTTCTTGGTTAAATACTGTGAAACCAACGCGAATATCTGGAAGCCTATAGATAGATTGAAAAATTTCTTGAAATTTCAGTAATTCTTCTTCGTCTGAAGATTCTTTATGAAGTAGTGTAGTTTTTAGATCAGAGATAGCATCATCTACCGTTACATCGGTTAAATTGCTTATTATAAATCCTTTAAAGGTCCAACTTAAGGGTGGGAATTTCTCTTTCCAAAAGTCTACATCATCAATATTCTGAATTAAAAGATCTACATCGTCTTCAGTAATATCTACAGCATTCTCCCCTTTTTCAATATCAACAAAGTCGGCATTTAACGCAACTCTATAGTGTTTTAAAATCCCTGTTTCATCTGGAATATCATAATATAAAGGTCTAGAAAAATCTATTTTATACCCGTAATGATGATTGAGAATTAGGATACATCCATATATGTAGTACATATCTTCATCCAAATTTCTCATAGAAAGCTCAAAATCATCACCCGCATTTTCAAGGATCTTTTTAAATCTGGCAGAAGTATTAAAGAACAAATTATGAAATGGCAAAGAAGCCGCTTTGATCTCGTTTTTCGTTAAAATTTTAGGGAAAAGTTCATCCAATAAGATCTTGATAACGTCCTTATACTTATTTAAATCATTAGGATCATCAATTCCCTCCTCTAGTTTAGGGAAAGAAGAAACATAATCTAAGACTTTTACCATATATTCCTTAGAAATACTACTTTGTTCATCCTCTAAAAGATGTCTGTATTCTTCAATAATTTTATGGAAACTTATCTTTATATCTAAAGGAAAATCCTGAAGCTGATTTTTCATAATATGATTTAAAGTTTAAAATTACTATTTCTTTTAGCGGTGTGCTTAACTAGCCTTGAAATTAACATTTTTTTACAAACTTAATTTAACAATCCAAGGGATGTTGTGTATTTTTGCTGAAAACAAACTATAAATGAAACAAGTTTTAATAGCAATAGCAGTACTTACCGTTCTTGGATGTGCCAAGGAAAAAGAAGGTTTTTCTATCTCTGGAGATCTTAAAAATATTGAAGATGGTAAAATGGTTTTTTTATCTGAATTAGATGCCAATAATCAGCCAAAAATCATAGATTCTGTGGCTGTTAAAGATGAGCAATTTATGCTCGAACTACCTGATGTTACTAATTCTAATTTAAATTTTTTAAATGTCGAAGGTCTTAGAGGAAATGTTTTATTTATTTCTGAAAATGCTCCAATAGAATTTAAAATTTTTAAAGACAGTTTGCCATCATCTAATGTTAAGGGTGGAAAAGAAAATGAATTGTTATATGACTATTTAGGCCATATTAAAGAGTTAAATACAAAGGTGATGAAAATTAGAACAGACCTTCGTACTCAAACTACCACATCTGGTGATCCCGCAGCAATAGCTAAATTGCAGAAAGAAGAGGAAGGACTTAGAAATAGCGATCTTATATATAAGAAAAAGGTAGCTAAAGAGAACCCAGAAAAGTATGTGTCTCTCTTAGTATTAACAGACATGATTAACGTAGGTGCTCCAGCTAATGAGGTGAGAGAACTTTACGACGGACTTTCAGAAAACTTGAAACAAACATCTATTGCCAAGATGTTAAAGGAGAATTTAGATAAAAGAAGTGTTACCGAAATAGGTAGTAAAGCACCAGAGTTCACTGCTCCAAATCCAGAGGGTAAAGAAATTGCTCTTAAGGATGTTCTTGGTAAAGTTACCTTAGTAGACTTCTGGGCAGCTTGGTGTAAACCATGTAGGTTAGAAAACCCAAATATTGTAAATGTGTATAACAAGTATCATGATAAGGGTTTTAATGTTATTGGAGTTTCTTTAGATAGAGAAGGGCAAAAAGATAAATGGACGCAAGCAATAGAAGATGATAATCTTACTTGGAACCATGTGTCTAACCTACAATTTTGGAATGATCCTGTTGCAAAAATGTATAATATTAGAGCTATTCCTGCAGCATTTTTATTAGATGAAAATGGGATAATAGTAGCTACAAATCTTAGAGGCGAAGCATTAGAAACTAAGGTTAAAGAATTATTAGAGAAATAATTTTCAATAAATATGTTATGATTAGCTTATTGAGAAATTGGCTATTGAATATCAACAAATGATTTAATAAAAAAGGCTTCTGAAAATTATCAGAAGCCTTTTTTATTTACTTAGAATTATATAAATTATTTCAACTCGAAAGCCACAGTAACTTTCGCACTGATCTCTAACTCTCCAGGAGCCACAGTTTCCTGTTCTATAGAATCTGAACTTGCTTTCATTTCATTCATTCTATACATAGGTGGATAATTGCTAGTTTGCACCTCACTAATACTAATAGCCTTTCCAATAGATTGATCTAAAGAAGAAGCATATTCTGAAGCTTTATTTTTAGCATTCAAAACTGCCTTTTTTCTAGCTTCGCTCATATATTTATCCATCTGAGATGAGTTAAACTGTACACCATCAATCCTATTCAAGCCTACTTTCAACAAGCCACTCATGATCTTCTCATAATTCTTTAGATCATCCAGTTTAATAGATATGGCCTGATTTGCAACGTAACTATAAGTCTTCTCGTTATAATTATAGTTTTTATTCAAATTAATATAATCTGTTTGAATATTTTTTTCTGGTATTCCTTCAGATTTCAAATATTTAATTACTGCATCTACAACAGCATCATTTTGTTTTTTCACCTCTTGTGCGTTGTCACCATCATGTTCTATTCTAGATTTTATAACAACTTCATCTGGAATCACTTTAACGATTCCTTCCCCATTTACAGTAACTGCTGGAGTATAACTATTAATTTGTTGGGCCTGAACAGCAAAGGTTCCTAAAGCTGCAAAAAGTATTAAAATTGATTTCATTTTAGTTAATTTTATTGATTTCAAGACTATATTACAAGAAGGATACCACTTTATATCTTTCCTGCTTTTTGAAGTACAAATAATATTAAAATAGGAATAGCTAGAAGAATCACCATAAGTAAATGTTGCTCAAAGATCCAGGGAGCCAACATAAGAGTAATAACAAAACCTCCTACTGCACCCCCAAAATGGGCGTCATGACCAATATTACCAAGTCGCTTTTTCATCCCGTAGATCGTGTATAGAAGGTAACCTATTCCAAAAACATAAGCGGGAACTGGAATTATAAAAAATAGACCTAACATCATATCTGGCCTTAAAAGAATTGCCGAATACAAGATTCCCATAACTGCACCACTAGCTCCTACAGCACTATAATTAAGATCATTTTTATGAAAGAAATAGCTAAGGAGATTTCCAATGATTAAACTTATTAAATACACAATTACAAAACCAATAGAACCAAGATCGTTAATCACCACATTGGCAAAGAAGTAAAGGGTAAGCATATTTACAAATAAATGAGACGTATCTACATGTAGAAACCCGGAAGTGAAGATTTGATGTTTTGCTCCTGCTTTTATTGCACCGATATTGAATTTATATTTTTCAAAAAAAACAATGTCATTAAAACCCTTAAATGAAATTATAACATTTATCGCAATGATAATAATAGCTATCAAGCTTAAATCTCCCATAGATACTTCCGTTAAGTGCCAAATATAGCATATATTTGCCTAAATTTTTTGTTGATGCAGCGATTAGTTTTTTGGTTAGTTTACCCATTTCTTTGGGTGATTTCTAAATTCCCATTTTGGCTTTTTTATAAGGTTTCAGATATAATTTTCTTTATAGTTTATTATTTGGTTGGCTATAGAAGAAAAGTTGTAATGGAGAATTTACATCTTGCATTGCCAAATAGATCTGAAAAGGAATACAAAGAAATAAGCAAAGGATCTTTTAAACATATGTGCGATATGTTTTTAGAGATGGTAAAAAGTATCTCCATTCCAAATAAGGAATTAAAAAGACGTTATACCTTCACAAATATTAGTGAAATTGAAAGAATACGGGAATTAAATAAAAGCATCATTCTTATTTGCGGGCATTATGCAAGTTACGAGTGGGTAAATGCATTACAACTCTATGGCTTAGATTATAAAGGCTACGGAATTTATAAAAAAGTGCAAAATCCTCATTTCGACAAAATGGCTAAAGATATTCGTCAACGTTTTGATGGAGAATTGATCACTTCTTCACAAGCTACTAAAACCATAAAAAGCAATCAAGATAAAGGCATTTTAGGAGTGTATGCTATAGTTGCAGATCAAACTCCTAAACTTGGAAGAGCTAAATATTGGTCTAAATTTATGGGAACTACGGTTCCAATATTTTTAGGTTCAGAAAAATTAGCCAAGAGTTTAGATATGGCTGTTTTCTATTTACATGTAGAAAAGAAGGCTCGCGGATTTTACGAGGCCACTTTTGTACCTATTACAGACAATGCTGCGGAAGAGCCAGCCTTTAAAATAACCAATAAGTTCCTTACTGAACTTGAGTCGCAAATTAAAAAGAAGCCAGATTATTATTTATGGACACATAAAAGATGGAAACATAAAGATGCTCCCATCCCTAAAGATGCCATTGTATTTCCTAGAAATTAAGCTACTATCGCTTTAATCTCTTCAATCATTTTTTCTGCTAAAGAATCTGCTTCCTCCTGAGATTTGGCTTCGGTATAAATTCTTATTATAGGTTCGGTATTGGATTTTCTTAAATGTACCCAGTTTTCAGCAAAGTCAATTTTCACACCATCTACAGTAGAAATTTCTTCAGAGGAATGCTTCTCTTTTACACTTGCAAGAATTGCATCTACATCCAGATCTGGAGTTAATTCAATTTTGTTTTTGCTCATATAATACATCGGGTAGCTTTTCTTGATCTCAGAAACAGTCATTTTCTTTTCTGCTAAATAAGTTAAGAACAAAGCCACACCAACTAAACTATCTCTACCATAATGAGATTCTGGATAGATAATTCCGCCGTTTCCTTCTCCTCCAATTACCGCATTGCTCTCCTTCATTAATTCTACTACATTCACTTCCCCAACGGCACTTGCTCTATAGGTATTTCCATGTCTGTTGGTAAGATCTCTCAGCGCTCTCGAAGAAGATAAATTACTAACCGTATCTCCAGGAGTTTTACTTAAAACATAATCTGCACAAGCAACAAGAGTGTATTCTTCGCCAAACATTTCTCCATTTTCGTCGATTAAAGCCAACCTATCTACATCTGGATCTACTACCACCCCTAGATCTGCTTTCTCCTTAGCAACTAACTTACAAATATCACCCAAATGTTCTTTTAAAGGTTCGGGATTATGAGGGAAATGCCCATTCGGTTCGCAGTATAATTCTACAACCTCCACACCCATTTTTTTAAGAAGAGCAGGAATAGCTATCCCACCTGTAGAATTCACAGCATCTACTACTACCTTGAATTTTGCTTTCTTTACGAGTTCTGCATCAACTAGCTTCAGTTTAAGCACTTCTTCAATATGTCTATCTATATAATCGTTGATAACAGTGATGGTTCCTAAATCATCTACTTCAGAAAAAACGAATTCTTCTTTATCGGCATAATTTAAGATCTTCACACCTTCTGCCCCATTCAAGAATTCTCCTTTATTATTTAGAAGTTTTAAAGCATTCCATTGTTTAGGATTATGGCTAGCGGTAAGAATAATTCCCCCATCTGCATGTTCCAAAGGAACAGCGATCTCTACTGTGGGAGTTGTAGAAAGTCCAAGATCTATTACATCTATTCCTAAACCAACCAAAGTATTCATTACCAATTGCTGAATCATAGAACCCGAAATTCGAGCATCACGACCAATAACTACCTTTAATTTAGGTTTTGTATTTTCATTTTTAAGCCAAGTACCATATGCAGCTGCAAATTTTACTGCATCTAATGGTGTAAGGTTTTCTGAAGGCTTCCCTCCTATTGTTCCTCTGATCCCTGATATTGATTTTATTAAACTCATATTATCTTGAATTAAATGTCTTATATATAAACCTATTAGTAGCTTATATGGTTGAAGTTTTAAAAAGTGAATTTTTGCAAATATACGCGGCTACTTAGGTCTTCCCCAAAAGTTAACATAAATTAAACAGGAATTCGCTTTAATTAGTACCTTGTAGGAATGAATTATCTTGCACATATTTACCTTTCTGCGGAGATCAAAGAATTAAAAATCGGGAACTTTATCGCAGACTCTATTAAAGGAAATAAATTCCGCCACTTTCCAGATAAAATACAAGATGGTATTATTTTGCATCGGGCTTTAGATACTTATACAGATAAACACCCAACCGTAAGAGAAAGCACTCATAGATTATTTGATCCTTATGGCCATTATAGTTCTGTAATTATTGATATTCTATATGATCATTTTCTAGCGAAGAATTGGAGTGACTATTCCAATATTCCGTTATATTATTATACTCAAGATTTTTATAATTTACTGAAAGAGAATTATGAAATATTACCTATAAAAGTACAGCAATTTTTGCCATATATGATCCAGGATAATTGGTTGTATAGTTATGCTACGATAGAAGGAATTGGCAAAATCCTGTATCAAATGGATCAGCGAACAAAGAATAGATCTAAGATGCAATTTGCTACCAAAGAATTACAATTATATTATCCTCTTTTTGAAGATGAGTTCAAAAGATTTTTTAAGGAAATTATCACTTATTCTACTGAAGAAATTCAAAAATTAAATTATACTTAAACCTATGAAAAAATTAATTTTACTTATCATATTCAGTTTCTTCTTGGCTTGCAAATCTGATCCAGCAAGTACTACTGAAAAAAAACCGACTCCAGAAGTTGGATTGATCACCGAGAATGCAATGGTAGTATCGGCTAGGGCTGAAGCCTCTCAAATTGCTTCAGATATTATGAAACAAGGTGGAAATGCTTTTGATGCCATGGTCGCAACAGAAATGGCACTTGCCGTGAGTTATCCTTTTGCTGGCAGTTTGGGCGGTGGTGGCTTTATGGTATATAGAAAAGCTAATGGAGAAATAGGGAGTTTAGATTTTAGAGAAAAAGCCCCACTTGCAGCGACTAAAGACATGTACTTAGATGAAAATGGGAATGCGGTTTCAGAAAAAAGTCAATTAGGAAGTTTGGCAATAGGAGTTCCAGGAACAGTTGCAGGGATATTTTCTGTTCACGAAAAATTAGGTTCCCTACCAATAGGTACTATTTTGGCTCCAGTGATCGCATTGGCAAAAAGAGGATATGTAGTTACTGAAGGTCAGGCCAAAAGTTTTAATAACCATCAACAATTATTTAGACAGGTTAATAAAGATTCCATTTTATATACAAAGAATTTTACAGTAGGAGATACCGTTAAAAATTTAGCGCTTGCAAAAACCCTTCAGAAGTTGGTGGATAATGGTAAAACTGAATATTACGGAGGAAATACAGGGGAAATATTGGTGAAATTCATTCAGGAGAATGGTGGCATCATCACTTTAGAAGATCTAAAATCTTATGAAACAGTTTGGAGAGAGCCAGTCACTTTTAATTACAAAAATTTAAGAGTAATATCTATGGCTCCGCCTTCTAGTGGCGGAGTGGCTTTGGCACAGATCATGAAAACTCTGGAAAAATTTCCTCTTCAAGAATTTGGTCATAATAGTATAAAATCAATACAAGTAATCACAGAAGCAGAGAGACGAGCTTATGCAGATAGAAGCTTTTACTTGGGAGATCCAGATTTTTATGAGGTTCCAATTTCAAAATTAACGAGTGATAGCTATTTAGATAGCCGTATGGAAAATTTCAGCTTTGAAAAAGCCACAGCTTCTAAAAGCTTAAAACATGGAGCAATTCCTGGATACGAAAGTTTAGAAACCACTCACTATTCTATTGTAGATCAATTAGGAAATGCTATAGCCGTGACTTCCACTTTAAATGGTGCATATGGCTCTAAATTATATGTGGAAGAACTGGGTTTCTTTTTAAATAATGAAATGGACGATTTTAGCGCAAAACCTGGAGTGCCAAATATGTTTGGACTAATTGGTGCTGAGGCCAACTCTATTGCTCCTGAAAAAAGAATGTTAAGCTCCATGACACCAACGCTTGTAGAAAAAGATGGTAAATTCTGGATGAGTGTTGGAACTCCTGGTGGTTCCACAATAATTACTTCTGTGCTTCAAACTATTCTAAATGTTTCTGAGTTTGGTATGAATATGCAAGAGGCAGTAAACGCTCCAAGATTTCATCATCAATGGTTACCAGATGAAATTAGGTTTGAACCAAATGCATTCGATAAAGAAACTCTTCAAATTTTAGAAACAAAGGGATATATTATAAATGAGAAAGATTCTCCGATTTTAGGGAAAGTGGATGCAATTTTAAAACTACCTAATGGAAACCTGGAAGGTGGAGCGGATAGAAGAGGTGATGATACGGCAATCGGATTCTAATAATAAAAAAGGGGCCAATGGCCCCTTTTCATTCTAAACTATATAAATTAACTATTAATTAATTTAAGGTTGAACAACAAGAACATCTAAACCTGTCATTATACTAGGATTGTTAGAAATCTTAACATCATCCAGCGCAAAATCATTTCCACTTGGAGCTGTATTATCATTAAGTATTTGCAATTTTAATTGTCCTGAAGCATCAGATCTTATCCATAATCCAACCTTCTGAAAGTTATCAGTAGTAGTAATAACATCTGCTAACAAGTTGCTATCCACACTTACTCTCAATTCTGCTGGACTCCTTGTTACCACACTTCTCGTTTCGAATGTTACATAATAATCTGAATTTGGACAGATATCTTGACATGTAAAAGAATAGTAAACTGTCTTATCATTTTCTACAGATCCATTGATAACCATCATATTGTCTCCATTATCAAAGTTAGCGAAATCAGGATGTACATTACTTGGGTTATTTATAAACGTATATGTTCCTTCTGGAACTAATGCATTTGATGTGTTTGGCGCAACATAGCTATATTGTGTACCTGTAGTAATTCCAGATCCAGTTAAGAATGCACTATCATTAAAATTATTTTCATACCAAGCTAAAGGGGATAATAAACATGGCGTAGAATCTTCTTCACAGTAAGGACCTTCTCTAAAGTGCCAGTATTTCTTAAGATCAGAATCTGGATCATCAAATGCTCCATTTTTAATCATAGTATCAGTAAAATTACCACGTCTAATTAGATCTTCTTCATTTCCATTTTCATCTACTGTCCAAATCTCTGCGTAATAAGAATCTGTTCCTGTTCTATCTGGCAAAGGAATACATAATGGATCTGCGCTTTTTACAATTCCATTTTCATAAACGGCATTGTTTGTTTCTTCTACTAAAGCTTTAGATCTATCTAATACAATATCGAAGAAAGCATCTGGAGATTGTGCTTCTGTATCATGTTCCCAAACAATTATTTTGAAATTAGATGGTGTGTGTCTTCCATTTATATCACATTCATTTCCAAAGAAACATACATAAGTTAATGGAACCATTTGAAAATCGAAGAATAAATAACCATATTCTCTTGCGAAAGCTTGATCATAACATAGTACTTCTACTTCATCGTAATGCTTAGTTCCTTCTTCTAACTCAATAACGTGAGGAAGTGGATTATTTACAAAATTTGCAAAGTTTGCAGGTCCGTACGTATCATCTGAATTAGGTGCTATCCACATTATATTCATTCCTGCATCTAAAACTGCAAAATAACGAAGTGTATAATCTCCTGGATCCAATTCTAAAAATGTTTCCTCATAGGTTAGATAGTTATCTAATCCATCTGCATTAGAGTCTGATGTGTTATCTATCACTCTTATTAAAACATCATTAGCCTCTCCTACTCCATCGGAAACATATCCTCCGCCAGGTTTCTCTATCATTGCCAAAATAAATGCTGGGGTAGTTTCTGCATTGGGACACATTGGTACATCACTATCTTCATTTACTGGAGTTTTCATTGTTTGCATTCTCGATTGGTCAAATTTCTTGAGAGCCATATCGAAACTTAAAGTTACCTTTTCTACTGCTTGAGGTCCTTCCGGATCTTGAGACGCATTGTCTTCCTTACTACAGGAGGTAAAGCACATTGCTAAAACAGCAATGATCATAACTGAAATTCTTGCATTTTTCATAATTAAATGGTTTTTGTTAAAGATTAAATTGGTTTAGTAAAAAATTAAATTGGTTAATTAGTTAGCATTATTAATTGTTATATGGGGCAAAATTCACCCCCATTAAGACTACTTCCGGATATCACTATAAATTTTCCAAATATGCTTCCAATGCCTATTGGTTGGGAGCAACTTGTGTGAATATCTGTATGTTTATTATGATTTATATAGACTTCAATATTGGTCCACATGGTGATTTTTCCATTTCTATTATATGATCCCATAACATTGAAAGTTTGGTTTTTATTTACATATTCTTTAAAAATCACCGTTCTATCTTTGGATTGGATTATTTTAATATTTGCATCACTTCCAGTATATTTTAGCGTTAACTCCACAACCTTTCCATCACATTCATCACAATCATCTGGTGGTGTTTCCACAGGGCACAATATCCCACCAAGCAGACTTGCCCCAGACAATATTTTAAAATCTCCTATCACTAAGCCCGGACCAATTGGGGAAGAACAACTTGTATGAAACTTTCCATAATATGAGCTGTTTACATAAATTTTAATATTATCACCCATTGTAGCACTACCTTCACTCTGTGAAATGTTAATAATTTCGCCATGATCTACAGTGTCTTGAAATAATATGGAATTATCATTATCTTGTTTAATTTTCACTGCTGTGTTATCTGGTCCTTTAAAGCGTATACTTAAATCTGTTACTTTACCATCACAGCTTTGGCATTCTGGGTTATCTCCAGGAGGCACAGGGCATAATTCCCCTCCAACTACGCTTTCCCCAACAATTATTTTAAAATCACCAATTAACAGCCCAGGCCCAATAGATTCAGCACAACTTGTATTTAATTTTCTGTATAAAATTTGATTTGTAAAAATTTTAATTTCATCTCCTAAGGAGGGAATACTACCGTGCTTATTTAATTCTATTATGTCATTGGGATTTACCGTCCCATCGAAGATGCTTATCCCTCCAGTGGTGATAGTTACGTCTGTGATTTCTGTTCCTAGGTATTGGAGATCTAAATTTGCAACCCCACCTTCACAGGGCTTACATTCCTGGCCATCACAATCTGCGGTAGTGAGATCTGTAAGAAGGGAAAAATTGTCTTCTTTTCCACAGCAATCATCTCTAAAATGATATAAACTAAATTTCTCTTCATTAAAAAGATTTTCTAAAATTGTAGTGTCTGTAAAAGAACCCTCTCTAATAAGTGTCTGAGATTGATCATCTTCAATAATATACACTTGCCCAAAAAATTTGTCTTCACCAGGTCCATCTGGTAAGGGAACACATATTAGATCACCGTAAAACCGTTCTACTTCATCATCATCTATTATAGAACTAATTGTATTTTTTTTATCTACTAATAAATTGCTGGCATCATAATTACCGTTTTCATCAAACTTCCATATTGCAAGTCTAAAGTGAGCAGGACTATGTCTACCTACTTCATCACAGACATTTCCAAAAGAACAGATATAAATAAAATTAGGATTTGTAAAATCGAAGAATAAATATCCAAATGCGATAGCAAGTTGTTTATCGTAACATAGAACCTCCACGGGAGCATAATGTTTTTCACCGCTCAGGATATCAACTTTTATTGGTAAAGGTTTGTTTACATAATTTTGAAATGAAATAGGCCCATAATTATCATTTTTTCTCGGTGCTAAATAAATTATTTCGGCATTGGCATCATTCCCATCCAATACTGCAAAATATTCTATGCTGTATGAACCAGCATCGAGTTCTAAATCTTCAGACTCTTTGGTAAACCAAGCATCTAGGATATTGTCCCCATTGGAATCACTACCATTCGGATTGACTTCGATTTCTATAAAACTATTTACTCCATCCTTGCCCGCAACCCATGAGTTATCACTTAGATTTCTAACGGCTACCCGTACATATTTGGGAATTAGATCTGAACATTGTGGAATTTCCTCAAACTCGCCAAAAACTGTTTTAAAATTTTTGTCATCAAAATTTTCTAATAAACTTCCAAAAGACAACACACCCTTGACTTCACCGGTGTTTTCTGGGGCCTTGGTACCCGATTCATCTTCTTTACTACAAGAAGAAACTAAAAAAAGCAGAAGAATTCCTAAAAATAAGGCACGAGTTTTTACCATGACTAAAAAGTTTAAATTTTATTAATGTCATTTTTAATATGCATATCCAAACACTGGATTATACAAATTGAAATTTAGTGGGTAGGACTAAAAAAATTATATTGTGGGGAAGTATTGATTTTCACTAAGGCCAAATTATAATCTTAAATATTTTAACAGTATGGGGGAAAACCCGTAGTTTTTAAAATGTAAATTTTAAACTATTTCTAACAAATAAGTTAATTATATTTTCAAAAAGGAATACCGTAAGCCTAATATTAGTAGGAGGTGATGAATATTTATATTTTTAACAGAATACTTAATTCTTATAAATACTCTTAAAATTCACCCAATTTTTTAAAAGTTCAAAAAGCAGATGATGGATTATATGGAAATCTAAACTAACTTTTTAGAATCTACTAAAATTTGAAAAAAGGTAGATTAAAGTGTTTAATTAAATCAAAATTTTAATAATTAAAGTTTCAATTTAAAATTGGATGAGAATAAAATAAGTAGAATTATAAAGTAAAAAATGAGATTATAAAATGCAGAATTCCGCAGAACTATATGAAGTGAATATCCAAAAGATTAATTTTTAATGGGAAAGGTGTAGATTCAAAAAAAAAGGGGGGACTAATAGGGTTTGTATCTTATTATTTAGAACATAAATAATAAGGATCTTGATCTTCTAAACTAAGAAAAACGAACCCAAATTCATAGGCATGTTCTATTTTAAAACAGAGAGCTTCTATTGGGATATAATGTTCTATTCCTTCCCTTATAGTGAATGTTATAGGCAAGGAATTGGTTACCAAATTATAATATTGCATTGCATTCGACTCCATTCCTTTTTTGGGTGACATTAATACGATTCTAGAATCTCTACCTTTGCTATTTGTTACTGCTAAATATTCCAAAGTATAATTCCCAACTGGTAATAATAGCTTATTGGCTTTAGAAGTATTCCAGGTATCCAAAATCTCATCATTATCTGTATCCAAACCTAAAGGATCTATTTCTAACTCATGGAATCCTGTCGTACTGTTTCCATAAAAACAATTCCCTTGACCATCTTTAATGGCCATACGAACATATTTGAGATCCAAAATAGAACACATAGTATTCTTAAACTTAAAATTGGCAGACCTCATATTACGTGAAGTTTCAATTGGAGTAACCCCAACTGAAAGAATTCCCATACCAATAGGATCATTAAAAGTGACATTGGAATCATCTGTACTGCTACATCCCCCAAATAAGAATATTACAAATAAAAGTAGTGAAAGCATTGGACTAAACTTTTTCATAATTAAATTATTTAATTAAACATTCTAAGAATTATATTCTTAGTGATTTCAAAAAGTTTTCTAAAATTAGCTAGGAGGAAGGGCAGAATCTTTTAAGCGTACAATGGGTGTAATGGGTACATAAAATATGAGGGAAGACTTAATAATTGAAATTCAAATTTAAACTAAAATTAATATTTAGGAAAGGGGAAAAAACCCTAAATTTTCAACTATAAATTATATTTGAATAAGAAATTTTGCTTCGAAAATATTTTAATATTACAAAGCAAAATTTAAGTACGCTTATGTTATACTTTTTTATTAATTTCTTTTTTTAAGACATTAAAAAATCCGTCACAAAAAGCATCGGGTGTTTTATAATTTAAATAATCAATTACAATTAATTGTTCAATTTCTATCATTCAGATCTCATATTTTGGGTTTGATCTGTTTGAGAATAATATGCTGTAGGTATATTACTTCTACCTATTTACCTAGAGTTTTGGAAGTATTCTTATAAACCGTAAATTCATTTTAATGAGTTCACGGTCATAGAAATTTTTAATAAATAGCTCGTCTAATTAATGTATGTTATTCACATTACTCTGTCTATAGGAGTTTTCCTTCAAGTAAAATGTACCTATTATACTTTAATTAATTGCGGAAGTAGAACCATTTCAATGTACTATATTCAATTCTGTAAAATTAATTTTCGATAACGATAAAAACTTATAATCATTTGATTTTAGTATAATTACATAGTAATTAAATAGCTGATGAATTAATAAAAAACACTTAAATATTATCAATTACAATACTGGGGAGAAACATTAATATTTAGATGTAATTTTAATTATTAAAAAATATAATAGAAGAGGCTCAGTAGCGAAAAATTATAAACAATTGGGGAAGATTTCCACAAGTAAAAGAATATTGTAGAAAAAAAAAGCCTGAGTAGAAAATTAATTACTCAGGCTTATTGGATTTATCTAGCGTAATACCAACGATCATTAATCAGTTCAACGACTTTCCAGCCATAAGACCTTGAATAATAATACCAAAGATCCTTATGTCTTAGCACTCTAACTCCACTAATTGTATAATATTCTCCATTAGTGTAAGTAGGATTAACTGGTTCTGTAGTTCCTCCTGAAGGATACATATTATTAATACCTGTTTTATCTCCGGATGAAAGCGCATTTCTTTGAACACTAAATGTGCTACCATCTAATTTTACAATTGTAGGTTGTCCATTACTAGAGAAAGAATAAGAGCTATACAACATGATTGATCCAAAATCTAAATTA
The DNA here is from genome assembly GCF_003634585.1 of Gillisia mitskevichiae. GTDB lineage: Bacteria > Bacteroidota > Bacteroidia > Flavobacteriales > Flavobacteriaceae > Gillisia > Gillisia mitskevichiae. Next base: position 215,755 of record NZ_RBLG01000003.1, read on the forward strand.
GAAGTGAACTCATCTCCATCTGAACCACTTTCTTCATAAGTCTTAAAATTATGTTCTCTTCCACTTTGAATGTTTGAGTAGTTAATTCTAATGTGTTTCTCACGATCTACTCTACTCTGTTCATGCCACAATCCTACTGCATGCCCTATTTCATGAATAGTATTTCCTGTAGAACACCCAGTAGCTAGAGTGATATTTTGTCTACCACCTGTCATTCCTACATAAGAAGAACATCCAGAACCTGGTGTGAAATAAATATAGTTGGATTGACTTGTTCTCTGAACAAATTTAAGTGAAGTATTCGCTTCCCAATGTTTAATAGCATCTGTTGCTCTATTTTTATCTGGAAGACTACTATCTATGGAGTAGTACACTGTATTATTTGGCCATCTTGCCGATGTTCTCCCTACACTTTTCTGAGCAGGTATCTCCTCTCCTTTTTCAAATACTAATTTAACATCTTTAGATGTAAGCATATCATTAGAAAAAACGATATCTCCCTCATAAATGTATTCACCATCAATTTCTTCTACGGTGATCTTTTTACCGGCAAAATAAACATCTGATAAGAGTCCAAAATCGTTCGGGTAGGCTACTTCAACATTTGCTGCTAATTCTGTTTTCTCTACTAGTTGCTGTTCTTTTTCTGGGGTTATTTCATCTTTACTACAAGAAAGAATAGCTAGAGCTGGTAGTAAATACAATAAATTTGATTTCCTCATAAATTGGGGTTTAAAAAAATTAAATTGAACAAATACATCTTTAGTATTATATTATCTGTTCTGGTTATTAATAAAAAATGTTACGACTTGGATTGTTTCAAAGTTCATTCCAAAAAAAGTAATCATGAGATCACAATTATTTAAAAACCAACCACTTAACAATAAATTATTTCAATTATTCACAATAATTATGAATAATTTTTTAAAATTTTTATACGTTTTTATTAAAAAAAGAATAATTCAATTATTAATTAAGATTGAATCATCTTTGGCAGCTCATTTTGGGGGGAGATATGAGTGCATATTTAAATCAAGTCGCTAAAGTACACAAATATCCGATTAACGACGTTAAAATTTAATGTTTCTTTAACTTTAACATTTTCTATAATAGAAAAGCTGCCCGAAAAATCGGACAGCCTCTTCTATTAACACCTCTAATTATTATTAAAATAACTACTGGTGATTAATAAAACTAACCTCACATACCTATCATCCCCCCGGTTGACAAATAGCAAGCGTTAGTTTTTTATTTATATCATTCGTATTATTATGGACCAACAATATCTTCACATATAACCGCCTCTATGGTAATAAAAACAGGATATGTATATTCATAATCGGAGAATGTTAATGGAATAGCCAATTGATTACCAGATGGTGCTACTATTTCATTGTCACATAAAGTGTGAAAACATTCTACAATTCTAGCATCAGATTCATCACTAGGCCAAATTTTAACTCTGTATCCTTTTATTCTATCTATTACATTTGGAGTATCTAAAGTTACTTGGACATTAGTACCATCTAAAACCACATTAGCAATTCCAAATAATACATCAGGGTCTAACTGACCTTTATCTCCTCTTAATTCCAAATCGGTTTCACCTGTAATAGTATAAACAATACTAGAGTCTGCTAAATCTACCGATACATCGTAGCAATTTCCACCAGATGTACTAGTAAGCTCACAATCTGTTGGAGTACATCCTACAATAGGATCCGTCCAACACCCATCTCCATCAGGATCAACTTGCCCTGTTAACACAGTTGTAATTGGACAGTCATCCACATCATCATTTTTCCCATCATCATCGGTATCTGGATCATTAGGGTTTGTGCCTAACTCTTCTTCCTCTTCATTAGTTAAATTATCCCCATCTGGATCACATTGTGGTCCTGTTGGATCTGTTTCACAATTATCTCCGCCATTTCCATTTCCATTATCATCTCCACAATTAATTCTAACGTGCTCATATCGTGGCGTATCTAAAAGTTGTGCATCTATATCTGCCTGAGTTATTGTGTACTCTACAAAATCTGAAGCACCTGCAATATATGCTCCTGCGTCAAGTACTGTAACTCTTACATAGTACATTCCATCTTCTCCTAATGGAGGTAAAGGGAAACATAAAACTGTAGCTGCAAAAGCATTGCCTTCACCAGAAACAGAATTCATCGCACCATCTACTATCACATTTGTTCCATCATAAGCATCTCCCCATACATCTACCTGGAAGTTTGCTGGATACTCTCTACCTGTCTCATCATAACAGTAGTTAACAAAAACGCAATAGTTGTTAGTTATTCTAATTAAGTTAATATCAAAAAAGATATAACCAAAGGCATCTTCCATACGCGGAACATAACATAACACGTCTACTTCTACATAAGGCTTAGTTCCTGCACCTAACATTATTTCTTGTGGCAAAGGATCCATAACACTACTTGCGTAAGCACCACCTTCTCGAGGAGCTACCCACAGTACTTCATCATCTGCACTATATACTATAAAGTATTGTAATTGATAAGTACCTGCTGGTAATCCCAAAACATCTGAGTATTCCGTTTCCCAACTTCCATTATTATCTTTAAGATTAACTTTGATAAAATCACTTGCATCAGCACCGTCTGCTTCTGGGTTCATACCGCCAACCCATTCATCATCACTATTGGTTAATGCAACCAATACATAAGAAGGAGCAGCATCACTACATACCACGGGATCATCAGATAAATGATCTTTGCTTTGCTTTGCAAAATCATTTAATAAGGTTCCAAATTGTAATTGAAATGTATCCTGACCATCAGCACCTGCAACATCTGTTTCTTCCTTACTACAGGAAGTAAAGAGTAGTGCAAATACCGCCAGAAAGGCTATTGAATGTTTAAAAATTTTCATGATTGAATAATTTAGATTAATTGTATTAAGAATACTTAATACCTGAATTTTAATTAAGTAAGAGCGATTAAAAATTTATACGATTTTTCTAATCGCTCTACACTTAAAAATTATAATAACTTGAAATGAACATTTTAATCTTTAGGTTTAAAGGGAAGGACAAAAGCCTTCTTGGACTCTAACTTTTAAAAAGAAACCACCAGATGCAAGAACTTGTGGTGAGATTACATCACCCTCTAATCTTTCAGTGAAGTTATCATTGTGAACACAGTCATCATTACATCTTGTATCGTTACAAATATCTGCACTAGACCCATTTGGCAATCGAGCATCTATTTCAAAAGCTGAAATTAGATTATTACCTAAATTGGAGAAATGAACTCTAAGGTCTCCGCCTCCACTAAAATCAAGATTCACATCAGCAATTGGATTCGTTGTGCCTTCTACATAAAGTTTGAATGTATCTGAGATATTTGCATTTGTTATATGAACAAATCCAGCTGCGCCCATATCACCTTCTTCAGATAGGAATCCATATACCCCACCGTCACAATAGAAATTACATGAGGATACATTCGCTGTAGAAGGAGTACAATAAGGTTCTTCTTGATTAGGATTACAATTAATTTTTAAGTGCTCGTAACGAGGAGTTTCAGTTAACTGAGCATCAATATCAGATTGATTTATTTGGAATTGCACCACATCTGAAGCGTCAGATGTATATGGTAACAATGCATCATCCATTACTGTAACTCTAACAAAATAAGTATCGTCTCCTTGTAATGGTGGCAATGGGAAACATAACACAGAGGCTGCTGGATAATCACCAGATTGAGAGATGGAGTTCATTTCTCCATTAATCACTATCTCGCTTCCATCATATCCATCTGCCCATACCTCAACCATAAATTTGGCAGGATATTCTCTTCCAGTCTCATCATCACAATAATTCACGAAGATGCAATAGTTGTTAGTTATTCTTATTAAATTAAGGTCGAAGAAAATATAACCATAAGCCTCTTCCATACGAGGAACATAACATAAAACATCTACCTCTACATAAGGTTTAGTTCCTGCTCCTAACATAATTTCTTGTGGCAAAGGATCCACTACGCTTCCTGCATATGCACCGCCTTCTCTAGGGGCTACCCAAAGTACCTCATCATCGGCACTATACACAATAAAATATTGTAATTGATAAGTCCCTGCTGGTAAACCTAAAACATCTGAGTATTCTGTTTCCCAGCTGCCATTATTATTTTTAAGGTTTACTCTAATAAAATCACTTGCATCAGCACCATCTGCTTCTGGGTTCATACCCCCTACCCACTCATCGTCACTATTGGTTAATGCAACTAATACATAGGAAGGTGCAGCATCACTACACTCTACTGGATCATCGGATAAATGATCCTTGCTTTGATCAAAATCATTTAATAAGGTTCCAAATTGTAATTGAAAAGTATCCTGCCCATCAAGGCCGGCAATATCAGATTCTTCCTTGCTACACGATGTAAATATTAGTGCAAGGATCGCAATAAAACTTAAATAGTAATTAAATTTTTTCATGATTAAATAGTTTAGATTAATAATATATTTAGAATGGCTAATAAAAGAATATGGATATAGTTTGAATATTAAAATAACCATCCATTGAATTCATCATTCAATGGATGGCATTTATTAAATGTTAGTCATCATCATCAGTTCCGTTATCATCACCATTACAAGTATTACCTGCATGTACAATAACCCAGAAGCTACTATCTGAACTGGTTCTGGTAAGTGTGAATTCTAACTCACTATCTCCCACCTCATCATTTCGGTTGTATTTACCTGGACTTTTTGCAGTATCCCCAGGACTATCTTCACTTAAATAAACATGAAGGTCTGAAATACTAAAGCCTGAGTTTAAACTAATTGAAAAGTGAACCTGGTCTCCATTTGTAGTAATGGTTACTTCTCCTGCATTTGTACCTTTACTTAGATCATTTTGACCAGCTCCTCTCCATAAATCGAAGGTTTGACTGTTATTATCATCATTATCTGCAGTATTGTAGTTATGAGCCCAGCCCCATCTGTTGGATTTTGAAATCTCATTGATTCTAGTATTTCCAAACATAAAGGCAGTTCCACATCCGGTATCTACATCTTCTTCAGGACACCCGTTATTTGTTGTACTATAAACATCTGGACACGCATCTACACAGTTTTTAAAACCGTCTCCATCTGTATCTCTATCGTCACAATCATCACAGACATCACCTTTACCATCTCCATCTTCATCAGCTTGATCTAGATTGGCTACATTAGGACAATTGTCACATCCATCTGGGATACCATCACCATCTGCATCTTCCTTATCATCATAACCTGGACATAAATCATCATTATCTGGTACGCAATCTCCATCTGAATCTTCTGGAGTTATTGGACAATCATCTGGAGGAGTTCCACAATTAATTCTTAAGTGCTCATATCGTGGCGTATCTAAAAGTTGTGCATCTATATCTGCCTGCGTTATTGTATACTCTACAAAATCTGAAGCACCTGCAATATATGCTCCTGCGTCAAGTACTGTAACTCTTACATAGTACATTCCATCTTCTCCTAATGGAGGTAAAGGGAAACATAAAACTGTAGCTGCGAAAGCATTGCCTTCACCAGAAACAGAATTCATCGCACCATCTACTATTACATTTGTTCCATCATAAGCATCTCCCCATACATCTACCTGGAAGTTTGCTGGATACTCTCTACCTGTCTCATCATAACAGTAGTTAACAAAAACGCAATAGTTATTAGTTATTCTTATTAAATTAATATCGAAAAAGATATAACCAAAGGCATCTTCCATACGTGGAACATAACATAACACGTCTACTTCTACATAAGGCTTAGTTCCTGCACCTAACATTATTTCTTGTGGCAAAGGATCCATAACACTACTTGAATAAGCACCTCCTTCTCGAGGAGCTACCCACAGTACTTCATCATCTGCACTATATACTATAAAGTATTGTAATTGATAAGTACCTGCTGGTAATCCTAAAACATCTGAGTATTCCGTTTCCCAACTTCCATTATTATCTTTAAGATTAACTTTGATAAAATCACTTGTATCAGCACCATCTGCTTCTGGGTTCATACCGCCAACCCATTCATCATCACTATTGGTTAATGCAACCAATACATAAGAAGGAGCAGCATCACTACATACCACGGGGTCATCAGATAAATGATCTTTGCTTTGCTTTGCAAAATCATTTAATAAGGTTCCAAATTGTAATTGAAAGGTATCCTGACCATCGGGCCCTTTAACATCGGTTTCTTCCTTGCTACAGGAGGTAACGCATAGTGCGAGAATCGCAATAAAACTTAAGTAGTAATTAATTTTTTTCATAATTAAATAGTTTAGATTAATAATATATTTAGAATGGTTAATAAAATTATTACGTAAGTACCTGTAGGGAGTACAGTTATGTTATTTTCGGGATGTTCCTTTTGGGAATATTCTAATTAAACAGGAAGTTGTAGATGGGGGTGACTTCTTGCTTTAAAGTAAAGATATATTGATATCTAGGAGTAGGCCTATGGGGGAATTCCCCCATAATTTTTAATTAATCCTTATGCCCTATTATGTTGTAAATCGATTAAATTATGGCTTACAGCGTATATGATGCTTTCCAATATAGTATCAGAATTAGTGCGCTTAACGATGTTTGCCCTATGCTTCTCTATAGTCTTAGGAGAAATATATAAGGTGTCAGAAATTTCTTTCGTTTTATAACCTTTACACAATAATTGAATAATTTCTTTTTCTCTTTTTGTAAAGCAGAATTCTGTCAAATTGGAGTTTTCTTCGAAGCAGTTTTCAACATTTTCAGAGGAGCTTCCTACTTTTTCATTAATCACAGAATCTTCATCAAAGAAGTGAATCATCATAATGAATTGGCCTTGAAGCAATTTATCTAGTTTGCTAAAACTAATCTTAGCATTCCTAGTTTTATTGTTTTTCAGTTTTAAGGAGGTTTTAGTTACAGCTTTCATATGCTTGCCTCTAGCAAAATTCCTTAAACTCGCTCTCACCTTTGTTTTATTCTTACAGTCTACAAAATCTGTAAGTTTTATATTTTCAACATCTAAATTGTCTAGTTTAAAGGACTCCTTAAATGAATCGTTCATTGCAATTATAGTATCCTGTTGTAGTAGGATTACAGGATTTACCAATATATTAAATAGTCCCATAAAAGAGTCCTTCCAATAATTCGTAATCGTTAATTTTGAATGTATTTGCTTTAAGATCCTATTATATAGATGTGATTTTGTACAGGTATTATAGATTACCTCATTTACCTCATTCTTATATTGCAGCTCAACAATACTCTTAACATTTTCATCTGCATACATTACTAGATAGCACTTATTTAGGAAATGAGTAGATTTAAAATTTGAAATATTTTTAAGACTTTTTGTGCTTAGTGAGGTTTGATCTACAATAATAATATCTGGAAGTAAATCCAGAGCTAAGTTGTAACCAGTATGAATTGAATTTGCCGAATTTATTTCGCAATCTACACTCAAATTCTCAGCTATATTTGAGCTAAAATCCTTATGATCGCTAATGACCAATAATTGCTTCTTATCTGTTCTCATCCCATTAATTTTAAACATAATTCCAATTTTAATTTGTAGGTATAAAGAATATGATTCAGGCTAACTAAAATTAATTCTCAGAGAGAATAATTTTGAAATATGTAGGGAAGGATATTAATTTAAATTCAAGTCAATGAAATCGACTCTAAGTGTGGGGAATAAAATGGGGGAATTTTAATATTCTAAATTTAAGGGAAATCACCCATATCAATGAAATTATTTTGGTAATATTAAACTGACAATCAGGATATTATATTTACGATTTAATTATAAATTAAATCGTTAAAAACGCTTTTCATCTCTATAAATCCACAAAATCTATAATTCATTTAATTTTTTTAAAAAAATTAAACGTCAAGAATGCTTTACTAGCTAGTTTTTCTCTAATAATTATATAGTAGAATATTTACCTTTAAATTAACATGCGTGAATTGGTGCTTACTTTTTAGTTAGCAACAGTTTAAGTACCTTTGCGGACTTGACTAAAAATATGGCTAAAGCTGAAGAAAACATTGAAGTACTAGGGGCTCGGGTACATAATTTAAAGAATATAGATGTTACTATTCCCCGCGAAAAATTAGTAGTTATTACCGGTCTCTCAGGATCTGGAAAATCATCCTTAGCATTCGACACTATTTATGCTGAAGGACAACGTCGTTATATAGAAACATTTTCCTCCTACGCAAGGCAATTTCTTGGCGGCATGGAGCGACCAGATGTAGATAAAATTGAAGGATTATCTCCCGTTATTGCTATAGAGCAAAAAACTACCAGTAAAAACCCAAGAAGTACTGTTGGTACTATAACGGAAATTTACGATTTCTTAAGGCTACTTTTTGCTAGAACTGGCGATGCCTTTAGCTACAATACCGGTGAAAAAATGGTGAGCTATAATGATGAGCAAATTAAAGAGCTTATTATTAAAAACTTCCTAGGAAAAAAAATAAGTATCCTAGCGCCAGTTGTTAGATCTAGAAAAGGTCATTATAGAGAGTTATTTGAACAAATAGCGAAACAAGGTTTTGTAAAAGTAAGAACAGATGGAGAAGTTCGGGATCTAATAAAGGGAATGAAACTGGATAGATATAAGATCCACGAAGTGGAAATTGTGATAGACAGGCTTCAAATAGATGAAAATGCAGAATCTGATAAGCGTTTAGAAGAAAGCATTAAAACAGCCATGTATCATGGAGAAGATGTTTTGATGGTTTTGGAACAAGATTCTAATGAAGTTAGATATTTCAGTAGAAATCTAATGTGCCCAACCTCCGGAATTTCCTATCCTAACCCAGAGCCAAATAATTTCTCGTTTAATTCTCCAAAAGGAGCGTGTCCTAATTGCAACGGGATTGGAACTCTCCATAAAATAAATGTAGACAAAGTTATTCCGAAGAAAAATCTTTCTATTAAGAATGGAGCTCTTGCGCCACATGGTCCACAAAAAAAGAACTGGGTATTCTCACAGCTGGAACTTATTGCTGAACGATTTGAATTCAAATTAAGTGATCCTGTAGAAAAAATACCAAGTGCTGCATTAGAAATGATCCTATTTGGAGGTAAAGAAAAATTCTCTAAACAATCCGATACTTTAGGAATAACCAGAGATTTTAAAATTGATTTTGAAGGAGTTGCCACTTTTATAGAGAACACATATAATAGTAATGAATCTACTTCTCTAAAACGTTGGGCTAAAGAATATATGGATAAAATAGATTGTCCAGTATGTCATGGCAGTAGATTGCGTCAAGAATCACTTTATTTTAAAATCAATAATCAAAATATAGCTGAATTAGCTAACAAGGACATTACAGATCTTGCTGATTGGTTCGCAAATTTGGAATCAAGCCTTTCAGAAAAACAATTACAAATTGCTTCAGAAGTTATTAAAGAGATCCGGACTCGTTTGCAGTTCTTAATAGATGTTGGTCTTACTTATTTATCCCTGAACAGAAGCTCCAAATCCTTATCTGGAGGAGAAGCTCAAAGAATTAGACTAGCTACACAAATTGGTTCTCAATTAGTAGGAGTGCTTTACATTCTCGATGAACCTAGTATTGGTTTGCATCAGCGTGATAATGAAAAATTGATAAACTCCTTAGAAGCTCTTAGAGATATAGGAAATTCTGTAATTGTGGTAGAGCATGATAAAGACATGATAGAGCGAGCAGATCATGTTATAGATATTGGACCTAAAGCTGGGAAACACGGGGGAGAGATTATAAGCCAAGGAACTCCCGCACAAATAAAAAAGCACAGTACCATTACTGCTTCCTACCTTAATGGAACCATGGAAATTGAAGTTCCTAAAAAGCGCAGAAAAGGAAATGGCAAACATATTACCCTTAGTGGTGCCACTGGAAATAACTTAAAAGATGTTACGGTAAAGATCCCATTAGGTAAAATGATCGCTGTCACCGGAGTTTCTGGTAGTGGAAAATCTACTTTAATTAATGAAACTTTATACCCTATAATGAATGCTTTTTACTTTAATGGTGTAAAAGTTCCTATGCCTTACAAAAGTATTAAGGGGCTAGAACATATAGATAAAGTAATAGATATTAACCAATCTCCTATTGGAAGGACTCCTAGATCTAATCCTGCAACTTATACAGGTTTGTTCTCTGAAGTTAGAAACTTGTTCGCTAAAACTCCCGAAGCTTTAATTAGAGGTTATAAGCCTGGAAGATTTAGTTTTAATGTAAAAGGAGGAAGATGTGAAACTTGTAGAGGTGGCGGACTTCGAGTGATAGAAATGAATTTTCTACCAGACGTATACGTAGAATGTGAAACTTGCCAAGGGAAAAGATTTAATAGAGAGACGCTGGAAATACGATATAAGGGAAAATCTATTTCAGATGTTTTAGACATGACTATTGAAGAAGCTACAGATTTCTTTGAATTGATTCCTAAGATATACAGAAAATTAAAAACATTGAGAGACGTAGGCTTGGGTTACATTACACTGGGCCAACAAAGTACCACGCTATCTGGTGGGGAAGCTCAAAGAATTAAACTTTCTACAGAACTTTCTAAGCGCGATACTGGGAATACTTTTTATATATTAGACGAGCCTACCACAGGGCTACATTTTGAAGACGTCCGAGTTTTGATGGATGTTCTTAATAAATTAGCCAATAAAGGAAATACAGTTCTTATTATTGAACACAACTTAGATGTAATTAAATTAGCCGACCATATAATTGATATAGGTTACGAGGGCGGGAAAAATGGTGGTGAAGTTATAGTTACTGGGACTCCAGAAGTTGTTGCAAAACATAAGAAGAGTTATACTGCACACTATTTAAAGAAAGAATTAAAATAAATTAAGATTTAGAATAACACAGAAATGAGAGCTAAGCAAGAAAATAAAGCGTGGAACGGAATTAAAACTAACGATTCCTGGGCTATTTTTAAAATAATGGGTGAATTTGTAAAAGGATATGAAAAGCTAAGTCAAATAGGACCTTGCGTTTCAGTCTTTGGATCTGCTCGTACAAAACCAGACCAAAAATATTATAAGTTAACCGAGAGGATCGCCCAAAAAATTGTAGATCATGGATATGGAGTAATTACTGGAGGTGGACCTGGAATTATGGAAGCTGGTAATAAAGGAGCACATCTTGCTGGTGGGACATCAGTTGGGTTGAATATAGAATTGCCATTCGAGCAACATGACAACCCATATATTGACCATGATAAAAGTTTAGATTTCGATTATTTCTTTGTTAGAAAAGTAATGTTTGTGAAATATTCTCAAGGTTTTGTAGTAATGCCTGGAGGTTTTGGAACATTAGATGAACTTTTTGAAGCAATCACTTTAATACAAACCAACAAGATCGATAAATTTCCAATAATTTTAGTAGGAACAGAATATTGGGGAGGTTTAATAGATTGGATAAAATCTACCTTACTAGATGGATTCCAGAACATAAGCGATGGCGATATAGATTTGGTTCAAGTTGTAGATACAGAAGATGAAGTTATAGCCATCCTGGATGATTTCTATGATGAATACAATCTAAGTCCTAATTTCTAGGAAACTAAAATAGTTCTGATATTAATTTTTAATTTATTTGCCCTTTGAAAATTAAATTAATTTCCATTTTAATTATTGGTTTGTGCTTTACTGATTTCAGTTTTGGACAAACCAATATGGATATTATAGCGGTATTGAATGATTCTACCCGAACATTTAATATTCAACATAAAATTGAATATGAGAACACTAGTAAAGACACATTAACCTCCATCTTTTTAAACGATTGGGCCAATAGCTATAAAGATAAATCTACTCCCCTAGCAAAACGCTTTGCAGAAGATTACTTAAGAAGATTTCATTTTGCTAAATCAGAAGAACGAGGATATACTAGAATATATAGTGTCACTGGGAAAGATCTTAAACCCTATAATTGGCAAAGACCAGAAAACGAACCGGACATTATAGAAATTGTTCTAGATAATCCATTGTTACCGGGAGAAAAACAAGTTATAGATATATTATATACTGTTAAGATCCCTTCAGATAAATTCACTAGATATGGTTATGATGATTTAGGGAACTTTAAATTAAATTATTGGTATATAACTCCTGCAGTTTACAAAAAAGGATGGCAAATATACAGTGACAAAAACTTAGGAAATCAATATACGCCTCCTGTAAATATTACAATTAAATTATCTACTAGGCCATATTTATATGTAGCATCTCCCTTAAAAACAGATAGATTAGTAACAGAGGATCTTTATAAAACCACTTATCTATCGGGAACAAATAGTGTTTCTTCTCAATTATATTTAACCAAATCTTACAGATTTGAGTCTATACAAGCAAATTCTACAGAGATTGTCACAAATTTAGATGATGAAGGACTAAACAAGGAAATTAAAGCTAGCCTACTCTCTAGGATCATGGGCTTCTTAGAAACTACATTAGGTGAATATCCTCAGAATTCATTAATGGTTACAAGGGATGAATATTTAAATAATCCAGTTTATGGTCTTAACCAGTTACCAGATTTTATAAGACCTTTTCCTGATGGTTTTCAATATGACATTAAGCAGTTAAAAACCATAACCAATCAATTTGTAAAAAACACCATTCTAGTTAATCCTAGAAATGAACAATGGGTTTATGATGCCTTGGTGATCTCTTTAATGATAGATTATGTAGATGAATATTATCCTAACATGAAATTACTTGGAAGCCTAAGTGATTTTCTTATTGTTAAATGGTTTCACGCAGCAGACCTTGAGTTTAACGATCAGTATCCGTTTATGTATTTGCATATGGCTAGGATGAATATAGATCAGTCATTATCTACAGCTCAAGATTCCTTGGTGAAATTCAATAAAAATATAGGGAATGCTTATAAAGCTGGAACAGGATTAAAGTATCTCCAAGAATACCTTCAATCTAATGAAGTAAAAGAATCAATCTCAGAATATTATAATTCTTATGTTCTTAAACCTTCAAGCGAAGAGGATTTCCTTAATATTCTTCAGAAGAACACGCAAAAAGACATTTCGTGGTTTAAACAAGATTATGTTAAGTCTAAAACAAAGATAGATTACACTATAAGCAAGCTAAGAAAAACTCCCGATTCTCTAAAAGTCACCATTAAAAATAAGAGAGATAATAATATGCCTATTTCTCTATATGGTTTAAATAATGGGAAAGTGGTTTATAAAACTTGGGTAGGAAATATTCAGGAAAGCAAGCAAGTGACCATTCCTAGGGATAGTATAGAGAGACTCGCGTTAAATTATGAAGGCGTTGTTCCCGAAGTTAATCAAAGAAATAATTATAGAAGAGTAACTACTCTGCTTAATAAGCCACTACAATTTAGATTGTTTCAGGATATTGAAGATCCAAGATATACCCAATTTTTCTTTATGCCAGAATTCAATTATAACTTGTATGATGGAATTTCTATTGGTCCTAAATTGTATAATAAAACCTTTCTGAATAAAGACTTTGAATGGAAGATCTCTCCAAAATATGGGTTTACCAGTCAGACAATTGTAGGTTCTGTTTCTGCCAATTACACGAATTATCTGGATGATGAAAATCTATTTGCCATGAAATTCGGATTTGGAGGAACACGGTTTTCTTATGGGTATAATTTATTCTACGAAAAATTCACTCCATTCATGGGACTCTATTTTAGAAATTCCTATTTAAGAGATAATCAAAGACAATCCTTAACTTTTAGAAATGTTAATGTAAAGCAAGATCTGGATCCTCTTAACCCAGTAGAGCAACCTAAATATAATGTGGTTAATTTGAGCTATAATTTTAGCGACACCAATTTAATAGACTATTTAAGAGGTGGTGTAGATTATCAAATCGCTAAAAATTTCAGCAAGGTTTCTTTAACGGTAGAATACCGAAAACTATTTAAAAATAACCAACAATTAAATCTTAGATTATTTGCGGGGACCTTTTTATTTAATGACGAAACAGATAATGACTACTTCAGTTTTGCTTTAGACAGACCTTCAGATTATTTATTTGATTATAATTATTATGGTCGTAGCCAGGCAAGTGGTCTTTTTAGCCAACAAATTATTGTAGCTGAAGGTGGATTTAAATCTAAGTTAGAACCTGCTTTCGCTAATCAATGGATGGCCACAGCTAATGCAAGTACTAATATCTGGAAATGGATCTACGCTTATGGTGATTTGGGTGTTGTGAAAAATGAAAGCATCAGTCCAAAATTCGTATATGATTCTGGAGTTAGAATGAGTTTGGTTGCCGATTATTTTGAAGTTTTTTTACCTGTATATTCTAATCTTGGATGGGAAATAGGACAAAAAGATTATGATCAAAAAATAAGGTTTATAGTAACTTTAGATATTAATACCCTTATTAGATTATTTACCCGAGAATGGTATTAAGCCATTAATTGAAAAAGATATTTTCAATTGTAGTTTAAGGAATAAATACAACACACATTATTAGATTCGTAATTAATCCTAAATTATATCTCAATAATTATCAATAGTTTAACTATTTCAATATTTTTTGCATTTTTACATAAATTATGTCAAGTTTATTGAATTGTATTTAACCCTAGTTTTAGCTATATTTGTAACAATTCAAACATTATTTCATGCAAAGCGAAATTCAATCAAAAGAATCTATATCCTTTGAAGATTTTAAAACGCAAGTTTTAGAAGATTATAAAATTGCCGTTACCAGTAGAGAATGTAGTCTATTGGGGAGAAGAGAAGTGTTAACGGGCAAGGCAAAATTCGGGATATTTGGAGATGGGAAGGAAATTCCACAGTTGGCATTGGCCAAAGCTTTTAAAAATGGAGATTTTCGTTCAGGTTATTATAGGGATCAAACCTTTATGATGGCTATTGGCGAACTTACTATAGAGCAATTTTTTGCTGGATTATATGCAGATACAAATATAGATAATGAACCGATGTCTGGCGGTAGACAAATGGGAGGACATTTTGCTACTCAAAGTTTGGAAGCAGATGGATCTTGGAAAAATTTGATGCAGCAAAAGAACTCCAGTGCAGATATTTCTCCAACTGCAGGCCAAATGCCAAGACTTCTTGGATTGGCTCAGGCTTCTAAAATATATAGAAATGTAGAAGGTATAGATGCTGAAAAATTTTCTGACAATGGAAATGAAATAGCTTGGGGAACTATTGGTAACGCTAGTACCAGTGAAGGCCATTTTTGGGAAACCATTAATGCTGCCGGAGTGCTACAAGTACCAATGGTAATGAGTGTTTGGGATGATGAATATGGAATTTCTGTTCACGCTAAGCATCAAACCACAAAAGAAAACATCTCTGAAATACTTAAAGGTTTTCAAAGAGATGAAGAGAAAAAAGGATACGAAATTATTGTAGTGAATGGTTGGAATTATGTTGCTCTTGTAGAGGCTTACGAGAAAGCCTCAAGAATTGCAAGATCCACCCACTCCCCTGTTCTTATTCATGTAAATGAACTAACACAACCGCAAGGTCACTCTACATCTGGTTCTCATGAACGTTATAAAGATGAAGATAGATTATCTTGGGAAAGAGAATTTGATTGTAATGTAAAGTTCAAGGAATGGGTTTTAGAAAATAATTTTGCTTCAGAAGAAGAATTAGAAGCTATAGATAAGGACATCAAAAAACAGGTAAGAGACGGGAAAAAAGCGGCATGGACGGCATACAGCCAACCCATGAAAGATAAACTTTCAGACTTACTGCCTATACTAGAAAATGCAGCGGCAAATAGTGAAGATAAGGATGCTATTGAATTTATGATAAAGGAACTTGCAGAAATAAAAGATCCTCTAAAAAAAGATCTTCTGGTAGTTGCAAGAAAGAGTTTACGATATATGATAGGATTAGATAGCAGTGCTAAATCTGATCTCATAAATTGGATTGAAAAGTATACCTCTACCTCTCAACCAGAATATAGCAGCAATCTCTACAGTGAATCTACTAACAATGCCTTGTCTATTGAAGAAGTAGCAGCGACTTATGACGACGATGCAAAGGATGTTGATGCTAGAATTATATTAAGAGATAACTTCGATAAGATTTTCGCTAATAAACCTGAGACATTGATCTTTGGGGAAGATAGTGGAGCCATTGGAGATGTAAATCAAGGTTTGGAAGGACTTCAGGAAAAATATGGAGAACTACGTGTTGCAGATGTTGGAATTCGTGAAGCTACTATATTAGGTCAAGGTTTAGGAATGGCAATGAGAGGCCTACGTCCTATTGCTGAAATACAATATTTAGATTATATCTTGTACGCTCTTCAGATCATGAGTGATGATCTTGCAACAGTACAATACAGAACCAAAGGGAAGCAAAAAGCACCGCTAATTGTTAGAACCAGAGGACATAGATTAGAAGGTATCTGGCATAGTGGGTCGCCAATGGGAGCCTTGGTACATTTACTTAGAGGAATCCATATTTTGGTACCTAGAAACATGACTAAGGCCGCTGGATTTTATAACACGCTATTAGAAGCAGATGAACCTGCATTGGTGATAGAATGTTTAAATGGTTACCGACTTAAAGAAAAGTTACCAAATAACTTTGGAGAATTTAGAACAGCTTTAGGAGTTGTAGAAACTATCAAAGAAGGATCAGATATTACTTTGGTTTCTTATGGTTCTACACTAAGGTTGGTTGAAGAAGCTGCAAATGAATTAGAATTAGTTGGAATAAATGCTGAAGTAATAGATGTTCAATCTCTATTACCTTTCGATATTAATAAGGACATTGTAAAAAGTGTTGCTAAAACTAATAGACTATTAGTGATAGATGAAGATGTTCCCGGTGGAGCTTCTGCATATATTATGCAGGAAATTCTAGAGAATCAGAATGCCTATATTCATTTAGACAGTAAGCCACAAACCTTAACTGCTAAAGAACATAGACCAGCTTATGGAACAGATGGAGATTATTTCTCCAAACCTTCTACGGAAGATATCTATGAAAAAATATATGCTATTATGAATGAAGCTAATCCTTCTAAGTTTCCGAAACTGAGATAGACACTAAAATCATTTTTATAAAAAGCCCCGTTCTAAAATTAGAACGGGGCTTTTTTTATATCATTTAACTTTCTATAGTCAAGCTGTCCCGATGGCTATCGGGAATGTTTCAATTTCTCTTAACATTTTAATTAATAATATATCCTGAAATAATTCCCCTAGCTATATCGGGATAGGATGACGATATTTAATGGCCTATAATTTTGATTTAGTCTATCTATCCTTGATGTGTTTAGGAATTTTATTTCAGAACTTAAACCAAATCTACATCCAACTACTTGAATTAGTTTCAACTTTATAAAACATATAGTTAATATAAGGGAGTATATTATTGTTTACTGCCCGAAATGGAATATCTCCTCCTGCAGTATGAAAAACAATATTTGCTAAGTTCCGTTTTTTATACCATAAGGGTTGAGAGATACTAATAGACTGGATCTTGTAAATCTCAAATCGCTCTTCTATTTTACTCCAAACTCCATATTTCTTGTAAACGAATTCTTCTGTAATAATCAGTTTTAGCGACCTGAACATTAAAATTTGCCATATTACCCCAATAATAGAATATAGGCCTATAAATAAAAGCCAGATCTTAATAGAAATTGCATCTATAAAAACAACTGTAAGATAACTTACCAAGGCAGGTATCAATAATAATAGTAAGTATCTAATTAAGAGGACTCTATTTGGTGAAAATGATCTTTCAATATTGCTGGATCTATTTGAATAAAGAAAGGAATTTACTTTAGAAACAGTGTCTTCATCCAAGCCTGGAATTTTGATCTTACTTTTCTGCAAGTCATTTTCTGAATTGGCCAGCGAAATACGCACCTGATATAAATTCAACCATTTCTGAACCGGATTGGTAATTACTTGTAACATTTGCACGCGTTTGGGCTTTAAAGAAACTTTTGTATTTGTATTTAAGCCCATCTCCAACTCTAAACTATCTTTGGTTTGAGTTAATTTTAAATTGAAATATTTAATAAATACTTCAGCTATAGTTATTAAAATACTAAGCAGCAGAACAAAAAATGCAATCAACATAAATATCGACACAGATTCCAAAGGTCCAGACAATTCACTTAAATATTCCTGTAGCGTATCAGAATATTCTTCGGACACTGTTCTTAATTCATTATAAATAGTTGCGAAAAACGCAGACATTAATACTAAACCTCGCAAATAATTAGTGCTAATTCCTATTTTCAATAAGCTTAAAAAACTCAATTTATGAGACCAATCTTGATTTTGATTTGAGTTTTTAGACATTTCTGCCTCAGTGATATTAACGGAATATTTATCTCTTACTTCAATTAGAATTCCCAAGAGTTGGTTTGCTCTCTCATTAGAAATAGCATTTATATTTATTTCCTCTTCTTTACTCCCGGCTGTTTCAATTACAAAACTACTAACATCTAAAATGCGTTGTAGAATAGAGCGTTTAATATATACCTGCTGAATTCTATCAAAAGGAATTGCAATATTCTCTTTATTAAAAACTCCTTTTTCCAGAATAAATTCTTGCTTCGCGTAATCTATATGAAATAGAAATCTTCTATAATAAACAAAACTGTAAATAAGAATAAGAATGGTTGCACCCCCCAAACCCAACGAAATGTAAATTATTGTGGATATACTTGGGCCAGTGAATAAGAAATATATAATAATGGCCCAAAATCCTTTTAATAAATTGAAAATCTTAGTTAGAAAAATTAATAAGACCCCAATTTGAGATTGTCTCTGAGGTGCTCCAAATAAATTAGAATTCATCTGAAGTAAGCTTTGTGGCCAAAGCCTCTTTTAACCGGACCGCAAGTTCTGGAGCAAGTCCTGTAATTATTATATCACTACCGCTACCCCCAGCGGTAAAAATCTTAAGAGTAGCTATCTTAAGCATCTTATCCAGTAAATCTCTGGAAATGGATACATGCTGAATTCTATTAAATGGAACTACCGTAGTTTTAGTAACCAAATTACCTCTTCTATATAAAATATCCTTTTCTCGAAGAGCAAATCCATAATTCTTTTGAAGCTTAGAAATGTTCCAAAATTGAAAACCAAAGTATAAAATGACGGCAGTAATGAGTAATATTAATTGGGCTTGTCCAATTCTAAAATAAAATAAGATCCCACAACCAAGTATTGCCGCACACAAAAATAGAGTGTTTAGTAGATTAGCCTTTATAAGATTATTTTTAGAAATCGCCTGAAAATCTACTGTCTCGAATTGAGGCAATGAATTAATATCTATTTCCTGATTGGTAAAATTTTCCATTATGGAAGCCATTTCTTCTCAAAATTAGGTTTGCGTTTTTCTAAAAATGCATCTCTACCTTCTTTAGCTTCCTCTGTCATATAGGCAAGTCTAGTAGCTTCTCCTGCAAAAACTTGCTGTCCAACCATACCGTCATCTGTAAGATTCATTGCGAATTTCAACATTTTAATAGAAGTAGGTGATTTTGCCAATATTTCCTGAGCCCACTCGTAGGCCGTGTTTTCTAAATTTGCATGTGGAATAACCGCATTTACCATTCCCATTTCAAAAGCCTCTTTTGCAGAATAATTTCTTCCTAAGAAAAAGATCTCTCTTGCTCGTTTCTGCCCTACCATTTTCGCAAGGTATGCAGAACCATAGCCACCATCGAAACTAGTAACGTCTGCATCGGTTTGTTTAAATATTGCATGTTCTTCACTAGCTAAAGTCATATCACACACTACATGCAAGCTATGCCCTCCTCCAACTGCCCATCCTGGCACCACAGCGATCACCACTTTAGGCATAAACCGTATTAAGCGTTGCACCTCTAATATATTAAGTCTATGCATTCCATCTTCACCTACGTAACCTTGATGTCCTCTGGCTTTCTGGTCGCCACCACTACAAAATGAATAAACTCCATCTTTAGAAGAAGGTCCTTCTGCAGAAAGTAAAACCACT
Organism: Gillisia mitskevichiae; assembly: GCF_003634585.1. Taxonomy (GTDB): domain Bacteria; phylum Bacteroidota; class Bacteroidia; order Flavobacteriales; family Flavobacteriaceae; genus Gillisia; species Gillisia mitskevichiae. The sequence goes on from NZ_RBLG01000003.1 coordinate 235,777, forward strand.
CCTATAGAAGTATCTTCTTGCGCATCGTAAAAGGCATCATATAATTCGCTTGTAGTTTTAGGCCTAAATGCATTGCGTATATCTGGTCTATTAAAAGCTATTCTTGCTACTCCATTAGCTTTTTTGTAAGTAATGTCCTCGTATGTTTTAGCAGTCTTCCAATCTATCTTGCTCATCTTTTTAATTTTTTATAAAAATAGAGTTTTTGTAAAACTGTACATAATATTAAACAAAGAAGAATTATTTAATAACTGGACAAAAAAAAGCCTGAGAAATCAATCTCAGGCTCTAGAAGATATTATTTTATTCTTATTTAGAATATTTAGCCATTAAAGGTTGTAATTGCATACCCCATTGTTGACCAATTTGCATAGATTTTTCAGTAATTACTGGTAATTCCGCTGTCATTTTTTGTCCAACCGGAGTGGCGTAAAATGCAAGGATTTCATCTAATTCAGTTTCAGTAAAACTTTCCATGTACACAACTGCTAATTGATCGAATAAATCTTTCATGCTTTCTTTTACCTCTGCTTTAAAAGCATCACGGTTTTCTTCAGCAACCATACCTACAATAGGTTTAAGCATTACGTCGAAAGTTGCACCAGAATTAATTTCAATTAATTGTACAGCTTTAGCTTTGTATGTAGATTCTTGTGCAAAGCCAGTGAATCCAACTAATAAAAATGCGATAACGTAAAAAGTGTTTTTCATAATTAAGTTTTTTTTTGAAGTTCAAAAATAGAATTATTTAGCACTTATAAAACTATAATGTGATTTTTTTCAGCAGTTGTAAATAAATATCCAAAGAAATCTTATCTAAATTTATCAATTGCACAATTCTTGATATCTTTAGTTCCAATAATCTGCTGGCATGCTTTCGAGATGGGATTTTTCAAAAAACCTAAATAGATCAAAGTTAGCCCCAGTAACCACACCCAGAATGAGGGTTTAAATGAAAAAAATGAAATATTTAGGTATACTTATAATATTATTAATTACTTCCACGTACGGAATTGCACAGGAAATCCCTGTATTAAACTCTCCCGATGATTTTGTAATACAGCGTACAGAGATAATTCCTTCCCTTTCTATTCTAGCACCAGAAAATCCATATGTTGGGAAATTTAAAATAAGAACAGTGAATTTTGATGTGAAAGATCAACCTATACAAATAAACCTTTCAGAGATAATGCGGGAAGAAGAACAGATGAGATCTAATAGATATGTAGAATTGGAACCACCAGTACAGATCTCTCAAAAAAAGACTTCCGTTAGTTTTTCTGCAAATCCAAGAAATACCGATGCCAGATACTTTAACCAGAATTTTAATCCATATTTACCTTCAAGAGGCGTAAGAAATACAGTATATAAAGATGCTTCAGAAACTACAAGACCTATATATTACAGCAGTTATTCTCCTTTTTATAGAAGATACTAAAGATTAGTCATTCTTAAGGTATATTCCGTCATCCTTAATTTCTATCATTCTTTGCTTATAAAGTGTTCCAATAGCTTTCTTGAAACTCTTTTTACTCATCTGTAAAACTCGTTGAATTTCGGTAGGATCAGATTTATCTGTAAGCTTTAAATGCCCTCCTTTTAAAGAGATCTCATTCAAAATACTTTGCGCATTTGGCTCTATACTTCTATAACCAGGACGTTGCAGTGTAACATCCAATTTTCCATCTGGTCTGGTTTTCTTGATCCAAGCTTTTAGGCGATCTCCAGGATTTAGATCCTGAAAAATATCATCTTTATAAATAAGTCCTTGATGTAATTCATTAACAATTACATTTACACCCAGATCTGTAGGATTTACCACAATTATATCTACTTCTTCATAAGGTTCTACCGTGATCTCGGAGTTATCCATAAAAGCATTAGTCTTACTAGAAGCAACCAATCTGCCGGTATCTTCATCCAGATAACAGAAAACAAGATACCAACTATCTTTACGCATTTTAGAAGCCATTTCTCTATAAGGCACAAAGAGATGCTTTTCTAAACCCCAGTCTAAAAATGCTCCAATATCTGAAACCTCCACACATTTTAAATAAGCAAATTCATCCAATTTAACATATGGATGTAGGGTTGTTGCCACCGGACGTTCAGAATGGTCTAAATAAACAAAAACGTCTATTTCATCCCCAATATTAAAAGATTCCGGTTTATATTTATTTGGTAGTAATACTTCATCATCTCCAGATCCGGTTAAGAATAATCCCGGTTCGGTATCACGATCTATTATTAATGTATGGTATTGTCCTATATTAAGCATAACTAAAATTTAAATGGCAAAGATACTTTATATTTTATGGGAAAACTCAAATATTATGGCTTTATAAAAGCGTACGCAACGTATTAACTTCAACCATAAGATCATTAAATTAAGAATTTCAGTTCTTGAATAATTAAGATTTGATAAAGTTAAAATATTCTAACAAAACCTCATCATTAAGGGATCTTGGAGTCATTATTTCTAAAAGTTTTGGTTTTTCTGATGAATTGAAAAATTTCTTCAACTCAGTACTTACTTGATCTGAATCTTCAGCACGAGAATATTCGAAGCTATACATCTCACAAAGTGATTTCGCATTAAGATCATGAATTGTTTCAAAATAAGTATCAAAATTTTCTGTATCCTTATTCCCGGGAAGTATTCTAAAGATCCCTCCACCAGAATTATTAATTACAATAATTCTAAAATTTGAAGGAATATAATTATTCCACAAGGCATTGCTATCATAGATAAAACTAAGGTCTCCGCATATAAGCAAAGTAGGATCTTTTTTAACTAAGGCTGCTCCAACAGCGGTAGAAACACTACCATCTATCCCACTTGTTCCTCGATTACAAAAGATAGATTGTGAGACATCCCAATTAAAAAGTTGCGCATAACGTACCGTAGAACTATTACCAAGCTGTACATTATATTGCTTCGGAATTGAGGGAACTATAGATTGCATGGCCTTAAAATCTGAATAAGGGATCTTATTTACATAGATATCATGACGCTGTTTTCGATGTTCATTAATCCTTTTCCAATGCTCCGCATAATCACTTTTTACTGAAATAGTTTCTGGAAAAAATTTCTGAAAGAAAGAATTCACCGAAGTTTCGAAATGTTTATTTAAACAAAAGAAGGTATTATATGCCTTTTTAGGATCTATATGCCAATGTTGTTCTGGCTGAAAATCTCTTAAGAAAGATTTTATCTTTTTTGAAACTATCATCCCTCCAAAGGTCAAAAGGATATCTGGTTGTAATTCTGCGAATTGCTTTTCTACATCTTCAGATTTTTCAATTGGCCCGATCAAGGTATCTATACGAGTAAAAAATTCTTCATGATCTACATTAGAAGTGGTTTCTGTTAAAACGATCACGGTAGGATCTTCAGCTAGAAGATCCAGATATTTTTGTTCTACACTATTAGGCGCCATGACCCCTACAATGATCATTTTTCGCTTAGCTTTATTCCAGAGATCTAAATAGGGCTGTAGCTCCAACTTAGAATATACTCGCCGACTAAGATCTGGTAGAATTTGAACCGGATCTGTGATCTTATTTTTTTCTAAAGAATATAGTGGCTCATAGAAAGGCACGTTTATATGCACCGGTCCATTATTCTCTATGGCACTATTTAAGGCCAAATTGATCTCCCGCTCATTATGCCTGCGACTTTCAAATTGTTTCTGAAGCAACTTTTTATCTTGGGCTTCATTCTCCAAAACCAATTCTGAATAAAGATTCGCCGAATATAAAATATGATTCTCGAAAACGTTCTTTTGCCTAATTGTTTGCCCATCTCCAATATCTATACGCTCTATTGGTCTATCTGCAGAGATCACCACCAATGGGATATCACTATAATAAGCTTCAGCAATGGCGGGATAATAATTTAACAAGGCAGAACCGGAAGTACAAACCACCGCAACTGGTTGTTTGATCTGCTGCGCTATTCCTAACGCAAAAAATGCAGCACAGCGTTCATCTACAATGCTGTAAGCATTAATTTCCGGATGATTTGTGAAACCAATAGTTAATGGAGCATTTCGCGATCCTGGAGAGATCACCACATGTTTAATGTTCTTTGCAACACATAAAGCTACTATAGATTGGGCAACTGGTATTTTGGAGTATTTCACGATTACATTTTAAATGAAAATGAACAGAACGATAGCAAAATTAAGTGTTTTCTTTAAAATTGTATCAAGCTCAAAATTACAATTTTCCTAAGTCTTAATACAAGAGATTTACCTTATAAAGCGGCTTTCATGGTTCTAGTTTTATTCACAGTTTCTTCCCATTCAGCAGAAGCTTCAGAATCCTTTGTTATACCACCACCAACATAAATTGCCACTTCTCCTTTTTTATATTTTAGGCATCGCAAATTTACAAATATGTAAGAATCTTTTCTGATACTGGAATATGCCTGATTTTCTTGATTTCGAGTTCTACTGCTTCGCTTGATCTCTGTGGTCATATTTAATGGTCCCAAATATCCCGAGTAAAATTCTCGATCATATTTTTCGTGTTCAATTATAAAACTATAAGCTTTATCTGTTGGTAAACCACAAATAGCTGGAGTTGGATGTAATGCCTTTATGATAGCTCCTATTTCTGCAGATCCATTATTGATAGTTCCAGAAATATCTGTTCTTAAATGTAATAAACTCCCTGCTTCACTCGTATAGGTTTCTGAAACCTTTAATGATTCAGAAGAATATCCAAGCTCTTTTAATTTTGAAATAATAGAATCGGTTACAATTTTCTGCTCAACTATTTCTTTATTGGTCCAATCGTTTTCAGAAAAATCCTGAAGTTTTCTTGTTCCTGCAAGAGCCATAGTGCTGAACTTTGTTCGCTCAGTTTTTAGTAAAGTTTCCGGAGTTGCACCAATCCAAACTCCGGTTTCCGGGTGAAACCATATATAAACAAAGGCATTTGGATATAAAGAGAGTAAATTCCGAAAAATTTCAGAAGCAGATATAGTTGGTTTTTGAAGCTCTTTTCGGGAAAGTACTACTTTTTGTAAAGTGGTTTTATTAATAGTTTCAATCCCAAGTTTTACTAGACTAATATGAGCTAATTTTGCCTTAGAATCTAAATTCTCTGATAGTCCTTCTGAAGAATTTAATTGAAACTTTGAACTATCAAAAAAGGGCAGAACGGTTTTAATGCTTTCATTTTCAGGAATAAAAAGTGGATTATTTTCAGTGTTAAAAGGAGAAAAAACAAAGCCATTTTCAGAAAAATCCTTAATTCTAAAAGAATCCTTAGAAGTTTGTAATAATAACTGCACAGCCTCTTTTCCAGGAAGTCTAAAACTAACCATCGCTTTTCCAGCATCTAGGGATTCCTGTGCTAAATTGAAAAAATCTTTAGAGTTCATTAATTTATTATTGGTTGACTTTTAAATATTCTTCAAAAAGATTGACACCTACTATTCCTAAGGTTTCCTTCCTGTTTTAGAAGTAAAAATTGATTATTCCGCAAAAGTACAAAACAGAAAAATAGTATATTAAATGCTAACTAACCGCTAACTTAATACGCAACAAAAAAGAGCCACTAAATAGTGGCTCTTTTTAATTTTATAAATTGATTCTTAATATCCAGTAGTCGAAGAAGCATTATGCAATTTTGCATTAGACTGTCTAAATTTCGTTCTTGTCACCTGTTTTAACTCACTTATTGGAGCGGTATCTATTTTTGCTACTCCACCCAAAACGAAAGTGTTGGTAGAATCATAAAACAATGGAAAATCACCTTCTCCAGGTTCAATTACTGAAGCACAAGCAATTGTTAACCCATTTACACCTTCCATAATAGGATGAACTCTGTTAGAGCTAGCAGGTAATTCAGGATAATTACCATTTTGAATACAATCCAATGCGCCGCCTGAATTAAATAGAATAGCCCCCATATTTATTAGAAATTGATTTTCAATAGGTATTCCAGAGCCATAAAACCCATCATGTTCTCCCATAAAAATTATTCTTCCGCCTTCAGAAGAAAATTGTTTGAGTGTATTAATCTCCGCTACAGTATATTGAACATTAGGCATTACAAGCATTATTATTTTTACATCTGAAGGAATACTAGTTAATGAACCACTTGTGGAACTTATATCCGAGATGGTAAAACCTTGGTTTTCAACTAGACTTCGCATAGTGGACCATTCGCCAGTACAAAACACACAACTTGAGGCTCTTCCGAAATCGAACATAAATGTTGTTCCGCTGTTTCTTATTCCTGTTGTTGTAAAATTGATTAAATTTTTAACGAACTGCACATTGTCTGGATCTTCCATAGCCCTAGCATCAAATATATTTGCGTCATTCAGTACAACCATATCTCTTCCTGGAACTTGTATACTTTCACAACCAACTTCATCTACTTCTACCCCAGGATCTGTATCTGGACATTCATCAATATCGTTAGGAACGCCATCGCCATCGTCATCTACTCCCGTTTCGCAAACATCTCCCACTCCATTTTCATCTTCATCTTCTTGGTCTGGGTTAGCAATATTAGGACAGTTATCTTCATTATCAGGAATTCCATCCTGATCTGAATCTACTGGTACGCTTCCATCATCGTCACAATTAATTCTAATATGCTCGTATCTTGGTGTTGCACCTAACTGAGCATCAATCATGGCCTGGGTAATTTCAAATTCATAAATATCTAAAGCACTTGCTGTATAAGCTCCAGCGCTAAGTACAGTTACACGCACATAGTACATTTCACCATCCTCTAATGGAGGCAATGGAACACATAATACAGTAGCGGCAAAACTATTACCTTCACCAGATACAGAATTCATCTCTCCTCCTAATATAACTTCTGATCCATCAAAAGCATCACCCCAAATATCTACTTGGAAGTTGGCTGGATACTCTCTACCTGTTTGGTCATCACAGTAATTTACAAATATGCAATAGTTGTTTTCAATAGCTATAGCATTTATGTCGAAGAAAATATATCCATATGCTTCTTCCTCACGTTCTATGAAACAAAGTACGTCCACCTCTATATATGGCTTAGTTCCTGCTTCTAATATAATTTCTTGAGGTAAAGGATCTCCAACACTACTTGCATAAGTCCCACCTTCCCGTGGTGCAACCCAAAGTACTTGATCATCGTCACTATAAACAATGAAGTATTGTAGTTGATAGGTCCCTGCAGGCAGTCCTAACATTTCTGAATATTTAGTCTCCCAACTTCCACCGTTGTTAACAATATCTACTTTAATGAAATCGGCCGTAGTTGCTCCTTCCCCGGTTGGATCCATATCTGCAACCCAGTTTCCTTCTGCATCTGTTAGCGCAACAAGAACATAAGAAGGCTCTGCATCACGGCATTCTAGAGGATCTTCCGATATTTGTTGTCTAGTTTGCGATTCAAAATCATTTAACAAAGTTCCAAACTGTAACTGAAAAGTATCTTGAACTTCTGGTCCAGATACATCCGCTTCATCCTTGCTACAGGATGTAAATAGCAAAAAGAGAATTACTACAAAACTCCAACAGTAATTTACATTTTTCATAATTATCAAATTATTGGTTAATAACAAATCACTAAACAATCATTCAATACATATATCTGTATCGATAGATTTTAAGATGGGAAGGGGAGGTGTTTTGTTGGGATATCTATTACCAAATAACTATAAGAAAACTAGAATATAGTTTTATAAATTAATCTGGAAACACTCTGAATCAAAATTAAAGCAAATTGATAATTCCTGTTATAAGGGTTTTCCCTAATTTTAATATTATAGTTGTTTAAATGGATTGTTCGTAATTAGGGAGAGATTTATCTTTAATAGAAACAGTTTTAATATTTATTGTCAAAGAAAAATTAAAAGTATACAGAATGAATGTTAAACTATGTAGTATTAAATAGAAGAACATCAATAAAAAAAGTTTCCAGCACTTAAAAAGCCTATGGATGTAGAAAATTTAGTACATACGGAGCATAATGTAAAAAGAGTCTACATAAAAAATGAAGTGGAGTTGAAAATAGAGTGTTTTTTGAAGCTCTTCTATTTTATTTGATTTGAAGAAACCGCGTTAATTTTTAGGAAGTGAAATAGTGGTTAATTTAACCAATGAGATCAAATTATCTTCTTCATCCGTAATCTTAATTTCCCATAGTTGGGTTGTTCTTCCTTTATGAATAGCTGAAGCTTTTGCAAAAACAAATCCCTCTCGAATACTTTTCACATGGTTTGCGGAGATCTCAATCCCTCGAATAGTAAATTCTGAAGAGTTAAATAAGAGAAGAGAAGCCATACTTCCAATTGTTTCAGCTAAAGCTACGGTTGCGCCACCATGTAAGACTCCATCTGGCTGATGAACTTTTGGAGAGACGGGCATTTTTCCAAGCACATAATCATCTGTGATCTCCACAATTTCGATATCCAAAGTTTCCATCAAGGTGTTTTTGAACATTTGTCTACATCTTTCCAGTAATTGCTCGTTCTGCATATTAAATAGATTGTTTACTTTGTAAAAATACAAAACCAAAAAGAATGAATCCAACCGAAAAGCAGGTTTCTTATAAAATCACCAATTCCTATTGCACCTTAAATGAAAAGACTTCCAACACAAAGAATGTATGGGTGGTTTTTCATGGAATTGGGTATTTATCTAAATACTTTCTTAAATATTTTAAAGGATTAGATCCACAAGAAAATTATATAATTGCCCCACAAGCTGCATCCAAATATTACTTAAATGGAAAGTACACCCATGTAGGTGCTTCCTGGTTTACTAAAGATAATACGCAACAGGAAGTGGAAAATGCAATGAATTATTTAGATGAAGTTTATAAAGCTGAAGATTTAGGATCTGCAACGAATCTTATTGTGCTTGGTTATTCTCAAGGGGTTTCTGTTGCCACAAGATGGGTGGCCAAAAAAAGAATCAAACTTTCACAATTAATTTTATGCTCTGGCGGCCTACCCAAAGAATTAAAGGCTAAAGACTTTTTACATCTAGGAGATTCAAAGGTCTCTATGATCTATGGTAACAAAGACCCTTATTTAGACAAAGAACGTTTGGATAATGAAAAGCTTAAATTAAAGCAGCTCTTCCCTGAAAATTTAACTGTTATTCCTTTTGAAGGAATTCATGAAATGAAACCATCCATACTAGAAACTTTAGTTTAGATTTACCCCTTATATTGTTATTGAATGAAAACAAAAAAGACAAGCGAAAAAGGATCTAAAAGATCTTTATTAAAAAGCCTTGGTCCAGGATTTTTACTTGCAGGAGCCGCCATTGGAGTTTCTCATTTGGTGCAATCTACACGTGCGGGTGCAGATTATGGATTTATACTTGTTTGGGCTTTAGTATTAGCATGTGTCACCAAATATCCCTTTATGGAATTCGGACCGCGCTATGCAGCTGCAACAGGTAACCATCTAATTACAGGATATAAAAAATTAGGGGTGTTCCCATATTGGGCATTTATCGTATTCACGGTGGGTACGATGTTTATAATTCAGGCTGCGGTTACTATTGTTACAGCTGGCTTAGCAGAAAGATTATTCAATTTTGGATGGTCTCCCTTTACTTGGAGTTTAGTAATTACAATATTTTGCATATCGCTACTTCTCATTGGTAAATATCCAGGATTGGATAAAAGCATGAAGATCATTGTTAGCTTTCTTACTATAGCAACCCTCGCAGCTGTTGTTATGGCCTTTGGCGCGGGAACTGTAACCAAGACACTAGAAACTCCTACTCCCTCCTTGTGGACCACTGCAAGCATCGGATTTATAATTGCTTTTATGGGTTGGATGCCAATACCATTGGATGCCTCCGTCTGGCATTCTATCTGGACAAGGGAAAAAGCAAAGCAAACCAAGCATAGACCCAGTATAAAAGAAGCATTTACAGATTTTAATATTGGGTATCTTGCCGCATCTTTAATAGGTTTATTATTTTTAACTCTCGGTGCCTTGGTCATGTTTGGCAGTGGCACTTCCTTTTCTTCAAATTCGGTCGAATTCTCTTCGCAACTTGTAGCACTCTACGGAAAAACTTTAGGATCATGGAGCACTCCAATTATTTCCATTGCCGCTTTTATTGCCTTATTAAGTACCACATTAACAGTTACAGATGCGTTCCCACGGGTGATCTCCGAGATTTTAAATCCAGAAAATAAGCAGCCTAAAGTTGAAAATAAAAAATGGAAAGATTATAAGATTGGGATCTTTGTAATTCCAATTCTCTCTTTGTGTATTTTATTCTTCCTTTCTGGTTCTTTTATATTTCTAATAGATTTTGCAACGGGCCTTTCCTTTCTTTCAGCTCCCTTTTTGGCTTGGTTCAATTATAAATTAGTTACAGGAAGTCATTTAAAGAAAGAGGATCAACCCTCCCCTGCCTACAGAAAATTTAGCTTATTCTGCTTCGCTGTTTTAGTGATCTTCACATTGGTTTATCTCTACTATATTTTGTTTATGTAATATTTTTAACAAAAAAAGATCCCGATTTTCATCGGGATCTTTTAGTTGGATCTTGTAAACAAGATCTATTATATATAGATGTTTATTTAACTTCTTCGAAGTCTACATCTTCAACATCATCTGCTTGCTTAGAATCATCTGCTCCAGCTGCATCTGCTCCAGGAGCTCCTTGTGCACCTTGACCATCTGCTTGAGCCTTGTACATTTCTTCTGAAGCTGTTTTCCATGCTTCATTCAATTTGTCTAATGCTGGAGTGATAGTTTCAATTTCTTGAGTTTCGTAAGCTTTCTTCAATTCTTCTAAAGCATCTTCAACTGGCTTTTTCTTATCCTCAGATATTTTATCACCAAATTCTTTCAATTGCTTTTCAGTTTGGAAGATCATTCCATCAGCCTCATTCAACTTGTCTACTCTCTCTTTAGTTTTCTTGTCAGATTCAGCGTTTGCTTCAGCATCTTGCTTCATCTTTTGGATTTCCTCTTCAGTTAATCCAGAAGAAGCTTCAATTCTAATATCCTGAGTTTTGTTAGTTGCTTTATCTGTAGCACTTACTTTAATAATACCATTCGCATCAATATCAAAAGTCACTTCAATTTGTGGAGTTCCTCTTTGTGCTGGTGGAATACCATCTAAATGGAATCTACCAATGGTTTTATTATCTGTTGCCATAGGACGTTCTCCTTGCAATACATGGATCTCAACCGATGGTTGATTATCTGATGCTGTAGAGAATACCTGAGATTTTTTAGTTGGAATTGTTGTGTTAGACTCAATTAACTTAGTCAATACACCACCCATAGTTTCAATACCAAGAGAAAGAGGAGTTACATCTAGTAACAATACATCTTTAACATCTCCTGTTAATACACCACCTTGAATAGCTGCTCCAATTGCTACAACCTCATCTGGGTTAACTCCTTTAGAAGGCTTCTTTTTGAAAAATGCTTCAACTTCTTCCTGAATCTTAGGAATACGAGTAGAACCACCTACTAAAATAACTTCATCTATATCACTTACAGAAAGACCTGCATCGCTTAATGCTTTCTTCACAGGATCCATAGAACGTGTAACAAGCTCATGAGCTAATTGCTCAAACTTAGATCTTGTTAAAGTCTCTACCAAGTGTTTTGGTCCACTTGCAGTAGCCGTAACGTATGGTAAGTTAATTTCTGTTTGTGTAGAAGAAGATAATTCGATCTTCGCTTTTTCAGCAGCTTCTTTTAAACGTTGTAAAGCCATTGGATCTTTTCTAAGATCGATGTCTTCAGCTTTAATGAAAGAATCTGCAAGGAAATCTATGATCACCTGGTCAAAATCATCCCCACCTAAGTGAGTATCACCATTTGTAGACAATACTTCAAATACACCATCACCTAATTCAAGGATAGATATATCAAAAGTACCACCACCAAGATCATAAACAGCGATCTTTTGGTCGATAGATTTTTTGTCTAATCCATAAGCCAATGCCGCAGCGGTAGGCTCGTTTATAATTCTTCTTACTTTAAGTCCTGCGATCTCACCAGCTTCTTTAGTTGCATGACGCTGAGAATCGTTAAAATATGCAGGTACAGTAATAACAGCTTCTGTTACCTCTTGTCCAAGATAATCTTCAGCAGTTTTTTTCATTTTTTGCAAGATCATTGCAGATAATTCTTGTGGAGTATACATTCTCCCGTCGATATCTACTCTTGCAGTATCGTTATCTCCTTTAATCACTTTATAAGGAACTCTTCCTGCTTCTTTAGAAGATTCAGAATATTTGTTCCCCATAAATCTCTTTATAGAAGATATAGTTTTTGTTGGGTTTGTAACAGCCTGACGTTTTGCAGGATCTCCAACTTTAATTTCTCCACCCTCTACAAATGCAATTACAGAAGGAGTTGTTCTCTTCCCTTCAGCGTTAGGGATTACCACAGGCTCGCTACCTTCCATTACAGATACACAGGAGTTAGTAGTACCTAAGTCAATTCCAATTATTTTACTCATAACAGTATACGTATTTAAATTTTATATATTCAATTTCACAAACACAAATAGTCAATCATTATGCCAGCGGTATAGTTCTGACAGGTTGTCATTAATAAATGTATTATTGGCATTCCCCCTTCCCTATGCTTAATAAGCATAGTAAAGCTGTCGGGCTTTGCGCTAAATCTTTTAATTTCCGAATAAATTAAAAGGATATCACTGCAATCCCTAATGCGAAAACAAATCCTAAATAATTCTTAATAACAAATTCGCAAAAATGAAGTCCGATAGTATCAAATCCTTATTTTTGTCCTTAAATTTTGGAGTAGAATGCGAAAGATAGAATGTATTAGTGTTTTTGATATGTTAAAGGTTGGAGTTGGTCCATCAAGTTCTCACACTTTAGGTCCATGGCGTGCAGCCCAAAGATGGATCCAGGAACTTAAGGACAAGAATTGCTTCGACGAAGTAGATGCAGTTCATATAGATCTTTACGGTTCTCTTTCGCTTACCGGTAAAGGTCATGCTACAGATTTGGCAGTTATGCTTGGTTTAGCAGGATTCGATCCGGTTAAAATGGAAATAGATCAAATAGACCCTGAGATCTTTAATATTAAAACCACAAAATCTATTATTTTAAATGGAGAGAATGCTATTCATTTCGATCCGGAAACTCAAATTAAATTCAATAGAAAATTTCTTCCTTTTCATCCAAATGGTCTTACATTTCGAGCTACTTTAACAAGTGGAAAGAAAATATCCTCTTCCTATTATTCTATCGGTGGCGGGTTCGTGGTAAAAGAAGAACGAAAGAATGCTTCAAAAAAAATGAAGAGCTTTCAGGAATTTCCATTTCCCATAGAAAAAGCAACAGAACTTCTTGCGTACTGTAATGCAGAAAATAAATGCATTTCAGAAATTGTAATGGAAAATGAAAAATCTTTACGCTCCCCCGAAGAAATTCATCAAGGATTAAAAGAGGTGTGGGATGTAATGTTAGAATCTATGTACATAGGTTGTCATACAGAAGGCTCCCTTCCCGGCGGACTTAATGTACATCGTCGTGCATTCGATATGAACAAACGCTTAATTGGGGAAGCAACATATAATTCTCCTCAGGAATGGCTGGAAACCATTAGAAAGACCGAAGTGAAATTTAGACAGATCCTTAAATGGGTGAGTTGTTTTGCCATAAGTGTGAATGAGGTAAATGCATCTTTAGGAAGAGTGGTGACAGCTCCTACCAATGGAAGTGCAGGAACAGTTCCTGCTGTACTTATGTATTATATGGTAATAGAAAACCATAATGCAACTTTTGAAGATGTAAAAAGATTTATGTTGGTAGCAGGAGAAATTGGCAGTTTATTTAAAAAAGGCGCAACTATCTCTGCCGCTATGGGTGGTTGTCAAGCAGAAATTGGGGTTTCTTCTGCAATGGCAGCAGGAGCTTTAACAGAAGCTATGGGTGGCACACCAGCCCAAGTGCTAATGGCTAGTGAAATAGCAATGGAACATCACCTAGGTTTAACCTGTGATCCTATTGCAGGATTGGTACAGATACCTTGTATAGAACGAAATGCAATGGGAGCTATTAAAGCCATCAATGCCGCAGAAATTGCGATGGATAGCGATGCTACCAAAGCAAAAGTACCTCTAGACAAAGTGATAGAAACTATGTGGGATACCGCAAAAGATATGAATTCTAAGTATAAAGAAACATCAGAAGGCGGATTGGCAGTACGAGTGAGTTTGAGTGACTGTTAATTTAAAAGCAACTCTTGGTAAATTATCCTAACTTTAAATTCTACTAGCACAACCATATTGTTTAAAACAAGCCATATTACATTATACAAGATTAAAAATCTATTCCGAAATTATGGCTGGATGCTGGGTTCCTACTTTGTATTCTTCGCTATTCTAGGGATACTTCAAATAGTTTTTCCAAATTTAGATTTCCTAAAATATCAGCAAGCCGACATGAATGCCTTAATGTCTGAAAATCCATGGAAATTTATTTTACTGGCAGTTGTGATAGCTCCAATTTTGGAGGAGGGAATGTTCCGAACTCTTATTAAACCCTCTCCAAATGAATTTATATTTTTTCTTTGCAGCTGGATTTTGGTGATTGCGGCAATATTTATCCCCGTAGATGTACATTGGGCATTAAAATTTGGGTTTCTTCTTCTCTTTATTACTTTGGTCTATTTTTTTCTGAAGGAATTAATCCCAAGATCATTTCAATATAAAGCATGTAGTTTTTTAAACAGAAATTATATATCCATCTGGATGATCACCGCAGTTATTTTTGGCTTGGTCCACATCTCCAATTATGTAGATGGCTTTAGATTGGATTTTCTATTATTTTTAATGATCGTACCAAGGATTATAGCCGGATTTTACTTCGGAAAAGTAAAGATCGAAAACAGAAGTATGGTTTGGCCTATCGCGATGCATGCCATGAACAATGCAACCGTGCTTATATTTCTAATCCCTAAAATTTTATAAATTCTATTCTTTAAGGGCAGAAAATAACTACATAGTTTTTGTGTATGATTAGTTGCGTGGTTAATTACGAGTGTTAGCAAATAAAAACCGAATAGAAAATTCGCGAGGATTTTCGTAAGTCGGCAGTAACCTAGTAGTTCATTTTACACGGTATTGGCAAATCGTTTTTTTCCTCTTTTACCAATTTCCTTTTTCATATAAATCCAAAAATGAAGATGCAGATAGATTAAAAAAGTCAACTAAAAAGTGGGCAAATATAATCCACCTCAAACTATTTGTTTTCTTAAATACAAGTCCCCAAATTATTCCCATAATGAATGTTGAAATTATTACTGTTAAACCACTATTCAATTCCGAATTCACTCCGAAAACAGCGTGACTTAATGCAAATACTAAACTCGTAAAAAATATTGCAGTCCAATTTGTCCAGTTCTTGGTGTATTCCAAAAGTAGTCCACGCCAGTAAAACTCTTCAATCCAAGGATTGATTAGAGCTAATAAAATCCATGGTAACCAAACTTGCCAAATTCCTAATGTTTCATAATGCATTAAAAATAATGGTAGTGGAAGTATCCCAATAAATAATGCTAAAATGTTCCAACCGAAGGAACTTCTTGATTTTTGTAGCCATTTTTTTCTGGTTTCCTTTTCAGTATATCTAAAAGTGAAGAGTAGAAAAAGACACCATTGAATCAGAATAATTGGAATAAAAGCCCATTTTCCAATAACATTACCGAATAGAAAGGCTATTCCGAAGCTGATTGCGATAATCAAAAATGGTGAAGCAAGAACTATTCTCTTTTTTGTTAATGTTATTCTGAATAGGTTTCGTCAAATGGTTGGCAACTAGTTTTATGATTTATTAAATACAAGAGGAACATCTTGTTTTGTCCGTTCGTGCCCTTAGTCTAAGTTCAGGATAAACTAAATTCGAGCACTTCCTAATTTAAATAAAAAGGTTTCGACTTTAGCCTGAATTGAGCGTAGTCGAAATGTTCAGCCTGACACACCTTAAACATTTAAATTTTGAGATGAACTTAACTACTGTTTATTCTATTTTTTTTTATTCTGAACCACAGCCTTTTTTAGTTCGGGTATCTATTATATAAACAATCTTCCAGCTTCCTTTTTCCTTGAACAACTGAAAAGTATTCACCCCACAATGACTTAGCTCCCCGTTTACAAAAAAAGAGTAAGGGGTAGAGACATTTGCCATTGGCCCATCTACCTGAATTTTATAAGAATGTATTTTCTCTTCGAATTTTGTGGTTTTCGGAATTGCATAAATAGCTTTTAAAAAATTTCCGTATTCCTCTGTGATCAATTTAGGTTCGGTATCTTCTTTTATACTTATAGATTGCATTTGTATAGTTGGATGAACCATAAATCGAAGAGCTGTAGTGTCTTGCTTATGAAAGGCTATAAAAAAGTCTTCTATGGAGGTCTTAACAGAAACTTCGTCTATTGTTTGCTGTGAATAGCTTACAATTCCAATAAAAAATAGCAGAACACTTAAATAAATCTTCATGATTCTAAGTTTTGAATGTGGTCTACTAATTTACTACTTTTACTCATCTAAAAAAATGAGCTAATGTCAGTTGCGAAGAAACAATACAAAAGGGTTACAGTAAAATCGTTGGTAGAAATGAAAGCCAATGGAGAAAAGATCGCTATGCTCACTGCATACGATTATACCATGGCTCAAATTGTGGATGGTGCAGGAATAGACGTGATATTAGTTGGGGATTCTGCAAGTAATGTAATGGCAGGACATGAAACTACACTTCCTATCACCTTAGACCAAATGATTTACCACGCAGCAAGTGTGGTAAGAGGTATAGAGCGTTCCCTAGTGGTTGTAGATCTTCCATTTGGAAGTTACCAAAGTGATCCCAAAGAAGCGCTTAGATCTGCAATTAGAATTATGAAAGAAAGCGGAGGGCATGCAGTAAAAATGGAAGGCGGAAAGGAAATTAAAGAATCTATAAAAAAGATCTTAAATGCAGGAATCCCTGTAATGGGCCATTTAGGACTTACCCCGCAATCCATATATAAATTTGGAACTTATACAGTTCGCGCAAAGGAAGATCAAGAAGCAGAAAAATTAAAAGAAGATGCTCTTTTACTGGAAAAATTAGGCTGTTTTGCAATGGTGTTGGAAAAAGTACCTGCGAAACTCGCCAAAGAAGTGGCAGAAAGCGTGAGCATTCCAATTATTGGTATTGGTGCAGGAAATGGTGTAGATGGTCAGGTGTTGGTAACCCACGATATGTTGGGAATGAATCATGAATTCAATCCTAGATTTTTACGTCGTTATGCAGATCTTCATGGAGAAATGACCAAAGCTTTCGAGGGTTATAAGGATGATGTAAAAAGCAAAAATTTTCCAACAGACGAGGAGCAATATTAATTATTTCTTCGTCAAATTTTATTGATGGCAATTCATCACTTCGATATACTAATCATTACATACATTCAATAGTAAACCCTAATTAACAGAATTTGAATTCAGAAAAAATTCTTTCCAACAAGCACAACTTACAGGTTTTATATGAGGATAATCATCTTATTGTCATTAATAAAAGACCAGGAGATATTGTTCAAGGAGACAAAACGGGGGACACACCTCTTAGCGAGGTTGTAAAAGAATATATTAAAGTTAAATACGATAAACCGGGAAAAGTATATTTAGGAGTTGTTCATCGCTTGGATAGACCAACCAGCGGACTTGTTATTTTTGCCAGAACTTCTAAAGCACTGCCTAGATTAAATCAGCTGTTTAAAGATCGGGAGGCCAAGAAAACCTATTGGGCAATCGTAAAAAATATGCCCCCAAAAGAAGAAGATACACTTATACATTACTTAAAGAGGAATCCAAAACAGAATAAATCTTACGCTCATATTAAAGAAGTACCTGAGAGTAAGAAAGCCATCTTGGACTATAAGATCATCCAAAAGTTGGACAATTATTTTCTTTTAGAAATTGCACTGCATACTGGAAGACACCATCAAATAAGAAGTCAATTATCTGCTATAGGATGCCCTATTAAAGGAGATTTAAAATATGGCTTTGACCGTAGTAATAAAGACGCCAGTATTTCCCTTCATGCTCGTAAATTATCCTTCTCTCATCCAGTAAAAGATTTAGAATTAAACTTAGTTGCCCCAGTACCAAACGATCCGATTTGGAACGCGGTGAATATTTATACATAGCTTAACATAAAAATTATTATTTTTAAAACAAAAAAGTATGAAATGGCAAGGTAGACGTCAGAGTGGCAATTTAGAGGATCGTAGAGGCTCCTCCACAGGAGGGAAAGTAGCTGTTGGTGGAGGAATAATAGGATTAATTTTTCTTGCAATCCAGCTCTTTTCTGGTGGGGATATTTCTGAAACACTTCAACAATTAGAATCTCAAACACAAACATCTTCTGGAGAAAGTAGAGAGTTAACTGCTGAGGAAATAGAATCTAGAAAATTTATTAATGCGGTTCTAGTTGATACTGAAGATATTTGGAATGAAATATTTTCTGAAAACAATATGAACTATCAAGAACCAGGTTTAGTCCTCTTTACAGATGGCGTAAGAACTGCATGCGGTGGAGCTTCAGCAGCATCTGGACCATTCTATTGTCCTGCGGATCAAAAGGTTTATATGGACTTATCTTTTTTCGATGAATTAAAAACACGTTTTGGAGCTCAAGGAGGAGATTTCGCCATTGCCTATGTAATTGCTCATGAAGTTGGACATCATGTTCAGACAGTATTAGGAACTTCTGGAAAAGTAAGGCAGTTGCAACAAGGTAGAAGTCAAGCTGCAGCTAATGAATTGTCTGTTGCATTGGAATTACAAGCCGATTTTTATGCAGGTGTTTGGGCTAATCGTAATAAGAAATACTTAGAACAAGGTGATATTCAAGAAGCTATGAGTGCTGCAAGTGCTGTAGGAGACGATGCTATTCAAAAAAGAACTCAAGGAAGAGTTGTGCCAGATGCATTTACACATGGAACTTCTAAACAACGTATGGATTGGTTTATGAGAGGCTATAATACCGGAGATATTAGACAGGGTGACACTTTTCAAGGAAGACTAAACTAATATTTGAAATTAATCGATCCCTTCTACTGCTGTATTTTTCCGAAGGGATCTTATACTTTCTATAATTACTGCACTTATTATAAGCGCGCCTCCAATAATGGTTTTTAAGCTAGGATATTCAGAAAGAAATAGTATCCCTAAAATTATTGCGTATAAAGGCTGAGCACTACTCATGATACTTGCAGCAGTAGTTGAAAAATTTCTTAAACTAAGCAAGAAAAGTGTATGCCCTATACAAGTAGTAACAATTGCCAAGGTTAAAAGAGGTGCCCATTGTAAAATCACTTCATTAAAATCACTGAAAAACAATACAGGCGAAAGAACTACCGCTACCACGACAATTTGATACATCATTAGTACCGAACCATTATATTTTTCAATTTCCTGTTTCATTAAAATATTTCTGAGCGCATAGAATAACCCAGATAATATTCCCAGCAAAACTGCTATAGTATAATTGTTTTGAAAGCTGATCTCGGGCACTAGAAAATAAATCCCGAACAACACCAAAACTCCTAATGCTAAATGAATCTTACTAAATTTAGTTTTTAAGAGAAGTGGCTCCAGAAATACTGTGATTACCGGATATGTAAAAAGGGAAAGTATCCCTATTGCGACATTAGAATATTGAAGTGCGAAGAAATAAGCTACCCAATGGCCAGCCATTAACAACCCAGAGAGCACTGTTTTTAATACATCTCTTTTACCATTTATTTTTAGATCAAATTTTTTTAATCTACAGAATATATAAAAGAGTATTGCCGCTAATAATGTTCTGTAAAATATAGTTACAAAAGGGTTTAAGGTAATATATCTTCCCAATACTCCCGAGGTACTAATAAAAAGCACGGCGAGGTTAAGTTCCAGTATTTTCGAAAATTGTAAGTTTTTAGCCAAAATTTAAATATGTCGCAAATTGCAATTTTTAGAGGAACTTTCTTTAATTGAAAGGATTTAATCTTAAAGAACCAACTAAAAATTTGAAGGGAATTCCTATATTCCATTGTATTGTCCTTTTTGGCCATTTCCATAATTAATATTAAAATGCATAACAAAATCAGTGATCTATTAGCTTCCCAAAGATCTTATTTTAAAGAAGGGAACACCAAAGACTTATCTTTAAGACTAGAAAAATTAAAATTACTTAAATCGGTTATCGAAGAGCACGAAACTGAAATATGCGATGCCCTCTTTCGGGATTTCAAAAAACCTAAGTTTGAAAGTGTTTTAAGCGAGACGGCTTTTATAATAAGTGAGCTCGATCATATTATTAAAAATTTAAAAAGCTGGTCAAGGCCTAAAAAGATTTCTAGCTCACTTATCAATTTTCCGTCTTCAGATTATATTTATTCTGAAGCTTACGGAACCTGTTTAATTATTGCTCCGTGGAATTACCCTTTTCAGTTAGCTATCTCTCCTTTGATGGGAGCCATTGCTGCGGGAAACACAGTGGTTTTAAAGCCGAGTGAATTAGCACCAAATACCTCACAGATTTTAGCTGATATTTTAGGAAAAGTATTTCCAAAAGAAATGCTTGCTGTAGTGCAGGGAGGAGTTTCGGTTTCTGAATCCTTATTAGCAGAAAAATGGGATTATGTTTTCTTTACAGGAAGTGTTCCTGTTGGAAAAATAGTCGCAAAAGCAATCGCGCCTCACCTTACCCCTTCCACCTTAGAATTAGGTGGCAAAAATCCGTGTATCATTCATAAATCTGCAAAAGTGCAACTGGCAGCAAAGCGAATTGTTTGGGGCAAATTTTTAAACGGAGGCCAGACTTGTATTGCACCAGATTATATTCTTATTGATTCTTCCATCAAAAAGGAATTTATAGATGCAGTACAAAAAGAGATCACAGCTGCCTACGGGGCTAATCCTAAAAATTCACCAGACTATGCAAGAATAATCAACGAAAAGAACTTTGACAGACTCGCTGGAATGTTGGATGGTGAAAAGTGCCCGATTGGAGGAGAATTCGAGAAAGGACAATTATATATTGCTCCAACTTTAATTGATGAACCTTCACTCACTAGCAAGGTGATGGAAGATGAGATTTTTGGTCCTATCCTTCCTGTATTAAGTTTTGATACCGAAGAAAAATTGGCAGATATTATTAATAAATATTCCAAGCCTCTTGCCTTATATGTGTTTTCTGAAGACAAGAAATTTTCAGAAAAAATATTAAACACTTACAGTTTTGGTGGCGGTGCTATTAACGATGTAGTGATCCAAGTGGTTAATAAAAAGCTGCCATTTGGTGGTGTTGGAAATAGTGGAAATGGAGCCTACCATGGCAAATATTCTTTCGATACTTTTTCGCATAAAAAAAGCATATCAAAAAGAGGAACTTGGTTAGATGTTCCACTTAGATATGCTCCTTATGCTGATAAAGTGAGTCTAATAAGTAAACTCATGAAGAAATTTTAATTTTTTCCTTATTCATATAACATACTTACCCAACTGTATGATTTCATTAAATTTTACGGGGCCTCAAGGAGGTTTTTTCTTTTATAATATCTGCTACAGCCCTGTTTTCAATCTTACTTTCCAGCCAGGACAGGATGTCTAAGTATAAAAAGGCCCTTCTTTCGTATGGATGATTTTCATATTGTTTTAATGTAGTATGTAGATTTCTGAATTCCACTTTAATATTCAAAGGTGAAACGTCGGGCAATTTTCTTAAAAATTTAATCATCTCTTTCTGCACTTCATGCATATCATTCATTCGAATTAAAAACTTGTACGTAGAGCGAATTAATCTTTCTAAATGATAATCCAATCCAGCTTCATAATGGGCTACAAGGTTTAATATTCGTGAAAAACACATTAAATCTTCCCGCATTTCGAGAGAGGTATTATTTATTATTTTCTTCAGAAATTCAATGCATTTTTTATTTTCTCCATTCCCAAAATGCAAACTTGCTATTTTGTAATAAAACACCATGATATGATGGCCATCCAACCTATCCTCATATTTCTTTATTTTTTTCTGAATTTTCTCTACCAATAATTCTCCTCCTCCAAAATCGCCCTTCATAAATTTTAAATTCAATTTATTAGAGTAGATATATAAAAAGGAAAGAGCAGCAATATTATCATCATCCGGAATCTTAGGGTCTTTTATTGTAGCCTCCAAGTCTAAAAGAACCTTTTCGAAAATCTCCACATGATTCAAGAAAAACAAGGATTCCAATAAATAGTGATTCCCTTTTAAATAAGATACCGGATGTAAGGAAACCATATGCGGGTTTTCATTGAATAAGTCTATCCATTTTAGGGAGTAACGATAACTGGATAAAAAATTCTGAGTTAAAAAACTATACCATAAATAGGCTTTATAAAGCAAGAGTTTTTCTCGAAACCCCATTTCATCAAAGTTATATTGAGGCATGTTTTTTTGAAAATTCTCACTGATAGCAGTGGTTTCTTCTTCAGTACGGGCATAACCCATTTTCAATAAAATACCATATAATTGTAGGGATAGATTGGACAGTCTACTTGCCAAAACATTTAACCTACTAAGTTGTTCGGTTTGTTTTATTAAACTCTCCGCCCGGTTTTGAATACTCCGGGTGATATATTGAGATTCAATTATTTTTTCCCATTCTAGGATTTCATAGGCGACATTTTTTTCTTCATTATAAAGAGCTATCGTCTTTACCTTATCAAGCAATTTTAAACTTTGATTATATAAGCCTTTTCTATATAAAATCAGGGCAAAATCCAGTTGCTCTCTAATCTGTACTGGGATACTTTGATGAGCAGGATTCAATCGAAGACTTACAAGAATTTGCTTATAAAGATGTGCTTTAACATTGGATAATTGCTGCTTACTAATATTGGTTTGCTCAAGAATTAGCTTCTCGTTATACTGAGATTGCTTGGCCATAACCTTAAATAAATTCAAAAATTTACTGTCCGTATTCACTCCAATTCTGCCAACATATAAAGAGAATTGTCTTTTTTCAGAAGAGGACAGGGACTTTATTAAGGTAAAAAGATTGTCGGTTAAGTCGTTGGTCATTGTAACGATTATGTTTTCAATGTGTTGATTTACAGTAACATTAACTCCTTAATTTTAAATCAATGGTCGTAATTACTCAGTGGTTTAAACTTTAGTGTGAAGATGAATCTGCTACTTTAGTTAAAGATAAAGTAAAATAAATCTGTTATGAGCACAGAAAAGGTAGAAATTTTTGACACGACATTGCGAGATGGGGAACAAGTACCTGGTTGTAAACTAAATACAGCCCAAAAATTAAAAATCGCCGCACGCCTCGATGAACTTGGTGTGGATGTGATTGAAGCAGGTTTTCCTGTTTCCAGTCCGGGAGATTTTAAATCGGTTTCCGAAATATCTAAACTAATTAAAAACGCTGCCGTTTGTGGACTCACCCGTGCTGTAAAAAATGATATCGAAGTTGCTGCTGAGGCATTAAAATATGCCAAATACCCTAGAATTCATACCGGGATTGGCACTTCAGATTCTCATATAAAATACAAGTTCAACTCTACTCGAGAGGAAATCATTGAACGAGCTATTATGGCTGTTTCATATTCTAAAACTTTTGTAGAGGATGTCGAATTCTATGCTGAGGATGCCGGGAGAACAGATAATGAATTTCTTGCAAAGGTTTGTACTGCCGCAATTAAAGCCGGAGCTACAGTTTTAAATATTCCAGACACTACAGGATATTGTCTTCCTGAAGAGTATGGGCAAAAAATTAAATATTTAAAAGAAAATGTAGCAGGGATTCATAAGGTAAGACTTTCGTGTCACTGCCATAACGACTTGGGAATGGCTACTGCAAATGCTATCGCGGGCGTTGTTAACGGAGCGAGACAAATTGAATGTACCATTAATGGAATTGGAGAACGTGCAGGAAATACAGCTTTAGAGGAAGTGGTGATGATCTTAAAACAACATCCTAGCTTAAATCTTACTACCAATATTAATTCAAAATTATTATATGGTACCAGTAAAATGGTTTCTCAGGAAATGGGAATGTATGTACAACCAAACAAGGCAATTGTGGGAGCAAATGCATTTGCGCATAGTTCAGGAATCCATCAGGACGGGATGATAAAGAATAAAGAAACCTACGAAATTATAGATCCATCAGATGTGGGTGTAACAAAATCGGCTATAATACTAACAGCAAGAAGCGGAAGGGCTGCATTGGCGTATAGAGCAAAGAAAATGGGTTATGAATTAACCAAACTTGAATTGGACACCGTGTATGTTGAGTTTTTAAACTTTGCCGATCATAGAAAAGAAGTAATCGATAATGACATTCATATTATAATGGACTTATCCAGAAAAAGAAATAGAGCTATTGCCTAATGAAAAAAACACTTTTTGATAAAATCTGGGATGCACACGTGGTAGAATCTATACCCGCTGGTCCGGATATTTTATACATAGATAAACATCTTATCCATGAGGTAACCAGCCCTCAGGCATTTAACGAATTAAAAGAAAGAGGTATCTCTATTTTAAGGCCTAAGCAAATCGTTGCCACAGCCGATCATAATACTCCAACAATAAATCAGCATTTACCAATTAAAGATCTTCTGTCAAGAAATCAACTTAAACAACTTACTAAAAACTGTGAGGATAATAATATTACACTTTACGGCTTAGGTCATCCTTATAACGGGATAGTACATGTAATGACACCAGAATTGGGAATTACCCAACCCGGAATGACACTTGTTTGTGGAGATAGCCATACCTCTACTCATGGAGCATTTGGAACCATCGCCTTTGGTATTGGTACCAGCCAAGTCGCACAAGTTTTTGCCAGTCAATGTCTATTAGTGGATAAGCCCAAGAAACTAAGAGTAAACGTTAATGGGAAATTACAGCAAGGCGTGCTTCCAAAAGATGTTATATTATACATTATCAGCAAATTAGGAACCAACTCGGGAACAGGGTATTTCTGTGAGTATGCAGGAAATGTATTTGAAGATATGTCTATGGAAGGTAGGATGACAGTTTGTAATATGAGTATTGAAATGGGCGCCCGAGGTGGACTTATTGCTCCAGACGAAGTTACCTTCGACTATTTGGAAGGAAAGGAATTTGCTCCTAAAGGAGAAGATTTTGAAATGATGAAAGTCTATTGGAAAACTTTAAAAACCGAGGAAGGTGCTGAATTTGACCAAGAATATTCTTTTGATGCCTCAGATATAGAACCAATGATCACTTATGGAACAAATCCCGGAATGGGAATTAAACTAAGTGATTCCATACCTATGAATACTGGAAAAAGTGATGAAAAAGCATTGGAATATATGGGTTTTAAAGAAGGAGAATTTTTAATTGACAAACCTATTAATTATATCTTTATTGGCAGTTGCACCAATTCCAGAATTGAAGATTTTCGTACTGCAGCAAATTATATTAAAGGAAAGCAAAAAGCAGCCAATGTAAACGCTCTTATAGTTCCCGGTTCCAGGCAAGTAGCTGAACAGATAAAGGCGGAAGGATTACAACTCATTTTTGAAGAAGCCGGTTTTTCCCTACGCCAACCGGGTTGCTCTGCATGCCTTGCAATGAACGACGATAAGATCCCTGCCGGGGAATATTGTGTTTCCACAAGTAATCGAAATTTTGAAGGCCGACAAGGCCAAGGTTCCAGAACGCTATTAGCCAGCCCTCTTACGGCTGCTGCTACTGCGATTGCAGGAAAGATTACCAATTTCACTCAAAACTTAAACTAGATGGAAAAATTTATAAGTCTTACAGACACTGCGGTTCCATTAGAGATAGAAAATATAGATACTGACCAGATCATTCCTGCTAGATTTTTAAAAGCTACAGATAAAGAGGGATTTGGAGAAAATTTATTTCAAGACTGGAGATTTGATAAAGCCGGAACTCCTGATCCTAAATTTAATTTAAACAACAAAAAATATAAGGGTTCCATTTTGGTTACAGGAAATAATTTTGGTTGTGGTTCTAGTAGGGAGCACGCCGCTTGGGCTTTAAAAGCCTATGGATTTAAGGTAATTGTTTCCAGTTATTTCGCAGATATTTTTAAAGGAAATTCATTGAATAATGGCTTGCTCCCATTACAGGTAAGTCCGGATTTTCTTAAAAAAATATTTACAGCTATTAACACAGATCCTTCAGAAAAACTTCATGTAGATCTGGAAGATCAGCTTATAAAAATAACAAGCTCTGGAGAAGCCGAGAAATTTGAAATAGATCCATATAAGAAAAATTGCCTGATAAATGGCTTTGATGATATTGACTTTTTAGTGAGCCGAAAAGATGCCATTCAAAAGTTTGAGGAAAATAATTTCCAGTTCCAAAAGAATTAGCGAGTCACAAGAATAAAGTTAAAAAAGAGCAGAAAAAGTATACCCCTAAAAAATTCGATTAAGATGAAACTAAAAATAGCAGTATTACCCGGAGATGGAATAGGCCCTGAAATAACAGTGCAAGCGGTAAAAATATTAAAATCTATTGCAGATAGATTTGATCATGATTTTCACTTTGAAGAAGCCGCTGTTGGAGCAACAGCCATAGATCAATTTAACAATCCGCTACCGGAAGCTACTTTAGATCTATGCAAGGAATCTGATGCTATATTATTTGGAGCAATTGGGCATCCCAAATATGATAACGATCCAAGCGCCAAAATTAGACCGGAACAAGGTTTACTTAGGTTGAGAAAGGAACTTGGACTATTTGCAAATATCCGTCCTGTAACCACCTATTCAAAATTAATTGAGATGTCCCCTTTACGTCCCGAGCGGATTGAGGGAGTAGATATGGTGATCTACCGGGAGTTAACAGGTGGTATCTATTTTGGTGAGAAAAGCTTAAATGATGAAGGTACCAGTGCCACAGATGTTTGTACCTACTCTGTTATGGAAATAGAAAGAATTGCTCATCTGGCATTTAAAGCTGCTCAAAAGCGACGTAAAAAACTTACATTAGTAGATAAAGCCAATGTGTTAGAAACTTCCAGACTTTGGAGAAAAACGGTAACGGCTATTGCTAAACAATATCCGGATATTCAACTTGAATTTCTGTTTGTAGACAATGCCGCCATGCAAATGATTCTCAATCCAAAACAATTTGACGTAATTCTTACCGAGAATTTATTCGGTGATATTTTATCTGATGAAGCCAGTGTGATTTCAGGAAGTATTGGATTATTAGCTTCTGCCTCTGTTGGTAATAAAAATACCTTATTCGAACCTATTCACGGATCTTATCCCGAAGCTGCCGGTAAAGGGATTGCGAATCCATTAGCCGCCATTCTCTCGGCAGCTATGTTACTGGATCATTTCCACTTAACCGAAGAAGCCAAAGCTATAAGAGATGCAGTAGAAATTAGTATAAAGCTTAATATTTGTACCCAGGATATCAATAATGAATACCACTACTCTACTGAAAAAGTAGGAGATTTTTTAGATGGCCTTATAAGCGAAGTAGACAATTATCATATCAATAACGAAAATCTAAATTTAGGCCAGATGACCATTATATAATAATTTGTTTTAGTTTGAATGAAGAAAACCTCATGAGACTTGGTTAGTCACATGAGGTTTTTATTTTTTTATTGATTAATCATAAACGGAAAAAGGACGTCATTCTGAACTTGTATCAGAATCGCATAACAAATTGAGACCCTGAAATAATCCAGAAAGCTTTCGGGACAGGGTGACGAGATAACTATTATGACAAAAAACGGTTAACATAACTTTTTACTAGAAATACTACAAATCCTTCTTTTTTGCAATAAGATCAAGCGCCAGATTATCCTTACTTCCAATATGTGTATGTTTTTTAATGTGTGCAGGAATATAAGTCCCATTTTCAACCTGCCCTCCAATATCTTTATATGCTTCTCTAAACGACTTTCCCTGTATCACCAGATCATTAATACTATCTACCGTAAAGAGGTATTTATACTTCTCATCCTGCATATTTATATCTTTTACCTTGATAAGCGCAATTGAGTGAATAAATACATCTAAAATTTCCTTGATATTTTCAACCGCATAAATGCTATTCTCTTTTATTAACTGAAAATCTCTATGATAACCACTGGGAAGATTATTGGTGATCAAGATCATTTCATTAGCAATAGCTTGAAGCTTGTTACATTTTCCTCTAATCAATTCGAAAACATCCGGATTCTTTTTATGAGGCATAATGCTGGATCCTGTAGTGAGTTCATCCGGAAAGCTGATAAAATCGAAATTCTGACTCATATACAAACAGATGTCCATAGAAAATCTTGAAAGCGTATTTGCAAGGGAAGCTATATTGGAAGTTACCGTTCTCTCACATTTTCCTCTGCTCATTTGAGCTGCGACCACATTATATTTTAATGTTTTAAACCCTAATTCCTTGGTGGTGAATTCTCGGTCTATAGGAAATGATGAACCATATCCTGCAGCAGAACCCAAAGGGTTTTGATCTACAATTTTTAATCCTGCTTGCAACAAGTACAAATCATCTATCATTATTTCGGCATAGGCAGAAAACCATAATCCAAAAGATGAAGGCATTGCCACTTGTAAATGTGTATAACCAGGAAGTAATTTATTCTGATGCTTATTAGCAAGGTCTAAAAGAACATCAATAAGATTTTCGGTTTTCGAATAAATCTCTGATAAATTCGCTTTAAAATAAAGCTGCATTGCCACTAATACTTGATCATTCCGGGATCGGGCAGTGTGAATTTTCTTTCCTGTATCTCCCAGAGTTTTTGTGAGCTCAAATTCAATCTTAGAATGGACATCTTCAAAATCCTCCTCGATCACAAAACTGCCATCGTCTACCTGAGTTTGAAGTTTGTTGAGTTCTACTAAAATTAATTCCACCTCATCAGAGGTTAAAATTTCAATTTTTCCAAGCATTTTAGCATGTGCTTTGGAGGCTGTAATATCATATTCGGTTAGAAAAAGATCCAATTCCCGATCGTTTCCAACGGTGAATTTTTCAATCTTCTTATCTATAGAAATGCCTTTATCCCAGAGTTTCATAATTTTCAACTTTTATTTTGTCTAACTGAACTTATTTCAGGATGACTTTATACTTATTTCTTTAATGCCCGCTGTAGCAAACTTATATACTTTTCTATTCCTTCCTCAATCTCTTTCACGTAAATGAATTCATCTGCAGAATGTGATCTGGTAGAATCACCAGGTCCAAGTTTCAAGGAAGGGCAAGATAACATTGCCTGATCAGACAAGGTTGGCGAGCCGTAAGTTGACATTCCCAATCCGGCTCCGGCAACGACCAATGGATGTTCTAAAGAGATCGAAGAAGAATTCAACCTCAGAGAACGAGGTGTGATTTCATCTACTGGTGCATTTTTTTCTAAAATTTCGGCAACCTCTGCATTGCTGTATCGGTCGTTCACCCGTACATCTATCACAAGATCTACAGATGCCGGCACTACATTATGCTGGCTCCCTGCATTTATTTGTGATACCGTAAGTTTTACTTCCCCCAAAGATTCTGAAACTTTTTCAAATTTAAAATTCTTAAACCAATCCAGTACAGAGATACATTTATAAATAGCACTATCATTATTAGGGTGCGCTGCATGAGAGGCTGTTCCTTTCACTTTGGCATCAAAAACCACCAATCCTTTTTCTGCAACAGCCATCTGCATTAGCGTTGGCTCTCCAACAATTGCAACATCGATTTTTGGGATTAATGGCAATAAACTGGCTATCCCATTTTTGCCATTTATTTCCTCTTCGGCAGTTCCTGCAAAAAGCAAATTAAAATTTAGATCTTTCGCTTCAAAAAAATAAGAGAAGGTCGCCAGTAAAGACACCAAACATCCTCCGGCATCGTTGCTGCCTAATCCGTATAATTTTCCGTCTTCAATAGTTGCTGCGAAAGGATCACGAGTATAGGCAGAATTAGGTTTAACGGTATCGTGATGAGAATTTAATAACAATGTTGGTTTATCTTTATCAAAATGTTTGTTCACAGCCCACACATTATTGCCACTACGCTGAAATGGAATTTCAAATTCCTGAAGCCAGTTTTCCAACAATGCTGCTGTACCCTCTTCCTCCTTAGAAAATGATCGTGTCTCAATAAGATCCTGCAATAACTTTATAGCTTTTTTTTGAAGCTTTGAAATTTTCATTATTTTATAATTTTTGTATGTTGAGCCCCTTTTTGAAGCAAGTTTGGCCCTCCTAAATAAACTTCAGAAACTGCATGCTCCAAGGCATGAAAACAATTGTGCAATTTTGGAAGCATCCCTTCACTAATTATTTTCTTATTCAATAAATTCTGATAAGTCCGGGTATCTAATAAGTCGATCACCGATGCATCATCCAAAGGATCTTTCAAAACCCCATTTTTTTCAAAACAAAAAAACAATTCAGTTTGATAGTTTTCAGAAAAAGCAATAGCGATCTCCGCAGCTACCGAGTCGGCATTCGTATTAAAAAGCTCCCCTTCATTACTACATGAAATAGCTGAAAATACCGGGATAATATCATTTTCCAGAAGTGAAGAAATAAACTTGGTATTAATTACTTCTACATCCCCAACAAATCCAAAATCGATCTCTTTAATAACACGTTTCTTGGAGATAATACTTTTTCCATCTGCGCCACAAAGCCCTACCGCATTACTTTTTATGCCCTGCAATTTGGCTACAATTTTCTTGTTAATTAGTCCTGCGTACACCATGGTGATCACATCCATTGCATCGGCATCTGTTATTCTTCTCCCATCAACCATATTAGTCTTGAAACCTAATCTATCGGACAATTCGGTTGCCATCTTACCCCCACCGTGAACTAATATTTTAGGACCTTCCAATTGAGAAAAGTCGTGAAGAAAAGCACTTAGACTCTCCTCATTTTCAATGAGCTTCCCTCCTATTTTAACGATTTTTAAAATCTGTTTTTTCATTCTGATAATTCTTAGCCCTTCAATAATTTTCTCAATACTGCCTGGGCAGCAAAAGTTCGGTTATTTGCCTGATGGATCACAACAGAATTTTCACTGTCCAGCACGTCATCTGCTATTACTACATTTCTTCTTACCGGTAAACAGTGCATCACTTTTGCATTGTTTGTACCTCGTAATTTCTCTTGATTAAAAGTCCAGTCTTCATCCGTTTTAAGCACTTCCCCATAATTTTCATAACTACTCCAGTTCTTCACATACACAAAATCTGCATTCTTTAATGCTTCATCCTGATCATGAAAAACCTTAGTATTATTAGTGATCTCAGAATTCAAATCATTGCCTTCAGGATTCGCAATGCATAGCTCAACATCCATTTTTTGCATCATCTGCACAAAAGAATTAGGTACAGCATGTGGCAATGCTTTAGGGTGCGGAGCCCATGTTAGAACTACCTTAGGACGTTTCACAGTCTTAAGCTCTATGATAGTGAGGGCATCTGTAAGCGCCTGTAACGGATGACCCGTAGCACTTTCCAGATTTAAAATAGGCACTGAGGCATACTTCTTAAAACCATTCATCACCAATTCTGCATTATCTCTTTCTTTATCCTTTAATTCCGGGAATGCACGTACCGCAATGATATCGCAATATTGAGAAAGCACTGCGGCAGCTTCTTTAATATGTTCAGCCTTATTAGAATCCATTACCTGCCCATCTTCAAATTCCAAAGCCCAGCCGTCACTATTAATATTCATAACCATGACTTCCATTCCCAACAATTTAGCAGCCTTTTCTGTACTAAGTCGGGTTCTCAAACTCGGGTTAAAAAATAGCATGCCCAAGGTCTTTCCTTTTCCCAGTTCGGGATTGGAATTATTATTTTTAAGTTTTAATGCGTCCTCCAGCAAAGCTGGTAGATCCTCTATATCTGATAAATCGATGTAATTCTTCATTCTTATATGTTTCTTATGTCAGCTTTCCTAAATACTAAGGAGCTAAGATTCAATTGTTCTAAAAGTGATATCGAGCATTTCGACTTCGCTCAATACAGGCTGAAGTCGTGATACTGTTTTAATTACCTTTCGACTCCGCTCAGGGAGACAAAAATTGAAACATTTAAACTCCTAAGCTACCGGAACAAAAACAGACAATCAGTTTCAATTTAATAATTTTTCAATTCAATTTTTAGAGCTTCAAAGAAGCTTTCAAAATGTTTTTGCTCTATATTTAATGGTGGTAAAATTCTAAGCAATTTTTTGTTGGACGCAGCACCGGTAAATATGTGTTGGTTAAAAAGAAGCGATTTTCTAAGAGCAGCGATCTCAAAATCGAACTCCAAGCCCAACATTAACCCTCTTCCTTTCAGCTTTTTTACCTGAGGGATCTTTGCCACTTCTTGCTGAACAAATTCAAACATCTTTTTTGCGTTGTCCATGAGCTGCTCTTTTTCAATCACCTCCAATACTGCAATTCCGGCAGCACAAGCCAAATGATTCCCTCCAAAAGTGGTTCCTAACATTCCATGTTTCGCAGGAATAGAACTATCTATCAAGATCCCACCAATTGGAAAGCCATTTCCCATGCCTTTGGCTATAGAAATAATACCTGGCCGAATCTTATGTTTTTGATAGGCGAAGAAATCACCTGTTCTACCGTATCCCGCTTGAACCTCATCTGCAATTAATACCGCATTATATTGTTCACATAAAGCTGCTGTTTTCTGATAAAACTTGGTACTGGCTTCATCCAATCCTCCGACTCCCTGAATAAATTCAATGATCACTGCAGCAGTTTCTCCCTTTTTCAATTCCTCTTCCAGCACAGAAACATCTTCGAAAGCAAGTTTACATACGCTCTGTGCTTTATTTAAAGGTGCTTTGATCCCTTCATTATCTGTTACTGCAACCGCAGCAGAGGTTCTTCCGTGGAAAGCATTTTCAAAATAGATCACATTGCTTTTTCCTGTGTGGAAGGATGCAAGTTTTAAAGCATTTTCGTTCGCTTCTGCCCCCGAATTGCACAAAAACAGACTATAATCTGTAATATTCGCCGCTTTTTTCAACTTTTTGGCCAATTCTTCCTGTAAAGGATTTTTTATTGAATTCGAGTAAAACCCCAATTGCTTTAATTGTGCTGCCAGCTTTTCTACATAATGAGGATGAGAATGACCTATAGAGATCACGGCATGTCCTCCATATAGATCTAAATACTTTGTCCCCTTTTCATCATATACAAAACAGCCTTCTCCTTTTACCGGAGTAATATCATATAAAGGGTAAACATCAAATAACTCCATATTTATGTTTTTGAAATTGAATTAATTTTTTTAAATGATGCCTGAATTCCTTTGATGAGCGAAGAACTTAAGCCTCCGTGCTCCATTTCATTCAAACCTTCAATAGTGCAACCCCGGGGCGTAGTAACCTTATCTATTTCTTCTTCAGGATGATTCCCTGATTCTATCAAGAGACTTGCAGCACCTAAACAGGTTTGCATAGAAAGCTCTTGTGCCTCTTTAGCATCGAAACCTAGTTGTACAGCACCTTGGGTGGTTGCTCGTATCAAACGCATCCAAAATGCAATTCCACTGGCACAAATCACAGTTGCAGCCTGCATATTGGATTCCGGAATAATTACACTTGTTCCAAGTCTGTTAAAAATAGCTTCTGCAATTGCAATTCGTTTTTCCCCTTTTACATTGCTGCAAAGGCAGGTCATCGATTTCCCAACTGCGATCGCAGTGTTAGGCATTGCCCGAATTATGAATTGATCTTCCCCTACTATTTCTTCGATCCTTGGAATTTTAAAACCCGTAGCCGTAGATATCAAAATGTGCTTTTCTGTCAACGAATCTTTTACTTCATGCAGAATGGCTTCTAGTTGTAAAGGCTGTACTGCAAAAATGATCACATCTGAATTTTGAACTGCTTCCTTATTATCTGAGGTCAATTTCACTCCTGAATATTCCTCGAGATCCCTAATGCTTTCAAGCTTTCTTCTTGAAAGGTACAGCGTGGTAATCGCATTTTTTACGATCAGCCCTTTTGCTATAGATTTCCCAAGATTACCCGTTCCAATAATTGCTACTTTCATATTATTTGTTTTTATCGCAATACACTTTGCGTACGCTTAAATTCTAGAAATAACTGGCTTTTAACCGGAGTCCCTGGTCTTCAGGAAATCCGAACATTAAATTCATGTTTTGCACTGCCTGGCCGGAAGCTCCTTTTAATAAATTATCTATAGCACTCGTTATCAATAATTTACTCTTATACTTCTGAAGATTTATCAAGCACTTATTGGTGTTCACCACTTGTTTCAGATGAACCTCTTCCTCTATCACAAATGTGAATGCAGCATCTTTATAATAGGTGTCATATAAAGCTTTTGCATCTTCCAGGTTTCCATCAAAATTGGTGTAAGTAGTTGCAAATATCCCTCTGGAAAAATTCCCCCTGTTCGGAATAAAATTTACCTCAGAATCAAAGTTTGGCTGAAGCATTTGGATGCTCTGACCTATCTCATTTAAATGCTGATGTTCAAATTCCTTATATGCCGAAAAGTTATTGTCCCGCCAAGTAAAATGTGAGGTGGCAGAAAGTGAGGTCCCTGCACCGGTTGCTCCGGTTACTGCATTTATGTGCAACTCATCTTTAAGCAACTTTTCCCCTGCCAATGGAAGAACTGCTAAACTAATGGCGGTAGCAAAACACCCTGGGTTGGCTATGAATTGTGCCTTTTTGATCTCTTCTTTCTTAAATTCCGGCAAGCCATAAACAAAGGAATGATCCTGGGAATGCATTCTATAATCTGTACTAAGATCTATGATCTTTGTATGTTTTGAAAATGGGTTGTTTTTTAAAAATTCAATCGAATTTCCATGTCCTAAACACAAGAACACAACATCTACATCAGGATTGATGCTACCGCTAAATTTAAGCGCTGTTTCTCCTAATAGGTCTTGATGTATAGCTGAAACCTTTGAACCCGCTTGAGAAGTGCTGTAAACAAAATCTAAGCTAACATCCGGATGTCTTAATAGGATCCTGAGTAATTCCCCGGCCGTGTATCCGGCACCTCCAATTATTCCTGCTTTTATCATGCTTGATTTTTTACGTGTTGATGGATCTTTCCTGAATTAGACAGGATCTTTATAAAGCCTTTTGCATCGTTTGCAGTCCAAGCTGTATTCTCCTCCCCATATTTCCCAAATCCATTATTCATAAGATCAAACTTAGATTCTATGCCATTAAGGGTAAATCTATAGGGATGTAAACTTATAGATACGGTCCCGGTAACTTGTTCCTGAGAACTTTGTAAAAAAGCTTCAAAATCTCGCATTACAGGATCCAGATATTGGCCTTCGTGCAAATGTGTTCCATACCAATTGGCTATATAATCTTTATGTTGTAATTGCCATTTACTTAAGTTGTGTTTCTCTAATAAATGGTGTGCTTTTAAAATGATCGTAGCCGATGCTGCCTCAAAACCCACTCTTCCTTTTATTCCAATAATGGTATCGCCCACGTGAATATCTCTTCCAATAGCATATTTAGATGCCAGCTCTTCTAAGGTCTCTATGATGTTTTCCGGAGAATCTTCTTTGCCATTCATCGCACTTAATTCTCCTTTCTTAAAGCTAAGACTAATTTGTTTATGCTCCGTTTCCGTAAGTTGAGATGGAAAAGCAGCTTCTGGTAATGATTTGTTTGAAGTAAGCGTTTCGGCACCTCCAACACTTGTTCCCCAAAGCCCTTTATTTACTGAGTATTTTGCTTTTTCCCAGTTCATATCTACCCCATGGGATTTAAGATATTCTATTTCCTCTTGCCTGGTTAATTGCTTATCTCTAATAGGAGTAATAATTTCTATCTCTGGAGCTAATATTTGAAAGATCATATCAAATCTTACCTGGTCATTACCCGCACCAGTACTTCCGTGTGCAATGGCATTGGCTCCAATTTTCTTCGCGTAATTCACGATCTCAATGGCTTGTATAATACGTTCAGCACTTACAGATAAAGGGTAGGTATTGTTTTTAAGAACATTCCCGAAAATTAGATACTTTACTACTTTATTATAAAATGTTGAAATCGCATTGATATTCTTATAGGATTTTGCTCCCATCTTTACTGCTTTCTCACCTATCTCTTTAATTTCCTCTTCAGAAAATCCGCCGGTATTCACACTTACCGCGTGTATCTCTGTATTTTCTTCCTGAGATAAATACTTCGCACAATAGGAAGTATCTAAACCTCCGCTATATGCTATTACTATTTTTTTCATATTTTAATTTTTAATCTTCTTAGTCAATCCATTCCGATTGCGTTCAAATTTATTCTAGCTTTTAATACTAAGATTCTTCGACAATTCCGATAGCTATCGGAACAGGATGACCTATATTTTTTGATTTGTCAAACTGAGCCTGTCGAAGTTTGGTATATACTTAGGATGATCCTGAACTATAATTTTTATTCCTTTTTAGCTTTATCCTTTTTATAGAAAAGCGTTTGCTTAATATTCTTTAACCTCCTATAGGTTTTTTCATTGAAGGTTTCATGTCTTGGCTTTTCATTTTTCTTCTTATTAGGATCGTACATCATGCCGGTACAAAGGCACATTTTACGCTCTGTACGAGTAAGAATATCGTAATTTTTACATGTCTGGCAGCCTTTCCAAAAACTTTCATCATCGGTAAGCTCAGAAAAGGGAACAGGTTGATATCCCAATTCGTAATTGATCTTCATTACCGCAAGACCTGTAGTTATTCCAAAGATCTTAGCTCCCGGGAATTTATTTTTTGAATGCTCGAAAATGGCTTTCTTAATATCTTTTGCCAATCCCCGATTTCTATAATCAGGATTCACAATAAGACCGGAATTGGCGACAAACTTATCGTGTCCCCATACCTCGATGTAACAGAATCCTGCAAATTTGTCTCCATCTAATGCAATAATAGCGTTGCCATTCTCCATTTTGGTGATAACATATTCCGGAGTTCTTCGGGCTATGCCCGTGCCTCTTACTTTAGCTGATTCTGCTATAGTTTCACAAATGATCTCCGCATATTTTGCATGAGATTTATTAGCAATGAGTATTTTCATCTGCTAAAAGTTTAAAGTTTGAATAAATAAAGTTTTGATATTTTTGAAGGAAGAACCGGACTCACCTAAGTTCCATAAAATTATATACGCACAAGGCGGCGGGGAAAACTGCGCACGGGAGAATTTTCAGAATTGTTTCTGAAAATATTTAAAGTATATATGGAGAATGTGGTTTTCAAAATTGTAAAAGGTAAAAAATAATATTAATAAAAGGGAATGCGCAGCCTACCGACTGAAGCGGGGCCTATAGCGCAAATTGAATATTATTATTTCTGTAGTTGAAATCACGTGGTAAAAATAGACAAAATTTTATAGGCACCTATTTAATTATATTAAAAATTGAAATAAATCTGGATTATCATTTAAATATTGTCCGTAAAATTTATACTCCTTCATACGTTCTACCAATGGGGCAAAGTCTTTGGGATCTTTAAGTTCTATTCCCACAACCGCAGGTGCATTCTCCCTGTGGTGTTTTTTAGAATATTCAAAATGTGTAATATCGTCGTCTGGTCCAAGAACTTTTGCTACGAATTGCTTTAATGCTCCCGCGCGTTGTGGGAAAGGCACTATAAAATAATGTTTAAGGCCAGCATATAATAAGGCTTTTTCTTTTATTTCAGCAGTTCGGGTAATGTCGTTATTACTTCCACTTACTACACAAACCACATTTTTCCCTTTAATCTCTTCAGCAAAAGTATCTAATGCGGTAATAGACATCGCTCCTGCAGGCTCCACAACAATAGCATCCTGATTATAAAGATCAAGGATAGTTTGGCATATTTTACCTTCCGGCACAGTGATCATATCATCCAGAAAATTCTTGCATAATTCGAAATTTCTAACTCCAACTTTTTGCACAGCAGCTCCATCTACAAACCTATCTATCTCCTTAAGCTCTATAAGCTCACCCATTTTTAGGGAAGCGCTCATTGAAGGTGCTCCTTTTGGTTCTACTCCTATAATTTTCGTATTAGGTGATAGTTGCTTAAAGACCGAAGATAAGCCGGCAAGTAAACCTCCTCCTCCAAGAGGAGCGAAAACATAATCTATCGGGCCCTCGGCCTGATTTAAGATTTCCAAGCCTATTGTAGCTTGTCCTTCTATTACTTTTTCATCATCAAAAGGATGTATAAACACATTTTTATTCTTCTCCCCGTATTTTATAGCACTTTTATAAGAATCATCAAAAGTGTCACCATTCAAGACTACCTCAACCCATACTCCGCCAAACATTCTTGTTTGCTCCACCTTTTGTTTGGGTGTGGTTATAGGCATAAAAATAACCCCTTTCACCTCTAGCTTATTACAAGCAAATGCCACGCCCTGCGCATGATTACCTGCACTTGCACAAATCACTCCTTTGCATAATTGATCCTTAGTTAAGCTCGAGATCTTATTATAAGCCCCACGAATTTTATAGGATCTAACCTGTTGCAAATCTTCTCTTTTAAACATAACATTGGCTTCATACCTTTTACTATACGTAAAAGATGGAGCTAATGGAGTCTTGATCGCGACTTTTGAGATGCGTTCTGCAGCTTGCTTCACGGCCTCCATTTTTGGAATATATATCTCTTTTTTAACTAAGGAACTGCTCATTACACGTGTATTTTTTTCATTTCGGTCATGGCCTCTCTCAACTCTTCACCTATAATTTCCACCGGATGCTTTCTTATTGAAGCATTCACTTTGATCAATTTTTTATTATCTACTCCAGAATCCTTTGTCCCATAGGCTTTTCCTATTAATCCAGATTCCAGATTGTTGATGTAATCTTTGATCAATGGCTTACAGGAATGATCGAAAAGATAACACCCATATTCAGCAGTATCAGATATAATTCTGTTCATCTCGTAAAGTTTTTTACGGGCTATGGTATTCGCAATTAGTGGAGTTTCGTGCAAAGATTCATAATATGCAGATTCCGCAATTATTCCGGCTTCTACCATAGTTTCAAAAGCTAACTCTACACCAGACTTCACAAATGCAACCAATAAGAGTCCTTTGTCAAAATATTCCTGCTCAGAGATTTCTTCCGCAGTTGCATCTGTTTTTTCGAAAGCGGTGTTTTCAGTAGCTGCTCGCCATTCTAATAATTCCTTATCGTCGTTGTCCCAATCTTTCATCATTCTGGTACTAAATGCCCCGGAAATAATATCGTCCATATGTTTTTGAAAAAGAGGACGCATGATCGTTTTTAGTTCTTCAGATATTTCCGCTGCTTTGATTTTCGCCGGATTGGAAAGTCTATCCATCATATTGGTGATCCCTCCATGCTTCAAGGCTTCTGTAATGGTTTCCCAACCATACTGAATTAATTTTGCTGCATATGCAGGTTCCACTCCTTCAGCTACCATTTTATCAAAACTTAAGATAGATCCGGTTTGGAGCACACCACATAAAATAGTTTGTTCCCCCATTAGATCCGATTTTACTTCAGCAACAAAAGAGGAGTCCAACACTCCTGCCCTATGACCTCCTGTTGCAAAGGCATATGCTTTTGCCCAATCGTATCCTTTTCCTTCAGGATCGTTCTCCGGATGAACGGCTATTAGGGTAGGAACTCCAAAGCCTCTTTTATATTCTTCTCTCACTTCAGAGCCTGGACATTTAGGTGCCACCATTATTACGGTAATATCTTCACGAATCTTCATTCCTTCTTCCACAATATTGAAACCATGAGAATAGGACAAAGCAGCTCCTTTTTTAATAAGCGGCACTATTTTCTTTATAACAGAAGTATGTTGCTTATCTGGAGTTAAATTTATTACTAGGTCTGCAGATGGAATAAATTCTTCGTAGGTGCCCACCTTAAAATTGTTTGAAGAAGCGTTCTTAAAAGATTGTCTTTCATCCTTTATAGCATCTTCTCTTAAAGCATAGGTGATATCTAGCCCGCTGTCGCGCATGTTCAAACCTTGGTTTAAACCTTGAGCCCCACAACCAACTATTACTATTTTTTTATTTTTTAAAACATTAATTCCTTCGCTAAATTCCTCACTTTGCATAAATCTGCAAGTCCCCAATTGGGCTAATTGATCTCTTAAGGAAAGGCTATTAAAATAATTTGTCATGAGTTTATATTTATGGTATTAAAATCTTCAAGAATACTAGAGATTGGCATTTCATTTTTAGATACTGCAATTTTTCCGGAGCGAACAAACTGCATCAATCCATAGGGTTTTAATTTATCGTATAAATTATCTATTTCGTGGCGTTTGCCTGTTTTCTCAATAACAAAGAATTTTGGCGTCACCGTAACTATCCGTGCATTGGTCTCTTTTATGAAATCCTGAATAGTTAGGTCTTCAACAAATTCGGCTGAATTCACCTTATAAAGTGCTGTTTCCTGAAAGATCAGCTCTTCATCTGTATGATAATAAGCGCGAATAACTTCAATTTGTTTCTCTATCTGTCCGGCAATTTTTTTCACTTGTTCCTCTGTAACCTCTACTACGATAATAAATCGCATCACCTCATTCACTTCACTTTTAGAAGCTGTGATGCTTTCTATATTGATATGTCTTTTCAAGAAGATAGCTGCGATCCTGCTCAATAATCCTATGTTGTTTTCCGTATAGATGGAAACTGTATAATTTTTCTTTTCCATTATTCTAATCTTATGTCTGAAACTGAAGCTCCTGTTGGGATCATAGGAAATACATTTTCTTCTTGTTCTACTTTTACCTCTAAGAAATATGCTTCCGGAGAATCCATCATTTCTTTAATTGCCGCTTGTAACTCGCTACGTTCAGTAACTTTTTTAGCTTTTATAAAATAACCTTTAGCTATTGCCACAAAATCTGGATTTATTAACTCTGTGCTGGCATAGCGCTTATCAAAAAACATTTGTTGCCATTGCCTAACCATCCCTAGAAAACCGTTGTTAAGCACTACAATTTTCACGGGAACTTTTGTTTGAAAGATGGTTCCCAATTCCTGGATGGTCATTTGATATCCACCATCACCAATAATTGCCACAACTTGTCTCTCCGGCATTCCCATTTTTGCACCAATAGCTGCTGGTAAGGCAAAACCCATAGTGCCTAAGCCCCCTGAAGTAACATTACTTCTAGTCTTGTTGAATTTTGCATATCTGCAAGCTACCATTTGGTGTTGGCCAACATCTGAAACTATAATAGCATCTCCCTTAGAGGATGTGTTTATTTCATCTATAACCTCAGCCATTCCCAGTTTCCCTTCTTTCCCGTTCAATTCATTATTAATGATCTTATCATATTCAATTTTGTATAGATCTTTGAATTTCTGATGCCAGGTATCATGATTCTTCGACTTTAAAAATCCTAGTAACAATTGCAAGGTTTCTTTTACATCTCCCAATACGGCAACCTCTGCTTTTACATTTTTATCGATCTCGGCCGGATCTATTTCAAAATGGATCACCTTTGCTTGTTTGGCATAATGCTCAAGATTTCCGGTAACCCTATCGTCAAAACGCATCCCAATAGCTATCAGGACATCGCATTCATTAGTTAGAACATTTGGTCCATAATTCCCGTGCATGCCAACCATTCCCACATTTAAAGGATGATCTGTAGCCATCGCGGAAAGACCAAGAATAGTCCATGCCGAAGGAACTCCAGCTTTTTCCACCACATGTTGTAATAAAGCTTCTGCCCCTCCTAAAATAACTCCCTGACCAAAAACGATCATCGGTTTTTTTGCTGAATTAATTAACTCGGCCGCTCGTTCTATTTCCGAAAGATTTACTTTTGGAAAAGGTTTGTAACTTCTAATTCCAGTACATTTTTTATAATTAAACTCCAAGCTTGCAAACTGAGCATCTTTGGTGATATCAATCAATACAGGTCCTGGTCGTCCAGATCTGGCAATGTAAAATGCCTTTGCCAATACTTCCGGAATCTCTTCTGCTTTTGTTACTTGATAATTCCATTTAGTCACCGGGGTGGAGATCCCTACGATATCTGTCTCCTGAAATGCATCACTCCCCAGTAAATGAGAACCTACCTGTCCTGTAATACATACTATAGGCGTAGAATCTATCTGCGCATCGGCAATTCCCGTCACCAAATTAGTTGCGCCTGGACCCGAAGTGGCGATACATACACCTACCTTTCCAGATACTCTTGCATAGCCCTGAGCTGCATGGGTTGCCCCTTGCTCATGTCTTGTAAGGACATGATGAATTTTATCCTGATACTTATACAACTCGTCATAGACCGGCATGATCGCTCCACCGGGATAACCATATATAGTATCTATTCCCTCTTCCAACAAACATTTTATCACAGCTTCTGCTCCAGAAACCGTTGTGGGAGCTTGTTTGATTATCTTCTCCTTTTTGGCTGTTTTAACTTCCATAATTCAACTAATTAAAATTCGTC
Source organism: Gillisia mitskevichiae (assembly GCF_003634585.1). GTDB lineage: Bacteria > Bacteroidota > Bacteroidia > Flavobacteriales > Flavobacteriaceae > Gillisia > Gillisia mitskevichiae. The sequence goes on from NZ_RBLG01000003.1 coordinate 278,217, forward strand.
TGTAACACATCCATGTGAGGCAGAGGAAACTGTTTTTGCATATTTATAAAGCACTCCTTTATTGAATTTAAGTGGCGGTGCCTCCCAATTTTTTCTCCTGTTTTCTATTTCTGAATCACTTAAGGCCACGCTAATAGTATTATTTTCGGCATTTATAGTGATCTCATCTCCATCCTTAAGGAATGCGATTAATCCACCTTCCTGAGCTTCAGGAGTAATGTGGCCTACCACAAACCCATGAGTCCCTCCGGAAAATCTACCATCTGTTATAAGGGCAACGTCTTTTCCTAATTTCGCTCCCATTATTGCTGCGGTAGGTTTAAGCATTTCTGGCATCCCAGGTCCACCTTTTGGGCCCTCAAAACGAATCACTATTACATCTCCTTTGCTTACTTTTCCTTCTGAAATTCCATCGTTGGCTTCATATTCAGAATTATAAACCTTTGCTTTGCCTTTAAATTTTAAACCTTCTTTTCCTGTGATCTTGGCTACAGAACCTTCTGTTGCTAAATTGCCGTACAGAATGCGGATGTGTCCGGATTTCTTAATAGGATTGTTAAGTGGGTGAATTACATCTTGTCCCCCCTCTAAATCTGGAACATTCTCCAGATTTTCAGCCAATGTTTTTCCTGTTACTGTTAAGCAATCCCCATGAAGCATTCCTTCTTTCAGCATATATTTAAGAACGGCAGGGATCCCTCCAACCCTGTGTACATCTTCCATAAGATATTTTCCACTAGGTTTTAGATCTGCTAAAAAAGGAGTGGAATCACATATTTTCTCAAAATCGTCCATTCCAAAATCTACTTCTGCTGCTTTCGCTATTGCTAAATAATGCAGCACCGCATTGGTAGAACCTCCAAGTACAGTAAGTAATCTTATGGCATTTTCCATAGATTTCCTTGTAACTATATCCTTTGGTTTTATATCCTTTTCTATTAATAAACGTATTGCCTTACCGGCTTCTACACTTTCACTTTTCTTTTCATTGCCAATAGCAGGATTAGATGAGTTGTAAGGCAGCGCCATTCCCAAAGCTTCAATAGTAGAAGCCATCGTATTTGCAGTATACATTCCGCCACAAGCTCCAGCTCCCGGACATGCTTTCTCGATTACACTATCATAATCCTCATCGCTAATATCTCCAGCAACCTTTGCTCCCCAGGCTTCAAATGCTGAAACTACATCCAGTTTTTCACCATTATGACATCCGGAAGCTATAGTGCCACCATATACCAAAATTGCCGGGCGGTTAACTCGCAACATCGCCATCAAGGCTCCGGGCATATTCTTATCGCAGCCTACCACCGTGATCATTGCATCGTACGACATTGCCTGCACTACGGTTTCCATAGAGTCGGCAATAAGGTCTCGTGAAGGCAAGGAATATCTCATTCCTGGGGTACCCATAGAAATTCCATCACTTACTCCAATGGTATTGAAGATAAGACCTACCATTTTATTGGAATTACAACCTTCTTTAACCAATTTGGCTAGGTCGTTAAGATGCATATTACAAGGATTTCCTTCATAACCTGTACTAGCAATCCCTACAAAAGGCTTTTTAAAGTCTTCTTTGGTTAACCCGATGGCATGTAACATGGCCTGAGCTGCAGGATTAGAATCGTTTTGGGTTAAAATTTGACTATACTTATTATCCATCGTTATGTATCAATCTAAATATTTCTTAAAAGTAGTTTCTTAAGGAAAGAAGAATATATATTGCCCTAGACGAAAATTAATTTCAAAAGAAGAATTGAAATTTCAACTTATTGATTATCAGTCATATAATACAATCTATTTTACGATAGCTGATGAAATCAAGTTTTATGTCACCAACCGTCTGTAAGAGACCAAAATTTAAGGTTTCAATTATATATAGAGGAATCGTAAGAAGTTACAAATCTTATTACTGCAGAATCATTATTGATATTTTCTCTGAATTAAGAGAACAAAAAAAAGGGAGCATCTAACGATGCTCCCTTTTGGGATATAGTGTAACTAAATTAGTTTGACTATTTAGAGATACTAATGTTTTTTCTTTTTAAAGAATAAAGATCTAATCGTCTATCCTTCATGTTTCTTACACTTCCGAAACTGTGCAGTTCTTTTAGTAAGTCCAAATCTACATCTACAAGCAAGGTGCTTTCGGTATTCGGAGTAGCTTCAGCTTTAATCCCGTTAACCGGAAATGCAAAGTCTGAAGGGGTAAATACAGCCGATTGTGAATACTGAATATCCATGTTATTAACCTTCGGCAAGTTTCCTACAGATCCAGCAACAGCAACATAACATTCATTTTCTACAGCTCTGGCCTGAGCACATATTCTTACTCTGGAATATCCATTCTGGGTATCAGTCATAAACGGAACAAACAGGATCTTCATTCCATCTTCTGCCAATAATCTAGGCAATTCCGGGAATTCTACATCATAACAAATAAGAACTCCGATCTTACCACAATCAGTATCAAATGTTTTTAGTTGAGTACCTCCTTTTATTCCCCAAGCAGATTCTTCAGCAGGAGTAATATGCAGTTTCTCGTATCGTTCTACACTACCATCTCTTCGGCATAGAAAACCAACATTATGCATGTGTTCTCCCACCACTTGTGGCATGCTTCCGGTAATAATATTGATATTATAATTTATTGCAAAACTCCTAAAAGTTTCAAGTAATCTATCTGTATAGCTGGAAAGTCCACGAATGGCCTCGGCTTCATTTAAATGATTGAACTGCGCCATTAAAGGGGCATTAAATAACTCTGGAAACAAAATAAAATCGGATTGATAATCACTTACAGCATCTACGAAAAATTCGATTTGTTCTACTAAGGAGTCATAATCCTTGAACAATCGCATTTGCCATTGCACTAAACCTAGTCGTACAACCTTTTTCTGGGTGTTAATTAACTTTTGCGGCTTTGTATAGTAAATGTTATGCCACTCCATTAAAGTCGCAAATTCCATACTTTCATGATCTCCTGGTAAATATCCTTTGATCACTTTTTTAACGTGGAAATCATTAGATAACTGAAATGAAAGCACAGGATCATGAATCTCCTTAAGTTTCACTTTATCTATATATTTTTTTGGGGTCAGCGTTTCAGCATATTCTCCATAATTTGGAATTCTTCCGCCAAAGATGATGGATTTTAGATTGAGTTGCTCACAGAGTTCTTTCCGCGCTTCGTACAATCTACGTCCCAGCCTCATTCCGCGATAATCAGGAAGAATAAATACATCTATCCCATAAAGCACATCTCCATCTTCAGTATGATTTGCAAATTCATGACCTCCAATAATATCATTGTATTTATGATCGTCGTCATACTTATCGTAATCTACTATCATAGATAAAGCACATCCTGCAATTTTCCCATCAATCACAATACAGAACTGCCCATCGGGAAACTTCTTTACCAGGGTAGAAATATCTGCTTTGCTCCAATAGGAATTGGACATTGCACTATATACCTGCACCATGGATTTTTTAAACTCAACGTAATCTTTAACTCTTAAATTTCTTAATTCTATAGTGGCTGAATCTAACACTGCTTATATATTTAATTTTAAGCGAATATACTGCGGAAATCATTCAATGTGAAATGAATAACATGAATTTAGTATTGAGTAAATGAAGCAGAATTTAATATTATGCTAAGTAGTGCGAAGAATCTTAATGGAATAATAAAAACCATAGAACTCATAAATTAAAGTCCATTGAAAATAAAGTCAAGAATCTTTGACCTTTAAGAGGTTAGCAATTAAAAAATTTAAATCTTAACAATATTATTCTTTACAGCAAAAAGTACCATTCCTACTCTACTTTTTACTTGAAGTTTAGAAAATAGGCTTTCACGATAGCCATCAATCGTTTTTGGGCTTAGATTCATTTCTTCTGCAACCTCTTTATATGTTTTTTCTGAACAAGCATAGTTTAAAAATTCCATTTCTCGATTACTGAGATTCCCATAATTTTTAGTGCCGGGATGATCTAGAACATCTTCTATCTCCTGACTAAAATAATAGCCGCTAGTAGAAACAGATTCTAAAGCATATAAAAATTCTTCTGGCTCTATATCTTTAAGTAAATATCCCCTACATCCTGCTCGAACCATTTTAATAATGATCTCCTCATCGTGCTCCATGGTTAGTGCCAAGGTCTTTTGTTCTGGAAATTGATCCTTTAACCAAGACATGGTTGCAACCCCATCCATAATTGGCATACGAATATCTAATAAGATGATATCAGGTCGTTTATTATTTGAGTTAAAATAATCTACAAGTTCTTGCCCATTCTTTAAAACTTTAATTACCTCATATTCTTGAAAAGAATTTACAAGACCCTGTAAAGATTGCGCAAATAAAGTGTGATCATCAACTATTAATATCGTCTTTTTCATAGGGAGAGACTTTTATTGGATATTTTAATGACAGGGATGTTCCCTTGTCTGGAATTGAGTGAATTAATATACTTGTATTAATTAGGGAAGCACGGCTCTCCATATTAATTAAACCTGAACTTTTGGTTACTTCATCCACATTAAAACCTTTCCCATTATCCTTTATATCAATGTGTATTTCTTCTGGGAGATAATTGATAAGTACTTCTATCTTAGAAGCATTTGCATGCTTTATAATATTAGAGAAAAACTCCTGAATGATCCTAAATAGAATGATAGAATCTTTATTTATAATTTCTATACTTTCTCCTGTACTTATTAGGTCTGTCTCTATATTATTTAGACGCTGAAATCTTAATAATTCATTTTTAATGGATGCTTCTATTCCAGCATATCCTACAACTTCATTATTTAAAGATTTAGAAAGTGATCTTACTTCCTGTAATGAATTTGCTACAACTTCCTTAACATCTTTTACAGATTGCTTTGCATCCTCGTGCACAGTTCCAGTAAGAATATTGAGTTGCATGTTAGCAACTGAAAGCAATTGCCCAATATTATCATGTAACTCCCAACTTACATTCTTTAAAGTTTGTTCTTGTATTTCAATTTTAGACTGTGCCAATTCATTTTCGAAACGTTTTTCAGCTTCAAATTTCTCATAAAGTAAGGTGTTCTTTCGTTTTTGGAAAGTAATAAAGAAGATTATAGCAAAACTGGTCAACAATAAAATAACCACTATAAAATAAACAATTAATAACAGTTCCTCCTTAGCTAACATGTAATCCAGTTAATTTAACACAAGTTTACGAGAAATTTATTGAAATTAAGAATTTAGCAAAGGGAGAATATAATGGTTTTTAGATTTTCCGATAAGAAATACTTTTCATATTTAAACTGGAGTTTCTTTTTGCACAATAAATAAAACCAATGGTGAACATGCTATACATAAAAGCATTACAATACCTTAAAATAACAGCTTGAGTTTTGATAAAATCTAAATTCTCAATAGAAAAATAAGCACTATAAATATGAATAGGTGGTACGCATAGATGCCAAAAAATTAGACCAATCAATAGAAATATAAAAGAAAATATTCTTCTTAAATTCTAAAATCAAGCATTTATTAAAAATAATCTTTAATTTCTTGAAGTAGCAAAGAACCAGAATTATCCTTAAAATCTGCTATACATTACTAGCAGTGTTAAGGTATCTCAACTTATTTTTTAATTGATTATTTATGTTTAAACACTCAAAACTTCTAACGCTCTTGCTTATAAATCACTCTTCTCTAATCTAGATATGGCAAGACGAGTTTTACCTGCGCAATAGATAAATCCAAAGGAAAATATGCCATACATAAAAATATTACAATACCTAAGAATAGCTGCATGCATAAAAATAAAGTCACGATTTTCTATAGAAAAATAAGTGCTGTAAATATCAATTGGAGATACACACAAATGCCAAATAAAAACACCTACAGAGATATAAAAAAGTAAATTCCTTTTTATATCCAAAATTTGATCACTCATAAGCAATTCATAATAATAAATACCAATAGCAATTATTAGTAACAATACTCCCACTAATCGAACAGACATATCATACTTGTAAAATAATTGATCTGAACTTGTGAGTTTGAAAATCCCTAAAATTATAAAACCAAACAGAGTATATTTTAAAATTCTCTTGATCTTTAATTTTTTAATCTGCTTGATAAAAAGAAAGCTATAAAATATACTACTTATAAGATTAAGCCAATTATACAACCATACATTTCGAGTAAATAATGAATTTTCCAAAAAAGGAAAGGTCCTATAATCATCAAAATAGGCCCATAAAGCGTATAAACCACTGAGATCTACTAGAAGTACAAACCATAAAAACCATGAGAAATATATAATTTCCTTTCTAACTCTTGGAGTTTTAATTAAATAGTAACTGCCACTAACAGCTGCAATAAATTCAAAAATATAAGTAACATAAATTTTATTATCTATTATAAAATCCAGCATATGTAATTTGTCACTATTAGTATCCTAATGGAGGCCATAAACCAGCGCCATTATTAAATGGTTCTATCTCGTCATTCGCAACATCGTCGAATTCCAACTCAGAATTTTCGGACTTTATTCTTTTGGTCGCTGCTAAAAACACAGTAGCTAAACTTGGTTTATCTGCTGTTTCATCATAAGCACCAAACCAAATGTTTATTCCTGGACTATCCACACCTTGTTCTAAGGATTTTGTTTTTACTTCATCCAGATAATTTTGAAGCTCTTCCACTGTGAAATGGAATTGGCAAGTATCTTCGTGTGTTTCTCCATTTGTAGTAACATTTAATCTAGTATCCCACCATTTCTTCTGAAGCTTCTTAGCTTTTGCAACTGTAACTTTTCTACCCATACTATTAGTTTTAATATTATTAAGTTATAACCAAACATTTTGTTAAAAGTAGAATTTTTCTTTAACATATTTTTTTAAATTCAAAAAAAGGGGAAAAATCCCCTTGAGAACATTTAACCTATTATATAAATTTGATTTATTATTCTACTTGATGTAAAAGTTAGGATGAAACAAAATAAAGTGTCGAAATGTGTGAATAATTATTAGGTAGGGCTTCTAATTATTCAGAAATGCATTCCCGGCACTTTTTCGTTTATAGTAATATCTCCGCTAAAAGAATTATCTCCTATAAGACAAATAAAATAAAAAAAGGGAAAAACCCCCTTGTGATGTTTGAAATGCAGAAGTATTTTTGAGTAGAAATAATAACTAAGTTGAGTTAAGAAAAAGAAGTGTCGTGGGATGTGTGATTTTTAATTAGGTGGGGCTAAAAAGAAATCGAAAACACAAACACGACACCTTTTTTGTGCCAATTTTAAATGAAGGCTGAATTTTTAATTAGGATATTGAATTGAAAAGTATAACCTAAAAAAAAAGGGAAAAACCCCCTTGTTTAAAATCTTAGCCCAATATATTTTTGAGCATATAAAAATTCAACTTAGTTAGTTAAGGTTACAAAAAGTGTCGTTAAGAGTGAGATTAGATTTTTAGGTAGGGCTTTAAATCTGTGAACCACGATTAATTGACACTTTTTATCTTTTAACCTTGTAGTATTACTCTAACGTATAAAATTTCATTTTATTTCGAGTAATCTAAATCTCAGCATATCTCCTACAACTTTTTGGGAAATTGTATTTATTCCATCTTCACTTAGTTGCAAGATCCTTGGATAACCTCCAGTAGTTTGGCAATCTCGCATTAAAACGATCATCTTTCCAGATGGAGTTAATTGTACCGTGCCTGGTAAAACTGGTCCAGTTATAATTGGATGTAATTTATTTATCAAGGCTTCCTTTAGCTGAATCGCCATTCTATTATTATTGATATCCAAATGGAAGGAAGTTTCCAGAAGAAACTTTTTCTGGAAAGATGATAACAATTCATATTCGGGTCCTGGGTAAACTGGAACAATTTTATTTGTTTGATAAATGTCATCCACTTTTATAGATGCATTTAATAAGTATGTTTTAGATTCTTGCGTGGAATATTTTAGCCTACTGCCTTTATCGAGTACTTCCATTTCGCTAATTCCATTATACCAGCTAAAGCTACCCAGAAATTTTTCTACAATAAAACCACCCGCAATAGCAATATATGCTCTACATCCATTTAGTCTTTTTCCAAAAGACAAAACATCTTCCTTTTCGATAGAAAGAACTTTGTTATTTAAAACTAAATCTCCATTGATCTTAGGCTCTAAATATGCACCACAAATAGAAATCTGTATGGGTTCAGAAAATTTTAATTTAGGACCTAATTGGGTAATTTCTAAAACGGGAAAACTCTCTGCATTAGACAAAATTAGGTTTGACATTTTTGCCGAATAAGAATCCATAGCCCCACTTTGAGGCACCCCATATTTTCGAAAATTAGTTCTGCCTAAATCCTGAATTGAAGAGTATAAACCTGGATGTAAAACTTCGATCTCACCCATGATATTTTTCTGTTTTAAGTTGAAATTTACCTTCTTTAATTTGTCTCGAAATTTGAAAATATTCGGACTTAGAAACAGAATGAAATTTCACTTTATCACCAGGTGAAAAAACACAAGGAGGAATGGTGTTTTTATCAAAAAATATCAGTGGTGAATTTCCTATTATTTGCCATCCTCCTGGACTTGATTTTGGATAAATCCCTGTCTGTTTTTCTCCAATCCCAACAGCTCCTTTTTCTACCTTCATTCTAGGGCTAGATCTTCTAGAAATTTCAAGCCTATTATCTAGGCCACCCAAGTATAGAAATCCAGGTAAAAAACCAATAAAATATATCGTATAGATGGGAGCAGTATGAAGCGTGATTATATCTGAAATTTCTATCTTTTTATCCTTGGCTATAAGCTCAAGATCTAACCCAAATTCCTCATCATAACACACGGGAACATGATGAATTTGAGAGTTAAAATTTTTAGCTATATTAGCCTCGGAAACAAGGCTTCTAAATGTTAAAATTTTATCATAGAGGTTTTCTATAGTTGAAGGGTAAATAATTAATAATGAGTGATATGTATTAATTACCTCAATCTTCTCTTCAAACAACTCATTTTCAATAATTTCTTTAATCTTCAAGAGCTTTTCAAGAATAATTTCATTAATTTCTGGCTCAAAATCTATCAAAATAGCCCTATCTCCCATCGGTTTTATTTGCGGATATTTGTGCTTCATCCATTCGCTATTTGAATATTCAAATCATTAAATTTTTCAGCTAAAAATTGAAGAATCTCTACGGAATTTGGCGTGTCACTATGAAGACAAAATGTGACTGCATTAGACGGAATTTTAAGGTTGTTTACACAGACTATTTCACCCTTAGAAAACATAGAAAAAAGATGTAAAAAAACCGCTTCTTTTTGAGTGATCAAGGCATTGGTTTTTTCTCTAGAAACAAGACTAAAATCTAAGTTATAATTCCTGTCTGCAAAGCCTTCAAAAAGCATTGGAATTTTTCCATTTGCAAGCTTGGAAATCAGAGAATTTTCTGGTACATAAAGAGGCAGATTCAACTTAGATTCTAAGATAGAATTTATAAATATAAGGGCAATTTTTTCATCTCTAGCGGCATCATTATAAAGTGCTCCATGAGCTTTAATATGGGATAATTTTTTACCTTGTTTTTTCACGATTTCAAGAAGAGAAAAAACTTGTTCTTGGATAGATCTTTTAAGTTCGTAATCTGAGATATCTAAAGATTTTCTTCCGAAATTTTCTACATCTGGATAAGAAGGATGGGCTCCAATTTCTACATTATTTTGTATAGCTAAAGAGACTGTTTTCTGCATCGTTTCAACATCTCCTGCGTGTCCTCCACAGGCAATATTACAAGCCGAAATATGAGGCATTAATTGCGCATCATATTTCCCGCCCTCACCAAGATCGCAGTTAATATGAATTGTTTTCATAGATTATTTTTAGAAATTCTGAAGTACTGAATAAATAGATTTAGCACCCAGAAATATAGAAATTACAATAATTACGGCACCTAAAATATTTTGAAATATAGAATTCTTATATACACCCATTACCGAAGTTTTATTAACAATCCAAAAAAGGAAGATCGCAATGATAGGTAAGAGTAATCCATTGGCTATTTGAGCAAACCTAATAATCTCTATAGGCTTTAACTTCAAAGATGAGAAAAAGACACCCATAACAAGAATACTCATCCAAACAGCTTTAAATTTTCTTGATTTTAAACCTCCCTCCCATCCAAAACATCCTTTTACAACATAAGCAGCGGCTAAAGGTGCTGTGATAGAAGAAGTAATCCCCGCAGCCAGTAAACCTAAGGCTATAAACCAAGTTGCATATTCTCCAAATAAAGGATTTAATCCTACTGCTAGATCTGCCGCAGAGGTGACATTTGTAAGGTTGGGAGCGGCAGCACATATTACTATCGCCATAGAAACGATACCTCCTAAGATAATGGCAGCAGTAAGTTCCTTTCTAGCGGTTTTAAGCTTGGAGGGATCTTTCCATTTCTCACTAACAAGTGAGGCATGTAAAAATAAATTATAAGGAACCACCGTGGTTCCCACTAAGGCTATAACCGTTAAAATTCCATCGGCACCAATTTTTGGAATCAAAAGTCCCTCTAAAATAGCTGAAAAATCTGGTTTAGTAAGAAAGGCGGTGATGATAAACGAGATACTCATTAAAGCAACTAGTGCAATAAATACACGTTCCAAAATTTTATAATTGCCAATAAAAAGCAAAATAAAAGCGATTGCTCCTATTACAATACTCCAAATATTAAGACTGAATGTAGAACCAATTTGAAATTCTAAAGGAGGTGTAACTGCAGTAATACCTAATACTGCACCTGTAATATTTCCGGCTTCGTAAGCAGCATTTCCAATTACAATAGCAGAAAGCACTAACATAATGGCTAAACCTCTTAAAATTGGATTCTGGATTTCTTTCCTTATACTTTCACTTAGGCCAAATTGTGAAACTAATCCCAATCTTGCGGCCATTTCCTGAAGAACTATACAAGATATTATGGATAATAACAAGGCCCATAATAAAGCAAATTGAAAGTTTACACCAGCAAGTGTACATACGGTCACGGTTCCTGGACCAATAAATGCAGCCGAAACCAATACTCCCGGACCTACATTTTTAAACCAATTTTTCACTTTTGCACCTTAGATTCCTGCAGGGCATATAATGCAAAACTACCTAACCAATGACCTCCTTCGTAACTATCTCCCACCAAATTTGGGAACGATTTCGCTACATGTTGATCTGCTATTGCTCTTAAGTGGGAATATTTCTCTGGATATTTATTAGCAAGTCCGTAGAACACCCATGCTCTACTAAAATTGAGTCCATCTAGATGCACCAACTTCCCATCGGTTCTATCAGATACTTTTCCAACAGCTATATCAAAATCTTTATTTCGTAGTTCTGGCATAAAATCATCCATCCATAATGGAAATGCAGCTTTAGGCAATACCTTTCGCATAATATCTATTTCTTGTAAACAAGGAGATAAAAAATCAAATCCGCTTGGTTCCCAGGTAATAGGGCAGTTATCATCTTTTAAATAAAATTCTTTTGCTCTGGTTTCAATTAATTCTTGAAATTCCGAATTCTTCACAGCTTCAGCATAATCATAAGCGAAACTTAATGCGAAGGCAGTATTAGTATGTTCTCCAACGCGAATTGGATAAATTAGCTTCGGAAGAAATTCTGTAAAATTAGCAACCATAAGGTCGGTTAATGGTTTTAAGTTTCCAGATAACTCTTCACCTAGATCAGAATCCCAGGTTTGAAGCTCTTGAGATAATTTAAGTAACCAAGCCCAACCATAAGTACGTTCGTAATCCTTATTATTTTCAGTTTTAAAATAACTCACCTCTGCAGCAATATTTTCTTTAGATAGTGTCTCTTCTAATCTCGCCTTGATCTCCTCTGCTTTTTCAAGTTTAGGAAATTGCTTCAACAATTTTACTAGTGTCCATTGTGCATGAACAGAAGAATGCCAATCAAAACATCCATAAAAAGCAGGATGCAGCTCTTTTGGCGATTTAAGATCTTGTTTTCCTCCTAAAGTTTGCCCTAATTTGTTAGGATATTCTGTATTTATACAGGCTAGTGGTAAAGCAGCAAGTTTATTTGCCTGCTCGAGATTGAGCTCTATACTCTCTTCACCTAGAATGGAATCTAAAGAAATATTATTTTCAGAAATGCTATCAGATTCTACCTTCGCATCCATATCTGCTTTGTTTCGTTCCTCTCCTTTACAACCTATTAAAAAGATAAGGAAAAGGCCTAATAGTGTTATTTTTGTTTTCAAGTAGGTGTCTCTTTATGTATATTAAGTAAATGTATTAAAATCTTATGTAAGCGATGGTTATGTAGGAAAAATTTAACCTAACCAGCCTTCTCTATCTAAACTTCTATATTGAATAGCTTCAGAAATATGACTCCCTTGTATATGTTCACTTTCAGATAGATCTGCAATAGTGCGAGAAACTTTTAAAATTCTGTCGTAAGCTCGTGCTGAAAGATTTAAACGTTCCATGGCAATTTTCAATAGTTCTTTCGATGAATCTTCTAGTTTACAGTGCTCGGAGATTTGCTTCACATTCATCTGGGCATTATAATGCACTTTATCGTTTTCTTTAAATCGTTCTGTTTGAAGCTGCCTCGCTTTAGTAACCCGTTTTCGTATATCTACACTTTTCTCTCCGTTACGTTCTTCGCTTAATTTTTCGAAAGGAACAGGCGTTACCTCAATATGTATGTCTATTCTATCTAATAATGGTCCACTTATTTTACTTAAATATCTCTGCATTTCTCCCGGAGAAGAAGACATTGGAGAACCCGGATCGTTAAAAAAACCACTCGGACTTGGATTCATACTTGCCACCAGCATAAAACTTGAAGGATAAGTAACGGTGAATTTCGCTCTGGAAATGGTTACTTCTCTATCTTCCAGTGGTTGCCGCATAACTTCCAAAACACCTCTCTTAAATTCAGGCAACTCATCTAGAAATAAAACTCCATTATGAGAAAGAGAGATTTCTCCGGGCTGTGGATAAGCCCCGCCCCCAACAAGTGCTACATCGGAAATTGTATGATGAGGACTTCTAAAAGGTCTTTGAGACATCAACCCCACATGATTATTGATCTTTCCCACAACACTATGAATCTTCGTGGTTTCCAAAGCTTCATGAAGGGTCATTGGCGGTAAAATACTGGGCAATCGCTTGGCAAGCATCGTTTTTCCTGCTCCCGGAGGACCAATAAGAATAATATTATGACCACCCGCAGCAGCGATCTCCATGCAGCGTTTTATACTTTCTTGACCTTTTACATCTGCAAAATCGTGCTCCAGATGCTCCAAGTTGTTATAAAACTCTAGTCTAGTGTCTATAACTGTTCTTTCAAGCGGTATTCCTTTATCGAAATAATTAATAACCTCTAGAATATTAGAAACTCCATAAACCTCCAGTCCGCTAACAATAGCAGCTTCCTTTACATTTTGAATTGGAAGAATAAAGCCTTTATAACCTTCTTCTTTTGCTTTTATTGCTATTGGCAGAGCTCCCCTTATAGGTTGTAGACTTCCATCTAAAGAAAGCTCTCCCATAATAAGAAAGTCACCAATATCTACTGCTTTAATTTGATTGGATGCTGCCAAAATCCCTAATGCTAAAGTAAGATCGTACGCAGAGCCTTCTTTACGAAGGTCGGCAGGAGCCATATTAATGGTGATCTTTTTTCCGGGAAATTTATAAGAATTATTCTGAAGTGCGGCGGCTATTCGAAAACTGCTTTCTTTAATAGCATTATCGGGAAGACCTACCAAATGGTAACCAATGCCACTTACTACATTTACTTCTACTGTAATGGTAGTGGCCTCAACACCAAAAACAGCACTACCATAAACTTTTACCAGCATCTAATTGATTTTAATTAAATGTAGTAAAAATTTATGGTAGATTGACTGTTAGTTATTTAACACGTTTTTTCTATAATGCTCTATAAGTGCATCAATAGGTCTACGTATAATATTCCCTATTTCCAGATTATAAGGTTGTGCAACCGCTCTAATTATATCTTGACTAAAATAAGCGATACTTCCTATAAAATGAATAGGTACTGTTTGAGCTTGTTTAAAGGAAAGAACCCGAGTGTGCATAAATTCTTTTATACCCTCATGAACAAGTTTATAAAAATATCCATTTCTCTCATTTGTAAAAATGAATTCAGCAAAAGATGCTAAATAGGTATTTGGATTTTCTTTTTTATAAAGGTTCTTTTTGATCTCATCGCTATTTAAGTTGAAATCTACTTCAAATTTAGCTGCGATATCCGGGGGCATTCTTTTGTAATAATAATCTCTTAACAAGCGTTTTCCGAAGTAATTCCCACTGGCTTCATCCATTAGAATATATCCTAAGGATTCTACAGCCATGTGAACATCTTTACCGTCGAAATAACAGCTATTAGAACCCGTTCCCAAAATACAAACGATCCCAGGCTCGGTAGTTGCGGCATATGCTGCTGCAACCATATCTTCCTTTACCATCACTTCTGAAGCATTAGTAAAGAAATTTGCTATAATATCTGTTAAAAGTTGGCGAGGAATTTCAGTTCCACAGCCTGCACCAAAAAAATGAACTCTTTCAATCTGATCTCTAACTTCAAAAAGCTCGGGATTTTCTTCAATTCGTTGTTCCAGCATCGCTTCAGGAAAAACAGCAGGATTAAGACCTTTTGTACGAGTTTGAAAAACTTGCTCCCCTTTCTTATTTAGAAGGATCCAGTCACACTTGGTGGAACCTCCATCGGCAATTAATATCATTTAAATTTATTTATATGATAAAATACGCCATTTATTTTCGATTTATAACGTAAATAAATGGCTTTTTATAAATTAAATTGAAGCTACGTGGGCTGCAAGCTCTACTAATTTAGCAGAATATGCATATTCATTATCATACCAAGCAATTAATTTAAAGAAATTATCATTTAAAGCGATCCCAGCCTCTGCATCAAAATTACATGTGTAAGGGTTAGAAACAAAATCTTGTGATACCACCATGTCTTCAGTATAAGACACAACACCTTTATAAGCTCCTTCTGAAGCCTTCTTAAATGCAGCTTTAATCTCTTCGTAAGTAGCAGCTTTTTCTGTTCTTACCGTAAGATCTACTACAGAAACATCTACAGTTGGTACTCTAAAAGCCATTCCTGTAAGTTTTCCTTTTAATGAAGGGATCACCTTGGTAACTGCTACTGCAGCACCTGTAGAAGTTGGAATAATGTTGTTTAAAGCACTTCTTCCCAATCTATGGTTCTTCTTATCTGGAGAATCTACAGTATACTCAGATGCGGTAGTGGCATGAACAGTGGTCATTAAACCTTCTATCAAACCAAACTCATCATCTATAATTTTTGCTAAAGGTGCTAAACAGTTCGTTGTGCAAGAAGCGTTAGATACAATAGTATCTTCTGCAGTTACATCCATATGATTTACTCCCATTACGAACATTGGAGCATCTTTAGAAGGTGCAGAGATCACTACTTTCTTTGCTCCAGCTTTTAAATGAGCTCCAGCAGATTCTTTCGTAGTGAATATTCCAGTACAATCCAGAACTATTTCTACCTTTGCTTCATCCCATTTAAGGTTTTCAGGGTTACGTTCTCCAGTTACTCTAATAGTATTTCCATTAACAACTAAATGACCATCTTTTACAGTCACTTCTCCATCAAATCTACCATGAACCGAATCATATTTCAAAAGGTAAGCTAATTGATCTACATCTAATAAATCGTTCACAGCTACCACTTCTACTGCATCATTCAAAATAGCATTTCTAAAAGCTATTCTTCCAATTCGTCCAAATCCGTTTATTCCAATTTTAGTACTCATAATTTGTATTTTCAATTATTATACTGAAGTAATATCAGCTACTCTTCTTAAATTCTTATCGTATTTCGCACCATTTTTAATTGCTATGTCCAATGGTATAGAAACAACTTTTTGATGATGTATACCAACCATAATGGTACGCTCTCCATTAATTAATGCATCTACGGCACCAATTCCTAGTTTACTAGCTAAAACCCTATCATAACAACTTGGAGAACCTCCCCTTTGAATATGACCCAGCACAGAAACTCTAATCTCATAATCTTCCAGATGTCCCTCTATATATTCAGCCAGCTCAAAGATGTTTTTTCCACTTTTATCTCCTTCAGCAACTACTATGATACTGGAAGTCTTACCAGATTTTCTACTTTTCTTAAGCGATTCTACTAAACGTTCTATTCCTCTATCTTCCTCTGGAATCAAAATTTCCTCGGCTCCTGCTCCAATTCCACTATTTAAAGCAATATCTCCAGCATCTCTACCCATTACTTCCACCAAGAATAATCTGTTATGGGAGCTTGCAGTATCACGAATCTTATCTATTGCTTCTACTACTGTATTTAAAGCAGTATCATATCCTATCGTGAAATCTGTACCATTTATATCGTTATCTATGGTAGCGGGTATTCCTATTATTGGGAAATCATGTTCATCATTAAAGATAAGTGCACCAGTAAAAGTTCCATCTCCTCCAATAACTACTAAGGCATCGATATCAGCATTCTTCAAGTTCTGGTAGGCTTTTTTTCTACCTTCTATAGTTTGAAATTCCTTAGATCTTGCCGATTTTAAAAAAGTACCACCCCTACTTATAATATTTCGAACAGATCTTGCATTTAGCTCTTCGAAATCATTTTCTATAAGTCCTTGATATCCTCTATAAATACCAACACATTCTATTTCCTGAAAGGCACAGCCTCTAACAACCGCGCGGATTGCGGCATTCATTCCGGGAGCATCACCCCCTGAAGTAAGCACTCCAATTTTATTAATTTTCACTTGCATTAATGTAAATCTATCTGATTTGTTCCTTAAATCCTAATCGTCTTTTTTACTAAAACGTTTTCGGTTGATAACTCATAAAAAAAGCCTCATAAATGAGGCTTTTTCAACAATTTGGTAAAAATACTTAATTGTTAATCAATATTTTGTATTCCCAAGGCTTGAATTCCATTTCTAAATCCTTTTTAAGATCTAGTGTTTCAGAACTCATATAATCCTGAAATTTACCATCTAATTCTATCTTGAATTTTACTGGTTCCTTTGTAAGATTCGCTACATAGATCAGCATATCATCTCCACTTCCTCTAGAAAAAGCCAAAACCTGATCATCTTTTGTTGTTTTTAATCTTTTATATGCTGCTGCATTTTTACCACCTGCAAGTGCTTCATTAGAATTTTTCAGTTCTCCCAATTTCACTAATACAGGCCATACCTTTCCTTTAGTTTTTGGAATACTGTCTTTTTCAAAAAACAATAATCTGTGATCCAGGTCATATTCCTGCCCACTGTAAATTAAAGGCATTCCTGGCAACGTATAAGAAAGTGCCAACATAGCCTCTCCTGCATCTCCCATTCTTTCTTTTACAGTACCATTCCATGAGTTCTCATCGTGGTTAGTAACAAAGTTCATCAAGAAATCATCTTTTTGATACAGACTATCGATCTTAACCATGTAAGAATCCCAGTCTTTTGCTCCTTTTTTTCCTTGCGCGATCTCATTCATTATATGATGACCTTCCCAGTTGTATCCCATATCAAATGAATTATGGAAAAGATCTTTCTTTTCAGACTCTGCCAACATAAATACCGGCTTCACTTCTTTTATTGCTTTTACGGCTTGATCCCAGAATTCAGTTGGAACTTCTCCGGCAACATCTGCTCTAAAACCATCTACATCATGATTCTCTACCCAATACTTCATCTCATTGGTCATTGCTGCCCAAAGCTCTTTATTATCGTAGTTAAGATCTGCAGTGTCCGTCCAGCCCCAAGATTCTCCTGTTTCAGGATTTAATGGATCTACGATCTCTCCAGCTTCATTTTGAGTATAATATTCTGGATGTTCTGTGATCCATGAGTGATCCCAGCCTGTGTGGTTAGCAACCCAGTCCATGATCACGAACATTCCGTTCTCATGAGCTACATCTACCATTTTCTGAAAATCATCTATAGTTCCAAGATCCGGATTTACTTTTGTGTAATCTGAAATCGCATAATAGCTACCTAAATATTTTTCACGCTCTTTTTCATCCTCAATATCTGTAACCATTTTACCACCAGTTGCTTTTCTATTCTTTACAGAAATAGGATATACCGGCATTACCCAGATCACTTTCACACCTAATTCTTTTAACTGTGGAATGTCTTGCGTAAAAGCATTAAAAGTTCCTTCAGGTGAATATTGACGGATATTCGCTTCATAGATCACAGCGTTTTCAAGATCGCTGTCTTCAATACTTACTTTTTGTTCCTCTTTCGGGGATTCAGAATCTTTCTTCTCTTTATTTTCATCTTTACATGAGGCCAATACAGCTACCGTGCAAAATGCTAATGCTATTTTCTTAATCATAGTTTATAAGTTGTTAATTATTGAATTCTATTTTTATAATCGTTTCGTTTTGATCGAATCTTACAGGAATGTTCAAATTTCCTTGGTGCATATAATTTTTACCCGTAAATTTTATACCATTCACCCATACAAATTCCACTTCCTTCTTAAGGTTCTCTATATGTAGATCTATACCTTTTATTTCTGAATTTGGATTTTCACCTTCTTCTTTCTGAATTTTTATAGTTACCTCTGAAGCATTTACCTCAGAATTAAACTTTATAACTTCGAACATGCCTTTCTCGAAAGCATTTGGAGTTTTACCGTCGTCATTATATAAAACATCAGTGCTCTTTTTGGCTTGCTCGTCATAATAGAAATAAACATCCAAAGTGGAAGCATCATAATTGGCAGTTGTTTGCATAGGTCTGGCCATTGGAATAAAAGCACCACCCCTCACAAATACAGGAATATGATCTTCTACTACTTTTACAGAAGCTGTAGTACCTTTTATATACTTTTTGCCGGTATAGAAATCGAACCAGTTGTTTGTTGAGGGAAATATTACCTCTTTAGTAGTAACTCCGGGTCTTAGAATTGGTGACACCAAGAAGCTATCTCCCCATAAATAGGTGTTAGAGATCGCATACATCTTATAATTTTCAGGTTCCTCAAAGAATAAAGGTCTCATTAATGGTTTTCCTGAAATATGATTTTCGAAAGCTAGACTATAATTATAAGGCAATAATTTATATCTTAATTCAATTGCTTTTTTAGCTAGTGCTTTGGTCTTATCATTTTTAAAAACAGGCTCTGAAGCTACATCCTCCTGCGCATGTGGGCGAAATATTGGCTGAAAAACTCCATATTGCAACCATCTTGTATACAACTCATCATCTTCCAAATCTCCTGCAAATCCACCAAGATCAGAATGCATATAAGCCAAGCCTTGCAATCCCATTTGTAAACTGATCTCTGGTTGTGGTTTTAATCCATTCCAACCTCTATTAACATCTCCAGACCATGGAATTAACCCGAAACGTTGTGATCCGGCTGCTCCCGCTCTCATCAATATAAAAGGGCGCTCTTCTGGAAATTCAGTTTCATATCCCTCTTTTAGCATTTTTGCCCAATAATGTCCATATACATTATGAACCTCATCTGCAGAACCTACACTGTGTTGTAATTTTGTTGGGTGCACTTCCGGTTCTCCAAGATCTCCCCACCATCCGGCAACTCCAAATGATTTAAGGTCTTTATAAATATTCCAAAACCACTCTTTTCCTTTAGCACTAAAAATATCTACCAGACCAGTGTTCCCAAAGTAAAAATCATATTTAAAAGGTTTTCCTACGGAATCTGTAGCCAATACATTCTGCTTTACAGCATCGTCCCATTTTTTAGAAGTGGTAAGTATAAATGGTTCTGTAACCAACACGGTTTTAATACCTTGATCTGCCAGTTTGGAGATCATTTGTTTTGGCTCTGGGAAAGAATCTTTCACGAATTCCAGATTTCCCATAGTGCCTTTAATATCATGACCAAACCAATAAAGATCAAGAATAACCGCATCTACCGGAATACTATCTTTTTTGAATTTAGCAATTGTATTTTCTACTTCCTTTTGAGAATGATATCCAAATCTACTAGAAAAGTTTCCAAAAATCCATCTTGGTGGTAAAGGCTGTCTCCCGGTTAAAAGGGTGAAGTTTTCAGTGATCTTTTCCCAAGTCTTCCCAACAACAAGTTGATAGGTCATTCTTCCGCTTATAGTCTCGTAACTTAAGGTATTGGAATGCTCACTATCAAGATCTAAAAATCCGATTGGGGCATTATCAAAATGCAATAAGTATTTTTCTGATGATAGTACTACAGGCAAAGTATAATTAAGCAGTGCCGATTTTGTCCCGTAACCATAATCTGCACGATTGTATAATTCTAATTTATTTCCTCGTCTGTTCATTCCCAATGCACGGGCTCCACCACCCATTAGCATTTCGTATTCTGAGATATTGAAATCTAATTTTTTATGAGTATCAGATTTTGAGTAACCTAATTTTTCTGAGATCACTTCTTCTCCTTCATAGAAATACTTTACCTGAAATGGCTTTTTGGTGATAAGCACCGTAATTCCGGAAGTGGCGATTTTTAAGGAATTTGCTTCTTCTGTAACTGTAGGTGATATTTTTGAAGGCTTTAGAACTACAGAATAAGATTCTGCATTAAAAACGCCATCGGAAGGAATAAAACTGGTCTCCATGATCTCTGGCGTGAATGCCTGAAATCTATAAGTCCCATCGTTGGTGCTCACATTTATAACGTCAGACTTCTGCTCAAAACTTTTATAAGTCCTATTTGCATTTTGCGCTGAAATGAAAAAGGAATTCATTCCGAAGAAGATCAAAAGTAACAGGCATTTTATATTGTTTGGGAAGATCCTCATATTCTCTATTTCAATATTAATTTATATTCATTAATTGTCACGTCGAGCGCAGTCGAGACGTTTTTTTTGATCTTTCGACTCCGCTCAAGGTGACAAAAACTTATTTCAATTCAATCACTAAAAAGGATTTCTACATATTGTCACCCTGAACTCGTTTCAGGGTCTTCTCCACTCTTACCACGATGCTTAAACAATTCCGAAAGCTATAGGAACAGCATGACGAAAAACCCTTATTTAACTAGTCAAAAATAATAATCCCCTTTTGAGCCTTTCGTCTACGCTCAAGTCAGGCTAAAGTCGAGACGTTTTTGTTTGACCTTTCGACTCCGCTCAAGGTGACAAAAACTTATTTTAATTCAACAATTAAAGAGGATTTCCCTTTGATCTTTAGGCTATTTTTCAAATTAATTGGTGCTTCAGAAATTACATCTTTTCCGGAAATGTTTCCAGCTAAACCTTCAGCAAAACGAGAGAGATCTAATTCCTGCGCTTCAGGATTGTTGTTAATCACCACCATCACACGTTCGGTTTCGTTATACCTGAAATAAACATACACATTATTCTCTGGCAAATACTGAAGCAATTTTCCGAAGTGCAACACTTCTTTACCCTTTCTATAATTCAGCAATTTCTTAGTGAAAGAATGATAATTATTCTGAGTGGCAGTTCTTCCTGCTTCAGTAAATGCGTTATTATCATCTCCTTTCCAGCCACCCGGAAAATCTCTACGAATATCGCCATCTCCTTTTTCAGCTTTATTGCCTTGCATTCCAATTTCATCTCCATAATACAACTGCGGAATTCCACGTGTAGTAAGCACCAAGGTCATTGCCAACTTATACTTATCTACATCTCCTTTATAAGTATGGTTAATTCTATCTGTATCATGGTTTCCTGAAAATACCAGAATATTATCTATATCGGCATATAAAAAATCGTTCACAAAATTCTCGTAAACCTTGATCATTCCCTTGTCCCAACTCGGATTCTCTTCATCAAAAACCGTCATTACAGCATCATGCAAAGTGAAATCCATTACAGATGGTAAATTGGAATTATAACTTTGGATCGCACCAATTGGACTATCTTTTTGCCAATAAGAGATCTGCGACTGATCGTGCATCCATACTTCCCCAACGATATTGAAATTGGGATATTCATCCATAATAGATTTTGTCCATTTTGCGATACCTTCTTTGTCATTATAAGAATAAGTATCTACACGAAAACCATCTAAATCGGCATATTCTATCCACCAAATAGCATTTTGAGTTAGATAATTCAACACCAAAGGATTGCCCTGATTAAGATCTGGCATAGAACTAACAAACCAGCCATCTACACAGTATTTCCAGTCTATCTGAGATCTATTTGTATCGTACTGAGTGGTCATTCTGTAATTGGAATTGGCATAGCCAGGAAATTGGTGGATCCAATCGTAGGTTGGAAGATCCTTGATCATCCAATGCTCCGATCCCCAGTGATTGGTTACGTAATCCATAACCAATTTCATATCTCGCGAGTGCATTTCTGCAG
Source organism: Gillisia mitskevichiae (assembly GCF_003634585.1). Classification (GTDB taxonomy): domain Bacteria; phylum Bacteroidota; class Bacteroidia; order Flavobacteriales; family Flavobacteriaceae; genus Gillisia; species Gillisia mitskevichiae. Next base: position 300,603 of record NZ_RBLG01000003.1, read on the forward strand.
CCAACCTTTTATAATCTTCGTTAGAACCATATCTAGGATCTATATTATAAACGTCACTTTGCGCGTAAGTATGATAAGAATAAGCTTTGTCGTTATCTTCTAATAGTGGTGTACTCCAAAGTGTAGTAACTCCAAGATCTTCTAAATAATCTAAATTATCTATCACTCCTTGTAGATCTCCACCATGGCGACCACCTAAATTATCACGATCTGCTTTTTCTTGCATTTTTTCTGAAGAATCATTATCCGGATCTCCATTTGCAAAACGATCCGGCATAATAAGATACATCGCATCGCTAGCATCAAAACCTTTTCTGAAGGCAGAAGCTTCTCTTCTTTCTTTCAATTCATAAGATCTTGAAAATCCTTTAGCTCCTTTTTTGCTGAAATTAAAAGCATAAGAACCTGCAGGAAGATCTTTGGTATTAATAGTAACAAATACATAGTTAGCATTTTCTGTTCTAAGCACGTTTTCTACAACCACTTCTTTTGAAACAGACACCTCGTATTGAGCAATCTCTTTTCCGTAGAACATGATCTGAAGACTTGATTCATGCATATCGCTCCACCAAAAAGGGGGCTCCACCCGATCTATCTGTGCAAATGTAGAAAGACTAAAAAATACCGAAATAAGAAAAAATAACTGCTTCATTTTTATAATTTAAATTGCACCACAAATGTGAGGCTGAGACTACACTTCTACTGCATCATTTGGATGCACTTCTATAGATTTCCCTTTAACTAAAATGCTAATTGGTTCTGTTCCTTCTAAATTAAAACTAGACTTCTCCTTAGTAACATTCACTTTTAAGATCTGATTTCTGAAATTCACTTTAAATGAATATCCATCCCATTGATCTGGAATTCTTGGATCAAAAGATAATGTATCATTTACCACGCGCATTCCTCCAAAACCTTCTACAATACTTATCCATGTACCAGCCATACTGGTAATGTGGCAACCTTCTTTTACCTCATGGTTATAATCATCCAAGTCCAATCTAGAAGTTCTTACGTAAAATTCATAAGCCTGTTCCATTCTTCCTAATTTCGCAGCCTGTATACTGTGTACACAAGGAGAAAGCGAAGATTCATGAACTGTAAGTGGCTCATAAAAATCGAAATGTTTGGCAAGGTCTTCAACACTGAATCTATCTTCAAAAAAGTAGAATCCTTGTAAGACATCGGCTTGTTTAATATAGCAAGATCTTAAAATTCTATCCCAACTCCATTTCTGATTAATTGGTCTGCTAGTTTTATCTAAATCTTCTACAGGAATTATTTCCTTATCCAAAAATCCATCTTGTTGTAAAAACACACCAAATTCTTCTGAATATGGGAAATACATGTTTTCTGCAACTTCTTGCCATTTCATCAATTCAGATTCAGAAAGATTGGTCACGCCATAAATTCTATCGAAATCTTCTGCATGTCCATCTTTTACCTTATTCAATGTTTCCAAACAATATTCGATACACCATTTAGCCAAATAATTGGTATACCAGTTATTATTCACATTGTTCTCATATTCATTAGGACCTGTAACCCCTAGTATCATGAATTTATTCTTGTCCTTACTAAAAGTTGCTCTTTGCTGCCAAAAACGCGCAATGGCGATCATAACTTCCAAACCTTTTTCCGGGATATAATCGAAATCGCCTGTATATCGAACATAATTGTAAATAGCGAATACCATTGCACCATTTCGGTGAATTTCTTCGAAGGTGATCTCCCATTCATTATGACTTTCTTCCCCATTCATAGTAACCATTGGATACAAAGCAGCACCATTGGTAAAACCTAATTTTTCGGCATTTTCAATAGCCTTATCTAAATGATTGTATCTATAGCTCAGTAAATTTCTAGCAACCTGCTGATCCTTGGTCGCCATATAAAACGGAATACAATAAGCTTCGGTGTCCCAATAGGTGCTTCCACCATATTTTTCTCCGGTAAAACCTTTTGGTCCAATATTCAATCGCTCATCTTTCCCAGAATAGGTTTGGTTTAGCTGAAAAATATTGAATCGGATGCCTTGTTGTGCTTTTACATCTCCAGAAATAGAGATATCTGCCATTTCCCAAGTTTTAGCCCAAGCATCCTTTTGATCTTGAAGCAAACCTTTATATCCTGTGCTAACTGCAGTTGCTAATACCTTCTTAGCAGCATCCACAAGAGCAGTTCTATCATGATTCATATCTGTAACATAACCTGCGAATTTTTGCAAGCTCACTACATCTCCTTTTTCTGCTGAAATCTCATAGCTAAAGACAATCTTATCTTGCTCTTTTTCTTCTTTATGGGCTACCTCTACTTTTTTACCATTCAGTAAAATTTCAGATTGCATGAAGGTACAGGCATGAAATTCTGTCTTCAAAGTTTTTGAAACAATAAAACCTTGATTTTCCGTAGAACTAACCTCTAGAGTTTCCCAGAATTTCTCTTCCCAGTTAGCATCGATATTGGAAACACCGCTGTCCAAGTAAGGCTGAAAAGTGATCTTTGCAGCGCCAGAAATTAATTCCACTTGATAATCTATAGCTCCAACTTCATCCAATTCTAAGGACAAAAATCTGGTAGCACTAACTTTTATTGTAATACTATTGGGTAAAGTAGCAACAAAACTACGTTGGTACCAACCTTCTTTCATATTAAGCTCTCTGCGGTAATCTGACACCTTAGTACAGGTGTTAAGATCTAAAGCTTCTCCATTCACAAAAACATTAATTCCAATCCAGTTGGGGGCGTTCAATACTTTTGCAAAATATTCTGGGTAGCCATTCTTCCACCACCCAACTTTGGTTTTATCTGGATAATATACACCTGCGATATAACTTCCTTGAAATGTCTCTCCTGAATATTGTTCTTCAAAATTGGCACGCTGCCCCATTTTCCCGTTTCCGATACTGAACAAACTTTCAGAAGATTCTACTCGGTCCTTCTCGAAGCCTTCTTCTATGATAGACCAATTATCTGGTTTTATATAATCTTGATTCATACTTAAGTAGTCAATAATTTTTTTATAAAGTCTATTTCAATTTCTTCAAAACTGCTGAAAACATGATCTGCTTCATGCAGTACATCTTTCTCACCAATTCCTATACTCATCATTCCTGCAATATTCGCAGCTTGTACTCCTGCAACCGAATCTTCAAAGACCAAGCAGTTTTCTTTGGCTACTCCAATCTTTTCAGCAGCAATAAGAAAAACCTCTGGATCTGGTTTGGCTTTACTTACATCGTTCCCATCTACAATTGCATGAAATTTTTCGATCAATCCTGTTTTCTTCAAGATTGGACGTGCATTTTTACTTGCAGATCCCAATGAAATTGGAATGTTCTCTTCAGTAAGAAAATCTATAATTCTTGAAACTCCAGGCAAGATATCTTTACTTGTAAGGTTGGTGATATAAGAAAGATAATTGTCATTCTTAACCGCCATTTTTTTTATGAATTCATCTTCAGACAAACTCGTATTTCCCCACTCTAATATTTTCTCAAGAGATCGCACTCGGCTAACTCCTTTTAATTCTTCATTTTGAAGCTCTGTAAAATCGAAACCCAGATCGTTAGCCAGTTTTTTCCAGGCTAAGAAGTGGAATTTCGCAGTATCTACAATTACTCCATCCAAATCGAATATTACTCCTTTAATTTTGCTCACTAATATTTATTTTTCGTTGTGTTTGAACTCTTAGGGTTAAGAACCCCGCTAAGATCATTGAGAAACCTCCTATTAACAAGGCGTAAATAGGTTCATTCCCAAAAAATTCTTTTACTAAAAATCCTAAAATTGTGGCAGCCACAATTTGAGGAATCACTATAAAGAAGTTAAAAACTCCCATATAGTATCCCATTTTATTAGATGGTAGAGACCCAGATAACATAGCGTAAGGGATAGATAGGATACTCGCCCAAGCGATCCCTACTCCAACCATAGCCAACAATAATCCCACTTTATCTGAAAGGAAATAAATAGATATTAATCCTAAACCTCCCGCACATAGTGCTAATAAATGGGTGAATTTATTACTTGTTCTTCTAGCCAATACTGGTAGTAGAAAGGCAACTGCAGCCGCCACTCCATTGTAAACGGTAAACATTACTGTTACCCAATCTGCAGAATCATTATAAAGCTCGGAAGTGGTGTCTGATGTTCCAAACACATGGCCAGTTACCGCTTGAGTTGTATAGATCCACATAGAAAATAATGCGAACCATGAGAAGAATTGCACCCATGCCAGTTGTTTCATAGCTTTTGGCATGTTAAGCATATCTGTTATTATAATGGTAAATCCATTACGCACTTGATTCTTTCTTAATTGAGAAACTATTATAAATAGAACTCCTGCAAATAAAAGACCTATAAACAGAATGTATAACTCCTTAGTTAGATCTTTATAAAAAATCACACCAGAAAATAATAAACCAATAATGGCCATTATTATCCCTGAAGTGAATTGTGTTTTAATGTTTTTTTGCTTGTCTATAACTTCATCATTTATAGACGAAATTGCTTTATCGGCTTTATCAAAAGCAGCTAATTCTGCAGGGGAATATTCTTTAGATTTAAAAACAGTCCAAAGAACTGCCAATAAAAACACCACACCCCCAACATAAAACGACCATTTCACAGAATCTGGAATTATACCCTCGGGCGCAGTATTGCTTACCCCAAACCAATTGGTAAACATATAGGGTAATAAAGAACCAACAACGGCACCAATTCCAATAAAGAAACTTTGCATGGAAAAACCGAGTGTTCGCTGCCTTTCTGGAAGATTATCACCTACAAAGGCTCTAAATGGTTCCATAGAAATGTTAATTGAAGCATCCATGATCCATAAAGTTCCCGCTGCAACCCAAAGTGTTGGGGAGTTAGGCATGATAAATAAAGCCAAAGACGAAAGAATTGCTCCAATTAAGAAATAAGGACGTCTTCTTCCTAATTTAGTCCAGGTTCTATCACTAAAGTATCCGACTATGGGTTGAACTATAAGTCCTGTTACAGGAGCAGCTATCCAAAGAATTGGAATATCCTCTACTTGTGCTCCAAGAGTTTCAAAGATTCTCGAGGTGTTAGCATTTTGTAAAGCAAATCCAAATTGAATACCTAGGAATCCGAAACTCATGTTCCAAATCTCCCAAAAACTTAGGTTGCGTTTTTGCATATCGTAAGATTAAATTTCTACTACGACAAGCACTATGACTCGTCAAAACGTATTAACAGGAAGTGAAAATATCAGTTTTGACTAAAATTATAAGGTGGTAAAGATATATAAAATTTTAAATGCTCAAAGAGAAATTAGCGTTTTGTAGAATTACGCTCTACCAATCCAGTTTCTATTATTATAGTTTCAAAAGGCTCATCTTCTGCATCTTCATTCTCTAATTTCTTAATAAGCAAGCGTGCGGCCTGTGCCCCCATTTCCTCTCCATGCTGATTCACCGTGGTGAGACTAGGAATGAATCTTTTAGAAAGCTCCCCATCTGTAAATCCTATTACCTGCACATCATCTGGCACTTTTAAACCTTGTTCTTGAAATGCCTTTATTGCATAAATAGCAAAATGTTCATTTACTGCAAATACAGCATCCATTTTCTTATCTTTTAGAAATGATTGAATTTCCATTTCACTTTTATCGAAATCTTCAACTTTCAAAATTAGATCTTCATCTGCGGGAATATTATTCTCTTTTAAAGCTTCTCTATAACCCTGAGTCCTTAATTTTCCAACACTTACATAATCTATAGTAGTTATAAGACCTATTTTTTTACATTTTTTATCTATAAGATGTTGAATTGCTTTTTTAGCGCCCAAGAAGTCATCTATAATTATTTTATCGCAATTAATTTCATCTATCACCCTATCAAACATTACCAATGGCATTCCTTGCTCTATGACTTCGGTAAGATGGTGATAATCCTTTTTTTGTTGAGTTTCTTTTGCAACAGATAAGATGAAACCATCTATGCTTCCATTGGCCAAGATCTCCATATTTATTACCTCTTTATCAAAAGAATTATTGGAGGTGCATATAATTACGTGATAGCCTTTTTCATTAGCTGCTTGCTCTATACCACTTATCACAGTAGTAAAAAAGTGATGAACGATCTCAGGGATTATAACCCCTATTGTCTTCGTCTTTCTGTTTTTAAGACTTAAAGCAATTATGTTAGGCTTATAATTGTACAGTTTAGCAAATGCTTTAATCTTTTGGCGAGTATCTTCACTAATCTCTGCACTATCTCTTAATGCTTTAGAAACGGTAGAAACAGAAACGTCTAATTCTTTTGCAATCAATTTAAGTGTTAATCTCTTTTTCATAAGGCAATATCGGGGGCAAAAATTATTATTGGTGAGGTAAAATTATTACAAATTTTTTGTTAATGTGTTAATTTACAAAAGTTTTCAACACGAAAACGTTTTCGTAAGACTAGCGCTGGATTTCTACGGAAAATTAACAATTAGTTTACATACATTTAGCCTCAGGAAGTGAAAATACAGAGTTAAATTTTATTTAAATTAATCAAAATATTTATGGAAAAATTACTGAAAAGTTCATTGTTTTTGCTGTTAATGCTACCGATGAGCTTTTTTGCCCAACAAACTGTAAGTGGTACTGTTACTGAAAGTGCTACAGGATTATCGGTGCCAGGGGTGAATATTATCGTAAAAGGAACATCTAATGGTACAACTACCGATTTTGATGGTAATTACACCTTAACTAATGTAAGCAACGAAAACGTTTTAGTGTTTTCTTATGTAGGATTTATTCCAAAAGAAGTTGTTTACACAGGTCAGGGAACTATTAACATTCAATTAGAGGAGAGTCAAAATGCTCTAGAAGAAATTGTATTAATTGGATATGGTTCTATAAAAAAGAAAGATGCTACTGGAGCTGTAAACCAAGTATCTACAGAAGATTTTAATAAAGGTCAAATTAGTACTGCTGGAGAATTAATTACTGGTAAAATTGCAGGAGTTAGTGTTACCTCTGGTGGTGGTGCTCCTGGTGAAGGTCAAAATATTGTAATTCGAGGACAAGGATCACTATCGTTAACTAGTTCTCCATTAATAGTTGTTGATGGGGTTCCATTAAGCAATAATAATGTAGGTGGATCTAGAAATGCTCTTGATTTCATTAATCCAAATGATATTGAAAGCATGACCGTTTTAAAGGATGCATCTTCTACTGCTATTTATGGGGCTAGAGCGGCAAACGGAGTTATCTTGATAACTACTAAAAGAGGAACTGGACAAGAATTCAAATTTAATTATTCTGGGTCTACAAGTGTTTTCAGACCTACAGATTATGTAGATGTAATGGATGCAGACCAGTTTAAATCTCTTATTAATGAGCTTGGTGATCAAGATGCTATTGCTAAATTGGGTAATTCCAAAACGAATTGGCAAGAAGAAATTTATGGAGAGGCAATAGGTTATAACCATAACTTAACGACTACCGGAAATATTGGAGGTTTCATGCCAACAAGAGCTAGTATTGGCTATACAAATCAAGATGGAATTCTTAAAAGAGATAATTTCTCTAGAACAACAGGTTCTGTAAGTTTACGTCCTTCATTTTTAGATGGACATATAAAGGTAGAAGTGAATGGACGTGGAATGTATACAGAAAACACGTTTGCAAACAGAGATGCAATTGGAAGCTCGGTAGACTTTGATCCAACTCAGTCCATAAATGATGCTAACTCTCCATTTGGAGGTTATTTTACTTGGCTAAATTCTGAAGGAGTTCAAAACAGTTTAGCTCCAACCAATCCAGTAGCTTTAATCAACCTAAAGGATGATACCGCAGAAGTAAGAAGATTAATTGGAAATGCAAAAGTAGATTACAAATTCCATTTCTTTCCAGATCTAACCGCAACAGCAAATGTGGGGTATGATAAAACAAATAGTCATGGAAGAACTATCGTATCAGACCAAATGCCTTCATCGGCTTTAGACTGGAATGGTTCTTATTCAAATTATGTTAACAATGCAACTAATAAATTGTTTGATGCTTACCTTACCTATAATAAAGATATAGATAAGCATTCCATTTCTGCTGTAGCAGGGTATTCCTATCAGAGCTTTGAAAATGACAATTATAGCTTTGATAGTGAAGCTCAAGAGGATGGTAATGATTTCGAATTTATAGATAAATGGAAAAGCACGCTACTTTCTTATTTTGGAAGAGCTAATTATAATTTTGATGACAGATATTTATTAACTGCAACTCTTAGAGCAGATGCTTCTTCAAAATTAAATCCAGACGATCGTTGGGGTTATTTTCCTTCTTTCGCTGTAGCATGGAATATTATTAATGAAGATTTCTTTAATTCAAACACAATAGACCAGTTAAAATTAAGATTTGGTTATGGTGAAATTGGAAACGTTAATGGTTTAGGAGATTATAATTTCTTAACTAGATATACGGGAAGTAGATCTAATGCTAACTACCAGTTTGGATCTGGGTATTACCAAACCTTCCGTCCAGAAGCTTATAATGAGAATCTAAAATGGGAAATTGGTAAAACTTTAAATGCAGGTATAGACTACTCTCTTTTTAATAGTAGAGTTTCAGGTTCTGTTAATGCTTATCTAAAGAAAACTGAAGACCTTATTAGTTACGTAACTATAGATCCATTTACCAATTTCTCTAACGGAATTGATAAAAATATTGGTGATATGGAGAATAGAGGAATCGAGTTTGAAATTAACGTAGCTCCTATTAAAACTGAAAACTTAAAATGGAACATTGGTTATAATATTTCTTATAATGAAAATGAAATAACAAATCTTCCAGATCAAGTTGAAGTTGGTGGAATTAATGGTGGAACTGGAAATAACGTTCAATTGCACAAAGAAGGTTATGCACCGTTTAGCTACTGGGTTTACAAACAAGTATATAATGAAGCTGGTAGACCAATTGAAGGTGCCTATGTAGATAGAAATGGGGATAACCAGATAAATGATGATGATAAGTACTTATACAAAGATCCAAATGCAGATATTATCATGGGATTAAATACCAATGTTAATTATAAGAATTGGGATCTAGCAATAGTTTCTAGAGCAAATTTAGGTAACTACGCTTATAATAACATGGCATCTAGTAAAGCACATGAAAATAGAGCAACTGCTAATAACATCCTAACTAACTTACATACAGATTATTTTAATGCAGGTTTCCAAACAATTACGGAAACTAATCTTCAAAGTGACTACTACGTTCAGGATGCATCATTCTTTAAGTTAGACAATATTACTTTAGGACACACTTTTGCAAATATCTCTGAAGACTCAAATCTTAGAGTATATGGATCTGTACAAAATGTACTGACCATTACAGACTACGAAGGTCTTGACCCTGAAATAGGTGGAGGTATTGATAATAGTTTCTACCCTAGACCTAGAACTTTTACTGTTGGTGTAAATCTGAACTTCTAATAATAGAAATATGAAAATGAATTATATAAAAAAATTAATATTAGTCGTTCCGACACTTTTAATAGTGTCGTGCCATGCCGACTTAGATCAAGCCCCTATAGATCCAGATAGTTTTACTGAAGCTGATGTGTTTGTGAATGCAGATGAAGCTAAAGGAGCTCTAGCTAAACTATACGCTAGTTTAGCACTTACAGGACAAGAAGGTCCTGCTGGCCAACCAGATATTTCTGGAATAGATGAGGGTACATCCCAGTATTCAAGAATGTTATTTAGTTTAAACGAACTTACTACAGATAATGCTGTTGTAGGTTGGGGTGATCCAGGGCTTCCAAACCTTCACGCAATGAGTTGGGGCGCAAATAATGATTTTACTACAGCAATGTACTATCGTCTTGCTCAAGAAGTTTCTTTTTGTAACTCCTTTATCTCGAATGCAGAATCATTAAATGATAATGATGAAGTTAAAGCTTACATCGCTGAAGCTAGATTTTTAAGAGCTTTTGCTTATTATAACTTAGTAGACTTATACGCGAATGTGCCTTTAGTAGATAAAGTATCTACAGATCTACCAGAGCAATCTACCCGTAAAGAAGTTTTTAACTATGTAGAGTCTGAGCTTCTTGAAATTCAAGATCTATTAAAAGAAAGTGGCTCGAATGAATACGGGCGTGTAGATAAAGTAGCTGCATGGGCACTTTTATCTAAACTATATCTTAACGCAGAAGTTTATATTGGAGAGCAACGTAATACAGAAGCTGTTACCTTCGCGTCTAAAGCAATTAATTCCAGTTATGCTATAAATACAACAGATGCAAATGGAAATGGTTCTGCATATGATGAGTTGTTCCTTGCAGATAATAATTCGAACGGAGCTCAAAAAGAATTCATTTTTGCTTTAAATTTTGACGGAAATCAATCTAGAACCTACGGTGGTACTACATTCCTTATTCATGCATCTATTGGGGGGTCTATGATACCTGCTAATTCTGGTGTAAATGGTGGCTGGGAAGGTCTAAGAACTACGGAAGCTTTGGTTAATAAATTTGACTATTCTGTAACTTCTAAAGACGATGATGGAAACCCAATCACTTGGTCCGATGCGAGAGCTATGTTCCATACAGATGGGCAAAGTTTAGAGATCAATAAAATTGCTAACACTTTTACAGATGGTTACGCAGTAAAAAAATTCTCCAATTTAAAGTCTGATGGAGAACAAGGTGTGGATGCAAGTGGAGAGTTCGTAGACACTGACCTTCCGTTAATACGTTTAGGTGAAATTTATCTTACTTATGCAGAAGCTGTATTAAGAGGTGGTTCTGGTGGAGATCTACAAACTGCTGTAGGTTATATTAATGAACTAAGAGAAAGAGCGTTTGGAGATAATACTGGAAATATTAACAGCGGCGATCTTACATTAGATTTTATTATAGATGAACGAGCAAGAGAACTATACTGGGAAGGTCAAAGAAGAACAGATCTAATTCGTTTTAACGATTTTACAACTGGTAATTACCTGTGGCCTTTTAAAGGTGGTTCTAAATCTGGAACTGCAGTAGAATCATTTAGACAATTGTTCCCACTACCAAGCAACATAATTTTAATTAATACTAATCTTCAGCAAAATCCTGGCTACTAATAAAATAACATATACAATGAAAAAAATAACAAACATATTCATAGCGTTTATCGCAATCCTTAGCTTAAATGCTTGTTCAGAAGATGACGATTTTACCTTCACTGCTAAACCAGATACAGAAGGTATTTCGTTCACAAATTCAACCTCAGAGGTATATACACTTAGAGCATCGAATGCAGATAATTTAGCTGAAAGATTTGTATGGAATGAAGTTGATTTTGATGTTCAAACACCTGTAAATTACGAGCTTCAAGGTTCTGCTACAGAATCTTTTGAAAGTTATTCAGTTTTAGGAGATGTAACTGTTACAAATCTATCTGTAACTGTCGCTTCTATGCTAGAACTTGCTGCAGAGGCAGGTTTAGATAATGATCCAGATACAGATCTTCCAAATACCGGTAACCTATTTTTCAAAGTTAGAGCTTATGTTGGAGGTGATGCAGGTAATGTAGTAGATCAAACTTCAGAGGTTTTATCTCTTACTGTATTATTACCAGAAGGAGAAGTAGAAGGTCCTGTTTACAAACAATTTTACTTAGTAGGAGATGCTACTTCTGCAGGTTGGAATCCAGATAACAATAACATTCCTTTATTTAGAGATTCAGCAAATGAAAATATCTACCACTATACTGGAAGATTTGCTGGAGGTGATGGAATTGAAGGATTTAAATTACTTGAAACATTAGGAGATTGGGATTCACAATGGGGTGTAGATGGAGATGCATTTACAAGTAAAGCTATTTTAGGTGGAGATCCTTCTGCCTTCGCTGTAGCTGCAGATCAATATTACAAGTTAATGGTGAACAGAGAAGAATTTACTTATTCTTTTGAAGTTTTTGATGCTAGCGCAGCAGCTACTTATGATGTGGTAGGGCTTGTTGGAGCAGGAACATCTGTTGGATGGCCTGGCGATGATAACCCAACTCCAGATATTAAAATGACTAAATCTGATTTTGATGAACATATTTGGAAAGCAACTGATGTTGTTCTTACAAATGGACCAGTAAAGTTTAGAGCTAATTTAGACTGGACTGTAAACTGGGGTGGTGGAGAAAATTTCCCTAGTGGTATAGCAAATGGTGACGATATTATAGCTACAGCTGGAACATATACTGTATGGTTCAATGATATTAGTGGTCGTTATATATTTATTCCAGTAGTGACTGAATAATTTTCAGAATTCAATTTATTCTAAAGCTGTCTAAAGATAAAAGGCTTAACCTATTTCTAAATTTTAGAAGTTAAGTTAAATCTATATTATCCTTAGGCAGCTTTATTCATTTAAAAAAATACAAATGATTAAAAAAATAATTTTTGGAGCGGCAGTATCTTTAATGATATTTGGGACCTCTTGTTCTTCCGATAGTGATCCAGTAGATTCTACAGATGATGTAGTTGGGGGTGGAGAAACTCCTACTCCGGATATTCCTAAGGCTTTGGATCTCTCTAAATTTGATAACGGATCTGGGGTAATGATGCAAACTTTTTATTGGGATGTAGAGCCAAGACATGAATGGTGGAAGATCCTTAACGATAAAGTTGCTGGATGGGCAGATGCCGGTGTAGATAGAATCTGGCTTCCGGTAGTATCTAAGGGACAATCTGGAGGATATTCTATGGGTTACGATCCTTCAGATTATTTCGACTTTGGTGAATATTTTCAACAAGGAACCATTCCTACCAGATTTGGAACACGTGCCGAATTAGAAACTTTAATCGCTAGCGCTCACAGTGTAGATCTAGAGGTTATTGCAGATATAGTACTTAATCACAACTCTGGTGGTGGCGAAGAATTTAACCACTTCAGAAATAAGAACACCTATACCCTATTCGATGAAACGCATGGAAATGCATCTGGAATGTTTAATAGGAGTTATAAAGATTACCATCCTAACGATATTCATGAAAGAGATTCAGGAGATCTATTCTATTCAGAGCAAGATGTGTGTCATGATCAAGAACGCGTTCAGGAGTGGTTCTGGAAAAAGGATAATTCAGTTGCCAAGTATTACAAAAATGTAATGGGCTTTGATGGTTGGAGATTCGATTATGTAAAAGGTTTTGAACCATGGGTAGTTAAAGCTTGGGTAGACGAAGTTGGCGGTTTTGCAGTTGGTGAAAATTACGACGGAAATAGTTATGTATTAGAAAGATGGGTAGAAGCATCTGGTGCATCGGCATTCGATTTTGCTTGTTTTTATAAGATGGAAGAAGCATTTGACAGGAACAATGACCTTACTTATTTAGGGAAAGATATGTTACGTAAAACCTATCCAGATAAGGCGGTAACTTTTGTAGCCAATCATGATACAGAAAAAGATGATAATAAAGATAACCGTATAGACGAGTCTAATAAAATGAAGGCTTATGCTTATATTTTAACTCACGATGGCTATCCAACTATTTTCTATTCAGATTATGAAAATGCTGATTTTCAAGAGGAAATCAAAAACATGATCCTATTGCATAATACTTTAGCAGTTGGTGATGTGGAAGTGCTTTATAATGACAATGATGAATATATAATGAAACGAGCCGGAAATACAACTAATCCAGGTTTGATCTTATATATAAACACAAGTGGCAATAATAAACGAAGAGAAGTAGTAACTAATTGGACTTCCAAGAAGTTAATGGATTATGGAAATAACTCCTCTTATTCTCCTTCTACTGGTGCAGATGGCGTGGTAAGCATTGAAGCTCCCGCAAATTCTTATAGCATCTACTCTATCATGGAGTAATTTATATACAAACTTAGATATTAAAAAGGCTGCTTTTATAGGCAGCCTTTTTCTATTTATATATAAATCCTATCGCTTTATTGTAAATTGAAATGAACTTCTGTTGGAATACTTTTCTTTGGGATCTAAAATCGAGTTTGGAAAATTATCATGATTTGGTGCATCTGGAAAGTTTTGGAGTTCAATGCAAATCGCTGCCGACTGCGAAGCTATTTCAGTCTGATATTCCCATAGATCCGGTAAATCTACAGGTATATAGACAACTGCAGCGGGTTGATTGGTTTTCACACTTAATTCTATTCCGGTTTCCTCTGAGAATAATTTTACTTTAACCTGCTCTTTAGCTGAATTAAAAACAAATGTATCATCCAACAAGATATCTCCTATTATTTTTGGTGTTTGAAAACTCTTAACATCATTTGTAAAGGATCGATATTTCCCAGAAGGTCTTAATTTTTCATCCACTTCTAGTAGATATTTAGAAGCTATATATAATTCATGATCTCTCACATCTCCTCTACCACTAAGATTAAAATAAGCGTGATTTGTAAGATTTACAGGAGTTCGTTTATCCGTTTCTGCTTGATATTCAATTACCAGTTCATTTTCTTCCGTAAGTGTGTAAATAACCTGAACTTTTAGATTACCAGGATAACCCTCTTCCCCATCTTCAGAAAAAGTGCTCAGTTTTATTGAAGGGTTTTCTCCTTCTGTAATTTTATCTACCTCCCATATTTTATGCTGAAGACCTCTAAATCCACCATGTAAATGAACTCCGTTTTTTTGAAACAGTTTAAAAGCTTTACCACCAAGCATAAATTCTCCTTCAGAAATTCTTCCTGCATACCTCCCTATGGAAGCTCCAAAACATTTATTTTCTTTTATGTAGTTTTCAGAAGCATAGACTTCCTTGTGCCTTGGACCAACAAGGATATTTACAATTTTGTCATTCTTATCTAATAAATAAAAACTAAACAAACTTGCACCGAGATTCAAAATACTCAGTTCGGTACCTTTAGAATTTTTAAGAGTATGGACTTCAAGGCTATCGTGATTCATAAAATTACTTCTGATATTTATTTTCTACTAGATTCTAATCAATTTCAAAGTAAAAGAATTTAAATATTTTTTTTGCCTATATAGCTTTAAAATAAAAATAATAGCATTCATAGACCTTTAAAAATATTTTACAGGATGACTTTTTTTTAGCGCAGTAAATTATGAAGCCTCATTACAAAAGATCTGTCATCGGATTTACATTAGTATATAAATTCTATTTTAATATTTATTAGAGAGATGCTTAGAGAAGTAATGTTTGAAGATTCTTAATCACTTTGAACCTTGAAATTTTACTATATCTAAATTACCTCAACAAATGCCTTTTAAAAGCTTGAATATCAATTTATAATAAATATAAATTATTGTTAAGGACTTAAAATTCCTTCAAATTTGATAATTAATCATTATAATTCTTACAATTAGATAAATAGCGAATAATTATAGATAATTTTAATTATAATACATTTTTTTAACTAATTAATAAATATAATTATCCGTTAATAATAAGGAGTGTTATTAATTATTAATTGCGTACGCAAAAAAAAATACATTTGCATTTCCTTAAGGTTTTGTTAATATTTGGCGCAACCAATTAATACAATTATGAAAAAAACAATCAAAAAATTAAATTTCTTGTTATTAATTTTCTGTATCCCAATAGCATCCTGGGCACAGACTTCAGTTACAGGAAAAATAATTGACGAAAAAGGTGAAGGTGTACCATTTGCTACCGTAATGGAAGAAGGAACCACCAATGGAACTACAACAGATGAGGTTGGAAATTTCGAATTCAATGTTTCTAAGCTCCCTACTACAATAGTAGGTTCCTATATAGGTTTTAAAACTAAAAAACAGGAGATCACTGCAGCTACTAATATTGTAATGACTTTAGCTCAAGATAGTTTTGGTCTGGATGAAATAGTTGTAACAGGACAGGGAACAAAACCAAGAACGATCTTAGATTCTCCCGTACCAGTAGACAACTTTGGGGTTAAGGAATTAACTACAAGTGGGAAACCAACATTAGATAAGATGCTAATGTTCAAGGTTCCATCTTTTAATTCTTCCAATCAAGCGATCTCGGATGCTACTGCTCATTACGATCCAGCAGATCTTCGTGGATTAGGACCAAGTAGAACTTTGGTACTGGTAAACGGAAAACGTAAAAATCAGAGTGCACAGGTTTACTTGAATAGAACTCCAGGAAAAGGAGAAGTTGGAGTAGATTTAAAAAGTATCCCTACTGCTGCAATAGAGCGTGTAGAAGTATTAAGAGATGGTGCATCTGCACAATATGGATCTGATGCTATTGGTGGGGTAATTAACATGATCTTAAAAAAGAATGTTGAATATACTACTGTAACAGCAACTACAGGAATCACTTCTGAAGGAGATGGTTTTACTTTTGGTTCAGATCTAAACACAGCATTTAATTTTGGAGATGGTGGATATGTAAACCTTACTTTAGGATATTACAAGCAAAACACTACCAACAGAGCGGGAACTCCTGGAACTAATGATCCTGGAGCAGAAAGACCTCAAGAAATTCAATGGCAAATAGACAATCCAGATTTAGGAATGCACGTTGGTCAACCAGCTATGGAGAAAACAGACATATTTGTTAATATGTCCCATCCTCTTGGAGAAAAAGGAGAATTTTACACTTTTCATGGTTATACCACTAGAACAGGTCAAAGTTTCGCATATTACAGAGCCCCATACTGGAGAAGAGATGTTGCAGATGCAGGATTTCTAACAAGTCCGGAAGACTTTGTAGGTTATCAACCAACATTTGAGGCAAAAATTAATGACCATATTAATGTTATGGGAGTTAAATATGATCTTGGAGAAAACTGGAATGCAGATGCTAGTGCTACTTATGGAGCCAACTCTGTATCTTATACTGTAAACAATTCTGTAAACAGGGATTATTTGGCAGACAACGGAACCTCTCCAACAACTTTCCATCCAGGAGGCTACAGGCTTCAAAATATGATCGGAAATTTCAACGTGGGTGGATCTCTAGTTGAAAACGTGAATGTTGGAATGGGATTAGAATATAAGAAAGAATATTTCGATGCTTTTGAAGGAGATCCTTTTTCTTATTATAAAGGAGGATCAGATTCTTTTGCGGGGGTAAAACCTGCTGAAGCTGGAAGTTGGGACAGAAGCAATTTTGCTGCCTTTGCTCTTGTAGATTATGATGTTTCTGATGCACTTTTATTAGGTGCTGCAGCCAGATATGAAGATTACTCAGATTTTGGAGATAACTTTTCATTTAAAGTGAATGGTAGATTTAAATTAGGAGAAAAAGGAGCTGTAAGAGCCTCTTATAGTACAGGTTTTAGAGCACCAACATTACATCAACGTTATTTAACAAATAGTCAATACATTATTATTGCTGGTATTAGCGAGCCTTTCTTACAAGGAACTTTGGCAAACGACAATCCTGCAGTACAAGCTTTAGGTGTAAAAAGTTTATTTGCTGAAACTTCCAGAAACTTATCTGCTGGTGTAACTTATAAATTCAGCAATAATTTCTACGGATCTATAGATTTTTATCAAATAGAAGTGGATGATCGTGTATTATTATCTTCTCAAATTGGATCTGATGGTGATGATGAAACAAGAAATCCTGTAGAGCAAATTTTGGATGACAACAATGTAAGAGCTTTACAGTTTTTCGTGAATGCAGGAAACACAACAACTACCGGAGCAGATATTGTTTTAAATTATAAAAACTACAGTGGTGGATTCGGTGCTAGTTTTGCTGCCAATTTTAATAATACTGAAATTGACGCTATCACTACACCTGCTGCATTAGCTGAAAACGGGTATAATATTTTTGCTCGTGAGGAAAAAGCATTGATAGAAGATGCAAGACCAAAATATAAATTGATCTTAGGACTTAATAAGGAATTAAATAAATGGAACATTGCATTGAATAATACTGTTTTTGGATCTGTAACGATCAGACATCCTGAAGCGAGCCCTCAGGGGATCGATCAAGAACTTCCAGCAAGATTGATCACAGATTTTGTTCTTACTTACAATTTCACAGATAAACTGAGTATAACTGGGGTTGCAAATAACCTCTTTGATGTATATCCAGAGCTAACAGATCCTAATACTTTCACTTCTGAAGCTGGAGCTAGATTCCCACATTCTTCTGAAGTACAACAACAAGGTTTATTAGGTGCTAATTTTAGAGTAGGTTTAAACTATCAATTTTAATTTTTAATTTATATCATGTTAAAAGGGGCTGTTTAAATAAACAGCCCCTTCTTTTTTACAATTTTTTATAATCGAAAATCAGATCATTTAATTTTCCAATAAATTATGCCAAAAAAACATATTTCATTTATAAAAGGTTTTGTCATAATATTCATTTTGGCCTTAATTGTGAGCTATTGTATGATGGTTTTGGAATTACCAACCATTGTAACCTTGTTCTTATGTATTGTTTATATAAGTACAATTAGTTTTTTTCTAGGATATACTTTAGAAGATATCAACGATTTCATTTTAGATGGAGTTAGAAAAAGTGCATTTGTCGTTGTAATGCTTTTAGCCATTGGATGCTTAATTGGTGGTTGGATCGCCTCGGGAATTATCCCCACAATTATTTATTATGGTTTAGATATTATAGATCCTAATTACTTTTTAGTAGTTGGCCTTATATCTTGTTCCATTGTCTCCTATTTTACGGGCAGTGCTTATGCCTGTATTGGAACTATAGGGGTCGCAATGATCGGGATTGCACAGGGAATGGGAATTTCTCTCCCTCTCACCGCAGGAATGATATTATCTGGTGCTCTTTTTGGAGATAAAATGTCGCCTTTTTCAGACACCACTAATATGGCTGCTGCAGCTACAAATACCCCATTGTTTGTCCATATTAAATCTATGGTCTACACTACTCTACCGGCATGGATCATTGCTTTGTTCATATATGCTTACTTAAGCAGAGGTTTCAATCTTTCCGGGATACATATAGATCAAATTGAAAGTCTTAAAATCTCCATTCAGGAACACTTTTTTATATCTCCATTTATGCTGCTGGTGCCTTTGATTACTATTGTTCTGGCAGTAAAAAAAATCCCGCCGGTAATAGCTATCAGTTTAGGAGCAGTAATAAGTATTATTGTAGCATTAATTTTTCAACACCAGTTTGATATTTCTACTATTTTAATGAGTTTGGTACAAGGCTTAGACTTGGACTTCGGAAGTGAATTAACCACTAAACTATTTGCAAACAGGGGTGGCATGGAACATATGATGCATACCATTTCCATCGTAATTGTCGCTCTTATTTTTGGGGAAATTATAGCTAAAACAGGAATTCTTGGTGCATTGATTAGCGGACTAGAAAAACTGGTTTTTAATACTGTTTCTCTTGTATTTATAACAATTACAAGTTGTTTGGTTACTACAATGATTAGTAATAGTCAGTATTTATCCATTTTAATGCCCGGCGAAGCATTTTTACCTTTATATAGAAAGAAAAATGTGTCCTCCAGAGTGCTCTCCAGAAGTCTGGAAGATGGTGGGACTATGTTTGGAATGATGGTCCCATGGACAGGAGATGCTGCTTTTGCTGCGCTTACTCTTGGAGTTGCAACCATAGATTATGTTCCGTTTGCTTTTTTTGCACTATTAAGCCCAGTGATTTCAATTATTGCAGCTTCCATTAATTATGGGATCTGGACAGCAAAACAAGATGATTGGGTTAATGAGGAGGAAGCAATCGAAAGTTTAGAAATCGCATCGAATTAGTTCTTCTCTTTATTCTGAAATTAAAAAAAGGCTGCAGATAATATCTGCAGCCTTTTAAATTATTATTTATACGAATTATTTCAATTAATTAGCCAGTCTCCCTTTAGAATTATAGCCTATATATTCCGATTCTTTTTCTTCAAATGTAATTCCGTAGGATTCCATTTCTTTCAAAATAGGCTCATATACTTCTTTCCTAATAGGAATTTGCACCCCTTTGGTAGATACGTTTCCATTTAAAATGGCCAAAGTTACCATCGCTACCGGCAAGCCAACAGTTTTTGCCATAGCAGTTTGACTTTGGTCTTTTCCAATATTCACCATAGAAGATTCAATTAGCTTTTTCTGTCCGTTTAATTCGTAGCCAAACCTGTGATACATTACGATCATGTCCTTATCATCTTCAGCAAGGGTCCAGGTATCAGATAAGATCTTTTGAAGCGCCTGTGCGGGAGTTGCATTTTCAATTCCTATAATCTTCTCATCATTAAACAGGTCTAAATCCAACAATTTATCCCACATGATATCGTCCTGATCGATCTTTAGGTTATGTCGCATTTTTATTTCAACAGAATCCGTATCCGAATATGGAAGAAAAGTATTTACAAATTCACGGTAACTCATGTTTTTTGTGTCTGGCAACTCATAAGAATCACTGGTCATCCCTAGTTGTACAAACATATCCCAAGCCCTGCTAAATCCAACTCTTCTAATTGTTCCTCTATAAAGGGTTAGAATATCCTCTAATCCATAAATACTTCGATAGTCCAAGGAATTTCTATTGGCGTAAGCTTCAAATTTGCCGTGCCCATCTATTTGAATATATTCTGTTCTCTTAAAGAGTTTATTATAAGGAATAGATTTATATTTCCCTTCCTGAATAAATAAAGCCTCTCCAAATTGACCGGAAAGCACAACATTTCTTGGTTCCCATGTAAATTTATAGTTCCAAAGATTGGTATCACTTTCTGGCGCTACTAAACCTCCGCAGAAAGATTCGAACAACAACAATTTACCTCCATCGTCTCTAATTCTGTCTATAACCTGCATTGCACTCATATGATCAATTCCAGGATCTAAACCCATTTCATTCATAAAAACAAGTCCATTTTCCTTTACCTCTTTATCCAACGCCATCATTTCTTTGGTTACATAAGATGCAGACACCAAGGATTTCTTCAGTAAAATACAATCTTTAGCAACTTCTATATTAAATCTGGCAGGCAACATGGATATCACAATATCCGACTGTTCAATAGCTTTTTCTCTACTAATTTTATCTGTGATATCTAAAGAGATCACATTGCAATTTTCGTGATTGCCATACATTTTTGAAGCTTGTTCTATATCAAGGTCGGCAATAGTGAGTTGTATATTCTCTTTTACAGATTTCTCTAATAAGTATGATATAAGTACCGAGGTTGATTTACCGGCACCGAGGACTAATATATTTCTCATATTTTAGGGTGGTATTATATTTTAATGAAAAGATTCTCACGAATATACTTAATGTTAAACCCTTAGAAAATTATGCTTTAGCTTAAATAAATTTTAATTTATTTATTAGTAAATACCTAAAAATCAAGATAAATAACTAAAGGACACTAATTGCTACAAAGAAAGAAATGTATCTTAAAAACTGTAATTTAGCAAGCCTTTGGAATCACGTAAAACACTACAATTGCAATGCTGAAAAAAATAAAAGCTTTAAGAAAAGAATTGCATCAGTTTCCTGAAATATCTGGTGAAGAAAAAGAAACAGCAGTTCGTATTAAAAAATTTCTATCCTTATATCCACCTTCAAAATTAATTGAAGACATTGGAGGCCATGGTCTCGCAGCAATCTATTCATTTAATGAGGATGGGCCTGTAATATTAATTCGTTGCGAACTAGATGCATTACCAATTGAAGAATCAAATTTATTCTCCTATCGTTCAGGATTACAAAATGTCTCCCATAAATGTGGGCATGATGGGCATATGGCAATTGTTGCAGGATTAAGCTATTGGATTAAAGAACAATCCTATAAGAAAGGGAAAATCATCTTGCTTTTTCAACCAGCAGAGGAAACTGGCAAAGGAGCTAAGGCTGTAATTGAAGATGAGAAATTTAAAGAACTGCAACCAGATTATGTTTTTGCTTTGCATAACATTCCAGGAGAACCATTAAATAGCATAATTAGAGTTCAGAACAATTTCTCCTCCTCTGTACAGAGCCTGGGGATTTTATTTAAAGGTAAAGAAGCTCATGCCTCCGAACCAGAGAATGGTATTAACCCCGCGCTTGCCATTGCAGATATAATTAAACAATTTAAGCGATTAAATATTTTAGAACCTGAAAAACCCGATTTCGCACTGCTTACTCCAATTCATATTAAAATGGGGCAGATAGCATATGGCGTTTCAGCAGGTTCTGGGGAGCTTCATTATACCATAAGAACTCGGGACGAAGAACATATGACGAAGTTAAAATTGGCTATTAATGAGCTTGTTTACAATATTTGCAAGCAATATAATTTAGGAATAGAAACCGGATGGTTCGATTATTTCCCGACTTCTGCCAATGATCCTTTTTGTAATGATTTAATCCAGAAAGCTGCTGAGATCAATAATTTAAAAATAAATGAAAAACCATATCCTTATAAATTTGGAGAGGATTTTGGCTGGTATTCAAAATACTACAAATCGGCTATGTTTGGCTTAGGGGCTGGAGAGAACTCTCCTGCGCTACACAATCCGGATTACGATTTTCCAGATGAAATTATCCCCACGGGAATGGCTATGTTCACTTCGATTATTGACCAAATTCTTAAATAAAAATAAGGTAGATAACCCTTCAAGTTCTCTTTAAGCTTCACCCAATTTTTATAAATTAGAAAATTTCTGACTTCTCTTTAAAATCCTTATTTTTGTGGCTATGGGATTAACTAACAATGATACGTTTAAAAAATTACGAGTTGCACTTAAACTTCGTGATGACGATATAGTACAAATTTGTGCACTGGTAGATTTTAAAGTTACCAAAAGTGAGCTTGGCGCCATCTTTAGAAATGAAGATCATCCAAAATATGTGGAATGTGGAGATCAATTTTTAAGAAACTTCCTAAATGGATTGGTTATACACATGCGTGGGCCAATGCCTAAAAAGAAAACTTCAGAAAAGAAAAGCGAGGAATAATCCTTTTATTTTTAATATTATAAAGCCGAAATCTGGATATGATTTCGGCTTTATTGTACTTCCTAAAATTTTATTATTTAAATTACTATCGCCTTGGAAGATCTCCCTCTCCTTTAAGAGGTAAGTTTGAGGCTCCCATTAGGTATTTATCTACATAGTATGCAGCTTCTCTACCTTCAGAAATTGCCCAAACTATTAAGGATTGACCTCTTCTTGAATCACCCGCAACAAAAATTCCGGGAACATTGCTCATATAATTATCTATCGAGGCTTTAATATTACTCCTCGCGTCCATTTCTAATCCGAGTTGCTCTGGTAAATTGGTTTCACTTCCTGTAAAACCCATTGCTAATAGTGCCAACTCGCAATCCCATTTTTGTTCAGTTCCAGGTACTTCAGATAATTGTGGCCGCTCCCCTAGTTTATGTGTCCATTCTACTTCTGTTGTAATTAAACCAGTTAAATTCCCGTCCTTATCTCCTAAAAACTCTTTAGTAGAAATGCTCCATTGTCTTTCTGCTCCTTCTTTATGAGAAGAGGTAGTCCTCAACCTCATAGGCCAATATGGCCAAGGCTGATTCTTAGGTCTTTCCAAGCCAGCCTTTTCCATGATCTCAAAGTTGGTAACACTTACAGCTCCTTGCCTAAAAGAAGTTCCTACACAATCACTTCCAGTATCTCCTCCTCCAATTACAACAACTTTCTTGTTTTGTGCTGAAATTTCCTCTCCCAAAAATGGCAAATTATCCACTCTCCTATTATTTTGAGGCAAGAAATCCATAGCCTGATAAACTCCTTTTAAATCTGCTCCTTTAATTGGTAATGCTCGGCTCACAGTTGCTCCTCCGCAAAGTACTATAGCATCGTGATTGGATTTTATTTCTTCTACTGATATATTTTTTCCTACATGTGCTCCAGTAACAAATTTTATTCCTTCTTCTTCCAATACTTCCAGACGTCTGTCTATCACAGATTTTTCCATCTTAAAATCCGGAATCCCATATCTTAGCAATCCACCTGCTTTTTCGTCTCTTTCAAAAACAGTAATATAATGTCCCGCCCGGTTTAGTTGCTGTGCAGCGGCAAGACCAGCAGGACCAGATCCTATTACAGCCACTTTTTTACCTGTCCTTATTTCCGGAACTTGTGGCTGTATCCATCCATTCTCAAAAGCCTGCTCTGCAATATTCTTTTCGATATTCTCGATAGTTACAGGATCTTCATTAATGTTTAATACACAGGCTTCCTCACAGGGTGCCGGACACAATCTTCCTGTAAATTCAGGAAAATTATTAGTGCTATGCAATATTTTTGCCGCTCTTTCCCATTTACCTTTGTAAACTGCATCATTAAAATCGGGAATCAAATTACCCAAGGGACAGCCGCTATGGCAAAACGGAATACCGCAATCCATGCAGCGTGCGCCCTGATCTTTTAGTTCCTTTTCTTCAAGAGGAATGGTAAACTCCTTGAATTCTTTCACTCGCTCCTGGGCAGGAGCATAGGCTTCTACCTTTCTTTCATATTCTAAAAATCCGGTTGGCTTTCCCATTTTCCCTATTCTGTTAAATCAATTAATTTTTCTTCTTCTAACCTTATCAATGCCAAACGATATTCTTCCGGCAAAATCTTGATAAAGTTTGGCAGACATTGCTCCCAAGTTTCAAGGATCCTTTGAGCTAACCTGCTTTGTGTGTAATTGTAATGATTGGTGATCAACTTTTTAAGAAGCAACTTATCTTCTTCCTCTTTCACTTCTTCAAGGTTCAAATCTTTAGCAAGACAATTCTTTTTGAATGAATTTTTCTCATCAAAAACAAATGCTAAACCTCCACTCATTCCTGCACCAAAATTCCTACCTGTCTCTCCTAAAATCACAGCTACTCCTCCCGTCATGTATTCACAACCATGATCTCCAATACCTTCGGCCACAGCGAGAGCTCCACTATTTCTCACGCAAAAACGTTCCCCTGCGACCCCATTAAAATAAGCCTCTCCACTAACAGCTCCGTATAAAGCAACGTTTCCTATAATGATATTATCTTCTGCTTTCAATGTAGATTCCTCGGGTATCTTTACAATTAGACGAGCTCCGGAAAGACCTTTACCCACATAATCATTTGCATTTCCATCAACTTTAAGACTGAGTCCTTTAGTTGCAAAAGCCCCGAAACTTTGCCCGGCCGAACCCTTAAAATTGATCTTCAAGGTGTTGTCTGGCAAGCCTTGTTCCCCATATATTTTAGATATCTCATTACTTAAAATAGCTCCCACGGCTCTATCGGTGTTATGGATTTCAAGCTCCAACACCATTTTTTCTTTTCTGAACAAGGCCGGATGAGCCAATTCTATAATTTCAAAATCTATTGATTTTTCTAAACGATGATCTTGCTTTTCGGTATTATAAACTGAAACATTTGCAGGAACTTCTATTTTATGCAGAATGGGACTAAGATCTACTCCGGCAGACTTAAAATGATCGACGGCTTTTTGTCTATCTAATTTATGTACCTGACCAACCATTTCATCTACTGTTCTAAAGCCCAATTGCGCCATGATTTCTCTGAGTTCTTCTGCTATGAAATACATGTAATTCACCACATGCTCCGGCTTCCCTTCAAATTTCTTCCTTAAGTCTGGGTTTTGAGTTGCAATTCCAACCGGGCAGGTATTTAAATGACAAACCCTCATCATCACACATCCCGAAGCCACTAAAGGCGCGGTTGCAAACCCAAATTCTTCTGCACCCAAAAGACAGGCAACTGCTACATCTCGACCAGTTTTTAACTGCCCATCACATTCCAATTTTATTCTGCTTCTAAGATCATTAAGCACTAATGTTTGCTGAGCTTCTGCTATTCCTAATTCCCATGGTAAACCAGCATGCCGTAATGAGGTTAGAGGCGATGCTCCCGTACCGCCGTCATAACCGGAAATAAGGATTACATCTGCTTTCGCTTTTGCCACACCCGCAGCAATAGTTCCTACTCCAACTTCAGAAACAAGTTTTACATTGATCAAGGCCTCCCGGTTAGCCGATTTAAGATCATAGATCAATTGCGCTAAATCTTCTATGGAATAGATGTCGTGATGCGGGGGTGGAGAAATAAGCCCCACATAAGGAGTGCTATTTCGTGTTTTCGCAATTTGCTTGTTCACTTTTGGACCTGGCAAATGACCACCTTCTCCAGGTTTAGCACCTTGAGCCATTTTTATCTGAATCTCGGAAGCATTGGTTAGATAGTTACTTGTTACTCCAAAACGACCGGAAGCTACTTGTTTTATAGCACTATTACGCCAATCTCCATTTGCGTTTTTATAAAATCTATCTGCATCTTCTCCTCCTTCCCCACTATTGCTTTTTCCACCAATCCTATTCATAGCGATCGCTAAATTCTCATGTGCTTCCTTACTTATGGAACCATAGGACATTGCTCCAGTTTTAAAACGCTTTACAATTTCTGTCCAAGGCTCTACCTCATCTAAAGGAATTGGATCGTAATTGGAGAACTCAAACAAGCCCCGAATTGTCATAAGCTGTTTAGATTGCTCATTTACCAAGGCAGCATATTCCTTGTAGGTCGCAGGGTCATTATTTCTAACCGATTCCTGAAGCTTTGCAATAGTTAATGGGTTAAACATGTGTTTTTCCCCGTTCCGTCTCCATCTGTATTCTCCCCCAATTTCCATATCCAGGTCGCCAGAGATATGCTTTGCATTAAAGGTGTGTTTATGTCTTTTTGCTATTTCTTTTTCTACTTCATAAAGGCCAATCCCCTCTATTCTGCTAGGAGTATTTGGGAAATATTTATTTATAAGTTGAGAATTCAATCCTAAGGCTTCAAATAATTGAGACCCTCGATATGAATTAAGGGTAGAGATCCCAATCTTGTTCATCACTTTTACTACCCCATTTCCTACAGCCTTATTATAATTTTCTACAGCTTCTTTAAAATCTACAGCATTTAAATTTCCTTCATCAATTTGTTCTTTAATGATCTCGTTCACCATGTAAGGATTGATAGCACTTGCTCCATACCCAAATAATAGTGCAAAATGATGTACTTCCCTAGGCTCTGCAGATTCTATTATAAAGCTCATTTTGGAACGTTTCCCTAGTTTGAATAAGCCGCTATTTAAATATGAACATGCTAATAATGCGGGAATTGGAGCCATCGTTTCATCTACACCTCTATCGGAAAGTATAAGGATGGTCTTCCCTTGGTCTATAACTTTGGCTGCAGTTGTAAGCATTTCTTCCAAGGCTGCTTCCAAACCGTTTAGTCCCTGATCAATTTTATATAAAATTGGAATTTCGGTAGATTGAAAATCCGGATGATTAAAATTCTTGATCTTATCCAAATCTTCTTTAGATATCACAGGATTGTGAATTCGGATCTTTTTACAGAAATCTGGAGAGATCTCCATTAAATTAGTGTCTCCACCTAAGGTTAAGCTAAGATCGGTTATAAGTTCCTCCCTGATCCCATCTAATGGCGGATTAGTAACTTGTGCAAATAGTTGTTTAAAGTAGTTATATATAAGCTGTGGCCTTTCAGAAAGTACCGCCAATGGGGTATCTGTTCCCATAGAACCAATAGGCTCCTTTGCACTTCCAGCCATGGGAAGTATAATGGTGTTTACATCTTCTTGGGTATAACCAAAGGCATTTTTACGTAATTGTATAGGTGTTAGATCTATTTCTAAAGGTTCATTTCTATATGGTATTTCTTTAAGGTGGATTCTATTTTCATCTAACCATTTGCCATATGGTTTTCGAGTAGCTATCCTTTCTTTGATCTCTTCATCATTAATTATTCGCCCTTCATTCATATCTACCAGAAACATTCTTCCTGGTTGCAACCTTCCATGAAATGCAATATTTTCCGGTTTTATATCAAGGACTCCTGTTTCTGAAGACATAATTACATAATCATCTTTAGTAACTGAATATCTGGAAGGCCTAAGCCCATTCCTATCTAATACAGCTCCAATATAATCGCCATCTGTAAATGGAACTGAAGCTGGTCCATCCCATGGCTCCATGATACAGCTATTAAATTCGTAAAACGCTTTTTTAGCTTCGCTCATTTCCTGATGCTTCTCCCATGCTTCAGGCACTAACATCATCATTATTTCCGGCAAAGATCTACCGGACATTAATAAGAGTTCCACTACCATATCCATAGAGGCAGAATCAGATTTTCCACTTAAAATTATAGGAAAAAGCTCTTTTAAATCATCATCAAAAAGTTCACTTTTCAGCAACTCTTCCCTACTCCGCATTCTTGCAATATTTCCTCTTAAGGTATTAATCTCACCATTATGGCACATGTAGCGAAACGGCTGAGCCAGATCCCAAGTGGGAAATGTATTTGTTGAAAACCGTTGATGTACCAATGCCAAACGAGTAACTACTTTTGGATCTAAAAGATCCTTGTAATAGAACTTAATATCCTCGGGCATAAGAAGTCCTTTAAATATTAAGGTTTTAGTAGATAAGCTTGGAAGGTAAAAGAATGCCCGCTCAGATAATTTTGATTTTAGAATAGTGTGTTCTGTAATTTTTCTTGCACTATATAATTTAATTTGAAACAATCTGTCTTCCAAACCAGCATCTGGTTTACCTATAAAGATCTGTTCTATTACCGGCTCCACATCTGCAGCTATTGCTCCCAAATGACTTGCATCTACCGGCACCACTCTCCACCCTAATACTTTTAGTCCTTTTTTATTTATTTGCTCCTCAAAGATCTTTTTACAATATGCTTGCTGATTTTCCTTTCTGGGAAGAAATACATTTCCCATAGCATACTCTCTTTCTGCAGGTAGATCGAAGTCACAGTTCTCCACAAAAAAATCATGGGGAATGTCTATTAATATTCCCGCCCCATCTCCGGTCTTTCCATCACTGCTTACAGCACCTCTGTGTTCTAATTTTTGTAAAATTTCCAGTGCCTTATGTATAATGTCATTAGATTTCTTTCCTTTTAGATTACAAATAAAACCAGCACCGCAATTTTCATGTTCAAATTCGGGTGAATATAACCCTTGCTTTTCCCTCATGACTCTTCCTTTTTTCGACTTAATTTTGATAAATCTAAATAATATTAAAATTGATTGCACTATAATCAATTAAATGATTTTTACATTTAATAATTTCTCAAAATATGCCTTTTTTAATACAAAATCCGAAATTGAAAAGCTTCTAATTATCATATTAGCAATGACTTTTTCGAACTCTTTTCCAAAAAGGTGACTTTTAACATACTACTATATTGATATGAAAATCAGAATCTGACGTTTTCGGCAAATTTTGTGGGTGAATTCTTCTACATAAACACAAAATCGAGTAAAAACAAAACAGCAAAATGATAATTTTAAGGTTTTTTTACATTAATTAATTAACACCCCCTAAATTTTTGGGGGTGTTTATTAATAATTACATAAATATAAATGCTATGCCCCATTATTTTCGTCAAATTTTGAAAATATACATAGATTAGTAACCAACTAATTAACTGTATATCTATATGAAAAAAAATTGCTTAGCTCTCCATATTCCTTTTGCTTTCAATTCTTATGCACAAGAAGAAGAGGCTCCAACAAAAAAGATTAATATCTCAGGTCCTTCTGATGCATCTATACTTTTCAATTTATATTCCTTCAACCTTAATTATGAGGAACTAGATACACAGACTCATGCAAGATTTTTCGCTAACGATCTGGGTTTTGCAATAGGTATGTCTAAGGTAGTTATGGGTTAAGAAATAGGAAAGGTAGAAGAAGTAGCAGATCTCGTATTTGGACCTCGCGGGGGAGATGCAGTTTTTAATTCAATTGGAAGTTCTAATATCGAAAATCAGCTTTATGTAGACTGGAATGTGAATGATAAAGTAATGCTCACCTTGAGTAACTGGAATCCGTATTTGGGGTATGATGTGATCTCCCCCACTGCACTTCTTGCAGCAGTATATAAATTTTAAACTAATTATATAAGTCATGAAAAAAATAGAAGCAATCATCAGAAAATCAAAATTTTCTGCTGTTAAAAAAGCCTTACATGAAAAAGGTATCAATTTCTTTTCCTATTGGGATGTAACCGGTTTAGGAAATGAAAAACAAGGCAGTGTCTATCGGGGAGTTTCCTATAGCACTAGCGATATTCAGCGTAGATATTTATCCATAGTTGTAGATGATGCTTTTGAACAATCTACTATCGATGCCATCCTCGATGCAGGACGCACAGGAGAAGTTGGCGACGGAAAAATATTTGTATCCGATATCAATGAAGCATATAGAATTCGCACAGGTGATAAAGGAAAAGAAACTCTAAACTAATTATTAGGCATAAAATGTTATTTATATGGACTCAGGATTATTTACAATAAACAATGTATGGATGATGATTTGTACTGGGCTGGTATTTTTTATGCACCTCGGCTTTTCATTGCTGGAAATTGGACTTACCAGACAAAAGAATACAATAAATATACTCTTCAAAAATCTATTCATTATTTGTGCAGGTTTACTTATGTATTATATAGGTGGTTTCAATTTGATGTATCCGGGATTTGAAGAAGGATCTGCAGGGATCTTAAAATTTGCAGGCTTCGGAATAACCGCTCCAGAAAATGGAATGGTCCCAGCATATGCAAGCGGAGGATATACTTGGTGGACAGATTTCCTTTTTCAAGGGATGTTTGCTGCAACAGCAGCCACCATTGTTTCTGGAGCAGTTGCAGAACGTATTAAAATTGGAGGATTTATGATGTTTGTTGTAATTTACGTTGGCTTCATCTATCCAATAGTTGGTTCCTGGAAATGGGGTGGTGGCTTTCTGGATAGCATGGGATTCTATGATTTTGCCGGAGCTACCTTAGTACACTCTGTTGGAGGTTGGGCCGCATTAGTGGCTGTGTTTCTATTAGGACCACGTATTGGTAAATTCGATGAAAACAACAAACCTCAACCTATTCCTGGCCACAATATTCCATTTGCAGCTACAGGAGTATTAATACTATGGTTAGGATGGTTTGGATTTAACGGAGGCTCTGTATTATCTGCAAATCCTGCAATTACTTCCCTTGTACTTGTTACCACATCATTGGCCGCAGCAGCAGGTGGGATTTCAGCTTTTTTAACTTCCACCTTAATGTATAAGAATTATGACCTTACCATGTTCCTCAATGGAATTTTAGGAGGACTGGTAGGAATTACTGCCGGAGCCGATTTAATGTCTCCCAACGAAGCTGTAGTAATTGGTTTAATTGCCGGTGTTGTTATAGTAATGGGCGTAGCTCTTATAGATAAATTGAAACTAGATGACCCTGTGGGAGCAATCGCTGTACACCTAATTTGTGGTATTTGGGGGACATTAGCTGTTGGGATATTTGGATCTATGGCAGGAATAGATCAATTTATTAATCAATTAATAGGTGTTGGAATTGTGGGCGCATTTTGTGTAATAAGCTCCTTAATTATTCTTAAGATCATAAAATCTTTTGTTGGGATAAGAGTTTCTGAAATAGAGGAATTGGAAGGTTTAGACAGACATGAACATGGAATGGATGCTTATCCCGATTTTAGAGCGAACGAGCATTAAGTAAGTGGTATGTTGTAATTTTAAAAAATCATTTCGATTTCAAACTTTTCAAAACAAAAAAATCCCAAACTTTCGTTTGGGATTTTTAATATGTTGAGATTATAATTTAAGCTAAAACAGCCTGAACTTTATCTGCAGCTTCCTGGAATTCTATTGCACTTTGTACATCCAATCCGCTATTATCTATAATTTCTTTTGCAATATCTGCATTAGTACCTTGTAAACGAACAATTATAGGCACATTGATGTTACCCATGTTCTTATATGCATCTACAATTCCTTGTGCAACACGATCACATCTTACAATACCACCAAAGATATTAATAAGGATCGCTTTTACGTTTTCATCCTTCAATATAAGTCTGAAAGCTTCTTCTACTCTTTTTGCATCTGCAGTACCACCAACATCTAAGAAGTTAGCTGGTTCTCCACCTGCTTGTTTAATAAGATCCATAGTTGCCATCGCAAGTCCTGCCCCGTTAACCATACACCCAACGTTACCGTCTAAATCTACATAGTTAAGTCCTACTTTTCTTGCTTCAACCTCTACAGGATTCTCCTCACGGATATCACGCATTTCTGCATAATTCTTATGTCTGTATAAAGCGTTATCATCTAAAGTTACTTTAGCATCTACCGCCATGATCTTATCATCACTCGTTTTAAGAACAGGATTGATCTCAAATAAAGCTGAATCAGATTCTACGTAAGCAGTATAAAGAGCAGTAACGAATTTCGTCATTTCTTTAAAAGCTGTTCCGCTTAAACCTAAGTTAAAAGCTATTCTTCTTGCTTGAAATCCTTGTAATCCAACTGAAGGATCAATTTCTTCAGTAAAGATCAAATGCGGAGTTTCTTCTGCAACTGTTTCTATATCCATTCCACCTTCAGTAGAATACATGATCATATTACGTCCTGTATTTCTATTTAAAAGTACAGACATGTAATATTCTTCTGGCTCATTATCACCAGGATAATAAACATCTTCTGCAACTAATACTTGGTGAACTTTTTTCCCTTCAGCAGAAGTTTGAGGAGTAACCAGATTCATCCCGATTATTTGTCCTGCAATTTCTTCAACCTCTTTAAGATTTTTAGCAAGTTTAACTCCACCACCTTTACCACGGCCTCCGGCATGCACCTGAGCTTTGATTACGTGCCATCCGGTTCCGGTTAACTCGGTAAGTTCTTTTGCAGCATCTACTGCTTCTTTTGCATTATGAGCAACAATACCACGCTGAATGCGTACGCCAAAGCTGTTCAAAATTTCTTTTCCTTGATATTCGTGTATGTTCATAATCTGCTTTTCTTCAGTATTAATTACGGAACGCAAAAGTAACAAATGTAAAAGTATTGTACCAATCTTTTTTGGGATATAAGTCTCTTCTACTTAAAAGCTCTAAAAAGCAACCCAAATATGGCTGCATTACAGGTCTTATTCACTAAAACGTTATCGTGGTTTCCCTTGATATTATTACGCCAAACAGGAATTCTATCTTATTTTTGCGGTTTAATTTTTTCTAGATGAATAAAGGATTATTAGCATTAGCTATAGGTGGTTTTGGAATTGGAATGACGGAGTTTGTGATGATGGGTATCTTACCAGATGTTGCTACTGCTTTAGATATTAGTATTCCAAAAGCTGGTCATTTTATCTCTGCCTATGCTTTAGGCGTAGTAGTTGGCGCTCCCTTGATCACAGCTATTGGGGGAAAATATCCAGCACATAAGATCTTACTATTATTAATGCTTTGGTTTACAGTTTTCAACACACTTTCTGCATTTGCAGGAAGTTATGAAATGCTTCTAGCAGCTAGATTTTTATCTGGCTTACCACATGGTGCATTTTTTGGAATTGGAGCCGTAGTAGCAGGAAAATTAGCGAAACCCGGAAAATCTGCTCAGGCAATTGCTATCATGTTCACCGGTTTAACCTTAGCAAATGTATTAGGCGTCCCACTGGGTACTTATTTGGGACATCAATATAGTTGGGGGATTTCATTTTTAATGGTTGGAATAATAGGAATTATGGCCATGCTAGGGATAAAATTTTGGATGCCTGCTTTAGATAAATCTTCTCCAGACGGATTTAAAAAAGATTTAAAAGTGCTTAAAAAACTTGAACTATGGATGGTGATCTTACTTACTACAGTAGGAACTGGAGGCTTTTTTGCTTGGTATAGTTACATCGCTCCTTTAATAACAAACGTTGCAGGACATGATGAAAGCGTGGTTAGTTATGCCATGATCCTTGCAGGCTTAGGAATGGTAGTTGGAAATATCTTAGGTGCAAAACTTGCTGAAAAATTTAGCCCTATCTACGCTGTGATCCTTACATTAATCACCATGGTCATTCTTTTGGTTGCGAATTCATACTTAGCACATGATCCTATTCTTATTTTAATTATGACCTTTCTAATAGGTATGGTTGCTTTCTGTATCTCTACTCCTATTCAAATGGCGGTGATAAATTCCTCTAAAGGATCGGAGATGCTAGGATCTTCTTTAAATCAGAGTGCATTTAATATGGGTAATGCCTCTGGCGCCTATTTAGCGGGTTTACCAATAGCCATGGGATACGGTTTTACTTCAGCAACATTAGTGGGAGCAGCAATGGCGGGAAGTGGTGTTTTAATAGCTATTGGAGTTATATTAATTAGAAAAAAACATCAAGAAACTTCAGCAATCGCTGTAGAGGCTTAATCTTATTCTTAAGAAATAATAGGTGTTCCTAATTTTAACAGAAGTAAATAATTAGTTTTATTTTGGTATTCTTTATATCTAATTAAAAATCTCGATTATTTTTGTAACGTAAAATTCAACTTTAATGAACAATCAAGACCTTTTAAATGTAGCTGCAGAATTCGGCAGTCCAGTTTATATTTACGATGCAGAAAAAATAGAGTCTCAATATAAAAGACTTACTTCAGCATTTAATATGGTGGATCACCTTAGAATTAATTATGCGGTTAAAGCATTATCTAATATTTCTGTACTTAAATTATTTAAAAAGTTAGGAGCCGGTTTAGATACCGTTTCTGTTCAAGAAGTGAAATTAGGATTGAAGGCAGGATTCGATCCCTCAAAAATTATCTACACTCCTAATGGCGTTTCTTTAGAAGAAATTGAAGAAGTAACCACTTTAGGTGTTCAAATTAATATAGACAACCTTTCTATTTTAGAACAGTTTGGAACGAGACATCCTAAAATTCCTGTATGTATTAGGATCAATCCACATGTAATGGCGGGTGGAAATAGCAATATTTCGGTAGGCCATATAGATTCTAAATTTGGAATTTCCATTCATCAAATTCCGCATTTATTGCGAATTATAGATAATACTGGAATGCATATTAATGGGATCCACATGCACACTGGAAGTGATATTTTGGATATTGAAGTGTTCTTATATGCATCTGAGATCTTATTTGAAACTGCAAAAAACTTTCCAGATCTGGATTTTATAGATTTTGGCAGCGGATTTAAAGTGCCTTATAAGCCAGGTGATATAGAAACCAATATTGAAGAATTGGGCGAAAAGTTAAGTGAGCGATTTATCACATTCTGTAAAGAATATGGTAGAGATCTAACTCTAGCCTTCGAACCAGGAAAATTTTTAGTGAGTGAAGCTGGCAAATTCGTTGCGAAAGTAAATGTGATAAAACAGACTACCTCTACAGTATTTGCTGGGATCGATTCTGGTTTTAATCATTTAATCAGGCCAATGCTTTACGGTTCTCAACATGAAATAAAGAATATTTCTAATCCAGATGGAAAAGTGAGGTTTTATTCTGTGGTGGGTTATATTTGTGAAACAGACACATTTGCTACCAATAAAAGGATTTCTGAAATAAAAGAGGGTGACCTTCTAAGTTTTAGCAATGCTGGTGCTTATTGTTTTAGTATGGCTAGTAATTACAATTCCAGATATCGTCCTGCTGAAGTGTTATGGTATAATGGAGAGGCTCATCTTATTAGAAAAAGAGAAGTTTTTGAAGATCTTATCACCAATCAGGTAGAGATAGAACTTTAATTTCTTTAAACTATTTCGGGATTTCCAGATGCATAATTAATTGATGTCAATTACGATGCATCTAGAAATCCCCAACTTTTGGTTAAATCTAAACCCAACTTTGACAAAAGTGATATCTTGCAGCGTAATCGCAGCTATCCAACTATGTTTTATCTAGTCCATCATCAAGATGATTTTGAGAATATTACAGAAAATGTAATTCCATTTTTCGAGAAATCTAACTTCACTTTACTTACTCTTCCTATATCCGAACAATTTGTTCCAGAAGAAGAATCTGTACTTGTTTCCTACCTTTCGGACGAAAATTTTAAAGACCTATTAATTAAGACTGCGAAAAATGAGTGGCGGCTAGCATTGCTTCCGCATCCAGATTGTCAAAAAGCACTCAAAGGTCTTGGAGTTACAGGAAAATTGGAAGAGGTTGCTAACCAGATCCTTGAGCAAAAAGAAATTAATGAATTAGATTTACTTTATTGTAATGAGATTCCAGTACTTCAATCTGTAAATGTAGGAGATGTTCTTATTTTTTCTGAACAGAAAGGAACCCCTGGTTTTCTATCTGAAGTATTTCAATTTATAAAAAACATTAGAAGATTACCTGGATTATCGCATAAGACCTTTCTTATAAGTGCAGATGAGGAACAAATTATTCATACATCGGCCTTAGGTATAATAGCTGTAGAACATCCTTCTGCCTCTGTTATCTCTAAAAGATTACTTAATAATATTGTACTGAATGATGGTAAATTTCAGGTACTCATTCTATCACCACAAAGCATTTTTCAGCTTTTAGCCTTTTTATTTAAAAGCTTATTACCCAAACCTGTAACTAAGGCTCAATTACCTTCATTTATAGGGCATATTAAAACTACCAACCTAAAAATTGAGAATGAATTACCAATAGATTTCTCTTTAGATGGAGAGAAATTATCTGCGAAAGAAATCAATTTAAATGTACACAACCGGGAAATTAAACTTCAACAAAAAAGCGAATATGCTTCAAAAAATGAAGGTGTAGACGAGAAAAAGAATCTCAAAATAGACAAATTACCTACTGGCGAAAAAAGGGAAGAACTAACGCAGCGAAAAATGCCCTTTTTACCTAGAGCTACTACAGAAGAATTTCAGGAATTATTCAAAGTTTTAAAAGAGAACGCAAAACTTAGCTCTTCTTTCATAGTAATGATGATTCTGGCCACGCTAATTGCCACTTTTGGGCTTTTTGGTGACTCATCTCCAGTAATTATTGGCGCTATGATCCTTGCACCTATCATCGCTCCAATCGTATCCTTTTCCATGGGAATGGTGCGTTATGACACTAATATGCTAAAAACCGGAATAGTCACTATTTTGATTGGAACCATAGTAGCATTGATATTTGCTGCTGGAGTTAGTATGATTATTCCTCTAAAGGTGTTAACCTCTGAAATAGATGCACGACTAACCCCTACTCTTTTAGATATGGGAATAGCAGTAGCGTCTGGAATTGCCGCAGCTTATGCCCATGCAAAAGAAGGAATCGCAAAAAGTTTGGCAGGGGTAGCTATCGCTGTTGCCTTAGTTCCCCCACTAGCAGTTGCAGGAATTGGAATTGGGTGGTGGGACTGGGAAGTGTTTTCTGGTGCCTTTCTACTTTATTTAACCAACCTTGCCGGGATTATAATGTTTGCAGGTATTACATTTTTGTTGCTAGGTTTTGCTCCTTTTAGAAGAGCTAGAATGGGATTAGTTTATACTTTGATCATTATTAGTATTGTAATGATCCCACTTTCCCTTTCTTTCAATAGAATTAAACAAGAAGCGAGAATAACCTCAAAACTAGAAGGAACTAGTTTCGACGATATCTATTTGAGAGATGTAAAGGTTAGAACAGGAAAACCACTAATGGTTTCTATAAAACTGGTAAGTCCAGAAGCTATAGAATCAGAAGAAATGATAAAAATCAAGCAACAAATTGAAGAAAAGATAGGAGAGCCAATTATTTTAGAAGTTATTTCTGCGATAGAATTTTAAAAATTTCTGCACTTTTAAATTCTATTATTTTCAAGTTTTTACAGACCTTTGAAAATGCAAAAACTCGATCTACACAATTGGAATAGAAAAGAACATTTTGAATTTTTCTCAACTTTCGATGAGCCTTTTTTTGGGATAGTTTCTGAAGTAGATTGTACGAAAGCTTATCATTTTTCCAAAAATAATGAACGCTCTTTTTTCGCACATTATTTGCACAAAACCTTAGCCGCAGTTAATAAAATCCCGGAATTCTCATACAGGATTTTAGATAAAGAAGTAGTTGTTTGTGAAAAAGTGAATTCTGCACCAACAATAGCAAGACCAGATGGTACTTTTGCCTTTTCTTTTGTTGAATTTGATCCAGATTTCCACATTTTTCAGCAGAGATTGAAACAAGAGATTGAAGAAGTTCAAAATTCCACTGGCCTTAGATTTAGTGATGATGCTAAACGCCTAGATGCTGTACATATCTCTTCTTTTCCATGGCATAAACTAACTGGGCTAACACATTCCAGAAACTTTAAACATGCAGATAGTGTCCCTAAAATCACTTTTGGAAAGATGTATTCTATAGGAAATGAATATAAATTACCGCTAGCAATTAATGTACATCACGGATTAATGGATGGTTTTCATGTGGCAAAATTTTTAGAAGTATTCCAAGGATTATTAGATTTAGAATAGTTTGCTCATTGTTCCTTTCAATTAAAAGATAAGTTTAGCTTTTTTGTAAGCAAAAAACGTGGGTGATAAACTCATCAAAATCTATATTTATATTTTAAAACAGTTTTTACATTCCTATATTTGAGCTTTAAATAAATAAACATGAAATATTCCCTACTTGCATTTGTACTTATTCTATTTATTGCTTGCGATAATAATGATAGTGAAAAAGAACCTGTAGATTATAAAGTTCAGAACGAACAAGAGATCACTACCTATATAGAAAAAAATGATCTTGATGCCCTAAAAAGTGATACTGGATTATATTACGTTATAAATGAAGAAGGAACTGGGGAACAACCTACTGCAAATTCAGATGTAACTGTTGCCTACAAAGGAACCTTTTTAAATGGATCTGTTTTCGACCAAAGTAATTCTAGCGGAATTAGCTTCAACTTACAACAGGTAATTAAGGGGTGGACAGAAGGAATTCAATATTTTAAAGAAGGAGGATCTGGTCTATTATTAGTTCCCTCACATCTTGCTTATGGTTCTAACAATTTTAACGGAATTCCAGGGGGATCTGTACTAATCTTTGAGATCAATTTACTTTCTGTAAATTAAATTCACCTTCAACTTAGTAAATCATTTCCTCAAGTCTCTTTGTAATCTTTAAAGCACAGTTTCTATAAACTTGGTAATTCGTCTATGCTGAAAAATAAATTTAATTCAATGGTGAGAAGTGCATTTCTAAATATTTAACCTATTCCAATTTCTTCTTAAAATTTCAGAATTTATCTAAATATTTAAAATATCATATTCTCATAATATCCTTTGAATACTAGAAAAATTAGCAGGTCGCTTATAATTTTCTTATATTCGTTTTCTTATAATTTAGGAAATTGTCCTAATTATTCAAATAAAAATGAGTTTAACATTAACTCATTAACCTATAAAATTTTCCCAAAACTTTAATTATAAGAGAATGGGGAAATTCCTTTTGGAGATCCAATATTCCAACTTCCATGATTTCAATCTAATCTCGGCACTTCGGTTTAATTCGCTGTACCTATAATTATTATGCAAGTTAGATTTGGAGTTTCACTTCCTAAAATGTGTTGAAAATCAATGCAATTCCAATCAATATCTAATGAAATGAGAAAAGAATACTCAAAAAAATCATTACCCAATTTATTTAAATTTGAAAATAATACGTCCTTAAGGCTGAATTTTGGCCTTATCCTTTTTGCTTTCTTCAGCTTTCAGATGAATGCAAACAGCATTAATACTAAAGAAACTATAGAGAGTTATGTTACAATGCAAGAACAAGAGGTTACTGGGATCGTGAGAGATAATACAGGAGCTCCTCTTCCTGGCGCTACAATTTTAGTAAAAGGAACTAACACAGGAGTGCAAACAGATTTTGATGGAAAATTCAGTTTGATGCTTCCTGAAGGAAAAAACATTATTGTGATCTCTTTTATAAGTTTTAAAAATAAAGAGGTGGATGTTTCGAAAACGAAGAATATAGATGTGCAACTGGAAGAAGCCGCTGCAAGATTAGATGATGTTGTTATTATTGGAAGTCGTGGAAAACCAAGAACTTCTTTCGATTCTCCAGTACCAGTAGATAATATTCAAACTTCAGAATTAAAACAAACTGGAAAAGGTGTTTTAGATCAACAATTAATGGCTAAAGTTCCCTCTTACAATTCTACAGAACAACCAGTATCTGATGCCGCAGCACATTTTAGTCCTGCTGGTCTAAGGGGTTTATTTCCTAGTAGAACATTGGTATTGGTAAATGGGAAAAGAAAGAACTTAAGTGCATTAGTTTATAGTTATGTAACTCCAGGCCGTGGAGAAGTTGGTGTAGATATGAAAGCTATACCATCTGCAGCTTTAGAAAGAGTAGAGATACTAAGAGATGGTGCTGCCGCGCAATATGGTTCTGATGCCGTAGCCGGAGTAATTAATTTAGTTCTTAAAGAGAATTCAGATCCATTTATAAATACGGGTTATAGTGTAACTACAGAAGGTGATGGAGAACAGTACCAAATTGAAACTGGGTTTGGAGTAAAAATAGCAGATAAAGGTTTTGCTAATTTTACTTTCGGCTATTTCGATCAGAAACAAACTCAAAGAGCTGGGCAAGTAACCAGTGTAGAAGATGAGGCTGGCTATTGGGGAGTTACAGACGATACGGATTTTACAACATCAGATCTACAATCGTTTTTACAACGCAACCCGGCAGCTGGATTCCAAGTGGGATCACCAGATATAACCATTACCAATTTCGCATACAATACAGGTTATACCTTAGATGAAGAAACTAATACCGAGATTTATTCATTTGGTACTTTAGCTAATAGAACAGGATCTTCTGCTCAATTTGCCAGAGTTCCATATTGGGTTCCTGGTTTTGAACAAATTTATCCTGGGACAGACTATTTCCGAGCAGAGATGGCACCTAGAATTAATGATTACACCCTTGCATTAGGTTTAAGAACAACTTTTAATAAGTGGGATTTCGACTTAAGTTCCACCATGGGACAAAACAGGATAGATTATTATATCGAAAATTCCTTTAATCAATCTTTTGGAGCAAGTAGCCCATCAGACTTTTATAATGGTGCTCATCAATTTAGCCATGTTGTAAATAATCTTGATATCGTAAGAACTTTTGAAGATACCGGATTAAATTCATTAACTCTAGCCTTTGGAGCAGAGCATCGTACAGAACGTTTTGTTACAGAAGCAGGAGAATTTGCTTCTTATGGAGATGGAACACCAGATGATCCTACAGATAGAACTGGATCTGAATCTTTTGGTGGATTTAGCCCCGAAAACGCTTCCAATGACTACAGAAGTAATTTAGGACTTTATACAGATGTTACTGCAGATATAACGGAAGACTTCCTACTGGGAGGTGCTGTACGTTATGAGAATTATTCTGACTTTGGATCTAATGTAAGCTGGAAGGCAAATACTAGATATAAAACCTTAGATGACAAATTAGCTATAAGAGGTTCTATAAGTACAGGTTTTAGAGCACCAGCCTTACATCAAATTTACTATACGGCAACTACTACGACCCTTACAGAAAATGGGATACAACAAAATGGAATTTTGAACAATGCAAATCCTGCATTGCGCGCATTAGGTATTCCAAAACTAGATGCAGAAACCTCTTTTAACCTTGGAGCAGGATTAACTTACAGATTTTCCAGAAAAATTGGAATCACAATGGATGTGTATCAAATAGATGTAGATGATAGAATTGTACTTTCCGGCCAGGTAACTCCAACAGGAGATCCTACCAGCCCAATAGATCAAACATTGTCTAGCGTGAATGTAGGAGCTGCAGGATTCTTTTTAAATGCTATTAACACTCGAACCCAAGGAATAGATATCGTATTTAGTTATGATAATATCGAGCTTGGAAATGGATTTTTAAGCGGTAGTTTAGCTGCCAATTTTAATAAAACTGAAGTAAGAAGTACTCAGTTTCCAAAATTCATAGAGGATAACAATTTAGGAGACGCTTTATTCTCTAGAGAAGATGTTTCTCGTGTAGAATCATGGAGACCTAGATCTAAGATTATAGGTTCAATAAATTACAGTTTAGATAAATTTTCCACGCACTTATCTATGATGCACTACGGAAAAGTTACATATAGACACCCAAGTAACCCTGCAGATGATGCAACTTATGGTGGTAAATTATTAACAGATCTTAGCTTTAGTTATGATTTCACAGAGAAGATCACGGTAACTGCAGGAGCAAATAACTTATTTAATGTGTATCCAGATACTTTCGCAGACGCTTATAGCAGCAATGGCGGAGTTCCAAATGACAGAAATTTAGATTTTGTAGGTAGGTTTAAATACCCTTGGCAAACCACTCAATTCGGAATTGATGGTACAAGATTATTTACTAATATCGCTTTCAAGTTCTAGAATAGAATATTATTAAATGTTTATATAATCCGCATTCAACTAAATATTGAATGCGGATTTTTTTATTGATATAATTATCAGCCATTGTGCCTTTACCAATTTTAAACTTCCCAAAATTGTATTAGAGCACTTAACTCTTCTATCTTTGCAGCAAATCCAAAAAAAATGTATGATTTTATTATTGTAGGTAGCGCGCAAGCTGGCCTTAGTATGGCTTATCATTTAAAGCAAATGGGGAAATCTTTTCTCGTTGTAGATAAGGAAAATAAAATCGGGGAATCGTGGTTAAGCAGGTGGGATTCGTTAACTCTATTTACACCTACGGAATTTAATCATTTGGAAGGAATGGAATTTCCTGCTCCTAAGGGGCATTATCCAAATAAATATGAAGTAGCCGCATATTTTGAAGCTTATGTTGAAAAATTCGAGCTTCCTATTCAATTCAATACGCTTATAACTTCAATAGAAAAAGAGAGTGGTACATTTAAATTGAAGCATGAGAATGGGGACTTTAAATGCCGCAATGTGATCATTGCTACTGGACCTTTTCATACTCCTTATACTCCTCCTTTTTCAGTAAAGATCAATAAAGAGGTAACACAGATACACAGCAACTATTACAAAAATGTTGGGCAATTACAGCAAGGTGACACTTTAGTAGTTGGGGGTGGCGATTCCGGATTTCAGATCCTGGATGAGATCTCAAAAAATGGTTCGACAACTTATTTTGCAGGTCCAGATGATGCTAAAACTTTACCCCAAGAGATTCTAGGAAAAACATTGTGGTGGTGGTTCACTAAAACTGGATTTCTAAGCTACAGCAAACATTCATGGATAGGGAAAGCTATTGC
Source organism: Gillisia mitskevichiae (assembly GCF_003634585.1). GTDB lineage: Bacteria > Bacteroidota > Bacteroidia > Flavobacteriales > Flavobacteriaceae > Gillisia > Gillisia mitskevichiae. Next base: position 343,568 of record NZ_RBLG01000003.1, read on the forward strand.
TAACAGACCTCAGCCAATTATTGGACTTAACATTAAAGAAATATTAAACAGAAAGAATGTGATCCCTGTAGGTAGAGCTTTAAGCGCCGATGAAAATGATATTACTTTTGAAAACGATGAAGTTTCAACTATTAAAAATATAGTTTGGGCTACTGGATATCGTCCCAATTTTAATTGGATACAAGGTTTAGAACTAGACAAACAAGGATACCCAAAAAATAAACGAGGAGTGAGTTCTATAAAAGGGCTTTATTTTATTGGTCTTCCATGGTTGCACACCCGTGGCTCTGCAACTTTAGGAGGAGTAAAAAAAGATGCAGATTACATTTCTAAGGTTATAGAGAAACAATAATTTTAACAACAGAATTGATGAACTTTATATAAAAAAAACTGCTCCATCTCTGGAGCAGTTTTTTTATGCATTTTATTTTGAAGGAATTTAGAATATATATCTAAGACCAACTTGCATTTGCCATCTAGAATCTAAACTAAAATCGTTAGCAAAAGTATTTTTCTGAGAAGGATCGAAACTATACACCGGAGTATTAGTATCGTCTACAGTAACTCCTAGAGGCTGATCGTTCACTGGAAGTTCAATAACTCCCCAATCAGAATTAATTAAATTTCCGAAGTTTAAAACATCCAAACTTACCTGTATCGTATTTATCCCGTTACCAACTTTAAAGTCGTAATCCTGTAAGAATTTTACATCCCAACGTCCTCTCCATGGACTTAAAACAGCATATTTCTCTGCATAATCTCCTCTTCTATCTCTTAAGTATTCATCCTGCTGAATATAAGATTCGAAAGCAAGTCTTTGCGCTTCCTGCTCTGTATCTGTTCCAGTAAAATTGTATCCTGCAAGATCAGATTGTGTTGGAATATAGATCAAGTCATTTAATACAGATCCATCATTGTTTATGTCTCCGGAATAAGTATAAGAGAATCTACCTCCTTGTGCGTATTCGTAAAATGCACCTATAGATGTTCTCCATTGCTTATTTTCACCATAACTGAAGGATTTGTTTAACTGTCCAACAATTCTATGTTTATCTCCATAACGAGAAGTAGTACTTACTGCTTTATTTACATTTCCAAATGCAGGGTTTCTATCGTAAGCATCACTAGAAATTTCAGCATCTAGAGAACTAGCATCTTCTGCCTCTAAATAGTTGTAGGCAATGGTTGCAAATAAGCCATTATTGAAAGTCTTTTGCAATTTAAAAGACCAGTTAAAAGAGTATCCAACATCTGTATTAGAAAAAACGTATGCATTGGTAACTCCACCAAATTCATTTACAGCTCTATCAGAATTTAAATAAACCATTCTATTATCTGCTCCATTAAGAGTTCCTGTTGGTGTTGCCAATCCGTAATTTCTTACCATTTGAGAATTTACATCTCTTGTGTAAATAATATCCGTGGTAGCAAGGATTCCGTTTTCAAATTTGTAATCGAAACCTAAATTACTTCTCCATACCTGTGGGAACTGAAAATCTGGTGCCGAGGTAGTGTAAAAGAAGAAATTAGGATTTGCTACTTGGTTTCCAATCCAAACAAATGGTAAACGACCTGTAAAGATCCCTGTTCCACCCCTTATTTGTAATGTCTTATTTCCTCTTACATCATAGTTAAAACCTAATCTTGGAGAGAATAATAATTTCTTAGAAGGAAGCTCCAAACTGTTTAGTTTAGTCTCTTCTCCATTTTCATTGAAATAAGTAATATCTGGTTGGTAGTTTCCATCAGGAAAGGTTCCTCCAGCTGCTCTATCAATATTTTCTTGGATCTTATCTTCGGTATCAAAATATAATGGTTGATCTACTCTTAATCCGTAAGTCAAGGTGAATTTATCTGTAGCTTTCCATTTGTCTTGCGCGTAAAATGCCAATTGCCCAACATTCGTTTCAGCTAAAGCCCAGCTGCTATTTGCGTTGTTATTGTCATAAATACTTTGAGCATTTGCTAATGCACTTGCGATAGTTCCATTATTAACTGCTTCTTCAAAACTTCCTGCACCACCTCTAACACTTGTAAATGCATCGAAGAATGTGCTTACTGGTCCTTGTCCAGCATCTGGATTTCCACCAAAATCATATAATCCTAGGTTAAAGGAATTATCAAATTCAAATTTCTCAAAACTACCACCTACAGTGATCGTATGATTTCCAAGAAGAAAATTTAAGTTATCTGTGATCTGATAAACATTTTGCTCTAATTTGTTATTGATAGAGAAAGGCTCATGCCCTGCAACTATATAACGCACTCCATCTTCCTGAATATTGATTGGAGGCGCAGGAGCAGAAAATGGATCTCTACTATCGTCGAAATTGGTATATCCTGCTTGGAATTTGTTAGTGATAGTTCCAGAGAAATTAGAGTTTAATTCCACTAAAAATGAACTGATCTTGTTGTTGATCCTGTATCCTGAATTCCTAAACTGTAAAGTTGTAAGATCCGGACCTCTTCTTCCAATTGCTTCCCTGTTAGCAGGCACATCTCTTGAAGCATCCAAAAAATTGTAGATAAACGCTAATCGGTGATTATCAGAAACATTCCAATCTAATTTAAAAAGTCCTTTGGTAGATTCTGTTTTATGTGTAAAGCCTTCATAAGCTCCAGTATCGTAACCTAAGTTTCCTAATTGAGTTGAAACAAAATCTAGATCATCTGCAGTTACTCTAGAAACATTAGATCCTGTTAATCCAGGTCTTGATGCAACGAAGTTAGAACCTAGATCTTCTCTATCATCTTTTTCAAAATTCCCAAAAACAAAAAGTTTATTTTTAATAATTGGTCCTCCTACACTTACTCCATATTGAGCTTGAGAGAGGTCGGGAACAAAGATGTCGTCTCCGGCAACTTTCCCTCCTGTTAAGTCTTCGTTTCTATAGAACCCATAAACTGTACCTTTCCAGGTATTTGTTCCACTTTTAGTTACTGCATTTACAGATGCTCCCGTAAATCCAGCCTGAGTAACATCGTAAGGCGCTGTAGAAACTTGAATTTGCTCTATTGCATCTAAAGACACCGGCTGTGCGCTAGTTTGTCCTCCTGGGGTTGCAGCATCTAAACCGAATGGATTATTAAAAATAGAGCCATCTAAGCTAAAGTTATTGAATTGGTCATTTCTACCTCCAAAAGAACCATTGCTCGAAGCGGTTGGTTCTAATCTGTAAAAATCTGCTGCAGACCTTGTAATAGATGGTAAAGTTTTTAGTTCCCTACTTCCAATACTAGTTTCGGCACCAGTTCTATCACTATTAATAACAGTGTTTTTTGCGCTGTTAATAACTACGGCATCCAATGCGGTAGCATCAGCAGCCATTGTTACATCTAAATTGAAAGTTTGACCTAATTTTAGATCTACATCTGTTAAAATGTAATCCTTAAACCCTACAAAACTAACAGTGATGGTATAAGGTCCACCAATTCTAAGGTTTAATAATGTAAATCTACCATCAAAATTAGTAACGGCTCCATACACAGTTCCCGTTGGCGTGTGTACTGCTTTTACATTAGCTCCTGGAAGCACGAGATCTTGTGCTTCATAAACAATACCACTCATTTCTGCTGTAGTTACCTGGGAGAACCCAGAGAAACCAAGTAAAAGAGCGGTGACAAATAAAAGTAAATTACGTTTCATTTTTAAATTTTTAGTGGTTGCGTTATGATTGTTAGTGTTAAGCAAAAATACTGTAAATTAATTGTAAAAAGTAAGGTCATATTGCGAAATCATCAATCTTGTAAGCTCGTTCGTTTTTTTTCTAAAAATTAATAAATTAAAGTTATAAAATATTGATTTAAAACACATTAGAAGAAAAAAATTTGATTTATTTGATTTAATGAAAAGAAAATATACTTAACCAGCAACAATTATTTATTACAAAAACGGATAAATATTTAAATTGTACTTAATCTCCATTTTTCGTATTTTTAGGTTGTTATAACTTTACCTATCTCATTAAGTCGAGATCGTCATTTTAGGACAAAACTCTCAAAAAACTACCCTATATTTATTTAGATTGGAATTTGTAATACTTTAAATGTAAATACGCTTAATATGAATAGCCTTAAATCAACTTTAGTTTTTTTATCACTAATAATCGGACTTTTATTTTCTTGTGAGTCTGAGCCTAAAAATCTTGAAATTGGATTGAATGAAAGCATCTATCATGATGACTTTGAATATGTAGTAACAGATTTTAAAATTCTACCTGTAGATGATTACACTAAGAGATATAGAATTAAATTTAAGGTAATTAATAATGCAGAGGTTGTAGAGCATACATGGAATAACTCTATTGCATATATAGTAGATTCCAAAGGGAATATTTATAATAACAATAAAGAACTGCAGATTAAACTTAATGAAAGAGAACCATTTGGCTGGCAGGAAATATATCATACCCATCCTCAATCTAACGAAACTACTACCTTGATCTTCGATTTACCTACCAATGTAACTCAGCCCTACTTAAAAGTGACTGGAAAATTTTTAATGGGAGATGTTCTAGACCTTAATGAGTATAAAAAAATGAAAGTCAAACTATTTTAAAATATCTAAATACTAACAAATATTTAGAAATCCATCGAAAGAAATTCTTTCTTTTATCGTTACTAGCTATGAGTATTCAAGTAAAAGTTTCAGATCATGTAATGCGCACTGTAGACAAGGTATTTAATGCTATTGTAGATCCTACCCAGATTACAAAGTATTTTGTATCTAATGCCAGTGATTTTCTTTCCGAAGGGAACAAGATCATTTGGGAGTTTAAAGATTATAATGTAAAACTTAATATTGAGGTTATAAAAGTGATTAAAAATGAACAAATCACTTTTAATTGGGAAGCTTGCGGAAATAAAACTAAAGTATCTATGCTTCTATCTTCTGAAGAGGAACATAAAACAAAGATTGTTATTACTGAAGATGCTTTTGAAGCTAATGAAGAAGGAATAAAAAAAGCACTTGAGCAAACTCAAGGATGGACAGATTTTGTTTGCTCGCTAAAAGCTTACTTATATACTGGCATCAACCTTAGAAACGGAAAAATGAATTAGAATATGCAAATAGAAGCAACATCTCCAGATGATTATTTACAAAAGATACCTGAAGATCGTAAGCAAAGTATGTCCAGATTAAGGGCGACAATTAAAGAAAATTTACCCGAAGGGTTTCAAGAAACCATGAGTTATGGTATGATTGGATATGTGATTCCACACGATATATATCCTGCTGGTTATCATTGTAGCCCAGAACTACCTCTACCTTTTATGAGCATTGCCTCTCAGAAAAATTTTATAGCCATATATCATATGGGAATTTATACAAATAAGGATTTACTAGATTGGTTTGTAAGAGAGTTTCCAAAACACAGTAAATTAAAGCTGGATATGGGTAAAAGCTGTATTAGGTTTAAGAAACCTGAACAAATCCCATTCGAATTGATTGGAGAACTAGCTACAAAAATGACCTGTGAAGAATGGATCAAAATATATGAATCTAAGGTAAAACCATAATTCCACTGCTTTTTATAAGAGTTATCATCCTGAAACTGAATTCTGTAAACCTTAAACAGCTAATTGATGATATTTGAAAAAAAGTTCTAAATTTACATTGTTACCAATAATTATTTACCCTACAAAAATAAGGATATGTATAAGTACGGACTAAGCGTAAAATTCAGATCAACCGAGAATAATGCCCAGAAATTATCTTCAATATTACTAAAAGCTTCAGAATTAGTCTCCCGAGCTAAAGGCTGCCAACTTTACTTAGTAAGCATAGATAGTGAAGATCCTGATACTGTATGGAGCACAGAAGTGTGGGATTCTAAAGAAGATCACGATAATTCTTTATCTGTGATTGGAGTAAAAGAACTAATCTCTCAAGCAATGCCCTTATTTGCTGCCCCACCAGAAAAAGTAAAAGAAATAAAAATATTAGGTGGTTATGGTATAAACCCATGATCATGATCAAAGCTTTCATTTTACTCATAGGATTCTGTTTTAACTGAACTACCTAAAACGGCAATTCCTCATCTAAGGTTATAGTATTCAAAAAAGAAATTAGCGAGATAAAATTTCCATAACTTCATTTTCTTTAATTTTATTTCTGAAAATTTAGAAAATGAACGTTCGGGCTATTTGGAGTTATTATATAGATATTAATATCGTGAATTTGGTCTTCTCCCTTTTCATTATGTTTTTATTTAATAGGTATTGGGGCCTCTTTATGTTTTGTACTATTGGAATTTTTGTAGGCCGCTTTGCATTCTGGCATTTTAAGAATAACGAATACAACCTCTATTTCAATCTTGGATTTACTAAGCTGAAATTGCTAAAAATAGTTTGGATTCTCAATCTTATTGTTGCAATTCCATTGCTTCTAATAGCTTTAGCTATATAAATTATGAGTCATCTTTTAGAGATAAGTGGAGCCTATTTGTCTTTCGGAAAAAAAAGAATTTTAGAAAATATTTCTTTTAAGATAAAAACAGGAGATATATTGGGCATCTTCGGAAGAAATGGAAGTGGAAAATCTAGCCTTTTAAAAATGATGTTTGGTACTTTACCTGCAAACCATATTCAAATAAAATTTGATTCAGAAATTATTAAAGCTCACGAAGTAATTCCACAACGTCTTATTGGGTATCTACCACAAGACAGCTTTTTACCAAAAGGAACTAAAGTGCGAGATATAATTTCTCTATTTTGTGATGATGAGGAGATGCAAAACAAGGTTTTTTATGCTCCTGGAGTCTCTAAATTCGATAATATTAAAGTTGGAAAGTTATCTATGGGACAATTACGCTATCTGGAAACCTTACTAGTAGGCTCTCTGGATCATCCATTTATCATGCTGGACGAACCTTTTTCTATGCTCGAGCCTCTTTATAAAGAACTACTTAAAGAGCTTTTAATAAGTTTAAGTCAAACTAAGGGAATCATTATAACAGATCATTATTACCATGATGTATTAGATATCACCAATGTAAATTTTCTGCTAAAAAATGGAAATAAAATAGAGATTTCAGAAAAGATAGATCTCGTTAACAACGGGTATATCTCTTCCATTTAAACCTACAATAAAACTCGGAAATGTTTTTGGAAACTAACCTAAGATTTTTTCAATGAAACATGAACATCTCTAGTCTCGATATTAGATAGTAATTTTAATTTCCCTTCTTCAAACAACTCATCTAGCTGACATAAGTCTGTATTAAAATCGTCTTGGGTATAATTTTTATAATCTACAAACCTAATTCCTTCAATAACACGAGGATTGTATGCTTCTCTAAAGCGAAGTCCTCCTTCATTTATATGAAACTTATAAGCAAGATAATCTATGGTGAAGTTCTCTTTATGAATCCAATATAAAAATTCATCATGATGGTCTGTGCCACCACCATCTTGGCTAAATGTAACTTTTAATTGATAATATGGCATTCCATTAATTTCTGCATCTCCTACCAATTTCTTATTTACAGCTTTATCATTTAACCCGTAAGGTAAGTGTGCAAAATAATGTACAGAATTTACGCTGCTAATATATTTAACCATCATACTGTCTGGTACGGTGATCACACTATCATTTATAAAACGTTGATAACCGGTGTTACTAACCACATCCTTAATAGTATCTATCGAGTCCTTGATCTCTCGCTCCAAGAGAAATTCTCCCCCATTACGAACGCTCTTATATTTATGTTCTCGGAATTTAAATTCGATCGTTGCCTTCTTGTAAATATCGCCACCAGCAGTAGCTATAGTTTTATTGATGATCTCATCTGCAGAAAATTGCTCTTTTTCGTTCTGGCAGGAAGCAAATAATAGAAACAGGGCAAATATTAAAAGGTATCTCATAGTACAGTTAAAATAGGCGCTAAGATAAAAAAATTAGCACAATAGACGTTTTCTAATATAGAATATCAATATTCTAAGACAACATTATTCCTAACTCCTTACACCTAACAAAAAACTTCCCAAATTACTTAGAAAAGATCAAACTTAAAACTTTACAAATTCATTATAGGAATTTCTAATTAAACCTTCCTATTTTTGTGCCTCTATGAAGAATAACATCAACATAAAGAACCGTAAAGCGAAATTTGAATATGAATTTCTGGAAACCCATGTGGCAGGGATAAAACTTGCCGGGACAGAGATCAAAGCAATTCGTTTAGGGAAAGCTTCTATTACTGAAAGTTTTTGCGAATTTCAGAACAACGAACTCTTTGTAATTAACATGCATGTAGAAGAGTATTCTCACGCCTCACATTTTAATCATAACCCTAAAAGTGAGCGTAAACTTCTAATGCAAAAGCGTGAACTTAAAAAACTGGAGAAAGAAGTTAAGAATACTGGCCTAACCATTATTCCAATAAACCTCTTTATAAATGATCGTGGAATTGCAAAACTTAAGATCGCCTTAGCAAAAGGTAAAAAGTTATACGACAAGCGAGAAACATTGAAAGACAGAGACAATAAGCGCAATTTAGATCGAATTAAAAAAGAGTTTAATTAAGCCTCTTCCCCATTCCTTTTAATTAGCTATTTTGCAGTGATAAAATCACTGTTCATGAATGGTAGCTTAAAATTCCTCTTACTTTTTTTACTTATTTCCCAGTTTACATTTTCTCAAGTCACAGGAACTGTTAGAGATAACAATAACCTACCACTTCCCTATGTAAATATATATACTGAAGATGGCACTCAAGGAACTACTACGAACGAGGAGGGTAATTTCGAACTACGCCTAACCAAAACAGGTGAATATGAACTGGTTTTTCAGTTTTTAGGCTATCAAACTTTCAAAAAAAAGATAGTTGTAGAAAAATTCCCTTTTCAATTAGATGTTCAATTAACTTCTGAAACCACCAATCTAGATGAGGTTACAATTAACTCCAAAGATAATCCTGCCGATAGAATTATTAGAAATGCCATTGCTAGCAGAAAGGAAAACCTTGCGAAATTAGAACAATACACTGCCAATTATTATTCCCGCGGATTATGGAGAATAAAAAACGCACCAGAAAAGATCTTGGGTCAGGAATTAGGTGATTTAGGAGGCGGTTTAGATTCTACACGAAGCGGAATTATATATTTAAGCGAAACAATTTCTGAGATCACATTTCGCGCGCCAGATGATTTTAAAGAGAAAATAATCGCTTCTAAAGTGAGTGGAAATGATAACGGTTTTAGCTTGAACTCTGCTGAAGAGTCTGATTTTTCCTTTTATAACAACACCATCAATCTAAATACAGAGATCGTTTCTCCAATTGCCGATTATGCTTTTAACTATTACAATTACAAGCTAGAAGGCGTTTTTTACGATAATGAAGGTCACCTTATCAATAAGATCCTAGCAACTCCTAAGCGTCCAAAAGACCGTGTTTTTAACGGTTTCATTTATATTGTAGAAGATACCTGGCAGATCTTTGGTACAGAATTAAAAACGACAGGACAAGCGATCCAAGTGGCTCCCATAGAGGAACTCACTTTTACGCAAAACTTTAAATATTCTGAAGAAAATAAATTTTGGATCAAGATAAGTCAGGCGGTGGATTTTAGTTTTTCTATGTTTGGAATTGGTGGAGATGGAAGGTTTACTGCAGTTTACAGTAATTATAATTTCGAACCTCAATTTGAAAAAAGAACCTTTACCAGAGAGGTTTTAAGTTTTGCCGATGAAGCCAATAAAAAGGATTCTTTATATTGGAATAAAATTAGGCCAGTACCTTTAACTACTGAAGAGTTAACAGATTATGTGAAAAAGGATAGCCTCCAAGAATTAAAAAAATCCAAAAAATATCTGGATTCTGTAGATACAGTACAAAACAAATTTTCCATTTCCAATGTGCTTTTTGGCTATAGCTATGGAAACTCGTATAAAAAGCAGCGATTTAGCATCTCTTCTCCATTATTCGGAACTCACTACAATACAGTTCAAGGATATAACCCTTCTGTGGATGTCACCTACAGAAAAGATCTGGATGATAATTTCGGGAAATATTGGAGGATCTATTCCAAGATGAATTATGGATTTAGTGATGATCACTTCAGAATAAAGGCAGGTTTTCAGAAAAAATTCAATAATATCTCTAAGCCTATTTTAAATGTGGAAGCTGGTGTAGAAACTGCGCAAATAAATCCTAGCCAGCCTATTTCAGAAAGAATAAATGATATTACCAGTTTATTTTTTGAACGTAATTATTTAAAATTATACGAAAAGCAATTTGCAGAGATCTCCTACCAACAAGAGCTTTTCAACGGATTCAGATTGTTTTCAGATGTAAGTTATCAGCAGCGAAATGCCTTATTTAATTCTAGCGATAATTCCTGGTTTAATCAAGAAGATATAGCCTACACTTCTAACGATCCCTTACAACCACAAAATTTTGAGAGCGCTCCCTTTTTAGATCATCATATTTTTAAACTGAATCTTACAGGGAAAATAGATTTTGCACAGAAATACTTGAGTTATCCAGATAGTAAGTATAATGTACCTTCAAATAAATTTCCAACATTATGGCTCACCTATGAGAAAGGTTTTGGAAGTGATATTTCTGAATATGATTTCGATCAGGTTCGTGCGGCTCTCACCCAAACCGTGAAACTAGGAAATAAAGGGAATTTTCAATACACTTTAAAAGGAGGTGCTTTTTTAAATGATAGCGAGATCGCATTTTTAGATTACCAGCACTTTAATGGAAACCAAACCCGAATAGGAAGTGGTAGTTACCTTAATAAATTTAATTTGTTGCCCTATTATAAGCTTAGCACCAAAAACAACTATTTGGAGCTACATGCAGAGCAAGATTTTCAAGGCTGGATCTTAGGAAAACTGCCATTGATAAATAAACTGAATTATAATTTAATCCTTGGTGCCCACGCATTGTCTATAGAGAACAACAAACCTTATACAGAGTTTTCTGTGGGAATAGACAACTTAGGATTTGGGAAATACCGATTATTAAGGCTGGATTATGTAGTCTCCAATTATCAAGGTAAAACAGAAGGAGCCTTTGTATTCGGACTTAAATTCTTGGGGATATTTGAGTAATACCAAAGAGATAAGACATCATACTTATAAAAGTTTAATTTTTAGAACGATTGTCAGGTTGAGCGGAGTCGAAACCTATTAGCTACGTCAAAAAGCTCTCGATTTCGAGTAAAAAGTACAAATTGTTCAAATTAATACATTAAATATGTCCCTCAATGAGGGATTAATTTTTATCCTCTAAGAGAGGAACAAATCTAAAGTCGCCAAATTCCTTTTTCTCGAATTCTTTAGCAGACTTTCGTACAAAAAGTGTCATTACCTGTACATTTTCACCTACCGGGATCACTAAGCGGCCTCCAACTTTTAACTGAGCCAATAATGGATTTGGAACATATGGCGCACCAGCAGTAACGATAATTTTATCGTAAGGAGCATATTCTTCCAATCCCTTATAACCATCCCCAAAGCTCAAATATTTAGGTCTGTAGCCTATTTTAGATAAGAATACCTTGGTTTTTCTATATAATTCTCTTTGTCGTTCTATACTATAAACTTTAGCACCTAATTCACACAAAACAGCGGTTTGGTATCCACTACCAGTACCAATTTCCAAAACGCTATCGCCCTTTTTTATCTCTAATAATTCGGTTTGAAAAGCTACGGTATAGGGTTGAGAAATAGTTTGATCTGCAGCTATAGGAAAAGCTTTATCTTGGTAGGCATGATCTTCAAAACTACTATCCATAAAAAGATGTCTAGGGATCTTATTGATTGCAGCCAAAACCTTTTTATCTTTTACTCCTTTTGCCTCTACAATTGTTGCCAATTGTTGCCTTTTCCCCTTATGTCTAAATGTATCTTTCAACTTAATAAATTCCAATTATGGCATAAAATTAAACAATCTAAACTAAGGCTTCAAGCTTAGTTTTAATTATTATTTAACGATTGTACTAAATCATTTACACTCAAAATGGTATTGGCTTTATGTCTAGAAATGCTATTTTTGTTGAAAACATAAAAACATGCTAAAAGCTGGTGTATTTGGTGCGGGACATTTGGGAAAGATCCATTTAAAACTGCTCCAACAATCTTCGGAATATGAGTTAATTGGATTTTATGATGGAGATGAGCAAAGAGCCAAAGAAATAGAAGACGAATTTGAATATAAAAGTTTCGCTTCTGCCGAAGCTCTTATAGAAGCTGTAGATATGATAGATGTGGTAACTCCAACTATCACTCACTTTGAAACTGCAAAAAAAGCGATCAAAGCAGGTAAGCATCTTTTTGTAGAAAAACCCATTACTTCCACCTATGCTGAAGCTGAAGAATTGATCTCTTTGGCTAAAAAACATAAAGTTAAAGGCCAAGTTGGGCATGTTGAAAGATTTAACCCAGCCTTTACTGCGGTTAAAGATAAGATCGGGCAGCCAATGTTTATAGAGGCGCATAGATTAGCAGAGTTTAATCCGCGTGGGACAGATGTGCCAGTGGTCTTAGATCTAATGATCCATGATATAGACGTGATCTTGAGCGTTGTAAAATCCAAGGTGAAAAATGTATCTGCAAGTGGGGTTTCGGTAATTAGTGAAACACCCGATATTGCAAATGCTCGTATTCAATTTGAAAATGGATGTGTTGCTAATTTAACAGCAAGTCGCATCTCTCTTAAGAATATGCGAAAAGCAAGATTTTTCCAAAGAGATGCTTATATCTCTGTAGATTTTCTTGAACGTAAATGTGAAGTTGTGAAAATGAAAGATGCACCCAAGGATCCAGATGATTTTGCGATGATCCTTCAAAATGCTGAAGGAGTTAAAAAACAGATCTATTTTGAAAATCCAACTATAGATGCTAATAACGCAATTTTAGACGAATTGGAATCTTTTGCGCAAGCCATAAAAAATAACACCGAGCCTGTCGTAAGCTTAGAACAAGGCGCTGAGGCCTTGAAAGTTGCAAACATGGTAATAGAAAGTTTTAAAAAATAGAGGCTTAAGAATTAATAAGATAGATATAAGTAGTTATTTTTATAACTAAACCATACTTGAGTATGGATGTCAGGTTGAGCGGAGTCGAAACCTCCTTTTTAAGCAAGAAAGTTCTCGACTGCGCTCGAACAGACAAAAATGAGATGTCTTAAATTTTTGAAAATCAATGAAATCAATAAAAAATTCAGCATGAAAAACATAGCAGTAATTGGAGCAGGAACAATGGGAAACGGAATTGCCCATACTTTTGCACAAAGCGGATACAAGGTAAATTTAATAGATATTTCTAAGGAAAGCCTTCAAAAAGGATTGGATACTATTTCTAAGAATTTGGATAGAATGGTCTCTAAAGAAAAGATCACAGAGGCTGATAAAAAGGCAACTTTAAAAAATATTCAAACCTTCATCGATATACCTTCAGGAGTAAAAAATGTTTCTTTAGTTGTGGAAGCTGCAACAGAAAATGAAGATCTAAAATTGAAGATCTTCGAACAATTAGATTCTAATTGTGATGAAGATACTATTCTTGCTACTAACACTTCTTCGATATCTATAACACAGATCGCTTCAAAGATATCTAATCCATCTCGAGTGATTGGAATGCATTTTATGAATCCGGTGCCGGTGATGAAATTGGTGGAGATCATTAGAGGATATAATACCAGTGATAAGGTTACTAAAACCATTATGAATCTTTCAGAAAAGCTTGGAAAGAGCCCCGTAGAGGTTAATGATTACCCTGGATTTGTGGCAAATAGAATTCTTATGCCGATGATAAACGAGGCAATAGAAACCCTTTACAATGGCGTTGCAGGGGTTTATGAGATAGATACGGTAATGAAGTTAGGAATGGCTCATCCAATGGGACCATTGCAACTTGCAGATTTTATTGGTCTGGATGTATGTCATTCTATCTTAGAAGTGATGTACAAAGGTTTCAAAAACCCTAAATATGCAGCTTGCCCTCTATTAACAAATATGGTTCGCGCAGGAAAACTAGGTGTGAAATCTGGGGAAGGATTCTATGATTATTCTGAAAAGAGAAAAGCTGAAAACGTTTCAAAACAATTCAGTTAAATAATAAAACACCTCATAAATTAAAGGGCATGTAAAGATGCTCTTTTCATAATTTTTGAAACAGAAAATTCATTGGCTAAAATAGTTCCGTTTAAAGCAGTAAGACCTACAAAAGATAAGGCTGGGATGGTTGCATCCAGACCTTACGAGAATTATAGCGTGGGGGAATTAAAAGCTCAATTGGAATACAACCCTTTTTCCTTTTTGCACATCATTAATCCTGGTTATAAATTTCAGCATGAAATAACAGGCGAGAAAAGGTTTCAGTTAGTAAAAAATAGATATCTCGAGTTTAAGGAAGAGGAAATTTTTATTCGGGATCAAACACCTTGTTATTACTTTTATAAAATATTAACTAGGACCAATATGTTCTCTGGAATTATCGCGGCTGCAAGTGTGCAGGATTACGAGGAGAATATTATTAAAAAACACGAAGACACCATCGCTTACCGAGAGAATCTTTTTAAAGATTATTTAAAAGTGGTTGGTTTTAATACAGAACCAGTACTCCTCACATACCCAGATTCAGAAATCATGGATAGCCTTATGCTAAAGGTGATGAAAGGAGAACCGGAGTATGAATTCTCTACTTACAACAAGGAGAAACATATTTTATGGAAAATAGATTCTCCCGAAAAAGTCGCGAAAATAAAAGCAGAATTTGAAGCTATGCCTGCACTTTATATAGCAGATGGACATCATAGAAGTGCTTCCTCCTATTTGCTTGCTAAGGAATCTAAGGATGCAAATCCAAATCACACTGGAGTCGAGCCATATAATTATTTTATGAGCTTTCTAATTCCCGAAAGCAAGCTGCAGATCTATGAATTTAGCCGAATGGTGAAAGATCTAAATGGCTTGAGTAAAGAGGAATTTTTAATGCAATTAGATCTTTGGTTCAGGATAGAAAGAAGAGGATTAGAAGTTTATACTCCATCCAAAAAGCATCATTTTAATATGTATCTAGATGGAGAATTTTATTCCTTATATCTTCGGAAAACGAATTATGAGTTTACAGATTCCTTGAGTAGTTTGGATACTTATATTTTATATCAGAAGGTATTAAAACCGATCTTGAACATTCAGGATCTTCGAAATGACGATAGAATTGAGTACATACATGGAAGAAATGACCTAATTGAGATCAAGACTCAAGTAGATAATGGTAATTTTGCTGTTGGGTTTGGCATGCTACCTTTAGTTATAGACGAAATAAAAAAAGTTGCAGACGAAGGTTTAACAATGCCTCCAAAAAGCACATATATAGAACCTAAGCTAAGAAGTGGATTAACGATCTATGAATTTTGAATTAATAATAATCTTGTAAGGTCTAATAATTACCTAATTTAGAGAATGGAAATTTCCGAAAATATTAAAAGATACAAAGAAGAACTTGGAGAAAAAGTGAGTCTTGTTGCTATTTCTAAAACAAAACCAAACAGTGATTTACTAGAAGCTTACGAAGGTGGTCAAAGATTGTTTGGTGAGAACAAGATCCAAGAAATGGCAGAGAAGTGGGAAAGTCTTCCAAAAGACATAGAATGGCATATGGTTGGCCATGTACAACGCAACAAGGTGAAATACATGGCACCATTTGTGAGTTTAATTCACGCTGTGGATAGTCTTAAATTATTAAAAGAAATCAACAAAGAAGCAGAAAAGAACGAGAGAACGATCTCTTGTTTGCTCCAAATAAAAATTGCTGAAGAAGAATCTAAATTCGGTTTAGACGCTGAAGAAGCAAAGGAGATCTTGGCTTCAGAAGAATTTTCAGAATTAAAAAATATCCAAGTAAAAGGATTAATGGGAATGGCTACGTTCTCTGATGATGAAGCAAAAGTAAGGGGAGAATTCGATTACTTAAAATCTGTTTACGAAGATTTCAAGAAAAAGCAAACTCAATTTGAGATACTTTCTATGGGAATGAGTGGCGATTATAAAATAGCAGTAAGCTGCGGGAGTAATATGGTGCGAATAGGAAGTGCTATATTTGGAGAACGGAATTATAATTAAGAAGAAAAGAATTTTTGTACGCAATATTAGACATAGAAACTACCGGTGGTAAGTATAATGAAGAAGGAATTACAGAAATAGCCATTTATAAATTTGATGGTTCCAAAGTAGTAGATCAATTTATTAGTCTTGTTAATCCAGAACAACCCATCCAACCATTTGTAGTTGGCCTTACGGGTATTAATAATGACATGCTTCGCAATGCCCCTAAATTCTATGAGGTTGCAAAGCGAATTGTAGAGATCACTACGGGATGTATCGTGGTTGCCCATAATTCTAAATTCGATCATAGAATTTTAAGATTGGAATTTCGCAGATTAGGTTTCGATTTTGAACGAAAAACCCTTTGTACCGTTGAGTTATCTAAAAAATTGATCCCAGGACAAGGTTCTTATAGTTTAGGAAAACTCGTAAAATCTTTAGGAATCCCTTTAAGTGACAGGCACAGAGCCAATGGAGATGCACAGGCAACCGTTAAGTTGTTTAAAATGCTAATGGCAAAAGACCTGGAAAAAGAGATCCTTAAAGCTTCTGTTAGAAACGAGCCTTCCAAACAAATAGACACCAAACTCATTCAGATAATAGATGAATTACCTTCTATAACAGGCGTTTATTACCTGCATAATGATGATGGTGAGATCATATACATTGGTAAAAGTAAGAATATAAGAAAACGCATTAATCAGCATTTCACGAACGATCATCACAAGTCTAAAGAAGTTCAGAAGGAAGTTGCCTCTGTTAGTTTTGAAGCTACTGGGAATGAACTGATCGCCTTGCTGAAGGAAAATGAAGAGATCAAACAGAATAAACCCAAATATAATAAGGCACTTAAAAAGAATATTTTTAATTACGCCCTATATCAATTTACAGATGAAAATGGGTATATCAATCTAAAGATCGCAAGATCTGATTCTCGTAAAAAGAGCATTACAACATTCACAAATTTACAGCAGGCAAAATCTGTTTTGCATAATATTGTAGAGAAACATCAGCTTTGTCAAAAATTAACTGGATTGCATTTGGGAACTGGGAATTGCTTTAGTTATACCATTAAATCTTGTAAGGGAGCTTGTGTAGAAGTAGAAACTCCAGAGGAATATAACTCCCGAGTTTTAGAGGTAATAGCATTGCATAGTTTTCAAAATCAAAATATATTGGTGATAGATCGCGGAAGAGAAATAGATGAAAAAAGCGCCTTATTGATAGAAGAAGGAGAATTTAAAGGAATAGGCTTTTTCAACTTAAATCATCAAATGAATAATTTGGATATTGTTCGTTCTATAATAACTCCTATGACCAATGATAAAGATGCCAGACATATTATTCAAAGCTATCTTAGAAAGAATAATAAATTAAAGATCATTCAACTCGCTACGCAGAATACTGGGATATAATAATCAATCTCATTTTTATTTGACAATTCTAGGTTTTATCTCTTAATTGCAGAAAATCGCTAACTTTAGATCTAATTTAAAATCTCCATATTTGAACAAAATTCACTTCGATAAAGATCATGCTGCTTGGAGAGTAAAGCTTTATCATATTATTTATGGGGCAGACACTCGTTTAGGTAAGTTGTTTGATGTAGTTCTCCTTATTCTTATAGTATTAAGTATTATTCTAGTAATGCTGGAAAGCGTTTCTAGTTATAATATTAAATTCCACGATCAGTTTTATATCGCAGAATGGATAATTACTATTTTCTTTAGTATAGAATATATTCTAAGGATCATTACAATTAATAAACCTAAGAATTATATTTTTAGTTTTTATGGAATCGTAGATCTACTCTCCACCATCCCATCTTACATTATCTTTTTTGTTGGAGGAAGCAATATGTTTTTGGCAGTACGAGCCTTGCGCTTACTTAGAGTTTTCAGGATTCTAAAAGTGACAAGATATATTGGGGAATCACAAAAATTAATAAGCGCCTTAAAAAACAGTAGGGCCAAGATAAGTATCTTTCTATTTGCCGTACTCATAATATGTATTATTACAGGTACGTTAATGTATTTGGTGGAAGGTCCCGAAAATGGCTTTACAAATATTCCCTTAAGCATCTACTGGTGTATAGTTACTCTTACTACGGTTGGCTTTGGAGATATTCACCCTTTAACCCCTTTAGGAAGATTTATCGCATCATTTATAATGATCGTAGGTTATGGTGTGATCGCTGTTCCTACGGGAATCGTTGGAGCAGAAATCTCTAAGGACATGAGTAAAGGAGATGCAATAAAACCTTTTACATGTGTTAACTGTGGTGAAAAAGAGCATAAAATTTCATCTGAATTTTGTCATAATTGTGGTAAAAAATTAAATGAAAACTAATATTCTTATAAGTATTGTAGGGCCAACTGCCATTGGAAAAACAGCTTTGAGCATTAAGCTTGCACGTACATTTAGGACAGAGATCCTCTCTGCAGATTCCAGACAGTTTTACAAAGAGATCCCTATTGGCACTGCCGCTCCTAATAAAAAAGAACTGGCTGCAGCCCCCCATCATTTTATTCAAAATAGATCTATTGAAGAAGATTACTCTGTGGGGGATTATGAGCGGGAAGCTATAAAAAAATTAGAAGAACTTTTTAAAGCACATCAGGTGCTTATCTTGGTTGGGGGCAGCGGACTATATATTAAAAGTTTGATCGAAGGCTTAGATAATTTTCCAGAGATAGAGCAAGAAATTAGAGAGCAACTAAACGATAGGCTACTAAATGAAGGTTTAGAAGTTTTAAAAACGGAGTTAGAACAACTTGATCCAGAGTACTATAATAAGATAGACAACAACAATCCACATAGAGTAATTAGGGCATTAGAAGTTTGTATTGGTTCTGGGAATACATTTACATCTTATTTAAATCAACCTAAACCTATTAGAAATTTTAAAACTATTTCTATTGGCCTTAGCGCAGATAGAGAAGAAATTTACGAGCGCATTAATCGCAGAGTAGATATAATGATGGACGAAGGATTGCTGGAGGAAGCACAAACTTTATATCCAAAAAGGAGATTAAATGCTTTAAACACCGTAGGCTATAAAGAGTTATTTTCCTTTTTTGAAGGCAGAATAGATCTTGAAACCGCTGTAGAACAGATCAAGATGAACTCTCGAAGGTATGCTAAACGACAGTTAACTTGGTTTCGGAAAAATGAAAATACCACATGGTTTAATTACAAAACGCCATTTTCGGATATTGAGGATTTTATCAAGACTGAAATTCAAGAAAAATATAGCTAGACTAAAAATCGCTTAACTTATTTCCAGCTTCTTCATTATAAAAACTCTGCATTCTGAAAGACATCTTTAGGCTTCGTAATTCTTATTCTATAATCACTCTCTTGATCTCTATTCCTTCTGAAGTAAATAACTTCAAAACGTAAACGGCATTTTGCACTCCACTAAGATCCATAGAATATTGAAAGTCTGTTTCAGAAAAATCCTTGAATAAGATCATTCTTCCTCGAAAGTCGAAGATCTCTACCCGCTGAATAGTAACTCCAGAAGGTGTTGCGAATTGAAATGGTCCCGAGGTAGGATTTGGATAGATATAGATATATTCTACTCCAGGCAAAGGATTAATATTACAATCTCCGGTAACCGTAACTATTGCAGTTGTACTACTGGAATTACCACTAGAATCTGTAGCCGTAAAGGTTACTATATTTTCTCCAAGCTCCTTACATCCAAAAGTTAGTTTGCTAATATTAAAGCTTAAATTCCCGCAGTTATCTGAAGATCCATTATCTAACATCTCTGCAGTGATGCTTACAGATCCAAATTCATTTAAAGCTACGCTAATGTCTTTTACTCTAACTAAAGGTGCAGATGTATCCTTAACAATCACTTCAACCTCGCAAGAGCCTTGAATAGTACCATTAGTATAAGTTAATTGAATATCATTACTACCCTTATCTGCACAAGTAAAAATTGATTTATCAATTGAAAACTCATAACCTGCGCCGTTGCCAGTATATAGATCTTCAGGTTTTATTTGCGCTTCTCCATTTTCATCAAGTTCAATGATCAAAGATTCTATACATGAAAAGTCGGGAGCATTCTCATCGTACGGCAACACCTTCACTATTGTTTCACAAAAATCTGAATTTCCTGCAGCATCTGTCACAGTAAATAATACCGTATTTTCACCAAGATCGGCACTGGTAAAAATAGATTGAGACAGTGTTTTAGAGATTATTCCACAAGCATCATAAGAATTATCATCAACGCTATCTGGATTCAAGCTAGCTTGCCCGTTTGCATTTAGCATTAAATCCATAGATTCTATACAGATGGCAACAGGCGATGTAGCATCTTCAACCATAACTTTGAAAACACAAGTAGTAGTTCCTACATCTCCTTTAGCTGATAATATTATATCTGTATTTTTATTAATAAATGATCCTGGCAATGGATTTTGAGTTACCTCAGCCTCAAAATTAACTTGAGAAAGTGGAGTGTAATCTGGCAGTAGAAACTGGCAATTTTCATCTAGCTTTTCAAATTGAGTACTGGGGCAATTTAATTCAATATCTGGATTAGATGATGTAATATTAACAATAAAAGAACAGCTATCAGGATTTCCTGAGGCATCAATTACAGTTAACAATACCTCTGTAGACTCATAAATAATTGTACCTACTTCTGGCTGTTGTTTAAACTCCGCAATGAAGCAATTATCACTATAAGTAGAAGTTAATATATAATTTGGTAATTGAAAACCTTCTCCTTCCGTGATGGTTTCGTTTTGCTCACCGGGACAGATAATAAGTGGATTTATAGAATCTATTGCAATTAAATTAACCTCACAAGTATCTACTTGATCCTCAAACTTAGCAGTAATGATAAGTTGAAGTGAACCATTAACTCGAAATCCAGGTGTTATATTTTGAGTTACAACTGCACCATCTATATTAGTAGTTATGGTTGATGCAATATCTGGGATAAGGTAGCTACAATTTGAATCCACCTCAAAAGTTCGATTTTCGGGGCAATTTAGAATTTGAAGTTCTGTTTCTTCATAAAATATTACTTCAAAATTACAGCTGCTTTGGTTGTTATTATTATCGGTAATGGTGAATTCAATTCTGGTGTCTTCAGAAATAACAACGCCCGGCTGTGGAGTTTGGGAGTATGTGAAACTATCTGAACAATTATCTGTAATTGTTAAGAGTGAGAAATAATCTTCAATCTCATATTCTTTTGAGCCGGTATATGGAACAAAGATATCATTTGGGCAGATGACTGCAGGTGGACTCTGATCTTCCAAATTAACTAGAAACTGGCAACTTCCAGCTTCTTCCCCTTCAGATCCGTCAAACACGCGTAGTGTTAGCGTTAAAACATTCCCATTTCTAACTTGTGTTTGGATAAAGAAAGGCTCATTCTCAAAATTTTCAAAATTTGTAATCCTATTAGAATAATCTGGTACTGTAAAAGTACAGTTCTCATCCAATTCTAGGATAGTAGTCTGATTTGGATCTGGACAATCAAAAGTTGGAGATTGTTTTTCATTTTCAGTAATTGTAATATCAAAACTACAGATTGCTTTATTTCCGTTAGGATCGGTTACTACAAAAGTATTGGTAGTAGTTCCCACTGGAAATTCGCTGCCGGAAGCAAAACCAGCAGTTTGTATACTACTAGCCCCAAGACAGTTATCATTAAAACTAATTGCTGTATAAGTGATTACTTTTCCTGTTTCTCCAAATCCAACAGTTTCTGAAATATCATCAGGACACGAAATAGTTGGATTTTCATTATCTACTACGGTAATGGTAAAACTACATTCATCTATTAATCCGGCTCCATCGGTAGCTCTAAAACTTATTATTGTTTCTCCAACAGGAAAAATATCTCCAGAATTTAAATCGATATTGTCTGTTCTAACAATTGTAATTTCTTCCCCAGAATTATCTGTTGCGGTAGCAGTTGCAAATGTTACCATTGCTCCACATTTACCGGAATCCACATTTTTGGTGATAGAAGCAGGACAAGTAATTACAGGTTTTTCAATATCTGTTCCAGCGACAGCATTAACGGTTACCGTAAAACTGCAAATCGCAAAGTTTCCTGCTCCATCTGTTGCTGTATATTCTACTAATGTAGGACCAATGGGAAACTGACTTCCAGATGCCAATCCTTTTGTGCGTGTAACTTTGGCAGAACAGTTATCTGTTGCGGTGGCAGGAGCATAAGTAACTATTGCAAAATTTTCACCCGGATTAGTATTTATAGTAATATTACTTGGACATGTAACTATTATTGGTTTTTCAATATCGAAAGATGGAGTTCGTTCATAGATTTCTAAATCGAATTCGATTTTTATCCTTCTTCTAAACAAATCTAATTCAGTAATATTCGCATTATCAACATACATTTTATCGCATGAATTAAAGGCTATATCAACCGGCAATTCTAATTGATCCTTAAAAAATGGATTTTGTAAAATTCTATTATTATCATAAATTCTAATTCCGAATTCTTTATCATTAATACCTTGTTGAATTTGTAATGCGAATAATACCGCTTGCAATGTGGTTAAATTTTTATAATTCAAAAGCTGACTAAAATTTATTCGATTCGAATAATCTATAACATGAATAAAATCAAATTCATCGATAACAACACTTCCTGGCGAACCCATCCCGGTTAAAGTTGTAAGATATTGAAATGATGAATTTAAAACCAATACTTCTCCCCCGTTTGCTGTATGGCTTATATAAATATTCTTGTTAGAATCGACTCCAATTCTGTAAGGTTCGCGTAAGGTATGTCCGGATGGCCCTTCGGTTTTTTTGATTTCAGTACCACTCTTATTATAAACCCTTAACTCACTACTCACATCACTCTCAGCACCAGATCCATCATTATATATAACTACATAAATATTATCATCTTTATCTAAAGTAAGTCCTAAAGGCCTGAAGTAGGAAGTCCAAATTTGATTTAGTTCAACACCTGAGGAGTTAAATTTTCGAATTTTCCCATTATCCCTAAAAGGTGCTTGATCTTCATAATCAATTACATATATATTGTCATTACTATCCAATGCAACATCCAGAGGATCATTTAATTGACTTCTAGAAATAACCGTACCCAGAAGTATCCCTTCAGAATTATACTTTATAACTCCATCTCCAAAGGTTAGTCTATATACATTTCCTTTAGAATCTGTATCAATAGCAATTGTTAATCCACTTGTTTCAGCTTGAGTTACAGTACCAAATGGAACTGCATCTAACCACTCATAACTTGGCGTAACATTAACCTGCCCCACCCCACTCAACGAAGAAAAAAGCATAAAAAACATGAGCCCAAAAAATAATATAGAATTCTGCCCAAGGCGAGTGTCTCGGGTAATGTGAAACCATAAAATTTCAGGGTAATTCTGTCTCATTGTGTTGCTTAGGGATTATAAATATAATGCTGATTCCCGTAATATATTGTGCTTACATGTTAACTTTAAAATACAAAAGGACTGTACAAAAGATGTATCACATATATCAAGCAACAAATCTAAGGAATTTCCATCCAAAAATTTAAGCCCAATATGTCCTACTAACTTTTATACAGTCCCTTAAGGAAACTGAAAATTCTTCTATTTAGGCTTCGCCCTCTTTATTCTTAACTACCAATCTAAATCCTTCCCCATGAATATTCAAGATCTCTACATTCTCGTCAACCTTTAAATATTTACGAAGTTTAGCGATATATACATCCATACTTCTGGAAGTAAAATAATTATCGTCTCTCCAAATTTTGGTAAGCGCCAATTCTCTTGGCATAAGATCATTTTCATGTAATGCCAACAATCTTAATAATTCATTCTCTTTTGGAGAAAGTTTAATAGGTTCTTTATCCATATAAGTTAAGAATCTTAACTTAGAATTTAAATGTAAACCTCCAATTTGAAATTCAAATTGTTTACTATCTGCTACGCTATCTGTAGCTTTACGCTGCATAATAGCTTTAATTTTCATTAAAAGCACTTCACTATCAAAAGGTTTGTTTAAGTAATCATCTGCCCCTACTTTGTAACCTTTTAATACATCTTCTTTCATCGCTTTTGCAGTTAAGAAAATAATAGGCACATCTTCATTCTTATCTCTAATTTCTTTAGCTAGAGTAAATCCGTCTTTATAAGGCATCATTACATCTAAGATACAAAGATCGAAATCGTCTTTTTTAAACTTTTCAAAACCTTCCATCCCATTTTTAGCATGAGTAACTTCATAGTCATTCATCGCTAAATAATCTTTTAGCACCGTTCCAAAATTTGGATCGTCTTCTACTAATAAAATTTTCTTGTTTTCAGTTTCCATATATTATGTTATTAATGGTAATTTAATTATAAATGTACTTCCCTTTCCACGTTCGCTTTCCACATGAATGGTTGCGTGATGGTCGTCTAGTATTCTTTTTACATAAGCAAGGCCTAAACCATGACCCTTTACATTATGAATATCTCCAGTATGTTCCCTGTAGAATTTTTCAAATATTTTTTTCTGAACAACTTTTGTCATTCCAGCACCTTGATCTCTGATCTTCAAAATTATGGAATTTCTAACGTTTTCTGTATATATATCTATTTTTGGTTCCTCTAAAGAGTATTTTATAGCATTATCTAGAATATTTACTATCACATTTGTTAAATGATCTTCATTTCCTAAAACTGAAGACTTTAATGCTCCAAAATGATTTTTTACATAGCCATTTCTGTCTTCAACTATCAATTCTACGTGTGTTAGCGCATCTTCTACAAGTTCATGAAGCTGTAATCGTTCCTTCTTAAGATCCAATTCATTTTTCTCCAGTTTAGAGATCTGCAATACATTTTCTACTTGTGCATGCATCCTCTTATTCTCATCTCGAATCATTTGGAGGTATCGCGCAACCTTACTTTGATCGTTAACTACCTTTGGATTCTTGATCGCATCTAATGCTAGATTTATAGTTGCAATAGGAGTTTTAAACTCATGCGTCATGTTATTTATAAAATCTGTCTTTATCTGAGAGATCTGTCTTTGCTTAATTAATTGCGATAAAGCACTAGAATAAGCTATTACAATAATTAGGGTAAATATTATAGACAAAGCAGCCATAAGAATTACAGAAGAAAGTACTACTTCCTTTTTTTCAGTAAAATTAACCAACAACTGATAATTACTTTTCCCTGAAACATCTACATATAAAGGAACTGAATAAGTTGCTGGGGCATCCACTATAAAATTATCTGAATGAACTTTGGTTGCAAGTGAATTTGTAAATACTCCAAACTCGAAAGCAGATTTTAAATTAAAATTTTGCAACTCCTCTTTAATAGTTGCCTCCAGCTCCCCTTTAGAAAGCCTTTTATGAATAGGTATCTTAGAAGTGAATTCAGAAATATAGGCACTTAACATGTCCTTTTCCACCTCTTCCATTCTCATTAATCTTTCCAAACGATCCTCTGTAGATATGCTCCCAGAAACCTGATCTTTATTTAAAAAATCATTGACTTTGCTATTAATTAAATTAGCAAGCTGAATGCTATCTGAGGTAGAAACCAGAAAATTAGAAGACTCCTTAGCGTTTTCTTCTATTGTCTTATTATAGTTCTTATTGGGATTCTGCCCATATTCATTTAAACCAAAATATTTTTCAAGATTTACGCTATTTAATTTTAGAGAGGCGCTATCTTCAAAATCAAAATTAAACCAAAATGCTTCTAATTCCTTGTTCTGAAGATCTTTAGAAACATTAATAAGCACTTGTTTTGCATTATAAGAAAACTGTTCTTCCTTATCATCTACAGTACTTTTTATCCAATACCCCTGTACGAAAATTATACCAATGAGCGATAAGCTCATAAGCACAACTAGGAGGAAGAATAATCTTTTATTCATGCTCCAAAAATAAGATTTTAACATTTAGAGCTTCACCCATTTAACCAAATGTTAACAAAACTGAGGCTAATTTTTACCAGTGTTTATCAGAATTTCATGAAGATTTCTCACTTGCTCTTCTGTAGAGGGAAGATTTATATTAATTATCTCGAAATTAGCTAATTTTCGCTTTTTCTCATCACTCCATTGATGCTTAAGTCTAGCCTCAATTTCTGCTAACGAACTTTTATCTCGAGCCTGTATTCTTTTAATTCGCTCTTCTAAAGGAGCAGTTACTAAAATTACAAGATCACAGTTATTGTGACCACCAGCTTCAAAAAGAATTGCAGCTTCATAAATAACATAAGAACTGTCTTGCTTATTTTTCCATTCAAGAAAATCTAAAGCTACTGCCGGATGAACAACATCGTTCAATTGCTTAAGTTTTTCTGGGGAATTAAAAACCTGATCGGCTATAAATTTCCTGTTTAAAATCCCCTCATTATAGGCATTTTCACCAAACAATGAAACAATTTTGGATTTCAACTTCTCATTAGTATTCATCAGGGATTTACCGGCATTATCTGCTATGTAAACTGGAACCCCTAAATCTTTAAAAAAATTGGCCACAGTGGTCTTACCACTGCCCATCCCACCGGTTAGTCCTACTACTCTCATCGTTTAATTACAAATTGAATTTTCTTCTCGTTAAGTCTAATATTGTTTACTTGGGTAGGTTCTTCCAGAATTTGTGCTATTAAGAAGCCATCACTATCCTTAGCATTCTTAAAGTCTACAGCAACCACAAAAGAGGAGGAGTCAATTTTCTCAAAATCATTTAAACTTACCTGGTAATAAATAACTACATCTTTAGGAAAAATTACAACGTTGGTCCCTTCCGGAACATTTAATAATTTTATAGGGATCTCTACTTTCCCTTCTGTAAATTTTTCTGTTCTCACAGAATAATTCACTTCTTCCTGAAATAAGGAAACCCCTTTAAGATTTGCCGTTTCTAGTTTCACATTTCCTTTAACATCGTTACTTATATTATTGATCTTTAAAGGCCTAGTCCTTATGCTGGTAAGAGTATCCAAAATGCTTGCAGATCCACTTATCATTATAGAATCTGGCTGTAATTTAATTTCTTCTAATGCAGAATAACCAACTGCGAAGCTGAGATCTATAGATGATAAAACAGCCACCTTTTTAACTGCTCGTTGTTCAAAACTTATTTTTATATTCTTCTGAAGAAAAACAACTTTTTCATAATCCAGATTTAACTGAGATAGAATAGCAGATTTCTGTTTTTCTAGATCATACACCAAAGATTTTCCTTCTTCACTGGCATCGCTAATATCTATGTTAATTTTTTGAGGGAACATTCGGTTCCAGGCAATATAAAATCCTCGATCCCGAATTCTTAAATCCATTGTTTTTGGAGTGTCTCCAACTAAGATCTTATCTTTAGGAAGGTTGGTATAAATAATGGGCATTTCTAATACTTCTGAGTATTCTTTAGAAAATTGCACAACCACCCAAATCACCGCAGAAAAGCCGAGAAAAAAAGAAAAGGTCTTTAAAGGCCCTCTTTTAATCCATGGTTTTCTTTCTTTCAATTTAGTCTTCATTTGTAAAAAATAGCTTTGGGAATGCTTCCTGAGGTTGCATTTTTAAAAATTTCAGTTTCCAGATAGCGTTTAAAAAACCCACTCCATAACCTAAGAACTGAATAAATGTTGCCATTATTGCAGCAATTCCAATATAACCACTTTTATTTTTTATTCCAGCATCTATTCCAATTATTAAAAAATAGAACAGATAAAACCAGATAAAAAAGGAGAAACCTAACATCCAGAAAATTATCGCAAGAGCAAAGCCTGAAATAAATAGTGTAGGAAACCAAAAGGTGATCTTTGCAGATTGCGGGTGCCAGGAATTTAAAATTGGCCGCACCATTCCAAATTTATTCACCTGTGTATAGAATTTATTCCAATCTATTCTACGCTTGTGAAATACGATGGCATTAGGAATAAGGATGGTCTCAAATCCTTCTTTAAGTAATCTCAAGGCTAGATCTGGATCTTCTCCTGGGTGTATCAATCCAAAACCACCAGATTCAACAAAGGCTTTTTTAGATAAGCCCATATTAAAACTTCTTGGTTGAAATTTGTTAACTGCCTGTTTATTACCACGAATTCCTCCTGTAGTTAATAGGGAAGTCATCGAATAATTTATGGCTTTTTGAAGATCTGTAAAACTTTCATGCGCCGCATCTGGGCCACCAAAACAATCGTAATAATTAGAAGATAAAAAAGTGTCTACTTCAAATAAATAATTTTTAGGTAGCAATACATCGGAATCCAGAATGAGAAAATAATTTCCCTTAGCCAGCTTCATTCCATAATTTCTGGAATCGCCAGGGCCAGTGTTTTCTTTGTAATAATAACTGATATTCAACTTACCCTTGAAATCTTCTATAACTTCTTCCGAAGAAATACTAGAACCATCTTCCACAATCACAATTTCAAAATGGCCATTAAAATCCAAATCCTGCATGCTTTCCAACAATTCCCGGATCTCATCTGGCCTGTTATAAACAGGGATTATAAAAGAATATTCTAATTGCATTTCAAATATAATTACTTCAAAAATTTAGCTATTATAAGGTAAAACTAAGCCCCGAAGAACGGGGCTTAACTATTTATATTTTCATAGAGATTACTCCATATCTTTCATAAAAGTCTCCATTACTTGCTGGCTTACACCCATGTTAGAGAATCCTCCATCGTTGTAAAGATTTTGAAGAGTAACTCTTTTTGTAAGATCCGAGAATAAAGAGATCGTATAGTTAGCACAGTCTATTGCAGTTGCATTTCCTAGAGGCGACATTTTATCTGCATACGCTATAAATCCGTCAAATCCTTTAACACCTTGCCCAGCCGTAGTTGGAGTTGGAGATTGAGAAATTGTATTTACTCTTACTTTTTTATCTTTTCCGAAGAAATATCCAAAACTACGAGCTATAGATTCTAAATATGCTTTATTATCTGCCATGTCATTATAATCTGGGAACACACGTTGTGCTGCCATATACGTTAATGCCACAATACTTCCCCACTCGTTCATAGCATCTTTTTTATAAAGAGCTTGCATGGTCTTATGGAAAGAAACCGCAGAAACATCCCAACCTTTAGTAGTATAATCGTAGTTCATATCTGTATAGTGATTTCCTTTTCTCACATTTACAGACATTCCAATAGAGTGCAATACAAAATCTAATTTCCCGCCAAGGATCTCTTGTGCTTTATCTACTAAATTTTCAAGATCTTCTACTTTTGTAGCATCTGCAGGGATAATTTGAGAATTTGTTTTTTCAGCAAGTTGATTGATACTCCCCATTCTCATTGCGATTGGCGCATTGGTTAGCACAAAAGTTCCACCTTCTTCGTGAACACGTTCAGCTGTTTTCCAAGCGATAGAATTTTCATCTAAAGCCCCAAAAATAATTCCTCTTTTCCCTTTAAGTAGATTGTATGACATGTATGTTGTTTTTTATGGTTGTATTAGCTGGTAAATATAATAAACTTCAATTAATTGAGCAGCGCTTTTGCATGCGCCATTGCCGATTCACTTTTCGTATTTCCACCAAGCATCATTGCAAGTTCCACTATTCTATCTTCTAATGCGAGTTCCTCAATTTTAGTAACCGTAGTTTCGCCGATGTCTTCTTTGAAAATTTTAAAATGCTTGCTTCCCTTCCCTGCAATTTGTGGTAAATGAGTGATCGCTATTACCTGCATACTTAAGCCCATCTTTTGAAGGATATCCCCCATTTTTTGCGCAATATCTCCGGAAACTCCCGTA
Source organism: Gillisia mitskevichiae (assembly GCF_003634585.1). Taxonomy (GTDB): domain Bacteria; phylum Bacteroidota; class Bacteroidia; order Flavobacteriales; family Flavobacteriaceae; genus Gillisia; species Gillisia mitskevichiae. Next base: position 373,385 of record NZ_RBLG01000003.1, read on the forward strand.
TCTATCTCATCAAAAACAATGGTTGGTAATTTGCTTTGTGTAGCCAAGATGCTTTTTACAGCCAGCATGATCCTTGATAATTCCCCTCCAGAAGCTGCTTTTTTAAGTTCATTAAAATCTCCTCCTTTATTCGCAGATAAATACCAATTTAATAGATCTTGCCCATTAGCGAAGAAATCTGATTGTTGAGTAAGCTCAATTTTTAATCGTGCATTAGGCATTCCAAGTTCCGCAACAATTTTTTCTACAGTGGTGACAAAGGATGGAATGATCTTTTTACGATTATTATGCAAGTCTAAAGAAACACTTTCTAACTGTTTTCTACTCTTTAAAAGCTCCTGCTGTAACTTTTCAAGATCGGCATCGGCATTTTCTGTAAGGGCTACTTTTTCATTTAAGCTATTGGTGATCTCTATTAACTCTTCTACACTAGCAGCCGAATGCTTCTTTTGTAAATTATAAATAAGCTGAAGTTTTGAATTTACTTGTTCCAATTCTTCAGGATTGGCTTCTACTCGCTCCAATGAATTTTCTAATTCTTGCCCTACATCATCCAGTTCTATAATTACACTTTCTATTCGCTCTTGTAGGGCAGCGTAGTTTGCAGAAAATTTAGAGATCTTAGAAAGATTGGTTTTTACTTCTTTAAGTCCAGAAAGGCTTCCTATCTCCTCTTGCTGGATCTGGTTCACCGCAAAACTTAAATGCTCTGTGAGTGTCTCCACATTACTAAGCTCTTCATAACGTTCCTCCAGCTCCTCTTGCTCTCCAGCTTTAAGTTTCGCTTCCTGCAATTCATTCAGTAAAAAGAGATTATAATCATGCTCTTTTAAGGCTTGAGACTGATCTTCTTTTAAAACATGTAATTGCTGCTGAAGTTTTTTATGCTCTTTTAATCCTTTTTTGTATTTAGGAAGCACTTCCTGATTCTTAGCCAAAGTATCCAATACCTGAAACTGGTACTGATTCTCACCTAAACTCATAGTCTGGTGTTGCCCGTGAATATCTATTAAAAAGTCACCTAATTTAACAAGAACAGGCAAAGTAACAGGAGTGTCATTTATAAAGGCTCGGGATTTCCCGGAAGCTAGAATTTCTCTTCTAATGATAGTATGCTTCTCAAAATCCAGATCTTCGGCTTCAAAAAAACTTTTTAAGGAGTAATTAGAAATGTCAAAAACGCCCTCGATAATGCATTTATTCTTTGCATTTCTTATGGCGCTATAATCTGCTCTTTTCCCTAGCAGAAGACCCAAAGCCCCAAGCATAATGGATTTCCCAGCTCCGGTTTCTCCGGTTATTATGGTAAAGCCCTGCTGAAGATTGATTTTTATATCTTCAATTAAGGCGTAATTTTTTATGGATAATTCGGTAAGCAAGATGTGATAATTTTGAAGCTAAAGATACGTGAGAATTTCTTCGGAATCAAAAAGGAAATTACTAGAATTGAATCTTACTCCAGTTTTCTGCATATAAAGGAGCTATTCTATTTAAGGCCTCTTTTAATTCGGTAACAGGAACGCTTGGTCCCCCACTAAAAACCTGCTCTATTTCCTGAGCTTTTGCATCAAAGAAAACTCTCATTAATAGAGAATTAGGCCTGCTTTCGTTCATCTTTTTTATATTCAGAATAGAAGCGGTAATAGCTTGTTTCCCTTTTGAAACATCTTTATGCATAGTATCTAAACCCAATCTATGATATTGATATAAAGTTGTTCTATAGCCTAAAAAAGCATTAGATAAAAGATCTGCATTTAATCTATATCTAGAACGTGTACCATCAGATCCTTTCCAACCTGCAGAATTTCCCTGTTGTGCAGTGGTTACTATTCTATTTGCTTCCTCATAAAAAGGAGTTCCTCCCTCTAACTCAAAAGTATCTGCATCTAAGCCTAAAATAGTGTAGACGTAATAAGAGATCACAGAAACCAGATTAGAAGAATAAGCATTCTCGCTATAATTTAAGGGTTCGAATTCACGATAAGTAAAAGTGAATTGTTCATCGTTAAAATTGAAAACTGGAGAAATTAAAGAGGAACCAAAAATGGGTCTTGAAGATTGCACTTGGATAGTTCCTGTAAAGGTCTCATTATCAAAACTAGAAATATTTATAAAAATACTGCAATTAATACGTTCCTGGTTTTGATAAGTTGTTCCTGTCCAGGTAGTTTTATTAATAAATTCTGACAAGGATGTCTGTAAAGTTTTGAAAACCGTTAAATTACTTTGCCCAGTTTGTTCTGCATTTACAATCACCTCGCAATTAAGTTCCTGAGCCGTCATAGAAGACAAGCAAAAGAACAAGCTTAAAACTAAAATTAATTTACTCATGGAATAAAGATATAACTTCCTTTAATATATCCTGTGCAACTTCAGTTTTAGACTTCAACTCGAAACTTTTTATTTCAGTTTTGGATATTATGCTGATCTTATTGGTATCCTTTTTAAAACCGGCACCTTTATCTTGAAGGGAATTAAGAACTATAAAATCTAAATTTTTTCTTTCTAGTTTAGATTTTGCATTCTCTACTTCATTATTGGTTTCCAAAGCAAAACCAATTAACTTTTGATGTTCTTTAATTTCACCTAAAGATGCTAAAATATCTTGAGTTGGAATTAACTCGATGTTCAAATTAGATTCTTTCTTTTTTATTTTTTGATCTACTACTTCCTTCGGCTTATAGTCTGAAACAGCTGCCGCAGCAATCACTATATCTTGTTGTGTAAAATAAGTATGTGCTGCCTCGTACATGTCTTGAGCACTTGTTACTCGAACAACTTGAATTCCCGAAGACTCTAATTGTAAATGTGTAGGTCCAGTTATAAGAATTACCTGTGCCCCTAGTTTTGCAGCTTCTTTAGCAAGTTCAAATCCCATTTTTCCACTAGAATGATTTCCTATAAATCGTACCGGATCTATAGCCTCATAAGTTGGTCCTGCTGTAATAAGTACTTTTTTATTCCGAAGTGGTAATTGAGACAAAAGGTCCTTCTCTAGAAAAGAAACTATATTCTCTGGCTCTGCCATTCTTCCTTCACCTACCAAGCCGCTGGCAAGTTCTCCAGATTCTGCTGGGATTATAATGTTCTTATAAGATTGTAAAGTCTCTAAGCTAGTCCTGGTTGAAGGATGCAGATACATATCTAGATCCATAGCCGGAGCAAAATAGACTGGACATTTAGCTGAAAGATAAGTAGCAAGTAAAATATTGTCGCTAGAGCCTGAAGCCATTTTAGATAGAGTATTGGCTGTAGCAGGGGCTATAAGCATAAAATCGGCCCAAAGGCCGAGTTCTACGTGATTGTTCCAAGTAGCATTCTCATCTTCATCTGATGTGAAGTTAGAAATTACCTCATTTTTGGAAAGTGTGGATAAAGTAAGCGGGGTAATAAAATCTTTAGCCGAAGGAGTCATAACAACTTTAACCTGCGCTCCGGCTTTTATAAATAATCTTACCAAAGAGGCTGTTTTATAGGCAGCAATACCAGCAGTTATTCCCAACAGTATTTTCTTGCCTTCTAGCACTCCCATCTTAACTTATGCTTCAGAAGATTCAGTTGTATCTCTGTAGTAAATTTTATCGTCTAACCATTCTTGAACTGCCAAAGAATGTGGTTTAGGCAATTTTTCGTAGAATTTAGATACTTCTATCTGCTCCTTGTTCTCAAAAACCTCATCAAGGCTATCGTTGTAGGTTGCAAATTCGTCCAATTTCTCCAAAAGCTCTTTTTTGATCTCAGAGTTAATTTGAGTAGCTCTTTTTGCGATCACAGAAATAGCTTCATAAATATTATTTGTTGGAGCATCTACTAAATTTTTGTCAATTGTAGTAGTATTAATTGGCGCATTAATCTTTTTTAAATCCATCATCTATCTTATTAAAAATTTTGTAATCTCGATTCTAAGTCCTGATAATTTGCTTGTATCTGTTCGTAATACTCACTTCCTTCAGGATAGTATTTTTTATAGTTTGTGTAAAACCCTTTTGCTGTATTCAATCTTTCTTGCATTAAAACCTCGTAACTATTAATTGCAAGTTCGTAAGCAGAATCGAATCTATAGTAAAAGGCAGCTTCTCTAAAAGGAGAACCAGGATATTCTGTAATAAAATTATTAAAGGCTACAATAGCAGACTTATAATTCTCTGTGTGATGATATTGCTTTGCAATCTCGTATGCTTTCTTTTCTAGCTTAACACGTAACTCTGCTACATATTGATTAGCCTGATCTAAAAATTCTCCGTTAGGATATTTATCAATATATTTTTGTAACTCTCCAATTGCTTTTACTGTTTCCGCCTGATCTAAATCGAATCTTGGTGAATCTGCAAAATAACTTTTCGCACTTTTAAAAGAAGCTTCCTCTGCTTTATCACTTTTAGGATAAGATGCAACAAAACGCTCAAATTGATATCCAGCTATTTGATTATCGCCTAATTGGTAATAAGTATCTGCATATAAAAAGCTTAATTTTTCACCTTGAGGCTTACCTCTATATTGCGGAACAATTTGTTCTAAAACACGAAGTGCTTTTCTAAATGTAGACTTGCTGTTTTCTACAATTGCCTGATTGTAAAGCTCTTCAGCTAAAGCATATTTTTTACCTGCATCGTCGCTCTTTAGTACCTTTTGGTATTCACTGCAAGACGCCAGCATTAAAAACACACCCAATAATAATAAAACTTTTTTCATCCTTTGTAAAAACATCTGGCAAAAGTACTCTTTTCTATGATATTAAAAAAACTTTAAAGTATCGCAAATAGTGACTTTCTGCTTTAATTAATATTGATCTAAAAATGCTAGTATTTCCTTCTTTAACTTATCTGAAGCTTTCACTAGAGGTAAGCGAACAACAGGTTTACAAGAACTCTTCGCCTCTAGTAACGATTTAATTCCCGCAGGATTGCCTTCAGCAAAAATCAAATCTATAGAAGGGGCAATTTTATAATGCAACTTATAAGCTTCTTTCACCTTTCCCTCTAATCCTAAACGCACCATTTGCGAGAATTCTTTTGGCAAACCTTGCCCTATAACAGATATTACTCCATGTCCTCCTGCGAGTATCATTGGTAACGTGATCATATCGTCTCCAGAAATCACCAAGAAATCCTTAGGCACCATAGTTATAAGTTTCATTGCTTGCACAATATCTCCCGCCGCTTCTTTAACACCAATGATATTCGTGAAATCTGTAGCTAATCGTTTTACAGTTTCAGGTGAAACATTAGAAGCCGTTCTTCCTGGGACATTATATAAAATGATAGGTTTAGGAGAAACTGCTGCCAATGCTTTATAATGCTGATAAATACCTTCCTGAGTGGGTTTATTATAATAAGGAGATACAGACAAAATAGCATCGAAGTCATCTAGATCTGTACTTTTAAATTCATCTACCAAAGCAGCTGTATTATTACCTCCAATCCCTAAAACCAAAGGCAATTTCCCATTATTAGCTTTTATAATGGTCTTTTTCACTAAGTCTTTTTCTTCGATACTTATGGTTGCGCTTTCTCCAGTGGTTCCAAGAACTACAATATAGTCTATCCCGTTTTCAATTTGATCCTTTACCAAATTCTTAAGCCCGTCTACATCTACCGAGAAATCCTCTTTAAAAGGAGTGATAATTGCAACACCAGTACCTATAAATTTATTCATTCGAATTATTTTTAAACTGTTTTAATAATTTTATTAATTCCGAAGTAAACACCTCTACTTCCTTCCCAGATCTTATTACAACATCCAGTATATTTTCACATTTTGGATCGTTCCCTACTTTTAAATCCGCATTAAACGTTGCAGTTAAAAGATTTATTAACACATTGTTTCCTTCAGCAAAAGTAATAAGTAAATCAATGTGATTTTTGGTAAAATCCAACAATTCTGCTTTATTAAAATTTCCTAGGAAATTCAAGTCTTCATCAACAAAAGTTAAGCCATTAAAATCGGGAAAATTTTCTTCTTTTCTCTTGAATAAGATCATTTTAAAACCTGAATCCTTCAATTTTAATTCCTGTTTTAGCTTTCCTAATACTTGCAACGCATTTATATTGGTTGAATCTAATAAAACTACGGCAGAGGTTATGGGGGTTTTAAAATTGCCAGATGAAGAGTTACGAGAATTGTAAATTCTCCTTTTGGGGAGAGAAAGTTTAATGCCCTTGATCATATTAAAAATTTAAAAAATCATTTAAGTGAAATTATCCAGCTTCAGACTTTTTTCCGAAGTAATAAAAAAGAGAACCAAAAACAAAGCGCTACTCATTCTAATAATACTTTCTGTAATTTCTACACTAATATCCTTGAAGTAAAAAACTCCCATATCTCGCAGCACATTTGCAAAAATGATGCTTATTGCTAAGGATATAAAAAACATGGCTTTTTTAGAAAAAGAATTTAAATAATATACCATTGCAGTAACTCCCAATGCTCCAAGATTTAGATAATAAAAGGTATAAATGATGGTAGTAACATCCCCAGAGATGTAAGTTTTCATTTCATTTATATGAAGTAATAACAAATAAGCATTTAAGCCAATTATACTTATTAGGTATAATATCATAAAATAACTCAAATTTTTTATTTTGAAATGTCTGGTAGCCTCCAAGCTTAATGGAAGATAACTTAATGCCTGAAGCAGTATGGCGATCTCACTAAATACCCAAAAAGTATTAAACAATTCTAGGGAATAGGAAATTACAGTTAAACTTAGAAATAAGTAGAAGTTAAAATTATATGCCTTAGACCTATGGAAGAATAACAAAAATGCAAAAATAAAGTACCCGATATGGCTCACAATATTTAGCCAAAATATATTAGCTACAAAAGCATACGTATTAGCAACCAATAAGAAAAAGATGCCTGTTGCACAAATAAACCTTAATTGCATAGGGATAACTAAGACTTTAAAAGTAAGGATAACTACTCTATCAGACATCTATATATTAGCAATGTTTTATTAAATCTTCATCTATTTTCCTGAAATAGAGATTGACATCTATATTTAATTTCATTTAAAATAACTGTTTATATTTGTGTTTTTTTGAAAAAGCCCCAATTAATGACAATTAGATTTTACTCCTTCTTACTGCTGTTTTTATCTTTAGTTGCGTGTAAGAACAACTCCCACATCACTTCTTCTCCTTCAAGTATAAACGGAAAAAGAATCCCAATTAATAATACGATCCCTTCCGATCCAGAAATTGAAGCCTTTATTAAGCCTTTTGCTATTCATTTAAACAACACTTTAGATAGCACATTAGCTTACAGCCCTACTAATCTGAGTAAAAATGAAGGAAAGCTTAATTCTGCATTAGGGAATATGATGGCAGATTTGGTAATGGAACAGGCAGATCCAATTTTTGGAGCTAGAACTAATAGTAAGATTGATATGGTTCTTTTAAACCAAGGCGGAATTAGATCTGGAATTGGGAAAGGAGCTGTTACTACAAGAACAGCATATCAATTAATGCCTTTTGAAAATGAGATCGTCGTTGTAGAGATCACAGGATCAAAAATTTTCGAAATGATAAGTTATCTAGAAAAAGCTCAAACCGCACATCCTATTAGCGGACTCAAATTAAAAGTGGATAAAGATTTTAAAACTATAAGCGCTACTACTAGAGGAGAATCTATTAAAGCTGAGGAAACATATTTTGTAGCAACTTCAGATTACTTGCAACAGGGCGGAGATAATATGGTGTTTTTTAAAGATCCCGTTAATTTATATAAAATAGATTACAAGCTTAGAAATGCGATCATAGATCATTTTAAAAAAGTAGATACTCTTAAAGCAAGTATAGATAATAGATTCATCCAAATCCTCTAAGTAATGAAAAGAAGAAATTTTATACAGCAAACAGCTGCAACCGGTGCTTTTATAGGGTTAGGTGGATTATCGCTTTCTTTTTCTGAAAACACTAAGAAACACATTACGATCTTGCACACTAATGATGTTCATAGCCATATAGAACCTTTTGGCCCCAATGATGCAAGAAATCCTAATATGGGTGGAGTTGCGAGGAGAGCAACATTAGTTGAACAAATTAGAGTAGAAAATCCAAACACTTTATTACTAGATGCAGGAGATATTTTTCAAGGCACCCCATATTTTAATTTTTATGGAGGCGAATTGGAATTTAAGCTAATGAGCAAATTGAAGTATGATGCCGCAACCTTAGGGAATCACGATTTTGATAACGGTTTAAACGGACTTCTATCTCAAATGCCTCATGCAGAGTTCGATTTTATATCATCTAATTACGATTTTAGTAATACCATTTTAGATGGCCAAACCTCTCGCTTTAAGATCTTCATGAAAGATGGAGTGAAAATTGGAGTTTTTGGTGTAGGTGTAGAATTAAAAGGATTGGTGAACGAAGGGCTTTATAAGGAAACCAAGTACTTAGATCCCGTTGAGATAGCTACCGAAATGACAAGAAAATTAAAGCAAGAACAAAAATGCGATCTTGTGATCTGCTTATCTCATTTGGGCTATGAATACAAAAATGAATCGAAAATATCTGATGTTCTTTTAGCAAAACAAACGAAAGATATAGATCTGATCATTGGTGGACACACTCATACTTTTCTTGACAAACCAACTATTCTCCAGAATCTTGATGGTAAGAAAGTTCTAGTAAATCAAGTTGGTTGCTACGGTCTTTATTTAGGTAGAATTGATTTTTATTTAGACAACGAAAATAATATAGATGGCAGCGGTGTAAGTATTAGCGTTTAATTTAACTTCTGTAGAAACTCATCTTCACTTAAGATTTGAGTTCCCAGCTTCTCTGCTTTCGCCAATTTACTCGGTCCCATGTTTTCTCCTGCTACCAGATAATTTGTTTTTGCAGAGATCGAACTGGAAACCTTCCCCCCATTATCCTCTATTAGTTTTTTAAGATCTGTTCTTGAAACCTTAGAAAACACACCGGAGATCACAAAAGTATTTCCCTCTAGAATATCGGTTTGATTTGCTAACTTTTCAGCAGATATTTCTAACTGTAAGCCAAAATCCATTAGCCTATTTATAGTATTTCTATTTTCTTCTGAAGCAAAAAATTCGGTGACACTTTGCGCAATTCGTTGTCCTATTTCATCTACATTTATAAGGTCTTCTGCAGAAGCTTGCATTAAATTTTGAATGCTTTTATAATGCTTAGCCAGTTTTTTAGCCACTGTTTCTCCTACATATCGAATCCCTAAGGCAAACAATACTCGTTCGAAGGGAATTTCTTTTGAAGCTATTATTCCATTTATTAAGTTGTCTGCAGACTTTTCTGCCATTCTTTCTAATGGTAAAACATCCTCTTTTTTCAAGGTATATAGATCGGCGTAATTATGAATTAATCCAGCCTTCACCAATAAAGCAACGGTTTCTCCGCCTAGACCCTCAATATCCATAGCTTTTCTAGAAATATAATGCTGAATTCTTCCCACGATCTGCGGAAAACAGCCATTATAATTCGGGCAATAATGTTGGGCTTCACCTTCTGCCCTAACTAAGTCTGTCCCACATTCAGGACATTGTTTTATGTATTCAGTTTCTTTAGAATTAGGGTCACGTTGTGTAAAATTTACACCGATGATTTTCGGAATGATCTCTCCTCCTTTTTCAACAAAAACAGTATCTCCCTCTCGAATATCTAACTTCTGAATTTGATCTGCATTATGAAGAGAAGCCCTTTTTACAATAGTCCCAGCCAATTGTACAGGATCCAAATTTGCAACCGGAGTAATTGCACCTGTTCTCCCTACTTGATACGTGATCTCTCGCAATATGGAAGATTCCCTTTCCGCTTTAAACTTATAGGCTATTGCCCATCGTGGCGATTTTGCGGTACTTCCCAGTTCATCTTGCTGATGCAAATTGTTCACTTTTACAACAACGCCATCGGTTTCATAAGGCAGATCATGTCTATGCACATCCCAATACTGAATAAATTCAAGAACTTCATCCATGTTTTTTACCAACTTTGCTTCCGTAGGCACTTTAAACCCCCAATCTCTAGTTTTTTGTAGGCTTTCAAACTGAGTTCTTAGTGAAAGATCATTCCCTACTAAACCATAAGGAAGACATTCTAAAGGTCTTTTAGCAACCTCAGCACTATCTTGCATTTTCAAACTCCCAGATGCAGTATTTCGCGGGTTAGAAAAAGGTTCTTCTCCAATTTCCACCCGTTCTGCATTTATTTTAGCAAAGCCTTCAAAAGGCAGAACGATCTCTCCTCTAATTGCAAATTTATCTGGAAAATCCCCAGTTAAAGTTAGAGGTACCGTTCTTATTGTCCTTATATTATTTGTTACATCATCTCCTTGAAAACCATCTCCTCGAGTAACTGCACGAGCCAACTTCCCATTTTCGTAAGTCAAACTTATAGAAGCACCATCATATTTTAATTCACACACATATTCCAAATCCCCATCTACCATTTTCTTTACCCTGGTTTCCCATTCTTCTAATTCCTCCTTAGAATAAGAATTCGACAGGGATTGCATTGGAAAATCATGGACTACAGTATTAAAGTTCTTAGTAATGGCTCCACCAACCCGTTGAGAAGGGGAAGAAGCATCAAAAAATTCAGGGTTTTTCTCTTCCAGCTCCTGTAATTCTTTCAATTTCATATCAAAATCAAAATCACTGATCTCTGGAGAATCCAGCACATAGTATTTATAATTATGTTGCTCTAATTCTTCTCTAAGCTGCTTGATCTTTTCTTCTGTAGTCATTTATAAATATTATGCTGAATAATTACTAGGCATTGGATTTATCAACTTCAATTTTTCTCCTGTGTATTGAAGCAGATATTCCTTTTCCTTATGTTCTAATTGAATCTCAAATGCCGAATTATAGGCGGCATCTCCTGTTGGAAACCAAGTTTTAAGTGTGCTATTAATGCTTATTAATAATCCTTCATCATCTCCAATGGCACAAAATTTTTCGAAATCTCCATCAAATATCTCTAAACCAACATTCTTATTTAGAAACTTAAATTTTTCCTGAATATCATTAGTAGCTAAACCGATCTCACTTATTCCCAAAATACTTTTTTCTGAAAAGATCTTAGAGGATTCTCCATTAAATTTTCTTCGAGAAATAAATTCCAAAATATTTTTGTCTGCATCATAAAAATAAAGAGATTTTGCATTCCATCCCTTGAAATCTACGATTTCCAACCCATCATATTTTAAAACCTCCACTCTATTCTTCAACCATTCCAAAGCCCTTTCTTCCTCCTTATCTGGAATATGAAACGCAATATGATAAGGTGTAAAATCTACTGCTTCCTGAAAACGTAAAGCAGAATATCCAACTTGTACCTCAAAAGAATTTGATGAAACATTATATATTTCAAGGCCAAGAATTTCCTTGTAAAACTTCTGTTGCTTTACCAAATTCTTACAATTAATATATAGTCTTGAAATTTTCATTAATTCTTTTATTGCTACACCGTCAGACTGAAATTGTCGCATCCTTTATTTTATGAAACTTCGACAGGCTCAGTTTGACAAAACACTTACAAAAGAGTTATCTAAGTCTGATTTTTATTCATCCATTTAGGAACTGGTATTGGTTCAAAATATCGCATTTTCTCTATTAGATCCTCTATATTATCTGCCACCAAAACCAGATCCATATTAGATCTTTTCAATAAACCTTTTGCAACCATCTTATCCATCATCGCTAAAAGATCGTCATAATAATGATTGCTATTTAAGATCCCGATCGGATGTTTATGTAAGCCCAATTGTCCCCAGGTTAGGATCTCAAAAAGCTCTTCTAGAGTTCCAAATCCTCCAGGCAAGGCAATAAATCCTTCACTTAGATCGTGCATTTTCAGCTTTCGCTCATGCATATTCTCTGTTGTAATAAGCTCTGTTAATCCAGAATGCACCACTTCCTTGGTTTTCAAAAATTCTGGTATCACTCCAGTTGCTACTCCATTATTATCTAAGACTCCCTTAGCAACTTGCCCCATCAAGCCTAATTTGCTACCGCCATATACAAGTTTTATATTGCTCTTAGCTAAATATTCTCCAACCTGATAGGCTTCATTAAAGATCAAAGTATCTACACCATCACTACTAGCGCAAAACACTGCAAGACTTTTTAAAGCATTTTTATAGTTATTATGAGTTTTCAAATGGGAATCGAATTTAATATAATATGTTATTGTTTTATTCCTCTTATCATCCTGAAATTTCCAAAAATATCCTTTTTAAGATTTGTTTTAAATCCGGATTCTTGCATTAATTCTTCAGTCTCCTTAGCCAAATATTGATTGATCTCAAAGTACAAATATCCTCCTTTACTTAAGTTAAAATGAGCGAGTTTTGTGATTGCTTCATAAAAAACAAGGGGGTCATTATCGCGAACATAAAGCGCAGCTTCCGGCTCATTTTCAAGAACATTCCTATGCATTTCCTTTTTTTCCAGATCTCGCACATATGGCGGATTAGAAACTATGATATCAAAAGAATCAAGGGGTTTATCTAAATTTAAAATATCTTTGTTCTCAAATACCACTTTCACTCCATTCAATTCGGCATTATTGGAAGCTATTTTTAAGGCTTCTTCAGATATATCTAAAGCTGTAAGTTTAGAATTAGGTAAATTCTTGGCGAGACTAATTGCAATACAACCGCTACCTGTACCAATATCCAAAATTTTTAATGCTGAAGTCTTATTTTCTGAAAGATCTGTAAGTATCCAAGAAACCAGCTCTTCTGTCTCGGGTCTTGGGATCAATACATTTTTATCTACTTGAAATTTTAACCCGAAGAATTCAGTTTCTCCTATAATATACTGTATTGGCTCATGCTGTTGTAACTGTAGTAAGATCTTATCAAATATTATTAATTCTTCAGAAGATATCTCCTTTTTAGGATCTAAGGCTAAGTCTAAGCGGGTCACATTTAGATAATGAGCCGTTAGAATATTAAAAAAAGAACTGATCTCCTCTACAGGATATTCCTTTTTCAGAGCAGTACTAAATTGTTTTTTATATTCTAAAAGTAACAATGCTTGAAATGGTTTATTTATTGAAGAAAAAGAGAATCTGGAAGATCTAATCTAGATCTTTGATCATCCACACAGTACAGTTATAATGCCCGGTATCACCCATTGGTTTTTCAAGATTTCTAAATCCTGTACGATTATATAGGCTTCTAGCATTTTCCATATATGGCAATGTTTCTAAGTAACATTGTTTAAAACCTACAGATTTAGCATAATGCAAACAAGTATTCATCATAGCAGCACCAATTCCTCTCCCTCTGGCTATTGGTAAAAAATACATTTTTTGAAGCTCACAAACTGTCTCTTCGCCATTTAATAAAGGGGCAATACCGGCTCCTCCAATAATTTCACCTTTTTCTTCTACAACAAAATATTGCATTTTGTCATGATCGTAGGTAGCAAACATATCGTCCAGGGATTTGTCCTCATAGGCAGTGCCCACTTTAGGTACTCCCATTTCTACTAAAACTTTTCTCACCACCATTGCAACACTCTGGTTGTCTTTAGGTTGAATCTCACGTATCTTAAAACTGCACATTCTTACTAATTAATCCTATTTTTGTGATGTGAAGATACACGAAAAATATATAAAAAGGTGCATACAATTAGCTGAAAATGGACTAGGAACTACCAATCCAAATCCGATGGTTGGAAGTGTTATAGTTCACGACAATAAGATCATTGGTGAAGGCTGGCATCGCAAAGCTGGAGAGCCACATGCAGAGGTGAATGCCATAAATTCTGTTAAAGATAGATCCAAATTAAAAAAGGCGACTATTTACGTAAGTCTAGAACCTTGTTCACATTACGGGAAAACGCCACCTTGTAGCGATTTAATAATTGCCAGCGGTATTAAAAAGATCGTGATTGGAAGTATAGATCCTTTTCCAGCAGTTTCTGGAAAGGGCATTAAAAAACTGATGGATGCAGGTTGCCAAGTAACCTTAGGGATTCTAGATAAAGAATGCAATGCTCTTAATAAACGCTTTTTTACATTTCATAAGCACCAAAGGCCCTATATAATTTTAAAATGGGCACAAAGTGTAGATGGATTTCTAGCACCTATTTCTTCTGAAGAAAAAAACAAAAGGGAACCCATTTGGATCACTAATAAATATTCCCAACAATTAGTGCACAAATGGCGGAGCGAAGAGACTGCTATTTTAGTCGGCACCAATACCGCTGTCAAGGATAATCCTAAGCTAAACACAAGACTTTGGGAAGGCAAAAACCCCATAAGAGTAATTATAGATCAACACTTAAGATTAACAGATGATTCTGCGTTGCTAGATAAAAGCATTAAAACTATTGTGATCTGCGGAGAAGTTGCGAAGAAAAATAATCTGAAATCTTCTTCGGAAAATTTGATCTTTGAAATCATCGACTTCACTAAGGAGATTACCGCAGAGATTTGCAAGATTCTATATAAACATGCAATCCAATCTATAATTATTGAAGGTGGCGCTAAAACATTACAATCATTTATAGACTCCGAACTCTGGGATGAGGCTCGTATATTTACGGGAGAAGCACATTTCAACAATGGAATCAAAGCACCGATAGCACCGGGTACATTTATACAAAAGCATACTGAAACAGGCGATATTTTAAGAATTTATTCCAATGATTAAAACAATTATATTCGATTTTGGCGATGTATTTATCAATTTAGATAAACCTGCAACACTTAGAGAGCTCAATAAATTGAATATAAAAGAGCTGCCGGAAAACCTCTTTCAAATAAATAAAGAATATGAAATGGGCTTAATTTCTTCTGAAACTTTTATAAGTTCATATATAAATAACTTCTCCTCATTAACACATGAAGGCATAACCACTGCTTGGAATTCTATACTTATGGATTTTCCAAAATACAGATATCAGTTCATTAAGAAACTTTCGGAAGAGAAGAATTACCAATTAATTCTTCTAAGCAATACCAATGAAATCCATATTGATTGGATCAAGGATAAAGTTCCATTTTTTGAAGAATTTAAATCTTGTTTTGATGCGTTCTACCTATCTCATGAAATAAATTTAAGAAAGCCAAATTCAGATATTTTTGAATTTGTATTGAATAAACATCAGCTAAATGCTGAAGAGTGCTTATTTATTGATGATGTTTCAGAAAACACTAAAGCTGCCAAACAATTAGGAATTCATGTTTGGAATTTGGAACCAACCAGAGAGGACGTAATTGACCTATTTACCACCAATAAATCGCTATTTTGATATATCTTCTCTTAAGTATTCTTTCATCGAGTATCATTTTTGTGGTCTTTAAATTATTCAAAAGATTTGAGGTCAACACGCTTCAAGCGATTATTGTAAATTATTTTATAGCATGTTCTGTTGGTTATTTTGGTTTTGTAGAAGAGGCCAATATTACTGAAATACCGTCTAAACCTTGGTTCTATGGCACCTTGATACTTGGCTTATTATTTATAATAGTATTCAATCTTGCAGCCATAACCACACAACGTAGCGGACTCTCGGTAGTTTCTGTAGCAACAAAAATGTCTGTAGCTATTCCTGTACTATTTGGAATCTTATATTTTAATGAAAGTACAGGGATCTTAAAAATAATAGGGATCTTTCTAGCATTAATAGCTGTTTATTTAAGTTCTATTAAAGCTAGAACAGGGATCGCGATAAAGAAAAAAAACCTGGTATATCCAATTTTAGTATTTATAGGAAGTGGCCTCATAGATACCCTTATTAAATTTATTGAGGCTGGATATGTAAATAAGACAGATGTTGCTCTTTTCTCATCCACCATTTTTTCTGTAGCAGGAACCATTGGGATATTAGTATTGATCTTTCAAGGATTTACCGGTAACTTAAAGATCACAGGAAGAAATATTCTTGGTGGGATCGCACTTGGAATTCCCAATTTTTTTTCCATTTATTTCCTTGTCATGGCTCTTAGAAATAACGGATTTGAAAGTTCAACCATATTTACCATAAACAATGTCGCGATTGTCTTGGTTTCTACTTTACTTGGAATTATATTATTCAAAGAAAGATTAATAACCAAGAATTGGATTGGTATTATCCTAGCAATTATTAGTATTCTCTTGGTTGCAAACAGCGGAATTTAAAAACTGTGAAAGACACTTATAAAAGCATAACCGAAGCTTCTGAAGAAGTTCTATTTAAAGACCGGAATTCTAAATTCTTTGGCTATGCCTTTCCAATTAAATCTGAAGATGAAGTAAAAGCAATTATTGAAGACCTGAAAAAGAAACATCACCAAGCAAGACATTGGTGTTATGCGTGGCAATTGGGTAAAGAAGAGCAAGACCATCAGTTTAGAGCTAATGACGACGGGGAGCCTTCAAATTCAGCTGGAATGCCCATCTATGGTCAAATTCAATCTTTTGAAGTTACCAATATTCTAATTGTCGTTGTACGCTACTTTGGCGGTGTGAAACTTGGCGTAGGCGGATTAATTAATGCTTACAGAACTGCAGCTCAATTAGCATTGGAAGAAAGCAATATTCTTAAACGCACTATAGACGATCTTTATATACTACAATTTGATTATCCAGAAATGAATGTAGTAATGCGAATTATAAAAGAGCATAATCTTAATGTGATCGATCAGCAACTGGCATTAGATTGCAAAATATTTATTTCAGTAAGAAAAAAGGAGTCTGAAGCGATCTTTGAGAAATTTTCTAATGTTTATAAAGTAGAAATTAAGCAGCTTGAGCATTAATTATTCAACTTATCTACAATAAATTCTGGACATCTTATTGGTTTCCTTGTTTGAGAATCCATAAATACCAATACTGTATTTGCCGTTGTTAGTAACTCACCTTCCTGATTATAGATTTCGTAGTCGAATTCAATTTTAACACTTGGAGTTTTCACCAATTTTGTTACAATTTTAAGTTCATCATCAAATAATGCAGACTTAATAAATTTAAAATGCAATTCATAAACAGGAAGCATAATCCCTTCTTTCTCCATAGACTTATATGAAACCCCCAGCACGTCAAGCCAGTCTAGCCTTGCTATTTCCAGGTAATCTGCATAATTACCGTGGTGTACCACTCCCATTTGATCTGTTTCTGCATATCTGACTTTAACATAGGTATTATGACTTTTCATAGGATTTTATCGGGATAAGTTAGGTAGGTTTTGTACATTCATCAAACGAAGTAAGTATGCGTAAAATTTTCTTAAAATTCAAGGGTGAAAGCATTTTTTTATTAGATATTTTGTTCACATATTTGTTCTCCGAGAAGTTAAAGCCTTATTTATGCTTTACAGATTTTCAACGATCTACTAACCAATTTATAACCAAGTAATAAGCATGTCAAAAACTGCGCAATCAGTTTGGAATAGCTGTCTAGCTTTTATCAAAGATAACATTACCCCCCAAGCTTATAAAACTTGGTTTGAACCTATTCAAGCAGTAAAACTTACAGACTGTGCCCTGAGTATTCAGGTTCCGTCTAAATTCTTTTATGAATGGCTTGAGGAGCATTACGTGAAACTTCTTAAGGTTTCACTAACCAAAGAATTAGGAGAAAAAGCGAAACTGGTATATGTTATTAAAATGGAGAATACCTACGGGAATAAACTTCCATTTACAGAGAAAATACCTAGCACCCAACGAAGCCAAATGACTTCTCAAGAAGTAGACGTGCCAATTAAGAATAAAAATCCAGAGCTCAGAAATCCTTTTATTATTCCAGGGATAAGAAATGTAAAGATTGAGTCTCAGCTTAATCCTAACTATAGTTTCGAAAATTTCCTTGAAGGTGATTCCAACAGACTGGCTCGTTCCGCAGGTTTAGCAGTATCTAATAAGCCAGGAGGAACTTCCTTTAATCCTTTATTAGTATTTGGAGGAGTAGGACTTGGTAAAACGCATTTGTCTCATGCTATTGGGGTAGATATTAAAGATAAATATCCAGAAAAAACGGTTTTATATATCTCTGCAGAAAAATTTACGCAACAATATATAGAGTCTGTTAAGAAGAATAATAGAAACGATTTCATTCATTTCTACCAGATTATAGATGTATTAATAGTAGATGATATTCAATTACTATCTGGAAAAGCAGGAACTCAAGATGTGTTCTTTCATATTTTTAATCACCTACACCAAAATGGGAAACAGGTTATTTTAACTAGCGATAAGGCGCCTGTAGATATGCAAGATATCGAGCAACGTTTATTATCTCGTTTTAAATGGGGACTATCAGCAGAATTACAGCATCCAGATTTTGAAACAAGGGTTTCAATTATTAAAAATAAATTGTATCGTGATGGTGTGGAAATGCCAGAAGATATCATTGAATTTTTAGCAAATAATATTAAAACTAATATTAGAGAATTAGAAGGTGCCATTATATCGCTTATTGCACACTCCTCTTTCAATAAAAAGGATATCACTTTGGAATTGGCTACCAAGATAGTAGACAATTATGTTAAAAACACTAAGCGAGAGGTATCTATAGACTATATTCAGAAGATCGTTAGCGATTATTTCCAGATGGATGTAGAAACGCTTCAGTCTAAGACCAGAAAAAGACATATCGTACAAGCGAGACAACTTGCTATGTTCTTCGCTAAGAAGTTAACTAAGGCATCTTTAGCAAGTATTGGAAGTCAGATCGGGAAAAGAGATCACGCTACTGTACTTCATGCATGTAAAACGGTAGATAATTTAGCAGCTACAGATAAGCAATTCAAAAAGTTTGTAGAAGATCTAAACAAAAAACTGACTCTATAATTAATAATTATGAAAACCAACGTTTTAATGGTGTGTCTCGGAAATATCTGTAGATCTCCACTAGCCGAAGGAATTCTAAAGTCCAAAACAGATCCAAAAAAGATCTACGTAGACTCCGCTGGCACCGGCGATTATCATATAGATGATCTTCCCGACCCTCGTTCTATAGCAATTGCTAAAAAGCACAAATTAGACATCACATCTCAGAAAGGTAGACAATTTAGTGTTCAGGATTTCGATCGCTTTCACCATATTTACGTTATGGACACTTTTAACTATGCAGATGTAATTGCATTAGCTAGAGATGAAGATGATAAAAAGAAAGTGAAACTTATTTTAGATGAAATATTCCCAGGTGAGAACGTAGATGTTCCAGACCCATATCAAGGATTAGCAGATGGTTTCAAAAATGTATTCGAAATGCTTGATGATGCTTGCGAGATTATCGCCAAAAAATTAAAAGAAACGCATCCACATAAATAACATCATATTTTGATTATGAGCAATTCTGACTTTAAGTTCTCGGGGAAATTATATTTAATACCAACTACTTTGGGAGAATCCAAAATTTCCGAAGTTCTTCCAGATTCCATTGCTACAATAATTGAAAAAATAGATAATTATATTGTAGAGAACGAAAAGACTGCACGAAGGTCTATAAAACAAGTTCTTCCAGAAAAATCTCAATCTTCTTTACAGCTGAACACATTAAATAAACATACTGATGCTGCTTTGCTATCTACATTTTTAGATCCATGTAAAGAGGGAATAGATGTGGGATTACTTAGTGAAGCCGGTTGCCCAGGTGTTGCAGATCCAGGTGCTGAAATAGTAAAGTTGGCTCATGAAATAGGAATTAGAGTTATTCCCTTAGTTGGCCCCTCCTCTATTCTTTTAGCTATGATGGGCAGTGGAATGAATGGACAGAGTTTTACATTTAATGGCTATTTGCCAATAGACAAGAAAGAGCGTAAACAAGAGCTAAAAACATTAGAAAGAATTTCTTCAGAAAGAAATCAAGCTCAACTTTTTATTGAAACTCCGTATAGAAATAATCAGTTAGTTGAAGATCTGGTTCAAATATTAAATCCCGCAACTAAGCTATGTATTGCTTGCGATTTAACTTTAGCATCAGAATTTATAATCACGAAATCTATTATGGAATGGTCTAAAACAAAAGTAGACCTTCATAAAAGGCCTACTATGTTTATAATTCAAAAAGATATCTAAGCTATATTTATAACTGCTTTTGCTTTTCTTTCTGGCTGAACGAAAGAAGTATCGTATCCCGAAAACCTCTTCATATAATAACCTAGAGTTGTTCCAAAAGCATCGCTAAATGCTGTTGCTCCCCAACTTCTAAGGTATTTTTTCACACTTCCAGGTCCTGCTAAATGCGCTGCAGCCAATATTCCAGATTCTGTAATTAGAATTCCGTTTATTCTTTTACCTACAAATCTCTTTATATCTCTTTTTAGAATCCATTTATTTCTAGAAGCGTTTGCATAAAATGCTGCTTCTTGTAATTCTGGGGTCTCTAAAAATAATTGAGTGTCATAGACTCCAATCAATTGTAAAGTTCCCTTACCAAATTGATATTTGCCCATGTAACCATATTGGTTTATGGTTTTATAATTACCTCGAGATTCTTTAAACCCCAAAGCTTCTTTAAAACCAATATAAGATTTACCAAGTTTGGGTGTAGCCTTTAAAACCTCGAAGGTTTCTTCGGGCATTTCCTCTGACTTAGGAACAGTATACTCTAAAGGTTCTAGGGATGAGGTGGCATATCCTTCTAAATTTGCAGCTTCCTTTGTAGAAAAACTAAAAAATATAGCACCAGATAAAATAGGTAGAATTGAAAATTTTGCAACTTTCTTTTTCATAATGTTTTGATTCTGAGAAGCAATTGGTTTTAAAAAATTATTATAACCCTTCTCAATTTCGCCGTGCAAAGATACATTAAATTTTAATAATCTGACTTACAGCCTGTTAAACAAAACACAAGTTTTCAAAAGCTCTCTTAAAGATTTTAACTTATTGATAATTAGCTAATTATAATAACTTATATTGATAAGGCATATTCATGATTTTATTTTTATTCAAAAAAAACTTTTTTTTTTAGAATTTAGAAAGCATTTCTTTCCTTCTGTTGCTAAATAAATTCTCACTTAATAATTATACTTTCTCCATGCATATCAACCTTTTCTTATTTATTTAAAACTAATAAGTTTAGAATTGCAAGCTTTAACGATTAGAATGTAATTGAAGAAGGTAACACAAGTTAAAAGAAAGGAATGAGTAAGGTGAACAGCTGATTCGCATTAAAAGATAAAAATAAATGTATTTATCCTTAGAGTAAGAAAAGAATAGGCTATCCAAAACTCTTTAATACTCATTAATAATAATTAATCCTTTTCTACCAGAGATTGATTGAAAAATTTTATTGAAGTGCTTAAACATATTAGATAAGATATTATCTATTCACCCCTTGTTTGTTTATCCAACGAACATATGTTTGTTTATTTCTGTTATGTTGCGCCAAATTTTCAGCAAACATATGATATCCAAAATTCTCTACATCTGCTACGAAAAAAAAATATTTATGATTTTCATAATTTAAAACTGCCTCTATAGAAGAGATATCAGGCATTGCAATAGGACCAGGAGGAAGTGCAACGTTCATATAAGTATTGTAAGGAGACTCTAACTTAAGGTCTTTATAAAGCACTCTTTTAATAATTGTGTCGAAATTTCCAGATTGCTCTTTAATAGCGTAGATAACCGTTGGGTCTGCTTCCAATTTCCATCCTTTATTAATTCTATTCATGTAAACTCCAGCAACTTTTGGTCTCTCATCTACTTTAGCTGTCTCCTTTTGAACAATGGAAGCCACTACTGTAACCTGATTTGGAGTTAATCCAATTTCTTTAGCCTTTTCCAATCTTGTCTGGTTCCAAAATCTTTTGTATTCTGTTAGCATACGCTCTCTGAAACCTTCTGCGGAAGTATTCCAAAAGAATTCATATTTATTAGGAATATATAGGCCTAATGCTTCTTCTTTATTCAAATTATTTGCATTCAAAAAAGCTTCGTCCTTCATCATTTTAAGTAATGAAATGCTATCTGCCTCAATTTGAACCGCAATTCTCCCTGCAAGTTCTTCTAATCTTTCTTGATTATTAAATACCACGGAAACCGGAGTATTCTGACTGCGAAGTACATTAACAAGATCATTATTATTCATACCCTTTTTCAGAATATATTTACCCGCTTTCACATTTGCTGCATATCCTTTTTTCTGAGCTACGGCATCAAAAGAAGATAAATCCTCAAGTAATGGGCGTAAACTATCTATAGCAGTTTGATATGTGGCACCTGTTGGAATATAGACCGTGCTGGTGTTATTTTCGAATTTTGTGTTTGGGGAGAAGATTGAATTATAAACTGAATAACTAAATATGCCTAATGCCACAAGCCCTAGAAGAGCAATAATCCAAAGAATTTTTTTAATATACATTATTTATTAATTGGTATAGTATTTCATTTTTAAATTTTCCGTTGACTAAAACCCAGTCTTTTTTAATGCCTACCTCCGTGAAATTACATTTTTCAAATAACTTGATACTTGCTAAATTATCTTCAGTAACATTTGCATAAACCTGACGCAGTCCTAGATGTGTAAAACAATAATCGCTGGTTAATTTTAGAACTTCTTGGCCAAAACCCTTCCCACGATCCTCATCATTTACAAATAGAATTCCCAAGGCCGCTCTCCTGTCTTTAGGCTCCAGATCAAATATATCTATTAAACCTATAGACTTGTCATCATGTCTACAGATCATTAATCGAAGCTGTTTTACATCAAAAATATCACGATGAGAATTTTGCAGGTATTTCTTAATCAAAAATCGGGAATATGGAACTCTGGTAGAACTGATCTCCCAAAAATCTTCATTATTCTCCACCTCCAGAATAAAATCTAGATCTTCGGGCTCTAATGCCCTTAAGTATATTTTATCTCCTTTTAAGGTTAACATTCAAATTCTCCTTTAAAAACTTTTGCAGTTGGGCCGGTAAGCCAGATATTATAATAATTTCCATTGTTATTTTCAAAAGAAACCCGAAGTTTTCCTCCTGGAGTTTCTAAGAATACGATGTTTGAATCGGTTTTACCTGTAGCATTTACCGCTATTGCAACCGCCGTAACACCTGTGCCACAAGAATAGGTTTCATCTTCCACCCCTCTTTCATATGTTCTCACTAAAAAAGTATTTTCATCTTTTTGCTGAACAAAATTTACATTTGTTCCTCCACTAGATTCATATTTTTCTGAATATCTAATGCTTGCACCATCTTGTTTTACATTGATATCTCCAACTTGTTCTGAAAATAATATATGATGTGGCGAACCTGTATCTAAAAATAATTCGTCTTCGTTAATTCCTTTCGCTAAAACATCCTGCATTTTCAAACTTACTATATCTCCATCTATAGTAGCCTCATGAAGACCATCTATTGCATTAAAAGTAGCTTTTTCATTAATGACCCCAAGAAGCTTCGCAAAGGCCACCAAACATCTCCCTCCATTTCCACACATACTACTTTGGTTACCATCAGAATTATAGTAAACCATCTTAAAGTCTTCAGAAGCATTATCAGAATTTTCCAAAAGGATCAACCCATCGGCTCCAATTCCAAATCTTCGATGACACAGTTCATGCACTAGATTGGTATTATTTTTGGAGAATATATCATTGCGATTATCAACCATTATAAAATCGTTTCCTGTGCCGTGGAATTTATAGAAAGGAATATTCATGAATGCCAATTTGGATAAAAACAAATATACAACAATCACACAAAAACAATCGTTGTAGAAATAGGCATTTAGGCCCAATTTAAATTTGGCAGTAGTTGGATTAAAATTTAGTTGAATTAAAATAAGAGTAGCAATGAAACAATTTATTAAATTACTTAGTGTTTCCGTTTTGGGTGGCGTGTTAACTTTAGGCTCCTATAAGCTTATTATATACGAAGATGTACCTTTTTTTGAGCCTTCTCCCATTAAACAAGAATCTTCATCATTCATTCCTGTTTCAAATTCCAATAATATTTATGGTACAAATGCCGACTTTACTGAAGCTGCCGAAAAGACAGTTCACTCTGTCGTCCACGTAAAAAATGTTGCTGTATTTGATAAACCAAATAGTTTTTGGGAATACTACTCTAATGGAGGCAATACTGGAAAGGCTTTACAAGGAACTGGCTCCGGTGTAATTATTACCCCAGATGGATACATAATTACCAATAATCATGTTATTAAAGGTGCAGGAGAAATAGAAGTCACCTTAAATAACAATAAATCTTATGTTGCAAAAGTAATAGGAATAGATACTAAGGCAGATATAGCACTGCTAAAAATTGATGCAACAGATTTAGAATATATCCCATTTGGAAATTCTAACGATATTAAATTAGGAGAGTGGGTTTTAGCCGTTGGGAACCCATTTAATTTAACTTCTACGGTCACTGCAGGAATTGTAAGTGCAAAAGCCAGAGATCTCAATGCATACGATGGAACTCCACAATCCTTTATCCAGACCGATGCTGCTATTAATCCAGGAAATAGTGGAGGTGCACTAGTTAATATAGATGGAAAACTTATTGGCATCAATACGGCAATAACCTCTCAAACTGGTAGTTATATTGGATATGGTTTTGCTGTACCATCTAATAATGCAAGAAAAATCGTTGAAGATATCATGGAATTCGGCAATGTGCAGCAAGGAATATTAGGAATTATAGGTACCGATGTAAATCAGGTTATTTCCAAAGAGTTTAATCTTCCTACTTCCCAAGGAGTGATTGTTAGTGATGTAGAATCTGGAAGCGGGGCCGCTTTAGCCGGAATAAAAAAAGGAGACGTTATAAGACAATTAGATAATATTGAAATTAGAAAAATGTCCGATCTAACCGGATATTTAGGCTCCAAAAGGCCAAAAGATGTAGTGAAGGTTAAAATCATTAGAGAAGGAGAAGAACGAGACGTAGCTGTAAAGTTGATTAAATATGAAACTTTTGCCATTCAGGAAATTGGGTTAGAAGTTACCAATGCTTCTAAGGAATATCTTAAAGAGTATAAAACAGCAAATGGAGTGAAAATTTCCAGAGCTTTAAAAGGAGATAAACAATCTCAAGCACTTATTGGGATTGTAATCACCAAAATAAATAATCAGAAGGTAAACAATATAGATGATGTGAAACGTGTTTTAAGTTCAAATAACGACTTAGAACCTATAAGCGTAACTTTTGTGAACAAACAAGGGAAGGAACAAACCTATATATGGAGATAAAATTCGTCAGCAAATATCGCTAACCTACTGTAAAATTTACAGTAGGTTTTTTTTTAAATAAATATTTCACGAAAACGATTGAAATCTATACTTTTGCCGCGTCTAAACACACACAACATAACTCAAAAAAAATGGGATTTAACGAAGTTTACGAAAAAGAACTTGCTTTTCAAGCAGACCGCAGACGTGCCTCTGTGGAGTTTATTAAAATAATAAGCGATCTATGGTATGATAAATCTATAGAATTGGTTTTATTTAGAAATCCACTTATCAATAGAAATGTAAGTGATATTCTTAACCTACATGAATATGCAGGAGCTTTTGTAGAAAAGCCGATCTCAATTTTCGATTCTGTTGAAATTGCCCAAGCTATTAAAGACCTAGATCTTCCTCCTGCAAAATTGGATATTGGAAAACTTACTTACGAGTATCATTTAGAAGATGTAGATTATAATAATGCCAAGGCATTTATATCCTCTAAATTAAAAGACGCCAAAGATTATCAAGATATCACCCCAAAAGACGTTGTGCTTTATGGATTTGGAAGAATTGGTAGATTAGTTGCCAGAGAATTAATGACAAGAACTGGAGTTGGAAGTCAGCTAAGACTTAGAGCTATAGTAACTCGCGGTAAAATAGATGCGACAGTATTAGAGAAAAGGGCATCACTTTTAAGAAGTGATTCTGTTCACGGAGATTTTTCAGGAACTGTTAATGTAGACGCAGAAAATTCTTCTTTGATAATAAATGGAACTACTGTTCATGTAATTTCAGCAAATAATCCTGAAGATATAGATTACACAGAATATGGGATTAATGACGCTCTTATTATAGATAATACCGGAGCATTTAGAGATAAGGAAGAATTATCTAGACACTTAACTTCTGTTGGAGCTAGTAAAGTTTTACTTACAGCACCAGGAAAAGGAATTCCAAACATTGTGCACGGGGTTAATCATAAAGAACATAATCCAGATGAGATCTCAATTTTCTCTGCAGCGTCATGTACCACCAATGCGATCACACCTGTTTTAAAGGCTATTCAAGATTCCTTAGGGGTTGTTCATGGACATTTAGAAACTATCCATGCATATACTAACGATCAAAACTTGGTAGATAACATGCATAGCAAATATAGAAGAGGTCGTGCTGCAGGACTAAACATGGTAATTACTGAGACCGGTGCTGGACAAGCTGTAACGAAAGCTTTGCCTGTTTTCGATGGAAAATTAACTTCGAATGCAATTAGAGTACCCGTTCCTAATGGCTCATTAGCTATTCTAAATTTAGAGGTGGAAGCTGCCACTTCTGTTGAAGGAATAAATACTATACTTAAAAAATATGCTCTTGAAGGAGAATTGGTAGAGCAAATAAAATATTCTTTAGATAATGAATTGGTTTCTACAGATATAGTTGGTTCTTCTGCACCTTCAATTTATGATAGTAAGGCCACCATTGTTACTGCAGATGGAAAGAATATTGTACTATATATATGGTATGATAACGAATATGGTTATAGCCATCAAGTAATAAGACTGGCAAAATACATAGCAAAAGTGAGACGTTTTACTTATTACTAGATCTTATTCCTTTTGAAAAGTTAAATTACATTAAAGGTTCGGAAATTTTCCGAACCTTTTTTAATATATATTAGTTAGATTATAATTAGAATTTTGACTTAATTTTTAAAATAGACCAGATCTTATAACATAAATTCTTCGTCATTAAATAAAGCTTTTAAAAATAACCTGAGAATGTGATTATTAATTCTCATCAACCTAACTTGCGTAATTCACTTTTAATGGCAATAAGTATTTTCTAGGAACGTTGTTAGGAGTACCAAACAAAAAACATTACAATGAATAAACTATTATTACTAGGATTAGCGACCCTCTTTTTTACATTTTCGTTAACAGCTCAAGAAACTGAAGAAAGTGAAGAAAGTGAAAACCCTGTTGAAGATCAATTTACAAGAATTATTGAAGGCTCTAATGATTATCAGGGTTACAAAGTTGTAGATTACAACGATCTTGTGAAATTAAAACAAACTACTGCCAACTTTATCACTAGTTTAAATAATGAAATTGTCACTCAAGACAATACAATAGATCAGCAACAAAAAGAGATCTTGCAATTAAAAAAGGATCTAAACAGCACTCAGGATAACTTAAAAGAAGTTACTGCTGAAAAAGATGCTATTACTTTCTTAGGAATGCCTTTTAGTAAAGGAACTTATATGGCTCTTATGTGGGGGATTGTGGCGATTTTAGTATTATTTCTACTTTTCTTTATTTTCCAGTTTAAGAAAGGACATGTGCAAACCACTGAGGCTAGAAATAATCTAATAGAAACCGAAAAAGAATTTGAAGATTTTAAAGCAAAATCACTTGTTAAAGAACAAAGATTAGGTAGATTATTACAGGATGAAAGAAATAAAGCCAGTGACAGATAAATAAGATTTTCTCTACAAGATTTAACTTATACATATTTCGCATCTTTGCGTTATCAAAATAATTTAGAATGCGCATAGATATTATAACTGTTGTTCCGGAAATTCTTACAAGTCCTTTTGAGGTTTCTATCTTAAAACGAGCCATAGAAAAAGGACTTGTAGAGATTCATTTACACAATCTTCGGGATTACGTTACCGATAATTATAAACAAATAGACGATTATCAATTTGGTGGAGGTGCAGGAATGGTAATGATGATAGAGCCCATAGATAAATGTATCACAAATTTGAAATCTCAAAGAGATTATGATGAAGTGATCTACATGACACCCGATGGTGATAAATTTGATCAGAGAACCGCCAATACTCTATCTTTAAAAGGAAATATTATAATTCTATGCGGGCATTATAAAGGAGTAGATCAAAGAGTTCGTGATCACTTTGTAACCAAAGAAATATCTATAGGCGATTATGTGCTTTCTGGTGGCGAATTAGCCGCTGCAGTTGTTTGCGATTCTATTATAAGATTAATACCTGGAGTATTAGGGAATGAAACTTCCGCTCTTACAGATTCTTTTCAAGACGATTTGTTAGCGCCTCCAGTTTATACAAGGCCTGCAGAATACAAAGGATGGAAAGTACCAGAGATCTTAACCTCTGGAAATTTCCCTAAAATTGAAAGCTGGAGAGAAGACCAGTCTTATGAAAGAACTAAAAAATTAAGACCCGATTTATTAGGAGAAGAATAAGTTAAAAAATTGCTTGTTTATAGCTTTAAATTTTATAATTTTGCACTCGTTTCTATATTAACCTCTGGCGAGATCCGTGAATGTTGGTTTAGACTTTATTAAAAATATTAATTATGGAATCCCTAATTAAATTCGTTCAAGACGAATTCGTTACTAAAAAAGAATTTCCTGAGTTTTCTGCAGGTGATACAATCACTGTATACTATGAAATTAAGGAAGGGGCTAAAACTCGTACCCAGTTTTTTAGAGGTGTTGTAATTCAAATTAAAGGAACTGGTACTTCTAAAACTTTTACCATTAGAAAAATTAGTGGTACTGTTGGAGTAGAACGTATCTTCCCTGTTAATTTACCTGCATTACAAAAAATCGAAGTTAATAAGCGTGGTGCTGTAAGAAGAGCTCGTATTTATTACTTTAGAGGTCTTACTGGTAAAAAAGCCCGTATTAAAGAACAAAGAAGAAGATAATTTTCTTTTTTTTAAGAAGACAAAAAGCCCCTTAATTGGGGCTTTTTTTATTGAAATATTTTAAATTAAAATTTTAATTCATCTTTATAATTATTAACAAAAGTTAATAAAATAAATTATAAGCTGTTGAAAACTAAATAGTTAAAATTTTAATTTTATCGAAAATAGATCGTAAATTTAATAGACTTTATAATTAGAAGAATGACAAAAGGATTTCTCTACTTTAATAAAGTACGGTAAAGTGAATGCTTTACACAGGTTATTATCTTCTAAATAACGCATATTTTGCCCAGCAAAAGCAGTTTGAAAGATTTGACCGTTTTGATATAATTTAAGCGCGTTTGTGATTAAATTATATCATTTGAAGTAACGCACGAAATAAGTTGTAGTAATAGACTTATCAATGATCTTTAATGATCCAGCGGTAAAGCGTTGCTTCATTAGAAGCCATTTCAATATACAAGGTATGTTGAAATGGCTTTTTTAGTATTAAATTTTCCCTAAAACCAAGGTTTTAGCCTTTTCTCCACTATGATAAAAATTCTAAAATACCTATCTTCGCGTGACTTAGGATTTTACGTCCTATTTTTCAAAACACCTAAATAATTAATAAGCCTAGTTTGGTATAAGGAATTTATTCTCCTACTCTAACCTGCTTATTCATAAATCAATAATTACATGAGTCAAAGATCAAAAATAGTTTATACAAAAACAGATGAAGCCCCTATGTTGGCAACCTTCTCTTTTTTACCAATAATTAGAACCTTTACAAATTCTTCTAATATTGAAATTGAAGCAAAAGATATTTCCTTAGCGGCTCGAATATTATCCGCTTTTTCTGATGATTTACCCACAGAACAACGTGTGCCTGATGCTTTAAAGGAATTAGGAGAGTTAGTTACTAAACCTGAAGCTAACATAATAAAACTTCCAAACATAAGTGCTTCAGAGCCTCAATTGGAAGCAGCCATTAAAGAACTTCAAGAAAAAGGCTTTAAATTACCAGATTACCCTGGAGAACCAAAAAACGAAGAAGAAAAGAATATTAAACAAAAATATGACAAGGTTAAAGGTAGTGCTGTAAACCCTGTTCTTAGAGAAGGTAATTCAGACAGAAGAGCTCCGAAAGCAGTAAAGAACTATGCTAAGGAAAATCCACATTCTATGGGCAAGTGGGAATCTAATTCAAAAACTCATGTTGCTACAATGAGTTCCGGAGATTTCTTTCATAATGAAAAGTCCATAACCTTTGATCATGCAGATGTCTTAAGTATAGAATTAGAAGATGCGAATGGAAAAACAAGCATTTTAAAAGAAAATTTAAAAGTTCTTGATGGTGAAATTATCGATGCTACTGTAATGAGCAAATCGGCACTTATATCATTTTTAAATGAACAGATCGCCGATGCTAAAGAAAAAGACGTATTGTTTTCGCTTCACATGAAAGCAACTATGATGAAAGTATCCGATCCAATTATTTTTGGTCATGCAGTACGTTCGTTTTTTAAAGATCTTTTTGAAAAATATAATAAAACCTTCGATGAAATTGGAGTGAATGTAAATAGTGGATTAGGAGATCTATTAAATGCACTATCAGAATTACCTGAGAGTAAAAGAAAAGAAATTGAAGCCGATCTAAAAGAAGGTTTTAAAAACGGGCCTTCTCTAGCCATGGTAAATTCAGACAAAGGAATTACCAACCTTCATGTTCCTAGCGATGTTATTATTGATGCTTCTATGCCTGCAATGATAAGAACTTCAGGAAAAATGTGGAATTCTAAGGGCGCACTTCAAGATACAAAAGCGGTAATTCCAGATAGTAGTTACGCTGGGATATATCAAGCAACTATAGACTTTTGCAAAGAAAATGGAGCTTTTGATCCTACTACAATGGGAACAGTACCTAATGTAGGATTGATGGCACAAAAGGCTGAAGAATATGGATCTCATGATAAAACATTTGAAATTTCTTCAAACGGATCTGTAAAAGTGAAAAATGCGAAAGGAGAAGTAATTCTTCAGCATTCTGTAGAAGAGGGTGATATCTGGAGAATGTGTCAGGTTAAAGATGCACCAATACAAGATTGGGTTAAATTAGCTGTTTCTAGAGCTAAATCCTCCGGAGTGCCTGCGATTTTCTGGCTAGATAAGAACAGGAGTCATGATGCAGAAGTAATTAAAAAAGTAAATAAATATTTAGCTGAAGCAAACACCGAGGACCTGGATATCCAAATAATGGCTCCTTTTGAGGCTACTAATTACACCCTTAAAAGAGTAAAAGCAGGACAAGACACAATTTCTGTAAGTGGTAATGTGCTTAGAGATTATTTAACGGATCTTTTTCCTATTTTAGAATTAGGTACAAGTGCAAAAATGTTGTCTATAGTTCCATTGATGAATGGTGGTGGATTATTTGAAACTGGCGCAGGAGGATCTGCTCCAAAACACATTCAACAATTCCTTGAAGAAGGACATTTAAGATGGGATTCTTTAGGTGAATTTTTAGCATTAGCAGTTTCCTTAGAACATTTAGGTGAAAAATTTAATAATAGAAAAGCTTTAATTCTTTCAGAAACTTTAGATGAAGCTACCGAGGAATTCTTGCGTAATGACAAATCTCCTTCAAGAAAAGTAAATGAATTAGATAATAGAGGAAGTCATTTCTATTTGGCACTGTATTGGGCTCAAGGACTTGCCAAGCAGGATAAAGATCAATCCCTAAAAGAGGAATTTTCCAAAATTGCTATGCAATTAGCAGAAAATGAATCAAAGATATTGAAGGATCTAATTGATGCACAAGGAAGAAAAGTAGATATTAATGGTTATTATTACCCTAATGAAGATTTAACTAGTAATGCTATGAGACCTAGCTCTACCCTTAATTCTATTATGGGAAAATAAAATTACAATTTGTATTTATAAAAAAAAGCCCTGATGAGTTCCATCAGGGCTTTTTCTTTACATAAGTTTTGGCTAAACGTTTATAAATTATTTCTTAAGAACGGCTGTGTTTCTCTGTTCATTAATTTACATATCCTATATTTACTTAAAAAAATTGGCGAAATTATACACAGTAATATTAATCTTCTTTTTTAGCTTTCTTCAAGCCCAGGAAACGTTCACTATTAATGGTGTTATAAAAGACATTTCGAATAATGAAACTCTATACGGAGTAAATATTCTAGTCCCTAATTTAAACTCGGGGGTTGTAAGTAATGAATATGGTTTCTACAGCTTAAAATTACCAAGAGGTACACATAAAATCGTAGTATCATATCTTGGATATCAGGAACGGTCTATAACAATTAATGTTGATGAAAATAGCACCTACAATATTTCTTTAGTCGAAATTTCAGAAGCTTTAGATGAAGTGATCATAACTAGTGATACTCAAAATACGAATATTCGAGGTCCAGAAATGAGTGTAAACAAATTAGATATAAGCACCATTCAAAAATTGCCAGTTGTATTTGGAGAGGTGGATGTTATAAAATCCCTATTATTACTTCCAGGAGTATCTAATGCTGGAGAGGGATCTTCTGGATTTAACGTGCGCGGAGGTGCAGTAGATCAAAACCTTATTCTGTTGGACGAGGCAACTATTTACAATTCCTCACATCTATTTGGTCTTTTTTCAGTGTTTAACCCAGATGCAATTAAAAATTTAAAATTATACAAAGGGGGAATACCAGCAAAATATGGTGGTAGAGCTTCTTCGGTTTTAGAGATCTTTCAAAAGGACGGGAATAGTAAAGAGTTTAAAGCAAATGGGGGAATAGGAATAATTTCTAGTAGACTTTTAGCTGAGGGACCCATAGTACAAGATAAAGGTTCTTTTTTAGTTGGAGGTAGAACTTCATATGCTCACCTATTCCTTAAATTAACCGATAACGAAAATACAGCCTACTTCTATGATCTAAATACCAAATTGAGTTATAGATTAGACAATAGCAACACTATCTTATTTTCCGGATATTTTGGAAGAGATGTCTTTAATATAAATGACAGCTTTAAGAATACCTATGGAAACGCTGTATTTAACCTAAGATGGAACCATGTTTTAACAGATAACATTTTCACAAACCTATCGGTTATTTATAGCGATTACTATTATGGACTTACCCTGGACTTTGTTGAATTTAACTGGAATAGCGGAATTAAAAACCTTAATCTTAAGTATGATTTTAGTCAGTATATAAACGAAAAAGTGAGCTTAGATTATGGAATTCAGAACACCTATTATGAATTTAACCCAGGAGAGATAGAACCAAGCACTCCAACCTCTGGTATTATAGATTATAAATTAACTAAAAAATATGCCTTCGAAAATGCATTGTATATTTCTGCTGAACATAACATAAGTGATAAACTAAGTGCAGAATATGGTTTAAGATTTAGCAGTTTCTTTAGGCTTGGACAAGACGAACTAAATTTATATACAAACAATCAAGCTGTAATATATAATAATGATCTTAAGATATACGAGAAGGCAGATCCAATTGGCTCTAAAACACTAAATAAATCTAAGGTAGAAAAATATTTTCAAGCCTTAGAACCTAGATTATCTTTGGCATATAGTTTTAACGATAATCAGTCTGTAAAATTAAGTTACAATAGGATGACTCAGTATTTACACCTAATTACAAATACTAGTTCACCAACTCCATTAGATATTTGGGCTCCAAGTGGAAAATATATAGATCCCCAGAGTTTAGACCAAGTTGCAATGGGGTATTTTCAAAATTTAAAAGAAGGAGAGTTCTCTTTAGAAATTGAAGGTTTTTATAAAAAAATAAGAAATAGAATAAATTATATAGATGGGGCAAATCTTATTGCCAATAATGCAATTGAGCAAGTTATATTACCCGGTAAAGCGAGAGCTTATGGGTTAGAATTATTATTAAAAAAGAATAGAGGGAATTTTACTGGCTGGTTTGCTTACACTTTATCAAAATCTGAACAAAAAACATCTGGGAGAACGGCTCTAGAAACTGGTATCAACAATGGTTCTTGGTATAATACTGCCTACGATAAAACACATGATTTTTCCATAACTGCTAGCTATGAGTTAAACGATAAGTGGCAAATTAATAGTAATTTCAACTATCAAACTGGATTACCAACAACATATCCCAATGCTCAATATACTTTTGAAAGTTTAGTAATTCCTGTTTATTCGGATAGAAATAGTGAACGATTACCTGCATATCATAGATTAGACCTTTCAGCCACCTATATTCCTAATAAAAATAAAAAGAGAGCCTATAAAACTTCATGGAATTTTGGGATCTATAATCTATATGGTAGAAAGAATGCAGTTTCATTAAGTTTTAGAAATAATGAAGATACGGGAAAGAATGAAGCTGTAAGACTTTCCATTTTCGGTATAATACCATCTGTAACATATAACTTTAAGTTCTAGAAGATGAAATTACTTAATAATATTTCTGTTTTAATACTCTTATTGTTCTGCTTTTCTTGTGAAGAGGTAGTAGATATAGACTTACAAGAATCTAAACCCAGACTGGTGGTAGAAGCTTCTATGATATGGGAGAAAGATAGCACTGGTAATCTTCAAATTATAAATTTAAGCACCACTACCCCATATTTCAATTCAGAATATTCCCCAGCACGAGATGCAAGCATTATTATAACCACATCTTCTGGTGAGACATTCAACTTTTTAGAAGAAAATCCAGGGATTTATGTGAACTCAAATTTCCTGCCTGCATTATATCAGGAATACGAAATTACAATTATATATGAAGATGAAAAATATACAGGTAGAGAGACTATGATACCTGTAGTTCATTTAGAAAAAGTAGAGCAAACTCTTAATGGAGGTTTTAGCGGAGATGAAATAGAATTAAAGGCATATTATACTGACCCTGTAGAAATTCCTAATTATTATTTATTCAAATTCTTATACGAAGATCTTTCACTTCAAATTTATAATGATGAATTTACAAATGGAAATAGAACGTTTGCATATTTTTCTGATGAAGATTTAGCTATCGGAGATACAGTGAATTTCGAAATTCAAGGAATATCAGAAAGATTTTATGAATATTTGTATATATTAAGTTCTCAAGCTGGTGAAAGCAACGGAGGGCCATTTCAAACCCAACCAACCACCGTTAGAGGTAATATAATTAATGAGTCCAATCCAGATAATTTTGCATTTGGTTATTTTAGACTTTCACAGTCAGACAATCTCGAATATACGATCCAATAACTACTTGAAAATTAAATAGAAACATTATGAAACACACTAATAAAGAAATGCTCGGTAAAGGAATCAAATATTTAGCTGGAGCTTTACCCTTAACTTTATTAGGGCCTGTAGTACTGTATTCTGCCTTTCATAATAAAGAACATCCATATTATATATTTGTACTAATATTTGGACTCCTAGCTTTTATAGGAGCTATTGTGCTGATGTTTCTTGGTATTCGAACAATTATGAAAGCCTTATTTGATTAACTAAATAGTAAGCCAAAAAATATTAGCTTTTTATTTCACAACAATCCATACTAAATTCCTCCATTCCAAATTTTTTTAGTCGTCCCCCTACGGCTAACGCCTTGTGCCGGGCTTTCCGCGCTACAAGGTAGCTTGCTCCAATCCCTGGCCGGGTTCAATAAAGATTCAGCATCTATAGATTAAGAACACATTTTTTAGGATCTCTAAGCAGCAATCTCCATTTCAATACCAAACTACCAAACACAAAAAAACCCCTCCATGTTTAGATGAAGGGGTTTAGTTGAGATTATTATTAACAAAAAAAGCACCTATCTCACGATAAGTGCTTTTCAAAAAAAAGGCGACGACATACTCTCCCACAATACAGCAGTACCATCTGCGCTAACGGG
>NZ_RBLG01000004.1 GCF_003634585.1 Gillisia mitskevichiae
CCCGTTAGCGCAGATGGTACTGCTGTATTGTGGGAGAGTATGTCGTCGCCTTTTTTTTGAAAAGCACTTATCGTGAGATAGGTGCTTTTTTTGTTTATAATAATCTCAACTAATACCCCTTCATCTAACCATGGAGGGGTTTTTTGTGTTTGGTAGTTTGGTATTAAAATGGAGATTGCTGCTGAGAGATCCTAAGAAATGTGTTCTTAATCTACAGATGCTGAATCTTTATTGAACCCGGCCAGGGATTGGAGCAAGCTACCTTGTAGCGCGGAAAGCCCGGCACAAGGCCTTAGCCGTAGGGGGACGCAAAAAAAAATTTGATATGGGGATGCGAGAGAATATTAGATTAAACCTAATAACTATAGAGAAATTTATTTAACGAATAATAAGAACTTGTGGGAAGTAATATATTAGATAAGACTAGGCTTATTACCTTGATTGAAGAGGAATATTAATAAATCTGTGAGATAGCTTAAAAAAAAGTTTTAGTCTCTTAAAAAGGCCTAAACTTCCATTTTAACCAAAAAAAAGAGCAACCTTATTAGGTTGCTCTTTGTATAATTAAGAAATTATATTATCCGTTGATAATACTTCTCGAAATAACAATTTTTTGAATTTCTGAAGTTCCTTCGTAGATCTGTGTGATCTTTGCGTCACGCATCATACGTTCTACGTGATAATCTTTCACAAACCCATTTCCACCGTGTACTTGTACAGCTTCAACAGATACCTCCATTGCCACTTGAGAGGCATATAATTTAGCCATGGCGCCAGAAAGGTCGTAATTTTCTTTATTGTCTTTATCTACAGCCGCTTTCATTACTAATAGTCTCGCAGCTTCTATAGCAACATGCATATCTGCCAATTTAAAAGCGATTGCTTGATGATTGCAAATTTCAGTACCAAAAGCCTTACGTTCCTTAGAATATTTTAAAGCCAATTCATAAGCACCTCCAGCAATTCCTAAAGCTTGAGCCGCTATTCCTATTCTTCCACCCGCTAAAGTTTTCATAGCGAATTTAAATCCGAAGCCATCTTCACCAATTCTATTTTCTTTAGGCACTTTTACATCGTTAAAAATTAAAGAATGTGTGTCACTTCCTCTAATCCCTAACTTATTTTCTTTAGGTCCAATTTCAAAACCTTCCCAAGTTTTTTCAACAATAAAGGCATTGATACCTTTATGTTTCTTCTCACGATCGGTTTGTGCAATTACCAAATAGAAATCCGCCGTACTTCCGTTGGTGATCCAATTTTTGGTTCCATTTAAAATATAATGGTCTCCATGATCTATTGCAGTTGTTTTTTGAGATGTAGCATCACTTCCTGCTTCTGGTTCTGAAAGGCAAAAAGCACCTATAGATTCTCCAGTAGTTAATTTAGTAAGATATTTCTCTTTTTGCTCCTCATTTCCAAAAGTATCTAGACCCCAACAAACTAAAGAATTATTAACAGACATTACTACAGACGCAGAAGCATCAATTTTAGAAATCTCTTCCATTGCCAATACATAAGAAACGGTGTCCATTCCGCCGCCGCCATATTCTGGAGATGCCATCATTCCTAGAAAACCAAGTTCTCCCATTTTCTTGATTTGCTCGGTGGGAAACTCTTGTTTATCATCTCTTTCAATTACTCCCGGTAAAAGTTCACTATTAGCGAAATCTCTGGCAGCATCACGAATCATTATGTGCTCTTCTGTAAGTTTAAAATCCATTAGGCAATTTATTTTAAAAATTCAATTTTTTTTGTGCGCAAAGATACCTTTTTGACCCCTAATATTCAATTAAGAATAATTATTTTTACGAATATGGAAATAAAAGAATATAAGGTTTTAGGCGTGATGTCTGGCACTTCATTAGATGGAGTAGATATCGCATTGGTTCATTTTACGAAATCCACAGATTGGGACTTCAAAATATTAAAAGCGGAAACCATTGGATATGATAATTCCTGGAAGGAAAAATTGGGCACTGCTTTAAATTTATCACCAATTGAATTAATGGAATTGGATGATGAGTATACAAATTACTTAGGGGACATAATTTCAAAATTCGTTAGAAATAATAGAATTGAGGAATTAGATGCAATTTGTAGTCATGGACATACTATTAAACATGAACCGGAAAATGGGTTAACTCTGCAAATTGGAAACCTACCTCATTTGGCAGAACTTGTAGATGAATTAGTGATCTGTGATTTCCGGGTGCAGGATGTTGGTCTAGGTGGCCAAGGTGCACCCTTAGTTCCTATAGGCGATGAACTATTATTTGCAGCCTATACTTATTGCGTAAATTTAGGTGGATTCGCTAATATCTCTACTAATAAGGAAGGTGTAAGAATTGCCTATGATATTTGTGCCGTGAATACGGTACTTAATTATTATTCAGAAAAGCTTGGGAAAGAATATGATGATGGA
Organism: Gillisia mitskevichiae; assembly: GCF_003634585.1. Taxonomy (GTDB): domain Bacteria; phylum Bacteroidota; class Bacteroidia; order Flavobacteriales; family Flavobacteriaceae; genus Gillisia; species Gillisia mitskevichiae. Next base: position 2,423 of record NZ_RBLG01000004.1, read on the forward strand.
GGCACTATTGCGAGATCTGGAAAATTTAATCCGGAGCTATATAAATTATTAGAGGGGCTTCCCTTTTATAAATTGAATTCCCCTAAATCTTTGGGTATAGAATGGGTAAATAATTCTGTTTTGCCAATTTTGAAAGATTTTGAAGAAGATATTCCAGCATTATTAAATACTTATTGCCAACATATAGCTTCAGAAATAGCTAAGAACATTAAAGATTATCCCGAAGTAGAAGTATTATTTACTGGTGGAGGGGTTTTTAATACTTTTTTAATGGAACTTCTTCAACACAAAACCACTGCTAAGCTTACAATTCCTTCTTCAGAAATAATAAATTTTAAGGAGGCTGTGATCTTTGGGTTCTTGGGAGTGCTAAAATTAAGGGAAGAAATTAATGTATTGAGCTCTGTCACTGGGGCAGAAAATGACCATTGTGCAGGCATAGTTTATGAACCCTAATATTTTATAATTTTCCCCATAGGGGCGAATTGTTTTTTATATTTGCGTTCAAACTGATTTATATGAAAGACTTACTCGATTTATACGAAAATAAAGAACCAGAAATTGTTTTTAATTGGAAAGATGCTGAAACCGATGCGGAAGGTTGGACAGTAATAAACTCTCTTAGAGGTGGTGCTGCAGGTGGTGGAACTAGAATGAGAAAAGGACTTGATAAGAATGAGGTGTTATCTCTCGCTAAAACGATGGAGGTAAAGTTCACTGTTTCTGGACCAGCAATTGGAGGAGCAAAGTCGGGTATTAATTTTGATCCAAGTGACCCAAGAAAAAAGGGTGTATTGGAAAGATGGTATAAAGCGGTCTCTCCCTTATTGAAAAGTTACTATGGAACTGGTGGGGATTTAAATGTAGATGAAATTCATGAAGTAATTCCCATCACAGAGAATTGTGGGGTTTGGCATCCACAAGAAGGTGTTTTTAATGGGCATTTTCAACCTACAGAAGCAGATAAGATCAATAGAATAGGGCAGTTACGTCAAGGTGTGATAAAAGTTCTTGAGAATTCTACTTATTCTCCAGATGTTTCTAGAAAATATACGGTTGCCGATATGATCACTGGTTATGGGGTTGCTGAAGCTGTTAAGCATTATTATTCAATTTATGGAGGTGATGTAAAAGGTAAGAAAGCGATCGTTCAGGGATTTGGAAATGTTGGATCTGCAGCGGCTTATTACTTATCTCAAATGGGAGTTAAAGTAATTGGAATTATAGATCGTGTTGGAGGATTAATTAATGAAGATGGTTTTTCTTTTGAAGAAATAAAAGAATTATTCCTAAACAAGGATGGAAATACGTTGAAACATCCAAATTTGATCCCTTTTGAAGAGATTAACGATAAGATCTGGGATTTACAGGCCGATATATTTGCTCCTTGTGCAGCTTCCAGATTAGTTACCAAAGATCAAGTTGAGAGATTGATTAGAAGTGGATTGGAAATGATCTCTAGTGGAGCTAATGTGCCATTTGCAGATAAAGAAATATTTTTTGGCCCAATTATGGAGTATGCAGATGAAAAATTAAGCGTAGTGCCAGATTTCATTGCAAATTGCGGAATGGCACGAGTATTTGCTTATTTCATGGAAAGACGAGTACAGATGACCGATGAGGCAATCTTTAGCGATACCTCTAACACTATTAAAAATGCAATTCAGAAAACATATAATAACAGCAATTCTAAAACAGGAATTAGCAGTATTGCTTTTGAAATAGCATTAAAACAGCTAGTATAGTTTAAATACAACAATTAAAATTACAATCTCACGTTACACTAACAAACCTAATTTTATCTATGTTAAACTTTTTCCAAGATGCCGACGCTGCTCAAGCAGCCCTAGAGGTTGAGCCTGTCGTAGAAGAGAAAACTCTTTCGTTATTTGATTTAATGATGAGTGGTGGTTTGGGTGGCCAGATCATTATCGGAATTTTATTTATACTGCTTTTTGTAGCTGTATATATTTATTTCGAAAGATTATTTGCAATTAAAGCCGCCACACAAGTAGATCCAAATTTTATGCTTCAAATAAAAGATAGTGTATTGAATGGAAATATAGAATCGGCAAAAATTAGATGTGCTCAAAATAATTCTCCTGTTGCCAGACTTACAGAAAAAGGTATTTCAAGAATAGGCAGCCCTTTAGAAGACATCAATACAGCTATTGAGAATGCAGGACGATTAGAAGTTTACAAATTAGAAAAGAATGTGAGTATTCTTGCTACTATAGCTGGAGCAGCTCCAATGATTGGTTTCTTAGGAACTGTTATTGGTATGGTTTTGGCTTTTCATACACTAGCAACTAGTAGTGGGCAAGCAGAAATGGGAACCCTTGCAGAGGGGATCTATACTGCAATGACAACTACAGTGGCTGGTTTAATAGTAGGTATTATTGCATATATTGGTTACAACCATTTGGTTGTGAAAACAGACAAAGTAGTACACCAAATGGAAGCTACAGCGGTAGATTTCCTTGACCTTTTAAACGAGCCGGCTTAATATGAATTTAAGAAGTCGAAATAAAGTAAGCGCAGACTTTAGCATGAGTTCTATGACAGACATTGTGTTTCTGTTATTGATATTTTTTATGTTAACATCTCCAACAATTACTCCAGAAGCTTTGGACTTAATTTTGCCAAAAGCGAAGGGAAAGACCACTAATAAATCTAATCTTTCAGTAAGTATTACAAAAGATCTCCAGGTTTATATAGATAATGATAGAATAAGTAATAGCGCCTTAGAAAGCACACTTATTAGTAGGTTGGCAGGGGTAGAAGATCCTACGATTATTTTAAGAGCTGAAGAAGGAGTACCAATAGAAAAAGCGGTGAACGTAATGGACATTGCAAACAGAAATAAGTATAAGATTGTGCTTGCCGTTAAACCTGAAAAAGTAAATTAATAATAAGAACTCTGTGAGCTTTTTAGATACAAAACACGAAAAAAAATCTTTTACCATCACGGTAGTAATACATGTGTTGCTCATACTTATATTATTATTTGTAGGATTACAATATCTAGATCCTCCGCCAGAAAATGGAATAGCAATTAATTTTGGTACTTCAGAAGAAGGCTCAGGGGATAAGCAACCCACAGAAGCTATTAAGTCTGCCCCGCAAAAATCTGCTCCACCTGTAGTTGCTCAACCTAAAACGCAAGTTGAAGAAGTAGTAACTCAGGAATCTGAAGAAGCTCCGGTCATTCAGAAAAAAGCGGAGAAAAAACCAGTTATTCAAGAAAAAAAGGTGGAGCCTAAGAAATTACCACCTGCTAAAAAGCCGGATCCAACTCCAGATAAATCTACTACAGATGCTATGAGTAGTATCTTAAATGGACCAAAAAGCGATGGGACTGCAACCGGTGGTGAAGGTAATGATAGAGTTGCCGGAGATAAAGGAAGTAGGGATGGCGACCCAAATGCTAGTTCTTATTATGGGAATGGTTCTGGTTTAGATGGTGATGGAAACTATAGATTGGGTGGGAGAAAGGCTTTAAATAAGGAGAAGATTCCGCAGGATTGTAATGAGGCCGGACTTGTGGTGGTTAAGATCACGGTGAATCAAAACGGCCAAGTTATTAGTGCAAGTCCTGGACAGAGAGGAACTACAAATACTGCAACCTGTTTGACAGAGCCCGCAAGAAGAGCTGCTTTAGCCACAAGATTTAATAGTGATTCTAATGCGCCTTCTGTGCAGACGGGATACATTACCTACAATTTTAAATTATCTGAATAGTGTTTACTTATTCTCAAACTGTTGATTGGATGTTTCAGCAGTTGCCAATGTACCAGCGCGTAGGCGTAGATGCCTTTAAAAAGGATCTTTTTAATATTATTAAATTATCGGAACATTTAGAGAATCCGCACGAGAATTTTAAAACTGTACATGTTGCTGGAACAAATGGAAAAGGCTCTACAAGTCATATGCTTGCTTCAATTCTTCAAGAAGCAGGATATAAAGTTGGTTTATATACGTCGCCTCACCTTATAGATTTTAGAGAACGTATAAAGATTAACGGAAATGAGATTCCTGAGGATGAAGTCGTAACTTTTATACATGCAAATAAGGAGTATTTAGAAAAGAATAATCTTTCTTTTTTTGAAATGACGGTGGGAATGGCTTTTAGTTATTTCAGTAACGAAAAAGTAGATATAGCTGTTATAGAAGTAGGTTTAGGTGGGAGATTAGATTCTACTAATATTATTCGTCCCCTGCTCTCGGTTATCACCAATATTGGGCTGGACCACACAAACATGCTAGGAAATACTTTAGCAGAAATAGCGGCAGAGAAAGCTGGAATTATTAAGTCTAACACCCCGGTTGTAATTGGGGAATTTCAAGAAGAGACGTTTCCAGTTTTTAAAAGGACTGCAGAAAGTCATTCAGCAAAGATCCTTTTAGCTTCTTCGCAAGATATTGTATTGAAAACAGATCTTAAAGGGGATTATCAGAATAAAAATTCTAAGACCGCTTACACAGCAGCGAAAGAACTTAAATTACTAGGGTTTACTATTTCTTCTAAAAATGTAACACAAGGTTTGCTTTCAGTTGTATTCAACACAGGACTTCAAGGTAGATGGCAACAAATAATGGATTCACCTAAAGTTATATGTGATACCGCTCACAATAAGGAAGGTTTAAATTATGTAATTACTCAGTTAGAAAGAGAATCTTATAAAAAATTACATATAGTATTAGGTTTTGTAAGCGATAAAAAATTAGAGGATATTTTAAGTTTGTTTCCTATAGATGCAGATTATTATTTTTGTAAACCTGATATTCCTAGAGGCTTAGATGAAGACGTCCTTCATAAAGAGGCTTCGGCTGTTGGTTTAAGGGGTGAAAAATTTAAAAGTGTGAAGCACGCTTATCAAGCTGCCTTATCTAGAGCAATTAATAAAGATCTCATTTTTATTGGTGGTAGCACATTTGTGGTTGCAGAGATTCTTACTCCTTAACCCAAAACCCTTAGGTTTTGTCGACTATAATTAACTTCAGTGCGAATTTATAATAATTTTTATTAAATTGTTGCTATGCAATTGGTAGAGGTCTCCTCCATTTAAACTGTCTACCATTTTATTAACTTATTTCCCTCCCTTTTATACCTCATAGTATTCTTAAAAAGAATAATTCCAGACATGGCTTGCCTTGTTTATTATATTTTTTATTAACTAATCTTTTTTACTATGAAATCATTAAACAAATTTTTGAAAAGTACCATTGTATTGTTTCTAGTAACGGTTTATTGTGGATTTGCACAGGATTCTACCGCTACAGAATCTGAACCTGTTTATATTACAATGACCACAGTGCATTGGAACCCAGATCCAAACGTTAATTTTGATGACTGGAAGCAGACTGAGAAAGAATATTTTGATAAGGTCACCATGAAAAATGACCTTATTTTAAGTTCTGGCTTTTATACTCACTATTTCACTCCAGATAATTCTGAATTGATATTGGTGAATGTCTACAAAAACTGGGAAGATCTTGAAAAGGCTGATGTAAAGAGTGCTGAATTAGCGAAAGCAGCTTGGCCAGATGATGAAGCTAGATCTGCGTTTTTTGATAAACAACAGAAGTATTATTCCCCAGATCATAGTGATGAAATTTATATTTCTTTACCCTATACAATAGAGTCTACTGGAAACTCAGATAAGCCACAAGTTGTATATTTAAGAAATTTAGAAATGGCTATGAATGGGGAAGGAAACCCAGAATTATTTAAAGAATATTTTGAAAAGGTAACTAAAAAGCTATCGGCTTTAAAGGGGTATTATACACATAGACATCTTTGGGGTTCCAATAGCAGGCAATTTTCTGAAGCCTACTTTTATAATAATTTTGCAGATATAGAAAAATCCTTTGATGAAACCATAGCTCTAGAAAATAAGGCCTGGCCAGATGAAGCTAAGCGAAAGGAATTTATTAAGAATAAAAATAAATTATTTACAGGAAGTCATGGGGATTATATTTATAGAAGTGTTCCTGGATTAATGAAATAGAACTGGTATTTATTTGACTCTGAATCTTTTGATTCAGAGTTTTTTTTATTTAATGATATTTTGATATTCCAATTTATATTTAAGCCGAAAATAATTTTATTTTTTTTAAATATTAGTTTGTCATATTCAAAATGTAGTCTATATTTGCATCCGCATTCAAGCGTTTGCGGGCAATTAGCTCAGTTGGTTCAGAGCACCTCGTTTACACCGAGGGGGTCGGGGGTTCGAATCCCTCATTGCCCACTTAAGAGCTTCCATTAAAAAGGAAGCTTTTTTAATGTAATTTTATTGTTAGATCCTATTGTGTTTTAAATAGGGCAATTAGCTCAGTTGGTTCAGAGCACCTCGTTTACACCGAGGGGGTCGGGGGTTCGAATCCCTCATTGCCCACTATAAAAAAAAGCCTTCCATTTATGGAGGGCTTTTTTTATGTTTTAGATTTTAAAAATCCAATTAATAAATTTCTCTTTAGAATGATATTATTTAACTTTCAATGTGGTATTCATATTTAACTGTGGTAAAATGAAAAATAAAATTCTATTTGTTATTTGTCTTTTGTTCGGATTGATGTTCATTAACGCTGGATTAAACAAATTCTTTAATTATATGCCAATGCCAGAAGATCTGCCTGAGAGTATGATTAATCTAATGGCCGCTTTTAGCGAGATCGGCTGGTTGTTACCTTTGATAGGGTTTATAGAAATTATTGGAGGGTTTTTAATTATTCCTAAAAAAACTCGAGCGCTCGGAGCTATTATTATATTGCCAATTATGGTAGGAATTCTATTAACTCACATAGTGAATGAGCCATCAGGGCTTATTTTAGCCGTAATTCTCTTTGTTATTAATATTTGGGTGATCATTGAGAATCGTGAGAAATACTATTCACTTATTGACTAAAGAACAGTAAATATTACCTTATTCAATCTATGATTAATAGGAGCCTTTAAAGTGATTAGGGATTTAATTAACTTGGAGTAACTTATCTAGTGGTAGATTTTAATATATCCACAACTCTCTCTAAGGCCATTCCTCTGGAGCCTTTTATGAGAATATAGGAATTCTGGATTTTATTGGATTCGAGAGCTATTTGAAGATCGGAGAAATTTTCGAACTTCTTAATATGTTCGTTTTTGGATTTTGTTCTATAGAAATTCTTTCCTACGATAAATGCTTTGGAAAGTTCTAGTGTTTCTATATAGTTTACGATTATTTGATGTTCTTCTTCGGAAGAGGTTCCAAGCTCAAACATGTCTCCTAAGATCACTATTTTATTTTTAGCTGGATTATCTTTAAAGCTTTCTAATGCTGCAATCATGCTTGTTGGATTTGCATTGTAGGCATCCATTAGTAATGAGTTGCTACCACATTTTAGGATCTGAGAGCGATTATTTTTGGGGATATAATTATATACTGCTTTTTGAATGCTTTCTAGTGATATCTTAAAGTATAAGCCAATGCTAACCGATGCAGCAATATTTATAGCATTATAAGTGCCTGTTAACTGACTTTTAATAATGCTGTTCTGATATTCTACTTCAGCCAAAGTATTGGAATTATCGTATTTTATAATAATATCTGCTTCGGTTGATTCGCCAAAAGTAAAGACATCGTTATAACTGCTTTGCTTCTGCTGAATAGGATCATCTATATTTAAAAATATCTTACCGCGGTTTAATTTGAGGTAATTATATAATTCGCTTTTTGCTAAAATAACACCTTCAATACTTCCGAAACCTTCCAAATGTGCTTTTCCGAAATTAGTGATATACCCATAATTAGGTTTAGCTATTTCGCATAATTTTTCGATCTCTTTTGGATGATTGGCGCCCATTTCTACTATTCCAAATTCTGTCTTCGAATTCATGGATAGTAGGGTAAGAGGAACACCAATATGATTGTTTAGATTTCCTATCGTAGCTATAGTTTCAAACTTTTTCTTTAATACCGCATAGATTAATTCTTTGCTGGTGGTTTTTCCGTTGCTTCCAGTTATTGCAAGAATTGGAATGTTAAGGAAAGTACGGTGATAGCTGCTTAATTGTTGTAGTGTATCCAATACATTCTCAACCAAAATACATCGGTCGTTATTAGGTAATATATCTTCATCTATAATTGCATAACTAGCGCCCTTGGAAAGTGCTTTTTCAGCAAATAAATTGCCGTTAAAATTATCTCCTTTTAGTGCGAAAAATAAATGTTCAGATTTAATTGCGCGAGTATCTGTAGCCACTCCTTTGCTTTTAAGAAAAAGCTTATGTAATGTTTCAATATTCATTACCAAAATATATTAAATAGCAAACGGTTTAAAAAGTAGTTTTTCTAATCTTATAATAAAATTAGAGACCTAAGTATCTAATATTATTATAATCGAAAAATAAACTTTTTAAACCGTTTTATTCAAAATCGGGAAGATTAATTTCTTGCCGTTTTGTTTTTGTCTTTAGATTTAGATCCAACTCTAGACATTGCGTTTCTAAATCCAATATAATCTGTTGCCATATCTTGAGGGAAATATCTTCTTTGAGAAGGATCTAACCAATATGCTCTGTCTCTCCAAGATCCACCTTTATACACACGAACTTCATCACTTACCATTGTGGTTCTACTAGTCTCATCGTAGTTAGGTTTTACATTTCCTGTACTATCTGTATCGGTGCTGAATTGAGGAGAATTATACATTCTCTTGGAAGGATTTGAGATCTCATTGAAAGGCTCATAATATCTTGTTGAACTTTTATCTCCATCACGGAAGTTTCTATTGTCACTTTCGTTAAAGTTGGTTCTAAGATAAGTGTCTTTTTCATTAATTGGAACTTGCGCGATCTCTCCTGGAAGAGCTCGGGCCATAATTCTACCACTACTTAAAGTATCATATACTACTCCTTCTGGTGTTACAATTTGTACAGTACCATCATCGTTAATAGCGTTTTTGGTATAAACATTTCCTCTGTAGTAATTAAAATCATTGAATTCATCATCTACTATAGGTCTGTAAACATCGGCTACCCATTCTGCCACGTTACCAGCCATATCATAAAGACCATAATCGTTAGCTTGATAAGATTTTACTTCTGCAGTGATATCCGCACCATCATCACTCCAACCTGCGATTCCTCCATAATCTCCTTCACCTTGCTTAAAATTGGCTAGTTGATCTCCTTGTCTTTTAGCATCTCCAGAACGAGTATATTGCCCATCCCACGGATATTTTTTTCTTCCACGATATACATTGTAATCTCTAATACCCACTAATCCTAAAGCTGCATATTCCCATTCTGCTTCAGTAGGTAGTCTGTATTCAGGTAATAACACACCATCTTTACGTTGTATGTAAATATTTTTGGCATTACTAGTATCTTTAGCAGTACCTAATTTGTCAGCATTTTTACCACCACGTGTAATACTATCGTTTCCTCCATAAGTTTTTGTAGGAGCATTTAAATAAGTTTCAGTATCAAAAGTAGTGCCCGCAGAAACATCTGTATAACGAGCTCCTTCTTTAGAATATCCTTCTTTTTCTAGTTTAAGCTCATTTACTCTATTGGTTCTCCATTTGCTAAATTCAGTTGCCTGCATCCAGTTAACTCCTACCACGGGGTAATTTGAATAGGCTGGGTGACGTAGGTAATTATTTACCATGGTCTCATTAAAACCTAATCTATTTCTCCACACTAAAGTATCTGGAACTGCTCCAGAATATATATTCTTGTAATTTGGTTCACTTGGAGGGAAAACATTCTTTAACCAATCCAAGTATTCCATATACATGATGTTGGTAACTTCAGTTTCGTCCATATAAAACGATTGAACGTGCTGTTGAGTAGGAGTGTTATTCCAGTCGTGCATTACGTCATCTTGAACTCTACCCATGGTAAATGTTCCTCCTTCAACAAAAACAAGTCCGGGACCAGTTTCCTGCTCCTTGTAATCTGTTTTGTATTGAAAACCACCGTCTTTAGAATTAATATCCCATCCAGTAGCTCGTGAGTTATTCTTGTAATCTCTAGAATTGTTACAACTAAATAAGCTAGCGCCTATAGCGATAGCAAATAGTGTTTTAAAGGCAACAGTAGTCCTCATATTTTTATTCTATTTATGTAGTAATTTAGGCCTTGCAATATAGTAATTAACGGGAAAAGTACAAGTTTATTTTATCTTATTCAAAATGTGCTAAACAGTTAATAATCTTGATGCTTGGAACTTTTTAGACATATTTATTATTGTCGCAAAAGTAATACTAATAGTTTAGGTTTAAAATATTTTTAGTTAAGCATATGAAAACATGTGGCTAGAGACAATAAATATTGGAAATTGTAGTTTTAATAGAATCCTTGAGTTTTTATGGAATCTATTAAAAAGCATTGCAAAATTGATGAGAGGAGCTTCTCTTAACAAGAATAAAAATATATATTTGTTAAAGACTAAATAATGTGATGAAAAAAATTACTATACTTTTTCTTGGTTTTACCCTTTTATCAAATTCTGTCGTATTCTCTCAAGAGGAACGGGATAGGGTTATAACAACTGCGATCCCATTTTTATTAATTGCTGCGGATGCTAGGGCTGCCGGGATGGGTGACCAAGGAGTCGCGACCTCTGCCGACGCTTTTTCTCAGCAATGGAATCCTGCTAAATTTGCATTTATAAATAGTGAGCAGGGTATTGGGGTCTCTTATACACCTTATTTAAGCAGTATAGTAAATGATATATTTTTAGGAAACCTCACCTATTTTAATAGACTAGATGACAGAAGTGCTGTCGCTGCTAGTTTGAGATATTTTAGTTTGGGATCTATTGAAACTCAGGAAAATTTTGGGGATGAAGCATTATTGCTTAGCCCAAACGAATTCACATTGGATGTGTCCTATGCTTTAAGATTGGCAGATAATTTTTCTATGGCTGTTGCAGGTCGTTATTTAAGATCAGACCTTAAATTGGCAATAAACAGTGAAGATGCCACCGCAGCCTCTACATTTGGGGTAGATGTTGCAGCTTTTTATCAGAGTCAGAATATTGTTTTTTCAAATTTCGATGGAAAAATTAGAGCAGGTGCTAATCTTTCCAACATAGGCCCGAAAATTAAATATGATGAAGTAGGTCAGGAAAATTTTATTCCTACCAATCTAAAAGTTGGGGGTGGTTTCGATTTTATATTTGACCCTTCAAATAGATTAGGTACCTATTTAGAATTTAATAAACTTTTAGTTCCAACGCCAAAAGACTTTAATGGAGATGGGCAAATTGATGCTGCAGATGAAGATGAATATAATAATATTGGATCTATAGAAGGAATTTTTAAATCTTTTGGTGATGCACCAGATGGATTTGGTGAAGAATTGAGAGAAGTTACTTGGGCTGTAGGTGCAGAATATGTATATCAAGATCAGTTTACTTTAAGAACAGGATATTTTAATGAAAGCGATACTAAAGGTTCAAGGAAATTTGTAGCAATTGGTGCCGGATTTAAATATGCTCCTGTAGTAATAGATGTCTCTTATTTATTTTCCACCTCTAACGTAGTAAGTCCATTAGAAGGAACTCTTCGATTTGGATTGGTTTTTAACTTTGGTGAAAAATTCAACGATAATTAATAATTTACTTATTTCCAGAAGTTCGTAACACAGTTTACTACATTTAGTGGCTTCTACCCGAATGCGAACTAAAATCAATACATTTAAATGAAATTAATTACAGTTTCTACATCAATAGAGATATATGATTCTATAGATGAACTTCCAAAAGAAGTGATACAATTAATGAATACAGCTGTTGAAGCACGAGAAAAAGCATATGCGCCATATTCCAAATTTCACGTTGGTGCAGCTATACTTTTAGATAATAATGAAGTTATTCCTGGAAGTAATCAAGAAAATGCATCTTATCCAAGCGGATTATGTGCTGAAAGAACTGCCATTTATTATGCAGGAGCCAAGTATCCTGAAGCAATTATTAAGAGAATAGCGATTTCTGCTACCTCATTAAATCATGCGGTTACTTCTCCAATTCCACCTTGCGGTGCATGTAGACAGGCTATTGCAGAGTACGAGATCAAGCAAAATGAACCTATAGAGATCTATTTTATGGGGGAAACAGGGGAAGTGGCAAAATCTAATTCTTTGAAGGATCTATTGCCTTTTGCATTCGATAAGTCCAATCTATAACGATTTCGTTGTTTTTAATATTAAAACTGTTTTTCATTCTTACTGAAAATAGTATTTTTGTTATCCGCTAGGCAAAAACCAGTGTCCGGTCTAAATATATTTGTAAATGAAGAAAATTACCAAAGCCACGTATTTGAAGTGGTACGAGGATATGCTTTTTTGGAGAAAGTTTGAGGATAAATTAGCTCAAGTATATATTCAACAAAAAGTTAGAGGTTTTTTGCACCTATATAATGGTCAAGAAGCAATTTTAGCCGGATCGTTGCATGCAATGGATCTTACCAAAGATAAAATGATCACTGCTTATAGAAACCACGTTCAACCAATTGGTATGGGTGTGGATCCTAGAAAAGTAATGGCGGAATTATATGGTAAGAAAACTGGGACTTCTCAAGGTCTTGGTGGTTCAATGCATATTTTTTCCAAAGAACACAGGTTTTATGGAGGACATGGAATAGTGGGTGGACAAATACCTTTAGGTGCTGGATTGGCATTTGCAGATAAGTATTTTAAAAGAGATGCCGTTACATTAACATTCATGGGAGATGGCGCAATGCGTCAAGGTTCTCTTCATGAAACTCTTACCATGGCTGTAAATTGGAATTTACCTGTAGTTTTTTGTGTAGAAAATAATGGGTATGCTATGGGAACTTCTGTAGCTAGAACTTCCAAGAATACAGAGATCTGGAAAATGGGATTGGCGTATGATATGCCATGTGGTCCAGTAGATGCTATGAACCCTATTAAGGTAGCCGAAGCTATGGATGAAGCTATTAAAAGAGCTAGAGATGGAAAAGGTCCTACTTTCCTAGAGCTAAAAACATATAGATATAGAGGTCACTCTATGAGTGATGCTCAGAAATATAGAACCAAGGATGAAGTTGCAGAATATCAAAAAATAGATCCTATAACTCAGGTTTTAGATGTAATTAAAGATAAAAAGTACGCAACAGATAAAGAAATTAAGGAAATTGATAAGCGTGTTAAGAATTTGGTTCTTGAATGTGAGAAATTCGCAGAAGATTCAGATTATCCGGATGCAAGCTTGATGTTTGATGCTGTTTACGAACAGGAAGACTATCCGTTTTTATCACATAAAGTAAAATAAATTATGGCTGAAGTAATTAATATGCCTCGTTTAAGTGACACCATGGAAGAAGGTGTTGTTGCTAAATGGTTGAAGAAAGTTGGAGATAAGGTTGAAGAAGGAGATATTTTAGCTGAAATCGAAACAGATAAAGCTACTATGGAATTTGAGTCTTTTCATGAAGGGACTTTATTGCATATAGGAGTTGAAGAAGGTGAAACTGCACCGGTCGATAATTTACTTGCCATTATTGGTGAAAAAGGAGAAGATATTTCTGGATTATTGAAAGGGGATAGTAAATCTTCAAATAAGGAAAAAACCAAAACTGAGTCTAAAGATGCTTCAAAAGAAGCTCCAGTTGCAGATTCTAAAGATAAAAAAGAAGAGCAATCTGAATCTACAAGTGAGATCCCAGAGGGAGTAGAGGTAATTAATATGCCTAGACTTAGTGATACCATGGAAGAAGGAACAGTGGCGTCTTGGCTTAAAAAAGAAGGCGACACCGTAGAAGAGGGAGATATTTTAGCTGAAATCGAAACCGATAAAGCTACTATGGAATTTGAGTCTTTTTATAGTGGAACTTTATTGAAAATTGGAGTTCAAGAAGGAGAAACTGTAAAAGTTGACACTTTACTTGCTATTATTGGGCCTAAAGGAACCGATGTTTCTGGAATTGGATCAGGGAAATCTGAGGCAAAATCTACTAATAGTAAGGAAGAAAATAATTCTCAGGACGAAGATTCTTCTAATGAAGCTTCAGAAGAGAAGTCGGAGGTAAATACTACCGAAGCCAAGGATGGAAGTAGAATTTTTGCTTCACCATTAGCGAAAAAGATCGCTGAAGATAAAGGTGTGGATCTTGCCGATGTAAAAGGTTCTGGTGAAAATGGGCGAATTGTAAAGAAAGATGTAGAATCTTTCCAAGTTTCAGCCAAACCAGCCGCTGAAAAAGTTGAGAGTCCTGCAGCTTCTTCAGAAAAAACGGTTCAAACATATATGCCAGCGGGGGAAGAATCTTTTGAGGAGATCAAAAATTCCCAGATGCGTAAAACTATAGCTAAACGTCTAGGAGAATCTAAGTTTACTGCTCCTCACTACTATTTAACAATAGAAGTGAATATGGAAACTGCTATGGCATCTAGAAAACAGATAAACGAAATTCCAGATGTTAAGGTTTCATTCAATGATATGGTGATCAAGGCTTCTGCTATGGCATTGAGAAAACATCCTAGAGTTAATTCTCAATGGACTGGAGACAATACTAAAATTGCAAAACATATTCATATGGGAGTTGCGGTTGCAGTAGAAGATGGATTGGTAGTACCTGTTGTGAAATTTGCAGATCAACTTTCAATGACTCAAATTGGCGCTAAAGTAAAAGATCTTGCTGGGAAATCTAGAAATAAAAAGCTGCAACCATCAGAAATGGAAGGAAGTACTTTTACGGTTTCTAATCTTGGAATGTTTGGGATCACAGAATTCACTAGTATTATAAATCAACCTAATTCGGCAATCCTATCTGTAGGAGCAATTGTAGAAAAACCGGTTGTGAAAAATGGGCAAATTGTAGTAGGTAATACGATGAAAGTTACCCTGGCTTGCGATCATAGAACTGTAGATGGTGCTACGGGAGCGGCTTTCTTACAAACATTAAAAGTGTATTTGGAGAACCCGGTAACTATGTTGGCATAATCTAAAGACTTAATAGAATATAATATTTGAAAATCCCGCGCTATTGCGGGATTTTTTTATCTTTATAACTATGATAAAAATATTTATAAGAACAGCTAGTTTAGGACTGCTGTTTCTATTTTCCGCGTGTAACCTCACACAAAATTCTACTAAAGAAAAACAAATAATTGCGCCTACTGTAAATGCAGGGATTACCAAAGCTAATATTAGTGAGGATGTGTTGAAGGAGGAATTGGATTTTCTAACTTCGAACGACTTGAAAGGTCGAAATACAGGTTCTGAGGGGATAGAGAAAGCAGCTGCTTATATCGAGGGAATTCTCAAGAAGAATAAGGTTAAGCCATATTTCGAAACATATAGAGATTCCTTTGATGTAAAAGGATCCACTGGTTATAACATAATTGGTTTTGTTGAAGGAACAGATCCAGTATTAAAAAAGGAGTTTTTAATAATTAGTGCTCATTATGATCATATAGGATTAGTTTCTCCAATTGCAAATGATTCCATAGCAAATGGTGCTAATGATAATGCTGCAGGTTCTGTAGCAGTATTGGAATTGGCAAAATATTTTGGTGCTGCATCAAAAAATAAAAGAAGTATTCTCTTTGTTTTTCTTTCGGCGGAAGAAAAAGGGCTTTTGGGTTCTAAGCATTTGGCCAAACGATTAAAAGATGAAAAATTGGACCTTTATGTAAACTTTAATATTGAAATGATCGGTGTTCCTATGGTAGAAAAAGATCATAAAGCATATTTAACTGGTTTTGAAGAATCTAATCTAGCTGAAAAATTTAATGAATATTCTGAAGAAAAAGTTTTAGGGTTTCTTCCGAAAGCGAAAGAATTTAATCTTTTTATGAGGAGCGATAATTATTCTTTTTACAAAGAATTTAATGTGCCAGCACAAACCATCAGCTCATTCGATTTTACTAATTATAATTATTATCATCAGGTTCAAGATGAGGCAGACAAGATGGATATTCCGTTTATGGCAGATCTAATTGAATCTATTATTCCTGGAATTTATAAGATGGCGAATACACCAACAAAAGAAATAAAATTGAATAAAGAATGAAGCATGTTGTAATAACAGGAACGAGTAGAGGAATGGGGTTTGAAATGGTAAAGCTGTTTTCTGAAGCTGGCCATGATGTAATAGCACTTTCTAGAAAACCGGAATCACTTCAGGCATTGGGTTTGAAGAATGTACAAGTATTTGCTTGTGATATAACTAAGGAAGAAGAACTTCAAAAAATTGGAGATCATATTGAAGGGACTTGGAAAAAGGTAGATATATTAATAAACAATGCGGGTGCAATTTTAAACAAATCTTTTGCTGAAGCAACTCTTTCTGAATTTAAAGCTATTTATAATACGAATGTTTTTGGTGTAGCAGGATTAATTAAGCAATTACTTCCTTTTTTAGATTCAAATTCTCACGTAATAAATATAAGTAGTATGGGAGGAGTTCAGGGTAGTATGAAGTTCCCAGGCTTATCTGCATATAGTTCTAGTAAAGGGGCGTTAATAACTCTTACAGAAATGTTAGCTGAAGAATATAAAGAGAATGGCCCCTCATTTAATGTATTGGCTTTAGGTGCTGTTCAAACCGAAATGTTGGCAGAAGCATTTCCAGGTTATCAGGCACCGGTTTCTGCACTAGAAATGGCTAAGTATATTGTTGATTTTAGTCTTAACGGTCATAAGTATTATAACGGCAAACTTTTACAGGTTTCTAATAGTACCCCTTAAAAAGGAAGAAATGAGTGAAGTTCTGGAGAAATATTTACCTAGTCATGCTGTATCTCCTATTTTCAAACTTATAGAAGATAATGATATTCATCTAAAGATTGTAAACGAAAGGGTAACACGTCATGGGGATTATAGAAGAAAAGAAAATGGCGGTCATCAAATTACCATCAATGCGAATTTAAATAAGTATCGATTTTTGATGACCTTAGTTCATGAAATTGCCCATTTAATTGCTTTCGAAAGATTTGGTAGGTCTATTAAACCACATGGAAGAGAGTGGAAATTCACTTTTCAGCAAATGATGTTACCATTTATAAGGCCTGAGATATATCCAATACAATTATTACCTTTAATAGCAAAACATTTCAAAAATCCTAAAGCTAGCAGTGATACCGATGCGCAATTATCTGTAGCTCTAAAAAGTTTTGATCCCGAAAATGATAAAAATTATATTTTTGAGCTTCCATTAGGTGGAGTTTTTAGAATTTATAATGGTAAAGTCTTCAAAAAAGGTGAAAAGAGGAGGAAGCGATATGAATGTGTAGAAATGGATACTGGAAGGATTTATTTATTTCAACCTAATGCCGAAGTGGAGTTAATAGCGGGCTAGAATTAAACAAAAAGAGAATGATAATTTATAATCAAGATTATTACGCAGTAATTATGGCTGGTGGTGTAGGCTCCAGATTTTGGCCTTTAAGTACAGCAAAATATCCAAAGCAGTTTCATGATATGTTAGGCTTGGGGGAAACTTTATTGCAGAGTACCTTTAATAGACTTACTAAAGTAGTTCCTTACGAGAATATTCTTATTCTTAGTAACGAAGTTTACAACGATATTATCAAGGAACAATTACCAAAAATTACTCAGGAGCAAATTATTCTAGAGCCAGCAATGCGAAACACAGCTCCTTGCATCTTGTTGGCTGCAATGAAGATTAATAAAAAAAATCCGAATGCTGTAATGGTCGTAGCGCCTAGCGATCATTTTATTAATGATGAAGATGCCTTTGCGGCAGATATCAATTTGGCTTTTAAGGCTGCATATAAAGAAAATATCCTAGTAACATTGGGAATAAAACCCACTTTTCCAAATACAGGTTACGGTTATATAAAGTATGGAAAAGAGGAGGGGATGAACCTTCAGAAAGTGGAGATTTTTACGGAAAAGCCAACATTAAGAAATGCTAAAAAGTATTTAGAAGATGGGAATTACGTATGGAATGCCGGCATCTTTATATGGAAAGCATCTTTTATCGCAGATTCCTTTAAAACCTTGCTTCCAGAAATGTTCAATCTTTTTGATGTTGGAAAAGAATATTTAAATACTTCTAAAGAAGAAAAGTTTGTTAAAGATACTTATCCCGAAGCGCAGAATATTTCTATAGATTATGCGATCATGGAAAAATCCGATTCAGTATATGTAATTCCTGCTTCTTTTAAATGGAGCGATCTTGGTACTTGGGGCTCGTTACATGAGGAGCTGCCAAAAGATGAAAGCGATAATGCGGTGGTAAATGCTCAGCTAATGCATCAAGATGCAAAAGGGAATATTATCTACACGCATAATCCAAAAGTCGTTTTCATAGATGGGTTAAAAGACTTTATAATAGTAGATGACAAGGATGTATTGATGATCGTACCAAAAGAAAAGGAACAAGATATCAAGGAGATTAGAAACAAGGTTATGAAAAAATTTGATGAGAATTTAGGATAATAATGGAGAATAATGATAACCTAGGTAGTAACCCTCCCGAGAAAGAAAATTTCGATATGGATTTAACCAAGGCCAGAGGTCTATGGGAGAATATTAGAGTTTTTATTTCTGAATTATTAGATATTCGTGCAGATACCGATAGGGAATCTACGGTAGAAGCCATTAAGAAAGATATTTCCTTTAAAGGCCATAATGCTTGGATCCTTATTTTTTCAATTTTTGTTGCCTCTATAGGACTGAATGTTGGGAGTGCTGCAGTTGTAATTGGAGCTATGCTTATTTCTCCTCTAATGGGGCCAATTGTAGGTATTGGTCTATCTGTAGCGATCAATGATGTTAGGATGTTGAAACGCTCCTTTATTAATCTTGGTGTTATGGTATTTCTAAGTGTGCTTACGGCCACTTTTTATTTCTTTATATCACCAATTAAAATTCCTTCCCCAGAAATTATTGCCCGCACTTATCCCACTATTTTGGATGTATTGGTTGCTATTTTTGGAGGACTTGCTTTAATAGTTGCAAAAACAAAGAAAGGAACTATAGCGAGTGTGATATTTGGAGTTGCTATAGCTACGGCATTAATGCCGCCACTTTGTACCGTAGGTTACGGCTTGGCAACCGGGAATATGCCATTTGCTAGCGGTGCTTTATACCTTTTTTCTATAAATGCAGTTTTTATAGCATTATCTACTTTCCTAGTTTCCAAATTACTTGGATTTCCATTAGTTAAATACGCAAACCAACAAAGAAGAAGACGGATTGCCCAAATTGCAACAGCAATAGCAATAGTTATAATGATTCCAAGTGTAATCTTATTTGTTAATCTACTTAGAAAACAAGTTTTTATTTCTACCGCAGAGGAGTATTTAGCTAAGGTGATTAAATATCAAGGAACAGAAACGATTAAATATGAAGAAGATTTTAAGAAAAGAGAGATTGAAGTCTATCTAATTGGAAATGTGGTTCCAGATATAACTATTCAAACCTGGCGAGAAGCTTTGAGTGATTTTGAAGCCTTAAAAGGAAGTAAGTTAATTATTCATCAAGGAACCAATGAATCTGGTGGAGATATTAATCTATTGTCCTCTCAGGTAAAAAGCGGGATTTTAGAGGATCTTTATCTTAAGAATCAGGAGGTGATCGAAAATAAAGATGCGCAAATCAGTTTCTTAGAAAAAGAGTTATTAAAATATAAACAGGGGGATTTTTCTTTTGAGGAAATAAGCAGAGAATTGAAGATCAATTATCAGGACGTGGAAAATTTGACATATGCCAATACCATTTCCACTAATTTCAAAAAAATAGATACGATTCCTACTTTTAATGTGACTTGGGATAGTAGAATTAGAAAAGCAGATAAGATTACTGAGGTTAGAAAAATTGAAAAGTGGTTGGCTTTGAGATTAAAATTGGATACCCTTTTAGTAAGATCGCTTAATTAATTTCTTTAATTTGTGCATCTCTTACCTTTTTAAATAGATCTGAAGAATATACAAAATCTGTTACTGTTTTATCATCGGTTTTAAAGATTTGAGATTTATCACCCTTCCAAGCTAGAACACCATCTTTTAAAAACGCTATATTTTCTCCTATTTCTAATACCGAGTTCATATCGTGAGTGATAATTACAGTAGTAATATTATTTTCTCTTGTAAGCTCTTGTATTAGATTGTCAATAACAGTAGCCGTTGTTGGGTCTAATCCAGAATTAGGTTCATCGCAAAACAAGTATTTAGGTTTGTTTACAATAGCACGTGCAATTGCCACTCGCTTTTGCATTCCTCCACTTATTTCCGCGGGATATTTATTTTCACTACCATCAAGATTTACACGTTTTAATACTTCAGCTACTCTGGCTTTTAATTCGCGCTTTCGCTGTTTTGTAAACATTCGTAAGGGAAACATTACGTTTTCTTCTACGGTCATAGAATCAAATAAAGCACCGCCTTGAAATAACATTCCTACCTCTTTTCGAAGTTCACGTTGTTCTTCATCTGTAAAAGAAGAGTATGCTTTTCCATCATATTCTATACTTCCATTTTCGGGCTTAAATAGGCCTAGCATACATTTTAATAGCACACTTTTCCCAGAACCCGATTGTCCTATAATAAGATTAGTTTTACCTGCTTCAAAAACGAAGTCAATTCCTTTTAGAATTTCTTCGCCACTAAAACTTTTATGGAGATTTTTTACTTCTATCATTAGCTAAGTAATAATTGGGTTATCACGTAATTTGTTATAATAATTACCACACTCGTCCATACAAAAGAAGTTGTACTGGCATGACCTACTTCCAGAGCTCCACCTTTCATATAATAGCCATGATAAGCCGGAATTGTAGCAAGGATCATTGCAAAAACAAAGGTTTTAATAAATGCGTACACAATATGAAAACCTTCAAAACCATCTTGAAGTCCGGTTAAGAATAGATCGCTCCCAACAAAACCTCCTAGTACAGCAGCTGCATAAGCACCTACAATCCCTAAAAACATTGAGATCGCGATTACAAAAGGATATGTAAGCATAGCGATTATCTTCGGAAATATGAGATAATTCAGCGAATTTATACCCATAACTTCAAGAGCATCAATTTGCTCTGTTACCCTCATAGATCCAATACTCGATGTTATAAATGAGCCAACTTTACCTGCCATGATAATGGAGATGAATGTTGGTGCAAATTCCAGAATTATAGATTGTCTTGCAGCAAAAGCTATCAGGGTTTTTGGAATTAATGGATTGTTGAGGTTTAAAGCTGTTTGTATGGCAACAACTCCTCCGATGAAAAATGAAATAAAAGCAACTATTCCTAAAGAACCAATGATAAGCTCATTTATCTCTTTAAAAATTAATTCTCTTAAGACAGATCGCTTGGTCATTCTGCCAAACACGCCTTTAATCATTAAAAAGTATTCACCAATAGAATGGATGTAGCTCATCAAGGAATTTTTGTAAAGCTAAAATACTAAATTTTAGCAGGAAACTATTTAACGTAGAATTAAAGTTTAAAGGCTATTTCTTTAGTATTTTTGAAATAATTACAACCAGTTTCTCTTATTTATGAAATATTCTATCACAGTTCTTTTAGTTATTATTCTATCCTTTGGTTCTTTTGCCCAAGTTAAAATAGATAAGTCTATTAATCCAGACAAACCGAAATTGGTGGTTGGGGTTGTTGTAGACCAGATGAGGTACGATTATTTAACTCGCTTTTGGAAAAAATATGGGAATGAAGGATTTAAAAGGTTAGTGACAGAGGGTTATAATTTCAAAAACAATCATTTTAATTACATACCAACTTATACAGCCCCTGGACATGCTTCAGTATACACAGGAACTACTCCACAAAATCATGGAATAATTAGCAATAGCTGGTATAACAAATTTGAAGAAAGATATATTTATTGTGTCACAGACGAGAATGTACAGCCACTAGGTACAAATGCATCGGCAGGACAAATGTCTCCTAATAGATTATCTGCAACAACCATTGCAGATGAGAACAGATTGTTTACTCAAATGCGAGGAAAAACTATTGGGATCGCTTTAAAGGATAGAGGAGCAATTTTGCCAGCGGGTCATACAGCTAATGCTGCCTATTGGTTTCACGGACAAGAAGAAGGAAAATGGATAAGCAGTACTTTTTATATGGAGGAACTTCCAAAGTGGGTTAAGGAATTCAATATTTCTGGAACGGCACTTTCTTATATGAAACCTTGGGATGCTGTACAGAAATTAGATTCTTATTCAGAAAGCGGAGTAGATGAAAATTTATTTGAAACTGGATTTAATGGTAAGAAAACAGCTAGTTTTCCATACGATTTACAAGCTTTAGGAAAAGATAACGGTAATTACGATCTTTTAAAAGCTACGCCTTATGGAAATTCCTTAACAACAGATTTTGCAATTGCTGCAATTAAAGGTGAGGAATTAGGTAAAGATGAA
Organism: Gillisia mitskevichiae; assembly: GCF_003634585.1. Taxonomy (GTDB): domain Bacteria; phylum Bacteroidota; class Bacteroidia; order Flavobacteriales; family Flavobacteriaceae; genus Gillisia; species Gillisia mitskevichiae. The sequence goes on from NZ_RBLG01000004.1 coordinate 24,787, forward strand.
TTCACAGATTTTCTAACTGTAAGTTTCTCCAGTACAGATTACGTAGGACATAATTTCGGGGTTAATTCTAAAGAAATCGAAGATGCTTATTTAAGATTAGATTTAGATCTAGCCAGATTGCTTTCTAGTTTAGATGACCAGGTAGGAGAAGGGAATTATACTTTGTTTCTAACTGCAGATCACGGTGGTGGAGATGTACCTACATATTTAACGTCAGTTAAAATTCCATCTGGATATTTTGATGATCCAGAATTCGACACCAAATTAAAAGAGTTTATTTTTGAGAAATATAAAAAAGAGGATTTAGTTGAATCGGTTTCTAACTATCAGGTATTCTTCAATTACAGGACTTTGGCTGAAGCAGAAATAGATCGAACTACTTTTGAAAAAGAAATTGCACATTTTATTTTACAATATCCAAAAGTGAGTAATGTGTTTACTCGTAGCCAATTAGAAAGCGGAAACTATACTGAAGGTATTTCCGGATTGGTACAAAGAGGATTTAATCAGAAGCGCAGCGGAGATGTTATTTTTGTCTTAGATCCCGCTGTTATCTCTTATACTACCACAACTGGTTCTACTCATGGTAGTGGATTTTCTTACGATACGCATGCGCCCTTAATTTTCTTCGGAAAAGGCATAAAGCAAGGAAGTACAGCTGTAAGGTCTGAAATAGTGGATATTGCACCAACGATCTCGGTATTATTGGGAATCGCATTTCCTAACTCGGCAACTGGTATACCTCTAAATGTGGTATTGGAGAAATAGAATTAAAATACTTTTTCAAGCATTTTTTTCCATCTAAGTTTTCTTGCAAAGCGACCTTGGTCATGAGTTAAGAGAAAAGTCTGTTTTTCTTCTGAGGCTTTAAAGTAGCCTGCAATATAGTCTTGAAAAAGTCTGAAATCTTTTTTTCTGAAGGCAAGCTTAGCAGATGCAATTAAAGTGATTATAAACCCATAGCGCAGCTTGTAAAAAGCTTCGCCTTGTTTATATTTTGAAGCTTTATTATATGTGCTTCCTGTAGGCTTAAGGTGTTTTACCAAAAGACTTTGATCTGTCTTTATTTCCCATCCGTGGTACTGGGCTAGGAGCTCGTCTACAGTGTCCCATCCCATAGTTGGTCTTAGTCCTTCGATGTCTCTAAAGCAGTCTTTACGATAAGCTTTAAGCGCACCTCTAATATGATCTTTATTAGTGAGGTTTTCTAAAATCCATTTTTCATTTTGTTGTATGCTGCAAAATCCACCAGCCATTCCAACTTCTTGGGAAATATTAAATATTTGAACTAATGTCTCTAGATAGTTCTGTGGAAAGATAAGATCTGCATCAAATTTACATAAGACATCGTAATCGCTATCTAGCGTGTTCATGCCTTGATTGAATGCATTTATCACTTTGCTTCCTGGAAGATGAGCTTCAGTAGATGTGATAGAGATCAATGAGATAAAAGGATATTTATCACCAAATCTCGAAACTATATTTGGTGTGTTGTCGTTGGATTGATCATCTACAACTACAATTTTTGCTGGTAAATAAGTCTGATCTACTAAAGATTGTAAAGTCGAGCCAATAAATTCAGCTTCATTATGCGCAGGTATAACTATGTAGATCTTCAAATTATAGGAGTGTGAATTTAATAAAATTGAAGTTGAGGATGAATTTTCTAAAAAAATAATTTATCGCTCGGCATAAACTGCGTAATATCTAGGAGTAATAGTTCTAAGTAGCGGACGAAACCCAAGCTTTTGTACTGGATTTGTCCATTTAGCCCTTTTCTTAATATTCCATCCTGCCTTTTCTAATAGCCAGTCGAATTGCCAATCTTCAAATTCATGATAATGACGATCCCGCATATCGGTCTTGCTTCTGTAGGCATCGGCAAACCATAATTTTAATGGAACTGTAGCCACAAGTTTATTGGTTTTAAGATCTTTTAATACGTTAAATGGAGCCAATAAATGCTCGAAAATTTCAAAAGCAGTTACAACATCAAATTCAGTAGTTTCATCCACGAGAGGATAAAGATCTAGATCTTCACCAGAAGTATTTGTTACCTTGTAATTATGCGACTTCATAATTTCTGAAAATGGATTTTCCACACCAAGATCTAAAACCTTTGCAGGTGCTGGAACGGCATTTTCAAGAAATTCTAATGTTTTTTTAAATCGTTTATTCGGAAATGTATTTTCGTACATTCTAGTATTGGTAGACAAGTGCATTAATATTCATTCCGGCTCCAACACTCGCAAGGATTATAACGTCTCCTTTATTTAGGTCTTGATTTGGAATATTTCCAGTAATTACTAGATCTAAAAGAGTAGGGACGGTCGCGACACTGCTATTTCCAAGTTCGTGAATACTCATTGGCATTACATTCTCTGGAGCTTTCATTTTATATTGCTTGTAAAAACGAGCAATAATAGCTTCATCCATTTTTTCATTAGCCTGATGTATAAACACTTTTTTAACATCTTCAATAGATTTCCCACTTTCTTCTAAACAGGATTTCATAGCTTCAGGCACATGTGTTAAAGCAAATTCGTAGATCTTTCTACCATTCATTTTAATGTATCTGGTATCATCTGCCTCTTCACTTCTATTAGATTTCCCGAAGTAAATATGATGAGCATCTTGATATGCATAGGTAGCAGAATTATGGGCAAGAATTCCTCCTGGTTCTTCTGAAGCTTCTATAACTGTAGCTCCAGCTCCATCAGAAAAGATCATAGAATCTCTATCGTATTTATCTACAACTCTAGAAAGCGCTTCAGCTCCAATTACTAAACATTTCTTAGCCATCCCACTTTTAATGAAGGCTTGAGCTTGAATTACAGCTTCTATCCATCCAGGGCAACCAAAAAGCACATCGTAACCAACGCATTTAGGATTTTTAATTCTAAGATTGTGTTTTACTCTAGTGGCAATACTAGGTACGGTATCACTTTGAACACTTCCAAATTTAACATCCCCATAATTATGAGCAACTATTATATAATCTAGAGTTTCTGGGTCTATACCAGAATTTTCTATAGCTTTTTGCCCAGCTACAGTTGCCATATCTGAAGTGCTTAGATCTTCTTCTAGATATCTTCTTTCTTCAATACCTGTGATCGCCTTAAATTTTTCAATAGTAATCTCATTAGCATGAGGAAAACCTGATCCATCTAAATTTAAAAATTCATGTTTCAAAAAGTCTGAATTCTTTCTCTTTAAGTTCGGAATAAAACTCCCTAAACCTGTCATCTTTATGCTCATTGAAACCGAGGGTTTTTTAATTATAACATCTAAAATACTAAAAGCAATCTAAGAAATCCGAAAGGATTTACATAATTTGCTGCATTTTATGGTTTTAGTAAATTTTGCTACTTTAATTATTAAATCGATAATTAAAACTCATTAAAATATAAATAGCCCAAAATCTAAATTTAAACTTTGGGCTTAAAAATGTTTATGCTTCCATATATTCTTCAATAGGAGCACATGTGCAGATAAGATTTCTATCTCCATATGCATCATCTACTCTACGAACAGAAGGCCAAAATTTATTATCTGCTACATACTCCAAAGGAAATGCTGCTTGCTGTCTAGAATATGGGTAATCCCATGTATCTGCAGTGAGCATTGCCAAAGTATGAGGTGCATTTTTTAATATATTAACTTCATCCTTAGTAGAGGAATCACTTATTTCCTTACGTATAGAAATCAATGCATCACAAAATCTATCTAATTCTGCTTTACTTTCACTTTCTGTAGGTTCAATCATTAAAGTCCCCGCAACTGGAAAGGAAACTGTTGGTGCATGGAAACCATAATCTATTAATCTCTTAGCAATATCTACTACCTCAATTCCATTGTTTTTAAAAGGTCTGCAATCCACGATCATCTCATGAGCTGCTCTTCCTCTTTCTCCAGAATATAAAGTTTGGTAATGGTCTTTTAAGCGAGCTTTTATATAATTAGCATTTAAAATAGCGTATTCTGTAGACTTCTGAAGACCTTTAACCCCCAGCATTTTAATATAGCCATAAGAAATTAAACATACCAATGCAGATCCCCAAGGTGCAGAAGAAATAGCTGTAATTGCTTGTTCTCCACCTGTTTTTATAACGGGATTCCCTGGTAAAAATGGAAGTAATTGTTTTGCAACACATATTGGCCCAACTCCTGGTCCACCACCACCATGTGGAATTGCAAAGGTTTTATGAAGGTTCAAATGGCATACATCTGCACCAATTGCACCTGGGTTGGTTAATCCTACCTGTGCATTCATATTGGCACCGTCCATGTAAACCTGACCTCCGTTATCGTGAATCAATTGAGTTATCTCCTTTATTGCCGATTCAAATACACCGTGAGTAGATGGATAGGTTACCATTAAAGCAGCTAAATTATCCTTATGTTTTAATGCCTTCTCTTTAAGATCTTCTAAATCTATATTTCCTTCCTTAGTAGACTTGGTTACAACAACCTTCATCCCGGCCATTACTGCAGAAGCTGGGTTGGTACCATGCGCAGATGATGGAATTAAGCAAATATTTCGTTGTGAATCTCCACGAGATTCGTGATAAGCTCGAATAACCATTAATCCTGCATATTCTCCTTGAGCTCCAGAGTTAGGCTGCAGAGAAGTTCCTGCAAATCCTGTGATTTCGGTTAATTGGTCTTCTAGCCTTTTTAAAACTATCTGATATCCTTCAGCCTGATCCACTGGTGCGAATGGATGTATATTTCCCCATTGAGGATTGCTTAAAGGAAGCATTTCTGAAGCCGCATTCAACTTCATAGTACAAGAGCCTAAAGGAATCATGGAATGATTAAGTGAAAGATCTTTTCGCTCTAATTTTTTGATATAACGCATCAATTCTGTTTCAGAATGATAAGAGCTAAAAACTTCATTCGTTAAAAAATCTGTTTTTCTTTTTACTTCTGAAGTGATCGAGGTTCCTTCAATTAACTCTTCGATCTTATTATATTCTTTATTTGCAACTTCCGCAAAAATGGAAACGATCTTATTGATATCCTTTACTGTAGTTGTTTCGTTTAGTGCGATCACTACCGTCTCGGCATCTGGATAATAAAAATTGATCTTATTATTTTCAGCTAAAGTTTTAATAGCTTTTGCATCGGCTTTAATTTGAAGCGTGTCAAAATAAGAATCATTAAGCTGCTTAAAGCCTAATGTTTCTAATTTTTTATGCAATGTATATGCAGAGGCATGAACAGTGTTAGCTATATATTCTAAGCCTTTTGGGCCATGATATACTGCATACATTCCTGCCATTACAGCTAATAATACTTGCGCAGTACAAATATTAGAAGTCGCTTTATCACGCTTTATATGTTGTTCTCTGGTTTGCAATGCCATTCTTAAAGCACGATTCCCATTGAGATCTTTAGTTACACCAATAATTCTTCCAGGGATACTTCTTTTATACTCTTCTCTGGTTGCAAAATATGCAGCATGTGGCCCACCATAACCTAATGGGATTCCAAAACGTTGCGTTGTTCCAACAACTACATCTACTCCAAAATGTCCTGGTGATTCTAATTTTACAAGACTCAAAATATCTGCAGCAACAACTACTTTAATTCCTGCGTTTTTACATTTAGTAACATAGCTAGAATAATCAAATACTTGTCCTGATTTTCCAGGGTATTGTAGCATTGCTCCAAAGAAGCCGGAGGAGAAGTCAAATTTAGTATGATCTCCAATAACCAATTCAATTCCTAGAGGAATAGCTCTGGTTTTTAATAAAGAAATGGTTTGAGGCAATACTTCTTCTGAAACGAAGAATTTTATAACTTCATTTTTTTTCTGATCTTTTTCTCTTACCGCAAATAATAATGCCATTGCTTCTGCTGCCGCTGTAGATTCATCTAAAAGGGAAGCGTTAGCTAATTCCATTCCTGTAAGATCTGAGATCATAGTCTGGAAATTCAATAAAGCTTCTAACCTACCTTGAGCAATTTCTGCTTGATAGGGAGTATAAGCCGTATACCATCCTGGATTTTCCAAAACATTACGTTGTATCACAGCTGGCATGATTGCTTGGTGATATCCTAATCCTATGTAAGATTTAAAAACTTTGTTTTTTGCAGCTAGTTCTCCAATATGCTCTGCATACTCGTTTTCGCTTAAAGCGGTCTCAAGATTTAAAGGAGATTTTAAACGAATATCATCCGGAATGGTTTCGTAGATAAGCTGGTCTAAAGTGGTGGCGCCAACGGTGGAAAGCATTTCTGAAAGCTCACTTTCCTTGGGACCGATATGTCTAAGTGCAAAAGAATCTGTTCTCATCAAAATTAAGTTGTGTTTTGTGCTGCGAAATTACATATTTTAAACGTAAATTTTTACAATTTAGCCACTTAGACTTGTTAAGATTTTATAACCTAATTTTGAAGTGAAAAGCAGTTGATAAATGAACTTGAAATCTATACTCAATTTTTATATTAATAGTAGTATTCATGTGGCTTTAACGGTTGTAAGTTTGGCTATTATCACTATGCAGAATTTTGAGATCTCCATAGATATCAATGTGATTTTGTTTATATTCTTGGGTACCATAACAGGCTACAATATTGTTAAGTATGCTGGCATTGCGGGACTACATCATTTAAGTCTAACTAAAAACCTTCGGCTTATTCAAGTTTTTTCATTTTTAATTTTTCTTATTCTGCTGTATATATTGTTTCAGTTAACATGGAATGTGGTAATTTTTTCCGCAGTTATGGGACTATGTACTTTGCTCTATATCCTTCCTTTTTTTGGAGGTGGAAGAAATTTAAGAGCATTGGCTGGAGTAAAGATCTACGTTATTGCATTTGTGTGGAGTGGAGTAACAGTTTTATTGCCCTTAATTGGTAAAACTGAGCTGCTGCAATGGGATGTACTTCTCGAGTTCATACAAAGGTTTCTGTTTGTGCTCGTCTTAACCCTTCCTTTTGAAATTAGGGATCTTAAGTTCGATATGGCTAATTTGAAAACGGTAGCACAGATATTTGGCGTGACCAAGACTAAGATTCTTGGAATTTTATGCCTGTTTGCGGTAATCTTATTAGAATTTCTGAAAATGAATTCTAATTTTGAAAGTGTTATTTCTTTGATCTGTATTTGTGTCTTGCTAAGTATTTTACTTATTAATTCTAGAATAAGACAGACTAAATATTATTCTTCATTTTGGGTGGAGGGAATTCCCGTATTATGGTGTTGTTTGCTTTTAGTAATGCAGTTTATATATCGGTAAATTCTTTTTTTATTTTTTCTCGCCATGCCTTTTTCTGTTCTTCTGTACAGGTTTGAATATTTGATTTTTCAATCAACTTGGTTAGGCGGGTATTGTTAGAAGAATACTTTCTGCAGTTTTTACAAAAAACAAGATGCAACAACATCTTTACTTTTTCGGCTATTGAGGATTCCTTATATTGACTTTTATCACAGCACTTGGCTGCTTCAGAACAATCAACTAAAAATGTTTTTTTGTTATTCATATTAATACCAGTTTTTTTCTAAACATTGAGCCAAAATTGTTCGTGCTCTGTGTATTATAACCCAAAGATTAGACGGTGTAATATTAAACTCATTACAGATAGCCTCAGTGTCAAAGCCATCTATAGTTTTCATTTTAAATATCTTTGCCTGCTTTTCGTTTAATTGCCCCATACATTCTAAGATAGCAACTCCCAATTCTTCATTTTCCATCACATCTTCAGCAGTCTTATCAAATCTATCAGGAGCATTTTCTTCTAACCAATCTCCCTCACTGGAATCGTCGTTGTATTGAATTTTAATTTCTGCTTTTCCTTTTTTAGAATTGCTCTTTCTGTAATGGTCTATGATCTTTCTTTTTAAAATGGAGATCAACCAAGTTCGTTCTGTAGCCTCACCTTTAAAATTTTTCATAGATTTTAGGCCTGCCAGAAATGTTTCAGAAATAAGGTCATTAGCCACTTCCCGATCATTTACTCTTACAATCGTATAATTGAAGAGATAATCGGAATATCTATCTACCCATTTATTTGGATCTATTTTATTTGTGGACATAGGCAAATAGCATTATTTATTCAAAATAAAGGAAAAGTTCGATATCAAACTATTAATTGAAAGATAAGATATCTCTAAGACAATTTATGTTTTAAGACTTCTCTAATAAACCAGCTCTTTTAAGCAAGGCATCTGGCTGAGGTTCTTTTCCTCTAAATCGCTTGTATAAGGTCATAGGTTCTTCTGTTCCTCCTAAAGAAAGCACTGTTTCCTGAAACTTTTTCGCAACTTCAGCATTAAAGATCCCTTTTTCTTTAAAATATTCAAAAGCATCGGCGTCTAGTACTTCTGCCCATTTATAAGAATAATATCCAGAGGAATATCCACCTTGAAAGATATGAGAAAATGAGGTGCTCATACAATTCTCTTTCACATCTGGATAAAGCTTTGTAGGCGCAAAGGCTTCATCTTCATATTTCTTGATATTAGTTAAAGATGAAGGATCCACCGCGTGATAGCCCATGTCTAACATTCCAAAGCTTATCTGTCTTAAAGTGGCCATTCCTTCGTGAAAATTGGATGCTTTTTTGATCTTATCAATTAATTCCTGCGGAATGATCTCACCAGTTTCGTAATGTTTAGCAAAAAGCTGAAGCGCTTCTGGCTCGTAACACCAATTTTCTAATACTTGGCTAGGTAGTTCAACAAAATCCCAGTAAACACTAGTCCCTGAAAGACTTGGGTAGGTGGTATTAGCCAACATTCCATGTAATGCATGTCCAAATTCATGGAATAGTGTGGTCACTTCATTAAAGGTTAGTAAGGAAGGAGTGTTTTTAGTTGGTTTGGTAAAGTTGCAAACTATAGAAATATGTGGTCTTATATTTTTATCGTTTAATATTTCCTGAGACTTATAAACGGTCATCCATGCTCCATCTCTTTTTCCAGCTCTTGGATGAAAGTCTGCATAGAATAGAGCTATCTCTTTTCCTTCGTCATTGGTGACTTGATAAGTTTTTACGTCTGGGTGATAGACATCTATATTTTTAACTTCCGTAAAAGATAAATCATAAAGTTTCTTTGCGACTGTAAATACTCCATTTATTACATTATTAAGCTGAAAATATGGCTTTAATAATTCGTCATCCAGATCGAATAATTTCTGTTTTAACTTTTCAGCATAATAAGAAGCATCCCATTTCTGAAGCTGATCTATTCCATCAAGATCTTTAGCGTAACTTTCAAGTTCACTAAACTCCTTTTTTGCTGCAGGTTTGGCTTTTTCTAGTAGATCTTGTAAAAAAGTATTTACAGTTTCTGGATTCTTTGCCATTCGTTCCTCTAAAACAAAGTTAGCATGAGATTGATATCCTAATAATTTTGCACGATCAAATCTTAATTTCACAATTTGTAGCACATTATCTTGGTTATCTAATGCGTCATTTTGAAACCCCTTAGCACCAAAAGCAAGTGCCATTGTTTTTCTAAGTTCCCTGTTTTTGGCATATTTCATAAAAGGGATATAGCTTGGATATTCCAATGTGAAAATCCAGCCTTCCTTATTTTTGGAGCTCGCAACTTCACTAGCCGTCTCTTTAACATGATCTGGAAGCCCATCAAGATCATTCTCATCTGTTATTAATAGCTCAAAATTATTCGCTTCGGCTAATACATTCTCCCCGAATTTAAGGCTAAGAGAAGATAGCTTCTTATCAATTTCTCTTAATTTAGTTTTATCTTCTAAACTTAAATTTGCTCCATTTCTAGAAAAAGCTTTGTATTTTTTATCAAGCAACATCATTTGCTCTCCATTTAATTCTAAGCTTTCTTTTATATTATAAACTGCTTTTACACGTTCAAAAAGTTTCTCATTAAGTATAATATCATTTTGAAATTCTGAAAGAATAGGAGATATTTCCTGAGCGATCTTCTGGATCTCTTCGTTAGTTTCCGCTGAATTTAGATTAAAAAAGATACTTGTGATCCTGTCTAGTTTTTTTCCCGAAAACTCCAATGCCTCAACAGTATTTTTAAAAGTAGGGGAAGAGGTAGAATCTGAAATTTCTGTTATCTCAGTTTTCGCTAATTCTATAGCTTTTAAGATAGCTGGTTTAAAATGCTCTGTCTTTATTTCAGAAAAAGGGGCGAAATCGAAGTCTTGAAGAAGCGGATTATAAGTGATCATTATATAAATTCTTTAGGTAAATTGTTGAAGATTATACTATAACAATTAATTTGTAACGTATTTGATTATATTTAAAAAAAACATGTAACTTACAAGCTTGTAAAATTATGTATTAAGTTTATATAGTAAGTAGTCTTTATAGTTTAGAATAATATATTTAGAATGGTTAATAAATGATGATTTTAACGAAGAAGTACTACAGAGAAAGCCACATTTTATGTGGCTTTCTTGCTATTTAATCGTTTTTGCTCCTTCAATCACTTTTTGTTTTAAACCTTCCTTGTATACCAATATCTTATCTAACATACATTTATCTGAGCTTCCCAGAATTTGAGCAGCTAGAATTCCCGCATTTTTCGCGCCATTTAATGCTACTGTTGCCACTGGAACTCCTCCTGGCATTTGTAGTATAGATAAAACCGAATCCCAGCCATCTATAGAATTACTCGATTTCACCGGAACTCCAATTACTGGAAGTGGAGATAATGATGCTACCATTCCGGGTAAATGGGCTGCCCCACCAGCACCGGCAATAATCACTTTTATTCCGCGGGTATGTGCAGATTTGCTGAATTCGAATAATTTCTCTGGGGTACGATGTGCAGAAACTATATCTACTTCTACCTCAATGTCGAAGCCTTTTAATATATCTATGGCTTCTTTCATTACAGGCATGTCACTAGTACTACCCATGATTACAGCTACTTTACTCATTAGTTATGCTTTTATAGTGTAAATCTATTTTGAATTTTAGTTTTCGCTAATTACTTTCAAGGTGTTTTTAACCTCTTCTGCAATAGATCTTGCTTTTAGAATATCTTTATTTACAATGGTAACATGCCCCATTTTTCTAAATGGTCTAGTTTCTTTTTTACCATAAATATGTGGAGTTACCCCTGGCATTTTTAGAATTTGTTCCATATTTTTATAAACAGGAGGTCCATTATAACTTTCTTCCCCAGATAAATTTACCATAATTCCCGCAACTTTACTTTCTGTGTCTCCTAATGGCAAATCCAAAATTGCTCTTATGTGTTGCTCAAATTGATTCGTGTAACTAGCTTCAATACTATAATGACCGCTATTATGTGGTCTTGGTGCAACTTCATTCACTACTAATTCATCATCTTGGGTTAAGAACATTTCAACAGCTAGTAATCCAACATGTTCAAATGCATCAGATACTTTTTCTGCTAATTGCCTAGCTTTTACTGAAGTAGATTCTTCTATTCTCGCTGGGCAAATAACGTATTCTACCTGATTGGCAACTGGATGAAATTCCATTTCTACAACAGGATACGATATTACTTGGCCAGAAGGATTACGAGCCACAATTACAGCCAATTCATTTTTAAAAGGGATCAATTTTTCAGCTAAACATTTTCCTTGAGGAATCTGCTCCAGATCTTCTTGAGATTTCACGATCATTACTCCTCTTCCGTCATAACCTCCAGTAGCGCTTTTCCATACAAAAGGTAATGATAATTGATCCTCGGAAAATGCTTTCAGTAATTCAGATCTGGAATTAAAAGCAGAAAAAGGAGCAGTTGAAATTTTATTGTCTAAATAGAATTGCTTCTGAATAACCTTATCGCTAATCTTTTCTAAAGTGCTAGAAGAAGGAAAAACTTTAATACCTTCTTTTTCCAATTGCTTTAATGCCTGCACATTTACAGATTCGATCTCGAAAGTAACAAGGTCTACTTTTCTTCCAAAATCAAGAACCGTATCATAATCCATAAGATCACCCTTAATAAAAGTGTTCGCTGAAATTTTGCAAGGAGCCTCTTCACTTGGATCCATTACAATGGTATGGATATCAAATTTTCTAGTCTCATAGAGAAGCATTTTTCCAAGCTGTCCTCCGCCTAAAATACCCAACTTAAAATCTGAAGAAAAATAATTTATCATAGCGATTCTGATATTTACGCAAAAATAATTTTTTAAGATGGAATAGTCCAAAGATTGTAACACAAATGCATTTATTTATTAAGGTGTTAGGATAATAAGAATCCCTATCTTTGCTGCTTTAAATTTGATAATAGTGATTCAGTTACACGATCTAAAGTTCGAGCCTTTTATATCTGAAGGAAAAATTACCACTGCAATAGATGCGATGGCCGCAAAGATCAACCAAGATTTTAAAGGGAAAACTCCTGTGTTTTTGGCTGTTTTGAATGGCGCTTTTATGGTGGCTTCAGAAATCATTAAGCGTTTTGAGGGTGATTGTGAAGTGGCGTTTGTAAAACTTGAGTCTTATAGTGGAACTGAAACAACGGGAAAAGTTGAAACTTTAGTTGGATTAAATCTCTCTTTGGAAAATAGACACGTTATCATTATTGAAGATATCGTGGATACAGGGATCACCTTGGCAGCCATTTATAAAATAATGGAAAAGGAAAATGTTGCAGATATTCGCATTGCAACTTTATTTTTTAAGCCAGAAGCATATCAGAAAAATTTCAGAATAGATTATATAGGAATGGAAATCCCCAATGATTTTATTGTGGGATATGGATTAGATTATGATGGTTTAGGCCGAAATCTAACTCAAGTTTATAAACTTAAAAAAGAGAACATGACAAATTTGGTGTTATTCGGACCTCCGGGTGCAGGAAAAGGAACCCAAGCAAACTTTTTAAAGGAAAAATATAAATTGGTGCATATTTCCACCGGAGATGTATTTAGATATAACATTAAAAATGAAACTGAACTTGGACTTCATGCCAAATCCTTTATGGATAAAGGGCAGTTAGTGCCAGATGATGTTACTATTAAAATGTTGGAAGCAGAGGTAGATAAAAATGCAGAAGCAAAGGGATTTATATTTGATGGCTTTCCCAGAACCGTTGCTCAAGCAGAGGCACTTGCAGATTTAATGAAACAGAAGAATACAGAAGTTTCTGCAATGATTGCACTAGAAGTAGATGATGAGGTGTTAGTGCAGCGTCTTTTAGAAAGAGGGAAGACTTCTGGACGAAAGGATGATGCAGATGAAGCTATTATTAGAAACAGAATTCATATTTATTATGAAGAAACTGCAATACTTAAACAGTTTTATCTTAAAGAAGATAAATATTTTGGTGTAGATGGGGTAGGATCTATTTCTGATATTACAGAAAGAATTAGTAAAGTAATTGATTCTTTATAAATAAAATAAACGTTTAGAAATATTAGATCGATTGTAAGATCGCAAAAAAAATAGAAGTTAATGACAGAAGGGAATTTTGTAGATTACGTAAAGATCCATGTTGCTTCCGGAAAAGGAGGGCAAGGATCTGCGCATTTGCGTCGGGAAAAATATATAACTAAAGGTGGGCCAGATGGTGGTGATGGTGGTCGTGGAGGTCATATTATCTTAAAAGGTAATAAGAATCTTTGGACACTTTTTCATCTTAAATTTAAAAGACATGCAAGAGCAGAGCATGGATCCCACGGATCTAAGCAACGAAGCTCTGGTGCAGATGGTGCAGATCAATATATCGAAGTTCCATTAGGTACTGTTGTTAGAGATACAGAGACAGAAGAGATCTTATTCGAGATCACGGATGATGGTGAAGAGCGTATTGTAGCCCAAGGTGGTAAAGGAGGTCTAGGTAACTGGAACTTTAAATCCTCTACAAATCAAACTCCAAGATACGCACAGCCAGGAATAGATGGGCAAGAAGTAGATGTAACTTTAGAATTGAAAATCTTAGCAGATGTAGGATTGGTTGGTTTTCCTAATGCAGGAAAATCTACTTTACTGTCAGTAATTACTGCTGCTAAGCCTAAGATTGCAGATTATGAATTTACTACTCTAAAGCCTAATCTTGGTATTGTTGAATATCGAGAATTTAAAACTTTTGTGGTTGCAGATATCCCTGGGATCATCGAAGGTGCTGCAGAAGGTAAAGGAATTGGACATAGGTTTTTACGCCATATTGAGCGTAATTCTACTTTGTTATTTTTAGTTCCGGCAGATGCGCCAGATATTATAAAACAATATGAAATCCTTTTGGATGAGCTTAGAAGATATAATCCAGAAATGTTGGACAAGGATCGTCTAATAGCTATTTCAAAAAGTGATATGTTAGATGAGGAGTTGAAGGCCGAATTGAAAGTTATTTTAGATAAAGGTCTTAAAGCACCATATCTATTTATTTCGTCGGTAGCACAACAAGGTTTAATGGAGCTCAAAGATAAACTTTGGGAAATGTTGAATACCGAAACAGCCTAAATTTAAAATTGAAATATTTCATGGGATGATTTTTGCTTAACTTTAAGTAAAAACATCTCATGGAAAATTTAAAATATCTTCTTTTACTACTCATAGTTACCGCTTGTAATGCTCCTAGAGCAACTTATGACTATGATCAAAATATGGAATTTAATTCCATCACCTCCTATAAAATTTATCCAGACCTAAGATCTAATTTGAGTCAGTTGGACGAACAACGAATGTTGGGAATTTTAGATTCAGAAATGAATAAAGTTGGTCTTACTGCTTCAGAATCTACCGATATCTATTTGAATTTTTATTCAACTTCTTATGAAGAGCCTAGTAGAAATAATATTGGAATTGGAGTGGGTGGATCTGGTAGAAATGTTGGAGTAGGAGTGTCTGGTGGAATTCCCTTAGGTGGTTCGAATACCTATTTAAGAGTAACTTTCGATTTTATAAATGTTAAAACAGATGCTCTAATTTGGCAAGCGATCGTGGAATCTCCATTTAATAGAAATGGTTCTCCAATGGAACGTGAAAATCAATTAAGAGTAATGGTTCAAAAGGCATTGAAAGGATATCCTCCAAATGAGAAATAATTTCATGATACAAAGAAATTAGATAAATATTTAAAATAAAAAAGCCCCAATTTCTTGGGGCTTTTTCTTAATTGTTAATTATAAGCATTAGTTCATTATAGTAAACTCACTACGTCTGTTCTTAGCATATTGCTCATTAGTACACCCAGTTGGTTTAGTACAATCATTCAATGGCATAGATTCACCATAACCTTTAGAGGTTAAACGATCTCTTTCAATACCATGACTTACTAAGTATTCTAAAGTAGAAGCAGCACGTCTTTCAGAAAGAGCCATGTTGTAGCTGTCTGTTCCTCTAGCATCTGCATGAGATCCTACTTCAATATTTAATGTTGGGTATTTTTTCATGATAGTTACAACTTTATCTAAAGTAACCTCAGATTCTTTCTTGATGGTAGCTTTATCAAAGTCGAAGTATATGTTTCCAACATCTTTTAACTGTTGTCTTCCAGTTTCAGTATTTGTTTCTCTTTCATCAATTTCCACAACAGGAGGCGTGTAATCTTCTCTTAAGAAATTGTAAAGGTTATCTGTACCTCTTCTGTTAGATGCATACCATCCAGTATCTTCTCCTTCTTTTACAACATATGCAAAATCATCGAATCCACTATTAATTGTAGCTCCTAAATTCTTAGTTTCAGAAAAATCACCTTCAGATTTGTAGATATCTAAGTTTCCAAAACCTTGATGTCCATCTGAAGAAAAGTAAAGAATTCCTTCCTCGCTAATAAAAGGAAATTGTTCTCTGTGAGCAGTGTTTACTCCAGCACCTAAATTTTGAGGAGTTCCAAAAGATCCATCCTCATTTACGTCTACAACATAGATGTCAAAAGAACCATTTGTTCCTGGCATATCACTAGCAAAATATAATTTAGAACCGTCTGCACTTAAGCTTGGGTGTTCTACAGAATAAGAATCGCTAGAGAAAGGAAGTTTTTCAATGTTAGTCCAAGAACCATCTACCATTTTAGCTCTATAAAGGCTAATATGAGCTATTTTGTCGTCTTCTACTTTTACTCGTTTTTCATTTGTTCTATCAAAATACATAGTCATTCCGTCTTTGCTAAAAGTAGCAGAGCTTTCATGAGAGTCTGTATTGATATCTCCTGGGAAAAGAACGATCTCGGATAATTGACCTTCATCATCTGTTGTAGCCGTGTACAAATCTAATGTTGGTTTTTTGTTCCAAGGGTATAAAGGACGTTCCGCGTTTCTTGTAGATGCAAAAGTTACTTTATCATCTCCATAAAAAGAGATTCCAAAATCTGCTGATGCAGCATTGTTCATTACTTGATTAGAAGTAAAAACATGAGAAACTGTAGTGTCTAGTTCTCTTCTAAATTTCTCAAAGTCAGTTTGAGTTCCAGAGAATTCAGAAAAATACTTATCTGCCTCTTTATAGTTACCTACAGCCATAGAAGCATGTGCATATCTGAATTTATATTCAGGAGCAACCGCTTCGCCAAACTTTAGGAACAAGTTCTTATATACCTCTGACGCATTTTGCATTTGGTTAGTATAGAAGTAAGAATCTCCAAGATTTTGAAGAACTTCTTGGCCTTTGTTATTTACGTTTTCATATGCATCACTAGCATCCATAAATGCTCGCTGTGCAAAAAATCTATCGGCCTTTTTGATCTCAGAACTTTGGGAAAATCCTGAGAAACTAATAACCGCTATTAATATAAAACTGTATAATTTTTTCATGTTGTTTCTGGTTTTAGAAGAATCTAGGTGATTTATCATATCCTTTAGACAATCCGAATAGGTCTAGATCGAATAATAAAAGAAATTCGTGGGTTCCGTCGTTGTAATCTCCAAGATTAGATGTTGTTCTGTCATATGCATATCCAACTCTTATTTGTGGAGTAACTGCGAAATTAACAAGTCCAGTGACAGCATCGCCAAATCTGTAACCTATCCCAGCCTCTAATCTATTAAACATTAAAACGTTAGCAGTAATATCTACAGATAACGGAGCACCTTGTACACCTCTAGCCATGAACGCAGGCTTTAGTTTAAAGTCTTCGTTGATGTCAAAAACATATCCACCTGTTACAAAATAGTGGATATTCTCTTCTCCAAGATCTCTAATCCCTTGATTGTTTTCTAAATGCTTAGAAGTTAAAAGGTTTGGTGCCGAAAGACCTACGTAGTATTTGTCTCCAAAAAAGTAAGCTCCAACTCCAACAACTGGAAAAATCTCATTCAAATTATCATTGAAAGCCGGGTCATTTAACTGGTTTAAAGTTAAACCTGAAATGTTAGCATCAAAAGTTGTTAATCCTCCTTTTATACCTAATGATAATTTATTTGATTCATTTAAAGGTAATACATATGCAAAATCTGCAGTAATGTTATTTTCCTTTACCCAGTCACCCACTTCATCGTGAACTATAGAGATTCCAAGTTCTACTCGTTCACTCACAGGAGTGTGAGCAAAGAAACTGGCGGTGCTTGGTGCACCGTCAATTCCTACCCATTGAGATCTATATATACCACCCAATTTTAACATTCCCGGATCATCGGTAGCGTAAGCAGGGTTTAATACACTCATGTTATACATGTATTGAGTGTATAAGGGGTCTTGCTGAGACATTCCTTGAAAAGAGATAAGGATAATGCCTGTGAAAATTAAGAATTTTGTTATATTATTTTTCATTTCTTTCTAATGTTTATCCTTTAGTTATATACTTAAGTATAATTTTCCTTGTACCGGAGATGTTTGTCCGTCGTTGTAATTCAGGATATAGAAGTATACACCTACTGGTAAAACATCATTTCCTAATGTTCCTGACTGATTTGAAATACCATCCCAATCTCCTGTACTCGCGTTTCCTTTGAATACTACATTACCCCATCTATTAAATACTTCAATAGAGTAATTAGGGAAGTTTTCAGCGATATCTGGAATTACAAATCTATCATTGATTCCATCCCCATTTGGAGAGAAACCTTCTGGAATTCCACAGAATTCAACTTTAGCAACAACTGCAAGTCTTTCTGAACTTTCACAACCTGTAGTTCCATCTATAGATGCACCATAATAAGTAACTCCATTTTGAAGAGCAGTACTAGCTGTAAGAGCTGTTCCGCCAGTTGATGAAGTATAAATAAGTACTCCTGAACCTGTAAAGTTGTTAATTAAATCCTGAATAGTTGGATTGTCACTTCTACAGAATTCATCACCTTCTAAAGAAAGTGCTGGAGCTGCAGGATCTGTAATAGTCACTGTTATTTCAACCGCTTCAGATGAGCAAGCTGCATCCTCAGTTGTAGAAGTAGCATAGTAACTCATTCCACTTATTAATGTAGTTGTAACATCTGCAACAACTGTCAATTCAGCATCTGTATAGAAAACCACATTGTCTCCTGTAACTGTAATATCTCCAACTGTTGGGTTATCGATAAGACAGAAAGCTTGGTTTGCTTCAGCAGTAGGGGCATCAGGACCATTATTTATTGTAATAGTAATCGTCGCTGTATCTGTACCTATTGCACAATTTGCTGCACCATCTACAGTGTAAGTAATAGTATAAACACCAACTTCAGCATCTAAAAGGTTAAATAACCCATTTTGATAAGGGGCACTAAATGTACCAGTGTTTAAAGCATCATCACCTAAAAGGGAGATTAGATCAACATTTTCATCTTGTCCTACACAATAGGTTGCACTTACATTTCCTCCAGCATTTGCATCCTGTGGTTCATTTACTGTAATTGTAAATGTAGCAACATCATTTCCTGTTGTGCACTCATCTTCATCGTTAGAATAATCTACGGTATACGAGAATGTTGTAGTTCCAATGTTATTAGCAGGATTAAAAATCCCATCTTCAAAACCTTCAAATGCTCCAGTTACTATAGCATTCTCAGATAGATAGTCAGCAAGATTTAAACTGTCCTCGTTAGAACAGAAGGTAAGATTCACATCTTCTCCAGCATTAGCTACAGTAGATTCATTTACAGTGATAGTAAGTGTTGCAGAATCTGTACAAGCTCCATTTCCAACAGTATAAACTGTGGTAAAATCTGCTATCTTATTTTGCTGATATTGTGCAATAATTTGATTTATCGTTGGATTAAATGTTCCATTAGTATCAATACCTTCCTCTAATAAATCTAAATAGAAACTTCTTACCTCAGCAGAGCTGAAACTATCTACTTGCGCCTGACAAACTTCAATGCTATTATCTGCTCCTGCATTTGCATCCCCTTCAGACACACTTACTGTGAAATCTGTAGAATCTGTACCAGTTAAGCATGTGCTTGGGTCACTTTCAGTAATAGTGTAAGTAATACTGTAATCTCCACTATTAGAAATATCTAAAAGACCATTTGCTATTACTCCACTTTCGTTAGAGAATGTTCCTCCAGAAATATTTGTGTCTGAAAGTAAGCTGAAAAGATCTAAAGTGCCTTGAGCTGTACAAACAGTTGTATCTTCAATTGTACCAGTAACTGCAATTTGGGAAGAAACAATAGTTACAGTAAGTTCAATCTGATTACATGTGCCATTTCCAGCAACGTAAATTGTAGAAAAACTACCTATACCATCCTCGTCATCTTGATACATTTGAGCAAGTTGAGTAGGAGTAGGGTTAAAAGTTCCAGTTGTTCCCTGTAACTCAGTAGGTAATAGTGTTCTATAGAATTTTCTTATTTCATCTATACTTGAAAAAGTTGTTTGAACATCGGATTCACAAACGATAGCTGGTTCTGGTGAAGGAATAGTTGATCCCTCTGAAACAGAAACATTAAAATCTGTAGAATCTGAACCACTAAGACAAGATTCAAGGTCACTTTCACTTACGGTATAGGTAATATTATAAGTTCCTGCAGTAGAAACGTCTAATATTCCATTAGTTATAGTTCCATTTTCAGAGGTGAAAGTTCCTCCTGCTGGGTTAGTTGAATTCAGCAAGCTAAATAAGCTAAGATCAGCTTGTGCAGTGCATGCTATAGCATCATCAATACTTCCTGCGTCTGCAGTGGTAGTATTGTTAATAGTTAATGTTATAGGAAGTGAACTATCTCCACATGCAGATGTAGTGCTATAAGCAGTAACAAAAGTAGCTGAATCAGTTGGGTTTTGTAAGAATGTCAAAATTTGACCTCCTACTATTTGTAGACTTGGACTAAACGTTCCACTTAAATCTGTAATTCCTCTTTCTGCTAAGGCATCATTATATAATGCGATTGCAGCAGCAGGGTTTGTTAAGAAGCCTTCTATTTCGGTAATACATCTTTCCAATACAATAGGAGCTCCTAGATCTGTTCCCTCTGCAATGGTAATTGTAAAAGTAGTATCATCATTAGTTCCAGTAGTAACACAATTTGCAGAATCATCTACGGAATAGGTGATGGTATAAGTACCAGGACCTACAGCTGGATCAAAATTTCCGTCAGCGTTAACACCTGTTCCAGAGAAAGTTCCTCCAGTTGTAGCCTCATCACTTAAAATAGAGTCATCTAAAACAACAATATCTGTACTTCCACAAGGAAGAGTTATATTTTCGATAGTTCCAGCATTAGCATCTTCAACAGGCACTACACTAATAGTAAGTTCTACTGCTGAATTACAAGTTCCATTAGTTGGAGTAAATACCGTTGTAAAGTCACCAAGACCATCAGCATCTGCTTGATACATGTCAACTAATTGAGCCACTGTCGGACTGAAAGAACCAGCTGCGTTTGAACCTAATAATGCTCTTAGATATTTTCTAACCTCATCATTACTTGGAAAAAGCGTTTGTACATCATCTTCGCAAACTACACCAGTGAATGATCCACCATTCTCACCAGTTCCATCTCCAACAATAATATCGAATTGAGTATCATCATTAGTTCCAGTAGTAACACAATTTGCAGAATCATCTACAGAATAGGTGATGGTATAAGTACCAGGACCTACAGCTGGATCAAAATTTCCGTCAGTGTTAACACCTGTTCCAGAGAAAGTTCCTCCAGTTGTAGCCTCATCACTTAAAATAGAGTCATCTAAAACAACAATATCTGTACTTCCACAAGGAAGAGTTATATTTTCTATAGTTCCAGCATTAGCATCTTCAACAGGCACTACACTAATAGTAAGTTCTACTGCTGAATTACAAGTTCCATTAGTTGGAGTAAATACCGTTGTAAAGTCACCAAGACCATCAGCATCTGCTTGATACATGTCAACTAATTGAGCCACTGTCGGACTGAAAGAACCAGCTGCGTTTGAACCTAATAATGCTCTTAAATATTTTCTAACCTCATCATTACTTGGGAAAAGAGTTTGTACATCATCTTCGCAAACTGTTCCTATGATTGGGTCTATTGGAGTTCCAGTTCCATCACCTACGATAATATCAAAAGTAGTTGAAGATGAAGTTCCAGGAGTAACGCAAATTGCAGAATCATCTACAGAATAAGTGATTGTATATGTTCCAGCGCTAACTGTTGTTGGATCAAAGTTTCCATCAGCATTTACACCAGTTCCAGAGAAAGTTCCACCAGTTGTAGCGTTGTCACTTAATAAATCGTCATCAAGAACAACAACATCTGTACTTCCGCAAGGAAGAGTAATGTCTTCAATATTTCCTGCTTCTGCATCTTCAGTAGGAACTACACTAATAGTAAGTTCTACAGAAGATTCACAGCTTCCTTCACCAACAGTGTAGGTAGTTGTAAAGTCACCAAGACCATCTGCATCATTTTGATACATTTGAGCTATTTGACCCGCATTTGGACTAAAAGTACCATTTCTTGGCACTCCAGCCTCTAATAGATTTAGGTAGAAATTTCGAATAGCATCTTCACTAGGAAACATTGCATCTACATCTGTTTCGCAAACAATTCCTGGAGCAGGAGTGTTTATTATAATAGGATCGTTTAATTCCACAAGAACAGGAGCTCTATCACCGGCAGAAGTTTCACAAGGAGGTGTAATGCTTCCTCTAGCGTTTACTACTTGGGCAGCGAAATATGTTTGCCCATTGATAAGTTGAGTATTAGAAGCTAATGGAGAATTTGCAGTTTGAGATCTGTACCATCTTATAGCTTGAGTGTCATCATATGTCCCCTGAGCAACAAGATCTGCAACAGTGGCATTTTCACAAAATGTCTGTGTTGTTTCTGCATCTGGAGCTATAATTTGATTAGGATTAAAACCAACAGCTACTCTAAATGACGGACAGGAGCCAGCCGCTGCATCTACTGTTGGAACTTGACCAACAAAATAGCTATCTCCAGTACTAAGTGTTGCACCTACTAATGGAGTGGTTGATTCTTCAGAATCATAAACCTCAATCCGGTAGTTAGTTTGGGCTACGAATAAATCTGCTAAATTAGTAGAGTTAAAACTGGCTGGTGTACAAGTTGTAAACTCAAAACCACTAACAACACTGTTGGTTATTCTATTTGAAGGTCGCGGAGCATTATTTACCGTTACAGATATGGGAGATCTACAATCTCCAGTTGAACTGTTAACAAAATAAACTGCTCCAGCTGTAAGTAGTTCAGTTCCAGGGATGGGTTGAGTATCACCTTCAGTATCCGATGTTTGAAAAACCGGAAAACCATCTGTATCTAGATCATTTATCGTTTGCAGATAGCAAAACGTTTGAGAAGCAGGAAAATCTCCTGGCTCAGGGCAAGTCTGTCCAAACGAGGGCGAACTTCCAATTAATAAAACAAGGGCAAAAAGGAGCATAGTATATCCTTTCTTCCCTAATGTAAAATTTTGCATAGGCTAGGTGTTAAGTTTAACATTAAATATTTTAGTTAATAAATGGCCATAAGAGGCAACGCAAATATTGTAAATTTTTTCAACAATATTGGTGTATTTAGGCTTTAATTTAACATTGTGAAATTTTGTTGTTAATCTTATGTTAATCTGATACTCAGGTTGATGTGTGGTAAGGATCATGTGTACTAAAAATTACTTATATTGGTTTTTATGAAAAACATTATTATTTTATATATTTTATTATTATCACCTTCTTGTTATTCACAGTCTGTTGCAGATAAAGCAATTTCTTATTTGGATATGGGTAATGTAACCGCTGCCAAAATGCTTCTCAATGAACAAGTTAACAAAAATAATAAAGACCTGATAGTTTTCGAACTCTTAGGGGATATTGCAAGTTTTGAAAAAGAATGGGACAAGGCTATTTGTTATTATGAAAAATTGATATTAAGCAAACCTGAAAAGGCAAGTTTTAATCTTAAGTATGGTGGTGCATTGGGGATGAAAGCTTTAAGTGTTTCCCGTTTTCAAGCTGTGGTATATGTGTCGGATATTAAAAAGTACTTGACGATAGCTGCTGAACAGGATAGATCTCAAATTGAATCCAGACGAGCCTTGGTGGAATTATACATTAAACTTCCTGGGGTATTAGGCGGTAGTGAGGAAAAAGCAGAAACTTATGCAGAGGAATTAACAAATTTAAGCCCGGTAAATGCATATCTAGCAAAAGGATTTATTACCAAAGAGAATCAAAGTATCGAGGAAGCATTAGTTTATTATAAAAATGCGTTTAATAAATATAGAAACACTAGTACTAAGCTTAAATCTAATTCTCTTAATTATGAACTTGGAAAGGTAGCTGTAGAACTTAAATTAGAACCTCAGTACGGTATCCAATTGCTTGACAATTACGCTGCTAATTATAGTTATAAGGACATATGCTCAATGGAATGGGTTTACTTTCGGAAAGCCCAAATCCTAGCGAATATGAGGAATAAAAAGGCTGCTTTAGCATACATTGATAAAGCCCTAACGCTTAAGGGTGATTTTAAGGCAGCCTTGGCTGAAAAACGCAGAATTATGGACCTTTAATTAAGACTTTTACTTCTTCTAAGAAAGTAGTTATGTATATATTTGCTGCAAATTTTATTATATGAATCTTCATTTTATTGCTATTGGCGGAAGTGCAATGCACAACTTAGCACTGGCATTACATCATAAAGGTTATAAAATTAGCGGAAGCGACGATGCTATTTTTGAACCCTCAAAATCTAAATTAGAGAAAGATGGTCTACTACCTTCTGAATTCGGTTGGTTCCCTGAGAAAATTTCAGATGAGTTGGATGCTGTGATTTTGGGTATGCATGCTAAAATTGACAACCCAGAATTAATCAAAGCGACGGAGTTAGGAATTAAAATATATTCTTATCCAGAATTTTTGTTTGAGCAGTCTAAAAATAAAACTAGAGTAGTTATTGGTGGGTCCCACGGTAAAACCACAATCACTTCCATGATTCTTCATGTTTTGCATTATAATGATAAGGAAATAGATTTTATGGTTGGCGCCCAATTGGACGGTTTTACTAATATGGTTCATCTAACTGAAGAAAATGATTTTATTTTATTAGAAGGGGATGAGTATTTATCTTCTCCCATAGATAGACGTCCTAAATTTCATCTCTATAAACCTAATATTGCGTTACTAAGTGGAGTTGCTTGGGACCATATTAATGTATTTCCCACATATGAGAATTATGTAGAGCAATTTGAGATTTTTGTTGATTCTATTGTTAGTGGGGGCATTATAGTATATAATGAGGAAGACCCAGAACTTGTTAGGATAGTAGAGAATACTACGAATCAAATTCGAAAACATGGATATAAAACTCCAGAATTCTCAATAGAAAATGGAATTACTGTTTTAAATACTCCAGAAGGGGATTTGCCAATTGAATTGTTTGGGGCTCACAATCTTAATAATCTCGCCGGAGCAAAGTGGATTTGTCAACATATGGGGGTAGATGAAGATGATTTTTATGAAGCTATCTCAACTTTTAAAGGGGCATCTAAAAGATTAGAGAAAATAGTAGATTCCAATGATACCTTGGTGTTTAAAGACTTTGCTCATAGTCCATCTAAAGTTACGGCAACTACAAATGCGGTAAAAGATCAATATCCAGATAAAACACTTGTTGCTTGTTTAGAACTACATACTTACAGTAGTTTAACTCCTGAATTTTTGAAACAATACAAGGCCAGTTTAAATAGTGCAAACGAGGCAATTGTTTTTTTCTCTCCAGAAGCACTTCAAATTAAGAAATTGCCTCCAATAAGTGAAGCTCAGATATTTGAAGCATTTGGAAACTCAGATCTACAAGTTTTTACGAATTCTGAAGATTTTAAACTTCATTTAAAAAACATGGACTATTCAAATAAAGTACTTTTACTTATGAGTAGTGGGAATTATGGCGGATTGGATTTTAATGAAATTAAAAACTGGATTTCCTAGTTTTTAATTCTTCAAATTAATTATAATTGCTTGATTTGTTTATATTTATATAAACAATCTGCATGAGCGTAGACAAAATTCCTTTTACAATTAAAAATTGGGCACTGGACGATAGACCGCGTGAAAAATTACTTCAGAAAGGAAAATTTTCCCTAACCGATGCAGAGTTAATTGCAATACTAATTGGTTCTGGCAGTAGAAACGAAAGTGCCGTTGAACTTTCAAAAAAAATTCTCTCAAAAAATCTAAACAATCTAAACTTATTAGGGAAACAATCCGTGGCTCAACTAATGCAATTTAAGGGTATTGGGGAAGCAAAAGCTATTTCCATTATTGCAGCGATGGAATTAGGAAGAAGAAGACGTTCTGAAGAAGCTTTGGAAAATGTAAAAATATCTTCTAGTAATTCCGTTTATGAATTATTACAGCCAATACTTGGAGACTTAGCGCATGAGGAATTTTGGATTCTATATCTTAATAACGCTAATAAGATTATTGAAAAATTCCAGATAAGTAAGGGGGGTATAACCGGGACTTTAGTAGATGTTCGTATTACTTTACGTAAGGCCCTGGAGTTGGGCGCTGTGTCTTTAATCCTTGCGCATAATCATCCATCGGGAAATTTAAATCCAAGTGAGGCAGATAAACAAATAACTCAAAAGCTTAAAATGGCTGCGGAAAGTATGGATATTAAAATTCTAGATCACCTTATTGTTACTGAAAAGTCCTATTTTAGCTTTGCCGACGAAGGATTGATGTAACTCCAATTTACAATGCTTTTAATTTATACTCAAAAAGTAACTCCCAGAATAACATACGCTTTTAAGCACATTTGTACTCGAGTTTTGGGTGTAGATATTAAATTCACATCAAAAATCGAAGAGTTTATTGCCTATGAGAGTATGAAGTTCTCTTATGGTAAAAAAAGACTTGGGAACGAAATGTTTTTTCAGAATGTAGATCTTTTGTTAGAACAAGGTTTTAGTGATGTAGAAATTAAAGTGCAAGATTGGGAAAATACTAAATGCTTCTTTTCGGTATCAGAAAACAGCGATCTTCCTTTTGATATTTTTGCCGCTACCTTTTATTTACTTTCCAGATATGAGGAATATTTACCACATGTTAAAGATGATTTTGGAAGATTTCCAGCATTAGAAAGTGTAGCATATCAGGAGAACTTTTTAAATACTCCTGTTATTGATATTTGGATTCAAAAGTTCAAAAATTTGTTAGCTTCTCGATTTCTGGAAATATCTCTTAAAAATCGGAAGTATAAATCTACCTCTGTAATTTCTGTAAGCCATGTTTTTAATTTTAAGAATAAAGGTTTTTTAAGGAGTATTACTGGAATACTTTTGGATCTTGGCCAGTTGAAATTTTCAAGAATTTCTGACAGATTGAGGGTGCAACTTAGGCTTAAAAAAGATCCCTATAACGTTTTTGATGATCTTATTTTATTAGTAAAAAAACATAAGATCAATTTAAACTTTATGTTTCAGCTAAGCAATTTTAATGCGTATGATAGAAATATAAATCACAACAGACTCAATTATCGTGAGATCATTAAATATGTGGCAGATTATTCTATAGTAGGTTTACGACTTGGATATTTTGCGATCTCTGATGTGGAGGCATTAAAAATTGAAAAGAAAAGATTTGAAAATATTATTCACGGGCCTTTACAGAACGTAATTAATACCAAATATAATTTATTGTTGCCTGAACATTATGGGTTTTTGAATGAGTTGGAGATTCCTAATGATTATTCCATGGGGTATCCAGAAACTATTGGATTTAGAGCAGGAACCAGTTTGCCTTTTTTGTTCTATGATCTTAATTTGGAGATAACTACACCTTTAAGGGTTCATCCATATGTTTTTCATTCTCAAGCAACACATACTTATGATCCTATTCAGCTTCAGGAGGTTGTTCTTAAGATCATGAAAGATCTTAAAATAGTAGAAGGGAATATGCTTACCATATTTAAAAATCGGGATTTTTCAGAATACTATAACCATGAGTATCACTATTCTTTATTAAAGCAAATACATGAAATTCAATAATATAAAACATGTTTATTTCGATTTGGACCATACCTTATGGGATTTCGATAAAAATTCAGCTTTAACTTTTGAGGTTATCTTTAAAGAGGAAAATATAGGTCTGGAAACGCAGGATTTTTTAAATACATATATCCCTATTAATATGGAGTATTGGGCTAAATACCGGAACAATCTTGTTTCCAAAGAATCGCTGCGAGTAGGTAGGCTCCGGGATAGTTTCAAGGCATTGAAAATTCAGGTTTCAGATGAAGTTATAGATAACTTATCCAATAGATACATAAGTGTTTTACCCAGTTTTAATCACTTGCTTCAAGATACAAAAGAGACATTGAAATATCTTAGGCCTAATTATAAACTGCATATTATTACTAATGGATTCGAGGAAATTCAGCATAACAAAATGCAAAATTCCCAGATCTCAGAGTATTTTGATACGATCACTACTTCTGAAGAGGCTGGTGTGAAAAAACCTCATTTGCAGATATTTAATATTGCACTTCTAAAAGCGAATGCAACTCCTGAAAATTCTATAATGATAGGGGATAGTTATGAAGCTGATATCGAAGGTGCCAAAAACGCTGGTTTACAAGCCGTATTTTTTGATTATTATGACAAAAAGGAAATCATGCAAGTGCCTCAAATTCAAAAGTTAAAAGATCTACGGATGTATTTATAGCAATAAAGAATTTATATCTTCGTTTCACTTAAAGAATGATCCCCTAATGTCTTTTGTTAAACCACTTAAAACCCCCATTTTGCTATTGCTTTTTAGCGTGGTGATATTCTCTTGTGTAAAAGGGGTGGACTTGGATCAAACAGAAGAAATTGCACTTACTCCAGATCTTCAAGTAAGCTTGTTAGTTTTTGACGTTACCAATACTGATTTTATAGATAAAGACACCGGAGAATTTACGGCAGTAATTAGAGATACAGTGCGTTTAGAATTCTTAGATGATAGCTATATTCAAGATGATCTTAATAATGTAGAATTTAGTTTTAGATATACAAATTCCTTTCCGCAACCATTTAGAAATAAAATTTCCTTTCTTTCTGAAAATGACAGAGTGCAGCATTCACTAGAGTTTGAAATTAACAAGGGAGAAAAAGATAACCCAGCAGTAACTGAGTGGATAGAATTTATAGAAAACGAGCGTATAGATGTTATTAAGAAGTCCATTAAAATGGTCGTGGAGATCGAAGTATTACCTAATGAGGATGCTTTTGAGGGAGAACTAAAATTCGAATCCAAGGGACTATTTTCATTTGAATTTTAGCGCATGAGACTCTATCTTTCTTGCTTAAGTTTACTTCTTGGGATTATATTTTGTCATGGTCAAAATAAGCAATTGTTATATAATGTAAATGGCTTGCCGCAATCTTTACTTAATAATCCTGGAGCAAATGTGAATTTCGATGGGCATATTGGAGTACCGCTATTTTCTAAATTTCATATATCTACAGGTTCTTCAGGTGTTAATCTATTCGATATTTTTGATGATTCAAACTCGGATGTTAATAAAAGGGTTAGTGCTGCAATTAGAAGATTAACCCGAAATGATTATTTCACACTCCACCAACAATTAGAAATCCTCTCTTTTGGTTGGAGATTAGGTAACGGGCAATACCTTTCTGCAGGAGTCTATCAAGAGATGGATATGTTTGCGTATTTCCCTAAAGATCCTGCTTTATTGGTTAATGAGGGAAATAATGCATATTTAAATGTGCCGTTCGATTTTTCTGATGTTTCCTTTACGGGAGAGATCATGACCGTTTATCATTTAGGGATTAATAAAAGGATAAATAATAAATTAACCATAGGTGCTCGGGGTAAATTGTATTCAGGAATATTTAATGTTGCTAGTACAAATAATTCAGGAAAATTTATCACTAGAGACGATCCCAATTCCCCGAATTTTTATAGACATTTCGCTGAAAATATAGATATTCGTGTAAATACTTCTGGATATGCTTCTTTAAATAATTCTGGAATGACCGTTCAAGAATCTACTCGAGATCTATTAAAACGTTCATTTTTTGGCGGTAATATTGGGGCAGGGATAGATCTTGGAGCCACCTATAATTTAGCCGATAATTTTAGGATCACTGGATCTGTATTGGATATTGGAGTTATGTATCAGCAACATGATGTAGAAAACTATTTGTATTATGGAGATTATGAAACGGATGGAATTGAACCTTTGTTTCCAGATGTAGTTCCTAATGGTAGCACAATCCCATATTGGGATATTTTTGAAGATGAAGTAGATGAAAATTTGAAGGATGAGACTTTAAATGAAAATTATATTACCTGGAGACCAGTTAAATTTAATGCAGCAATAGAATTTGGCTTTGAAGAAATGTTCGAAGTTTGTGATTATAGGAGAACCTATAAACGAAGAAATTATAATCTTATAGGAGTTCATCTTTTTGGAGTAAAGAGACCAAGAACAATGAATTATGCCTTAACCACATATTATGATAGAAAGTTCACTAATAATTTTAGAGCTAAGATTTCTTATACAGTAGATGACTTTTCCTATTATAATGTAGGTTTACTAGTTTCAACAAAAATTAAGAAGTTTAATTTTTATATTGCAGCAGATAATTTGGCTGGATATTTTAATCTTGCAAAATCACAGAGTGCTTCCCTTCAATTAGGAATGCAGTTTATATTTAAAAAACAATGAGAAATACCTATTTGATTTTTACGCTATTGGTTGGTTTATGTTTTACAGGAGTAGGGCAAGATTTAAACACCTATAAATACGTCTCTGTACCAGAAAGGTTTGATTTTTTAAAAGAGGCTAATCAATATCAAGTAAATGAGCTTACCAAGTTCCTTTTTGAAAAATATGGATTTAAGGCATTCATGGCTAATGAATTAAATCCAGACGATCTTTCCATAAATCCATGTAACTTTTTAAAAGCAGATGTAGTGGAAGATAGCGGTCTTTTTCAAACGAAGCTTCAAGTGGTTTTGTTGAATTGTGCGAATGAAGAAATTTTTATTTCTGAAGTAGGTATTAGCAAGGAAAAGGAATATAAAAAAGCATATCAAGAAGCGCTTCGGGATGCGTTTACTTCATTTGAAGCGATTAATTACAAATATGAACAAAATTGGGTTAAAGAAGAACCTAAGATTGCTACAAAACCAGTTAAGGAAAAAATCCAGACCCAAGAAGTAATAGTTTCAGCAGTTCCTCAATCTCCTGCCAGGACAGCATCAGTAAATAAGGATTTGGAACAAATTAAAAAGTCAGAAAAAATCTATATTTCAGAAGATGCGGAATTTTATATTCGAAGCACTGAATTTGGTTATCAGTTATTTTTGAAACAGATCGAGGAACCATTTGCAAAAATGGTAAAAACTGAAAGTGAGGGTTATTTTATTTATACCACGATGCAAAGTCAGGGAATAGCGTATTTTGATTCTAATGGAAATTTGGTAGTAGAAATTTTAAATCCACAGGATAATTCTACTTCAAAAAAAGTCTACAAGGTCAAGAATTAGTAATCATACTTATTTTTCCAACGTTTTTTTAAGAACTCTCTCTGTACTTGTTCTCTTTGATTATTTCCAGGTTGGTAGAACATGGTATCTTTGATTTCTTCGGGTAGAAATTCTGCTTCCGCAAAATTGTTTTCATAATTATGTGCGTATTTATAATTGTCTCCATATCCTAAGTCTTTCATCAATTTGGTTGGAGCATTTCTTATGGGTAAAGGAACCGATAAGTTTCCGGTCTCTTTCACGATACTTTGGGCAGCGTTAATTGCAGTATAAGCAGCATTGCTTTTTGGAGAAGTTGCCAAATAAATAGCGCATTGGCTTAATATGATTCGTGATTCTGGGAACCCAATAGTAGTAACTGCTTGAAAAGTGTTATTTGCCATGATCAATGCAGTTGGATTTGCATTTCCAATGTCTTCACTAGCTGCTATAAGCAAACGTCTAGCTATGAATTTTACGTCCTCACCACCTTCTATCATTCTGGCCAGCCAATATACTGCGCCATTAGGATCACTCCCTCGTATAGATTTTATGAATGCCGAAACGATATCGTAATGTTGTTCTCCGGTCTTATCATAAAGCACAGTATTTTGTTGCACCTTTTCTAAGACCAAGGCGTTAGTGATCTCTATTGATCCTTCAACAGAGTTCACTAACAATTCAAAAATGTTCAATAACTTTCGTGCATCACCACCGCTTAACCTTAATAAAGCTTCAGTTTCAGTTAGTTTAATGTCTTTCTTTTTTATTTCAGAATCTTCTGTAATCGCTCTATGGAGTAATGCAATAAGATCTTCTTTTTCAAAAGCTTTTAAAATATAAACCTGGCATCTTGAAAGTAGTGCAGAGATCACCTCGAAGCTCGGGTTTTCTGTGGTGGCACCAATTAAGGTAACCCATCCTTTTTCTACTGCTCCCAGTAAAGAATCTTGCTGCGATTTACTAAATCTATGTATCTCATCTATAAATAAGATAGGATTTTTAGTGGTGAAAAGACCTTCGCCTTTTTTAGCGCGTTCTATAACATCTCTTATATCCTTAACACCGCTATTTATGGCGCTTAAAGTGTAAAATGGTCTATTGCTTTCTGTAGCAATAATATTTGCTAAGGTAGTTTTACCAACTCCCGGAGGACCCCATAATATTAGAGAAGGAATCATTCCTTGTTTGAGTTGCTGTGTAAGTGCACCATTTTTACCAATTAAATGTTGCTGACTTAAATAATCGCTCAGTTTTTTGGGTCTTAATCGTTCTGCAAGAGGTTCATTCATTTCACAAAGGTAGGAAATCGTAAAAGACTGTTATTATTAATTAAGATACTGTTGACAAAATGACACTAGAGATAATTGCGCATAGCTTTTGCTATTGATTAGCATCTCGAAGCTTAGCTTATTCGCGATTAAATTATAAATTAGTCCTATGTTGAAACAAAGACAATCATTTACTTTTTCTACAGGGGTCATTGCCTATCCAATTTTGTTTGTTCTAATTTTATGGGTAGTGTTTTGGTTTGAAATTCGGTTTGGTTTCGACTTTAATTATTTAGGTATTCAGCCTAGAACCTTAAAAGGGTTAAGAGGAATTGTCTTTTCGCCATTTATTCATTCAGATATAAAACACCTATTTCATAATACTATTCCTCTCTTCATTTTATCTACTGCGTTATTTTTTTTCTATAGAACAATTAGTTGGAAAGTTTTATTGGTAGGATTGCTATTAACCGGATTGCTTACATGGGTTATAGGGAGACCTGCAAACCATATTGGGGCGAGCGGGGTTATTTATCTATTGGCCTCATTTTTATTTTTCAAAGGTATATTTTCAAAATATTATAGGTTGATAGCGCTATCCTTAGTAGTAGTTTTTCTGTATGGTGGGTTGCTATGGTTTATCGTGCCTGTAGACCCAAAAATTTCATGGGAAGGGCATTTGTCCGGGCTAATTGTAGGATTACTATTAGCTTTTATTTTCAAGCAAGAAATTATTATCATCCCGAAATATGACTGGGAGAAGGAAGATTATGATCCTCAAAACGATCTTTTTATGAGCCATTTTGATGAAAATGGCAATTTCATTGAAAAAAGTGAAGAAGTCTCAGACGAACTAGATGATAATGCGTACAATTATATATTTAAGGAGAATAAGGAAGTTTGAGCTTAGGAGCGCTGTCTAACTATCTCATATAAAAATGCACCACAGGCAACAGATACGTTTAAAGAGCCAATACTTCCAAACATAGGTAGTTTAGCCTTGTCATTTACGATCTTTAAAACAGAAGGGTTGATTCCTCTACCTTCACTACCCATCACTAAGGCTGTAGGTTTGTTTAATTCTGTATCATAGATAGATTGGTCGCTCTTCTCTGTTGCGGCTACAACATTTACTCCAGAACCTTGTAAATAGTATATAGCGTCCTTAATATGGTTTACTTTACAAATAGGAATGTTAAAAACAGCTCCAGCTGAAGTTTTTACAGTATCTGCATTTACAGGTGCACCTCCCTTATCTTGAATAATGATAGCATGAACTCCACAACATTCTGCAGTTCTAATTATTGCTCCAAAATTTCTAGCGTCAGTTATTTGGTCCAAAAGCAGAAATAGGGGAGTCGTGTTGCTGTCTTCTAACACTCGTTGCACAACTTCCTCCATATCTGGAAATTCTATGGGTGAGATCTTTGCTACAACCCCTTGGTGATTTCCTTGGGTGAGTTTTTGCAATTTTTCTACAGGAACATAAGAGATATTAAATCCTTTTTTGCCTATTAATGACAGCAATTCTTGAAAAAGTGTATTATTCAGTCCTTTTTGAATATAGATCTTATCTATATTCTTTTCGCTTTGTATTGCTTCAATAACTGTTCTTATTCCAAAAATTGTAGTAGTGTCTTCCATAGCAGCAAATATAGGTTTTTCTTAAATCTTGGAAATAAAAAAAGCTGCCCAATTGGGCAGCTTTTAAATAAAATAAAATATTTAAGAATTCTTATTCACCTCCTCCAGGGTATGTTGACTGGTCTGGAGTAGTAGTATCCCAAAAAATTGGAGTTTGTTGATCATCACCACCTATAGCTGCAGAAGCTGCTTCATAGTTAGTTAAGTTCAAGTTTTGCTCTCCAATTGGATAAGTATATCTTAATGGTACGAAACTACCGCTATCTTCAGGTAAATTGAATACTGGAGTATCAAACTTTCTCCAAACATTCCAACCCATGATAGAGTTATCATACATAGCTATCCAGAATTGATTTCCAATACTTTCTCTCCAGTTAGCAGCATCATAAGCTACATCAGCTTGTGCTAAATAAGCAGTAGCATCAGCATCAGATCCACCCCAGTAATTAATAGAAGCAGTAACAGCAGCATTATAATGATCTTCAGCAGTTCCAGTAACACCAAAACCTCTTTGTGCAGCTTCTGCTAAATGAAATTCAACTTCAGAATAATCTAAAAGAAGACCAGGGAAAGTTGCGTCTAAAAATACTTCACCAACATGAGAGTAAGAAGGGTAAGAATTACTTCCTCCATAAACTCCACCAACATATTCAGCTAAATTATCATCGAAGTATGCAGATCTTCTTGGATCGTTAAGATCGTTCATTACATCTACCAACGTGTTAGCAGGAACATAATCAGATCTTCCACTTTCAACAAGGTCCGTCCATAAAGGATTTGTATTCGGGTTTGTGCTTTGGTAAACAATAGTAGCATTATCGTCGTTAGACATGAATACTCCATTTGCTACTGCAGTTGTAGTTGCAGATGTTGCTAAACCTTCATTCACATCAGACAATCTCATTCCAATTCTTAAAAGAAGAGAGTTAGAGAATTTTGCCCAATTTGTCATATCTCCACCATAAATAACATCGCTAAATCCAGATCCAGCTTGGAAATCAGGATTAACAGCAGTTAATCTAGAGATTAAGTCAGAGTAAATTGTAGCTGCGTCATCATATTTAGGCTGAGGGAACTCATCAGCATTTAAAGCTTCAGTATAAGGAATATCTCCAAATGTATCCACTAAAACTTGCCAAGTATAAACTTCTAAAACTTCAATTTGCGCTAATCTAGCCGTTCTTTCACCTTCAGTTAATTCAACATCAGCTTCAACTAAACGTCTTGAATCTTCAAGATCAAAAAGAACATCTCTGTAAAGTTCATTCCATTGACTGTCTGTGATTCCACGATTATTTAAATCGTAATTAGGTTCATCTAAATAAGTTGTAGATGTCCAATATTGAGAAACGAATCTAAAGATGTTTCTGTTAACGTTGGCGCTTGCCATTTGGTCACCTAAACTAACAGTAGCGGCAGTAAATAAGAAATCTGCTGATACCTCTGCTGGGTTTTTAGGGTCCAGGTTATAATCTTCATATTGCTCGTCTGTCTGGCAGGACCATAGTGATGCGAGAGCAATAATTGTTAAAATGTATTTTTTCATTTTTTCTTTTATTAAAAGTTAAATTTCACACTAGCTCCAATTTCTCTTGCTGTTGGATAAGCTCCAGATTGGTATCCTTGAACATTTCCAGAACTAAGTCCTGCTTCAGGATCTGAGTAAGGAATGTTTTTGTGGATAATCCATAGGTTTCTACCTGTTAAAGAGATAGATGCATTTGTAAATGGTAAAGCATCAAGAACTTTTTCTCCAAAATTGTAAGTAAGTCCTGCTTCTCTTAACTTCACAAAAGATGCGTCATAAACGTGACCTTTGTTAGCATCTCTAGCATAACCAAATGGGTTTGCATAGTAGTCAGTTCTAGCTCTTACTGTATTTGGTTGTCCATCTGCAGTTACACCAGGAAGAATAACACCACCACCATTAGCGATAGTATTTCTAATTGGGTTTCCTAGGTCGTTTGTACCAACACTACGGTCATACATTCCAGTTGCGAAACCATACCAAGTATCTAAAGAGAAAATATCTCCACCTTCTTGAACGTCTATTAAGAAATTCAAACTAAGATTCTTGTATCTGAAAGTGTTAGAAACACCACCTGTCCAATCTGGTTGGATATTTCCAATAATTTCATTACTAGTTCCAGTTTTTAAATAATAACCAGTTGAACCAACAATTTTGTTTCCATTGTCATCATACACGTAATCTGTTCCTCTAATTGCACCATAAGGTTGTCCTGGAGCTGCATTTATAGATATACCACCTTGTAAAGATGCCAATTCTAAGTTGTCAATACCATCTGTTAACTCGATAACTTCACTTTCATTCTTTGCCCAGTTAATGGTCATGTTCCAGTTAAAGTTTTCAGTTCTAATTGGGTTTAAGTTTAAAAGTACTTCTAAACCTTTGTTTTGTACAGTTCCTGCATTTAACAATTTAGAATCACGTCCAGTTGCATTTGATACCGGTACTGCTGTAATTTGATCGAAAGTTCTAGTTCTATAGTAAGATAGATCTAATCCAATTCTTTTGTCTAAGAAATTAGCCTCTAAACCAACTTCATAAGATTTTGAAGTCTCAGCAGTAAGATCTAAGTTCTTTAAACTTGCAGTGTTACTTGCGCTACCTTCACCACCAAAACCTGGGTTAACGATATACGTGTTAAATACATTGTAAGGATTTGTGTCATTTCCAACTTCTGCGTAGTTAGCTCTAAATTTCGCAAAATTCAACCAGCTAGCGTCAAATAAGTTAGATAATATAATACTTGTAGATACAGAAGGGTAATAGAAAGTGTTATTTGCAATTGGTAGAGTAGATGATCTATCTCTTCTAATTGTACCTTCTAGATAATAAGTATTCTTAAACCCTAATCCAGCACGTGCGTAAACACCATCTACCATAGTAGTATAATCTACTTCTGTTGGAGCTAACATTGGGTTAGCAGTGTTAGTTAAAGCGTAGAAACCAGCTTTATTCAATCCACCATTTGTAGCAGCTTGAATGTAATTACGTTGGTTTCTTCTTAAGTTCCCTCCAATATTTCCATCAAGATTTAAATCATCTGTAATGTCTTTGTTGAAGTTTAATATTAAGTCGTAGTTATATTCAGCAACTCTGTTGTTAAATCTAGAGTAACTTGCAACATCTGCACTTCCAACATTTATACGCTCTTCTTGTAATTCATCGTATGTATCAAAAGAGAATCTACCAACAACACTAAAAATGTCATTGATTGCATAGTTAAGATTCAAGTTTCCGAAATAACGGCTTCTTGTATCTGTTTCATAATTCTCGTATCTAGTCCAATATGGGTTATCAGAATAAATTGGAGATAAGTTATCAGGTCCATTTGGATTCCAAGTAATGTTTTCTCCTGTTGCAAAATAAGCATCTCTTTGCTCATAAATGTCAACGTTTGTTTGGAACCATTGTCTGAATTGTTGCATTGGGTTTCCAGAAGAATATCCTGTCCCGTATCTACCTTTACCATCTGTTTTTGTGAAAGTAACATTTGTAGAAGCAGTGAATTTTTCAGTTAAATCTTGAGTTGCACTAAAAGTAATAGTGTTTCTTTTGATCTCACTGTTAGGAAGATTTCCTTCTTGAAGTAAATTGTTAGCAGATAATCTGAATGATCCAGTATCTGAACCTCCATCTAAAGCCACAGAGTTTATTGCAGTATATCCAGTTTCCCAAATATCATTAGGAGTGTTTTTAGCTGCTACCCATGGAGTTGCTTGTAAATAAGTATCCGTTAATGATGGGAAAATAGAGTTCCATTGGTAAATCATTCTGTTTGGATCGAATGCTGCTCCAAAAGAAGCATCTTCAGTAAAAGGAGTAGTCTCATCTAAGTTACCATCACCATCTACATCAAACAAGTTGAAATATCCGTCTTCAGACTCATAGTAAGCACCGTAACCAGCACCATATTGATCTTGATAAACTGGTAAAGTTTCGCTATCTATGTCAGAAATCATAAGAGAAGAGCTTACAGAAACCCCGATCCCTTTACCTTTATTTCCTTTTTTAGTTTCAATAATAACCACACCATTTGCAGCTCTAGAACCGTATAAAGCAGTTGCCGCAGCACCTTTTAATACGTTAATAGACGCAATGTTGTTAGGGTTGATATCTGCTGCGGCATTACCGTAGTCATATCCACCTCTACCAGCTTGCTGGTTAGAACCATTGGTGTTAGCATTACTAATAGGAGTTCCATCTACAATAAATAACGCTTGGTTATTTCCTGTAATAGAAGAACTACCTCTAATAACAACGTTAGAAGAACCTCCAATTGTTCCAGAAGTTTTAATGTTTAAACCTGCTACTTTTCCTGAAAGTGAATTCATGAAGTTAGAGGTTGGAACATCAGAAACTGCAGAACCATCTACTTCTTGAGTAGCATAACCTAAAGATTTCTTCTCCCTTTTAATACCTAAGGCAGTTACTACAACTTCATCCAGTTGCGCAGCGTCACCTTTCATTACAACACTTATCGTGTTAGAGGTTCCAACTGTTTGTTCAGTTTTAACAAGACCTATAAATGAAAACACCAAAACATCACCTTGAGAGGCTTGAATTGCATAGTTTCCATCAAAATCTGATTGGGTCCCGGTATTGGATCCCTTTACTAATATGTTCACCCCTGGTATAGGCAAACCATCTTCGTCGGTAACGGTACCCGTTACGGACTGTTGTTGTGCAAACGTTATTTGCACAACGAACGCTAGCAATAGCGTTAAAATACTACTAAATTTTGTTTTCATTGTTTAATTAATTTGAATTAGCCAACGCCAAAAATGATAAGAAAACGTTAAATCACCAAATGATTACTCATAAATTAATTTAAAACGGTAATTATAAATATTCTAGCTACTAGTAAATCCTTATTAAACAGGACTTTAAATTTCCGTATCAAGTATAATAATATTTCAAAAAATTATAATTATTTAATAGATGATTGAAAATATTAACTAA
This sequence comes from Gillisia mitskevichiae, assembly GCF_003634585.1. Lineage (GTDB taxonomy): Bacteria > Bacteroidota > Bacteroidia > Flavobacteriales > Flavobacteriaceae > Gillisia > Gillisia mitskevichiae. The sequence continues at coordinate 63,455 of NZ_RBLG01000004.1, forward strand.
ATGGTATCATATTGGGTCAATAATGAGGTTGATCATCTAAATTTCTTCTTTTATATAGATATTATTACAATTTTTGGAAGTTTAAAAATCGCTCACAAAATTAGTGTGGGTGGTAAAATTTCTTTGTCTATTATATTACTTCAACTTTAAATATAATGGAGAAATGATTATCGTAATTAAAGCTATGTATTTTTTGGTTCTTACCTTTTTGATGAGAAAAACATTATTATCAGCATAATACTTGAAAATTAATCAATTAACATTTGAATAATTCGATTTTATTTCTACCTTTGCAGACCCTAAAAAATAGGGAAGGTAATTTTATAACAATAATAAGTGTAAAAGAAATTATGCCAACAATTTCACAATTAGTACGAAAAGGAAGAGCCAAAATAACCAAGAAGAGTAAATCGGCTGCTTTAGATTCGTGCCCTCAAAGACGAGGTGTGTGTACGCGTGTTTACACAACTACTCCTAAGAAACCTAACTCTGCAATGCGTAAAGTTGCAAGGGTAAGGTTAACTAATGGAAAAGAAGTGAACGCATACATCCCTGGTGAAGGACACAATCTACAAGAGCACTCGATAGTATTGGTTAGAGGTGGAAGGGTAAAAGATTTGCCAGGAGTTAGATATCACATTGTTCGTGGTGCCTTAGATACCGCAGGTGTTGAAGGTAGAACGCAAAGAAGATCTAAGTACGGTGCAAAACGCCCTAAGAAGTAATTAAAAACTTTTAATGTAAAGACATGAGAAAAAGACAGGCAAAAAAGAGGCCTCTTTTACCAGATCCAAAATTTAATGATCAGTTAGTAACTCGTTTTGTTAACATGATGATGTGGGATGGTAAAAAATCAGTTTCTTTCAAAGTATTCTATGACGCTATTGCGATTGTAGAAGAGAAAAAACAAGATGAAGAGAAGACAGGCCTTGAGGTTTGGAAAGATGCTCTTTCTAATGTAATGCCACACGTAGAGGTAAGAAGTAGACGTGTTGGAGGTGCAACTTTTCAGATCCCTATGCAAATTAGACCAGATCGTAAAGTTTCAACTGCAATGAAATGGTTGATCTCTTACTCTAGAAAGCGTAATGAGAAATCTATGGCTCAGAGATTAGCTGCAGAAGTAATTGCTGCTGCTAAGGAAGAAGGTGCTGCTGTTAAGAAAAGAGTAGATACCCATAAGATGGCTGAAGCTAACAAAGCATTCTCTCACTTTAGATTCTAAAAAAATGGCACAAAGAGATTTAAAATTTACAAGAAATATTGGTATTGCTGCGCATATTGATGCTGGTAAAACCACAACTACAGAGCGTGTCCTGTTTTATACGGGTGTAAGTCACAAGATTGGAGAAGTTCATGATGGTGCTGCTACTATGGACTGGATGGAGCAGGAGCAAGAAAGAGGTATTACAATTACTTCTGCTGCTACTCACTGTAAGTGGATGTATCGCGATCAAGAATTCACAGTAAATATCATTGATACCCCAGGTCACGTAGATTTTACCGTAGAGGTAGAGCGTTCTTTACGTGTATTGGATGGTATGGTTGCTTTGTTCAGTGCGGTTGATGGTGTTGAGCCTCAATCTGAAACTGTATGGAGACAAGCAGATAAGTATAAAGTTCCTCGTTTAGGATTCGTTAATAAAATGGACCGTCAGGGATCAGACTTTTTCAAAGTGTGTGACCAAGTTAGAGAGATGCTAGGTGGAAACCCAGTGCCTTTGCAAATTCCAATTGGTGAAGAGAACGATTTTAAAGGTGTTGTAGATTTAATATCTAAAACAGCTATCGTTTGGAATGAAGAGGATTTTGGAATGACTTACGAGACCATTGCTATTCCAGAGGAATTAATGGAAGATGTTAATAAGTATAGAACTTTATTGGTTGAGGCGGTTGCTGACTACGATGAAGCTTTGATGGAGAAATTCTTCGAAGATGAAAATTCTATTACTGAAGACGAAATTATCGCTGCATTAAGAGCTGCTACTATAGATATGTCTATCATACCTATGATGTGTGGATCTGCCTTTAAAAACAAAGGTGTACAAATGATGTTAGATGCGGTAATGCGTTATTTACCATCTCCTGTAGATATTGATGCTATTATTGGAGTAAATCCAGATACAGACGAAGAAGAATCTCGTAAACCTAACGTAGATTCACCATTTTCTGCTTTAGCTTTTAAAATTGCTACCGATCCTTTCGTAGGACGTTTAGCTTTCTTTAGAGTATACTCAGGTGCTTTAGATGCTGGTTCTTATGTGTTGAATAACCGTTCTGGTAAAAAAGAACGTATTTCACGTATCTACCAAATGCACGCTAACAAGCAAGAGCCTATAGACAGAATTGAAGCTGGAGATATTGGTGCTGCTGTTGGTTTTAAAGATATTAAAACTGGAGATACTCTTACAGATGAGAAGAATCCTATTACTTTAGAATCTATGTCTTTCCCTGCACCAGTAATTGGTATTGCAGTGGAGCCTAAAACTAAGGCAGATGTGGATAAGATGGGTATGGCTTTGGCTAAGCTAGCTGAAGAAGATCCAACTTTCCAGGTTAAGACAGATGAAGTTTCAGGACAAACAATTATCTCAGGAATGGGAGAATTGCACTTAGAGATTTTAGTAGATCGTTTGAAGAGAGAATTCAAAGTAGAGGTTAATGAAGGTCAGCCTCAGGTTGAGTATAAGGAAACCATTACTAGAAGCGCAGATCATAGGGAAACTTATAAGAAGCAATCTGGTGGACGTGGTAAATTTGGTGATATCGTATTTGAGATGTCTCCTGCAGATGAGGACTTTAAAGGTCCAGGTCTACAATTTATCGACTCTGTAAAAGGTGGACGTATCCCTAAAGAATTTATTCCATCTGTGGAAAAAGGATTTAGAGAAGCTATGAAAACTGGTCCTTTAGCAGGATTTAAAATGGATACTCTTAAAGTAGAATTAAAAGATGGATCTTTCCACCCTGTGGATTCCGATCAACTATCTTTTGAATTGGCTGCAAGAATGGGTTATAAGGTAGCTGCTAAGAAAGCTGGTGCTAAAATTCTTGAACCAATCATGAAGGTTGAAGTTGTAACTCCAGAAGAAAACATGGGAGATATTGTAGGGGATCTTAACAGAAGAAGAGGTCAGGTAAACGATATGTCAGACAGATCTGGTGCAAAGGTTATTAAAGCTGAAGTACCTCTTTCTGAAATGTTTGGTTACGTTACAACATTAAGAACATTATCATCTGGTAGAGCAACCTCTACAATGGAATTTGCTCATTATGCTGAAACTCCATCGAATATTTCGGAAGAAGTGATTAAGGCAGCTAAAGGTACAAACGATTAATAATAGGGATATGAGTCAAAAAATCAGAATAAAACTTAAATCTTACGATCATAACTTAGTAGATAAGTCTGCAGAGAAGATTGTAAAGACCGTAAAAACTACGGGTGCTGTAGTAACGGGACCAATCCCATTACCAACACATAAAAAAATCTTTACCGTATTACGTTCTCCGCACGTTAATAAGAAAGCGCGTGAACAATTTCAATTAAGCTCTTACAAAAGATTGTTGGACATATATAGTTCTTCATCTAAAACTATTGATGCTTTAATGAAATTGGAATTGCCAAGTGGAGTTGAAGTAGAGATCAAAGTATAATTTGATTTTGAATTCAAATATAAATTGAATTCAAGTAAGAATTAACTAACATGTCCCGAGCGGTTGTCGAGGGAAAAACGGAAAAATACATTCAGGATTGGAAGTATTTTCAATCCTGAATATTTTTAAATAAATAAATTTAATTTAATCAATAATTAATTATGTCTGGGTTAATAGGAAAAAAAATAGGCATGACTAGTATTTTTGACGAGAATGGAAAGAACATTCCTTGTACCGTTATTCAAGCTGGTCCATGTGTAATTACCCAAGTCAGAACCATGGAAATTGACGGGTATGAAGCTCTTCAATTAGGTTTCGATGACAAAAAGACCGCTAACAAAGCTGCCACTGGGCATGCTAAAAAAGCCGGTTCTGCAGCAATGCGTAAAGTCGTTGAATTCAAAGGTTTTGATGGGGATCACAAATTAGGTGATAGCATCACTGTAGAACATTTTACTGAAGGAGAGTTCGTGGACGTTTCAGGAACTAGTAAAGGTAAAGGTTTTCAAGGTGTAGTAAAGAGACACGGATTTGCCGGGGTAGGACAAGCTACTCACGGTCAACATAACCGTTTAAGAGCCCCTGGATCGATTGGTGCTGCGTCATATCCTGCAAGAGTATTTAAGGGAATGCGTATGGCTGGCCGTATGGGTGGTGACACAGTAAAATTAGAAAACTTAAGAGTTTTAAAAGTAGTTGCAGATAAAAATCTACTTGTTGTTAAAGGATGTGTTCCTGGACACAATAACTCATATGTAATCATTCAGAAGTAATGGAAATAGCAGTTGTAGATATTAAAGGAAAAGAAACAGGAAGAAAGGTTAACCTTTCAGATTCTGTTTTCGGAATAGAGCCTAACAATCATGCTGTATATCTTGATGTAAAACAATACTTGGCTAACCAACGTCAAGGAACGCACAAATCTAAGGAGCGTGCGGAAATTACAGGAAGTACACGTAAGATTAAAAAACAAAAAGGTACTGGTACAGCTCGTGCTGGTAGTATAAAATCTGGTATTTTTAGAGGTGGTGGACGTATGTTCGGACCACGTCCAAGAAACTACGGTTTTAAATTGAACAAGAACTTAAAGAGATTAGCAAGAAAATCTGCTCTTTCTATTAAGGCAAATGATAAAGCAATTATCATAGTAGAAGATTTCCAATTCGATACTCCAAAAACTAAAAACTTCATAGAGGTTTTAAGAGGCTTGGGTGTTGAGAATAAAAAATCTCTTATAGTGTTGGGTGACTCGAATAAAAATGTATATTTGTCGTCACGCAATTTAAAAGGCACCGAAGTTGTAAGTAGTTCAGAGTTAAGTACTTACAAAATACTAAACGCAAATAACCTTGTGTTTGTTGAAGGGTCTTTAGAAGGAATTGAGTTGAATTTAAGTAAATAAACGATATGAGTATCTTAATAAAACCTATTATTACAGAAAAAGCGACAGCAGATAGCGAGTTGAACAACCGTTATTCGTTCGTTGTTAATAATAAGGCGAACAAGATTGAAATTAAAGGCGCTATTGAGTCTGCTTATGGAGTTTCAGTTACTAAAGTTCGCACAATTAATGTCCGTCCAGATCGTAAATCTCGTTTTACAAAAACGGGAGTGATCACTGGTAAAACAAGTGCTTTTAAGAAAGCATTAGTACAGGTGGCGGAAGGTGAAACTATTGATTTATACAGTAATCTTTAAGATTAAAGAATGTCAGTTAGAAAATTAAAACCAATCACCCCTGGTCAGCGTTTTAGAGTAGTTAATGGTTTTGACGCCATTACTACTGATAAGCCGGAGAAGAGTTTAATAGCTCCGATTAAAAAGTCAGGTGGTAGAAACAGTCAAGGAAAAATGACCATGCGCTATAAAGGTGGTGGTCACAAAAGACGTTACAGAATTATCGATTTTAAACGTGACAAGCATGGAGTTCCTGCTACAGTTGCGTCTATAGAATATGATCCTAACAGAACGGCTTTTATCGCTCTATTGAATTATCAAGATGGTGAGAAAAGGTATATAGTTGCTCAAAACGGTCTTCAGGTAGATCAGAACATTGTTTCTGACGCTGAGGGTGCTGCTCCAGAAATTGGAAACGCAATGCCGCTTTCTGCAGTACCATTAGGAACTATTATTTCTTGTATAGAATTACGTCCTGGACAAGGAGCTGTTATGGCTCGTAGTGCTGGAGCTTTTGCTCAATTAGTAGCGAAAGAAGGTAAATATGCAACTATCAAACTTCCTTCAGGAGAAATTAGAAGGGTGTTAGTTACTTGTATGTCTACTATCGGAGCTATTTCGAACAGTGATCATCAATTAATTGTATCTGGTAAAGCAGGTAGAAGTAGATGGTTGGGTAGAAGACCAAGAACAAGACCAGTAGTGATGAATCCTGTGGATCACCCAATGGGTGGTGGTGAAGGAAAATCTTCTGGAGGTCACCCACGTTCTAGAAAAGGTATACCTGCTAAAGGTTATAGAACCCGATCTAAGACGAAAGCGAGTAATAAGTATATTGTAGAACGTAGAAAGAAATAATAAGATATGGCACGTTCATTAAAAAAAGGACCTTACGTTCACTATAAGTTAGAAAAGAAAGTTGCTACAAACGTAGAAGCTGGGAAAAAGACGGTAATCAAGACTTGGTCTAGAGCCTCTATGATAACTCCAGATTTCGTTGGGCAAACTATCGCTGTGCATAATGGGAAACAATTTGTTCCTGTTTATGTAACAGAGAATATGGTAGGACACAAATTAGGAGAATTTTCACCAACTAGATCTTTTAGAGGTCACGTAGGTGCGAAAAATAAAGGTAAAAGATAACTGAAGCTATGGGAGTTCGTAAAAGAGAAAAAGCAGATCAGACAAAAGAAGCTAAAAAGCTAGTAGCTTTTGCAAAACTGAATAACTGCCCTACTTCGCCAAGAAAAATGCGATTAGTTGCAGATTTAGTTCGAGGTGAAAAAGTAGAAAGAGCGCTTCATGTGTTGAGATTTAGCTCTAAGGAAGCATCACGTAGATTGGAGAAATTACTTCTTTCTGCTATTGCTAACTGGCAAGCAAAAAATGAAGATGCTAACATTGAGGAGGCAGATTTATTTGTAAAAGAGATACGCGTAGACGGTGGGAGTATGTTGAAGAGACTTCGTCCTGCACCACAAGGTCGCGCACATAGAATTAGAAAACGTTCCAACCACGTTACAATTGTGATTGGTGACAATAAAAATACACAAAGCTAAGAGTATGGGACAGAAAACAAATCCAATCGGGAATCGCCTTGGTATCATAAGAGGATGGGAATCCAACTGGTACGGAGGAAATGACTACGGCGATAAATTAGCCGAAGACGATAAGATTAGAAAGTATATCCATGCTCGTTTATCCAAAGCGAGTGTATCAAGAGTAATTATCGAGCGTACTCTTAAACTTGTAACCGTTACTATCACTACTGCTAGACCTGGTATCATTATTGGGAAAGGTGGACAAGAGGTAGACAAGTTGAAAGAAGAGCTTAAGAAAATTACTGACAAAGAAGTTCAAATTAACATCTTTGAAATTAAGAGACCAGAATTAGATGCTCATTTAGTAGGTTCTAGTGTTGCTAGACAAATTGAGAATCGTATTTCTTACCGTCGTGCTATCAAAATGGCTATTGCAGCCGCTATGAGAATGAATGCTGAAGGTATTAAAATACAAATTTCAGGTCGTTTGAATGGGGCAGAGATGGCTCGTTCAGAACATTATAAAGATGGACGAATTCCTTTGTCGACTTTTAGAGCCGATATTGATTATGCTTTAGTTGAGGCACACACTACTTATGGTAGACTCGGTGTTAAAGTATGGATCATGAAAGGTGAGGTTTACGGAAAAAGAGAACTTTCCCCACTTGTTGGTATGACTACCAAGAAGCCAGGAGGAAAATCCGGACCAGCACGAGGAGGTAACAACAAACCACGTCGTAGAAAGTAATTTTTTAAAGAAACAAAAATGTTACAGCCTAAAAGAACAAAATATCGTAAGATGCAAAAGGGCCGTATGAAAGGAAACTCTCAAAGAGGGCATAGACTTTCAAACGGAACATTCGGGATCAAATCATTGGACTCAAGTTTCCTTACTGCACGTCAAATAGAAGCAGCTCGTATCGCCGCTACCCGTTTTATGAAAAGAGAAGGTTCGTTATGGATTAAAATTTTTCCAGACAAGCCTATTACAAAGAAACCTCTTGAAGTACGTATGGGTAAAGGTAAAGGTGCTGTAGAATATTGGGCAGCAGTTGTAAAACCAGGAAGAATCTTATTTGAAATAGGAGGAGTACCTTATGACGTTGCAAAAGAAGCATTGCGTCTTGCAGCACAGAAATTGCCTGTGAAAACTAAGTTTATTGTAGCTAGAGATTATCAAGCTTAATTAAGAGAAGTTATGAAACAATCAGAAGTAAGAGAATCATCTGTAGTAGATTTGCAAGAAGAACTTAGTAAGTCCAGAAAAGCATATTCAGATTTAAAAATGGCTCACGCAGTTTCGCCATTGGAGAACCCAATACAACTAAGAGTTGTAAGAAAATCTATAGCGAGAATTGCTACAGAGTTAACTAAAAGAGAACAACAACAATAAGTGTTATTCTGCTGAAAGATGGAAAAAAGAAATTTAAGAAAAGAGCGTATAGGTGTAGTTACCAGTAACAAAATGCAGAAATCCATTGTGGTTGCTGAAGTTAAAAAGGTAAAACATCCCATGTATGGTAAATTCGTTTTAAAAACGAAAAAATACGTGGCTCACGACGAAACAAATGACTGCAACATTGGAGATACAGTAAAAATAATGGAGACTCGTCCATTGAGTAAATCTAAATGTTGGAGATTAATAGAAATTATAGAAAGAGCTAAGTAAAATGGTACAACAAGAGTCTAGATTAAGAGTAGCAGATAATACCGGGGCAAAAGAAGTTTTGACCATAAGAGTATTAGGAGGTACAAAAAGAAGATACGCTTCTGTTGGAGACAAAATAGTTGTCAGCGTTAAAGAAGCTACACCTAATGGAAACATTAAGAAGGGTGCAGTTTCAACGGCAGTTGTTGTTCGTACCAAGAAAGAAGTGCGTAGGCCAGATGGATCATATATCCGTTTTGATGATAACGCATGTGTTCTTCTAAACCCAACTGGCGAAATGCGCGGTACTCGTGTATTTGGTCCAGTAGCACGTGAACTTCGTGATAAACAATTCATGAAGATTGTATCATTAGCACCAGAGGTGCTTTAATACATTGAAATAATGACAAAGCTGAAAATAAAATCTGGAGATACAGTAAGACTTATTGCCGGAGACCATAAAGGTCAAGAAGGAAAAGTTAAGACAATTCTTCGTGATAAAAATAAAGCAATTGTGGAAGGTGTAAATATGGTCTCAAAACATGAGAAGCCAAGTGCATCTAACCCACAAGGAGGTATAGTTAAGAAGGAAGCACCTATCCATTTATCTAACTTGTCTTTAATCGACAAAAAGGGAGATTCTACCCGTGTTGGTTACAGAATGGAAGATGGAAAGAAAGTTAGATTTTCCAAAAAATCAAATGAAGTAATTTAGTTATGGCATACGTACCAAGACTTAAACAAGAGTATAAAGACAGAGTAATGTCTGCTCTTACAGAAGAATTCAGTTACTCAAACATCATGCAAGTTCCAAAACTAGAAAAGATAGTTTTGAGCCGTGGAGTTGGAGCAGCTGTAGCAGATAAGAAACTTATTGACCATGCAGTAGATGAATTAACTATGATCACTGGTCAAAAAGCGGTATCAACCATTTCTAAAAAGGATGTTGCTTCTTTTAAATTACGTAAGGGAATGCCAATTGGGGCAAAAGTTACTTTACGTGGAGAAAGAATGTATGAATTTCTAGATCGTTTTATCACTTCTTCCCTTCCTAGGGTTCGTGATTTTAACGGAATCAAAGCTACTGGTTTTGATGGAAGAGGAAATTACAACTTAGGTATTACTGAGCAAATCATCTTTCCGGAGATCGATATAGATAAAGTGAATAAAATTTCAGGAATGGATATCACTTTCGTAACTTCCGCACCAACAGATAAGGAAGCAAAATCATTGCTAACGGAACTAGGTTTACCTTTTAAAAAGAATTAAGATATGGCTAAAGAATCAATGAAAGCCCGTGAGGTGAAGAGACAAGCAGTTGTGAAGAAATATGCTGATAAACGCAAAGCTTTGAAAGAAGCTGGTGATTTTGAAGGATTACAAAAACTTCCTAAGAATGCCTCTCCAGTTCGTTTACACAATCGTTGTAAATTAACAGGAAGACCTAAAGGATACATGAGACAATTTGGTCTTTCTCGAGTTATGTTTAGAGAAATGGCTAACCAAGGATTAATTCCAGGAGTAAGAAAAGCTAGTTGGTAATATTATAAATTGATGAAAGGTTCAACCCGATAGTTTTCGTGGTATGAAAACCGTTATCGTAAATTGAAAAAATGACTACAGATCCAGTTGCAGATTATTTAACAAGAATTAGAAATGCAGTAGCAGCTAACCACAGAGTGGTTGAGATTCCTGCTTCTAATCTTAAAAAGGAGATCACTAAAATATTATTCGATCAAGGATATATTCTTAGTTACAAGTTTGAAGATACAACCGCTCAAGGTTCTATCAAGATAGCTCTTAAGTACGACAAGCTTACTAAAGACCCGGTAATTAAGAACATTCAACGAATAAGTAAACCCGGTTTACGTAAATACGCTGGAGCTAATGAATTGCCACGTATCTTAAACGGTCTTGGTATTGCTATCGTTTCTACTTCTCACGGAGTAATGACAGGTAGACAAGCCCAAGCTGAAAAAGTTGGTGGTGAAGTTTTATGCTACGTTTACTAATACTTAAAGACTTAAGAAATGTCAAGAATAGGTAAAAACCCAATCACTATCCCAGAAGGCGTTACAGTTAGCCTGAATGATAAGATTGTGACGGTAAAAGGAAAATTGGGAGAATTAACTCAAGAAATTAAAGACATCGATGTGAAAATTGAAGATGATTTGATTACTTTTGAGCGCTCTTCAGATAAGAAGGACCAAAAAGCAAAGCACGGGTTATACCGTTCTTTGGTAAATAATATGATTGAAGGAGTATCTAAAGGTTTCACTAAGGAATTGGAATTGGTAGGAGTAGGTTATCGTGCTTCCAACCAAGGACAAAAATTAGAGCTTGCTGTAGGATTCTCTCATAATATTGTTTTTGAACTAGCACCAGAGGTGAAGGTAGAGACTGTTTCAGATAAAGGGAAAAACCCAATCGTGAAATTGTCTTCTCATGATAAACAATTGGTTGGTCAAATAGCAGCTAAAATTCGTTCCTTCCGTGCTCCAGAGCCGTATAAAGGAAAAGGAATTAAGTTTGTAGGAGAACAATTAAGAAGAAAAGCTGGTAAATCAGCTTAATAAAGTGTAGATATGGCATTTTCAAAACAAGCAAGAAGAACAAAGATTAAGAAGAGGATCCGTAAAGATATTACGGGAACCCAAAGTCGCCCAAGATTGGCTGTATTTAGAAGCAATAAAGAAATTTATGCTCAAATAGTAGACGATGTTCAAGGTAAAACTTTGGTTGCCGCTTCTTCTAGAGATAAAGACGTAAGTGCATCTGATAGTAATAAATTAGATAAAGCTGCCTTAGTTGGTAAAGCTATTGCAGAAAAAGCGTTAAAGGCCGGAATAGATTCGATCTCTTTTGATAGAGGTGGTTATTTATATCACGGAAGAGTTAAATCATTGGCAGATGGTGCTCGTGAAGGAGGACTAAAATTCTAATAAGATATGTATCAAGATTATAAAAATGTAGAACTTGTAAAACCAGCAGGTCTTGAATTAAAAGATCGTTTGGTTGGTGTGCAACGTGTTACAAAGGTTACAAAAGGTGGTAGAGCATTTGGTTTTTCTGCTATTGTAGTTGTAGGTGATGAGAATGGAGTAGTAGGTCAAGGTTTAGGAAAATCGAAAGACGTTGCTAGTGCAATCGCAAAATCTATAGAGGATGCCAAAAAGAATTTGGTAAGAATTCCTATTTATAAAGGATCTATTCCTCATGAGCAAAAAGGTAAATATGGTGGAGCAAGGGTTTTATTGATCCCTGCTGCAACTGGTACCGGAGTAATAGCTGGTGGTGCAATTCGTGCCGTATTGGAGGCTGTTGGTGTACATGATGTACTTTCAAAAAACCAAGGATCTTCAAACCCGCATAACGTTGTAAAAGCAACTTTTGATGCCCTATTGCAATTGCGTAGTGCTCAAACCGTAGCTAAACAACGTGGTATTACATTAGACAAAGTTTTTAAAGGATAATACAAGGACAAGATGGCAAAGATATATGTAAAGCAGGTTAAAAGTGCAATTAAACGTACTGCAAACCAGAAACGTACTTTAGAAGCACTTGGTTTAAGAAGACTTAACCAAGTTGTAGAGCACGAGAACACACCAAACATCCTTGGTATGGTAAATAAAGTTCAACACTTAGTTTCTGTAGCGGAAACAAAATAATAAACTCACATGGATTTAAGTAACTTAAGACCCGCAAAAGGTTCAGTTCAAAATAACAGTAAACGTGTAGGTAGAGGAGAAGGATCTGGAAAAGGAGGAACGGCTACCCGTGGACATAAGGGTGCCAAATCTCGTTCTGGTTATTCTAGAAAGATAGGTTTTGAAGGTGGGCAAATGCCACTTCAACGAAGAGTGCCTAAATTTGGTTTTACCAATATTAACCGTAAAGATTATCAAGGTGTTAACCTTGATACGCTTCAGGGACTTGTAGACAACGGTAGAATTAAAGATACCGTAGATATGCAAGTTTTGGTTGAAAACGGACTGGCTCGTAAAAACGAATTAGTAAAGATATTAGGTAGAGGGGAATTAAAAGCAACATTGAAAATATCTGTTCATAAATTTACTGCCTCAGCTAAGGAAGCTATCGAAGCTGCCGGAGGAGAAGTAGTTACTTTATAATAGATATACATATGAAATTTATCAATACTATAAAGAATATCTGGAAAATCGAGGAACTAAAAAATAGAATTTTAGTGACCCTTGGTCTGTTATTGGTATACCGTTTTGGTGCGCAGGTTGTACTTCCTGGAATAGATGCTTCACAGTTATCTAATTTAGCTAGTCAAACTGAAAGTGGACTCTTGGGTCTACTTAATGCGTTTACAGGTGGTGCTTTTTCTAACGCTTCCGTTTTTGCATTAGGAATCATGCCCTATATTTCTGCTTCCATTGTGGTGCAGTTAATGGGTATTGCTGTTCCTTATTTACAAAAGCTTCAGAAAGAAGGAGAGAGTGGAAGAAGAAGGATTAACCAGATAACAAGATGGTTAACTATAGCTATTACCTTGGTTCAAGGACCTGGTTATATCTATAACTTGTTTGCTACCCTACCTCAAAGTGCCTTTTTATTAGGTAACACTGTAACTTTTGTTGCATCCTCAGTAATAATTCTTACTACTGGGACTATATTTGCAATGTGGTTGGGTGAAAAAATTACCGATAAAGGAATAGGGAATGGTATTTCCTTATTAATTATGGTTGGTATTATAGCAACATTACCACAGGCTTTTATTCAGGAATTTGCTTCCAGAGTATTTGAGTCTAATGGTGGTTTAGTTATGATCCTTATAGAATTGGTAATTTGGTTTGCTATAATCATGGCGTCTATCATGTTAGTGATGGCAGTAAGACAAATAGCAGTGCAATATGCGCGAAGAACGGCATCTGGAGGTTATGAGAAGAATGTATTTGGATCAAGACAGTATATTCCTCTTAAATTAAACGCTTCTGGAGTAATGCCTATTATCTTTGCTCAAGCAATTATGTTTATACCGGCTGCGGTAGCGGGACTTTCTGATGGAGAGACCTCGCAAGGTGTTGCAGCTGCGTTCAGTGATATATTTGGTTTTTGGTATAACTTAGTATTTGCCTTGTTAATTATAGTATTTACATACTTCTATACGGCAATTACAGTACCTACCAATAAAATGGCAGATGATCTTAAGAGAAGCGGTGGATTTATTCCTGGAATTCGTCCAGGTGGAGACACTGCAGAGTACTTAGATAGAATCATGTCTCAGATAACCCTTCCGGGTTCAATTTTCCTCGCTCTTATAGCAGTGTTCCCTGCTATAGTGTATCAACTGTTGGGTGTACAACAGGGATGGGCATTGTTCTTTGGAGGTACCTCATTGTTAATTATGGTGGGGGTTGCGATTGATACTATGCAGCAAGTGAATTCTTATTTGTTGAATAGACATTATGATGGTTTGATGAAAACCGGAAAAAATAGAAAAGCAGTAGCGTAACTATGGCAAAGCAATCAGCAATAGAACAAGACGGAACAATTATAGAAGCATTATCAAATGCTATGTTTCGTGTGGAACTTGAGAACGGACACGTGGTGACCGCTCATATTTCGGGAAAGATGCGTATGCATTATATTAAATTATTACCCGGAGATAAAGTGAAATTAGAAATGAGTCCTTACGATTTATCTAAGGCTCGAATAACTTACAGATACTAATTAAGATGAAAGTAAGAGCATCAGTTAAAAAAAGAAGTGCCGACTGCAAGATTGTACGCAGAAAAGGTAGACTTTACGTGATTAACAAAAAGAATCCAAAATTTAAACAAAGACAAGGTTAAGTTATGGCTAGAATTGCAGGTGTTGATATACCAAAACAAAAACGCGGAGTTATAGCATTGACCTATATCTTCGGAATTGGCAAAAGTAGGGCTGAAAGAATCCTGAAAGATGCTAACGTAGACGAGAGTATTAAAGTTTCAGATTGGGACGATGACCAGATTGGGAAAATTCGTGAAGCTGTTGGAACTTTTAAAATTGAAGGTGAATTACGTTCAGAAGTACAAATGAGTATCAAACGTCTTATGGATATAGGATGTTACCGTGGTGTGCGTCATAGATCTGGTCTTCCATTAAGAGGACAAAGAACTAAGAACAATTCAAGAACCAGAAAAGGTAGAAGAAAAACAGTTGCTAATAAGAAGAAAGCAACTAAATAATAAGTAAGATGGCAAAAACTCAAAAAACTGCTCAAAAGAAACGTAAAGTAATCGTTGAGTCTAATGGAGAAGCGCATATTACTGCTTCTTTTAATAACATCATTATTTCTTTAACAAATAAAAAGGGAGATCTTATCTCTTGGTCATCTGCCGGTAAAATGGGCTTTAGAGGATCTAAGAAAAATACTCCTTACGCTGCTCAATTAGCTGCAGAAGATGCTTCGAAAGTTGCACATGAAGCTGGTTTAAGAAAAGTGAAAGTATATGTTAAAGGACCAGGAAATGGTAGAGAATCTGCTATGCGTTCTATACACAATGCAGGAATTGAAGTAACCGAAATTATCGATGTTACTCCTTTGCCACACAATGGATGTAGACCTCCTAAAAGACGTAGAGTTTAATTAATTATTAAGTATAAACGAGAAGGCAATAAGATTATCGAAGGACAGTGACCTTAATTCATAATCGCATTCTCACAAAAAACAATTTTCAATGGCAAGATATACTGGTCCAAAGACTAAAATAGCGCGTAAATTTGGCGAGGCTATATTCGGAGATGATAAGTCTTTCGAAAAAAGAAATTACCCTCCGGGACAACATGGTAACAACCGTAGAAGAGGTAAAAAATCTGAATATGCAATCCAGTTAATGGAGAAGCAAAAAGCAAAGTACACTTATGGTGTATTAGAGCGTCAGTTCAGAAACATGTTTGATAAAGCAACCAGATCAACCGGTATTACTGGAGAGGTTCTTTTACAATTATGTGAATCTAGATTAGATAATGTAGTTTACAGAATGGGTGTTTCTCCTTCTAGGAGTGGTGCGAGACAATTAGTTTCTCACAGACATATTACTGTAAATGGAGATGTACTAAACGTACCATCTTACCAAGTGAAGCCAGGAGATGTAATTGCGGTAAGAGAGAAATCTAAATCTTTAGAAGCGATCACAAATTCGCTAGCAAATTCAAGTGCCACTTATGAGTGGATGACCTGGAATAATGAGACTAAGCAAGGAACTTTTGTTTCTGTTCCTGCAAGAGTACAGATTCCAGAAAATATAAATGAACAATTCATAGTCGAATTATATTCGAAATAATAATTCACAGAAGTCGTAATATGGCAATACTAAATTTTCAGAAGCCCGATAAAGTTATAATGATTGATTCCACCGAATTCGAAGGGAAGTTTGAGTTTCGCCCTTTAGAACCAGGATATGGATTAACTGTTGGTAACGCTTTAAGGAGAGTACTGTTATCATCTTTAGAAGGATTTGCAATAACTTCAGTTCGCATTGAAGGAGTTGATCATGAATTCTCTACTATCCCTGGGGTAGTAGAAGATGTTACAGAAATTATATTAAACCTAAAACAAGTAAGGTTTAAAAGGCAAATTGATGAAATAGACAATGAAGCCGTTACAATTTCTGTTTCTGGACAAGAGCAACTTACAGCTGGTCATTTCCAAAAATTTATCTCAGGTTTCCAGATCCTAAATCCAGATTTAGTGATTTGTAACTTAGATAAAAAAGTGAGTTTCAATATGGAACTTTCAGTGGAAAAAGGTCGTGGGTACGTTCCTGCAGAGGAAAACAAAAAAGCAAATGCACCATTAGGTACTATTTTCGTTGATTCGGTTTACACACCAATCAAAAACGTAAAATATAGTGTTGAAAACTTCCGTGTAGAGCAAAAGACTGATTATGAAAAATTGGTTTTTGAAATTATCTCGGACGGTTCTATTCATCCTAAGGATGCATTAACAGAAGCTGCAAAAACTTTGATTCACCATTTCATGTTGTTCTCTGATGAGCGTATTACGCTTGAGGCAGATGAGATAGCACAAACTGAAACTTATGATGAAGAATCCCTTCACATGAGACAGTTGCTAAAAACCAAATTGGTAGATATGGATCTTTCTGTTAGAGCTCTTAACTGTTTAAAAGCTGCTGAAGTTGATACCTTGGGTGATTTAGTATCTTACAACAAAAACGACTTGATGAAGTTCCGTAATTTCGGGAAAAAATCTTTGACCGAGCTTGAAGAGCTTGTGAACAATAAAGGTTTAAACTTTGGAATGGATCTTTCAAAATATAAATTGGATAAAGACTAGTACGATCCTTTATTGGAAATCTTAGTCTAAAAGAGAATAGTAATGAGACACGGAAAAAAAATAAATCATTTAGGAAGAAAAACGGCACACCGTAAGTCTATGTTGGCTAACATGGCGTGTTCCCTAATTGAGCATAAAAGAATAAACACCACTGTTGCTAAAGCAAAAGCTTTAAAGCAGTTTGTTGAGCCTTTGATCACAAAATCTAAGGAAGACACAACTCACAATAGAAGATTGGTTTTTGCTAAACTTCGTCAGAAAGATTTCGTAGCAGAATTATTTCGAGATGTTGCTCCTAAGATAGGTGACCGTCCAGGTGGTTACACAAGAATTATCAAATTAGGTAATAGACTTGGTGATAACGCGGATATGGCAATGATAGAATTAGTTGATTACAACGAAATCTACAACCTAACTAAGCCGGAGAAGAAGAAATCTACTCGTAGAGGTAAAAAGAAAGCTACAGAAGGAGATGCAGAAGTGAAAGCTGAAGCAAAAACATCTGAAAAGAAAGCTGACAAAAAAGACGATAAAAAAGAAGAATAACAATGATTCTTTTCTAATCAAAATTTTAAAAAGGGATAAGCCATTATGGTTTATCCCTTTTTTTTAAGCATAAAAGTGGAAATTATATTTTTGGTTGTTACCATTTAATTAATTTTGCCACACGAAGTTAAAACTAAATAGTACCTGCAATATTATTATGAAATATCAAACAAGAAAAAAAGCGATCATACTTTTAGCAGACGGCACCATCTTTCATGGTAAATCAGTAGGAGATAAAGATGGAAGTGCTGTTGGAGAGGTGTGTTTTAATACTGGAATGACTGGGTATCAGGAGATATTTACAGATCCTTCCTATTTTGGCCAGCTAATGGTTACTACCAATGCACATATCGGTAATTATGGTGTAAAGGAAGAGGAAAATGAATCTGATAGGGCTAAGATCTCAGGATTGATATGTAAAAACTTTAGCTATAATTATTCGCGGCCAGCTGCAGATGGATCTTTGTCCAGCTTTTTAGATAAGAGTGACCTTTTTGCAATTTCTGATGTGGATACCAGAGCTTTGGTGGCTTATATCCGCGAAAATGGAGCGATGAATGCAATTATTTCTACAGATGTAGATAATATAGATGCTCTTAAGGAGCAATTGAAAGCTGTTCCAGATATGAATGGTTTGGAGTTAGCTTCTAAGGTATCTACTAAAGAACCTTATTTCTTCGGAAATGAAAAAGCAACATATAGAATTGCCGCTTTAGATATAGGAATCAAAAAGAACATTCTAAGATGCCTTTCAGAAAGAGATGCATATATAAAAGTGTTTCCTTATAATGCCACGTATGAAGATCTTAGTTCGTGGAATCCTGATGGGTATTTTCTTTCTAATGGACCAGGGGATCCACAGCCACTAACAGGTGCAATTAATTTAACTAAAAAAATTCTAGAGAGGGATCATCCATTATTTGGGATCTGTCTGGGGCATCAAGTAATAGCGATTGCAAATGGAATTTCTACTTACAAAATGCACCATGGACATAGAGGGATTAATCATCCTGTGCTTAATTTGAAAACCGGGAAAGGAGAGATCACCTCTCAAAATCACGGTTTTTCGGTAGATAGAGAAGAAACTGAAGCCCATCCAAATGTGAAAATCACGCACGTTTGTATTAATGATAATACGATTGGTGGAATGGAGATTACGAATAAGAATTGTTTTTCAGTTCAATATCATCCGGAAGCTAGTCCTGGCCCTCATGATGCGAGTTATTTATTCGATGAGTTTATCGAAAGAATAAAAGATTCAAAAAAATAAGAAATTATTTATATTTTACTTAAAGCCATGAAATAAATTCAATTTCATGGCTTTTTTGATTCAATATTTTGAAGATTATTTAATATATTCGTCTATCAATTTCTAAAATATATAGATGCATAAAATTATTTTTACCTGTTTAAGCCTGCTTTTATCCTCCATAGCATTTTCTCAAATTCAGTATGAAGAAGGATATTATATTGATAACTCTGGTAATAAGATTAGCGGTTTTATCGAGAATAATGATTGGAACGACAATCCTGTAAGTTTCAATTTTAAAGCTGCTATGGATTCTGAAATACAAGTGAAAACGTTCGATGGTGTTTTGGAATTTGGGCTGGAAAATATACGCTTTACAAAATTTAAAGTGCAAATAGATCTTTCCCGGGATCGTGTAAGAGAACTTACATCTCAACGTGCACCGCTATTCACGCAAAAAGTTGTGTTTCTTAAATATATCCAAGATGGTAAGGCTGATTTATTTATATATCAAGATAACAGTGTACTTCGTTATTTCTATAGACTGGATGAAGACTCCCCAAAACAGTTGGTTTACAAAAAATTTTTACAGGGAGGAAAAATAGCTGTTAATAATCATTATCAGCAACAGTTATTTAATGATCTCAACTGTGAAAATAATACAAGTTCTAACATTAGCAATGTTTCTTATAATCGTATAGATCTGGAAAGATATTTCACTAAATATAATAACTGTAAAAATTGGTCCACTTCTTACTATGATAATAACTCTAGTGGGAAGTTTAACCTAAAGGTACTATTAGGAGCAGATTTTACTGGAATGGAGATCGATAATGGGCTGAATGCGGGAGGAGAATCATTTAACAATGAATTTTTTATTCGTGCTGGTGCAGAACTGGAGTATATTATGCCCTTTAATAGGAATAAGTGGTCTGTATTTATTCAGCCGGTATATAGAAGTTTTAAAGCTGAAAGAAATCTCACTAAAAGCTATAATGCAGATTTTTCTATAAGTAACCAATCTATAGAATTAGCTTTAGGGTTAAGGCATTATCTTTTCTTGAATACGTCTACAAAATTATTTATTAATGTTCTGGTGAGCTCGGATCTTCCTCTTAAAACCGAAGTTTCTTTTATGAATACTAATATGGTTGAAGATCCTTTCTTAGACGAATTTAAGTCTGGTGCCAGTTTCGGAATTGGGGTTGGTATGCAAATTTATAATAGGCTAGCTATGGAGTTGCGTTATAATTCATCTAGAGAATTAAATGGCTCTAAATTTGTTGACAAAACCTATGCTTTAAATTTTGAGTCTAGCTATAATACAGCTTCGGTCATTCTTACTTATAGTTTATTATAATATTTTCACTAACTATTTATAAGCTTTACACGATAAACCCCGAAAACGTTATCGCAGATAATTGTCTTAATTCACGGAAATAGGAGAAAAATATTTCTTGTATTTGTATATTGCATATAATAAATAATCAACCCATATTATGAGTATAATAATAAATGTTCACGCTCGTCAAATATTTGATTCACGTGGAAATCCAACAGTAGAAGTAGATGTATTAACTGAAAATGGAATGCTTGGTAGAGCCGCTGTTCCTTCTGGAGCATCAACTGGAGAGCATGAAGCTGTGGAGCTTCGAGATGGTGGAAAAGCATATATGGGAAAAGGTGTTTCCAAAGCAGTAGAAAATGTAAATAAAATTATAGCCGAAGAACTTTTAGGTTTTTCAATTTTCGATCAGAACCTAATAGACAAGGTGATGATAGAGATAGATGGTACTCCAAATAAATCTAAATTAGGAGCTAATGCAATTTTAGGTGTTTCCTTAGCGGTTGCAAAGGCAGCTGCACAAGAACTTGGTTTACCTTTATATAGATATATTGGAGGGGTAAGTGCAAATACACTTCCTGTTCCTATGATGAATATTATTAATGGTGGTTCACACAGTGATGCACCAATTGCATTTCAGGAATTCATGGTTATGCCTGTAAAAGCAAAAAGCTTTACTCATGCCATGCAAATGGGATCGGAGATCTTCCATCATTTAAAAAAGGTATTACATGATCGAGGACTAAGCACAGCTGTAGGAGATGAAGGTGGTTTTGCGCCAACTTTAGATGGAACGGAAGATGCTTTAGAAACTATTTTACTTGCCATTAAAAATGCAGGTTATAAAGGAGGAGATGATGTAATGATCGCTTTAGATTGTGCTGCAGCAGAGTTCTATGTAAATGGGAAATACGATTACACAAAATTCGAAGGGGAGCAAGGTAAGATTAGAACTAGCGAAGAACAAGCTACTTATCTAACTGAACTTTCAGAAAAATATCCAATTATTTCTATTGAAGATGGAATGGATGAAAATGACTGGGAAGGTTGGAAATCTTTAACAGAGAAATGTGGAGATAAAGTACAACTTGTGGGAGATGATCTTTTCGTTACCAATGTAGAGAGATTGTCCAGAGGAATTAAAGAAGGAATTGCAAATTCTATTTTAATTAAAGTGAACCAAATTGGAACTTTAACTGAAACTATTGCAACAGTAAATATGGCTAAAAACGCAGGGTATACTTGCGTGATGTCACATAGATCTGGTGAAACTGAAGATAATACCATTGCAGATCTTGCAGTGGCATTAAATACAGGTCAAATTAAAACAGGATCGGCTTCAAGAAGTGATAGAATGGCAAAATACAATCAATTACTTAGGATAGAGGAAGAGCTGGAAAGTGTGGCTTATTACCCTCAAATGAATGCCTTTAAGATCTAATTTGTTTAAATAATAATTAATAAAAACCCTTTCTATTATGGAAAGGGTTTTTTTATTACTCATTTTTCTTAAAAAGCTGCCAAAGTTCTAGTTTTAATGAGAAATTCTCTTTGCATTAGGCATTCTTTTATACGCTTATTTTGTATTTTAGCAGTCCAAAAAAATAATAAGAAAAAGTTTTAAAATATATGTCAAAAGTAGCCACGTTAGAGATAGATGGAAAGAAATACGAATTCCCAGTAATAGTAGGAACAGAAAATGAAGTAGCCATAGATATCAAGAATCTTAGAGGAGATTCTGGGGTGATCACTTTAGATCCAGGATTTAAGAATACAGGGAGTTGCGAAAGTGCAATCACTTTTCTAGATGGAGAAAAAGGGATCTTAAGATACAGAGGCTATTCTATTGAAGAATTAGCAGAAAAAGCTGACTTTTTGGAGGTAGTGTTTTTATTGATTTTTGGAGAATTACCAAATAAAGATGAGTTAAGTAAATTCAAGGATGATATCAAGGCTCAAAGTGAAGTGAACCTTGACATGAAAAAGGTGATCAAAGGTTTCCCTTCTACTGCGCATCCAATGGGAATGCTTTCATCTTTAACTAGTGCTCTTATCGCTTTCAATCCAAAATCTGTAAATGTAGATTCTGAAGAAGATATGTATAAGGCGATCGTTAAGATCTTAGCTAAATTTCCAACACTTGCTGCATGGACTTTAAGAAGAAGAAACGATCAACCATTAGAGAACAGAGATAATAACCTAGGTTATGTTGAGAGCTTCTTAAAAATGATGTTCCAGAAACCAGGTGAGGAATATAAGCTTAATGAAAAATTGGTTGCAGCTTTAGACAGGTTATTGATCTTGCATGCAGATCATGAGCAAAACTGTTCTACTTCTACAGTAAGAATCGTTGGTTCTTCTCAAGCAGGATTATTTGCATCAATTTCAGCAGGAGTTTCTGCTTTATGGGGTCCACTTCATGGAGGAGCTAACCAAGCGGTTATTGAAATGTTAGAAGAGATTAAAGCTGATGGTGGAGACACTTCAAAATTTATAGCGAAAGCAAAAGATAAAGAAGACCCTTTTAGACTAATGGGCTTTGGTCACAGAGTTTATAAGAACTTCGATCCAAGAGCAAAAATCATTAAAAAGGCAGCAGATGAAGTATTGGCAGAACTAGGAGTTGAAGATCCTATTCTAGATATTGCTAAAAGTCTTGAAAAAGCAGCTTTAGAAGATGAATATTTTGTAGAGCGTAAATTATATCCTAACGTAGATTTTTATTCAGGAATTATCTACCGTGCAATGGGAATTCCAACAGAAATGTTTACAGTAATGTTTGCTGTAGGAAGATTACCAGGATGGATCGCTCAATGGAGAGAAATGAGATTAGGAAAAGAACCAATTGGAAGACCACGTCAAGTTTATATTGGTGAAGGTTTAAGAGGTTTCAAAGAAATTGATAACAGATAATATTTTGAAATTCATAATTTTAAAAAGCTTCATTTAACAATGAAGCTTTTTTTATATTTGCACAAAACTATCCAAAATGCTAAAACTGAATATTAAGAGTGAAACTTCCCCTTTAAAAGCGGTAGTATTAGGCACCGCAACAAGTAACGGAGGAACACCCGAATATAAAGATGCATACGATCCAAAGTCTGCCGAGCATATTAAAGCTGGTACATATCCACTAGAAGAAGATATGGTAAAGGAGATGGATGCGGTAGCTGCTGTTTTTGAAAAATATGATGTTAAGGTATTTAGACCAAAGATCATTAAGAACTATAATCAGATCTTTACCAGGGATATCGCTTTTGTAATTGACGACAAATTTGTAAAAGCAAATATTTTACCAGATAGAGATGAGGAGATCGAGGCTATTAACCATGTGTTAAGTCAAATAGATCCAGATAAGATCTTGACTATGCCGGAATCTGCGCATATTGAAGGTGGAGATGTGATGCCCTATAAGGATTACATATTAGTGGGAACTTATAAGGGTGAAGATTATAAAGACTTTATAACTGCAAGAACTAATATGAAAGGAGTGAATGCCCTTCAAGAACTTTTCCCGAATAGAAAAGTAGTTTCCTTCAGTTTAAAAAAATCTAATACAGTTGCAAGGGATAATGCTTTGCACTTAGATTGTTGTTTCCAGCCTGTTGGAAAGGATAAGGCAATTATTTATAAAGGAGGATTCTTGATTGAAGAAGAATACAATTGGTTAGTCGATCTTTTTGGCAAAGACAATATTTTCGAGATCACTCGTGATGAAATGTATAACATGAACTCTAATATTTTCTCAATTTCTGAAGAGGTTGTGATCTCTGAAAAGAATTTTACCAGATTAAACACATGGTTAAGAGAACAGGGAATTACGGTAGAAGAAGTTCCCTATGCAGAAATATCCAAACAGGAAGGACTCTTAAGATGTTCAACATTACCATTAATTAGAGAATAAGAAAACCATGGAGCAAATAACAAATACCGTTTTAATGGTTCGTCCGGTAAATTTCAGGATGAACGAAGAGACTGCGGTTAATAACTATTTTCAGGAAGAACTTCAGTTAAAGAATGAAGAGATCAATAATAAAGCTCAGCAGGAATTTGACACTTTTGTAGACAAATTGAAAGCTGTTGGTGTGAATGTTGTTGTGGTAGAAGATAAAAAGGAACTGGATACTCCAGACTCTATTTTTCCAAATAACTGGGTTTCTTTTCATCAAGACGGGAAAGTTGCAGTATATCCAATGTTTGCTGAAAACAGAAGACGAGAACGCAGGATGGAATTTTTTGAAGTTTTAGAAGCTCAAGGTTTTAAAATTTCAGATGTTGTAGACTATACTGAAGCTGAAGATGAAAAAGTTTATTTAGAAGGCACTGGAGTTTTAATATTAGATAGAATAAACAGAAAAGCATATTGCGCACTTTCTGTACGTGCAGATGAAGAACTATTGATAGAGTTCTGCGAAGATTTCGAGTATTCACCAGTTATATTCAGCGCTTTTCAGGATGTAGATGGTAAAAGATTGCCAATATATCATACCAATGTTATGATGTGTGTTGCTGAGGAGTTTGCCGTAATCTGCGCAGATGCCATAGATGATACCAAAGAGCGCAAGAGTGTTTTGAAACATTTAAAGCAAGATGGGAAAGAAATTATTACCATTACAGAAGTTCAAATGCATCAGTTTGCAGGAAATATGTTGCAAGTAAAAGGAGGTGAAAATAAAACTTATTTGGTGATGAGCGCTACTGCACATAAAAGTCTAACAGCTCATCAAATTAGAACCATAGAAAAATATTGTGAGATATTAAGTTCAGATCTAAATACTATAGAAACCTGTGGAGGTGGAAGCGCTCGTTGTATGATGGCGGAAGTATTTTTGCCGAAAGCTTAAATTCAATTTGTATAAAAAAAAGCAACATAAAGATCCAATAGATCTTCATGTTGCTTTTTTTATGTCTTTTTAAAAAGAGTATGTGTTAATAAGATCATTACAATTACTGTGAAGAATGCAAATGGGAGTGAGCCTATAATAAGGAATTTCTGCATTGCTATTAATACATTAGTATCTGGTTTAATATTCCCTAATACTATAATTGCTTCTGAAAAAATAAGGATGATGATAGCCCAGATCAATCTGTATCTTCTTTTTGGATTTTCGCTTCCTTTAGAAGTAAACATGCTAAGTACGTATATAGCAGAATCTACCGACGTTACTAAAAAGCTAATTAGCAATATTACTGTCAGGATATTCGTGAATATGGCTAATGGGTAATTAGAAAAGAAGACAAATAGAGAGGTAAATACATTCCCAAATTCATCTTGATAAATACCCCATTGTTCTATTAAGTTGAAAGCAGAGGTTCCAAATACACTAAACCATAGGAAAGTTCCTAAAGATGGAATTAATAGTACTCCCAATATAATTTCTCGGATTGTTCTGCCTTTAGAAATTCTCGCAATGAATATTCCGGTAAATGGTGCCCAAGCTAGCCAAAAAGCCCAATAATAATAGGTCCAATCTGTTAAAAATTCTTTTCCTGGATCGTAATTTCCAAGAGCTAAACTTAGAGGTACAAAGTCTTTAATGTAATGGTAGGTTCCTGTTAGGAAGTTATCTAGAATTAACAAAATATCCCCTTGAATAAATACAAAGAGCAGTAAAATAATTGTAAGATAAATGTTCCAATTAGATAATCTCTTTATCCCTTTATCTATTCCCACCCAAGCCGATAAAAATGCTATGGAACAAATTAAAAACACAAGGAATAAAGTAAGTGATAGATTACCAGCTTCGTGCTTTAATAAGTGACCAATCCCGCCTTCTATTTGAGTTGTTCCTAAACCAATAGCCGCAACCAATCCAGCTACTGTAGTTAGAATTGTCAAAAGATCTATCCCAGAAGGAAGAAATTTAATTCGTTTAAAATAATGTAAACTAGTACCTAATCTAATATTCCTGTCTTTCACAAATAAGGAATGACCAACAAGAATTGCGAACATGGCATAAAATGCCCATGCTGTGAAACCCCATTGATAAAAAGTATATTCTAAAGCAATTATTTCATTGGATTGACCGGTTTTAATAGGAGAGTTAAGAAGCATATAAACTGGCTCCTGCACCCCTCTTAATAAAATTCCAGCTCCCATTCCCGCACTATACAACATCGCGATCCAGGACCATCTATTAAATTCGGGAGGAGAATTGCCTAACCGTAGTTTACCAGCTTTAGTAAAGGCCAATCCTAATAAGAAAACTACGCTCAATAACCCAAGCCATAGATAAAAAGTGCCAAACAAGTCTCTAACCCATAAACTTCCATATTCTATTAGTATATAAAATGTTTCTGTAAACAGGAAAATATAAACGGCAACAAAAAGTAAGATAAAAGTAGAGACACTTAGAAGTACATTTTTTTTAAAAAAGGATGAAAGTGATTTCAATAGTTGTCTTTAAATATCAATTAACCCTTGGCTATTTTATTCAGCATTCCTTCAAAGATAAAATAATGAAATGGTAACATAGTATACCAGTACAGTCTTCCCCATAAACCACGGGGTCTAAAGGTGGCGGTTTGTCGCAGAATATTATCTTCATCAATCTCGAACTCCAACCAAGCTTCTCCTGGCACCTTCATTTCAGCAAATAACAGCAATCTTCTTTGCTCCTTATCCGCAAGTAAAACCCGCCAAAAATCTAAGGAATCTCCTGAAGCTATTTCAGAAGAGTGAGTTCTCCCACGTCTTAAGCCAACACCTCCAAAAAGCTTATCGAAATATCCTCTAAATTTCCATAACCAATTGCCATAATACCAACCAGTGGTACCACCGATGGCCCAAATACGTTCTAATACTTCATCGGGGTTTTCTACATTTATAGATTGAGCATCTTTTAAACAACCAAAAGTTGGGACTTGTATGTATTTATTGAGATCTTTTCTAAACCTACCACTACTCATAGAATCTTTCCAGCTGGAGATGACCTGATTTTGCTCTATTTTATAAAATGCTAACTCTATAGCTTCCTTATAGGAAATAGGCTCTATGTTTAAAAGTTCCTGTAGTCTTTTATCATTCGTTATCACTTCTACCTTCATACTATCTACAAGATTTTGTGCTAGTTTGTAAGAGGTGGAGGTTACAAAATAAAGCCAATAAGATGAAATTTTTGGTGACAGGAATGGGACGTCTATGATATAAAGATTAAGACCTCGTATCTGTGCATATTGCTGCATCATTTGTTTGTAAGAAATAATGTCTGGCCCACCAATATCAAAGGATTCATTATATGCTTTTTCTAAACCTATCACTCCGGTTAAAAATTGCAGCACATCTCTTACTGCAATAGGTTGGCATTTTGTTTTTACCCAACTAGGTGTGATCATTAAGGGTAGTTTCTCACAGAGATCCCGAATAATTTCAAAAGAAGAACTACCGGAGCCTACTATTATTGCAGCTCTTAATACAGTTACATTGAATTTTCCTTTGTAAAGAATTTCTTCAACTTTCTTTCTGGATTTTAAATGTTTGGAAAGTTCTTCAGTATTTATAATTCCACTAAGGTAGATCACCTGTTTTACACTTGTGCCAGCCATGATCTCATTAAAGGTCGAAGCTGCTTGTGCTTCCTGACTATCAAAATCTGTGGTGGAAGCAGACATAGAATGGATTAAATAATAGGCAATATCTATGTTTTTAATTTCTTCTGGAATTTTGGCAGGTTGAAGAAAGTCTATTTCTACTACTTCAATTTTATCTAAAAGCTCTTTGTTTTGAGAGAATCTATTTTTATCTCTAACAGCACAAATCACTTCGTGGCCGAGCTCTAATAATTGCGGTAATAATCTAAGCCCTATATATCCATTAGCGCCAGTAAGTAAGATCCTCATTTCAATATTTAATTAGGTTATAATTTAGGAAATAATTGTTTACTTTCGGTTTAAACAAATATTAATATAAAATGAATAACACCCTTAAAATTGTTCTATTGATTGTTGGAGTTGTTTTAGTTGGTTACGGTTTATATACTCTTATAACCCCAGAAGTTGCTTTTGAAGCTGGTCCAATAAAAGTGCAGGCGCAAGGAGATCATACTCAGTCTTATGCAATGATTGGTTTGGGGATTTTGTCCTTAATAGGTGGAGTCGCTTTTAATAAGAGATAATAATTTAATTGAATATTTGGCTTAGGACATTTATTGCTGAAGAACTTATATATTCTATTCCTATTGCGATCACAATAAATCCAATGATCCTTGAAATGGCATTAATTCCTGAAGCGCCTAAAATTCTCACGATATAATGTGCGCTTTTTAAGACAGCAAAAGTTGCTAGACAAACTGCCAGAATTGCTGCTACAGTGACAATTCTTTCCTTAAAAAATTGATATTCCTCGTGCATTCCAATTAATAAAGAGATGGTCCCTGGTCCTGCAAGCATAGGAATTGCGAGGGGAGTTAATGAAACACCTTCTCTTTGATAAGCATCATCTTTAACCCTTTTGTCCATTCCTTTGTGTTTAGAAAAGGAACCTGTTAAAAGCGCGAATCCAGAACTTACGATTATAAGTCCGCCGGCAATTCTCAAAGAATCGATACTTATTCCAAAGAATTGAAGAATATATTTCCCTGTAAAAAAGGAAATTATAAGGATTACCAGAATATTTATTGCGGTAAGAAGGGAGGTTTTAGAGCGTTCGGCAGGAGAATCTTCTTGAGTTAATCCTACAAAGATAGGCACAGTTCCCAACGGGTTCATAACAGAGAATAAAGCAGCAAAAACATAAATAAATAATTCCATTTGTTTTTAAGCAAAATTGCTTCAAAGCTTAAAGTACTGCGTTATGCTTAAATAATGCTTGCATTAAATTAAGGGGTGAAATCCTGCGGAATTGTAACTTAAATATTATCTAATATCTTCTAAATGTGGGAGGGCATTATCTGTCTTGTAGCCTAATATCTTCAGCATAAATTTATGGATTGCGGGACTGTCTGCTTTTATCTTGATAAAATATTGGTCCTTGTAAACAGAATATTCTTCAGACTTTCCTTTGTACAGATTGAGCTTGTAATAAGGAATTATTAATGCATAAGTTTCTAATAAGGACCTAAACATAACAATGATGCCGTTAGGTCTTAATTCTATATTGCAAATATTCGTATTAGAATCTAGTATCAATAAATTGTGAATCTCTATACTGGTAGAAGTGATGTGTAATTTAGGAGAGCCAGAACCATTTAATTTTATACGCTCAAGAAGTGTAAATGGTGCACCAACTTCTTTGTTGATCCTTTCTTTGATCTCTGGTCTATTGTAGCTTATATTCAGTAGCATATTTAGCTTTTTCATAAAGATAGGGATTTGCACTTAAAGCACTAGAGCTTGCAGCTATTTTCTATTATCTTTGCCGCTTGTATTTAGCATAAAAAAGACCATAAATAGTTCCATAATGAATATTCAGAATAAAATTGAGCAAAAAGTTAAGGAGGCAGTTTTGCATCTACATCAAGTAGATCTTACACAAGTAGAATTTCAACCAACTCGTAAAGATTTTGAGGGAGATATTACATTGGTAACTTTTCCTATGCTGCGCCAAATTAAGACTAATCCAGTGCAGCTTGGGAATGCTATTGGAGAATATCTAGTTGAAAATGTCGAGGAAATAGTGAGTTTTAATGTGGTTCAAGGTTTTTTGAATATTGTGCTTAGTAACCAATTTTATTTAAGCTCTTTTGAAGCTATAGCAAATGATCCACATTTCGGAAAGCTTAGTGTTGCAAAGGATTCGGATACTGTGATGGTAGAATATTCTTCTCCTAACACAAATAAGCCTTTGCATTTAGGCCATGTAAGAAATAATTTATTAGGATTCTCTGTTGCTGAAATTTTAAAAGCAAGCGGGAAACAAGTTTATAAAACTCAGATCATTAACGATCGTGGAATACATATTTGTAAGTCCATGCTTGCTTGGGAACGTTGGGGAAATGGAGAAACACCAGAGTCTACTGGGCTTAAAGGCGATAAATTGGTGGGAAACTACTACGTAAAATTCGATCAAGAATATAAAAAGGAAGTCGCAGATCTAATTGCTGAAGGTAAAACTGAAGAGGAAGCTAAAGCAGAAGCTCCCGTATTAATTGCAGCTCAAGAAATGCTTATAAAGTGGGAAGCTGGAGATGAAGAGGTGAAAGCGCTTTGGGAGAAAATGAATCAGTGGGTATATGATGGTTTCGAAAAAACCTACGACACCTTAGGAGTGGATTTCGATAAGAATTACTATGAAAGCAATACTTATCTTTTAGGTAAAGATGTTGTTGCAGAGGGCTTGGAAAAAGGAGTTTTCTTTAGAAAGGATGATGGGAGTGTTTGGATAGATCTTACAGCAGATGGTCTAGATGAAAAGATAGTTTTAAGAAGTGATGGGACAGCGGTGTATATGACCCAAGATATTGGAACTGCTATACAAAGAGTAAAAGATTTTGATATAGATGGAATGGTTTACACTGTTGGGAACGAACAGGATTATCATTTTAAAGTATTGTTTTTAATCTTAAGTAAATTAGGATACGACTGGGCAAATAACCTATTTCACTTAAGTTATGGAATGGTGGACCTTCCTTCAGGAAAAATGAAGAGTAGAGAGGGAACAGTTGTAGATGCAGATGATCTAATATCTCAAATGACTCAAACTGCAAAAGATATTTCAGAAGAATTAGGAAAGCTAGGAGAATATTCTTCAGAAGAAAAAGAGGAACTTTATAAAATGATCGGACTAGGCGCTTTGAAATATTATATTTTGAAGGTGGATCCTAGAAAACGAATTTTATTTAATCCAGAAGAATCTGTAGATTTTCAAGGAAATACGGGGCCATTTATTCAGTATACTTATGCAAGAATTCAGTCTATCTTGAGAAAAGCAGATCTGGGCAAAAATAAATTTGAATTGCCAAATGGATACGAATTGCATGAAAAGGAAAAAGAGTTGATCAAACAATTGCAATCTTATCCAGACACTATACAATTAGCCGCAGAAAATCATAGTCCAGCTTTAATAGCAAACTACACATACGATCTGGTTAAAGAATTCAATTCATTTTATCAGAATGTGACTATTTTAGGAACTTCAGATGAGGTAGAAAAGAATTTTAGAGTTTATTTATCTAAATCGGTAGGAGATATTATAAAATCGGCATTTGGTTTACTTGGAATTCAGGTGCCAGAAAGAATGTAGACATCAATTAGCAGTAAACAATAAACAATAAACAATTAGCAACTTTGAAAGTGGAAGTTTAGGGAAAATTAATAGTGCCTTTAGGTAAAATATTGTTTCCAAATAAAACTTTTCACTTCAGCATCAAATCATTAAATTTGCAATCCGCTGATAAGCGCAAGATTAATAAATTACAGGAAGAATTATGTTTGATAATTTAAGCGATAAGTTAGATAATGCCTTACACATCCTAAAAGGACATGGGCAGATTACAGAAGTAAACGTTGCCGAGACTTTAAAGGAAGTGCGTAGAGCCTTGGTGGAAGCCGATGTTAACTATAAGATAGCGAAAGAATTTACAAGCACTGTAAAAGAAAAAGCTTTAGGACAAGATGTATTAACTGCATTGAAGCCAGGGCAACTTATGGTGAAATTGGTTAAGGATGAACTTACCCAGTTAATGGGGGGAGAAGTAGAAGAGGTAGATCTTTCTGGAAATCCTTCAGTAATTTTAATGTCTGGTTTGCAGGGAAGTGGTAAAACAACTTTTTCTGGAAAACTTGCTAATTTCTTAAAAACAAAAAAGAATAAGAATCCACTATTAGTGGCTTGTGATATTTACCGTCCTGCGGCGATCAATCAGTTACAAATTGTAGGAGAGCAAATAGGAGTTGAGGTTTTTAGTGATGTGGGAAATCAAGATCCAGTTGCTATTTCTCAGGCGGCTATTGCACATGCTAAGCAAAACGGATTTAATGTTGTTATTATAGATACCGCTGGTCGTCTTGCTGTAGATGAGGCGATGATGACAGAAATCGCAAATATTCATGCTGCTGTTAAACCACAGGAAACCTTATTTGTGGTAGATTCCATGACAGGTCAGGATGCTGTAAATACTGCAAAAGCCTTTAATGATCGTTTGAATTTTGATGGGGTTATTCTTACAAAATTAGATGGTGATACACGCGGTGGTGCAGCAATTTCAATTAAATCTGTAGTAAACAAACCTATCAAATTTATTGGTACCGGGGAGAAGATGGATGCGATAGATGTATTCTATCCTTCTCGTATGGCCGATAGAATTTTGGGAATGGGAGATGTTGTTTCCTTGGTGGAAAGAGCTCAAGAGCAATATGATGAGGAAGAGGCTAGAAAACTTCAGAAAAAGATAGCTAAGAATCAATTTGGATTCGATGACTTTTTAAAACAATTGCACCAGATCAAGAAAATGGGTTCTATGAAGGACTTAATGGGAATGATCCCGGGAGCTGGAAAAATGTTAAAAGATATAGATATAGATGATGATGCTTTTAAACATGTAGAAGCAATAATATATTCTATGACCCCTGCGGAAAGAAGTACTCCAACTATTATTAATTCGGTTAGAAAGAAAAGAATAGCAGGAGGGTCTGGGACTTCAGTTCAGCAAGTAAACCAATTATTGAAGCAATTCAACCAAATGGGTAAAATGATGAAGATGATGCAAGGTGGCGGAGGTCAAAAAATGATGCAGATGATGAAGGGGATGAAATAAATCCCATAATTCTAAATATTATATATAAATAATACTCACTGATACAACATTTTAAAAATGACTATTCTCGACGGTAAAAAAGTAAGCAATGAAATAAAAGATGAAATTGCTGCAGAAGTTCAGCAAATGAAGGATCGGGGAGAAAAAGTTCCACATTTGGCTGCAATTATTGTAGGAAATGATGGTGCGAGTTTAACCTATGTGAATAGTAAAGTAAAAGCTTGTGAGCGCGTAGGTTTTGAATCTACATTAGTGAAGTTATCAAGTACTATTAGCGAAACTGAACTTTTAAAAAAAATTAAAGAGTTGAATGAAGATCCAGCTATTGATGGATTTATCGTTCAATTACCACTTCCAGATCAAATAGATACTCAAAAGGTATTACTTACGGTTAACCCAGATAAAGATGTAGATGGTTTTCATCCTACCAACTTTGGGAAAATGGCCTTAGATATGAGTAGCTTTATTCCGGCCACACCGTTCGGGATTTTAGAGTTATTGGAGCGTTACAAGGTAGAGACTAAGGGGAAACATACCGTGGTTATTGGACGTAGCCATATTGTGGGAAGACCTATGAGTATTTTAATGGGAAGAAAAGGCTTTCCGGGTAATTCTACGGTTACTGTAACACATAGCTATACTAAGAATATCACCCAGATAACTTCTCAGGCAGATATTATTATTACGGCACTAGGAAATCCAGGGTTCTTGAAAGCAGAAATGGTAAAAGATGATGTAGTGATTATAGATGTGGGAATTACTAGAGTTCCAGATGAAGATGCTCCTAGAGGATACAGAATTACGGGGGATGTAGATTTTGATAATGTAAGTAAAAAGGCATCTTTTATAACTCCGGTTCCGGGAGGAGTTGGTCCAATGACTATTGCGATGTTGCTTAAGAACACATTATTGGCAAGAGAAAATCATAGAATTAGTTCATAGTATATATAGAAATAAAAAAAAGGCTGTCTTTAGTAAGGCAGCCTTTTTTTTTAGAATTTCTTGAATTATTCTTGAGATTCTAATTTCCAATCTAAATAATTGTGAAGGTCTGTTTCAATAAAACGAAGACCAAAACTTAATACGGCTAGATCATCTATATATCCAAGTCCGGGAATGAAATCTGGAATAATATCTAGCGGATTTAAGACATATAGAAATCCAAAAGCAATAGACGCAATGGTAAACCAAGGCACATTGGTGTAGATTCCTTTTCTATAGTCTTTAAGCATTCCGAACATGACTTTTCCCAATTCAGTATATTTCTCTAACATATTGGTGCTAGCGATCTTTTTAGAAATATCCTCCTCTTTTTCCATAACCACTTCTACATCATCTTCTTTGA
Source organism: Gillisia mitskevichiae (assembly GCF_003634585.1). Taxonomy (GTDB): domain Bacteria; phylum Bacteroidota; class Bacteroidia; order Flavobacteriales; family Flavobacteriaceae; genus Gillisia; species Gillisia mitskevichiae. Next base: position 97,460 of record NZ_RBLG01000004.1, read on the forward strand.
TCTTAGTGATCTCGTCGTTCATGTATTCTTCTTCTATTTCTTCTATTTTTTTGCTAAATATATTTTTCATAATTAATTTTATAAATTGTCGTTAGTATTACCGTATTCGGTTTTGTATATTTTTAGTATTAGTAAAAACAAGGATATTAATAAAGGTCCAAAAATCAGGCCTATAAATCCAAAGAGTGGAACTCCTACAACCACTCCAAATAATGTGATTAATGGATGGACACTGGATAATTTTTCTAGTATATATAATCTCACCAAATTATCTGTAGATCCCACAACTACGATCCCATAGATTAAAATAGCAATGGCTTGCCATTCCATTCCCTGAGAAAATAGTAATATGGTTACAGGGATAATTCCAATTGCCGTACCTATAAAGGGAATCATAGATCCTACTGCTGTTATCACAAACCAGAAAAACGGATCTGGAACCCCAAATATTAAAAATCCAATCAATGCTATTACCCCTTGAATAAGGGCTACAAGTGGTATTCCTAATGCGTTAGATCTTACAGAAAGATCACTTTCCTTTCCTATAAGATGAATATTATTTGAAGCTAGAGGAATATATGATTCTAATATGTTATTCATTTTTTCTCTACTAATTAACATATAATAGAGCATAAAATACAAAATCCCTATAGCTATAAAAGCGTTAAAAGTACCGCCTGCAAAACTTTGAAGATTGGTAGAAACCCAGGTTGTTATAGAATCACTATCTATATTATTACTTATGTTATAACCAATATATTCTTCAGCTTTAGTTATCTGCTCCTTAAAGGCGATTACTACTTTTTCTGAATTTGCCACAGCTTTCCCAATCTTAGCAGTAAGCATAATAACAATAAGTGCAATTGGTATTAGTATCCCAATAAAGGAACCAATCATTAATAAAGCTGCCGCATAAGATTTTTTCCAGCCACGTTCTACTAATTTCTTCATCCACTTACGCATGAGAACATAAAGAGTAACTGCACCAAGCACCCCAGATAAATAAGGTAGAATTTCCTTAAAAATTAAAATCCCCAAGAATACAATAAGTATAAGAACGAAAACTTGTCTTACTAACGAGGGATTTAAGTTTTTCATAAATAATTTTTATTTAGCAAAAAGCTGATCTATATTTTTAAAAGCTTTGAATTCCAATGCGTTTCCAGAGGGATCCTTAAAGAACATAGTGGCTTGTTCTCCTGTTTTCCCTTCAAATCGAATGTAAGGCTCAATAACAAAATGAATATTATTGTTTTTCAATTTTTCAGAAAAATCCTTAAATACGTCCCATTCAAGAACGACTCCAAAATGTGGAATCGGCACATCTTTTCCATCCACTGGATTTCCTTTTCCTATCGGTTTAGGTTGCGGTTCTTGTACGTGTAGCACTAATTGGTGTCCAAAGAAATTGAAATCTACCCAATGTTCACTGCTTCTACCTTCTTCACAGCCTAAAATTTCCCTATAAAAAACTCGGTTTTCTTCTAGATTCGTAACTGGAATTGCTAAATGAAAAGGTTGAATTTTATCCATAGTTTAATTATTTCTCAATGCGTTAATTAATTCAGCTTTGCTCATTTTAGATCTCCCTTCAATTCCAACTTTCTTGGCCTGAGTATAAAGATCGGATTTTGTGCGACCTTCATAATCCCCAGCTTTTCCGCCCTTTACTCCAGCATCAGGAGTGTTCGCTATCCTTGCGGATTTCTCCTTACTATATCCTTTATCTAATAAGGCTTCATATTGAGCCTCATTTTTAATTCGACTGTTTGAAGTTCCCATTTTTTAATCTAAAAATAGAAAGTTCTATTTAAACAATCAGTCTCAATTCCGCTAATAATGTGTTAAGATTTATTTCTGCGAGATTTTGATTTTCCAGAAAAAGTTGGAGTCTCCTTAGGTTTTGAGTCTTTAGAATTAAATTTCTCTGCCTTTTCCTCGTCGTATTTTGGATTCCTTTTCTTAGGTTCTGGTGCTTTATATGTCTTGATAGAATTAGTTACCATTTCATTAATGGTGCTTAATTCTTCTTCAGTAATATCTCTCCACTCTCCAACTGGAATATCAAGTAAAACATTCATTATCCTAACACGTTTAAGGCTTGTAACTTCATAGTCTAATGCTTCACACATTCTTCTAATCTGTCTATTTAAACCTTGGGTAAGTACAATTCTAAAATCATAGTTCCCTAAACGTTCTACCTCACATTTCTTGGTAACTGTATCTAAAATAGAAATTCCCATTCCCATTCTATCTATAAAGGTAGAGGAGATGGGTTTGTTTACTGTAACAACATATTCTTTTTCATGATTATTACTGGCGCGTAATATTTTATTCACAATATCCCCATCATTCGTTAAAAAGATAAGTCCCTCACTGGCCTTATCAAGTCTACCTATTGGGAAAATACGTTTAGGGTAATTTATATAATCTATAATATTGTCTTTCTCCACACCAGAGTCTGTAGTACAAACAATACCTACCGGTTTATTAAAAGCAATGTAAACTGGTTTTTCATTGAGATTGGCGACCGTCTTTCCGTTAACACGAACAATATCCCCAGGAGCGACCTTAGTTCCCATTTCAGGAACCTCGCCGTTTACTGTAACTCTTCCTTGATCTATTAGTTTATCGGCCTCTCTGCGGGAACAATACCCGGCTTCACTTAAATATTTGTTGATTCGGGTGAGTTGCATATTAAAAATGGATTAGGGTAGCAAAGATAAAGATTCAGCAATTATTAACTTGCTCAATTCAATATTAATCTGTGCTACCCTAAAATTATTTATTCAGCTTTTTTGTTATCTACAGCAACTTCATCAGTGTCTTTTCTGTACTTCAACATTGAGATACCCGCAATAAAGAAAACAAAGCCTAATATTGCCAGAGCCCATGGACTCATCATTAAAGCTAGACTTCCGAAAATCCCCAAAACTCCCATTACAAGAGAAATGGCGCCTCCAATTAACATGATTACTGCTATAATCTTGATCATAATATTAAATATTGGTTAAGAAGTAAAGGTAATTAAAGAATTGAAAAACGATGAATTATTAACATATCCTAAAGATATTAAGCATAAAATGTCACAAATTTATCTTTAAAATAAGGTGGTTAATCTTAATTATTAATTTACCATTTTACCAACTCACCATTAAATATTTTATTTTAGCATCGTCTGGAATTTGCGATGCAGAAATTCTGGAATCTGTGTCATATCGAAGGCTAGATGGAAGATCTTTTTTGTCTATCGTGAGATATAAATTTAATTCGTCTATAAAAACTACAGCAGAATTCAAGGTATTCTCAATTCTTGAGATCTGGTAGTTTTTAACAACATCCCCAAAAGTGCTTGCGTTGTTAAGTCCTTTTGCGGTTTGAAACCTCGGGTCCATGATCTGGATGTAACCCACTGTACTGGTAGAATCAAATTGCTGAATTGGTTCTAATATTAGCAATGCTTTGCCGTCTTTGTCGAATATTTCTATTTCACTGGTAGAATTAAAAAATTGACTTCCAGAGTTTTTTCTTACGATGGAGTCTTCACTGAAAACAGAATCTAATTGATTGATTTTTATTTCTTTGGTAAGTGAACCTACGCGTGTAGTATCTATTAGAAATGGATCGGAGTCCCGACCGCATGAAATTAAACTAATGGTAATACATGCTAATAAACTTAATCTTCTCATATCTTTTTTTGACTTCTATTTGAATGCCTTGTTCAAAATACTCATAACTCCTCTAATAAAAGTTGCGCTGGTTAAAACTTTAATTACCGCGCTTTGAGTTTTATTAGAACTTTTTGAGGTTCTTGAACTAGTTCGAGAAATTTTTTCTCGTTCTTCTTTTGCCTTCTCTTTTGCTTCTTCTTGATCTGCGCTAGCGATCTTTTTATTCAATAATTCATAGGCACTTTCCCTATCTATCTCTTTGTTATACTTAGAGACCAACTTAGAAGAGCCAATTAAATTCTTTAATTCTTCTGAGGTTAAAACATCCATCCTACTCATTGGAGCTCTCATCATTGTAGCGGCTAAAGGAGAAGGTCTCCCTTTTTCGTCTAATGAAGAAATTAATGCTTCTCCAATACCTAACGAGGTTAATACTTCCTTGGTATCGTAATATTCAGATATTGGATAATTTTCTGCAGTTAATTTGATCGCTTTTCTATCGTTCGCTGTAAATGCGCGCAGGGAATGTTGAATTTTTAAACCTAACTGACTTAATATTTCTTTTGGTACATCTGTTGGGTTTTGGGTTACAAAATAGATGCCAACTCCTTTAGATCGGATCAATTTTATAATACTTTCTATTTGGTCCAGTAAAGCATCCGAAGCTTCTTTGAAAATTAAATGTGCTTCATCTATAAAAAGGATCAATTCTGGCCTGTCGCTATCCCCTTTTTCTGGTAATGTCGAATAAATTTCTGCCAGTAAACTCAACATAAAGGTTGAGAATAATTTCGGTTTATCCTGAATGTCATCTAAACGAATAATATTGATCATTCCACGACCATCTATATTAGTTCTCATTAGATCTTCAACCTCAAAAGAAGGTTCTCCAAAAAACAGATCGGCATCCTGTTGTTCTAAAGCAACGATCTTTCTTAGAATAGAGCCAGTAGAAGATTTAGACATTCTACCATAATCTTTTTCAAATTCCTCCTTGCCATCATCTGTTGCATAATGGATGATCTTTTTAAGATCCTTTAAATCTAGTAGCGGTAAATGATTGTCGTCACAATATTTAAAAACGATTGCTAAAATCCCAGTTTGAGTATCTGTGAGATCTAAGATTCTAGATAAGAGAATTGGGCCAAATTCACTAACGGTTGCCTTTAATCTTACTCCAGGTTGTTCAGAAAGGCTTAATATTTCTACAGGTGAAGCTTGAGGTGTGAATTCAAAATTTAATAGTTGGTGCCGTGAATCGATTTTTTCATGTCCTGGGGATGGCATCGCAATACCACTAAGATCTCCCTTAATATCCATCATTAAAACAGGAATTCCTTTTTCTGAAAGATTTTCTGCAATAATTTGTAATGTTTTTGTTTTCCCAGTACCTGTTGCTCCGGCAATTAATCCATGCCGATTCATGGTTTTTAGAGGGATCTTAATTTGCGCTTCTGGAATAGTTTTACCGTCCAACATGGCAGCACCCATATATATAAATTCTCCTTTTGGAGCATAACCTTGCTGAATGTGCTCTATAAATTTGTTGGGATCTTTCATTCTTATAAATTATTTTGAATTTAAACACTAACTGTTTAAATAAATTGCGAGTATTTATTTATTATAAAACGGCAGGTGATAACATACTAATAGTTCCTTTATCTGCATCTATGGATGCATTTATTCCATTTGGGATCGTAGAATTATCATCTACATGACCAAACATTGCTCCAGAATATGCTGGAATTTCCAAAGGTTTAATATAATGGTCTATCACTTCCTCTAAAGTTAAAGAACCATATCCACTACCTCCAGGATCACAATCTGTACATTTTCCAAATACAAATCCTGAGATCTTATCTAAAACTCCGGCTAATTTAAGTTGAGACATCATTCTGTCTATAGCATAGATCTTTTCTCCAACTTCTTCTAGATATAAGATCGTGTTTTCCCAGTTTGGTAAATAATCCGACCCCATAATTCCGGTGAGCACAGATAGATTTCCCCCGAGTAAAATTCCTTCGGCTTTTCCTGGGGTAATTGTTCTAATTCGGTTTTTAACTTGCACTAAATTATCTCCAATTTGGACAGTGTTTTCAAAAGTAAAGGTGTTTTTATTAAATAGGATTTCTTTAAAAATGTTATAGCTGAAATTGTTCCAAGTAGAAATTCCCATTGGCCCATGAAAGGTTACTAATCCGGTTTTAGAATAGATAGCCATATGCAGAGCAGTGATATCGCTGTACCCGATAAATATTTTTGGGTTCTTCTTTATAACATCATAATCAATCAAGTCTAAGATTCTTGCAGCACCAGATCCTCCTCTTAATGCGATTATGGCATCCACCTCGGGATCTTTAAACATGTTATTTAAATCTTCAGCTCGTTCCTCATCTGTTCCAGCTAAATGACCGTAATGAGAATTAATGTGTTTCCCTAGTTTTACTTTTAAACCCATCGCTTGAAAAGTTTCAACTGCTATTTCATAGGGTTCCGACTCAAATTTATTAGATGCTGGACTTATTATCCCGATGGTGTCTCCTTCAGCAAGATGTTTAGGAAGTAAAAATGAGTTATCTTTTAATTCAGTAGCAAAAGAAGATTGAAAAGGAGTGATAAAAGTTGATAATGATAAGGCGATACTTCCCGTTCCTATATTCCGTAAAAAATTTCTTCTTTGCATTTCTGTGTAGATTTGTAGAGTTTATTATTGCCTCTAATTTAAATGAATTAATTTTTATTTGTCTGCTCCGGTCTAAAATCTTAATAATTTAGATAGATGTTCCGTAAAATTCGTTGCATTTCTGTCTTAATAATAGATGAGCTAACCGTATAGTTGTTGTTCATAAAGCTAAAGAGTAATATTCTTCCGCTCTTTGTCTTAATATAACCGCTTAAATTATGGTTGTTGCTTAGAGTTCCTGTTTTTGCAAAAATGTAAGGCTCCTCAGCTTTATACCAATTTTTTAAAGTTCCATTTTGTCCACCTGTGGGGAGGAAGTCAAAAAGTTTTTCCTGCGGAATTTCTTCCATAATTTTCTTTAATAGAACCACCATGCTTCTAGGAGTTACCAAATTATAACGCGAAAGTCCGGAACCATCCACCCAAATTAGCTCATCTGGAAGATCATTTAAATACTTAGATTTCATAAATTTTATAGCATTTTTAGTGCTCAAACTATCAGACACATTATTTCCTACCATTATTAAAAGTTGCTCTGCAATAAAATTATCGCTGTTTCTTAGCATTGTCTTATAAAGGCTATCTGCGGGAAGGCTGTAAAATATTTTAGATGAGGTGGTGATTTTCCATTTTTCATCAATAAGCTTAACTGGCTTGTTTAGAGTATCAGCAAGTAATTTGGTAAATAGTTCTTCAGAATATTTAAATGGAACTATTCGAGAAGATCCTTCTTTAAGTTTAGAATTGTTATATCTAAATATATTCTTATCTAAATCTCTTTCTATGTCAAGATCATTTTTACTTGCTATTAGACTATCCTCAAATTGTTGGATATTAGTAGATGGTTTGTCCTGTCCTATTTCCGAATTAAATTCTACATAATTCCCATAAATCGGAAATGCTGCTCGCTCTACAGAGTAATAATAATTATAATCATCCCAAGACCATCCTGGACCAAAAGATTCCTCGTTAAATACGGGACGTTGGTAGTATAGATTTTCTTCACGGTTTTTTAAAAATTCATAAACTTTAGATCTATACGCATCTGCATATAAAAAAGATGGATCTCCGGTTCCTTTAAATATTAAGGAATCATTTTGAATAACGTAGCTAAGAGCCGGTAATGAATCTCCTAAAACTTTTAAGCCTGCGTAAAATGTTAGCAATTTTACATTAGAGGCAGGTGTAAAGTATTTTTGAGAATTATACTCATTAAGCATTTCATTATTCACAGGATCCATTAAGGCAAAACCTGAAAAGCTCTGATTGAAAACAGCAGAATTGCTGAAGTCACGTCCTAGATTTTTGTTGAATTTTTTTGTAGAAGAGCAAGCCGCAAGAGTGGAAATAAAAGCAACTAATATAAGCGGCTTAATAAATCCATTTAAAATTGATCCTGAGTTTTTCAAAATTTAGTTTTTTAAAAGAGAGACGTAAGTTATGATAATTATAAAAAAAATTAATTAACTGGATGATTATTACAAATAATATTATGATAGTCTGAGGTAATTAATTATCTTCATTTATAATTCACATAATTTTAACACGGTAAAATATGAAAAACAAAATTACACTTTTGGCTTTTATGGTCATTTTTCAGTTTACTAATTTGTTTGCTCAGGAAAAGACTGTCACGGGTAAGGTTACCGAAATTAATGACGGGATGACTCTTCCGGGAGTTAACGTGATTGTAAAGGGGACGAATCAGGGAACCGTTACCGATATGGATGGATTTTATTCCATTAATGTAGATGAAAATCAAATTTTGGTATTTTCTTCATTAGGTTTTGAAACAAAAGAAATGAAGGTTGGATCACAAACCACCATTAACATTGGAATGGTTGCCAATCTAGAAGGTTTAGATGAGGTTGTTATTACAGCTCTTGGAATATCCAGGGATAAAAAATCCCTAGGTTATGCTACTCAAGAAGTAGCGGGGGAAGATCTTAATCTTACTAACGAGCAAAATGTAATAGGCTCGTTATCTGGTAGAGTTGCAGGGGTTCAGGTTACTGGTGCTTCTGGGGCTAGTATGGGTGGTACTCAGAAAATAAAAATAAGAGGTGTGAATTCTATTGGTGGGGGAGATCAACCACTTATCGTGGTAGATGGTACTCCAATCTCTAATGCTAATTTTGCAGGTAGTGATGAATCTGATTATGGGAATTTAGGACAAGATATAAATCCTACAGATATTGAATCTGTAAACGTACTTAAAGGTCCAGCAGCATCTGCCTTATATGGGATTAGAGGGCAATATGGAGTGATTATGATCACAACTAAAAAAGGTTCAAAGGGAGTAAAGGATGTACAGGTTCAAGTTAATTCATCTTTTACTGTTGAAAGAGCTGGAAATTTTATGCCTGTTCAAAATATGTATGGGGGAGGTTCTAGCCAGCAGTTTAGAACTTTGGCAAATGGAGACCCTTATGTAGATCTAAGCGTTGATGAAAGTTGGGGTCCAAAAATGGATGGTACGCCGGTAAGACAAGTTTTTAGTTTTTATCCTCAAGATGATGAATATCAACAATTAACTCCTTTTGTAGCGCACCCGGATAATATAAAAGATTATTATGAAACTGGATATAACTTTAATAAAGGGATTACAGTTTCTGGAGGGAACGAGAATACTACTTATAGACTTAGTTTTAATGATACAAGAATTGAAGGTGTAGAACCAAATACTTATTTAGATAGAAACAATCTTGGTTTGAATGCCAGTTTAGATCTGTCTAAAAAACTTACAGTTTCTACTAATATTAATTATGCAAGGAATGATGCGCAGCGACCTAAGCAAGGATCGGAATATGGAACAGGGTATTTTACCCAATGGTTCCAAAGAAATATTGATATGAATAGATTGAAGGATTATGAATATGAAGATGGAACCTATTTACATTGGAACTTAAGAAGACCAGATTCTAATACAGGTGAGATAGACAATTTAAGTCCACTTTATTGGGATAACCCTTATTTTGATGCTTATGAGAATACTAATAAAGATAGCAGAGACCGATTTTTTGGGAATGTAGGACTCTCCTATAAAGTATTGCCAGAATTAGAATTAAGCGCAGCCGTTAGAGGTGATATCTATACTCAGAATATCGAGACAAGAACCGCTTTTGGAGGAAAAAGAACTCCAGATTTTACAATTGGTAAATACGAGAATAAAGAAATGAATTATGAATTCCTTGCACTTTATAATAAGAAATGGGATGACCTTTCTATAAATGGAACGCTTGGTGGAAACATTTTTAATAGAAGATATTCTTCCCTTTATCAAGGAACTGTGGGTGGACTTTCATCGCCAGGATTTTATAATATAGATGCCTCTATAGATAGGCCAAATGTTTCTAATTATTTACTAAGAAAGCAAATTAGAAGTATGTTTGGAATGCTTTCCTTAGGTTATAAAGACACTTATTTTGTGGATGCATCAATACGAAATGATGTTTCTTCAGCTCTGCCAGAAGATAATAACTCTTATTGGTATCCTTCAATTTCAGGAAGTATGGTGTTTAGTGAGTTGGTAGATTGGGATACTTTATCCTTCGGAAAATTAAGAGCTAGTTATGCTCAGGCAGGATCAGATTTAGATGCATATCAAACCAGCTTACCATTTGGGGTAGGAACTGTATATAATGGTACAAATACTTTATTCGTACCAGATAACCTTAATAATCCTAACATCAAACCATCATTTGCACATTCTTACGAAGCTGGTATCGATTTAAGATTCTTCAAAAGCAGATTAGGTATAGATTTCACGTATTATGTTCAGAAGAACAAAAACCAAATTATAAGTTTAGATGTATCTGGAGCTAGTGGTTATAGTTCTAGTACGATCAATGCGGGACTTATTCAGAATAAAGGTTATGAGATTGCTGTTACCGCTAAGCCTATAGTAATGGATAATTTTAAATGGGATGTAAATTTTAATATCAATAGAAATAAAAGTGAAGTTGTAGAGCTTGCTCCAGGGATAGATGTGTATACATATGGATCTACAACCTATTCCAGTGTTAATAGTTATTTGAATTCTTATGTGGGTGAAGCCTTCGGAAGTTTAGTAGGACAAGCCTATCAAAGAGATGAAGCTACCGGAAAGATCCTTTTAGGTTCAGATAATATGCCACTGTATACAGATGCTACCCATAACTTCGGAAGTGTTCTTCCAGATTTTAATGGAGGTTTACAAAACACTTTCAGTATAGGGAATTTCAATATTGCCGCCATGATAGATTTTCAAGGAGGAGGACAGTTTTTTAGTAGATCTAAAATGTTAGCTGTTAGAACTGGGCAAGATCCTTTAACGGTAGCAACTAACGATAATGGTATGAATGTAAGAGATCCTTTAGAAGATGGAGGAGGAGTAAAAGTTACTGGTGTTTCTGCTGAAACAGGAGAAGACGTAACGGCTTATGTCGATGCTAGATCTTATTACCGAAATGTTCTGGGTAGAAGGATTTACGAAGAATGGCTCTATGACGCTTCCTATATAAAATTGAGTGAAGTTCGTTTGGGTTATACATTTGGAGAAAAAATAATGCAGAAACTTCCTTTCAAAAGTGTAGCGGTTGCATTAATAGCGAGAAACCCTGCCATGATTTGGCAAGAAGCTCCAGAGGGAATAGATCCTTCGGCTATTTCTACAGGAAGCCAATCTATAAGTTGGTATGAATCTGGACAATTAGTTTCTGTAAGATCTTATGGTTTGAATCTAAATATCACATTTTAAATAGTACAATTATGAAACAGACTTATATAATAGTATTGTTGTTTAGCTTTATAATAGGAGGTTGCAGCAATTTTGATGACGATATAAATACCAATCCCAATTTACCAAGTCAGGCTTCGGGGACCCAGCTTATTGCTAATGCATCCTTATACCTGCCAGGTTTAGCTTCTTCTCCAAAAGGAGAATTTATGGCCCAATACCTAGCAGAAACTCAATATGTTGGCGCATCCTTATATCCTGAAGAAAGCACTAGTTTTTATGGCTTATATCAAGGGCCTTTAGCAAATCTTCAGGCGGTTATAGATTCAGATGGATTAAGTGCCTCTCAAGGACCAGTTCCAAATCAAATTGCAGTAGCAAAAATCTTAAGAGCATATTTTTATTGGAACATCACCGATAGATGGGGGGATGTACCTTATTCTGAAGCTTTAAAAGGAGCAGAGAATTTTACACCTGCCTACGATACTCAGGAATTTATTTATAATGATCTTTTCCAGGAGTTGAAAGATGCAAATGCTATGATGGTTGCTGGAAGTATTTCTGATGATATTATCTATGGTGGCGACATGAGTAAGTGGAAAAAATTAGGGAATACCATTAGACTTCTTATGGCATTGAGATTATCTGAAGTTGATTCCTCTGTAGCTATGCAGGAATTTAATGATGCATTGGCGGCAGGAGTATTTACTTCTAATAGTGATAATTTGGTGTTCAGACATTTAGCCGATGCTAATAGTCAGAACTATTGGTATGGGCAAGTAGTGGATCAAAACCGTGAATGGTGGGCAATTACTGAAACGCTTGTGGAAGAAATGAAGCCTGTAAATGATCCTAGATTACCCGTTTATGCAGATCCTGCAAGAGCTAATGGGGAATATGTTGGGTTGAAATTTGGGGAAGAAGAAAATATTGGAACTGAAGAATTCTCCCTTTTAGGATCGGATATTATTGCTCAAGATGCTCCAGTATATTTAATTACCTATGCACAGGTTTTATTTGCAATGGCAGAGGCTGCAGAACGAAATTGGATCTCCGAAGATGTAGAACCGCTATATAATATGGCTATAGAGCAGTCTATTGTTCAATGGACAGGAAGTTCGGATGGGGTTCAGGAATTTCTTAATAATCCAGAAATTGCTTTTGATGAAAACAGAGCGATGGAGCAAATAGGAAATCAGCGTTGGGTACATTTATATATGTTTGGATATGAAGCTTGGTCAGAATGGAGAAGAACAGGTTATCCTAATGATTTGGTTTCGCCAAATGGGGCAGATGTTCCTAATAGACTTTCGTATCCAGATAATGAAGCTTTTAATAATCAAGTAAATTATGAAGCAGCAGTGCAAAGGCAATTTAATGGTCAAGAAAGTATTTACGGAAAAGTATGGTGGGATTTGTAATCCATACTGTGCACTATTATAAAAAAAGGGCCGGTATTAACCGGCTTTTTTTATACCGTAAATTTACTTTCTTGCCTCCATATCAAATATTTATATCTCCTTAGATAATCCGTTTAGAAACGAAGTATTAAAAGTACAAGATTGCTTATCTTTGCAGGCTATGATTACAGAAGATACAAAAGTGTTGGTGGATAAGGGAATTATGCTTCCGTTAATGGAGGAATTTTATACCATACAGGGAGAAGGATTTTATAAAGGTACTGCTGCTTATTTCATTAGAATAGGTGGGTGCGATGTTGGCTGTCATTGGTGTGACGTTAAGGAAAGTTGGGATGCTACGATGCATCCTCCAACTCATATTGGGAAAATTGTGGAAAACGCAGTTTCCTATAGTGATACTATTGTGATCACCGGAGGAGAGCCTTTAACCTGGGATATGACAATTCTTACAGAGACTTTAAAAACTCAGGGTTGCAAGGTTCATATAGAAACCTCTGGGGCATATAAGTTAACTGGGGTTTGGGATTGGATATGTTTATCTCCGAAAAAGATGAAATTACCTACCGAAGAAATTTGTGCAGTAGCTAATGAATTAAAGGTGATCGTGTATAATGCTCATGACCTTATTTTTGCTGAAGAGCAAGCTGCGCGTGTAAATGAAAACTGCATTCTTTATCTTCAGCCAGAATGGAGTAAAAGAGATAAAGTAGTGCCGATGATTGTAGATTATGTAATGAAAAATCCTAAATGGAAAGTTTCATTGCAAACGCATAAATATTTAAACATTCCTTAATAAAAAAGGTTTCAATTTTTTAAAATTGAAACCTTTTTAGTTTTAGTATGTTATCTAAATTCTTATTGAACCGCTTTAAAAGGAACTTCAACATATTTGTCATCCCATCCCATTAAAAGATCGGCTCCATCTGTTTTAGTTACAAATGCTATAGAAAAAGATTCAATTGTTGCAGGGGCATTACGCACAGGAACTTTAATTCTAACTATGTCTTCTTGGTCACTATATTCATAAGCTCCCCAAGTATTTGTTCTATTGTTTAATATTACAGTCCATTCTTTTTCACTTGGTATCGTGTAAATAGTGTAAGTACCAGCTTTTACAACTACATCAGCTACTTTCATATCTTTATATAAAGTAAGCTCTGTAGCTTCGTTTGCTCCAGTTCTCCATACTTCGTTAAAAGGAACTAAAGTCCCAAAAATCGTTCTATCTCTTTTTTGAGGTCTACTATAGATAACTCTCGCTATAACTTCTTCGTCTTGATTTTTATAAATTACCAAATCCATAGGGCTTGCATCTACTTTAGCAAAATTTAAAGCCTCTTTGGTTTTTTCTTGAGCATTTACAGGATTGCTTTGAAGTGTAAAGATTGCTATCGCCGCTAATAAGAAAATTCTTTTCATAGTTTTTAATATTAATTTAATAAGTAATAAAGGTACTATATCAATGAGCTTAGGGGTGTTAATGAAGTCTTATATTTTTTTAAAAGCCCATTGTTATAATTTGATAGATATTGACATGTATTACAGAATATTTGGTTTCAAAAAAATACTTATTATTTATTTTTGATTTTTATATGTAAGCAATTATGTGTTATAGGTTTTTAATTGGAAACTAATACCTCAAATTTGTTTAGAATTAAAACTTAAAATTATGTGTGGTATATTAGCTGTAATAGGAAAGAAGGAAGATCAAGAATTAGTTTCTAAGCTTTCTAAAAGAATGAGTCATCGTGGACCAGATGAAAGTGACGTACATGTTACTGAGTCTGGTGCAATATTATGTCATGAAAGATTATCTATCATGGATGTAACAACTGGAAAGCAACCAATACAGGGAACTTCTTCAGCATGGATGATACATAACGGCGAAATATATAACTACAAAGCACTTAAGGAAAATGAACTAAAAGATCATACGTTTCGTAGTACAGGAGACTCAGAAGTGATCGTGCATTTATATGAAAAATATGGATATGGTTTTCTGAACAAATTAGACGGGGATTTCGCTTTCGTTGTAGTAGATGGAAAAGACTTTATTGCCGCAAGAGACCCAATAGGAGTAAAGCCACTTTATTACGGTAAAGATGCTGAAGGCGCACTTTGGTTTGCAAGTGAAATGAAAGTATTGGCAGATCAATGTGTAGAATTTCAAGCTTTTCCTCCAGGATATTACTATACTCCAACTACAGGATTTGTACAATATTACAAACCAGAATGGTATTCCTTAGAAGAATGTCAAGAAGAAGCTGACTTGAAAAGATTAAGAGATTCATTAATTGCAGCAACTAAAAAACGTTTAATGTCTGATGTTCCATTAGGAGTATTGTTAAGCGGAGGCTTAGATTCTTCTTTAACTTCTTCTATAGCTGCAAGGTTACTTAAAGAAAAGGGCAAAAAATTACATTCTTTCTCTATAGGTTTAAATGAAGATGCGCCAGATTTGATCGCTGCTCGAAAAGTAGCCGAATTTCTTGGAACAGATCATCATGAAATTCATTTTACTGTTGAAGAAGGAATAGGGATCATTAAAAAGTTGATCTGGCATTTAGAGACTTACGATGTAACTTCTATACGTGCTAGTACTCCTATGTATTTCCTTTCAAAAGCAATTACAGAAAAAGGTATTAAAGTAGTGCTTTCAGGAGAAGGGGCAGACGAAATTTTTGGAGGATATTTATATTTTAAAAATGCACCTTCAGCAGAAGAGTTTCAGAAAGAAACAATTAGCAGAGTTAAAAGATTGTCTACAGCAGATTGTTTAAGAGCAGATAAGTCTACAATGGCTCATGGATTAGAAGCCAGGGTTCCATTTTTAGACAAGTCGTTTCTGCAAACTGCTATGGAAATTGCACCAGTACATAAAATGCCAAAAACTCATGGCGGAGTGGAGAAGTATATTCTAAGAAAAGCTTTTGATACTCCAGAGCAAGCCTTTCTTCCAGATGAAGTATTATGGAGACAAAAAGAGCAGTTTAGTGATGGGGTTGGGTATAGCTGGATAGATAGCTTGATCGCTTTCACAAAATCTCAAGTAAGCGACTTGGAAATGGAAATGGCAGCGTCCAAATATCCAGTGAACACGCCTACAACTAAAGAGGCTTATTATTATAGAGAGATCTTTCATGAATATTTTTCTCAGGAATCTGCTGCGAAATCAGTAAAAAAATGGATTCCGAAATGGCAGGATGATAAAGATCCAAGTGGAAGAGCAAGTACTACGCACATTGCACAGACTAGTTTTGTGGAGGTTGCAAAAAGCTAATGTTTATTTCACGCTTAAATAGGGAGTTTTTCACATAAATTGTTAATAACTTAAAGGTATTGAGGTGCGCTTCAAGCTAATAGGAGCAAGGGTTTTGTTATATTTGTCTGTTGCATAAAAAACAAATTTTAACAGAATCATAAATGAGCGAAGAAGTTAAGAAAAACAGTTATTCGGCAGATAGTATTCAGGCTTTAGAAGGCATGGAGCATGTGCGTATGCGTCCGTCCATGTATATTGGGGATACCGGTATAAGAGGATTGCATCACCTGGTGTATGAAGTTGTGGATAACTCTATAGATGAAGCAATGGCTGGCCATTGTGATACAATTAAAGTAACTATTACAAAAGAAGGGTCTATCACTACCGAGGATAATGGACGTGGTATTCCAATAGATTTACATAAAAAAGAAGGAGTTTCTGCCTTAGAGGTAGTAATGACTAAAATTGGAGCCGGAGGAAAATTTGATAAAGATTCTTATAAGGTTTCTGGTGGATTACACGGGGTTGGAGTTAGTTGTGTGAATGCATTATCTACTCATTTAAGTGCTACAGTTTACAGAGAAGGGGTTGTTTGGCGTCAAGAATATGAGCGTGGAAAACCTATGTATCCTGTAAAATCTATCGGTGAAACTGAACTTAGAGGAACGGTAGTTACTTTTACTCCAGATCCAACTATATTTCAGCAAACTGTAGAGTATAATTACGATACACTTGCAAGTAGAATGCGCGAGCTTTCGTTCTTGAATAAAGGTCTTAAAATTGTTTTAACAGACGAGCGTCAGTTAAATGAAGATGGAACTTTTGTTTCGGAAACTTTCTTTTCTGAAGAAGGTTTAAAGGAATTTATAAAATTTCTAGATCAAAACAGAGACCCTATTATTTCTCATGTAATCTCTATGGAAGGAGAAAAGAATGATATTCCTGTTGAGGTTGCAATGATATATAATACTTCATTTAATGAGAATTTACATTCTTATGTAAATAACATTAATACTCATGAAGGAGGAACTCACTTAGCTGGTTTTAGAAGAGGTTTAACTACAACTCTTAAAAAGTATGCAGATGCTTCTGGGATGTTGGATAAGTTAAAGTTTGAAATCGCTGGAGATGATTTCCGTGAGGGTCTAACTGCTATTATTTCTGTAAAAGTTGGAGAACCACAATTTGAAGGACAAACTAAAACTAAATTAGGGAACAGGGAGGTTACTTCTGCAGTTTCTCAAGCGGTTTCAGAAATGTTGGAGAATTACTTGGAAGAAAATCCTAGTGATGCTAAAACTATTGTTGAGAAAGTGATCTTGGCAGCCCAAGCGCGTCATGCGGCTAAAAAAGCGCGTGAGATGGTGCAGCGTAAAACGGTGATGAGTATAGGTGGATTGCCTGGAAAATTATCTGATTGTTCTGAGCAAGACCCTACTAAATGCGAAGTATACCTAGTAGAGGGAGATTCTGCAGGTGGAACTGCAAAACAAGGTAGAGATCGAGCTTTTCAAGCTATTTTACCACTTCGAGGGAAGATCCTTAATGTGGAAAAAGCGATGAGACATCGAGTCTTTGATAATGAGGAAATAAAAAATATTTATACTGCTTTAGGAGTTACTATTGGTACAGAAGAAGATAGTAAGGCCTTAAATCTCGCAAAACTTAGATACCATAAAATAGTGATCATGTGTGATGCCGATGTAGATGGTAGTCATATTGAAACCTTAATTCTTACTTTTTTCTTCAGATATATGAAGGAACTTATAGAAAATGGACATATTTATATTGCAACTCCACCGCTATATTTAGTAAAAAAGGGTCAGAAAAAGCAATATGCTTGGAATGATAAGGAGCGAGATGCGATTGCTGAAAGCTATAACGGTAGTGTACAGATACAGCGATATAAAGGTTTAGGAGAGATGAATGCAGAACAATTATGGGACACTACAATGAATCCTGAGTTTAGAACGCTTCGTCAAGTGAATATAGATAACAGTAGTGAGGCAGATAGGATCTTCTCTATGTTAATGGGAGATGAGGTGCCGCCGCGTCGAGAGTTTATAGAAAAAAATGCCGTCTATGCGAATGTAGATATATAAATTTATTAAAGCCCACTTATTATAGTGGGCTTTATTTTTGTTACTTATTAGTTAAAATTTATTTTCTGAATTTTAACATACTCTATTTTGTTATTTTTACGTTAATTATAAAACCTATACTGTGAGAAACCTCCTTAAATCTACATTTATCCTTAGCCTATTTTTTATATCTAATAATTCTTTCGCTCAAAATGATGTGGACGGATTAATAGAAGATATGTTATTAATCGCAGAAAATTTTGCAGCACCTGGTGCGGAGGGAGCGACTTTACAATCTAGTGCGGGTTGGTTTTCTTCGGCATCTACCTTAGAGAAATGGCAAGTAGAAATTTCGGTTCATGGAAATGCTTTGTTTGTTCCGAGTTCTAAGAAAAATAAATTAATTAACGATAACCAATTTAATAAACTATCCATAAGTGGAGCAAGTAATGCCTTGTTACCAACGGTGTATGGAGGCAATACAGATGCTGTTTATGAAGGCACCATTTTCGGTCAGGATTTCGATTTTGATGCAATTGATGGTTTAGATAAAGGTGTAGTCTTACATGCGTTTCCACAAGTAACGGTTGGACTGCCTTATAAGACAGAGATCGCTGTTAGATATTTACCTAAAGTTTTTATTAATGATGTTGGAATAAGTACTTATGGTGTAGGATTGAAGCATAATTTTTCTCAATATTTATACAAAAGATTGAGAGCAGAGGATTTTCAATTTGCCTTAATAGCTAATTACAGTAATTTTAAAGCAGATTATAAATTTATCCCAATAGACATTCAAATTGCAAATCTAAATAGGATTGATGTAGATGCAAATATGTACAATGTGCAATTAATTGGATCTAAACTTTATGATAATTTTGAAGTAATGGGCGGATTTGGCTACACTAATTCCAATTTCGACTATGCTTTTGGTGGGACTGGAGCTTCATTGCCAGCTTTAAATGATCAACTAGGGGCATTAGGAAATAGCGATGGGAAATTTAAAGGTAATATTGGGTTTAACTATTACTTTAATAAATTTAAATTCAGCACAGTTCTTTCTGCGAGTGGATTGTTCAATGCGAACGTTGGGCTTCATTACCGCTTGAATTAGAAGCAAATACATTTAACCATTCCTTATTACTTAACTAATACATAATTTGTATTTTCGTAAAAAATCAATAATTAATATTTAAATCATATAAAATGAAAGTTACTATCGTTGGAGCAGGTGCTGTTGGAGCAAGTTGTGCTGAGTATATTGCAATAAAGAACTTTGCTTCAGAAATTGTTTTAGTAGATATTAAAGAGGGTGTTGCTGAAGGAAAAGCAATGGATCTAATGCAAACTGCAACCCTTAACGGATTCGATTCTAAGATTGTAGGTTCTACTAACGATTATTCTAAAACTGCTGGTAGTGATGTTGTAGTTATTACAAGTGGGATTCCTAGAAAACCAGGAATGACAAGAGAAGAATTAATTGGTATCAATGCTGGAATTGTAAAAGAAGTTTCAGGAAATCTAATTAAGCATTCTCCAGACACTGTAATTATTGTGGTGAGTAACCCAATGGATACAATGACTTATTTAGTACATAAAACTACTGGCCTTCCAAAAAGTAAAATTATTGGAATGGGTGGAGCTTTAGATAGCGCACGTTTTAAGTTTAGGCTAAGTGAAGCTTTAGAATGCCCTCCGTCTGATGTTGATGGAATGGTGATAGGTGGACATAGTGACACTGGAATGGTGCCGTTAACAAGATTGGCTACAAGAAATAGTATTCCTGTATCGGCTTTTCTTTCTGAAGATAGACTGAATCAAGTTTCTGAAGATACTAAAGTAGGTGGTGCAACATTAACTAAATTGTTAGGTACTAGTGCATGGTACGCGCCAGGTGCTGCTGTTTCTGCAATGGTTCAAGCTATAGCATGCGACCAGAAAAAAATGTTCCCATGTTCTGCATTATTAGAAGGGGAATATGGTTTAAGTGATCTTTGTATTGGAGTTCCTGCAATTTTAGGGAAAGATGGATTAGAAAAGATCGTGGAAATAGAATTGACAGATGCTGAAAAAGCGAAAATCAAAGAAAGTGCTGAAGGCGTAAAGAAAACGAATGATTTATTGTCATTTTAAGCATTATTTCTAATATAATTCGGTGAAAACTGAATTTCAAAAAAGACCACTTTTAAAGTGGTCTTTTTTATTGTTAAAAAGTTAAATTTTTCAAAAAAAAATAATTGGCATTTGAATAATGAAATCCTATATTTGTCCGTTTTAAAAATTGATATTAAATAATAAAGAATAATGCAGAATAAAGGACTGATCAAGATTTTTGCGGTTTTATTTGGTCTGGTATGTATTTACCAGCTATCATTTACATTTATTGCCAGCGGAGTAGAGGGTGATGCAGAGGCGTTTGCTAAGCAAAAAATAGGAACTAACGTAGAGGGATATTCTGTACTGCGAGATGTTGAGGAAAATAGATATTTAGATTCTATTGGTGATAATGAGATTATTGCTGGAATTACTTACAACACAGCAAAAGATAAAGAGCTTAATAAAGGACTCGATCTTAAAGGAGGAATAAATGTAATTCTTCAAATTTCTGTAAAAGATATCTTAAAGGGATTGGCTAATGATAGTACTGATCCTACATTTAATAAAGCTTTAGCTGAAGCAGACGCTGCACAAAAAGACAGTCAAGAAAGCTATTTAGATCTTTTCTTTGAGGCATTCGAGAAAAATGAAGGAGCAAAATTAGCTTCTCCAGATATATTTGCCAATAAGACACTTAGCGATCAGGTGAACTTCGAAATGACCAATGATGTTGTTAAACCTATTATTAGACAAAAGGTAGACGAATCTATTACATCAGCTTTCGAGGTATTGCGTAAGCGTATAGATAAGTTTGGAGTTGCACAACCAAATATCCAACGTTTAGGGAATTCTGGAAGAATCTTGGTAGAACTTCCTGGGGCGAAAGATATTAATCGTGTTCAAAAATTACTTCAAAGTACTGCCCAATTAGAATTCTGGTATGTACATAAAAATACAGATTTCGGGAATTTCTTGATCAATGCAAATAATACTCTTGCACAAATGGTTAAGAAAGAAGATAAATCTGCAGAGAAAAAAGATACATTATCTGGTTCTGAAGAAGATGAAGAGATAGAGGCATTATTAGCAAGTACAGAAGATTCTTCTGAAGTTCAAACAGCAAACAATCCTTTATTAGACCTTATGGTTTCTCCAGGTTTTCAGGGGAGTCCAATTTTAGCATCTTTTGCTTCTAAGGATACTGCACAGGTTAGAGAATATTTAAATAAATCTCAAGTAAGATCACTTTTACCAGTAGATCTTCGCTTTGCAGAATTTGTATGGGGAGTATCTAAAAACAATGTTTCAGATCTTTATGCATTAAAAGGAGATCGTGAAATGACTCCTGCATTAACTGGAGATGTTATTACAGATGCTACACAAACTTACGATCAGGTAGGTAGAGTAGCAGTATCTATGCAAATGGATGGAAAAGGTGCTAAGATCTGGGAAGAAATGACTGGAAAGGCATATACTGAAAAAAGCAATATTGCTATTGTTTTAGATAATGTGGTGTATTCTGCACCGGGAGTTTCTACAGGCCCAATTAGTGGAGGTAGAAGTGAGATCACAGGAGACTTTGATATCACAGAAGGGCAAGATTTAGCGAACGTACTTAGAGCTGGTAAATTACCTGCTTCAGCAGATATTATACAAAGTGAGATCGTAGGTCCATCCTTAGGACAGGAAGCTATAGATAGTGGTGTTAATTCATTTCTAATCGCTTTATCTATCGTATTAATTTGGATGGTTTTCTATTATGGTAAAGCTGGTCTTTTTGCTGATGTTGCTCTTGTAGTGAACATCATCTTTATCTTCGGAATTTTAGCCGGTCTTGGAGCTGTGCTTACTTTACCTGGAATTGCAGGTATCGTATTAACGATAGGTATGTCGGTAGATGCGAACGTTCTTATATTTGAACGTATAAAAGAGGAACTGGCAAAAGGGAAGTCTCAAAAAGATGCTATTAAAGATGGATTTAACAATGCACTTTCTTCTATTTTGGATGCCAACATTACTACTGGTCTTACCGGTTTAATTTTATTGATCTTAGGAACAGGACCAATTAAAGGATTTGCTACTACTTTATTAATAGGTATTGCAACTTCTTTATTTACTGCAATTTTTATTACAAGATTATTTATTGATGGATATGGTAAAAATGGAAAGTCACTAGCATTTAGTACTTCTATTACTAAGAATCTATTCGCAAATATGAATTTTGACTTCTTAAGCAAAAGAAAAATCGCTTATACTATCTCAGGAATTTTTATTCTTGTAAGTGTTGGATCTTTCTTTATGAACGGGTTGAATCAAGGTGTAGATTTTATTGGAGGTAGAACTTATACTGTAAGATTTGCAGATGATGTAAATGCTTCAGAAGTGGAAAAAGATCTTATCGCTACTTTTGAAAGTGCAGAAGCAAAAACTTATGGTCCAAATAATCAATTAAAGATTACCACTAAATATAAAGTGGAAGATGAAGGGGAGGCGGTAGATGCAGAAGTTCAAAGAATGATGTTCGATGCTTTACAGCCGCATTTACCTGCAGATATGACTTACGATGACTTTACGGTTGGTTCTAACGAACGAGAAATCGGAATTATGGAATCTATGAAAGTAGGTCCTACTATCGCCGATGATATTAAAAATGATTCCTTCTGGGCAGTTTTAGGATCGCTAATTGTGGTATTCCTTTATATCTTATTGAGATTTAGAAAATGGCAATATAGTTTAGGTGCTGTAGCTGCAGTATTTCATGATGTTTTAATAGTGTTAGGTATCTTCTCTTTAGCATATAACATTATGCCATTTAGTATGGAGATTAACCAAGCATTCATAGCCGCAATATTAACGGTTATTGGATACTCCCTGAATGATACAGTAGTTGTGTTTGATAGGATTAGAGAATATGCGAATGAGCATACTACATGGCCAAGGAATAAAATTATAAATAGTGCTTTAAACAGTACATTGGGTAGAACATTAAATACTTCATTAACTACTATATTAGTATTGTTAGCGATCTTTATTTTTGGAGGGGAAAGCCTTAGAGGATTTATGTTCGCAATGATAGTTGGAGTTATTGTTGGTACATACTCATCTTTATTCATCGCAACTCCTGTGATGTATGATAGTGCTAATAAAAAGGCAATTAGAGATAGCAAAAAGAATGAAGAAGTTGTTGCTTAATTAGCAATTATTTTAATACAATAATAAAAAAGCTGCTCAGTAATGAGCAGCTTTTTTTGTTTTCGAGATTTCTAATACTGAACAGAATATACGTTAATGGAAAACCTGAGATAATAAAATTATCTCGCGAAGTTATTCACGTATGATGGATGCTTAAACGAATTCAGTATTACGAAAGTTAAATCAGTATCGTCATCCTGTTGAAGGCTCTCGTGATCGTTTAAAGAATTAATTAGATAAATATATAGATGCTGAAATAAATTCAGCATGACGTAAGTTAATTCCAGTATCGTCACCCTGAACTTGTTTCAGGGTCTGTTATTTGTGGCAACTTAGAATATACGTCAATGGAAAACTTGAGATAATAAAATTATCTCGCGAAGTTATTCACGTATGATGGATGCTTAAACGAATTCAGCATGACGAAAGTTAAATCAGTATCGTAACCTGTTTGTTGAGGGCTCTCGTGATCTTTTAAAGAATTAACTAGATAAATATATAGATGCTAAAATAATTTCAGTATAACGAAAGTTAAGACCACTATCGTCACTCTGAACTTGTTTCAAGGTCTAAATAAGCAGTATGAAATAGAGAACTAAATAAAATTAGTTTCTTAGGAATAACATTTTATCTCCTTCAGCAAGTTCCCATTCTTTTACCTTGCCTGCATTTACTTCTAATATGTATTGTGCCGGCACCTTAGAAGGTAATGAGGTTTCATCTAAGGGTTTTGCATTCTCTTGAAAGCTCACCACACTACTATCTTTGTTGAAGAAAATAAGATCCAATGGGATGTAGGTGTTTTTCATGTAAAAACTATGCAGCGTTTCTGTAGAATACACGAATAGCATACCTTGATTGGCTTTCATAGATTTTCTGTACATCAAACCAGTTTGTTGCTCGTAAGAAGTTTCAGCAAGCTCTATATCCAGTTTCTGTATAGTGTCCTCTGCTTTTAAAAGATATAATTCTCCTTCTTTTGTAAACTGAATTTCATCAGTTTCAATGGAAGTGTTTTTATCATTATCGGCACAAGAGAAAATGATCCCAAGACTAAATCCAGTTAATATGAACCTTTTTATTTTTTTCATGCAGCTACTCTTTTTGAAGGTCGTAGCATAAAATATAAACCAGCTAAAATAAAGGGAATACTTAGCCATTGACCGGTATTAATAAGCCAGATAGCTCTCTCTTCTACTTGAGGTTCCTTCAAGAATTCTACAAAGAATCGCACAGTCCAAAGCAAGACTAAAAATAAGCCAAATAGAAATCCTATTTTTTGCTTTTTATCTGTTTTCCAATAAACAAACCATAGAAGTAAAAAGATCAATAAATAACAGAAAGACTCATATAACTGAGCTGGATGTCTTGGAAAGCTCTCTCCCAGATTTTTAAAGATCACACCATAATCACTATTAGTAGGTTTTCCAATGATTTCAGAATTCATAAAATTACCAATTCTAATGAAAATAGCTCCACTTGCAACTGGAATTACCACTCTATCCAAGATCCAAAGAATAGGTTTGTCTAAAATGTTCTTTCTATAAAGGTACATCGCTACGATGATTCCAATAGCTGCACCATGACTTGCTAATCCGCGAAACCCAGTAAATTCAAATTCTGGCTCAAAACGAACCGGTAGAAAGATTTCTAATAAGTGATGTTGGAAATACTCCCAGTCATAAAATATAACATGCCCCAATCTAGCTCCTATTAAGGTTGCTAATACTGTATATATAAAAAGCGGATCTAATTTTTCTATTGAAACACCTTCTTTAGTATAGATACTCTTCATGATATACCATCCTAAGCCAAATGCTATAAGAAACATCAAACTGTAGTAGTGAAGCGTAAAAAATCCTAAATCTAATCCTTCAGAAGGACTCCAGGTTATAGCATTAAAAAGCATGTATTATTTTTTTAAATTGTTGGGTAAAGATACATATTTGGATGGTTTGGCAATAAAGCTTTAACTAAATAGCAAATGGATCAAGGAACTGGATCATAACCGCAACCTCCCCAAGGATTACAACTCGCAATTCGCTTTAGGCTCATCCAACCTCCTTTAAATACGCCATATTTTTGAAGGGCAACCAATGTATACTGAGAGCATGTTGGAGTATATCTGCAGGTTGCGGGAGTTAATGGCGAGATGACTCTCTGATAAAATTTTACCAAAAGAATAAAGGGATATGCCAAGCTTTTTTTTAGCACAGACTATGTTTTAATCTTCGAGGGTGAAAACTGTTCCTTCTTTCCCGTCTTTCAATTGGATTCCTAGAGCAAGTAATTGATCTCTTATTTGATCGCTAGTAGCAAAATCTTTATTGTTTCTAGCTTCAGCTCTTAATTTAATAAGTAATTCAACTGTTCCAGAAAGTTTTTCAGAATTATCCTGATTAGCCACTGTGGTGTCTAATAATCCAAGTACATCAAAAATAAAATCGTGCATTGTTGTATGTAAAAGCTCTTTATCTTCAGCAGTGATTTTCTCATTGCCTTCTTTTACTCCTACAATGAATTTTACGGCTTCAAAGAGTGTTGCTATTAAGATTGGACTATTAAAGTCATCGTTCATAGCATCATAACAACGCTGTTTCCACTCTTTTACAGAAAAGGTAGAGGATTCAGAAACTGGTAGTAGTGAGCTATTTCTATATGCGTC
Source organism: Gillisia mitskevichiae (assembly GCF_003634585.1). Taxonomy (GTDB): domain Bacteria; phylum Bacteroidota; class Bacteroidia; order Flavobacteriales; family Flavobacteriaceae; genus Gillisia; species Gillisia mitskevichiae. The sequence goes on from NZ_RBLG01000004.1 coordinate 123,249, forward strand.
CATCAATCTATTAAATCCTTTTTCACTCGCTAATAGTGCAGTGTTAGAAAAATCAAGAATACTTCTGTAATTAGCCTGAAGCATAAAAAATCTTGCTACAGAAGGACTAAAACCTTTGCTTAAATTATCATTTTCTCCAGAGAAAATTTCATTAGGAAGGATATTGTTGCCAGTGCTTTTTGCCATTTTTTGCCCGTTAAGGGTTAGCATATTTGCATGCATCCAGTAATTAACAGGGTTTTTACCTGTAGAGGCTTCTCCTTGCGCAATCTCACATTCGTGATGTGGGAACTTTAAATCCATTCCGCCGCCATGAATATCAAACTGCTCTCCCAAATATTTGGTGCTCATTACGGTGCATTCTAGGTGCCATCCAGGAAAACCATCACTCCATGGAGAAGGCCAACGCATAATGTGTTGCGGTTCTGCCTTTTTCCAAAGCGCAAAATCCTGCGGATTTTTTTTATCACTCTGTGCAGCAAGTTCACGGGTGTTTGCGATCATATCTTCAATAGATCTCCCGCTAAGTTTTCCGTAGTCGTGATCTTTATTGAATTTTAGAACATCAAAGTAAACAGATCCATTTACTTCATAAGCAAAACCTTTATCAATAATAGTTTTAATGGTTTCTATCTGCTCTACAATATGTCCCGTAGCAGTAGGTTCTATACTTGGAGGTAAATTATTAAATTTCTGTAAGGTATTATGAAAATCTACAGTATATCGTTGCACGACTTCCATAGGTTCAATTTGCTCTAACCTGGCTTTTTTCGCAATTCTATCTTCACCACTGTCGGCATCATTTTCTAAATGCCCAGCATCTGTGATATTTCGAACATATCGGATCTTGTAACCTAAATGTTTAAAATATCTAAAAATAAGATCGAAAGAAATAAATGTGCGGCAGTTTCCTAAATGAACATTGCTATAAACGGTAGGTCCACATACATACATGCCTATGTGGCCTTCATTTATTGGTTTAAAAATTTCCTTTTCTCTAGAGATCGAGTTGTAAAGTTTTAAGCTTTGTTCTTTATAAAGAGCCATAAATTATTGCTTACTAAGGTTTGAATTATGAATATACTTAAAAGGATGTTTCTAGCTTAATGTAATCTAGAAATTCTCTTCTAACAGAAGTTTCTTTAAAAGCTCCGCCAAATTCACTTGTAACCGTGCTGCTTTCAATATCACGAATTCCTCTACTGTTAACACAAAGGTGCTTAGCATCTATAACACATGCAACATCTTGAGTTCCTAATGCATTTTGTAATTCCTGTACTATTTGCATGGTCAATCGCTCTTGGACTTGTGGCCTTTTTGCGAAATAGTCTACAATTCTATTCATTTTAGAAAGACCAATTACACTTCCTTTAGAAATATATGCAACATGAGCTCTTCCAACTATAGGTAATAAATGGTGTTCACAAGTTGAGTAAATAGTTATATTTTTCTCTACTAGCATCTCACCGTACTTGTATTTATTTTCGAATGTTGAAGCCTTGGGCTTTCTTTTAGGATCTAAACCGCCAAAAATTTCATTTACAAACATTTTTGCAACTCGCTGTGGAGTTCCTTTTATACTGTCATCTGTAAGATCCATTCCTAAAGTCTGCAAAATACTTTTTACATCTTCATTGATCCTTGCAATTTTCTCTTCATTGCTAAGATCAAAAGCGTCATCTCTAAGTGGATTATTTGCACTTGTAGAAACGTGAGCATCGCCCATTTCATCTATTTTATTTTCCATATGGTCTATCTTCATAGCACTTTTTTCAATACTAGTCGTAATCTATCTATTAGGCTTGCAAAGATACATATTTTATGACTCTTTAAGCTAAAGATTCTAAAAAGCCAAGGGATGCAATTGGGGTAAAATGTGTAATTTGCAATTCTTTGGTAATCTGATATATGAAGTCCCTATTATTCCTTACTATGTTTCTAGTGATCTCTCTTGGGGGAACCTGTCAGATTTATGCACAAGGAGATCGTTGTTCGAGTATTCAGCCGTTTTGTGCTGGAACTACACAATATGTTTTTCCTAATTCCAATGCTTTCAGTGGAGATTTAGCAGTAGCCGAAAGTGGGCCAGACTATAGATGTTTGGAATTTCAGCCTTATCCTGCTTGGTTTTTTTTGAAGATTAAAGATCCAGGAGATCTAAATTTTAGTATTAGTCAGACCGTAAACTCTAATGGTTCTGGTGGAACTTTAGATGTAGATTTTATTGCTTGGGGGCCCTTTAAGGAAGGCGATGATCTTTGTAGTAACAATGCTTTATCTGTATCTCGAATTGTAGATTGTAGCTATTCTCCATCTGCTACAGAGAATTTTGTAATTAATAATGCTGCTGAAGGTCAAGTTTATGTGGTTTTAATCACTAATTATTCAGAACAACCGGGTTTTATTAGATTGGAGCAGACCAATCAAAATCAATCGAATTCTGGCGCTACAGATTGTTCTATTGTGAATATTCTAGGGGATGATCTTTCGCTGTGCAATAGCGATCCTGTTAAGTTAACAGCGAAAAATGTAGATGCCTCTAGATACGAGTATTATGTTTTTAATGATGGGATTAATGATTTTGAATTATTATCAGACCAGGTGAGTCCAGATTTTACGGTTTCTACAACAGGAAGGTATAAAGTGATTGCGATTAATGATAATACAGGATTAAGATTTGATGATGAAATTTTAGTAGAGTATTTTGAAAAACCAATTGCAATTGAGCCGAATGATCTTTTAGGATGTAGTATTGAACCGACAGCAATATTTGATCTTTCTCAGGTTTATACTGAAATTACTCAGGATCCTCAAAACGCGAATTTTTTATTCAACTTAAATTTTTATAGCAATGAAACTAATTTTGCTAATAGAATAGCCATCGAAAATCCTAATTCTTTTGAAGGAGTAGATCAGCAGGAAATTTTAGCTACTATTACCAATCAGGAATCTGGATGTGTTTCAGACCCAGTTGCATTTATACTGAAAATAGCTTCAATCCCTATAATAGAATTAGAGACTGAAACAATATTCTGTATAGATTCAGAAGGAAATTTATTAAATCCTCAATCTATAGGAAAAGATCTTGGTCCAGATTTTATTTATAATTGGAATGTAAATAATGATCCAGATGGGGATGGAGTGCAAAATCCTATTCTCTCCTTAATTGAAGCACCTGCCAATCCTACTATTTCAGTAGAAATTATTAATAAGCTTACCGGCTGTTCTAATAATTTTACTACGAATCTATCTTATTATTCTGCACCCAAAAATGTTAGGGTGTCTATTGCTGGAAACGACTTTGAGGATGGGTATATTGTGTCTGTCATGATAAACAATATTGTGGAAGAAGGGCCAACTTATGAATATCAGTTGGATAATAGTGCCTGGCAAACTCAAGTAAATTTCACAAATGTAAAACCAGGATTACATACAGTTTCGGCAAGAGATATTTATGGCTGCGGAATGGCTACTTCTGCTGAATTTAGACTTATTGGGTATGCTAGATTTTTTACTCCGAACGGGGATGGTTTTAACGATACTTGGAACATTATAAATGATCCTGAGATTTCTATTTCTAAGATATTCATATACGACAGGTATGGTAAACTCATCAAGCAGTTAGATCCCCGCGGAAATGGTTGGGATGGAACGCTTAATGGTAAAAACATGCCGGCAGATGATTATTGGTTTACAATAGACATGAAGGATCAGGAAACTGGAATAATATCCGAATTCAGTGGTCATTTTACTTTGAAAATATAGGAATTGTCTTGAATGATCTTCCTTTAATAAAATAAAACCTCGCATCTTTTTTATAAGACACGAGGAGTATAATTAAGTTTAAATGCTGTTTTGCTAGATTCCGAAACTTAAGGATAACACTACACTTGAAAAATCTCTTTGAATATTAGCTGTGTTAATAAGTCCCACTTGATATAATTGAGGATTGTCTGTTCTGGAGGATTGATCGTAAGAAAGATCTGCTTTAATAGAACCAAAATCATAACCAACTCCTGCAGAATAACCATTAAGATCCCCTAGAGTGATTTCATTCTTATAAGGACTTTCTTCAAATCTGTAACCTCCTCTTAAGCTCCAGTTTTGGATTCTATATTCTCCTCCAATTTTATAAGTGGAAGCAGCTTTTAGATTTTCCGAAATTAAATTGTTTTGAAAAGCGAATTCAGGATCATTTGATGGTCTAAGTTCTGTATTGGAAAAATCTTTATATGAATAATCAAAACTAATCAATCCCTTACTGCCAAATAGCACAGCTAAACTTCCTGTAAGCTTACCTGGTGTTTTTAAGCGATAATCTGGATATACGTTAACTACATTAGGATCTACAATTACTCTATCATTAAATTCATTGCTAAAAGTCTCTAAACGCTGAGTAGCTTGTTCTTCAATTAAATACCAAGTCGGAGTATCGTAAGTTAGCCCAAGTCTAAGGTTATCTGTTATATTAGCTATAGTACCTAGTTGAAGCGAAAATCCATTTCCTGTGGTACTTAAATTATTTGAAAAAACGATCTGGTTAGTTTCGCTTCCACTGTTAGAATTCTGTTCAACAAAACGTGTAGCTCTATCATAATTTAAAAAATGTGCATTCAAATTAATTCCAAAGTGAAGAAAGTCCTTATACTTTGAAGAGAAATTTATAGCAAACTTACCATTTAGGCCCGTTGCGATATAGGAATGTTGCTGATCAAAGCTTCCAGAACCAAGATTGGAACTGTAAGAGGTATTGTTAGGATCATTACTGTCAGGATTTATAATAAAGCCCTGAAATCCTAAAAATGCTTGTTGAGCTCCGAAGCCTTCATTTTCACCTAAGAATAAATAAAGGTCAGTTAGACTTTCATTAGTCATAGTCTCCAAAAGATCCAATGGTACTCCATTAGCATAATCTAGAAAATACTGATCTATAGAATTAGTACTTGTCCCTTGTGCTATATAACTATCATCAAAAGAATTGTTTTGAGAATAATTAACTCCAAGAACAAATTTTTTCCAAGGATTATTATCATTTGTGCTGTTAAAAACTAAAACAGCTCCAGCTTGATCAAAGTATACATCAGAATTTTCATTAGAAGTAAGCCCATTAAAATAACGAGTATCATTCTGCCTGTTGTTGTAGCTTAAAGTAACCGTTGCGGCACTGCTTAAAAAGATAGCAGACCCAGCCGGATTAATAGATATTGCAGATAGATCTCCTCCCAATGCGCCAAATGCACCGCTCATAGCTCTGTATCTAGCAGTACCTGAAAGTTGATCTGATGAATACCTCATAGCATCTGTTATATCTTGAGCTTGAGAAAAGCTCATAACCGCCAAGGCTATTAATGTAAAACATAGCTTTTTCATAGAATAAAAACTTATTTATTGATTACCTCTTCCTCTGTTACTACTACTGCTGCTTGATGGTGTTCTGTTGGAGGAACTTGAACTAGAACTTCTCACCGCATTAGAAGATCTTCCTGTGTTAGAGGTGCTTCTAACTGTAGAAGATGAGCTTCTGCTGGAATTGGATCTAGAGTTAGTGCTAGTACTTCTTCTTGCAGTAGAATTTCTACTTCTAGAATAGGAGCCATCAGAATTAGAGCGGGTATTATAAACTCGTGAGGTGGTCGCTCTTCTGGTGATACCGTACTCATCGTTGGAGTTTCTAATGTTTCTTATAGATCTGGAGTAAGTAGAACTTCTACCTCTATCATCTAAGGCAGACGCATTTCTTATTGCAGAATTTCTATTGCTACTATAAGTATTTGCACCTCTTCGCCCATAATTATAAGCTACGTTTTGTCTAAAATAATGTTGTCTTGAAGAATAGTGATAATAAGGATTATAGTAGCCTCCACCGCCGTAGATAAATGGATGTACAGAAAAACCTATCCCGTAGCCATATCCATGACCATACCCGAAACCATGGCCATATCCAAAACCATATCCATAATAAGGAGAATAGAAACCTGGTCCATAAGGGCCATAAATATTTCCAGGTCCCCAAAAATTATTATATCCATAATACCCCAGACCACCATAAGGATAAAAGCCTCCATAGAAGCCATCATTGTAAATATTTATGGAATAACTGGAAGGAGAATCACCCCAAGGAGCATTACCACCTTGATAACTGGTATTTTCGTTGTTGTAATCGTAATTTCCTGTTGAAGAATAGGCATCTACATCTGTAAAAATAGCATCATCGGCTAAAACATCTCCGTAAAGAGCGGCTTCTTCTTCGAACAATCTTTTATAGTAATCGCCGTTATCTTCTCTACTTCCGTATTCAACTTCAGAAGAAGCTAGTTCTATATTTTCGTCGTCGCCATAAATTCCATCATTAGAAGTACCTGCATATTGGTAAGAACCGCAAGATGTCAACAAAAGACTAGACACAGCAGCCATGAAGAAGTATATCGATTTTGGTATATAATTATAAAGTTTCATTAGCAGAGGTTTTAATTGTTGAACATTACAAAATTAGTTAGTTTTGCGCTAACTAGTTGCAACTTGAGTTAATTAGCTACAACGCTAGTAAAAGTGCAACATTTATGCCAAATAAGAGGAATGAGTAAGAAATTAACTGCTAGGAAAGAAGATTATTCGAAATGGTATAACGAATTGGTAGTCAGTGCCGATTTAGCCGAAAACTCCGCTGTGAGAGGTTGCATGGTAATTAAGCCATATGGATATGCCATTTGGGAAAAAATGCAAGCCGAATTAGATAGAATGTTCAAAGAGACAGGTCATCAAAATGCCTATTTTCCATTATTTGTACCGAAAAGCCTTTTTGAGGCAGAAGAGAAAAATGCGGAAGGTTTTGCAAAAGAATGTGCTGTAGTCACTCATTATAGATTAAAAACAGATCCAGAAAACAGTTCAAAATTAATTGTAGATCCAGATGCTAAGTTAGAAGAAGAGCTTATTGTAAGGCCTACTTCTGAAGCTATTATTTGGAGTACTTATAAAGGTTGGATCCAATCTTATAGAGATCTACCTATACTTATAAATCAATGGGCCAATGTGGTGCGTTGGGAAATGAGAACCAGATTGTTCCTTAGAACTGCGGAGTTTTTATGGCAAGAAGGGCATACTGCTCATGCTACAAAACAGGAAGCAATTGAAGAAGCTGAACAAATGAATGACGTGTATGCGAAATTCGCTGAAAATTTTATGGCTATTCCTGTGATTCAAGGAACAAAAACAGCTAATGAGCGTTTTGCTGGAGCTGAAGAGACTTATTGTATAGAAGCTTTAATGCAGGATGGAAAAGCTTTACAGGCTGGAACTTCACATTTTCTAGGTCAAAATTTTGCCAAGGCGTTCGATGTTAAGTTTGCTACTAAAGAAGGAAAGCTGGAGCATGTATGGGCTACATCTTGGGGAGTTTCCACTAGATTGATGGGAGCTTTAATCATGACACATAGTGATGATCAAGGATTGGTGTTACCTCCAAACTTAGCACCTATACAAGTTGTTATTGTTCCAATATATAAAGGAGAAGAGCAATTAGCTCAAATTTCTGAAGTTGCTGAACAGCTGGCTGCCGATCTTAGAAAAGCAGGAGTTATTGTGAAGTATGATAACAGAGACACGTACAAGCCGGGCTGGAAGTTCGCACAGTACGAATTACAGGGAGTTCCGGTAAGAATTGCTATTGGGCCTAAAGATCTTGAGAAGGGTAGTGTAGAATTAGCGAGAAGGGATACATTAACAAAAGAATTTGTCTCTCAAGAAGATGTGGTGGAGAAAGTGAAAAGTTTAATGATAGAGATTCAGGAAAACCTCCATAATAGAGCTAGAGATTATAGAGATTCTCATATTACCGAAGTGGATACTTTTGAAGAGTTTAAAGAGGTTTTAAAAACCAAAGGTGGATTTATTTCTGCTCATTGGGATGGATCCTCAGAAACTGAATTGAAGATCAAGGATAAAACCAAGGCTACAATAAGATGTATTCCTATGGGGCAAAAGCGAGAAGAAGGGAAGTGTGTTTTCACAGGAAATCCTTCAACTCAGCGTGTATTATTTGCTAAGGCATACTAATACACGCTAATTTGTTGCTTTAAGAAAAAAAATATAATTCATTTTTAGAATAAAAGATGAAGTCTAAAAAGCTTGATTTTAGATTAGGAAAGGCTAAATCACTAGGAATTAGACGTGTTGTTGAAATATTGAGAGTTTGAAATTGTGGAGTAAATAGAAAGCTAATATTTTTTTCAGAAAAATATAGATCAACATTTGCGTCATTAAAAAATAGTTGTATTTTTGCATCCGCATTAAAGCAAAAACTGGTCCGTTCGTCTAGGGGTTAGGACGCATGGTTTTCATCCATGTAACAGGGGTTCGATTCCCCTACGGACTACAAAGCAATTTTAGGATTGCAAAACTTATAGAAATATAAGTTGATCTGTTGGAAAGCAGGTGTTTTTTGAAACAATAATGGTCCGTTCGTCTAGGGGTTAGGACGCATGGTTTTCATCCATGTAACAGGGGTTCGATTCCCCTACGGACTACTTTAAAAATAATCAAATACATTAGTAATGGCAAATCATAAGTCAGCGTTAAAAAGAATTCGTAGCAATGAGACCAAACGTCTTAGAAATCGCTACCAACATAAAACTACCAGAAACGCTATCAAAAAGTTGCGTGAAGCAGACAAAAAGGATGCTGAAACATTATATCCTTCTGTAGCTTCAATGATTGATAAATTAGCGAAGAACAACATAATACACGACAATAAAGCTTCTAACTTGAAGTCTAAATTGGCTAAGCACGTAGCTGCACTATAATTATATAGTTAGTGTTTAATATTTTTAGAAACTGTTGAAAATGAAAATTTTCAGCAGTTTTTTTGTTCTCTAAAATCTCCGAAAAATTTTCTACAGATTGCTTCCTTCGGTAACAAGAATCATTTCTAACTAGCAATATTCAAGTTTTCGTCCTGCCGAACTTGTTTCAGCATTTCGCTAAGTTGTGTAGAGACCCTGATACAAGTTTAGGGTGAAGTGCTGATCAATCTTTCTGTATGAAAAAAGTATATATTGATTCTTGAGAAGATTAATCTCGAAGCTGTTTAATTAGATATAAACTGATTATTTAAGTCCTCAATATACTTAAGAACTTCATCTCGTCCAAGATCATTGGTAGAGCTAGTGATAAAATGAACTGGCATTTCTTCCCAGATCTCCAGCATCTTTTCTTTGTATTCTTCTACATTTCTTGTTAATGCATTTGGCTTAAGCTTATCTGCCTTTGTGAAGATGATGCAAAACGGAATACCGTGTTCTCCTAGCCATTGCATGAACTCTAGATCTATAGGTTGAGGATTGTGCCTGCTATCAATAAGAACAAAAGCGCAAAGCATTTGTTCTCGTTGTTCAAAATATTGAGTAATAAATTTTTGGAAGGTCTTTTTAATAGATTTGGAAACTCTTGCATATCCATAACCTGGAAGATCTACTAAATGCCAATCTTTATTGATTAAGAAATGATTGATGAGTTGAGTTTTCCCTGGTCTTCCAGACGTTTTAGCAAGACTTTTTCTGGCAGTAAGCATGTTGATAAGGGAGGATTTTCCTACATTACTCCTTCCAATAAATGCATATTCCGGCAATTTACTGTTTGGACATTTTGCAACATCACTGTTACTTACTACAAATTCAGAAGATTTTATTATCATTATTTCTTTCTTAGAAAGATCTTTTTTGAAGCCATTCAAACAATAGCTCGTTAAAGGTATCTGGATGTTCCATCATTGCTGCATGCCCACATTCGTCTATCCAATAAAGATCTGAATCTGGTAGCAATTTGTTAAAGTCTTCTGCAACATCCGGAGGAGTTACATTATCATTTCTACCCCATATAATACAAGTGGGAGTTTCCATTTTTGGAAGATCTTTAGCCATATTATGACGAATCGCGCTTTTAGCGATAGCCAATGTTTTTACAAGCTTATTTCTGTCGCCAATGGTGTAATAAACTTCATCTACAATTTCCTTAGTGGCAACAGCTGGATCGTAAAAAACATTTTGTGCTTTTTTCTTTATGAACTCGTAATCTCCACGTCTTGGATAGCTTTCGCCCATAGCATTCTCGTAAAGACCAGAACTTCCTGTAATAACCAGACCTTTCACTAATTCTGGATACATTTTAGTACATAGTAAAGCAATATGACCGCCCAATGAGTTACCAAGAAGAATCACTTCAGAAAAACCCTTAGACTCAATAAAGTCTTTAAGATATTTAGCGAATGTTCCAACGCTTGTTTTAAGCAAGGACATATTATAAAGTGGTAATTCTGGAATTAGAACCTTATAACCTTTCTCAGGGAAATAATTCACAACGCCGTCAAAATTACTAAGGCCACCCATGAGTCCGTGTAAAATTACTATTGGTGTTCCTTCCCCTTTTTCTAGGTAAGTAAATTTTCCTTCTTGCTGTAAATCGTGTTCCATGAATGCCATTTGCAATTAGCAATCGCAAATATAGCGATTTCAGTACAAGTATAATCATTTTTACTTAATACATAACTTTATTGGGCAATGCTTTTTCTGATTAAAAACACAAATAATTGCTATTAAAATTCACTTAAAATATCGATAAAAAACCAAGAGTCTGAAACATAATGAAGTAGCTCTATTTAGAAGTGTTTCAGCACAATAGACAGAGAAACTTATCAACAAAGTGGTAAAAAGTGGTAAAATGTGGTAATAATTTCAATATATTTGACTCTATAAAGTTATTGAGTGGTAAATCTAATTGGAACATACGAATGTAAAGTAGATGCTAAAGGGCGTCTTATGGTTCCAGCAGCTTTAAAAAAGCAGCTGACGCCGGTTTTGCAGGAGGGTTTTGTTTTGAAAAGGTCTGTTTTTCAGCCTTGTTTGGAGTTATATCCAATGCAGGAATGGAATGAAATGATGCAAAAGATCAATGCCTTAAATAGATTTAAGAAGAAAAATAATGACTTTATACGAAGGTTTACAGCTGGTGTTAAAACGGTAGAAGTAGATGCAAATGGACGTTTATTGATTCCTAAAGATCTTTTTGGCTTTGCTAAAATGGACAAAGAGATCGTTCTTTCTTCTGCTATTAACATTATCGAGATCTGGGATAAAGATAAATATGAAAATACCATAGATGCTTCTGCCGATGATTTTGCAGATCTAGCTGAAGAAGTTATGGGTAACGACGATTTTAATGGAATATCATAATCCTGTCTTATTAAAAGAATCTGTGGATGGTTTAAATATTAAACCAGACGGAGTATATGTAGATGTGACATTTGGCGGTGGTGGTCATTCCCGTGAGATATTGAGTAGGCTTGGTGAAAAAGGGAAATTATTTGCATTTGATCAAGATGAAGATGCTTTAAATAATGCTATAGATGATCCCCGATTTACTTTGATAAATGAGAATTTTAGATACATAAAACGCTTTTTGAGATTCCACGGAATTAAGAAAGTAGATGGAATTCTTGGCGATTTCGGTGTTTCTTCACATCAATTCAATGTTGCAGAGCGTGGTTTTTCAACAAGATTTGAGGCGAAGTTGGATATGCGAATGAGCCAGAAAAGCAGTTTAAGCGCTTTTGAGGTGATCAATGAGTATGACCATGAGCAGCTTAAAAAAATGTTTTTTGAATATGCCGATCTTAGAAACGCTTCCAAAATTGCTGCGGAAATAATAAAAGCTAGGGAAGTTGCTCCAATTGAAAGTAGTGATCAATTAAAGGAGGTTTTAAAGCCTTTCCTTTTTAAGGAAAAGGAACATAAAATATTAGCACAGATCTATCAGGCAATCCGAATAGAAGTTAATCAGGAAATAGAGGTTCTAAAGGAGTTTCTATTGCAAACTGAGGAGTTGTTGGATAAAGGTGGGAGAATAAGTCTTATTTCTTATCACTCTTTAGAAGATAGGTTGGTAAAAAGATATATAAGAAGTGGCCTTTTTGAAGGGGAACCGGAGAAAGATTTTTATGGAAATATATCTGTACCATTTAAAAAAGTTAAAGGATTAATAGTTCCTTCTGCAGATGAGATCTATAAAAATAACAGAGCTAGAAGCGCAAAATTAAGAATAGCAGTAAAGTTATAAGGCTGAGTGATATCAAAAATAATCAGTAGCAAGACAGGATGAAAAAGGGGATGTATAACATATTGAAAGCTGATTTTTTAATAAACAATGATGCTGTTAAGAACTGGCGATTTATTGTGTTTTGTACAAGTCTTGCAATAATCATGATTGCTTGCTCGCATAGTGCCGAGCGTAAGGTTCATAATATAGCTAAGTTAAATACTGAGGTGCGTGAATTGCGTAGCGAATTTGTAGATATGCGCTCTGCTTTGATGAAACTTAAAATGGAATCTACCATTACCAATAAAATGGCTGCTAGAGGAGTAAAGCCTTCGGAAACGCCGCCATTTAAAATTAAAATTAATATAACAGATTAAGTAAACCTTTGGCAACTAACGAAAAGCACATATTAAACCGATTGTACTTTGTAGCCGGATGTATGTTCATCTTTGCGGTGGCGGTAGCTGTGCAGTTGCTTAATATACAGTTTGTAGAAGGAGATAAATATAAGCAGTTATCTGAGGAGAGAACTTTAAAGAATTTTACAATTCCTGCCAATCGTGGAAATCTATACGATTCTAATGGGAATTTATTGGCTACGTCCATTCCTAACTACGATATCCGGTTTGATGCAGTAACTGTATCAGACAAGAATTTCGAAGAAAACATAGTGCCTCTTTCTAAAGAGCTCCATAAAATGTTTGGTAAAAGTGTTGCTTATTGGTCTTTAACTTTAAGAACTGCCAGAGTAAATAAGCATAGATATTTTTTGATAGCAAGAAATTTAGGTTATTCAGATTATATCAAAGTGAAGAATTTCCCTCTTTTTAATCTTGGTACTTACAAAGGCGGAATGATCGTAGAGCAAAGAACAGTGCGCGAGCATCCTCTTGGGGAAATGGCTGCAAGAACTGTGGGCTACGAGCGAAAAGATAAACAAGGATATTATACTAGGGTAGGTTTGGAAGGAGCTTTTGGACCCTTTTTAGAAGGAACAGATGGGCATAGATTAAAACAAAAGATCGCGAAGGGGCAATGGAAACCTATAAGTGATAACAATGAGGTGGAGCCTAAGGATGGATATGATGTAATTTCTACAATAGATGTAAATATTCAGGATATCGCTCATCATGCGTTATTGGCTCAGTTAGAGAAATACGAAGCAGATCATGGAACTGTGGTGGTTATGGAAACTAAAACAGGAGAGATCAAAGCGATATCTAATTTGGGAAGAACTTCTGAAGGAACCTATTTTGAAAAGTTGAACTATGCGGTGGGAGAAACACATGAGCCGGGTTCTACATTTAAATTAATGGCTTTGGTAGTAGCTTTAGAAGATAAAGTGATAGATACCAGCACTGTTGTAGATACCGAAAATGGAATTATGAATGTGCGTGGTTATAAAGTAAGGGACTCTCATCGTGGTGGATATGGTAAAATATCTGCTGCTAAAGCCTTCGAAGTTTCTTCGAATGTGGGTGTTGTAAAATTGATCTACGATAACTATAAAGATCAGCCTCAGAAATTTATTGATGGTTTAAATAGAATGCATTTAAACGAAAAATTAGGGATCTCTATTAAGGGTGAAGGTGAGCCGTATATTCCAAAACCAGGAGATAAAAAATGGTCTGGACTTTCTTTGGCTTGGATGGCATATGGATATGGAAGTATTCAAATAACACCTTTGCAAACTCTAGCCTTTTATAATGCGATCGCTAATAATGGAGTTCTTGTAAAGCCTCGTTTTATAAAAGAAGTAAGAGAATGGGATAAGGTTATTGAGAAAAATGAATTAACGGTCCTAGATCCCTCAATTTGTTCTCAAGAAACTGTAGATAAAGTAAAAGCAATGATGGAGAATGTAGTGGTTCGAGGAACGGCTAAAAGTTTATACTCTCCAAATTTCTCTATGGCTGGAAAAACAGGAACGGCACAAACCGAATACTGGATGAAAGGTTGGAATTCTAATCCTCGATATATCTCTTCTTTTGTTGGATATTTTCCTGCAGATAATCCAAAATATACAAGTATTGTAATTATTCATAAACCAAACAATAAGGTTGGCTATTATGGTGCAGATGTTAGTGGACCTGTATTTAAAAGAATTGCTCAAAAAATATATACAGATACTCCAATAGAAGATGAATTGGAATCTTTAGATATTGAAAATGATAAGATCTCTAAAGATTTTGAAAAATATTATTCCGCAGCGCAAAGCTCAAAAAAGTTGATGCCTAATGTTGTTGGAATGCCAGCTATGGATGCTCTATCATTATTAGAGAACTTGGGTTTATCTGTTAGAATAGATGGAAAGGGAAAGGTGAGAAATCAATCTATTCCTGCAGGACAAAAAATAAAGAATAATCAACAAGTAGCACTTAGTTTAAGTTGAAGATATTAAAAGACATATTATATAAAGTTCCTATGGAAGCCGTAATTGGCAATACCGGGGTAACAGTAAATTCCATTCATTTCGATTCTAGAAAAGTCGAATTGAATGATGTATTTGTTGCGATAAAAGGAACACTTTCAGATGGTCATAAATTTATAACTACTGCGGTTAACCAAGGAGCATTAGCAGTAATATGCCAAGAAATGCCAGAGCAAATTGTGAATGGTGTTACTTATATACAAGTTGCGAATTCTCAAAAGGCATTAGCTATTATGGCAGCCAATTATTACGATTCACCATCGGAGAATTTAAAATTAGTAGGAGTTACAGGTACTAACGGGAAAACAACTGTTGCCACTTTATTATATCATTTGTTTACTAAAGCTGGTTTTAAGGTCGGTTTACTTTCTACTGTAAATATCATGGTTGGGGAAAAAACCTATGCGGCATCTCATACAACTCCAGACTCATTAACCATCAATTCTTATTTGAAAATGATGAATGAGGAGGGTGTAGAATTTTGCTTTATGGAAGTGAGCTCTCATGGGATTGCGCAAGATAGAACCACCGGTCTTAAATTTGCCGGCGGAATTTTCACAAACTTATCACACGAGCATTTAGATTATCATAAAACGTTCGCAGAGTACCGCGATGTAAAAAAGCTATTTTTTGATCAGTTACCTGCATCTGCTTTTGCTTTGGTAAATGCAGATGATAAAAATGGAGCAGTGATGCTTCAGAATACTAAAGCTGAAAAACACACCTATGCACTAAAAACTTTTGCAGATTTTAATGCTAAAATTTTAGAAAATCAATTTAGTGGTTTGTTGCTGAAGATAAATGGCGATGAAGTTTGGACTAAGTTAATTGGGAATTTCAATGCCTATAATATTCTTGCAATTTTTGGAGCAGGAAGTTTATTAGGGTTAGAAAAGCAGGAAAACCTAAGACTTATAAGTGAATTGAACTCTGTAAGTGGAAGATTTCAATATGTAGTTTCCGATAAAAAGATCACGGCGATTGTGGATTACGCGCATACTCCAGATGCATTACAAAATGTTTTAGAAACCATTAATGCTATTCGCACCAAGAACGAAGAATTGATTACGGTTGTAGGCTGTGGCGGAGATCGTGACAAAACTAAGAGACCAAAAATGGGAAATATTGCTGCAGCCCTAAGCTCCAAAGTGATCTTTACCAGTGATAATCCACGAACCGAAGATCCTGAAGAAATATTGAAAGATGTTGAAGCAGGTGTAGATGCGCTAGATTTTAAGAAGACGATGACGGTTGTAAACAGAAATCAGGCGATTAAAACAGCTTGTCAACTGGCCAATCCTAATGACATTATTCTTATTGCTGGAAAAGGACATGAAACCTATCAGGAAGTGAATGGCGTACGATCTGATTTTGATGATTATAAAATTGTAAATGAATATTTAAGCCAACTAGGAAAATAGAAATTCCTAGCTATAGAAGGAGATTAGAAGAAAAGATATGTTATACTATTTGTTTGATTTTTTAGATAAGCATTACCAGATTCCTGGTGCAGGACTGTTTGAATTTATTTCATTCCGCTCTGCAATGGCTATTATTTTGTCATTGGCAATATCTACCATTTATGGAAAAAAGATCATCAACTATCTTTTAAAGAAGCAAGTAGGAGAAAGTGTTAGAGATCTTGGGTTACAAGGGCAGAGTGAAAAAGCCGGAACCCCAACAATGGGTGGTTTAATAATCATTATTTCTACTCTTATCCCGGTTTTGTTATTTGCCAAATTAGATAACATCTATGTGATTTTACTTATCGTGACCACCCTTTGGATGGGTACTATAGGATTTATAGACGATTATATTAAAACCTTTAAAAAAGACAAAGAAGGTTTAAAAGGTGTTTTTAAAGTTATGGGTCAAGTTGGACTTGGACTAATTGTAGGTGGAACGATGTATTTGCACCCAGCAATTACCATAAAAGAAGATGTTAATGTCCCTGCCTTTAATGTAGAACAAGTTGCATCTAACGACCAGGAAATTAGCTCTGGGGTAGAAGAGAAATCTACCACCACAACCATCCCGTTTGTAAAGAATAATGAATTTGATTATGCAAGCTTAATAAGCTGGATTAATCCCTCTTTGGTGAACTATGCTTGGTTGATCTTTATACCAATCGTAATATTTATTGTTACGGCAGTTTCTAACGGAGCAAATTTAACCGATGGTATAGATGGTCTTGCAGCGGGTTCTTCCGCGATTATTGTACTTACTCTGGGAATTTTTGCATGGGTATCTGGTAACATCATATTTTCAGACTATCTCAATATCATGTATATCCCGCGATCTGGGGAAATGACCATTTTTATAACCGCTTTTGCGGGATCCCTAGTGGGTTTTTTATGGTACAACACTTATCCAGCTCAAGTATTTATGGGAGATACTGGGAGTTTGACAATAGGAGGAATTATCGCGGTGATCGCTATAGCAACAAGAAAGGAATTATTGATCCCGATTTTATGCGGAATCTTTCTTTTAGAAAACTTATCCGTTGTTTTACAGGTGGGCTGGTTTAAGATCACTAAAAGGAAATATGGAGAAGGAAGAAGAATATTTTTGATGTCTCCATTGCATCATCATTATCAGAAAAAAGGTTTACATGAAAGCAAGATCGTAGTTCGGTTTTGGATCGTTGGGATTTTCCTTGCGATCGTAACCATAATTACTTTGAAAGTTAGATAACATGAGCAAAAACAAAAAAATAGCAATTCTTGGAGGTGGAGAAAGTGGTGTTGGTACTGCGATTCTTGCGCTTAAGCAGGGCTATGATGTTTTTGTTTCAGATTTTGGAAAGATAAAAGATAAATATAAAGCTGAATTAGAAAAACTAGAAGTTTCATGGGAAGAGTCGGGACATACCGAATCTAAGATCATGGATGCTTCAGTGGTCATGAAAAGTCCTGGAATACCAGATAATGCGCCTTTAGTTATAAAAATAAAAGAGCAAGGTATTCCCGTTATTTCTGAAATTGAATTTGCTGCCGAGTATACTTCAGCAAAAATTATTGGGATAACTGGAAGTAATGGGAAAACCACTACCACAAAATGGATATATCATATTCTTAAAAATGCCGGATTGAATGTTTCTATGGCGGGAAATGTGGGAGATAGTTTTGCAAAACAGGTAGCAGGAGCACCGGTTGATTATTTCGTATTGGAACTTAGCAGTTTTCAGTTAGACGGAATAGTGAATTTTAGACCCGATATCGCTGTAATTACCAATATCACTCCAGATCATTTAGATCGTTATAATTATAATTTAAATGAATATGTGGCATCGAAATTCAGAATCACTGAAAATCAGACTGAAGACGATTTCTTTATTTATGATGCCGACGATGAAATAATTTCAAAATGGCTTGAAGCCAATTCAGTAAAAGCTCAAATGATTCCTTTTTCACTTCAGAAGAAATTAGAAATGGGAGCCTATTTAGAAGATAACAACATTAAAATAAACCTCAACAACACCCAATTTATTATGCCAAATAACGCATTAGCACTAGAAGGTAAACACAATACTAAGAATGCCATGGCTGCCTCCACGGTTTCTCAATTATTAAGAATTAGAAAAGAGACCATTCGTGCAAGTATGGAGAATTTTCAAGGGGTAGAGCATAGATTAGAAAAAGTACTTAAGATCAATAACGTTATGTATGTGAACGATTCTAAGGCAACTAATACAAATGCTACTTACTATGCTTTAGAAAGTATGGAAAGTGAAACGGTTTGGATCGTTGGAGGTGTAGATAAAGGAAATGTCTATTCAGAATTATTGCCTTTGGTAAATGAAAAGGTAAAGGCAATTATTTGTTTAGGAGTGGATAACTCTAAGATTTTCGAGGCTTTTGGGAATTGTGTAGATACAATTGTGGAAACGCATTCTATGAAGGAAGCTGTTGGAATGGCATATAAAATTGCTGAAAGAGGAAATACGGTATTGCTTTCTCCTGCATGTGCAAGTTTCGATCTTTTCGAGAACTATGAAGATAGAGGGAGACAGTTTAAAGAATCTGTAAGAAATTTATAATAGACAATAAGAGTTAGAATTTAATGAACAACTTATTTTCAAATATAAAAGGTGATAAAGTTATTTGGGCTACCACCGCGTTGCTGGCGATATTCTCGTTCTTGCCGGTGTATAGCGCGAGTAGTAATCTGGCCTATTTATATGGAGACGGTAGCACAAGTAGCTACTTGGTAGTTCATTTTTTTCATCTTGTTCTAGGGTTTTGTGTGTTGTTCGCATTTCATAAAATTCCTTATCATTATTTTAAAGGGCTTTCTATATTAATGTTACCGGTGGTAGTGGTATTGCTGGTTTACACTATTTTTCAAGGAACAACTATAGATGGTGCTTATGCAAGTAGGTGGATACAGATACCGGTGGTGGGAGTAACTTTTCAGTCCTCTACACTAGCTGCGGTGGTTCTTATGATTTATGTGGCAAGATATCTTTCCAGAATTACTGAAAAAGTAGTGACATTTAAAGAGACCATTCTCCCGTTGTGGATGCCAGTTTTTGTAGTGTTAGTGCTAATTTTACCTGCTAACTTCTCTACAACAGCTATCATTTTTACAATGGTGATCATGCTTGTTTTTCTTGGTGGATATCCAGTTAAATATTTAGGGATTATTGTTGGTGCAGGTTTACTGTTGCTTACAATGTTCATTTTAACAGCAAAAGCATTTCCAGGATTATTACCAAATAGGGTAGATACTTGGGCGAGTAGAATAGAGAATTTTGCAAATGATGAAGATACAGAGGCAGATTACCAAATAGAGAGAGCAAAGACAGCGATTGCCACAGGAGGAATTACTGGGGAAGGAATTGGAAAAAGTATACAAAGGAATTTTTTACCGCAGTCATCATCAGATTTTATTTATGCGATCATTGTTGAAGAAATGGGATTAATTGGTGGCTTTGGGGTGATGCTGGCGTATTTAATGTTGCTATTTAGAATAGTTATTGTGGCAACGAAAGCAAATACCGTATTTGGTAAGCTTTTAGCCATTGGCGTTGGATTACCTATCGTATTCCAAGCCCTAGTGAATATGGCTGTCGCTGTGGAATTATTCCCGGTAACAGGACAAACTTTACCCTTGGTAAGTAGCGGGGGAACATCTATTTGGATGACTTGCCTTGCTTTGGGAATAGTGCTTAGTGTGAGTGCGAAAAGAGAAGAAGAAATAAAATTATCTGAAGAATCTGATAGAGAAAGAGAAGAAGAGAATCCTTTGGACATTTTAAGCGAAGCGATATGAAGGAGCAATTAAAAGTTATAATATCTGGTGGAGGTACAGGAGGACATATTTATCCTGCGATCTCTATTGCCGATGAAATTATGAGACGCTATCCATCTGCGGAAATTCTTTTTGTAGGTGCGAAGGATAGAATGGAAATGACAAAGGTGCCACAAGCGGGATATAAAATAGAAGGACTTTGGATCTCTGGGGTAGACAGAAGTTTAACCGCAAGAAACTTAAGCTTTCCTTTTAAATTAATTAGTAGTCTTTGGGAATCTAGAAAGATCCTTAAAAAATTTAAGCCAGATGTGGTTGTTGGAACTGGTGGATTTGCAAGCGGACCTTTACTGAAGATGGCAAATTCTATGAATATTCCATCTCTAATCCAAGAGCAGAATTCTTACCCTGGAATTACTAATAGATTGCTAGGTAAAAATGCTGATGCTATTTGTACAGCTTATGATCATTTGGAGAGTTACTTTCCATTAGAAAAAACAATTAAGACTGGGAATCCAGTAAGACAGGATATTCTGAATATTGCAAATAAGAGAGAAGAAGCACAGTTATTCTTTAAGCTGAAAAAAGAGCCAAAAACATTATTGGTTTTAGGTGGGAGTTTGGGAGCAAGAAGAATAAATCAGTTAATGGAAGCTTTTGTAGATGTTTTTGAAAAGAATGAGATCCAACTAATTTGGCAAACGGGTTCTTTGTATTATGAGGAATATAAAAAATACGATAGCAAATATGTGCAAACCCATGCTTTTTTAAGCAGAATGGATCTTGCTTACGCTGCAGCAGATGTAATCGTATCTCGGGCAGGAGCAATAAGTGTTTCAGAACTATGTATCGTTGGGAAGCCTGTGATATTCATTCCATCTCCTAATGTTGCTGAAAATCATCAGGCGAAGAATGCTTTAACTATTGCAAATGAAGATGCAGCTTATGTATTAGATGAAAAAGATCTGGCTAAGGATTTCTCTGAAATTATTATGCTGGTATTAGAATCTGAAAAAGTTCAGAAGAACCTTTCAGAAAATATTAAAAAATTGGCCCTACCTGGAGCAACAGCTGCAATTGTAGATACCATGGAAAAAATTATAAAGAAGCAGGAATTAAATTAATGGATCAATTTAAAAACATAGAAAATCTTTATTTTATCGGCATTGGCGGAATAGGAATGAGCGCGTTAGCGCGATATTTCAATTATCTAGGAAAGCAAGTTGCTGGTTACGATAAAACTTCTACTGTTCTTACAAGAACTCTAGAGGAAGAAGGGATTCAGGTTTTTTATAAAGATGAAATTGAGTTAATTCCAGATAGCTTCAGGAATACGGAAAATACTTTAATTGTTTACACCCCAGCTATTCCGAAGGATAGTAAACAATACAATTATTTTATTCAAAAGGAATTTCAGCTTAAAAAGCGAGCGGTAGTTTTAGGAATGATCACGCAAGGAGTATTTACCTTGGGTGTGGCAGGAACCCATGGTAAAACTACCACCACTGCAATTTTAGGTCATTTATTAAAAGAGACTGGAGCAAAAGTGACAGCATTTCTTGGTGGAATAAGTGAGGATATACAGAGCAATCTTATTCTTAATGGGAATGATGTTATGGTTGTAGAGGCAGATGAATTTGACAGGTCATTTTTAAATTTATCGCCAAATATTGCCGCTATCACTTCTATGGATGCCGATCACTTAGACATTTATGGAGCTCCAGAGGAATTAATTAAATCTTTTAAGGATTTCGCAGCTTTAATACCCGAGAACGGTACCCTTTTTGTGAAGAATGGACTACCACTTGAAGGTGGAACTATTGGAATTGAAGATAACGCAGATTATTCTGCTCAAAATGTTACAATAAAGAACGGAATTTATCATTTCGATCTGATCACCCCAACACAAATTATAGAAGGTTTAAAGTTTAGCCTCCCGGGCAAACACAATTTATTAAATGCTATTACTGCTCTGGCGATTGCCATTCATTACGGATCCCCAACCAATGAACTCGCCAGAGCATTATATAGTTTTAAGGGTGTAAATCGCAGATTTACCTATAGATTGAAAACCGAAGATCGCATTTTAATAGACGATTATGCTCATCATCCGGCAGAAATTGCCGCTGTTTACCAAGCTGTTAGAGAAATGCATCCCAATAAAAAGGTGATTGCGATTTTTCAGCCGCACTTATTTAGCAGAACTAAAGATTTTGCAGATGATTTTGCGGAAAGCCTAAGTAAATTCGATGAGGTGAGATTATTGGATATTTATCCTGCGAGGGAACTTCCAATAGAAGGAATTACTTCTAATTGGTTATTGAATAAAATAAATAATCTGAATAAAAAATTAATAGAAAAATCAGAGATCATAAATGAGTTAAATGTATCGGAAAGTCCTATTATTGTTATGATGGGAGCAGGAGATATTGGAGAAGAGATCATTAAAGTTGAAAAATATTTTAAGGATGAAAATTAACTTTAATTACATAAAAGGCTTTTTATTATTTGCTTTGATCATCTTTTTTTATGGCTTTGCTGAAAAGCGAAATAACACAAGAAAAGTTGAGAAAATTGAAGTTCAATTTACGCAATTTGAAAACCTTTATGTGTCCGAAGAATCGGTTAATAAATTGTTAATACAAAATGACATAGAGGTCTCAAGTATAGGTAAAGAAACTTTAGATTTGAATAGAGTAGAGACGCTGTTGAATAAACATGAGATGATTGAAAATGCAGAAGTGTTTCTTACGCTAGATGGAATTTTAAAAACCAAAATCAGTCAGCGCCGCCCTATTGGTAGGGTTTTGGGGAATAATGCATTTTATTTAGATAGGTTAGGCAAGAAGATGCCGCTTTCTAAAAATTATTCTGCTAGAGTTCCAGTTCTTGTTAATATGCAGGAAAAGGACATCAAAGAAGTCTTTCCGTTAGTAGATTATATTAACAATGACCAATTTTTGACTGAACATATTACGTCTATCACACGAGTGAGTGGTGGATATTATCAATTAGAATTAAGAAAAACAGATTTCAATATTTTCTTCGGAAAAGTGAGCCGAATAGATGAGAAATTCAACAATTTTAAAGCTTTTTATAAAAAAGCACTTAAAGACGATTTAATAAATACTTACAAAATGGTGGATCTACAATTTGGGAATCAGGTTGTTTGCACTAAAAAATAAGGGATGGAACACAACGAAATTGCAGTAGGGCTGGATATTGGAACCACGAAGATCGTGGCCATGATAGGGCGGAAGAATGAGTACGGGAAAATGGAGATCATAGGGATTGGAAAATCTAAAAGTTTAGGTGTCCACCGTGGGGTTGTGAATAATATTACCCAAACTATTCAATCTATTCAGCAAGCGATACAAGAAGCAGAAGCAGATTCAGGATTAAAAATCGAAGAGGTGGTTGTTGGGATTGCAGGACAACATATTAGAAGTTTGCAGCATAGTGATTATATCACTCGCCCAAATCCAGATGAGGTAATAGATAGCGACGATATTTATACACTTTGTAACCAAGTTCATAAACTGGTAATGTTACCTGGAGAAGAGATAATTCATGTGTTACCACAAGAATTTAAAGTAGATGGGCAGGCAGAGATCAAGGAGCCAATTGGAATGTATGGTGGAAGATTAGAAGCAAATTTCCATGTAGTTGTGGGTCAAGTTTCTTCTATTAGAAATATTGGTAGATGTGTTAAAAGTGCCGGTTTGGAACTTTCAGCAGTGACTTTAGAGCCTTTAGCATCTGCAAATGCAGTATTAAGTCAGGAAGAAAAAGAAGCAGGAGTTGCTCTTATCGATATAGGAGGTGGAACTACAGATCTAGCCATTTTTAAAGATGGAATTATTCGACATACCGCAGTAATCCCATTTGGAGGAAATGTAATTACAGAAGATATTAAAGAAGGCTGTTCTATTATAGAAAAACAGGCAGAGTTATTGAAGATCAAGTTTGGATCTGCTTGGCCGGGAGAAAATAAGGATAATGAGATCGTTTCTATTCCAGGATTACGTGGAAGAGAGCCAAAGGAGATCACCCTTAAAAACCTTTCCAAAATTATCCATGCACGTGTTGTAGAAATTATAGAGCAAGTATATCTTGAAATTAAGAACTACGGTCACGAAGAGCAAAAGAAGAAATTGATTGCCGGAATGGTAATTACCGGTGGTGGTGCTCAATTGAAACATTTAAAGCAATTGGCGGAGTATATTACCGGAATGGATACCAGAATTGGATATCCTAACGAGCATTTAGCAGGAGATAGCGATACCGAAACTACGAGCCCACTATATGCAACTGCAGTTGGTTTGGTATTGAATAGTTTAGAGCAGCAGAATGCTAAATTTCAAAACCGTGCAGGAACAGAGGAAAAGGAAGTAATAGTAGAAGAAGGAACACATTCCTTTAATACAGAAGAGGAAGATGAAGAGCAGGAAACCTCTTCAACAAAATCAAAATCATCTAAAAAGAGTGTTTTTGATAAATGGGCTGAAAAGTTCAAAGATTTTTTAGACAACGCAGAATAACAATATAGAACCAGTAAAAAAGGATTTATGAGCAGTACAGAATTCGAAAATATTTCATTCGATTTACCCAAAAACCAATCCAACGTGATCAAGGTTATTGGAGTAGGAGGGGGTGGTAGCAATGCCATCAATCACATGTTTCAACAAGGAATCAAGGGAGTTGATTTTATTATTTGTAATACAGATTCCCAGGCCTTGGAAAATAGTACGGTTCCCAATAAAATTCAGTTAGGAGTACACTTAACTGAAGGATTAGGAGCTGGCGCAGACCCAAAAGTGGGTGAAAACGCCGCTATAGAAAGTAGTGAGGAGATTAAACGCATGCTCGGTACCAATACCAAAATGGTATTTATTACCGCCGGTATGGGTGGAGGTACAGGAACAGGAGCTGCGCCTGTAATTGCCAAGCAAGCCAAAGAAATGGATATCCTTACTGTTGGGATCGTTACTATTCCTTTTCAGTTTGAGGGGAAAATGCGAAATGAGCAGGCTCAACTGGGAGTAGAAAATTTACGAAGACATGTAGATTCTCTTATTGTTATTAATAACAATAAACTAAGAGAGGTTTATGGGAACCTTGGTTTTAAAGCTGGATTCTCTAAAGCCGATGAGGTGTTAGCAACTGCTTCTAGAGGGATTGCAGAAGTTATTACACATCACTACACACAAAACATCGATTTACGTGATGCTAAAACGGTTCTTAGTAATAGTGGTACTGCTATTATGGGCTCTGCATCTGCATCTGGAGCAAGTAGAGCAAATGACGCGATCATTAAAGCTTTAGATTCTCCTTTATTGAATGATAATAAAATTAAAGGCGCTCAAAATGTGTTGTTATTGATCGTTTCTGGTTCAGAAGAGATCACGATAGATGAAATTGGAGAGATCAACGATCACATCCAGAATGAAGCTGGACATAGTGCCAACATCATTATGGGAGTTGGTGAAGATGAAAGCTTGGAAGATGCAATCGCGGTAACCATTATTGCTACGGGTTTTAATGTAGAGCAGCAAAATGAAATTGTTAATACCGAAACTAAAAAAATCATCCACACATTAGAGGATGAGCAAAAAGCAGTTCACAATTTTGGTCAGAATAAATTTCAAAGACCTGCTTTTAATGAAGAGGCTGCAGAAGAAGTAAAAGAACAGAAGATCGTTCATACTTTAGAAGAAGATGATAATTTACATACCCCACCAAGTGCTAGAATTATGGACGTGGAATATGAGGAAGTAAATTATAAGGAAGAAGATTTTATTATTACAGATACTTCAGCAAAAATCAATAAACTGCAGAAGCAAGAGCAGGAAGATTTAGATGATGATGCTGAAGATCAGTTCATGTTTACTTTTGATTTCCCAATTAATCAGGAACAAGAGAAGCCTAGAGATGAGCCAAAAAGTCCGCAAGCTAAAGAATCATTAGAGGTAGAGAAACCCAATAATAGCAGGATCATTCATGAGCTTCATGATGAGACTAGGGATATGGAGGTAAATGAGCCTATTGAGATCATTCCCGTAACCGAAAATTCTTCTACAGGAGAAAAGCGTTATAGTCTGGATGATTATATGGAAGTAGAGCAAATGCTTAAAAAATCTAAACCTGTTCAGAAAAAAGAAATAGAGGAAGAGCATATCGTTTTTGAAAAGAAAACAGTAGCTCCAGAACCGGAAAGAAAAAGTATATCAGACCATGATAACGATCCTTTTGATAATCCTATTTCTGAAGGCTTAATTGAAAGAGCTGCAGAAAGAAGAGCGAAAATGAAGGAATTCAATTACAAATTTAGAAGTAACGCTGCTCAAATTGATGAAATTGAAAAGCAACCAGCTTATAAACGAGCAGGCATAGATTTAGACAATTCTAGGAAAGAAGAAGAGAAGCTTTCAAGAACTACTTTAGGGGGTGATAATGACGACCTTAAATTTAGAAGTAACAATTCATTTCTACATGATAACGTAGACTAAGCTTAATTTTGCCCTAACAATAACCTGAAATTCCCCCACGAATTTCAGGTTTTATTTTTATATTCGCAGTCTTAATTAATACACTTAATATGAGTTTACAAGACCAAGTAATGACCGAATTAAAGGCGGCAATGCGTGCAAAAGACGCGGTTAAATTAGAGGCTCTTCGTGCCATTAAAAGTGGGATATTGTTGGCGCAAACAGAGAATGGATCCAAAGAAGAGATCTCTGAAGATGCAGAATTGAAGTTGTTGCAGAAACTAGTGAAACAACGTAAGGACAGCGCTGCGATTTATAAAGAACAGAACAGAGAAGATTTGGCTCAGCCAGAATTGGATCAAGCGGCGGTGATCGAGCAATTTTTACCAGCTCAGTTAAGCGAAGCGGAAATAGAACAAAAAGTTAAAGATATAATTGCTAAGACCGGAGCTTCAGGAATGAAAGATATGGGGAAAGTGATGGGAATGGCTTCTGGCGAATTAGCAGGAAAAGCAGATGGTAAAACTATCTCTATGATCGTTAAGAGAGAATTAAGCAATTAGCAATTAACAATTATCAATTAGCAATGATCATTGGTCAATGTTAATTGTTTATTGATTTGGCCGCGTGGCGCAACTGAATAGCGCATCAGATTTCGGCTCTGAGGGTTGGGGGTTTGAATCCCTTCGCGGTCACTATTAAATAGTTCAATTAGAAAAAACGCCAAGTTCACTTGAGCGTTTTTTTGTTTGGACTATTTTCAAAGCGGAGCATTGAGGGATCACCGCAGGTCAAAAAAAACCCGCAGCTTTCGCTGCGGGTTTTTTTGATCTAGAATGGTTATATAAATCGCGTTTTTCTACTAGATAAGGCTAAGATCTTTAGCTATGCCAATAAGATGCGGATTGGTATTGGCATTAAATTCTTCTCTTAATTCCTTAAGTCGTTTTTCAATAGAACTTTTACTATTAGGGATGATGTTATTTTGCTTAAAGTTTTCTTGGATCTCATCTTGGGTTAATCCATTTGCGATACCATTGAGTAAATTAATATCGAATTTCTTTAAAACAAAAAGGTTCTCTTGTTTCAATGCAGATTCAATTTTAGGAGAGTTATAAGTTCTTCCTTCATCAATCTCTAAAATGGCTTTTTTAAGTTCTCTCATGCCATTTCTATCCTTACATACGTATGCTAAGATATCCCCAGTATCCCATAATTGTTTAACGGTTTGAGGCTGATCCTCTATGGAGTTAACCAATATCTTCAAATTTGGATCTAGTTCTTTTAATATTGCAATTAACTGCTTTCCAGAGGTGATCTTCTTATCTCTGTAGTCTGGGATAAAGGAAAGGTCGCAGATTAAAAGATCGTATGGATTGCCATCTTGTAGAGCTTTTTTGGCAAGTATATAAGCTTTATCACAATATTGCGCATGATCTATATGAGCAATCTTCATTTCTGAAAGTACACTAGCAACAGCATAGTTAATACTGTCTATATCTTCTGCAACTAATACTTTTTTAAACATTGTTTTAGATTAAACCGGTATTTGGATATTAACTTTCAATCCTTTTCCTTCTTCGCTTTCAAAATTAATGCTTCCATTAGTTGAATGAATACGGTTTTCCACATTCTTAATGCCGTTTCCTGGTATTTTATTCTGAAGGTCAAAACCTTTTCCATTGTCGGAATATCTAATCTCGACTTTTTTAGACTTAGCTATAAATCGAATTGCAACTAAACTTGCAGTACTATGCTTTTTCATATTCACTAGTAACTCCTGAAGCACTCTATAGATAACGATCTTCTTTTCCCTAGAGATATTCGCCCATAGAATGTCTTCTTGTCCCGTTACTATAAGTTTAGTGTTCTTAGAGCTGCTGTTGGAAAGGTTTGCAATTAGATCTTCCTCATAACTATTGGAAGTGTTTATTTCATTATTCTCCCTGGATATATCTCTAGTACGTGTATAAATGTTTTCTAAGCTATCAAGCACTTCTGTATTTGCTAAAGGCTCTAATCTTCCCATCACATTATATATATCATTTGCTAATTCATCATGAATCTTTTTGGAAATACGAGTTTCTGTATTATATACTTCTCTAATCTTGTCCTTTTTGTGTCGCTGTTTAAAATAATATAATAGGAAAGCTGCTATTAGTGTGATCACTGCAGCAATTAATGAGATAATAATAATCCGGTCTCGTTGCTGCTGCGCTTCTATATGTTGCTGATTATTTCGTTTTTCCAAACCCAATATTTCTTGCAGCTTTTGTTCTTCATCAAATTTTACTTTGGCAAAGGTATTTTTAGCATTAATATTCGCTTGTTTTATACTGTCATTGAGTTTAATAAAACTATTAGTAAATATTTTGGAGCCTTCCTCAGGGGAATAATTAATTATTCTCTTTAAAGCATTCAATTCTGAAGTTTTACTGGAATTCTCTCTCGCTATTTCTAACCATTTAAAAGCATAATCTAGTGCTAGATCTGGTTTACTCTTTTGGAAGTAGCTAGAAAGATGTTCGTAACTAGCAGTTAAACCATTTAGATCTTTTGTTTTTAGACGAAGAGCTAGTGCAGTGTTAAGTTCGTCTAATACAAGAGCATTGGAGTCCTGCATCCATCTGGTGTATGCATAATTATCTATAAAACGAGCCTGGGAATTTTCATCTGCAACTTCCTTTTGTTCTAAAACAGATTGGAAAATAGAGAGTGAGCTTGAGTAATTTCCCTTATCTCTATAAACCAATGCTATATTATTTAAAAAGCTTAAACTGTCTTCTTTAGATATTGAATATCGAAGAGCATTCTTGTATTCTTTTAGGGCATCGTCATAAAAACCTCTTTCCCGATAGGACATTGCTATAACATTGTATGCACTGTTTATATATGCCGAATCTTTTACCTTTAAAAGCAGTTTTAAAGCATTGGTTGCATTCTCCTGACTGCCATAATAATCTGACATTCTACTTTGGGCATTTGCCATTTCAAGAGATCTTTGACCTGCCCGCAAGCTATCTCCAATTTGTAAGAACAGATCTCTAGATTTGTAGTAGTTTCTATATGCTTCTTCTGAATTGTTTAGTGCTTGAAATACCGAGGCTTTACGATAGTAAGCTAAGGCGACAAAGTAAGTGTTCTTTTGTAGTTTTGCTGTATAGATTAAACTGTCTGTGTAATCTAGTGTAGAGTCGTAATTTTTTTGACGTTTTCGAGAATAAATTATTCCGTCTAATAGATAAAGACTTATTGTATCTTCCTTGCGATCAGCTTTTGCCATTCCTTTCTGAAAGCTTAATAGCATCTTCTCAGGATCCTTTTCCTTAATTCCTTGTTGAAAATATATATTGGCTGAATCTACTCCAGAAGACTTCAAAAGCCTTGATTCTGAATTTATTTTTATCGAATTTTCTGTTGAATCTGAAGTGCAAGAAATAAGTAATATTGCCAGTAGGAAACTAATACTAATAAAAAGGTGGGGGATTCTCATA
Source organism: Gillisia mitskevichiae (assembly GCF_003634585.1). Classification (GTDB taxonomy): domain Bacteria; phylum Bacteroidota; class Bacteroidia; order Flavobacteriales; family Flavobacteriaceae; genus Gillisia; species Gillisia mitskevichiae. Next base: position 153,002 of record NZ_RBLG01000004.1, read on the forward strand.
TGGCGAAAATAGGTAAAAATCGAACACTAATTTGCAACTCCCACCGTTATAAAAAAAAGATAGGCATAGCTGAACTTAATCTAAATGAGCTAGAATTTCATTTGCTTTCAAATTCTTTAAGCCATCAATAATTTTTCTGAACTCAGCGCTACATTCATCCGACTTTTGCTTTAGAACCAATGCATCACAATCCTCAGTAGCGATCAAAATTCTGGATTCCTCCATGATTTTGCTAAGATGGTCTGCCTGAATATAAAACATGGACATGGTGCTTTTGTGAATGAGATCTCCAATCATCACTTCACTATTTTTATTAATTGCTTCCATGTATTCCTTATTATAAGATACTAAAGCATCTAAGGTGCTCTTTATAAACTTATCCAGATAATGCGCATTTTTATTTGCCATCTTCACGAATTTGGACACATTGAAGGAAGCCTGTTTAATATTTGGGTATACTTCGCTATTATTAGAGCTTTCTATCTCTGTAAGGTCTTCTAGCTCCTCCTCTAAATCTACTGGGAGGTATAAATTTTTCTCTATTATACAATCATTTGGATTATGTAAGTAATGCACCAACATCTCCATTAATTTTTCGGGCTGAAAGGGTTTCGGGACATGATCATTCATTCCCGCTTTTTTAAGCTTATAATTGATCTCTCCTCTCTCTGTCGCAGATAATGCTATAATTACAGGTTGTTTAATAAAATTTAAAGAACGAATTTGCATTGCAGTCTCATACCCATTCATTTTTGGCATATGCAAATCTAATAAGATCAAATCAAAATGTTTTTTCTTTAATAGTTTTATTGCCTCAAGACCACTTTTTGCCGATTCATTCTCCAGCTTCCACTCATTTAAAAACTGAGTTGTAATATATATATTTGCTGGATTATCATCTACTACCAAAACTCGAGATGATCTAAATATTTCTCGATCTTTCAGACTTATTTTTTTATCTTTTTTGGAAACATGATTAGTGATAACCTGATACCAAATATCAAAACTAAATTCGGAACCTTTACCTTCGCTACTTTGAACTTTCATTTCAGATTTATGCAATTGAAGCAATTTCTGACTTATGGTAAGACCAAGGCCTGTTCCGCCATATTCCATGCTAACGTCGTAACTGGCCTGAGAGAATTCCTGAAATATAGCTTCTAATTTGTCTTTCGGAATTCCAATTCCGGTATCACGTACTTTAAAGCTTAATAAGCATTTATTTTTTGAGGTTTCAACATGTTCTATAGAAAGTGTAACAGAGCCATATTTTGTAAACTTTATAGCATTCCCAATTAAATTAGTTAGAATTTGCGAAAGTTTTACTGGGTCTCCTAATACTTCTTGATGGACATTTTTATCCAGCTTAACTAACAAATCTATATTCTTCTCTGCTGCCTTAACCTTGAAGGTCTGCTGCATCATTTTAACCATATTCTTAAGGTTAAAAGGCCGCTTTTCGAGTTTTACCTTTTGAGCTTCAATTTTGCTGAGATCTAATAAATTATTAACCAAACCCAAAAGATTTTCAGAAGAAAGTAAAAGAATGCGTGCATATTCTTTTTGATCCTCATTTAGGTGGGTTTTATTTAGGAGATTCCCAATTCCTAAAATAGCATGCAGTGGAGTTCTTATTTCATGACTAATAGTAGATAAAAATTCAGCTTTTGCATGTGAATCTTCTTCTGCTTTCTTTTTGGCTGCTATTAATTCCTTTTCGTATTTCTTACGGTCTGTAATATCAAATATTGTAGCTCTATAAGTTAACGGATTTTCGCCCTTGGCAGGGATTTCATTCACATTAAGAAGTCCGGGGAAAGAGGTGCGGTCTTTTCTAACAATATCAAAATTGATCTCTTGAATATATCCCTGCATTCGGATTAAAGGAAAAAAATGAGTTTCAAAAAAAATCTGCCCCCCGATTTTAAAAAGCTCAGGAAATTTCTTTATATAGATCACCTCTTTTTTCTTGAAATTAATCCAAGACAATAGGGTAGCGTTTATATTATAGATCGTTCCATCTGTTAAAAACGATACATATCCGCAGGGAGCATTTTCATATAGTTCCTCTGCAGTTTCCGTGATTCTCCCATTAGGGTTCTTATCCTTATTTGTAATACTCATGAAGTTGTGCTTGCGAGATATTTCTTTATGGCAAGGGTGGTTTCTTCAGGTGCGCTAAGATTGGGGCAATGCCCAGTAGCATTTAATATTTGTAATTCAGAATTTTGAAGATTATCATGAATATACTGTCCAACTGCTACAGGGGCAATTATATCTTGGGAACACTGTAAGACCAAAGTTGGGACCACTACTTTTTTAATGTCTTTCCTATTATCAGATAAAAAAGTTACTCTAGCAAAATGTTTAGCGATCTCAGGATTTGTTTGGCAAAAACTATTTGTTAGTTCTTCTCCTAACTCTGGTTTCTCTGGATTTCCCATTATTGCCGGAGCCATATTAGTAGACCAGCCTAGGTAATTGCTATCTAATGCCTCCATAAGGTCATCAATATCTTCTTTGTTAAATCCACCCACATAATCTTTATCATTAATATATCTGGCAGATGGGCCTATCATGACTAATTTCGCAAAACGAGAGGGCTCCAAGTTTGCTGCCAAGGCAGCTATCATAGAGCTTACAGAATGAGCTACTAGAATTACATCTTTTAAATCCAGTTCTTCACAAATCTCTAAAATATCTGCAGCATAACCCAAAAGGTCATCGTACTTTTCTCTTGAATATGAATTATGATCGGAATGTCCTGCACCCACGTGATCAAAAAGTATGACCTTATAATCCTTTGTAAATTCTGGATAAACAAAGCGCCACATATTTTGGTCACAACCATACCCATGAGCGAAAAGAATAGGCTGTGTTCCGGTGCCAAGAACCTTTACATTATTTCTTTCTAAAACCGAGTTGATTTGTTTCGAAGGCATAATCCTATTTTAAGGTGAATTTAAGCAATGTTTATATATTTTGTTTAACAGAGATTTGAAATTTGAATCATTTTAAAATATATGATTATAATTATTGATGATAATTAGGGGTTTCTTATGAGATACCTTTTAATTTATGAATTATGAATTATTAATTAATTTGTCAAATAAGGTGATGTTTTTTGAATATATCTTATTTTTAAAAACTAAGTTGATTAGAATTTTGTTTAATTATTACTAAATATAAATAATAAATACTTTTGAATATTTTATGAATTATTATCATAATTTATTAAACTTAATAATTTAACCATTGTTAAACACAGGTTTACTTAGTAATTTTTTATTATAATAAATTCAGGTCTTAATTAGCGTTTTATCTGATCAATGAATTTTTGGAAAACGATCTTAAAAAATAAAAGATCTTTTCATCTTCATCCAATTTATAATTTAACAACTTAATTCTATTATAGCCTACATTACCTAAGACTCAAATAGAGCAATTTATTACCGATTTTGCCTCTTTCGTTTGGGGGCTTCCTCTTTTAATTTCACTATCTGGTAGCTAGTAAACTAATAGTTGTTTGCCTCAAATTAACACGCTTGTTATGTAGTATATAAAGTTTAAATAATTAAACCATCATAAAGCCTAATATCAAGTAAAGAAAAGATGTAATAACCCCTCCAATAAGAGCATAAGGTAATTGTGTTCTCACGTGATCTATATGATCACTAGCGGAAGCCATAGAGGAAATTATAGAAGTGTCTGATATCGGAGAACAATGATCTCCAAAAATACCTCCACCTAAAGTTGCTGCGATAATTAATGGTAATTCAGCGCCATGTATATTAGCCATTGGAATTGAAATCGCCAACATTATAGCGAAAGTCCCCCAGGATGTTCCGGTAGAAAAGGCAATAAATGAACTTATTATAAATACTACCATTGGGAGAAACTCTGGCGACAACCAATCTTTAGATGAATTAGCAATAAAATCACCTGTGCCTAATTGATTACAAGCGTCACCTATAGCAAAAGCTAAGAGCATTAATAATGCTAAGGGCATTAATTCGCTTATTCCTTTAAGTACAAGGTCTATCATTTCTTTAGTTTTCATGATACCTTGAGATCTGTACAAGACCATAGCTACCAGTATTGCCGTACATACAGCATACAAAACAGATGATGAGCCAGAACCTTGACCAATAGCTTGGAAAAGATGATCTCCAAACGAGCTATAATTCTCCACATTAGCCCATCCAGTTGCAGCTAAATTTATAGGCATCATAAACACCATTGTTGCCAATGGGATGATCATATTATAAGCTTTTGCTTTAAGGCCTTCTTTCGGTTTAAAAGATGTAATGGTGTCAGAAAGCATAGGTTTGGCGTTATCATTAAGAAGTTTTCCTGTTTCCTTTACCCTCTTTTCGGCTTTTGCCATTGGGCCAATATCTTTCTTAAATACTATTACTACAAAAACAATTAATATGGCCAGAATAGGATAGAAGTTGAATGCGATAGAGGAAAGCATCATTGAAAATGGATTTTGTATTCCTTGAGTTATCAATAACCCCATGATAAATGCGCCCCAAGCGTTGAATGGTATTAATATAGAGGTTGGAGCTGAGCTGGAATCTGCTATATATGCTAACTTTTCTCTGGAAATTTTTAATTTATCGAATACTGGTCTATAAAGGGTTCCTACAGTTAGGGAACTGATACTGGTTTCTACGAATAAAAGAATCCCAGTTAATAATGCTAATAACTGAATAATTACTCTGCTGTATCCTGTTTCTTTTTTTTCGAAATAGCCAATTAGAACATTCAGTTTATTAATAAAACCTTCTACACCTTTAGAATATTGAATGAATAGTAATAAAGCCCCAACTAATGCACTGAACATGATGGTTCTGGTATTGCCTTCAGACTTAAAAACGTTAACTAATCCTTCTATTGAGGCAACAGTTCCGGTCAGGAAATTCCAATCACTTATTATAACCCAAGAAAACCATATCCCGAAAAGGAGGGCGATATATACTTGTTTTGTTTTTAAAGCTAGAATAATAGCTATGACAGGTGGTAAAATGGATAGCAGCCCGTAATTCTCCATAAGCAGTTTTAAAAAAAGTGGAATATTATTTATATGATGGCCCTAAATGTATAAAAACAATTTGACCTATATCTCTTCCAAGAATTGATTATATTCAATGTTGTCTGTTATTTTTCTTCTCTAATAAATTAAAAAGTCAACACTTAAAATTGTTGATTTTTTAAAGAAGGGATTTACAAACTTTATTACTTGGCTAATAAGGTCTCATTAAACAACTTTAAAATCCTCTTATATTCATCTGTCCAGCTACTAGGTTCTACAAAACCATGACTTTCTACTGGATACAAAGCCATTTCCCAATTATCTTTCTCCAACTCTATTAATCGCTGGGCTAACCTTACTACATCTTGAAAATGCACATTGGTATCTACCATTCCGTGAGCGATCAAAAGATTTCCTTTTAGGCCTTCAGCAAAATAAATAGGAGAGGAGCGTTTATAAGCAATAGGATCTTCTACAGGGGTATTTAGAATATTAGATGTGTACCCGTCATTATAATGAGCCCAATCTGTTACCGACCTTAATGCTGCTCCAGATTTAAAAGTGTCACTTTCATTGAACATTGCCATAAGTGTAATAAAGCCACCATAACTGCCTCCATAAATACCGACTTTCTCTTTATCTATTCCATGCTCTTCAATCAAATAGTGTGCACCATCTACATTATCAGATAAATCTTTCCCGCCCATGTGTCTATAAATAGCGGTTCGCCAATCTCTTCCGTAACCTGCACTTCCACGATAATCCATATCTAAAACAGTGTATCCAAGATCTGTTAAAAGATTATGAAACATGTATTCTCTAAAATAGGAAGACCACCAATTATGCGCGTTTTGTAGATATCCCGCACCATGAACAAAGATCACGGCAGCTCCATTTTTTACATCATCTTTAGGCTTATATAATCTTGCCGGGATCATAGCTCCATCTTCTGCTTTTACTTCTATTCTGCTAGGTGCTCTCCAATTGTAGGCGTTAAAAGCCTCAGATTTGCCTTTGGTTAATTGAACAGGTTTATTATTGGTTCCAGTTTTTTTAAGGTATAATTCCCAAGGCTGATTGCTCGTAGAATACAGTATTGCCATGTGCTTTTCATCTGGAGAAAGTTTAACTTCATTATTTCCAGCCATGCTTGTTAATTGGGTCATTTTGCCACCCATAGCAGGCATTTTATAGAAATGACGTTCTCCGGCATCAATTTCAGAAGTGGTTAAAAACCAACTTTTTCCATCATTGGATAATTGCGGATCGAACACCTCATATTCTCCAGAAGTTAAGGCAGTTTTCTTTCCGTTATCAGTATTCAGTAAATATAAATGGGAATAACCGGATTCCTCAGATTGAAAATAAATGTGTTTGTTATCTGGCAACCAGCCTAGAGTACCGCCGCCATAAGAATAACCAATTCCCGGTCCGTTTATCCAAGCTTCATCTCGCTGTCTATCTAAACTTTTTAGAGTTCCATTTTCCAAGTCTAAAAGAGTGATCCACCTATCTTTATTATCGTGAGAACGAACATTTACAATAGCTTTTTCACCATTATCAGAAAAATTGGCTCCCCATGCGATTACATCTCTAGGTTCCTCTTCCCATTCCTTATCTGGATAATCACTTACATAGTCGGGTAGGTCTGAGATTCCCGGGAGCTCATCAGATTTCACTAAATAAACAGTGTCTTTTGCAAAATTATAGACAGCAAGTTCCACTTTACTTATATCGTCTCCTACTTTAGATCTAGTATTTAGGTCTACGGTATAACCCGATGCATCTAAATAATTTGGGACAATCGTATTCTTATTATCTGTTCTGGTTATAAGGTTGAATGTTGCATATTTAGAGTTAGGCGACATTTGTAAATTGGTAATAAATCGTTTCCCAGTATAAAAAGTAAAGGCTTCTTTTTTAAACTTACTATCATAAGCCTTACTGGAATCTTCTTTTTGCTTTCTTTCTAAAACCACTTCCAATAAGCTTAAATTATCTTCTTCCAGCCATTTTTCCTTTTTCGATAGATCTTTAGTATCATTCGTTTTGTCTTCACCGCTTTTAATTGAAGTCAGTTTTTTTACGCTTCCTTTTTTTAGATTGTAGAGATATAAATTATCTTCTAATTCGAAAGAAACCAAGTTTTCATTTTGTTGGAAATTCGGATTGGATATTGATTTTCCTAACTCTAATATGGTTTTGGAGGATCTGTCTTTTGCTGAATAAAGCATTAAATTACCATCTTTAATAAAGATCTTTTGAGAATGATCTTTATTATAATCTCCACGAGCAGAGACTTTATTTTGCTGCTCTAAAGAGGAAACTTTTTCAATACTGGATTGGTTAGACAATTGGATCTTATAAAGAGAATCTGATGGTTCTTTTTGTAAATTATAATCAAAATAGATCGTTTTGCTGTCTTCACTCCAATTAATATTAGAAGGAAAAGTTCCCATCCACGTAGGATCCTGCATTATTTTTTCTACTGAAAGATCACTGCTTTGAGAAAATCCAGAAGAAGTGATTAACGTGAAAAAGAAGAATAAAGAAAGAGATTTGATCTTGAAGATATTCAATTGAAGGATTCTCATAGAATTATGGGTAAATGCTACTTGCTAAAAGAGCGAATAATGATTAGAATAAATTGAGTTAGCAATATAATTAAAATTTCATAGGCCTTGTGTAAGCTGGAAGTTGAAATATTTCAGTTTGTTAACCATACTTAGCTGCTTTATTAAATTCATATGGTTATTTTTATAGGATATAAAATATTCCTTCATGACCGATTTAAGTAAATATATTCGAGAGATCCCTGATTTTCCTAAAGTAGGAATTCAGTATAAAGACATCACTCCATTATTACAAAGCCCTGAAGCCATTAAGGAAGCTGTCGCTCAGTTTTTAAAACTTATTGGCAATGAGAAAATAGATAAAGTGGTAGGGATAGAATCTCGCGGCTTTTTATTTGGAATGCTTTTAGCCGAAAAGCTTAATGCCGGGTTTGTACCTATAAGAAAACCGGGTAAACTCCCTGCCGAAACTTACTCTGAAGTATATGAATTGGAATATGGAAAAGACACTTTGGAAATTCATTGTGATGCAATTAAAAAAGGAGAACGCATAATTTTGCACGATGATGTTTTAGCCACAGGAGGTACAGCGAGAACTGCGTGTAATTTGGTTAAGAAAATGGGTGCAGAAATCGTGCAGTGTAATTTCTTGATAGAGTTGGAGTTTTTAAATGGCAGGAATAAATTAAGATCCTATCCCGTAGAATCCTTGCTTAAATACTAATCCAACAATATATTTTGGAAAATCCTTGAAGCTGGTCTCAAATTTTAAATCACATTTCGGAACCCTATTATTCATAAACACTATTAAATGCTTTAAATTTAATCTAATGCCTTTTTAGTAACCCAAAGTTTCCAACCGAAAACTGCCAATTGAATTTTACTTGCTTTTTGAAGATCTAAGCGTTTTTTGGTATAACTAGGCAATACTTTTTGATTGATCTTAGACAATGTTTTAAAAAAGTGATTTTTCATAAAAACTTGATTGGTTGGTTTTATCCAAAGATATTTAAAATCAATCAATTGTAATGGTGTTTCGTGATGCTTATTAATAAAGGAAGTTGAGATTAATCGAAGAATTAATACGATTAATCTCAACTTCACTAAATAATAACCAGATCAAATTCTAGACTTTTCTTATTACTCTTTTTTCAAGGTGATCTTAATTACCCCATTTTCAGCTTTCTCTCCATATTCTTTTACTGCAGCATCAGATTTTAAAACCATCATGCTTTCTATAGTCTTTGGATCTATAGAGTTTAAATCGAAATCCTCTTTTTGTATTTCATCATCAATATAAATTAATGGTATTTCATTTGCATTTTCAAAAACGAATTTAGTATTATTAGAACCCGCAGATTTCGCTACATGAACTATAGGAGCTTTTCTCTTTGTGTTTTTTAAATTAGATTTGGTGCTCATTTCTATAGCTCCTCCTTTAGCCGTTTTGCCATATTTTGCAACAGCGACTTCTCCTTTTAGCACATTTACATATTTAATACTTTTAGCAGGAATTTTATCTGCTTTAAAATTTTTAGGCATGACTTCTCCATCTATTACTATAATGTAATCTCCTTTCTTATCTGAAATTACTTTTACATTTTTACTTTCTTTTTTATTTAAATTATATACCTGCATGCTATCTGCAATTTTGAAACTTTTATTTGAAGAAACACTATCTTTTTCTATCCATGTTATTCTATTCCCACCTTTGGAATTTACATTTATGACTTGTCCTTTTCCGCTAATAGAATCGAATTCTGTTACAAAATAATGAACCTTATTCCCAACTTTAAATGAAGCATTAGATGGCGTTGTGAAAGTTACTTCCTCCATTGTACCGTCCGCAAGATTAGTTTTCCAGATTATATTTTTATCTTTTGTAATGGAATCTATTGTTATAGGTTTGGAATTTTTTACAATTATAAATTCATTAATTTCATTCGTAGATGGTTTAGAACGAAATTCAATATTAAAATCTTCAGACAACCTGATTTCAATATCATCTATTGGAGCGTCACCGTTTTTATTGAAATTTCCAGATTGACCAGATTTTTCGATTTCATATTTAATATTGATTCGGGTTAAAAGCCCTTCTTTTGAAAATTTCAATTTTTTGAATTTGAGTTCTACTCCCTGTTTTTCGAATTCTCGAACCACTTCTTCTAATTGCTCTTTTGTAGAATTTTTTGTAATAATGGCAGATGCCAGTTCATCTGGATAAAATTGAACATGATCTAAAACAACTTTAGAAACTCGTTTTACCTGAGCCTCTGTCTTTACATTAAAAGTGAGCATAAATGCTAGCAACAGTGGGAAAATTAAGCTCATCTTAGAGATATTGCTTCGGCTGGAAGATTTCTTGTTTAACATAAGTATTCGTTTTTTGATGAATGATTGATAAAAATGATTAACTAATACGTTTTGATATTGATTTGTACTAACTTTTACTAAGACATGTTGATATTCTTGGATACATCCAGAGGCTTTCGCGGTTTCAGAATCTGCAATAAATTCTAGATTTTGCTCTACAGCTTTCTTATAATACCAACTTATTGGATTAAACCATAAAACCGCCGTAATAAAATTGGAGAAAAGCATGTCTATAGAATGAAATTGCCTGGCATGGACCTTTTCATGAGTTAGCATAAGTTGTATTTCATCCTCTTCTATATTCTCAGGATTTATAAAAATATATTTGAAGAAGGAAAAAGGTCCAGATTTGTCTGGGGTTTTAATAAACTTAAACTTCTCCTCTTTATGAATTTTGCTGAAATGGATCATTTTTAAGATCTGGAATATTCTGAAGCTAAATCGTAAAAGGAAGAAAACAGTAATGATTACATAAAATATCCCCACGATCGTCCACCAATTTGTTTCTGGAGATTCCTGGGTTGTTACCAAATTAGAATTTATGCTGGGTGCAGTGTAGATCGTTTCAGGCACATTAATAAACACCTTTCTTGTAAAGTATATTACAGGTAAAACTGCAGAGGTAAAGATCCCTATTAATAAGAATTTTCTATTTGCTATAAATGAGGTGTCATTTTTTAGCATGACTATATAAAGAATATAAAAGAGACTAATAAGGCCAGCACTTTTCAGAATATAGACTAATAGACTTTCCATTATTTTTCCTTTTTTTCTATAATTGCCAAGATCTCTCTCAATTCTTCAGCAGAAATTTTTTCTTCTTTCGCGAAAAAGGAAACCATACTCTTGTAAGAATTATCAAAGAATTTTTTAGTAGCCGTATTCATAAATTGCTTTCTATAAATCTCCTTTGATACCGCGGGATAATATTGATGAGTTTTTCCGAAAGCGGTATGTGCAACATATCCTTTGTCTTCAAGATTTCTAATAATGGTAGAGACGGTATTATAATGTAAATTCTCCTCGGTCAACTCGGCTTGCACTTCTTTTACGAAGGCTTTTTCTAGCTTCCATAAAATATGCATAATCGCTTCTTCTTTATTGGTCAATTTCTCCATAGTCCTACTTTTTCAAAATAAGTTTAAAGTGAAAACCAAATATAACGATAAAAATAGTTATAAACCTATTTTTGTAGTTTGAGAATTGCATTGTGCAGCATTCGTAACTTTCTTTATCTTCGCAACAAAATGAGATAGATGAGTATACTTTATATATTAATTGGGTTTGTATTGCTAGTTGTAGGAGGAGAGTTTTTGGTGAGATCCTCTGTAGCTATTTCTTTTAAATTCAATATTTCAAAGATGATAATTGGGTTAACAGTAGTTTCCTTTGCTACTTCTTTGCCAGAGCTTTTAGTTAGCTTGCAGGCAGCGTTATCTGGGTTTTCAGATATTTCGCTGGGAAATGTAATAGGCTCTAATATTGCTAATATTGGTTTGGTTTTAGGGATAACTGCGATTATCTCCCCATTAATTATAGATAAAGATTTTTATAAGTTCAATTGGCCCATAATGATGTTCTTTTCTTTCGCATTGTATTTTTTCCTATACACAGGAGGGAATATCTCTAGAATAGAAGGAGCTGCTTTATTTATAGGTATTATTATATATGTGTTATTTCTTATCCAACGAGCTAGAAAGAATAGGATAGAAGTAGAAGGGATAGATGAATCTTTAAAAGTAACTTCTGGTTTTAAGATAATAATCTGGCTATTAATTGGTGGGGTGGCACTTTACGGAGGATCAGAATTGTTGGTATCTGGAGCTGTAGATCTTGCTGAAATGATTGGCGTGAGTGAACGTGTGATCTCCGTAAGTATTATAGCCGTAGGAACGAGTATTCCCGAGTTGGCTGCATCGGTTATTGCAGCACTAAAGAAGGAAAAGGCTATCTCGTTAGGGAATTTAATAGGTTCCAATATTTTTAATATCGCTTCGGTGTTGGGAATAACTGCACTTATACAACCTATATATTTAAAATCTGAAGAATTACTTACTAATGATATTTTCTGGATGTTAGGTTTTTCCTTTGTGCTAATTCCTTTAGCTTTTCTTCCAAAGAGGTTTAGTATTTCCAGATATAAAGGAATAATTCTTTTCGTTGCCTATGTTATTTTTATTGGAATGGCATTTATGTAATCTACAGGGCTAAATCCTAAAAAAAGTTAAATAAATATTTTTTACCCCTAAAATTTAGGGGGTGTAATCTTAAAAAGTATATTTTTGTCGAAGTAATTTAAAATTAAACGACACCACATGGCAATTTTAAGATTTCAGGCATTAAAAGAAACATTAAATAGAAAACCGGTAAAGATCGAGGAGACTGATCGTAGATCTGAGCTTTTTGGTAGAAATGTTTTTAACGAGACAGTGATGAGACAGTTCCTAACTAAGGAAGCTTATCAGAGTGTAAGGGATGCTTCCCTTAAAGGGACGAAAATTAGCAGAGGTGTAGCCGATCATATTTCTACCGGGATGAAGGAATGGGCGATCTCTAAAGGAGTTACTCATTATACTCACTGGTTTCAGCCATTAACTGGTGCTACTGCAGAGAAACATGATGCTTTTTTTGAAACTATTGGTGACGGATTAGCAATTGAAAAATTTGGTGGAACTCAATTAGTTCAGCAAGAACCAGATGCATCTAGTTTTCCTCATGGGGGAATAAGAAATACTTTTGAAGCCAGAGGATATACCGCCTGGGATCCTACATCTCCCGCATTTATTTATGGAACTACCTTATGTATTCCTACAGTATATGTTTCTTATACTGGTGAAGCATTAGATTATAAGACACCTTTATTAAGAGCTTTACAGGCTGTAGATTCAGCTTCAACCGCAGTATGTAAATACTTCGATAAAAATGTGACTAAAGTTATTGCTACTCTTGGATGGGAGCAGGAATATTTCTTAATAGATTCAGCATTATATGCATCCAGACCAGATCTACAACTTTCTGGAAGAACTTTATTGGGACATTCCCCTGCAAAAGGACAACAATTAGACGATCATTATTTTGGATCTATTCCTAGCAGAGCTTTGGCTTACATGAGAGATCTAGAGATAGAATGTATGTTATTGGGAATTCCAGTAAAAACAAGACATAACGAAGTTGCCCCAAATCAGTTTGAGTTAGCTCCTATCTTTGAAGAAGCTAACCTTGCAGTAGACCATAATTCATTATTGATGGATCTAATGGACAAGATTGGAGAGAGACATAATTTTAAAGTGCTTTTCCATGAGAAGCCGTTTGCAGGAATCAATGGAAGTGGGAAGCACAATAACTGGTCTTTAAGTACAGATACCGGGACTAACTTATTGAGTCCTGGAAGTACTCCAATGAAGAATTTACAATTCTTAGCGTTCTTTGTGAATACTATTAAAGCCGTTCATGATCATGAAGAATTATTAAGAGCGACAATTGCAAGTGCATCCAACGATCATAGATTAGGAGCTAACGAAGCGCCACCTGCAATTATTTCAGCTTTTATAGGAAGTCAATTAACAGATGTTTTAAATGAACTTGAAAAGGTTACAGACGGGAAATTATCTCCTCAAGAAAAAACCGATCTTAAGTTAAACGTAGTTGGTAAGATCCCTGAGATTTTACTTGATAATACAGACAGAAACAGAACTTCGTCTTTTGCATTTACTGGGAATAAATTTGAGTTTAGAGCAGTGGGTTCTACTGCTAACTGTGCAAATGCGATGACGGTTTTAAATACTATAGTTGCTAAACAACTTAAAGATTTTAAGAAAAGTGTTGATGCCTTAATAAAAGATAAAGGCATGAAGAAAGACGACGCTATCTTTAATATTTTGAGAGATTACATTAAAAAGTCTAAGAAAATTAGATTTGAAGGTGATGGATATGCAGATGCATGGCAGGTTGAAGCTGAAAAACGTGGGTTAAGTAATCATAAAACAACTCCACAAGCTTTAAAAGCAAAGGTTTCTAAGCAAACTATCGACTTGTACAAGGAGATGAAGGTGATGAACAAGAGGGAAGTAGAAGCCCGTCATGAAATTGAGCTGGAAGATTACTCTATGAGAATCCAGATAGAAGGAAGAATTTTAGGTGATATTGCAAGAAATCATGTAATCCCAACATGTATTCGTTATCAAAATGTGTTAATTGAAAACGTACGTGGTTTGAAGGAGATCTTTGAAGAAAACTTTAAAAAGCATTCTAAAGAGCAAATTGGAATTATCGAAGCAATATCTGGACATATCGAGCATATAAATGCAGATGTAAGCAAAATGATCGAAGCTCGTAAAGCAGCGAATAAGATTGAAGATGCAGAGAAAAGAGCATTTGCTTATTGCGATAACGTGAAACCATTTTTCGAAGAAATAAGATATCACTGTGATAAATTAGAGTTATTGGTAGACGATGAGATCTGGCCTCTAACTAAGTATAGAGAGTTGTTATTTACTAGATAACATCTATCAAAATCTGTATAAAACCACATTTTTCAGTTATTCTGAAAAATGTGGTTTTTTTATTACCTCATAATTATAGAGCTAAGTCAGGATAAAAAATCAAAAGAATGTATCTTTGCAATCTCATAAAAAAGGAGCTTCATGAGTCAGGAAATTAGTAAAAGATATGCCGGAAGAGGTGTTTCTGCAGGAAAAGAAGATGTTCACAACGCAATTAAAAATGTGGATAAGGGATTATTTCCGCAGGCTTTCTGTAAAATTGTTCCAGATCATTTAACGGGCGATGAGGATTATTGCCTTATTATGCATGCAGATGGCGCAGGTACAAAGTCTTCTTTGGCTTATATGTATTGGAAAGAAACTGGAGACCTTTCTGTTTGGAAAGGGGTGGCTCAAGATGCACTTATCATGAATATAGATGATCTTTTGTGTGTGGGAGCAGTAGACAATATTATGCTTTCTTCTACTATAGGAAGAAACAAAAACCGCATACCTGGAGAAGTTATTTCAGCTATAATCAACGGAACAGAAGACTTGCTAAAAGATCTTAAAGGTTTTGGAGTAGAAATTCATTCTACTGGTGGAGAGACGGCAGATGTGGGAGATCTAGTTCGTACGATTATCGTAGACTCTACAGTTACTGCCAGAATGAAGAAAAGTGAGGTAATAGATAATGCAAATATTAAACCTGGAGATGTTATAGTTGGGTTAGCTTCTTTTGGTCAAGCAACTTACGAGAAAGAATATAATGGAGGGATGGGAAGTAATGGTCTTACTTCTGCAAGACATGATGTTTTCTCTAAGATTCTAGCTGAAAAATATCCTGAAAGTTTTGATAATAGTATTCCTGAAGAACTTATATATTCTGGGTCTAAAACTTTAACTGAGGAAGTAGAAAATTCCCCATTAAACGCTGGTAAGTTGGTTTTATCTCCAACCCGAACTTATGCTCCAATAATAAAGAAGATCCTTTCTAAATATTCTAACAAAGATATCCACGGAATGGTGCATTGTAGTGGAGGAGCACAAACGAAAATCCTTCATTTTATAAAAGAGCTCCACATTATAAAAGATAACTTATTTGAGGTTCCACCCTTATTTAAATTAATTCAGAAGGAAAGCAAGACCGATTGGAAAGAAATGTATCAGGTATTTAATATGGGACATCGCATGGAACTTTATGTGAGTGAAAAGATAGCAGAGGAGATCATTTCTATATCAAAATCTTTTAATGTAGATGCTCAAATCATTGGTCGGGTTGAAGCTTCAAATAATAAATCTCTTACTATTAAGAGTGAGTTTGGAGAGTTTAACTATTGATTTCTCTCCACTTTAGAACGTTTTTGCTAAAATGTTGTATTTTACATTAAGTGAAATGTATTTCTTTAAGCGCGAAAAAAAATATGTGCTTAGATCTATGAATGATCAACTATGAAGCCTTACAAGCATTTTTTACTCATTACTACGCTCACTTTAATTGTGATTAACCTTGGGGTTATGATCAATTTAGACGAAGTAGTGAGTCGTTGGGTGAGATTTGCATCTATGCTTATCTTTTTCTTACTATTTATATCCCCATTATATTATAAACAGGGAGGTCTTTTAGTTTTTACGCTCTTATTATTTTCAGACGGTCTACTCATAAATTATGAAGATCCGGTTATTAATGCATTGATCTTTATTGTACGTGCTGTAATATATTTAGCTTTAATAAGATTAGTATTTACTCGTTTAAAACAACTTCAAACCAATTTATTTCAGAAGATTATTTTTACTATTGCAATAGGTATGAATTTGTACTTATTATACCTACTTGCAGATATGGTGCCTGTTGGACAATCTTATTCTTTTATAGATATTCTATTTTATCTCTATGGTTTAGCTGTAATAGTATGTGTTACGGCTGCAGTTTCTTTTAGTAACAGATATGCTAACAGAGCTTCAATATTTTTTTTAGGTGCAGTTTTAAGTTTGGCATTTTCAGATCTCACTTATTTTATAGCGTTTAACCTTGGGTTTTCAGAATTCTTTATGGTAGACAGGGTTTTTAATATTTTAGGAATTGCTTTTTTACTTCAATTTATGTTTTTAGAAAGACTGGAAAACATAGATGCAAAAAGTGATTTGGATGACCAGCATAGCTAATGGTAGCAATTAAGTAAAATTTTAATCTGTTGTTCTAAAGCAATTGAAGCTTAACTAACTGTTTTATTTTTAGTTTTATCTGTATATCACAGAGATAATATTATTTTTACCTCAAACTAGAGACATTTCCTCTTCTATTAAATGAAAAACCTCAAAACTATACTTGTTGTAATTGGAGTTATTCTTTTACTCACCAATTTTTATATTATCCTAGAGTTTGGATTATTAGAAAGCAGGTGGTTACGTATTATTGGAACCTTAATTTTATTTTCTATTTTTCTTGTTGGGGTTAAGCGTAAAGAGCCGTTTTTAATTCTTGGATTCACTTCGCTATTAGTTTCAGATATTTTACTTCTCAAATATGAAATACCTTGGGTTAAAAAGCTAACCTTTGTTATAGTTATAATAGCTTATTTGTCTTTCATGAATCATATAAGACCTTATGTGAAAAACCTAGAGGCAACAGTAGTTCAGAAAGTGTTATTTGTGGGGGTATTGGGAATAAATATAGTGATGCTTTATTTGTTAATAGATATGGCTGGCACTAAATGGGATGATTCCTGGCATATATTTTTGTTCTACGTATATGGTATTGCCATGATTGCAATGGTAATACTCGGGTTTTCTTATTCAAACAGATATAGTAATAAATCTTCTTTTTATTTCTTATGGGCGGTTTTAGGCTTAGTTATATCAGATATTTCAGGCTTTATGTCTTATTACTTGAATGTTGAAGAATTTTTCTTTCCAGATAGAATGTTTTATATTATTGGCTTGTTGTGTTTAGTAAAATTTTCTAGAATGGATAAAAATAGAGATATGTTAGAATCCTACAAATTTCTTTAAAGAAGTATTATTCAAATTGAATAGTTACTAAGCCACGCCTTAATAATTGGTGAAATTAATGTAAATTTGCATCGAAAAATCATTAGAAAAGTTTATGATTGAGAAGTTGAATATCGTGAAGCAGCGCTTTGATGAAGTGAATGATCTTATCATTCAGCCTGATGTTATATCAAATCAGAAGCGTTATGTAGAATTGAATAAGGAATATAAAGATTTGAAGGCACTCATGGATGTGCGTGAAAAATATATTGAACTTACAGAGAATCTCCAAGAATCTGAAGAGATCATTGCAGATGGAAGTGATGCTGAAATGACCGAAATGGCTAAGCTTCAATTAGATGAGGCTAAAGCAGAATTGCCGAAACTGGATGAAAAGATCCGAATGATGTTGGTTCCTAAAGATCCAGAAGACGCAAAGAATGTGGTGATGGAAATTCGTGCTGGTGCAGGGGGAGATGAAGCAAGTATTTTTGCGGGAGATCTATATAAGATGTATAATAAATACGCCGATAGCCGAGGATGGAAGTGTAATATTGTAGATTATAATGAGGGTACTAACGGTGGTTTTAAAGAGATGATCTTTGAAATTTCTGGGGAAGATGTGTATGGAACTTTAAAGTTTGAAGCGGGAGTTCACCGTGTTCAACGAGTTCCTCAAACCGAAACCCAAGGTCGTGTACATACATCGGCTGCTACGGTAATGGTATTGCCAGAAGCAGAAGAATTTGATGTTGAGATTAATCCAAAGGAAGTTCGAGTAGATTTTTTCTGTTCATCTGGACCAGGAGGACAGTCTGTAAACACTACTTATTCTGCTGTGCGTTTAACACACATCCCAACAGGATTAGTTGCTCAATGTCAAGATCAAAAATCTCAGCATAAGAATAAAGAAAAGGCATTTAGAGTATTGCGTTCTAGATTATATGATATGGAGCTAGCCAAGAAATTGGAGGCAGATTCTGCTAAACGTAATTCTATGGTATCCAGTGGAGATAGGAGTGCTAAAATTAGAACCTATAATTATTCTCAAGGAAGAGTTACAGATCACAGGATCAATTTAACCTTATACGATCTTTCCAATATTATAAATGGAGATATTCAAAAAATAGTTGATGAATTGCAGTTGGTAGAAAACACCGAGAAGCTGAAGGAGAACAGCGATGCATTTTAAATTTTGAAATTAAATTTCCCGCTCTTTGCGGGATTTTTTATATAGTTATTTTTGCAATTAATATAATACTGATCTTTTATGACCACTCAGGACCTTATAGCTCAAATACATAAAAAGAAATCTTTCCTTTGTGTAGGATTAGATACCGATCTAGATAAAATTCCAACCTATTTACTTACCGAAGAAGATCCTATTTTTGCTTTTAATAAAGCGATTGTAGATGCTACCCATAAATATGCTGTTGCCTATAAGCCGAATGTGGCCTTTTATGAAGCTCATGGTAGGAAGGGCTGGAAAGCACTGGACAAAACCATAGATTACATAAAAACTAATTATCCTGAAATCTTTACAATTGCAGATGCTAAACGCGGAGATATAGGAAATACATCAAGAATGTATGCTATTGCGTTCTTTCACGAAATGGCGTTCGATTCTATAACTGTTGCTCCCTATATGGGGCGGGATTCCGTAGAACCATTTTTAGAATTTAGAGATAAGCACACCATTCTTTTGGCACTTACTTCCAATACAGGAGCATTTGATTTTCAAACTACGAAATGCGATGGACAAGAATTGTATAAGAAAGTGTTGGAAACTTCTAAAACTTATAAGAATTCTAAACATTTAATGTATGTGGTTGGAGCAACTAAGGCCGAATTTCTTTTAGAGATCAGGAAAATCGTTCCAGATAGTTTTCTTTTAGTGCCAGGAGTTGGAGCGCAGGGAGGGAGTTTAGAGGAGGTATGTAAGTATGGAATGAACAAAGACGTAGGTTTGTTAGTAAACTCTTCTCGAGCTATTATCTATGCATCTCAAACATCCAACTTTGCTGAAATTGCTGCAGCTAAGGCTGAAGTAATGCAACGAGAAATGGCTGCTCAAATGGCCGCAATCTTATCTTAAATCCTGAAGTGATGCTTGTTAAAGATCAACTAGATCGTGAAGTTGATATTTCAAAGTCCTTTTGTAGGATAGTCTCTCTAGTACCAAGCTTAACCGAATTAGTGGTTTATTTAGGTTTGGAGGAAATGTTGGTGGGTATTACAAAATTTTGTGTTCATCCCAAATACCTGAAAAAAACCAAAACTATAGTTGGAGGAACAAAACAGGTGCATTTAGATAAAATTAGAGCACTTAAGCCAGATCTTATTCTTTGTAATAAAGAGGAGAATACTTTAGAAATGGTTCAGGAGCTGGAGGAAATATGTCAGGTGCATATTTCAAATATCGTGAGCTTTTCCGATTCCTTAGAGCTAATATCTAGTTATGGAATTCTATTTCAAAAAGAAATGAGATCTAAACAGTTGATTTCAGATTTAACTCAAAAAACAGCATCCTTTCAGAAAGAACTTTCTGCTGAAAAATTAAAAGTGGCTTATTTCATTTGGAGAAAACCATGGATGGTTGTGGGAGGTGATACTTTTATAAATTCTATGTTAGAATTTAATGGATGGAATAATATTTTTAAAGGAGCAACGGGAAGATATCCCGAAATAGATTTAAAAGTTCTACAAAATAAGAATCCAGATCTAATTTTATTGTCCTCGGAGCCTTTTCCTTTTCAACAAAAACACATAAGTGAAATTCGAGCATTTTCTAACGCTCGAATAGAAATAGTAGATGGGGAGTTCTTTAGCTGGTATGGCTCACGCCAATTGTTAGCTTTAGATTATTTTAAAGAAATACAAGCTCATTTGTCTAAGCCCTTGTAATTTTTCCTTTTAAGCTGTTCCAATATCTTTTTAGCTCTTGCATTTATTTTGTCACTTTTTTCCTTATCTACTAAGGCAATTTTAAAAGCTTTATGCATGAGTGCTGTATACTTTTGGCATAAGCGCTCTTCCTCGGTCTTAAATAACATTATATCAATCATCATATAGGATTATTCCACAAATTTAATGGGAACAGTTCCTAATATGTATTAAGTTGAGGTTAAAGTAATTGTAAAATTATCACAGCAATAATGGTTTCAACCTTAATCCTGTAAGCCAAAGACCCTTCTAAGTAAGTCCGTAGATCTTGCAGAGAAATTATTTCTAATATCTTTTTCTTCCACTGCGATCATTGTAAAAACTCCCTTCAAAGCTTCATTTGTAACATAATCTGCTAAATCTGGATTTACCTTATTTGTAAGTGGCAGCGAGTTATACTTGTTAATAATGTTGGACCAAACTTCAGTAGCCCCAACTTTATTTAGAGAAGTAGTTATTACCGGATTAAATTTAGAATATAATTGAGTTTCCGTTTTCTGATTTAAATACATGGTTGCAGATGTGTCACCACCTAATAATATATTTCTAGCATCGGTAAAAGTAATTTCTTTAACAGCTGTTACAAAAATTGGAGTTGCTTCCTTAACAGCATCTTCGGCAGCTCTGTTTAAAACTTTTAAACCTTCATCTGCTAAGGAACTTAATCCTACATCTCTTAAAGTTTTGTCAACTTTTTGAAGTTCTGCTGGTAATGCAATACGCACTAACTCATTCTTAAAAAAACCATCCTCTTTTGTAAGTTTAGTTACTTGTTTATCTATACCAAAATCCAAAGCTTGTCTCAGGCCCGAAGCGATTTCAGTATTGCTTACACCGTACTCTCCACTAGGCAATTGGGTAGCTATACTTTGTAATTCTGCACAGCCAAAGAAAAATGGCACAAGTAAAAGGATGTATAATTTTTTCATCTTAAAAATAAATTAGGGTTATAATTTTTTAAAAGTAGCAATTAATGTTCCAATTTAACAATCGAATTTCATATTGGTTTAATTGGAAAAAGTCTTGGCGAAGTAATCTGCTCTGTAAGCATGAAATTTATAAGACTATGCTCAAATTTATAACTCGCTTTTTTGTTCCAGTGTCATAATTTTATGAAATGTAGAAGAAACTCGAGTTAAATTAAGCCTCTCTTTATTTTAAGATTCCTTTATAAATTGATCTGATTAGAGAAATTCGTTACGAATTTAGTAAATTGCAGCTCCAAAAATTTAGAATAACGATGCAAGATCAAACACCCTATATTCCTAATAATAAAGTAAGAATAGTAACGGCAGCCTCGCTTTTTGATGGTCACGATGCCGCAATAAACATTATGCGACGCATTATTCAGTCTACTGGCGTAGAGGTTATCCACTTAGGACATGACCGCAGTGTAGAAGAAGTGGTGAATTGTGCTATTCAGGAAGATGCAAATGCAATTGCTATGACTTCTTATCAAGGAGGACATAATGAGTATTTTAAATACATGTACGATCTGCTAAAAGAAAAAGGTGCAGAGCATATTAAGATCTTTGGCGGTGGTGGCGGAGTGATCCTCCCATCTGAGATAAAAGAACTTATGGATTATGGAATTACCAGAATTTATGCTCCAGATGATGGACGAGAAATGGGATTGCAAGGAATGATCAATGATCTTGTAAAAACAGCAGATACTCCAACTCCTCCTTTAGAAAATGCAGATAAAACTCAAAGTCTTCTAGAGGATAAAAATATAAATACCATTGCTAGATTAATTTCTTTAGCTGAAAACAGGCATGAAGATTTTGAAAAAGCTTTCAATAAGATAGAAGTTAAGGGAAGTAAAACCCCTGTGCTTGGGATAACGGGAACTGGTGGTTCGGGTAAATCTTCGCTGGTAGATGAATTGGTTAGAAGATTTTTAATAGACTTCCCAGAGAAAACCATTGGAATTATTTCTGTAGATCCATCAAAACGTAAAACTGGTGGTGCATTGCTGGGAGATAGAATACGAATGAATGCTATTAATAACGAACGTGTTTATATGCGTTCCTTAGCTACTCGACAGTCTAACTTAGCTTTATCTAAATATGTTTCTGAAGCAGTTGAAGTATTAAAAGCGGCCAATTTTGATCTCATTATTTTAGAAACTTCAGGAATTGGGCAATCCGATACCGAGATCTTAGAACATTCTGATGCTTCTTTATACGTAATGACTCCAGAATTTGGAGCTGCAACTCAGCTGGAGAAGATAGATATGTTGGATTTCGCAGATCTGGTAGCAATTAATAAATTCGATAAGCGTGGTGCTTTAGATGCGCTACGTGATGTTAAAAAACAATATCAGCGTAATCATGGCTTATGGCATGACGATCCTGAAACGCTTCCTGTATATGGAACTATAGCTTCCCAGTTCAATGATCCGGGAATGAATACTCTTTACAGGAAGTTGATGAATAAAGTTGAAGAAAAAACAGAAGCAGCTTTATCTTCTACTTTTCATATCAACGAAGATAAGAGCGAAAAAATATATGTGATCCCACCAAGTAGAGTGAGATATCTTTCTGAAATTTCTGAGAATAACAGAAAATATGACGAAACGGCCATCACTCAACAAGAAGTGGCACAAAAATTATATGGAATCTATAAAACTATAGGTTCTGTTACAAATGCCAGCTCGAGCGAAGACGAGAAGTCATACTTGGATAAGCATGGTTTAAGTTCTGATGAGATTCTGAAACAAGTTCAGAATGACGAAAAGAATCAGGATTTCATAAAACTTTTAATTGCTGAATTCGACCGCGTTAAATTGAACCTAGATCCTTATAACTGGGAGATCATAACCGGTTGGGATGAAAAGGTGAATAAATACAAAGAGCCGATATATTCTTTTAAAGTAAGAGATAAGGAAATACGAATAGAAACTCATACCGAATCTCTATCGCACACTCAAATTCCGAAGATCTCTTTGCCTAAATATCAAGCTTGGGGAGATATCTTAAAATGGTGTTTACAGGAAAATGTCCCGGGAGAATTTCCATATACTGCAGGACTTTATCCTTTTAAAAGAGCAGGAGAAGATCCATCTAGAATGTTTGCGGGTGAAGGTGGGCCGGAAAGAACAAATAGACGTTTTCATTATGTGAGTGCAGGATTGCCGGCAAAAAGACTTTCTACCGCTTTCGATTCTGTTACACTTTATGGAAATGATCCAGATTTAAGACCAGATATTTACGGGAAGATCGGGAATGCAGGAGTTTCTATTTGTTGTTTAGACGATGCTAAGAAATTATATTCTGGTTTCGATCTGGCAGATGCTATGACTTCTGTGAGTATGACCATAAACGGTCCTGCTCCAATGTTATTGGGGTTCTTTATGAATGCAGCTATAGATCAGCAATGTGAGAAATATATAAAAGAACATGATCTTCAGGACGAAGTAGAGGAGAAGATCAAGAAAATATACAAGGACAAAAAAATAGAACGTCCGGCATATCAAGGTCCGCTTCCGGAAGGAAATAACGGATTGGGATTAATGTTACTAGGTGTAACTGGAGACTTAGTACTTCCAGCCGATGTTTATGCCAAGATCAGGAAAGAAACCTTGAATACCGTTCGTGGAACCGTTCAAGCAGATATTTTAAAAGAAGATCAAGCTCAAAACACTTGTATTTTTTCAACAGAATATGCGTTGAGGTTGATGGGTGATGTGCAGGAATATTTTATTGAAAAGCAGGTAAGAAACTTTTATTCAGTTTCTATTTCTGGTTACCATATTGCTGAAGCAGGCGCAAATCCTGTGACTCAATTGGCACTAACCTTGGCTAACGGATTTACTTATGTAGAGTATTACTTAAGCCGTGGTATGGATATTAATAAATTCGGACCAAACTTATCATTCTTTTTCTCAAACGGAGTAGATCCAGAATATGCAGTAATTGGTAGAGTTGCTAGAAAGATATGGGCAAAAGCATTAAAATATAAGTATGGAGCCAATCCAAGAGCACAGATGTTGAAATACCACATTCAGACCTCTGGACGTTCATTACATGCTCAGGAAATAGATTTTAATGACATTAGAACTACGCTTCAGGCACTGTATGCTATTTATGACAATTGTAACTCTTTACATACAAACGCGTACGATGAAGCGATTACAACGCCTACAGAAGCTTCAGTAAGAAGAGCTATGGCTATCCAGTTGATCATAAACAAAGAATTAGGGCTTACTAAAAATGAGAACCCAATTCAGGGAGCTTTTATAATAGAAGAGTTAACAGATCTTGTGGAAGAGGCTGTCTTATTGGAATTCGATAGAATTACTGAAAGAGGTGGAGTTCTTGGCGCTATGGAAACAATGTATCAACGTAGTAAGATACAAGAAGAAAGCTTGTATTATGAGACTTTGAAACACAATGGGGAATTCCCAATTATTGGAGTGAACACCTTCTTAAGTTCTACAGGTTCTCCAACAGTTACTCCGGGAGAGGTTATTAGAGCTACAGAAGAAGAGAAACAATATCAGATTTCAACTTTAAAGAATTTGCATAAAGCCTTTGGAGAGGAATCTGCAAAAGCATTGGAACTAATCCAGGAGGCAGCGATTAAGAATGAGAATTTATTTGAAGTCTTAATGGATGCAACTAAAGTTTGTTCTTTAGGACAGATCACTTCTGCAATGTTTGAAGTGGGAGGACAGTATAGAAGAAATATGTAAGCATAGAGCCACATTTCAAAATTTATTTTGAAATGTGTGCGAATCGCTTATCCCGATGAGGGTAGCAAAAGCGGGATCTTCGTTAGTAATATTATGATTGAAAAGCGTGCGAATCGCTTAATCCGATAATATTAAAAAAAAATAAATTAAAAAATCCCAATTCATTTAGAATTGGGATTTTTTGATTTTCGGTATTTGTTCTTCTATTCAATATTATAATGTCAGCTTCCAGATGCGCTGTAATTTCCTGAATTTTTTTAATTCTATTCTTAGGATCCTTAAAAACTCCTTTCCATTACTGTTTGATAATTCCAAACGATCACAATTTTTATATAGTAAATTGGTGAGTCGGGTTACAGCTGCTGCATATTTCTGTTTTTCTTCGGAAAAAGGTTCGCTCTCTGCCCTTAAAATATGAGGCACTAAGGAAGTGGATTGCTGAATAATATCTCCTGAAAAGTAAATATCTTGATCTTCTTTTCCATTCTGTTTTAGAACAGCCAGATCCTGAGCAAGATAGTTCGAAATAAGCCTAGAAATATTTAGGATTTCTATCGCTTGCCGATATACTGGAGAATAATTAAAATCTGATCTGGTAAGAGTATTCATAGAACGCTATATTGCTTTGAGTTCCATAAAATTAGTGAGATATCGGCTTAATGTTCTTTCGATTTTAAAGTGAATGAGTATATTAGCTTTAAATTAATGTAATTAAGTAGTTAAAAATATTAAATATGCCTATAGACGCTTTAAGTTGGCAAATACTAGATTGCCTTCAGAAAAATGCAAGACAGTCATTTGCTGAAATAGGAAGGATTGTTGGACTTACTTCTCCTGCGGTTGCAGAAAGAGTTAAAAAAATGGAGGATAGCGGAATTATAAAAGGCTATAAGGCACAAGTTTCTTATCATAAAACTGGCCATCAATTAAAAGCCGTCATTACATTGCGCGCCTTTATGGGACGATTGAAGCCCTTTCTGGAAAAGGTAAAGGAATTTAAGGAAGTTATAAATTGTTACCGAATTACTGGGAATGAAAACATCATTATGGAAGTGGTTCTATATGACCAGTCCCATTTGGAGGAATTCATAGATAAGCTTATTACTTATGGAGAAACAAAAACCCATATTATCCTCTCTAATGTAGTAGATCAAGGTCCTATAAAAAGAAGAGGATAATTCTAGTTTATTTTGTTCCGCTTACCAGATACATTAATGAACCGCCTGCAGCGTGATATTGTTCTCGTTGCAAAGCACCCATTAAGTGATCGTCTCTTCTGGCGTATTTTTCCTGATATTCAAAATAAAATGGCATGAATTCTTCTCCAGCGGCACTAAAAAAGTCAATATCTTTTTGAGTATTAGATTTCCAGGAACTTC
Organism: Gillisia mitskevichiae; assembly: GCF_003634585.1. Classification (GTDB taxonomy): domain Bacteria; phylum Bacteroidota; class Bacteroidia; order Flavobacteriales; family Flavobacteriaceae; genus Gillisia; species Gillisia mitskevichiae. The sequence continues at coordinate 179,476 of NZ_RBLG01000004.1, forward strand.
CAGTCATCCATTGCTTTAAGGTTGCAACCTGCTCTTTTGTGCTGTAAGGAGGATACATAGCTATTGCTTTGTCTGATAATCGAACCTCAATATCATGCATTTCAGCCAGGGCGAACATGCCAGGTAAAAGATCTCCTAGTGAGTTGTCTCCCTGCCCCATATTTTTCTTGCCTTTTTCAATGATCAACCTATACTTAATGTGATCTAAAGTCTCATCTATTGAATCATTTTTGGAAAGTGAAGTTTTAGTAAGGCTCTGGATTATATTATTTGGTTCAACACATAGAAGAGATCCTCCGGGTTTTAGCACCCGTTTCATCTCTTCTAATGCTTGTTGAGGTTTTGGTACATGAATTAGAACTGTTTGACAAGTTACCAGATCAAACTGATCATCCTCAAATGGTAGTTGTTGAGCATTTCCCTTTGTTAATACAAAAGGATTATCGGACTTTGCAAAAAGTCTTTCTAGTTCTTCGTTTTTAGAGTACCATCTTTCATCACTATCTACAGCAGTGATTTCAGCATTTTCAGCAAGAAATGGAGCTAAAATACGAGTCCAATGGCCTTGTCCACAACCCACATCTAGCATAGAGTTATGTTTGCTTAGATCTAGTCTTTTTGCCGTGAGCTCAATAAACGTGGGATTCCACCAGAAGTCTCTGTAATCTCCAAAATAACTCTCGGAATGTCCTTTATTACCTTCTTGATCTTCCAACATTATTCCTTTTAGATGAATTTCCTCCGGAGGTGTTTTTTTTGCTAGAATTCCCATTTCTAGAAGGTCTGCGTTGTTGTGGTTTCTTTTCTGGAATTTCGAAGAAAGACATTGGGTAATCATGCTCTTCTATAACAGGAACTTTTTGATCTATTAACTTCTGAATATCTTTTAAGTATGCTTTTTCTTCAAAATCGCAAAAAGAGATGGCTTTTCCACTAGCGCCTGCTCTTCCCGTTCGTCCAATTCTATGAACATAAGTTTCAGCGATATTTGGGATTTCAAAATTAATAACTAAAGCCAGATCATCTATATCTATTCCTCTAGCAGCAATATCTGTAGCTACTAAAACTCGAGTAGTTTTATCTTTAAAGTTCTTCAACGCTTTTTGACGAGCATTTTGAGTCTTATTTCCGTGGATAGCTTCCGCTTTAATGTCAACTTTAATAAGATCTTTTACCACCTTATTAGCGCCGTGTTTGGTTCTTGTAAATACGAGTACACGATCTGCATCTGAAACTTGTAATAGATCTATTAATAAATTCTTTTTATTGGTTTTGTCTATGAAATAAACTTCCTGTCCAATTCTTTCCGCGGTAGAAGAAACCGGAGTAACCGAAACTTTTAAAGGATTGTTTAGAATACTATTTGCAAGATCTATAATAGAATCTGGCATCGTGGCAGAAAAGAATAAGGTTTGCCTTTTAGCAGGGATTTTTTTGATCACTTTTTTTACGTCGTGAACAAAACCCATGTCCAACATTCTATCTGCTTCATCTAAAGTGAAGATCTCTATATTGGAAAGGGAAATAAAACCTTGGTCCATCAAGTCTAAAAGTCTTCCTGGTGTAGCTACCAAAATATCCACCCCATTTCTAAGTGCTCTTGTTTGAGAATTTTGGTTAACACCACCAAAGATCACCAAATGTTTAAGGTCGCTAAATTGACCATATTCAGTTAAACTTTCTCCAATTTGGATCGCAAGTTCCCGAGTTGGAGTTAAAATAAGACTCTTTATTGTGGTTTTGCGACCTCCATTATTGAGGTTGCTATTTAATAGTTGAATAGTAGGAATGGAGAAAGCTGCGGTTTTTCCTGTTCCTGTTTGTGCACATCCTAAAATATCTCTTCCATTTAAAATGGCTGGGATAGATTGTGCTTGAATTGGGGTTGGTGTAGTATATCCTACTTTTTGAACTGCCTTATATAAGGGTTCAGTTAATTGTAAATCGTTAAATGTCATGTATGAATTATAAATGCCGTCCTGTATTAATATTGAACTGGCTATGTGTAAAATGTTGCTTATTGGAGAAGGTAGCAACCGGCTGCAAATGTACTATTTTATTTTAATATGGGTTTATCTTTTGTGATTCATAGATCTAAGCTATTGAATGCTAGTTTTGTGAGGTTGAAATATCAGGTTTTTTAGTTAAATAAATCTCAATTGTAATTTAGTTAATAATTGTACGACTACTAACCAGTTATCTTTGACTAAAAAATAAGAACACCATGAAAAATTATACTTTACATTTCCTAATAATGACCATAGTTACAGGAATACTTGGCTTTGCAGGATTGAATTTCTTTGGAATTGAAGTGGTGAGAGTATTATTTTTGATTTTCGCTGATTTGTTGATAGTTGCGTTAATATCAAAAATATTTTTTTCAGACAGTAAAGAAGTAAGATTACAAAGAGTTAAGAAATAATCTCCAACAAAATTACCCTACAAATTAAATTAGACCACAGAAATGTGGTCTTTTTTATTTCCTTTAATTCTGTTACTTTAGAAGTATGAAAATAACTCTTCCCATCTTTATAGGGCTGTTTACTTTATTGTTCTACTCCCAAGCACTCAACGCTCAAGACATATCTTTAAGAAAAGGAGCTGTAGTAGATAGTTTGCCGATAAATGATAGTATTCCAGATAGTTTTGCAATGTATTTGCCTAGAGATTATACTACAGATAAAAGTTGGCCTATAGTATTTGTTTTTGATAATGAGGGTAGGGGAATTAACACGGCACGATTATTTAGTAGCGCTACAGAAGAACAGGGATATCTTGTGGTAGCTTCAAATAACATATCTAAAGAAGATTCTTTATTAACTAATTTAGAAACTGCATCTAGACTCGTGAAAAAAATCCTTCTGAATTTCCCAATAGATGAGAATAGAGTTTTTACAGCAGGATTGGGAGAAGGCGCTTTGGTTTCCAGCGCACTCCCTGTACTTTATCCGAAAATAAAAGGGATTTTAGTTGTGGAGGATGTTTGGATAAACAAAGATTTTCTAGCTCAAGATAATATAAAACGCACTGTTGTTGGTTTTGCTGGCTACAAAAGCGATTATAGTAAGTTCAATGAAAGCTTTGATATGTTTAAAATCTTCAATCATAAATCTATGATCTATAATTATGAGGATGAATCAAGCTGGCCTTCAGTCAAACTTATTTCACATGGCATAGGGAGCTTTACATTACAGTCTATGCTCGAGGGAAATCAGCCTAAGGATGAGCAAATTATTAATATGCTGTTTGAACAAGAATTAGAAACAGCTGAAAGTATGCGAAGACAGTTAAACTTTTATAAGGCATACGAGTTGCTGGAACTTATGCGAGAAAAATATAAATATTTCGACAAGAAAGATGAAATTCGGGATCTTCAGAAGGAAATTAGAAGGGAGTCAATTTATAAAGAACAACGTTCTCAATACAATTCAGCAAAAATAAAAGAGCAAAATTTACGATATGAATATCCTTTGCTATTGGAGGATGATTTAATTTCTAAAAGCTTTGAAAATGTTGGTTGGTGGGTGCAACAATATAAAGAAATAGATTCGCTTAAAAGCAGTAATGTGGTTGCTGAAGTTGAGTTAGGTTATAGGTTGGAAGATTACCTGCAGACATACACAAAAGAAAGATTCACCGAATTAAAATCTGTAAAGGCCGGAATTGATAAATTAATACTTATTTCTATTTTGCGTACTGTATTCGATAAAGAAAATCCTGAAGGCTATTTCTCTATCATTTCATTAAGTGCTCAAGATGGAGATTATTATACCGCAATGCTATATTTAGAAGACCTTCTAAAAACAGGGTACAAGAATTTAGAGGAATTGTATAATATTCCTGGTACTTTAGATCTTAAGTTAAGTCCGGAGTTTAATGAGTTGATTAAAAAATACTTGGGAGAATCTAAGTATTATAATCTTCCATTTGAAAATTAAATGCTAGTAGGCTTTTCTTTTTTTAATAGATAACTAAGATAGATCAATAGCCCGCAAGCTACAGCAGCTAGTGTGATCATTACATTCCATGTGAAGAAATATCCAAATTTGCTAATTAACTGCATTCCCGAGTTATGTCCGAAAATATGGCTTAGCGAGAACGCAATACTGTACAAAGCCATATAAGATCCTTGTTTGCCTTTATCTGCTCTAATTAAAGCGAAGGTGTTAGAAAATGGAAATGCGATCATTTCTCCAATAGTCATAAAGAGCATCCCAATTAGTAATACTCCTATCCAGCCAGTTAGGTTTATGGCTACAAAGCTTACTCCTACTAATGCCGTACCTACTATTACGTGAAAAATTGCAGTGACCTTTTTATTTTCAAGATATTTTATCAAAGGCATTTCAAAAAGGAAAATTAAAAATCCATTTATTCCCAATAAAATTCCTATTTCCAGTTCTGTTAGTTTGTGTTCTTGTGCGTAGAACAAAGGCATTGTAGAAAAATATTGAAGAAATATAAAACCAAACAAAACCATTGCCGCTATAAAAATTAAATATGGGAAATCCTTTAGTACTCCTTGAGGACTCAAATTCACCTCTCGTATATTTTCCACAGCCTTTTTAGGGTGCAATAGTTTAAGCAATAATATTCCTGCCAGTAAACAGGTTATTCCATCTACCCAGAATAAGCCGCTATATCCTGCACTAGCTATTATTAATCCGCCTAATGCTGGGCCAGCAGAAAAACCTAGATTTATAGCTAGTCTAATTAAGGTTACAGATCTCGTTCTATTTTGTGGTTTGCTGTAAGCGCTAATAGCCACAAATACAGCAGGTCTAAAAATATCTGCTGCTGTCATCACTAAAAAGATCGCAGCGCAAATCCCCCAAAAAGAGCTTGGAAATTGCAAGAGCACAAAAAGGACGGAAGATATAAGTAAGCTACCGGCCATTGTTTTGTAATGTCCAATGCTATCTACTAATTTGCCCCCTAACCAAGAACCAGTAACAGAACCTAGTCCGAAAAACGTTAGTATCCATCCAACTTCTTCCAGAGAAAAACCACGACTTTTTGTAAGATATAGAGAGAGAAATGGGATCACCATTGTGCCAGCTCTATTAATAAAAGTAATTAAGGCCAAAAGCCAAACCTCTCGCCTTAGATCGCTAAAGGAGTCTACATAGGAACGAAAGATCTTTTGAAACATTTAGATTGGTTAGAGCTCAAAATTAGTTAATTTTCCTAAAGAAAATATTTAAAATAATGCAGTAATTATTTAAGTGAATTGACCTTTAAAACATCCGAATTCTATAAAAGTTTAAGAAAGTATATTTCCAATAAAATTCCTCATTTTTGTTTTCTAATTCTCAATAAGATGAAAAACTTGCTCTTTTTATTAATTGCGCTTCTAAATACTTCTCTACTTATTGCACAAAAAGCTTCTAAACTGAAGGATGTTGAAGCTTTTCAGAAGCATTTAAATGCGGAATTCGCGAATCCTGAAGAGTCTCCATTAACATTAGAAGATATTAAAAAATTTGAAGCCTTAGAGTTTTTTGATATTGATACCGCTTATGTAATTGAAGCTGAATTTGTAAGAACACCTTACGAATCTCCTTTTTCCATGCCTACTACTACAGACAGAAAGCCGATCTATGTGAAATATGGAGAAGCTTATTTTGATTTAGAAGGGCAATCATTCAAATTAAACATCTATCAGAATCAGGAATTAATTACAAAGGCAGAATACGTAGATTATCTATTTATCCCATTTACAGATGCTACCAATGGAGAAACAAGTTATGGAGGTGGGCGATATTTAGATTTGAGAATCCCTACTGGAAAAACTATTACACTTAACTTTAATAAAGCATACAATCCTTATTGTGCTTATAATGGGAAATATTCTTGTCCTATTCCACCATCAGAAAACGATATTTCTATAGGGATCCCTGTAGGTGTAAAGGCTTATAAAAAATAGCTTACACCAATTTAGATAGATACAATCCTATAAATACTGCTGCAAAGCCAGCCAGAATACTTCCAAAAGTATAAATAGCGAAATTAGTATAATCTCCAGTTCTTAAAAATACTTGATTTTCAAAAGTAAAAGTAGAAAATGTCGTGAATCCTCCGCAGAAACCAGTTGCTAGAAATAACATGGCGTTGTTAGAAAGAGTGCCAGATTTTAGAGAAATTCCAAGAATTAATCCTAATAAAAGGCTCCCAATAATATTTACAGTAAAAGTGCCAAATGGGATCTCTAGTGCAGATTTATTTAAAACCCTAGAGATCACAAAGCGTAATGCACTTCCTAAACCTCCGCCAAGAAAAACCATTAATATTGCTTTCATCTAAAGGTCTATAAATGTTATAAGGTTGGCTGTTCTTCAGCTTCCAAAAGAGGGATATAGATCTCTGTCACCCAAGTTGCAGGGTTTGGAGATTTATCTGGTCCAATAGAATACACTTCGAAAGCTGGACTATCTGGATTTACTGGTAAATTATTTTCTTGAGCATACTTATAAGCAGTTTCCCAAGCCTCCTTTAAATTTTTATAATCTCCCTTTAAAGTGGTCTTAATTACTTTTTGCACAGGCATCATTCCGTTTAGAACAGTGCTCTCTGTAGGAGTAATAATTAAACTCGGAGTGAAAAATCCTGTTGAATAGATCGCAGAATTATTTTGCTCATCCCATTGATTATAAAGAACAAAAGGATTCCCCATGGTAGAGATGTTATTTTTCTCCATATATAAAGAAACGTCTGCAAACATCTTTTGCATCTTAGTTTGTATCTGGGAAATTTTAGTAGCTGTGGTGGTGTACATATAAAAACCTCCTCCATGCGTGGTTACACCATCTACATTTACAGAATAGGAACTCATTTTTTCAAGCACAACTGTATTTAATTTTTCTAAACCTTCTTTATACATAGGGCGGATCATTTCAGAAAAACTCTCGTCTGTAAAGCTGAATGCAAGCTTTTCCATAAAGCTTTGTTTTCCTTTAATTCCCCAAGTCACCTGAGTTCCTTCTTCAACTTCCACAAAATCCCAATATACATTACTAGTAGATTCCCCATAAGGAGAAATAAATACAAGGACCTGTTCTATGTCTGATTCTGGGATCACTTTTACATTTCTAATAGAGCCATCTCCTAATTCTTCACTTTTCCAGGAATAGCTTGCGCCTTTTCCAATGGTCTTTTCTGGATAACTAATTATCATATCCTCTGCATCATCCATCCACGGGCCCCATTGTTCCCAATTCTTAAAATTATTCACTTCATTAAATACTACAGGCACGGGTGCGTTTATTATTGCAGTTTCCTCTACCTGGTAGTTTCCATCTTTAGTGGCTACGTAAATTGCTCCTGCTATTATTACAATAAGAAGTAAAAAGAATAAATATTTTAAAATTTTCATTTAAAATTGGGTGTTAAAATGGTTCAGAATGCTAATATAGCTAAATATCAAGATGCTAATTACTACATTTGCAGGAAAATTAAACAGAAACATATGAAAGTTAAATTCATTTTGTCATTAATGTTAATGGCTACTCTACTGTATTCCTGTAAGGATGAAAACAAAGAAAATGAGGTTGCTGAAGTTGAAACTTCTACCAACTTGGATTTCGAATATAATGTTGAAGAATTTGGAGATATTAAAATATTAAGATACCAAATTCCTGGATTTGAAAACTTAACTCTGAAAGAGCAAAAATTGGTTTATTACTTAACTCAAGCAGGATTAAGTGGTCGTGATATAATGTGGGACCAGAATTATAGACATAATCTTGAAATTAGAGATGCTTTGGAGAATATCTATGCTAACTATAGCGGAGATAAAGAAACATCAGATTGGAAAGCGTTTGAAACTTATGTAAAAAGAGTTTGGTTCTCTAATGGGATCCACCACCACTATTCTAACGATAAGTTGAAACCAGAATTCAGCAAAGAGTATTTCGATACGCTTTTAGCTGAAACTAAAACGGAACTTACTGGTGAACCTTACGAGGTGATCTTTAATGAAAAGGATGCTAAAAAAGTAAATCTAGATCCTAATAAGGGATTGTTAGAAGGATCTGCGATCAATTTTTATGGACCAGATGTAACTGCTGCTGAAGCAGAGGCTTTTTACAAAAAGAAATCTTCTCCTAATAAAGATAAGCCTCTTTCTTACGGATTGAATTCTACTCTAGTTAAAGAGAATGGAAAACTAGTAGAAAAAGTTTGGAAAAGTGGCGGATTGTATGGAGATGCAATAGACCAGATCATTGTATGGTTAGAAAAAGCAAAGGGTGTTGCAGAAAATGAAGCACAAGGAAATGCTTTAGGATTGCTTATTAAATATTACCAAACTGGAGATCTTCAAACATGGGACGATTATAACGTTGCATGGGTGGAAGCTACAGAAGGAAATATAGATTACATCAACAGTTTTATTGAAGTTTATAACGATCCGCTAGGATATAGAGGTTCTTATGAGAGTATTGTACAGATCAAGGATTTCGAAATGTCTAAGAAAATGCAGGTTCTTGAAAACAATGTACAATGGTTCGAGGATAATTCTCCTTTAATGCCAGAACACAAGAAGAAATCTGTAGTAGGAGTAACTTACAAAACAGTTATGGTTGCTGGAGAAGCTGGAGATGCTTCCCCAAGTACACCAATCGGGGTTAATTTGCCAAATGCAAACTGGATTAGAGCCGCTCACGGAAGTAAGTCTGTTTCTCTAGGAAATATTATTGGCGCGTATAACAACGCAGGTAGTACTGGAGTTTTACAGGAATTTGCCAATGATGAAGAAGAAGTTGCTTTAGAAGAAGAATACGGGCAGAATGCAGATAAATTGCACACTGCACTTCATGAAGTAGTAGGTCATGCATCTGGACAATTGAATCCTGGAGTTGGAGAAACTAAAGAAACATTGAAGAACTATGCTTCTACAATGGAAGAAGGTAGAGCAGATCTTGTAGGTCTTTACTACTTAATGGATCCAAAAATCCAAGAACTTGGATTAACAGATAGCTGGGAAAAGACAGGGAAAGCTGCTTATGATGGGTATATTAGAAATGGATTAATGACTCAGCTAAGAAGATTGAACATAGGAGACGATGTAGAAGAAGCTCATATGCGTAATAGACAATGGGTGAGCGCTTGGGTTTATGAAAAAGGAAAAGAAGAAGGAGTTATCGAGAAAGTGACTAGAGATGGTAAAACTTATTTCGATATCAAAAACTATGAGCGTTTACGTGAGTTATTTGGAGAGTTATTAAAAGAATCTCAGAGAATTAAATCTGAAGGTGATTTTGAAGCTGCTAAGAATTTAGTAGAGAACTACGGGGTTAAAGTAGATCAAGAGATTCATAAAGAAGTTTTAGATAGAAATGCCCAGTTTAAATCTCCTCCTTACAGCGGATTTGTAAATGCTGTACTAGTACCAGAGATGGATGAAAATAACGAGATCAAATCTATTAAGGTTACGCAGCCTAAAGATTTTGCAACTCAAATGATGGATTATACAAAGAATTACCACTTCTTGAAAAAGGAAGAAAAAGTAGCTGTGCCTGCAGAGTAAACAATTTATAAAATCTACAATAAAGCCCCGAGAAATATTATTTGTCGGGGCTTTTTTTTATGATTAAAATCATTTATAATAATTTCTTTAGACATTAATTTAGAAGATGTTTTTAAGTACAATTCTAAATTATCATGTTATGAAAAAATTACTTATTTTGTTATTTGTGCTAACAACTCTATCCTGTAATGCACAGGAAAAAGAGAAAAAGGAACAGAATAAAGACCAAAAATTATCCTCAGCTCAACCCGAAGAGAAGTGGGATGTTAAAAAGGAGTATGATGAAGAAGGAAATTTAATAAGGTACGATTCGGTTTATTCTTGGAAATACTCAACAATAGAGGGTGATTCTATTAGTCAAAATCTAGATAGTATAATGGATAACTTCAGAAGATATTTTGAGGTTAAAGCCCCCTATAAATGGGAAAATTATTTTTCCTATTTTCCAAAAAATGACTCCCTTTTCATGAATGATTTCTTCGCAGACGATTATTTTTTGAGAAATTGGAGAAGACAAAATTTGGAGTTAGAAGAATTTATAAGACAAATAGATTCTTCTCGAAATTCGTTCTTAAGAAAAAATCATCCGGGATTAATGAAATCTAAAATAGATAACTAATTATAGTTGTCTATTTTTTTAAATAAGCCTTTATCACAAACAATAAACCTATAAAGATTAAAAAGCCAACTAATACATATAAACTGCCTTTATGATATTTTTTATGGATAGCAATATCTTTTTTATAGCTGAAGATTATCACCACTACAAATGAGAGAAAAAATATTGCTGCAAAAATCCATTGTCCGGTACTAAACATTTTTGTTATTTTAGAGCAAAGTTAACTTTTAAAACGCAATTAATAATGAAAAGAAGAATTGAAGCCGTACAAGAATTCCATACCGCATTTGGATTGGGAATGAATGAAAATCCAATTGCAGATCTTGGAGAAGCAAAGAATATGCTTCGCTTTAATTTAATGAAGGAGGAAAATGAAGAATATCTGGAAGCAGCCAATAATAATGATCTTACAGAAGTCGCGGATGCTTTAGGAGATATGTTGTATATTTTATGTGGTACCATTATAGAACATGGGATGCAACATAAAATAGAAGAGGTTTTTGAAGAAATTCAACGCAGTAATATGAGCAAGCTTGGTGAAAATGGTAAGCCTATATACCGGGAAGATGGAAAGGTGTTGAAAGGGCCAAACTATTTTAGGCCTGAGATTCAGAAGATTTTAGAGAAATAGTTAAGACTTAGGTTCGTGCTGCTTTAAAGATTTACAATATATAGAAGGGTCTATTCGAGCGTAGTCGAGAATTATAAAAGAATGGAGGAGGTTTCTATCCTGCTCAACATGATATTTAAGCTTTAAAAAATCTTCAATAAAAATCAAAAAGCCTTGAAATTAATTTCAAGGCTTTTTAATATTGACTTCTATTTATTTTATTTCACTAAATATCTCCATCCATGCTTATCTTCAGATAGGTTGTATTGAATTTTCATCAATTTATCTTTAAAGAAAGTTGCATAAGAATCTGTTAATACTGGTAATTCATGTTTTTCACCTTTATAACCAAATCCGGAGATCGGATTTATAACTGCTGCTGTACCGGTTCCAAAGATCTCCTTTAATGTGCCATCTTTCGCAGCATCTAAAATTTCTTGAACAGGAACTTTTCTCACTTCAACTTTAATATCATTTTCTTCAGCTAAAGTGATTAAACTTTTTCTGGTAATTCCATCTAAAATTCTATCGTTAGTTGGTGTGGTGATTAAAGTGTCATTTATTCTGAAGAAAATATTCATGGTTCCAGCTTCTTCAAGAAAACTATGCGTATTAGCATCGGTCCAGATAATTTGTTGGTATCCTTCTTCCTTTGCTAAATTAGTTGGATAGAATTGTGCTCCATAATTTCCAGCAGCTTTTGCATATCCAACACCACCATCTGCAGCACGACTATAATTTTCAGAAAATTTAACTCGAACTTCTCCATTGTAATATGATTTTGCTGGAGAGCATATAATCATAAATTTATAGTTTGTTCCAGGGGAAGCGGATACTCCAGGTTCTGTAGCAATTACAAAAGGCCTTATGTAAAGAGAATTCCCAAATCCTTTTTTAATCCAGTCTTTCTCCATTTTTAAAAGTGTATCCAATGCTTGGAAAAAAAAGTTTTCCGGAAATTCCGGGATAGCCATCCTTTTAGCAGAGATATTAATACGATTAAAATTATCTTTTGGTCTAAACATCCAGATCTGATCTTGATCATCTTTAAAGGCTTTCATACCTTCAAATACTGCTTGTCCATAATGAAAAACCTTCGCAGAAGGATCCAAGGAAATAGGTCCGTAAGGCATAATTTTAGGAGTCTGCCAAGAACCATTTTCATAATCACACGTCATCATATGATCGGTAAAAATGTGCCCAAATTTTAAATTTTCGAAATCTATAGAATCTAGTTTAGAGGTAAGGGCTCTTTTAATATCAATATCGATGGTTGCATCGTTTTTCATTATAATTTTTTTAGTATTTGCAAATTTACCCAAATTAAACCTAAATCAAAGTTACATCGATTGAAATTATTAACAAGCTCTGTAATATTTATAATAATTTTATATAATTATTGATGATTTCTAAAATTAACGTTAATATTTGATTGATTTCAGAATAGAAGCGGCAATTTATTGAAAATCAACTATTTCAGAGAATATTATTTTATTTATTATAAGTTAAATAGATAGATATTTTTAAACCATTTGAATGTGGGATTAGAGTTTAATTGAGAATTTTGAGAACAACCGCTTTAATTAAATTAATTTTACCACTCAATATATTAGATTTGAAAAGAGAAATAATTATTACTGGAGATGGTTCTTCTACCATTCATATTCCCGAGTGGAACGAGCAATATCATTCTAAACACGGGGCTTTGCAAGAAGCTAAGCATGTATTTATAAAAACAGGCTTGATCCCTTATATAAGTAGTAGCCATAAAACAGAGATCTCTATATTGGAAATTGGATTTGGTACAGGTCTAAATGCCTTGGTTACTTGGGAAGAAGCATCTGCTCAAAACACAGTTGTTAAATATACTGGTGTAGAAGCATATCCTGTAGCCCAGGAGGAGGTTGATAAATTGAATTTTGTGGAAGTGCTTGAAGATTCAGAAGCTGAAAACTTTTTTAAAAACATCCATTCTTCAGAATGGGAAAATGAAGTAGAAATTACACCAAGCTTTAAACTTATCAAACAGCAGAAATTCTTTCAAGATATTGATGATGATCAATTATATGATCTTATTTATTTTGATGCTTTTGGTGCAAGGGTTCAACCGGAGCTATGGTCTGTAGAGATTTTTAAGAAAATGTTTAATGCTTTAAAGAACAATGGTATTTTGGTTACTTATGCTGCGAAAGGCAGTGTTAGAAGAGCAATGCTAGAAGTTGGCTTCGGTGTAGAACGCCTCCCGGGACCTCCCGGAAAGAGAGAAATGTTAAGAGCAACTAAAATAATATAATTCTCCTTGTTAAACCTAGTGAAATAGTTAGCTGAGACGGAATCCTGTCGGTATATTGCAAATAAAAAAATGCGAGTCTTAATTACAGGTGCCACCGGTTTAGTAGGTTCAAATATTTCAAAAAAATGTTTAGCCAAAGGTTTTGAGGTTAATTATCTTACTACAAACAAAGACAAGGTCAGGAAAGAGGGAAATTTTAAGGGCTTTTATTGGGATCCCGAGAATAATGTGATCGACGATGAATGTCTTAATAAGGTGGATGTAATAATTCATCTTGCAGGTGCAAGCATCGCTAAAAGATGGACAAGTAGTTATAAGGAGGAGATATTGAATAGTAGAATAGATACTGCAAATCTTCTTTTAAACAGATTAAAAGCTACCAATCAATCTATAAAGCAATTTATTTCGGCCAGTGCGATCGGGATCTATCCTAGTTCCTTACAAAATCTTTATAAGGAAGATGATTCGCGAACAGATGATTCATTTCTGGGAGAAGTTGTTGAGAAATGGGAAGCAGCAGCAGATAAATTTAGTGATCTAAATATTAAGGTGGCAAAAGTTCGAACAGGATTAGTTCTCGCCAAAGATGGTGGGGCATTACAGAAAATGAAAGAACCTGCAGATTTTAATTTAGGTGCCGCTTTTGGGAGTGGTAAACAATGGCAATCTTGGATACATATAGAAGATCTTGCCAACTTATACATACATATTTTAGAGAATGATTTGGAAGGTGTCTACAATGCCGTAGCTCCAAATCCTGTTACCAATACGGAATTGATGGATGGAATTGCCAAACAATTAGATAAGAATGTTTGGTTGCCAAATGTTCCTGCTATAGCTTTAAAAGTAGCTTTGGGAGATATGTCTACTGTAGTTTTAGCCAGCCAATTGGTGAGTTCAGATAAAATTGAAAATACAGGTTTTACCTTTAAATATAAGAATCTAACAAAGGCTTTACAGAATTTATTGTAAAAAAAATAGGCTGCAATTTGCAGCCTATTTTCATATATGTTTAATAGAATTAAGCTTTTTTAGCTTTCACTTCTATCATTAATTCAATCTCGTCATTGATAAACTTATCTCCTAAACCATCAAATACAGATTTAGAACCATAATTCACGTTCCATTTAGTTCTGTCTATATTAAATTTCTCACTTGTTAATTCTAAAGTGTCTTCATTAATATTGATAGTTACAGGAAATTCAACATTTTTGGTAACATCTTTTAAAGTAAGATTCCCTTGTAACATTGTTTTTCCGTCTTTTACAGAAACCCCAGTAACTTCAAAAGTTCCAGTAGGATATTTAGTTACATTATAGAAATCTCCTTCTTTACCTTCCACAGTTCCTTTAAGGTGCTTTTCAAGATTCAATTTATCATCTCCTTCAAGATCAGTAACATTAATAGAGTTCATATCAATTACAAAAGTTCCACTTTCAATTACGCTATCGTTAGCTTTAAAAGTTCCTTCTGTCAACTTGATAGTTCCCGTGTGAGTTCCAGTAGGTTTCTCACCTTGCCAGTTGATCACAGAGCTTGTAGTGTCTACTTCAAATGAAGCAGCTTCCATAGTGGAGTCTGCAACTTCTTGAGCATCTGTAGTTTCAGCTTCTTTATTTTCGTTTTTACAACCTACAACAGCAAATCCAATTGCTGCAATGGTGAAAATATTTAATATTGATTTTTTCATCTTATTCGTAATTTTTAATGAAGTGCAAAAGTACCAACGTAATTAACACGTTCATCATAAATATATATTAAATTTTTTCAGATGACATTTTGACATTTTTATAGGATTGGCAACAAATTTGTCCTTTGCATGAAAACAAATTTTGCGCACCAATGAACAAACAACAAGATTCCAATAATAAAGAGCATAACAACGAATTAGATAACAACGATTCTGTAAAAGACCAAATTGAAGAACTTCTAGATGAAGCTATTGAGGAAGTAGAGGGAGCAGAAGGAGAGCAGTTATCTGAGAATGATCAACTAAAAGCAGATCTTGAAAAAGAGAAAGATAAGTTCTTAAGACTTTTTGCTGAGTTTGAAAATTTCAAAAGACGTACTTCTAAAGAGAGAATCGAGTTATTTAAGACCGCTAATCAGGAAGTTATGTCAGCTATGTTACCCGTTTTAGACGATTTTGACAGAGCGATGAATGAAATTAAGAAAGCAAAGGATAAAAATCTACTTAAAGGTGTAGAGCTTATTTATAATAAATTTAATGAGACTTTGCTGAATAAAGGTTTAGAGCCAATGAATGTAAAGCAGGGTGATGTTTTTGATGCAGATATGCATGAAGCCATTACTCAAATTCCAGCTCCTTCAGATAAACTGAAAGGCAAGATAGTAGATGTGGTAGAGCGCGGGTATAAACTTGGAGACAAGATTATTCGCTATCCAAAAGTGGTGACAGGTAAATAATTTACATTAAAGTCGCTACTAAAAATTACAAAATCACAAAATGAAAAAGGATTATTACGAAATATTAGGATTAAGCAAAAGTGCAACTAAAGCTGAAATTAAAAAGGCTTATAGAAAGAAAGCTATAGAATTCCACCCAGATAAAAATCCTGGGGATTCTAGTGCAGAGGAGAGCTTTAAAAAAGCTGCTGAAGCATATGAAATTCTTAGCAATGATGAGAAGCGTGCTAAATACGACCGTTTTGGACATCAAGCATTCGAAGGTGGCTTCGGTGGTGGTGGAGGCGGTATGAATATGGATGACATATTCAGCCAATTTGGTGATATTTTCGGAAATGGTGGTTTTGGCGGCGGTGGCGGCGGATTCTCCGGTTTTGGAGGTTTCGGTGGCGGCGGTGGTCAGCGACGAGTTAAGGGAAGTAATTTACGTATTAGAGTGAGTTTAACCCTTGAGGAAATTGCTAATGGAGCCGAGAAAAAGATAAAAGTAAAGCGTAAAGTTCAGGCTGAGGGCACAACTTATAAAACTTGTTCTACTTGTAGTGGAACAGGGCAGGTAACACGAATTACGAACACGATTCTTGGTAGAATGCAAACAGCATCTCCATGTACAGTTTGTGGTGGGGCCGGTCAAACAATAGATCAAAAACCTGCAGATGCAGATGCTCACGGACTAATTTCTAAAGAAGAGACTGTAACTATCAAAATTCCAGCAGGGGTAGAAGATGGTATGCAATTAAAAGTCTCGAGTAAAGGAAATGAGGCACCAGGAAATGGTGTTCCCGGAGATCTATTAGTTGCAATCGAAGAAAAAGAGCATCCTACATTACAACGTGAAGGAGACAATCTGCACTATGACCTTTATATTAGCTATTCTGAAGCTGTTCTTGGAGCGAGTAAAGAAATAGATACTGTTTCTGGAAAAGTGAGAATTAAGATAGACGAAGGAGTGCAGTCTGGTAAGATTTTGAGACTTCGAGGTAAAGGTATCTCGAATATAAATGGCTACGGAAAGGGAGATCTTTTAGTGCATGTAAATGTTTGGACTCCGAAAGTTTTAAATAGAGAACAGAAAGACTTCTTTGAGAAAATGGCTACAGATGAAAATTTCCAACCTAATCCAGAAAAGAGTGATAAATCATTTTTCGAGAAGGTAAAAGATATGTTTTCTTAATTAAGAAAATTTTAAGATAATTTTTATATATTTGAGTATCACTAATTTAATTAGTGATACTTTTTCTTTTTCATAGCAATTTTTTTCCCATCCTTAATATCGTTTTGAGGGTGGGTTTTTGTTATGATAAATGTTTAGTAGCTGCATCCAAAATAAAATCTTAGGTATATAAAAGCATTTCTGCGCTATTTCAATATATTTACGAGATAATAGACTTTTATGGATAATCTTCTGGTTGCAGAAAATATTTGCAAACAATTTGGAAATTTTACTGCACTAAATAATGTTTCCATCAATATCCCTAGAGAAAGTATTTTTGGACTTCTAGGGCCAAATGGTGCTGGAAAAACCACTTTTATAAGGATAATAAATCAAATTACTATGCCCGATAGTGGCGTAGTATATTTAGATGGAAAACCCCTTCACCCAAATGATGTTGGGCATATTGGGTATTTGCCCGAGGAACGCGGACTTTATAAATCTATGAAGGTGGGTGAACAAGCGCTTTATCTTGCAAGACTTAAAGGTTTAACTAAGGCCGAAGCTAAAGAGCAGTTGGATTATTGGTTTACTAAATTAGATATTAAACACTGGTGGGATAAAAAAATACAAGAGCTTTCTAAAGGAATGGCTCAAAAAGTACAATTTGTTATTACTGTACTTCATCGTCCTAAATTATTGATCTTCGATGAACCTTTTAGTGGCTTTGATCCAGTAAATGCCGATCTTATTAAAAATGAAATCCTCCAACTTCGAAATGAAGGTGCTACGATCTTGTTTTCTACCCACAGGATGGAAAGTGTAGAAGAATTATGTGATTATATGGCATTGATACATGAGTCTAATAAGTTGTTAGATGGTAAGGTAGATGACATTAAAAGAGCACATAAGACTAATACTTTTGAAGTAGGGATGAACCCATTTAATGAGAATGAATTATTAGCAGAATTAAATAGCAATTTCAAAATTAAGAAGGCGCATTTTAAATCCCTTTCAGACGATTTAAAATTGAATATTCAAATTAAGCCAAATGAATCGCCAAACGATCTGCTTCAATATTTAATTACAAAATCCAGAGTTAATCATTTTGTAGAAGTAGTGCCTTCAGTAAATGATATCTTTATTAAAACCGTTACTAAAAATGAATAACCTCAAACTAATTATTCAGAGAGAGTATCTGGCAAGGGTAAGAAATAAGACCTTTATTGTAATGACCTTTTTGAGTCCGTTGATCTTAGTAGGAATGTTTTCTTTGATCGCTTATCTAAGTATGCTTAATAATAGTGAGACTCATACTATTGCGGTTAAAGACGATAGTGGATTATTTAAGGGGGAATTTGAAAATAAAGAAGAAATAGATTTTGTAGATGTATCTTCTATTTCTCTGGAAGATGCAAAACTTTTAGTAAAAGAAAAAGAATATTATGGAGTGCTTTATATTCCTAATAATCAAGATAATGTAGCTTTAGCTAAATCTATTCTGTTTTTCGGGAAAGAAGCACCTTCTATTGGAATTTTAAGACAGATCGAACGCACTATTTCAAAAAATCTTACTACACGAGAGCTTATTTCTCGTGGTTTAGATATTTCGCAAATAAAGGCGGCAGAAGCACAAGTAGATATTCGAATAGAGAATTTTCAAGGGGAGCGAACTTCAAAAATGTCTAATTATATAAAGATGATTTTTGGGGGTGCAGCAGGATATCTGCTTATGATGTTCATTATTATATATGGAAATATGGTAATGCGAAGCGTTATTGAAGAAAAGACCAACCGGATAATAGAAATTATAATTTCTTCAGTAAAACCTATCCAATTAATGCTGGGAAAAATTATTGGAACTTCCTTGGCGGGAATCACTCAATTCTCTATTTGGGTTGTTTTAGGAACCATTCTTTTATTTGTAACCTCCTCTCTTACTGGTATGAATCTCATGGAAGCTCAGCCGCAAATGCAAGATATAGAGCAAGTTTCTAATGGAGAAATACAGCAGCTAATAATAGACATTACCAACTTGCCAATTTTAACCTTAATACTCTCTTTTCTGGTTTACTTTATAGGTGGTTATTTTCTATATAGTGCTATTTACGCAGCTATTGGTGCTGCAGTAGATTCTGAAACTGATACCCAACAATTCATGTTCCCTATAATATTGCCTTTAATGTTGGGCATCTATGTTGGTTTTTTCTCAGTAATTGAAAATCCGCACGGCACGGTTTCTACAATTTTCTCTATGATCCCTTTAACTTCTCCAATTGTTATGCTAATGCGAATTCCATTTGGAGTGCCATGGTATGAGTTGGCGATTTCTGTAATTATATTATTCGTTACCAATGCAGGAGTAGTATGGCTTGCAGCTAAAATTTATAGAGTAGGGATTTTAATGTATGGTAAAAAACCAACTTATAAAGAATTGTATAAATGGATTAAATATTAATGAATGCAAAGTAATGTAGATAAAGTTAAAGAAGTGATAGAACAGGATATTTGGGGGTTGATTCAAGACTTCCTAAATATCACTATTTATCCATTAACTGGAGACAAGGCGGATGGTATACATATTACCGTGGGTGTAGTTCTTCTAGTGATCTTTGCATTTGTTGTTACAACTATTGCGCTTAGGTTAATACGTGTTTTCTTAACGAGAAAACTAGAAGAAAACGATAAGCTTAAATTTATTAGTGTTTTTAAATTTATAAAATATCTCGTTTATATAATTGTAATAATTATAACCTTAAGTTCTGCGGGTATAGATATTACAATACTGTTAACTGCCTCTGCCGTTCTTTTTGTTGGTTTGGGATTGGCATTGCAAGAACTTTTTCAAGATGTTATTGGAGGTTTATTTATAATTGTAGATAAATCCCTATTAGTAGGAGATATTATAGAAATGGAAGGGAGAGTAGGTAGGGTGATAGATATTAAACTTAGAACTACTCGAGTACTTACAAGAGATGATAAAGTAATGATCATTCCCAATCACAAGTTTATAAGTGATATCTTATTTAACTACACTCAAAACCATAAAACTACGCGTGAGTTCGTAAAAGTTGGAGTAGCTTATGGAAGCGATACAGAAAGGGTACAAGCAATTTTATTGGAATGTGCTAGAGAACAAACTGGAATCGTTAAAAAGCCAGAGCCTTTTGTGATCTTCGATGATTTTGGCGATTCTTCTTTAGATTTTTCCCTACATTTCTTCGTTACAGATAGCTTTGTAGATCCTAAAATTAAAAGTCTATTGAGGTTTAAAATAGATCATAAGTTTAGATTGAATGGTATTTCCATACCTTTCCCTCAGCGAGATGTACATATGTTTTATCCTAGTAACGCTAGTGCTCCTCCAATTCCGCCACCAAATGATGAAAATTCTTAAGTCTATTTTATTCTTGTTATGTATTGGAAGTACGACAATAATGCATGGTCAAGCTACCGATTTGGCGAGAGTAGAATACACGAATTTTCCACAGTCCAATTCAGATAATTCTTTTAGTCGTTTCAAAACCTTCTTCAAATTTCCTATTAAATTAAATGATAGTGGTGCGTATTTTATACCTGGTGTTCAATATGAAAATGTCAATTTTCAGTATAAAGATTCCGCGCCATTTTCTACAGAAAATTTAGAACATCTTCAATCTTACGCCATTAGTTTAGGTTACACATATAAAATGAGTGAAGATTGGCGATTTGGGATAGAAGCTGAGGTAAATGCCACCTCTAATTTTGAAACTAAAGAATTACAAAGTGAAGATGTAGAGTATACAGGCTCTATATATTTTATAAAATCTAGGAATGAAGAAGAAATTAATAAACCATGGAGGTTAATTCTTGGATTGCGTTATTCTACTTCTACCAGTTTAAATTTCCCATTACCTATTGTAAATTATTACAGGAAGTTCGATCCTAATTGGTCATTTACTTTAGGGGTGCCAAAAACCAATTTAAGATACTATCTAGGCGAAAAAAGTACTTTTCAGGCATTTGTCACGGTAGATGGGTATTATGCAAATATTCAGGATAGAATTAATATAAATCCTATTACTTCTTTAGATAAAAAACCGGCCCAAAATATATCTATGACCACAGTTTTATCTGGGATTGGTTACGAATGGAGGTTCTCGAAGTATTTTTCTTTTTATATTTACGGTGGTCATAGCCTTATTAATACTATTCGTTTAAGAGATGAAAATGAAGATAGGGTATATACCATAAACGACACAAATTCTTTATACGGCCGTACAGGTCTTAAATTCAGTATATTATAATGGCGAAGATTTTAGTAATAGAAGATGAAGCATCAATACGTAGGGTTTTAGTTAAGATTCTTTCTGAAGAAAACAAAACCTATCAGCTAGATGAGGCTGAAGA
Organism: Gillisia mitskevichiae; assembly: GCF_003634585.1. GTDB lineage: Bacteria > Bacteroidota > Bacteroidia > Flavobacteriales > Flavobacteriaceae > Gillisia > Gillisia mitskevichiae. The sequence goes on from NZ_RBLG01000004.1 coordinate 200,493, forward strand.
CGGATTGATAGGGATAGAGAAAATAAAAGATGAAGAATACGACCTTGTTTTATGCGACATTAAGATGCCGAAAATGGATGGGATCGAGGTTCTTGAAGCCATAAAGAAAATAAAACCAGAAGTGCCAGTGGTTATGATCTCTGGGCACGGAGACCTAGATACAGCCGTAAACACTATGAAAATGGGTGCGTTCGATTATATTTCTAAACCCCCAGATCTCAATAGGTTATTAAATACGGTTCGTAATGCATTAGACCGCAAAGAATTAGTGGTAGAAAACACCTTGCTTAAGAAGAAAGTAGGAAAGAAATACCAGATGATCGGGGAATCACCTGCGATTACTTCCATTAAAGAAATTATAGAAAAAGTTGCTCAAACCGATGCCAGAGTACTTATTACGGGACCTAATGGAACTGGTAAGGAATTGGTGGCACATTGGATACATCAAAAAAGCGAACGTTCTAACGGCCCTATGATAGAGGTTAATTGTGCAGCTATTCCTTCAGAATTAATAGAAAGTGAACTTTTTGGTCATGTTAAAGGAGCTTTTACTTCAGCAAATAAAGATAGAGCAGGAAAATTTGAAGCTGCAAATGGCGGTACCATCTTTTTAGATGAAATTGGAGACATGAGTCTTTCTGCTCAAGCCAAGGTTCTTCGTGCATTACAAGAAAATAAGATCTCGCGTGTAGGGAGTGATAAGGATATTAAAGTAGATGTTAGAATAGTTGCAGCTACCAATAAAGATCTTAAAAAGGAAATTGAAGATAAAAAGTTTAGAGAAGATCTCTATCATAGATTGGCAGTGATCCTTGTAAAGGTGCCGCCTTTAAATGAGCGTAGAGATGATATCCCTTTATTAATTAATTTCTTTGCACAAAAGATCGCAGAGGAGCATGGAAGTAATGTGAAGGTATTTACTGAAAAAGCCATAAACCAACTACAAGATTATGACTGGACAGGAAATATTCGTGAGTTAAGAAATGTGGTAGAACGTCTTATTATCCTAGGAGGTTCAGAGGTTACAGAAGAAGACGTGAAACTTTTTGCTAGTAAGGCTTAGTGCTAATTTTTAAAAACTATTTTTTGGTTTTAAGGGAATCCGGAATGTACCTTAAAAAATACATGGTATCCCCACTTGGATGCTGCCATTCATTAAAAAGTTCGAAACCAAAGCGTTGATATACTAAAGAATTTTGACGCATTCTGGTTTCGGCATATAATGGGATATTATAAAGATTTGCTTGACGATAAAATTCGTCTTTCATTTCTTTTCCTACCTGTTTGTCTGCACCTCGAGAATCCTCTAAAATCCCCCAAAACCAACAGTACAAATACTCACCTTCTTGTGGGCGTTGACTTTTAATGAATTTTTGGGTTTTTAAGATTTTTAAAGCTTTCTTAATTCCTGTAACATTCCAAACAAGACCTAATTGCTCAGGCAATTCTTTCCAAAAATTTTCATCCTTCTTACTAGTCTTAAAAAGTATTGCGAAACCTTTTTGATTTTCAGAAATAATTAAAGCATCTTTCTCAAGAGCCTTATCTACCATATGAGTTGCTAGATATTGGAATCGTTGATCTCTTTTAGAATCATTCTTTACCACTTCCATAGAACTAGGGATTTCCTTTAGTAAGGTGGCAACATTCTGTATTATCTCTTCTCTTTCCAAGCTATTGAATTTAAGGGCGAAGATAAAAAAAATATGTTTCTTAAAGATTGTATATTTAGCATTCAACGATTTAGATTATGGATAAATTAGATCTTAAACATTTTCGGATAGATTCTACAACAGATTTAAAAAATAAAGCGACTTCCTATCCTTTGGAAATCAATGGAAAAAAAGTTAAAGTGGCTCTTAAAGATACCCGTGAGAAACTTGGTAAATGGCAGGATAAACTATACGCTCATGGCAAATATGCTGTGCTTATTTGTATTCAAGGAATGGATACTGCAGGAAAGGACAGTTTAATAAGAGAGGTTTTTAAAGATTTTAATTCTAGAGGAGTAGTGGTGCATAGCTTTAAAGTGCCAACACCTTTAGAGTTAAAGCATGATTTTTTATGGAGACATTATATAGCTTTACCTGCACGGGGTAAGTTTGGGGTGTTTAATAGAACACACTATGAAAATGTTCTAGTTACTAAAGTTCATCCAGAATATATTTTAGGAGAGAATCTTCCAGAGGTTACTAGTTTGGAAGATGTAAATGAAGCATTTTGGGAGGAACGATTTAATTCCATCAGGAATTTTGAAAAGCATATTGCCGAGAATGGCACTTTGATCTTTAAATTTTTCCTTCATATTTCAAAAGAAGAACAACGTCAACGCTTGCTGCGTAGGTTAAGAAAACCCCAAAAAAACTGGAAATTCTCCCCTGCAGATCTTAAGGAGCGTGCTTTATGGGATGAGTATCAACATGCCTATGAAAAGGCTATCAATGCCACCTCCAAACCTCATGCACCTTGGTATGTGATTCCTGCAGATGATAAGGACACGGCACGTTATTTGGTTGCTAAAATTTTATACGATGTGCTTATAGAATATAAAGATGTCCAAGAGCCAGAGTTATCTCCGGAGGTTAAAAGTAATCTTGAAGAATACATGGAGATCTTAAAAAAAGAAACTTTATAATTTTAAAATTCACAAAAACAGTATCGATGAGAAAAATTTTAATAGTGGGACTTTCCATTTTATGTAGTCAGCTATCATTTTCGCAGAACAGTAACAAACAGGAGGATTCTTTAAATCTTCGAAAATTATATGATATGTCTTTGCTTAACGGCAAATCTTATTTATGGTTAGAGCATTTATCAAACGATATTGGAGGGAGACTTTCTGGATCTTTAGATGCTCAAAAGGCGGTGGAATACACGAAAAAGGAATTGGAAACTTTAGGCTTAGATAAAGTTTGGTTACAACCGGTAATGGTACCAAAATGGGTAAGAGGAGCAAAAGAATTTGCTTACATAGAAACTGCGCCGGGAAGCACTAGGAATATTAATATTACGGCTCTGGGAGGTTCCGTGTCTACACCTATGGGCGGAGCAAAAGCTCAGGTTATAGAAGTACAAGGTATAGAAGATCTTGCAAGATATGGAGAGGCGCAGATTAAAGGAAAGATCGTTTTTTATAATAGACCAATGCGTGCAGATCTAATAAATACTTTCGAAGCATATGGAGGTTGTGTAGATCAGCGATATTCTGGTGCTGCAGAAGCTGCAAAATATGGAGCAATTGGAGTACTTGTAAGATCTATGAATTTAAGATTGGATGATTTTCCTCATACTGGTACGATGAGTTATGGTGAATTAAGACCTTCTCAAAGAATACCAGCAGCAGCAATAAGCACGAATGATGCAGAATATTTAAGCAGTTTATTGAAAATTGAGAAGAAAGCTGAAGTATATTTTAAACTGAATAGCGAACAACTCCCAGATGTTCAAAGTTACAATGTGATTGGGGAGATAACAGGAAGTGAATTTCCTAATGAATATATAGTAGTGGGAGGACATTTAGACTCATGGGATGTTGGAGATGGTTCTCATGATGATGGTGCGGGAGTAGTTCAATCTATGGAAGTATTGCGGTTATTTAAGGAATCTGGAATAAAGCCGAAAAGAAGTATTCGTGTGGTATTATTTATGAACGAAGAAAATGGCTTGCGTGGAGGAAATAAATATGCGGAGATAGCTGAAGAAAAAAATGAAAATCACATTTTTGCTTTAGAAAGTGATTCTGGAGGATTCACTCCTAGAGGATTTTCCTTTGAAGCAAGACAAGATCAGTTTAACCAAATCGCTGCATGGGAATCTTTATTTAAACCTTATTTAATTCATTATTTCGAATTAGGTCATGGAGGAGCAGATATTGGTCCGTTGAAAAATGGTAAAACCGTACTTGCGGGATTAGTGCCAGATTCTCAACGCTATTTTGATCATCATCATTCAGAAAATGACACGTTCGATCAGATAAATAAAAGAGAATTAGAACTAGGTGCTGCTACTATGGCATCTATGATTTACTTAGTAGACAAATACGGACTTTCAAATACATCTGAAGTTTCAAAACTTTAGTGAGAATAGTTATTCTATTTTAGAATTCCATTTTAATTTTCAAGAAAAAGATCTGCAATGATTTTCAGAAAATTAAAATGGAATTCAATTTTTGCCCAAACAAATCCTGTTATCTTTGCAGCTTAATTTTAGAAATTGCAGTTAACAGCCTACACCAAGGAGTTCAAATATAATTTAAGCATCGCCTTTCCTGTAATGATGGGACAATTGGGTCATGTTTTGGTGGGTCTCGCCGATAATTTAATGATCGGGCAATTAGGAGCCGCACAACTGGCTGCAGTTTCCTTAGGGAATAGCTTGGTGTTTATCGCTTTATCTTTAGGTATTGGATTTTCCTTTGCTATTACCCCGTTAATTGCTGAAGCAGACGGAGCGGGGAATATAGAAAAAGGAAGAAGTTACTTTCATCATGGTATTATGTTGTGCACGGTGAATGGGGTAGCACTTTTCTTGTTGTTATTACTAGCTAAACCAATTTTATATCATTTAGATCAGCCGCCAGAAGTGGTTGCATTAGCGATCCCATATTTGGAGATCGTTGCTTTTTCAATGATCCCATTAATGATCTTTCAAGCTTACAAACAGTTCGCCGATGGGTTATCTCAAACAAAATATGCCATGTATGCCACTTTACTCGCAAATGTGGTAAATGTAATATTCAATTTTATATTGATCTACGGATTTTGGATTTTCCCAAGACTGGAATTAGAAGGAGCCGCAATTGGTACTTTGATCTCGAGGTTCTTTATGTTGTGGTTTCTATGGGAGGTATTAAGGAAGAAGAAAAAATTCAAATCGTATTTTATCTGGTCAAAAAAGGAATTATTTCAACTGGCTATTTTTAAAAGAATATTCGCTTTAGGTTTTCCCACTGCTTTACAAATGTTTTTTGAAGTAGCGATCTTTACCGGAACGATCTTCTTAGCAGGAATGTTAGGAACGAATCCACAGGCGGCAAATCAAATTGCACTTAATTTGGCATCTATGACGTTTATGATCGCGGTTGGATTGGGAGTAACTGCCACCATTCGTGTTGGAAATCAAAAAGGATTGCACAACTATAAAGAACTTCGTAGAATAGCACTTTCCACATTTTTACTGGTGTTTTTAATTGAAGCTCTTTTTGCTGTTCTCTTTATTTTAATGAAAGATTGGTTGCCAACTTTATATCTGGATAATGTAGATGTAATTATTTTAGCTTCACAATTGCTAGTAGTTGCAGCTTTATTCCAACTAAGCGATGGTCTTCAGGTAGTGATTCTTGGAGCTTTAAGAGGCTTACAAGATGTAAAGATCCCAACGGTTATATGTTTTATCGCATATTGGATCATCGGTTTCCCGGTTTCCATATACTACGGAAAAGCAGAAAATTTAGGTAGTATGGGAATTTGGCTTGGCTTATTAGCAGGTTTAACCGCATCGGCTATAATGTTGTATTTTAGGTTCAATTATTTAAGTAAAAAATTAATTCTGAAGGCTGCATAAATGCTTAGCTGAAGCGATTTCAGTAAGATTTATCAGTTAAATAAGTAAAATAGATCCTGAACTAATTTCAATAATTATTAAATGAGATCAGGACAGTGAAGAGTTTGTTTAGAAAACTTTCTTTTTTTTAAAATTATAAAAAGTAAAAACTATGGAATTCCCAAAATTTCTTTTAGGTGATAACACCGATTTTCCAGATGCTATTTTTGTGATCCACACAGAATATCCAAGATTTATAATCAATTTAGAAAACGACGATGTGGAATGGTTAGAAGATTTTGATAAAGGTGACGAAAAAGAACTTGCTACAGAGGCAGAGATCTTGATCACACAAGCAAACGAATTTTACGATAGGGAAGTGTCCAGATACGATGATTAATATTAAATGATAGACCAACTAATTGAATACGACAGAGAGTTATTTCTTTATTTAAATAATCTAGGAACGCCAACTTGGGATCCATTTTGGCTCCTTATCACCGATAAATGGACTGCCATTCCTCTGTATGCATTTTTGTTGTTTCTAATATTCAGGAAATATGGTGTTAAAGGAACTTTGATCACCATAGTGCTGGTTGCTTTAATGATCACATGTACAGATCAGTTAGCGAATCTTTTTAAACATGGATTTGAAAGGCCTAGACCTTGTAGACAGGAAGATGTGATGGAATATACTCGATTTATCGCAGTGCGTTGTGGTAGTTTTGGCTATTTTTCTGCACATGCAGCTAGCTCTACAGCTTTAGCTATTTTTGTTGGTTTGATCTTGAAAAGATTCTATCCAAAACTAATATATTTCATAGGCTTTTGGGCTCTAATAGTATCTTATAGTAGAATTTACGTAGGGGTTCATTATCCTTTAGACGTGATCACTGGGATGTTAATGGGAACAATATTAGGACTATTATTTGTAGTGTTTCATAAATTTTTAATCGAAAAATTTAAAATCACTTTCTAGTTAAAACATAGAATTCTCGAATTAACCGACTATTCTTTCCTTTATCCATCGTTGGATTTAGATCCAGAGTGTCAATGAGTTTAAAGTTATAGCTGTGAAAATTCTCTTTCCACTTTAGTTCTTTCTCTTGATGCACTAATATTCCAAATTTATCTGTGTTGGCTTTCGATGGAAGATCTATTTCAGATTGTACAATAGGCATTGGTTTTCCATATTCAAAAATGAGTTCAGGGATAATTCCGGAGGCTTCATAAATCTGTATATTTTCTTCCTCTTCATATTCTATAAGTGCTTTAATATTTGGACTATTTCTATGTGGAGAGATCAATTCGGCTAAGGGAAACCCGAAATTTAGAATCGCTAAGATCATAAGAAATTGCAAGCCGAATAGCAATTTTGGTTTCTTTTTCAGCAATCCAAAAATAAGTCCAAGCCCAATTAATACAAGGGAGATGCTTACTAAAATGTAAGTGAATGTTTTCTCCCAGATCGTTGAACCAAAGAAATAATAAAAAACAAAAGGAGCGCCAATTGCAATAATCACCAAAACTATAAAGTTGAGGTAAACAGGAAATCGTTCTAACTTCGTTAATCTTTGTTTGAAATTATTGATAATGTATTCTACATAAAACCCTGTGGTCATTGCTAACGGAATTAATACGGGTAATAAGTACCTGCTTTTCTTTTCAGGAATTATTGAAAGTAATACTACAGAAAATACTGTCCATAAAATATAGAATTTATACGCATTCAAATTGGAAACTCTAGGTTTTAAATACCAATAGAATAAGCTTATAAATGCTGGAATAGTCCAAATTCCGCTTTGTGTAAAAAAGCTCCAGTAATACCAAAAAGGTCGAACGTTATAATTAAGCCACCTGCTGCTTTCAAGTTCAGCAACCGCGGCAAAAGCTTCAGCATCGTAATAATGCACATAAAGGGTCCACCAAATGCCTGTACTTATACCAATAACTAGAAAGAGAAGAAGTGGTTTCCAGTTGAGCTTTAGATTTCGGAATTTATAAGTGAGGGAGTAGCTAATTAAGAAAGATATAAATAACACATATAAGGAGACGGGGCCTTTACTTAATAAGGAAGCACCAAAAAATAATCCTGCAAGAAGTGCATAGCTGTATTTTTTGTTATTAGAATTTAGTGTGCGTATTAGAAAATAAATACATCCCATCATAAAGGCATGTGTAAAAATATCCCACTGGCCGTCTCTTCCAGAAAATACTATATAAAAGGAAGTCATTAAAATTAGACTAGAGATAAACGCAACATTCTTTTTAATAACTAGTAATAACTGAAGCTTATAAAATATAATGAGAAGGAAAATCGAGGTGATGGCTGCAGGCAAACGATAGGCGAATAAACTTTCTATACCAAAAAGATAGGCAGAGATCGCTGTTAACCAGGTAGGAAATGGAGGTTTTTCATAACGAGCAGCCTCATTCATAGTAGTAAAGATCCAATTATTATGAGTGAGCATTTCTCTGGCACTAATGAAATTACGAGCTTCCATTATATTCACCATCAATACATCCAGATTAGTAATAAAAACTAAAATTCCTAGAAGAAGCAGTAAAGGCACAGGATAATTATGATAGATTTTCTTTAAAATATTCATGTGGTGAAGGTAATTGATATTACTGTTTTAAAGGCTTTGTAAACTCAGCAATAGTTTTGCCGCTGCAAAAGGAGTGGTTTCATTATTCTCGATGGCTTTTAGTTGCTCTTCCAATGCTTTTTTGATCGTAGGATCTTGATAGAATCTGCTTTTTAAATGCTCATTTATGGTTTGTAATAACCAGAATTTATTTTGGTTATGACGGTTAATTTCAAAATAATCGTTTTTGTCTACGAGAGCTTTATATTCTAAGATCATTTCCCAAATAGCGGTAATACCAGTTTCTTCTAAGGCACTACATAAGGACACTTTTGGTTGCCATTCGCTGGTCTTAGGAGGGTATAAGTGTAAGGCTCTTTTAAATTCTAGTCTGGCATCTCTGGCGGCTTTCAAATTATCTCCATCTGCTTTGTTTATTACAATAGCATCTGCCATTTCTATAATTCCTCGTTTTATGCCTTGTAATTCATCTCCCGCGCCCGCTAATTTCAGCAATAAGAAAAAATCTGTCATGCTATGTACGGTGGTTTCACTTTGTCCTACGCCAACAGTTTCAATTAATATAATGTCAAATCCTGCAGCTTCGCATAAAATGATGGATTCTCTTGTTTTTCTTGCAACCCCTCCAAGAGAATCTCCAGAAGGAGAAGGACGAATAAAGGCATTTTCCTCGGTCACCAAATTTTCCATTCTGGTTTTATCCCCCATGATACTTCCATGAGAAACAGAACTACTAGGATCTACTGCTAAAACAGCTACTTTTTTCCCTTGCTTGATCAAGTAACTTCCAAAAGCTTCAATAAAAGTGCTTTTTCCTACCCCGGGAACGCCCGTTATCCCAATTCTAAGGGACTTGTGAGCATGCGGCAAACACTCTTCTATAAGTTTCTCTGCGATGGCCTGATGCTCTCGCTGATTACTTTCCACTAAGGTGATCCCTCTACTCAAAGCAGCTTTATCACCTGTTAATAGTTTTGAAGCTAAAGCTGAATCTTCAAATAACTTCTTTCTGGAGACCTTGATCTTATTTCTTGAAGCTGGATTTATATTTGGCGTAGTAGGTATGCTTGCTGATTGGTGTAAGGCAGATTTTTTTGCTGATTTAGACAAGATGAAAATTGAGATTTATGACAAATTTATGAGCACTTCTTTTGAAGTAAATGGCTTATGTTGGTATCTTCAAATTTAATTAAAATTAATCAAAAATATACAAGATGAAAACATTGTACAAAGCCAAAGTTACAACTTCTGGAGGACGAGAAGGACACGTAAAAAGTGACGATGGTATATTAGATATGAGAGTAAGTATGCCTAAAGGAATGGGCGGTAAAGGTGAAGATTTTACCAACCCAGAACAACTTTTTGCGGCGGGATATTCTGCCTGTTTTGGAAGTGCTTTGCAAGTGATTGCGAAAAAACACAAAGTAGAACTTGGTGATTTTAATGTTACTGCAACTGTAAAATTAGGAAGTTTAGAAGATGGTAATTTACAATTAGCTGCCATTTTAGATTGTTATATTCCAGGTGTAGAAGTAGAGAAAGGGGAGCAATTAGTAAATGAGGCTCACGAAATTTGTCCTTATTCTAGAGCTACCAGAGATAATATAGATGTTACTTTAAACTTAATGTTAGATGAATAATTGAGAAAACCTCAATTTTATTCTAGTTAGTTGAAGAAAGAGCTGTTCAAAAATATATTTTTTGAACAGCTCTTTTATTTTTTAATGGGTATACTGATCTTAACATCATCCCAAGCCAAATTAAAAAGCACGAGATCATTTGCCTTTTCAAAATAAATACTGAATTGTTCTAAAGTGTCTTTCATCTTTATAACAGGTGTTTCTAATACCAATACATCAAAACTGGGATCCCGAGATGCTTTTTTTTCCAAGTTGATGCCCCAAGGATACATCTTGGAATTAAAGATCACTTTCCAGGATTCCTTGTTTGGGATTGTCCACAATGTATAAGTTCCGCTTTGTAAAAGAGATCCATCAATCAAAATATCTCTATTTGTAGAAAAAGTAGTTGCTTCATTTGCACCTGTCCTCCAAACTTCATTATAAGGTACTAGTTGTCCAAATATCTCTCTACCTTTTTTATAAGGTCTATTATAAACAACTTCCATTTTTAAAGAATCTTCAGAAAATAAACTCGAATCTTCAGGGCTTAATGCTTTGGTAGAATACCGCCATAATAAGACTCCTGCAATAACCACTGCTATCACTGCAATTATGATCTTAATTGTAAAGCGTCGTGAATTTTTCATGAGTTTTAAATCTAATCTATAACAAGGAATCAGGTGGCTATTTAGTTTATCTGGATTTTCCCTATAAAATAGTTTTCTAAAACTATACCAAATACCTTAAATTATGAAGAATTCACGGATTAAAAAATTACTGTTTTTTTAGAAATATATTTTTTCAGAAAAATAATATCTAAGTTTTGCAACAAGGATATTTTTAGTTCGTCTTTCAAGTACTAACTAACTAAGCATTATTAAATTTTGTTAAAGCATCAACTCATAGAAGATTGTCGTGCCAACAACAGAAAAGCACAATTAAAACTATATAATAGTTATTGTGACGGGATGTTCATTGTAGCCAGCAGATTCCTAAGGGACACGGCAGAGGCTGAAGATGCCATGCAGGAAGCCTTTGTGAAGGCGTTTGCAAAACTGCATCAATATTCAGGAGAAGTAACTTTTGGAGCATGGTTAAAACGGATCGTTATTAATAAATGTCTAGATCAATTAAAGGCAAAAAAATTAGAATATGTTGCGCTTAATGAGCAGTTAATTGAAAAAGTGGCAGATGATGAGGCTCAAGATTGGCAGGTGGATGATGGCGTTGGAGTGGAGGAAGTAAAGGCTGAAATTCTAGAGCTTCCAGAAAAGTATAAATACCCTCTTATGCTTTTCTTGATTGAAGGTTATGATCATGAGGAGATCTCAGAAATATTGAAGATCTCACAAGTAGCTTCCAGAACACTGGTACATAGAGGGAAAAAGAAATTACAGGAAAAATTAAAAGCATTTAGAAATGGCACAGGATATTAGAAATATGTTCAAGGATAATGAGCCCTGGACCATAGAAAAGTTAAGTAAAGGACATCAAAATAGATTTGAGGCTAAGTTGGAGGCGGCATTGCCAATACAAAAGAACAAGGCTAAGTTCAATTTCTTGAAAATCGCAGCAATATTCATTGTAGCTATTGGAATTGGAGCATTCTTTTTACATAAAGACAGAATAATTAAAACAGAAACTCCAATAGTTATAACTCCAGAAAGCGAGAATGATAAAAATGAGCTTCCGGTTAAAGAATTCCAGTTAAGTGAAGTTTCTCCAGATTTTAAAAAGATCGAGAATTACTATTTAGCAGGGATTAATATGGAGTTGGCTAAGTTGGAAGTGAATCCTACCAATAAAGCCTTGATAGATTCCTTTATGGGGAAAATGTCTGAATTAAATAATGAATATAAACGCTTGAATGCCGAGTTTAATGAAACGGGTCCTAATGAGCAAACTATTGAAGCAATGGTCGAAAATCTTCAATTTCGCTTGGACTTGTTGTACAAACTCAAGAATAAATTAAATGAAATCAAACAAACTAAAAAACCACGTAATGAAAACTATAAAGTCTAATTATATCCTTCTTTTCTGTCTATTATTTTCGGCAGGGATATTTGCACAAACCAAAAAACTCGAGAAGACTTATAAAACGAATCAAGATGTTTCTGTGGTGATAGATGCAAAATACACCAATATAATCATTGAAAACTGGGATAAGAATGAAGTTGCTATAGAAGCTTTTTTGGAGACAGGAAATTTAAAAGGGGAAGATGCTAAAAAAGCATTAGAAAGCTGGAAATTGGAAACTTCAGGAAGTTCAGATAAAATTGAAATCACCTCTGGAGGAGGAACGGGAATGAATTTAAATATAGACATGGATCTTTCTTCGTTATCTGACTCTATGGGAGATTTACAAAATATTCTAGGGCCAATGATGACAGATATGATAGCTCCTATGTTAGAAAACATCAGTAAAAATCCGTTACCCCCAGAATTCCATGAAAAGATAGGCAATATGGATTTCGATTATGATGCTTATAAAAAAGATGGAGATAAGTATATGGAGAAATGGGAGAAAAAAATGGAAAAGAACTTCGGAAAGGATTTCGAAAAATCTATGGAAGAATGGGGGAAACAATTTGAAAAGAACTCTGAAGTCTGGGAAAAAGATTTTGAAAAGAAAATGGAAGCTTGGGGTGAAGATTTTGAGAAGAATTTCGGAAAAGACATGGAGAAATGGGGAGAAGATTTCGGAAAGAAAATGGAGAATTGGGGAGAGAACTTTGGAAAAGAAATGGAAGGAAAGCAAAAGTTTAAAGGTGAAGCAAAAGGAGCTTCAAAAGCTTCATCTCAAGGCAAGCGTATTATAAAAATTAGAATGCCAAGAAATGCAAAACTAGATTTAGATGTGAGATATGGCGAATTAAAACTGGGAGAGAAAACCACTAATTTAAAAGCTAATTTATCCCACAGTAAACTAACTGCCAATGTTATTGAAGGTGAGAAAACCAAGGTTGAGGTTTCTTATAGTCCAATTAATGTGAATGTTTGGAATTATGGAGTTTTAAAGACCAATTATGTTGAGAATTGTGAGATTGGCAAAGCGAAGAGCATTAAACTTATATCTAATTCTAGCGATGTAACTATTAATGAGATCACAGAAACGGGAATACTTTCTGGGACTTTTGGAGAATTGTCTGTTGGTAAATTAGGAACTGGTTTTAAGAACCTGGATATCACTTTGGAGAATAGCGACCTAAGATTGTCTTTGCCTAGCGCAGCTTTAAACTTTAATTATAATGGTACTCAAAGCAATATTGAATATCCAAAAGCAGCCTCAATAAAATCTACCAAATCTTATGACAATGAGATCCTTAATGGCTACTATAGATCTAAGGATGGAAACGGAAGTGTTAACATAAATGCAAGTTTTAGCGACGTATATATAAAATAAGTTATTTTTGAAAAAAAAGCTCGATGGCCAAATCAAATTTCGCTGAATTTATTAACGAATGCACGGAAGAATTCACTCCTGTCTTAGATAAAACCTTTGTTAAGAAAGACTTTGTTCACATAGATCTTTCTGAAACAAATAAAGACATTAGAGAAATGCCAATTCCATCTGCAAATGCTGTAAAAACTTTTATAGATGGTTATGTAGCTTCCAAAAAGGCAAAAGTAGCTTATGGAGGATATAATGAAAAGCGTACTTTATACCAGCGAAGTGTGATTTTTAAAGGTGAAAATACTCCTTCTGCAAGAAACATACATATAGGTTTAGATCTTTGGTGTGATGTTGGGACTTCTGTACTTGCAGCTTTAGAGGGAACGGTGCATAGTTTTAATGATAATGGAGGTTTTGGTAACTATGGGCCAACTATAATTCTTGAACATATTTTGGGAGATAGAACTTTTTATACCCTTTATGGACATTTAAGTAAGGATTCTATTAAGAAATTAAGCTTCGGGCAGATCGTAGAAGCAGGAGATAAAATAGGAAGTCTTGGCTCACGAAAAGTTAATGGAGATTATGCTCCGCACTTACATTTTCAGATCATCAAAGATATTCAAGGCTTTACCGGGGATTACCCAGGAGTTGCCTCTGCAGATAAATTAGATTTTTATTTAGACAATTGTCCAGATCCTAATTTGTTACTGAAGATCGACTAAAATGTAGATTTAATAATTCTTGTTTTTATACTAGCCTAGATTTTTGATTTTCATGATGTTATGTCTCAGTAACAGAAGTCAAATGGTGAAAAACATCTCGATCCCGATAGCTATCGGGATCGAGATATGACATTCGAAATCAATTTCAATCAGAAAATGGATATATAAATAAAAACACCATTTTCTTTCTGAAGAATTATTTCTCTTTCGTCTTCAGGAACCATGCAACAGCTGCTGAGGTTACAACTCCCATTACCAATGCGCCAAAAGTGGCTTGGATAATATAGGATCTCAGGTTGAAATAAGCTTCTGCTTGTTCTTGGGTCATTACTTCTGAATCTACACTATATGCGATCACATTATTAAAATAATCTGGTGTTATATAGGTACTGCTAATAAATTGAGATAATGGCGATAAAATTGTAATTACAATGGTTATAATTAAACCTGCCACAAAACCCTGGCGCCATGTCATGTTCCCATTATAGAAATTCGCTTTTTTATCTTTTAATCCAAGTATAAAAATCAGTACTGCAATTATTCCGAAGAAATTGGTGTAGATAGCATGTTTGGCGATAAGAACATCATGCCAGCCCATAGCTTTTTCAAAAACCATCCAAAGTAAGGTTACAAGTGTGAAAATAACACCCCACTTAATTTCTATAGAAACTTTATTCATTTTTGATCTTCTTTGGTTAGAAAGTAAAGGTATCAAAAACTTAGAAGAATTTTCTTCTGAATATAGAGGCTGTTTGAAATCGAATTTCAGACAGCCTCTAAGTAACTTTACCTTTAGTGATCTAAGCGTCTTTATTCAATCTTTTTGTCAGGAAAAACCCAACTAATAAAGAGATTCCTGCCATTAAAAAGATAGTGCCTGGAAATGCAACATCTTCGTCTACATTTAAATTGTAAGTAAGAATGTTGGCAAAAAAGATCCCGATTCCAATCCCCATTAAAAGTAAACCTAAGTTAAGTACGATCACCTTCCAAATAGGAGTAACTCGTTTGCTCGAGCTATAAAAAATAGAGGCATCTCCTCCTTTTTCTATTAATGCAAGTCTTTCCCGATTTCTTGCGGAAATATACAAATAGAACATTCCGAAAAGAACGCCAAAAATAATAGGTAAAATGATAACTTCAGATCCCATGATGATTTGTTTTTAATTGTGAATAATAACAGTTCGTTTTCTATTAAGACGCTGGCATTTTATTTTCGGTTACAAAAAAGTTCTTTTTTTTTAATGTTTTAATTAAGTCTTCAGATTTATCTTAGTATTAAACATCCATTTTTTAGGTAACGAGTTAAGTAATTATTGAGGTTAATAGATACCAATATGAGATTTCGATATTTTTTTAATTGATTTTCAATTAGCTAAAACACCCAATTTTGTCTGTTCGAGCGAAGTCGAAAACTTTTAATTTAAAAATAGGTTTCGACTCCGCTCAACCTGACATTGCTATTACAAATGATAATTTTGATATTAGTAAAATCGCTGATCTCTACATATTTAATTGATTAAATATTTTGATCCTACTGCCATTATGTGTGACTTTCAAAAATACTCTAGCTAATAAGTTGGTTATATATTCTCGAGATTCATGATTTTAAATTTATTATGTAACCAATTCTTCTTTTCATGCGTCTTATAGAATAATGAGTAAGATATCTGACCTTTTATTAATAAAGAAAACTTTGGATGGAGATACCAATGCCTTTGGAGTATTGGTAAATCGACATCAAGATTACATCTTTAATGTTATCATTAAGATGCTTAGAAATAGGGAAGAAGCAGAAGAGATCGCTCAGGATACATTTATAAAAGCATATGAGGTGTTGGTGAGCTTTAAAGGAGAAGCGAAATTTTCTACATGGTTATTTAAGATCGCTTATAGAAAAGCTCTGGATAGGATAAAAAAGAATAAGAGATCTGCAACCTTAGAGTTGGTGGAAAATCTGACTGAAGATGCCTCCATGGATTTTGAAAGCGGATTAGCGATTATGTTGATGGAGGAACGAAAAGAGATTATTAAGAATTGTATACTCAAGCTTCCCGAAATTGAAGCGGCCATTATTACCCTTTATTATTACGAAGATCAATCTGTAAAAGAAATCGCAGATATCACGAATTTGTCTCAGGATAATATAAAAGTGAAATTACACCGAAGCAGGAAATTGTTATATTCCTTTTTGGAAAATCATATTCACCCTAAAATATTTAGTGAAAATGGAAAAGCATAAGAGAGAAGAGGAATTCTTCAGAAGAATAATACAAGAAACTAACAGAGAAAAGGCATCTCCTGATCTTTTAAGAAATGTGATGTATGCTATTGAGGCCAAGCAAAGTTTAAATCTTGCTTATGAACCGCTTATTTCAAGAAATGTTTGGATCGCTTTGGTGGTACTAATGAGTTTCGCAGTTCTTGGTCTTTTTCTAATAACTACAGATTTTTCTATGAAATGGAATTTCGAATTTATGAACTATATCTCTATCCCAAAGATCAATTTATCTTCTACTATGCTGTATGCAATAGGTTTTGTTTCCTTGTTCTTTTTGCAGATCCCTTTTCTTCAAAATTATATGAGAAACCAGTATAAATAGTTGAATTCTATTGAAAATTAAAACAAGAAACCCGGCAATTGCCGGGTTTCTTGTTTTAAAAAAATCTTTTATTCTAACTTTCATGACCGGTAAGCACCCAATCTCCTTTTTCTAAAAGAGGAATTGCTTGCTTATACTTCATGGTTTTATTCTCACCACTCATCACATTTTTAACCGTCACCTTATCGTTTCTGTTGATCTTTGGTTGATCACGAACTATAGTTTCAGTTATTTGAGGTCTTTGTTGAGTTTGTCCGGCAGCTCTACTTTGTGCTGAACGTTCATCCAAATTCGGGATTTCTTCCTTAGTGGTTTCAATTTTCTCGCTACGTCTAGGTTGGCGAGCTTCCTGAATATTTGTGGTGTTTCCTTCTGGAATTTCTCCTTTAAATAAGAAAGAGATCACATCTTTATTTACCTGCTCTATCATAGATTTAAACAGCTCAAAAGCTTCAAACTTATAGATCAATAAAGGATCTTTTTGTTCGTGAACAGCTAATTGCACACTCTGTTTCAATTCATCCATCTTACGCAAATGCGTTTTCCAAGATTCATCTATAATTGCAAGAGTAATGTTCTTTTCAAAATCTTTTGTTAGTTGTTTTCCTTCAGATTCGTAAGCTTTTTCAAGATTGGTAACAACCTGTAAGCTTTTTACTCCATCTGTAAACGGAACAGCGATACGCTCAAAATTATTAGCTGGATCTTCGTATACATTTTTAATAATTGGAAAAGCTAAAACAGCTGTACGTTCCATTTTATTGTGATAATGTTCGAATGCTGCTTTGTAAACAACACCTGCTATTTTCTGAACATCCATTTTTCCGAAATCTTCCTCAGAAACAGGAGAGCTCATAGAGAAATAACGAATAAGTTCGAATTCAAAATTCTTATAATCTGAGGCTGCTTTGTTATTTTCAGTAATAACTTCAGAAGTATCAAAGATCATATTAGCGATATCCACTTTTAATCTATCCCCAAAAAGTGCATGATAACGACGCTTATAAATAACCTCTCTTTGGGCATTCATAACATCATCATACTCCAACAAACGCTTACGAACTCCAAAGTTGTTCTCTTCAACTTTTTTCTGTGCACGCTCAATAGATTTAGAGATCATGGAATGCTGAATTACTTCACCTTCTTCCAAGCCCATTCTATCCATTAATTTCGCGATCCTTTCAGATCCGAATAAACGCATTAAGTTATCTTCTAAAGAAACATAGAATTGAGAACTTCCTGGATCCCCTTGACGACCAGCACGACCACGTAATTGTCTGTCTACACGCCTAGAATCATGTCGTTCTGTACCAATAATGGCCAAACCACCCGCTTCTTTAACTTCTTTACTCAATTTAATATCTGTACCACGACCTGCCATGTTGGTAGCAATAGTTACTATTCCGGCATTACCAGCTTCTGCAACGATATCTGCTTCCTTTTTATGCAATTTCGCATTCAATACGTTATGAGGCACATTTCTTAATTTCAACATTCTACTCAGTAATTCTGAGATCTCTACAGAAGTCGTTCCAATTAACACTGGTCTTCCAGACTTAGAAAGTTTGGTAACCTCGTCTATAACTGCATTAAATTTTTCTCTTTTCGTTTTGTAAACAAGATCTTCACGATCTATTCTTGCAATTGGTCTGTTAGTAGGAATTTCTACTACATCCAAGTTATAGATCTCCCATAATTCTCCAGCTTCAGTTACCGCAGTTCCCGTCATCCCAGAAAGTTTACGGTACATTCTAAAGAAATTCTGAAGGGTTACAGTAGCAAAAGTTTGAGTAGCATCTTCGATCTTTACATTTTCTTTAGCTTCAATAGCCTGATGTAATCCATCGCTATATCTTCTCCCGTCCATAATACGACCAGTTTGCTCGTCTACGATCTTCACTTTGTTCTCCATTACCACATATTCTGTGTCTTTTTCGAACAAGGTATAAGCCTTTAACAACTGTCGCATGGTATGTATACGATCACTTTTCACACTATATTCACGGAAAAGCTCTTCTTTTTTCTCTACTTCCTCTTCCTTACTAAGTCCTTCATTATCTATCTTAGAAATTTCCATCCCAATTTCTGGCATAACGAAAAAGTCTGGATCATCTTCTCCAGATAAAAATTCTACCCCTTTATCGGTTAGATCTATCTGATTGTTTTTTTCTTCAATAACAAAATAAAGCTCCTCATCTACTTTTGGCATCTCACGATTGTTATCTGCCATGTATTGATTCTCGGTTTTCTGAAGAAGTTGCTTTATACCATCTTCACTTAAATACTTAATAAGTGCTTTGTTTTTGGGTAAACCTCTAAAAACTCTTAAAAGTTGAAGACCACCTTCCTTAGTATCGCCAGCAGCAATTAATTTCTTAGCTTCAGCCAAAACCTTAATTAAATGACTTCTTTGTACTTCTACAATATTGTGGATAGCAGGTTTTAATGCTTCAAATTCATGAATATCTCCCTTCGGAATAGGTCCAGAAATAATTAAAGGTGTTCTAGCATCATCTACAAGTACAGAATCCACCTCATCTACAATTGCAAAATTGTGAGGGCGTTGTACAAGATCATCTGGAGCGTGAGACATATTATCTCTTAAATAATCGAAACCGAATTCGTTATTTGTTCCATAAGTGATATCTGCGTTATATGCTTTTCTTCTTGCAGCAGAATTAGGTCTGTGATAATCTATACAGTCTATACTAATTCCGTGGAACTGAAAGATTGGTGCCATCCAGGCACTATCTCTTTTTGCTAGGTAATCATTCACGGTTACAAGGTGAACACCGTTTCCGCTTAAGGCATTTAAATACATAGGAAGAGTTGCAACAAGTGTTTTTCCTTCCCCAGTTTGCATCTCTGCAATTTTACCTTGATGCATTGCTACACCACCAATTAATTGAACATCGTAATGTATCATGTCCCAGGTGATAGGTTTTCCAGCAGCATCCCAAGAGTTACTCCAAATAGCATGATCTCCATCTAATTCTACATAATCTTTCTCTGCTGAAATTTCTCTATCGAAAGCAGTAGCAGTAACTTTTAATTTGGGATTATGAACGAAACGTTTGGCGGTTTCTTTTACGGTTGCAAAGGCTTCAGGAAGAATTTCGTTAAGAACAGCTTCCGTAATATTATACATTTCGTCTTTTAATGCATCAACTTCGGTGTAAATATCTTCATTTCTGGTTATATCTTCTGAAGCATCAGCTTCGCTGTTTAATGTTTCAATTTTCAAGCGAATATCTGCAGTAGCATCGGCGATCTTCTTCCTAAAAGTAACAGTTTTCTCCCTTAGTTCATCTATAGAAAGCGCTTCGAACTCCTTCTCCAAAGCCTTGATCTTCTCTACTATAGGTTGTATGTCTTTAACGTCTTTCTTGGACTTATCGCCAACAAATACTTTTAATACAGAATCTAAAAAACTCATAGTTTTTTGTGTTTATATGGTTCAAATGTACGCAAAAAAAAAGCCTCTTTTAGGAGACTTTTTAGTATTTACGTGTTATGTTTTTCTAATATTCATCCTCATTCCAAAGGTAATCTTCGTCTGTAGGATAGTCGGGCCAGATCTCTTCAATAGAGTCATATGAATCTCCTTCATCTTCTATCGACTGAAGGTTTTCTACTACTTCTAATGGAGCTCCAGTTCGAATTGCGTAGTCAATTAATTCATCTTTTGTTGCCGGCCAAGGTGCATCACTTAAATAGGATGCCAATTCTAATGTCCAATACATTGATTTATCGGTATTTATTTTTTGCAAAAATAATTTTTTTGTTGTAATTGGCAAGTAAAAAATCTATTATTTTAATCAATAATGTTAAGAACATAGTCTAAAAAGTCAATTTTTATATAAAATCAAGATTTTAGCTGAAAAATATCAATTTGTTTAACTCCCCTTTTCAGGAATCCATTTTACCTCATTTGCATGTAAGTCTTTGGACAATTTTCGTGCCAGCACAAACAGGTAGTCAGAGAGTCTATTTAGGTATTGTAAAACCAATTCATTAAAAGGGCTTATTTCGTAAAGTGCTGTAGATAAACGTTCTGCACGACGACAGACACAACGCGCTATGTGACATATTGACACAGAAGGATGGCCGCCAGGAAGCACAAAATGGGTCATTTCTGGAAGTTTCTCATTCATAGAATCCATTTCATTTTCCAAAAGTTTAATGTCTGCTTCAGTGATAGTTGGAATGTTTAAACGCTCTTGCCCGCTTTTAAGGATGGCCTTTTCTGGATCTGTTGCTAAGATCGCCCCCAATGTAAAAAGTCTATCCTGAACTCTGTTTAGTATTTCCCTAGTTTGGTCGCCAACTTTCTGATCTTTTACTAAACCAATATGGGAGTTTAACTCATCTATTGTACCGTAACTCTCTATTCTTATATGGTGTTTAGGAACTCTGGTTCCTCCAAAGAGAGAGGTAGTACCTTTATCGCCTGTCTTGGTGTATATTTTCATGTCAGTTTATTTTGAGCATTTCAAAGATACAAACATTCAAAGAAGGTAATGGGAGAAAACTTTGATAATAGGATGCTGTGAAAATGTGTTTTTGAATAGAGAAATTTGAACCTTAGACTTCGTTTGTTGATTTCCTTTTCTTTTTACGCTCTAGATAACGCATTCTAAAATTTCGATTTTTCTTGTGCTTACGAAGTCTACTTGCACTGCCTTTATTCCAAATAAAATAGGTGATCACAGCTGCAATTATCAATAAATAAATCCAGGTTTCCCTGTCAAAATCAATCATTTGTAGATGAATTTAATACAAGGTAAGAAAATGAATTTTAAATGCCAAGTTCAATTAAAGTCACAGTTAGCTTTTGTTATTCTTTCCCTAGATCTTACTGGTTGAGAAATCTTTAGAATAAATTAAGGATGACATTAAAGATTGTTTGTCACTTCGAGCGTCCCGCTGGCTATCAGGGTTGAGAATTCATTTGATTTAATCCAACGCCTTATTGGAAAACTCTTGATAATCACCATAACTATCGAGACAAGATAATAGTCATAAAAAACGTGTCAGGCTGAGCTTGTCGAAGCCTAATTAACAGTTTTGGAAACTTCCTTTCTAACATCACTTTCCACAACCCCATCTCTAAGTCTTATAATTCTATGAGCATGCATGGCAACATCTTCTTCATGTGTTACTAAGATCACTGTATTTCCGGCTGCATGAATTTCATCGAATAAAGTCATGATCTCCAAAGAAGTGATGGAATCTAAATTTCCTGTAGGTTCATCGGCAAGGATAATAGAAGGCTTATTTACAAGGGCTCTACCTACTGCCACACGTTGTCTTTGCCCTCCAGAGAGTTGATTGGGTTTATGGTCCATTCTATCGGCTAATCCAACATTGGTTAATACTTCTTCCGCACGAGTTTTACGCTCGGCTTTAGAGTATCCTGCATACACCATTGGTAGTGCTACATTTTCTAACGCGGTGGTACGTGGTAATAAATTAAAAGTTTGGAATACAAAGCCAATTTCCTTGTTCCGGATCTCTGCAAGCTCATCATCACTCATCTTGCTTACATCGTTCCCATTAAGAATATATTGACCAGAAGTAGGAGTGTCCAGACAACCTAATAAATTCATTAACGTAGACTTTCCAGAACCAGAAGGCCCCATAAATGCTACATATTCTCCTCTATCTATATCTAGATCTATCCCTTTTAAAACTTTAATGATCTCTTGCCCTAAAGGGAAGTCTCGAGTAATGCTGCGTATCTCAATAACTTTGCTCATAGTATGATTCCAATAAATTTATTGCTTCAATAGGACGTAAAGTTCTGCTTTTTGTTACAAGCGAATTGTAAAATGCTCTTTTTCTTGTTCTTTTCTGAAAAAAACCAGTCCCCAGTAAAAACTATCTATAGTTACACGAACAGAAGGATGCGCTTTTATCTCTTCCCAGGCTTCCTCCATTTCTGCAGACCAATGAATATCATCAAAAATAAATACCGAATTATTGTGAGCCGCGGGAAGTAGTTTCTTGAAATACTTTAGAGTTGGAACTTTTTGATGATTTCCATCAAAATAGATAAGATCAAATTTTTGAGAAGATTCTAAGAAAGTCGAATCTAAGATCTCATCGAATTCCCCGACTTTTAAATTGATGTTTTCTAATTTGAATTCTTCAAAATACCTTTGAGCTACTTTTGCAGTTTCGGGGCAACCTTCTAGAGTAGTTAGCAAAATCGGGTTTTCCATTGCTATTGCCGCAGAGGATAATCCTACGGAAGTTCCTAATTCCAGACCAGATTTAAATTGAAAATAAGAAACCATCTTATTTAAAAGCAAAGCTCTTTTTATAGGGATCCCGGTATTTTTCGCAATATTAGAAACCTTACGTTCATTAGATTTAAAGACCTTACTACCAGCGCCAAAGTCTGTTACTTTAATAATTTCGGGATCTTGGTTCACCGCTTTCCAATAAGCTCTTATTTTCTGAAATGCGGGTGTATCATTTTTCAGATACAAACACTTTGTAAGCAGATCATATACAAATGGGGAATGCACTCCATGTTGATTGGTAGATCTGAATAGGAATTTTATATAAGCTATTAATTGATGCAATAATTTAAATTTATTTTCAAAATTCAAAATTCAAAATTCAAAATTCAAAATTCAAAATTCAAAATTTTATTGAATTTTAAACCCAAAACCCAAAACCCAAAACCCAAAACCCAAAACCCAAAACCCAAAACCCAAAACCCGAAACCCAAAACCCAAAACCCGAAACTTAAGAATCTTTCGCCCCTAACTCAAAATAGCGTTCAGTTTTATTTTCTATAGAGTCCTCAACTTCTTTAAGCTCTATAGATTTCTTGGCGATCTCATTGGAAGTCAAGTTTTCTAAAAACTCCTGCTGAATCTTTTCCTTTTTCTTTTCAAGATTAGCGATCTCTTTTTCAAGCTTATTGAATTCTTTCTTTTCGTTATAGGTAAGTCCGCTTTCAGGTTTTGCTTCAGATTTAGAAGCAACCTCTTTTACATTAGTATTCTTAGATTTTCCGTTGGATTCAGAAATCTGACTGTCCTCATATTCACGATAATCGGAATAATTACCTGGGAAATCTTCAACTTCAGCATTTCCTCGAAAAACGAAAAGGTGATCCACGATCTTATCCATGAAATACCTGTCATGAGATACTACCACTAAACATCCCGGGAAATCCAATAAGAAATTCTCTAAAACATTCAAGGTTACAATATCCAGATCGTTTGTAGGTTCATCTAATATCAAAAAGTTAGGATTCTGAATAAGAACAGTACATAAATAAAGTCTTTTTCGTTCTCCACCACTTAATTTTTCTACAAAGTCATATTGTTTTTTACGATCGAAAAGAAAACGTTCTAATAGTTGCTGAGCAGAGATCTGTCTTCCTTTTTGCAAAGGGATGAAATCTCCAAACTCACGAATTACATCTATAACTTTTTGTCCCGGTTTCGCTTGAATTCCGCCTTGAGTATAATATCCAAACTTAATGGTGTCTCCAATGATCACTTTTCCGGAATCTGGCTTGATAGCTCCAGTTAAAATGTTTAGAAAGGTAGATTTTCCAGTTCCATTTTTCCCTATGATCCCAATTCGTTCTCCTTTTTGAAAATTGTATTCAAATTTATCTAAAAGTTGTTTTCCTTCATAACTCTTAGATATTTTATGGATCTCTACGATCTTGCTTCCAAGACGTTCCATATTTATCTCCAATTGAACTTGATGATCCTTTCTTCTTTTGGAAGCCCGGTCCTTGATCTCATGGAAATCGTCTATTCTGGATTTAGATTTGGTGGTTCTCGCCTTCGGTTGCTTGCGCATCCAGTCCAATTCCTTCTTGAAAAGTTGTTTTGCTTTATCTGTATTGGTTTGATCTAGTTCTATTCTAGCATCTTTCTTATCTAAATAATAAGAATAGTTTCCTTTGTAAGTATAGAGGTTTCCATCTTCCAATTCTACGATCTCATTACATACATTTTCAAGGAAATACCTGTCGTGAGTAACCATGAAAATGGTGAAATTCTCTTTTCTAAAAAATTCTTCCAACCATTCTATCATATCCAGATCTAAATGGTTGGTAGGTTCATCTAGAATAATAAAATCTGGTTTACTTAAAAGCATCACGGTTAACGCAAGACGTTTCTTTTGCCCTCCCGAAAGATCACCTACTTTTTTGTCTAATTGATCCAGTTTCATCTTGAAAAGGATCTGAGTATATTGGGTTTCAAAATCCCAAGCCTGATGCATTTCCATAAGCTCGAAAGCTTTTTGGTAGGCATCTGCATCCTCTGGATTTTCTAATGCTTTTTCATATTGCGCGATCACTCGCATGATCTCATTATCTGAAGCAAAAATAGTTTCCTCTACCGTAAGATTAGGATCCAGATCTGGTTCCTGAGCTAAAAATGCAGAAGTAATATCTTTTCTATATACCACTCTCCCTTCATCTGGAGATTCGGTGCCTGCTAAGATGTGAAGTAAAGTGGTTTTCCCACTTCCATTTTTAGCAACAAAGCCTACTTTTTGTCCTTCATTGATCCCGAAAGAGATGTTAGAGAATAATCCTACTTCGCCAAAAGATTTAGCTATATTTTCAACCGATAAGTAATTCACAGAATAATTTTTTGCAAAAATAGCTAGAATTTACGGAGTTAAAAGAAGATAAATTTTATTATTAACATACAACCGCTATATTTGTTTTTCAAGTGTAATATTCGTAGTATATTTAAATATTATGAATTGCATAAACTTAACCCCTACATCTGGTTTAATTGAATTTTGTTACTCCGATCTCCGCTTATGAAATATAAATTATTGGTATTCATTGGAATTGTTGTTTTAAGTTTTACATCATGTATTTCCACAAAAAAGATCACCTATTTACAGCAAGATGAAACAGCGGTAGATAGCATTATTCAAATTCAACGTCTTCAAAAACCATATAGAATCCAGATCAATGACCTATTGAGTATTCGGGTAAAAGCACTCGACCAGGAATTAGTCGGGATGTTTAATCCTATTAATGAGGCTAATATTGCTGCCACAGGAGAAGAACGATTGTACTATGATGGATTTTTGGTAGACCCTCATGGGAATATAAGGATACCTTCTTTAGGGGAGATCAATGTAATGGGGTTTACCGTAGATGAGGTAAGAGAACGTATAGAAAAAGAATTATTAGATCAATATTTTAAAAGCGAGGCAAATATTTTTGTCACAGTAAAATTAGCTGGGATTAGATATACGACTTTAGGTGAAATAAGTGCTGGTAGCCAAGTTGTATACAAGGAACAAGTGACTATTATGGAAGCGGTGGCAAATGCAGGTGGAATCACAGAATATGGAGATATGACCAATGTTAAAATTATCAGGCAATATCCCGGAGGAGAAAAAATTCATAGTATAGATCTTACTTCCATAGCAGCAACCAAAAGTCCTTATTATTATATACAACCAAATGACTTGATTTTAGTAGATCCATTACCTCAAAAAGCATTAGGCTTTGGAACAACAGGTTTGGCGACAGCAAGAGATATCGTAGGGGTTGTAACCTTACTGACTTCTGTAATCTTAATTTTCACAAGATAATGGCAAATGAAGATGATCATATTTCCGATGTAGGTTCCACCTTCGATTTTAAAGGATTTCTTCTTAAAATTCTAAGTTACTGGCAACTCATTTTGGTTTCTGTGGCTATCAGTATGGCCGTCGCTTATTATAATAATGTTAGGAAATTACCAGTTTATCAATTGGGCAATTCTATTGCTATAAAAGATGATCAGAATCCATTTTTCACTACAAATACAAGTCTTACATTTAATTGGGGTGGGGTTTCAGACAAAGTAAGTACCGCAACCACAATACTAAAGTCAAGATCTCACAATGAAGAAGTAGTAGAAAAGCTTCAATATTATTTACAATATTTAAAAGAGGGTGAATATCAAAGAGTGGATGCTTATGGAAGTACACCATTTACGATAGCTGTTGATACAACTCGGTTTCAAGCTGTAAATTTACCAATTACGATTACGTTTAAATCTGAAGACACTTTTAATTTAAAAGCAAATCTTCCAGCCTCCGTTGCTACACAAAATTACGGGACAAAGGAAAAAGGATCCGTAAGTCTGGATTCTCAGGATTTTAGTAGAGATTTTAAGGTTGGAGAACCCATTCAACTTCCTTTTTTTAGTGCTGTAATAAATAGGAGTAATCAAGCACTTCAAGTAGGTACCCCTTTTTATATTAGCTTCACGAATTTTGATAGCGCTGTAGGTCAATACAGAGGAGTGGCAATTGGAGCAGATAATATGAATGGCTCTATGTTAAATCTTTCTATGACAGGCGGCAACAAAGCCCGTATCGTAGAATATTTAAATGGTACTGTTGGGGTTCTTAGTGATAATATGCTGGAACGTAAGAATTTATTCGCAACTAAAACAATAAGGTTTATTGATAGTAGTCTAGCGGTCAAATCACGGGAATTAAAAGACGTCGAAGATGAATTAAATGACTTTAGAAATGATAATGCCATTTTAGATATTTCTGCGGAAAGCTCCCAGATT
Source organism: Gillisia mitskevichiae (assembly GCF_003634585.1). GTDB lineage: Bacteria > Bacteroidota > Bacteroidia > Flavobacteriales > Flavobacteriaceae > Gillisia > Gillisia mitskevichiae. Next base: position 227,561 of record NZ_RBLG01000004.1, read on the forward strand.
TCCTCAAAATTGGCAGGCTTTGATGTCAGAAAGGAAGATATCCGAAGACAACTTGCATATTTCAGTACGTTAGAAGGTTATCTGCAAACCAAGACAGATTATTCTAATGTTCCAGCGCCATCTGTAGCAGGAATCACTGAAGGAAGTATCACCTCAGGCGTCGGAAAGATTCTAGAATTATCTCAGGAGCGAAGTAAGTATCAATATTCTCTGAAGGAGAATTCTCCTGTGTTTGCAGATATAGATAGACAGATCAATTCGATAAAGACCGTATTACTAGAAAATATAAGCTCTTCTACAGGGCTTTTACAAGGTGAATTGAGATCTATTAATGGACAAATTGCTCAATCTGAAGCTGCAATAAAAAAATTACCTCAGGAAGAACAAGATCTACTTAAGATCCAGCGAAAATATAGTATTAGTGAAAAAACCTATAATCTATTTCTAGAGAAAAGGAGTGAGGCTAGTTTAATAAAAGCGGCAAATGTGAGTGATGTAATGATCATAGATGGCGCTAAAGATACAGGAGGAGGCCAAATAGGCCCAAACACGCAATTGAATTATGTAATGGCCTTATTGGTAGGAGCAGTGATCCCGTTAGTTTTCGTCTTTCTTATAGTTTTCCTAAACACAAATGTGTTGAATGCACAAGAAGTTTCCAGGTTATCCCCAATTCCTATTTTGGGTCTAATTGGTAAGAATAAAGTGGAATCAAATCTTGTTGTTTTCGAAAAACCAAAATCCGCTATTTCCGAAGGGTTTAGGGGGATTCGGAGTAGTTTACAATTCATGTATAAAAAACTAAGTGTTAAAGGCTCTAAAACCGTGATGATCACCTCTTCTGTCTCGGGGGAGGGGAAAACCTTTTGTGCCATGAATTTGGCTACAGTCTTTGCCCTAAGTGAAAAGAAAACAGTGTTACTTGGATTGGATTTGCGTAAACCAAAGATCTTTGACGATTTTGAATTGGATAACGATCTTGGAGTTGTTAATTATTTAATAGGGAATAATAGCGTAGATGAAATTATTCAATCCAGTAAAATTCCTTATCTAGATGTAATTACTGCGGGTGCTATTCCTCCTAATCCTTCAGAATTATTGATGAGCGATCAGATGCAAGTACTCATGAGTGAATTAAAGAAAAAATATGATTATATAATTATGGATACTCCGCCTATTGGGATCGTGGCCGATGCTATGAATTTAGTGAAATATGCCGATGCTACCCTATATCTAATTAGACAAGATTACACTAAAAGAGGGATGTTAGAATCTATAAACGAAAAATATTCTAAGGGTGAGGTTAAAAACATAAGCTTTGTACTTAATTACTTCCAGCACAGAGCAAAATACGGCTATGGTTATGGTTATGGATACGGCTATGGTTACGGTTATGGCTATTCATATAATAAATACAATGCCTATGGAGAAGGACCAAATAAATTAGATCAAATTAAGAAAGTGTGGAGAAAAGCGATGCGAAATTTTGAATAAAAGATGAAGGAATTGAATGATGACTGGCTTTACGAGATCACCCCTAAACGCAAACTGATCGATCTTAATTTTAAGGAGATCTGGCGGTATAGAGATCTTTTGATCCTCTTTGTAAAACGTAATATAGTTACCGTTTACAAACAAACAATACTCGGTCCTTTATGGTACTTAATTCAACCTATTTTTACTGCGATAACATTTACCTTAATTTTTAATAATATTGCAAATATTCCTACCGGAGATATTCCTCCATTTTTGTTTAATCTTACAGGGATTACTGCATGGAATTATTTTAGTCAATGTTTAACAGGTACTTCGGATACTTTTAGGGCAAATGCCGGAATATTTGGAAAAGTTTATTTTCCCAGGGTAATAATGCCACTTTCCAATGTAATTACAAATTTATTTAAATTTGGAATTCAACTATTGGTTTTGCTGGTCTCCTATATTTATGTGGTATGGAGTGGAGTGCAAATAAGTCCAAATTTCAATCTTTTGTTACTGCCAATTTATATTTTGATGATGGCAATGCTTGGATTAGGCCTGGGAATGATCATTTCAGCATTTACTACTAAATATAGGGACCTTACTGTTTTGGTAGGTTTTGCAACCTCCTTGTTGGTATATCTTTCAGCTGTTCCTTATCCTCTAAGTGAGGTAGAGAATAAGATGCCGGATTATGCCTGGATCGTTCAATATAATCCACTTACACAAATAATAGAAGGCTTTCGGTACATGATCCTGGATTCGGGTACTTTCACATGGTTCGGGTTTACATATACACTATTGATTTCCATATTTTTATTTTTATTTGGACTCATAGTCTTTAATCGCACAGAGAAGAATTTTATTGATACGGTTTAAAGTTTACCGTTTGTCGTTTGTATGAACACGCCATATAGCATTGACCTTTTCATAACCTTTGATCGTGAAGTGAACTTTCTAATTTCCGAAACTAATTGCTTAATTCAATCTGGTTTTAATAGGTAAGGAGAAGGGTTTGATTTTAAATGGTTTTAGCGATTTTAAAATTAAAATGAAATTTATTTCTTTTTAAAATATCATCAATTACAAAAATAATAAAAAGCATTTCAAGTCCAGCCTGCGGCATTCGGAATCGAAAACCGGAATAGGTTAAAATGCTTATTCCAATTGTGGAAAGAATTAAACCGATTGCAAGAGATTGAATTAGTTTGTTCCTGGAGAAAAACAGTATGTAAATAAGCGATAGCAGTGCAAGGAACTGGAATAACCACCTACCTGTTTCGAGAATTCCAGACCTTGGAGTTTCGGGAAAGGGGTTGAAGGCACTCAGCAGTTTTTTGCCAATTATAGGAAGAATAAGTTCGGGATTTGAGCGAATAAAGTCTAGGGTAGCATCTTTATAAAGTTGCATTCTTTCAACTTCTTTATATCCGATATTCTTATCATATTCAAATTCCTTAAGTACAAGGCCTTCATCGGCCAGATCTCCTTTAGTATTGGTGTGATTTTTCACGACTTTACTGTTCCAGCCCTTAGCCATTACTGCACCGGAAGAAGTTGTGAGTATAATTTCATTTGTTTCCATAACAATGAAATTTCTTATCACCCAAACTGAGATAACAGCTATACATATTACTGATGAAAAAATCAATATTTTGATTTTTAATTTCTTCTTTATAAATAATATAAACCATATTGAAAAAGGAAGAAAAATGTAATATGGATGGCATAACACTAAAACGCCAGCAATTATGGCCTGAGGCCACCAGGATGATTTATGCACTACAAACCTTATCAACAAATATAACCACAGGGTAATAAAGAATAATGTTATTGGCTCAGAAAGGAAAACCCTGGAATATAGTTGCCAGGCTGGGCTTATTCCATATAAAAATGCTCCAATAACAATTAAAATATCCTTAAGCTTTAGAAGCTTTAAGGTTTTATAAAAAATAAACACACCCAGTAAGTGTAATAAAAATTTAAAAACCAAAACAAATATGAGATTATATCCAAAAACAAGAAAAATTCCAGCAATTAAAAATGGCCAGATTGGTGGCCTGAAAGCTGTGCTTCCTATGAAATTATATTCTGTGTTTTTTATTTTTTCATATTTTAAATCATTTAAAAGTTGTTCTCTCGAAGAATCTAAATGTCCATATTTTCCGGTTTTTGCAACGCTTAAACCTAAATGAATATAATCCCAGGCATCCCCATCGGCTTCGTATTTTAGTTCCAGAGCAATAACCATATTGTATGCTAAAAATAAAATAAAGGAAATCCCTAAAAATATTTGCAAAAAGTTGAATTTATATACGTCAGATTTAGGCATAAAAAATTATTTACGGCCAATTATAATTGTTGAAAGACCAATTTTATTCTGCACCAGCTTGTCAAGTGCTTGCCATATTGGAACCAATTTATCATAAACCTTCATCTGATTTGAAGGAATACTTTCTTTTTTCATTAGGCTTCCGCTAATATACCAGCCTACAATACCAATTAAATTAAAATATTGTTTGTGTACAACAGTAAGGTGGTTTTTTAGAAATAATTCGTGAAGGTTTTTTTGTGTATATCTTCGGAAATGGCCCAGCTCCTCATCAAACTTATTATAAAGTTTCTGGTAAGAGGGCACCAAAATTATTAAGTGGCCATTAGCCTTTAATAATTTTTTGCAGTTATTAATGGCTAAATTTTCATCCTTAATATGCTCAATAACATTCAAGGCGAACACTGTATCATAATTTTCAAGATGATCCTTATAAACATTGTTAAAATCCGGGTGAATTAAATTCAATTGATCAACACCTAATAAATTTGGTTCTGAACTGAATTTATCCTGAAGTAAAGTGCAGTATTCTGTGCGAAGATCAGTAAGTAATATCTCATTTTCATTTTCCAGGAAAAAAGTAGAGATGTTTCCTAAACCACTACCAATTTCAAGAATTTTTCCTTTTGAGAAAGGTAGAATAGTTTCAAACATCCATTTATTAAATTGAGATGCTTCCCCAATTACATCCAAGGTCTTTTTGCCTATTTTATCTGTTACTGAATTTCCCATTACCTGAATATATTATATCTAAAAACACAGTATATCGCCTTCATTCCATCTTTCCAGTTTATCTTCTTACCTTCAGCATATGTTCTTCCATAATAGGAAACACCCACTTCATATATTCTTATTTTAGGAATTCTGCAAATTTTGGCTGTTACTTCTGGTTCAAAACCAAACCTTTTTTCTTTCAGTTCCAATCCTTTTAAAATATCTGCTCTAAAAAGTTTATAGCAGGTTTCCATATCTGTAAGGTTAAGATTGGTAAATGCATTATTTAAATTGGTAAGAAATTTATTTCCTATGGAATGCCAGTAAAACAAAATCCGGTGTGGGTTTCCTCCCATGAACCTAGAGCCGTAAACGACATCGGCTCTCCCATTCATAATTGGCTTTAGCAAAATGTTATATTCAGTTGGGTCATATTCCAGATCGGCATCCTGAATGATTATAAGATCCCCGGTAGCCAATTGAATTGCTTTGTGAAGTGCAGCTCCTTTTCCCTGGTTGAATTTCTGGTTATGGAGCATTATAGATAAGTCAGGGTTGGATTTTATAAAATCTTGTATTAATTTCTTTGTTCCATCTGTAGAAAAATCATTTACAATTATTAACTCTTTTTCCAGAGAATATTCCAATTTAAGATCCTTTAAAACTTCTAAAATCGAAGTGATGGTTTGCTCTTCATTATATGCGGGAATAAGAATGGATAATTTTTTCAATAGGAAAATTGTATTTAGATTATCACAAATATATCCTTTTACATAAATTAAAGTTAATAAGAGAGATAATAATTAAAATCCAAATTCGTCTTTATAGTACATTTTCCGTTTTAAGTTCATCATTTAGTGTTAATCCTTTATTATTAAGCGAATTTCCTAAAAACCAGTAAAGCGAAAACTGAAAACTGAAAACTGAAAACAAAAATCATTACTTTTGAAATTAAGAAAAACCCAAAATCGATGCCATCCCAAACCATCCCATTATTCTACTGGAGCGAGATAAAATTCATCTTTAAACAAAAAGAGAATTATGGAGATTTGCTATCTAAATATCTGGTGGAGAAAATATCAGGAAAAAAAGTAAAGTGGATTCATCCTAAAAAGCAGCCTTGGTATAAATGGGATAAAAAAAATTATGTCACTATTGGAAGTGTTATTCATCACGCGTCCAAAGACAGTATAGTGTGGGGAAGTGGAATAATTGATAATGAGCAAGCCATAGAAAAAGCTGATTTCCGCGCGGTGCGAGGACCTCAAACCAGAAAATTCTTATTCGAGTTAGGCTATGAGTGTCCCGAGGTATATGGAGATCCTGCATTGCTAATGCCGAAATATTACCAACCGAAAGTTGAGAAAAAATACAAATTAGGGATCATTCCGCATTATCACGATTTTAAATTTGTTTCAGAAAATTATAAGAATGATCCAGAGATCCTGGTGATTGATCTTATGACGATGGATATAGAAGAGGTTACTAGGCAAATAATTAGTTGCGAAAAAACAATTTCTTCCTCTTTACATGGGGTGATAGTTTCTCACGCTTATGAAATACCGAGTATATGGGTGAAGTTTTCGAATAAGATTTTTGGAGATGGAATTAAATATCGGGATTATCTGGAATCGGTGGAAATTCCTTTTTATCAGTCAGAATTCCTAAATAGAAAATTGAGTCTTCAGGAAATTGAAAGTTTATTTGAAAAATATTCCGGATTACCGGAGGTGGGGAGGGTTGACAAGTTGTGTGAAGGCTTGATGAGAGTTTGTCCGTTAAGTTAGGAGAAGAGTGAAGTGGAAAGCTAAGAGTGAAAAGAAAAGAAAGATTACATTTGAATTTCTAACTTGCTGCTTTAATTATTAAGATGAACCCGGAAGACCAAAATCAGGAAAAAAATAAACTTCACTTTGAAGCGCTGTACGCCAATTATCCCATCAGCAATATTCTTCATTGGATCAATAATCTGGATTCTTTTCTGGATTTTGCAACCACTACAGAAACTAGCTGGTTTGGGTTATATCAGACCAATTTCAGAGAGAAAATAAAAGGCAAGAAAGTACTGGAAATGGGCTGTGGGGATTGTACAAATGCCGCTGTAATGGCAGCTTTGGGAGCTGAGGTTTATGCCAATGACATAGCTTCAGCAAGTGGCGAAATTGTGCGGAAGTTGAACGAAAATTATAACTTTAAACATCCCATCATTTTTGTGGAAGGCGATTTTTTAGAAAACAACTTACCCTCCAAAAGCTTCGATTTTGTTGTGGGAAAGGCCTTTTTACACCATTTGACCATTCCGGTAGAGAAGTTATTTTTAAAAGAAACCGTTAGGCTATTAAAACCTGATGGGGAAGCACGTTTTTTTGAGCCGGCCGTAAACTCTAAGATCTTGGATGAGATACGTTGGCATATCCCAATTGGGGGCAGGCCCTCTAAATTTAATAAATCTGCTTTTGCTAAATGGAAGGAGAGTGATCCGCATCCTGACAGGAGTTTTAGTTCCAATCATTGGGAAAAAGCAGGAAAGGAATTTTTTAAGGAAGTTGAAATTATACCTGTGGGAACTCTCGAAAGATTTAGCCGGTTATTTGGCTGGGGGAAAAGAAGGAATAAATTCAAGCAATGGGCTTTAAAGAGTGAGCATTTGCTACCCGATTTTCTGAATAAGCCATTTACCAGAAGTCAGTTAATTGTGTACAGGAAGAGTAGGGATGGAGTGACGCTATGATGGTAGACTCGTGACGGAAGACAATTAATCTCATGATGATGGTTTAATCAACAAATAGCTTCGATCGCTAATAGGTGCATCTGGCAACAAGCACTCTGGATAGCAAGAGTAAAAAATATATACCTGATGAAAGTAAAAAAAAGATTTAAAAACATATTCAAAAGTTTACTAAATAAATTGCCGCATGTTAAAACACTTTATAAAACAAGTTTGAATTCCCGCTTTCCAGCAGGTCATTATTATTCAACCGTTGTTTCAATTGATGACATTAAAAAAAGGGAACTGGAAATATGGAAAAACGTAAATAAAGATGGGGTCCCGGGAATTGACTTAAAAACTGAAGAGCAAATAAAATTATTGAACAGTTTTAGCGGGTATTATGCTGAACTCCCTTTTACAAGGAAAAAGCAACCTAATCTCCGGTACCGGTTTGATAATGCTTATTATAGTTACAGTGATGGGATTATTCTTTATTCAATGATTCGGCACTTTAAACCTAAAAGGATCATTGAAATTGGGTCAGGTTTTTCTTCTGCTAATATGTTGGACACAAATGAACTGTTTTTTGACAATAAAATAGACATCACATTTATTGAGCCTCATCCGGAAGAACGGTTAATTCCAATGATGACAAAGACCGATAGAAACCAAACTACAGTTATTAAAAGTGATGTACAATTAATTCCTTTGGAAGTTTTCAAAAAACTACAAGCGGGAGATATATTATTTGTGGACAGTACTCATGCAGTGAAAACCGGAAGTGATGTGAATTATATCCTTTTTGAAATTTTGCCAGCCTTAAAATATGGAGTGCTAATCCATTTTCATGATATTTTTTATCCTTTTGAATACCCAAAAGATTGGGTTTTCAAAGGCTATGGTTGGAATGAGGCTTATTTTTTGAAGGCATTTTTAATGAATAATGATAAGTTTGATATCAGATTTTTTACTGATTATTTACACAAACATCATCAAGAATCATTTAATGAAATCCCCCTGGCAGTTAAAGGCTCGGGAAGTAGCTTGTGGATTGAGAAAAAATGACGATAGAGGATGAAGGCTGGAGAATGTATCAATAAATCACGGATTAACAAATCAATAAACCACAAAAAACATAAAACACTAATTTCCAACTTCTAAATAATTAGGGCACTTCCCCATTGCCAGATTATGGGCTTATTTTTTTTTACAGGCCACCAAACCTTCCAATATACCTTCGAATCTGACTCCAAAGGTGTAGTTTTTGTTTCTATCCAAAATATTGTTCACGTCTTTATAAAAGGAAATTTTCTAAAAGAGCACTACCCAGTATAGTATATATATCCAATAATGAAAACATAATATTTACTGAAAGTGTTTTATGTCATCCAACCAAGCGTCAAGTGTAATTAATTCTTCCTTTGATACAACTGATTTTTCAAATAAGGCCTGATATGCTAATCGTAAGTTATCTGCTATATCATTCGCAGGTGATATTGCACTACTTACAATTTCCATAATTTTGTCACAATGCTCATACATTGGTAATTCCGAAATAAAATCCTTCATATAATCATGGGGATTTCTTTTTTGTACAACCGTTGCATTTATAAAACCAAGTTGATAATTATATAACCACATAATAGGTTGGGCAACAAGGCCTCTTAGTATATCAGTAAAACGGAAAGTAACAAAAGTGGGTAAGTATAATAGCGGAAATAATTGCTTAATTATCATTGTATTTTGAGTGTTAAAAGGACAAATAGTCCCAGCAGAAAGGACTATGGGTTTTCTTTCTTCAAAATAGCAGGGCGTATCACTTGTTAGGCGATAGATTGCATCAACATCCGGGTCTTCATCGGCTAAACCTTGCCAAATCCCGACATTACAATTTTTCAATGAAATCATATCATTGAAGTTATATTCTTTATTTATTAAGTTTAGAGGCAATCCTCTTGGCCATATTTTTTGCTTTGTAAATAATTGATAAACATTAACAAAACCTATGTTTTTTTTAATACAATCGTATTCATAGTTAAATTGAGGAAAACTCCAATTTTCTTTCGGTATGTTGTCATCATCGGTATCAATTATAAAATCAGCATTATTTTTAATCGCTAATAGATACCCTATCATTTTTCTGGAATAATGATCGTAAGGTAAAAATTTTAATATCTGAAAGTTCAATTTATTCTGATCATTAACTGATAGATAAGTAACATTCTCACAACTCCAATTTTCCGGGGATTTTTTATCGCCAATAACAATTAAATTGTAATCCTTTAATTGGGCAAAGGCCTTAATTGCTTCAGTAGGATCAAATATGCTAGTTATAATAATCGATTTTTTCATTTTATTTCTTTCAATAGTTCAATTCTAGTGGCTGTATAATGCTTTAAGAGGTATTCCGAATTCTTTTTTATCGGTTGAATTGATTTTAATGCAATTTTTAAATGTTTTTCAAATTCATCATAGGAATTTATGGAAGGACATATTGTTTCTAATTGATAAAAATCTGTTTCTATATTCTTAGGATACCTTGCTATAATATGGCAACCGGCCGATAATAGTTCAAAAAGCCTGGGAGTAACAGGGTTGAATCCATTTGTCCTTTTTTCTCCTCCATCTATGCCAGGGGTGGCGTAAAAGGAAATTTTACCTGATCTAATGAGGTTTATATAATCTTGTCGTGAATGAACTTTCCCAATAATTCCTCTTTTATTACTCCTATAATAAAGCTCTCCGTTTTGTTGAATTTGTTGAAGATATTCTATTTCAGGATGTTGTGTTTCATATTGTTTAAGATACTTCCATAGAATAGGATTTGTCCTGCCTGCTAATACAATATCATATTTTTTTTCGAACCATTGGTCAGGTTCTAGTTTGTAGATTGAAGGCAAACTCATTGGGAAATGAATCAATTTATTTCTAAAATGGTTTTCTTGCAGAAAATTCAACACTTCAAGACTGGTAATTAATAGACATGGGCATTGTTTATATGTTTTCTTAAAAAGTTCAATATTTGACTTATCAAAAAAATCGACAATTACAGGAATTGTTTTTGTATTATTAGAAAAGCTTTTAAATAAAGTTGGGAGCATTTCAAAGTATAAAGACAACTCAGGAGTAGGATTTAACATCTCGTACAAAAGATCATTTAATTTACCATTAAACATTCTATTGTCTATGTTTTTAAATTTTCTATAAAAAAAGTTATTTGTTTTAGGACTATTTGTTATTTGAAGATTTAGGGAACTGGAAATTTCATTTTCCCATTCATATACTATATGCCAACTAGGCCAAATATTATAATGTCTATCAGAAAGAATTCTGGTCAATTTCATAAATATCCTAAATTTCTATTTTTTCTTTTGTGATTTATTTTTTTCAATTACAAAAAATTGCCTGATTTTATTATTTATAAAAAACAGAATAATGTACAATAAACCGTCTAATTTAGTCTTTCAAATTTCAAACTTAAACTTATTTTGTGGTTTCGTAACTAATTTTTTAATTACAGTACTCTTACCCGAAAGGGGGGATTTTGTATCTTTCGACATGATCTTTGTTTTTTATTAAGTGAATATTTTCATACCGACATTTTTCTTAGTTTCGCTTCGTAAATAGAAATTAAAATAAACCGAAAACATTAAAAAGTAAACGAATAAAATGAGTATTATCCTCAAAGCCGAAAATATCTCCAAACAATACCGTCTGGGACAGGTTGGTACGGGAACACTTGGACATGACCTAAACCGCTGGTGGGCAGGCTTGTGCGGGAAAGAAGATCCCTATTTAAAAGTGGGCGCGTTAAACGACCGCAGCTCGAAGGCGACTGAAGATTACGTTTGGGCGTTGCAGGATATCAATTTTGAAGTAAAACAAGGTGAGGTTTTAGGAATTATAGGAAAAAATGGTGCAGGAAAATCTACTTTGCTCAAAATTTTATCCAGGGTGACTTCCCCTACCACCGGCAGTATTAAAACCAGAGGCAGGATTGCATCTTTGCTAGAAGTAGGTACTGGGTTTCACGGGGAACTAACAGGCCGGGAAAACATTTTTATGAACGGCGCTGTATTAGGAATGTCCAAGACAGAGATTAAAAGAAAGCTGGACGAAATTATAGATTTTTCCGGTTGTGAGATGTATATAGATACGCCTGTGAAACGCTACAGCAGTGGGATGACGGTGCGCCTTGGTTTTGCCGTAGCAGCACATCTGGAACCCGAGATTCTAGTGGTAGATGAGGTGTTGGCTGTTGGGGATGCAGAGTTCCAAAAAAAGGCAATTGGTAAAATGAAAAATTTAGCTCAAGGTGAGGGTAGAACAGTTCTTTTCGTAAGCCATAATATGGCGAGTGTAAAGAGTTTGTGTGATAGAGGAATTGTGTTGGAAAATGGTTCTACGGGTTATGAGGGGAATTCGAAAGATGCTGTTGATTTTTATTTAAGAAAGAAGGTTAATTTAAAAAAATCTCTTTTAATAGATAGAAAAGATCGTGTTGGAAGTGGAAAGATTAGAGTTGAGGATATTCAACTACTTAATGAAAATTTTGAATCAATAGAACATGTCATCTCGGGTGAGATGCTTATAATTAAAGTTTCAATTAAAAAATTTGAAGAAATAAAATATTCTAAATTGAGAGTTGCTATAAATTTTCAAAATAATCAAGAGGACTATGTACTTTCGTTTATTGATGATGAGATGGGGGCAAATTTTGAAAATTTGGCACAAAAAGATTATTTCTATTTGAAAATTCCGCAATTACTATTGAGAGGAGACAAATATGATATCCGAATATTTCTTTCCGAAGTAGATACTAACCCTGAAAATTTTTTGGATGTTATCCAAAATGCCATGGAAGTAAATGTCTTGCCAGGAGATATTTGGAAGACAGGAAGAATAAATAGGATTGGAGGCGGTGCAATCCTTCCTGCAAATTTCCTATTTGATGAATAATGAAATAAAAATATTAATATTAGGAATTGGACAATCAAATTTTTTGAACCAGTTATATGGGGAAATTATTAAGAAGGATGATAATTTAAAATTTTCTATTGATAAATATTCTGATTTATCAAATGGAAAAGTAGAAACCTTGAATTTACCATATGAAGAATTTTATGATTTTAAATCGGAACTTATACCAAAATGGGAATTAAGAAAAACAATATTAGATTTTTCAAAAACAAAATTTTTCTGGCAAATTATTTTTTTTGAAATAAGCCAGAGAAAATCATCTAAAGAAATAAAAAACCTACTTTTCGATTTTGCCAAAGCTAAATACAGAGTTGAAAACTTTATTAATATCTTAGACTTAGATATAGTACATTTTCATTTTTGCGTACCGGAAAACTTAAAAGAAATATATTTTTTAAACTCTAAAATCAAGACTATTTGTACATTTTGGGGATCGGATTTGATGAGGGCCACCGGTGTGTCTAATGTGTTCTATGTTAAAAAAGCTTTGGAAATATCAAACGTTATAACAGTTCAAACTCCTGAACTATCCGAAATTCTCTATTGTAAATATGGCAGAAAATTCAGTTTAAAGCTAACTAATCTTCTTTTTACATTAGGGATTAACATTTTTAATGAAATAGATGTTTATAGAGAGGATATTGCTATTTTAAATGATTTTAAAAAAAGGCATTCAATTCCATTGGATAAAATTGTTGTTGCCCTCGGTCATAATGCATTTTCAGAAAACAATCATTTATTAATGATTGAACAAATTAAAACTTTGCCTAAAATAGTATCCTGTAAATTTGCCTTTTTAATCCATTTGGGATATGGGGGAAATAAAAAATATATTAATTCTCTTCAAGAAATTGCAGGGATTGAACTGGAATTACATTTTATAATAATTACTGAATTTTTTAATGCAAAAGAAACTGCATTACTTCGGTTAATTACTGATTTATTAATACAAATGCCAATTTCAGATGCATTGAGTGCTGCAATGACTGAAGTTTTATATGCAGGAAATACGGCTTTAGCCGGAGCTTGGTTGCCATACGGGATTTTAAGAAGAAATGGGGTCAGCTTCTTGGAAATTGAAAACTTTTCTGAACTTCCAAAAACACTTGAAATGTTTTCATTAAATCATCATAATATAAATAACGGAAATAGCAATAACTGTAAATCATTAAAAAATCTTATATTTCCAGAGAAAACTACACCTGTTTGGATTCGACTGTTTGAAAAGTTAGTTTACTAATTAATTTTATAATTAGGAATTGAATTAAAATTTTTCTGGAACAGGCTTTTTTGTCAACAAATTATCACTAAAATTCAATAGATCCTTTATTGATAATTGTGGAGTCCACTATTTTATCATTGCTGATTTTTTAAAAATGTGAATTGTGGTTTGATTCGATTTGCCTGCATACTTTTTTTGAGACAGAAAATGAATATGTAAAACCGGAGACATCTCACTATTACTTTCTTTCATTTGCTTATCTTGCTAGCTAAAAATAGATTACTTCTTGCAATCACTTATCTCCCTCATCATTCCCAATTATAATAGTGCATACCTGATTGGAGTAATGCTGGATTTTGTAATTACACAATACTATAATGAAAACTGGAGGTATAGCAGTAGTTCATGGTTCTACTGATATTTGAAATTTTATTGGTATTAAGTTGAAGTCATTATTTTTACAATTTGAAAAACCAGTTAAAAGAACTTTGATAAAATAATTAAATGAAAACAGCCCTCATCACAGGAATCACGGGACAAGACGGCGCATATTTGGCAGAATTCTTACTAAAAAAAGGATATACAGTTCACGGGATTAAAAGAAGAAGCTCTTCTTTTAATACAGACAGGATAGACCATTTATACCAGGACCCGCACGAGAAGGAGATTCGCTTTAAATTGCATTATGGAGATCTGAGCGACCCCATGAATCTTACCCGCATTATCCAGGAGGTGCAGCCCGATGAGATCTATAATCTTGGGGCAATGTCTCACGTAAAGGTTAGTTTTGACATGCCGGAATATACAGGCAATATAGATGGGCTGGGTACCTTACGAATATTGGAAGCAGTACGGTTGTTAGGTCTTACAAAAAAGACTAGGATCTATCAGGCATCTTCATCAGAATTATACGGCAAGGTGCAGGAAGTACCGCAAACTGAGAAAACACCTTTTTATCCGCGAAGTCCGTATGGAGTAGCAAAATTGTATGCCTACTGGATTACCGTAAATTACAGGGAAGCTTATGAAATGTATGCATGTAATGGGATCCTGTTCAACCATGAATCGCCGCTTAGGGGAGAAACATTTGTGAGCCGGAAGATCACTCGAGCAGCAGCTAGAATAGCTTTTGGGATGCAAGACACTTTGTATTTGGGGAATCTGGACGCAAAAAGAGATTGGGGGCATGCAAAAGATTATGTCCAAGCCATGTGGTTAATGCTACAACAAGATGAACCTGAAGATTTTGTGATTGCCACTGGTGTTACAACTTCAGTTAGGGAATTTGTGAATTTAGCATTTGCACAATTAGGAATTAGTGTAATATATGAAGGGGAATTGGAGAATGAAATAGGAAGGATAATGTCTTGTGATCATCCAGAATATCAGCTGCCAATTGGCAAAGAGATTATAAAGATCGATCCGAAATATTTTCGTCCAACCGAGGTTGATATGCTTATTGGGGATGCCTCTAAATGTAAGGAAAAACTGAACTGGGAGCCAACACATTCTATTGTAGCACTAGTAGAAGATATGATGACTTCAGAGATTAAACTATTTAAAAAGGAGAAGTATTTGAAAGAGGGTGGTCATGAAACGCTTAATTATAATGAATAATGAAATTTGAACATGAAGAAAGATTCTAAAATATACATTGCAGGTCATACTGGGATGGTGGGTTCTGCAATTGTACGCAAATTAGAAAGGGAAGGTTATTCAAATCTTATTTCGAGAACGTCTAAGGAACTCGATCTAATAAATCAGCAGTCGGTAATAAATTTTTTTGAGGAGGAAAAGCCGGAATATTTGTTTTTAGCGGCAGCGAAGGTTGGAGGAATAGAAGCGAATAATAAATATAGAGCAGATTTTTTATATCAAAATTTGATGATCCAGAACAACGTGATTCATCAAAGTTATGTGCACGGGGTTAAAAAATTGTTGTTTTTGGCATCTTCGTGTATATATCCAAAACTGGCGCCACAACCCATAAAAGAAACCTATTTGCTTACCGGAGAGCTGGAATTCACGAATGAACCATATTCTATCGCCAAAATAGCCGGGGTTAAAATGTGTGAAAATTACAAACGGCAGTATGGCTGTGATTTTATTTCGGTAATGCCAACCAATCTTTATGGTCCCAACGATAATTACGATCTTGAAACCGCGCACGTTTTGCCCGCTTTATTGCGTAAATTTCACGAAGCGAAAATCGAAAATAACAAAACGGTTGAAGTCTGGGGCAGTGGAAAACCAAAAAGGGAATTTTTACACGTAGATGATCTTGCCGATGCCTGTTTTCATTTAATTCAGACTTACCATGGAAATACATGTCTGAACATAGGGACAGGAAAAGACATTTCGATAAAAGAACTCGCGGAACTGATTAGTGAAATCGTTGGATACAACGGGGAAATAGTTTGGGATAAAGCCAAACCCGACGGCACGCCTCGAAAATTGCTGGATGTTTCCTTAATTCACGGGTTGGGGTGGAAACATAGGATTGAATTGGAAGAAGGAATATTGGAAGTGTATAAAGAAAAATATTTAAGTTGAATTAATATTAAATCATAAATTGAATCCGATAATATCCATTATTATTCCCACCTATAATCGTGCCCACTTACTTGGGGAAACTTTGGATTCTGTAATTTCACAAACCTATCAAAACTGGGAGTGTATCTTAGTAGATGATGGGTCCACAGATTACACCGAGGAGCTTTCAGAGTTCTATTGCGAAAAAGATTCCAGAATCCAATTTCATGAAAGACCAAAGGGTTTAATAAAAGGAGCAAATTCTTGTAGAAATCATGGCTTTGAAATAAGTAAAGGACATTATATTAATTGGTTTGATAGTGACGATGTGATGTTACCCGAATTCTTGAAGGATAATCTCCGAGGATTTAAGGAGAAGACTCAATTAATAATTTGCTCAGGTTTTATAACGAATGCTGTTTTAGAGGACAGGAAACCAATTTTATTAAAAAATAATATTGACTTATTTAAATATTTTGTTGTTTGGGAACAACCAATACTTATAAATTCAGTAATTTTTAGGAAGTCTTTTTTAAATAATAAAGAACTTTTTAATCCACGAATAATTAGAGGTCAGGAAGCAGAATTATTCTCTAGGTTGTTTTTTAAATTAACAAAAGATAAATATCTTGTAAATATTCAAAGACTTTTTTTATACCGTCAGCACGCTGGAACTATAACTACAAAAAATCAAGATTATCATAAAAGTCATAAAAAATCTGAAGCCTATATTCTTATTGAAAATCTAAAGAGAAGTCTTAGTATTAAGGACTTTGAACTAAATAATATTTTATATAAGAGATTAATCAATTTCTTTTTTCTTGGAATTAAGAATAATCATTCAGAGAATTCTCGTTTTATATTAAAAAATCTATATTCAATATTATGGTACAATAATCCGATTTTCAGTTTAGAGCTCTTTGTTGCGGGGAATTTAATCGTTATTATAAAAAGAGGAAGTTATACTATTGAAAGAAGGTGGAAGTTTCATAAAATCAGTGTTTAAAAATTTTATTGGATTTAATTTATTGAGATGAGAAACCCCAAAATTTCTATTATTGTACCCTGTTACAATCAAGCACCATATCTGGACGATGCTTTACAATCGGTATTAGATCAAACCTATTCAAATTGGGAATGTATTGTAGTAAATGACGGGAGTACTGATGATACAGCTTACATTGTAAAGGATTGGTTAGCCAAAGACAAAAGATTCTGTTATTTAGAACAGGGGAACAAGGGGGTGAGCAATGCTAGAAATAATGGGATTACTAGAGCAGAAGGTGAATTTATACTTCCATTGGATGCCGATGATAAAATTTCTAAAAATTATATTGAATTAGCAATATTGGAATTTGTTGAAAATTCTAACTTAAAACTTGTTTATTGTAATGCCGAAAAATTCGGGGAAGTTAATGGATTATGGAAATTACCAACATTTTCTTTGTCAAATTTGGCAAATGAGAATTTAATTTTCTCCTCGGCTCTTTATAAGAAGGTGGATTGGAAAAGGATTGATGGATATGATGAAAAGATGGAGAATGGTTGGGAGGATTGGGAATTTTGGATTTCTCTTTTGAAGGATGGGGGGGAAGTGAAAAAAATAGATGAAATAGGTTTTTATTATAGAATTAAACAAAATTCACGGAATTCGAATATTAAGAAAAATGAAGCAAAGCAATTATACAATTATATAAGTATTAAACATGCCGATTTCTTTGTTAATCAATTCGGGTCCTTTTTTGAGTTAAGAGTCCAGATAGAAAAAATTAAAAAGCATCATCAAGCACAAATTCAAAGTGAGAAATATGTTATAGACCTTTTTTTTAAAACCTTTTTTGGCTTCACACTATTTGGAAAGTATAAGCGATAATTTTAATAACAGTATTATAATATGTTAGCCATAGTTATTCCTTTTTTTAGAATCAATTTTTTTGAGGAGACACTTACTTCTCTGGCTACCCAAACCAATAAAGATTTCAATGTTTATATTGGCAATGATGCCTCTCCTGATAAGCCTGAAAGATTAATTGATTCGTTTAAAACCATTTTAAATATTACCTATAAGGGATTTGATGAAAATTTAGGAGGAACATCTTTAACCGGACAATGGGACAGATGTATTGAAATGATTAAAGTGGAGGAATGGATCATGATTTTAGGAGATGATGATGTATTAGAGGTAAATGTAGTAGAAAATTTTTATGCACAATTTTCTCAATTTACTGGAAAAACAAATGTAATTAGATTTGCCTCTCAAGTTATCGATTCAATAGGTATTCCAAAGTCTCCGGTTTTTAACCATCCGAAATGGGAAAAAGCTTCAGATTCTTTTTTTAGGTGGTTAAATGGGAAGACTCGAAGTTCTTTATCGGAACATATTTTCACAAAAGAAGCTTACACCTTAAATAAATTTAAAAATTATCCTCTTGGTTGGCATAGTGATGATATTGCATGGCTTGATTTTCCTGGAGCAAAACAAATTTATAGTATTAATGAAAGTGTTGTTTTAGTAAGGCATTCGGAAGTAAATATTACAACTGCTACAGATAATCTTGAACTAAAGAAAGAGGCATCTTCAAGATTTCAAAATGATTTAGTTTTTGAAAAATTGAAATATTTTTCAAAAACTCAAAAAAGAGTATTATTATTAAACTTTGAAATATTTAAAAAAGAGCGAGAAAAAATGAGTTTCAAAGATTGGAATTCACTTTTTATTTTTTATTATCAATATTGCAGTTTAATTGAGATTATGAAATTAAAAAGGAGGTTTATTATTTATCAAATAAAAAAACTAAATAATATTTGATCTTAAATTCTTCCATAGAATAGTGAAAAATTAGTTTTATTTCAGCAAATCATTGTCACATTTGTCTAGAATTTTCTTATCCAGATTTATATTGAATTTTCTAGCAAACAAAAAATTATTTGATGCAGTCTTCAATTCTTCATAATCTTCAAGTTCAAAAGTTAAAGGCGGGGGACCATTTTTCTTTCGCCAATTAACATAAGTAAGGGATGGTTCAATTTTTAAATTTTCTTTTGCATTTAAATAGCCAATAATAGAGTGAAAAAAAATTTCATCAGCCGAAAGAGTATAGTGATGGTAGGTTAGGTAATCGGGATGAGTATCTACAAATTCAATTATATTTTCCACAGTTTCCACAGGTAGAGCAAAATAGACACTTCCTCCAAAAGGTTTTAAGTAACTTGGAAATTTTCTCTTTTTCAAAACTTTTAGTAAATGTTTAATCTTTCCCGTTTTTCTCAAAAAATTAATTTTTCCGACTGTCTCTAAGGAATAGAAATCCCTGTCAAAAATTGAAGGTAAAAAGGTGATGTGCCCTCTTTTTTTAGATTTATTGATTTTGTATCTGTTAATCCTCTTTAACCCGCCGTTCTCCCACATTTTCATAGGCATGGGATATTTATCAATATAATTTACATCCTTATTATTATAAAAATGGTCATAAATAAACTGATTATTTTTTAAAGGATAGTCTTGACCACTAAGCAAAATAAAAATATCCGGTTTATTTTCTCGTAAGCATTTTCTCATCGCATTAAGTGTAGCTTTGACGATTCCTATATCACCCCATATTCCTGATTCACGATAATTTGATTTCAGGAATGTCACTTTCTTGTTATTTAAAAAAGGTGCTTCGAAAGGATCCATAAGAACATTTTTGTCTATATGAATATAAAATGTTGTCCACGGCTCATTTAACCTATTCACTAGGCGGCTAACCTGTTGGGGGTTTTCATGGGCAAGAATGATGTAACAAATATTCATAGGGCAAAATTAAGGTATATAAAACGCTATAACAACTTGGAGTATTTCTTAGTTAATAGAATTTTTAAGTAAAACAATGGAATATAGATAAACACTGCTTTCTAAATCAGAAATACCAATTTTAAAAAATTATATTTGAATACTAAGAACTTTGAAATTAAATGAAATATGAACTATCAATGGATAAGCCTTGAAATATATTTATAAAATATTAAGAAAAGCAAAATGGACAATTAAAAAGCCATTTATTAGTACAAAACGAAAATATCGTAAAGAATCTTTTTCACAGAGTGGGGAAGATTTAATAGTTAAATATATTTTTGACTACATTGGAATCAAAAGCCCTTCATATATTGATATCGGTGCACATCATCCTTTTTTCATTAGTAATACTGCCTTATTCTATAATAATGGCTCAAGAGGTATAAATATAGAACCAGATCCGAATTTATTTAAGGAATTTCTGAAATATAGAAAGGAAGATATAAACATTAATATAGGCATAGGAAAGTGTAAGGATTTTTTAGATTTTTATGTTATTTCTTCATCTACATTAAATACCTTTTCAAAGGAAGAAGCAGAAAAATATTCAAATGAAGGAAACTTTGCAATTAAAGATATTGTGAAAATTGAAGTGAATTCGCTCACAAATATTTTGCGAAAATATACAAATGGAATTTTCCCTGAATTTTTAAGTATTGATGCAGAAGGAGTTGATGAACAAATTGTAAAAGAAATTGATTTTATTAAGAATTTCCCAATTGTAATATGTATTGAAACTATTTCTTTTTCAACAAGTGGGAATGGTTTGAAAAATGATAATTTAATTCAATATATTGTTAGCAAGGGCTATCTTTTGTATGCAGATACTAATATTAACTCCATTTTTGTTAAGAATGAGTATTGGATAAAAGAAAGTTTAGAAAAAATAAATTAAATTTTTAAAACATGAATTTTCTGATAAAATAACACTTTTTGTAACCTATTTTAAGATAATAAGAGGAAATGCCTAAATACAATAGAGAAGAATACATTCTTGAAGACTCACCCTTAAAGAAGGATCTTTTAAAGTTATTTAGATCTGAGGATGAAATAAATATATTGGATATTGGAGGTTGTGAGGGTGAAGAGTCATTACGATATTCTCGGATTTTTCCTTTTTCTAAGATTTTTATTTTTGAGCCATTGCCAAATAATCAGAAAATAATAATTGAAAATATCCAAAAATATTGTGCAGATAGAATTGAACTTGTTGCTAAAGCTGTTTCTGATTTTAATGGGGTAACTGATTTATATGTTTCATCTGGTCAGCCTGAAGGAACTGAACAATTTGACTGGGATTTTGGAAATAAATCAAGTTCGCTATTAAAGCCTATGGCTGATAATAATCCAAAATGGTTATTATTTAAAGAAAAAATTCAAGTAGAGACTACAACCCTAGAAACCTTTTTGACCTCAAAAAGTGTTAATGAAATTGACTTCGTTCATATGGATGTGCAAGGAGCCGAATTACAAGTTCTTTGCGGTGCAATGAATTTTTTGAAGAATTTTAAATCTATTTGGTTAGAGGTTACAGATTTGGCATTATATAAAGAACAACCAATACGGAACGAGATTGAATCCTTTATGAAAGCAAATGGATTCGATTTAGTGAAAACTCAAATGACTGGACCTTTCGGAGATCAGTTTTATTTGAATAAAAGATTTTTTAATGATTTCTTCATATTTAGGAAATTTCGCCTATGCGAAAAATTTAATCAACTTTTACGATAAAAATTATACTGATGTCAAAGATGTTAAAAAAATTAATTCAGAAATTATCAGGAATCAAAAAACTTTTCTCTGAATTGTTGTGTTTTGATTATTTCATTTCAGCTATTAAAATATGATCCTGATCTCACTACAGGGTGGCTTGGGTAATCAAATGTTCCAATATGCAATTGCACGTATTCTTGGAGAAAAAAACCATACTCCAGTTGTATTGGAAAAAAGTTTTTTTATCTTAAAAGAAAAAAAGCCTGGTCATACTCCTAGAGATTTTGAGCTTAACATTTTTAATAATGAGTATCTTATTAGTTCTGATTTACATGTCAATAAGTTTACAAATCTTTCTTTTTTAAATAAGGTTAGAAAGAAGTTAGGTTGTAATTATCCAAAAACATTTCTAGAAGAAAAATTTACTTTTAATCCAGAAGCCCTATTGGTGAAACCTCCCGTTATTTTACATGGTTATTTTCAAAGCTATAAGTATTATGATGGTTATGAAGCATTAGTAAAACAAATTTTTGAATTCCCTGTAAATAAATTAGACGAAGTTAATAGTTCTTTATTGTACAGAATAAAAGAAACTACTGCTATTTCTATTCATATAAGAAGAGGTGATTTTATAAATGATATGAAAACCAAAACTTTTCATGGAAATTGTAGTATTGATTATTATTTGAAAGCTATAAACTTTTTTGTTTCCAAGTTTAGTGGTTTTCAACTATTTTTTTTTTCCGATGATAGTGAATGGGTTAAAGAAAAATTTGAAACGCTGCCTAATCCTAAATTATTCATTGATCATAATAAGGGTGAAAATAACTGGAAAGATATGTTCTTAATGAGTTCCTGTTCCCATAATATTATAGCCAATAGTTCTTTTAGCTGGTGGGCTGCCTGGTTGAATAATAACCCAAACAAAACTGTTATAGCCCCTAAGAACTGGTTTGCCAAAGATATTGACACGAATGATCTAATACCTGACCAATGGATTCGACTATAAATGTTTCTCCTACAATTACGGTTATCATGCCAGTATATAATAGTGAACATTATGTAAGGGAAGCAATTGAAAGTATATTAAGTCAAACCTTTACCGATTTTCAATTTTTAATTATCGATGATGCTTCTACTGATCAAACAATTTCAATAATAAATTCATACAAAGACCCACGTATAAATTTAATAGAAAAACCTAAAAACACGGGATATACAAAAAGTTTGAATTTGGGGTTGAAAATAGCTAAGGGTAAATATATTGCCAGAATGGACAGCGATGATATAAGTTTACCTAAGCGTTTTGAAAAACAAATTTCTTTTTTAGAAGCTAACTTAGAATATATGTTATGTGGTACCTCTTATTCTGTAATGGGAAATGATGAAACAATTTTGGTGCCTACCTCATATGAAGAAATTAAATTAAATCTTTTATGGGGTAATTGTATTGCACATCCTACTGTAATGTTGAGGAATGAAGTTTTTAAAAAATATCATTTAAAATATGATCCCAATATGGAGCCTTCTGAGGACTTTGATCTGTGGGTGCAATTATTGCCTCAAGGGAAACTGCACAATCTAAAGGAAGAATTACTATTATATAGAATGCATAATTCTTCAGTATCTCGTCAAAGGGCATCAGAACAGGAGAATACGGCTATTGAGGTAAGGCTGAAGTTAATCCAAAATCTTGATCTTATTTTAAAGCCCGACGAGTTAAATTTATTAAAAAGAATTTTCCGAAAAAATGAAGCAATTGATGTAGAAGACATTAAATTTTTTGAAAAATTGAAGAATAAGCTTAAAACTTCAAATAAATCACTTTTTTTTGAACCAGTAGGTTTTTCAAACTATGTTGACGATCTTGAAAAATTGGTTGTAGATAAATTTATATTTAGATACAAAAGATATAATCTGAGCTTTTACTTAGATTATATAAAAGCAAAAAAAATTATAAATATTAAACTCAAAAAAACAAAGGAGATGCATTTGTTTTTAAAATGCTTGCTGTTTTATAAAATCTAAAATTAGATTGAAAATACATCTTAAATATTAGTCTATGAAGCATCCTAAGGTAACCATAATAATGGCAACCTATAACAGGGCTCACTTATTAGTGGAGGCTCTTGAATCTATAGTTGTTCAATCTTTTAAAAACTGGGAATGTTTAATAATAGATGACGGCAGTTTAGATAACACTAGTGATGTGGTAACTCATTTTATGGATAAGGATGAAAGATTTAAATATTTACCCCGTTCAAAGGATTACATTAAAGGACTTCCGGGGTGTCGTAATCAGGGGTTAGATTTAGCCAAGGGAGATTATATCATCTTCTTTGATGATGATGATATTGTGCATCCCGATAATCTTAAAATATGTACGAAACTTTTATTTGATAAGGAATTATATTTTTGCAGATACGACAAAGAACCTTTTTTTGGGGAATGGAAATCTGATACCTTAAAATCTGACTCTGGTTTTACATCAAAATTCGTCGATCTTAATGATATTGAAAATATGGTAATTGGCAAGTTGCCTTTTGCATCATGCACGGTACTTTGGAAAAGGAACTGTTTTGAAGATCAAAGATTTAACGAAGGGTTATTATATGCGGAGGAGTGGGAATGTTATAGCAGAATATTATCCACTGGAATTAAAGGGATTTCAATAGATAAAGTGCTTTATTACAACAGGAAACATCCCTGCTCCAACACAGGAGAATTCTATAATAATAATTCGGTAAGAAGGGCTTCCAATTTATTGGCTATTAATTTGGTAATAGATAATTTATCCCAAAAGGGATTATTATCCTCAAATTTGGTGCAGTATTTTATAAGAACAGGATTTTTATTAAATGAAATTTCGGTAATAGAAAAAATTCTTAGGCGCTCAAATGCAGGCGCCTTAAAAAGACTAAAGTATTTGTTGGGTTATAAAATATATCCTGTTTTAAAACCAGTTTTTAACCTTAAAGCTAAACTAAAGAAATATTGAAAATATTAGTATGTTTTGGCACCCGTCCAGAAGCCATAAAAATGGCTCCGGTAATTCATGAGCTTAAAAATCAAAAACTTGACTTTAAAGTTTGTGTTACTGCGCAGCATCGGGAAATGCTAGATCAGGTTTTGGATTTCTTTGAAATAGTACCTGATTATGATCTGGATTTAATGCAGCCAAACCAGACCCTAAATGAGCTCAGCTCAAAAATTCTTCATGAAATTGATAGGGTATTGGGAAAGGAGCAACCAGAACTTGTTTTGGTTCAGGGAGACACCACCAGCGCAGCAATAGTTTCACTTGCTGCATTTCATAGACGGATTAAAGTTGGGCATATAGAAGCAGGTTTACGTACCTATAACAAAATGGCTCCTTTTCCCGAGGAAGTAAACCGTCAACTTACGGCCAGGATCGCCGATTTTCATTTTGCTCCAACTGCTAAAGCAAATTCTAATTTATTAAAAGAACAAATACCAAAAGATCAGCTTTGTATTACGGGTAATACCGTGGTAGATGCTTTGCAGTGGGCAATTAAGAAAATGGAATCCGAACCATTGAGTCAAGAAATTAAGAAAATAAAAGCCTCACTTAAGCCGAATAAAAAACTGATTCTTGTAACAGGTCACCGTAGGGAGAATTTTGGAGAAGGCCTCATCAATATATGTGAAGCATTGTTGGAACTTTCAAAAAGGGATGACGTAGAATTGATCTATCCCGTTCATTTAAATCCCAATGTAACCAGTCTCGTACAGGAATTGCTCAGTCACAAAAAGAATATTCACCTTATTGCGCCGGTTTCTTATCCCACCATGCTTTGGTTGATGCAAGAGTGCAACCTTATAATTTCTGATTCCGGAGGGATTCAGGAAGAAGCACCTACTTTTAAAAAACCAGTGCTCGTAACAAGGGAAGTGACAGAACGAATGGAGGGCATTGAGGCAGGTTTTTCTTTTTTAGTGGGTACAGATAAAAACAAAATAGTAGAAGTGGCAAATAAGATATTAGATAATGTTCTTGATTTTTCAGGAATTGAAAATCCTTATGGAGATGGGAAAGCGGCTTTTAGAATTGTTGAGTACTTGAAAAATAGTATTGAGTAATTAGTATTGGGTATTGAGAAAAGCGCCCCGAAGGGTCGGGAGTGGAGAAGAGTGGAAAGATGCTCGAAAATTGAGCTTGTTCCTGGAAGTTAGAAAATGGAATAGAGAATGTAGAGAAGAAAAAAAACTTGAATTAATAACTCAAGAGTTGAAAGCTTTTAACGTTCCCTTACTTAGATTTACTAAAATTGCATAGTTTTACAACAAACCATAACCCCAAACAATAATTTGCCAATCCAAAAGAAAATATTAGTCGTTGTAGAATCTATTGACGTAGAAGACAGCAGTGGTTCCAAGGCGAATGTTGCACTGATCCAAAATTTACATAAAGCCGGGTTTGAATTGCGGGTATATCATTATACCCTAAAAGAAATTCAATTACCAGGAATAACATGCGTAGCAATAAAAGAAAAGAGATGGAGTACTCTTTTTTTTCTTAGCAGAATGGAGAGATATATTCGTTTTTTATTTAAAATATCACTTAGTAGACCCCTCGAAAAGATTTTTGGTTTTTCCTTTACGCTTTTTAATGATCGTAACAGCATAATTGAGGCTTTGCGAAAAATTCAGGATTTCAACCCTGACTTGGTAATGACGCTAAGCAAAGGTGGAAGCTTCAGGCCCCACCATTCTTTATTGAAGATGCCCGAACTTCATAAAAAATGGATGGCCTATATTCACGACCCGTATCCGATGCATCTTTATCCAAGGCCTTTTGCATGGGTTGAAGCCGGTTATTATCAGAAATGGAAATTTATTAGGGATATTTCCAAAAGAGCTACTTATAGTGCCTTTCCAAGTAAACTTTTAATGGACTGGATGGGGAGTTATTATCCCGGGTTTTTAAAATCGGGGATGATAATTCCACATCAGTTAATCGAATTGTCAACTGAAGAAGTAGGATTTCCTAATTATTTTAATCCCAAAGATTTTAATTTATTACATGCAGGAACTTTATTAGAACCGAGAAATCCCAAGATTTTAGTAAAAGCTTTTCAGATGTTTCTCGAGGAACATCCAGAAGCAAAGCTTCATTCAAAACTAATATTTTTAGGTGGAGAGAATGTCTTTTCGCCCTGGCTAAAGAACCAAGCAAATCAAACAAAAGAATTGGAAGTTAGTGAAGCCTACGTACATTTTATAAATGTCTTTAAAATGCAGCAACATGCAGCTGTGAATATAATACTTGAAGCCAAGTCTGAAATAAGTCCTTTTTTGCCTGGAAAATTTCCTCATTGTGTGCAGGCAGATAAACCTATTCTTTTATTAGGACCTTATTATAGTGAATCACACAGATTATTGGGAGATGATTATATCTATTGGTCAGAAAATGATGATGTAGAAAAAATAGTTAAACTCATAAAGCATTTGTATAACCTTTATCTTCAAAATGGAAATATAAAATTGGGCAAACCGGAATTGAAAGAGTATCTTTCTGAGTGTTATTTAAAGGAAATAATAAATAAGCTTTTAATTAATGATTGTAATTAATTCTCCTGAAATAACTGCCCAAGACGAATTCACTGTAATTTCTTCTTTAATAGAAATTGATGGAAAAGAGGAAAGACTTTGGTACAAGTTTCCTCAAAAATTTCAACAATTCTTAGTTACAGAAAACCTGGATGCTTTTCTGGTAGGGATACTTGTTTTAGGTTTAAAAACCGGAAATAATATTAAATTAGAATCTCCGGTTTCCGCACGATTATATTATACTTTAAATCACTATTTGATACCTGCTTTATGTTTAGCAAATCCCAAATTTCAGAAAATTAATATTTTTGCGGAGGTGTTAAATGAATCCGATTTAAATTTCGGAAAATTAGCTGGGACGGGATTGTCCTGTGGTGTTGACTCATTTGCAACTTATTATGATCATTTAACTGAAAAGGGATCATATAGAATTCAATTTTTTACATTTTTAAATGCCGGTTCACATGGAGATTTAGGAGGTGAAAACCCTAGAATGGTATATCAAAAAAAATTATTGCAAATTAAAAAATTTGGGAAGGAGGAAAATTTAGAAGTAATTTCAATTGACACTAATTTAAGTGAAATTTTAAATATCAATTTTCAAAGTACACATACCTTGAGGAATTTTTCCTGTATTTTAAACCTCCAAAAACTTTTTAAAAACTATTATTACGCGTCTCCAAATAGGTTTGATGAATTCAGCCTAAATAGTATAGATTCAGGGGATTATGACCTTTTAAATGTAAGTATGCTATCCACAGAATCTATTAATTTTTTTTCATCGGCTGCAAACCTAACAAGAACTGAACGGACAAACTTAATAACTAACTATTCTCAGACATATAAATATTTAGATGTTTGTACCAATTCGAGCATACAAAATAACTGGGGAAATTGCTCTGAATGCGAAAAATGTTTAAGAACTGAATTAACACTTGAATTATTAGGAAAATTACATTTATATGATAAAGTTTTTAATATTAAAAAATATTATAAAAATAAAAACCGATTTATAGGGAAGGTTCTTGCCACTAAAGAGGAAAATGTTTTTAATAAAGATTTGTGGAATTTATTAAAAGAGAAAAATCAAATACATTTTATCCATTACATAGAATGCATTAGTTTTAAATTCAAATCTCACAAAAAGGAGTTTAAAAAATTTATCAAGAAAAAATCAAAAAGGTGTTAATTTGGTGTCTATTATCTATGCAAATCGTAACCGGGATCTAAAACGAGTTAAGGCTTCTTTTGATTCGATTAAAAACCAAACTGAAGCTAAATTCAGAGTGGTTTTTGTGGACTATGGCAGTGAAGAACCTTTAGTTGATAATTTAAAACAACTTTGCAATAGCTATGAGTTTGTTACTCCTTATTTTCTTCCAGTTTCACTACTTCTCTGGAACAAAAGTAAAGCCCTGAATTATGGAATTTTGCAAACCAAAACTCCATATATCTTTATAGCAGATGTGGATCTGGTTTTTCATCCTGAGACAATTACACTTCTTAATAATCTCGCGGTTGAGGACAAGTTCTTTCTTTTTAGCCTGGGATATTTGGATAGGGCAGAATCAAGGAAATTGACCCAAAGTTATAATTTTGAGGATTTGCGGCCTAGCAGATTTGGCGATGTGAACGGAATGATCCTGGCATCTAAAGAAGCTTTTTTGGAGGTGAATGGCTTCGATGAATTTTTCCACTTTTATGGTTCTGAGGATGAAGATCTTTTTGCAAGGATGGAAAAGGTGGGTTATAAAAGGGAGGCCAATGCAGCCCACTATTTTAACCATAACTGGCATCAAAGTTTTGCAGGTTCAGAAGACGAAATTATCACCGGGAATCCCAGGGTAAAAAACATTATGCGAATCAATCAGCGACATTTTTTACGTAACATGGAAAAAGAAATAATAAAACCAATACGGCAAACTGAGATGGGAAAGGTTATTTGTAAAGAGGAAAGTGATCTTTTGCAAAAACCAACAAAAACAGTTAAGATCTATAATATTCTATCTCATGTAGAACATTTTTTAGGAGAAGAATTGCCTTCATATACTGGAGAAATAATCAAGGTCGAATTTGTTGAAGATCCATATTTTCATACTTTAAAACATAAGCTTAAAAAGTTACTCGGAAAACAGACACAAAAATATTGTTCGTTAAAGGAAATCAATGATAAGGTTTTAAAGCAAATAGTTTATAACTATCGAGATTCTAATTATTCCTTTAAAGTGGCAGATGATTTGAAATCTATAGACTTTAGAATACAACTTTAGAGATAATATATGAAAGATATATTAATAATAGCTGAAATAGCACAAGCTCATGAAGGTAGTCTGGAACTGGCATTTAAATATATTGATGAGCTTGCAAAAACCGGGGTTGATGCTGTTAAATTTCAGGTTCATATTGCTGAGGCTGAAAGCAGTATCCATGAACCTTTTAGGATTAAATTCTCCATTGATAAATCAAGATATGATTATTGGAAACGCATGCAATTTTCATTAGAGGAATGGAAAAGTTTAAAAGAAAGATGCGAGCAACTTAACATGGAATTTTTAGCTTCCCCTTTTAGTAATGCTGCGGTAGATCTATTGGAAGAAGTTGGGGTTAAACAATATAAAATAGGCTCTGGAGAAGTAACTAACTTTTTGTTATTAGAAAAAATAGCAAATACAGGAAAGCCACTTATTTTATCTTCAGGAATGAGTTCCTATTCAGAATTGGATGAAACCGTTAAATTCCTTCAAGAAAGAAATGTTGATTTTTCAATTTTACAGTGCACTACTTCTTATCCTACAGTGCCCGAGAATTATGGTTTGAATGTGATTTCTGAAATGAGAAACCGCTATTCAGTAACGATTGGTTATTCAGATCATTCTGCTAAAATAGAAACCTGTATTGCTGCAGCTGCTTTGGGAGCTGAGATCTTGGAATTTCATGCTGTTTTTGATAGAAACAGCAAAGGCCCGGATGCTTCTTCCTCCCTGGAAATTGAGGAGATAAAAACACTTGTAAGTGCCGTGAAAAGTATTTCCCTCGCTTTAAATAGCCCTATCGACAAGGGAGATAATTCACGATTTTTAGAGCTTAAGAATATTTTCGAAAAGTCTTTATCCGTTAATAAAGATCTTCCCGCAGATCATATTATAAAATATGAGGATCTAGAAGCTAAAAAACCGAAAGGGTTTGGAATAGATGCTTCGAAATTTAAAAAGGTTATTGGTAAAAAATTAACCAAATCAATAGAGCAATGGAGCTTTTTGAATTTCACGGATTTAGAAGAATAGGGTTATGAATCTCATCTATTTTTCTAATCATCAGTATATTAAATATTCTAAGGTGGTAGGTAGTGAATATATTGCAAGTGAGTTTGCGCTTTTAAAAATTCTTGAATTAATAAGAAAATATAAATTAAAGAGGATATTAGAGATTGGGGTTGGGATAGGCACAATTTCCGGTAGTATTTTAAAATACGCCGAGCTAACATCATCAACTTTAAAATGTACGGGTA
Source organism: Gillisia mitskevichiae (assembly GCF_003634585.1). Lineage (GTDB taxonomy): Bacteria > Bacteroidota > Bacteroidia > Flavobacteriales > Flavobacteriaceae > Gillisia > Gillisia mitskevichiae. The sequence goes on from NZ_RBLG01000004.1 coordinate 258,157, forward strand.
CAGAGAATAATGATTTTTGTTTAGCGGTGCTCCCCGGGAATTTAGAAAAATTATATAATGAGATCTCAATATATTCAGACTTTTCAAAATTACCAAAGGATCAAAATTTCGATCTAATAATTGTAGATGGAAAAGAAGCTCTTTTAAAGGATATAAGTAGTAGCTGTAGTGAAAATGCAATTGTAGTAATAGAAGGTGACAGAAGTGATCAGGTAGAAGTTGTAAAGTCTATTTTCCCAAATTCCAGATTTGCCCCTATGGTATCCATTCTTAAAAATGGGAAGTATTCAAAGAAAGATCCTTCAGAATTCCGTGGAGGTATTAAGCTTATATTTACAAATCCAACCACCTTTCAATATTTACATTGGATGTTAATTAAGGGAAAAATGAAAGTAAAATATTTAAAAAGAGATTACTTTTCATGAATAATATAAAACGTAGAATTTGTGTCGTTGTAACGGCTCGTCCTTCCTACAGTAGGATTAAGACGGCGCTAACTGCCATTCAAGATCATCCGGAATTAGAGCTTCAATTAGTGATTGCAGGCTCCGCACTTTTGGATAGATATGGAAATGCGGTAGATTTTATCGAGAAGGACGGTTTTAAGATCACTGCCAAGGTGTTCATGGTTTTAGAAGGAGAGAATCCTACTACTATGGCCAAGACAACAGGAATTGGTGTGATGGAATTAACCAATGTTTTTTATAATTTAAAACCAGATGCAGTAGTCACTATAGCCGACAGATTCGAGACCATTGCGACCTCTATTGCGGCGGCTTATCAAAACATACCACTAATACATATCCAAGGCGGAGAGGTGACCGGGAGTATAGATGAAAAAGTTAGGCATGCGAATACAAAGTTAGCAGACCTACATTTAGTTTCCAGTGAAGATGCCAAGCAAAGAGTTATTAGACTTGGGGAGAATCCTGAAAAAGTAATTAATACGGGTTGCCCTTCTATTGATCTTGCAAAACAAATAAATTCTGAAACTAAGCTTAATTTTAATCCTATCGATAAATATGGTGGGGTTGGCTCTAATTTAAATTGGCTGGACGGATACATTGTGGTAATGCAACATCCGGTAACAACCGAGTATAAGAATGCTAAGATCCAGATAACAGAAACGCTTAAAGCTATTAAAGAATTAAATTATCCGGCTTTTTGGTTTTGGCCAAATGTAGATGCAGGTTCAGATGGTACCTCGAATGGGATTCGTGCATTTAGAGAGATAGAAAAACCGGAGAACATTCATTTTTTTAAAAATATGGAGCCTTTGGATTTTTTGCGTTTAATTAAATACTCTAAAGCCTTGGTCGGAAATTCCAGTACAGGAATTCGAGAATGTGCCTATCTTGGAATCCCGGTTATTAATATAGGGAGCAGACAAAATAGAAGATTAAGAGCTACAAACGTTGTTGATGTTAATTGTATTTCCAACGAAATAATTCTAGCCACTAAAAAAGCGATCTCCAACGGATTTTACAGTTCTTCAGAAATTTATGGGAATGGATCTGCAGGAGAACAAATAGCCGAAATTTTGGCTACAGAAAAATTAGAGTTTTCTAAAACAATCACCTATTAATATGCTTGCAGTTGCAAACTATCACTATATAAGAGATGATTTTTCAGCCAAATACCCAAGTATATTTGGCCTTACTCCAAAGGTATTTGAGCAACAATTAATAGCTTTATCCAAGCAGGGGGATTTTATTTCCCAGGAAGAGTTGTTAGCTAATAAAGAGAGGGCATTTACTAAGAATTATATATTAATAACCTTCGATGATGGTCTCAAAGAACAATATACTTTAGCAAAACCTATTTTAGATCGATTGGGTATTCCATATATTTTTTTTATTAATACGGCCAATTACGAAGATAGAAAGGTTTCTTTGGTTCATAAGATCCATATGTTGAGGTCTGAGATTCCTTCTTCGGAACTGCTTCAGTTAATTAATAAAACATTTAAATTAAAATTGAGTGAAACAGAGCAGCACAAAGCATTAGTGCATTATAATTATGATGATGATGAAACAGCCAAGCTTAAATATTTACTGAATTTTAAATTGACTCATTTAGAACAATTTGAATTGATAGACCCAATTTTCAATGAAAATTATGATGAAAAAGAAGTAGCAAAATCCCTGTATTTTGAGGATGAAATGTTAAAAACATTATTCAATAATGGTAATTTGGGTTCACATTCCCATAATCATATTCCTCTTGGAAAATTGTCTTTAAATGAATTAGATACAGAGCTGAAGAAAACGCAAGAATTCTTTCTAAACAGATTTTCAAAACCTGCTGATATTATAAGTTACCCATATGGTTCTTATGAGGCGTGTTCAGGGATATCTGAACTTGTAGAATTGAATAATTTTGAACTTGGTTTCACTATGGAACGTGCGGTAAACAATGATATTGGGACTGCTCCTTACTTATTAAGTAGATTTGATTGTAATGATTTACCCATGGGTAAATCTGATTTATTTAAAACAAAGACTATCTTCGAGAAACCTGCATTCAGGAAATGGTATAAAAATGAAAGTAGTTCTACTAACAAGTAATAGTTTTAGGCATAAATACATCGCGAATTGCCTTAGTAAGGAACTTGATTTAAACTTGATCATTACAGAAGAGAAGGCGAATTCAATTACCGATACCTCCAAATATGATCTGGTAGATAAAGAATTTATTGAGGATCATTTTAAGAAAAGAACAGCCTCTGAAATGGATTTTTTCGGAACTTATAATTTCCCTGAAAATATCGCCATAAAAGAACTTCCTTTTAAAGGCATCAATTCACCTAACACAGAAAATTTACTAAAGGATGCTAACCCAGATTATATAGTTCTCTTTGGAACCTCTATCATATCCGAATCTTTACTAAAAGAGTTTCCAAATAGATTTATCAATCTACATTTGGGATTATCTCCATATTATAAGGGTTCTGCCACTAATTTATTCCCATATCATTATAATGAACCGGAATGTATTGGTGCAACATTTCATATTGCAACACCTAAGGTAGATGCAGGTGGGATTTTAAATCAAATGAGACCAAAAATTGTAGTTGAAGACAATTTACATTCAATTGGCAATAAAGTTATACGGGAAGCAGGTTTAATGCTCCCAGAAATACTTAAGAAGCTTGAAAAGCAAGAAATAAAACCCGTTCTGCAGAAAGGAAATGGGAGAATTTGTAGAATTAAGGATCTTACCTCAATGGTTCTTGGAGACATTTATAATAAATTTGACGAAGGTATTATAGCTGATTATTTAGATCAAAAGAATAAACGAGATATAAAAAAACCAATAATTCAAAATATTTAATATTGAAAATACTGGGAATCATACCTGCTCGAGGTGGTAGCAAGGGTCTTAAGAGAAAAAACATTCTGCCGCTTGGTGAAAAGCCATTACTGCAATATACATGTGAAAGTGCTAGAAATTCCAAATTGCTAACAAAAGTGATTTTGAGCAGTGATGACGAAGAGATTATAGAAGTAGCAAAGGGGCTTGGATTGGAAGTGCCTTTTAAACGACCGGATAACCTGGCTCAGGATACTACCACTAGCTTGGAAGTTGTTAAGCATGCCTTACAATATTTTAAAGATAAAGGAGAGTCATTTGATGCTGTTTGCTTATTACAACCTACAACTCCATTTAGGGAGAGTGAATTAATAGATAAAGCTATCCAAAAGTTCATTTCAGATAGTCCGGATTCTTTGGTTAGTGTACGTGAAGTACCTCATGAGTATAATCCGCATTGGATCTTTGAAGAGAAGGAGGGTAGATTAAGCATAGCGACTGGGGAAAAGGAAATTATAACTAGAAGACAAGAACTCCCAAAGGCATATTTTAGAGATGGGGCAATTTACCTCACCAAAACCTCAATGATCCTTAATCAAAACTCCTTATATGGCAAGAATATAGGATTTATAGATACAACAGATTCTCCTTATGTAAACATAGATACTCCATCCGATTGGGAAAAGGCGGAATCCATATTAAATACTATGAAATAATGTGTGGGATAGCAGGGATAATATCTTCTGATTTTTCTAGAAAGGATTTCTTGAAAATGCTGGAATTACAATCCCATAGAGGACCTGATAATACCGGGATTTATGAAGATCCCGGGTTTGCCATTCTCGGGCATAACAGACTTTCAATTATAGATTTGAGTCCTGGTTCTAATCAGCCATTTTTAGATCCTTCCGAACGCTTCATTTTAAGCTTTAATGGTGAGATCTATAACTACCTTGAGTTAAAAGAGGAATTAAGGTTTGAATATGATTTTAAGACCAATTCGGATACAGAGGTTTTATTAGCGGCATATCTCGTTTATGGAAAAGACTGTTTAAACAAGTTAAATGGAATGTTTTCGTTTGCAATATGGGATTCATTGGAAAAAGTATTATTCGCGGCCAGAGACCGTTTTGGAGTAAAACCTTTCTACTATTCTTTAAAAGATTCTCAGCTTACTTTCGCCAGTGAAATAAAGACTTTGAGATCAGGTTTAAATAATGATATCCCTAGTTCGAAAGTTTGGGCAAATTATTTTGCATATGGAACTTACGGAGAACCAAATGAAACTTTTTTTGAGGAGATTTTTCAACTACCTGCCGGGCATTATTTAAATTATTCAGAGGGAGATTTTACTTTAACAAAGTGGTATCATTTTGCCGAAAATGTAAAAAAGATCGAAATTTCAGGTGATCTCGAGGAGACAAAAAAAACCTATTTAGAATTGCTTCAGAATAGTATTTCATTAAGATTCAGAGCAGATGTGCCTGTGGGATTTAATTTAAGTGGAGGGGTAGATAGTTCCTTATTACTTGCGTTGGTAAACAAATCACAGAATAATAAGCACATTCAGGCATTTACTTTTTATACTGGAGATGAGAGATATGATGAGCTTTTTTGGGTAAAAAAAATGATATCTCTTACCACCAATCCTTTAAATTTAGTGAAACTGGTACCCCAAGAAGTTCCTTTACTCTCAAAACATATAAGTTTTTATGAGGATGAACCTTTTGGAGGGGTTCCAACTTTGGCCTATTCCAAGATCTTTGAAGATGCGAGAAATAGGGATATTTTAGTATTATTAGATGGACAAGGAATGGATGAACAATGGGCGGGATATGATTATTATGCTACAGAAAATGATGCAGTTATTCAAGGATTAGATCCAAAGATCTCTCCCTTTAAAATGAATTGTTTATCCCAGATATTAAGAGATAACATTGATAAAACTAACTATCCAAGGCCATTCAAGGATCCGTTAAGAAATAAACAATATCGGGATTTATTTCATACCAAGATCCCCAGAGCTCTTCGTTTTAATGACAGGATCTCTATGGCTCATAGTACAGAATTAAGGGAGCCCTTTTTAGATCATAGATTAGTTGAATTCGCAGTTGCTCAACCCAAACATTTTAAGATAAACGGAAACACACATAAATTCTTATTAAGGGAAATTATAAAGGATTTAGTTCCAAAAGAAATCTCTTACACACCCAAAAGACCACTTCAGACCCCACAAAGAGAATGGCTGGGAATGGAGCTTAAAGTTTGGGTAGAAGAACAATTAAAAAGCTTAGCAAATTCTCAATATTCCAGTTGGTTCAACCACGAGGAAATAGAAAAGGAATGGCAATCTTATTTAGAAGGTGAAAATAGTAGTAGTTTTCATATTTGGCAATGGGTGAATTTCTCTTTGCTTTTCCCTAATTAATAATTGGAAGAATTTATTTTGAAGTATGTAAAGGAATTTAAAATCATGTTAAATTTCTATCTTTGAAATTACTCACTTAACCTACACCTAGATTTGAAATCCAAAAAAATATTTATTTTAATACCTGATGGAGTAGGGCTTCGAAATTTCGCATTTACCTCCTTTGTGGAAATAGGTAAAAAAAATGGGTGGGATATAATTTTTTGGAATCAAACCCCATTTGATCTAAAAGCGCTCGGTTTTAAAGAGATTAAAATTAGCGGAAAACCTAGGGCAATTACGGATCTTTATAAACGAGCGAAAATTAATACTGAGTTAAATTATTTCAGCGAAAAATTTAAAGATCCGGTATTTCAGGAATATAAATTTATTAATAAAGGCAGTGGATTAAAGAATGCCTTTAAAAATATTCTGGTAAAGCAATTTACCGATTCTTTTAGTAGAGGAAAAGGTCTGCAAAGGCTTCAAACAAAACTGCAAAATTCAGAAAGAGGCAATGATCTTTATAATGATTGCAAAAACACTTTAATTGAACAGAATCCTGATTTTGTATTTTGTACCAACCAAAGACCAATAAAAGCTTTAGCACCTTTATTAGCTGCAAAGGACTTGGAGATTCCTACTGCTACATTTATTTTTTCATGGGACAATCTGCCAAAAGCAACTATGGTAGTAAATGCAGATCATTATTTTGTTTGGAGTGGGTATATGAAAAACGAGTTGCTGAAATATTATCCTCAAATTCAGAATTCTCAAATAAAAATTACAGGAACTCCTCAATTTGAAGTTCATTTTCTTGAAAAAACCAAGATTGAAAAGGAGAAGTTCTATCAGGATTTTAATTTAGAAAGTAAAAGGCAATATTTATGTTATTCTGGAGACGATATCACTACAGCCCCACATGATGAACTTTATCTGTTGCATACAGCCAAGGCTGTTTCCAGAATGAATTCTGAAGGCTATAATTTGGGGATTATATTTAGAAGATCTCCAGTTGACCTCTCGAAAAGGTATGATTCGGTTTTAGCAGAATTTGAAGATATAATAGTGCCTATAGAACCACTTTGGGTTAAAATTTCTGATGGATGGGATGCTATTCTTCCAACCAGGAAGGACCTAAAATTACAATCCAATATAATTCAACATACCTTTATGGTAGTTAATGTGGCTTCCTCTATGGTTTTCGATTATATCAGCTATGGAAAGCCCTGTGCTTATATAAATTATAATCCTGAAGAGATTGAATGGATTAAGGACACCAGAAGTATTTACAGATACGTTCATTTTAAATCTATGCCCTCTAGGAATTCCGCTTTATGGATCAATGAAGTAGGAGAAATTGAATCGGTTATCAAAACAGGATTAGAAGGTGATAATTCGGAGGTATTAGGGAATGCAAAAAAATGGTTTGAAATTATTAATGAGCACCCGGTTTCAAATGCGAATGAACGCATTTGGAACGCAATAGAAGAAATAATTTAATATGCATATTGGTTTCATAACGCCGGAATATCCCCATCTCGAGCTGCCTGGGTCTGGTGGGCTGGGGACTAGTATTAAAAACCTGGCCGACAATTTAATAAATGAAAACATCAGGGTTTCAGTTTTTATTTTAGGAACCTCTATTGAAAAGGATTTTATTGAAAATAATATTCATTTTTACTTTTTAAAAACTTTAAGGTTTCCCGGATTTACATGGTATGTTACGAGGATTAAATTTCAGAACACAATTAATGCAATTGTAAGTAAAACAAACATAGATCTTTTAGAAGCCCCGGATTGGACGGGAATTACCGCATTTATGAACTTCAAAGCTCCTTTGGTGATACGTTGTAATGGAAGCGACGCCTATTTTTGTGATCTTGAAGGAAGAAAACAGAAATGGAAAAATCGATGGTTTGAAAAAAACGCTTTGAATAATGCTGATTCTATTATTAGCGCTAGTTTCTTTACAGGTAAAAAGACCAAGGAGATCTTTAATCTTAAAAAGAATATTCAAACCATTTATAATGGAGTTAATGCTAATGATTTTAGACCATTAAATCTTGAACAGAAGCCACAATCTATTCTATATTTTGGAACGATTATTAGAAAAAAAGGGGTTTTAGAATTAGCAGCCAGCTTTAATGTTTTGAAAAAAATGGCTCCTAATACTGTTCTTACCTTATTAGGAAAAGATAGTATAGATGTAAAGGAAAATAGATCTACCCTTCAAATGGTAATGGACCTAATTGAAAATAAATATAGGGAAGATGTAATTCATTTGGCCGAAGTGCCCTATGATAAAATATCAAAGGAAATTGCTAAAGTAGAGGTAGTAGTTCTACCTAGCTTTGCTGAAGCCTTCCCCATGACATGGCTAGAAGCTATGGCCATGGAAAAGGCAATGGTAACATCCAATATTGGATGGGCAAATGAAATGATGATTAATGGAGAAACAGGCTATATGATTGATCCAAATGATCATATGGATTTTGCCAAAAAAATTCATCGACTGTTAAACGATTATGACCTAAGAAAGAATATGGGTAAAAGTGCTAGAGAGCAAGTGAAGCAATATTTTTCTTCTGACGTTCTTATAAAAAGAAATATTGAATTTTATAAAGCTATGATCCATTGATCCTTATAATTCACATAAGTGGAAAAAAGATTATCGAAGTTAAAAACACCTCGGGAGATACTGTGAATTGTAATCAGAGTGATTTAACTTGCGCCTTTTGGGATCTGGCAGAAAAATTCCCAGAAGAGATCATAGCTTGGTGTGAGGAAAAATATTGTGACGATCTAAATATTGTGCAATGGTCGCAGATATTTCACCATGATCGTATCATGGCTTCATTTGCCATTGAAAACAAATTCTTCTCTGATAGTATTGGCTATATAGACCAATTGCCATTCGTAAATGTAAACAGAAAAGTTTTGTATGCAACTTGGCAAATGAGCAGTGATGTAGGAGGTAGTAAGGGGAAAACCCTTCTAAAATTCAAATCGCTTTTTGAAGGAATAAAAGACTTTGATTTTTTGTTGAATTCCATCACTAAGTTTGGTCAGCAAAACGGACTTTTTTGTTATTCTGCTCCCGGATTGGTGAACCGGACCTCAGATAATAAACCTAAAGCCACAGCGACTTCAAGCCAGTTATTTTCCTTTATATATAAATATTACAACACAATTTGGCTTTCAGTTTTGTTTTGGTGTTACTTGAAATATGAAAACAAATTTCCACTCAAAGCTTTTTTGCAGGCGTTTTTAGAGGAAAAGTCCTTTTTACAAAAGATAGATCTGTCGGCAATTGGGATTCAATCCAAGAAAATTCCAGAAACTTCTGATTCCCTAGATGTAATTATCCCTACCATGGGTCGGTCAAAATACCTGCTGCAGGTAATGGAGGACCTGAGCCTTCAAGGTCTGCTTCCAAAGAGGGTAATTGTGGTGGAACAAAATCCAGATGTGAATTCCCTTTCAGAATTACCTGAACTGTATTCCAAAACTTGGCCTTTTGAAATAACACATCATTTTATTCATCAAACCGGTGCCTGTAATGCACGAAATATAGCTTTGAAAGAAGTAGAGTCAGATTGGATCTTTTTTGCTGATGATGATATTCGTTTTGAGCCTGATCTATTGGAGAGAGCTTTAACGGAAATGAACAGATTGGGAGTGTCTTCAATCAATATGAACTGTAAACAAAAAGGCGAAAAAACAATTTTCAAAAAAATAAAACAATGGGGCAGTTTTGGTTCTGGAACCAGTATTGTTAATAGTGCTTTTGCCAAACAATGCGCTTTTTCCTCCATTTATGAACACGGCTATGGGGAGGATGCCGATTTTGGGATGCAGTTACGAAATTTAGGTTGTGATATCATTTACCATCCTGAAATTGAAATTCTGCACTTAAAAGCACCCATGGGAGGCCTCCGTGAAAAACGAATATTGGCCTGGGAACAGGAAGAACCATTGCCCAAGCCTTCGCCCACTTTAATGGCTTTTGCCCTTAACTATTATAATATAAAGCAAATCAGAGGTTTTAAAACTTCTTTATTTTTAAAGTATTATAATAAACAATCGGTTAAAAATCCCCTGACTTATGCAAAATCAATGAGATTGCGCTGGAAAAAAAGCGAGTTGTGGGTGGAGAAGTCGATGAAGGAGGAGTGAATGGGTAGTGATGAAATAAAATAGAGAAGAGAGAAAAGAGAAAAAATATTCGTGCATTCGTGGCAAAAAAAAATAGTGAAGATTAATTAGAAATCAAAGAGCCAGGAACCAAGAGCTATAGATCAAGAATTAAGAAGAAAGGTTCAGGAGAAAAATACTCAATTATTATTTTAATAGTTTATATTTCTAAATAATTAACTTATCGTTGCACTTCAATGAAATTCCTTCTAAGCAATATTTCCATCGGCAAAGATATTTATACGAAATCTCCCTTTGATTTAAGGAGCAAAAGTATAGGGCCATTAAACTTACTTTCAGAAAAAGGAGTCGAAATTTTGGAAACTGAATCTCATACCAGCATTACAGATGGATATCTAAGGGATTTAAATTGTGACAGTCCAAATAGCCATATACATACCGAAAGAGCTATTGAACAAATAATTGCCGGATGGCCGCTTCCGGAACATATAACCGGCTCATTTTCTACGACAATTATCGATATGAAATCCCTTGAAATTACGATTTGTAATGATTTGATAGGGCTTTATCCGGTTTATTATTTAAAAAACAAAGAAGGTTTTTATGTTTCTAACAGCATTATTTTGATGGCCCTAATTTCCGGTTGTGAATTTGATGAAGTTGGGATTTTGCAAAGATCGATTGGGCAGGATTTTTCTAATATAGGTGCCAGGACAATTTTAAAAGATTGTAAGCGGCTGTTGCCGGGGCAATATTTAAAATTGGATAAGTTCGGAGAAAAGCTGGAAACAAAATACGATAATTCCCTGTTTCAGGATATATCTTCTCCAGATCAAAAACATCAACTACATAAAAAGTATTGGGAAGCATTTAAGAAAGAAGTAACACTCTGTTTAATTGATCAGGAAGAAGTTAAAGTAGCTCTGAGTGGAGGAATAGACAGTAGGGTAGTCTTAGGAGCAATTCCTTCAGATAAAAAAATAAGCTGTTTGACTTTTGGAGCAAAGGTAAATTATGAAACAAAGATCGCTTCCAGACTCGCCAAAATAAAAAAGGCAGGTTTTAGCAACTTTTATCAACCGGATCTTTACTTTCCTTCTTATGAAGTTTTAAAGAAATACACGCTTCAAACAGAAGCTGTTCAAATTTGCTCCTGGTTGGAAATCATGGAAAATGTGAAGGCACAACCTGTTGTTCCAATGCTTTTAGGGGAACTTTGCGAGGCACTGCCCGGGAGAAATATCCTTAAATATTCTTCAAGGAATTTCAGACAGGAAAATTTTATCAAATATTATCTTCTAAAAAAGGATTATCAGTTTGAAAAATCAACTCCAGAAAATTTTGAAGCTTGGAAATCTAAGATACTTAGCCGGTATTTGATCTATTATGGAAAAATTAGATTGAACAGAATGGATTTTAAGATTTCTTCGAAAGAATTGAATCAAGCGGTGAAAGAGGATCTTGAAGAGCTTTTTTCCAGAATAGAAGCTCATAAATTGCCTTATGCTGAACTCTATGATGAACTATTCTCCTGGTACACCTATACCCGAATGCGCTTAGCAAAACAATTGCAAATTTCAAGCTTTAGTTACCGTGCTTTTAGTCCGGCGATGTCTATACAGATACTGAGAAACACAAGCAATATCCATCCGAATCTAAGGCTTAATTACCGCTTTGCGAAAAAACTTTTTAAGGAATCAAAGGAATTGATAAAATTCAATAAAGTTCCAACCAACCAGGCACCTCTTGTTCCTCAATATTTCCCTGACTTGATTAAATTTCCTGTATGGGGAATTCGTTCTAAAATTGATGGTTATTTGATAAAAAGAATGATGAAAGGTAAAAATGCAGGAAACCGCTACAGACTTTTTAAATCAATTGATTGGGCAGGAGCATATCAACTTCCGGATATGGAAAAAAATTTAAAGGATTATTTTAAAATCAACCACTTGGGAGAAGAGTTTTTTAAAAGTATTTTAAACCAATCTGTTCAACGTAAAGAATTAAATCATTGGCCCTTCGCGAATATTGATATAATGAATGCTGCAAGTTTGAATATGGAAATTGACCTAATAAAATCCCTAAGAGAAGAGATAGATGAAGTTTAGTTTAATTATTTGCACCTACCAAAGACCTGCCGCTTTGATCAAATTAATGGAATCTGTGCAGGAACAGTTGTTGGTTCCAAATGAAATTTTAATAATTGACAGTTCTCCCAATGACAGCAGTAAAGATGCATTGCGAGGAAAATTTTACACCGGGTTAAAATACTTTAAAGTTGGGGTTGAAAGAAGAGGATTGACAAAGCAACGAAATTTTGGAATCCAGAATGTAGCTGAGTCCTCTGAAATTATTTGTTTTTTGGATGATGATATAGTATTAACGCCGGAGTATTTTAAAAATTTGATCAGTACTTATTCCCAAAACCCTAATGCTCTTGGAGTAGGAGGTGCAATTATTGATGAGGTGAAATGGAGAACAAATCCCTTAGGGAATGCAATAGAACATAACGAATTTGAAATGGATGGCTATGTTCGCAAATTGGGAAGCCGAAACTTGCTCCGTAAAAGAATTGGTTTGTTAAGTAACAAACCACCTGGATTTATGCCCGAATTTTCCAATGGCTTGTCCATAGGTTTTTTACCGCCTTCCGACAAAACATACCCTGTGGAATTCTTTATGGGCGGAGTGGCCTCTTACCGGAAAGAATTATTTGAAAAAATAGGTTTTTCCACCTATTTTGAGGGCTACGGACTTTATGAGGATATGGATTTTTGCCTACGAAGCTCCAAAATTGGTCAGCTATACGTTAATACAGATGCCAAATTATTTCATTACCACGAGGAGGCAGGTAGGCCAAACCGATTCAATTACGGAAAAATGGTAGTGAGAAACGGTTGGTATGTTTGGCGCGTTAAATATCCAAATCGAAATATTAAAGCTCAACTAAAATGGCATAGCATTGCTTTTTTGTTAACTTTAGTGCGGATTGGAAATGTGATCAATACCAATCGAAAAAAAGAAGCCATAACTGAAAGTTTAGGTAGAATTGTGGGATGGTGGAGTTTGATCTATGATAAGCCTAAATTTTAAAATAACACCTTTTTTATATAGTCATAAAAAATGATCGCGATTCAATGAACTCTCATGAAACTTTAGAAACGAACAAGCGCCAAAAAGATTTCTATGATAAAAAGAGAAAAAATTTTGCCACTAAAATTTGGTATTCCCTGCGAAATGGGATTCTTCGGGAAGTCAGAAAAAGTATAGGGGTAGAAAAACAGATTCATCAACTTCATCTTGAATGGTGTGGAGATTTATCCAATAAAAAAGTATTGGACCTAGGCTGTTATGAAGGAAATTCCCTGTCAATGTATCTGGCGAAAAACTCTAAAGAGTATATAGCGATAGATCTAAGTGAAAAAGGAATTTCGCATCTTAGAAACAGATTAAAGAATATAGAACAAGCGAATGCTTTTGCAATCGACTTTCTTTCTGAAGAATTTACCGAAAAGGATTTTGATCTCATTTATGCGTATGGCGTCCTTCATCATTTTAAGGATGTAGAGCAATTGATTAACAGATTAAAGGAAAAGCTAAATACTAAAGGAACTATTATTAGCAATGATCCATTGCAAACAAGTCTGCCAATAAAGCTGTTAAGAACAATTTACAGGCCCTTTCAATCTGATAAGGACTGGGAATGGCCATTCTCAAAGAAGGTTTATTATCAATTTGAAACTTCCTTTAAAATAAAGGAACGAAGGGCAATGCTAGGCAAAGCAAAATGGCTTTTTATAGTTAATTTTCTTCCTTTGTCGGCGGAAAAGAAATTGGCTATAGGAAAAAAATGGCACTTGGAAGATTGGGAAAAATCTAGGGATTCTGATCCCGATATGTTCAAGTGCATGCATTTAACAATGTTGATGCAGAAAAAGGATTGAAGCTGAATCATAGAAAAATCAGATAATTAGTTCAGATCGATATTTAATTAAGAAACTGGAATTTACTGCAAAGATGAAATTTGCCATTATAACCTATATACTTCACAAAGAACATAACAAGTCTTATTACTCTTATGAACCCTATATTAGGGAAATGAATATTTGGCTAAGTAATGCAGATGAAGTTATTGTATTGGCTCCCAAAATCTTGTCAATTCCAAATACAATTGAAACTCCTTACGTACATCCTAAGATTGCCTTCCTGAAAATTCCGGGAATCTCTTTTTTAAATTTTAGGGAAATAATCCGAAGCCTGATAAAATTCCCGAGAGTTTGTTATGTTATTTTCAAAGCTATGAAAGAAGCAGACCATATCCATTTACGTTGTCCGGGGAATATAGGTTTAATAGCATGTTTTATTCAGATACTTTTTCCAAATAAACCTAAAACAGTAAAATATGCAGGGAACTGGGATCCAAATTCAAAACAGCCCTGGAGCTATAGATTTCAAAAGTGGATCTTAAGAAATATTTTCCTCAGCAGGAATATAAAGGTATTGGTTTATGGAGATTGGCCGGAGCAATCAAAAAATATCCTGCCTTTTTTTACGGCATCTTTTTCGGAAACGGAAAAAGGCTTGCCTAACAAAGATTTTATTTTCCCATTTAAATTCATTTTCGTGGGGAGTTTGAGCCCGGGAAAACGACCTTTGTTTGCCATTAAACTGATAGAATTCTTAATGGGAAAGGGCATTCCGGTAAAACTTGAGATCTACGGAAGTGGGGTGCTTAAAAACGAATTGCAGGAATATATAGCCACAAAAAATCTGGATCCCTTTGTCAGGCTTATGGGGAATTGCAAGCTGGAAGAACTGAAAGGAGTATATAAAGCTTCCCATTTTTTAATCTTGGCATCACAATCTGAAGGCTGGCCAAAAGCGATTGCTGAAGCTATGTTTTTTGGGTGTATTCCTATTGCAACTTCTGTTTCATGTGTGCCTTATATGCTAGATCATGGAGAGCAGGGAATCCTTATAGAGCCAGAACTTGATAAAGCGGGATTAAGCGTACTCTCTTATTTAAAAGATGAAAAGAAGTTGGATGATGTGTCGAAAAGAGCTTTAACTTGGTCTAGACAATTTACTTTGGAAAAATTTGAGAAGGAAATTACCAACCTAATATGAAAGTACTGCAAATTATAGATTCTTTAGATCCGGGTGGCGCTGAACGGATGGCTGTTAATTACGCTAATTTGCTATATAAGAATAATTTTGACTCTCATATTTGTGTTACAAGAAAAGAGGGGCTACTAAAGGATCGAATCGCTTTAGGAGTTTTTTATATTTTTTTGGATAAGAAAAGCACCTTCGATATTAAAGCGATTTTAAATCTTAGGAATTATATAAAGGAACATAAAATTGATATTCTGCATGCACATGGTACTTCTTATTTTTTAGCCACGTTTATAAAGATCTCTTATCCTTCGGTTAAGTTAATTTGGCATGATCATTATGGAAACAGTGAATTCTTAAATGAAAGAAAATCTACTATTTTAAAATACTGTTCTAAACATTTTGACGGTGTTATATCGGTGAATGCTAAATTGAAAATTTGGAGCCTTCAATTTTTACATTGTAAAAAAGTCATTAAAGTAAATAACTTTATAAATGCTAATTCTGAGAATTCTATGGGGATAATAATTAAAGGGGATCCATCTGCCTTTAAAATTATTTGTGTTGCTAATTTACGACCACAAAAAGACCATATAAATCTTCTTAATGCATTCGAAATTTTAGTATCTAATTACAATATGAGCCTGCATTTAATAGGAAATGATCCTCAAACTACTTACTCTAAAAAAATAATTGACAAGATAAATAATCCATCATTTAAGGATAAAATCTTTTATTATGGTAGTCAAAAAAATGTTATAGACTATTTAGAAAATTGTGATCTAGGGGTGCTTTCATCAATATCTGAAGGGCTTCCGTTAGCGATTTTGGAATATGGTATTTCCGGCATTGCTGTGGTCACAACTAATGTTGGGCAATGTGAGGAATTGATAAATGGGAATGGTAAATTGGTGTCACCCAAACAACCAAAAATGCTTGCAGATGAAATTTTGTTTTATTATAAAAATAAACAAGAAAGAATTTTTGACGCAAAAAAATTAAACTTACATGTTCTTTCTAATTATTCGGAAGAATGTGTTGCAAAGGAGATAATAGGTTTTTATTCAGAAGTTATTAATGATCATAATTAAATATGATAAATCAGCCTAAAAGTTTTTCCTATATAGAAATACTGCTATTGCATATTGTGATGGCTGTAGCTATTTATTTATATAGGCCGATGTCAGGGATGATACTTTTTGGAGTTTTGCTATATTTCACTTTTATTATAATACAAAACGAAAACAGAAATAACGAAGCGCTTATGGCAGCGGCTTATATTGCCGGGGCGGAGGTGTTCTTTAGAATGACAGATGGAATGGTTTTTTATGAGACCGGAAAATATTCTGTCATCATATTTATGGTTATTGGAATGTTTTTTAAAGGGACCTCATCTAAAACAGTTCCTTTTTGGACCTATCTTTTGTTTCTTATTCCCGGAATTATTGTGGCCTCTTTTGCAGGGACTTATGAGATTGAATTTAGAAAGCTTATTGCTTTTAATTTAAGTGGACCTGTTACTATTGGAGTCTCGGCATTATATTGCTATTATAAAAAAATTAAAAGAAAGGATTTTGAAAGAGTCGTAGTCATGCTGCTTATGCCACTACTCGCACAAATGTTCTATCTATATTTATATACTCCCTCATTAAAGGAAGGTATAATAAGTTTGTCTGGGAATTATGCGGCGACAGGAGGATATGGTCCCAACCAAATCTCCACTGTTTTGGGGATGGGTGCATTTCTACTAGTTACGAGATTATTCGTTATAAAAAATAGGCTTGTTAATATTTTGGACTTTATATTATTAGGGATGATGGGGTATAGGGCTGTTATTACATTTTCCAGAGGTGGGGTAATTACAGCTATAATATGTATGATTGCCTTCATAATAATATTTTATTATAAACAAAATTCCAGAGAAGTTGGGAGAATGAACTCAAAAATATTTATGCTTTTTGCGGCTTTAATATTAATTTGGTTCTATTCCTCTTTTAAAACTTTTGGACTAATTGAAAATAGATATAAAAGTGAAAATGCTGCAGGAGAACTAAAAAGTGATATTACAACCGGAAGGGTGGAACTTATTGAAACCGAATTGCATGCCTTTTATTATAATCCTTTATTGGGAATAGGTGTTGGAATGGGAAGGGAATACAGAGAGAAAAACTTAGGGATTGAAATTAATACACACAATGAAATTAGCCGCTTATTATCTGAACATGGAATGTTTGGAGTGATTGCCTTACTTATTCTTATATTTGTCCCGATTGTATTTTGGACCAAGTTTAAAAATAATTATTACTTTTTAGCATTTATGGCTTTTTGGTTTTTAACTATTAACCATTCTGCAATGCGAATTGCCTTGCCGGCCTTTGTTTATGGCTTAGCTTTATTATATATCGTTGATGAGAAAAAACCTCCTGTACATAGGAAACGACTTAGCTATTAACAGCTTTACTGCTACTTATATTTCCTTTTTTAGCAAAGTGCTAAAGAAGGAGGGATACGCTGTGAGAACTGCTTCCAATAAGAATAATAAAGCATTGCGCTTAGTGGAAATGCTGGGGATGATAATGAAATATCATAAATCTACAGACATTGTTCTTATTGATACTTACGGGGCTTTGAACTTCTATTATGCATACCTGGTTGCGAAAGCTTGCCAATTTTATAAGCTGGATTATATTCCAATTCTTCATGGAGGAAATTTGCCCACTAGATTAGAAGAGTCTAAAGCCTTTAGTGATACCCTGTTTGGAAAAGCAAAAATGAATGTGGCACCTTCACAATTTCTCTATAGAATATTTAATAAGGCTGGTTTTAACAATTTACAGATAATTCCAAACGCGATAGAGCTCAATAAATTTCCCTTTAAAGAACGTAATAGTTTTGCCCCTAAAATGTTGTGGGTACGGCGATTTCAAGGGAGGTATAATCCTATGATGGCTATAAAGGTATTGGAGCAACTTAAAAAAGAATTTCCCTTAGCAGAACTTTGTATGGTCGGACCGGAGAAAGATGGATCGCTTCAGAAATGTAAAGAATATGCAGAAAACCACGATTTAAAAGTGATCTTTACCGGGAAGCTCAAGAAAAAAGAATGGGCAAAAGTGTCTGAAGACTATGATATCTTTTTGAACTCTACCAATATAGATAATACTCCCATAAGTGTGATTGAAGCAATGGCACTTGGATTGGCAATAGTCTCAACAGATGTGGGGGGGATGAAAGACCTAATAGATAACCATGAAAATGGGGTTTTAGTTCCATGGAAGGATGAAAGCTCTATGGTGTTGGCTATTAAATCTTTATTGAAAGATCAGGAGGGAACTTCACAAATGACCAAAAATGCCCGAGAAAAAGTTTCAAATTTTGATTGGGAAAAGATAAAAGATAATTGGAATGAATTGCTTAATTGATGGGAAGATCTATTTTATATATAGGTAACAAACTATCAGATCCCAATGCAAATCCAACATCTCATAAATCCCTAGCGAAAGCATTAGAATCTGAAGGTTTTCATATTTATTCTGCATCAAGCTTAAAAAATAAATATCTGAGATTGGCAGATATGGTTTTTTGCTTTCTTATAAATCTTAATAAGTTCAAAATCATATTAATAGATGTTTATAGCACACAGAATTTCTGGTATGCTATTATTATTGCTCGGCTGGCCAGACTTTTCAGAAAAAAATATGTCCCAATTTTACATGGTGGGAATCTTAAGTATAGATTTGAAAATTCTACCTATGCAGTAAATAAATTACTTAAGAACGCACATCATATAGTTGCACCTTCAATTTATTATAAGAATGAAGTTATCAATTTAGGTTACCATAAAGTAGATCATATTCCAAACCCAATTTTTATAAAAAATTATATTTTTAAAGCTAGAGATCAATTTCAACCAAAATTGCTTTGGGTTAGGGCTTTTAATGAAATTTATAATCCATTGATGGCTATAAAATCTTTAGAGTTGGTTTTAAGGAAATATCCTTATGCCGAATTGTGTATGGTTGGTCCCGATAAGGATGGCTGTTTGGAAACTTGTAAGCAATATGTGGATAACAACAAACTTCCCGTAACATTTACGGGGAAGCTTAATAAAAAAGAATGGACTCGGCTGGCTTCTAATTTTGATATATTTTTAAACACCTCGAATATAGACAACAGTCCTTTAAGCGTTATTGAAGCAATGGCTTTGGGATTACCCATTATCACTACTAATGTGGGCGGAATGCCTTTTTTGATCGAACATTCCGTAGATGGTTTACTCATAAATAAACAAGCTCCACATGAAATTTCTTCTTGGGTAGATTGGATAGTACAGAATCCTGAGAGTACTAGGAAAATTACAGGAAGAGCGCGTGAAAAAGTACTGAATTTTGATTGGCACAAGATTAAAGAGGATTGGAAGGAGTTACTAGCTTGAAAATTTTTATATTTAGATTGAAATCAACCCGAACCTAAGCTCCCCCTATAGAATATGGCTCAAAAATCAATAATTCATTTTGATATTTCAGAACGAAAAGTTCTGTTAAGGATAATGGACATATTCTGGGTACTCTTTACATTAACCTTGGTGAGTGTTATCTTTGAGTTTGATTATTTTAGGATCTCATCGAACTACTGGGCTTGGACATTAGTATTAATAATTTATCTGGTTATTTTCTCCAGTATCTTCGAGTTATATGATCTACAAAAAGCGAGTAAATTTGAAATTGTATTAAAAAATGTGATCTTAACAGTATCTGCAACAGTGCTGTTTTTTATGCTTACTCCATATTTTACACCTAGCTTACCCGCAAATAGATTACAGATCCTATTTTTCTATCTCTCTATGGTGGGAGCCTTATTAATTTGGAGGTTCGCTTATATCACGCTCATTTCATCTCCCAGATTCTATAAAAAAGCGCTGTTAATAGGGGATATAGCAGAATTGAACTTGATGGTGGAGGCGCTCCAGAAATCAGATCCTAATTATGTGATTATTGGTTATATTAATACTGGGGAAAAGACAGAGCAACTTATTTCTTCCGAGTTACAGCAGTTTGAGGCTTCTCATTTAAAGTCTATAATTGAAGATGAAAACTTAAATGAAATTGTGGTAGCCAGTTCTAGTGCTCGCTCCAAAAATGTAACTGCATCTTTATTGAAGGATCTAAACAGCTTGCTTATTCAGGGCTTTCCAATTAAAGATTATACTCAGGTATATGAGAATTTAACCTACAGGGTGCCCGTTCAACATATAGGAAAGGACTTTTATAAATTTTTTCTGTTTAGCCGAAGTAATCATAATAAGTTCTACCTCTTTTTTCTTAGAGTTTTTGACGTTTTTATGTCAATAATTGGCCTTTTGATATGCTTAGTTTTAATTCCAATTGTATATCTCATCAATTTTATAGCTAATAGAGGTAGCTTATTCTATACCCAGGATAGAGTAGGTAAAAATGCTAAAAAATTTAAGATCATCAAATTCAGAACAATGCTGAAGGATGCTGAAATAAATGGTCCCCAATGGTCGGAAAAAGGTGATAATAGAATAACCCCTTTTGGATTATTTTTAAGAAGAGCCAGATTAGATGAATTTCCTCAATTTCTAAACATCTTAAAAGGTGAAATGAGTATTATTGGGCCTAGACCCGAGAGACCAGTATTCGTTAAGGAACTTTCTAAAACACTCCCATTTTATAAAACAAGACATATTGTAAAACCTGGTTTAACAGGCTGGGCGCAAGTAATGGCGAATTATGGCTCTAGTTATACAGATAGCCTTGAAAAATTACAATACGATCTTTATTACATTAAGCATAGAGGATTATTTTTAGATCTAAATATTCTCTTAAAAACATTTAGTACGATCCTATTTTTTAGAGGACAGTAATCACCTCCTATATCTTCCCCAAAGGGGAGGACTTTAAATATTAGTTTTATGAATCATTCATTGCTCCCTTCCCTTCGGGAAGGTCTGGGGATGGGATTATTATCGATTCCGCTTATATTTTACTACAGAAAATAAGAACAGAAATAATGCTAGAAACTGAGAGATCCTTGCAATATAATCTCCATATTTCACGTAAAAAGTCTGTTTGTCATTTATTGTGATCTCACTTTTTATACTTCCCTGCTTTGCATAACCCAAACTTTTTGTCACCTGCCCTGTTTCATTTATAAATGCTGAAATCCCAGTATTGGCACTTCTAACAACAGATCTTCTGGTTTCCACCGCTCTTAAACTAGCATAGCTTAAATGTTGTTTATGCCCTTGTGTATTACCCCACCAAGCATCATTTGTTATAATTGTAAGGAAATTTGCGCCGTTCTTTACATAGCCCGTTACATATTCTCCATAAACAGATTCATAACAAATAATTGGAGCTGTATTCTGATCCCTTTTCAGTTGAAAGACTTCGCGGTTCTCTTGCGTGGTTTTCATTGCAACTGTCCCTCCAAGGTCTATCATAATATTCCCAAGAATTGGTTTCAAAATATCTTGATAGGGAAAATTCTCCACGCCAACTACTAGTTTGGATTTATGATATAATTCTGGTTCACTTTCAGAATTCATAAAGAATGCTGAATTATAGTCGTTGTACCAATCATTGGGTCCAATGTAATTACTTTGTTTCCCTACTTTTTTTGGATCATTGAATCTTTCAAACATGGAAATTCCACTTAAAAAATTGAGGTTAGGGTTTCTTTTTATTAATTGATCCCCAAAATAAATAGCTTCTGAACGTGGAAACTGAGACAGTGCGGTTCCATCTGCAAATACGGTTTCAGGGGCTATCAATAGATCTGTTTTTTCAGTAGCTAATGAATCACTGAGTTCTACTAGTAACTCTCCAATCCTAGTATCTGTAGTGTTATATTTTTCAGTATAGGGGTTTATGTTTGGCTGAAGTATTACCACTTCAATTTTATCCTTCCCTTCCGTATAATTAGCCAAAATTAAATAAGATAAAGCGATAGGAAGAATAATCATTAAACTGATCTTTATTGAACTTCGAATTAAAATTTCTTTTTTTCCATGTTCTTTATAAAGTAATAAAGATTTAAAAATAGCTATGTTTACTAACCATACCCATAAACTACCGCCGAAAGTTCCAGTATACTCATACCACTGTACCCAGTTTATATAATTTGAAAATCCATTCCCTAAGTTTAGCCATGGCCATGAGAATTCCCAATTTAAATGTAATCTTTCGAAAACGATCCATAAACAAATTAGAAAGGCAGAAGATGCCTTGAAATTGGTTCTTTTGGCAACTATATGATAGAGTAAGAAAACCAATGCCATTAAAAGTGAATTCACTGAAATGGCAAAAGCTCCTCCGAACGGAGTGGAAAAATATAACCAATACGTAGTGATCAAATTCCAGATAAAGAAAGAGAGGTACCCGTAACCTAGTACTTTTAGTTTTATGGATTTGCCGCTAGAAGATCTTAATTTGTATTCTAGATATAAGAGCGGTACAAAACCAAAAAACAACAATAATGGAAAACCGTAAGTAGGCCAGGCAAAGGCAAGTAATATCCCGGAAAGGATTGCGTAAAGAAGATTTTTCATGAAAATTTATTCTATTCAAAAATAGGAAAGACTTTTATATTGTACTGCCGATTAACTAAAATCTTAATTAAACTGAATATATAATCTGAATGATTTTGAATAGTTACTTATAATTGTAATATTTTTAGATTCCTTTAATTTCAATTAATTACTTTAGAAGCCTAAAATAAATAATACACATGTCCATAAAAAAACACATTCCTAATATAATTACTGGTCTTAATATGTTATGCGGAACCATAGCAGTAATTTTTGCAGTACAAGGTAACCTCATAATGGCTGCATTGTTCGTGGGATTAGGGATATTTTTTGACTTTTTTGATGGATTGGCTGCCCGAGCCTTAAATGTGAAAAGCGAAGTGGGATTGCAGCTAGATTCTTTAGCAGATATGATTACTAGTGGTTTAGTTCCTGGGATTATTATGTATCAGTTATTTTTGAGAGCACTTCCTGGAACTTTAGATCCAATGTCAGATAGTTGGAGTGCTGATGCTGCCAATACTTGGT
This sequence comes from Gillisia mitskevichiae, assembly GCF_003634585.1. Classification (GTDB taxonomy): domain Bacteria; phylum Bacteroidota; class Bacteroidia; order Flavobacteriales; family Flavobacteriaceae; genus Gillisia; species Gillisia mitskevichiae. The sequence continues at coordinate 281,229 of NZ_RBLG01000004.1, forward strand.
TAGAGTGGAATATCCCTTTTTTGGCAATTGTAGGTTTACTGATTGTTGTAGCTTCTGGTTATAGATTGGCGAAGTTTAACGTGGATGAACGTCAGACCGATTCATTTATAGGACTTCCAACTCCTGCTAATGCCATGCTTATCTTAAGTTTGCCTTTAATTTTGGTCTATCAGCCTCATCCAATAGCAGTCTCATTAATTCTTAATGAATGGTTTTTGGTTGGTTTAACTCTTTTTAGCTGTTATATGCTAAATGCAGAAATTCCATTATTTGCGCTGAAATTTTCTGATTGGTCTTTCAATAAAAATAAGTTGAGATATTCTTTTATCGCATTCTGCTTAATCATGATCATCCTTTTCCAATTTATTGCCATCCCACTTATAATAGCTAGTTATGTGTTGCTATCAATAATTTCAAATGGAATGGAATCTAAACGACGGGAGCTAGTATAACTAATCGAAGATCTTCTTTTTCCTTAATTCGAAATTCTGGCCTAGGTATACCTTTCTAACCATTTCGTCTTCAGCTAATTCTTCTGGACTACCATGTTTAAGAATGTTCCCTTCGAACATAAGATAAGTTCTATCTGTTATAGCAAGGGTTTCCTGTACATTGTGATCTGTAATAAGAATACCAATATTTTTATTTTTTAATTGGGCGACGATTCGCTGAATATCTTCCACCGCAACAGGATCTACTCCCGCAAATGGTTCATCTAGAAGAATGAAATTTGGATCGGTTGCTAGGGCGCGGGCAATTTCGGTACGTCTTCTTTCTCCACCGCTTAAAAGATCTCCTCTACTTTTTCTAATATGTCCAAGTCCGAATTCCTCAATAAGAGATTCCATTTTTAGATGTCGCTCCTTCTTGGATAATTTAGTAAGCTCTAAAACACTCATTATATTATCCTCTATGCTCAGTTTTCTAAATACTGAAGCTTCTTGGGCTAAATAACCAATACCATATTGAGCACGTTTATACATCGGGAATTTAGTAATGTTCTCGTTATCCAGGTAAATAGTACCGCCATTGGGTTTTATTAGACCCACGATCATATAGAAAGAAGTGGTTTTTCCGGCGCCGTTTGGCCCAAGTAAGCCCACGATCTCTCCTTGATTTACTTCTACAGTGATCCCTTTCACAACCTGTCGGCCTTTATATGACTTTACTAAACTTTCGGCTTTTAACTTCATGAATATTTTTATTGATCTAAGTTAAATTTATAAAAACAGGTAATAATGGAATTACTATAAATATTAGGCTTTATCTTTAATGGTTTCCAGTTCATCCCAATATTCATAAGCTCTTCTTAAGTGTGGAATAACAATAGTTCCTCCTACTAAAGTTGCAATGCTTAAGGCTTCCATAACCTCTTCTTTGCTCAATCCAACTTTATAAGATGTTTCTAAATGGTATTTCACACAATCATCACATCTTAATACCGTAGAGGCTACAAGACCTAATAATTCCTTTGTTTTTACATCTAAAGCTCCTGCTGCAAACGCATTGGTGTCTAGATTAAATATGCGTTTTATGATCTTGTTATTATCTCCTAAGATCTTATCGTTCATGCGCTCTCTATATGCATTGAACTCTTCAACTTGATTTGTCATTCTATTATTTTCTAGCTAATTTATTTTTATTTGCTCTTTCTTCTTTCTGAAGTCTTTTATAAACAATTTTCGATATAAAAATGCTTATTTCATATAAAACCAAAACAGGAATGGCTACAATTATTTGGCTCACAATATCTGGAGGAGTTATAATTGCTGAAAGTATCAACACCCCGATAAGCGCATATTTCCTGTATTTCCTTAAAAAATCTGGGGTAAGTACTCCTACCTTCGTTAAAAAGAAAATCACAATCGGTAACTCAAATATTAAGCCACTTGCTATTACCGAAGCTCTAACAAGACTTATATAACTGCTAAGATCAAATTCATTTAAGACGAGTTCACTTACTTGATATTTTCCTAAAAAATTAATGGACAAAGGGGTGATTACGTAGTATCCAAAAAGTACTCCTAGAAAGAATAAAAGGGAGGAAATGAATATAAATCCTCGAGAATTGCTGCGTTCGTTTTCCTTCATTGCAGGAGCAACAAATTTCCAGAATTCATAAAGCACATATGGAAAAGCAATCACAAATCCTGCAGTAATAGCTACCCAAATATGAGCGGAGAATTGACCTCCCATTGTTCTACTCTGAATAGAGAAAGGCATGACGTTGTTACAAAACCCTCCATCTACCCCAAAAAAGGAGGTGATTTTACAAAGAAGATCATATGTCCAGAAATCTGCTTTACTTGGCCCAAAAAGTAGCACATCAAAAATAAATCCTTTAGCTAAAAATGCAATAGTTGCTGCAATTAGCACTGCCAATGTAGATCTTATTAAATGCCATCTTAGATCTTCTAAATGATCCAGAAAAGACATCTCTTCTTCCGGCTGACTAACTTTTCCCATTATATAATTCCTTCTCGTATTAAGTTATGAATATGCACAATTCCCGCATATTTACCATCTTCAACAGCAATAAGTTGAGAGATTTTATTTTTTTCTAAAATAGCTAAAGCTTCTACTGCCATCATGTCCTGAGCTACCGTTTTTGGATCTTTACTCATGATATCCAAAGCAGTAAGGTGTATAAAGGCATCATTATTCCTCAACATTCTACGTATGTCTCCATCTGTAACGATCCCAATAACTTTTCCTTCTTCTATTACGGCAGCTACTCCTAGCATTTTTTCGGAGATCTCAATGATCACATCTCTTACGTTTGTATTAGGCGCTACTTGTGGTAATTGGTTTTGAGCAGTGATATCACTAACTCGCAAATATAATTTTTTACCTAAAGCTCCTCCTGGATGGTACTTGGCAAAATCTTTACTTGTAAAGCCTCTTAGATTTAATAAACAAACTGCCAGGGCATCTCCTAATACAAGTTGTGCCGTGGTGCTAGTGGTAGGCGCCAAATTATTTGGACAAGCTTCCATTTCTACAAACGCATTCAAAACAAAGTCGGATTGCAATCCTAAGAATGAATCTTTATTTCCTGTAATTGCTATGAGTTTATTATTGAAATTTTTAATTAATGGAACTAAGACTTTGATCTCTGGAGTATTACCACTTTTAGAAATACATATCACCACATCATCTGTAAGTATAGTTCCAAGATCCCCATGAATAGCATCGGCTGCATGCATGAATACCGAAGGAGTACCTGTAGAGTTTAAAGTTGCGACTATTTTATTTGCAATAATTGCACTTTTCCCTATTCCTGTAATAATTACTCGACCCTTTGAATTATAAATGCATTCAACAGCATCTGAAAAATCTTTATCTAGTAGACTTTCAAGGTTTGCAATCGCTTTTGCTTCAATCGAAATAGTTTCTTTGGCAACAGAAAGGATTTTTTCTTCTAGTTTCAAATTTGTAGAATTATGAATTGTGAATCTTAAAGAAATATGTATCTTTATTAATGCAAATGTAAATAAAATTGTAACACGATTTAATGAGCTCTACCGAAATCGATTTACACCAACAACTTAAAAAGTACTTTGGATTTAGTCAATTCAAAGGCCTTCAAGAACAAGTGATTAAAAGTATTGTAAACAAACACAATACTTTTGTTATAATGCCTACCGGTGGTGGGAAGTCACTTTGTTACCAACTCCCAGCTTTAATTGAAGAAGGAACGGCCATAGTGGTTTCGCCTTTAATTGCACTAATGAAAAATCAAGTGGATGCTATTCGCGGGATTTCTTCTGAATATGGGATTGCGCATGTGCTAAACTCTTCTTTAAATAAGTCTGAGATCAAGCAAGTGAAGGAGGATATTACCAATGGTGTAACCAAACTATTATATGTCGCCCCAGAATCTCTAACAAAAGAAGAGAATGTGGAATTTTTAAGAGGGGTTAAGATCTCTTTTATGGCGGTAGATGAAGCTCATTGTATAAGTGAGTGGGGTCATGACTTTAGACCAGAATATAGGAATTTAAGACATATTATAAAGCGAATTGGAGATAATATTCCAATTATAGGACTTACAGCTACAGCAACCCCAAAAGTACAAGAGGATATTCTTAAGAACCTTGGGATAACAGATGCTAAGACCTTTAAGGCGAGTTTTAATCGCCCTAATTTGTATTATGAAATAAGGCCGAAAACCAAAAATGTAGATTCAGATATTATACGTTTCGTTAAGCAAAACGATGGGAAGTCTGGAATTATTTATTGTTTAAGTAGAAAGCGTGTAGAAGAACTAGCACAAGCACTTCAGGTAAATGGAATTAAAGCGGTTCCTTACCATGCCGGTTTAGATGCAAAAACCCGTATCAAACATCAGGATATGTTCATTATGGAAGACATAGATGTTGTAGTGGCAACTATTGCTTTTGGAATGGGGATAGATAAACCAGATGTGAGGTTTGTGATCCATCATGACATCCCAAAGAGTTTAGAAAGTTATTATCAAGAAACTGGTAGGGCAGGTAGAGATGGGGGCGAAGGTCATTGCTTAGCTTATTATGCCTACAAAGATATAGAGAAGCTAGAAAAATTCATGAGCGGTAAACCTGTTGCAGAACAGGAGATCGGGCATGCATTGCTGCAAGAAGTGGTTGGATATGCAGAAACTTCTATGTCTCGTCGTAAATTCTTGCTTCATTACTTTGGAGAACATTTCGATGAGAAAACTGGAGAAGGTGCTTCCATGGATGATAATGTCCAGAATCCTAAAAAGAAACACGAAGCTAAAGAGGAGGTTGTGCTTTTACTGAAAACAGTTAAAGAAACAAATCAAATATATAAGGCAAAAGAAGTTGTAAACACTCTGATTGGAAAAGCTAATGCTTTGATCCTTTCACACAAAACAGATGAACATCCTCTTTTTGGTAAAGGTAAAAACAGAGAAGCTCTATATTGGACAGCTCTTATCCGTCAGGTTTTGGTTACCGGAATGCTGAAAAAAGATATAGAAACTTACGGCGTTGTAAGAATTACAGAAAAAGGAAAGGATTTTATTGAAAATCCTAGCTCTTTTATGATGACGGAAGATCATATTTATGACTTTTATCAAGACGATACAAATACTCCCAAAGCAGGAAGTGTAGATGCCGATGTGCAATTAGTGAAAATTCTAAAAGATTTACGTAAGAAAGTAGCTAAGAAGCAAAATGTTCCTCCTTTTGTAGTTTTTCAAGATCCTTCTATTCAAGATATGGCTCTAAAATATCCAATTTCTATAGAAGAATTGAGTAATATACATGGAGTAGGGGAAGGAAAAGCAAAGAAATTTGGTCAAGAGTTTATCGAGGTCATCAATAATTATGTAGAAGAAAATGATATAATTAGACCAGATGATTTTATAGTGAAATCTACAGGATCTAACAGTGGTCTAAAACTGTACATAATTCAAAATGTCGACAGGAAATTGCCTTTAACAGACATCGCATCAGCAAAGGGAATGGAAATGAATGAATTTATTAAGGAAATGGAAGCTATTGTATATAGTGGAACTAAACTTAATATAGATTACTGGCTTAATGATATCCTAGATGAAGAGCAACAAGAAGAGATACATGATTATTTTCTTGAAGCCCAATCAGATAAAATTGAAGAAGCACTGGAGGAATTTGATGGAGACTATGATGATGAAGAATTACGTCTATATCGAATTAAATTCATTAGTGAAGTAGCAAATTAATTCCAATTTCCGAATTTAAAATTCAAAACCCGAAATTCGAAACCTGAAATCCGAAACCTCAAACCTGAAACTTTCAGAATAAATACTATTTAAATCTTAAAATCTCCCTAAGCCTATCATCCATACTTTTTCAAATTGTTATCTTTGCAGCTATAATTAAAAATTAGCGTTATGCAAGATGGATTGTATGCCAAATTTCACACTTCAAAAGGTGAGATCTTGGTGAAATTGGAAAATGAAAAAACACCTGGAACTGTTGGGAATTTTGTAGGACTGGCAGAAGGTAATTTAGAAAATAAAGCGATCCCTCAAGGGAAACCTTATTACAACGGCTTGAAATTTCATAGAGTGATACCAGATTTTATGATCCAAGGGGGAGACCCAAAAGGAAATGGAACTGGTGGGCCTGGTTATAACTTTGAAGATGAAATTCATCCAGAATTAACTCATGATGCTCCGGGAAAACTTTCTATGGCTAATGCTGGACCTGGTACAAATGGAAGTCAATTTTTCATTACACATATTGCAACTCCTTGGTTAGATGGTAAGCATACCGTTTTTGGAAGTGTTGTAGAAGGACAAGATGTGGTAGATGCTATTGCTCAAGGTGATATGTTAGATAAAGTTGAGATAATTAGACAAGGTGCTGAAGCTGAAAAATTTAATGGAGTAGAAGAATTTCGCTCTTTTAATGGAGCAAAAGCAGAAAGAGAAGCAGCTGCAAAGAAGAAACAAGAAGAATTAATGGGAAATCTTTCTCAGGGATTTGAAGAAACTGCAAGCGGACTTAAATATAAAATTGAGCAAAAAGGAGATGGTGTTCAGGCTCAAAAGGGCAAGACTGTATCTGTTCACTATAAAGGAATGCTACCAGATGGTAGTGTTTTTGACTCTTCTTACACCCGAAATCAACCAATAGATTTTAAATTAGGAAAAGGTCAAGTAATTCAAGGTTGGGATGAAGGTATTCAACTATTAAATGTTGGAGACCAAGCAAGATTTGTGATCCCTTCTCATTTAGCTTATGGATCACGTGGTGCTGGTGGAGCAATTCCTCCTAATGCGACATTGATCTTTGATGTAGAATTGGTAGCAGTTAAATAATTTAGCTATTTAATTTATAAAAGCCTCCTTTGTTTAATTAAACATAGGAGGCTTCTTTTTTTTTAGCTATTCTTAAGTTCTGGCTGAGGTGTAAGTCTTAAATAAGATTTTATTTCCTTAAACCCCTTTGGGAACATAGTTTTAGCATCTTCATTAGACACCGATGGGCTAATAACTACATCTTCACCATGCTTCCAGTTTGCGGGAGTTGCAACTTTATTATAAGCTGTTAGTTGTAATGAATCTATCACTCTTAGTAATTCATCAAAATTTCTCCCTGTACTTGCAGGATAGGTTAGTAAAAGTTTGATGGTTTTATCTGGCCCAATTATAAATACAGATCTTACCGTAAGAGTATCGTTGGCATTTGGATGAATCATATCGTATAAATCCGATACTTTTCTATCTTCATCTGCAATTATCGGAAAATTGACTGTAGTGTTTTGAGTTTCATTAATGTCTTTGATCCACTCTTTATGAGATTCTACACCGTCTACACTAAGTGCGATCATCTTAACATTTCGCTTATCAAACTCTGGCTTGTATCTGGCAGCAGTACCTAACTCTGTAGTACATACTGGAGTGTAATCTGCCGGGTGCGAGAAAAGAATTCCCCAACTATCCCCTAAATAATCATAAAGATTTAATTTTCCTTCTGAAGTTTCTGCATCAAAATTTGGTGCTTTATCTCCTAATTTTATTGTGCTCATAAAAATTCATTTTTAATATATGAACTTTAAAGTTACACAATATCAAAACGAGAAGCTGTTAAGTTCTTATCAATTTAAGCCTGCTAATATTTATTTGTAGTAATAGGGGAGAAGAGAATTATTCTTTCCATTTAATATTACAACCAATACTTGGCTTTTGTGGTTCGGGCACATTTCGGTTATTTAAAACTGAATCTAAGGCCTCCCTTAGATCTCTTCCGTTTACTGGAATACCATTCCCAGGGCGCGAATTATCCAATTGTCCTCTATAGATCAATTTCAATTCAGAATTAAATAAATAAAAATCTGGAGTGCATGCGGCGTCATAAGCCTTTGCAACCTCCTGAGTCTGATCATATAAATATGGAAAAGGATAATGGTATTTCCTTGCATTTTTCCACATAAGATCCGGATGATCATCTGGAGTATCTTCAACATTATTACTCATAATAGCAACAAAACCAAAGCCAGTCACTCTATAATCGTTGGCCACTCTCACAATTTCATCATTAACATGTTTTACAAAAGGACAGTGATTACTTAAGAACATGATCACAGTTCCTTTTTCTCCTTTAAGATCGGATAGGCTAAATATGTTGGAAGTTACAGCATCTGTAAGTGTAAAATCTGGTGCTTTGGTTCCTAAGGGAAGCATATTGGAGGGTGTTAAGGACATAGTTGAATTTTAAGATGCTAACAAATTTAATATCTTTAATCTAAATGCTAATAGTTGCTATATTAGATTAGCACTTCAATTTAAGAATAAACATAGAATACATGGAAATAAGCTGGAATGATTTTGAAAAAGTAGAAATTAGGGTTGGAACTATATTAGATGTTCAAGATTTCCCCAAAGCAAATAAACCTGCATATAAAATGGAAATCGATTTTGGAACTGATTTAGGTATTAAAAAAACCTCTGCCCAAATAACTAATCGTTATTCTAAAGAAAGTCTATTAGGAAAACAAATTGTAGCCGTGGTTAACTTTCCTAAGAAACAGATCGCAGATTTTATGAGTGAATGTTTGGTGTTAGGAGCTGTAGGCCCTAAAAATGACATTGTTCTTTTAAATCCCGATTTTAAAGTAGAAAATGGACTTAGAATTGGCTGATGAGGTTGAAAAGTATTTCATGTTTCATGTTTCAAGTTTCAGTGCAAAATAGAAAAAAAACATAAAAACACCTTGACTCTACTTGATGTGATAAAATAAAGGGCCATTTTTGGATTAAAAGCTTTATTTTAAATTACATCTCATCTCCAAAGAATATGGCGTTCATTAACAACTTATTTGTTCCATACCAGAAGCCTCTAAAATTGGTGTTATCTGTAAATAGAATCACATTTCCACGGCCCATTCCTACTTGTTTAAATGGAATCGTGTTGGATAATAAGTCTAAATTCGGTTTGCTTATATACCCACTTAAGAGAGGTTTGTTAGTATATTTTATTGGGTTCTTGTAACTCGTTGAATCAGCTTTAATAAAAATAGTAGTATCCCTAAATAAAGCGATCTTATTGTCTGAATATCCAAAATTAATAGGATGTGATCTATCTTGAGTTGCTTCAAAAATAGCTCCGCCAATTCCTTGTGCTCCTCTAAAATCATTGCGTTGCTCGAAACTTATATTTTCAGCCTTCAATTTGTTCTCTAAAAACTCTAGTTTCATAAATCCGTTGGAGTTGAACCACTTTGCAGCATTTTTATACCCTATTAATGTACCGCCATCTTTTACCCAATCTTTAATTTTTTCAGTGTCATTTTTATCTAAAGCGCTGCCCCAACTATTTGGCAATATAATATCTGTGTATTTACTAAGATCTGCTCTTCCAAAATTTCGGGTATCCAGTTTGGTGATATTCATATCATACCGCTGATCGAACAAATGCCAGATCTCTCCCGCATCGTAAGGAGTAATGCCTTCACCTACTATAATAGCTACTTTTTGAGGTTCTAAAGATCTAAAATAATTACTCCCTAAGTTAATTCCTTTTGTAAGCCCAGTACCAACTCCAGTTATGGAAACATTCGATTTTTCAGAAACTTCGGTTAAGAAATTAAAGATATCTGTAGCATTCATTTTTTGATTCTGAACAGAGATCAGGATAGTTCCATAATCATATTTCTTATTGTCTGCTTCAAAGGTTTTCATACCAACCTGCGCCCGAAGACCTTTTTCTAAAATTAGATTTAGGGCTTTTGGCGTATTGTAGTCGTGCCACTCCATAAGGTAGGCATAGTCACTTTTGATTAGAGAATTGATAGCGGGTTTTTGTAGGCTATCTATTCTTCCACCAGTATATTTAGTTGGAACACTATTATTGAAATCAAGATCGAATGCTAAAGGAAAAGACCAGGCAGAAATATCGTAAAACAAACTATCTGTAAATGAAGTTCTTTTCTCGAACATCGCTTCTACAAGCCTATGTTGTTTCTGATTTTTCGGAATTATGTATCCAGCACCTTTTTTAAAGTTCTTGCCATTAAGTTCGAAGTCTTCTTTAATCTCATAGATCTCCACTTGTTGGCGTTTTAAAATTTCAGCTAAATAATAAGCCTTGTTTTTATCTTTTTCGCTTCCAAAAACATAGGCGTCTTTTCCCATGGTATCACTGGAGTTCTTATAGAATGAACGCTGATAATCTAAAATCTTACTTCTCATATTTCCTGCAGCTTCTAAAGTAGATAAAGCAGCAGTAAACTGGTTTCTAATAGTAAACGGGAAAGTTAATAAGCCATTATCTGTTTCTTGAACATGGCCTCTAGAGCTTGCTTGTTCAAATAATATTCCAATACTTCCATTGATATCTGGGAACGTAGAGCCTTTTCCGTAGTAAAAATCGTCGTAATCCTCTTGAGTATAATATAAGGAGCCAATCTTATCTAATGCTTTTGCATGGTAAGTCCCTATTTCCCTTGTAAGATCTTGATTCATTTGAGGTGTAAGTGGATGTGTTCTGGAAGGGATTCCTGGTTGAAAGAAAAAGGAAGAATTAGAGCCCATTTCATGGTGATCTGTTAGAATATTTGGTTGCCATTTATGAAAAGTTGCAATCCGTGCTCTAGATTCTGGTAATTGTACCGGTAGCCAATCCCGATTCATATCAAACCAATAATGATTTGTTCTTCCGCCTGGCCAAACTTCACTAAATTCTCTGTCTTGAGGATCTGGATTTAAATTCTTGCTTTTATTTGTGTTTGCCCAATAGGCAAAACGTTGTAGTCCATCTGGATTTAAGGAAGGATCAAACAAGATCACTGTATTTTTAAGAAGTTCATCTATTTTCTCACCTTGTCCTGCGGCTAAATAATATGCGACTAATAAAGCCGAATTAGATCCGCTTGGCTCGTTCCCATGAATAGAAAATCCTTGATATACCACAATTGGCATCTCTTCGGTCTTTAAATCCTCACTATTTGCTTCGGTTAGATTCACATGATCCTCACGTATTGTTTCTATGTTTTTCTGATTCTCTTCAGAAGTGATTATTAATAATAGCAGTGGTCTTCCTTCAAAAGTAGTTCCTCTATTTTCTATCGTGATTCTTGGAGATTCAGAAGCAAGTGTGCGCATATAAGAAACCAATAGATCATGGGTTACATGCCATTCTCCAGGGATATATCCCAAGATTTCCTGTGGTGTAGTTATTTCTGGGTTATAAGATATGTCTTGTGGAAGATAATAGGAAAGGTCTAGATTTTCTTGAGCATTTGCATTAAGAGAAAAAGCTAGGAAAAGAATTAAATACAGATATTTCATGAATTGGAATTGTTTGATGCTCTAATATAAAAAAACCGCCTCAATTTCTTGAGGCGGTTTCAGTTTAATTACTTTTTAGCTTATATATCTTCAAAGCTAATATCTGTAAATTTATCTGGAGAAGGTGTAGCATCTACAGACACTTCATCTTCTTGGTAATCTTTTTTGAAATCTTTCTGATGCTTATCACTTATCACTTCTTGCCCCTTTTCATCAACAATATAGCTAGTCATCTCATTTAAGATCTCTGCAAAACCGTCAAAATCTTCTTTGTATAAGTAGATCTTGTGTTTTTTGTAATGAAAAGATCCATCTGCATTAGTGAATTTTTTACTCTCAGTAATAGTAAGATAATAATCATCTGCTTTGGTAGCTCTTACATCAAAAAAGTATGTACGTCTTCCGGCTCTTAATACTTTAGAGAATATTTCATCTTTCTCCATCATTCCATTTTCATTCATAAAATAAATCTTTGTTGTTTTATTTAACTAGGTCAAAAATCTAAAAAAAATTAACATTTCACAACATATTTTCACATTTCTTTTTCACTTAGTTGCTTTGCATAAAGTTCCTTGTAGTATCCTTCCTCCTGAATTAATTTTTGATGCTTCCCTTCTTGTACCACAGCACCGTCCTGTAGAATTATTATTCGGTCGGCATTTTTTACTGAAGAGATCCTATGACTCACGATAATTGTGGTTTTACTTTCAGAGATTTTAAATAAATTCTGTAATATTTCTTCTTCTGTCTCTGTATCTACTGCGGAAAGACTATCGTCAAAAAGTAGAATCTGAGGATCGTGAATAATTGCCCTTGCAATGGAAACTCGCTGCTTTTGCCCTCCAGAAAGTGTGATTCCTCTTTCTCCAAGAACAGTATCATAACCTTTGCTAAATCCTAAAATGTTTTTATGGACAGATGCATTTTTTGCTGCTTCTATAACTTCTTCTTCTGTTGCGTTAGTATTACCAAACATAATGTTATTTCGAATGGAATCACTAAATAGAAAAGCATCTTGCGGTACATAACCAATACTGTCTCTTAAATTATAAAGGTTGTGATCCTGAATATTCTCTCCATCCATAAGGATTGTTCCTTGGTCCACATCGTACAATCTACCTATAAGCTCTAAAATAGTAGACTTTCCAGAACCTGTTTTTCCTATAATAGCTAAAGTTTCCCCTCGATTTACTTTAAAGGAAATATTTTTAAGAGCGGTGATGTTTGTGTCTTCATAAGTAAAAGTCACATTTTTGAATTCGATATTCCCTTGAATTTCCGCTGAATTTTCCTGATGATTTTTAATTTGAGGTTCTTGCTTCAAGAATTCGTTAATACGCTTCTGGGAAGCTTCTGCTTGTTGTACTATAGAAGTAACCCACCCAACAATAGCTACAGGCCAGGTTAGCATATTTACATATAAAAGGAATTCTACAATGATCCCTATATTCTCGATCTCTCCACTTATTACCTGTTTCCCACCAATATAAATTACAACGGTGTTACTTACTCCAATAAGAAGTACCATTAAGGGGAAAAAGAAAGCTTGTACTTTAACCAGATTAAGGTTTTTCTCCTTGCTTCCATTAGAAAGCACTTCAAAGTTTTGATTGGTTTGGGGTTCTAATCCGTAAGATTTAATAACAGAGATCCCACTAAATGTTTCCTGAGTAAAAGTGTTTAATTTAGAAAGATACTGTTGCACAATGGTACTTCTATTGTGAATAGCCACACTTAACTTATAGATTGCAAAAGACAGAAAGGGAAGTGGCGCTAAAGTATATAGTGTTAATAATGGGGCAGTATTAACCATATACCAAATTACAACTACAAAAAGTGTAAGCGTGGTAATACTGTACATAATAGCAGGTCCGAGGTACATCCTTACCTTAGAGACATCTTCACTTATTCTATTCATTAGATCTCCTGTACGGTTCTTTTTATAGAAGTTTAATGAAAGCCTTTGGTATTGTTGGTAGATCTCATTTTTTAGATCGTATTCCATGCGTCTGGATGCAACAATAAATGTTTGGCGCATTATAAATGTTAATGCCGCCGCTACTAAGTTCGCTCCTATTATAAGAAGGATATTATAAAACAATTCTTCTCTTAATTGCGCCGGATCGGTTATTTCTCCCTTAATATAACTTTCTATCGCCGTGGTGGAATTTCCTATAAATTGAATGGGATATAAAGTGAATATTCTTGCAGCTATAGTTATTAATAGCCCAAGCAACATATGCCATTTATATTTGAGAAAATATTTATTGAGGTGTTGTAGTTCTTTCATGTAGTGTTGTACCCTATGATTCTTACAGTATTCGCATTTTAACAATCGAATTGACTGTGAAAATTAAAATATTAGTTAATTTTGCCCATTGATTTTTTCGAAAACATAAAAATCTAAATTTAAATTTAAAATTTATGCAAGTTGACGTTTTAGCTGCTGAAGACCTTAAAAAAACTGCGCCTGTTTTTGGGCAACTGTCTTTTGATAATCATGAACAAGTGGTTTTTTGCAATGACAAAGATACAGGTTTAAAGGCAATAATTGGAATTCATAATACTGTTTTAGGACCTGCTTTAGGAGGAACTAGAATGTGGAATTACAATAGCGAATGGGATGCCTTGAATGACGCATTAAGACTATCTAGAGGGATGACCTTTAAAAGTGCAATTACAGGTTTAAATCTAGGTGGAGGTAAGGCTGTAATTATTGGTGATGCAAAAACTCAAAAGACACCAGAGTTAATGAGAAAATTCGGTGAATTTGTTCATTCATTAAGCGGTAAATACATCACTGCAGAAGATGTAGGAATGGATACTGAAGATATGGATATAGTTAGGGAAGTTACACCGTATGTAACTGGAATATCCGAGTCTAAAGGAGGAGCAGGGAATCCTTCACCTATTACTGCTTATGGCGTTTTTATGGGAATGAAAGCTGCCGCTAAATATAAATTTGGATCTGATGATCTTGATGGTAAAAAAGTACTTGTTCAAGGAATTGGACATGTAGGAGAAGCTTTAGTAGAGCATTTAACCAATGAAGGTGCTATTGTATATATTAGCGACATTAATCCTACCAGATTGGAAGAGGTTAGCGCAAAATATGGAGTGACTATTTATACAGAAGATCCTTATGATGCAGAAGTGGATATCTACGCTCCTTGTGCATTAGGTGCAACTATTAATAATGAGACCATTCATAGAATCAAAGCTAAAGTAGTAGCCGGTGCTGCAAACAATCAATTGCAAAATGAAAATACTCATGGATTATTATTACAGGAAAGAGGGATCGTATATGCTCCAGATTTCTTGATAAATGCAGGAGGGATCATTAATGTGTATGCCGAATTAGAAGGTTATGGCAAGCAAGAGATCATTCGTAAGACTGAAAACATTTATAATACAACCCTAGAAATTCTTAAAACTGCAGAAGCTCAATCAATAACTACCCACCATGCTGCTCTAAAAATCGCACAACAGCGAATTGATGACAGAAAAAGGGAGAATTTGAAGTAAGTAGTTTGAAATAAATCTTATTTTTGCAGGGCGAAAGAGAATTCTTTTCGCCTTGCTAATTTTATAACGTTCTTTTACAGCCATGTTAACCAGAAGACATATTCGAGTTAAGGTAATGCAATCACTCTATGCATTCCATCAAAGTGAAAACAAAAACTTCAGTACAGAGGAAAAATTTCTTCAGAAAAGTATGTTAGAAATGTACGATCTGTTTTTATTAATGCTCAAACTAATCACTGAAATTAAATCCTATTCAGAAAATTATTTGGAAAAATCCTCAAAGAAATTTCTTCCAACCCAAGAGGAAATGGATCCCAATAAAAAATTCGTAGATAACAGAGTTATAAAAATTCTGGAAAATAATCAGTATTTACAAGATGCTTGGGAAGAACGCGGGATTACTCATTGGAAACGAGATAGTGAATATGTGGCAATTCTTTGGGAGGAAATTCGCAATAGTGATGCTTTCGAAAGTTACATGACTACTCGTGAATCTACTTTTAAAGAAGATAAAGATTTTATTATTCTTTTACTTAGGGAATTTATTGCTCCTAATGATAAGCTTTACGATTATATAGAGGATACTAAATTAACTTGGCTAGATGATCTGCCTTTAGTTAATACTGCCATATTAAAGTATTTAAATAAACTAAAGGAAAATACTCCAGAAGACGCTAAGATCCCAAAACTTTTTAAGAGTCCAGATGATGAAGAATTTGCTGCAAAGTTATTTAGAAAGGCTTTAGCAAATGATGAAGACTTGGCAAAAGAAATGGTGGATAAAACCCCAAACTGGGATAAAGAACGAATTGCAGAAATAGATACTATTCTTATTAAAATGGGAATTTGTGAATTACTTCATTTCTCTTCCATTCCCGTAAAAGTTAGTATCAATGAATATTTAGAAGTTGCAAAAGAATACAGCACTCCAAAGAGTAGTATTTTTATAAATGGGATACTTGATAAATTGTCTAAGGAATATCAAGAGCAAAACCGTTTAAATAAAATGGGCCGAGGTCTTATGTAGTCGAGAAAATTTATTATTTTTAACTTTTAATTTAAATTAACATATTATGAAAAAAGGAATTTTAATGATAGCAGCTGTTGGTGCATTATTCTTTACTTCCTGTAAAGATGATGCTTCCAGTAAGGTGAAAGCAGAAAATGTGGAAACTGCGGCAGAGCGCGATGCTCAAGTTGCTGCTTTTGGAGAACTTACCTTCGAAGAAGAGGAATTCGACTTTGGGAACATTGCAAAAGGTGCTCCACAAGAGCATGTTTTTAAGTTCACTAACACAGGGGAAGGACCATTGGTAATTACTAATGCTACTAGTACATGTGGATGTACTGTGCCAACTTACCCAAAAAATGAAACTATCGCTCCTGGAGAATCTGGAGAAATGTTAGTTAAATTTAATGGATCTGGACAAGGTCAAGTAACTAAAACTGTTACCGTAACTGCTAACACAGAAAACGGATCAGAACAAATAAGAATCAAAGCTTTTGTTGAAGGTGGTGAAGAAGAAACTGCTGGATAAACAAAACTTTTAAAATAATTTATGGAACAATTAACCCAATTTGCACCAATAATATTAATGTTTGTGGTTGTGTATTTCTTTATGATACGCCCACAAATGAAACGCGCTAAACAAGAAAAGTCTTTTGCAGCCGAGCTTAAAAAAGGTGATAGAGTAATCACTAAAAGTGGGATGCATGGTAAAATAGTTGACTTTAGCGAAAAAAACAATTCAGTTATAATTGAAACTGGTGCTGGGAAAATCACTTTTGACCGCTCATCTATATCTATGGAATTGAGTAAAAAGTTGAATGAACCTATTATTGAGAAGAAATAATTATTAATTTAATTTTCTTTTATTAAAAAAGCCTGTTGATAATTCAACAGGCTTTTTTATTTATCAACGAGATCTAATTCCAAAATACATTAGGGATATATTTCTTTAAGGAATTAAATCACGTCAATAATATTCTTTAATCCAGAGTTTATAACTGCTTCGGAAACGATCTCATTATCTTTATTTAGTATCACAATTTGCTTTCCAAACATTTCTGCTTTCTTCTTTAAAATAAGTAGCATATATACACCTATAACATCTAGTTTTTTTAATTCAGAAATATCCAAAATGAGTTTTGTTGTTTGGTAGAGTGCTTTGTCGAGATTTTCCTGAACCTCACTAACATTTTCAGATATTAATTTACCTGTAACTACAACAAGCTTATCTTCCTTTAAAATAGTATCCTGCATTCTTATTTCTTAGATAGCTCAAATATATGGCTGTTAGAGAATTAAGTAGTTAAAAATACGATGAAGGGAAGCTTTTGCTAGGCAGATGGTAATTATGAAAACGTGAATGCTTTATAGTTAATGAAGAACACAAAACAGTACACTTAAATGAAAGAATTAATGTGATTTATAGTCCTAACTTCATATAGTTTTAAATACATTATTAAAGTTAGTAAAGACATTTCTGCTTTATTTTATGGCAAATATTTGGTTTAAAACATTTCTTACATATCCTTAAAAAGAATTAATTAGATGAAATGCATTTATTGGCGATAACGGTAACAGTTTTTTCTTATTATTTGAAACTATGGAGTTAGAATTTTTCCTTTTCATGGGAAATCAATAATTCGCAATATCAAAAAATCAATTAAATTGTGAAATAAACATTCTAGAACAATTAATTTTAATAATAATCTGAAAAAATTATAATTAGTTATAATTCTTACAAAGATCATTTAAAAATTTAACATATTTCCTATTGTTAAATTTATCGTAATCAATAAATTAGTTCTACTAATAAAAGCGATTTGAAATTTACTCTACTCAGAATCGCGCATTAGTTTCCCTAATATCCCTAACAATTATATGTAATTCGTAAATCTCATTTATGGGACTTACCAAGCGAAGCTATGATTATTTATAGGACATATTACCCCCCCTCACCCCACAACACATTAATATTTTCACTATTTAAAGTTTTTAATATACCCTTGGGGTTGGATTAATAATATATTGGATGACAACAAATTACATCAACTTTCCCGGCAAATCCTGCCAATTATTCTAAACCCCATGTTTTTTATTATGCTATCAATTAATTCTAACCCAGTTAATAGATATAAGGGTTTAATTCGAAATACAAATATTGGTTAAAAGATCAATTTAAGTAAACATGAGATGTCTTTAGAAATAGGCATTTATAACAACTTAAGCTAAAATTCTATTTTACAATGTGGTACGTACTTTATACTAAACCTAGATCAGAAAAAAAAGTATCTAAATCTCTTGAGGCTGCTAATATTGAAAACTACTGTCCCACAATAATTGAGGTTAAACAGTGGAGTGATAGAATAAAAAAAATAGAAGTGCCTTTGTTTAAATCCTACATATTTGTTCGGGTAAGTGAGAAAGAAAGAGAGAGAGTTTTTCAATATCCCGGCACGGTTAGATATTTATATTGGTTGGGAAAACCGGCTATTGTAAAGGATAAAGAAATTGATACAATTAAGAATTGGTTGGATGATGATTGTTATGAGGAATTTAAAATCAATAATTTATATTCAGGTCAAAGAGTGCAAATCACGTCTGGAGCATTTAAAGACCAAAAAGGAATAGTAAAGCATGTAGGCTCAAATAGACTGAGTTTAATTTTAGATACCCTTGGATGCATTGTTAGTGTTAGAATTAAAGAACTTGCTTGATAGGTTTTTTTAATTCCTCTCCTTATTCATTTTCAATAAACGTGAATCTAAGCGGGACAATCCAATCTGTATCCTATCGGTATATCAAATTAAGATAGCATCAATAATTAAAAGAGGAATATGAAAACAGCACTAATCACAGGAGTAACTGGCCAAGATGGCGCGTATTTAAGCGATTTATTATTAAAAAAAGGATACCAAGTTCATGGAATAAAAAGAAGAACTTCTCAATTTAATACGGAACGAATAGATCACCTATATCAAGACCCGCATGTAGAGGACAGGAATTTCATTTTACATTATAGTGATTTGGCAGATTCAATCTCAATAATGGGACTTATAAAAAAAATACAACCAGATGAGATTTATAATCTAGCTGCTATGAGCCATGTTCAGGTTTCTTTTGAGATCCCGGAATATACTGGAAATACAGATGGATTAGGCATTTTGAGAATTTTGGATTCGGTGAGATTATTAGGATTAGAAAAGAAAACAAAAATTTATCAAGCTTCCTCTTCAGAAATGTATGGAAAAGTTCAAGAAGTTCCTCAATCTGAAACTACTGCTTTCTATCCTAGAAGTCCTTATGCAGTTGCAAAATTATATGCTTATTGGATAACTGTAAATTATAGGGAAGCATATAACTTATTTGCCTGTAACGGGATATTATTTAACCATGAATCCCCTATTAGAGGGGAGACTTTTGTTACCAGAAAAATAACACGCGCAGTTTCAAGAATTGCTTTAGGTCTACAAGATAAATTGTATTTAGGAAATTTAAATGCCAAACGAGATTGGGGGCATGCTAAGGATTATGTAAGAGCTATGTGGATGGTTCTTCAAGCTGAAACTCCAGAGGATTGGGTTATAGCTACAGGGACAACAACAAGTGTTCGGGATTTTGTGAGTATGGCCTTTAATGAAATTGGAATAGAATTAGAATTTAGAGGCGAGGGAATTAAAGAAAAAGCTTACGTGAAAAATTGTACTAATGTAGATTATCAATTAAATGAAGGGATGGAAGTCTTAGCGGTAGATCCTAGATATTTTAGACCTACAGAAGTGGATCTTTTAATTGGAGATCCTTCAAAAGCCAACTGTAAGTTGGGGTGGTTTCCAGAGTATTCTTTATGTAGTTTAGTGAAAGAAATGATGGACAGTGATATGGAATTAATGCGAAAGGAATATTTTTTAAAAGAGGGTGGATTTAAGGTTTTAAATTTTCATGAATAAATATAAATGAGATTATATTATGGAGAAAAACGCTAAAATATTTGTAGCTGGAGACCGAGGTCTTGTAGGTAGTGCAATACTTAAACAGTTGAAGGAAAAAGGATATACTAATATTATTACTAGAACACGTACAGAATTGGATTTGGTAGATTGTATAGAAGTATCTAATTTTTTCTCAAAAATACAGCCAGATTATGTTTTTGTGGCTGCTGCAAAAGTTGGAGGGATCGTAGCAAATAATAAATATAGAGCAGATTTTATTTATGAGAATCTCATGATTCAAACCAATATTATACATCATAGCTACCTTAATAAAGTTAAGAAATTACTCTTTTTAGGAAGCACCTGTATTTATCCAAAAAATTGCAGACTTCCTATAAAAGAAGAATATCTACTTACTGGTGAAATAGAATATACCAATGAGCCATATGCAATAGCAAAAATTGCAGGAATAAAAATGTGCGAAAGCTATAACCTTCAGTATGGGACTAATTTCATATCTGTAATGCCAACAAACCTTTACGGTCCTAAGGATAATTATAACCTTGAAACATCTCATGTGCTTCCAGCAATATTGCGTAAGATTTATTTAGCCAAAGCTTTAGAAGAAAATGATTGGGAGAAATTAAGAGATGATCTAGGGAAGAGACCTATTGATAAGGTAAATAGCAAAAGTTCTGATGAAGAAATCCTTGAGGTTCTTAAAAAATATGGAATAAGTCTTCATCGTAGTATTTCCGAGGACAAAATATTCTCTCAAGTGGAAATTTGGGGAAGTGGTAATGCATTGAGAGAATTTCTTTGGAGCGAAGATATGGCGGAGGCTTGTATTTATATTATGGAAAATATAAATTTTAGTGATTTAATACCTAGTGGGCCTAATGTTGAAGTTAGAAATACTCATCTAAATATAGGAACAGGGAAGGAGATTTCTATAGGAGACCTGGCCCGTCTTATAAAACAAATATTAGGATATAATGGAGAGCTATACTTCAATTCACAAAAACCAGAAGGCACGCCTAGAAAAGTAACAGATTCTTCTAAACTTTTAAAAATGGGCTGGAAAGCTAGTGTTAGTTTAGAAGAAGGAATAGGTAGAATGCTTAAGGAACTTAATATTAATAATCAAACTGTAATAACAGACCTAAAAAATCAAAGAGACTCAGCTTAAGCCTGCCTTTAAGGTTAAATTTCTAATGGATATTAAGTAATAATAAAAGATGCACCAGAGTATTCAAAAATATTTCAGCAGTTTTATCTATTTCTACTCAAGGCTAGGGTATCGCATATTTATAGCTATGGCATTAAGTATTGGGGTTGGGGTTTTAGATGGTTTTGGATTGGCTATGTTTCTACCCCTTTTAAAAATGGTAGACGATGCGTCTATGTCTGATAATGAGGGTTTAGGGAAAATACAATTTCTAATGGATGCCATCATCTCTACTGGCTTAGATATAAATTTATTCAGCATTCTCTTAGTTATGAGTTTGTTTTTCATTCTAAAAGGAGTTATACAATATTTCAGCAGTATGTACGAAGTAAATCTAAGACATTATTTCGTAAGGTCTATAAGAATCGGTTTAACCAAGGCTCTTGCAAAAATGTCTTATGTTAATTTTGTAAAAGCAGATGCTGGTAGAATTCAAAATACAATGTCTGGAGAGGTTAGTAGAATATCTCTTGCTTATCAAAGTTATTTTGGAGCATTTCAGCAAATAGCATTAATTGGGGTTTATATGCTTTTTGCATTTTTCATAGATGCTAAATTTGCCTTACTGATCTGTGTTGGTGGAGGACTCACAAATTTTATTTATAGGAGACTTTATTTAACAACTAAAATAACATCTCGCAAACTAACCTATGGTAGAAATCATTATCAAGGCCTAATTCTTCAACTAGTATCTAATTTTAAATACCTAAAAGCGACTGGTTACGTTAAGCCTTACAACAAAAAATTAAAGAATACAATCCATCTTATTGAAAAAAGTAATAAGACCATTGGGAAGCTGGGCGCCATTATTAATTCTATTAGAGAACCCGTTTTAATTTTAATAGTGAGTACTGTAATTTTGATCCAAGTAAATTTCTTAGGAGGATCATTAGGCCCTATTTTAATAAGTCTCTTGTTTTTTTATCGTGCACTTTCTGCTATGATTCTTCTTCAAACTCATTACAATAAATATCTTGAAGTTTCTGGATCAATGGAAAATATGACCAGTTTTGAATCGGAATTAAAAAGCTATGAAGAGAAAAAAGGAGAACGAAAATTTAAAAGATTTAAAAGATCCATTCAATTACACAATGCAGGTTTTTATTATTCCAATCAATCTATTTTACAAAATATAAATCTTGAAATTAAAAAAAATCAAACAGTTGCTTTAGTTGGTCAAAGCGGAAGTGGAAAAACCACTTTAATAAATATTTTAACAGGATTAATGGGATTAAATGAAGGAACAATGTTAGTGGATGGAATAAAAGCAACAGAGCTTAATTTGAAACAATTTCAGAAAAGGATAGGCTATATTACTCAAGAGCCTGTAATATTTAACGATACCATTTATAATAACATAAGCTTTTGGGCAGCTCCAACCCCTAAAAATTTAGCTCGGTTTGAATGGGCTATTAAACAAGCTTCAATTTATGAATTTATCCAAAACCTAGAAGAAAAAGAGAATATGCTTCTAGGGCATAATGGGATTAATCTTAGTGGTGGACAAAAACAAAGGATTTCTATTGCTCGGGAATTATATAAGGATATTGATATTTTAGTTCTAGATGAAGCAACTTCCTCCCTAGATTCAGAAACTGAAGAATATATCCAAAAAGGACTTGAAAATCTTCACGGAAATTACACCATGATAATTGTTGCTCATAGACTTTCCACTATAAGAAATGCCGATTATATTTTCCTTCTCAATAATGGAAAAATTATAGATGAAGGTAAATTTGAAAATTTGGTTTCCTCTTCACTCAAGTTCAAGAAGATGGTAGAACTACAAGAAGTATAATAGCTAACTTCTTTTCTAACTTAAAAAAATCTAGTTTTTTAAAGTCATGACTAGTTTATATTAGGTTAATCTTAAATACCCCACTTCTTTTTATTTATAACAGTTAGAGACTGTTTACATGTTTATTTAATTACAGATTTGGACATGAAGAATTATACATTTTTTATAATTCTCGCGCTATTTGGGATTTCACAAACGAGCGCGCAGGAGGGGTTTAATTCTATAACTCCTCTAAATCCAGTAAGTATATCTACTAATACTGGTGAAAAACCTCAATCCAAAGTTTGGTTTTATGGAGGTAGTCATTGGGCAATTTTACCAAACTCTGCAGGAACATTTTTATGGCGCTTACAGGGAAATAACTGGATAATTTCTTCACAAATTTCATCGAGCCCATTTACTAAAGCAGATAGTAAAATAGTTGGAAATGTTGCCCATATTATTTTACTCACAGGTGATGGTGCAGAATTGGTTTCGTTGGAGTACAATGCTGGTACGGGAAATTATCAACCTTGGTCTGTAAGAGGCTCTATGGTTTATTTATGGCTGGATGATGATGTAGAAACGGCAACCTTAGATATAGATTCTCAAAGCCGTATGTGGGTGGCATTTAATGGAGATGATGATCCAGAGGATTTTGATTATAATGGAGTTGAGGATGATAATGTTTACGTACGGTGGAGCGATCCTCCATATAATACATGGAATAATAGGATAATTGTTGCTCCAAATATCAGTGGAGATGATATCTGTTCAGTAATCACTTTACCTGGAAAAGTTGGGGTGTTTTGGTCTAATCAAATAACAAGAAGATTTGGGTTTAGAACTCATAATGATGGTGCGAATGCTAATAATTGGTCGGCGATAGAAATACCTGCAGAACAATCTGCCCTAAATATTGGGGGAGGAATGGCAGATGATCATTTAAATCTTGCAGCTGCAACAGATGGAACACTTTATTGTGCCATTAAAACAAGTTATGAAAATACAAATTACCCAGAAATAGGATTATTGGTAAGGCGTCCAAATGGGACGTGGGATAATTTACATCCAGTTTCAAATAAAGGAACTAGGCCTCTAATAATTCTTAATGAATCAAGAAATAAAGTAAGAGTTATTTATACAACACAGGATGGTGGAGGTAATATTGTTTATAAAGAGTCTGAAAGTAATAATATTCAATTCGGATCACAATTGAATTTAATTAGTGGTACATATAACAATGCAACCAGTAATAAAGGAAATTTTACTTCTGAGGTGGTTATTTTGGCATCAAGTGAAACCAGTGCGGTAGGAGTACTAGCTTCAGAAGATAACCTTTCAACAATTCCGGAAATTCCTGTTTTAAGTTCACCTGAGAATAATTCAGAAGAAATTTCCATATCACCGGTCCTTAGCTGGAATGCATCAGCCGGATCTTCTAATTATCATGTACAAGTTGCCTTAAACCAGAGCTTTTCTAATATTATACTTGAACAGAATAATATAAACCAGACGTTTTTTAATGTTGTGGGTTTAAATGGAAATACTAAATACTATTGGCGTGTAAGAGCATCAAATTCATTTGGTAATAGTAATTGGTCTGAGATTAGAAATTTCACTACGATTGCTTCCGAAACGCCTTTTACCTTGGCAGCCAACTGGAAAATGAATGAGGGTACAGGTTCTATTTTAGAAGATTCCTCTGAATATGAGAATGATGCAAGTTTTATTGGAAATCCAACTTGGGTACCAGGAGGGGGAGGCTTTGCACTTGGTCTTAATGGCAATAATCAATACGTTACCGTGCCGAATGATCAATCTTTAAATATTTCACAACAGATAACTGTTGCAGCATGGATTAAACCAGCGAAGCGCGCAACCCAATATCTAATTAAGAAAGCAGAAAGTGATGCTATAGATGGTTATGAGCTATCTCTATCTAGTGGAGGTGTAGTGTTTTTTAGATTTAATCAGGAGTCTTCTGAAAATGATTTCAGAATTGAATCTCAAACCCCATATCCAACAAATGGGAATACTTGGATGCATGTAGCTGCATCCTTTAATGGCCAGATAATGAAGATCTACATTAACGGAATTGAAAATAATGTTAAGAATTTAAGTAGTTATCAATGGATTAATTCAAATCAATTACCATTGACCATTGGATCAGGAAGTAATGGTTATAGAGGTTTTTCAGGATCTATTGATGATGTATATATCTATAATGTTGCATTAGATGCTTCAGAGATATATAATCTTTCCCTAGCGCCCCCAATGGCACAACCTATTCTAGTTTCTCCATTTAATAATGTAATAAATGTGGATACCGATGCGGTTTTAAATTGGAATTCTTTAAGTAATACCAATTCTTATTCCGTTCAGGTATCAACCGATACTAATTTTAATACTTTAATTCTGAACGAATCAGATCTTAGTAATATCTCGCTAACACTTCCAGAATTAATGGAATCACAAACTTATTATTGGAGAATTCGTGGAGAAAACAATGTGGGATTTGGACCATGGTCTACAATTTGGAATTTTACCACAGTTCCTGCCATTGCCGATGCTCCAACATTAGTTTCCCCTTTAGATTCAGCGACAGATGTTGCTTTAGATGTAAGTTTAACTTGGAATGCCGTTTCTGAAGTTGATTCTTATACTTTAGAAGTTGCGACAGACATTGCATTTGCCAACATTGTTGAAACTCAAACCGATCTAACTAATACCACAACCATTCCTAATAACTTAGCTAATAATACCGACTATTTCTGGAGAGTATTTTCAGTGAATGCTGGAGGTTCGAGTGAATCTACAATTTGGAGTTTTACCACAGTTCCTGCCATTGCCGATGCGCCAACTTTAGTATCACCGTTAGATACAGCGACAGATGTTGCTTTAGATGCAAGCTTAACTTGGAATGCCGTTTCTGAGGTTGATTCTTATACTATTGAAATTGCAACAGATATTGCCTTTGCTAATATCATCGATACTCAATCCGATCTTACAAGTACCAGTGCAACACCAAATAACTTAGCCAATAACACCAACTATTTCTGGCGCGTATTTGCAGTGAATGCAGGCGGTTCGAGTGAATCTGTTATCTGGAGTTTTACCACAGTTCCGGCCATTGCAGATGCGCCGACTTTAGTTTCCCCATTAGATTCAGCCACAGATGTTGCTTTAGATGTAAGCTTAACTTGGAATGCCGTTTCTGAGGTTGATTCTTATACTTTAGAAGTTGCGACAGACATTGGTTTTACTAATATCATCGATACTCAAACCGATTTAATTAGCACCATAACCATTCCTAATAACTTAGCCAATAATACTAACTATTTCTGGCGTGTTTTTGCTTTGAATGCTGGAGGTTCGAGTGAATCTGTTATCTGGAGTTTTACAACAATCCCGGCCATTGCCGATGCGCCGAC
>NZ_RBLG01000005.1 GCF_003634585.1 Gillisia mitskevichiae
TTCTTCTAGTCTTAATTCTTATCTTTTGGTTTCTTCTGTTATTCTTGCGAACAACATTGAAACGCGCTGTCAATTCAATATATCAATGAACATTTCCCATCTGCCCTTGCGGGCATCTTCCCAAAGGGAAGAATCAAATGGACTCTTGTTGAAATAAAAGGAGTTGAACCTCTTTATCTTATACCCTACCTCGGGATCTCATGTCAATAACTTTTCGTGAACTTTACTACCGCTCAAAGCGGCTGCAAATATACAATGCTTTTTCTTTACCAACCAAAACTATTTGAAGTTTTTTTTAGTTAAATTTTTAAGAACTTTCACTCTCAAAATTTACATCGTATTCTCACTAATCAAGGAACTTTTTGTACCGCTAAACGCGGCTGCAAATATACCAACTTTAATTTCATTCCAGCAAACTTATTTCAAACTTTTTTTTAGTTAAATTTTAACCTTAAAAACGCTCGTGTCTCCCAGTATACAATGAACTTCACCTCCCAAATCAACTACTCGTTGATCGCTTAGCGGGTGCAAATATACAGTTCTTTTATCTTCCTACGCAAGTTTAATAAAAATAATATCAAATTATTTTCAACTTCTTCTTCAAAAAGCGGGGCACTAAAATACAATTTTTTTCTAATTAATTACAAATCAGATCAATAAAATTTTTTAACCTCAGTTTCGGTTTATTAAATCTTTAGAATTTTAATAACTAAAAATAGAAATGCTTCTTCTCTTTATATATACTTGAATTCGGCTTTAGCAAAATCCCCTATAATACTTCATGCTTTGAATAAAACAATTAAACCACTCCTATATATAATAGAGTACTATTCTATCTTTTTTTTAAATCCAACTTTTGTGTTAGGGATTGAAACAGCATCCTTTTGGCGATTTGGAGAAATACTATTATATATAATAGAGTGAATTTATTTACTCTATTATATATAATAGTATTTAGAATTGCCAAAAGATATCGTGGATAGCCCGACCCTGATCTTTTGATCGGGGTAACACCCAGATAATATTCATGAATATATAGACCTAGTATATTGTGCAACCGCATTTAACCTATTATCTTTGCTTTCTTAATATATGGAAATGATAAAAATAAGTTTGCCAGATGGCACTGTTAAAGAATTTGAGAGTGGAGCTACTCCTATGGATGTAGCTAAAAGTATTAGTGAAGGTTTCGCTAGAAATGTGATTTCAGCAAAATTTAATGATACAGTGGTAGAATCCTCTACCCCTCTTACAACCGATGGCAGTCTTATATTATATACTTGGAATGATAAAGATGGTAAAAAGGCTTTTTGGCATTCTACTTCTCATGTTATGGCGCAGGCTATTGAACAATTATATCCAGGATCTAAATTAACCATAGGACCAGCAATTGAAAATGGTTTTTATTACGACGTTGATTTTGGAGAGCAGAAAATTTCTGAAAACGATTTTAAGAAGATAGAAGGGAAAATGTTGGAGATAGCTCGTGGGAAACATGAGTTTAGTATGAGATCTTCTACTAAAGCGGAAGCTTTGTCTTATTATAAGGATCAAAATAATCCTTTTAAAGTTGAGCTTATTGAAAATTTGGAAGATGGCACTATCACTTTTTGTGACCATGATAGCTTTACAGATCTATGCCGTGGTGGTCATATTCCGAATACCGGAATAATAAAGGCCGTTAAATTGATGAGTGTTGCCGGAGCTTACTGGAGAGGAAATGAAAAAAACCCTCAATTAACCAGAGTTTACGGAATTTCATTTCCGAAGCAAAAGGATCTAAAAGAATATTTAGAACTTCTAGAAGAAGCAAAGAAACGTGATCACAGAAAACTTGGAAAAGAATTACAGCTTTTCACTTTTTCACAAAAAGTTGGGCAAGGTTTGCCTTTATGGCTTCCTAAAGGCGCAGCATTAAGAGAGCGTTTAGAAAATTTCTTGAAAGCAGCTCAGAAAAAAGCTGGTTACGAAATGGTGATCACTCCACACATTGGTCAAAAAGAACTTTATGTGACCTCTGGTCATTATGAAAAATATGGAGCAGATAGCTTTCAGCCAATCCTCACTCCTAATGAAGGAGAGGAATTTTTGCTAAAACCAATGAACTGCCCACATCACTGTGAAATTTACAACTCGGCTCCATGGAGCTATAAAGATCTTCCGAAGCGTTTTGCAGAATTTGGAACGGTTTATAGATATGAACAAAGTGGTGAATTACATGGTTTAACCCGTGTTCGAGGTTTTACTCAAGATGATGCTCATATTTTTTGTACTCCGGATCAATTAGATTCTGAATTCAAAAAAGTAATAGACCTTACCTTATATGTATTTGAATCTTTAGGATTCGACGAATTTACCGCACAGGTTTCACTAAGAGATCCAGACAATAAAGAAAAATACATAGGAAGTGATGATGTTTGGGAGAAAGCCGAAAATGCAATCTTATCTGCAGCAAAAGAAAAAGGGCTTAATTATGTTGTAGAAACCGGAGAAGCAGCATTTTACGGTCCAAAATTGGACTTTATGGTAAAGGATGCTTTAGGAAGAAGCTGGCAACTTGGCACAATCCAAGTTGATTATAATCTGCCAGAACGATTTGAACTGACATATAAGGGAAGTGACAATGAAATGCATAGACCAGTAATGATCCATAGAGCTCCATTTGGTAGTATGGAACGTTTTGTAGCTGTTCTTTTAGAAAACACTGGAGGGAATTTCCCTCTTTGGTTAACACCTGAGCAAGCTATTGTACTCTCTCTCAGTGAGAAATATGAAAAATACTCACAAAAAGTTTTAGATTTGCTTGAAAATGACGAAATTCGCGCCGTGTCTGATGACCGAAGCGAGACCATTGGAAAGAAAATAAGGGATGCTGAAATGAGCAAAGTACCTTATATGCTGATTATTGGAGAGCAAGAGGAGAAAGATGGTACAGTTTCTGTACGAAGACATGGGGAAGGTGATATTGGCACAATGCTAATAGAAGACTTCACCAAATTAGTAAAAAACGAAATCAAAAAAACGCATAAAGCGTTTGAAGTATAATTAAAATTAGACAGCCATAGCAATACGTAGAAAAAGATCGAAGCGACCGCTAAGAGAAATTAAAGAAGACCAACACCGCATTAACGGAAAAATCCGAGCAGAAGAGTTACGCCTTGTTGGCGACAACATCGAGATGGGAGTATATCCTACTTCCAAAGCCATGGAATTTGCTGAAGAGCAAGGTTTAGATCTTGTGGAAATATCTCCTAATGCAAAACCACCAGTTGCAAAGGTAATGGACTATAAGAAGTTTCTTTATGAACAAAAGAAACGTGAAAAAGTCTTAAAGGCGAAAGCCAGTAAAGTGGTGGTTAAAGAAATTCGATTTGGTCCACAAACCGATGATCATGATTATGAATTCAAAAAGCGTAATGCTGAGAAATTCCTAAAAGACGGAGCTAAATTAAAGGCTTTTGTATTCTTTAAAGGGAGATCTATTGTTTTTAAAGATCAGGGTCAGATATTACTTCTTCGTCTTGCACAAGATCTAGAAGAAATTGGAAAAGTGGAACAGATGCCGAAGTTGGAAGGAAAACGTATGACTATGTTTCTCTCTCCTAGAAAAACGAAATAAGAACGTTAATTATAAAATTACACGAGCATGCCTAAAATGAAGACAAAATCCAGTGCCAAAAAGCGTTTTAAGCTTACAGGTACAGGTAAAATTAAAAGAAAGCACGCGTTTAAAAGTCATATCTTAACAAAGAAGTCTAAAAAACGTAAGCTTGCTCTAACGCATAGTACTTTAGTACATACTGCAGATGAGAAAAATATCAAAACTCAACTACGTTTAAAGTAGATTGAAATTTTTGATGGTTTAAACTATTTAAAAACCCTGGAGTTGCGCAATGAAAGTATTCAGAATTAATAATTTATGAATCGCCTTCTTCAAAAACAATTAAAATTATGCCAAGATCAGTAAATTCAGTTGCGAAGAGAGCCAGAAGAAAAAAGGTTCTTAAGCAAGCAAAAGGTTACTTTGGACGTCGTAAAAACGTTTGGACAGTAGCAAAAAATGCGGTTGACAAAGCAATGTTATATGCTTATAGAGACCGTAAAACCAATAAAAGAAATTTCCGTTCTCTTTGGATCGTGCGTATTAACGCTGGAGCTAGAATGCACGGGATGTCTTATTCTCAGTTTATGGGAGGTTTAAAATCTGCAAAAATCGATTTAAACCGTAAGGTTTTAGCCGATCTAGCGATGAACCATCCAGAAGCATTTGGAGCTATAGTTAACAAAGTAAAATAATATTTTTCACGATTAACGTTCTTATATATTCAAAAGCCCGCTCTAATAGAGCGGGCTTTTTTATTGGTTTTTTTTTACTATCATTTTTCACTAAAGTATTAATGTGGGTTACATTAAATCTTAAATTTTAAATTTTAAATAAGACAGATTCATTTGGACTTGAAATTCTTCGCTAAGTTCTATATGAAATTCAGAATGAAATTGAACGGGATTTAGGAAACCCGAAATGCTGAAATAAATTCAGCATGACAATCAATTCGCTATAATAGTTAGGGAAAAGAGGAATTCTAAAAGATTTAATGAACTAAGTCTTCTGTTTCTTTTTCTTTGCCGCTGGGAATAAAACGTTATTTAAGATTAGTCTATAACCCGGAGAAGTTGGATGTAATTCCAACTCTGTCTTAGGATCTCCTACTCTATGTTGATAGTCTTCCGGATCATGCCCTCCGTAAAATGTAAAAAAACCACGGCCTTTGATTCCATGAATATAACGAGCTTCCTCATTCAGTTTATTTTCAGCAAGTACTAAAATATTAGACTTTAAAGTATTTCTATTAAAAGCAGTTGTTTGTCCCATGAAGCCTTTCACCAACATTGTATGATTTTGATTTAACATCGTAGGAATAGGATCCCATTTGGCAGAAAATTCCATTAAAGTGAAATAATCTGTATTCATAGCTACTTGCCTTTTTTCTGTCATATCTATAGATGAGAACTCATATACCATTGGGTTTCGTTCTAAAATAAAATTTGTGAAAGCAAAGGTATTCTCAAAATCTATCTTAGATTGATAGCCTGCTTCACTAGGATCTCCATCAAACATTGGCTCTGCTATATCTACTCCTTCGGCTGCGAGAGCAATATCAAAACTATCTGTTGCGCTACACATAGCAAACATAAATCCGCCACCAATTACATAATCTCTGATCTTTAAAGCTACAGCTAGTTTTTCTTCAGAAACCTTAGAATAACCTAATTTAGCAGCTAAGGCTTCAGCATCTTGCTTTTCTTTTATATACCATGGCGTAGCCCTATAATTTTTATAAAACTTGCCATACTGTCCTGTAAAATCTTCATGATGCAAATGTAGCCAGTCATATAAAATAAGGGCATCACCCAACACTTCTTCATCATAAATAGTCTCATATGGAATTTCAGCATAGGTTAATACCATGGTTACAGCATCATCCCAAGGTTTGTTACCAGTTGGCGAGTAGACCGCAATTTTTGGTGCTTTCTCTAAAATCACTGCTTCCATATTCTTAGAGGGACTTTGAATTTCTTCCAATATAGATTCTGACATTGAATCACTCAAAACCTCAAAAGAAACACCTCTTATTTTACATTCTCTTCGTAAGGTTTCTGTATCTGAAATAAGAAAAGAACCTCCCCTATAATTAAGTAACCACTGAACGCTTAAATTATTCTGAAGCGCAAAATAGGTGATCCCGTAGGCTTTTAAATGATTTTCTTGGGTTTCAGCATCCATCGGGATTAATATCTGAGATGCTTGTATTTGAAAGGAGACAAAAAATAAACCCAGTATAAAAAATGATTTTTTCATACTGGGCGGTAATTGGCAACTATATTGGCTGGAATAGAATACACTATCAACACAACATGTAGGTTTTTTTACTAAATATAATTTGGATAGTAGGACTATTAAGTAGTCATAAATTTTATTTTTAAAATGGCACGTCGTTGTCATCATCACTAAAGTCATCATTCATTGAGCTTCCGAAAGCTTCGTCTGCTGAAGGACTAGGCAATTTACCTCCACCAAAAGGATCTTCGTTCCCACCAGCTTCATTCATTTTTGAATGAAATTCACCGAATGGGGAATCAAAGTCGTCTAAGTTATCAAATTTTCCGAGATGACCAACAAATTTCAAACGGACACTCTCCAAGCCACCATTACGGTGTTTAGCCACTATAAATTCTCCTTGCCCTGCAGTTGGAGATCTTTCTTCATCATCCCACTCATCAATTTTATAATATTCTGGGCGGTAGATAAACGATACAATATCGGCATCTTGCTCAATCGCTCCAGATTCCCTCAAATCACTTAATAATGGTCTTTTACTTCCTCCACGAGTTTCCACCGCACGAGATAGTTGCGAAAGTGCTATAACAGGTATCGCTAATTCCTTTGCTAAAGCTTTTAAATTTCGAGAAATTGTAGAGATTTCTTGTTCCCTATTACCACCTTTAACAGAGCTCCCAGCAGTCATTAATTGCAAGTAATCTACCATGATCATTTTTATACCATGTTGAGAAGCCAAGCGTCTTGCCTTTGCTCTAAGATCGAAAATGGATAAAGATGGAGTATCATCTATAAATAATGGAGCTTTCTCCAAATCTTTAACCTTTACATTTAGTTGCTCCCACTCATGGGTTTCTAAATTCCCTGTTCTTAATTTTTCTGAAGACAATCCTGTTTCAGAAGAAATTAATCTAGTTATAAGTTGTACTGCAGACATCTCCAAAGAAAAGAAAGCTACAGGTATATTATGTCCTACAGCAATATTTCTAGCCATGGATAATGTTAATGCCGTTTTACCCATACCTGGACGAGCAGCAATGATAATTAAATCACTTGGCTGCCAACCAGAAGTAAGTTTATCCAGCCTATCGAAGCCAGAAGGCACACCACTTAAACCTTCTTTATTGGAAATTTCCTGAATCCTATTTTTTGCTTGGATAACCAAACTATGAGCAGTTTCCGAAGATCTTTTTATATTCCCCTGAGTTACTTCATACAATTTGGATTCAGCTGTATCTAAAAGATCAAAAACATCGGTTGACTCATCGTAAGACTGTTCAATTATTTCGTTTGAAATTTTTATAAGACTTCGTTGAATATATTTCTGAAGAATGATCCTTGCATGGAACTCAATATGTGCAGAGGAAGATACTTTTTGAGTAAGCTGAATAAGATAATACTCTCCTCCTGCCTTGTCTAAATTTCCATCCTTACGCAATTGATTAGAAACGGTTAATAAGTCAATCGCTTCGGTATTTTCAAAGAGTTTATAGATCGCCTCATATATTAATTTATGAGATGTTTTATAAAACACGTCCGAGTGTAGAATATCTATAATTTCATCTACCCCTTTTTTATCAATCATCATAGCTCCAAGCACAACTTCCTCTAAATCAACAGCTTGAGGAGGAATTTTACCTTTTTCAAGACTCACCACATTGCCTTGGCCATATTTTAGTTGTTGGGGGATTGTAACTTTTTCCATACTACGAATGTAAATAATTTGTTAAGATATCCTTAATTAAATCAGGACAACTTAGTTCACAGGTAGTGAACATTTTACCTGTTGATAACTTAATATTTTTGTTGATAAGGCCAAAAAAATCCGAAGTTATTACCTCGGATTTTTTGAAAGAGTGACTAAGAAAGAACTAATCTTTAAAAACCCCCATATTTGAATATTTATCCATTCTCTTATTCACCAAATCTTTTGGTGATAAGTTTCGGAACTCCTCAAAAGAAGCTAAAATTGTATTTTTTACCGTATTAAAAGTTTCTTCTCTATTGCTATGTGCTCCTCCAAGTGGCTCCTTAACAATTTCGTCTATTAACTTTTGCTTCAGCATATCTTTTGCTGTTAGCTTTAAGGCATCTGCAGCAACTTCTTTATATTCCCAGCTTCTCCATAATATTGAAGAACAAGATTCCGGAGAAATAACAGAGTACCAAGTGTTCTCTAACATTAACACCTTATCTCCTACTCCAATTCCTAATGCTCCACCACTTGCACCTTCTCCTATAATTACCACGATAATTGGAACTTTTAGGCGTGTCATTTCTAATATATTTCTTGCAATGGCTTCCCCTTGACCTCTTTCTTCTGCTTCCAGTCCTGGGTATGCTCCTGGAGTATCTATAAAAGCTACCACTGGAACTCCAAATTTCTCGGCAGATTTCATTAAGCGTAATGCTTTACGATATCCTTCGGGATTTGCCATTCCAAAATTGCGATATTGTCGTGTTTTGGTATTGAAACCTTTTTGTTGACCCACAAACATAAAGCTCTGGTCACCAATTTTACCTAGACCACCAATCATTGCTTTGTCGTCTTTTACATTTCTATCCCCATGAAGTTCAAGAAAAGTATCACCACAAATTGCTTTTATATAATCTAAGGTATAAGGTCTATTAGGATGTCTTGAAAGCTGAACACGTTGCCATGCTGTAAGATTCTTATAGATCCCCTTTTTAGTCTCTATTAATTTCTTTTCAATTTGTTTACAGGTAGCAGTAACATCCACTTCACTTTCTGCTCCAATATTACAAGCTTTCTGGTACTGTTCCTCTAACTCTTTAATGGGTAATTCAAAATCCAAATATTCCATATTAAGTTATTCTGTTTTAATTAGCCTACAAATATAACAAACTTTAAAAGGAAGAATTCCTAAGATATCTTATTAATTTTTCGTTTTGTTTTAAGATAGCCATTCAGTATAACAGTAGATAGAATTATCAAGGCTCCATAATAGAATTGAGGGTTCATTTGCTCTTTACTACCAAAGACTAAAAATGCTAAAAATATGCCATAAACCGGCTCTAAATTAATGGTGAGCATGATGGTATAAGGACTTAGATGCTTCATCACTGCTACTGCGGCAATAAAGGCATAGGCGGTGCATATGGAAGCGAGAATTAATAAATACCACCAATCTTCAGAAGAAAGAGAGAAAAAAGCAAGATTAAAGCCATTATCTCCTCCACTAATGAAAGAGCTGAAACCTAAATAAGTACTTATTGCGACCACTCCTGTTAAAAGCTCGTAAAATGAAATTACAGAAGGAGCAGTATCCTTTATCAATTTCCCATTCATTAAAGTAAAAACAGCAGATAAAAAAGCGGAAATCAAACCTAAGATGATCCCTAAGGTATATTTAGTTTCCACCTGAAATATTATATATAATCCCACGATAACTAATAATCCAAACAGGATCTCGTAACCTACAAACTTACGTTTGTAGAAAATAGGTTCTAAAATAGAAGTAAAAAATGCACCTGTAGAAAGAAGTGCTAAAGTAATTGATACGTTGGATACTTTTATTGCGCCGAAAAATGTTAACCAGTGCAAGGCGATCACAAGTCCTGCAATTACAAGAATTGCTAGTTTTCGCTTGGAAACCTTAAGATTACGCTTCTTCCATTTAATGTATAAGAAGATAAATCCGCTGGCCAGCAACATCCTGTACCAAACTAATGGGACAGCATCTAAAGAAATTAATGCTCCTAATACTGCGGTGAAACCCCAGATAAATACAATAACATGAAAATGTAGGTAACTTTTAAGTTTATCGTTTAGCATTGATCAACAGATAAATAGCTAAAATCCCAAAAGTAACGTTGGGAAACCAAACTGCGATCAATGGTGAAAAAGTAGATTGCTCTGCCAATGTTCCAAAAACCTTGTCGAAAAATATGAAAATAAAAGCCAAGGAAATTCCTAAAGCCAGGTTTACTCCCATTCCTCCTCTTCTCTTAATAGATGAAACTGCAACAGCAATTATAGTAAGTATAAATGCTGAAACTGGCAAGCTCCACCTCTTATAAGCCACCACCAAATACCTGTTCATGTTTCCTGAGCCCCTTCTGGATTCTTGCTCTATAAAATCGTTGAGCTCATTGTAATTAAGTGTTTCTGCGATATAAGTTACAGGAGTTAATTCATCAAATTCGAATGGGAGAATGGTATCTAAAGACCTTTCATGAAAAATTTGATCGGCTTCGTCCCCAATAATTCTCTTATCAAAATTGCTTAAAGTATAAGTGCTATCTGCTTCATTATATTGTAATCTAGAAGCACTTAATTTAAACGTCAATTTATTTCCTTCAAAATGTTCTAAAGTGAAATTTCTGGCAGATTTAGTTTTAGGCTGAAAATTACTTGCATAAATATACTCATCATCATTAATCTGCCTATACACATCACTCGTCTCTTGGACTTCTCCCCCTTTTTTAAGGTATTGATATTTAAATTCATTAAAACCTTTACTTGCTCTAGGCGCTAAATACATACTTAAAACCAAAGCTCCAACACAAACGATACTTGCACCTATTAAATAAGGTCTTAAAAACCTCCAAAAAGAAACTCCACTACTTAAAAAAGCAATGATCTCTGTGTTATTAGCCAGTTTTGAAGTGAACCAAATTACCGATAGAAATAAAAATAAAGGAAAAAGTAGGTTTGCAAAATAAATTGTAAAATCTAAATAATATGCCGCTACTTCTATAAAAGGTACTTCATTTTCCAAGATCTTATCGATCTTTTCTGCAAGATTTACAGTAATACCAATAGGTATAAACAGAAGCAACATCAGGATAAAGGTTCCCAGATAGCGTTTTAATATGTACCAGTCTAATATCTTCAACTTACAGTCGCTTATTCATTTGTTGTACCATCATATTTTTCCAGCTTGCAAAATCTCCAGCTAAGATATGTTTTCTAGCTTCACGCACCAACCAAAGGTAAAATCCTAAATTATGTATGGTAGCAATTTGTTTCCCTAATAATTCATTAACCGTAAACAGGTGTCTTAGATAAGCTTTAGAATATTCTGTATCTACGAATGTAATGGCCATATCATCTATTGGAGAGAAATCATCATGCCATTTTTTATTCTTTATATTAATGGTTCCATGTGCGGTAAATAGCATCCCATTTCTTGCATTTCTAGTAGGCATCACACAATCGAACATATCTATTCCCAAGGCAATGTTCTCCAAAATATTAATTGGAGTTCCCACACCCATTAGATATCTTGGCTTATCTTCAGGTAATACAGCGGTCACCACTTCAGTCATCGCATACATTTCTTCTGCTGGTTCCCCAACAGATAATCCACCAATTGCATTCCCCTCTGCTCCTACAGAAGCTATATATTCCGCAGATTGTTTCCGCAGATCTTTATAAGTACTTCCTTGCACAATTGGAAAAAAGGCTTGACTATAATCATATTCAAACGGAGTTTTTTCTAAATGTGTGATGCATCTATCCAACCATCTATGCGTCATGTGCATAGAACGTTTTGCATATTTATAATCGCAAGGATAAGGTGTACATTCATCAAAAGCCATGATAATATCGGCTCCAATAACACGTTGAATTTCCATTACATTTTCTGGAGTAAACGTATGATAAGATCCATCTATATGAGACTTGAATTTTACCCCACTTTCTTTAATCTTTCTTCTTTCTGAAAGGGAGTAGACTTGGTACCCACCACTATCTGTAAGTATACTTCTATCCCAATTCATAAATTTATGAAGCCCACCAGCTTTTTTTAAGATCTCGGTTTGAGGTCTTAAGTATAAGTGGTAGGTATTCCCTAAAATTATATCTGGATTTATATCTTCTTTTAATTCTCTTTGGTGTACCCCTTTCACAGAACCAACGGTTCCTACGGGCATAAAAATTGGTGTTTCAATAACACCATGATCTGTGGTAACTTTTCCCGCACGAGCATTACTCTGAGGGTCTTTAGCTAAAAGGTCAAACTTCATAATATATTTTAAATAGCTGCAAAGATACTTAAGTAAAGCTCATATAAAAGAGACAAGATTTTAAAAATTGTTAGCTATTACATACAAATCGTTGATAACTGGCATCTTCTAACTTTGTGATACGTATTTAAAAACTTATTTTTGCAGCATTCAAAAAAATAACAACACAACACACAATGCCACACACTAAAGAATTAGAAAATTTTGTAACCCAGGTTCGCCGGGACATTTTAAGGCAAGTTCACAAAGTAAATTCAGGTCACCCTGGAGGATCTCTAGGCTGCGCCGAGTTTTTCACAGCTCTCTATCAAGAGGTGATGGATTATAAAAGTGATTTTAATATGAACGGAATAGATGAAGATCTTTTCTTTTTGTCTAACGGGCATATTTCTCCAGTATTTTATAGCGTTTTAGCGCGAAGCGGATTTTTCCCAGTGGAAGAACTAAATACTTTCAGATTAATAAATTCAAGATTACAAGGGCATCCTACAACTCATGAAGGTTTGCCGGGAATTCGTATTGCATCTGGTTCTTTAGGGCAAGGTCTCTCTGTAGCAATTGGAGCTGCGGAAGCAAAAAAACTGAATAAAGATTCTCATTTAGTATACACCTTACATGGAGATGGGGAATTACAAGAAGGGCAGAATTGGGAAGCTATCATGTATGCCGCTGGTAATAAAATAGACAATCTTATTT
Source organism: Gillisia mitskevichiae (assembly GCF_003634585.1). Classification (GTDB taxonomy): domain Bacteria; phylum Bacteroidota; class Bacteroidia; order Flavobacteriales; family Flavobacteriaceae; genus Gillisia; species Gillisia mitskevichiae. The sequence goes on from NZ_RBLG01000005.1 coordinate 12,527, forward strand.
CTACTGTAGATGTAAACGGACAACAGATTGATGGGGCTACAGATCAAGTTTTACCAATGGGTAATATTAAAGCAAAATTTGAAGCTTTTGGATGGGATGTTCTAGAGGTAAAAGAAGGAAATGATATTTCTAAAGTTATAGAAGGTTTAAATGAAGCTAAAAGCAGAACCGGAAAAGGAAAACCGGTATGTATCTTAATGACAACCGTAATGGGTCATGGAGTGGACTTTATGATGCATACGCATAAATGGCATGGAGTAGCTCCTAATGATGAGCAATTGGAGAATGCTTTAGCGCAGAACCCTGAAACTCTTGGAGACTATTAATTTTAATTGCTATTTCTTTTAGAAATATTATTCAGACAAAATGAAAAAATACACAAATACAGGAAATAAGGATACGAGATCTGGTTTTGGAGCAGGTTTAACCGAGCTTGGGAAAAATAACGAAAATGTTGTTGCACTTTGTGCAGATCTTACTGGTTCATTAAAAATGGACGATTTTAAAAAGAATCATCCTGAACGTTTCTTTCAAATAGGGATCGCTGAAGCAAATATGATTGGTATTGCAGCTGGGATGACTATAGGAGGAAAAATACCGTTTACAGGAACATTTGCTAATTTCTCTACAGGGAGAGTCTACGACCAGATTAGACAAAGTGTTGCATATTCTGGTAAAAACGTGAAAATATGTGCTTCTCATGCAGGAGTTACTTTAGGTGAAGATGGAGCTACTCACCAAATCTTAGAAGATATAGGCTTAATGAAGATGCTACCTGGAATGACGGTAATTAACACATGTGATTACAACCAGACTAAAGCGGCTACACTTGCAATTGCAGAATTTGAAGGTCCTGTTTACTTAAGATTTGGGCGTCCAAAAGTGGCAAATTTCACACCTGAAGACGGGAAATTTGAAATTGGAAAAGCGGTTAATTTAACTGAAGGAACCGATGTTACTATCATTGCAACGGGACATTTAGTTTGGGAAGCTTTACAGGCTGCTGAACAATTGAATGAAAAAGGAATAAGCGCTGAAGTAATTAACATACATACTATTAAACCTTTAGATGAAGATGCTATTTTAGCTTCTGTAAAAAAGACTGGATGTGTTGTTACAGCTGAAGAACATAACTTCCTAGGAGGTTTAGGAGAAAGTGTTTCAAGAACCTTGGTTGAAAACTTCCCAGCTCCACAAGAGTTTGTTGCCACTAAAGATACCTTTGGTGAAAGTGGAACTCCTGAGCAATTAATGGAAAAATACGGATTGAATGCAGAAGCAATTGTAACGGCATCAGAAAAAGTATTGAAACGTAAATAAAATTAAAAAGTTTATATTTTAAACCCTTCAATCCTAGTGGTTGAAGGGTTTAATGTTTTTAAAAGGAAATAAATGGTATATTTTCTGCGTTATCCATAATCAAAATAAAAAACACAACTTATGAAAAAATTAATTGTTCTTGGCCTTATTTTAATTGGAGGTTCGGCTATGGCTCAAGCCACTTATGGAATAAAAGGAGGTCTTAATTATGGTGCAACTGGAGACTATGAGAATTACGGCCAGGTTATAGGAGATGCTTCAACAGTAGTAGATGGAAAAGAAAAGACCGGATATCATTTAGGAGGCTTTGCAAAACTGGAATTCCTTGGAATATTCTTACAACCTGAAGTTGTATATACTAGACTTAATACAGATTATGGCCAATTTGATTATAATATAGACAAGATCGATGCGCCGGTTTTGGTAGGAATAAACGTATTAGGACCTTTAAATATTAAAGCTGGACCCTCTTTTCAATACGTCCTAAAAAATGAATTAGAGAATACTACTCTTTCTATCTCAGAAGTAGAAAATGAGATCACTGTGGGATATCAACTTGGAGCAGGATTAGAATTCGGGAATCTAGGTTTCGATGCTAGATATGAAGGAGCTTTTAAAGAAAATAATGCTTTTGGAGAGGCGGCATCAGACCAGAACTTCAAAATAGACTCAAGACCTTCACAATGGATCTTAAGTGTTTCCTATACTCTTAATTAGAGTTTAGAAATAGAAATAAAAAAGCCACGAAAAATTTCGTGGCTTTTTTTATATTCAATTAGATAGCATTTACATTTTCAAACTCGTCTTCATCAAGATAGTTTGGTATTCCGTTACCATTCGTATCCGGGAAAGTTATTGTACCATCCTCATTTACTATTATTTCATCCCTAGTTAAAGTACCATCACCATCATCATCTACATCTATAAAATTTGGTAAGGTATCTTCATCAGAATCATCGTTAGATACTATTCTATCGTTATCCAGGTCTTCTAAGTATGAAGGAATTCCATCTTGGTCGTGATCTGCTTGATTTACTTTGTATAACTGAAAGCTAAATATCAAAGGACTATATGCTGGAATATTTTCACGTGCATTATTAAAATAAGCCAAGCCTGAAGGTAAGAATACTGCTCCTACTCCATAGTCGTCGGTAAATTTTACTGTATTATCGTCATTCACTTCAAAATTTGAAGCTCCTCCAAATTCAACCAATGCTTCTGTTATAGCTACAACTGCAAGACCTGAATTTGCTTGGGTCAAGGTTCCTGGATGATCAAACCAAACAGGGTTTGTGGTATTATCAAAAGAGATCTCATTCAATAACTCCCCTTTATAATTCTGAAAAGTAGAATCTGCAAAAGTAGGATGCGCTCCAACTCCTTCTCTTATTTTCAGAATATAGATAGTATAATCCACCTCGTTACGAGTAACGATCTTTGTTGATAATAAATCTGAATCTATAAGAGGGGTTTTATCTGCATTCGCCTCGTCTATAGAATCGAACTTTATTTTGTAATCAAAACCCTCTGCTGGGTTCTGAAAATCTTCTTCGTTATAAAAATGTGTTTGCAAATAGGCAATTAATGCTTCATCATCTTCAATGGCTTGTTCTCCACGATCTCTTACAGGAACCACTTCAGTATCATCATCATCGTCTTTTTTACAGGATATTATAGAAATGCTCGTAAGCACCATTAAAATAAACAACTTTGTCAATCTCATCATTAGGTAAATTTAAGGCGGCAAGATACAATAATCTTGTATTTTTGCTTAGGATTTAGACAGATTTAAGAAGCTAATATGAGAGTTGATAAATTTTTATGGTGCGTTCGGTATTTCAAAACAAGAAGTTTAGCTACTAACGCATGTAAAACAGGGAAAGTTAAGATAAAAGGGGCAAATGTTAAACCTTCTAGAGAGGTGTTTCCGCAAGATAAAATCACTATTAGAAAGAATCAGATAAATTATGAAATTGAGATTCTTGATGTTCCCACAAGTAGATTAGGCGCTAAGTTAGTTGGTCTTTACATTAATGATATTACACCTAAGGAAGCTTTTGAAAAAATGGAACTGCTTAAATACTCCAAAGATTACTACCGAAAAAAAGGAGTAGGAAGACCAACAAAAAAGGACAGAAGGGATATAGACGATTGGTTTGAAGAAAAAGCAGAAGAAAAGGAAACTAAAGTTGAGGACAAAGAGCAAGATCTAAAAGAATGAAATTAGACGAAAACTATTGGGCAACCCGTTACAAGGAAAATAGGATAAAATGGGATATTGGAGAAGTCTCTACCCCTATTAAGGAATATATAGACCAATTAGAAGATAAATCCTTGAAAATTCTAATCCCAGGTTCAGGGAACTCTTATGAAGCAGAATATTTGCATCTTCAAGGTTTTAAGAACGTCTTTGTTATAGACATTGCAAGAGAACCCTTAGAAAATTTAAAAAACAGAACACCCAATTTTCCTGAAGAACATTTGATACAAAACGATTTTTTCGAATTGAATATGCAATTCGATCTCATTTTAGAGCAAACGTTCTTTTGCGCTTTAAATCCTTCACTTAGACCTAAATATGTTGAAAAAATGAAGGAACTATTATTCCTCAATGGTAAATTAGTAGGTTTGTTTTTCAATTTCAAACTAACTACATCTGGTCCTCCTTTTGGTGGTAGCGCAGAAGAATATCTGGAATTATTTCACCCACATTTTAAAATATTGCAACTAGAAGATTGTTATAATTCTATTTCTCCAAGATCCGGGAATGAATTGTTTTTTATCTTTAAAAAAATTAAATAATCTATGCCAACCTCAAACAAGATCCTCAACAACGAGCAAATTCAGCATAAAATAAAACGTATTGCCTATCAGATCTACGAAAGTAATATAGATGAAACGGAGCTTATTTTGGCGGGAATTGCTAAAAGTGGGTTCGTTTTTGCAAATAGACTTAAAACAGTATTGGAAGAAATTTCCGATTTAAAAATTATTTTGTGTGAAGTTAAATTAGATAAGAAAAATCCTTTAGCTGGTGTAAAAACTTCTTTAACCGCGACAGAATATCAAAATAAGTCTATCGTCTTAATAGACGACGTATTAAACTCGGGCACAACTTTGATATATGGAATTAAACATTTCCTAGAAGTGCCCTTAAAACAGTTTAAAACGGCTGTGCTTGTGGATAGGAGCCATAAAAAATACCCTGTAAAAGCAGATTTTAAGGGAATTTCTTTATCCACCTCGCTTAATGAAACCGTAAAAGTGAATTTTTCTATTGGCCGAGATAAAGTAGAATTATTTTAATTTATCGGCAATTTCGTTAGCAATTTCATTTGGAGTACGGTTTTCTACATTTACCACTAGATTAGCTTGATTATAGTAGTAACCACGCTCAAACAAATGCTTTCTCACAAAATCTTCAAGATCATCCTCTGTCTCCAAATGGCTTATCATTGGCCTTTGTGATTTTTCTTTGAACAATCTTTTCACTAAAAACTCAACCGAAGCTTTTAAATACACCATTTTGGATTCCGGGAAATTCTTAATAAGATCTAAATTGGTTCCATAGCAAGGGGTGCCTCCACCTAAAGCTACTATAAGATCATTTGGGTCTTCGAGTACATCTTCTAATATTCGGGTTTCCATTCTGCGGAAATATAATTCCCCTTTAAATTTAAAAATCTCAGGAATAGTCATTTCCTCAATTAGAGAGATTTGTTCGTCTATATCGATAAGCGGATAAGCTAATTTAGTGGATAATTTTTGTGAAATCACAGATTTGCCTGATCCCATATATCCTGAAAGAAATATTTTCATGCTGAAAAAGAGGTGTTTAGAAATTAATTTGAAACATTTGCAAATTTATGTCAATTTCCTCTTGAAAAATAAATTAATGATAGTATATTTGCACCCGCATTTGCAAAACAATGCAAGTAATGATTTGGTAGCTCAGTTGGTAGAGCATCTCCCTTTTAAGGAGAGGGTCCTGGGTTCGAGCCCCAGCCAGATCACTAAATTTTTGGATTTATTTCCAATATGTTCTTTTTAATTAAGATTTGGTAGCTCAGTTGGTAGAGCATCTCCCTTTTAAGGAGAGGGTCCTGGGTTCGAGCCCCAGCCAGATCACTAAATTTTAGTTCTTACTAAAATTATTTCCGCAGCCCTTAGGAATTCAATTTCGAAGCGCGCAATTTGCCCGGGTGCTGGAATTGGTAGACAGGCATGGTTGAGGGCCATGTGTCCATTAGGGCGTGCGGGTTCAAGTCCCGCTCCGGGTACTATTTAACTTCCACCCCTTTTCAAATTTTTTTTTCTAGTTTTTATTTTTTCTCTTTCGTGTAATTTTCTACGACAAGGGTCTCTGTTATTTTATCATATAAATTTTGATTCTCTTTATCCCATAACAACCATATTAGGGGAATAATTAAAAAACCACCCAGGTATTTTAGTAATTCACGTATAGCACCATCTGATGCGAATTGATATTCTTCTCCAGATTTGGAAGAAATCACTTTAAGCCCTAAAATTTTGTGCCCTAAATTACCCGAAAATAGTGGGTAAAAGATAAATCCTGTTAGTATAGATGCGAGAGCCGAATAAAGAAATTCATCAACATTAATTTCTCTATTTAAATAGTCATCTATAGAATTCCCTAAGATTTTATAATATCCCAGTACTATAATGGCATATATAATTCCTTCAAACAAATGGGCTAAAAGGCGCTTTCCTTTAGATGCTATTTTATATTGAAACACGTAATCTTCGGGCATGTTACTATTAAATTAATTGGATTTGAGAATGAGTACAAAAATATCATTTATTAAAGGATAACATACTTAAATCTAGGCTGAAAAGGAGATCACATCTTATGGTTTATAAAAGTCCGTAAATTCAATGCAATTATTTTGTTTAATTATTTAACATAAAGATTAAACAATTTAACATTACATCAAACATATCCCTTAATATTTTATGTAGATTTGTTTATCTTGCTTCAAGCATCCTATGGAACATATAAAACAGAATTTCAGCATAAAAGATTTAGAGCACCTTAGCGGTATTAAAGCTCATACTATAAGGATCTGGGAGAAGAGATATAATATTCTCTCCCCAAGTAGAACTGATACCAATATTAGAACCTACGATCTAGAGAGTTTACAGAAAATTTTAAATGTAACTTTCTTAAATGGTCACGGCTACAAGATCTCCCGAATTGCCAAATTAAGTGATTCTGAAATTGGAAAAATGGTTAAAGAGGTCGCTGCCACCGCAAGCGAAGAAAATAGAGCCATAAATTCTTTTAAGATCGCGATGGTGAATTTTGATTCGAATTTATTTCATAAAACCTATATGAATCTCTTGGATACTAAAAGTTTTAGAGAGATATTTTTAGAGATCTTTATTCCACTACTAAATGAAATAGGTCTTTTATGGCAAACAGACACTATCAATCCAGTGCACGAGCATTTTTTAGTGGGTTTAATTAAACAAAAGCTGTATTTAAATATTGCACAACTGGAAAGCTCTAATAGTTATGAGGGGGAGGATTTATACGTTCTCTTTTTACCCGAAAATGAGATTCATGACCTAGGGATATTATATTTAAATTATGAGCTTAATTTTCATCATAAAAAAACTATTTATCTTGGACCAAGCATGCCCTTAAATGATATGAGATATCTTTTAGACATTCATCCAAACCCAACCTTTATTAGCTACTTAACGACTGAACCTAGAGAACTTTCTGAATTTATAAAAGAGTTTGACACTGTTTTATGCAAAAATCTAAAGGTGGAATTGAATCTGTTTGGAAGTAAAATTCAAACTATAGATCCAAACACTCTATCCCCACATATTAAAATATTTAAGTCTATTCCAGAATTCTCAAATCAATTTTCGAATTAATGAGTAAAACGGTAAGCATAATAGGTTCTGGTTTTGCATCTCTTGCTGCGGCTTCTTACCTAGCAAAAGATGGGTACAAAGTTTCTGTTTATGAAAAAAATGCAGACTTAGGTGGACGTGCAAGGCAATTAAAAAAAGAAGGTTTTACATTCGACATGGGTCCTTCTTGGTATTGGATGCCAGATGTATTCGAGCGATTCTTTGCCGATTTCAATAAGGCTCCATCAGATTATTATAAGTTAGAGAAATTGAAACCAGCTTATAAAGTGTTTTTTGAAGCTGGTAAAAGCATTACTATAGAAGATACCTTAGAAAAAATTTATTTAGCCTTTGAAGAAGAGGAAAAAGGTAGTTCTAAAAAACTTAAAAAGTTTATAGACCAAGCTCAAAGCAACTATAATATTGCAATAAAAGACCTTGTATATAGGCCAGGTGTTTCTCCTATAGAACTTATTACTCCGGCGACTATTAAAAAAATAGGTCAATTCTTTGGTACAATTGCAGGAGATGTAAGAAAAGAATTTAAGAATAAAAATCTTGTTCAGATATTAGAATTTCCAGTGTTATTTTTAGGCGCAAAACCAAGTGATACCCCATCTTTCTATAGTTTTATGAATTATGCCGACTTTGGATTAGGAACATGGCATCCCCAAGGAGGAATGAATAAAGTGATCCAAGCTATGATCTCTTTGGCTAAATCTTTAGGGGTTGAATTTTTTACAAATGCTTCAGTAGAAAAAATCAATGTTTCTAAGGGAAAAGCAGAAAGTATTTCTGTAGAGGGAAGAAAGATACCATCGGATATTATTTTAGCCGGCGCAGATTATCATCACAGTGAAACTTTATTGGAACCAAAGTATCGCCAATATTCTGAAAAATATTGGGCGAAAAAGACCTTTGCTCCATCCTCATTACTTTTTTATGTTGGTTTCAGTAAAAAAATTGATAACATAGAACATCATAATTTGTTTTTTGATGTCGATTTTGAAGCGCATGCTCAAGACATTTACGATTCTCCTAAATGGCCAAACGAACCACTTTTCTACGCTAATTTTACCTCTGTTACAGATAATACCACCGCGCCAGAAAATTGCGAAAATGGATTTTTCCTTATTCCTTTAGCTCCTGGGTTGGAAGATACGGAAGAATTGAGAGAAGAGTACTTTGAAAAGATTATTACGAGATTTGAAAAACTCACGAATCAAGAGGTAAGAAAATACGTTATATTTAAAGAATCGTTTTGTGTTAACGATTTTATTAAAGATTATAATAGCTATAAAGGAAATGCTTACGGTATGGCAAATACCCTGTTGCAAACCGCTTTTTTAAGACCCAAATTAATGAGTAGTAAAGTAAAAGGCTTGTTTTTTACTGGGCAGCTAACCGTTCCTGGTCCTGGAGTTCCTCCAGCACTTATTTCAGGAAAATTAGTGTCTGGACTTATTCATAAAGAATTTACCATATGAAATCAATATTTGACTCAGTTTCACGAGCCTGTAGCCAAACGGTAACTAACGCGTATAGTACCTCTTTCTCGATGGCTACTAAAATGCTAGCTCCTTCAATTAGACAGGATATCTATAATATTTATGGATTTGTAAGATTTGCAGATGAAATTGTAGATTCTTTCCATGATTATAATAAAGAACAATTACTTGAAGATTTCACTCAGGATCTTTACAAGGCGATAGATAACAAAATAAGTTTAAACCCCATTATAAATTCATTTCAGGAAACTGCGCATAAATATAAGATCGCACCAGAGCTTTACAATGCTTTCTTAAAAAGCATGAAATTAGACTTACATAAATCCACTTACCTTACTCAAGAAGATTATAAGGAATATATTTATGGTAGTGCAGATGTTGTTGGCCTCATGTGCTTAAGAGTCTTTGTAAAAGGTGATAATAAAAAATATCTGGAATTAAAAGATTCTGCAATGAGTTTGGGATCGGCATTTCAAAAAGTTAATTTTCTAAGAGATCTAAAAGCAGATTTTGAAGATCTTAGCAGAAGCTATTTTCCAGGTACAAATCTGGCAGCCTTAGATGAAGTTAGCAAGCAAAAGATTATTTTTGAAATTGAAGAAGATTTTAAAGCAGGATTAAAAGGTATTGCCAAATTACCTGTAGAAGCAAAATTTGGAGTTTATACAGCTTATATTTACTACAGTAAGTTATTGAATAAATTAAAAAAAGTGCCGTCTTTGGAAATTAAGAACAAGCGCATAAGTGTACCTAATTATCAAAAAGCCGGATTACTTGCAAAATCTTATATCTCATATAGATTAAACTTAATATAATGGAACTCATACTTTGGATCGTAATTTTTATTGCTACTTTCTTAATGATGGAAGGAATGGCATGGTTTACTCATAAATATGTAATGCATGGTTTTTTGTGGAAATTGCATCAAGACCACCACAAAAAGGATCACAGTCACTGGTGGGAAAGGAACGATCTTTTCTTTGTTTTCTACGCAGTTGTAAGTATCACTTTCTTTCTTTTGTGGCGTTATGATGACCTTTGGATAGGTTTGCCAATAGGACTAGGTATACTAGCTTACGGAATTGCTTATTTTATGGTTCATGATATTTTTATTCACCAGCGATTTAAAATATTTAGAAACGCAAATAATAAATATGCGAAGGGAGTTAGAAGAGCACACAAAATGCATCATAAACATTTAGGAAAAGATGAAGGTGAATGTTTTGGAATGCTTTGGGTACCTTTCAAATATTTTAAGAAGTAAATTCATTTTAACACCCCGATCTATTGCCACAAAAATTCGATTATATTATTATTGGAAGTGGCTTAGCGGGACTTCAGTTAGCCTATGCACTTAGCAAGGATCCCTATTTTTTAAAACTAAAAATTGCTATAATAGATCCTTCTTTAAAAGAAACCAATGATAAAACTTGGTGTTTTTGGGAAAAGGGGATTGGAAAATGGGATGAGATAATTTACAGCACTTGGAATCATGGTAAATTTATTTCCTCAGAAGCCAATATAGAATTAAAATTAGATCCGTATTCCTATAAAATGTTGAGATCTTTAGATTTCTATAGTTTCATAAAATCAGCATTAAAGTCCAAAACCAACTTTCATTTTATTTTAGATGAGATCGTGGAGATAGATGAAATAAGTTCTATAGCTACAGGAAAAGAAGGCAATTATATTGCGAGTCATTTTTTTGATAGCCGAATTGACTCTAGATATTTAGAAGATTCTAAATCAACTAAAATTTTTCAACATTTTAAAGGATGGCATATTAAAACAAAAACACCTGTTTTTGATAAGTCTACTTTTACGATGATGGATTTTAGGATAAAATTTCCAGAAAGCACCAGCTTTACATATGTATTGCCTTTAAATGAAAGTGAAGCACTATTAGAATATACATTTTTCACCCCATTTCTTACTGAAGATCCTGTTTATGATACTTACCTAAAAAGGTATATAAAAGAAATACTTAAAATTGATGAGTATGAAATCCTAGCAACAGAAAAAGGAGTGATCCCTATGACAGATCATAATTTTCATGATGCAAGTAGTTCCAAAGTTACTAAAATAGGCACAGCTGGTTCTTGGGTAAAGGGCTCTACAGGATATTCATTTAAGCACACAGAAAAAAAAATAGCCCAATTAATCGCTAACCTGAAATTTGGGAAGGAACCTAGAGATGGATTAATAAACAATCGCTTTAGATGGTATGATGCTATTTTTTTAGATGTTTTAAATAGAAATAATGAACAAGGAGAAGAACTATTCTCTAAATTCTACTCAAAAAACAGTCCTCAGGCAATATTCAAGTATCTAGATGAGGAAACAAATATATCTGAAGAGCTAAAAATTATGTTTAGCCTGTATGATCCAGAATTCGTACGCTCCTTTTTTAGAAAATTATTCTAACAGAAGTTTATCTAAAGTGTTTCTAAGACTTTCACTATTCCAATCTGCCGCACCAACCTTTTTAATAACGATAGCGCCATTTTTGTCTATTAAATATGTGGTAGGTAGCGTATTTCCATTTAATGGCTCTGGAGCTTCACTTAAAGGCCTGTAAGCAGGAAGGGAATATTTCTTTCGGTTTAAAAAGCCTTTTACTGTTTCATGATCTTCAGAAGAAACAAATAAGAACTCTACTTTATCTTTATAATCTCTATATAATAGCTCAAAACTTGGCATTTCTGCAATACAAGGAGGACACCAGGTAGCCCAGAAATTTACAAGTACTACCTTATTCTCTAAAGAAGTTAATTCTAATCTATCCTTATTGTTCTTTTCCAAAGCCCAATTATAATCTGCCAAGGATTCTCTCTCCTCTTCAGAAGTAACAGATGGACTAAAAGCTAATAACTTATTTACAAAGATCTGTATAGGTTTACGTGTGCCGGGAATGATCATTGCGAGAATTACTACAGCAATAATAATATTTGACCATTGATTTTTAAAAAGCTTCATCTTTATATATTCTTGTAACTAATTGGACTCAAAAATTAGTACCAAAGTTACCATCTATTTTTCAAGACTGCTTAGTTTTCTATTCAATTTAAATAATTCCTTTTTTAAAAAATCTATGGCTTCCTCCATATTCTGGATCTTGCCCTTAGAGGCAATTTGATGATGAGGAATCATTACACTACTAATTTTTCCACGTACAACCATGGCCTGGTAAATCTCTGACTTACGAATTTTCTTAAGTTGATCTGGTTCCAGCTGATTATCACTTTCTAAAAGTAAAAAATCTGTATTATTATCTAAACGAATACGTTTAATTAATATACCGCTTTCGGTTACTAGTAAGATTAAAGATCCGTCCAAAATATTATCTATTTTAGGTTGATCTTGACAAATTAGCACATCTCCAGAAAGCAAGGTTGGCGTCATACTATCTCCAGCTACTTCAAACAATTTTTGCTCATAAGCTGGGTTAAATCCAGGGATCCTATACCAATCTGCTACTTCAAAACTATTTTCCTTATGGAAATTTTTAATAAAACCGGCGTGAGCAGATGCTTTAATAAGAGGGATAAAACCATTGGAAGGATCAATCCTTATTAAATATTTATCTCCTTTTAATATAAAATCTGTAGTTACATTATATAATTTGCTCAAATTAATAATATGGTCTACTGCTATCCCGTTTTGAGAATTTTCAATTAAAGAATATGCTGCTTGCGAAATAAATAATTTTTCAGCTACTAAAGATTGTGAATAACCATTTTGTTTACGCAGGGCTTTAATTCTTTCTCCGATAAATGCTCTTTTAGTCATTATCAATATTGCTTGGTGGTTAATAAATTTGAGTTGAAAATGCATCAGCAAGGTCGACAATTAAAGGCGAAAGAAATATGGTTATAATGAATAATGATAAAATTGAGTGAGAGCAGTCATAAAATTGTTAATTTTATGTTAAATAGAAATATTTGACTTGACAAATATTTCTATAATTTCTACTTTCATATAGAAAATTAACTACAATGGAATATGATGATGCAGTCTAATTAGTTAATAATCAGTTTTTTAAAAATGTTTAAATAAAAAAAAAGTGCAGCATGCAATTTATGATTACAGATGGTAACTAAATGTTAAAATGCATTAAGTTAAATGGCAAAAACTAAAAATTTTTATTTATGGACTAACATTTTAATCAAATTTTATACTTAATTATTATAAATAAATTGGTTACGCAATTGTAGGGTGTTGTTTAACTAATTGAAAGAAACTCGGAAATTTATTTTCGAGTTTTTTTATTGTGTTGGATGTCAATATGATAAGAGTTTTTATAATTAATTGCAATATATTTAATATTATTTTAATAATTCATAGTTATATTGCATATATGTTAATTACATGTTAAAAATTGTTAATGCTTTTTTTAAGCCTAATTAATTCATAAATTTAATTTTTAATTTTTAATTGTTAATGGCAATTTCACTTGATTTTACAATCCCTACCTTCTGAAATCAGGTTATTTCGAATTAAACATTATTCGAAATTGAACTAAACATAATTACATTTTTTAATAGTCTAGGTATACAAAAGTATTTTATGTATACAGATTTGTGTGTTTCATTTATTATGATTCACAAGATTATCTGACTTTGATATTGGTTAGTTAGTTGATAGTAGGGTATTAACTTTTCTAACTAAAGAACCCCGGAAAATTAATTTTCCGGGGTTTGCTATTTAAAATTGGGTAGAAGTTTATCTACTTCTTATGCATTATTCTGGATCTTAATTAAGTTTAATGCTGAACCTTGCTTAAACCACTCTATCTGAGAATCGTTATACGTATGGTTCGCTTTAAATGTATCTTTACTTCCATCTGCATGCACAACCTCTATAGTTAAAGGCTTATCTGGCGCAAATTGAGCTAAATCTACAAAGTTAAAAGTATCATCTTCTTGAATAAGATCGTAATCCTTTTCATTAACGAAAGTGATCCCTAGCATTCCTTGCTTTTTAAGGTTAGTTTCATGAATTCTAGCAAAAGATTTCACTAATACTACCATAACACCAAGATGTCTTGGCTCCATAGCTGCATGCTCTCTAGAAGACCCTTCTCCATAGTTGTGATCTCCAACTACAATAGTCGGAATTCCAGCAGCTTTGTATTTTCTAGCAACTGGCGGCACACCGTCGTACTCACCAGTAATTTGGCTTTTCACGAAGTTTGTCTTTTTATTAAAAGCGTTTATTGCTCCAATAAGCATGTTGTTAGAAATATTATCTAGATGCCCTCTATATCTTAACCATGGGCCAGCCATAGAAATATGATCTGTCGTACATTTTCCAAAAGCTTTAATAAGCAATTTTACTCCAGTAAGATTTTTACCATCCCAAGCTTCAAAAGGCTCTAGTAATTGTAACCTCTCACTATCTTCAGCAACCTTGATCACTACTTCACTACCATCTTCAGAAGGAGCAACATATCCAGGATCTTTTACATCAAATCCTTTTGGAGGAAGTTCTATTCCTGTTGGCTCATCCAACATCACTTCTTCTCCATCTTCATTTAATAATTTATCTCTAGTAGGATCAAAATCTAATCTCCCAGAAATTGCTATTGCAGCCACCATTTCTGGAGAACCTACAAAAGCATGCGTATTAGGGTTTCCATCTGCTCTTTTAGAAAAGTTTCGGTTAAAAGAGTGTACAATTGTATTTTTCTCATCTCCTTTTCTATCACTTCTATCCCATTGCCCTATACAAGGTCCACAAGCATTTGTGAAAATGGTAGCATCCAAATCTTCAAAGATCTGAAGCAATCCATCTCTCTCTGCTGTAAATCGTATAGTTTCTGAACCAGGATTAATTCCGAAGTCTGATTTTGCTTTTATATTTTTATCTACCGCTTGCTTCGCTATAGAGGCAGCACGCGTTAGATCTTCGTAAGATGAATTTGTACAAGAACCTATAAGACCCCAATCCACCTTTAATGGCCAATCATTTTCTTTTGCTTTATCTCTCATTTCAGAAATAGGAGTTGCAAGATCTGGAGTAAATGGTCCATTTAAATGAGGTTTCAATTCAGATAGATTGATCTCGATAACTTCATCAAAATATTGTTCTGGATTTGCGTATACTTCATCATCTCCAGTTAAGTGTTCTCTAATTTCATTTGCTGCCGCAGCAACATCTGCTCTATTTGTAGCATTTAAATAACGCTCCATAGAATCGTCATATCCAAAAGTAGAAGTTGTTGCTCCAACTTCCGCACCCATATTACAGATAGTTCCTTTTCCTGTACAAGACATAGAACGAGCACCTTCACCAAAATATTCAATTATAGCTCCTGTACCACCCTTAACCGTTAGAATACCAGCTACTTTCAAAATAACATCTTTAGCAGAGGTCCATCCAGAAAGTTTCCCAGTTAATTTTACTCCAATCAATTTCGGGAATTTAAGTTCCCATGCCATTCCTGCCATAACATCTACAGCATCTGCACCACCAACTCCAATTGCAACCATTCCCAATCCACCTGCGTTAACAGTGTGAGAATCTGTTCCAATCATCATTCCACCAGGAAAAGCATAATTTTCTAAAACAACTTGATGAATAATTCCTGCACCTGGTTTCCAAAATCCAATTCCATATTTATTAGATACAGACTCTAGGAATTCAAAAACTTCATGACTCGATTTATTTGCTGAAACTAAATCCAGTGCTGCACCCATTTTAGCTTGGATCAAATGATCACAGTGAACCGTTGTA
The DNA here is from genome assembly GCF_003634585.1 of Gillisia mitskevichiae. Classification (GTDB taxonomy): domain Bacteria; phylum Bacteroidota; class Bacteroidia; order Flavobacteriales; family Flavobacteriaceae; genus Gillisia; species Gillisia mitskevichiae. The sequence continues at coordinate 27,976 of NZ_RBLG01000005.1, forward strand.
GGAACTGCAACATTCTTTTTCCCGGCCTGCATGAACTGAAGCAATGCCATTTGAGCCGTCGCATCCTGACATGCAATTCTATCTGGCGCGAAGTCTACATAATCCTTCCCACGTTTAAACGCCTGGTTAGATTCTGCATCCCATAAATGAGAATAAAGTATTTTTTCTGAAAGTGTTAAAGGCTTTCCAACAACATCTCGTGCTTTATTTACACGATCTGCCATTTGACTATAAACCTTCTTGATCATATCTATATCGTATGCCATATTGTATTTGATTTTATGTTCTAAAAAAGTCTTGCGAAATTACGAAATTCCACCGAATTTTAAAAATTAGAACTAAAATTGAATAATATTTAGGAATACTTTAAATAAACCCGAGTTTTAAATCCAATGTTTTAATTTGAATTAAAAATTTAGCTGAAATTTGAGAATATGATAATTTATATTTGAGTTATGCGCGTAGAGAAAGATTTATCGTCCTTCATATTAAATAAAATTCAAGAACAAACGTAGCAAAGTTTGCTACCAAACTAATTATCCATTAAATTAAAAGAAGTAAGAAATTTAGTTTTACTAAATGTAATTTTTCAATGGATATTAAAAAATAGATCCTAGAAGAGGGATTGTATAATTTGGTCTTCAGTTATCCCTTCTGCTTCCGCTTTATAATTTCTTATAATTCTATGCCTAAGAATCCCCGATGCAACAGCTTGAATATTCTCAATATCGGGAGAGAATTTTCCATTTAGGATTGCATGAGCTTTAGCGGCAAGAACTAGATTTTGTGAAGCTCTTGGCCCTGCTCCCCAATCTACATAATTCTTTATTAAATCTGGAGTAGCTTGTCCATTGGGACGACTTTTGCCAACCATTCTAACAGCATACTCAATCACATTATCTGCAACAGGAACTCTTCTCACCAATTGCTGAATTTCTGTGATTTCTGAAGCAGAGAACAAAGGTTCTACAGCTTGTTCCTTATTAGAAGTAGTTGCCTTTACTACATCTACTTCCTCCTGAAAAGACGGATAATCTAGGTTTATTGCAAACATAAACCTATCTAATTGAGCTTCTGGTAAAGGATAGGTTCCCTCCTGCTCTATTGGGTTTTGAGTTGCTAAAACAAAATATGGTAAACTAAGCTTATAATGATTTCCTGCAACGGTTACAGATCTTTCCTGCATAGCCTCCAGCAAAGCTGCTTGAGTTTTTGGAGGAGTTCTATTTATCTCATCTGCAAGAATAATATTAGAGAAAATTGGGCCCTTAATAAATTTAAAATGTCTATTCTCATCTAAGATCTCAGATCCTAAAATATCACTAGGCATTAAGTCTGGCGTAAATTGGATCCTTTTAAAATCCAATCCTAAGGCTTTGGCAATTGTATTTACCATAAGGGTCTTCGCTAACCCAGGAACACCAATTAATAAGGCATGTCCTCCGGAAAATATCGATAAAAGGATTTGGTCTATAACCTCCTCTTGACCAACAATTACCTTCGCTATTTCTTTTTTAAGTAGCCTATGTTTTACGACTAAATTTTCTACAGCGGTGACATCAGACATTTTTATGTTTTATTTCTTTAACCAATCACGATCGAAAGTACAATTACGGAATTTACCATTGATCTTAATATAGGTATTAGCAATTTTTTCATTTTGCCATTTCCCAATTGCTTCCAATTGTTTATCTCTTAAAGCCAATTCCTTGATCTTCATATAATCTTGCACAAAATCTGCCTTGTGCTCTTTGTACCTTTTATTAACGGTAATTATTTTATAGAAAATCTTTCCTGTACGTTCTTGATCTCTTAAAACTAAAGAAACATCACCTTCTTTTAAATTTACAACCTGCTCGTAAAGTTCTGGATCTATTTTGGTAAGTTCAAATCTTGTATCTCCATTTGTAGGATTTATTAATTTCCCATTATTTGCTGCAGTTTGCTCTTCATCTGAAAATTGTTTTGCGGCAGCACCAAATGTGATCTCTTTATTAATGATCTTAGCTCTAAGGCTATCAATCTCAGCTCTTGCGCTTTCTATAGTTGCATTGGTAACATCTGGGATCAATAAGATATGTCTGATCTCAAGATTCTGCCCAATAACCTTTTCGACCTTAATAATATGATATCCAAATTGAGAAGCAAATGGTTCACTAACTTCACCTTCTTGTAAACTAAAAGCTGTGTCTTTAAAATCTTTATCTAAACCATCTTTACGAGTGATCACCATTCTACCACCATCGCTGCTGGAGCCTGGATCTTGCGAATAAAGCACGGCTTTCGTTCCAAAGCTCGCTCCATTATCTACAATATCTTCTCTAAATTGATTAAGTCTATCTATTACTTTCTGCTTTTCAGTTTCTGGAACTTCAGGCTTAATTATAATTTGGGCTACCTCAACTTCATCTCCAAAAAACGGTCTGTCTTCTACTGGTATTTTATCAAAATAAGATCGAATTTCTTCAGGGGTGATTTCAACTTTTTCAATAATATTTTGTTGCATTCTTTTAGAAAGTTCTTGCTGCTTATTAAGCTCAAATAATTCATTTCTAAAATCATCTTCAGAATCTCTTTTGTAGAAATTTAATACCTTTTGCATAGAACCAACTTGTCCTACCATTTGAGTTATTTGCTGATCTACGTAATTTCTAACTTCTGCATCAGAAACAAGAATACTATCTTGAATTGCGTGGTGAGCATATAATTTATTCTCTAATAAACTACCTGCTAACTGGCAATCTGTAATATCTTCAGTAGAAACCCCTTGACTTTTAAGATCTTTATACATAAGATCTATATCGCTATCTAGGACAACATAAGCTCCAACAACAGCTGCAATACCGTCAACTTTATATCGTTGGAATTCTGCTGGCTCTTGCTTAACTTCTACTACTTCTGTTACTGGCTGTATGGCTGTACTATCTGTAACAATTACTTCCTGTGCCTTAACGCTGCTATGAAACCCAATTAAGAGTGTTCCTATAGCTATACCTTTAGTTATAAATTTCAAATTGTTCGTTTTCAATCGCATCTCTTGTTATATCTTTTTCTAATTCTTTTACCAAATTGGCTTTTCGCTTATTAAGCAGGATCTGCTTTATTGTGGATGTTGCATATTCCAACGGGGCTTGATCATTCCTTAATAATACGTCGTTTACATACACCAAATATACCTCTAATGAATCTTCAAGCTGAAGAAAATTTGACTTTTTTAAAAGTTGTGATTTATTCGCATCATTTAAGGGTACAATTCTATTATAAACAGATTTTGTACTAACCCAAACCGAATCGTTAAAGGAATAGGATTTAAACTGAAGAGAAATTTTATCAAGCTTAGATTTATCCTTTTCATTAAACCTAATAAACTCCTTTTTCACATCATCGAAATCTTGATTATTATTAAGGTTGATAAACCTCAATTTCACGAGGTCTTCATTCAGCCTAAAATTCTCGAGATGCTCCTTATAGTAACTTTCAATTTCATTTTGATTAAAAGTGGTGTCTAATCGTTTCGCCACCATAGCATCTGCATAAGCTTTACTATAAAGTTCGTTTTTATAGTTATTTACCAATTCATCAAATTCCTTCTGCTGCTCGTTGCTTAAATTAAACTTAGCCTTATCTATTAATAACTGCTGTGTAGCCCATCTATTTATAAAATTATTCACCATTAGAGTGCTATCTTCCTCAGAAACACCTTCCCCAACCAATGCTTGAATGTCTTCTATGTACAAATAATTTTCATTTACCCTAGCAACAACTTCACGTTCATCTGCAGTTTGAAAATAATTACAACTTTGCAATAGTAATAAGCAACCTAGGGATAAAATAAATTTCGAGATATGATTCTCCATTGTAGGAAGATAACTTTAATAATAAACAATATTTCTATTTAATACAGAATAGCCTGATTGTTATAAAAATATAGCCACAAAAATAATAATTCCATAAGCTTATACAAGCTATAAGTTGTAAACGATTCAAAATACAGGAAATTACACCCTTAAAATATAATTTTTCTGAAGTATCTTGATAATACAACTAAAATGATACCAAGATGAAATATTCAAAAGAAATTATCATCGATTTACCTAGAGAAGAAGTGATCGCCAAAATGGAAGACCATAAAAATTTTAAACATTGGCAAAAAGGCTTTATTTCTTATCGGCATCTTAGTGGAAGTCCCGGCCAGGAAAATGCCCGATCTAAATTAAAATATAAAATGGGTAAGAGAGATATAGAAATGATAGAAACTATAGAGATAAATAATCTCCCTAAAAAACTCGTTCTTTCTTATGATGCAAAAAGTGTCTTTAACAGACAAAAGAATTATTTTGAAGAAGTGGAGAACAATTCAACTAAATGGATCTCAGATAATGAATTTGTATGTGCGGGCTTTATGAAAATAATCGCATTTTTGATGCCTGGGTCTTTCAAGGATCAAACTTATAAATACATGAAAGATTTTAAAGCTTTTGCTGAAAACGGCACAAGTGTATTAAATGAATAAAATAATGGAGAGACAAATTAAACTTATATGGGACTTTAGAGGCCCGCAAGCATTACATATTGCTAAACATCATGAGATCCATTTAAAGGACTTTATTAAGGCTGAAAAACTCACAGATTGGGACATTACTGGTTTTGAAGAAGTAAGTGAGTTACATTCAATAGCTTTTTGGGTGGTCCCAGAATCTGAGATCAAAAAATATCGAGATATCTTAAAACCAAATAGAGCAACTGTCTACGAAAAATGATCTTTTTAGCATTAATCGTATAATTATTAGTCTGTCTCTGTTATATTTGGAAAAATTAAAAAAATCATGAAAAAAGTTTTACTGGCATTAGCCATTTTTATTACAAGTATTAATATCCAAGCCCAAACAAAAGTAGGAACTATAGATGCTGAATATATTCTAGCACAAATGCCTGAAATCGCAACTGTTGAAGAAGGTTTGAAGGCCTACAATGACGATCTTCAGGCTGATATGCAAGCAAACATTACCAAATACGAGGAATTAGTAGCTAGTTATAAGGAAAATAATACCACGTTTACTAAAGAAGAAAAGACTGCTAAAGAATCTGAAATTATTTCACTTGAAAATGACATTAAAAACTTTAGACAAAAAGCTTCTGTACTTATGCAGGTAAAAAGAAATGAATTAACACAACCTCTGTATGTTAAAATAGATGAAGCAATGAAAGTTGTTATTGCTAAAGACAAATACACACAGATCTTCAACGCAAGCGGAAATGGATTGGCATATTCTGATGCTAAGTATGATATTACAGATGCAGTTATGAAAACCTTAGGTATAGAATTACCGAAAGAATAAGCTTAAATAACCTCATAGAAAAAGGCTGCCTCAATAATATTGAAGCAGCCTTTTTTATTTCTTAACTAGTTTTAATTTATCTGCTATAATTAGGAGATTCGTTAGTGATCGCAACATCATGAGGATGACTTTCATTAATTCCAGAAGAAGTGATCTTCACAAATTTTCCGGTCTCTTTTAAAGTTTCAATATCCTTAGCTCCACAATACCCCATTCCAGCTCTAAGACCTCCAACAAATTGATGGATACTTTCTTCTAATTCCCCTTTATAAGGAACACGACCAACAATTCCTTCTGGCACAAGTTTCTTAATATCGTCTTCTACATCTTGGAAATATCTGTCTTTAGAACCTTGTTTCATAGCTTCCACAGATCCCATTCCTCGATAAGATTTGAATTTTCTACCTTCATAAATAATGGTTTCACCTGGAGATTCTTTTGTTCCAGCAAGAAGAGATCCTAACATTACAGAATCTGCTCCGGCTGCAATAGCCTTTGGAATATCTCCTGTATAACGTATCCCTCCATCTGCAATTACAGGAACACCTGTTCCTTTTAACGCAGCTGCAACTTCTAAAACCGCAGAAAATTGAGGAAATCCTACTCCTGCTACCACTCGTGTTGTACAAATAGAACCTGGTCCTATTCCAACTTTTACAGCATCTGCTCCAGCATCCGCTAAATATTTAGCAGCTTCAGCTGTTGCAATATTTCCAACTACTACTTCAAGTTCGGGAAATTTAGCTTTAATATTTTTCAATACTTCTACTACTCCTTTAGTATGCCCGTGAGCAGTATCTATTATAATAGCATCTACACCAGCTTTTACCAACGCGCTAGCACGCTCTACAGAATCTGCAGTAACACCAATAGCCGCAGCCACACGAAGTCTTCCGTAGCTATCTTTATTGGCATTTGGTTTTTGAGTAAGTTTTGTAATATCTCGAAAAGTAATAAGTCCTATCAATTTATATTGATCGTCTACAACAGGCAACTTTTCAATTTTATTCTTTTGTAAGATAACCTCAGCTTCCTCTAGGGAAGTCCCTTCAGAAACCGTAACCAAATTCTCTGAAGTCATTACCTCAGCAATTGGTCTATTATTATTTTTTTCGAATCTTAGATCCCTATTAGTTACAATACCTAATAACTTTCCATGCGCATCTATAATTGGAATTCCTCCAATACTGTGTTCCTTCATATTATTTTTGGCATCCTGCACTTTTGCAGTAAGAGGTAAAGTAACGGGGTCTATGATCATCCCGCTCTCTGCACGTTTAACCTTGCGAACTTTCAAGGCTTGTTCCTCGATACTCATATTTTTATGCAAAACTCCAATACCGCCTTCTCTAGCCATGGCAATAGCCATTTTGCTCTCTGTTACCGTATCCATTGCAGCGGATATAATAGGTACATTAATGGTAATATTTCTTGTGAATTTTGTGCGAATACTTACTTCGCGAGGTAGAATTTCTGAATATGCTGGAACTAATAATACATCGTCGTATGTAAGTCCTTCCCCAACAATTTTGGATTCGTGTGCAGTCATAGCAATTAAAGATTAATTGCGTGCAAATATACGTAATTTAAAACAAGGAAATTGTCTGAAAATCAGCTATTATTATTTTTCTTAATAAGAAGCTGATATAGGGCTATTAACACTGAGGTTGTGAAAATTAGTGTCATAAATACTCCTGAAATCATTACAACATATTTCATCCATATAACTCCAGCCCACATAAAATAGATTCCTCCGAAAGTTAGGAGTATAGAAAAGAAAGGTTCTATAATAAGAAACATCTTAAATGTAGTTGGAAGTTTCGTTAATAACATAACCCCTCCCAAAAGGAAAAAGATAAATGACATAGAAAGGATATGTGTATGAATAATGGTAAGCATCTCCCGCTCTCCCTTTTTAAATTTCATAACATTAGCCTCTATATCTTCTTCATTACCCAAATAATTTTCTTCAATTCCAGAAGGATTTGTGGTCTCTGTTTGATTTACAAACAACAAACCTGTAAAATATCCAAAACTTAGAACTACAATAAAAGTTGCCAGAAAATATTTAATTTCCTTGGGAAAAGTTAAAAGAAGCCCATTATATTTCATTAAATAATTTTCTTATTATGTAGAATCCCTACAGATTCTAGAATATCGCTCATTGCGCTTTTCATAGAACGAACTGAAATAGTTGCTCCAGAAATGGCCGCAATATCATCTAAGGAATCTTTATTGGACTTTCCTGTAAACTGACTTAACCATCTTCTACTCCCTATCTCTCCTCCATATTCTTCACGATACACCAAAACTTTGGTGCTAGCGATCTTAAGATCTTTATCAAATATTACTAAATAATCAAACTGGGCAGTTTTGCTAGCCGCCTTGTCTAAATAGACATACCCTAAAACTGCGCCCTTCGCTGTGATCTGAAAAAAATTTTCATTTGTGATCGATGAAGGTAATTGAGAATTAATATTGGACGAGACTTCTACGTTTGTGAAATTATAAGAAGTAATATCAAAAACATCCTTCACCTCTTTATCTACCTTTTTGTCTAGAGTCTTTGGAATTCCAAAGGACATTAAAAAAAGAACAGAAAAAACGACTGGTATTAATTTTCTAAATTTCATAGTGTAAAAATATCAATTTGTTTACTCTTAGTCAATTAAAATGCCAAAAGTCGGAATTGCTTTTATATCCCGACTTTTTAACATCTCAATTATATTTCAATTAGAACCATACTCCAACTCCCAAGTTAAATTGGTTTTGAGCATTACTTCCGCTTACTGCGTTATTTTTAATTTGATAATCTCCTTTAAAAACAACCCCATTTGCTATGTGATAACTTAATCCCATAGTAAGATCGTCTCTATTATAAGCATCATTTCTTACCAAAGAACCTTCTGTATCTGCATGAGTATCGTATTGCTCGTATCGTGCAAAAGCAAATAACCTTTGTTCATTTTCTATTGGTAAAATATTATAAGCTGCTTCTGCATACCAACCTCCAAGTTCACTTCCAAGCTCAGATCCTGTTAACTCGTTATAATCTTCAGTATCTGTTAAAGACGCATATACAATTTGACCTCTTGCTGTGAATTTATTCTTCACATATCTCGCATCAAAACCAATCATAGACAATCCAACATCTGCTCCAGGAATATGATCTACCTCATCATCTGCTTGTGTTCTACCTACATATCCTGAAAGTCCTAAACGCAATCCAGGTACTCCATAATATTCAACTTTAGATGCAAAGTTTGGTTTATTAATGGTAGACTTGATTCCTTTTTGACGACCACCACGTAATCCAGATTTTCCTCCAATATTTCCAGAGCCATCTGCATTAGTAGATTTAAAACCGTTAAAGATATATGCTTGGTAAGATAAGGAAGCACTATTTATCCTTCCTGTAACTCCAACCCCAATCTCTCTCCAGGTAGTTGGTATAATTTCGTGATCCATAGATGGACGTTCCACTCCGTTAAATGTAGTTGGTTCGTGATATTCATTTATAATTCCCATAGGAACCAGCATTAAACCAGCTCTTAGATTTAAATTATTTGCTACATTATAATTTACAAATGCTTGCTCTACAAATACCTCATCTACATGCTCAAATTCTATTTCAGAAACAAACTGAACCTTATCTGAGAATCTATAACCTAATAGTACTACCAAACGATGTACATCTAAAGTACCATTATCACCTTCCGGCTGGTTGTAAACTACTTCTCCATACCCTCCAATTGTAACAGCATTTCCATTATTTGCTGAAAGAATTTTTTGTGCAGCATTTTGCTGTTGTTGCGAATTTGCCGAGGTGGTATCTTGTGAAGTTTGCGAAAATGTAAGAGCAGAAGTTGCTCCTAAGATCAATGAAAGTATTACCTTTTTCATTAGAGTTTTATTTAGACTGATTTAAAATAGTGATTCAATTTCGGGTGCAAATATAGAAACGAATTTCAGTTGCACAAAGTTTATTTAGAATAATTTTAAATAAGAATATTCGATACTAATTCTAAAAAGAATAAATAATTCTAATGGTAAGCTGAGAAGATTTTTGTAGCCTCATTGTAAGAAGATTCGAAGCTGGTCATTTTAATATTTGAATCTGCTTTTTTAGAATTGAAATAAGAAAGCATCTTTTCTGTAGGCATATTACCTGTAAGTTCATCTTTCGCCATAGGACAACCTCCAAAACCTTGGATTGCACCATCAAACCTTCTACAGCCTGCTGTGTAGGCAGCATCAATTTTTTCATGCCACTTTGTTGGCGTAGTATGTAAATGAGCTCCAAATTCGATATGTGGGTATTTTGGAATCAAGTTAGAAAATAGATGAGAAATTATCTCTGGAGTACTACTACCAATAGTATCTGAAAGAGATAAAATACTCACTCCCATCTCCGAAAATTTTTCTGTCCATTCGCCCACTATATCCACATTCCATGGATCGCCATAAGGATTTCCGAATCCCATAGATAGATACGCAACAACTTCTTTATTTGAAGCATTTGCGATCTCAAGTATTTCCTTTAGAGTTTCCACCGATTCAGCGATCGTCTTATGGGTATTCCGCATCTGAAAATTCTCAGAAATCGAAAAAGGATATCCTAAATATTTAATCTCGGGATGTTGAGCTGCATCTTGGGCACCACGCACATTTGCAATTATAGCAAGCAATTTACTTTGGGTGGTAGAAAGATCTAATTTAGATAATACTTCGGCAGTGTCCTGCATTTGGGGAATCACCTTTGGTGAAACAAAACTTCCAAAATCTATGGTGTCAAATCCGCATCTAAGCAATGACTGGATATATTGAACTTTCTCATTTGTTGGTATAAAAGATTTAATGCCTTGCATTGCATCTCTTGGACATTCGATAAGTTTAATTTTATCCATGCCCAAAGATACTATTTTAGCATTTATATAAAAATAATCAAGAAATATGTGAAGAATGTAAAACTGGAATGATTTAAAGACTGAAGATTAAGATATTGCAATTATTACAATAGAATTAAAATCCCGATTCCAATAAAAACTACCACCTGTATCCATTTCAAAAAATCACCCGATCTTCTATGTTGCATTAAATATTCAGAAATTTTACCGGCAAGAAGTGCAACCGCTCCAAAGATCAACAAGGCCTGAATCATAAATAGAAATCCCAGCAAATAAAATTGTAAAATAGTATTCCCTTCCGGTTCCCATAGAAATCCAGGAAAAAAGGCGAGAAAGAAAATAGTCACCTTGGGATTTAAAACATTCATGATAAAACCTTGACGAAATAAACTTCCAGAGCTTTTTTCAGGAACTCCTTTAATCGCTATAGTACTATCACTTTTAAATACTTTATAGGCTAAATAGAATAAATACAATGCGCCAAACACCTTAATTAGGGTAAACAATACTGGGGAAGCTTTTATAACTGCAGAAACCCCAAATGCCACAAGGCTGGTATGTATAAGAATTCCCGAAACCAATCCAAGTGTAGTTACAATACCTGCCTTTTTCCCATTAGATATACTCTGTACTAATACATAAATATTATCTGGTCCAGGAGACAGCGTTAATAATATTGATGCAGTTAAAAATGGAATAAGTTGTAGTAGCACAAAGAATGGGTTTACTGTGTTTTGTTAGTAGCAGATAAGATTGCCTTATTAATTTCTTTTATTAATCCCGGCCCTTCATAAATAAAACCTGTATAAAGCTGAATTAAACTGGCACCAGCTTCTAATTTTTCCAGAGCATCTTCAGCAGAATGAATTCCTCCAACACCGATTATCGGGAATGCTTTATTACTTTTTTCTGAAAGAAAACGAATCACCTCTGTAGATCTATTTTTTAATGGTTTACCGCTTAATCCTCCAATTTCAACCTTATTCTCAGATTGAAGATTTTCTCTTGAAATGGTAGTGTTAGTTGCAATTACGCCCGCAATTCCAGTTTCAGCAACAATTTCTATAATATCCATAAGCTGCTCGTCTGAAAGATCTGGCGCAATCTTTAAAAGAATTGGTTTAGGATTTGTCTTTAATAAATTTAATTGCTGCAATGTGTTTAATAATGCAGTTAAGGGCTCCTTATCCTGAAGTGCTCTTAGATTTGGAGTGTTTGGTGAACTCACGTTTACAACGAAGTAATCTACATAATCAAAGAGAGCATCAAAACATATTTTATAATCTGAAACCGCTTCCTCATTTGGAGTGATCTTGTTTTTACCAATATTACCTCCAATTAGAACTTTCTTATTGGATTTTAGTCTTTTTACTGCTGCCTCTACCCCTTCATTATTAAACCCCATTCTATTAATAATAGCAGAATCTTCCTTGAGCCTGAATAATCTTTTTTTATCATTCCCTGGTTGTCCCTTTGGAGTAACAGTTCCTATCTCTATAAATCCAAAACCTAGTTGATCTAATTCCTTGTACAAATCTGCATTTTTATCGAAGCCAGCAGCCAATCCAACAGGATTTTTAAAGGTCAAACCAAATACTTTTCTTTCCAAGCGTGGATCATTTATTTGAAATTTGTTTTTTAACAAACTTGCAACTCCTGGTAATTTAAAAAGAAACTTCATCGCATCAAAAGTAAAATAATGCACCTTTTCTGGATCAAAATTAAATAAAAGCGGTCTTATCAGGGATTTATACATATTTGGGAGATTTTTACAAAAATAGTTTATTTTAGAAAACAGCGAAGCCTTTGCATAAATGAGTATTAAAGTTTTATGGCCTTAAAGAAAATATAAAACAAAAATAAAAGCAGCCCGAAGACTGCTTATATTTTGATTAGTGAATTATAAGTTTATTTCAAAGTAAATGCAACTCTTGCAAATAAAAATCTACCGCCAATCCCAAATTGCTGGGCTCTTCTAGACCAATCGAATCTTCCATCACTTCTATTGTTAAACTCACCTTTTGCTCTATCTGGATACACATCTAACAAATTATTTGCTCCCACAGTAAGAGTAAGAGATTCTGATGCTACATAGCCTAGAGATAGATCTGTTACTATCTTAGAACTAAACACTTGTTGGTTTGCAACTGTTGTAGTAGCTTCAGTTACCTCTCCAAAAAACACATTTCTTAAGAACACGTTGAATTTTCCAGCTGTTAAGCTATTAGTAAGATTTACCTTTGTTCTAGGCACGGCTTCTTCAAGATATATTCTACTATCCTCTGGGAAATAAGTTCCTACCAATCCTGCTCTTTCAATTTGTGGAGAAGAATTGATTGACCCAACCTGTTTTGTTTTAGATAAGGTTGCAGCAAGATCAGATTTTAGTCTGAATCCGTTGTTAAATATCGCGTTATGCGTAAGTACAAAATCTACCCCTTTAGATTCTGTATCGATCGCATTTGCAAAAAAGGAAGCTGCTGTAGCATTAGCTTGTGCTAATAAATTATCCAATTCTGTTCCAGTTCCCGGGCCTTCAAACTGCCCTGTATAAACTACTCTATCATCTATAGCTACAAAATATCCATCTACAGTTAGAGAGAGATTTGCATCAGGAATTTGTGCTGTAAATCCAACGCTCAAACTTTTAGATGTTTCCTCTTTTAATTGAGGGATCCCTAATAATTTTGCTGCCCGACTATCGTTTGCAAAGGTTCCTACTTCTTGCGGATTCCCATCATTATCAAATATAGTTGATGTCGAATTAAAATTTAATTGATGTAAAGAAGGAGCTCTAAAACCAGTATTTGCGGCTCCTCTAATATTAATGTTCTCTGTTAACTTATATCTTGACGACAATTTAAAATTAATTGTAGATCCAAAATCTGAATAGTCCTCGAATCTAGTCGCAAAGGTCAGTAAAAATTGTTCTGTAATATCTGCTTCAATATCGAAGTATCCTGCAATACTACTTCTTTCTCTAGATAATTCATTTTTAGGACTAAAACCAGGAAAAACCTGAGATCCTCCAGGTCTTCCGCTACCAAAGAAATCTGTTGCCGGAGATTGAGTGGCTGTAGTAATTGGTGTTCCATTTTGCGTGTATTGCTCGTATGAGGCTCTTTCTCCTGCAACTATCTCATAATTCTCTAATCTATATTCAGCTCCAAAAGCAACGTTTAATCCAGCGAACATATCTTCATAGAAATTGGAAATATCCAGATTCGTGGTATTTTGAGCAAAAGAGAATCCTCCTGCATCAAAAGTAGTTGGACTTGCTTGTTGTAAAGAAGCGTTCGAAGTGTTAGAGATTAAATACAAAAACTCATTTTTTCCCCAAGCATTACTAAAATCTACATCCCACTCACCGATCTTTCCTTTAATACCTGTGGCTATAGATTTATCATTAATTTTAGAATTTATCTCAGGTAAAAATCCATCTATATAAATGGGAGTATAAGTTCTATTTTGATTTGGTAATCTATAAAAACCCGCAGAATTACCTCTTCGAGAACTTATCCCTGCAAAAGAATATATCTCTGTTCCATTATCATCCAATGGCAAAGAAAAATTCGCAAAGAATCTTCCTCCTCTTAAAGCAGACTGACCAACTCTCATATTGTAATCACTACGTTCCTGATTTCTCGCAGCCAATTCTTGATCTGTCACATTATTTGACAAAGGATTGTAAAAAATGACATTTCCTTCAGTATCTGTCTGAGTAGAAGTATGCAATTCTTCCGAAGAAAAACCACTTATTAGGTCTTTATCTTCTTGTGTTAAAAAAGGCAAACTTTGAGACAAGCTCCTTACATCATCATCTGCAATATTGGTGATATCTATATTTTGTGCTAAAGCCAATCTTTCAATTGAGTTATAAGCATTAAAAATAGAGCCTTCCCACTCTTTCATTCTGCTATAATCTTCACGATAATCAAAATCTCCAGAGAAATTAATAAATCCTCCATTATCTCCTAATCCAATTCCGTAGCTAGCGGCAACATTTATTGTTTCTCCATCTACTCCACCGGTTTGATCGTTTGCATTTTCTGCGAAATTTGCTCCAGTAGTAACAGCAAGATTTAGTTCATTTATATTTTTATTCAAAACAATATTAATAACCCCTGCAATTGCATCAGAACCATATTGTGCAGCTGCCCCGTCTCGTAGAACTTCAATTCTTTGTATAGCTGCAGCAGGGATCGCGTTTAGATCGGTTCCCACACTTCCTCTACCAAATGTTCCATTCACATTAATTAAGGAAGAGTTATGTCTTCGTTTACCATTTATCAACACCAATACTTGATCTGGCCCTAAACCTCTAAGAGAGGCAGGATCTATATGATCTGTTCCATCGGAAATTGTTTGGGTATTAGAAGTAAATGAAGGAGCAACATAATTTAACATCTGGTTTAAGTTAACCTGCGGCACCGCAGTGGCTAATTCTTTTATATTTAATACATCTATAGGAACGGTAGATTCTACCACGGTTCTGCTAGGATTACGAGACCCTACGAGCATCACTTCACTAAGTGCTAATCCAGAAACCATAGTTACATTTAGGCTTGCACTCTGAACTACAACTTTTTTGGTATCAAAACCTACAAATGAAAAAACCAAGGTTTCACCCATGGTTGCATCAATATTAAATTTCCCGTCAAAATCTGTTATAGTTCCTTTATTAGTGCCTTCTATAGCAACCGAAACCCCACCCAGTGGCTGTTCTTGATCATCTACAACAGTACCCGTAATTTCCTGCGTTTGAGCTTGTGTTACCCATCCAACAAAAAACAAACAAAACATTACATAAAAATTCTTCATAAGTTTATATTTTTGGTTTATCTAAAGATAGGAAAAAAAAGGCGTTATTAACTTAACTCAGTGAGCATCAACACTTAACTTATCTATAATATATTAACGTTCGCAACAATTAATAATTAAAAAGCATTTATGATATCAAAAAATAATATCATCAATAGGTTTATAGGGTATGTTACAATAGACACTCAAAGTGATCCAGATAGCAATAAAACGCCTAGTACAGAAAAACAATGGGACCTCGCCAATAAACTTGCAGTAGAGCTCAAAAAGATAGGAATGACGGAAGTTGAAATTGATGAAAATGCCTATATCATGGCAACTCTCCCTTCTAATGTTGCACATGATGTTCCTGTAATTGGTTTTGTATCCCATTTTGACACTTCTCCAGATTTCACAGGAACAAATGTTAAACCTCAAATTATAGAAGATTATGATGGAAAGGATATTTTATTAAATAAAGAGCAGGATATTATTTTATCACCAGATTACTTTGAAGATCTTTTGCAGTATAAAGGTCAAACTTTAATCACTACAGATGGTACCACTCTATTGGGCGCCGATGATAAAGCAGGGATTACTGAAATAGTGACCGCTATGGAATATTTAATAAATAATCCTCAAATTCCTCATGGAAAGATTAGAGTTGGATTTACCCCAGACGAAGAAATTGGTAGGGGTGCACATAAATTTGATGTAAAGAAATTTGGGGCAGCTTGGGCCTACACCATGGATGGTAGCCAAATTGGCGAATTGGAATACGAGAATTTTAATGCGGCGGGAGTTGTTGTGAAAATTAAAGGGAAGATCGTACATCCTGGATATGCTAAAGACAAGTTGATAAACAGTATGTATATAGCACAAGATTTCATTAACTCGTTACCCAGATTAGAAACTCCAGAGCATACGGAAGACAGACAAGGATTTTTCCATTTAACGGATATTAAGGGAGATGTAGAAGAAACAACATTGAAATATATTATTAGGGATCACGATAAAGGTCATTTCGAGGCTAGGAAAGAGATGATAAATAACTTAGCGCAGGAAATTAATTCTCAGCATGAGCGAGAAGTAATAAATATTGAGATAAAAGATCAATATTTCAATATGCGCGAAAAGATAGAGCCTGTAATGCATATAGTAGATATTGCTGAAGAAGCAATGAAACAACTTAATATCACTCCGCATATAAAACCAATTAGAGGTGGAACAGATGGGTCTCAACTAAGTTTTATGGGCTTACCATGTCCAAACATTTTCGCTGGAGGACATAATTTTCATGGTAGATTTGAATATGTTCCTGTAGAAAGTATGCAAAGGGCTACTGAAGTAATTATTAAAATTGCAGAATTGACTTCAGAAAAACATAAATAGCTTAATATGGCTAAAGTTGAAAATGTCGATCAATACATTAACAAGCATTTTAAATGGAAAGATAATTTGTTGCTTTTAAGAGAAATGTTGCTTTCTTATAACTTATCTGAAACCATAAAATGGGGTTCTCCAGTTTATATGAAAGATGGTAAAAATTTAATTGGGATAGCAGCTTTTAAAAATCATTATGGTTTATGGTTTTTTCAAGGAGCATTACTTCAAAAGAACACCAAATTATTGGTAAATGCTCAGGAAGGAAAAACACAAGCCATGAGACAAATTAAACTAGTAGAGACTTCTGTATTGGATTTGAATGTTTTAAGCAAATATATTGAAGAAACCATTGCACTTCATGACCAAGGAGAAACCGTGAAGTTAGTCAGTCCTAAAAAAGTTGAAATCCCAGTACAATTAAAATTAGAGTTAGATACCAATTCAGATTTAAATAAAGCTTTCAGTATACTAAGCCCTGGAAAACAGAAGGAATATTCATTATATATTGTTGAAGCTAAACGGGAAGCAACAAAACAAAGTAGAATTAAAAAAATAATTCCAATGATCATAGAAGGAATTGGTTTAAATGATAAATACAAAAATTGAACTAGTAAAAAACAATAAAACAAAAAAGGAGCAAATAAAATTTGCTCCTTTTTTGTTTTGAAATGTTATTTTAGTTAGAAATAGCAGCTTCCACCTTTTCTACGCTTAGTTTTATTTTCTGAATCCCATATTTTAAATGTAAGACTTACTATAAGTTGATCTAAACGAAGATCGTCTAAAGTGGCTCTATTTACAGTGGGAGCAGTAAACAGAGCATCATCAGATTGAAAATCCACTTCATAAGGCTCAGCAGAGGATAAAGAGTAATCATAACGAACATCTACTCCAATAAATCCAAATTGTGCTTTCACCCCAAATTGAGCGGAAAAAGGCGTGTTTTGAATCGTGACTTCAGCGGGATTATCCGTAGGTTCTATTCTTTCTATAGTTGCTGAAATTATATTTTTATAAGCTACGCCTCCATAAACATCCAAAGGGCCATAAATATTATACCCAACTAAAAGGGGAACACTAAATTCCTCGACTTCAAATAAAGTTGGCCCTTGTGGAAAATCAAATCTGGATTCTAATTTAGAGTATACCACTTCTGGTCGAACAAAAAACTTTCCAAAATTTACTTGCACCCATCCACCACCATGAAAACCAATTTCACCCTCAGCTTCAAAAGTATCGCTTGTATATTGTAATGGAAGGCCTGAATTTATACCTGTAATTTGGCCACCGAATGTTTTATTAATCCCGCCTTTCAATCCCACTTGAAATTGTTGAGCATTCATTTGAGAAAAAGTAAAGCTAGTTAAGCTTATTAGGAGGGCAAAAACTAATTTATTCATAGGAAAGAGGTTAGTCTAATTGGTGGCTATTAATGGTAAATATATTGTTTTAATAGAAATTTCAAAGTTGTTTCTTTTGATAAACGCCTCAAAAATAAAAAAATTATACAATTCTTGATGTTATATAAAAATAAAAGGTTGTTCCAAATATCGAAAACTCATTATTCAATACCTGGGACAACCTATCTATACTAAGAAATTTAATCTAATGTACAATGATAGCATCTGCCTTTCCATCAGGATCATTTGAAACAGAACCATCTGTTCTAGATGCCCCTAACAGCAAAACTCCTGCTGCATGTGGAGAAGCCATAGAAGTCCCACTAATAGTATTGTAGCCACCACCTTTCCATGTAGATTTAACCGCTACACCAGGTGCTGCAAAATCTACAGGAGGATTTCCATAATTAGAAAAACTAGCCCATCTATCATTGCTATCCATAGCAGAAATGGTTACAATGTTTGGTCCATTTACTCTGGCCGGAGAACTATTATTTGCATCATTACTTTCATTTCCTGCAGCTAAGGCAAATTTAATTCCATTTTGAGATGCTGCATAAATTGCATCATCTAAAGCTTGAGAAACAGGGCCTCCTAAACTTAAGTTTGCAACATCGCCATTAGATCCATTAGCTCCAACATAATCTACACCAGCTATAACTCCAGAATATGAACCACTTCCTCTACTATCTAAAACTTTTACAGGAATAATGGTAGCTCCAGGAGCTACACCTATTACACCAAATCCATTATTTAAAGCCGCTATCGTCCCAGCAACATGAGTACCATGACCATTCCCATCATCTGCAGATTTACCATCTTTCCCGGAGGTAAATGCATTAAACGCTCTAGAAGAATCTACATTTAAATCTGGGTGATCCAAGTCTACACCGGAATCTACGACAAAAGCTACATTATTACCGGTATAACCAGCAACTCCATTAACTCTTAAAATTCCATAAGGAGTTTCTTGAGAACCTCCTCCTGTTCCAGGGTCAGGCTCACCACATGGGCCTCCATTTGGAGTTCCACATGGAGGTGCAAAACTCACTATTCTATCCTGCTCTATATATTTAACTCCTTTGTTATTCTTCAATAACTCTAACTGAGCTTTATCTAATTTAAGTGTTGCACCACTAAAAACATTACTATAAACATTAACGATTTCTGCGTTTATAGAAACCTCATTTAAAAATCTTTTAGTCTCTTGATTCATCGCAGCCTGCGCTTTTCCGTAATTTTTAGGATACTTTGTACTTACATCGGCGATAGCTCCTTCTTGAAATACTACAATATACTGTCCATCTATATTCTGAGCATCGAAATTTGCATCAATTTCTGTAAAAGCTTCAGGATCTGTAGTGGTGTTTTGGTCCTGTGTACAGGAAAAGAAAAACGCAGAGGTTGCTAATACAGCAATACCAACTTTAAGTCTTGATTTTAACATATTCATTTTAATTTTGGTTAAAAATTAGTTAACAACATCTTCAAATCTAATCTATTTAAACCTTAAACCAAAAAAAATCTGAGAGGTAGCTCTCAGATTTACTTGTACTTATGGTTCATTTACATGACTTTAATAGATATGATATACGCTATACAATAATGTTAAAATTTATATTGAATGATATTAAAACTAATCTCTAAGGTTCCATTTTTTTATACCATTATCAAGAATATAAATTTGCTGAAAACCGATTTCTTTAAGAATTAATGCAGCTTCATTAGATCTATTATTAGTAGTGATATATATAGCAATTGGTGAATTTTTATCCAACTTTTTGAGATCTTCTCTTAGCTCCTCATTCCCTATAATATTGTCTGCGCTAATTAAATGTGACTTTTTAAAATCTTCTTTCGATTGAATCTCAACTTCCTCGACAGTATTATAACGAATATGAGTATTTAACTCATCCGCAGTAACCACCTGAATTTCTTTCGCTTTAGACTGCACACAGCCTTGCATGAGAAAAGTGATTAATAACAACCTAAAAAAAACTTTCATCATTTGCAGAAGATTATTTTTCTATCTCACCATCCCAATCGGTAATACCACCCATTAAGTTATAAGCGTTTTCAAAACCTTGTTGTTTCATTAAGGCACATGCTTGAGCACTTCTTGCTCCAGATCTACAGTACACATAATAACTTTTCGATTTATCTAATTTCTCGATCTCATCTAAAAAGCCTTGTCCCTTGTAAATATCAATATTGATTGCTGTTGGAATATAGCCTTCAATAAATTCTTCTTCTGTACGTACATCTAGGATTACGGCATTATTATCTTCGCCAACATCTTTAGACCACTGTTCTTGAGTAAGGTTTTTCATATTTATGATTTTTATGCTTAACTAATAGTAAATTGAAATGTAAATATAATGTAAAGGATATTATCTAATAATTTCAGAATAGAAAAAATTAAAAAATTATAAGCTACCATATAAACGTTCATTTATATAGTTTATTGAGTTTAGAACGATTTCATCCATTTTGAATAAAAAACATTTAACAAAATATTTAAAGTTAGATTGAAGATTTGAATTACATTTGTACATACAAATATTGTAGATACAAATGAAAATAGAAGAATTATTAAAAACAGATCAAACTCTTCCTCCTTCGCGGAAGCTGCTTCTTAGCATTTTACATACTACAAATTTGATAAACGATAAAATCTCCGAAACATTAAAACCTTTTGATATAAGTATATCTCAATTTAATGTTCTAAGAATATTAAGAGGACAGAAAGGTAAGCCAGCTAATTTATCTACAATTCAAGAACGAATGATTAGCAAAATGAGTAATACCACTCGGCTAGTAGACAAATTAATCGTAAAGGAATACGTAGAAAGATCTATTTGCCAAATGAATCGTAGAAAAGTGGAAATAAATATCACCTCCAAAGGATTAGAAGTTTTAAAGGTTATAGACCCTCTAATAGATAAAACTGAGGAATTAATTACTAACCAATTATCTCCTTCAGAAGTAGAATCAATCACAACTAATTTACAAAAACTATTAAAATAGAAAATTATGAGTACTTATATAGACGATTTAAATTGGCGTTATGCCACCAAGAAATTCGATTCAAATAGAAAGGTTTCAACGCAAGATCTTCAAACCTTATTAGAAGCTATTCAACTTACAGCTTCATCTTATGGTTTGCAACCTTATGAAATTATTGTTGTAAAAGATGCTGCCTTAAGAGAAGAATTAAAAGCAGCGTCATGGAATCAAACTCAGATTACAGATGCTTCAGAAATCATTGTATTCGCTAACAAAACAGAAATTACCACAAACTATGTAGATTCTTATCTACAAGATATTGCACAAACGAGAGATCTTAAGATTGAAGATCTACAAGGTTTAAAAGGAATGCTAGAGTCTACTATTTTAAAACTTAATCCAGAAGATCAGAGTGCTTGGGCAGCTAAGCAAGCATATATAGCATTAGGAAATTTTCTTTCTGCCGCAGCAAATCTAAGAATAGACACCTGTCCTATGGAAGGCTTTGATGTCACTAAATACGATGAGCTTTTACATTTAAAAGATAAAGGTCTTACTACAGCTGTTATAGCAACCGTTGGATATAGAAGTGAAGAAGATACCACGCAATTTGCAGCAAAAGTTAGAAAAAGCAAAGAAGATTTAATAAATAATTTATAAACCAATTAAGAGAATAATCATGAAAAAAAATCTATTAAAAGGAGCTGCTGCTTCAGTAATTGTTTTAACAACATTAGCATTTACAACGATGAAAAAAGAAATTAATATCAAAGAAAGTAACGTAACCTGGACAGGTAAAAAAGTTACGGGATCGCATACAGGAACTATTCAATTAAAAAGCGGATTCTTTAATATGGAAGACGAAAAATTGATAGGTGGTGAGTTTGTAATGGACATGTCTAGCATTTCTAATACCGACCTTTCTGGAGAAAGTAAGCAAAAACTGGAAGGTCATTTAAAATCTGAAGATTTCTTCGGGGTAGAAAAACATCCTACCGCCAAATTAGTAATCACTAATATAGCTTCGAAAGGAAATGGATCTTACGGTGTAGTCGGGAACCTTACTATAAAAAACATCACAAAACCTGTAACTTTCGATTTGGAGATAAATGATAATTCTGCATCTGCAAAATTATCTATTGATAGATCTAAATATGATGTAAAATATGGCTCTGGAAGCTTTTTCGATGACTTAGGAGACAAAACGATCTACGACAATTTTGATCTTGACGTAAATTTAAAATTCTAAGTTCAGATAAATCTATTTCAACTTAAGTATCATTTTGGAGAAAACCTTTGTCAATTCAACAATGATACTTATATTTGAACCAATGAAAAATAATACAGTACATACTTGGTGGTGGAGTAACTTACGTCAAAACGTCGTGAAGTAACACTGCTATAGTATTTTCATATACAAGGCTTGTCTCACGACAAGCCTTTTTTTGTTTAATTTTTTCTGAAATAATAACATGTATACTTTAAAGACCACTTTTAAAAAACTACTTGCAGACACTCTTACTCCGGTAAGTGTCTATCTTAAAATTCGTGATAAATACCCCAATAGTTTATTGTTGGAGAGTAGTGATTATCACGCTAACGATAATAGTTTTTCCTATATATGTTGTAATCCTATTGCTTCTATTAAAATAAAGAACGGAGAAATAAAGGAACTATTTCCAGATGGTTCAAAAAGAGTTACTGCTATTACCCCTGAAATTAAAGTTTCAGAAGCAATTCAGAAATTTTCCTCTTTTTTTAAAACAGAGAACTCCAATTTCAAGTTTATAAATAATGGCCTTTTTGGATATATTGGATACGACGGTGTTCAATATTTAGAAAATATTAAGATCGAGAAAAAGAAAGGAGATCTTGAGATCCCGGAAGTTTATTATGCGGTTTATCAAAACATTATAGCGATCAACCATTTCAATAATCAAGCTTATATTTTCGACCATAATTATAATTCTGAAAGCAAACTAGAAGAAATCTCTCAGCTTATAAAAGTGAAGAATTTTGCAAGTTATAATTTCAGAAAAGACCATGCTCCTATCTCTAATCTCACCGATTCAGAGTTTATGGAAAACGTGAAATTAGGAAAGAAACACTGTCAACGTGGCGATGTTTTTCAGTTGGTACTCTCCCGCAGATTTACTCAAAACTTTAAGGGAGATGAATTTAATGTGTATCGCGCATTAAGAAGTATCAATCCTTCTCCATATTTATTCTATTTCGATTATGGAGACTTTAAGATCTTCGGAAGTTCTCCGGAAGCGCAATTAGTGGTTTCCGATGGAAAAGCGGAGATCCATCCAATAGCGGGAACTTTTAAGCGTACAGGAAATGATGAGCAAGATGCTGCTTTAGCTAAAGAATTATCTGAAGATGATAAGGAAAATGCAGAACATGTAATGTTGGTAGACCTTGCCAGAAATGATCTAAGTAGGCATAGCACAAATGTAAAAGTGGAGAATTACAGAGAAGTACAATTCTTCTCCCATGTTATTCATTTAGTGAGTAAAGTAACTGGGACTAAAAATAAAGAAGTTAGTACCATGCAAATTGTGGCAGATACTTTTCCTGCAGGAACCCTTAGTGGTGCCCCAAAACATAGCGCTATGACTCTTATTGAAAAATATGAGAATGTGAATAGAAGTGCGTATGGAGGCGCCATTGGCTTTATGGATTTTCACGGAAATTACAATCACGCCATCATTATTAGATCTTTTGTTAGTAAAAATCATCAACTACATTATCAGGCTGGAGCAGGTATTGTTTCTGAATCTAATGAAGAAAATGAATTGCAAGAAGTGTATAATAAGTTAGGGGCATTAACTCAGGCAATTGAAATTGCAGAAGAAATTTAAAATGAAAGAGAACGAAAATAAAAATATAGCAGCAAAGATCGAATTTCAAACTGGCAAGAGAACTTCAGTTTTAGTGATAGACAACTACGATTCCTTTGTGTATAATTTGGTGCATTACCTAGAAGAATTGGACTGTGAAGTAACGGTTGTTAGAAATAACGAAGTGGATCTGGACATGATCGCCAAATACGATAAGATCTTACTTTCTCCTGGCCCCGGAATTCCCGATGAAGCCGGCTTATTAAAGGAGATCATTATACGTTATGCTCCTACAAAAAGCATCTTGGGAGTTTGTTTAGGCCAACAAGCAATTGGAGAAGTTTTCGGCGGAAAATTGATCAATTTAGAATCGGTTTTTCATGGAGTTTCTACTAAGATCAATGTTTCTGTGGAAGACGAGAGTTTGTTTAAGCATATAGATAAGGAACTAATGGTGGGAAGATATCATTCTTGGGTGGTAGATCCAAATTTGCCGGGAGTCTTAGAAGCTACATCTTTCGATGAAAACGGACAAGTTATGTCCCTACGACATAGGGAATATGATGTTAAAGGCGTTCAATTTCATCCCGAATCGGTATTAACTCCTATGGGTAAACAAATGATGAAGAACTGGGTTATAGAAAGCAGAAAGTAAAAAGATGAAACATATACTTAACAGATTAATCAATCACGAAACCATTTCGAAACAGGAAGCAAACGAAGTTTTGGTAAATATTTCGAAAGGAGAATATAACCAGAGTCAGATCGCTGCTTTTTTAACGGTTTATATGATGCGAAGTATCACCATAGATGAGTTAGAAGGATTTCGGGACGCACTTTTAGAACTTTGTCTTTCTGTAGACCTTAGCGATTATAATGCTGTAGATCTTTGTGGAACTGGAGGCGATGGAAAAGATACATTTAATATCTCTACGCTTTCTTCATTTATAACTGCCGGAGCGGGAATCAAGGTTTCCAAACATGGTAATTATGGGGTTTCTTCTATTAGTGGAAGCTCGAATGTAATGGAATATTTGGGGATTAAATTCAGTAATAAAACAGATTTTTTAGAGCGTTGTATAGATAAGGCTGGGATATGTGTTTTACATGCTCCCCTATTTCATCCAGCAATGAAAAATGTTGCGCCTATTAGAAAATCGTTGGCGGTAAAAACCTTTTTCAATATGTTGGGGCCCATGGTAAATCCTGCATTTCCAAAGAACCAGTTGGTTGGAGTTTTTAGTTTAGAATTGGCAAGAATGTATGGATATCTCTATCAGAACACCGATAAGAATTTCACTATTTTACATGCCTTAGATGGGTACGATGAGATCTCTTTAACAGGTGCAACCAAAACAATTTCAAATTCTACGGAAGGAATTTTAGAACCTTTAGATTTTGGAGTAGAAACTTTAAATGCTTCTGAAATTTCAGGTGGAAATTCTATAGAAAATTCTGCCAAAATATTTGTTGATATATTGGAGGGGAATGGATCCATTCCACAAAACAATGTTGTTTGTGCTAATGCAGGGATGGCAATTGCAACTTCTACAGGATGCACACC
Organism: Gillisia mitskevichiae; assembly: GCF_003634585.1. GTDB lineage: Bacteria > Bacteroidota > Bacteroidia > Flavobacteriales > Flavobacteriaceae > Gillisia > Gillisia mitskevichiae. The sequence continues at coordinate 53,224 of NZ_RBLG01000005.1, forward strand.
TATGGAAGGTTTTGTGAAAGCACAAGAATCCTTGAATTCTGGAAAAGCACTGACAGCTTTGAAAAAATTACAAGAACTAAGCGCGGCCTAATTAAATTGTAAATAAATGAATATTCTAGATAAAATTATTGCTGATAAACGAAATGAAGTTACACTTAAAAAACAGCTTATTTCTGCTCAAGACTTAGAACGTTATCCGCTTTTTGGTTATAAAACCAATTCCCTGGCAACTGCTTTAAGGAATAGTTCTAGCGGAATTATTGCAGAACATAAACGAAGATCTCCATCTAAATCTGTGATAAATCAGGATCTAAATGTGCAGGATGTTGCTTCTGGATATGAAAATGCAGGAGTTTGCGGAATGTCTGTACTTACCGATGGAAAATATTTTGGCGGATCTTTAGATGATCTTATTCTGGCAAGAACTTCTGTAAAAATGCCATTATTAAGAAAGGAATTTATTATTGATGAATACCAGATTTTGGAAGCCAAAGCCCATGGTGCAGATGTAATTCTACTAATTGCTGCAGTATTAACTCGAGATGAAATAAAGGCCTTTTCTGAATTGGCTAAAAGTTTAGGTTTAGATGTTTTATTAGAGGTCCATAATTTAGAAGAACTAGAGAAATCTATCATGCCTAGCCTTGATATGTTAGGTGTGAATAACAGGAATTTGAAAACTTTTGAAGTGAGTACCGAGATCAGCAAACAACTTTCAGAAAAGATTCCAAATGATTTTGTGAAGGTTTCAGAAAGTGGAATTAGCAGTGTGGAAGCTATTAAGGATCTAAAAAATTACGGCTATCAAGGTTTTTTAATTGGTGAGAATTTTATGAAGACCACCGATCCCGGAAAAAGTGCTGCTCAATTTATTCAAGAATTAAACGCACTTTAAAATGAAGGATCTCAAATTGAAGGTTTGTGGGATGAAGCATTCAGAAAATATTCTGGCGGTGGCAGCTTTAATACCCGATTATCTCGGTTTCATCTTTTATGAAGGATCTCCTAGAAATTTTTCAGGAGAAATCCCGGAAATAGATACAGCTATCAAAAAAACTGGAGTTTTTGTAGATGCTGAGATCGAGTTTATTTTAGATAAGGTTAAAAAATACAATTTCAACGCGATTCAACTTCACGGAAAGGAATCAGCTGAATATTGCAAAGAATTAAGATCAGCCTTGGGTCAAAATAATTCAGCAGAAATTATAAAAGTGTTTTCTGTGAAAGAGAGCTTCGATTTTGAAGAACTTATACCTTACGAAGGTGTCGTAAATTTCTTCCTTTTCGATACAAAGGGGAAGAATAAAGGAGGAAACGGAATTGCTTTTAATTGGGAGCTATTAAAAGATTATCCGTCCTCTACTCCATTCTTTCTTAGTGGAGGAATTGGTCTAGATGAAGTTTTAAAAATAGAAAAACTTTATGCTTATCTTGAAAAAAAGAATAAATCGAAGTTGCTTTTTGGAATAGATGTGAATAGTAAATTTGAAATTGAAGCAGGATTAAAAGATGCAAATGCATTAAAAAATTTTAAAGATAATTTGGGTTTAGATATCCAAGTATAATATAGAAAACATGACTTATCAGGCAGATGAAAAAGGTTATTACGGCGAATTTGGCGGAGCATATATTCCCGAAATGTTATATCCTAATGTAGAAGAATTAAGGCAGCAGTATATACAGATCATGCAAGAAGAATCTTTTCAGAAGGAGTTTAAAGAGCTCTTAAAAGATTATGTAGGAAGACCTACTCCGTTGTATTTTGCTTCCAGACTTAGCGAAAAATACAACACCAAGATCTACTTGAAACGTGAAGATCTTTGTCATACTGGTGCTCACAAAATAAATAATACTATCGGCCAGATCTTAATGGCGAAAAGTTTGGGCAAGAATAGGATCATTGCAGAGACGGGAGCAGGTCAACACGGTGTCGCAACCGCCACAGTATGTGCATTGATGGGGATTGAATGTATAGTATATATGGGGGAAATAGATATTGATCGCCAAGCTCCAAATGTTGCCAGAATGAAAATGTTGGGCGCTACTGTAATTCCTGCGAAATCTGGAAGTAGAACATTGAAGGATGCCACCAATGAAGCGATTCGTGATTGGATAAACAATCCGATAGACACGCATTATATTATTGGATCTGTAGTAGGACCTCATCCCTATCCAGATATGGTGGCACGATTTCAAAGTGTAATCTCAGAGGAAATTAAATCTCAACTTCTGGAAAAAGAAGGAAGAGAAGCGCCAGATTATGTGGTGGCTTGTGTTGGAGGTGGAAGTAATGCTGCGGGTATTTATTATCATTATTTAGATAATCCAGAAGTGGGAATTATAGCAGTAGAAGCTGCAGGAAAAGGGATTTTATCGGGTGAAAGTGCCGCAACTTCTGCGTTAGGGAAAGAAGGAATTATCCACGGTAGCAAAACCTTATTAATGCAAACTCCCGATGGACAGATCACCGAGCCGTATTCCATTTCTGCAGGATTAGATTATCCAGGGATAGGGCCGATGCATGCTAATTTATTTAGATCTGGAAGAGCTGAATTCATTTCAATTACAGATGCAGATGCTATGAAAGCTGGACAGGAATTAGCCAAATTAGAAGGAATTATTCCCGCTATTGAGACTTCCCATGCCTTAGCCATTTTTGAAGATCGAAAATTCAAGAAAGATGATATTGTAGTATTAAATCTTTCTGGACGTGGAGATAAGGATCTGAGCACTTATATAGAATACTTTAATTTATAGAATATTAAAATGAATAGAATTCAATCGAAATTACAAGAGGATAAAAAACTTCTTTCCATATATTTTACCGCAGGTTATCCACAAATTGATGATACCGTGTCTATTATAGAAGATCTTGAAAACAATGGGGTAGATATGATAGAAATTGGCTTGCCGTTTAGTGATCCTTTAGCAGACGGACCAACCATACAAGAAAGTAGTACTAAAGCATTAAAAAATGGAATGACCACAGAAAAGTTATTTCAGCAATTAAAAGATATCAGAAAAACGGTAAAAATCCCATTGATCATTATGGGATATTTTAATCCTATGCTTCAATATGGAGTGGAAGATTTCTGTAAAAAATGTGAAGAAATCGGGATAGATGGTTTAATTATTCCAGATTTACCAGTAGATGTATATTCAGAAAAATATCAAGCTATTTTCGAAAAACATAACCTCATCAACGTATTTCTAATAACTCCTCAAACTTCGGAAGAGCGAATTAGATTTATAGACTCTGTTTCCAATGGGTTCATTTACATGGTAAGCAGCGCAAGTGTTACCGGTTCTACATCTGGATTTGGTGAAGATACTAAGGATTACTTCAAAAGAATATCTGAAATGAATTTAAAGAACCCACAAGTTGTTGGCTTTGGGATTAATGACAAGCAAAGTTTTAAGGAGGCAACTGAATATTCCAACGGAGCAATAATAGGAAGTGCCTTTATTAAGGATTTAAATAAAAATGGAACTAGTAAGATCTCAGATTTTGTAAAAACACTTAGATAGCTTTAACCATACTCTAACAAGGCATTAATACTTTTTATGAATGTTTAGCTTTACCTTTAATTAAACTTAAAGATACAGTCATGGAAAAAAAGTTTGAAAGAACAACCGAGCAAACGAATCCTACCAATCCAACTGGTGATAGAAATCAAAAAACCAACAAGGTAGATATCGATGAAAAGACAATTAAAAAGCAACAAAATAAAAAGTAGTTATGGGCAGAGGTGATAAGAAAACAAAACGAGGAAAAATAGCTCTTGGAACCAGAGGAAGATTAAGACCTAAAAGAGGAAAGTTTAAGACGAAACCTTCTACTCTTGCAGACCTTGACAAAAAAGAGTTGAAATAATCTTAGTTATATCTTATTAAAAATACCCTTTATATTGAAGAATCCTGAAATCAATTGTATTGAATTCAGGATTCTTTGTTTTGATACTTTTGTAAAGATCCATACTTCCAATAGCTCTATTAGCAGAACCTGAAGGTGCTGTTAGAGACACCGTATTAATCAACCTTCCGTCTAATACAAATTGATGTACTCTAGGAACTTCATTAGAAATTACTTTCAATTTAATGTCTTCTTCAAGATCTTTTAAATGTCTTCTAAAAAAATATTCCGGTCCATTTTTACTGTTCCCTCCAGTAAAAAGCAAGGTGTTAATATTTAGGTTAATTCGTAAAATCCCAATTATATCCCGAAGTTCTACCAATTGCATTCCAAGATCTGAAGCATCTATTTTATCTCTTCGGCTACTTTCTACCACATCACAAATCCCGATCCCTCTTTTTTCTAAAAATCTTTTTCTTTGTAATATGGCTTCTTCCGTGTTTTCATATTTCAAGTTAAGATCGAATAGTTTATCCAATACGGGCCATAAAAGTCCGTCTCTACTGCCATAACAAAAATTCACATCGTCTGGCTTTAATGCTCCAGTTGTAAATCTAGGAGGAGGCAAAGTTCCAACGATTAATTTCGTTGCATTTTCAGGAATAAATGGTTCGTAAGGATGCGTATGATGAAACATATTTCAGGCTATTTCATAACAATTACCAAGTCATCAGAAAACACCATTCTACCTTCTGGTAGGATCACTTTATCCACTTCTCCTTCTGAATGTGCAGTGATCGTTGTTTCCATCTTCATAGCTTCAATAATAAATAAGGGCTCATTCTTTTTCACTTTTTGACCCACTTTTACCAATACAGATGCTAAAGAACCTTGTAAAGGAGCACCAATTTCAAGATCGTTCCCTTTATCTTTTTTCTGATGCACAATTTTTTCCACCTTGATAGATTTGTCTTGAACCTGCACTGCTCTAGTTTGCCCGTTAATTTTAAAGAAAATGCTAGACATTCCATCTTTATTGGCTTCACCTACAGAAACAAGCTCAACCAACAAGGTTTTACCTTTATCCATCTCTACAATGATCTCTTCTCCTATTTCTAATCCGTAGAAAAAATTCTTTGTTGGAATAGAGATCACATTTCCATGTTCTTTATGATGGTTATAGGCATCTGTGAACACCTTAGGGTATAATTTATAAGATAAGTAATCGGACATATTCAATTCTCTTCCCATACCATCTTTAAAAGTTTCTTTGAATTCTGCCAACTCCTTTTCAAAATCTATTGGTTCTAAATGCGCGTTTGGTCTTTCTGTAAATGGCTCTTCATCTTTTAATACGATCTTCTGAATCTTCTCTGGAAAGCCACCAACCGGTTGTCCTAAGCTTCCTCTAAAGAAACTTTTCACAGATTCTGGAAAAGAAATATTCTCACCATTTTCCAACACATCATCTATAGATAGATTATTGCTTACAAGATATTGTGCCATATCTCCCACTACTTTCGAACTTGGAGTTACTTTCACTATATCTCCAAAAAGGCCATTTACCTCGGCATACATATTAGTGATCTCATGAAACCTATTACTTAGACCCAAGGATTCTGCTTGTGGTTTTAAATTTGAATACTGCCCACCGGGAATCTCGTGTTTGTAAACAGCAGCAGAGCCAGCTTTTAGTCCACTTTCAAATGGATAATAGTAACTACGAACTGCCTCCCAGTAATTGGAATATTCATTTAATTTATCCATATCAAAATCGTTCGCACGACTTTGGAATTTCATCATCTCTACAATAGAATTAAAATTAGGTTGAGAAGTTAATCCTGATAATCCACCCAAAGCAACATCTACCACATCTACCCCCGCTTCTATTGCTTTTAAATATGTTGCTGCCTGTATTGAAGAAGTATCATGTGTATGCAAGTGAATAGGAATATTAATCCTGGATTTTAATGTTCCAATCAATTCTTCGGCTGCATAAGGCTTTAGTAAGCCCGCCATATCTTTAATTCCCAAGATATGAGCACCTGCATCTTCCATTTGCTTTGCCAGTTGAACATAGTACTCTAAAGTGTATTTTGTTCTTTTTGGATCCAGAATATCTCCGGTATAACAAATTGAAGCCTCGGCAAGTCCGCCAGTGTTTTTTCGTACATATTTAATACAAGGTTCTATAGATTTCATCCAGTTCAAGGAATCGAAGATCCTAAAAACATCTACACCTTGCTCCCAAGATTCTGTAACAAATTTCTCTATAAGATTATCTGGATAAGCAGTATAACCCACTCCGTTAGAACCTCTCAATAACATTTGGAGCAACACATTAGGCATTGCTTTTCTTAATAATTGTAAACGTTCCCAAGGGTTTTCTTTTAAAAATCTAAGACAAACATCAAAAGTAGCTCCTCCCCAAACTTCCATAGAGAAAATATTGGAATGGTTTTTTGCAAAACCTTCTGCTACCTTCATCATGTCATAAGTTCGCATTCTTGTAGCAAGTAAACTTTGGTGCGCATCGCGCATAGTAGTATCTGTAAAATGAACTTTATTTTGATGCCTTAACCAACGAGAGAATTTCTCTGGCCCCATTTCAGTCAGAAGATCTTTCGTTCCCTTCGGATAATCACCAAATTCATCGAATTTTGGTACTTTTGGAATAAGAAATTTAGCAGTTGGATCTTTTACTTTCACATCTGGATTTCCATTTAAAGTTACATCTCCTAGAAAACTTACAATTTTATTCGCTCTGTTTCGTGGTTCTCTTATTATAAAGAGATCGGGATTCTTATTAATAAAATTAACCGTAACATTTCCTTTTCTAAAGGTTTCATGAGCCAAGATATTATCCAGAAAGCTCATATTAGTTTTTACACCTCTCACTCTAAATTCTGCAAGAGCACGTCTCATTTTTCTACAAGCTCCATCCAAGGTTCTACTACTAGCAGAAACTTTTACAAGCATAGAATCGAAAAATGGAGAGATTTTCACGCCTTGATAGATACTACCCGCGTCTAAACGTATTCCAAATCCTGAAGCACTTCTATATGTGGTGATAGTCCCGTAGTCTGGTTTAAAATCGTTTTGGGGGTCTTCTGTCGTAATTCTACATTGTAATGCAAAACCATTAGTTTTTAAACTTTCTTGGCCTGCTATTTTAATTTGCTCATCTGAGAGTTTGTAATCTCCGGCAATAAAAATTTGAGCTTTTACGAGGTCTATACCTGTGATCACTTCAGTAACGGTATGTTCTACCTGAATTCTAGGATTCACTTCTATAAAATAAATCTCCTCCTCTTCTACCAAGAATTCTACCGTTCCAATATTATTGTAATTAACCGCTTTACAGATATCCAAGGCATATTTATAAAGCTTGTTCTTAGTCTCCTCTTTTAAACCTAAAGAAGGCGCGAATTCTATCACTTTTTGATAGCGTCTTTGCACAGAGCAGTCTCGTTCAAAAAGATGCACCATATTCCCATGGTTATCTGCCACGATCTGTATTTCTATATGCTTTGGATTCTCGACAAATTTTTCAATGAACACGGTATCGTCTCCAAATGCATTTCCTGCTTCGCGTTTAGATTCTGGGAAAGCTTTTCTTAGCTGATCTTCCTCTCTAATTACCCGCATTCCACGTCCACCACCTCCAGAAGCAGCTTTTAGCATTACAGGATATCCTATAAGTTTAGCCTCTTCTAACGCAATTTCTATTGAAGTAAGCTCCCTTTCGTTACTTTTAATAATTGGTACATTGTTGGCAACGGCAACTTTCTTCGCCATTACTTTATCACCCAAGGATTTTAAAACGCTTACTTTAGGACCAATAAAGATGATCCCATTTTCCTCACATTGCTTTGCAAATTCTGCATTTTCTGAAAGAAAGCCATATCCGGGATGAATTGCATCTACATCATTCTTTTTAGCAACCTGAATAATTGCCTTAATATTTAAATAAGGCTTTAAAGGTTCGCTGTCTTCGCCAATCTGATAAGATTCATCGGCTTTATAACGGTGTAAAGAGTACCTATCTTCATAGGTATAAATACCAACCGTTTTTAATCCAATTTCGGTACAGGCCCGAAAAATTCTGATGGCAATTTCTCCTCTATTTGCTACTAATACCTTTTTGATCTTCATCTATGCGTTGTGTTTTTGACAATTAAATTTCTATGCTCTGAAAGTTATTAAATAAAATAGGTATTCTACAAATCTATCTAGAAATTACATTAATTAATTAACAGAAAATGCCACCTATTAGGTGGCATTTTCTTTATACTGATGGAATTCTTATAAACTTTATAGAATTATAAATAAATTTATCTAGTAAATACTAACTCTGTATCACGGGAAGATTCGGTTTCACTGTATTTATATCCTTCATAATCAAAAGCCTTTAATTCTTCAATTGTTTCAACTTCTTTATCTACAATATATCTAACCATAGAACCTCTGGCCTTTTTAGCAAAGAAGCTCACTATTTTTAGTTTACCGTTATTAAAATCTTTAAATACAGGGGTGATCACCTTTGCTTTTAATTTCTTTTCATTCACTGCCTTGTAATATTCGTTACTGGCAAGGTTGATAAAAAGTTCTTCCTTCTCCATTTCCTTATTTAAAGAGTCTGTGATCTTTTTTTGCCAGATCTCATAAAGATTCTTCTTTGAATAAAGCCCCACATTAGTTCCCATTTCTAATCTATAAGGCTGGATAATATCCAATGGTTTTAAAACTCCATAAAGCCCTGAAAGTATTCTCAATCTATCTTGAATAAAATCGAGCTTTTCTGTAGGTAAGGAATAGGCATCTAATCCAGAATAAACATCTCCATTAAAAGCATACATAGCAGGTCTAGAGTTCTTTAAAGTATGCTCCTCTTGAAACTCTTTATATCTGGTATAATTAAGATCGGCCAGTTTATCGCTTATGTCCATGAGGTTGGCAACTTCATTTTTAGACATTCGTGACATTTTACGATTGATCTTTATTGCTGTATCCAAAAACTGAGGCTGAGTTCCACGAGTTGTGGGTAGCTTAGTTTCGTAATCTAAACTTTTTGCAGGGGAGAGAACAATTTTCATAAAAATTTTATTTTTCAATTCAGGAAAATAGCTACTTCCTGAAATTACCTTTCAAAAATAACAATCTAATAAGAGGTTTAAACTGCTTAGTATAACTTCTTATCGATTCAAGTATTGAAAGATTTTATCTTAACACTTGGCAATTTAAAAAATCCAAAAAAATTGGAATTACAGATTTAGCGTGAGGGATTGAGGCGTTGTTGAAGCTCTCCCGATCTTTATCGGGAAGCGACCGCCAAAAGCCCGACCCCAATTTTTATTGGGGGCACGCCCTAAGAATCCATATAATCCTTCTGATTGATAGAATATTTACGCCATTTCTCTATACATTCCTGAATGTCTTGTGGCACTTCCGAGTCGAAACTCATCCATTCCTTGGTCACAGGATGCGTAAATCCAAGTGTTTTAGCATGTAATGCCTGTCTTGGAAGCACTTTAAAACAATTATCTACGAATTGCTTGTATTTAGTAAAGGTGGTTCCTTTTAAGATCTTCTCTCCGCCATAACGCTCATCGTTAAACAAGGTGTGTCCAATATGTTTTAAATGAACCCTGATCTGGTGAGTTCGTCCGGTTTCCAATTTACAGGAAACCAAAGTTACATAGCCAAAACGCTCTAGAACCTTAAAGTGAGTTACCGCAGGTTTCCCTTGTTCTTCTACATCGTCTACATAAACAGTATTCTGCAATCTGTTCTTTGGATGCCTTCCAATATTTCCTTCAATTCTACCTTCATCTTCCTCAACATTTCCCCAAACTAATGCGATATATTCTCTGGAACTAGTTTTCTTGAAAAATTGCTTAGAAAGATGCGTCATTGCCTCCTCTGTTTTTGCAATTACCAATAAACCACTGGTGTCTTTATCTATTCTATGCACCAATCCAGGTCTTTCACTACTGTTATTCGGCAAATTATCTATATGAAAAATAAGCGCATTTATAAGTGTCCCACTGTAATTTCCATGTCCTGGATGCACAACCATTCCTGCTGGCTTATTGATCACCATAAGAGCATCATCCTCGTAAACAATGTCTAGCGGAATATCCTCTGGAGTAAGCAAGAATTCATATGGTGGATGTTCGAACATTACCTGTACTACATCTCCAGGCTTCACTTTGTAGTTGGATTTTACCGTTGCGTTATTTACATAGATATTTCCATCTTTTGCTGCCTTTTGAATTTTACTTCTCGTGGCATTCTCTATGTAATTCATTAGGTATTTATCCACCCTAAGTGGCTGTTGCCCTTTATCTGCAGTAAATTTATGATGTTCGTAAAGATCGTCGTCTTGGGTATCTTCCAGTTCTGGACCTATTAATTTAGAATTCGTCATTGTTGTCATTATCATTATCGATACCACCTTCTTCGATGCTATCATCTTCATTTAAATCGCCATTATATCTACTAGACCCATCTCCTAACACTAAATCTATTTTAGCCGTTTTCATAAGTTCGTCTCCTGCTTCCACAAGCTTCCCTTTGTGTCTTAATTCTAAAACTGCATCTTTAGCGATGTCTGGTTTATAAGTTACAGATCCAATTTCGAAACCTAGAGATCGCAAAGTAGGTTCTACCTGTCTTCTTGTTCTACGTATAAGATCTGGAATCATTACTTTTCCATATCCAGAAGGATTTAATGTGATATATATTTTTCTATTTTCTTTTACAAATTTCCCTGGTTGCGGTACTTGGTCTATTACAGAGTATTTTGGATAATCTGGGTTATAATTTGCTGAATCTAAAATTTCGTATCGAAGATCCAACTCATCTAAAGTAACCTCTACTCTACCCAAAGAAAGTTTTGCGAGATCTGGAACTTTAATGCGTTCATCTTGATTGGTAGAATGTTCTAACCATTGCATAGTTAAAAAAGCTAGCACCACAAGTGCTGCAATTGCTAAACCTATTTGGATTAAAAAGGTTTTGCTGAAAATAAATTTAAATAGACTCATAAATTATTTATAAATGGCAAAGATATAAAAACGCCGGGGTTTTGGTGGCACCCACTATTAGTCATATTTTTGTTAACGTAAATTAAAGCTGTTTATTTAATATGAAGAAAAGAATTGCCATTGCCATGGGAGGTTATTCTAGTGAATACCGGATCTCGATTAATAGCGGAAATGTTGTTTATAAAAATCTAGATCGCTCTATTTATGAGCCTTATAGAGTTCATATCATGCAAAATGAATGGTTTGTAGTGGCAGATGATGATACTCCATATCCAATAAACAAGAGCGATTTTACAGTAAAGATCAAGGATAGAAAAATTCAATTTGATTGTGTTTTTAATACTATTCATGGAACTCCAGGTGAAAATGGACTCTTACAAGCATATTTAGACTTGGTAGGAATCCCACAAACTTCCTGTGGATCTTATCAAGCTGCGCTTACTTTTAACAAACGTGATCTAATAAGTGTTTTAAAGCCCTATGGAATTAAAACAGCAATCAACTATTTTCTGGACAAAGGAGATGAAGTTGAAGTAGATGAAATTATTGCGAAAGTAGGTTTGCCTTGTTTTGTTAAGGCAAATAAAGCAGGTAGTAGTTTTGGAGTTAGTAAGGTTAAAGTTGCAGAAGATCTAGAACAAGCTGTGAAAGTAGCTTTAAAGGAAGATGATGAAGTTATCATTGAATCTTTTTTAGATGGAACTGAAGTTTCTGTGGGGGTAATCATGTATAAAGGAAAGATCCTAGCATTACCAGTAACTGAGATCGTTTCTGAAAACGAATTCTTTGATTATGAAGCGAAATATCTAGGAAAGTCTCAAGAAATAACGCCGGCAAGAATTTCTAAGGAGCAGACTAAAAAAGTGCAGGATATTTCTAAATTGATCTACTCGAAATTAAAAATGAAGGGATTTACCCGTTCAGAATTTATCTTTCATAATGATGAACCTCATTTTATTGAAATGAATACTACTCCTGGACTTAGCGAAGCAAGTATTTTACCTCAGCAAGCTGAAAAAGCAGGAATTAGTTTACCTCAACTTTTTGGTAGTGCTATAGAAGCTGCTCTAAAATCGCACTAATTATTAACTTAGGCTAATTAGCTATATTTGTTAGATATCACAAATTCAACTTCATGAAAAGAGCAGTTTTTCCAGGATCTTTTGATCCTATTACCTTAGGACATGTAGATATCTTGGAGCGTGCATTGCCTCTTTTTGATGAGATCATTCTTGCAATTGGAACCAATGCCGATAAAAAGTATATGTTCTCTCTAGAAGATAGAGTTCGGTTTTTGGAAGAAACTTTTAAAAATGAAGTCAAGATAAAAGTAATGACTTACAAAGGACTCACTGTAGATTTCTGTAAAAAGGAAAATGCAGCATTTATTCTTAGAGGACTTAGAAATTCTATAGATCTGGAATTCGAAAAAACCATAGGTCAAACCAATTATAAAATGTCTGGTATAGAGACCGTTTTCTTGATCTCTTCTTCAGGAAAAGGACATATTTCATCTAGTGTAGTGCGAGACGTTCGAAAAAACGGAGGAGACTTTTCTTTTATGGTGCCAGAGGTTGTTAAATAAAAGAGCCTCTAGGGTAAAACAAACAGTGACATCCCCTGATATTTCTAGACTCCTCCCGATAGTTATCTGGACGAAATGACAAAAATATAAATGTCATCCTGTCCCAATATCTATCGGGATTGTCGAAGGATGTTTTGAGATAAACAGACTATTAAAAAAATAGATTTCTTCGTTAAAACAATAACTTCTCGACTCCGCTCGAAGTGACACTATAGCTTTATGAATATTTAGAAAATATAATTCAAACCGGCACCCACGAAATAATTACGAGGATTTCCGGGGTAATAATATCTTGGAGCTGCTCCACCAAATCCTACGGCATTTGGCAACACACTAGAAGCATATTTCTCGTCTAAAACATTATTAACACCTGCAGAAAAATTAGCATCAAATTTCTTAAATAATTTAAAATCGTATCGCGCTTTTATATCTAATAGCTGATAATTTTCGGTGCTCAAAGAATTTGCATCATTCAATTGAATTTCTCCCACAGCCAATAAATTGGTGTATAGCGAGAACTTTTCTGTATAGTTTAATTCGAATCCTGTATTTAAAGTGCTTTTCGGAATTCCGGGTAGATTATTTCCACTAAAATCTTGTTCCCTATCCACAAACTCTTCAAATTCAAAATAATTTAAAGCAGCATTAAAATAAGGTTGTATTGTGATTGATGAAGACAAATCAAGATTATATCTTATAGTAGTTTCAATTCCATTATGATTGGTTTTCCCAGCATTAATCCCTACATATTGATCTTCAGAAATTCTTTGTGCAACCAATAAATTTTCAATTTGGATGGAGTACAGGGCAACTTCAGTATATAGTCTATTATTCAACCAATTTCCTTTAAAACCAATTTCATAATTAATCCCTGTCTCTGGTTTTAGATCGGTATTAATTTGTCCTTCCGGCGTTAAAGTTTCCTCCACTGTTGGAGTTGAAAATCCATGACTTATGGAAGTATAAATATTCTTCCCCTTATTAATTTCATAAGACAATCCCAACCTTGGAGAAAAAACGGTTTTAAATCTATAATCTCCAGACTGATCTATTTCATCCTGAACATATAAATCTTTTAAACTATAACTCGTTGTGTTTATATTAAAGCCTGTTTCCAAGTTTAGTTTTTCAGAAAGTTCCAAATTAAGCTGACCAAAGAAATTTGCATAACCTCTATCTTGCTCATTATTGCTAAGACTATTTCCTAATACGCTACCTTGATCTTCAAAATCCTGATATAAATTCTCAAAGGTTTGCATGTTATACCATTCTTTATAATACTCTGCTCCAAAGCTCAATTCTGAAGCGAGCTCAAAAACATCCATTTTAAGATTGAATTTTGTTCTAGCTCCAGTTGCTACTCGTTCTTCTTTTAAAATATTAAAAGGTCTTGGCTCGTAAGCATCCCGAAAATTCACAAAGAGACTGGTTAGATTTGTGAGTCTGTTTGAAAAATGATGCAAATAAGAAACTCCAAGCAAACCTCTATCATAAGACTCAAATCCTTTGGAACTTCCCCATGTAAAAGCAGCTTTTTCAGGATCGTTTAAATAGTCATTCTCATTAAGTGAGCTCGGGATAAATGCTTTTAATTTTGTAAAATTTCCCAGAATGGAAAGCTTGTTTCCATTTTCCGTAAAAACGTTCGCATTTATTAATGCTGATTGTTTTTTATAAGAACCATTAGCCCTGTAGCCATCACTTTTTAAATCGCTAAATGTAGCAAATAAGGAGGTATTCTCAGTTCCATGAGATCCCGAAATCGTTTTTTTATTAGTATTAAAACTTCCTATTTGTGTAGAAATCCCTGTTTGAGTTTTATCAATTTCGGCGTTCGCTGCAAACATATTAATTACGCCTCCTAATCCAGCTCCATACATACTTGAAGTAGGGCCTTTAATAATTTCAATTTTCGAGATGGCTTCAGCATCAAAATCATCTATCGTTAATTCTCCTTCTCCAGTCGTTAAAGGGATCCCATTGAAATAAGCCTGAATTCTATTCGTGCTAAATTGAGATCTTGCACCAATTCCCCGAATGTTTAATTTGGTGGTATTTAACGCTCCCTGATTTACATACACTCCAGGAACAGCATTAAAAACTTGAGCAAAGTTGGAGTCATCTTTTTTCTGAAGATCCTCAGAAGTTAAAACGCTAATTGCACCTGGCGTACTTTGTAATGTTTTTGAAATAAGCGCCCCAGTTATAACTATTTCTGATAGATTTTCTGTGGAAGGAATGAGTGCAATTGTTAAAACTGAACTAGGATTTGCCTTAATTTGGCTAGTACTATAACCTAATGCTGAAATTTCTAAAATGATAGTTTTAGTTGAAGTCTTTATTTCAAAACTCCCTTCTGAATCAGAAAAAACAAAAACCTCAGAACCAGTTTCAAAAATCTTTACATTTTCAATCGGTTCTGAAGTTTTTGCATCAATAATTTTACCTTTTACAACTTGTGCTGAAATATTCACAGCACTAAATAATAAGAATACAACAAGAATAAATTTCTTCAAGAGCAAGTGTTTTATTCCGCAGAAATTTTCCAGATCACATTAGAATCGTCATCATTCACTAATAAAGACCCATCAGGTAATGTAGTTATTCCAACTGGTCTTCCATGCACTTCTCCAGTTTCTTCATTCGCTATAAAGCCAGTTAAGAAATCCTCTGGTGGCTGTGGCTGTCCATTTACAAAAGGCACAAAAACAACTTTATATCCAGAAAGCGGATCGCGGTTCCAAGATCCATGTTGACCAACGAAAGCTCCATTTTTATATTTTACGGGAAAAGAATCATGATTATAGAATGTAAATCCTAAAGATGCAGTATGCGGGCCAACTGGTACATCTGGCATAATAGCTTTCTCAACTAATTCATTATGCGGATTGTCTTCCCAACGAGGATCTTTTATTTGCCCATAATAAGAATAAGGCCAACCGTACCATCCGCCTTGTTTTACGCTGGTAATATAATCCGGTACTAAATTATTACCCAATTTATCTCTTTCATTCACTGCTGTCCACAATTCTCCAGTAACAGGATTCCAATCCATCCCAACCGGGTTTCTAATTCCGCTGGCATATACTTGCTCTCCAGAACCATCAGGATTGATCTCTAATATCCCTGCTCTTCGAACTTCTTTATCCATACCGTATTCACCCACATTACTAGCAGAACCTACAGAAATATAAATTTTACTACCATCTGCATTTGCAATTAAGTTTCTAGTCCAGTGGTTATTATAACCTCCGGCTGGAAGTTCTACGATCTTTTCACCTTCAGATTTCAAATTAAGATCTCCTTCTTTATAATTATATCTATATAATCCATCTGTATTAGCGATATAAAAATAGTCTCCTAAAATCAACATCCCAAAAGGTTGATTTAAGCCTTCCTTAAAAGCTCCTCGGTGCTCAAAAATTCCATCTCCATCTTGATCCCTTAAAATAGTTACTCTGTTCGCACTATTTCTTGTATTAGCTTCAACAACAAATACATCTTTATTTGGAGCTACATAGGTCCAACGTGGATGTTCAAATCCATCAGCGAAAATTTCCACCTTAAATCCTTCTGGTGCTATTGGCATTTCCCCTTCTTTCCAACCCACTACTTTACTAACTTTTTGGATAGATTTAGAATGAAATGGCGCCGGTATCTCTAATTTCCCAACGGCAGTTTCAACTATATTAGCAGGACGTTGCGACAATTCTTGCTTCTCTTGCTCATTAAATTCCTTTACTTCCTTCATTTGTGCACAGGAAGTTAAAGTAGCTCCTACAAGCAATAAGCTAAATGTAATATTTCTCATAATTTCTCTATTAAAAATTAAAAATAGTCTATAATTTAAATGGATTAAAACATTCTCTAAGCATTAGGTTTACTTTAACTACTTTCATAAAATGATACAGGTTATAATAGTTTTGGCTGCCGTTGCAGTTTTAACTAAGTTTATAGCGTAAAATGGATTATTTCTTATGAAGAAAATTTTTATAGCCTCCCTATTAGCTTGTGTTTTTATTTCGTGTGATCTTTCTAAATATAAACTGGATAAAGAATACGACTTTGAAACAGTATTCGAAAAATCTGGAGGAACGCAAACCCCTGCTTATGCAGAGGTTATAAAATATTACGAAGAATTAGATGATGCTTATACATCTATTCAACTAAAAGAATTTGGAAAAACAGACAGTGGGGAACCTTTGCATTTAGCTGTTTTTAGTCCTACTGAAAACTTTAATTTTGATGAAATAAGAGAAAAATACACTATTATTCTTATAAATAATGGCATTCATCCAGGAGAAAGTGATGGTATAGATGCTACCATGATGCTTTTTAGGGATTTAGCACAAGATTCTATTACAGTTCCAAAAAACACCATTATCGCCACTATTCCAGTCTATAATATTGGAGGAGCACTTAATAGAAATTCTACTTCTAGAGTTAATCAAAATGGCCCAGAAGCATATGGCTTTAGAGGAAATGCTAGAAATTACGATCTTAATCGTGATTTTATTAAGGCAGACACAAAAAATACAAGAAGTTTTTCTGAGATCTTTCATGAAGTAAAACCAGATATATTTGTAGACACCCACGTTAGTAATGGTGCAGATTATCAATATACTCTTACTCACCTTTTCACACAACATAACAAACTTGGTGGAGAATTAGGAGATTATCTTAATGAGAAAATGATGCCTTCTTTAAAGGCATCCCTGTGGGAAAATGAATGGGATATTACTCCGTATGTTAACGTACACAATCAGGTACCAGACAAAGGATTTACGCAGTTCATGGATACTCCAAGATATTCTACTGGATATACAGCCTTATGGAATACCTTGGGATTAATGATAGAAACCCATATGCTTAAGCCATATAAAAACCGAGTTATGGGTACTTATAGAACTTTACGGTCTATAGTAGACATCGCTGAAAGAGATCGAGAAAAAATAAAAGATCTTAGAGCAAGAGCACAAAGAAAATATTTAACCGAACGCTTTTATCCTGTAAATTTTAAGGTTGATAGCACAAACATTAGTAAACTTCAGTTTAAAGGCTACGAAGGAGCAGAAATAGCCAGTGAAGTTACTGGTAGCACAAGGCTGAAATACGATAGAAATAAGCCTTTCAAAAAAGAGGTAGATTATTATAATAATTTTATTTCTGAAGAGCAGATAGAGATCCCACGGGCCTATATTATCCCGCAGGGCTGGTGGAATGTTACAGATATTTTAAAGACCAATAATGTGGAAATGACCGCACTTAAGAAAGACACTACCATGCTTGTGGAGATCTATAATATTGAAGATTACAAAACATCTCCGAATCCTTACGAAGGACATTACCCTCATTACGAAACTAAAATCACCACTACAAAAGATAGTATTAAGTTTAAAAAAGGAGATCTTTATATTAAAAGTTTTCAAGCTTCTGTACGCTACTTATTGGAAACATTAGAACCAACTGCCCCAGACTCATTTTTTAATTGGAACTTTTTTGATACTGTTCTTCAGAAGAAAGAGGGGTTTTCGGCATATGTTTTCGAAGATCTAGCCAAAGAAATATTAGATAAGGATCCTGCTTTAAATGAAGAGTTTCAGGAAAAGAAAAGATCTGACACCGAGTTTTCTAAGAATTCATCTGCTCAATTAAACTGGTTATATAAAAAATCTGGCCTAATGGAAAAAGCCTATTTACGATACCCTGTCTTTAGGGTGAGTCGTTAAATATTCTTTCGGAAACAATAATTTAATATTTGCGTAAGATTTGGTAAGTGCTTTTTGAGATTTAGAGAAGTTTTTCCATTTAACTTTCTTAATTCCTTCTGCATGTTCTGGAACAAGCTCTCCAGTATATGAAGTTTTCATCTCGTACCAATGCGTCACTTTCAATCTATATTTATCTTTACGCTTAAAAATATGGTAAGTCTTTCTTAAAAATCTAACAATTTCTAGGTCTTGAACACCAGTCTCCTCCATTACTTCTCTAATAGCAGATTCTTCTAAACTTTCAGATTTCTCTGTCTTTCCTTTTGGCAAATCCCATCGCTTGTTGCGATAGATAAATAAGATCTCCTTATTATCGTTAAAAACCATTCCACCTGCTGCAGTTACAACTGGAAGTTTTTTAAGAAGATGCTTAAAAAGTTTATCCTCATTTTTATGATAAAGATTTACATATAATAATTCTCCATCATTTATTTTTTGGATAATTTGCTTCAGCTTAACCGTTTTAATTGGAAAGGCACTGTAATTTTCACCTATTTCTTTCTTAGTTGATAGAATAATAGGGATATCATTTACAAAAACTTTATACATTTGCAGTATGATTTTAAATAAAGAAACAGCAATTAAAACAGCTGAATTGCTGTTGCAAATTAAAGCAATTAAATTAGAACCACAACAACCTTTCACTTGGGCCAGTGGATGGAAGTCTCCAATCTATTGTGATAATAGAATAATCCTCTCCTACCCAATAATTAGGAATTACATAAGAGAACAATTTGCTAAACAAATTGAAGACCTTTATGGGAAACCAGATGTAATAGCTGGAGTAGCTACTGG
The DNA here is from genome assembly GCF_003634585.1 of Gillisia mitskevichiae. Taxonomy (GTDB): domain Bacteria; phylum Bacteroidota; class Bacteroidia; order Flavobacteriales; family Flavobacteriaceae; genus Gillisia; species Gillisia mitskevichiae. The sequence goes on from NZ_RBLG01000005.1 coordinate 72,277, forward strand.
AGCCATAGGTATTGGCATGTTGGTTGCAGAGTATATGAGCCTGCCTTTTGTCTATGTTAGACCAGAAGCTAAAGGCCATGGCAGAAAAAACCAGATAGAAGGACATTTAGAGAGTGGACAAAACGTAGTGGTTATAGAAGACCTTATTAGTACAGGCGGCAGCAGTATTAATGCCGTGAAAGCACTAAAAGAAGCTAATGTGAACATAAAAGGTTTACTTGCCATCTTTACTTATGGGTTTGATATTGCTGAAGAGAATTTTAAAGAAGCAAAAGTAGATTTACATACTTTGGGTAATTACGAGTATTTAATAGAAACTGCTTTAAGAACAAATTATATAAATGCCGATGAGGCAGAAACATTAAAAACCTGGAGACAAGATCCCAGTAAATGGAACCAATAATATGAATTTAGAAAGTCCAAAAGTTACTACAAAAAAAAGTCAGCAAGAATTATATAATTTTTTAACTGAAGTAGAGAACTACAAACAATTAATGCCTGAAAGCATCGAAAAATTTGAAGTTACTAAACCAAACACCTTCCTTTTTGGTTTAAAAGGAATGCCCGAAATAGAATTAGCTATAAAGGAAACCGTAGAGCCTGAGCTAATTGTTTTAGGATCTACATCAGATAAATTCAATTTTTCACTGAATATTATTATTGAACCGAATGGAGAAAATAGTGATGCCCAGTTATTATTTGATGGAAAATTTAATGCGATGATGGCTATGATGGTAAAAAGCCCACTTAAAAAGTTTATTACCACACTTAGCGAAAACATGTCTAGCCTTTAAAAAAGCAATTTAAGTTCCTTAAGATCAAAAGTACGTATAACTTCATCTTCAACTTTTAATCTTAACAAGCCAGACGGGGTAACACCTAAAATAATTCCAGCAAGCATGCTTCCATCTTTTAATTGAAAGGTGGAAGCTTTTTTTCTTCGGAACAAATTGGCTTCATAATCCTTTAGAACGTCTTTAAAAAATGATTCATTGTTGGCTACGATCATATTTTCCAAGTGTTTCAATATAACCGATAGGACTTCATCCGTAGAAAAAATGGTACCAGTAAGATTTTTTAAAGAAGCTGCTTTTGGAAGATCCGGAAAATGAACTTGATTTACATTTAGCCCAATACCTATAACACTCGCCCTTATACTATTGTTTTGTAAGATGTTTTCAATGAGCACGCCACCTATTTTATAGCCATCTGCCATAATGTCGTTAGGCCATTTCAACTTTAAATTGTTAATTTTTAATTGCTTTAAAGCCTTTAGAATTTGCAATCCAACGGCTGCACTTATTAAGAATTGATCACCAATTTCTACACTCGGTTTTGGATAAATTACGCTAAAAGTAAGGTTTTCACCAGCATTAGAAACCCATGTTGCACCCCGTTGACCTCTTCCCGAAGTTTGGTTGCTAGCAATAATACAAATTGGAGAATCATTTTTATTAGTATTATACCTTTCTCTCGCTAAAGTATTAGTAGACTCGGTGGCATTAACTTTGATAATATGCATATATAAATGTAGTTAAGAATGGTGTTAAATGTTTATTGTAACAGACCATTAAAAAGACTAAAAAGTAATAACTTTGCGTAAAGAAATAAATTTAATGGCAAATAAAGAAACGAACAACGATCAACTTATTGCTCATATCATAAAAGGAATAGAAGAAGTTAAAGGAAACGATATTGATATTCTTGACTTAAGGGAAATTGAAAACACTGTTTGTGATTATTTCATTATCTGTAATGGTACTTCGAATACTCAGGTAAACGCCATTGTAAGCTCCGTACAAAAAACCGTAAGTAAATCTCTAAAAGATAAACCTTGGCATATAGAAGGAAGTGATAATGCCGAGTGGATCTTAATGGATTATGTGAATGTTGTAGTTCATGTATTCCAAAAGCATATCAGAGAATATTACGATATAGAGAGTTTATGGGGAGATGCAAAAGTGACCTCGATCGAAACTAAGTATTAAAAACTAATTAAAGAAGAATGTCGAAGAAACAACCAAATAAAAAAATAGAACCTAAAAAACCTAAATTCAGTGCTTATTGGATCTACGGGGCAATTATTATTATTTTTTTAGGTATCAATTTTTTTGGTGGATCAGGGTTCAATGAACCAGCAAAAACGAATCCAGCAGAGTTTGAAAGCTACTTGAAGGATGGTGATGTTAAAAAGGTAGTAATTGTAAATAGAAATCAGGCTAAAGTTTATCTAACAGAAGAGGCCAAAGCGAAAGATATTCACAAAAAAACTGGTGATGGCGAATTATTCGCAACCGGTGATTCTCCAGATTATAGTTTTGAATTTGGAGATCTTCAGAATTTTGAAAACAAGGTTCAGGAGATAAAATCTGAAAACAATTTAGAGACATTTGTTACTTATAATACAGAATCTAATGTACTTGGTGAGATCATTTTAACCTTGTTACCCTTTGTTCTTATTATTGGTATATGGATCTTTATAATGCGTAAAATGAGCTCTGGTGGTGGAGGTGGTCCTGGAGGACAGATCTTTAACATAGGGAAATCTAAAGCAAAATTATTCGATCAGAATACCGATGTTAAAACCTCATTTAAGGACGTTGCAGGATTAGAAGGTGCTAAAGAAGAAATTCAGGAAATAGTAGACTTCTTAAAGACTCCAGAAAAATACACCTCTCTTGGTGGTAAGATCCCAAAAGGAGCCCTATTAGTGGGACCTCCAGGAACAGGTAAAACTTTATTAGCCAAAGCAGTAGCAGGAGAAGCTAAAGTTCCATTTTTCTCATTATCTGGATCAGATTTCGTTGAAATGTTTGTAGGTGTTGGTGCTTCTAGAGTACGTGATCTATTTAAACAAGCAAAAGAAAAATCTCCTTCTATAATATTTATAGATGAGATCGATGCAATTGGTAGAGCCAGAGGAAAGAATAATATGTCTGGATCTAACGATGAACGTGAAAATACATTGAATCAGTTATTAACTGAAATGGATGGTTTTGGAACAAACACCAATGTAATTGTTATCGCCGCAACCAACCGTGCAGATGTATTAGATAAAGCGTTAATGAGAGCTGGACGTTTCGATAGACAGATATATGTAGATTTACCAGACGTAAGAGAACGTAAAGAAATATTTGAAGTTCACCTTCGTCCTATTAAGAAAGTAGCAGACGAGTTAGATATAGAGTTTCTTGCTAAGCAAACTCCAGGCTTCTCTGGGGCAGATATTGCTAACGTTTGTAATGAAGCAGCTTTAATTGCGGCTAGAAAAGGTAATAAAGCAGTAGGGAAACAAGATTTTCTGGATGCAGTAGATAGAATTGTAGGGGGTCTTGAGAAGAAAAACAAGATCATTACCCCAGATGAGAAAAGAGCGATCGCTTATCACGAAGCAGGACATGCCACTGCAAGTTGGATGTTGGAGCATGCAGCTCCTTTAGTTAAAGTTACCATTGTACCTAGAGGACAATCCTTAGGTGCTGCATGGTACTTACCAGAGGAAAGATTGATCGTACACCCAGAGCAAATGTTAGATGAAATGTGTGCTGCCTTAGGTGGAAGAGCTGCTGAAAAAGTGATCTTCAATAGAATATCTACAGGAGCGTTAAGTGATTTGGAAAAAGTTACTAAACAAGCCAGAGCAATGGTTACTATTTACGGATTGAATGAAAAAGTAGGTAACCTTACTTTTTATGATTCTTCTGGTCAGAGTGAATATAACTTCACTAAGCCATATAGTGAGAAAACAGCTGAACTTATAGATAAAGAAGTTTCAAATTTAATAGAAACTCAGTATCAAAGAGCAATAGCTTTATTAGAAACTAATAAAGATAAGTTATCTCAGTTAGCCGACATTTTACTTGAGAAAGAGGTGATCTTTAAAGACGATCTTCAGAAAATATTTGGAAACAGACCGTTCCCTGAAAAAGAAGAAGTTCCATTGATCGCTAAAAAAGCTGATATTAAGGATACTAGCTCTGAGGATAGTGAGATTGAGGAAGAAACTCCAATAAATAAATAATTAAATTATACTTAGGAAAAAATCTTAATTTATCTTAGTGTTAAATTAAGATTTTTTACCTTTGATTTGAAAGGTACTAAAAACCACGAATTCTCAATATGAGTCTATTTAGAAAATTTTTAAATCCTAAATCTAAATCAGACAAAGGTCAAGACGTTCCAGAAAGTTCTGACCGTGGCAAGTATATGCCAGATGTTAAGCTTCCTACCGACGAGCGTTTTATGCTCAATTTCAAAAATAATGGCGGTAAATTCTTGTATTGCGAGAATGAAGAAGAAGTTACCGATGCCTTCGATAATATTCTATTAGAAAATGATTGGTACGAACAACCAACTTGTTGCTTCGACACTAATTTAAAAAAGAGGTTCGATAAATTCAATTTAGAATTCAATAAGTCAGGAGAATCTGCTTTTTTTCTTTCTACTTGCGAATATTTAATTGCAAATGATGGTTCAATTTTAATTTCTTCTAACCAAATAAAGGAGAAGAGATTTAACGAACTTCCCCAGAATTTTATAATCTTAGCTTCTACAAGCCAGTTAGTTGATAACATTGGCGAAGGGTTAAGAGGGATAAAATTTAACAATAAAGAGAGAATCCCTTCTAACATTACAACAATAAAAAGTTTTGAAACTCAGAAAGAAGGTAATTTTATGAGTTATGGAAGTAGCACAAAAAACCTATATTTGCTGCTTCTGGAAGATTTATAAAATATGAGGGAAACTATTATTAGGGCAATTTCTGGATTACTATATGTATCCATTTTAGTAGCGTCAATTCTATCTTCAGAATTGATCTTTATTGGCCTTTTCTTTCTTATAGGTTTTGTTTGCTTACTAGAACTTGAGAAACTATTAAGATTAAAAAGCTATGCTCTATACGGAGTTCACGCTGTCTTATTCTTCTTTTTTAGTTATCTAAAATTTAATTCGAACGCCACCTTACTCCTATTAATAATCACCATTTTCGTAAATCTATTCTTAGTTAAGGATTTACTCTTTATTAGAAAAATCCCTGTTTTTGAAAAGAAGAAGTACATAATTCTAATTTTTTATTTAATATCATCCATCATATTCCTTACTCTAATACCTACCTATTCTGGAACTTTTAATCCAGATTTGATCGTTGGAGTTTTTGTGCTTATTTGGACCAATGATACATTTGCCTACTTAGTAGGGAAGAACTTTGGAAAAACCAAGTTGTATGAAAAGATATCACCTAATAAAACTATTGAGGGTTTTCTAGGGGGAATGATATTTAATTGCGTTGCTGGATACTTCTTATTCTATTTTACACGTTATCTGAATGTAGAATTCTGGTTGGGATTAGCCATTTTATTGAGTATTTTTGGTACTCTTGGAGATCTAATTCAGTCTAAGTTTAAACGTCAGGCTGGAGTAAAAGATAGTGGAAAGTTAATGCCGGGTCACGGCGGATTATTTGACAGACTGGATAGTATTATATTTTCTAGTCCTTTTGTTTATGCTTATTTATTGATAATAAACTATGTTTCATAAAGAAGGTTATAAGATCATGATTTTTACTACAATTTTATTAATTGTAGTAAATGTATTGTCCTATTTAAATATTAACACCTATTGGGTTAAATTCTCGATCCTCGCAATTAGCATATTATTTTTCTTATTAATACTTCAGTTTTTTAGAAATCCTAAAAGACCAACCCAATTAAACGATGCGAGAGTAGTATCGCCAGTGGATGGAAAAGTTGTAGTAATTGAAGAGGTCTTTGAAAAAGAATATTTTAAAGACAAAAGATTGCAGGTGTCTATATTCATGTCTCCTATAAATGTACATGTAACACGTCATCCTATTGGTGGGTTAGTAAAATTTAGTAAATACCATCCTGGAAAATTCTTGGTTGCTTGGCATCCAAAATCCAGTGAAGAAAACGAAAGAACTACGGTTGTTGTTGAAAATAACGTGGCTGGAGAAGTGCTTTACAGGCAAATTGCCGGCGCTTTAGCCAAACGTATTGTGAATTATGCCGTAGAAGGTCAAGAAGTGATTCAGGGTAGCGACAGTGGTTTTATTAAATTTGGATCTCGAGTAGATGTTTATTTACCTATAGGGACTAAGATCAATGTAAAATTGAATGATAAAGTTAAAGGTGGGGTAAGCGTTATAGCTAATCTAGATTAAGATAATAAAAATGGTAGTGTCTTCAGATCAAAAATTTTTAAAGGCTTACGAAATGGCAAGCAATACTAGTTTGAAATTTCCGCCAGATATCATGCTTCATTTTTATGCCTATTACAAGCGCGCAACCACACTTAATGGTTTCTATACAACTAAAGACGATGAGGATGTAAGAAGTGGTTTTAAAGCCAATGCACTTATACAAGTAGAACAACTTTCACAATTAGAAGCAAAAGAAAAATATATTGAAATGGTTGAAAAATATATTGGGCAAATATAACTACCTGCCCAATCCATATCTTTTAATTTAACTCACCTCTATTCCAATCCAGCTAAACTAGCTTTCAACATCTGAATTTTCGCCTCTGCATCTGCTTGTTTTGCTTTTTCAATTGCAACAACAGCCTCTGGAGCATTCCCTACAAAACGTTCATTAGATAACTTCTTTTGAACAGATTTTAAAAACCCTTCAGTATATTTTAATTCTTCTTGAATCTTCCCTTTTTCAGCTTCTACATCTATAGCCCCTTCAATTGGGATAAAATATTCATTGGATTTTACTCTATAAGAAAGAGAGCCCTCTACTTGATGATCTACATATTCTAGGGTAGATACATTCCCGAGTTTTTTAATCACCTCATTAAATGATGAAGAGGTATTTTCATTATTTAGAATTTGAAGAGAAATTTGATCTTTAAAAGAAATGTTTTTCGATTTTCTAATATTTCTTATTCCAGAAATCACTTCTGAAGCAAAAGAAAATTCAGAAATAATTTTAGCGTCAACAGCCTTTACTTCCGGCCATTTAGAAATTATTAAAGCCTCCTCTTTAGACCTTGTATCTAATTGCTGCCAGATCTCTTCAGAAATAAAAGGAACAAAAGGATGCAAAATCTTTAGGTTATCTTCTAAGATCGCAATCACCTCATTATAAGTTTTTTCATCTATAGCTTCACCAAAATTTGGCTTCACCATCTCTAAGAACCAAGAACAGTAATCATCCCAAATTAGTTTATAAGTAGACATTAAGGCATCACTCATTCTATATTTAGAGAAATGATCTTCGATTTCTAATAAGCTTTGTTGGAACTTAGCTTTATACCATTCTATGGCAATTGCTGAAGATCTAGGTTGCTCTATAGTTTTATCTACTTCCCAACTTTTTAATAATTTAAACGAATTCCAGATCTTATTAATAAAACCGCTTCCTTGCTTACAAAGGTCTATTTCAAACATTAGATCGTTCCCTGCTGGAGAGCTAAGCAACATTCCAACTCGAACCCCATCTGCACCATATTCGTTTATAAGCTTTATAGGATCTGGAGAGTTCCCAAGAGATTTAGACATTTTTCGTCTTTGCTTATCTCTAACAATTCCTGTTAAATAAACATTTGTAAAAGGTTTCTCTCCTCTATATTCATAACCTGCGATCATCATTCTAGCAACCCAAAAGAATAAAATTTCTGGGGCAGTAACTAAATCGTTTGTTGGATAGTAATAATTAATTTCGGGATTATCCGGCTCTAAAATTCCATTAAAAACACTCATAGGCCATAACCATGAAGAGAACCAAGTATCTAAAGCATCAGAATCTTGTTTAAGATCTTGGAGGTTAAGCTCAGGATTATTTGTTTGCACTTTTGCTTTCTCTAGAGCTTCCTCTATATTTTCGGCAATTACAAAATCATTCTTACCACTTCCGTAATAATATGCCGGGATCTGTTGCCCCCACCATAATTGTCTAGAAATATTCCAATCTCTCACGTTCTCCATCCAATGTCTGTATGTATTTACAAACTTATCTGGCACAAGGTTAACGTCTTTATTTAGAACCGCATCTAAAGCTGGCTGAGCCAGTTCCTTCATTTTCAAAAACCATTGATCGCTTAGCTTCGGTTCTATTACCGCGCCGGTACGTTCACTGGTTCCTACTTTATTAATATGAGTTTCAGTTTTTATTAAAACACCTAAACTCTCTAATTCCTTAACTATTTCTTTTCTGGCAACGAATCTATCTTTTCCTTTATAATGAAGTCCAAATTCATTTAAAGTAGCATCATCATTAAAAATATCTATTACCTCTAAATTATGACGCTCCCCTATTTCTTTATCGTTAATATCGTGGGCAGGAGTTACTTTTAAACAACCTGTACCAAATTCAACATCTACATAATCATCTTCAATTATTGGAATAATTCTATTTGCCAATGGCACTATTGCTTTCTTACCTTTTAGGTGACTAAAACGCTCATCATTTGGATTAATACAAATTGCAGTGTCTCCTAAAATAGTCTCTGGTCTAGTGGTAGCAATAGTTACAGTCTCCTCACTATTTTCTATTTTATAAGTAAGGTAGTATAGATTCCCTTGTTTTTCTTGATAAATAACTTCTTCGTCTGAAAGCGTTGTTTTGGCTTCCGGATCCCAATTCACCATTCTATACCCTCTATAGATTAGGCCTTTTTCATACAGATCTACGAATACTTTAATTACCGATGCCGACATATTGTCGTCCATAGTGAACTTCGTACGTTCCCAATCGCATGAGGCTCCTAATTTTTTTAATTGTTCGAGTATAATTCCACCATGTTTGTGGGTCCAATCCCAAGCATGTTCCAAAAATTCCTCACGAGAAAGGTCATTTTTGTTTATACCTTCTTCCTTCAATTTAGCCACCACTTTTGCTTCAGTAGCAATAGATGCGTGATCTGTTCCTGGCACCCAGCAAGCATTGAAACCTTTTAATCTGGCTCTTCTAATAAGAACATCTTGAATAGTATTATTCAGCATATGCCCCATGTGCAGCACTCCCGTAACATTAGGTGGAGGAATAACAATAGTATATGGAGTCCTTTCATCTACTTCTGAATGAAAATAACCTTGCTCCATCCAGTAGTTGTACCATTTATCTTCTACCTTTTGAGAATCGTATTTTTGGGATGCTGACATAATTGGTCTAGTTTTTGAAAATATCTGCAAAAGTACTTATAAGTTGAAGATTATAAAAGAAGTAGTTTTCCTTATATGTTTTTGAGTTTATTCAAAACAACTTACCTTTACTTAATTGAAAATTAAAAAACATGAAAAAAATCCTTATCATACTTACTTTAATAGTAGCTGGTTTTTCTACTGTGAATGCCCAAAATACTGCCAAATTTGAATTCAAGTCTGAACTTATAGACTATGGAGATATCGAAAAAGGGAGTGATGGCTTAAAAGTATTTCAATTTAAAAATGTGGGCACTGTGCCTTTAATTATTGAAAATGTTTATTCTAGTTGCGGATGCACTGTTCCTACATGGACCAAAGCTGCAATTGCACCAGGAAAATCTGGAGAGATCCAAGTGAAATATGATACCAATCGCGTAGGACCAATAAGAAGAACAATAACTATCTATTCTAATGCGGATGAATCTACCAAAGCGGTAAAAATAAAAGGTCGAGTTTTAGATCCCGATGAAAAATCTTAATTACCAAAACTCTCGAGAAATCGGGAGTTTTTTTTTATAATATTCTTTTTAATTTAAAACGAATATTTAGAATTTCTCCATTTCTATTGATTTTCAATCTCATGGTTCTCCCCTCTTCAGAACTAAACATTTTATTTATTTCGGAAAGTTCGTATCTATGAGCTGGTTTCCTGTTAATAGTTTCAACCAAGTCTCCAATTTTCAAACCTGCCAATGCCGCAGGAGAATTAGGTCTTAATTCAGCAATTACATATTGAGGTGCCAATTTAAATTTCACTTTAGAATAGCTTTTGTATACAACCACCCCTTTAAAATCATTTTCAGATTCACTAAATACTGCTGAATCATTATTTTCAAAATCCTTTACCACTGTAAATCCTTCATGTGCCAGCACAATCCCGCTCATATCATACTCGAAAGTATCACTGAAGTTCTTGTTAGGCTTTAACCTCAATCGTTTGTTATTATAATCGAAAGTTGAATAGAATCGTTTTAAAACCTGAGAACCCAAGCTACCGTTACGTGACTCGTAGGTTGTTACCCCTTCAAAATATAAAGTATCTGGAAAGCTTGCAGTGATCTCCTTTAGTTGGAATTTTCCTAGTTTCAGATTATTAAGTCTAGCACGTTTTCCATATACACTACCACCCATCCCGAATCCCAAAAAATCTTCGAAATTTTCAGCCGGGATCTTAATACCAAGATCGGGAGCTTCAAATATCCAAAGCGCATCCCCAGAACCACTATCTATCAACAGATCCATCGGAAGTAGGTCATCATTATCTATATTAACCAAAACTTTTATATAGGGTTTATTTTTATGAAATATCAAATCAAAATCATCGCAGCGTTTACATCTATCATAAACATAAGAGTCTGATTTGTAAGCGGTCAATCTTTCTTTTATATAATCAAATTCTACAACGAAGTCCTTAAAAAAATCATACCCAATTATTCCATGAATAGGTAATCCTAATCTATTGGAAAGGCTTATTTGATGATCGTAAACTATATAAACGGTAAAATTAGAGTGAGATGCATTTCCAATACGAACGTTATTTCCAGTAGATTTAATTGCTGTAATCGCTTCACCTTCCCCCCATCCTCTCAAAGTAATGTCAGACACATTTTTCACATCTAATGAATCCTTATCTTCCAAACTAAATATTATAGAAGAATCTACTCCGGTATCTAATAAGAAAGTAAGTTCTACTCCATTTATTTCAACCGGAATCACAACCAGATCGTTTACAGATTGAAATGTAAGATCAAATTTATTTTTATCGCCATCTATACTAAAAACTCCTTGAGCTATAGATATACTGGAAAAGCATAGAAAAACAATTAATATGTAAATAGGGTAAGCCATATTTTTAATTAATTTACGAAAAATATGAGGATAAATGACAATCCTAAAAAATTGAATTCTGCATTATATTTCGCATTTTTGCAATGAAAAAATAAAAAATTGTTATGCCTAAAATTTCAGTTAAAGGTAATTCTATGCCAGAATCACCAATTAGAAAATTAGTTCCCTTCGCAGAAGCAGCCATTAAAAAAGGTCGAAAGATATACCAACTAAACATTGGACAACCAGACATTAAAACTCCAAAAGTTGCTTTAGATGCGGTTAGAAATCACACTATTGAAGTGCTTTCATATAGCCATTCTGCTGGATTTGAAGGTTACAGAAATAAATTAGCGAACTACTACAAGAATCATGATATCCCTGTAAACGGGGAAGAAATAATAATTACCACAGGTGGGTCTGAAGCATTGCTTTTTGCTATGGGAAGTATTGCTGATACGGGTGATGAGATCATTATTCCAGAACCATTTTATGCTAATTATAATGGTTTTGCTACGGCATCAGGAATAAATATTGTTCCTGTTGAATCTAAAATTGAAACAAATTTTGCTTTACCTCCTATTGCAGATTTTGAGAAGTTAATCACTTCCAAAACTAAAGCAATTTTAATTTGTAATCCAGGGAATCCTACAGGATACTTATATACTAAAGAGGAAATAGATCAATTAGCTGAAATCGCAATTAAACATGATATCTTTCTAGTAGCCGATGAGGTTTACAGAGAATTCGCTTATGATGGTGTAAAGCATCACTCTGTAATGAGTATAGATAAATTGAAAGATCATGCCATAATGATAGATTCAGTTTCCAAGAGATATAGTATGTGTGGCGCTAGAATTGGTTGTTTAGTTTCCAAGAATAAAGAAGTTATTAGTACTGCAATGAAGTTTGCACAGGCTAGATTAAGCCCTCCAACATTTGAACAAATTGCTAGTGAGGCAGCTTTAGAAACTCCCCAAAGTTATTTTGATGATGTTATTGAAGAATATACTTCTAGAAGAAATTTACTTATTGCTGGACTAGAATCTATTGAAGGCGTAAAGGTTGCTACGCCAAAAGGAGCTTTTTACTGTATTGCAGAATTGCCAATAAAAAATGCAGATGTATTCGCAAAATGGTTATTAGAAGAATATCAATTAGATAACGAAACTATCATGGTTGCACCAGCAGCTGGGTTTTATTCTACTCCAAATACTGGTCTTAATCAAGTAAGGATTGCATATGTTCTTAAAAAGGAAGATCTAGAAAGAGCTATAATAATTTTAAAGAACGCCTTGCAGGAATATAATAAATAATGAAAATTTCTCAGAATGCTTCTTTAAAAGCCTACAACACCTTTGGTATAGATATCAAGGCGAAAACCTTGATATCTGTTAAAAGTTTAGATGAGCTTATTACTGTTCTTAAAAATAACTATGCTAAAGATCTATTTATTTTAGGTGGAGGTAGCAATATGTTACTTACTAAAAATATAGAGGAAACAGTAGTTCACATCGATATTAAGGGAATTGAGGTTGTAGAGGAAACTGAAGAATTTGTATTTGTAAAATCCAATGCAGGTGAAAACTGGCATGAATTTGTCTTACATACGCTCGATAATAATTGGGGCGGCTTAGAAAACCTGTCACTTATTCCAGGAAATGTAGGCACTTCCCCAATACAGAATATTGGTGCTTATGGCGTAGAACTTAAGGATCATTTTGTGTCCTGCAATGCCATTAATATTCAAACCTTAGAGATTGTAAATTTTACTGCTGAAGATTGCGAATTTGATTACAGAAATTCTGTTTTTAAAAATAAGCTGAAGGGCAAATATATAATCATTAGTGTGATTTTTAGGTTAACCAAAGTCAATCACAAATTGCTTACTAACTATGGCTCTATTAATGAAGCAATAATTGAAATGGGAATTGCCAAACCTGAGATTAGAGATATTTCTAATGCGGTTATACAAATTAGACAACAAAAGTTACCAAACCCTAAAGAATTGGGAAACAGCGGGAGCTTTTTCAAAAATCCAGTAATCAAGACTACAGAATTTGACATCTTGAAAAAACAATTTCCAGATATACCAAATTATCAAGTTGGAGAAGATAGCATTAAAATACCAGCAGGATGGTTAATAGACCAAGCAGGACTAAAAGGTTATCGTGAGGGAGATGCTGGTGTACATAAAAATCAGGCTTTAGTATTAGTAAATTATGGAAGAGCTACTGGAGAAGAAATACTGGAGTTATCCCGTAAAGTTCAAAAAGAGATATTGTCGAAATTCAAGATCCATTTAGAACCAGAAGTTAATATTATTTAAAATAAAAAAGTCCCGCAATTGCGGGACTTTTATTTAACTAGAAGTTATTTCTAATTATGATTTCTTCATTACAACGGCATCGATAACGTGAACAACTCCATTAGAAGCATCTACATCTGCTTGAACGATCGTAGCGGTTTTACCATTTCCATCTTTTAACATGATCTTATCACCTTTCATCATAGCAGTTAATTCGGATCCTTCTACAGTTTTAAATGTGTAGGTTCCATTATTATCTTTTATAGCTTTAGCTAAGTCTGCAGAAGTAATTTCACCTGAAACAACATGATATTTCAAAACAGTTTGTAAATCAGCCTGATTTTCTTTCATCATTAATTTATCAAGATTCGCTTTTGGAACTTTCGCAAATGCAGCATTAGAAGGTGCAAATACAGTAAACGGACCTTCATCTTCTTTCATCATAGTTGCAAGTTCTGCAGATTGAAGTGCACTAACAAGAGTACTTAGATCCTCTGTAGCCATTGCTTTGGCAGCAATACTATTAGATTGCATTTCCATCTTTTCTTGCTCCATCTTCATGTTAGCTTCTCTTTCAGCCTCTTTCTCAGCTTCCATTTTTTCCATTTCCATCTTGTCCTTCTCTTCCTGCTCTTTTTTCTTATTATCCTCACAAGAGGTAAAAGCAAATACAGATAAAACGGCAATTATTAATAAATGTTTAATTTTCATAATTTAGTTTTTTTTGTGTTAATTAATTGATGCAAGTTAGCTCAGATTCCATAATTATTGTACATATAGCAATTAAAGTTTAGTTAAATATTGTAAAGGTTATACTAATGTTTTAAATGGTTTTTTTAGGACCTTTTTTTATCCGTATTTTTGCATTATAAATTAATGATTATGGAATTACTTTTAATTACTATAGTATTATTAGGCCTTGCTTTTGCTGGGATTGCAATAAAAATTTGGGCAAAAAAGGATGGGGAGTTTGCGGGAACATGCGCGAGTCAGAGTCCATTTTTGAATAAAGAAGGAGAAGCTTGTAGTTTTTGTGGAAAATCTCCCGACGAAATTAAAGATTGTTCAGATTCCAAAAAATAGGAATTTTAAAATATGGCAATATTTTTACTCGGATTTTTCATTCTGATAACCCTAATTAATATCCTATTTTTTATAGGATATTTTAGTTTTGCCTCGGCAAAAGAATCTACATCTACGTCTACCCCTCCAGTCTCAGTAATAATTTGCGCAAAAAATGAAGCTGAAAATTTAAAAGACTTCATACCATTTATACTAGAACAAACATATCCTAACTTCGAAGTTATCCTCGTTAACGATGCTTCAATAGATAACACACTGGAAGTTATGGAACAATTTGAGGCTTTAGATCATCGTTTGCGCTTAGTAAATGTGCAAAACAATGAAGCTTTTTGGGGAAAAAAGAAATATGCCTTGACTCTAGGCATCAAGAAAGCTAAAAACTCTACTTTACTTTTCACAGATGCAGATTGTAGACCAGAAAGCAAACTCTGGATCTCTGAAATGGCTTCAAATTTTGAACCTAATAAAACCATTGTGCTTGGTTATGGGGGATATCTGAAAAATAAAGGTTCGTTTCTGAATAAACTCATTCGATATGAAACCTTATTAACTGCAATTCAATATTTTTCATTTGCAAAATGGGGTATTCCATATATGGGAGTTGGAAGAAATCTGGCATATACTTCTCAAGAGTTTTACAACCAAAACGGGTTTGCAACACATTTACATATAAAGTCTGGCGATGATGATCTATTTGTAAATCAAGCCGGGACACAACATAATACTGCTATTACATTTAACAAATCTTCTATAACCAGAAGCATTCCGAAAACAAATTTCTCTAATTGGATACTTCAGAAAAGAAGACATATTTCTACAGCGAAGTTTTACAAGAAGAAACATAAATTTCTACTGGCATCTTTTTACCTTTCTCAAGTCGGTTTTTGGATTTTGCTTACATCACTTTTGATTTTAAAAATATATTGGCCAATGGTATTGGGGATATTCTTATTAAGACTAATCATCCAATATACCGTTTATTATAAGTCTGCTAAAAAATTAGATGAGATGGACCTTTTATGGTTAATTCCATTTTTGGAAGTATTTTTAATCTTCACACAATTAAGTATCTTTAGCATGAATGTTTTTTCAAAACCAACCAATTGGAAGTAAATAGTGAATCTCTTTTAAAGGAAATTGAAAAAGCGAAAAAAGGAGACCAAGCTGCCTATAAATTTTTATTAGACACCTTTTGGCTGGAAGTTTTTAGCTTTCAATTAAAAAGAACTAGAAACGAAGCAGATGCCGAGGATATTACTATTCAAACATTCTCTAAGGCGTTTGATAAATTAAATAGTTTTAATGACAATTTTGTTTTTAAAACTTGGCTTATTACCATTTCCAAGAATATACATATAGACCTTTTAAGAAAAAAGAAAGCCTCTATTAGGGCAAATACTTCAGATTCTGGCATGGAATACGTTCATGATATCATGGACGAAACTCCTTCTATGGAGGATATTTTAATAAATGAACAACATCTGGCTCAATTATTAAGTGATATTAAAATGCTAAAACCTCCTTATCAAGAAGTTATTAATCTTAGGTATTTTCAGGAAAAATCTTATAAAGAGATCGCATCTCACCTTGATGAACCAATGAGTAATATAAAAGTAAAACTTTTAAGAGCTAAAAAATTACTCGCTCAAATAATAGAATCTCGTAAAGCTTAATTCTCCCTTTAAGACTATCCTAATCTAGTTACCCAATTCATCATATTATTGTATCTTTGGGCCTTAGATTTTTGATATGATAACAGAAACTTTAGCTACCCCAAAACGCACTCCGAAGCCAAAATGGTTACGCGTTAAACTTCCAACTGGAAAAAAATATACAGAACTTAGAGGACTTGTAGACAAGTACGACCTGCATACTATATGTACTTCTGGAAGTTGCCCTAATATGGGAGAATGTTGGAGTGAAGGAACAGCTACGTTCATGATCTTAGGGAATGTATGCACAAGATCCTGTGGTTTTTGTGGAGTAAAAACTGGAAGACCAGATACTATAGACTGGGACGAACCAGAGAAAGTGGCTCGATCTATTAAGCTAATGAAAATTAAGCATGCTGTAATTACAAGCGTAGATAGAGACGATATAAAAGATATGGGTTCTATTGTTTGGGCAGAAACTGTTAAGGCAATACGAAGAATGAATCCAGATACAACTTTGGAAACCCTTATTCCAGATTTTCAAGGAAATGAAAGAAATATAGATAGAATTATTGCAGTAAAACCTGAAGTGGTTTCACATAATATGGAAACTGTAAAAAGACTCTCAAGAGAAGTTAGAATTCAGGCAAAATACGAGCGCAGTTTACAGGTTCTAAAATATTTGAAAGATCAAGGTATTGCTAGAACTAAATCTGGAATTATGTTAGGTTTAGGAGAGCAAGAAGATGAAGTTATTCAAACCTTAAAAGATCTTAGAAGTGTTAATTTAGATATTGTAACTATAGGACAATACTTGCAACCTAGCAAAAAACACTTACCTGTTAAGCAATTTATCACACCAGATCAATTTAAAAAATACGAGACCATAGGATTGGAATTAGGGTTCCGCCATGTTGAAAGTGGCGCTTTAGTAAGATCTTCTTATAAAGCCCAAAAACATTTAACCTAATAGGATTCCATTTAAAAAATGTCACAAAAAATAAAAATTGGAATAAATGGTTTTGGCCGTATTGGCAGAAATTTGTTTAGAATTTTATTGAATCATCCGCAAATAGAAGTTGTCGCTATCAACGACATTGCTGAGGCACAAACCTTGGTTCATCTTCTTAAGTATGATAGTATTCATGGGCGTTTTCCTGAAGTTATATCTCATAAAGATTCCAATCTCCTAATTGACGATAAGTTAATTCCAATTTTACATAAGCAGCATCCAAAGGATATTAACTGGAGCGACTATAATGTAAATATTGTAATTGAGGCTTCGGGTAAATTTAAAAATCAGGAGGATTTACAATTCCATTTACAAAAAGGTGTAGAAAAAGTGATTCTTTCGGTCCCGCCAGATGATGATACTATTAAAATGGTAGTATTGGGAGTAAATGAGCATATTTTGGATGGAACCGAGAAAATTATTTCCAATGCATCCTGTACAACAAATAACGCTGCACCAATGTTCGACGTGATTCGGAAGAATTTTGGTATAGAACAAGCATATATTTCAACCATCCATTCCTATACTTCAGATCAGAATTTACATGATAAACCACATCGTGATCTAAGAAGAGCTAGAGCTGCTACCCAGTCTATTATACCTACAACAACAGGAGCCGCTAAAGCACTAACAAAGATCTTTCCTGAATATAAAGAAGTAATAGGTGGATGTGGGATAAGAGTACCAGTCCCAAATGGGTCTCTAACAGATATGACCATCAATATTTCAACAAATACAACAATAGAGGAAATAAATTCGGTTTTTAAAAATGCTTCGGAAACCTATTTAAAAGGTATACTTAGTTATACGGAAGAGCCTATTGTTTCAATTGATATCATTGGAGATACTCATTCATGTATTTTCGATGCAGGAATGACCTCTGTTATTGGAGGAGGATTAATTAAATTAATTGGTTGGTATGATAATGAAATTGGATACTCAAGTCGCTTGAAAGATTTAATTTTATTCGTCGATAAGAATTAACTATATTTAACAATATTAAGCACCAGCCTTTGCCCCAATGAGGAACATATTATTTTCTGCTTTTGTTTTATTTAATATTTACACAGCCCAGGCTTTTCAAGAAAAAGGGGTTGCTGAACCGTCTGATATAGATAAACAGCTAAGACAATTACTTAGCAATGCTGAAATCTCTATAAATGTATTAAATTTTGAGAAAGCTCACGAACAACTTGATGTTGCATTAAATCTTGCAAAACAAATTGGAAATCAAAAATATATTGCCCTTTCCAGCAGTATACTCTCACAATTATATTATATACGCCACGATTATCCCAAAGCGATCACCGAAATGGAGCGTGCCATTGCTATACAAAGAGAATTAGACGATCAACCAGGGCTAGCATATAGTTATCTCACTTATGCCAAACTTTTTCATTCAGCTGAATCTCCAGAGCGGGCAATTAAATATTTAAATCTGGCTCAGGATTACTATGAAAAACAAAATGATACTGAACTTTTAGGGATTGTGAGCCTAAATAGAGCAATGATTACTATGGGAATAAGTAATTCCGAAGAAAATATTAATCGCGCACTAACATATTTAAATAAGTCTCAAGAATATTTGAAAGACACTGATAATAAATATGAATTATCTAGACTATATTATTATTTGGCCAGAGCTTATCTATCATTAAATCGTACAAACGAGGCAGAAACCGAGGCTCTAAACGCTATTAAAATCTCTTATCAATACTCTCTTGGAGGTATGATTATGTATTCTAACAGGCTCCTAAGCCAAATTAAGGAAGCTCAAAAAGAATATAGTAAATCCCTTGATTATTTAAAAATAAGCAATCGGGTTAGAGATTCCATATTTAATATGAGTAAGGAAGCTTTAGCCGTAGAAGCAAACACTAGATATGGCGTGGATGCCATGCGAAATAACCTCCAAGATCTTACAGAAAGAAATGCTGCTCAAGAACGTTCCCTAAAAGTTAACAAGCTTACCACCATCTTAAGCGTTGCTCTTATCACGATATTATCCTTGCTAACTCTTTCATTATATAAGAACAATAATCTTCGAGCAAGAGCAAATGACTTATTACAAAAGAAGAATGATGAGTTAACCCTAGCTAAAGAAAATGCCGAAAAGGCATCACTTGCAAAAGCGCAATTCTTATCTACTATAACTCATGAATTAAGGACACCGCTTTATGCTGTAACAGGTTTAACCCATTTATTATTAGAAGAAAGTCCAACAGATAATCAAAAGGAGCATTTAAATTCTTTAAAATTTTCAGGAGAATATTTATTATCACTAATAAATAACATTCTGGACCTTAACAAACTTGAAGCGAAAAAAGTAGAAGTATTAGATACTTCATTCGACCTTGAAAAAAGAATTTCTGATGTGTTAGTTGCACTTAAAAATTCTGCCGATGATAAGAAAACTAAACTTCACTATTATTTTGATCCTGATATTCCTAAAAAACTAAAAGGAGATCCATTAAAAATCTCTCAAATCCTTATAAATCTAGTTGGAAACTCTATAAAATTCACAGAAGAAGGTGACATTTGGATTAATGTGAAAAGAGTGAATCAGGTTGGTCAATCTGTATTCCTGCATTTTGAAATAAAGGATACAGGAGAAGGAATAACCAAGGAAAAACAATCCTCCATTTTCGAGAATTTCACACAAGGTTCAATTCAAATAAACAGAAAATTTGGAGGAACTGGATTAGGCTTGTCTATTGTAAAAAACTTACTAAACTTAATGAACAGTGAGATCTATTTAGATAGTGAATTTGGAAAAGGGTCTACCTTTAGCTTCGACTTAAAATTTGAAGCATTCGAGCAAGCGGAAGGTGTAGCTGTGTCTAAATTATCCAAAATTGCTCCTCTGACTAATGATATAATGCACAATAAGAAGATCTTGATCGTAGAGGATAATAAGATCAACCAAATGATCACTCGAAAGATCTTAGAAAAGCATAAAGTAATATGCGATGTGGCAGATAATGGAACCATCGCAGTAGAGAAAGCATCCAACAATTATTTTGACCTTATTCTTATGGACATCCATATGCCAGGAATTAGTGGAATTGAAGCCACAATTTTAATTCGTGAATTCGATGAAAAAATTCCGATCGTTGCCTTAACCGCGGTGACCTTGGATGAAAATTTAGATGAATTTTATTTAAACGGATTTACCGATATCATCCCGAAACCATACAAAACAGAAGAGTTCTTTAATAAGATCAACTTCCACTTGTCCAAAAGAAGCGTTACAGTATAACTTTTGGCATGCCCTTTGAAGTTATCGCTTTAGTAGAAGTATATAAAAGATATATAGTTTGAATTAGCCAAATAGAAAAAATGAGATGCATCGTGCATCTCATTTTTCATTTAAAACAAAATTTGAAATTCGTTTATTGAATTCTTCAGTATCCCTAACAAACTTCATTTTAATTGGTAGATAGAATAATTTTTCTAATTCTACCTCGCCCTTTAATCTCATAAAATCCTTTTCTGTAGTAATAACCAGCTTGGATTGTGCTATCTTCTTTATTTCTACTGAAGTAAAATTATGATGATCGGGAAAATTTAAATGCTGAAACGAAATACCAGAGTCCTTTAAATATTCCAATAAAGAAACCGGGTTTGCAATTCCCGTTACTAAGCTTATTTCCTTACCAACAAGTTCCTGAAGACTAATTTTTTTAAGGCCATTAAAAACATGGTCATTATAACTTATATAACTAAAAAATAATTGCTGATAATTTCTAAGATTTAAAGTACTTCTAATATTTTCTTGCTCTATTACATTAAGGTTCTTTGGGCATTTGGTAACCACAATTATTTTCGCTCTTCCAGCTCCAGAAATAGGCTCTCTTAAATTACCGGCAGGCAACATAAAATCATTTTTATAAAGATCATTATAGCGTGTTAGCAAAATATTTAATCCTGCTTTAACTTTCCTATGTTGAAATGCATCATCTAACAATATAAGATCTGGATGATGTTCATTTTCCAATTTAGCTATGCCTATTCTCCTATTCTCATCTACTGCAACTATTGCGCTCTTAAACTTATTTTTAAATTGTAGAGGTTCATCTCCAACATTTGCGGCCTTTTCTTCAATTGTAACCAATCTATAACCTTGAGTTTTTCTACCATAGCCTCTACTTAATGTTGCCACCTTATTATTTGGAAGTAAAAATTCTAGTAGAAATTCTATCATTGGTGTTTTCCCTGTACCTCCAACACTAAGATTACCCACGCAAATCACTGGAAAAGAATAAGCTGTAGATTTAATAATCCGCATATCATATAGCAAATTTCTAATCGTTATAATTAGACCATAAAGCAAGGCGAAGGGAAAAAGGAATTTTCTTAGGATACTCATCTTAGCGAAAGTATAATATTTATATTTGAATTAAAATAGTAGAACATGATTATTGCAGATGTTATAAAACACTTAGAAGATTTTGCTCCAATTGCCACTGCAGAGGATTTCGATAATGTTGGATTATTGGTTGGGAATGCTACAACAGCTTTAAAAGGTGTATTAGTAACTCATGATACTTTAGAAGAAGTTGTAGAAGAAGCAATATCCAAAAACTGCAATTTAATAGTTAGCTTTCATCCCATTATTTTTTCTGGTCTTAAAAAGCTGAATGGCAAAAACTATGTAGAACGAGCCGTAATTAAAGCTATTAAAAATGACATTGCTATTTACGCTATTCATACCGCTCTAGATAATCACAATCTAGGAGTAAATAAAATTATGTGCGATAAGCTTGGACTTGAAGACACGAAAATATTGATTCCAAAAAAGGGAGTTCTTAAAAGACTTACTACTTATATACCTAAGGAACAAGCAGATGAATTAAGAAAAAAATTGTTCGAAGCAGGCGCGGGAGCTATTGGAAATTACGATGAATGTAGCTTTAGTATTCCAGGCACCGGAAGCTATAAACCTAATTTAAATTCTAATCCTACCATCGGGAAAAAGGGTGAAATTCATTATGAAGAAGAAATTCAGATTGGGGTAATATTTCCAAAACATTTGGAAAGCAAGATCTTAAAAGCACTTTTCAAAAACCACCCTTATGAAGAGGTGGCTTATGAGGTGATCACTTTAGACAACTCACATCAACAAATGGGATCGGGAATGATTGGGGAGCTTCCTGAAGCGATGAATGAGGTTGAATTTCTATCTCTCGTAAAGAAAACATTTAAAGCAGATGGAATTAGACACTCCCAATTATTAGATAAAAAAGTAAAGAAAGTAGCCGTGTTAGGTGGAAGCGGAAGTTTTGCTATTGATGCTGCAAAAAGTGCGGGCGCAGACTTCTATATAACTGCAGATCTTAAGTATCACGATTACTATAAACCTGAACAAAAACTGGTAGTTGCAGACATTGGTCACTATGAAAGTGAACGATACACAAAAAACCTATTACATGTGTATCTTAGTAAAAAAATTAGTAATTTTGCAATTATTTTAGCGAATACAAAAACGAATCCTATCAAGTATTATTAAATATGGCAAAGAAAACCGAGGTTACTGTAGAAGAGAAGTTAAGAGCATTGTACGATCTTCAGTTAATTGACTCTAGAATAGATGAAATTAGAAATGTACGAGGTGAACTTCCTTTAGAGGTAGAAGATTTAGAAGATGAAGTAGCCGGATTAAATACACGTATACAAAAGCATGATACAGATCTAGAAGTTATTGATAACGATATCAAAACCAAAAAGATCCTTATTGAAGACGCTAAGGCATCTATCAAAAAATATGCTGAACAACAGAAAAACGTTCGTAATAACCGTGAATTCAATGCACTTAGTAAGGAAGTAGAATTTCAAGAACTTGAAATAGAACTTGCAGAAAAGCACATTAAGGAATATAGAGCTTCTATCGAGCAGAAAAAAGAAGTTATTGGACAAACCAAAGAGAAATTGGAAGATCGCCAAAAACACTTAGTGCACAAAAAAGGAGAATTAGATGAAATTTTAGCTGAAACTCAGAAAGAGGAAGATATGCTAACTAAAAAATCTAATGATTTCGAAACTCAAATTGAAGAAAGACTAATCACAGCTTACAAGAGAATTAGAAATAATGTAAAAAATGGTCTGGCTGTAGTCCCTGTAGAAAGAGGAGCTTCTGGTGGATCTTATTTTACTATTCCTCCTCAAGTTATTGTTGAGATAGCAAGTAGAAGAAAGATCATCACAGATGAGCATAGTGGAAGAATCTTGGTGGATGAAGAATTAGCTAAGGAAGAACAAGAAAAAATGGAAAAAATGTTCTCTAAGTTCTAAGACAGCATTTTCTAAATACTTTAAGGGTTTAAAATAATTGCAAACAAGCGATTATTTTAAACCCTTTTTTTATGACATAAATTGATTAACACCAATTTCACACAAACTCCTGTTTAATTAAATAACTTTATTAATATTATAAATGCCAAAACCTATGAAAGCACGCATTATTATATTATTAGTAATTACTGCATTATTTGCTTCCTGTAAAGATTCTAATAACGAATCTGTTTCCGAAGAAAAAATAAATTCTGAAACTAGTACAGAGAGAAATGAGAATGTAATTGATTATTCAAATTCTGAAGGAATCCCAAATGATTCAGATATTTTAAATTCTAAAAACAACACTCCTGCTTCCAACAAAACCACAAAGGATGAAAAATCCTCTACGGGTAATCTAAATTCTGATTTGACAGGTAATTATATAAAAATTGGGGAAGAGATTGATAATTCATGCACCTGTTATTGTGTTAATATAACATATACCGCAAATTCAGAAATGTGCCTCACCCCTTCCAAAGTTTATATTAATACTAGAATGGTTAAATCCACTAACGGGACCATAAATATTTTTTTAGTAAATCCTTCTTCTAAAAATACAGATGGTAAAAATATTCCATGGTCAAAATTTGATAAGAACACCCCAATAGCAAAAATTATCTCTAAGGAAAATGGAGAAATAGAATTAGACTGGTTAGGATTCACTATAAATGGAGACTTAGCCTTAGATTATGCCATTCTTGGCAAAAAAACCCTTGAAGGAAATTATAAAAAGAAATAATATGAAAACTATTTTAAGCCTCACCTTTTCACTACTATTTTTCTCCTGCGGAAATAGCAGCACAAATACTTCCGCAAAATCTGCAGATTTGAACAAAGACCCCATTGAAGTTCCTATGCAGGATAATATGGCCAAAGCTTATTTTGCAAGTGGTTGTTTTTGGTGTGTGGAAGCGATTTATGAAAGTGTAAATGGAGTTTCTGAAGTTTATTCTGGTTATGCAGGAGGCCATACAGAACACCCAACTTACGAAGCTAGTAACACTGGGAAAACAGGACATGCTGAGGCCGTAGAAGTGATCTATGATCCAGCAGTAGTGAGTTTTGAAACATTAGTACAGGTATATTATGGTTCTCAAAATCCAACACAGGCAAATGGGCAGGGTCCAGATAATGGATCTCAATATCGCTCTATTATTTTTTATCAAAATTCAGAGCAAAAAGCTATTATAGAAAAAGTGTCTACCGAAGTTGCTAAAGGTTACGAAAAGCCGTTGGCAGCTGAGATAGTACCATTTCAAAAATTTTGGATGGGAGAAGATTATCATCAGAATTACGAGAGATCGCATCCTGAAAATCCTTACATACAAAATGTATCTATTCCTAGATTAGAAAAATTCAAAAAGAAATTCCCAGAATTACTAAAAAAGAACGCACACTAAGAGCGAAGATACTTTAATAAAAAAGAGCCCATGAGGGCTCTTCTGTATTTTATAACTTTCCTAGTTGAAATTTAAAATAAACTTGTTTTTAATGAGCCTGAATAAGTTTCAATATTAAGTCTTCAATTTCTTGAGTCTCCCATTTAGCTTCTATTCCTTCAACATTCATAACCTTATCCATAACATCCCTTTGCTTGTCTCCTATAGCAAGTGCATCGGCATAAGGTTTGTCTGAAAAGGTGACTCTGGAATATAATGGAATCCACTTTTCAGGATATTTTTGAGCAAAGTGCTTTTCAATTTTTTTCCTAAGTATAAATTGAGAATTCGCAGTCTTGCTGCTCATCTCTACAAAATTCCTATAGCTTAATTCTGCTATGGCATCTGCATTCGGCTTTCTGATTTCCTGATATTCTTTGAAGATCCTCTCCCAATCGTCTTCAAACTTCTCTATAAGATCATCTAAGACAGAGATATCTTCAAAACCAGCATTCATACCTTGTCCATAAAATGGCACGATAGCGTGAGCAGAATCACCTACTAAGGCCACTTTATCCCAATATGTCCAAGGATAACATTTCATAGTGACCATTGCACTTGTTGGATTTTTAAAGAAATCCCGAGTTAAATTAGAAATATCAGACTTGATATCCGGGAAATATTTACTGAAGAATTTTTCTGAATCTGCTTCAGTAATAATTTTTTCAAAAGAAACCTCTCCTTCAAAAGGCATAAAGAGGGTGCACGTAAAACTGCCATCTAAATTTGGCATCGCAATAAGCATAAACTCTCCCCTAGGCCAAATATGAAAGGAAGCATTATCTAATTTATGAGATCCATCTTCATTAGCCGGAATAGTTAATTCCTTATAACCAACATCTATAAAATCTTGAGAATAGTTAAATCTACTATTTCGCTGCATTTTATGGCGAACTCTGGAAAAAGCACCATCGGCTCCAAACACCATATCAAATTGATATTCTTGCCATTCTGCTTTCTCAGATTCACCTGTATAAATTTTAGCCTCAGCAAGGTTAACATCCCAAACTTTTTCTTCAAATCTAAATTTAGCACCTGTTTCTTCAGCCAGATCGATCATTTTTCTATTTAGCACCCCTCGAGAAATAGAATAAATAGCTTCTCCTTCTTTCCCGTATTTCTGAAAATATAAAGGCTTATCATTTACATGTAATGCACGTTTATCTAAAGGCAAGGCTAGTTCACGAATCTCGTCTTCTATACCAACTTTTCGTAAAGCATTCCAGCCTCTATTGGACATTGCAAGATTTATAGATCTTCCAGAAAATTCTACTTTTCTTACATCCGGTCTACGATCAAAAACCGTAACCTCGTGACCTCTTTTTCTTAGATAAATAGCAAGTAAAGAACCAACTAATCCTGAGCCAATAATGGCGATATCTTTAGTTTTCTGCATTAATTTTTATAGGTAGATAACTTCTTTATTCTAGAAAGTAATCTAATTTGAAATTAGAAAATTGATGATTCAAAAATACAGATTAATTCCCAATTGATTTTTTAAATACTTGTCTCATTTATTATGAGGCTCTCGCTAGAAATTCTGTTTTTAAGTTCCCAAAGTTCATCAATTCATTCAGAAGTCATTAAAATAACGTTAAATAGTACGCCATTTACAATTTGTTTAACACCTGTTAAAACCTTCAACCTGTAACTTTAATTTTCTAAAATAGAAGCATGAAAGAGAATCAAGCATTATTAGAATCTTATAAATTAGAAGACCTTAGCCTTAGAAACAGAGTTGTAATGGCACCAATGACCAGAAATAGAGCAGATAATAGTGATAATGCTCCAACAAGTCTACATGCCGAATATTACAAACAAAGAAGTGGTGCGGGTTTAATAATTACTGAAGGATCCCAGATTTCAGAAAGAGCTGTTGGTTATATTAATACGCCTGGAATTTACACAAATGCACAAGTTGAAGGATGGAAGAAAGTGACCACTGCCGTGCATGAAGAAGGCGGAAAGATCTTTATTCAGTTATGGCATTGTGGAAGAATGTCTCATCCAAAGTTTCATAATGGGGAAAAGCCTTTGGCTCCAAGTGCAGTGAACCCTAATGCACAATCCTTTACCCAAGATGGATTTGAAGACACCGTAGAGCCTAAAGCTATGTCCTTGGTAGAGATCAAAGAAACTATTCAAGAATTTAAAAAGGCAGCACAGAACGCAAAAGATGCTGGTTTTGATGGGGTTGAGATACATTCTTCTAATGGATATTTAATTCATCAGTTCTTTAATAAAAATTCTAATACCCGAACAGATGAATATGGCGGAAGCATTCAAAATAGGGCCAGGTTCTTTTTTGAAGTTATAGAGGCTATTAATGAAGTTTGGGATGAAACTAAAATTGGAGTAAGATTAAATCCTTCCTTAAACGATGCGTTTGGGATCAAGGCTACAGAAGAAACTATTCCCACTTTCGACTATATAATAGAAAAGCTTAATGCTTATAATCTTGCTTATCTTCATTTATCTGAACCATTTACTGATGTTAGTAAAATAGATTTCTTGGTTACAGAAATAGCTAGACATTATAGACCTATTTACAAAGGAACATTGATGATTAACTCAGGTTTTGATCAAGAAACAGGAAATCAAATCATTAAAGAGGGGAATGCAGATCTCGTTTCTTTTGGGAAATTATTTATTTCCAACCCAGATTTACCAAAGCGATTTGAAAAAAACGCAGATTTAGCCGAATGGGATGAAGATACTTTCTATACTCCAGGAGCCAAAGGCTATACAGATTATCCAAAATTAAAAGAAGAACCAGTAGGTGAATAAACATTTTACTAGCACTAATAATCTAAATCATTAAAAATGAAACAAGAAAAAATAGATCAACTAAAAAGCATCTTAAATAAATTAGAGGATATTAAACATAGCCAGGAAAGTGTAATTGATAAAATAAATCATGTGATCACAGATCTTTTCCAACATCCTGATAAAAAATTAGAAAAGGCAATGGAAGATGCTCATCAAAAATCGTCTGATAATGTGGATTCTGTAAGTGAAGTATTAGAAGAACTAGAAATGAGAATTAACAAAGCAGAGAACGAAAGCTAAAACAATTAGCCTTGCTCCTACTCAAAAAATTTAACATTATATAAGTTTGTCTAAATCCCACTAACAGTCTTGGTTTTAAATAATTACAGTGTTAAAAATTAACATATCGCCTCAAATAAAATTTTAGGAAATTAGTTAAACACTCGTTAAAATAGCTTAGATTAGTTAGTGATTTACATAAATTCGTATTGAAATCTAATCAGATTATAATTTTAGAGTATGAGTTTATCGGAGATAATCTAAATAAATTCATAACTAAAACAAATAATCACTAACCATTAATAAGCAACAATATGTTGCAATAAAAAACTAACAATATGAAAGATTTAATTTGGCTGATCGTAGTACTATTAATAATTGGATGGCTAATAGGATATTTTGCCTTTCCAGATTTAGGTAGTATCATTCACATCTTAATTGTAATTGCAGTAATACTTATTTTATACAAACTTCTAACTGGAAGAAGGTTGTAATCAACACATAACTTTTTAAAAAGCCCTTTGATATTCAAAGGGCTTTTTTTTTGTGCTATGTTTTGTTATAATTAGAATTACTACTTTTAATCAAAATTTTGAATTATGAAAAAAATACTCAGCCTATGTCTGCTTCTCACTTTTTTAATTGGGTGTAAGGACAATCAAAGTAAGTCAGAGGGATTAGAAGCTACTGTTTCTGAAATAAAATCCGAAGAACTACCTATTACAGCACAGATTGCAAATGCAAACGGTATGGAAAAATTTAATGAGTTGGATGAATTAAATTTCACCTTTAACGTAAAGGTAAATGACACTTTACGTAGCAATAGAGCTTGGAAATGGTTTCCTAAAACTAAAAAAGTGGAACTTACTGAGAAAGGAGAAACTATAAGCTATACTCAAGGTGATAGTTTAACCGAGAATGCTTTGGCTGCAGATCAAAAATTTATAAATGATTCTTATTGGCTGTTATTTCCCTATCAATTAATGTGGAGCGATTTTGAATCTACCTATAATGAGAAAGGAATTTCCCCAATTAGCAATGAGGAAATGAAAATGCTTACGGTTAGTTACAAAGGTAAAGGAGGATATTCTCCAGACGATTCTTACCACATATTTTTTGGAGAAGATAATATGATCAAGGAATGGACCTATGTTTCTTCAACAGGTAGAGAATTAACTACTACTTGGGAAGACTATGAGACCTTTAAAGGTATTCCAATTGCAAAAATGCATAAATCTGCAGATAGCAGTTTTCAACTATATTTTACAGATATTAAATTCAAATAAAACATAATTATTAATTCTTAAGAATCCCCTTCTTTAAGATCTGTCCAAAATTATACATGTCTTTGAAAGAACAGTAAAATGGTGCTGGAGCCAAACGGATAACGTTTGGTTCTCGCCAATCTGTTATCACGCCTTGTTCCATTAAATAGTTAAAAAGTTCTTTCCCCTCACCGTGAAGGAAAACAGATAATTGAGTACCTCTTTCTTCCTGTTTGGAAGGTGTTATAATTTCAAAACTGGCATCTACCTCCTTATCAATTTCCTGTAAGATAAATTCAAGATAAGCTACAATTCTATTTCTTTTTTCAATAAGTGCCGGCATTCCTACCTCATCAAACATTTCTAGAGATGCTAAATAAGGGGCCATTGCTAAAATTGGAGCATTGCTTATTTGCCAAGCATGTGCATTAGGTTCTGGTTGAAATTCTGGTTCCATTAAAAAACGACGTTCCTTATTATGTCCCCACCAGCCTTCTAATCTGGTAATATCTTTTTTACCGTGATATTTTTCATTAATAAAACTGCCAGATGCATTTCCGGGGCCAGAATTCATATATTTATAACTACACCAGGCGGCAAAGTCTACATCCCAGTCATGCAGTTTTAGTTCTATATTACCCGCAGCATGAGCAAGATCCCAACCTACTTTAGCTCCAACAGCATGACCAGCTTTCGTTATTAATTCCATATCCAAGACTTGTCCCGAATAATAATTAACCCCTCCAATTAAAACCAAAGCACACTCCTCTCCTACTTCCTCAATTTTCGCAAGTATATCTTCAGTTCTAAAAAAATGCTCCCCTTCGCGCTTCTCTATTTTAACGACCGCATCCTTTTCTGTATACCCATGAAATTTAACTTGAGATGCGATCATATATTGATCACTGGGAAAAGCTTTTTCTTCGCAGATAATCTTGAAACGTTTTCCTTCAGGTTTATAAAAAGTTGCCATTAATAAATGAAGATTAACAGTAAGAGTATTCATCACCGTGATTTCACTAGGTTTTCCACCTACAACTTTCCCTAGTTTAGCTGAAAACCGCTCATGGTAATCCCACCAAGGCTTTTCTGCATAAAAATGCCCTTCTACCGCGAGATTTGCCCAATCTTCCATCACTTCATCCACATATTTCTTGGCAGATCTAGGTTGAAGACCTAAAGAATTTCCTGTAAAATAGATCACTTGTTTTCCGTTTACCTTCGGGAAAATAAATTCATCTTTATAAGAAGCTAATTTATCTTCATTATCTAATTTCTTAGCAAATTCTAAGGTATTTTCAAATCTCATAGCACTAATTTGACGTAAAAATACTATTAATATTCAGCTACAAAAAGTTCATTTTGAATCAATTCTTAATTAATTGAGGCAATAGAAAAATAGTTATGTCTAAATTTGCAAAAAACAAGATACATCCATGCATTTTCTACCTGAAGCAATAGATACATATACTGTTGAGCATACCCAAGCCGAGCCTGATATTTTGGCCCAATTAACAAGAGAAACCTATCAGAAAATACTTCAGCCCAGAATGCTAAGCGGACATTACCAAGGAAGATTACTTAGCATACTCTCTAAAATTATTAATCCGTCTACTATTTTAGAATTAGGAACCTATACAGGATATTCAGCAATATGTTTAGCAGAGGGTTTAAAGACTAATGGCGAGTTACACACATTAGATGTAAATGAGGAATTACAATCTATCCAGAATAAATATTTTGAACTTTCAGGATTCAGAAACAAAATTCATCAACACCTTGGTGAGGCTTTAGAGCTCTTACCAAAATTAGATATGAAATTTGATCTTGTCTTTATGGATGCAGACAAGCCTAATTATCCTGCATATTTCAATCTGATAATAGATAAAATAAATCCGGGAGGCATTTTACTAACAGATAATGTATTGTGGAGTGGTAAGGTTGTAGAACACGTTAAGAAAGATGACGAGTCTACAAAAGCACTTTTAGAATATAATAACATGGTGGCAACAGATGATAGACTTGAAACCATACTATTACCTATAAGAGATGGATTAAGTTTAAGCCGAAAAAGAGCTTAGTAGAATCTTTTACCTGCTAAAAGATATAATTTATAGAACCCATAACCAAAAAGAAAACCTACTATAGCTCCTACAATAAGATCTAGCGGATAATGAACACCTACATATACTCGGCTTAATACAAAAGTGATGGGCCAGATATAAAATATGTAGATCCATTTATACTTTTCTCGCAAACTTAAAACAACAAAAGTTGTAACCACAAATGAGGAAGAAGCATGTCCTGAGAAAAAACTATAGTTAGTTGGGGATTGTAAAATCCTAATAATATCCAAAAGTTCAGGATCATTGTTAGGTCTTAGTCGTGCAGCAATTCCTTTTACAAAATTAGTGAATGCTAAAGTGGTAAGAAATGCTGATAATAGAAATGCAGAATTAAATAGCGCTTTCTTTTTATGGAAAGCTATAAAAAAGAGCACAAAAAAAAGAAGGTAAAGCGGGATCCAATGTTTAATATTCGTTACGAAGATCCAAAAGTTATCGTACTCCTCTATTCCAAGGCTGTTTAAATAAACAAACAGTTCCCTGTCCCATTTATCTAATTGGTCTAGCATTAAAACCTTCGTTTTATAGACCCTGTAATTTCATCGATATCCTCTTTCACCTTGCTAATTTCATTTCGCACATCATTGGAGATATCTTTATTAATCCCCTGCTTTTCTGCACTTTTAGTGATCTCACTTTTAATGTCGTTAGAAGCATTTTTTAAAGTACGCATACCTTTACCTAGACCTCTAGCGATGTCTGGTATTTTATCGGCACCAAAAACCATGATTAATATAAATATTATAAAACCAATTTCGGCACCACTAATAAATAATGGAAGTGTTATCATAGCAACAAAGATAATCACAATATATATTAAAAAAAGAAGCCGACTCGTTAAAGTCGGCTTAATTTATTTTTCTGAAAGATTACTCTCCAGTTTCTTTCTTGAACTGCTCAAATTTGCTCTCTTTAGCTTCTTGAGGCCAGCTGTTGTTATCTAAATTAACATCTGCAGTTTCCATATTAGGATCTACAACTACTTTAGTGATTTCCTTATCACTTGCTATCGCTTTACTAACTTCAGAATCGTTCTTTCTCCAAACTTGCACCGGGTAAGTTACGTTTTTAGTGGTTCCATCTGCATAGGTGAATTCAACTATTAAAGGCATTACCAAGCCACCAGGCTTATTAAAAGTGATCTCATAGAAATATTTAGGAGACTTCATTTTTGCACGCTCTTCAGCAGAAAAATTATCCATCAAATATGCTTGTAATTTTGGAGCATTCTCTAAAACGCTCTTAGATTTCATGTCTTCAGAAAATTCTTCACTTCCCTCTTCTACAACATATACAAAATCCATACTTTCTGGATCTGTTACTCCATAACGTTCCAACATTGCTAATCCATCTTTGGTAGCTTTATCTGTTACAAAGTATTTCTTCACATCTTTAACTCCTATATCTACATAGTCTGTACCATAGAACCATCCTCTCCAAAACCAATCTAGATCTACACCAGAAGCGTCTTCCATAGTTCTAAAGAAATCCTCTGGAGTTGGGTGTTTAAACATCCAACGTTGTGCATAGGTTTTAAAAGAAAAGTCAAAAAGTTCGTGTCCCATAACAGTTTCTCTCAAAATATTAAGAGCTGTTGCGGGCTTTCCATATGCGTTATTTCCTAATTGGAATACATTTTCTGGATTAGACATAATAGGCGCAATATACTTTTGATCTCCTTTCATATAAGGAACAATCTTGCTTGGAATACCTCTTCTAGATGGATAAGCAGTTTCAGGTGAAATTGCTGCAGGATATTCTTTTCCAAAATCTTGTTCAGCTAAATATTGCATAAAAGTATCTAAACCTTCATCCATCCATCCCCACTGGCGCTCATCTGAGTTCACGATCATTGGAAAAAAGTTGTGTCCAACTTCGTGAATAATAACACTGATCATTCCAAACTTAACTCTTTCACTATAGCTACCATCTTCTTCTGGGCGGCCATAATTCCAACAGATCATTGGATATTCCATCCCTTGATTTTTAGCATGGATAGATATTGCTTTGTGGTAAGGATACTGAAAAGTATGCTTAGAATAAGAAGTTAAAGTAGTTGCTACTGCTCTTGTAGAATACTCTTCCCATAAAGGATTTCCTTCTTTAGGATACATAGAAACAGCCATTACATCTTTTCCCATAACATCCACGTTCATCATGTCTACTACAAATTTTCTTGAAGTAGAGAATGCAAAATCTCTAACCATAGTAGCCTTAAGCTTCCATGTTTTCTTTTTGTCTGAAAATTGTTTTTCAGCAGCTTCAGCTTCAGCCTGAGTAACAATAATTACTGGCTTATCATAAGATTTTTTAGCTTGCTCATACCTTTTCATCATGTCTTTGGTATAAACATCTTTTCTATTCTGAATTTCTCCAGTTCCATCTAATATGTGATCTGCAGGAACAGTTATATTCACTTCATAGTTACCAAATGGAAGTGCGAACTCTCCATTCCCCCAGAATTGCATATTTTGCCATCCTTCAACATCATTGTAAACTGCCATTCTTGGAAAGAATTGAGCAATTACATAAACATTGTTTCCATCCTTCGGAAAGTGCTCATATCCAGATCTTGCTCTATCTGTTACGTGATTATTTACATTATACCACCATTTAATAGAAAAAGAAGTGCTTTCTCCGGCCTTTAACGGCTGTGGTAAATCTACTCTCATCATGGTAAAATTGATAGTATGAGCAAGTGCTTTCCCATCTTTAGTTACAGATTCAATATTAAAACCACCATCAAAAGGTTCGTCTAAAAATTGACTTGCAAAAGTTCCAGGTTGATTAACTGCAGATATACCACTACCGTTCTTCTCTAATGCTACAGAGTTCTTGGTACGGATATTCTGATCTAACTGCACCCATAAATATTCTAAATCGTCTGGGGAATTATTATGATAAGTAATTGTTTCTACACCTGTAAGCTTCTGAGTTTTGTCATCTAACTCAATATCCATTTTATAGTCTGCTTGATTTTGGTAATAAGCAGAACCTGGCGCTCCTGAAGCAGTTCTATATTGATTAGGAGTTGAAAACTCCTCGTAAAGTTGTCTAAATTGATTTTGATTTGTGTGGCCCATTTCCTTTACTTCTTCCTTAGGAGTCTCAGTTTCCTGAGCATACATTCCAGTAGAAAGAACTACGAAAAATACCAACATGGCAGATTTAAATTTTCTCATTTGTTCTTTGTTGATTTTTAATGTTGCTAAAATTAAGTATTAAATAAAGCTGTACAATCAATTGGTTAAAATTTTAACAAATCTTCTTGTTTCGCTTTGGTAAAGATTAAACTTTTAGTGATTTCTTTATAGGTAACATGCACCAGATTCTTTTGTTCTATAAACATATCTGTTAGTAATGCATTTTTTACCTCGATGCTCTTAAACGACGTGACTTTTGGGACTTCTAAATATAGTAATACCATATCATCCTCATATTCCTTTCCCAGATAATTTACCTCCACGTTTTTTCCATCTAATTGAATTTCAATTTTCTTTTTCAGATATGTTTTAATATAATTAGCAGCTTCAGGACTTTCATTGCTTTTGCCTAAACGCATAGTTGAGTCATATCTAGTTTGAAGAAGGTCTTCCAAATCATCTATAAATACCCGGGAAATAATTTGAAGACTTTGCGTTTTCTCATTGTATTCAATTTCGGTAACACTCACATAAAATTTATGCGCTACAGAAAAAGACATTAACATAAAACCACAAATTAGGGGTAATAAAAATTTGATTCTCATAAAATATTAAAAATTAAAGGAACTAATTAAAGTCGCTTAATAAGCATATATGTATACCAAAAGCAATAAATGTTCCAAAATGAGGAGTTGTTTTTTAAATAAATTTTAAAAACAACTGATAATAAGCAGTTTAAGAAAAATAGTATATAAGCGAATTGAGAAAATTGGCAAGGCTGTCCTAATTGAAAATCACTAATCCAGTCCTAGTTTTCTTTTATTATACGTTTTACTTTGTTCTAACAAAAACTCGATCAAGGAAAGCTGATTTTTCGATTTCACCAAGATCACTCCCAAACCATTATCATTGGCAAAATAAATAAAATCATCTATAAAATCCTTTTTAATCGCTAGGGTTACGGTAAAGAATTTTTCGTCAAAAAGCTCACGTAAATGCGCTATTACATCACTATTGTTTTTATATTTATTAAAATCTAGTTTTATCTCAGGTGGTTTTGGATCTGGAAGTATAGGGCTAAGTAATAATCCAATAATTCCTAATACATCACCACCAGGAAGACCTGGTCGCTGGCCTAAAGCTAGATTTAAAGGAGCCTTTTGAGGATCGTTTATGTCCGATTCGAAAATCATGTTGTTTATATCCCCAATAGAGAAATTTACCGGCAAATCCCGCACAATTGGAATTTGGGCGATATCTGTATTTATATTTCCAGTAAGAGTTATATTACTAATATTTACTTCAGCAAGAACATTTAGATCTTCTTCTAATTCAATATTTAAAACCCCCGTTTTGATCATTTCTGAAGTAATTCGTATCGTTACATTCTTATATTGAATGGAGGAAAATAAAAGTTCATCATTTTCTCTTACCAAAATCTGATAAGATCCAGAATCTGAATTCACAGTTCCAGTTTGTTGGGTAGAATTTATAATATGAATGGAAGCTTCTTCCAAAAAAGGTGCGGAAACAATTCCGCGAAGCTGAGTGTTTTCTTGACCGAATGAAGGGGAAACCGTAAATAATAGTAGGGTAATTACTTTTAGATAAGTTTCTTTTCTCATATTAATATTTAGATGCTAATTAATTTTTGTTCAATTGCTTTTTATATTTTTTACTCTGTTCCATTAAAAAATCAATAAGATCTAATTCATTTCCCTTTCTTAACATTTCCTCATCGAGGCCATTTCTGTCTGCATATAAAATAAAATCTGGGATGTTATCTAGATCGATATTAAAATTGTCTTTAAAAAACCTATCGTTATATAATTGTCTTAATTCAACATCAATTTCTTTGTAAGAATTAGAATATGGATTGGAAATATCATTTTTCTTATTAGATATTAATAAAACTTTGAAAAGATTAACAAAATTGATGCCATTTACCAATTTTGTTTGATTAAATGCCAAAGCTTGATTTTTAGGAGCTTTTCCAAAATTTGCCACATTTTCTACATTTGCATATTCTCCATCAGGAATCCCTATTTTAATATTAACTGGCATTTGGATCACTTCTAACTCCTCTACATCTGCATTTAAATTTCCAGTAAGATCGTAAGGAGAAACTAACACTTCTGGAAGTCTATTTACAAGTTCATTTACATAGATATTTAATTTTTTGCTTTCCAAAACTCTCTTATCTATAACAATAAGAAATTCCTGAAATTGAACAGCAAACACTTTTATACTATCGTTTTCAGCTACATCAATTAGAAATTCCCCATTAGAATTGGAAATCGTTCCTTCCTGAGAATTCAAATTAAAAATACTTATTCCTTGAGGATCTTCTCCTACTGGAACTTCAATAGTGCCACTTATCTTTATTCTATCATTGGTCTGGGCATAGCTAAAATGCACAATAAGAAACGCAACTAATAGGTAGGTAAGCTTTTTCATAGAAATGTTTTGTTTAAAGAAACAATTTAAGATGAAATAAATATAACAAGCTTTACTTAAACTTTGGTTAAAGCTTCACAATACTTAAATTTACAAAAATTCGTGAATGAAAAATGCCATACTAGCAAGTACTTCTACCTTGCACGGACAACAATATCTTTCTTATCTACTACCAGAAATAGCGAAGTTATTTAAAGGTTGTAGCGAAATAATTTTTATTCCCTTTGCAAGACCCGGAGGGATCACCCATGAAGAATACACCTCTTTAGCGAAAAAAGCTTTGCAATCTATATCTATAAATGTAAAGGGATTACACGAATTTGAAGATAAAGAGCAAGCTCTAAAAGAAGCTCAGGGCCTATTTACAGGTGGAGGTAATACTTTTTTATTGGTAGATAAATTACATCGGAATAATTTAATGATGCCATTAAGAGAACAAATATTAAAAGGAACTCCTTATTTAGGAAGCAGTGCAGGAACTAATATTGGTGGTCTCACCATGCAAACCACCAATGACATGCCTATAATATATCCGCCTAGTTTTAAAACCTTAGGTATTGTTCCCTTCAATATAAATCCTCACTATCTAGATCCAGACCTCCATTCCAAACACAAAGGTGAAACTCGTGAAACTAGAATTAAAGAATTTCACACATTAAATACGCAACCTGTTGTTGGACTTAGAGAAGGAAGTTGGTTAGAAATTAAAGATAACGACATTACTTTAAGAGGAACTCTCTCTGCAAGGATCTTTACAGTTGGAAAAGAGCCAATAGAACTAGCCTCTAACACCAAGCTTACCTCAATTATTTAAGATGGATTATCAAAAAATACTAAATACCATTCATGAAGATATAAGCTACCACAATGCTATTGGTAAGGTGGCGGCATATATCCCTGAATTAGCTAAAGTAGATCCAAAAAAATTCGGGATGCATCTATATTGTAGAGATTCTGAGCATTATTCATTTGGAGATAGCCAAGAGAAATTTTCTATACAGAGTATTTCGAAGGTTTTCACTCTAACTATGGCAATGCAGATCTTAGGAGAGTCTTTATGGGAGCGTGTAGATGTAGAACCCTCTGGAGATCCATTTAATTCATTAACACAGTTAGAATATGAACAAGGTGTACCTAGAAACCCTTTTATTAATGCGGGAGCACTAGTAATAGCAGATATTTTGGTGTCTAATTTAGAAGATCCAAAAAAAGATCTTTTAGAATTTGTAAGGAAACTTACAGGTAATAATGAAATAAATTACGATCTAAAAGTTGCAGAATCTGAAAAGTCTACCGGATATAGAAATTACGGATTAGTAAATTATATGAAGGCTTTAGGAAACATAAAAAATGATGTAGAACCTATCTTAGATTTTTATTTCCATCAATGTTCACTAGCGATGTCTTGTGAAGAGCTTGCAAAAGCATTTATGATCTTTGCAAACGAAGGAAAATTATTAGATACCGAAGAAAAGATCATTTCTAAGAAACGCGTTAAACGTATAAATGCTTTAATGCAAACATGTGGGTTTTATGATGAAGCAGGAGAATTTAGTTTTGAAGTTGGCTTACCTGGAAAAAGTGGCGTTGGAGGAGGCATAGTTGCTATTCATCCTTCTCAATATTCTGTTGCCGTATGGAGTCCTCTTTTAAACCCGAAAGGAAATTCTGAATTAGGAATGGCAGCATTAGAAAAACTTACTACTCTTACTGGATTTTCTATTTTTTAAAGGCTTCAAAATAAGTATTATACAAAAGAAAAAACCTCCCTATAATAGGAAGGTTTTTTGAGCGAAAGACCGGGTTCGAACCGGCGACATTCAGCTTGGAAGGCTGACGCTCTACCAACTGAGCTACTTTCGCAAGACGGTACAAATATAATCCTTAAACTTTTCAACTTCCAAAAAAAATTACAGCTTTTTTAAAAAATGATATCCCTTAATTACATAGTCTAAATTCATATAAAATTTATGAGACTTAAAGTTCTGAACGTAAGAGTTTAACTCCTGCATCTCACATCCTTTCCCTCTTGCATATTCAAAGATATATTCAAATATTTCTCTACCAAAACCTCTATTTTGGTATTTAGGTTTCACAAAAACGTGATCTGCTTCGCAAGATTTACCTGCATAATGACGAGTCATGAACCAAAGTCCAAAAGTACCTATAACTTCTTCATTTAAATAAATAGCAAAGCATTCATAATTCTGCTCGAACATTTCATTCATTCTGGATTTCAATAATGATTCTTCTGTTTGATATTCAGACAATTCCATTATTAACGGAATAACCAAATCCATATCTTTCTTTAAAATCTTGTTAATTGATAATTCCATCCTACGGTTTTCTGCGAAATTAGTCATAATTTTAGCTTCAATTAAAAAATAGAATAAAACACTCATGAAAAATAAACCTGGAAAAATCCAAGACCTCATAGACGAAAAATTCATAGAGCAACGAAAAATATTTATGTGGGGACAAGTAGATGGCAAATCTGCTAAGCACGTGATAGATAGATTACTTTATTTGGATGCAATTTCAGATAAAGAAATTCAATTGTTCATTAATAGTCCTGGAGGATTTGTTACCGATGGATTTGCAGTTTACGATACTATGAAATCGCTTAGAAGTCCTATTTCTACAATTTGTAGTGGATTAGCAGCCTCTATGGGATCAATTCTCCTTTCTGGAGGTACTAAAGGAAGAAGATTCATTCAGCCACTTGCAAAAGTGATGATCCACCAACCAAGTGGTGGAGCACGTGGCCAAGCTTCTAATATTGAGATCCAAGCTGCAGAAATTTTAAAAATAAAAGACATCAGCGCCAAGATCCTTTCAGAAAATTGTGGTCAGAAAATCGAAAAAGTACTTAAAGATTTCAACCGTGATTACTGGATGGATGCAGATGAATCTATTGCTTACGGTATTGTAGATGGCGTATTTAAACCCTAAATAATATGAGTCAGGAAATAAAACACAAAGAGAACGATACTAGAGGTATGTTCTATATGGAGGATGACAAAGGAATAACTTCTGAACTCACTTACTCAAAGCAAGATAATGGTGTTTTAGTAATAGATCATACTGAAACAAGATCTGAATTGGAAGGAAAGGGTTTAGCATCTATGCTATTACAAAGAAGTGTAGAATATGCTAGAGAGAAAAATTATAAAATTGATCCTCTATGTCCTTTTGCTGAAGTTAAATTTGATGAAATAAAAGAATACAGAGACGTTTTAGCTAGTTAAATCTTTAACATGAGCGCTACCTTCACTATCCGATTAATTTCTGCTAGCGCCACCTATTCGTTGAGAAATGAAGTTTTGAGACCGGGGAGACCTGCAACAGAATGTAAATTCCCAGGCGATGATTCCAAAGGAACATTTCATTTAGGGATTTTTAAGAATGATATAATAATTGGGGTTGCTAGTTTTATGAAAAACAGCAACCCTTTTTTTGAACCCATATCTCAATTTCAACTTAGAGGAATGGCGGTTTTAAGCAAACATAAAGGTTTGGGAATAGGAAGTTTACTTTTAAAAGAAGGAGAATCTAAAATAAAACAAGAAAATCAAGATCCATTTTTATGGTTTAATGCTCGAGTTACTGCCATAGATTTTTATAAAAAACATGGCTACGAGAGTTTTGGGAATAAATTTGAAGTACCAGGTGTTTGTGAGCATATTGTAATGTTCAAACACTTTAAAAGCAAGAAAAAATTAGAAGTATGATTTTATTAAAACTCCTAAATCAGTTTTCTGTAAAAGTTACACTTATTGCGGTACTCACTTTGCTTTTAATGTTTAGCTGTAAAAACAACAATGAAGATACTTCGGAAATAGATCCAATACAGGAAATATCTGAAAACACTCCACTCGGGACTAAAAAATCTATTTCAAAAATTCTCTCCAACCCTCTAGCAGAAGAATTATTTTTAAGCGACTCTGTTAAGAAATTTTATGCTGAAAGAGAAAACTCCTCTGCATGGAGTAATAATGAAATGCGAAAAGATTTTATTGAAATTCTTAAAAACGCTGAAGTTGAAGGTCTATATTTTGCAGATTATCATGGTAAGGAAATTGAAAATATTGAGTCCAGTTTAAACTCTCAAAATAATGATGAAAAAAGTAGGTATGACATTTTGCTTACAGATGCCTACTTTCAATTCGGTAGCCACTTACTAAATGGTAAAACCGATCCACAAAAAATTCATGAGATCTTCGATATCCCAAAAAATCGGGAAAATCTTAGTCTTCTTCTTAAAAACGCATTGGCTCAAAATAATTTAGATCTTGCATTTAATAAGCTAAGGCCTAATCATCCGGTATATAACCAACTCATCACCTCTTTAAAGGTTTATAAAGAAAAGATGTTGGATTCTGATAAATTCCAGGAAATTGATGGCGGAGAAATGATAAAACCTGGAATGCAAGATGTTAGATTACCAAAAATAAAGTTTAGACTCATGGCGCTAGGATATCTAAAAGATATAGATACTTTTAGTAATGATCATTCCCGGCCAGTCCAAGATGCAATTAAACAATTGCAACTAGAGAATGGACTGTTATCTGATGGTATTATTGGAAACAGCACCATTAAATTATTAAATATTGATTATAAAGACAGATACAACCAAATTCTAGCCAATCTTGAACGTTGGCGATGGTATCCTAGAGACCTT
Organism: Gillisia mitskevichiae; assembly: GCF_003634585.1. Classification (GTDB taxonomy): domain Bacteria; phylum Bacteroidota; class Bacteroidia; order Flavobacteriales; family Flavobacteriaceae; genus Gillisia; species Gillisia mitskevichiae. Next base: position 113,820 of record NZ_RBLG01000005.1, read on the forward strand.
GGAGATCATTATATCTTAGTAAATATTGCTAACTATCACTTGGATGTTGTTAAGAACGACGAGCTTGTGAGAAGCCATAAAACAATGGTGGGTACAGATATTAGAAAAACCCCAATCTTTTCAGAAGAAATAAAATATATTGTTTTTAATCCCAATTGGACGATCCCTCCAACCATAAAGACAAAGGATGTGATTCCGGGAGCGAGAAAAGATCCAAATTATCTTAACCGAAAAAAGATAGACGTCTATAGTTCCAATGGTGTAAAGCTGGATCCAAGTGAAGTAGATTGGAATAGTAATAAAGTAAAATCCTATACTTATAGACAAAAACCTGGAAGCTCGAACCCGTTGGGCAAAGTAAAAATTATTTACCCAAACAAACACTTGATCTATTTACACGATACGCCTTCTAAATCTCTTTTTTCACGGAATTCCAGAGCGCAAAGTTCTGGCTGTATTAGAGTAGAACATGTAATGGAACTTGCTGAATATTTATTGAGCGATCAGCCAACCTATAAAACAGAAAAAATTAATGAAATTCTAGAAACTGGAAAGCTGACAGAAGTTAGGGTGCAACAACGAGTGAAGGTGCATCATTTATACTGGACAGCATGGTTAGAAAATGAAAAACCGAGGTTTACAGAAGACATTTATAATTACGACGAAAAGATTATAAAGGAACTAAATAAGGTTTCTAAGCCTTGATCATTTCAGAATCATTTAAATAAGTTTTATCTGCAGAGTGAATATAGATGACCGACTTATTTTTTATAACATCTATAATATCATTATTAAGTGCGGTAGGTAACGCAGGACAACCATAACTTCTTCCCAGTCTTCCCAATTTATTAGCAAAGGAAGGATTTGCATAACTAGCACCGTGAACTACAACATAACGCTCTCTAGCTTTAGAGTTAAACTGTTTTTCCATTCCATCTATAAACATGGAGTAACCGTTCTTACCATAGTAAGTTTCTCCAGTTACATAAAAACCTAACGAACTTTGTAAAGAATTCACTTTATTAGAAAACTTTGTAGCAAATTCGCTTCCCGTATTCTTACCATGAGCTACAACCGTATGGAATAAAACTTTGTTATTAGCCATATCTAAAACCCACATTCTTTTTTTTGTAGAGGAAAGGGTAAAATCTATAATTGTAAGAATGTTTTTATCAAATGCATTTTGTTCGGATAATTTATAGTAACCAATCATTCCATTCTTAAAACTGTCCAAATCTGGAACACTTGCATTATTATCTACAAATTCAGTATATACCTTATTAATTTCTTCTTCAAAAGTTAAGTTTATTTTGACCGTTTCTTTTAATGCAACTGGATTTTCCGTGATGTTAGTTGCATCAAGCGTTTCGGTGGTGGTAAAAGCAAAAGAAAAAGTAAGGAAAGTAAGTACGGTTAGAAATTTATACGACATAAAGAAATTAAAATTATTGAGAATTGTTAATATTTTCCAAACATTATGCCAACTTACAAAAATAAAATCAGAACAAGTCTTTTACCGTGTTTTATTTACTCTTTAGCGATAAAAACATTTAATTGACTTGTATTCAAATAATTAAATTTTACTTTATTGGACACAATAGATATGATAACGACTACTACCCAGTTTTATTTTATGAAATCTTAAAAAAAATTAAGAAAATTTAACGGTTAAAATTTTAAGGTTTTATAATTTCTTATTTCAAAATGATCTCAGGACTATATACCTTAAACTTTTCATTTTTGATGATCTAAAAAATTTAATTAAAGTTTGATTTTAATAAAATATTAATAGGACTATTTTAACAAGCCTACTTATAGTTTATATCTTTACACCCTTACAAGTAACCTATGAACAAGAAAGTACTTCTTATGATTTTGGATGGCTGGGGAATCACTCAGGATCCTAAAGTTTCTGCAATTTCCAAAGCCAACACTCCTTTTATAGACAGTCTATTTAAAAATTATCCAAATGCACAACTTCTTACTCACGGAATGAATGTAGGATTACCAGATGGACAAATGGGTAACAGCGAGGTTGGACATATGAACTTAGGTGCGGGAAGAATTGTTTATCAAGATCTTGCAAAGATAAATTTGGCTGTTCAAAACAACAGCCTAATAAGTGAGCCCGTATTAGAACAAGCCTTTGATTATGCAGTTAAGCACAATAAACCTATTCATTTTATGGGTTTAGTAAGTGATGGTGGCGTACATTCTCATATCAATCATTTAAAAGGTTTATTAAGCGCTGCTGAAGAGTTTGGGGTGAAAGAGAAATACGTTCATGCATTTACAGATGGTCGTGATGTAGATCCAAAGTCTGGCGTGAATTTTATTGCTGAAATTGAAGAACATTTAAAGAAAACGAATAGCAAATTAGCTTCAGTTATAGGAAGATATTTTGCTATGGATAGAGATAAGCGCTGGGAACGAGTTAAGAAAGCATATGATCTTATTGTATCTGGAATAGGCCATAAAACCACCAATGCTGTTGAAGCAATTTCAGAAAGCTATAACAATGGTATTACAGATGAGTTTATAGAGCCAATAGTACTTACTAATGAAGCTGGGCAGCCAGTTGCAACTTTAAAAGATGATGAAGTTGTAATTTTCTTCAACTTTAGAACAGATAGAGGACGACAATTGACACAGGTGCTAACTCAGGAAGATATGCCACAGTTTTCTATGAAGAAAATGCCTTTGTATTATGTTACTTTGACTAAATATGATGATAGTTTTACCAATATAAATATTGTCTTCAAAAAAGAGAATATCAAGACCACGTTAGGGGAAGTATTGGAATATATGGGGAAAACTCAAATTAGAATCGCCGAAACAGAGAAATATCCTCACGTTACCTTTTTCTTTTCAGGCGGAAGAGAAAAACCATTTAAGGGCGAAACACGAATAATGTGCAATTCTCCAAAGGTTGCCACCTATGATCTGCAGCCCGAAATGAGTGCTTATGAAATTAGAGATAAAATTATTCCAGAGCTAAAATCTAGAAAAACAGATTTTATATGTCTTAATTTTGCTAATCCAGATATGGTAGGCCATACCGGGGTTATGGAAGCGGCTGTAAAAGCTTGTGAAGTGGTAGATGAGTGTGCACAAAAAGTAGTAGAAACAGCTATAGATAATGATTATAGCATTTTGTTAATTGCAGATCATGGTAACTGTGAAGTAATGATGAATGCAGATGGGTCACCAAACACTTCCCATACCATCAATCCAGTGCCTGTAATATTAGTAGATAAAGATATAAAATCCATAAAAAATGGTAATTTAGGAGATATAGCTCCGACTATTCTTAAGTTAATGGGAATTACCAAACCAGAATTAATGACCCAAGAACCTTTAATTTAATACAAGTAGAATAATATGAAAATTAGTTTATACCTTTTAGCATTCGCATTTTTGGCAAGTTGTGGTAACGCAAGTAAAACAACAAATACTACCGAATCTACTACAACATCGGCTTCAACTAATAGTTCACCCGAGGTAGCTGTAGAAGTAGAAACTAAATCTAATATGCAACAAGGAATGTTAGTAGGAGAATTTAATAAAGCAGATCTAGAACAAGAAGCGTTTTCTAAATGGTTCAATGATGGATATAATGAATTTAATCCTTCCCCTGAAGCCATGGCTACGATAAAAAAGAATATTTCAGACTATGAGATAGTTGCCTTTATGGGAACTTGGTGTCCAGATAGCAGAAGGGAGACTCCAAAGGTATTCAAGATCTTAGAAGAAGCTGGTTATGATATGTCTAAACTTACTTTTTATGGAGTAAATAGACAAAAGACAACTACAGATAATATTGAAAAAGAATTTGAATTAAATAGAGTTCCAACTGTGATCTTTTTAAAAGATGGAAAAGAAGTAAATCGTTTTGTAGAATATCCAAGAGAATCTATAGAAGAAGATTTTGCTAAAATTGTTTCTGGAGAAGAGTACAAGAACTCCTATGCCAACTAATAAATAGAAGAATATCCCTACAATATTGTGAATTTTATTAACGCATTTTTCTTAGTAATTTTGCAGCATGTATAGTACCAAAACCATTGCTGTAGATTTTGATGGAACTATAGTAGAAAATAGGTACCCGGAAATTGGTAAACCTATCCTTTTTGCAATAGAAACATTACTCCACCTACAGAAAGATGGGCATTTATTGATCCTGTGGACCTATAGGTCTGGTAAAGAATTACGCGAAGCTGTGAAATTCTGCAATCAAAAAGGGATCGATTTTTATGCTGTAAATAAAAGTTACCCCGAAGAGATATACGACGAGTCGCTGAGTAGAAAAATTCAGGCAGACATTTTTATTGATGATAGAAATATTGGCGGACTTCGCGGTTGGGGTGAAATTTATCATGAATTATCCTCCTCCCCAGAGAAAGCAAAGTTTACAAATAAGAAGAAAAAAGAAATATCAGGTAAGCGAATCCTGAATTTTATTAAATCGAAATTATGATTATATCCAAAAGCAAAGAGGAAATTGAATTAATGCGTGAGAGTGCTTTGGTTGTTTCTAGGACATTAGGAATGTTAGCTTCAGAAATAAAACCCGGGATCACCACATTAAAATTAGACAAATTAGCTGAAGAGTATATTAGAGAACAGAATGCCATACCTGGATTCTTAGGTTTGTATGACTTTCCAAATACGTTATGCATGAGCCCTAATGCACAAGTGGTTCATGGAATTCCTAATAATAATCCTTTAGTTGAAGGTGATATTATTTCTATTGATTGTGGAGCCATAAAAAATGGATTTTATGGAGATCATGCTTATACTTTTCCTATTGGCGAGGTTGCAGAGGAAACCAAAAAATTATTACAAGTTACAAAAGAATCACTTTACGAAGGCATCAACGAATTTAGAGCTGGCAAACGAGTTGGTGACGTTGGGTACGCTATTCAAAAATATTGCGAAGATCATGGTTACGGGGTAGTTAGAGAGCTTGTAGGTCATGGTTTAGGTAAAACCATGCACGAGGATCCAGAAATGCCGAATTACGGCAAAAGAGGGCGCGGGAAAAAATTTATTGAAGGAATGGTTGTAGCTATAGAGCCTATGATCAATCTTGGAACAAAAAATATCAATCAGCTTAATGATGGCTGGACAATTCTAACTGCAGATAATAAACCTAGTGCGCATTTTGAACATAATGTAGCATTGGTAGATGGAAAGCCAGAATTGCTTTCTACCTTTAAATATATCTACGAAGCATTAGGAATTACAAGTAACGAAGAAGACAAATTTAGATCTAAAGTTTATGGTTAAGAATTTCCGACAAGAGCAATGGGTAACCTACCACGATGAATCATGGCAGGATAGATTTGTGTATAAAATCTCCAACCATGGAAGAGTAATAAGTTTCGTTAAAAACCCAGAAGGCGAACTTATAAAAGGTGGTAGAACTGCAGGCTATTTATCTTTTGTAGTGAATCTAAAAAATGGAAAAAAGAAGAATTATTATTTCCATAGAATCATCGCCGAGTGTTTTCTTGAAAAGAAAGAAGATGATCTTTTTGTGATCCATAAAAATTATAAGAAACAAGAAAACCAAGTTTCAAACTTAGCATGGACCAATAAAGAAGAATGGACAAAACATCAGTTTGGGAATCCTAATGTAAAGGAGAACAAAATGAAGCGTAAGCTAAGACAAGTAACCTCCTATTCTAAATTAAGCTACTCGCAGGCAGTAATTTTAAAAAAGAAATTATTAGATCCAAATAGAAAAACTAGAATACGCATATTAGCTAAGCAATTTGGAGTTTCTGAAATGCAGCTATACAGAATAAAATCTGGTGAGAACTGGGGTGATATTGAGGTATGATCCAAAAGGCATTTAAATTTTTTCTGAATAAAATTCCACGTCCGTTATTAATTAGAGCCAGTTATTTAATTAGACCGGTGATAGCATTAGGTTTGAGAGGCTCAAAATATACAGATCCTATAGACGGGAAATCCTTTCGTAAGTTTTTACCTTATGGGTACGAGCAACAACGGGAAAATGTACTTTCTCCCTCTACCCTCTCCCTAGAACGTCATCGATTACTGTGGCTATATTTAAAAAATGAAACGGGGCTTTTCACTGAAAAAATTAAGCTTTTACATTTCGCTCCGGAACAGGCTTTTTATAAGCGCTTCCAAAAAATGGAAAATCTAAAGTATACAACTACAGACCTTAATTCCCCCTTAGCAGATGTAAAAGCTGATATTTGCAATTTACCTTTTAAAGATAACTCTTTCAATTTTATACTTTGTAATCATGTTTTGGAGCATATTCCAGATGATACAAAGGCAATGAAAGAACTTTATAGAGTTTTGTCACCGGGTGGGATCGCAATTCTACAGATTCCTCAAGAATTAAACAGAGCTACCACCTTTGAAGATAATTCTATCACCTCCAAAAAGGAAAGAGCAAGGATCTTTGGGCAATATGATCATGTTCGGGTTTATGGGAGAGATTATTTTGATAAGCTAAGAAGTATAGGTTTTAAGGTGAAAGAAGTGGATTATACAAATATGTTGACTCCTTCAGAAATTGACTCATATAGGCTAGCTCCAGGAGAGGTCATTCCAGTTTGCTCAAAGTAAGAACTTATTCGGTTCTCAGAACTTTTTTAAATCCGGGAGTGCTAAAGACTTTTACTTCTTCATCTTCAGCATAAATAAAATAAACATCCACATCTTTGATTTTAGATAACATTTCTTGAGAACGCTCCAGCCCCAAAGCCATAAATGCTGTTGCATAACCATCTGCTAATGCACAATTTTTAGCCAGTACAGAAGCGCTTAATAAATTACTCTTTTCAGACCTTCCTGTTATAGGATTTATAGTATGAACATACCGTTGACCGTTCAAGGAATCTAATCTAAATTTTCTGTAATTTCCAGAAGTTGCCATTCCCCTATCTTTTAGATATAATGTAGCTTCAAATTCCCGCTCCCCTTCTTTTTGTAATGGATCGTCTATAGCTACCACCCAAGGTTCTTCAGAATCCATATTAGAACCTTTTGCCACGAGCTCTCCTCCTACTTCTACTAAATAATTAGCTACCTTTTTAGAATTCAAATATTCAGCGATCACATCTACTGTAAAGCCCTTCGCTATTGCATTAAAATCTAAATATATTCCGGGAAGATCCTTAACAATTCTATTTTCAGAAGTAAGCTTAAGCTTATTGAGACCGACATATTGTAACAAAGAGTCTATTATACGGGTATTTAAGCTGTCCTTTCTACTCTCCGGACCAAAACCATAAGCATTTACCAAATTGCCAACTGTGGGATCAAAAAAGCCATTACTCTCCAAGTAAATTTTTTCTGAAGCTTTAAAAACTTTTTTGAAGTTATTATCTATTACAATGGAAGTGTCTCCAGTATTGATCTTAGAGATATCTGAATCCGGTTGGTAGGTACTCATAGACCTATTAATCACTTCAAAAATAGAATCCAATCCTTTTTCTATTGGAAGTTCTGTATCATGAAAAAATTTCACTTGATAGGTTGTTCCTAAAGCTTCACCTGTAAAAACTTGAGCCTTCTGGTTCTTAGCACAGCTAGTAATTAGAAATCCAAATGAAAAGGTGACTAGTACTATTTTGAATTTAAATCTCTTGTAGACCTTCATAATTTACGGTGTAAGCTTCAACTTTTAATACAGGTTGATCATAATCTTCAGAATTTGCAAGGCCAACTCCCGCATAATAAGTTTTCGCGTTGAATTTTAATGCGTGCTCCTTAATGACTTTCAATAACTGGGGATCATAATATTTAGGATCCACAGGATATGGGATAGCACGAACGATAACAAAATTCAATTTCGTGTCCTTTAAAGCAACAAATTGAGGATTTCGTTTTAATTGGCTATTCACACCAAGAAACTCGTATCCATTATCTTCCAATTCCTTGCCTACAATATTCATAGCAAGATTATGTAATTCCTGATCTGATAATTTCTCTTTCATACTTTTCAAAAATACGATTATTGCTAAACAGCTAATAAAAAAAAGACCGACTATTTACATAGGTCGGTCTTTATTATATTAAATCTTGATCATGGTTTACCCACCAAAATCATCGAATCTTACATTTTCTGGAGGTACACCTAGATCCTCGGTCATTTTTTCTACGGCCTTATTCATTAAAGGAGGTCCACAGAAATAATATTCGATATCTTCAGGCGTATCATGGTATTGCAAATAATTGTCTATTACCACTTGGTGAATAAATCCTACAAATCCATCTCCTTCTCCTTCAATTCCATCCTTTACTTTCCAATTATCTTCTTCCATTGGTTCAGATAAAGCTAAGTAAAATTTAAAGTTCGGGAAATCTCTTTCTAGAGCTCTAAAGTGCTCTGTGTAGAATAATTCTCTTTTAGATCGTCCTCCATACCAGTAACTAACTTTTCTTCCTGTTTGAAGGGTTCTGAATAAATGATACAAGTGAGAACGCATTGGTGCCATACCAGCTCCACCACCTACATATAGCATTTCTGAATCACTTTCATTAATAAAGAATTCTCCATAAGGTCCAGAGATAACAACTTTATCACCTTCTTTTCTTGAGAAAATATAAGAAGAAGCAATTCCAGGATTTACATCCATCCACCCATTCTTAGCTCTATCGAAAGGAGGTGTAGCTACACGAACATTAAGCATGATCTCACGACCTTCAGCAGGATAAGAAGCCATGGAGTAAGCACGTTCTACCGTTTCAGTATTTTTCATCTGTAAAGGCCAAAGCTTAAACTTATCCCATTCATCTTTAAACTTATCCGGCTCTCCAGGGTGTTCATCTGGATGGGCAGTTATATCCATATCTTCAAATTTCACCTCACATTGAGGTATTTCAATTTGAATATATCCACCTGCTTTATAATCCATTACTTCAGGAATTTCTACTACGAATTCCTTAATAAACGACGCTACATTGTAATTACGAACTACGGTAGCCTCCCATTTTTTAATACCAAATACCTCCTCAGGAATCTGGATCTTCATGTCTTCTTTTACCTTAACTTGGCAACCAAGTCTCCATCCTTGAGCGATCTCTTTTCTTGTGAAATGAGGTTCTTCTGTTGGTAAAATAGTTCCACCTCCATCTGTAACTATACATTTACATTGGATACAAGTTCCACCACCACCACAAGCAGATGGTAAGAATAATTTGTTCTCACCAAGGGTAGAAAGTAAAGTTCCACCAGATCCTACTTGAAGATCTTTTTCTCCATTCACACTAATAGTAACTGGTCCAGAAGGCACCAATTTTGCTTTAGCGCCCAGTAATATGGAAACTAATAAGAGTATAAGTACTAAAAATACAATTACACTTGCTATAATAACTGTCATTGTTGTGTCTTTTTATTATAATTCAATTCCCATAAAACTCATAAAACCAATTGCCATTAACCCTGTAATAATAAAGGTTATCCCTAATCCCTTTAAAGGACCAGGAACATTGGAATAAGCAATCTTTTCTCTAATGGCGGCAATAGCAAGAATTGCTAAAAACCATCCAATACCACTTCCTAATCCATAAGTAATAGCTTCAGATACCGCTGTAAAACTTTTTTGTTGCATAAATAAAGATCCACCTAAAATAGCACAGTTCACTGCGATAAGTGGTAAAAAGATCCCTAATGCGCCATATAAAGCTGGAGCAAATTTTTCTACTACCATTTCCACCAATTGTACCATTGAAGCAATTACCGCAATAAACATGATGAAACTTAGGAAACTAAGATCTACGCTAGCATACTCAGGATTTAACCACTGTAATGCTCCCGGTCTTAGTAAATATTGATCTAACAAAAAGTTGATTGGAACTGTAATGGCAAGTACAAATATTACTGCCGCACCTAAACCAACTGCTGTTTTTACTGTTTTTGACACTGCTAAGTAGGAACACATTCCTAAAAAGTAGGCAAAAATCATATTTTCTATGAAAATACTTCTAACAAATAAATTTATATAATCCATTTTATAGTGCTTTAACGCTGTTAGTTTTGTTCTATTAATTTACGGTTTCTTGAACGTTGTACCCATATAATGATACCAACCACAATTAGTGCCATTGGAGATAATAACATTAATCCGTTATTCTCATATCCATAAGCATACAATCCAGTAGATTCTGCTGCAACTGCTGCTTTATGTCCTAATACTTCAAAACCAAATAATTTACCAGATCCTAGAAGTTCTCTAAAAAAGGCTACTATTATTAAAATTACTCCGTATCCAGCTGCATTTCCAATTCCATCAAGGAAAGATTTATAAACTCCGTTCCCTAAAGCAAAAGCTTCCAAACGTCCCATTACAATACAGTTTGTAATAATAAGACCAACGAATACAGAAAGTTGCTTACTTACATCGTAGGCATATGCTTTTAAGATTTGATCTACCAAAATTACCAAAGATGCTACAATTACCAATTGAACGATAATTCTAATTCTATTTGGGATCAAGTTTCTTATTAATGAAACGATCATGTTAGAGAATGCTAATACTGCTGTAACAGCTAAAGCCATTACAATTGCAGGTTCTAACTGAACCGTAATTGCTAATGCCGAACAAATACCCAAAACCTGTACCGTAATTGGGTTGTTGTCATTTAACGGATCGCTTAATAACTTTCGATTATTCTTCGATAAGAAATGCTCTCTTTCTTCAGAATTAGAAAGAAATAAAATCATTTCTTTTTTCTTTGCTTCCTTTGCTTCAGAAGCTATTTTAGTATCTATAGCCATAATTACTGAATTGCTACTTTAATATCCTTTTGCTTTTTGAAATATGGTAGATAATGTTGTAATCTTTCAGAGATCATATCTGAAACTCCATTTCCAGTAATTGTAGCACCAGAAATTGCATCTACTTTATTATCCTCTTTATTAGAAGGTCCAACATTTCCTTTTACAACAGAAACGCCTATTAGATTCCCACTTCCATCGAATATCTTCTCGTCTGCAAAACGTTCTCTAAACCAAGTTTGAGTAATCTCTGCACCTAATCCAGGAGTTTCTCCTTTGTGATCGAAAACGGCTCCTTTAATTGTATTTACATCATCCTTTAAAGAGACATATCCCCAGATAGCATCCCAAAGACCTTTTCCTCTAAGTGGAATAATATAATATTTAGCACCATCTATATTTGCAATGTATAATGGGTATACTTGCTCATTTCCTGGTTTCTTCAACTCTCTTGCAAGATCCACGGTAAAAGCATCAGCTTTTTCATCTACACTACCGTCTTCTTTTAAAGCAACAGTTTCTGTAATGCACTTGTCATACAATCCTTCAGCTTCGCTTCTTTCAGTCTCTATCCCAACAGTAGCCAAGATATTTTGCATTTTTTCCTGACGTACATTTTCATTTTGTATTGGCTGAAGTGTTGTTGCTGTAAAAGCTAATACACTTGCTACCACTACCACCATTATAATGGCAAACATAAATGTATAGCCGTTGGTGTTCGTTTTATTTACTGGTATTTCTTCCATAACTAAACTGCTGTTTTAATTTGTCCGGAGGCGCTTACCGCTCTTTTTTTACGTCTATTAATGTTTGCTTGAATTACGTAATGGTCTATTGCCGGAGCAAATACATTCATTAATAATATCGCTAACATAATTCCTTCTGGATATGCCGGATTGAATACACGGATCATTACTGCAAAGAAACCTATTAAGAATCCATAGATCCATTTTCCTTTTAAGGTTTGTGCTGCAGAAACAGGATCTGTTGCCATAAACACAATTCCAAAAGATAATCCACCAATGATTAAGTGTTGATACCAAGGGAAATTTGTTAAGGCATTACCTTCTATTCCCATGTTTGGTAAGGCATTGAAAATTAATGCCATTACAGAGGCACCAATAAAAGCACTTAATATTATTCTCCAGCTTCCCACCTTTGTTAGCACTAATATAAGCGCTCCCGCTAGGATACAAATAGTAGAAGTTTCTGCGATAGAACCAGGGATAAGTCCAGAGAACATATCCAGTGCACTATAAGTAACATTTGGCGCTTCCTTCCCAGCTGCTGCAAGGGTTCCTAAAATAGTTTCACCAGAAACACCATCTATATTCGATGCTTCACTTACCCAAACCTGATTTCCAGACATGAAAGTTGGATACGCAAAGAATGCAAAGGCACGAGCTGTTAATGCAGGATTAAGAATATTCATCCCTGTTCCTCCAAAAGCTTCTTTACCAATTACTACGGCAAATATTACTGAAAGTGCCACCATCCACAATGGGATATCTATTGGCATAATCATAGGAATCAAAAGTCCTGTTACCAAATAACCTTCATTTACCTCGTGTCCTCTAAAGATCGCGAAAGCAAATTCGATACCTAAACCAACTCCATAAGAAACAGCGATCATTGGAAGAATTTTCCATGCTCCATGAGCAAGGGCTTCCATAAATCCTACTTCAGATTGTATTTGAGAAAGATATTGGTATCCTCCATTCCACATTCCAAAGATAAGCGCAGGAATTAAAGCAAGTACCACGGTTATCATGGTTCTCTTTAAATCTACAGCATCCCTAACATGGGCTCCTTTTTTGGTAGTATGATTTGGAGTATATAAAAAAGTGTCCAATGCATTTATTGCCGGAGCATACTTTTCTAACTTATTACCTTTATTAAAAGGCACTTTAAATTGATCTAGTTTTTGTCTAATCCATTCCATAATTCAACTTTTTAACCTACTTCGGTAATCATTAAATCCAAGCCAAGACGAATAATGTCTTGAGCCTCCAATTTTGAAGTGTTTACATAATCTATTAAAGCAAAATCCTCTGGAGCCACCTCATAGATCCCAAGATTTTCCATTTTTTCGATATCACCAGCTATACATGCTTTTAGCAATTGCATAGGATAGATATCCATTGGTAACACTTCTTCCATTTCTCCCGTAACCACTAAAGCGCGTTCTTCTCCATTTAAGTTGGTAGTAAGAGCGTACTTCTTTTTCGGAAACAACCAAGAAAGAGAAGTTTTGGAATGGGAATGAATATTATTATAAGTGAATGGTAACCATCCAAACATTCTATATTTATTTCCTTCCGGAATTAAAGTAAGAGTATTGTTAAAAAATCCTATATATTGATTATTAGAAAGCTTAGTTCCGGTTAAAACGTCTCCAGAAATAATTCTAACATCATCTGATACCTGACCAACAAGATCTGAAGAATTTGCTCCAATCTTTATCTTATAGTATTTATGATCTTTAGCTTCACTTCCACATAAAGCAATGGTTCTATCTGGATGATACTGGCCAGTTAAGAACACATTACCAATAATAGAAACATCCTCTGCCCCAACTGTCCAAACTCTTTCACCTATGTTAATAGGATCTATCTTATGGATCTGAACACCAACATTACCTGCAGGATGTGGCCCTGTAACTTTATGAAGCTCTACTCCTGTAATTCCTTTTAAAACTGCTTCTGAAGAATCATCTACTGAAAGATGTATTTTTCCTGAAGTTAATTTTTGAAGTGCATTTATTCCTTCTTGAAAAGCCGCAACCTTATCCTTCAGCACAAAACCTATATCTGCTGATAAAGGCGCTGTACTTACTGCAGAAATAAAGATCGCTTTTGGCGTGTCTTCTGGAGAAGCAACGATATCGTAAGGACGTTGATTTAAAAATGCACCACAACCGCTCTCGAACAAACGGTCTCTAACAGCTTCTGCTGTAGAAGTTGTAGCATTCATTTTTCCGAAATCCTTAAAACTATCTGTAGGATCTGCATCCACGATAACCTCAATAATTCTGCGCTTCTCTGCACGTTTAATTTCTTTTAGAGTTCCACTAACTGGAGATGTAAATGTTAATTTCTCATCGTATTTAGAAAAGAACAGCACATCACCTGCTAAAACTGTGGCTCCCTCTTTAACAGCCATTTTAGGTACTGCCGAGTAGAAATCTGGAGGCTTAATTGCGTAAGTCTTAGACCTAGGGGCCTCAACAACTTGCTTTTCCGCCTCCCCTTTTAAACGTAGAGTAAGCCCTCTTTTAATTCGAATGTCTTTTGACATAGGATGAAGTGTATATTAAATTTATTTTTTAAAGTGTGCAAATTTACTAATTTTAACCCTACAACTCCCAAAGAAATTGGATAATTTTAAATCTTAAGTTGTTAAAGTACCCACATAAAATAATGGGAATAGAATTTGTAATTGCCTTTATTCTAATATCTAATTAAATGAATACTATTCTTAGCTCGATTTGTTTTCTTTGGGTAACGTTTTCGATTGCTCAAGTGCAAGAGGAAGTTCTACCTCCCAATTATATAAAAAGTATTATTTTTAAAGGTAACGGTAATGTTTCAGGAAATCCAGTTTTGCAGCTGGGAGAATCAATTAGTTTAGAATTTGACGATATCATTGGCGACGAAGCTAATTATTATTATAAAATTGAGCATTTTAATTACGACTGGACGCCTTCAGAATTAAAAAAATCTGAATACTTAAATGGTTTTGATAACGTGAGAATTAGCAACTATAATAATTCTTACAACACCCTTCAAGGATACACCCACTACAATCTCACATTTCCAAATAAAGATACCAAATCTTTAAAGCTTAGCGGGAATTACATGCTTAAAATTTTAAATGAAAATGAGGAGTTGGTTTTTTCAAGAAAATTCATGGTTTATAAGCCAATTGCTCAAGTAAAACTTGATATAAAAAGATCCCGTGACCTCAAGTATATTAATTCTAGGCAAGTAGTTAATTTCAGCATTAATTCTCCAGATTTTTTAATTAGAAATCCAGAATCCACAATAAAAGTAATCATTACTAAAAACCATAATTTAAAGTCGGCTATTCACAATATAACTCCACAGTATACTATTGGAAATGAATTGATCTATAAATATGATCAAGAAACCTCATTTCTCGCTGGCAATGAGTATTTACAATTTGACAGTAAAGACATTCGGTCTACCACTCTAGATATTGGCCGAATTGAATTAAATGAACTATACAACCACTTTCTTTTTGCAGATAGATCTAGAGCTACTGAACCCTACACGTACAACCCAGATATTAACGGACAATTTGTAATTCGAACCTTACAAGGCGAAAATCCTTCTATTGAAGCAGAATATGTGTGGACTCATTTTAAACTTCAGAATTACGATCCTTTAGACGGAGGAGAGCTTCATTTATTTGGCGCTTTCAATAATTTTGAATTAGATGAAACTACTCTCATGAAATACAATAAAACTTCTGGCATCTATGAAAACACTCTTCTTATAAAGCAAGGTTTTTATAATTATAAATATGTCCTATTAAACAAAGACGGTTCATTAGACGAGGGATTTATTAGTGGAAATTTTGATGTGACTGAAAATGAATACCAAGTTTTAGTGTATTTTAGAGATCTGGGAGCGAGATACGATCAAATTATTGGTTTTGGAAATGCGAGTTCCTTGAATATCTCTAACTAACCAACTTTCAAAATATTGGCTCATGAAGAGCGAACGCTCCTTAACAAAGTACCGTGGTCTTTCTTGTTTAAATTGCGACCATCCCTTAGACATTAGCGACAAATACTGTTCGAATTGCGGACAACTAAACAGTACCAAGAAACTATCTTTTAACGACTTTTTTATAGAATTCTTCGCTGGAATATTCTCTTACGATTCCAGAATGAGAAGAACTTTAAGCACACTTATTTTTCGTCCTGGAAAGATCACTAAAGATTATGTTAGCGGGATACGTACTCGATATGCCAATCCGTTTCGGTTTTTTTTAAGCATCTCCATTATCTTTTTTATTGTTTGGAGCTTTTCGCTTCAAACCACAAGTATCGGCTCATTTGCAGATAGTCAAATAGATGAAGAAGTTAACCAGTTATCAGATGAGGAAAAAACAAAAATAAATGAGGAGATCAAAAAAGTTCCTTTTGGAAATGAAATAGATATAGACTCCATTTTATCCAATAAACCAATAATTGCTAAACCAAAAAACTACAAAGACCGCTATCTAGCTCAGGAACAATTAGACACTTTAAATTTATTAGAATCCTCTTTTAAACAAATTGGACTTTATTCAGATTTTTATAATGAAACAAATATTATAAATCCAGAAGAGGCAATAGATAGTTTAGACCATACTAATAAGTTTTGGAATAGATATTTATACAGAAAAGCTGTAGATACAGAGATCATAAAGAACAACCCGAAAATATTTATAGAATACCTTATTAGTAAATCTCCATTTATCATATTTTTCTACTTACCTGTTTTCGCTTTGATCATTTGGCTTTTCTACTGTTACAAGCCCATTAATTATATGGAGCATTTAGTTTTCACTTTTCATGTTCAAAGTACATTTTTTGTATTTCTTTTAATTGGTTACCTATTAGACCAAATTTTCCAATCGGAGATATGCATGATATTTGCTCTTTTAATATTTCTGTTCTACTTGTATAAGGCTCTACGGAATTTTTATAATGAAGGAAGATTTGTGACTATTGTTAAATTTATGGCTCTAAATTTTATATTTCTTACTTTAGCTGTGATAGCGGCATTTATTTCTGTGCTCACTTTTTTCGCAATTAGATAATTATGGTTCAAAAAGTTACATGTGGAATTAAAATTTCCGTAGAGACCAATTTCGAAGGCACATTTTATAAGAACTATAAGATCCACTTTGCTTTTGGGTATCGCGTAACTATAGAAAATCAGAGTAAAGATTCGGTACAATTAACTTCCAGATTTTGGAATATCAAAGATGCTCTTAAGGATACCGAAATTGTTCAGGGAGAAGGTGTAATAGGTAAAAAACCTATTCTATTACCAGGTGAAACACACACCTACAGCAGTGGTTGTCTACTTTCTTCACCTTTTGGATCTATGACTGGCTATTATAATATGATCAACTTCACAAGTTCTAAAAAATTTAAAGTTGCAATTCCTACCTTTAAACTGAGTGCACCATTTGCTCTAAATTAATATCTTAGATTGATATTTAGGCCTTGAGTTTTAGGAGTGATCAAAACTCTTCATTTAAAATTTTAGCTCAATCTTATCTCTATCCTTTAAGTCCATAAATCGCATTTCCGTAAGATCATGACTACTTTCAATTTGAGTGATATTTTGGGTTTTCACATAGCCTCTATTCATAACCACATCTACATTTGGATCTCCAACTCCTGCTGAAAAATGGAAATTCCACAAAGAGTTTGCATCAGCTATATTCTTTTGTTGAAATTCTTGAAACCAAGTTTCTCTCTGCTTTTTCATTTCAGAAGAATAAAGCGGCGACGATGACCAAATATGAGGTTTCAATTCTAGCTCTTGGAAGTGTTTAATTTTACCATCCCAAACAAGTTCTAAAAAACGCAAATGTGAATTCCAATCTACCGCTATAATTGTAAAAGGTTCAATATTTACGAGATCATAGTTTTCTACAGCTTCATCTATAGAAATTGTAGCTAAAAGATCTTTTACAACCACCCCTCTACTTAAGCGATAATTAGTTTCTCTAACATGCGGTTTAAACTCACCATTTAGTAAACAGATCAATCTTTTTCTTTCACTTAAACCAATCCAAGTTCCACCGGCAAGTTTATCTTTTGGGTAAAGCATCTTTACACCATTTTCCAGATAGAAATCTGGAGAAAGCGCTTTCCTATCTGCAGCTTCATCTCTATTAGAAGTAAGGATAAAACCTGTTTTTTTAACTGGAAATGGTATTAATGTTACCGTACACATAGGCTCATGTTAGAAATCCCAATTTACGACATCTTCACTTAATTTGTAGTTGAACTTCTATCTCTGGAACTCAAGGTATCTCGGTTAATTTTTTTTATATTTACGGCCTTAAAACCGAATAGAAACATCTAAAAAATAATTATGGGAAAAGGATTTTTTCAAGTTCCGACAGCTATTAATGAGCCTATTAAGTCTTATGCTCCGGGATCACCTGAAAGAGAGGAAGTGTTGCTTACTTATAAAGATATGTACAACGAAAAAATGGACGTTCCATTGTACATAGGTTCTGAAGAGATTCGCACTGGAGATACAATGAGTATGCATCCTCCACATAATCATAAACACGATCTTGGTAAATTTCATTTAGCCAAGAAAAAACATATAGAACAAGCTATTGCATCTTGTCTTGAGGCAAGAACTACTTGGGCAGAATTGCCTTGGGAGCAAAGAGCTGCAGTTTTCTTAAAAGCTGCCGACTTAATCGCAGGACCTTACAGAGCAAGAATAAATGCAGCAACAATGATCGGGCAATCCAAAACGATCTTTCAAGCTGAAATTGATTCTGCATGTGAATTGATAGATTTCTTGAAGTTCAATGTAGAGTATATGGCTCAAATCTATGAAGAGCAACCAGAATCTTCTTCAGGAGTTTGGAATAGATTAGAATACCGTCCGTTGGAAGGTTTTGTATACGCAATCACCCCTTTCAATTTTACAGCAATTGCCGGAAATCTTCCAGCAAGTGCCGCTTTAATGGGAAATACAGTAGTATGGAAACCAAGTGATAGTCAGGTTTTTTCTGCACAAGTAATCATGGAAGTTTTTAAAGAAGCTGGAGTGCCAGATGGTGTTATAAATATGGTAATGGGAGATCCTGTTATGATCACAGATACTGTATTGGCTAGTCCAGATTTCGCCGGAATTCATTTTACAGGAAGCACAAGTGTTTTTAAAGGAATTTGGGGAAAAATTGGTGCTAATATAGATAAGTACAAGACCTACCCACGTATTGTTGGAGAAACTGGTGGTAAAGATTTTATCTTGGCGCATAAAACCGCAAATGCAAAACAAGTTTCTACTGCAATTGCACGAGGAGCATTTGAATTTCAAGGTCAGAAATGTAGTGCTGCATCTAGAGCTTATATACCGAAAAGTTTATGGCCAAATGTTAAAGAATTTCTAGTAGATGATGTAAATTCTTTTAAAATGGGTTCTCCAGAAGACATGAGCAACTTTATTACTGCTGTGATCCATGAAGGTTCTTTTGACAAATTAGCTAAATATATAGATCAAGCTAAAAAGGATAAAAATGCAGAGATCATTGTAGGTGGAAATTATGATAAATCTGAAGGTTGGTTTATTGAACCAACAGTAATGCTTACAACAGATCCTCATTACACTACTATGGAAACTGAATTGTTCGGACCAGTTATTACAATTTATGTGTATGATGATAATAAATGGGAAGAAACATTGAAGCTTGTTGACGAAACAAGTATTTATGCATTAACCGGTGCTGTTCTTTCTGGAGATAGATATGCAGCTAACCAAGCAACTCAAGCCTTGCAAAATGCAGCTGGAAACTTCTACATAAATGATAAGTGTACTGGAGCTGTAGTAGGACAACAACCATTTGGTGGAGCAAGAGCCAGTGGAACTAATGATAAAGCAGGTTCTAAATTGAATTTGTTACGATGGATCTCTCCAAGGTTGATAAAAGAAACATTTGTTCCAGCAACAGATTACAGATACCCTTTTCTAGGAGAATAGATTAATTTATATTTTATAGAAAAAGCCGCAAATTTTAAAATTTGCGGCTTTTTTATTTAACACGCCTAAAATTTAATTATAAGCTTAGATTATAATGTAAGGTAAAACCTATTTATTAACTAGATCCAAAGTGAATTTATAAGCTTATTAACGATTATTTAAACATTTACTCGAATAATTTTCAAAAATTAGATGTAAAAACGTAATTTAGATTGTTAACTTTCTATATACCAATCGCATACTCCACAAAACTCTCCCACAGTTTTGTGTTATTTATAAACTATCACTCGATTATCCCCCACGTAATTTAGTTTGCTCTAAACAAATACGACTATGGGTAAAAAATTACTTTTTCTGATTTTAATATTATTTGCCTACCTCTTCCCTGCTTCAGGAATGGCCCAAGAATGCCCAAGCAGTATTTCAATATCATCTAATTTAGGAACTACTATTTGTGAGAACACAAATGTGACTTTTACTGCTTCCCCTAACGGAGGAACAAGTCTTTCTTTTGAATGGTTTGTAAATAGTAGCAGTAGTGGAACCGGGCTTAGTTTTTCTTCAAATACCTTATCCAATAGTGATAAGATAAAGGTTGTTGCTAAATCTACAGACAATCCTTTATGCTCAACAACAAGTAACGTATTAACTATCACTGTTAACGCTATTAGAGTACCATCTGTAAGTATTAGCTCAACTGCTAATACAATATGTCCTGGCGATAACGTAAAATTTACGGCATCACCAGTTAACGGGGGCACTTCCCCTAATTATCAATGGAAAATTGGATCTGCTATTCAGAGCGGTAATTCTAATACTTTTTCAACTACCGCTTTAACAGATGGACAATCTGTTACTGTTCAATTAACTTCTAATGCCACTTGCGCAGCGCCTACTACTGCCATCAGCGATCCAATTGTTATTGCCGTACAGCCTGGAACTCCATCTATACCATCTGCAATTCAAGGAGAAGCAAGTGTATGTCCTGGTGTATCATCATTAGTATATTCAGTTCCTGCAGTTACTAATGCAACAGAATATATCTGGAGCTTGCCTAACGGTTGGTCTGGCACAAGTACTACTAACACAATTAGTGTTACTTCCGGAGCTACTGGAACTGGAACGATAACTGTAAAAGCAAAGAATAGTTGTGGTACCAGTGCAGCTCAATCCTTACCTATTACTATAAAAGCTGGAACTCCAACAACACCTATAGCTATTACAGGGGATACACAAGTTTGTCCAGGCATATCAAAAACCTATAGCGTTGCAGCAGTTGCAGGTGCTGTCGAATATGAATGGACTTTACCAAATGGATGGAATGGTTCAAGCATAACCAATAGCATAAATGTAACTACTGGCACTACTGGGAATGGGAATATTACGGTTAAGGCAAAAAACGACTGTGGAACAAGTCCTGCCAAAATTCTAGCGGTATCTGTAAAACCAGGAACTCCTGCTGTACCAACAACAATATCGGGAACTGCTAATATTTGTCCTGGCACCACGAATACCTATTCTATTGCTGCAGTTCCCAATGCCACAAGTTACGAATGGACATTACCAAACGGATGGACAGGCAATAGTACCTCAACATCTATAAATGCAATTAGTAATTCATCTGGAGGTGACATAAAAGTTAAAGCAATTAATGATTGCGGCATCAGTGCAGTTCAAACCCTAACTGTTACCATGAAAGCAGGTACGCCTGCCACTCCTTCTATTATTTCAGGGTCAAACACCGTTTGCCCAAATACTTCTGAAACATATTCTGTTACAAATAATACAAATGCAACGGAATATATTTGGACACTTCCTAATGGTTGGACTGGAACAAGTACTACATCCAGTATATCTGTTACAACTGCTGTATCAGGCTCTGGTAACATAAAAGTGAAGGCAAAAAATGATTGTGGTACAAGTGCTGAGGCTACAATTGCTGTAAGCATAAAAGCTCCAGCTCCAATTATGAATGGAACTATTTCAGGTCCTGCTACAGTTTGTTCTGGAAGCAGTGGCTTAACATATACAATTCCTGCTATTGCCAATGCCGCAACTTATACTTGGTCACTTCCTACTGGTTGGTCCGGAAACAGTACAACCAATTCCATTACAGCAACTGCTGGAACTAGTGGGAATATTTCAGTAAAAGCCATTAATAGCTGCGGAGAAAGTGGTCCTTCCACCAATTTTGCCGTTTCTGCAACATCCGGAGTTCCTTCGACCCCAGGGGTGATCACTTCAAGTTTGGGCAATAATAAGAATATTTGTCCTCCAGCAACTGCAATAACTTTTAGTCTACCAACTGCAGTAGCTGGCGCAACTTCTTATAGTTGGACGCTACCATCTTCAGGTTGGGAAATAATATCTGGTGCAGGCACAAGAAATATTACCGTTAAAGTAACTTCTGCAGCAGCTTCAGGAGCTCAGCAAGTTAGTGTTCAAGCTATAAATATTTGCGGTATCACTTCTTCTACATATACAGGAATTGAGGTTTCTAATCACATTGTTACTAATGCAGGAGCAGATATTACAGTTTGTAAAACAACTAATTTAGCACCAATTACATTTGATGCAAGCGTGGTCTTCGGAAATTCTAAATTTGATCCAACCTTTCAATCGTCTGGTTCCGGTTCATTCCCTGGACCTGCACCTAAAAATGAAAGTGGGAATTTTACTTACCAATATAAACCAACATTAGCAGATTATAATTTGGGTCAAGTAACTATAACTATGACTGTACCCCGGCCAAATGGTAACAACACCAATTGCGGAACAGGTAATGGAAATAATGGAGTAGATGACGTAGTCATATTTTTCAAACCAGATCCAACTGCAAGTATTGCAGGAACTTCAACAATTTGTACAGGGAATGCTACTGATATTACATTTACTGGAACCCCCAATTCCATAATAACTTATAAAAAAAATGGAGGCGCAGATCAAACGATTGCAGTTGGATCGAGTGGGAATGCTACTTTAAATACGGGAGCCTTAACAGCAAATACCACCTATTCTTTAGTAAGCGTAAAACATGCAGCTGCTCCAGATTGTTCTATACAAATTACGGGCTCTGCTATAGTAACTATAACTCCCAAACCTACTGCCACCATAAGCTATGCGAACTCTCCATATAACAAATGTATAACAACTGTTCAACCTGTAACCTTAAATGGCACAGGAGCTTTTCAAGGTGGAAAATACTCATCTACAACAGGATTAACTATAAATCAGAATTCAGGTGCTATAACTCCATCAAGCAGCACAGCAGGTACTTACACTGTAACTTATGAAACTTTGGCTTCTGGTGGATGCGAGAAAGTTTCTACTACATCCCAAGTAATTATTGAAGATATTCCAACAATTTCCTTGAGTTATTCTGGAACACCGTTCTGTTCTGACGATACTTCATCCCCTCTTCCTACTTTAGGTGGTACAGGAGCATATGAAGGAGGGAACTACTCTGCTGAAAATGGGTTGGATATAAATGGAAATTCTGGAGCAATCAATATTCCTAACAGTAGCCCTGGTACTTATAATGTAATTTACTCAATAACTCCAGCAAATGGATGTACTCCTATTACTCAATCTGCTTCCGTAGTTATTACAGAAAAACCTCAACCTAGTATAAACTATTTATCTACAGAATTTTGTAAATCTGAAACCGACTCAAAAGCTGTTACATTAACTCAAACTGGCACGGCAATTATTACAGGGGGAACCTATTCATCATCTCCTTCTGGTTTAAATATTAATAGCTCCACGGGTGCAATAAATCCAAGTATGAGTACTGCTGGAGATTATACTATAAAATATACTCTGAATACAGGAAATGGTTGCCAAAGCGTTTTTACAGAAACCACCTTAAGTATCACAGAGACGCCAAGTGCAGAGATTAATTATGCGGGACCATTTTGCCAATCCAATTCGACTCCTCAACAGGTAACTTTTAGTAATACAATTGGAGCTTATGAGGGTGGCGTATTTTCTGGAACAGCTGGATTATCAATAAACCCATCTACTGGAGCAATTACACCAAGCACCAGTCAATCTGGAGAGCATACTATAACCTATGCCTTTGTAGCTTCTGGAGGTTGCGAGTCCACCGAAATCAACACCATCGTAATAATTACCTCGGCACCAACTGCGACCGTTTCTTATAATGGACCATTTTGCACATCACAATCATCTCCACAAGCGGCTATATTCGATAATACTGCTGGAGCCTATCAAAATGGAACATTTTCCGGAACTAATGGTTTATCCATAGATTCAAATGGAAATATCGATCCTTCATCTAGTATACCTGGAGAACATATAGTTACTTATACTATACCTGCAACAAATGGCTGCGAGGAAAATGAAATGACAGCTGAGATTGAAATTTTAGAACAGGTTATCATTACAACTCAACCTTCCAATGTTGGAATATGCTCTACACTATCTGCAGAATTTGAGGTAGTTGCCTCCGGAGACAACCTAACATATCAATGGTTTAAAGATGGTATAGAAATATCTGGAAAAACATCTTCTCTACTATCTTTTAATAATGCAACCTCTACGAATGCAGGAGATTATTACGTGGTGGTTAGCGGAACAAGCCCGTGTTCTCCTATTACTTCAGAAACCGTTACACTTAATGTAGATGAAGAAATTATAATAATTAAACCTGCTGAAGATGAAACATTTTGTGAGAATGATGTAACTGAGATCACTTTTGAATTTATAGCACACGCCAATGGGGCACCTCTAACTTTTGAATGGATAAAAGATAATAATACTATTAATGCTGGTGGTAATTATACCATGATTACAACTGGTCCAACTGGACCTACTGGTGAATATAATGGGAAACTGACTATTTCTAATTTGACAACTTCAGATAATGGAGCATATGCTGTAAAAATTAAAGGTCCAGATTATTTTACTTGTCAAGATGCCACTTCCAAATCATTCACTTTAAGTATTAAAGACCAACCTGAGCCTCCTCTAACTGCAGATTTAACTTACTGCCAAGGAGATATTGCTTCATCACTCACCGCGATTGGTACAAGTTTAAAATGGTATGAAACAGAAACTGGAGATGATCTAATATCTGGAACACCTACTCCTATTACAAGCGATGTTGGATACACTTCTTATTGGGTAAGTCAGACACCAAGTGAATGTGAGAGTTTAAGGGAAGAATTAGTGGTTGAAGTTAAAGCGAGACCGGCCATTCCTTCAACTACAACAAATTTAACTTTCTGCCTAAATGAAGTAGTGAACACACCTCTAGAAGCAATCGGCGAATCGGGAAATACAATTAATTGGTATAATACAGAAAATTCTGTTACACCATTGAGTACTGCTCCTACACCAAATACAAGTACAGATGTTACAACGAATTATTGGGTAAGTCAAACTCAAGGAAATTGTGAAAGTGACAGAGTTCAGGTTTCCATTACAATAAATCCCTTACCTATTTTAACTGCGAGTACAAATATTACAACAATTTGCGCTGGAAGTCCCGCAACATTAACTGCCTCTGGAGCCAGCACTTATTTATGGACTGTGGATGGAGAACCAATCCAACCAGCTGCAGAATCAACAAAAGCATCCCCTCAAGTGAGCCCAACTGAAACCACCACTTATTTAGTAACTGGTACAAGCGACAAGGGATGTACTAGTACAACTACAGTTACAATTCAGGTTGACAAACAAACAATTGCCCCTACAATAACTCCGAGCGCTACTTCTGTTTGTATAACTAATAACACTGGAAGTTTAAGTATTGCGGGAACCGTATATGAAGGTACTATACAGAGATGGGAGTCGTCTGTTGATGGCGGAACTACTTGGAACATCATTAATAATATAACTGAAACTTTAACTTTCACTAACCTTAACCAAACAACAAAATATAGAGTTGCCGTTAAGAGTGGAATTTGTGCGGAGTTATTATCTGCACCTGTAGAAATTAAAGTGGACCCTGTACCAGTGGGAGGTAATTTACTTTTTACAAAGAACAATGAACGTATTTATTTATCTTGTGTGAGCCCAACTTCTAGTAGTGGCCTGTCTAATATTAGTATTTCAGGACATAGCGGGACAATAGTAGCGTGGAAATATAGAAAGATCTCGGCATCCACATGGACTACAATTCAAACAAGTGGGACATCAATAACCGCTTCTCAAATTTATGCCCTAGGACTTAATGAATCTATGGTTTTTCAAGTTGAAATATCTAGCGGCTCATGTACTCCTAATGCGCTTTCGCAAACTGCCATATTAAGCGTAATCCCATCAGATATTGCACCTAAACCTGTTAAAGTTGAGCCCGCAGTTGTTTGCAAAGGGGATATTGTAACTTTGAGTTCGAGTACTGGTTACGGAGAAACCTTTGGTGAATTTGATGGAGGGGCATTTGGCAATGCAGCAATTGATCAAAGCAACAATCCATGGAGATTTAAAGACAAAGGGGTAATTGTAAATTTCGAATCATCGGCAAATAATACCAAGCCCAATAGATGGAATAGAACACAACGTCATGATTTTATCACTGCTAATTTAACGAGTCCATATAGTACAACTTTAAAAGAATGGAATTCAATAAATCCGGGACAAGAACATTTCGCCATCGTTTCTGGAAATAATTCCACTACAATGGAAACCCCGGTTTTCGCTTTATCTGGATTAGACCAAGGCATTTTAACCTTCGATCAAGCATATAATCTTACCCCTGGAGCTACAATTAAGGTGCAAATTTCCACAGATGGAGGAAATACATATAATGCAGTATTATTTCAGAAAGTTGGAGTATCAGGTAGTGGAAATTATGACCGTTTTAGTCAAGGAACAGTGGGAATAAATAAAATGGCTTTAGATTTAGGTCAATATTTAGGTCAAAATAACCTAAGAATCCGCTTTAGCTTTGATGGCACAAGAGATGGTGATGTTTGGGCCGTGGACAATGTTATTGTTCCTGATGGCCCTCAAGATGTTACTTTAGAATGGAGAGATTATAGTGACCCAGCATTCCCTGAAGGAATCTTTATTGGTAATGATAATTCTGAAGAATGGGAACCAAAATTAATTGGATGGAACAAATTCGAGGTGAAAACTGCAATTATATTAGATTCGAATGGTCAAAATTGTAGTAGTATAGAAAATTCTAAAACCATTAGAGTTTTTGTGTTTGACAGATATACCACAACTATAACCTCAATTGCAGGCACTTGTGGGAATTATTTTGCTGAATTAAATGCCATTACAACTGGAGCTTTTGGTGGAAATATTGGAAGCTTTCCAACAGCAGATGGATATATAGGAGAATGGGAGATTAAAAAAGCTGGCGTTATAGCAGATCCAGCTACTTATACTTTAACTAACGTAGTTGCCAATAGCTCGTTAACTCCTAAAAACAATCCTAATGTTCTGTTTGAAGCAACTATTTCCGGGGACTTTGAAATGGTTTGGAAACTAATTTCAACCTCTATTTATCCTAACGATTATTTTGATGAAACGCTAAGAGGACAAGTAGTTCAAAATACTGGGTGCTTACCAGTATTCACTCCAACACCTATTCAATTAAAAGATTGTACCACATTGGATTTTGATGGTGTGGATGATTATGTAGACCTTGGGACTAGCTTTACCGGTAGTTACAGTATTGAAGCATGGGTAAGGCCAGAAGCTGCTAATGGAACTATCATAAGCGGTCCTAATTTTGATATTTCTCTAGTAAGTGGAAATGTTAAGTTTAACTCTAAAACATTCTCTGCTGCCTTAACTCCAAACTCCAGATGGTATCATATTGCAGCTACGTCTGCTGGAGAACTTTATGTAGACGGAATACTTATAGATAATGGTGCTGGAGTAGGTGGTGGATTTGCCAAGACTATAATTGGTGCAAAATGGAATGCCTCTAGTAAAAAAGCTGAAGATTATTTTTCTGGATGGATTGAAGAAGTTAGAATATGGAAAAAGGAACTAAGCATTGAACAAATTCAATTTATGATGAATCAGCATTTACAAAATGCTGCTAATATGGGTAAAGAAATACCTATGCCAGTACCAGGATCACTCACATACAGTGATCTTGAAGGTTACTATCCACTAATATCCAAAATTCCAGATCTAAATAATTTAGAAACTTTTGAAGCAGCACTGATGCCTGCAAATGGACTTACACCAGATATCTCACTTTCCAATATAGTTCCTGGAAGACTATATAACATGACTACAGATCAGCAAAACACTGCTCCTCTTCCATATATTTCAGCAAATGATGGATTATGGTCTAATATAAATACCTGGTTACGTCCAAATGTTTGGGATGCACCAAATAGCATAGGTGTGAAAACTAGTATAAGAATAGACTGGAATATTGCTAGAATTAATCACAATATAGAGTCTGGAGATAGAGACATCACACTTTTAGGACTAAAATCGGAAACGCAAAATAAATTATTAGAGATCTCTGGACCTGGTAATAAAGATGAAAATAATAGTGGACAATTATTAAGAGTTACACATTATTTGAAATTGGATGGTAATATAGATTTGGTTGGTGAATCTCAATTAATTCAAAATGAAGGAAGTTTGCTCGAAGAAGCGAGTGCTGGTTACTTAGAAAGAGATCAACAAGGAACCTTAAGTAGTTTTAATTATAATTATTGGACTGCACCAGTAAGTATTCAGGGAGCAGCTAATAACTCAGGATTTACAGTACGTAATATTATGTGGGATGGTACAGATGCTAAAAACCCAAAAGCTATTAATTATAAGCCCTCCTACCCTGCCGCCGATGGTGCTAAAACCAACCCTATAACCAAAAGTGATTACTGGATTTATAAATTCGCGAATAAATTAGCAGACGATTACGATTCTTGGCAACATATAGGAAGTACAGGTTTCCTTAAAACTGGAGAAGGCCACACAATGAAAGGGGTATCTGGAGTTGGAGGGACAGCTGCAATAAAACTAAAACAAAATTATGTTTACAGAGGTAAGCCTAATAATGGCACAATCACCCTACATATAGATAAAGAAAAAAATTATTTAGTAGGTAATCCATATCCTTCAGCAATAGATGCAAACGAATTTATTTACGACAACCTAAACTCGGTTAACGTAGTTGGAGCTCGTAATAATAAAAATGTTTTTGATGGAACTTTATATTTCTGGGATCATTTCTCTGGAGCAACTCATATATTAAGAGAATATATTGGAGGCTATGCGGTTTTAAATTTAACTGGAGGTGCACCCGCTATTGCTACAGATGATAGAATTAATTCTACCGCAGGAGTATCTACAAAATCTCCTGAAAGATATATCCCAGTATCCCAAGGCTTTTTTGTAAATACCGGAACAGAAGAAAACATATCTGGGGGTGTTCCTTTCACCTTAGATGGTGGTGAGATCACTTTTAAAAATGGCCAAAGAGTATTCTCTAGAGAGTCGTCTGGAAATTCAATTTTCCTAAGACCAGAGAACATAACTAAAACCAGAAAAGACGAAGTGAAGAATACTGGTTCTAGAATACGAATTTCATTTAAATCTCCAAAAGGATATTTAAGACAACTATTAGTGGGTACCAATGCTTATGCAACAAATGGATTTGATCTAGGTTATGATGCTCCAATGATAGAATATAATTCTGAAGATATGTATTGGTTGCAAGCAGGGAATTTCTTGGTAATACAAGGAGTACCAGATTTTGGTAAAGATCAAATTTTACCAATAGGTGTACGAATTGAAAAAGCTGGGGAGTTCACAATTAAAATTGATACTCTGGAAAATATAAATGATGATCATACTATCTATTTAAGAGATATTACTTTAGATACTATACACGATATACGATCTAAACCTTATTTAGCAACCGCTGAACCAGGTGAAATTACTGATAGATTTGAATTGATCTTTTTTAAAGAACAAGCACAAGTACCTATAGAGGAACCTATTATAATTGAGGACATAACAGATTTAGGTCTTTTACATTCCTATTTGGAAAACGAAATGATGGTCCTTAATCCTCAAGAATTAAGTATCTCTGCAATTTATTTATTTGACCTTAATGGGAAACTCCTACATGTATTTAAGGATACACCTTCTGAGAAAGAGATAATTTTAAGGGTTGGGAATTTTAGTGAAGGAATATATATTTTAAAGATGCATACAGTTAAGGAAATCATTACAAGAAAAATTATAATAAAGAATAAGTAGATTAGTTCTTGTTAAATATTAAAAGTCCTTGTTCCAACTCAATATTTGGTAGCTCTATATTTTTTGAATCTTATTAAATAGACTTAAAATATAGTTCTACAATTCTATTTCGGGAATTTTTAATTACTGGATTATATTCGGCTTTACTTGAACATATAAATTCTGCCTATTTCAGAAATAATAAACTATTAATCCTTAAATTATACTGAACCAAAAAATAAAATTCCTACTATTTAATGAGCTCAATCGGATTTTCTAAAAGAGGTTTCCAGTGGAAATGTAAACTATAAGTTGCTATTTGAGTTATCAATTAAAGCTAAATTGAGTAGAACAAAAACATTGTTTTACTCAATTTTTTGTGATTTTAAATCTCGCGGTTATAATAAAAATTCTGAAAAATTAAAGAGCTATACAGTAATCTCTTTTATTATGAAAAAGAGCTGAAACTATAAAAATCATAAATAATTTTTGGTATTGATAAATATCTAAACATTTATACTTCAGCTGTATAAATCTCTTGAAAAAATAAGTTTTAAATAAGATTATTCCTACAAATATAATATTATTGTCTTAATAAAGTTAAATTTTAATGTATTTCATCGATTAATAAGGTATTTCACCCTGTGAACTGGAGAATTTTAATGTAGTTTTACAAAAATTCTGTTAAAATAATTGTCTCATGGGAAAAATTACTTTAATGGGAAGAAATCCATTATTGAGTTTACTCTTTTTAGCTTCTTCCCTTTTTATAAACATATTTGCTAATAATATTAATGAGGAGATTATCATTAGTGGTAATATTTCAGAGTTAAATTGCAACAACGTTAATAATGCCGCTATAACAATTTCTGTAAGTGGTGGTACAGCTCCCTATACGTATTTATGGAACGATGCCAATACTTCTAAAAACCGAACTAATTTACCAGCTGGATCTTATAAAGTTACCGTTACTGACGCACTCTCTATAACAGCTTCCAAAACTTTTGTGATAAATAGTCCCACTGCTATTATTATAAATTCTCTCTCTAAAACCAACATTTCCTGCTTTAACGGAAATGACGGAGTAATTACAGCAGGATCTGTTTCGGGTGGAAATAATAATTATGAATATTCTATTAATGGAACAAATTTCCAGAGCAGTAATACATTCTCAAATTTAACAGCTGGCAATTATACAATTACAGTTAGAGATAGTAATAATTGTAGGACATCCAATACCACCTCACTTACAGAACCTAACCAGTTATCTATGCAAAGTTCTAGCTTTATTGCAGTTAGTTGCAATGGGAAAAGTGATGGATCTATAACTATTGGTACTGGAACTGGAGGTAGTGGTGCATATACCTATTCTATAGATGGTAATAACTTTAAATCTTCAAGAACCTTTAACGATCTTATTGCAGGTACTTACACTATTACTGTTAAAGATGATAACAACTGTGAGATTTCAGAAAATATTACAATTACTGAGCCTTCCCTATTATCAATGCAGACTTCATCCACTACCTCGGTTTCATGTAAAGGTAAATCAGATGGGTCAATAACCGCAGGAGAAGTAGTGGGCGGAAATGGTAATTACACTTATTCTATTAATGGCTCCACATTCCAATCCAGTAATCTATTTTCAAATCTAAGTGCGGGTAATTATACACTTAGCGTAAAGGATCTTAAAAACTGCGAAATATCAGAAATAATAACTATTAATGAGCCCGCGGCTTTGGAGGTAATGTCTCCAACTATTAAAAATACTACATGTAATGGAGCTTCAGATGGAACTATAGTGGTTGGTACGGCCTCAGGAGGAAATGGAGATTTTAAATATTCATTGGATGGAACAAATTATCAAAATGATAATTTTTTTGAAAATCTCCCAGCCGGAAATTATGTTATATATGTTAAAGATAAAAAGGGCTGCGAAATAACTATGGTAACTAATGTAGATGAGCCATCTTCTTTACTTATGCAACCATCAACTTATTCTCCTGTAAGCTGTAATGGAGCTAAAGATGGAAAAATCATTGCAGGAGAAGTAACTGGTGGAAGTGGTACCTATCAATATTCTATTGATGGTATTTCATTTTCCTCCAACAATACTTTCACAGAATTAAATGCCGGAAATTACACTTTGCAAGTAAAAGATTTAAATGACTGTACTACAGAGGAAGATATTATAATTTCCCAACCCGATACCTTATCTGCAATTCCTGCGACTTTCAAGGCATTAACTTGCTTTGGAGCAAATGATGGATCTATAATTGTTGGAACTGTAATTGGTGGAAATGGAGGTTACGAATTTTCTATAGATGGAACGAATTTTCAAACCAATAACACTTTTTCTAACCTACCTGGAGGAAATTATACTTTAACAATAAGGGATTCTAAAAACTGTTTGATTTCAGAAACAATTACAATAGCCGAGCCTATTGCGTTAAAAATGGAATCTGCAGAAATCACGAATGTTAATTGTTATGACTCTGGAGATGGAGAAATAGTGGCAGGAACCGTTACTGGTGGAAATGGTGGATATGAATATTCCCTAGATGGAATAAATTTCACTACAAGCAATACGTTTAATGAGCTTAATGTAGGTAATCATACTATAACCGTAAGAGATGTTAAAGGATGTACAGTTACAGAGACTGTTACATTAACTGGACCACAGATACTAGTAATGGATCCAGCAACGAAAACTGATATTAGCTGCCATGGAGCGTCTGATGCTACCGTAACTGCAGGAGCGGTTAGAGGAGGTACAACGGGTTATCAATATTCTATAGATGGAGTGAATTTTGGATCGGAAACAACATTCAAAGTTCTATATGCAGGAACATACACCCTTACAGTGCGAGATCTAAACGGTTGTAAAATAGAAAGAATTATAGAAATAAATGAACCGGAACCACTAATTTCTGAACCAGCTTCATCCACAGCTGCTGCATGTGTAGGAAATAACAGCGGAACCATAACAGCAGGATCTGTAACAGGAGGAAATGGTGAATACTTATATTCAATAGACAACACCAATTTTAATAATACGGGTATATTTACTGATGTTGCAGAAGGCTCTTATACCATTTTTATAAAAGATAGTAAGGGATGCGCTACTCAATCTGATGTTATAGTAGCTGCTCCTGAAGCGCTAGATGCTAATATAGTTAGCACCAATGTAAATTGTTTTAATGGATCTGATGGAACATTATCTATAAATAATGCCACTGGAGGTCATGGAGCTTTTGAATATTGCATAGATGGAACCACTTGGCAAACTGACTCAAAATTCACTGCACTAACGGCTGGCACATATTCAGTTAAAATTAGAGATCTTGATTATCCAAGTTGTGAAATCACTTTAAGTAATAATACAATTATTACTCAACCAGCAGCTACAGTAAGCGTTCAGGTTACAACCACAAGAACTACCTCATATGGAACTTCAACAGGAACTGCTACTGCCAATGCTTCTGGCGGAACACCCGGGTTCACTTATGCGTGGAGAAAAATAAATGAAGCAACTGTACTTCAAACTACCAAAACTGCAAATGGTTTGGCTGCAGGTAATTATGAAGTTACTGTAACAGATAAGAATGGCTGTTCACAACTTAAAGAATTAAAAATAATAGAGGCTATAAAAGCTCCAATCATTCCAACGTCTATTTGTCCAGAAGATGAAGATGTAATTAGAACTTCTTATTTTGAAGTAGAAGATCTTACTGCTATAGGTGGAGTTGGTCCTTATACTTATTTATGGAATTTTGGCGAAGGAGCTACTCCTCAAACTGCTACAGGTCCAGGATCTCACGTTGTGAAATATAATACCTCAGGAAACAGAACGATAACAGTTGAAGTTAAAGATAGCACTGGAGCTGTTAAAACAGAATCTATAATTCAATACGTTGGTGAATGTTTTAAGGATGATTGTGGATCTAATGATTTTGCTATTAACTCTTTTTATATGGCAGATGCCAGTGGAAATAAAATCACCGCTGCTACCTGTGGAAATGGACAACCAAAATTTCTTTTCTTTGATCTTCCAACCAATTCTACACGTTACTCCTTATACATAGAATATATTTTTACTATAGAACATGCAGATGGTACTTTGACTAATGTGAATAGGGGCTTATGCTTTTACGAGAAGGAAGCTATTCCTACTAAAGTAAAAACTATTGAAATAGATTGGGAATGTGGTGACCTGTTAACTATAGAGAATGTGTATTTGACATTTTCGAATAATAGAAATTGGAAATGCGGTCAAGGTCCAAAGCCAAAATGCTATTCTACTAATAATAATGAAGTTGTAATTACTCCATTATACGCCCGAGCTACTCCAAATGAATTATTATGTAATGGGTCTAACAATGGAATTGTAACAGTAAAAGCAAATGGTGGTCAAGGACCATATCAATACAGCATTACAAGTGCCACTTCTGGTTTTCTGCCGAGTAATGAATTTTATAATTTAATAGCAGGAAACTATACGGTGTGGGTAAAAGATAATGAAGGAACGGTATTTAAAGCAGCTCCTGTAACTATAAATCAGCCGCTTTCGCCTATTATTCTTTCTGTTACTTCAACAAATCCTATTTGTTTTGGAGAAACAGGTCGAGCTACAGTATCGGCAACAGGAGGTAGCCCTTTTCAATCTGAAAACGCCGAAAATTATTATACATATTTATGGAATGATGCAACTGAGCAAACAACTGCAACTGCCATTAATTTAACAAACGGAGAATATACTATTACAGTAATAGATAAAAATGGTTGTCAAGCCATTGAAAAAGTAACAATAGTAGAACCAGCACAAATATCTAAAGCAATTGCTGGGGAGGATCAAAATTTTAGTTGTGGCTTTAAGGGAACCAATCTTTCTGCAAATATACCGGAAGAAGGAACTGGAACTTGGACCATTATTTCCGGAACAGGAGGACAAATTAGCGAACCTAACAATCCTCAATCTTATTTTACAGGAACGGCAGGTAACTATACCCTTCAATGGACTATCGCTAATGAAACCAACACTTGTACTACTAATGATCAAATGTTAATTTCATTTACTGAAGATTGTAGCACGTTAGATTTTGATGGTGTAGATGATCACGTAACAATGGAAAATAATTATAATTTAAGCTCTGGTAATTTTACAATTGAAGCTTGGGTAAAATTAAACTCACTGAATGGCCAACGCACAATAGTTTCTAAGAGAGACTCACAAAACCTATCTGCCGGAGGTTATGATCTTTCAATTAATAGTGGATCTCCAACGTTTAGATGGGGTAATTCAACCGTAACATCATCGTACAAATTAACTACTGCAAGGTGGTATCATGTCGCGGTCATATTTACTAACGGCCAAGCTAAATTATATGTAGACGGAATTAAAGTAGGAAATGGAAGTGCCAGCAATCCTACAGCGACCTCAAGTCCCTTTCTTATTGGAGCTATTTTTAGAGGAAATAAACCGGAAAATCCGGTGAATTATTTTCATGGCTGGATAGAAGAAGTGAGAATTTGGAAAACTGCACTACAGGAAGAGCAATTAAGATTCATGATGAATCAACGTTTAAAGGTAAATGTAACTCCAGTAACTGGGACAGTATTACCCTTAGTAGTGCCAGGAGACCTTGCCTATAATAATCTTGAAGGATATTATCAACTTATAGGTAGTGAACTATCTAACGGATTTACACCAGATAAATCTATAAATAAGGTAGATGGATTATTAAAAAATATTGAAACTACCCAAGAAAATTCAGCTCCCCTACCCTACATTTCTAAAGTCGCAGGGCAATGGAGAAGCAAAAATACTTGGCAACGACCAGATGTATGGGACGCTCCTAATAGTTTAGGAATTAATGGGGAACCTATAAATTGGAACATTGCCCAAATTGCACATGATATTACGTCAGGTGGAAAGGATATTTATATGCTAGGCCTACTTTCTCAAATTGGGGAGCTGAATATGGCAAATCCAAATCAAACTTTAAACGAAAATAATTCTGGACAAGGACTTACTATTACTCACTATTTAGATCTAAACGGAAGTATAGACCTAGTGGGCGAATCCCAACTAGTTCAAACCGAAGGAAGTATTTTGGCACCTACAAGTGCTGGTTTTATTGAACGAGATCAACAGGGAACTGCAAATAGTTACAACTATAATTACTGGTCTTCTCCAGTTGTAGATCAAGGAACATCAAATTCTACATACATGATTTCCAAAGTGATGTTGGATGGTACCGATACTAATAATCCAAAAAACATCATGTTCGGGAATGGTGTAACCTTTGCAGATGGAAAATATTCTAATCCAAGGATGATAAGTAATTATTGGATATGGAAATTTAGAGGAACTGCAGATGAATATTCTGAATGGAAACATATTGGTAGCAATGGTGTTTTAAAAATTGGAGAGGGATATACTATGAAAGGGACTTCTGGAGATGCATCCATTGCAGATAGACAAAATTATGTTTATAAAGGAAAACCTAATAATGGTACTATTACCTTAAATATAAGTCAGGATCAGAATTATCTTTTAGGCAACCCCTACCCTTCTGCAATTGACGCTAAAAAATTCATATTAGATAATATTAAAGACAGTGGTGGATTAAATAATGTAAATGTGTTTACAGGAGCCGTCTATTTCTGGGACCATTTTGCTGGAAAAACTCATATTCTAAGAGAATATGTTGGGGGCTATGCAACCTATAATCTTATTGGTGGTGTGAAAGCCATTGCAATGGACGACAGAATTAATAGTAATTCTGATGCAGTTGCGAGTAAAACTCCTGGACAATATATTCCTGTAGGGCAAGGTTTCTTTATAAACTCTATGCCAGACCCATCTTTAAATGGATTGAACAATGTAGTGGGAGGAGATATTGTTTTCAAAAACAGCCAGAGGGTATTTGCTCGAGAAGCAGTAGGGAGTTCTCAATTTTTAGCTCCAGAGAAAACCGATAAAGCAAATAAGGAAGCAATAGCATTAGGAAAGATCAGAATAAACTTCCGTTCTCCTAAAGGTTACAGAAGAGAACTTCTAGTTGGTATTAATCCAAATGCAACTAATGGATATGATCTTGGATATGATGCACCATTAAATGAATATAATGTAGAAGATATGTTCTGGCTAATTAAGGACCATGAATTTGTAATTCAAGGAGTGTCAAATTTCGATGTAGATCAAGTATTACCTATAGGCATGATGATAGATGAAGAAGGACCAATTAATATAGGATTAAAATCTTGGGAGAATTTACCAGATGATAAAATGGTTTACATTCATGATAAATGGAATGATAGTATACATGACATAAAAGAGATTGCCTATGAAACAACTATGAAGCCCGGTTATATTGTAGATAGATTTGCTTTGATCTTTTTTAAAGAAAAAGAAACTATCACTCCCATAGATACAATTCAAGTACCTATGATTACGCCTAAGGATTGCTTAGTAACAATGAAACATAATTATAGAGATAATGAAATCCAGATCTTAAACAATGAAGAAATTCAAATTGACAATCTTTATTTATACGATCTAAATGGCAAATTATTAGTAAATCATTCGTCCATTTCAAATTCCAAAGAAGTAAGGATAAGTATAAAAAATTATCCCTCAGGCGTTTATATCGTTAAATTAAAAACAACCGATAAGCTAATCACACAAAAAATCATTATCAAAAATTAACATTAAAATTCGTACATATATTAGGTTTCCGACAATAAAAACTAGCTAATTCACAGTATTTATGCGTTTTAGCTAAATTTTTCGCCCTTTATCAAAACTACTTTCATGTAAACTACGTACATTTGGAAACATTTGTAACAAATTTTGCATGGGAAAAATTACTTTATTGGTTAGAATTAACATATTAATCTTAATGATATTATGTTCAACTAACTCTTTATTGGCTTCCGAGAAATCAGATTTAGATAAGTTTTCATCTACTTCTGAAAATGTCTGTTATATGTTTTTTGAATCTAAGGAAATAGAACCTTTAGGTTTAAATAATTCATTAATTGAATCTTTTACAGCATCATCCTATAAAACGGAAGAGGTAAATAAGTCTATGGTTTTAGCAAAACCTAGTATTACTTTATCTGCAATACCTGTAATATGTAAAGGAACATCTAATGCAATTTTATCATATACGGCCACTACTAACAATCCAAATAAGTATTCCATAATATTTGATCAGTCTGCTAAGAATGTGGGATTTTCAGATGTTAGTAAAGATCATTCCTTTCCAACTGGCGCAGGGAGTTTAAACATTAATGTTCCAACGAATGCACCTTTCGGAACTTATGAAGCTACTTTCTACACTAGTAGCAGCAGTAATTCCAGTGATAAAAGTGATCCTTATAGGATAAAAATAATTATTGGAGATAATGATAATCCAACAATTACGACGCTTGCCGCTATTAATGTTAATGCAGACTCCGGAACTTGTACATACGCAAGTTCCCAGCTAACAAAACCTAGTGCTGCCGATAATTGTTCAATAGCAAGTGTGATTGCTTCGCCAACTAGTTTAGTTCTGGGTGCAAATACGGTAACCTGGACGGTAACCGATGGCGCAGGTAGAAAAGCAACATCTTCACAAACAGTAACGGTGGTTGATTCACAGGATCCAACAATTACGACTCTTGCTGCTATTAATGTTAATGCAGACTCCGGAACTTGTACATACGCAAGTTCCCAACTAACAAAACCTAGTGCTGCCGATAATTGTTCAATAGCAAGTGTGATTGCTTCGCCAACTAGTTTAGTTCTGGGAGCAAATACGGTAACCTGGACGGTAACCGATGCTGCAGGTAGAAAAGCAACATCTTCGCAATCAGTAACAGTGGTTGATGCACAGGATCCAACAATCACGACTCTTGCCGCTATTAACGTTAATGCAGACTCTGGAACTTGTACATACGCGAGTTCCCAACTCACAAAACCTAGTGCCGCCGATAATTGTTCTATAGCAAGTGTGATTGCTTCGCCAACTAGTTTAGTTCTGGGAGCAAATACGGTAACCTGGACGGTAACCGATGCTGCAGGTAGAAAAGCAACATCTTCGCAATCAGTAACAGTGGTTGATGCACAGGATCCAACAATCACGACTCTTGCCGCTATTAACGTTAATGCAGACTCTGGAACTTGTACATACGCGAGTTCCCAACTCACAAAACCTAGTGCCGCCGATAATTGTTCTATAGCAAGTGTGATTGCTTCGCCAACTAGTTTAGTTCTGGGAGCAAATACGGTAACCTGGACGGTAACCGATGGTGCAGGTAGAAAAGCAACATCTACACAAACAGTAACGGTGGTTGATGCACAGGATCCAACCATCAATTGTGTAGGAGATAAAATTAAAACGGCCGATATTGGAAAATGTTATTATACAGTTATTGGAACTGAATTCGATCCAACAGCAACGGCAGATAATTGTGGTATTACACTCTTAAGTAACGATTTTAATGAAAACTCGACTTTGGCTGGAGCACAAATACCTAATGGGACGACTATTATTTGGACCATAACAGATCCCTCTGAAAATACAGAGACCTGTAGTTTTACAGTAACTGTTAATGATACTCAAATTCCTACCTTACCAACGTTACCTGATATAATTGCGCAATGCTCAATTACTGTAACACCACCCACTACGATAGATAATTGTAAAGAAACGGTAATAGGTACAACTGGTGTAGATCTCACCTTTACTGAATCTGGTTCTATATTCTGGATATTTACTGATGATTCAGGTAATTCTACCCCCGCTATTGAGCAAAAAATTCTTATAAATGATACCGAGGCACCGGAACCGGAATTACAAAATTTACCAGTACAGACGATCAATGGGTGTGAAATTTCAAGTCTTTCCGATTTATCCAGACCTAAAGCATTAGACAATTGTGATGGTATAATCTTAGGAACTTTAAGTCCAGATTTTATATTTCCTTATTCTTTTTACGGAAACCGAACAATTACTTGGAATTATATAGACAGCAGTGGAAACACCACTACTCAAAATCAAGAGATTAAACTTGTGCCCGTAAATATAAATGGAGGTAATATCACTGGAACTTTTCAAGGTTCCGAATTTTCTGATAGAGTTGATATCTCGGCTTGTGGATCTTCAATCTCTATTCTGTTAAAACTAGTTAATCAAAGAGGAACAATCTTAAATTGGGAAAAATTTGCAGAAAATGATGGAGCTTGGGAGAATGTTTCGAACAATACAAGTCAATTGAATGTTTCATTTGTGCAAGGTCAATTAGAGTCCACTTTTTATAGAGTATTGATTAAGGAAGGTACATGTAGAGAATATTCCAAAACTTTCTACGTTCGAGCACTGCCTGCTGCAACAGCACCATCCATAGAGAGTTTAGATGAGGATGATAGTTATTGCTTGAATGAAACAATTCACTTAAGAGCTAAGACGAATTATCTTGCTACTCAACCTGCCTCTGTAGATTCACAAACAAATTTTGACGGAGGACAATTAAATCCTAATAACCCCGATTCCTGGCTTATAGACGGTTCAACCGGAGGTTACTCGTGTGGAGGAAATAACTCTAAAGCTCGAAATTGGTCCTGTACCAATGATGGACATGACTTTGGAGATATCCTATATTCTAGCCAAGCGGGTAAATTTGCAGTGGCACAAGGAGATTACAATGATAATAAGTACAAAGGAGAATCTCCTAGTACAATTGAGAGTCCAATATTAGATTTAACCGACGCTAAATTTGCCTCTGTAAATTTTGATCAAGCTTATTATTTTGTAAATAATGATTATGCTAATATTGAGGTGTCCACAGATGCAGGAGCAACTTATAAACCACTGAAAATAATTCATGCAGTTGGCAGTGGAGTTAAGAAATGGTATACAGCTGGAACTGCAGAATCTGTTAATGGATCTTCAGCAACCAGATATAATTTCAGTACCGATAATACTTCTATTTCTTTAAACGATTATATTGGAGAAAGCAGAGTAAGGATCAAATGGTCATTTAAAGGAACTTCAGACAATAGTATTTGGGCAATGGATAATCTTTTTATCAATAAAGAAATCTTAGTTCCTACAGATGTGGAATGGACGATAGGAATTGGAGATCCAAATGAAAAACCTATAAAGAATGACGGTACTACCGAAACTAATGTTGATTTACCAGCTAATGTACCTGGTCATCATGAATACGGTGCAACCGCTCTTATAGCAGGTTGTCGTACTTATAGCGAAGACGGAACTGGATTAATCGATGTTTACGTTAGTCATGCTTATGCGGGAGAAGATATTATTAATAACAATGAGCAATGTGGGCAAAATACGGTTCAATTAAACGCCTATGATAATATGCTTTCTGCTAATGAGAATGCTGCAAAAGGTTCTTTCGAGCTTCCAGAAAATTGTGTAGGTTGTGATGATTCCGGAACGAATGAAATTGGAACGTGGTCATATATGAAAGAAGGAAACTCACCATCGTGCGGGGAAACGCCAAGGTTTTCTGATGTTAATTCAGCAAATTCAACTTTTACGGCAGATGCAGGTACTTATATTTTAACATGGACGGTTAATGGCTGTTCAGATACTGTCAAAGTTATAATTACAAGCTGTAATACTGTAGACTTCGATGGAACAGATGATTATATAGAATTTGGACAGAACCATAATTTACAAGGAGATTTTAGCCTCGAAATGTGGGTTAAACCAGAATCAACAACTGGAACTCAAACTCTATTTTCAAAAAGGGATGGAAACTATGATGGTAATGCAAAGGGATATGATTTAAAAATAAGTAATTCTGGAGAAGTTTCTTTTAACTGGGATAAATCTGGATCTATTAGTTCTTCACCTTATAAGATAAATACAAATCGCTGGTATCATATAGCATTAACTCATTCCGCATCTGGAGAATATAAATTATATATTGACGGGGTTTATTTAAAGCTATTGGGGGGTGGATCACCTAGTGAAAATGAGTTTAAGGCAATTATGGGAGCAATGGACACTAAAAAACTAAATAAACCTTTAAATTTTTACAATGGATGGATTGATGAAGTAAGAATTTGGAATGTAGCTCTCACTTCTGATCAATTACATCAAATGATGAATCAAAAAATCATACCAAGTCCAACTAAAAACGGAAACGTTCAAGGGGAAATTATACCAAAAGATATACCTAACATTTTATGGTCTAATTTATCGGGTTATTATCAAATGGAATCCGTGTCATGTGGATATTTAAAGTCTAGTGCTAACCCTATTATTGATGGCGAACTTGTAAATATAACTAGCGCACAACCTCAAACTGCTCCTATACCTTATATTTCTGTAAATGATGGAGATTGGAATAGTTCAATTACCTGGGCACAACCTAGTGTTTGGGATATTCCAAATAGTTCTGGTATAGGAAAAGATATTCTTGATGTGGATCCGGCTCATCCCTCCAATTATCGATCTCCAATAGATTGGAATATAGTTAAGATAATGAACAATAATAGTATAAAGTCTGGATCTCGAGATATTACATTATTAGGATTATTATCTGAATCCGGTAAACTAACAATGGAGGGTGTTATTAATACTTCAACAGGAACTGGAACAGGTCAAGGATTATGGATAACTCATTATTTATCTCTTAACGGGATAATAGATTTGGAAGGTGACTCGCAATTGGTTCAAAAGCGTTATACTCCAAGCCAAACCTATGAAAGTATTTATGAGGAAAATAGCGAAGGATATATTGAAAGGGATCAACAAGGAACAGCTAGTAGTTATAATTATAATTATTGGAGTTCTCCAGTTGTTCCGCTAGGGAATGCTTCAAATTCAACTTATACAGTAGCTTCCGTATTAATGGATGGAACAATTTCAGCCATTCCAAGAAATATTGATTTTGGACAAGGTGTAACTTATGCAGATGGAAAAGCTGCAAATCCAAGGAAAATTAGCAATTATTGGATATATAAATTCAGAGGAAAAGCAGATGAATACAGCGATTATGAACACATTGGCAGCACGGGTATACTAAATGTAGGTGAAGGTTATACAATGAAAGGCACCTCTGGAGTCGCAGCAATTTCAGATAGACAAAATTATGTGTTTAAAGGTAAACCCAATAATGGGGATATTAGTTTATCTGTTGGAAAGAATCAAAACTATATGTTGGGGAATCCATATCCTTCCGCAATAGATGCAAATAAATTTATCTTAGATAATCTTAATGCTAGTGGAGGAAATAATGAAAAAAATATATTTAATGGTGCTTTATATTTTTGGGATCATTTTGGGGGGCAAACACATACTCTAAGGGAATACGTTGGTGGGTATGCTACTTACAATTTAATTGGTGGTGTTAAAGCTATAGCTACAGATGATAGAATTAATAGCAATACTGGAGCTGTGACATCCAATGACAATGTACCCGGACAATATATACCAGTTGGCCAAGGCTTTTTTATTAATACTGTATTAGACGACGATATTGGAAATATTACGGTTGATGGTGGAGATGTATTATTTAAGAATAGTCAAAGAGCTTTTGTAAGAGAAGAAACAAAAATTTCTCATTTTTTAAGTCAAGAGAAAACTATCAGTAACGAAAAAGAAGCAACTCCAGATCCAAAGATCAGGTTAGATTTTAATTCTCCTTTAGGATATCAAAGGCAAATTTTGGTGGGTGCAAATAA
Organism: Gillisia mitskevichiae; assembly: GCF_003634585.1. Lineage (GTDB taxonomy): Bacteria > Bacteroidota > Bacteroidia > Flavobacteriales > Flavobacteriaceae > Gillisia > Gillisia mitskevichiae. The sequence goes on from NZ_RBLG01000005.1 coordinate 157,237, forward strand.
AAATGCTACAAATGGATATGATCTAGGCTATGATGCGCCACTTAATGATTATAATGAAGAAGATTTCTTTTGGTTAATTAATAACTATGAGTATGTTATTCAAGGGGTTAATAATTTTAATCCAGACCAGGTCTTACCAATTGGAGTTTATATTTCTAAAGCAGGTGAAGCAAAATTTGAAATAAATAAGCTAGAGAATATTCCAGATAAAACAAATATCTATTTGAAGGATCTAGAAACGAAGTTATATCATGATCTAAGAAAATCGGAATTCAAAATAGCATTGGAACCCGGAGCATACTATGAACGTTTTCAAATTGTATTCGAGAAAAAAGATGATACTCCTGAGGAGACTGAAGAAGAAACTGAGACGGAAACTGAAGAAGAGTCCGAAAATGAGAATTCAGGTAATACAGGGGAAGAAAGCGAGATAGATTCAGGAGAAGAAACCGGTTCTAATACTGATGAATATAAGGAACTGAATCTTTACTATATAAGCAAGGATGAAGAAATTTCCATATTAAATCCTCAGTTAATAGATATAAATAGAGTAGAAATATATAACGTACTAGGACAAATTGTACATAAATATTCAGAAATTACAAACGGTAAGGAAATTAGACTTCCTGTTCATGAGAATTCTACAGGAGTGTATCTTGTGAAATTATATGCTGAAAATAGAATAATAGTAAAGAGAATTATACTATCGAATTAACAGCCTAATTCCTACAAATTTAAACTTAAGCAGAATAAAACGACCACAAATCGTATTAAAAATGCTCTTTATCTGATTTTTAGAGCTTTAATCAAAATTATTTGCAGCAAAAGTATGTACCTTTATACTGCTGCAAATAGGGCTAGATGGAAAAAATTACTTTATTAATTAGATCGTGCTTACTAATTTTTATACTCTTATGTACTTCATATAATGTTTTCGCAAATAAAATAATAGGTTCAGATAAAACTAGTTCTGATACTAATTTAGTTTGCCATTCATTATTTGATTCAGCAAATCTTAGTTTTTTAAAATTTGAAGAATCGAAAGTAAAAAAGATAGCGACTTCAAAAATTGCTGCTAAACCTACAATAACTTTAGGAAATAATCCATCTGTATGTAAAAGTGATACTTCTGCCAAAATTACCTATTCTACAACAACCGGGAATCCTAATAAATATAGTATAACATTTAGTACTGAAGCTCTAGCTCAGGGTTTTCAAAATACAACAGCTGCAACTTTACCTACTTCTCCAAAAGAAATCCCTATCGTTATTCCAGCAAATTTATCTTCTGGAAGCTACTCCGCGAACTTAGCTATTAGTAATCCTGCAGGGGAAAGAAGTAGTAATTATTCTATTTCGGTTACTATTAAGGAATCTCCAACGGTAAATAAACCAAATGATTATATAGTTTGTAATAATGAAATAATTCCTCCTATAATATATTCAGGAAATAATATTAATGGAGTAATTTATAACTGGACTAACAACAACCCTGCAATTAATCTTAGCGCCAGTGGGACTGGAGATATTACCTCATTTCAGGCAAAAAATTCAGGGGATACTCCAATCACCGCTACTATTAAAGTTAGCCCTATAGTAAATGGTTGCACGGGAGAAACTCAGGAATATAAAATAACTGTTAACCCATCTCCTAAGTTCAATAAACCTGCAGATGTTGTGATATGTGATAAAACCACTACTCCTGTAATAAATTTTACAGGCACAACGGTTTCAGGAACAAATTATATTTGGGCCAATAATAATACATCCATTGGATTAGCTGCATCTGGTAATGGAAGCATACCATCCTTCCAAGCTCGCAATACTTCTAATTCTCCAATAAGTGCAACTATTACCATAATTCCAACTGCAAATAATTGTGAAGGAGAATCTCAAATATTTAAAATTACTGTTAATCCCACAGCAAAGGTCAATCAACCTTTAGATGTTATTGTGTGTAACGAAGCGGCGGTTCCAGAGATAAAATTCTCCGGCAGCACTGTTTCTGGCACTACCTATTCATGGATCAACAATAATCCAACTATAGGTTTAGCTGCATTGGGAAATGGAAATATCTCTGCATTTACAGCTAAAAATACAGGAAATGCACCAATTTCTGCAAGTATAACCGTAACACCTAAAGCTAATGAATGTGAAGGAATTCCTGTAACATTTAAGATCACTGTAAATCCAACACCAAAAGTTAATGATGTAATAGATTATGCCATTTGTAATGGTGATAGCTTTTCAAAAATAATATTTGAAGGTAGCCCCGTTTCTGGAACCAAATATAATTGGACTAATAACGACACATCTATAGGTTTAAGTGGAAATGGTACAGAGGAAATACCAGCATTTACTGCAGTTAATAACACGACAGTTCCAGTAACTGCTAATATATTGGTAACGCCAGTTGCTAATAATTGCGACGGAGATGTTATGAGTTTTAAAATTACTATCAATCCAACCCCAACTATTACCAAACCTGCAGATATTGTAGTTTGTGATGGGGAAATGGTTGAAGAAATCATACTTAAAGGTTCTTCTGTAAGTGGAACTAGAAGAAATTGGATAAATGACAATATTGCTATAGGTTTAAAAGCAACTGGCCAAAATAAGATTAATTCTTTTATCGCAACTAATCCTACAAATCAGACTGTTTTTGCTACAATAACCATTAACCCAATTGCTAACGACTGTGAAGGAATACCGGAAACTTTTAAAATAGAGGTTAAACCAAAGCCTAGACTAATAGCTCCTGAAAATCAAATTTATTGTAATGGAGTTTTAACAAGTACTATTCCCTTATCTGGCTCCCCAAATGATATTTTATATGATATCACAGGGGGAGCTGCAATAGGTTTATCAAATAAGTTAGGAGTAACTGAAGTTCCAGCATTCAACACAATACCAGGAAATGCTACTATTTTAATTACACCCAAATCTAATACATGTATAGGAGAACCTGTTACCTATAACATTCAGGTTAATCCTACTCCCACTGTATCCTTAACACCATCTAGTCAAACTATTTGTTCTGGTGAACTCTCTAATATTTCACTATCTGGATCTTTACCTGAAACAACATTTAAATGGATAATCACGGGGATTTCTCCACCAGGAAGTATTAGTGGAGCAATAGAAGGTTCAGGAGAAAACATAGAGCAACAACTTATTAATAATACGAATGGAGTTGCAACTGTAAAATATAAAATTATACCAACAGCAAATAATTGTGATGGAACTCCAATAACTGCTATTATAAACGTTAACCCCACTCCGATCCTACAAATTACTATTCCAGAATGTTTAGAATCTGTAGATTTAACTTCTCCAAATATAAAGAACGGAAATACAACATCAGGGCTTACTTATACCTATTGGACAAATGCAGAGGCTACTGTTCCACTTTCAAACCCATCTAGTGTCGAAAAAGGATTTTTTTATATAAAGGGTACTACGATACCGGGTTGCTACATTGTGAAAGAGGTGGAAATTACAAAGTTAAAGCCAGTTTTAAGTAATATTTTGGATGCCCCTTCACAAATATGCAGCGGGTCTAATTTCGATTTCACTCCTATAAGTAGCTTGGAAAACACATCTATTACTTGGACTAGAGCAGCAATAGGGGAAAACCCTGCAAATCAATCTGATGATAAAAACATAGAAAACCCAAATGAAACTTTATTGAATGTGAGTTCTAGCCCTATTATAGCTAAATACATTTTTAAGTTAGAAACGGCAGATGGTTGTATAAATACTTCTGAAATAAATGTAAATATACTCCCCGAACCTCAATTAATTACCAATCCAGTTGGTGATCGGTGTAACGGTGAAGAAATATCCCATAATTTATCTAGTAATCTTGGTAACGCTTCAATAAATTGGAGAAGAGAAGCATTTTTAAACAATCCTCGGAAAACAGGTTCTGGTAATATTATGGAAACCCTGTATAATGATTCTGGAAATACTGTTGGTGTAACCTATTATATAACATTGTCAACTTCTGAAGGTTGCTCTAGTGAAAAACAAGTGAATTTCTCTCTGCTTTCTGGCCCAAAGGTAACTGCAAATGCATCGGCTATTGAAATCTGTCCAGGAAGTAAAGTTAATTTATCTTCTGTTTTTGAAAATCAAGGAACTTTGCCTTCTGTTTTAATAGATGAAAATTTTAATGCTTCTTTAAGTAATTGGAATACCATTAATAATACAACTGGAGGAAACACCAATGCATCTGCCTGGACCATAAGAAATAACAACTATGATACTGGTTACGGTAGGATTAAATCTAATGATAATTCAAAATTTTACCTTTCAAATAGTGATGCTTCAGGTTCGGGAAGTAGTACTAATACAATCTTGCAATATAACAAGCCAATAAATACTATTGGATACTCAACCCTTAATTTATCATTTTGGAGCTATTTCAGAAAATATTACGATGCAGACAATGCAGTAGTGCAAGTATCAACTATCAATAGCAACAACGATAATGACTGGACAACAATTAAAACCTACACATCTGACGTTAATGGAGTTCAAAACGTGGATTTATCTGGATTTACTGGGAAACAATCTTTATTTATAAGATTTAAATATTCAGCCAATTGGGGGTATTGGTGGGCCTTAGATAATATTTCCATATCTGGAACAACCAAAACTCCAAATGTAATATGGACTTCTTCCACAGACCCAAATTGGAGTTCTAATGAGCAAAATCCGCAAAATGTATATCCAGCTGAAACCACAATCTATACAGCGACTTATAGTGATCCAGACATAGAATGTCCAGGCATTGGTAAAATTGAAGTAACTGTTAGACAACCACCAGCTGTCACAATTACTCCAAATTATTGCGGAGATTCAACTTTCATAGAATTAGTATCAGATAATATTTTTGCTAGTTATCAATGGGAATCTGCGGGAAATATAATTGGGACAGATCGTAGTGTAAATATTGAGCTAGCACAAACATATACTTTAACTGTTACAGACAATTTTGGCTGCATGGGGATTGGATCTATTAGTGTTTCAGATGAATTGCTGACTAATGGGGATTTCTCACAAGGAAATATTGGTTTTTATACAGAATATCAATACGTAAATGATAATCCAAATACTAGAAATGAATTAAACCCGGAAGGTTACTTTGCAGTTAATGAAGATGCCCATAATTTCCATAATAATTTTTATGGAAAAGATCATACTACTGGCAATGGAAATTTTATGATTATTAATGGGCATCCGGGATCTGGAAAAGTAATATGGAGACAAACCATTACCAATATTCAACCTAATACAAATTATTATTTTAGTGCTTGGGGAATGAACTTAAACCCTGGAAACCCTGCCCGGCTTCAATTTCAAGTAAATGGTGTTCCAACCGGTACTATTGCCGATTTAAAAGATGCACCAAAACCTACCAGTAACGGGCAAGTAAATACTAATAATTGGATACAATTTTACAGCAATCCGTTCTGGAATTCTGGTAATTCAACCACTGCGGTATTAGAAATTATAAATTTAGAGACCATTAGAAATGGAAACGATTTTGGAATAGATGATGTTTCATTTGGTACTCTTGAGCCAATAATATTTAGCATATCCCCATCGAACAATTCTGCAATTTGTGAGGGAAGTAATTTAGAACTGTATGCTAATATTGAAGGCGGTAGAGATCCAATAGAATTTGAATGGACCAATCCTAGTGGAGAAATTATTTCTACGGAAGAAAATCCTGTTTTAGAAAATCTATTAACTGCAGACTCTGGTATTTATACGCTAACCGTAATTGATGGCTATGGCTGCTCTCCACAAATTGGAACTACAGAAGTTATAATAGTACCAGAAACTATTGTAGATGCAGGGGAAGATCAATCTGTTTGTGCAGAAAATGCAGAAATACAACTAAGAGGAAGTATTCTAGGCTCTATTACAACAGGAAATTGGACTGGCGGAAATGGTTCTTTTATTCCTAATAGAAACAAGCTTGACGCTATTTACACTCCCAGTACAGAAGAAATATCTGCAGGCTCGGTTATTCTTACTCTTATTTCAAATCTACCCGATGCACCATGTGAACCTGTTTTGGACACAATTATATTAACAATAAATCCTACCCCAATAGTCGATTCTATAGAGACTACGATGCCAAGTTGTTATCAAGGTTCTAATGGAACGGCTAAAGTGATCCTACCAGCTGGAACAGGTCCTTATACCTATGTATGGAGTGATGGACAAACATCTCAAATGGCGACAGGTCTAACGGCTGGAGAATATAACGTACTTATAACTAATGAATTTGGATGCAGCATAACTAAAGAAATAAGTATTACAGATCCATCTTTATTAGAAATAGTGTCGTCGAGTTTTACACCTGTTCAATGCTTTGGAGGTACAGACGGAAGCGTTTCTATAGAAATAACTGGCGGTGTTTTAGAAGAAGAATCCCCAAATTATAATATCAGTTTACTTGACAAGGAGGGAATAGAAATATATAGGGAAGAAGATAATAGTTCCGGATTTCTAACAGTATCCAACTTAATCGCATCTACTTATACTTTTATAGTATCAACTTCAAAAGCTTGTACATCTCTTTCTACGGCTTTAACTGTAAATCAGCCAGATGAAAGCCCAGCTTATGCGGGGGAAGATATAACTATTGCTGAATGTGGAACAACAATTTTCAACCTTTCTGCTTCTGAAATAGATCCTTCTGTGGCTTCAGGAAATTGGACTATATCTCTACCTATAGATGGAGGTGAAGGTTCTTTTAGTGATAGTACCAGCAGAAAAAGTAGCTTTGAAGGGAAAGCTAATACCGAATATATTTTAAGATGGACTGTTACACCTACAAATGGTTGCCCTCCTATTTTTGATGAGTTGATAATTACCTTCCCTCCTAGCTGTAGTAAATTAGATTTTGATGGAGTAGATGATTATGTAGATTTTGGAGATAATTTTAATTTACGAAATAGTGAAAACGCCTTTTCTTTGGAAGCTTGGGTGAAACCCAATTCTATTAAAGGTATTAACACTATAATTTCTAAACGAAATTTAAATGATTTAACCGATGGAGGCTACGACTTAATATTAAACAAGGGAAAACCTTCAATAAGACTCAATAACAAAACTATCTCTACAACCCAATCTATTGGTACAGATAGATGGTATCATATTGCAGCAGTGCAAGAAGGAAACCTAATAAATCTATACGTAGACGGTATAAAATTGAAAACAGATAATCTTTCAACAAAGCCCGGAGATATTAATTCTCCTATGCTAATAGGGGCAATGTATGATCCTGCTGAACCTTTAAATCCTAAGAATAATTTTCATGGTTGGATTGAAGAAGTTAGAATTTGGAAAACAGGATTAAATCAAGAACAAGTTAGGTTCATGATGAATCAACGTATTAAAAATAATAATGGGAATGTTCAAGGTGAAGTAATTCCAATGGACGTACCAACAAATCTTTCATGGAACAACTTAGAAGGTTATTATAGGTTAATTACAGGAGAGGTGGAAAATGGATTTGCATTAGATCATGGGACCTCTGGAATTAGTGGATTATTGAAAAATATAGAAACAACCCAAGAGAACAGTGCTCCACTCCCCTACATCTCTAAAAGTGATGGAAAATGGTTTGATTCTAATAGTTGGCTACAATCAAATGTTTGGAATGCACCAAATACAACTGGAATTAATGGATCTTTAATAAATTGGAATATCGCAAGGATCTCCCATAATTTAAAATCAGAAGTTAAAGACATTACACTGTTAGGGTTACTTTCTGAAGAGAACTCACTTATAATGGGTAAGAAAAACAATAAAAATCAAGGGCAAGGTTTAACTATCTCCCATTATCTAAAATTAGATGGTTTTATTGATTTGGCAGGTAAATCCCAATTGGTTCAAAACGAAAATAGCGTTTTAGATGAATCTAGTTTAGGTTACATAGAAATAGATCAACAAGGTACTGCTAGTAGCTACAATTATAATTATTGGTCTTCCCCAGTTGGTGAACAGGCCAAATCCAATAACTCTCCATTTAAAATTAAAACAATAATGCTTGACGGGAGTAATTCAAATACCCCAACCAATTTGGACTTTGGGAATGGGGTTACATATGCAGATGGGCCGTTTGCCACACCAAGAAAGATCAGTAATTACTGGATCTATAAATTTAGAGGCACAGCAGATCAATATTCTGAATGGGAACATATAGGAAGTGAAGGGGTATTAAAAACTGGTGAAGGCTTTACAATGAAAGGAACTTCTGGTAATGGAAAAATTAACGAAGAACAGAATTATGTGTTTACGGGTAAGCCTAATAATGGAACAATTAAATTAACGGTTGGAAAAGATCAGAACTATCTATTAGGAAATCCATATCCATCAGCTATAGATGCACATGAATTTTTGCTAGATAACATAAAAGCTAATGGGGGTAGAAATGATGATAACATTTTTAATGGTGCTCTATATTTTTGGGATCATTTTGGTGGTAAAACTCATATTCTAAGAGAATACATTGGTGGTTATGCAACGAAAAATTTAATAGATGCTGTACCAGCGATCTCTACTGATGAAAGAATAAATTCTAATGGCAATAGAGGTGTTAAGAAACCAGAGAAATTTATTGCCGTTGGTCAAGGTTTTTTTATTAACACTTCATTAGACCCATACCTCCCAGAAAACATAAGTGTTACAGGAGGAGAAGTGGTTTTTAAGAACAGTCAAAGATTCTTTATTCCTGAAACTCCTGGAAATTCGCAGTTTTTAAAACCAGAAAAAATTAATAAGGAAACTATAGACAATGATGTAAGAGCAAAAATTAGATTGGATTACAAATCTCCTATGGGCTATCATAGACAAATTCTAGTAGGCGCTGATGTGAATACTACGAATGGTTTTGACCTAGGTTATGATGCGCCTTTAAATGACTATAATTTAGAAGATTTCTTTTGGCTAATAGACAATAGAGAATATGTGATTCAAGGGGTATCAAATTTCGATTTAGAGCAGGTGTTACCTATTGGTATCTACATTACGCAAGAAGGTGAATTTACAATAGAGATTAATGCATTGGATAATGTCCCCGAAGAAACTAATATTTATGTTAAGGATTTAGAACAAAATAAATTCTACGATCTTAGAGAAGCTAAATTTAAACTTGACATTGCACCGGGAGCTTACTACGAACGTTTTCAAATTGTTTTTCAATCAGATGAAGATATTGCTGCTAATACAGATGAGGATACGGAAGAAGAATCCAATCCTGATGTTGAAGAAGATGGCTCTGGAGATTCAAAGGATGGACCCGATTCAAACACAAATCTAGATATTATTTATACAAGTACTAATCGAGAATTAGCAATTTTAAATCCAGATAATTTAGAGATCCAAAAAGTGGTGATTTATAATTTATTAGGTCAGAAGATCCAAGAATTTACAGAAATTGAAAATAAAAAAATAATGCCCCTTAGAGTTGAAGAATATCCTGCTGCAGTGTATGTAGTAAAAATGTTTTCTGAAAAAGGAGAAATCTCTAAAAACATCATATTAATGAAATAATATAGAGTGATAGTTTAAATATAAAATGGCCTGGTTTAATATATACCAAGCCATTTTATATTTAAACATTTATTGAATCTACTATTTATATTTTAGAGGAAGATGAACCACCTTTTTAGTTTCAAAAAATTCCTCCTCAAAATAATCGGTTAAAGGATAAATTTTAGCTGTTTTATAGGTTTTTAACTCATCAGAAAGATCCCCACCTTTCAAATATAAAATTCCGTTTTTTAAATTATGACTACTATTTCTAGCTGTTTTCCCTTTTACCCAAGCAACAAAAGAAGGCATCACAGCTACTGCCCTACTTATAATAAAATCAAATTCCCCCTTAATTTCTTCCACGCGAGAATTAGTTGTCTTTACATTCTTTAATCCCAAGCCTTCCACTACTTCATCTACAACCTTTATTTTTTTTCCAATAGAATCTACCAAATGAAATTGAGCTTCAGGAAAAAGAATAGCCAATGGAATCCCAGGAAAACCTCCACCTGTTCCTACATCTAAAATTTCAGCTCCAGGATTAAATTCTTGAACTTTAGCAATTCCTAATGAATGTAAAACATGACGAAGGTATAATTCTTCTATATCCTTTCTTGAAACAACGTTAATCTTAAGGTTCCAATCCTTGTATAAAGCTTGCATGGCTTGGAATTGGTCTAACTGATGAGATGTTAATTCTGGAAAGTATTTTTTTATTAAATCCAAGTTTTTTAATTTAGAATGCAAAAGTAATTAAAATTATGACGTTAATTTTTTACAATTAAGGTATGCTCAATGTAGAATGTTTTACCTTTGGAATTAGAGTTACAAAAATATGGCATTAAAACAAGATCAAATTAGATTTTCTCGATTAGACTCGGTAAAATTCTTTAAAACCCTAAATAAACGCGTCAACGCCTATTTTAAGGATAATAACATTTCCAAAACTGGAAATTGGAAACTGCATTTAAAAACACTTGTAATGTTTTCCCTATTTCTTGCGCCTTACTTTTTAATTATAAGCTTGGATATTTCCCAATGGTGGATGTTAGGGCTTACAATTATAATGGGAGCGGGAATGGCAGGTGTTGGAATGAATGTAATGCATGATGGAAATCATGGTTCTTATTCTTCCAAAAAATGGATCAACAATTTTATGGGGGGCACAATTTATGTCCTAGCCGGTAATGTATATAATTGGCAAGTTCAGCATAACGTGTTACACCATACTTACACAAATATTCATGGGCATGATGAAGATCTAGATGCCGGAAGAATCATTCGTTTTTCAGAACACTCAAAATGGCATAAATTTCATAAGTTCCAGCATTATTATTCAGTATTTCTTTATGGATTACTAACTTTTAATTGGGCGCTTACTACAGATTTTAAGCAAACTAAAAATTATCTATCTAGAAAACTTTCCTATGGTAAAATGCCTTCTCCAACTAAACAGTGGAGTATCATAGCAATAACAAAGTTAATATACATTTCTATTTGGATAGTAATACCAATGCTCTTTGTATCTATAGCTTGGTGGAAGATCTTAATTGGCTTTTTTGTGATGCATTATACAGCGGGACTTATTTTAAGTATTGTATTTCAGCTTGCACATGTTGTAAATGAAACTGAAATGCCACTGCCAGATAAAACAGGGTCTATGAAAAACACCTGGGCAATTCATCAATTATTCACTACTGTAAATTTTGCTACTAAGAATAGATTGGTTAATTGGTTTACAGGCGGACTTAATCACCAAGTAGAGCATCATATATTTCCTAATATTAGTCATGTTCATTATACTAAAATAGCTGAAATTGTTAAGCAGACCGCACGAGAATGCAACTTGCCTTACAACGAATTCAAGACAACTCGTGGAGCAATTGCTGCTCACTTTAAATACTTAAAAGAGATGGGTGCTAAACCTGTTTCAGCCTAAAAAATTAATCTTCTATTTTATGCAAAAACATTTATCTGACCGTATTAATAATTTAGCAACCTCTCAAACCTTAGCCATGGCTGCTAAAACAAGAGAGTTAAGAGAGGAAGGGAAGGATATAATTGGGTTAAGTCTCGGAGAGCCGGACTTTAATACACCAGACTTCATTAAAGATGCCGCAATTCAGGCTATTACCGATAATTATAATTCTTACACTCCTGTAGATGGTTACGTAGAATTAAAGGACGCTATTATTACAAAATTCAAGAGAGATAATGCGTTAACATATAACCGCTCTCAAATTGTAGTTTCTACTGGTGCAAAACAATCTTTAGCCAATGCCGCATTGGTTTTACTGAATCCTGGAGACGAAGTTTTATTACCATGTCCTTACTGGGTTAGTTATGCTGAAATAGTAAAATTAGCAGAAGGTGTCCCTGTTGAAGTTCCAACCACAGTTGAAAATAATTTCAAGATCACACCTCAGCAGTTAAGAGATTCTATTACCCCAAAAACAAAGATGATCTGGTATAGCTCTCCTTGCAATCCAAGCGGGATGGTTTATAGCAAAGCTGAATTAAGAGCTTTAGCCGATGTTTTAGTAGATTACCCAGACATCATTATTTTAAGTGATGAAATTTACGAGCATATAAACTTTGTAGGCGAACATGCCTCAATGGCTCAATTTGAAGATATGTATGACCGTGTGATCACTGTAAATGGTGTTTCAAAAGCCTTCGCTATGACTGGCTGGAGAATAGGTTATATTGGTGCTCCAGAATGGATTGCAAGAGCATGTAATAAAATGCAAGGTCAAATTACTAGCGGTGCAAATTGTATTGCCCAACGCGCTGTAATTACTGCTTTAGAGGCTCCGGTAAGTAAAATCCAATATATGGTAGATACTTTTAAAGAGCGCCGTAAATTGATAATTTCATTATTGGATGAAATTGAAGGATTTAAAACAACAGAACCAGAAGGTGCTTTTTATGTATTCCCAGACATATCATTTTTCTTCGGAAAAAACTTAAAAGGACATCAAATAGATAATGCAACAGATTTTTCTATGTTTTTATTAGAAGAAGCATTAGTAGCAACTGTTACAGGAGATGCTTTTGGTAATCCTAACTGTATTAGGTTCTCTTATGCTGCAAGCGAAGATCAAATTACTGAAGCATTAAAGAGAATAAAATCAGCCGTTTCTTAAGTTTAAGATTATATTAAATAAAAAAGCTCCATAGAAATATGGAGCTTTTTTATTTAATATAAATTCTATATTTTATCTATTTCTCCAGAAAAATGGAGTTAATAATATTAAGACGGTAAATAACTCCAACCTTCCAATAAGCATTAAAAATGCCGACCACCATTTACCAGCAGCAGGCAATATGTCATAATTATTTACAGGGCCAAGTCCTCCAAGCGCTGGACCAATATTCCCTAAGGATGATGCTGCGCCTCCAATTGCTGTCATAAAATCTATTCCCATAAAGGCAAATACTAATGCTCCAATTATAAAGGATAACATATATAGTATAAAAAAGCCTAAGATATTAAATACAATTTCTTGCTTTATAGATCTTTTATTATATCGTACTGGCAAAATAGCATTTGGGTGTAAGCTGCGCTTAAATTCTGTAACTCCATTTCTTATTAAAATTAAGTGACGCATTACCTTTACACCACCCGCAGTAGATCCAGCGGAACCTCCTAAGAACATTAATCCGAAAAACATAACGGTTAAAAATGGTGTCCATAGAGTATAATCTGCACTAATAAAACCTGTTGTAGTGATCACGGTTAGCACTTGAAACAAAGAATGTCTAAAAGCGCTTTCTGCCTCACCCCATACCATTGGGTGTGCTATAGAAGAAATAGAAACATCTGCTTGATAATAAATGATTAAGGATGCAACGATGGTGAAGCTAGCTATGAAGATGCAATACCACTTAAACTCATCGTCATGTAAAACTTTCTGAAATTTTCCTTTAAAGCTAAAATAACTTAAAACGAAATTTGATCCTGCCAAGAACATAAAAACGATAATAATGTATTGAATAATTGGTTGATTATTCCAATACGCAAGACTAGCATTTTTAGTTGAAAAACCACCGGTAGAAAGTGTACTTAAAGAATGATTAATAGCATCAAAGAAGCTCATTCCCGCTACTTTAAGTAATATTGTTTCAGCTAAAGTGTAAAGAAAATATATAAGCCATAATCTTTTTGCAGTATCTGTAATACGAGGCTTTAGCTTATCGGCACTTGGGCCTGGTGCTTCAGCAGAAAACAACTGCATTCCTCCTATTCCTAATAAGGGTAAGATTGCAATTGCCAAAACAATAATCCCCATTCCCCCTATCCAATGAGTTAGGCTTCGCCAAAATAAAACTCCTTTCGGAATAGATTCAATATCATTAATGATTGTAGCACCTGTGGTAGTATAACCAGACATTGTTTCGAAAAATGCATTAGTGAAATCTGGAATTGCTTCTGAAAAAATATATGGCAATGTTCCACTTAATGCCATGAAGATCCAACCGAAAGTAACAACAATATAGCCTTCTCGTTTTTTGATCTCTTTTCTATGTCCTCTGGTAAAAAACATTAGAACAGTTCCAACAAACATGGTGAGTAATGCAGCCGATGAGATTTGTAATGTTACTCCATCTTCGTAATACCAACTCACAATTACTGCCAAAAGCATAAAACCACCATTACACAAGAGGAGTAAACCCATAATGTGTGAGATGATCTTGAAGTTCATTTTAGGCATTATAGAAAGAGTTTTTCAACTTTATTTATAGATCTTGGTAGGCAGCATACAACAATTCTATCGCCAGCGCGAATCATAAAATCTCCTAATGCAATTATTCCTTCCCCATCACGAATAATCCCACCAATAATTGCAGATCTCGGAAAATCTAGATCTTTAATTTTTTTATCGCAAACTTCAGAAGTTGGCTTCACAATAAATTCTAATAATTCGGCATTCATATTATTGAGCTTGGTCATTGCAACCACTTCCCCTTTTCTTATGAACCTGAAAATATTATTTGCTGCTAAAAGTTTTTTATTAATAAGAGTATCTATTCCAATAGAATGGCTTAATTGAAAATAATCCATGTTTTCTACTAAAGCAATAGTCTTTTTTACACTTTTAGATTTGGCAACAAGGCAAGACATGATGTTGGTTTCAGAATTTCCTGTTACGGCAATAAAAGCATCCATATCATGAATATTTTCTTCCTCTAAAAGTTCCACATTTCTACCATCGCTATTAATAACTAATGTATTTGGTAACTCATCTGCAAGATCAAATGCTTTTTCGCGATCGTTTTCGATCAATTTAACTTTAAAATTACTCCGACAAAGATCTGCAGCAGTTTTCTTACCAATTTTACTACCGCCAAGGATCATTACATTTTTTATGGTTTGTTTTACCTTCCCTGTAAGTTTATAAAGTTCATCTACCCCGTTAGCCACGGTAATAAAATAAACCTGATCTCCTTCCTTAAACTGAGTATCACCTCTAGGAATTAATGTGTATTGAGTTCCAAACCGCTGAATTGCAATTGGGACAAAATGAAGTTGAGGAAATATTTTAGCGGCTTCCTTTACTGTTTTACCAACAAAAGTTGCTGTTCTAGAAAGACTAAGGCCTATCATAGTTAATGCTCCATCCTCAAATTCATAGCTATCATCGAAAGCAGATTGATTTAACAGCAAGGCAATTTCACGAGCAGCTAGTGCTTCTGGCGAAATAAGCTCATCTATTCCAAACTTATCAAATCCAATTTCTTCTTTATAATCTAAAAATTCGGTATTAGAAATACGGGCAATAGTACGTTTAGCTCCTAGTTGTTTGGCCAAAACACAAACTGTAATATTGGTAGCTTCACTAGAAGTAACACTAATTACAAGATCTACATTTTTTACCTGAGCTTCCTTAAGAATCTGAATTGAGGTGGCATCTCCCTTTAAGGTCCTTATATCCAGATGAGTATCTGCATATACTAAATTATTCCTATTATTATCTATAAGGGTAATATCTTGAGATTCGTAGGATAGGAGTTTTGCCAGATGAAATCCAACTTCTCCAGCACCAGCAATAATAATCTTCATACTTGATTCCAATTATATGGAAAATCAAAGATAAGTTATTTTAAACAACTGCTTTTAGGTACTATCTTAATAATTATATAATCTTATCAACTCTTTTATTGGATATCCCCTATCTTTGGATCAAATTTTTTATGATGGATAAAAAAGTAACACCCTACAAAGATTCTACACTAAACAAAAAAGAGCAGGTAGCTCAAATGTTTGATAATATTTCCGGAAATTATGATGGCCTTAATCGCGTTATTTCTTTCGGAATAGATATTAAATGGCGCAAAAAAGTTGTTGATCTTGTAAAGAAGAACAATCCTGAAAATATTTTAGACATAGCTACTGGAACTGGTGATTTAGCTATAAACTTAGTAGAAACTGGAGCTAAAGAAATAATTGGATTAGATATTTCTGAAGGAATGCTAGAAGTAGGAAGAAAAAAGATTGGAGCTAAACATCTTTCTGAAAAAATAAAAATGGTTCAAGCAGATTCTGAAGCCCTTCCATTCGAAACTAGTACTTTTGATGCTATTACAGTTGCATTTGGGGTTAGAAATTTTGAAAATCTAGAAAAAGGACTTTCTGAGATCTATCGTGTTTTAAAACCTAATGGAATTTTTGTAGTTTTGGAAACTTCTGTTCCTACCAAATTTCCCTACAAACAAGGTTATAAATTTTATTCTACGAGACTATTGCCAGTGATCGGGAAATTATTTTCAAAGGATAAAGCAGCGTACTCATATTTAAGCGAAAGTGCAGCTGTTTTTCCATATGGAGCAAAGTTCAACAATATTTTAAATAAAATTGGGTTTATAGATATAGAAGATAAGCCTCAAACATTTGGTGTTGCAACCATTTACACAGCTTCTAAATAACCATATGAAAAAAATTGTTGCCATTATAGGGCTTTGTTTGTTCTGTTCTCATGCGAATGCTCAAATATTTTCAGGAGAAAGTATTATTAACCAAGAAAACATCGATAATAAACGATGGTCTTGGGGGTACTATCTAGGCTTTAACACCTATGATTTTGATTTCGATTATAAAAAATATAATCCAAGCCCACTTTTAGGGAAAGATTTTAATGTAGAAAAAACTATAGGTTTTAATGTGGGTCTGGTTGGAAGTTTAAAATTGAATAATAATTTTGACTTACGTTTAGAGCCTGGAGTTAGTTTTAATACAAGAAATTTTCAGGCCCTTAAAGCAGATCAAAATACTTTTCGAGAGATCAATTCTACCTATGTACATATTCCATTACTAGTAAAATTTTCTGCAGATAGACTTAATAATTTTAGACCATTCGTGGTAGCCGGAGTTTCCACCTCCTTAAATTTATCTAGCAACGAAAAAAATCCTGATGATAATAGTGTAGGCCAATTTAGAATGAAGACTAATACTTATTATTATGAAGTCGGGGTTGGTTTAGATCTATACTTACCATACTTCAAATTCTCCCCTTCATTAAGAGGTGTGTTTGCTATAAATGATGAATTGGTTAGAGATGCAGATCCAAATAGTTTATATACTGGAAATGTAGAGCAAATGAGAACAAGAGGTGTGTTTTTAAATTTTACTTTTCAATAATTTTCCTTTCGTCTATATTCACTTAACAAAATAGCTGTTGCAGTTGCTACATTTAAGCTTTCAGTGTTTTCTGCCATGCTGAATTGTGGAATATTTATTTTCTTTTCCACTAAGCTCTCAATTTTTGCAGAAATACCATTGGCCTCATTACCTAATACGATTATGGAATTTTTTGGGATTTCTGAAGAATACACATTCTCTCCTTCTAGGAAGGTTCCAGCTTTAAAATGCGAATTGTTTTCTTTCAGAAATAATGGTAAGTCCATATAATGAATTTTCACCCGCGTAATACTTCCCATTGTTGCTTGCACCACCTTAGAATTATAACAATCTACAGTATCTAGTGAGCATAATAAAGTTTCCACTCCAAACCAATCACAAAGTCGAATAATAGTTCCCAAGTTCCCCGGATCTCTCACCCCATCTAGAGCGATAACCAATCCTTCTAATTTTATTTCATTTCGAAATGGAATTTTAAAAATAGCCAACCCAATTTGAGCTGTTTTTAATCGACTGATCTTCTTTAACTCAACCTCCGATATAATATGAGTTCTATCTGGATATGTATTAAAAATGTCTTGGGTAGTAAAGAGAGAATGCAATTCAAAATTAGATTCTAAAACCTCTTCAATTCCCTTTTTTCCTTCAACAACAAAGAGCCCCATTTTGGTTCGATGTTTTTTTTGCTCAAGACTTGTTATTAACTTAATTTGGCTTTTGCTAACCATGCAATTAATGTATTTTTGAATCCTTAATTCAGCTTTATTGATACGCTATCCCGCAAAAATATCGTTATTATTTTTAACCTTGGCATTTTTCATTTCTTGTGATGCTGTAAAAAGAGTTGAAAGTGACGAATTACTACTTACGGAAAATACTATTTTCCTTAATGGTGAAAAAATTAAGGAATCCAGAATTTACAATCAGGTATATCAGGAACCTAATGCAAAGTTATTAGGAACACCGCTTAGACTTCACTTTTATAATCTTGCTAAGCAAGATCCAGATTCTGTTTTTAAAAAATGGCTTTATAAAAAACCTAATAGAATTAAACGCTTAGAGAATATATATTCTCAAAAACAGGTGAACCGAATTGAAGAAGGCTATGTTGATTTAAATAATTGGATAAAAAAAACCGGAGAAGCTCCAGTAATTATCAATGAAGAATTAACCAAAAAATCTAAAAACAGGCTTCAGGCTTGGTATTTTAACAATGGATGGTTTGATACGGAGATTGACTATGAGATAAAACCTCAAGAAAATAAAAGAGGCGAAATAGATTATTTTGTTACCTCTCACGAACCTTATATTGTAGATTCCATCAATCAAAGAATTGCCTCAGTAGTAATAGATTCTATTTACAATGCATATTCAGCTAGTTCACTTATTACTTCAGGGATTCAGTATAGAACATTAGATTTTAATGCTGAAAGGGATCGTTTATCAAGACTCTTCAGAAATAATGGAGTGTATTATTTTGATCAAGAATATATCACTTTTGAAGCTGACACCGTTGATACGAACCACAAGGTAAATGCTACGGTTATAATTAATAACAGGCAAGTTACTCAAGGTGATACCACAGCTAGAATTCCTTTTAAAATTCACAAAATTAGTAAAGTAAATGTCTTTACAGATTACACTTTTAACAACCGTTATAAACCTGTAACAGATAGTGCAGTCTATAAGGGCTATAATATTTATAGTTTTGATGAACTTGAATATAAGCCTCGTGCAATTACAGATGCCATTTTTATAAAACCTGGAGAAATCTTTAAAGATACAGACAGAACTAGAACATATAATAGAATGAGTTCTCTACGAGTGTTTAAATATCCTAACATTGAATACTCTTTAGATCCTACAGATAGTACAAGCACAGATTTAATCGCAAATATCTTTCTAAGTCCCCAGCCTAAATATTCGTTAGGATTCGATTTTGATATTTCTCAAAGTAATATTCAGGATTTTGGAGTTGGTTTTGGTGGGTCCCTCTTAATTAGAAATGTTTTTAAGGGAGCCGAAAATTTTGAGATCTCCGCAAGAGGAAGTGTGGGATCCTCATCGGATGCTGCAAGAGGAAGCTCTCAAGATCAATTTTTTAATATTTCTGAAATTGGTGCTGATATCAAACTTATTTTCCCACGAATTTTCATGCCTTTTAGTACAGAAAAATTTATCCCAAAATATATGTCTCCCTTCACCACATTAAGTGTAGGAATTAGCACACAAAACAATATAGGTCTGGATAAACAGAACTTAAATGGTATTCTTAATTACAAATGGAATCCTTCTAAAATACTCTCTCATAAATTAGATCTGTTGAATATTCAATATGTTCGGAATTTGAATACTGATAATTATTTTAACGTTTATCAAAATTCATATAATAATTTAAATGAAATTATTCAATCTGGAGATGTAATAACCAAGCCTAGTTACTTAAACTCAGATGGAAAATTAATAATCCCCACAGGAGCCGAAGGTTTTATTAATGATATTGTAATCAACGATCCAAATACTTCCGGACTTTCAGAAGATCAACGGCAAGTAATAGACAACATTAGAGAGCGTAAAGATAGATTAACAGAAAACAATTTGATTTTTGGATCAAATTTCACATACCTTAGTAATAATAAGGAAAACTTATACGATGACGACTTTTCACGATTTCGCTTCAAAATTGAAACCGCTGGGAATTTTCTAGCTGCTTTTTCGAGTATTACAGGTGCTAAAAAAGACGATCAAGGCAGGTACGATGTTTTAGGAGTGAATTATTCACAATATGTAAAAACTGAAATAGATTATATAAAACATTGGGATTGGGGTAATAAAAACATTTTTGCAGTAAGAGCATTTTCAGGTATCGCCATTCCATATGGAAATGCTAATAGTATACCTTTTATTCGTAGTTTCTTTGCCGGGGGACCTAATGACAATAGAGCTTGGCAAGCTTATGATCTTGGTCCAGGAAGCACAGGAGGTAAAAATGAATTTAATGAAGCTAATTTTAAATTAGCCTTTAATGCAGAATACAGATATAATCTTTTTGGAGCCTTAAATTCTGCTTTTTTTATTGATGTTGGGAATATATGGAATGTATTGGATATTGTGGAAGACCCTGCTGCTACGTTTACATCCTTTGCAGACCTTCAGGATATTGCAATAGGCTCTGGCGCTGGATTAAGATATGATTTCAATTTCTTTGTGTTAAGATTTGATGTTGGTCTAAAAACATACGATCCATCACGAACCCTAGGTGATAGATGGTTTAAAGATTATAATTTATCCAATGCTGTTTATAACGTAGGTATCAATTATCCATTCTAAACAAACTAATTTTCTTATTTTTGTAAATCTTAATTTAAACTAACTATCATGAGTCATAATATTAAACCAGGGGTTGCTACTGGAAAGGAAGTACAAGAAATTTTTAAGTATGCAAAACAAAAAGGATTTGCTCTTCCCGCAGTAAATGTGGTTGGTTCTAGTACTGTAAATGCAGTTTTGGAAACAGCAGCAGACCTAAATTCACCGGTTATCATTCAATTCTCAAATGGTGGTTCACAGTTTAACGCTGGAAAAGGACTTTCTAATGAAAATCAAAAAGCAGCTATTGCAGGTGGAGTTGCCGGAGCTTTACACATTCACGAACTAGCAAAAGCTTACGGAGTAACTGTTATTTTACACACAGATCATTGCGCTAAAAAATTATTGCCTTGGATAGATGGACTTTTAGATGCAGGAGAGAAATTCTACAAAGAACATGGGAAACCATTGTACAGTTCTCATATGATAGATCTTTCTGAAGAATCTTTAGAAGAGAACATAGAAATCTGTAAAACCTACCTTGAGAGAATGAGCAAGATGGGAATGACTTTAGAGATTGAATTAGGTATAACTGGAGGTGAAGAAGATGGTGTAGATAATACAGATGTTGATGATTCTAAATTATATACACAGCCCGAAGAGGTAGCTTATGCTTTTGAGGAGTTAAGCAAAGTAAGTGATCAATTTACCATTGCAGCAGCTTTTGGTAATGTACATGGTGTTTATAAGCCAGGAAATGTAAAACTTACTCCAAAAATTCTTAAAAATTCGCAAGAGTTTCTAAGTAAAAAACATGGTTTAGAGAACAATCATATCGATTTTGTTTTTCATGGTGGAAGTGGATCTTCAGTAGAAGAAATAAGAGAAGCGATTGGATACGGAGTTATAAAAATGAATATCGATACTGATCTTCAATATGCTTATACCGAAGGAATTCGCGATTACATGGGAGATAATAAAGAGTATTTAAAAGCTCAAATTGGTAATCCTGATGGAGCAGAAGTTCCAAATAAAAAATATTACGATCCTAGAGTATGGTTGCGTGCCGGAGAAATTACTTTTAAGAATAGACTTAAGAAAGCATTTGAAGACCTTAATAACGTAAATACACTTTAATAAAACGGAAACTAGAATAAGTGATTATTTCAGTTTTTTTAATTACTATATAAATTATGGCTTGGTTTAAGAGAACACAAAAAGGAATTCAAACTGCCACTGAAGATAAGAAGGATGTACCAAAAGGATTATGGTATAAATCACCTACAGGAAAAATAGTAGACGCAGAACAATTAGAGAAAAATTTCTATGTAAGTCCAGAAGATGGTTATCATGTTAGAATTGGAAGTAAAGAATATTTTAAAATACTTTTTGATGATAACAAATTTAAAGAGCTTGATAAGAATATTGATTCTAAGGACCCATTAGGAT
Organism: Gillisia mitskevichiae; assembly: GCF_003634585.1. GTDB lineage: Bacteria > Bacteroidota > Bacteroidia > Flavobacteriales > Flavobacteriaceae > Gillisia > Gillisia mitskevichiae. The sequence continues at coordinate 179,192 of NZ_RBLG01000005.1, forward strand.
TTACAGATACTAAAAAATATACCGAGAGATTAAAAGCTGCACAAGAAAAAACGGGACTTACAGATGCTGTGAGAACTGCTGTAGGAAAATCTAAGGGGAAAGATCTAGTTGTTGCATGTATGGACTTTAGTTTTATAGGTGGATCTATGGGATCTGTAGTAGGCGAAAAAATTGCAAGAGCAGCAAATTATGCTTTAGTAAATAATATTCCTTTCATGATCATTTCCAAATCCGGGGGAGCTAGAATGATGGAAGCGGCCTTATCTTTAATGCAAATGGCTAAAACATCTGTAAAATTAGCTCAGTTAGCAGATGCGAATATACCTTACATTTCTTTATGTACAGATCCAACCACAGGAGGAACTACCGCATCTTTCGCAATGCTGGGAGATATAAATATTTCTGAACCTGGAGCTCTTATTGGATTTGCAGGACCAAGAATTGTAAAAGATACCACAGGACAAGATTTACCTAAGGATTTTCAAACTGCAGAGTATTTAAAAGATCATGGATTTTTGGACTTCATAACTCCGAGATCTGAACTTAAAAATAACGTAAATCTATACCTAGACTTGATTTTAAATCAGCCAGTTAGAGCTTAGTTATCAATTTTTTATAGTGGATATTACTATATTAATAAAAGATTTTTACTCTATAACATTTAATAAAAATATAGTATATTTGCGCCTTGACAGAAATACTGTCTGTACATAAAAATCATTAAAATTAATATTGGAATGTATTTAACTAAGGAAGAAAAGCAAGAGCTTTTTAAAAAACATGGAAATAGTGCTACAAACACTGGATCCGCAGAAGGTCAAATCGCATTGTTCACTCAACGTATTTCACACCTTTCTGGTCATTTAAAAACTAATCGTAAAGATTATAATACTGAGCGATCTCTTGTAAGATTGGTAGGGAAAAGAAGAAATCTACTTGATTATTTAATGAAGAAAGATATCTTAAGATACCGTGCTATCGTAAAAGAATTAGGATTAAGAAAATAATTTTCAAGGGAGCTTTATGCTCCCTTTTTTTATTCATATTAATATAACTTCTCACTGTCTTTAGAATTATTTTAAAACTGTTACTCTTAATAAAGCGAAGAGTAGTTTTTCATTGGTCATACAACAACCACACAACAACACAACTTGTTCGTCTGGAAAGACGAAGACCTTTGTATAACACACAATTTGCATTCATGTAAATTGGAATTGAAAAAAAACAATATGATACCAAAAGTTTTTAAAGAGGTTATCGATCTTGGAGACGGTAGAGAAATCACTATCGAAACAGGAAAACTAGCTAAACAGGCACATGGATCCGTAGTGGTTCAGTCTGGAAAATGTATGATACTTTGTACTGTAGTTTCTAACTACGAGCAGAAGGATCTAGATTTCTTACCCTTAACGGTAGATTACCGTGAAAAATTTGCAGCTGCAGGACGTTACCCAGGTGGTTTCTTTAAAAGAGAAGCACGCCCAAGTGATGGTGAAGTTTTAACAATGCGTTTAGTGGATCGTGTATTACGTCCATTATTCCCTAAAGATTACCATTCTGAAACTCAGGTGATGATCCAATTAATGTCTCATGATGAGGATGTTATGCCAGATGCAATGGCAGGACTTGCCGCATCTGCAGCAATCCAATTATCTGATTTCCCATTTGAATGCGCTATCTCTGAAGCTAGAGTAGGACGTGTAAATGGTGAGTTCGTTATTAACCCAACAAGAGCACAACTTTTAGAGTCTGACATCGACATGATGATTGGGGCTTCTGCAGATTCTGTGATGATGGTTGAAGGTGAAATGGATGAGATTTCTGAAGAAGAAATGGCAGATGCGATTAAATTTGCACACGACCATATTAAAATACAATGTGCTGCACAATTAAGATTAGCAGATGCTGTTGGAAGAAAAGAGGTGCGTGAGTACCCAGCTGAAAGAGAAGATGCAGATCTTAAGAAGAAAGTTCATGACATGGCTTACGATAAGGTTTATGCTATTGCAAAAGCTGGTTCTTCTAAGCACGAACGTACTGCAGCTTTTAGCCAAATTAAAGAAGATATTAAAGCAACTTTCTCTGAAGAAGAGATGGAAGATTACGGTGGTTTAGTTTCTAAATATTATCGTAGCGCAGAAAAATCGGCTATTAGAGATCTAACATTAAATGAAGGACTTCGTCTTGATGGTCGTCAGACAGTAGATATTCGTCCTATCTGGTGTGAGATTGATTATTTACCTTCTGTACATGGATCTGCAATTTTCACCCGTGGAGAGACTCAGGCTTTGGCAACAGTAACTTTAGGAACATCTAGAGAAGCAAATAAAATTGATATGCCATCTTACGAAGGAGAAGAGAACTTCTACCTTCATTATAACTTCCCTCCTTTTTGTACAGGTGAAGCAAGACCTATTCGTGGAACATCTCGTAGAGAAGTTGGTCACGGTAACTTGGCTCAACGTGGATTAAAAGGAATGGTACCAGATGATTGTCCTTACACTGTACGTGTAGTTTCTGAAGTTTTGGAATCTAACGGTTCTTCTTCTATGGCAACTGTTTGTGCTGGAACAATGGCAATGATGGATGCAGGTATCCAAATGAAAAAACCAGTTTCTGGAATTGCAATGGGATTAATTTCTGATGCAGATTCTGGGAAATATGCAGTATTATCTGATATCCTTGGTGATGAAGATCACTTAGGAGATATGGACTTTAAAGTAACTGGAACGGCAGATGGAATTACCGCTTGCCAGATGGATATTAAGGTAAAAGGATTGCGTTACGAAATTCTTGTAAGTGCATTAAAGCAAGCAAGAGAAGGTCGTTTACACATTTTAGATAAAATAACTGAAACAATCGCTACTCCTAGACCAGATGTGAAAGAATATGCTCCTAAAATGGTTTCTGTTCGTATTAAGAATGAGTTTATTGGTGCATTAATTGGACCAGGAGGAAAAGTTATTCAAGAACTTCAAAAAGAAACTGGATGTACTATCGTTATAAACGAAGATCCAGTAACTGAAGAAGGTATTGTTGAAATTTTAGGAACAGGACAAGAAGGAATCAACAAGGTATTAGCTAAAATTGATTCTATTACGTTTAAACCGGAAGTTGGATCTGTATATGAAGTGAAAGTTATCAAGATGTTAGATTTTGGTGCTGTTGTAGAATATTTAGATGCACCAGGAAACGAAGTGTTATTACACGTATCTGAGTTAGCTTGGGAACGTACCGAAAACGTAAGCGATGTTGTAAACATGGGCGATGTGTTTGATGTAAAATACTTTGGTTTAGACAAACGTACAAGAAAAGATAAAGTTTCTCGTAAGGCATTAATGGACAAGCCAGAAGGCTATGTTGCTCCTAAGCCAAGAGAAAACGATAGAAACGACAGGGGTCGTGATAACAGAGGATCTAGAGATTCTAGAGGACGTGATGATAGAGATCGCAAGCCTAGAGAAAATAGAGACTAAGCTATTTAAAAACTAGTTAAAAGAGGTCGATTTAAAAATCGACCTCTTTTTTTTGCGCTAATTTTAAAATTTTTTTGATTGCGTTAGAGATTGTAGCGAAAAGCCCACAGCGACCATTGGGAGCGAGGACTTGGAGCGGAAAGCACGACCGTGAAATCCATTTTCATGGATTGAGGGGAACGCCCAAAAAATATTTAGCAGGACTTTTGTAACATTTTAAGGAACTCTTACGTATAACTTAATACAAGAGCTATTCATAATTAAAAATCCAGGGAGAAGATAGATGAGACAACTTAAAATTACGAAGCAGGTAACTAACAGAGAAACCGCTTCGCTAGATAAGTATTTGCAAGAAATTGGTAAAGTAGACCTAATTACTGCTGAAGAAGAGGTAGAATTAGCACAAAAAATTAAAGCGGGTGATGACCGTGCACTAGAAAAATTAACAAAAGCAAACTTGCGTTTTGTTGTTTCGGTAGCAAAGCAATATCAAAATCAGGGATTAACACTTCCCGATCTTATTAACGAAGGAAATTTAGGGTTAATTAAAGCGGCAAAACGTTTTGATGAAACTCGTGGTTTTAAATTTATCTCGTATGCAGTATGGTGGATTAGACAATCTATCCTACAAGCATTGGCAGAGCAATCTCGTATTGTACGTTTGCCATTGAATAAAATTGGTTCCATAAACAAGATCAACAAAACATTTGCTTTTCTTGAACAATCTCATGAGCGCCCACCAAGTGCTGAAGAAATTGCAAAGGAATTGGATATGACAATTAATGACGTAAAGGAATCTATGAAGAATTCTGGACGTCACGTATCTATGGATGCTCCTTTGGTAGAAGGTGAAGACTCTAACTTGTACGATGTATTGCGTTCTGGTGAGTCTCCAAATCCAGACAGAGAGTTATTGCATGAATCTCTAAGAACTGAAATTGAACGTGCCTTAGAAACGCTTACGCCTCGTGAAGCAGATGTTATAAGATTGTATTTTGGTCTTGGAGATCAACATCCTATGACTTTGGAAGAAATTGGTGAAACTTTTGACCTTACTCGTGAACGAGTTAGACAGATCAAAGAAAAAGCGATTAGAAGATTAAAGCATACTTCTAGAAGTAAGATCTTAAAAACATACTTGGGATAATATCCCCTTAAAGATGACAACAGTATATTCCCGATTCTTATCGGGATAACTGTTCGTTTTTTGATTGATGAATGACCCCGGAGTGATGACCGGGGTCTTTTCATTTCAAATATTTAGTGAAAATTTAGAAAATCATAACATAAGCTTATAAGTTGCCTAACAATACAATCTCTAAATTATGTATAAGTTTAAATAAAACCTACATTATGAGATATGCTATTGTATACGTAAGCACTGCTAATAAGAATTTAGAAAAAGCTGAAATTAAGAAAATCCTTAGTTCTAGTAAAAAATGGAATAACGAAAATGATGTAACGGGTCTTTTATTATTTTCTGAAGGAAACTTTTTTCAGATCATAGAAGGTGAAAAAAAGATTATTACTGATTTGTTTAAAAATATTAATGCAGATGATAGGCATCATAATATTCTGCAAATATTTGGAAAAGATATACATAGAGAAGCCTATGATGGGTATGAAGCTGATTTTGTTTCTGATGAAGCCTATTTCGATCCTGAGAAATTTCAACATTATTTAAATCAAATCAAAGTATTAGATAATCCATCTCAAAAAGCTGTTGAGAACATATTGAAAGCATTTTTAATCTATTAGAAAGTAGAAGACTATATTTCTTGTTATTTTTGCAAAAAAAAGAGACCAACAATTATGAAGAATACACTTATTGCTCCATCAGTTTTAGCTGCAGATTTCGCGAATTTACAACGAGATGTAGAAATGATTAATGAGAGCGAAGCAGATTGGTTTCATATTGATATTATGGACGGGGTTTTTGTACCAAATATCTCATTTGGAATGCCTGTTCTCCGGGATATTACAAAACATGCAAAAAAAACGATCGATGTTCATTTAATGATCATAGATCCAGATAGATATATTAAAGAATTCGCTTCTCTGGGAGCTAATATATTAACTGTTCATTACGAAGCCTGTAATCATTTACATAGAACTCTCCAGGCAATCAAGGCAGAAGGAATGAAGGCTGGAGTAGCTTTGAACCCTCAAACCAATGTAGATCTTTTGGAAGACGTAATTAATGATATAGATCTGGTATGTGTAATGAGTGTTAATCCAGGCTTTGGAGGTCAAAGTTTTATTGAAAACACATACTCCAAAGTAAAAAAATTAAAAGATCTGATCCAAAAAAATGGCGCATCTACCCTTATAGAGATAGATGGTGGTGTAACCAATAAAAATGCTGCAGCATTAGCCAATGCAGGAGCAGATGTGTTAGTGGCTGGAAGCTATGTGTTTAAAGCTTCTAACCAAATAGAAACCATTAAAGGACTTAAAGCAATTGCAAATTCATAATATATTAGACGTTGTTATAATTGGAGGTGGTCCAATTGGAATTGCCTGTGCTCTGGAAGCTAAAAAACATGGATTAAGCTATGTTATTTTGGAAAAAGGATGCTTGGTGAATTCCCTTTACCACTACCCCACTAATATGTCCTTTTTCTCAACTTCTGAAAAATTAGAATTAGACAATATTCCATTTATAAGCAATAATCCAAAGCCACATAAAGCAGAAGCTTTAGAGTATTACAGAAGAATCACTACTTCTAATGAACTAAACCTTCATTTATTTGAAAAAGTGAATTCTGTAAAAACATTAGATGATGAACATCATTTAGTAAACACATTTAAAGCCAATTACAAGACTAAAAATGTAATTGTAGCTACTGGCTTTTATGATATTCCGAATTATTTAAATATCCCAGGAGAAGACCTTCCAAAAGTGACACATTACTATAATGACCCTCATTACTATGCTACACAAAAAACCTTAATTGTAGGAGCAAGTAATTCCGCTGTAGATGCTGCTTTAGAAATATACCGTAAAGGTGGAGATGTTACTATGGTAGTACGACAAGAAGAAATTGGAGATCGCGTTAAATATTGGGTGCGTCCAGACATTATAAATAGAATAGCAGAAGGCAGTATAAAAGCGCATTTTTCCTCTGAACTTAAGGAAATAAGCGAAACTGATGTTGTAATAAATACTCCCCACGGGCAAATTAAATTAGAGAATGATTTTGTAGTTTTACTTACTGGCTATCGCCCGAATTTCGACTTTTTAAAATCTATGGGTATTTCACTTTCTTCAGATAAAAGAAGAATTCCAACCTATAATGAGAATACTATGGAAACCAATGTGCCTGGAATTTATCTGGCTGGGGTTATATGTGGAGGAATGGAAACTCATAAGTGGTTTATTGAAAACTCAAGAATACATGCTAAAATAATTATGGACCACATCCGAAATTAAATTATTTTAAACAATAAAAAGAAGGTCTTGAATTTATATTTAAGACCTTCTTAGTTATAGTTTTAGATTAGAACTAAATAACTATAATTTCTGTATTATCATGATTGAACTTCACTCTATTTAGCAAACTTCCATAAAAGGCAAAATCATTGATTTTGAACTTAAAAGATTTATCCAACCAAGGATTCTCCTTTTCTTTAAGAGGAAATGAATAGGGATTAATTACAGGATAATAGGAACCATTGGAATTTATATCTTCTACCCCAATTTCTATTGTAAGCTTCTTCTTATTAAAAGACACATATTTAGCAGAATAATTATATTTGATAAGATCGATGAAATCATTGGAGATCTCCTCACCTGCAATACATTTTTTTAAGTGATTTGCAACCATCAATTTTAGAGCTGCTGTAATTTCCGACTTACTATAATATGTAGTCATACCTTTAAGTTTGATTAATTATTAAATAATATCAAATTAGGGTAATAGTTTTTTAGTGATAGGATGGTATGGAAATTTGTAGAGATTTTCCAAACTGAGAGTTAATAAAATTTTGAGTTTTCAATTAACTAAATTTAAATTACAATTATTTATTAATATCCCAAAATCATTAAGGAATTTTTCGAACAGATGGAATTATTTTACGACAAAATGCTTAACCATTAAATTGTTAAGCATTTAATTATGAACTAATTATAATATTTACTGAATTTAAAAATATAAAAAATAGATTTAATACAGTTTTAAAAACTCTTTTTATATTTATAATGGATAAATATTATATCACTATAACTTCCGCATTTTTATGATTATACTTTTTCCTATTTATTAAATTGCCATAAAAAATTAAATCATTCATTTGATTTTTAAATGATTTCTCAAGCCATAGATTATCTTCTTCCGTAATGGGAAAGGATAATACATTTATAACTGGATAATGAGATGGAATTTGAGTGTCCTCCACCCCTATTTCAATTTGCTTATTCTGATTATTAAAAGAAACAAATTTAGCCGAAAAGTTATGCTTTAAAAGATCTACAAAATCTTCAGAGATCATGTCGCAATGTAAACAGTCTTTCAAATAATCTGAAGCGATTGTCTTTACAGATGATTTAATTTCAGATTTATTAAAATAAGTTGTCATAAGTTTCACTTTTTAATTCGTTGATAAATTTACATTAAACCAATTATCATCAAATTATTTTATAGAAGCTTTAACTCCATATCCTAATTAAAACAAAATAAAGGGCTTCAATAATTAAATTAAAGCCCTTGAATAAAGATGAATTATTTAGTTATTCTACGATAATTCGCTTATCGTAAGATTGTCCGTTCTGTGTTGTAAGCTTCACAATATATATTCCGCTCATTAAATTTTTCCGTTCAAAATTTATATCCTTATTTTCCAATGCTCTTACGAATCCTGAAAATAACGTTTCCACAAGTCTTCCTGAATAATCATAGACTCTTAAAATAACTTTAGAATCTTCTTTAAGACTAAAGCTCAATGTAGAAGCCGAAACAACTGGGTTTGGATACATAGCTAAGGTTTCCAAGATTTCAGGCTGTAGATCCTGCATAATAATTGGTGTGTCTTTGGTTACAACTTCCTGAGCTTTGGAATTTCCTTTTGGTTTATGAATTACGATAGAACCTCCCCCAATCACAGTTGCATCGTCAGAAACTTCGGAGACACCACGTTTGTTATCGTATAGGAGCGAACTAGAGGAATTATTGTCCCATATCATAATTCTAAACTTATCAGTTCCACCACCACCGTTAACATCGCCATCTATTGCAATAACTCTAAATTTATGGTTTCCTACTCCATTCACAGTTCCTGTACCGGTATAAGTTGCCTTTGCTCCTGAAATTACCAGTTGCATATTATCATGCGTAGCACTTGAGAAGTGCAGATCTCCTGCTTTAAATTGGAAGTTTGTATTTCCATCCACCTCATTAGTATTGTTTTTACCAGTCTTGTATTTAGCATTGAAACCGAAATTGGCTTTTCCAACGGCATCTGCATTGGAACCAGTCATTGCACCAACAGGCGAATCTATCCAACCACCACCGGTTACAAAACCTCCAGCTGGGTCATAAATTGGAAGGAATACAATATCTGTTGCAGAGCATCCACCTGCCATAGCTGTTATTGGATAAAGATTCGCATCTAATTTTCCAAGATTGAATCTTGCTATACCATTAATAGATGTTGTTGTTGGTGAACCAAAACCTACCACATTTAGAGTGACAAGAACTCCAGTAAGATTTGTAGTTCCGTCTTTTACTCCAATTGTAACTATAACATCTTCATTGATGCTTCGTGGCATTTGAGCATTAGTGACATCTAAAGTAACCGTTTTTACTGTTAGCTCACCAGGGACATAAAAAATATTATAATTACTCAACCCTGTACCTATAGCTCCAGATATATTTATAGCGTAAGGTGAACCTGTCGCGCTTGCTGATGAAATAGCACCATCTGATATAATCGTCGTTGAACTAATTACATCTCCATTCACTAATCCAACTTGGGTGAACTCGTTACCTGTAAATGTGATTGTTTGACCACAAAATTTTGACTTATCAACAGCCGTTACTGTCAACGTTTTGGCGGTGATTTCAAAAGCAGCTCCAGTATAATTCAATATATAGTTGCTACTCAAGGCTAATGAACCTTGTTCAACTAAATAATTACCAACATTTTCATCTCCCGTTCTAGAAAGTGTTCCATTAAAGGAATCTCCTGAAACCAGTGCAGGACTAAATCCATAGGTTAATGAAGGATCAGCATCACCATAAGTTTTAGTTTGTGCATCGGCAGTAACAGCAATAGTCAACTGAGTGATATCAAAAGCAGCTCCAGTATAATTCAATATATAGTTGCTACTCAAGGCTAGTGAACCCTGTTCAACTAAATAATTCCCAACATTCTCATCTCCCGTTCTAGAAAGTGATCCACTAAAGGAATCTCCTGAAACCAGAGCAGGACTAAATCCATATGTTAATGAAGGATCAGCATCACCATAAGTTTTAGTTTGCGCATCGGCAGTAACAGCAATAGTCAACTGAGTAATATCAAAGGCAGCTCCAGTATAATTCAATATATAGTTGCTACTCAAGGCTAACGAACCTTGTTCAATTGCATAATTCCCAACATTCTCATCTCCCGTTCTAGAAAGTGTTCCACTAAAGGAATCTCCTGAAACCAATGCAGGACTAAATCCATAGGTTAATGAAGGATCAGCATCACCATAAGTTTTGGTTTGTGCATCGGCAGTAACAGCAATAGTCAACTGAGTGATATCAAAAGCAGCTCCAGTATAATTCAATATATAGTTGCTACTCAAGGCTAGTGAACCCTGTTCAACTAAATAATTCCCAACATTCTCATCTCCCGTTCTAGAAAGTGATCCACTAAAGGAATCTCCTGAAACCAGTGCAGGACTAAATCCATATGTTAATGAAGGATCAGCATCACCATAAGTTTTGGTTTGTGCATCGGCAGTAACAGCAATAGTCAACTGAGTGATATCAAAAGCAGCTCCAGTGTAATTCAATATATAGTTGCTACTCAAGGCTAAAGAACCTT
>NZ_RBLG01000006.1 GCF_003634585.1 Gillisia mitskevichiae
AAATCGATGTTGTTTACATTCCTGAAAGACCAGATGATTAATAGTGGGATTACTAATTATGTTAACTTACAAAAGCCAGTTGCCAACATCGGTTATGAGCAAATAGCGGGCAGTCCGGTGAAAAGTGCTATTTTAGATACCAAGTAAAAACCAACTAAGCCGACAAGGACGCGTCCCTACTCCACGCTACTTGCCGTAACCAAGACCGTTGTAAAGCATTGTTTTAGAGAGAAAAACTCAAAAAAAATATCATAAATCTGATTACATAAGATCAATATTTCGCAACTGTTGCGCTGACTTTTTCAAGATTTTATTTAAGAACATAAACTTTTCAAACTTGAGTTTTATTGAGAAAGTTTAAAAGGATGAAAAGTATGAAAATTGGATGCTCTTAAAATCAGATCGCGGATCCTTACTCGAACTTAAAAAACTAAAATTTGATGCATTCAACTTATTATTCTGACTTTTACTCAAGCGTGAAAAATGGATAAATTGAATTCCTTTAGTTCTATAATTCTGACTTCCATTCAGACGTGAAAAATGACAAATTAATTAAGAACAAAAAAACTTAAAACTGAATATTACTCGAACTCAAAAAATAAAATCAAGATTCAGAAAAGAACAAAATGACTCAAAAAGGCTGGCAACTAAATAACATATTCCGAAGAAAAACAACGCTATACAACATCGTTTAACAGCAAATAGCGGGCATTCTGGTGAAAAGTATTATTTTAGACACCAAGTAAAAAACAACTAAGCCGAAAAGTTCGCGTCCCTACTCCACGCCACTTGCGTTAAACAAGACCGTTGTAGCCAATAGCCTAGAAAACATGATTTAGGAAAGAACATATCTGACCATTAATTATAAATAAGAATTAAAAGGAAATAAACTAAAGAATCGAAAAATGGAAAAGAATTGGGTAATAGTAATAGCAGTATCGATTTTTTTAATAATCTCTTTAATTTATTGGAAGTTTACTCGTAGTACTATCAAAACAAAATATGGTAAAATTTATAAAACATGGGGAGCACGAACTTTTTATTGGCAAGATGCCATATATATTATTACCGGAATTACATTTCTAATATTGGTTATTTTAAAATTGACAAATGTTTTGAATTTTTAGAAGCCTAAAAAACAAAGAGTGGCTGTTGCCAACCACAAATTTTAAAATGATGTTTTGATATTTTGACTTTGCGTTTTACTCGAACCTAAATGATTTGAGTTCTTATTCTGACTTTTACTCAGGATTGTTAGCTACAAAAAATAGTATGATTTAAAATGGAAATCACCGACATCACTCAAGTGTGAAAAGTGATAAAATTAAAGAGGTTTAAAATAATATTTTTTAAAATCAGAACGCTAAAAAAAGTTCTTACTCGGATAAAAGCTACTGGCTACAACATCGGTTACCAGCAAATAGCGGGCATTCGGGTGAAAAGTGCTATTTTGGACATCAACTAACAAACAACAAAGCCGACAAGAAGCCGTCCCTACTCCACGCTACTTGCGTTAACCAAGACCGTTGCCAAACATTTTGAAGAAAATTCTGCTCATATCGATAATCCTAATGAATTTAGCTTGTAATGAAAAAACAAGTGAAGTTCGATATTATCCAAATTTTGAAATTTCAAATAAAGACAAGATTCAAAAGATGATCTTGGATACTACTCAAATGAATTTCAAGAAAATCACAAATTGGATTGGTAATAATCAGTATAATGGAATACTATCAATAATTGAATTTGAAGATAATAAAATAACTAAAAGAATAATTCCTTCTGTACGCGGAAATGGACTGATTAAACAACGAAATATGCTGAGTATAACATCAGATTCTATTTTAATTGACAACGGATATCCTGTTTCGGAACTTAAGAGAATATTAAAAAGGCACTATTTAAACAATAATAATATTCCATATTACTCGGAATCAGCTTATAAAGCTGCAATAGAAATAACAATTGACACAAGTAAATCCGGGGCAGATTTAAAAAAATTATTGACAAAATTGACACGGGACTTTGATGAAGTGAAAAATGAAGTCGAAGATTCAATAAAATTGCGATTTTTATTTAGTTATTTGAGACAAACTCCACCGCCACCACCTCCGCCAAAAAGCGAGGACGATTATTGAGAAGTCGACAAACAAAACGTTAGGCAACATCGGTTAAGCTCAAATAGCGGGCATTCCAATGAAAAGATATATTTTAGACATCAAGTAACAAACAACAAAGCCGACAAGAAGCCGTCCCTACTCCACGCTACTTGCCTTAACCAAGACCGTTGCCAAGCATTGCTCGGAAAAAAAATCAAAGAACATATTTGAAGTTTTTAATTGATAAAAACTCACTCTTTCGCAACTGTTTCGCTGATTATTTCAAGATTTTGGAATACAATTAAAACTACTAAATTCTGATTAAGTCATCAGTATTCGGAAAGATGAAAAGTGTAAAAAAACAATCCTCTTCCGATCAGTACGCTGACTTTTACTCGGACGGGAAAAAGTAAAATGAAAAATAGAAACTAAGAACAAATGATTTTAAAAGCACTGCGCTGACTTTCACTCGGATGTGAAAAATGACAATTTTGACTAAGAACAAAAGAACATTTGTACTTTAGAATTTAAAAGCTGATTATCACTCGGACTCAAAAAACTGAAGATTCAGAAAAGAACAAAAAGGACAAAAAAGGCAGACAGTAAAATAACATATTCCGTCGTATCGCCACGCTAGGCAACAACGGTTAAGCGCAAATAGCTGGCATTTGAGTAAAAAGTGATATTTTAGACACCAAGTAAAAAACAACTAAGCCGACAAGAACGTGTCCCTACTCCACGCCACTTGCCTTAACCAAGACCGTTGTGAGCAATTTCACCAATCAAGATTTAAAGAAATAAAATGATTCGCAAACAAATATTCCTATTACTAATTCTGACATTGATATTTGTTTCGTGTAAAGAGCAAAGTAATACTCAAGAAGACCCAAAAGATAAATTAACAATTTCTAATGAAAAAATTGATCGAAAAAAACTAGATGAAAAACTAGTTGAAACCAATAAAACTTGGGATTCATTAAGTAATCAAATGAGAAGTAAAGAATTGAATAAATTTCAAGAAGATTCTCTTCAAAGATTATTTAATGATAACAAGAAACAACAGGAAACAATTTTTAAAGATTTTATCCTGAAAAATCCAAACTCTTTGGTATCAATTGAAACTTTGAATGGTTTTAAGTTTAGTTGGGGAAAAGATATAACTAAAAAACTTTTCAAATCTTTAAGCCCAGCAATAAAGTCATCCGACAAGGGAGAAATTGTTCAAGAATACATTAAATATTATAGAAATCCCGAGATTTCAGATAAATACAGTGATTTTATATTGCCTAATTCTAAAGGGGATACCATAAGGATTTCTAATAATTTAAATGATTATACCTTATTAGAATTTTGGGCTTCTTGGTGTTCTGGTTGCAGAAAAGAACATCCAGAATTGATTAAGGTTTTTGAAAAATATAAGGATAGAAATTTTACTGTAATAAGTATATCAAGCGATACAAATGACGAAAATTGGCTAAATGCAATTGAAAAGGATAATTTACCTTGGATCAATTTAAGAGATCCAAATGGTCGAGAAAGTATCGTTCAATATCAATATGGCATTCACGTTATACCCACCAACTTTTTAATTGGACCAAATAAAGAAATTATTGCCAAGAATATTGAACCAAAAGAATTGGACAAATTATTAAAGGAGGAACTAAGTGAAACTGCTCACAACATCGGTTAAGCGCAAATAGCGGGCTTAGTCGAAAAAGTGTATTTTAGATACCTAGTAAAAAACAACAAAACCGACAAGGACGCGTCCCTACTCCACGCCACTTGCCTTAACCAAGACCGTTAGCCCAAATTATTAATGAAGAATTACGTTTTTATATGAACTGGATTTTAGGCTCTATTCTAATTTTGATTATGATTTACCTTGTTGGTATCCAATTAAAAAAACGCAGAAATAAAAATGTAAAAAAAACTGTAATAGAAAATTGGGGAAAACCTAAAAATGCAAAGTATTTCGATTTTGATTTAATTGAACAGTTTTTTAAAAATCATAAAACTCAAGAAGAAATATTGCAAACAATTTCTGACAATACCTGGGATGATTTAGATCTAAATGCAATTTTCAAGTTTTTGGATAGAACCACTTCAAAAATAGGGCAGCAATTTCTTTACTATAAACTTAGAACGATAACAGATATTTCTGACTTAAGGAGATTTGGAAAACTGACCGAAACCCTCAAGTTAAATACATCATTAAGAATTAAAAGCCAGGTAGAACTATCAAAACTGTCCTCAAACAAAGCATATTACTTAGAAGAAATATTTCGCTCACAAAGTTTAGAAACATTTGGAAATATCTGGCTATTTCGTCTACTATCAATAGCTGCAATTTCATCCATTATTTTAAGCTTTTTTGATCCAACTTGGTTTCTACTTTTAATCCCTATATTTTTCATTAATCTTGTTTTTCATTATAAAAACAAGTCTTCGATACAATATTATTTAAATGGTGTTGGTCAACTAGCGACGAGTTATAAAGTTGCTAAGAATTTAAGCTCGTCTGAAGAAATTAAATCTTTTTATCAAGACTTTAATTTCTTGAAAAACGTGAAATCTATCTTATCAAAAATTAGATTTATGGAGTGGGAGAAAAAACTGGATAATGAGTATGCTCTTTTAATTTGGTTCGTATCAGAAATCATAAAAATCACATTCAATTTAGAACCTATCCTTTTTTACAGTTTTCAGAAATCATTAGAAAATAAAAATGAGGATATTAAAAACCTCTTTCTCTTCATAGGTGAAATTGACTCTGCGATATCTTGTGCATCCATACAAGAGGGTGATTTAAAATGTTGCACGCCAAAATTTATAAGCAAGAAAGAAGTTTTTACAGAAGATATCTATCATCCGCTTATTGTAAATTGTATTCCTAATGATCTAAGCTTAGAGAATAAAAGTTTGCTTCTAACTGGATCCAATATGTCTGGTAAAACAACATTTATAAGAACTTTTAGTATTAATGCAATTTTAGGACAAACATTAAATTTTTGTTTCGCTACAAAATTTGAAACTCCATTTTTCAAGGTTTATTCATCAATTAGAATTTCAGATAATATATTGAATAACACTAGTTATTATTTAGAAGAAGTGATTAGAATTAAAGAATTAATCGATGCTTCAAAACAAGAAGATTGCAGTCTATTTATATTAGATGAGCTTTTTAAGGGAACCAATACTGTTGAGAGAATCGCCGCGGGAAAATCGATATTATCATACTTGAATAAAAAGAACCACATTGTAATGGTTTCTACACACGATTTGGAGCTTACCGAATTATTAAAAAATGAAAAATTTGATTTATATCATTTTTCGGAAACTATAGAAAATGACAGACTAATTTTTGATTACAAGATTAAACAAGGAAAACCGAAAAGTGGTAATGCTATCAAAATATTAGAGTTGTATAATTATCCGTTAGAAATTATTGAGAATTCAAAAAGTTTGGATAAAATAACTTTGGCTAACATCGGTTAAGCGCAAATAGCGGGCATTCTGGTGAAAAGTGCTATTTTAGTGACCAAGTAAAAAAGAACAAAGCCGACAAGAACGTGTCCCTACTCCACGCTACTTGCCTTAACCAAGACCGTTGCCATTAATTTTTTGAAATGAGAAAACTACTTTTATTGATTTTTATAATATCATTCTTCACAAATTGTGACAAAAGAAATACCGACAATTATGAAAACGAATTTCATCTTTTAAAAAAAGAAAATGACAGTCTGAAAAATATCATATCTGAAATAGATAACAAATATGTATTTGACAGTATTTCATATAAAAACAACTTTGACACAGATAATACTTACGGACTTAATTCCACGGTGAAAAGTAAAATGGTTATTGTAGCCTATGGTACCGAAACTCAATTCATAAAATATGATAGTTTGGTAGCTGGAAAAAAAATTAATCCAGATACACTTGACCAGAAATATGGAAGCTATTATTTCTCAACTAAACTGGATAAAGAGAAAAAAATCATACATGTTGAAATTGAAACAAATAATAAATACGGAAAAAATAGAACCGTAACTTTAAACGATATTATTAGAACAAAAAACTAAAGGCAACATCGGTTAAGCGCAAATAGCGGGCGTAGTCGAAAAAGTGTATTTTAGATACTTAGTAAAAAACAACAAAGCCGACAAGAAGCCGTCCCTACTCCACGCTACTTGCCTTAACCAAGACCGTTGGCAACAATATTAAAAAAATCATGCCTTTTAACAGATAATTTAAGGTAATCTCAAGTTCACAATATGAATCTGAAAAATCAAAATAGAAATGTTATTATAGGTTTTCTACTGATTGTATTAATATTTATTTTAATACAGTTTTATTACGAGAAAAGTAATAAAGCACAAAATAAAACAACGGTAGGTAAAGTTTTTAAACAAGTGGAGAAAATAGGAGTTACTCCAGGAACAGTGATCGATTACTATTTTTATGTTGACGGAAATAAAACAAAAGGAAACACTAAAATTTTTAAAGATTTTCGTTTACAAACTAAAAATAAATTTTTTACTGTTAAATACGAAAGCGATAATCCTAAGAACTCAAGCATTTTATTGAACCAACAAATCATAAATGAATCTTTGATTAGAAAGGCAGGATTTTAAATAATAAAAGGAAGGAAATCATTTTTTATTGAATTGATAACATTAAGAATAATATAAGTTTTAGAATTTATACTGTTACCAACATCGGGTATTTCAGTGAAAAGTGATATTTTAGATACCAAGTAACCAACAATAAATCAGACAAAAAAGCATCCCTACTCACACTAATTGCGTTAACCAATACCTTTGACAACAATATGAAAAAAATAGGCATAATCATATTATTGTTTTTTTAAATGCTAATTACAGCACAGGAAAAAGAATGTTTTGATATTAAAAACGGAAAATTTAAATATCTGGATTCTCAATCGAACGAATTTATAGTGAAAAGAATAGATTCGATCCAAGTCGACAGCTGTACAACTGTAAATTTCGTTTATCATAGCAAAATCCACTGGAAATCTGAATGTGAATATGAAATGACTGTTTTTAAAGTTAACGATTCTCTATACAACCAGATTCTAGGAAATGTTTTTGAATTTAAAATAATGAGTATCGAAAATAATAAGATAAAATTGAAAACAAAAACGGTCAATAAAAAACGAGAAATGGAATACATTATGAATATTCTCGATTGAGAAATAAAAAATACTGTTGCCAACATCGGTTACGAGCAAATGGCGGGCAGTCCGGTGAAATGTGCTATTTTAGACACCAAGTAAAAACCAACTAAGCCGACAAGAACGCGTCCCTATTCCGCGCCACTTGCCGTAACCAAGACCGTTGGGCAGCATTAAAAACAGCAAAAATTCAACTTAATTTTAAGGAAGAATCCTTATTTTTGTTATAAATGATTAAGAAATGAATATTCAAGCAGAAAAAATAGAATTAGCAAAATTGTTGTTAAACACTAACAATCCTAGGATTATTCAATCAATTAAACAAATTTTCAGAAAAGAAAAATCCAATGACTTTTTGGATGACTTAAATTCTGATCAAATAGCTGAAATTAAAAAAGCTTCATTAGAAATAAAGGAAGGAAAAATCACAGATTACGAAACCTTTATGTCTAAACATAGATAATGAATAGAAAGGTCATTATTTCAAAAACAGCTGAAAAGAAATTAAGTTCACTTTTTGAATATCTACTCGAAAATTGGTCTGCAAAGGTGAAATCTAATTTTATTAAAAAATTAGACCATAATATTGACATTATAAAGCTAGAACCAGAAACTTTTCCTGAATCTCAAAAGGATCCAGGTTTGCGGAAATGTGTAATCACAAAGCAAACAACTTTGTATTATAGATTTGACTCCGACCAGATTAAAATTGTTACAATATTTGACACGAGACAAAATCCCGATAAATTAGAAAAAGAGTTGTAAAAAACCAACGCAGCCCAACATCGGTTAAGCGCAAATAGCGGGTATTCCAATGAAAAGATATATTTTAGACATCAAGTAACAAACAACAAAGCCGACAAGAACGCGTCCCTACTCCACGCTACTTGCCTTAACCAAGACCGTTAGCCACAATTAGATATGACCGACATGGAAATTATGCCTTTAATTATAGGATTAGGAGCTCCAATATTAATTGCGCTTGGAGGGATAATAACTTGGTTTTTAAAATCAAGAAAAGAAGACCTACAAGCCATTGAGGAAAGAGCTTTAGAACGTAGAATAGAAACTTACAATGAACTTTTACATCCACTAATAGTGTTATTTTCTAAAAATGCTAGCAAAAAAACAAAAGATCTAGCAACCTCAAAAATGGGTTCCGTAGAATATCGAAAAGCAGCTTTTAATCTTATTACATTTGGTTCAGATGAAATGGTGGTTTCTTACAATGAAATGATGCAAAGTTTTTATAAAAACGAAGCTGAAAATGACATTAAGACAGCAATGCAAAAATTTGCTTCATTTATCTTATCCATTCGCAAGGATGTTAATAATAAGAATACAAAGTTGAGAGAATGGGATATGCTAAAGTTTATGATAACAGATATTGACAAAATTATTAAAAAGTAAATATGACCCAATTATCTTCATCAGTTAATGATGACCAGTTAACATTATTGATTACAAATTCAGACAAAATCCAAATTGCTGACTTTATACTAGAAAGATTCTCTGAAAGGTATATTATTCCTATAAAAAATTTAAATAAAAATGAAAAACATGGCTTTAGTATAATGGCTATTTCTTGCCTAATGATCGAGTCTTTAGAATCATTTAAAAATGGCTGGGAAACTTCTAAAAATAGAAGCGAAGCTGCATTTAAATCCTTTTTTAATTCAGAACCTGAATTTTCTGATTTTAGATCTTGTTCTTCTGATTTTTATAAAAATGTAAGATGTGGTATTTTACATCAATCGGAAACCACTAATGGTTGGAAAATCAGGAGAGATGGAGAACTTTTAAAAAACTCAAATAAAACAATTAATGCTTCCAGATTCTTGATTCAGCTTAAAAAAGTTTTAATCAGTTATACCGAAACATTAAAAACGTCTGAATGGGATTCTGCCGATTGGGATAATCTAAGAAGAAAATTAAGAGTTTTAATAAGTAACTGTGGCTAACATCGGTTAAGCGCAAATAGCGGGCATTCTGATGAAAAGTGCTATTTTAGACATTAAGTAAAATACAACAAAGCCGACAAGAACGCGTCCCTACTCCACGCTACTTGCCTTAACCAAGACCGTTGGCAAACATTTTTAAACGCTAAATATTGAACAACATAATTCTAAGAAATGAAAATTAAAGGTCTCACAACATTTACTATTTTATTATTTATTTTAACATCCTGTAATCAACCTAAATCCAATAGTAAGACTTTTACACTAAAAGGTAAAGTTGATGGTCAAAATACAGAATATGTAGTCTTAAGTTATATTGATAGTAGCGATGTTTACATATCCGACACATTAGTAGTAGAAAATAATTCTTTTTTTAAACAAGGTTCTCTTATCCATCCACAATTGGTTGTATTGACAAGCAATTTAACGGGTGTATTTATGGAAGACCCTAATCGATTACGGTTTTTTTTAGAACCAAATGAAATGGAAATAGACCTTAAGGAAGATCAATTCCCTGATGCGCTAATTACTGGTTCTAAAAGCCAAATTGAATATGAGCACCTGGCTAAAGAAATTAAACCATATTATGAAAAACTTAAATCAAAAGAAACTGGAAGGGAAAAGGCGCGAAAACTATTGGCTGAAGTTAAAAATATCCACCTCAAATATGCTATCAATAATCCCAATTCATATGTAAGTGCAGAAATGATTAATTTTCATAGTGAAGAAATGCCGATTGATTCACTTAAGATGCTTTATGCTGGTCTGGACCCAATTATAAAAGAGTCGTTTTATGGTTTAGATATTCAGGAGACAATCGAATCCTTCATACCTATCGTTGATTCAGGAGATGTAGCACCTGGTTTTTCTTCAGAAAATAGTGATGGTAATGTTTTAAGTTTGAATCAATTTAAAGGAAAAACTGTATTATTAGATTTTGGAGCAGGTTGGTGTGTGCCTTGTAAAAAAGAAATTCCCGGAGTGAAGAGAATTTTTGATAAGTACCATTCAAAGGGGCTGGAAATTATCGGTGTGTCATTTGATAAAGATAAAACCAGTTGGAAAGAAAACATAAAGGATGAAAAATTAAATTGGCACCACATTTATGTAGGATCGGACAATATCCGAGAGAAGGGCTCTATTAACTCATTATATCGAGTAAAGCCCATCCCAGCATACATTTTGATTGATAAAAATGGAATTATAATTGACCGCTATCGTGGTGCTGACAAGAAAGATAAAAGCTTAAAAGATTTGGAAGCAAAACTTGAAACATTGATATCTTCTAAATTACTTTAATTGTAAAAAAAAACGTTAGCCAACATCGGTTAAGCGCAAATAGCGGGCATTCGAGTGAAAAGTGCTATTTTAGACACCAAGTAAAAAACAACTAAGCCGACAAGAAAGCGTCCCTACTCCACGCTACTTGCCGTAACCAAGACCGTTGTACACAATTTTAAAAATTGAAAATGAGAAAATTTAAAATTTTAAGTCTACTATTATTACTAATAAATATTTCAAGCTGTAATAGTTTTGAAAAATCTGAAAAAGCTCCAAATCTTAGTGAAGCAACGGAACTAAATTCTAACCAGAAAATTATATCGAAAATTGATCTCGATGAAAACATTGAATTCGGATATTCAACACAATCTATAAAGTTTTTGTCAAAAAAATCTCAGACAAATACTTTAAATGTCAAAATAATAGCAAACGAGAATAATCATTCTATTCCTAAAAATTACTTGATCGAGAAAAGCGAAAGAATACAGAATGTCTTAAAAGAGGAGATGTCAACTTATAGAAATTTTGACAAGATAGATTTCCGACTAATTTCAGAGGGTAAAGAAGTACAAAAGATAATTCGAGAAATTTAAAACAGTGTACAACATCGGTTACGCGCAAATAGCGGGCATTCAGGTGAAAAGTGCTATTTTAGAGACCAATTAAATAACAACCAAGCCGACAAGAAGCCGTCCCTACTCCACGCCACTTGCCGTAACCAAGACCGTTAGCTGTAATATTCAAACAAATCACACTATAGAATGAAATTGACTTTAAAATATATTATCCTGCTTATTTTTATAAGTGGATTCTGTCAAGAAAAAGAAAGTTTTGAATTAAAATTATCTTATACCGGGACTAAAACTCATAATATAGAGATAAAGAATCATGAAGAAAATACAACAATGATTGTTAGTAAGCCGTATGCTACTAATATTTCAAAAAATGACAGTATAGAAATCCGGAGGTTGCTAAAAATTAATTCAAAGAATTCAAATAAGAAAGCAATCAAAATTATTGAGAATAATAGAGAATATAATAGTGATACATTAATAATTCCCAATGGAAATCCTGTTATAAACTACGTTAACGATCTAATCAAAAATTGGAAAAAAATAGAAAATAATTTAAAAACTAAGCCAGATAAGAGAATTATGTTAGATGGATATATAGTAAAAATATCTTTAATGAAAAATGAACATAATTCTGAAGATATTTACGCAAAATCTCCCACAAAAGAATCCCATCCAGAAATTTTTGAATTGATTTCAGAACTCGAAAAACATTATAAAAATGAATCTAAAAAACCAGTTATAAACTAGAATACTACAGCTAACATCGGTTAAGCGCAAATAGCGGGCATTCCAATGAAAAGTGATATTTTAGACATCAAGTAAAAAACAACAAAGCCGACAAGAACGTGCCCCTACTCCACGCTACTTGCCTTAACCAAGACCGTTGGCAACAAGCTGAAAACAAAAAAATGAAAGATTCCTATAAAAATGCAAAATTATTCGGAGAGATATTACGAAACACAAAGCTTCCCAAAGATTTGACAATTGGAAACTTCCGAATTGATTACAAAAATGGTATTAAAGGAAATACCATTCTATCTAAAAAATTTAACCTCCATGAAAATTTATTAGACAAAAAGCATAATTATACTTTTCAAATAATGGAAGGGAATTTAGAGATTTCATTAGAATTATGTGAAAGTAGAAATGATCAATTTAGATTGTTTTGTAACAGTTCTTTTAATGGAAAAAAGGGCATGTTATTTATGCTAAACTTGGATACTCAAAAGGATGCAGAAGGAATTATATTTTTAACACAGAAAATTAAATTTGTTGAGAGATTAAAAACAAATGAAAATTTAGCTTCCGAATATAGACGTAATAAGCAATTGATATTTACAAATTATCTTAGGAAATTGGGGTTAGATGTAACCGATAATAACGATTTAATATTTGGGATTTTTGACACAAAAACTAACAAATTATTAAATACTACTGCACAACGCTTCATAAATGACTTCATTGCTATTTCTATAATTAAAGGTCATTTTATGGGTAATAAAGGTTACGAATTGGAAATATTACCAAGTTATAAATTTGACTATAATTTATATGAAAGTAAGAATTATGAAATAGAAATTATGTCAAATAAAATGATCGTTTCTCAAAAAAACAGAACGATACCTCTAGGAATTAGATTTAAGATATTAGAAAGAGATAATGGCAAATGTGTTTTATGTGGGAAGAATCCTGAAAAAAATGGAGTCATTTTACATATTGATCATGTTTTACCCTATTCATTAGGAGGATTAACTGAAATGAATAATTTACAAACATTATGCTCTGATTGTAATATTGGTAAGAGTAATAAATCAAATATAAATTGGACAAAAAGCCAGTTGCCAACATCGGTTACCAGCAAATAGCGGGCATTCGAGTGAAAAGTACTATTTTAGACATCAACTAACAAACAACTAAGCCGACAAGAAGCCGTCCCTGCTCCACGCTACTTGCGGTAACCAAGACCGTTGTAAAACATTTTATATGAAGATTTTTATAATAATTTTTTCTTTTTTAACTCTATCAAATGCTTCAAAACCAAATCAATTTGATAACAAGCTGGATAGTGATGAATTGCAATTTATTCGCGAAAACTACGGCTGGAATGAATCAGATTTAATAATTATTAATTTTAAAGAACCCAATAGTAATTGTTGGTATGACAATTATAAAAGTCCAAAAAAGGCAAATAAGTGGTGGGATGAATTTTATTCTGATATTAAATTAATAAATATCCGCAATGTTTTTATTTACTCGGACTCGAAAAGAGTGAAATCTGTAATTGATTTTGACAAGCATTTTCCAGATTATTCTAATTTCTTTCTAAATAAATTTTTCAATAAAGAGAATACATGTTTCGGATTATTAATAATCCATAAGAATGGAAGTTATATATCGAAAAATGGAGAATACACAAAATCTGACATATTAACTATGATCAGCAAATTGCAATAAAACGTTATACAACATCGGTTACCAGCAAATAGCGGGCATTCAAGTAAAAGTTTTATTTTAGTCATCAAGAAACAAACAACTAAGCCGACAAGAACGCGTCCCTACTCCACGCTACTTGCGTTAACCAAGACCGTTGTAGCAAATTTTTGAAGAAAATGAAATACATACCAATTTTTCTGATTCTACTCCTATTTTCTTGCAATCAAATAAGCAAGAATGATGATTTAGAAAAGAAAGAATTCTACTATCCTGAAAAAGGAAAATTTGAACAGAATTTAATTCAGAAGAATATTTTTATCGACAGCATAAAAAATTATGGAGAATTACTCACTGAGATTGATAAAATTGCTTGTCAAGACTCAATTCCAATTATTAATTATTCAAATAGAGATGAAAGATTTAAACTTTTACCTTGGTATGAATGTTCGGAAAGTAATATAGTTAGTTGTCCTACATTTAGATCAAGAATATTTATTCAAAATGATTCGATTTTAACTAATTATGAAATCAGGCATTCTATAGATAGTTTAGATATAATTTTGGAAAGACATTTATTAAATAAAGGAAAAGATTTCAATTATTCGGATTCACCAGACCGAGCTGGAATTGAAATTTATTTTAAAGATGATGTAGAATCAAAAAAAGTAAATAAATTGCTATTGGATCTATCTGCAAGGTTTAACGATTTAAATGACAAAACCCCAGACACATTATATCTAAAAGTATATTTCAGAGATAGAGCTTTAATAATAATTCCACCGATTCCGCCTCCGAAACAAAATTAGTTTACAAAAACTTGCAACAACATCGGTTAAGCGCAAATAGCGGGCAGTCTGGTGAAAAGTGCTATTTTAGACACCAAGTATAAAACAACTAAGCTGACAAGAACGCGTCCCTACTCCACGCTACTTGCCTTAACCAAGACCGTTACCTGCAAGCTTTACGGTAATCTGAACTAATAGAAAAGATTGATTTTAATGGGATTTCCTGAATAATATTTACTAAAAAATCACTTAGTAAAACAGAGATCTAAATTAGGACATAGATGAGGCAGTATTATCCAAGTATGGATAAAAAATAAAATAACAAAAAGCAAACCTATTAATAAAGCGTGACTAATATAAACTTCCTCACCATAAGGTTTTATTTTTGACCAAAGTAAGCCAAAACTAGCAGTAACAAATAAAAAGAAAGGAAGACCAGAGAAAAATACCAGGAATTGAAAACTAAATTTTTTTTGCAAAAAAACATATAATATTAAACCTAAAACTATCGATAAAACTAATAGAATCCAGTAAAATTTATTTCTTGATTTTTTTCTAACCTTATCCATAGTTTGAATATTATTTCGGGTAAACTGCCCTATTATTTTAGATAAATATTGACCCATAAAAGAATGGAAGACATAACAATCTAATTAATTAGAAGGAAATTAAAAAATCACTTGAAGAAAATAATTCAGCTTTAAGCCAGCAGGTAACATCGGTTAAGCACAAATAACGGGCATTCTGGTGAAAAGTGCTATTTTAGACACCAAGTAACAAACAACAAAGCCGACAAGAACGTAACCCTACTCCACGCTACTTGCCTTAACCAAGACCGTTACCTGCAAGCTTCACCGTAATCTGAACTAAAAAAAAGATTGATTTTAATGAGATTTCCTGAAAAATATTTACTAAAAAATCACTTAGAAAAACAGAGATCTAAATTTGGACATAGATGAGGCAGTATTATCCAAGTATGGATAAAAAATAAAATAACAAAAAGCAAACCTATTATTAAAGCATGACTAATATAAACTTCCTCTCCATAAGGTTTAATTTTTGACCAAAGTAAACCAAAACTAGCAGTAACAAATAAAAAGAAAGGAAGACCAGAGAAAAATACCAGAAATTGAAAACTAAATTGTTGTTGCAAAAAAACATATAATATTAAACCTAAAACTATCGATAAAACTAATAGAATCCAGTAAATTTTATTTCTTGATTTTTTTCTAACCTTATCCATAGTTTGAATATTATTTCGGGTAAACTGCCCTAATATTTTAGATAAATATTGACCCATAAAAGAATGGAAGACATAACAATCTAATTAATAGTAATTTACGAATAAAAGTTAATTATAAATTAGAAGGAAATTAAAAAATCACTTGAAGAAAATAATTCTACTTTAAGCCAGCAGGTAACATCGGTTAAGCGCAAATAGCGGGCGTTCTGATGAAAAGTGTTATTTTAGAGACCAAGTATCAAACAACAAAGCCGACAAGAACGTGTCCCTACTCCATGCTACTTGCCTTAACCAAGACCGTTAGGCACAATATGAAAGCAAGATTTTTTTCCATATTAATAATTCTGACAATTGCATTTTCGTGTTCAAAAAAGGTAATTCCAAAAAATGACTTGACTCAGGCCAATTTGAATGGAGAAGTAAAACAAGTGAAATCCGAACTTTATGAATTAGTTCAGGTTAATGATACATTTGAAATTGGCCAACAGGTAAATTCAAGATCTTTTGATAGAAATGAAATTCTAGTATTTAATAAAGAAGGTAATCGGGTCTTTAAAAAAGAATTTTTGAGCAATGGTAAAATAGAAAATGAATCTGAATATAGATATGAAAAGGGAAAACTAAAAAAACTTATAGAAAACGATTATTACGGACGTGGATCCACATCTATTTCTACATATTTCTATAATCAAAAAGATAGTATCTCTAAAATTATTTATTCAAATGACAACTTTGAAAGAACTGTAATTTTTGAAAGAAATAAAGGAAACAGAACAATCAAACAGACCTATTTCGTTGAAGATACTATAACTGGAATTTTAATCATGAAATTTGATGAAAATCAAAATATCATTAAAAAGACCAAATACAAAAATGAAAATACTCCAATACAAATTGTAGAGAAATTGTATAATAGAAATAACCTCATAATCGAAGAAAAGATTACGGATTATAATGACTGGGGTACTTTAATTGATATCGTTACTTATAAAAACTATCAAGATGAATATCCCACAGAATTGGAAAACAATTCAGAAAACACAATTATTGAGAATATTTTTAAAAAGAACATTTTGATAGAATACAGAATTATACCTCCTCCATCTGATTATAGAATCATTACAGTTCAAAAATTTAATCATCAAGAAAATCTGACCGAAAACTTGAGAATTGAAAATGGCGACACTTTAGATAGTTGGAAATTTAATTATATTTTGGATGATAAAAATAATTGGATTAAAAAGTATTCATTCAAAAACTATAAACCGCTAACTTTTACAAAAAGGGAAATAGATTATTACTAGATCATACTTTGCCTAACATCGGTTAAGCGCAAATAGCGGGCTTAGTCGAAAAAGTGATATTTTAGACACCAAGTAAAAAACAACAAAGCCGACAAGTTTGCGTCCCTACTCCGCGTTACTTGCCTTAACCAAGACCGTTGCCACAATTATGAGAAAAATTCGAGTATATATAATAATTTTTGCCTCTCTATTCCTTTCAATAAATGGGTTTTCACAAGATGTATCATTTCTTAATGCTGATGGATTCTTTTCAATCGGAACTCAATCTAATAGAACTGCTTCAATAAGCTTGTCAGATTTAGATCAGGATGGAGATTTAGACGCCCTTGTTGCGAATGGCAGACACTGGGCAGAACAGAACTACCTTTTTTATAATGATGGTAAAGGAGGCTTTAAAATGGCAATTCCAATAGGAAACATTCTTGACGCATCTTACGCTGTAAAAAGTGCGGATTTCAATAATGATGGATTTATGGACATTGCAGTTGCTAATGACAATATTGATAATAAACTATTTTTTGGTTCTTCAGATAATGACTTTGACAAAGGAATTTCTTTTGGATCCATATCACCTTCAAGAAATCTTGAAATAGCAGATATTGACAATGATGGAGATTTTGACCTTATACTTTCAAATAGAAAAGCTGAAAACGAAATTTGTCTAAACGACGGAAAAGGAAATTTTGAGAAAATTATATCGTTTGGAAGTCAATCCGACCAGACAATTCAAACTAAAATAATAGACATAAATAAAGATGGTTTTTTAGACTTAATTACAGCAGAAAGACAAACTAAGAACAAAGTATATCTCAATGATGGAAAACAGAATTTCTCAAAGAAAATAGAATTCGGTAACGAGGAAGATGAAACTCGTTCTATTGATGTTGGTGATTTCGATAAAGATGGATATTTGGATATTGTTACTGGAAATCTAGGCTCAAAAAATATTATTCATTTTGGCGATAAGGAAATGACATTTGATAGAACATTCGAATTTAAAGAAGATCGTATGACTTCATCTATAAAAGTTGCTGATCTAGACAAAGACGGAAACTTAGACATAGTAGAAGGAAATTCAGAAGAACGGAATTATGTTTTTATGGGCAGAGAGAATGGGAAATTTCAAGAAATCGGATTAAGGGAAGATTTAAATGATGATACATACAACATAGAAATTGGAGATTTGAACAGCGATGGACTTCTAGATATCATTGAATCAAACTCAGGAAGTTGGAATTTGTATTATAGAACCCAGAAAAAATAACTGTGGGCAACATCGGTTAAGCGCAAATAGCGGGCATTCTGATGAAAAGTATTATTTTAGAGACCAAGTATCAAACAACAAAGCCGACAAGAAGCCGTCCCTACTCCACGCTACTTGCCTTAACCAAGACCGTTAGCAATTATTATGAAGAAACTTTATATTTTATTCTTAATTTTTAATGTGACTAGTACATATTTATTTAGTCAAGAGAACTTAAAAATTCCACCTGGAACAATATTTTTGAAAGACAATTTGTTTATTGATAAAGTTCCTGTAAATAATTTAATGTTTTTAGAATATTTGACTGCTAAGCATTTTATCAGAAAAAAAGGTTTCGAATCATTCGCAGACTTACATAACAGTACGGATAAGAAATTTGACCGAGTAAGATTATTATATCCATCTTTTTTAAAAAATCTAAATAAGAAAGGAAGTTTACTAACTAGGAAAAATTACTTTGAAAATTATAAATATAAATATTCTCCAGTTCTCAATGTGACAAAAAAACAAGCAATAGATTATTGTAATTGGAGAACAGAAATGGTCTTGTATTTATGGTCGAATGAAAATGAAAACGTCAATTATAAAATTAATTATAGATTACCACAAGAGAGTGAAATGATTTTGGCTAAAGAATATTTCTCTAAAGGGAACAAGTTCAAATTAATTGATGGTGAAAATCCTACCAAATTTAAAACTATGAATATAGAAAAGAATTTCGTCCTGTATAATATTTCAGAATTTACAATGTCAGAAATCGTTTTTGGAGAAAATTGGAAAAATATTACTCCGAATGAATTTCCTAATGATATTACAGGGTTTCGTTGTGTATGTGAAATTCAACCATAACAATTGCTAACATCGGTTAAGCGCAAATAGCGGGCATTCTGGTGAAAAGTGCTATTTTAGACATCAAGTAAAAAACAACTAAGCCGACAAGAACGTGTCCCTACTCCACACTACTTGCCTCAACCAAGACCGTTGTGAGCAATTTGAAAAAATCAGAAGAACAAAAATGAATCAAAATTTCAATTTTTTAATTTTACTAAGTTTTCTTTTCTATAACAGTCCTGGAAATGCTCAAACCGAATCAACAGCTGGATTTATTCCGAATGGATATGTATTGCTTGAAGAGCATAGTGGAGATGTTAATAAGGATGGATTAGAAGATTGTATTTTGATTATCAAGAATACAAAAGAGGAAAATATAGTTGAAAATAGATTTGGAGATATAGTTGATCGTAATAGAAGAGGAATAATTGTGCTATTGAACACTGAAAATGGTTATGAACCAATTCTTAAGAATTTAGATTGCTTCTCCTCTGAAAATGAAGATGGCGGCGTTTATTATCCTCCAGAACTTTCAATTGAGATTCATACTAACATTTTAAAAATTCATTACGCACATGGCCGATATGGAAATTGGGAGTATATTTTTAGATATGGTAAATCTGACTATCGATTAATTGGTTATGAATCAAGTGAAAATCGTGGACCAATTGTGAATTACAAAACAAGTATTAATTTTCTAACAAAGAAAAAACAAGTTTTAGAAAATGAAAACATGAATTCACAAGATGAAGTGGGAATTTTCAAAGAAACTTGGGAGAAAATTAAAATTGAAAACTTGATAAAGTTGTCTGAAATACAAGATTTCGATAATATTGATATGACTAAATATTAGTGTAACAAACAGCTCACAACATCGGTTAAGCGCAAATAGCGGGCTTAGTCGAAAAAGTGTATTTTAGATACCAAGTAAAAAACAACAAAGCCGACAAGAACGCGTCCCTACTCCACGCTACTTGCCTTAACCAAGACCGTTGGCTGTAATATTCACATAAATTCAAAAATGTACAAGATCCTAATTCTCTTATTCCTTTTGACAAATATAAACTGTATTGCTCAAAACGATTATCATTTAAAAATGAAAGTGAGTAGCAATGAAACAGGTAATGAATATATCTTGGACATTTATAGAAGTAGTAAAAATTCTAAAATCTATTTTTTAAAATATACAGGCGAACAAAAATATAATAAAGCTGATAAGGAAAGAATAGAAGAATTATGGAATAAAAAAGATAGAAAAGCAGCTGAAAATAAAGAACTAAATAGTATCCACGAAAGATCAAAAATCTTTACAAAAGAAAGTTTTAATTATTCAGCGAAGGATTCAAGTATCAAAATTAGTGACTCCATCGTTCTATCAAAAGCAGATATCCTATCTGAAATTGAAAGGAATAAAAATCGAGTTGTGATTCATGGCATTCAGATTGAAGTAACAATAGAAACCAATGATGGAGTTGAATATTCTTATCATGTTCACGCTCCAGATAAAGATCATTATAAGTTATTTGAAAAATTTGTAGATGAGAGTTCTAAAGAATTTAAGGTATTTCAATATCACGATAAATATTAGATTCGTGTATAATACTACAGCCAACATCGGTTAAGCGCAAATAGCGGGCTTAGTCGAAAAAGTGTAATTTAGATACCAAGTAAAAACAACAAAGCCGACAAGAACGCGTCCCTACTCCACGCTACTTGCCTTAACCAAGACCGTTGCCTATAATGGGAGCATTCTGCAAAGAAGAATATTAGTCGTCCTAAATAAAGAATCCGGTAGCTGACAAATATAAAAACTGAATTAAGAAAAAGTGGATTTTAAACTTTGACTTAAAAGAAATTAAGATAATCTAATTGGTATAAAAACCACCGTGCGAAAATGAATAAAAAAATCTAAAAAGATCAAAACTTAAAACAAAAAGTAAGAAATGGGATAAAATTTAAAAGACGAAAAATGTAAAAATTGGAGATCTTTAAAAATTAGTTGGCGGACTCTTACTCAAACGTGAAAAGGCATTTAAAGTAATTATTCTGACTTTTACTCAAGAATGATAAATGTAAAAATTGAATGCTCTTAAAATCAGTTCACGGACTCATACTCGGGCGTGAAAAATGTCAAAATTCAATACTTCTAATATAAAACGCCGACTTGAATTTTGATCTGATAAATGGATATTCTGAACCCTATATAAATTAAGAATCAAAACGGAATAAAATATCTATCGGATAACCAGAACGCAAAAACCACTATAGGCAACATCGTTTAACAGCAAATAGCGGGCATTCTGGTGAAAAGTGTTATTTTAGACACCAAGTAATAAACAACAAAGCCGACAAGAACGCGTCCCTACTCCACGCCACTTGCGTTAAACAAGACCGTTATGCAGCAGTTAAAAAACCCGAACAAAGAATCATATTTGAAGACAAATTTGTAAATTTGAATTATGGACGTAAATATTCAAAATAAAAAAATAGAATTAATTCAGTGGTTATCTACTCTGAATGATATGTCAATTATTGAAAAAATAATTAAACTTCGAGAACGAGAAAAATCTGATTGGTGGAATGAAATATCTGTTTCTGAGAAAAAATCTTTAGAAAAAGGAATCAAGGATGCTGACGCTGGAAACTTGAATTCTCACTCTGATGTAAAAAAGATTTATGAAAAGTGGCTATAAAATTTTGTGGACTGACCATGCTATTTCAGAATTAAAAGACACACTTGAATATTTAGAGGAAAATTGGACAGAAAGGGAACTGTCAAACTTTTCAGAAGAACTAGATCATACAATTGAACTTATCTCAAAAAATCCTGAACTTTTCCAAGTTTCAAAAAAGAAAAAAGGAGTAAGAAGAGCAGTTGTCGCACGATATAATAATCTCTTTTATCGGACTAAAAATGACACTGTTGAAATACTATCTCTATTTTCCAACCGACAAGATCCAGATAAAATTAAGATCTAAAAACCGCAGCATAACATCGGTTAAGCGCAAATAGCGGGCTTAGTCGAAAAAGTGTATATTAGACACCAAGTAAAAAACAACTAAGCCGACAAGTTTGCGTCCCTACTCCACGCTACTTGCCTTAACCAAGACCGTTGCCATTCATTGTACTCACTCAAACTCTAGAAAAATGATAAAAAGAAATTTAGCTTCAATATTTATAATAGCCTCTTGTATTTGGAGTATCCTAACTGTTGAATTTTCAAATATTTCGGAACCAAAAGAATATTGGGATTTGATTATTTCATCGCTCATAATTATAGCGTCATTAATATTAATTTTTAGTACGGAATATAAAATCAAGAAAAATAAAGAATATAAATCTGAATAAAATAACAAAGGAATATTAGCAAGTTTGCGCAATCGAAATCTGAATTAAAAACGTGGAATCTCACTAAATCATTATTCAGCAAGTTGCGGAATTGCTTACTCAATCGGAATTGAAAAAGTTTGCGGAATAACGCGCTGAACGAACTCAATGATAAGCTGAATTTAAAAATGGGAATTTGATTGAAAATTTGAACTAAAAAAACAACGAAATGGCAACATCGGTTAAGTGCAAATAGCGGGCATTCTGGTGAAAAGTGCTATTTTAGACATTAAGTAAAAAACAACAAAACCGACAAGAACGCGTCCCTACTCCACGCTACTTGCCTTAACCAAGACCGTTACCTTGCATTTGAACTCACTCAAAAACAGTAGAATTGAATAACAGAATTAAAATTCCTTTAAGTAAAAAGAAAATCATTATACTTCTCGTGTCTGCAATTGTTTTTATAACTGGAGGAATTTGGATGATAATTGAGCCTGGAAATGCAAGACATTTTTTTAATCCTATAAATGGAAGATTTTTCTATCTCAACCCAGAATCTATCATGCTATTTGGAATTATTGGAATTTTGTTTTTCGGAGCAGCAGTAATTTATGGGGTTAAAAAACTATTCTACAAAAAAGTTGGACTTATTATCGACTCAAACGGAATAACTGACAACTCCAACGCATCAAGTATTGGACTAATTGAATGGAATGACATTTCCGATATAAGAGTAATGCAAGTAATGTCGACCAAATTCTTGTTAATCGATATCTTAAACCCTGAAAAATATATCGGAAAAGCTAAAAACGGAGTACAAGCTAAACTTATGAAAGCAAATATGAGTATTTACCAAACACCACTTTCGATTACATCAAACACTCTGAAATATGATTTTGGAGAACTTGAGAAATTGATACGAAATGAATTTAAACGGAATAAAAACGCAAGGTAACATCGGTTAAGCGCAAATAGCGGGCTTAGTCGAAAAAGTGTATTTTAGATACCAAGTTAAAAACAACAAAGCCGACAAGAACGCGTCCCTACTCCACGCTACTTGCCTTAACCAAGACCGTTGTAGGCAATTATTAAGGAAAATTTTAGGAATGAATGAAACTTTCATAGCATCTTTAATATTGTTGATATATTTTTCACCTGTATTTTACCAACTAATTCTCGCAATAAAGGAAAGTAAGGGAGGAAATCGAATACCTCTAAAGAAATTTATAAAGTTCACGAAATTTAGTTTATTGATTCTGATCCCAATTTTAATATCATTTGCTGTCGTAAGCCATACCAACTACTTAAATTATGAAAAGCCTATCACTTTTGATAATTACAAAAAAATTACATTTGAAAACTTTAGGGGTCTTGAGCTTTTTAAAAAGTCATTGTATGGTAATAAAAGGTTTGCTTATGTTGTAACGACAATCGACAGTGATATAAGTGAAAATAGCATAACTATAAGATCCTTATTTCATCCTTCTCGTTCATTCGTTTACAATCAAAATACAAACAGTAAGGAGTTATTAAGTCATGAAAAATATCATATTAAAATCACTGAATTATACACTCGAAAAGCAAAAGAAAAAATTTCAAAACTCAACTCTTATTCTAAAGATAAAATTGAAGAAATTTTAATAGAAGTGAAAAAGAATGAACAAGTTTTTCAGGAGGAATATGATTATAATACATTTCATAGCTATGTTTTAAGTGAACAAAAGAGATATGAGAAAGATGTTGATAGTTTATTAAATTTACTTACCGATTTTAAAAACCCACAAATTATAATTAATGACAAAGATTAGATTTATTTTATTGGCACTCGCATGCATAACACTTACAAATTGCAATACAACAGAACATGAATTTCCTTTAGATAAAAGATTTTGGGATACAAATGATTATGATACCGCAGTTTTAGAATTAAGATATGGTTATAAAGAAGATGAAAAACTGCCCACTTTTGCAGACCCTGAAAAAAGACTAGTTGTAGAAAAACTGACAGATGAGCAAAATTTCAACATTGTTCTAAATGATAATGAACTTGGTATAGAACACCGAAACGATGTGGCAACTGAGTTTTTTAAACATTGGCAATCCATGACCCGTATTTATGTAGCAAAAGATAGAAAGGATCAATATCTATATGATAAAGAATTGCTAGCTGTTTGGCATTTCGGATTAGAATTACAATTAAAATATTTTAAATTAGGAAACGATCAAATTCGCAATATGGCTGACGATCCCAATTCAGTTATTGTACAGAGTAATATTGATTCCAATGTTAAAACAATGATTAATAATTATCTAATCTATTTAGATTTGATAAATGAAGAAGATGCATTTACAGAAGAAGGTGAAAATGACTTAGCAAGTGGAATTGATCAATACTTTACTCAAATGATTGAACTTTATCCAGATGCTGATTATAACAGCATGAAAAGGAAGGCTGAATTGATGATTAATAAAAGTCATTCTGATAATATAAAGTCATCTCTTAACAAATTGATCCAACTGATAGAATCAAAAACTATAGAACAATAACTGCCTACAACATCGGTTAAGTGCAAATAGCGGGCTTTGTCGAAAAAGTGTATTTTAGATCTCAAGTAAAAATCAACTAAGCCGACAAGTTTGCGACCCTATTCCCACTACTTGCCTTAACCAAGACCGTTGTGATTAATGATTTTTATTAACATTCGGTTTCAATAACTTAAACTAAATACAGTTATCAAAATAGCGAATAACATTTAATAGAAAACATTTAACTTCACCAACAACCCAAGTTTAAAGCCGACAAGACCGCGTCCCTAATATAGCTCTTGTAAAAATCGTGGACGTTTGGTGTTAGACGAAATCAATTTACCGGTGGAATTAAACTCTATCAGGAATTAAAGGCTGATATGGACAGACTCGGTATTAAAATAGGAAGGGATAAATTCTATCGAGTAATGCGAATGAATAACCTGCTCGTTCCTAAATTAAAGCGGTTTCATATCACAACCGATTCAAAACATCGATTCTTTAAATACAAAAACCTCGTAAAAGACAAAGTTCCCAGCAGGCCTGAACAACTTTGGGTGAGCGATATCACCTATATCAAAACACAGAACGGACACAGTTACTTGGCATTGGTCACAGTCGCCTATTCTAAACAAATTATGGGTTATAAATTAGCAAGCCATATGAAGACGTCACTTTGCATCGATGCGCTTCGAATAGCTATTAAAAATAGAAAATACAAGAATCAAAAACTCATCCATCATTCAGATCGTGGAATTCAGTATTGCAACCCGCGATACACCAGCTTTGCTGAGAAACACGGAATACTCAAGAGCATGACAGAGAAGTACGATCCATTTGAAAACGCCGTAGCTGAGAGAAGAATCAACAGGACGCTCAAATATGAATATGATTTAAAACGAACTATAAAAAATACTAACTTAGCGAAGAAGATGGTCAAACGAGCTGTTGAAATTTACAACAACAAGAGACCGCATTTTAGTCTCAAATTGAACACCCCTAACTTTGTTCATTTGAATAGAAATGTAGACTATCATTCCTATAAAAAAATCAAACAAAATTTACAACTATTGACCATTTAAACTGTCGAAAATTGAATCAAAAATGGTCAACCTATTTCAGTATAATACACTTTAGAGCCGAATTTACATCGGATCTGATAAAATTAAAATAGGTATATAGACTTATTATTCTGACTTTTACTCAAGTATGAGATAAGTAAAAATTGAATGAGTCATTAAATATTGATTTTTTTTAAAAGTAGTACAGGACTTTTATTAGGAGTTAAATCCAATTAAAACACTGAAAATCATGAACAAAATAAAATCAAATATTGTAATCGTAATTTTAATTTATTTGAATTCTAATTTCACTCTTGCACAAGAGAGCAAGTTAACTTTAAATTCAACGAGTATTGGTATTGGCTTAATCGGTTCATCATCTGAAACTTCTGATGGTGGACTAAGTATAAGTTTGGATTTATCGACTAAACTGAATGAAAATATTTTCTCGTTCTATTTGAATGGTGGCTCTGAATTGAACTTATTTGATGCGGAGGAAAATTATACTGAAATAAATTTAACTTATGGAAGACAAATAGAATTGAATAATTGGATAAAGTTAGAAGGGCACTTAGGAGTAGGGTATTTTAATTATAGCGTTAAAAATGGCTCAACTAATTTTACTACAAATAAGGAATCAACTATCGGCTTTCCATTTAGAGTAAAACTGATTTTTTACACAGGCAAGCATTTCGGAATTGGCATAAACCCAAATATGAATTTGAATTCTTTAGTAAATACATATTCTGGAAATATAATCTTCCAATATAGATTTTAAACAAGCATAATACTGTGTTTAACTAATTTCTTTAGTCTTTGCGTATTTGAAAAATTCCATTGTAATCTTCTCGAATTCGTTTTTGTAACCTAAATTAGTTGCTGAAACATCCAACTAACCATACACAAACTCGATATAGATCGTTAAAATCGAAATGCATTAAAAACAAAAAATCTGATCAAACTGTTAAAAATATGGGCTCACTCGGATAGTCGCCCCAGTTTAAAACATCGTTTAACAACAAAATCTGGCATATTATTGAAAAGTATTATTTTAGAGACCAAGTAAAAAACAACAGAGCCAAAAAGAACGTGTCCCTACTCTACACTTTTTGCCTTAACCAAGACCGTTATGTCCAAGCTCATCTGAAAAACAGAGACAAAGAGCAATTTTTAAACCTATTAGTAAATGAAGAAATATTACTTAATTATATTAATTGTTTTTGCTTTTTCTAGTTGCATAAATGATGACTTAGCTAATAAAAAAGAAGAAGCTAAAGACATATGCATAGATTCTATAATTCCTTGCCCAGTTATAATTGGACAAGAAAACATTGGATGTGTAGCTAATATTATATTTTTGGCGGAAGGATTTACACAAGATGAAATGACAGAATTTCAAACCTTGTGTAATATTGCAAAACAAGCAATTCTTGACATGGAACCTTTTACTTCATCAATTAATAGCTTAAATTTTTACAGAGTAGACTCACCTTCAATAACTTCAGGAATTAGAACAATTGAATTCACCAATACTTGTAATGGAACAACAGGAACAAATACTACGTCCCAGACTCCATGGTCGGTTTTCAGTAATAAAATTGGACTAAAACGTCTATTAGGTCTAGACACTTCTACTAGAGATGAACTTGAAAGTTTGTATGGACATTATGCAACGGGGGACTATGCTTATACAATAATTATTGCTAATTCATCAGGATTTTTTGCTAGTGCGGAATTTCCAGGGGTTACAGAATTTAATACGATTGAAAATCCCAAAGTTTCCAATATGATAATTTCAAAAAATGACAGTGGTGAAATATTTAAATTTCTGACAAGACATGAATTCGGTCATTCATTTGGAAACATGGATGATGAGTATGAAGATTCCGGATCTAATTGTGCTTTAAAACTACAACCTTGGTTTCTACCAATAACACCAAAATTAAATGTTCTAACATATAACCCAAACACTTGGTTTGAAGGAGCAAGATATTCTCAAACAGGTTATTGGAGAGAATGGAATAATTCTATAATGAGAAATGATTATTATTCAAGTGAATATTCTCCCATACAAAAATCGATAGTAAAACAAAGACTGGTGGAAGCAATTGGATGTGACTAATTAAGTTAATTATAAAGCAAAAAGTATACTAATTGCCACCACAGTTTAACATTGCTTAAGCACAAATATCAGACAGTCTATTGAAATTTGCTATATTAGAGACCAGCTAAATAATAACAAGTGGATAATAATGCATCCCTACTCTATGCTACTTGCCTTAATCAAGACCGTTATGAACGATGCCTTTTCAAATTTTACACTTACTCTTTGTTTTTTAGAATCGCTTTAAACAAAAAATAGATATGAAGATAATTAAATGGATCTACACAATTTTTATTGGACTATTCATATTCTCAGCATGTTCCAACAATGATGAATCAGAGCCAGTCCCAGATCCGGTCACAGAGCCTGTTCCTATTCTCATTACAAGTGAAATTATCGGAGTCTGGAAACCAATTAAGTCGGCTGTGGTGTGTTCAACTGGAAATGAAGATATTTATAATTTAGATCCATGCGAAAAAAGAGGTGAAATAATATTTTTTAATGATAGTACAATGCGTATTTCTGTAACCGAAGCTCACACAGATATCTGTAGGACAATATATCAAGCAACAGGAACTTGGATGCTGAGTGACGATCAACTTAAACTCACAATAGAAGGAGAAACGGAAATTCCAGCTTTCTTTGAGTTAACCAATAATATTTTACGAATTGGCGGAAATGATTTTGGAGATGATGACCGGTGTGATGGAGATAATCTTCCCTCTTATTACTATACTGAATATGAAAGAGCTAATTAATCAGGAATTATAAATCATAAATTTATTATTCCTAAACACACATACTAATTTTCATTTATTAAGCCCAAATAACCAGTTTTTGATTAAAGCGTGATATTCTAGACATCAATTAAAAATAAACGAATTTGACAAAGCTCGATAACTATCGGAAGCGTCCCTGCTCCACGCCACTTGCCTTAATCGAGACCGTTATAAACAAATTAGATTAAAAATTACCAGAATGAAGATGAAAAATACATTTCTATGGCTCGTAATTCTTTTTGCAACCTCATGTCAAGATGAACCAATAGGATTACCTTCTCCAATTGATGACAAAATATTTTTTACAGGATTGGATTGTACTGGAAGCGGAGAGTATTCTTTTAATCCTGATAATTTACTTGAAGATTTAATTATTTCAGATAGTTTACCTGAAAGTTATGATTTATCTAACTTGTTACCTCCTGTTGGAAATCAAGGTCAACAAGGATCATGCACCTCTTGGGCAGTTAGTTATTACATGAAATCGCTTCAAGAAAATTTAAAAACTGAATTACAAGATACTTCCTCTGTTATCATGAGTCCCTCCTTCACATATAACCAAATCACCCAAGGCAATTGTGAAGGAACAGGTATATCGGAAACTCTTGATTTCATAAAAGAAAAAGGAGTTTGTTCAATACAGGAGTTTCCTTATTCAGACGGAAGTTGTTCTATACAACCTGCGGATTCAGTTATGAAATTGGCTGAAAATGCTAAAATTAGCGATTATAAGAATTTAAGTGGTAACAATATGGTTTTAGAAATGAAAACCTTAATTACAGAACAAACGCCAATAATAATTGGAGCGTATTTATCTGCGGAATTTGGGAAATTAGATGAATTTGATGTGATTGCGTACAGAGATCATAAAGTAGATTATAGCTCAAATAGATGCCATGCCATGTTAGTTGTTGGATATTCAGACACTTATAATGCTTTTAAGGTTGTGAATTCCTGGGGAAGTGATTGGGGAAATGATGGGTTTATCTGGATTGATTATAAAGCATTTGAAAATGTTTTGGATGAGAATGCTGAATTCAAAGTAATAAATCAAGCATATATAGCTTATGATTTAAAATAATAAATGTCCACATCGATTATCATCAAATAGCTGGCAATTAATTAAAACATGCTATTTTAGAGATTAAGTAAAAAATAACTAAACCGACAATCGCGATAACTATCGGGACGTGTCCATATTCCACATTAGTGGTTAATTACAGAGGATAATAAATTTGAATATTCATACATTACTCTTGGCAAAGGTGGTGAATTGACAGATATATCGTATGAACCAGCAATTGGAATGATTTCCAGTTTGAAGTCTGGTTACAGTTGGATATTCAATCAAGGCAAATGGATTGAAACTTGGATCGGTTCAATTAGTAACGAATATAATCTTTTAGCCTTAAAATTAGAATTGTCTGATTAATATACTTTAGGCAATATCTATTGCGCGCAAATTGTGGGCAATTCAGTAAAAAATTATATTTATAGACCAGGTAACAAGCAATAAATCGACAATTCCGATAACTCCAAGCTCATTGCTTTAAACAAAAGCATTGGATATAATATTCACTTAAATTATAATATGAAAAAAATAGCTTTATTAGTAATAATGTTGACAGGCATAAGTTGTTTTTCACAGACCAATTATCAGTTAAAAGTGAAAGTGAGTGAAAACATGCCAGCAATTGAATATATCGTAGACATTCATAGAAGTAGTCAAAATACTAAGATATATTTTTCAACATATACAGGAATCCAAAAATATAGTAAAACTGATAAAAATAGAATTGAAGAATTACGCCTTAAAAAGAAACGAACAGCATCTGATAATAAGGAATTAATGAACTTAAATAATAATTCAAAAGTTTTTACAAAAGAATGTTATGATTATTCAGCAAATGATTCAATTATCAAAATTAGCGACTCAATTATTCAATCAAAAGAAGATATCTTATCTGAAATTGAAAAGAATAAAAACCGAGTAGTCCTTGACGGTATTAATTTGGAAGTAACTGTAAAAAATAACTCTGAATATTCATATTATATTCACGCTCCAGACAAAAAGCATTATAAATTATTTGCACAATTCTTAGTTGAAAGTTTAAACGATTTTAAAAAAGTTCAAAACATAAATTAGAAAGGTAAAAAATACTACGGAGTAGACAATTCTGTAAAAAGTGATATTTTGGATCCCCTGTAACTAATAAAAATTCCGAAATCCCGATTAAATTATGAAGATGCTACTGCCCCACCCTACTAGCTTTTACCAGAAGTGTTAAGAACAAATGCCTCAAAACAAAAAACTGAACAAACTATGAAAATTAATAGAACAGGATTTATTTTACTCAATATTATATTATTTGCAGCGATAATAGTGGGGTATTACGAGTTAGTTGAAATTAAAGAGCTTGTATCCATTTTCGTTATACCGGCATTTATAATCTCCGCCTCGTTACAATATGGACAAAAGGATCGCAAAAAAAAGGCATAAAAGTGAACTATTTTTTACTAAATCAGACTATAAAAAGACTAGCAATATTTTAAGAAAAAGCGAAACCCAAAAACAGTGTATTAGCAACTAGCGCAGTGTTAAGTGAAATAATTAATATATAGACACTAATAAATAACCCAGGTGAGAATAGCAGATTACTCCAATAATCACCTTGCAAATTGATCTTAAAAAAGTGAATTGATAATCTATCAAAACAGCTTATCTTTAATAAAAATGAACATATGCTTACAGATATTAGTCCGAAATTACCAATGCGTAGTAAACACATTACTAAAGAGTATTATTTAAAATTAGGATTTGAAGAATTTGGTATTGCAGACTATGATGGATATTTAATGATGCAAAAAGATAAAGTTCAGCTACACTTTTTTGAATTTAAGGAACTTGATCCTAAACAGAATTATGGGCAAGTATATTTAAGAACAGACAATATCGTGCAACTTTATAAATCAATTCAAGAGAAAAAAATACCCGTACACCCCGCCGGAAAATTAGAATTAAAATATTGGGGACAGAAAGAATTTGCACTTCTCGATCCAGATAATAATTTGCTAACATTTGGACAGAGTATCTAAATAATAGATTTAACAGCTGCTTGAAAACAATTATCTATCAACTGAATATTTCATTGAACTGTTACATTTCGCAACTTCTATATGTTTTAAATAGTTAGAATTTACACTCTTGTTTATTCTTGAAAACAACAATTCCAGTAACTATAAATCTCAGGGTAAAATTGAATAAAAATCACCCATTAATATTTTTCTAAGTACCCACAGACCATAGCTAATCTATTTTAGCTATGTTAATAAAGTCGTGTCTTGGTTTATAGAAAGTTGAAGATAGAAATGAATTCTAGAGAAGAAATTGAGATCTTCAGAAGGCAATCTTATATTTTCATAAGAACAGTTGAGTTTTTAAATCTACTATTTTTACCAATAAAATCTGACGTCAATTCTATTAGGGATTATATCTTAAACAGTTTAAGATTATTACTGTATCAAATAAGCTTAAAACTAAAATGAGCAAGCTTAAAAGTAGATTATCAACATCTTGTGAATATCTCTAGCAGCATTATTTTTCTATATTTGCAAAATCGCTGAATCTTAATAGATCTAGCTTTTAACAAAAAAACTAAAAAAGGTTTCAGCTTTGTATGTTTCTGAATATAAGTTGATTTTCAAAGCATCACTAACCTAGTTTAAAACTACCTCCACAGATTTTTCATATCCATGGCAGTCAAAAATAAAGTCGATCAAACAGGAAGTGAAAATGGTAGATAATCAAAAGGTTACCTGGACACTTTGTCAAGAATGTCAAGGCAGAGGTAAAAAAAGACGGAGGCTTCGCAAGAAAGTAAAACTCCAATACCAGTATTTATTAGAAGAATTTGAAAAAAACCAGAATCAGGGTATAGCTCCAGTTCGCCCTAAGGGTAGCCTATATCCATGTTTGAACTGTAATGGTTCTGGATTAATTTCTTCTAGCAGTAATACCATTGTCGATAAAGAAAATTATCCACATGTAGCTATCATTGGTGGTGGCATAGGTGGTGTGGCACTTGCTGTGGCTTGTTTACACCGCGGTATTCCTTTCACTCTATATGAGCGTGATAAAAATTTTGATTCCAGGTCTCAAGGCTACGGACTCACTTTACAACAGGCTAGTAAAGCGATCGAGGGATTAGGTATTTTCGTGTTAGATGAAGGAGTCATTTCAACAAGACATGTAGTGCATACTACAGAAGGAGAAGTGATTGGAGAATGGGGAATAAGAAAATGGGTACAAAAAGATGCGCAAATGCCTCCAAAACGCACAAATATACATATTGCACGACAGTCATTACGTTTAGCTTTATTAGAACAACTTGGGGGACAAGATAAAATCCAATGGGGGCATCAATTAACTGGTCTTAGAGAAAGTAAAGCTAATGGTGTTGAGTTGGAATTTCAGGTGAATGGAGAAATAAGGAGTGCCAAAGCAGATCTTGTAGTTGGAGCCGATGGGATACGTAGTTCTGTGCGTAGATTGTTGATTGGTGATGATAGAAATCCCTTACGTTATCTTGGATGTATTGTCATTTTAGGCATTTGCCCATTAGAGTCTCTAAAAGGTGTTAGTAGTTCTCTATTGGATTCTGCTACTGTATTTCAAACTGCAAATGGCACAGAGAGAATCTACATGATGCCTTATACTTCCGAATCAATAATGTGGCAACTTAGCTTTCCAATGTCAGAAAAAGAAGCTAAGGTCTTGAGTGTTCTAGGACCTAAAGCACTTAAGAAAGAAGCACTTCGTAGAACTAAATGGCATGATCCCATTCCTCAGATCTTAGAAGCAACTCAGGAAGCACAGGTTTCAGGATATCCCGTATATGATAGAGAATTACTTACACCAGAATTGTTGCAAACTCTAGGGCAAGTGACTTTATTAGGAGATGCGGCTCATCCTATGAGCCCTTTTAAAGGACAGGGAGCAAATCAGGCGCTGTTAGATGCACTTTCTCTTGCTCGTAGTATTCATAGAAACTGTAAGTACTTATCTCAATGGAGAGAAGCCCGTCTTAGGGAAACTGTATTAAAAGATTTTGAATTAGAAATGTTAGAACGCAGCGCTTCAAAAGTGAAAGATTCTGCAGAGGCAGCAAAATTCCTGCATTCTGAAGTTGTACTCCATGTTGGAGATGAGCCAAGAGGAAGGTTTCTAAAGAAAAATGATTTGTAAAAACCATCTATCATAACCCAACTAATACAAAATACCTCAACAATTTTAGCGCAAGAAAGTTCTAACTAATAACCCTGTGAAAACTTGAAATATTAAGGTTCTCCATCACATAAATCTACTAAAATTTCTAATAGATTAATTATCATATATTTATAGAAAGCGATTTCTAATGATAAGATTCTTTAGGAAAATTAGGCAACAACTACTTTCTCAAGATAAGTTCAGCAAATACCTACTATATGCTGTTGGAGAAATTTTACTTGTGGTTATTGGAATTTTAATTGCCTTGCAAATAAACAACTTTAATGAAGATCGTAAAGCACGAGATAAAGAGCAAATTGTTCTTAAAAATTTAA
This sequence comes from Gillisia mitskevichiae, assembly GCF_003634585.1. Taxonomy (GTDB): domain Bacteria; phylum Bacteroidota; class Bacteroidia; order Flavobacteriales; family Flavobacteriaceae; genus Gillisia; species Gillisia mitskevichiae. The sequence continues at coordinate 34,370 of NZ_RBLG01000006.1, forward strand.
AAGAGGATTTTTTAGCTAATCAAAAGATCATCGATAGAAGTCTGGCTGTACATGAATATCATTTGAATGAATTAAAATCCTATTTAAAACATCTTGGACCGAATGTTCCGGCCTTAACCGATTCCATTTATAAGTTTGATGTATCAGACTATGGTAAATTAAATTTAATCAATGGGACATTGCAAGCTGTTATTAATACAGACAAATTTGAAATAATTCAAAACGAACTTCTAAAAAAGAAACTTTCTACCTACCCAAGCATCTTTGCCACTTATAAAGAATTTGAGGATGTTAATAGAGATATTGTGATTAATAAGCATAGAGCACTGGGCGAAAAATATACTTCGATCCTAAGATTAGACGAATCCTTATTAGATATAGCTGAACCTCATAAATCAGACTTTCTAGCTTGGGCCAGAGATCCACAACATCAAAATAATACAGTAAACAGAATTAATATTATTAGAAATAAATTGATTCCAGCACTCATGGAAGTGCAAGCAAAAAATCATGAAATATTAGAACTTCTAGATGAAGAGATAAGAAAAGAATAATCGAAAGTGAGGTTTTTATAAATAGTTTAAAACCACCAAGATTGAAATCATTATATTTTTTTCAAAATATCGTGTATAAAGTAGTTACAATAATGCCTTTGCCATTATTTGGTGCAACCGATAATAATTGTTTTTCTTCTATTATCTTAAAATTAAATGGTGCCTCCAATAAATTAATACCACTTTGTATTTTAATTCTATTCCCTTGTCCTGAAATAATATCTTTATTGGCCGTAAAATCTACATCGGGCAAATGCTCTGTTAAAATAACATATTTAAAATCTGCTAATTTATTTACTATTCTATGTATTTCTGCATTCGATAAATGTTGTAACACTTGTCTTAATATAGCACAATCCCCCACAGGTAAATTATCTGTAGCAATATCCAAACAATGAAATTCTAAATTTTCTTCTTTAAATGTTTCCTTGTTATGCTCTATCAGTTTCTTTACAATATCTACCGCGACATATTTCTTAGTATGCTTTACCAGTTCTTTACCTACATTAAAATCCCCACAACCCAAATCGCATACATTAAGAGGAGCTTTAAATGAGTTTAAAAAAGATGTTATCACATCTATATATGGATTTACTATCTCCGGAAGATGCGATCCTTCCCCAGAATAAAACTGAAAATTATTACCACCCCATAAATTCATTTCATAGACCTGCTCCATTGCAGCCTTTGTTGGCCAAGGCTTCTTTATTTTTTTTATCTCATTTTCTTTCTTGTTCATAAGCAACCTATCGGTCTACGGAAACTATTAATTCAAAATAATATGTATGTAGATCTACATATTTAAACAAACCTACAACATCAATTCAAAGAATGTTCAAAATACGAATTTCTGGCAGGTTGCAGATATTCCATTGAAAAGTGATATTTTAGACATCTAGTTATAAATAACTAAGCCAACAAGCCCGATAGTTATCGGGAGGCGTCCCTACTTCACGTTACTTGTATTAATAAGAACTCAAAAGGCTTTACAAAATCAGGTATCTATGATAAAAAAATTACTTTTCCTTTCAGTGTTCATAATTTTTTCATGTTCAGAAGAAAAAAAGGAAAGCTTTAGTTTAACAGGCAAGACAGATAAATTAGAAAATCAGAGTACATTATACTTACACGATTTGGTAAATAATAAAACCTTGGATTCTGCCATTGTAAAGAATGGCCAATTTCAGTTTGATAAAGAATTACCAAATTATCCATTCTGGGCTATTATTCATACAAAGGACAGGTCCATTAATAAAGATATCTGGATAGAAGATAAAACCATGACCTTAGATGCAACTAATACAGTTTTTAGCAAGGCTAAGATCACAGGATCTGAATCCAATAAATTGATCACAGAACTTTATGAAAATGTCGATTTTACAAAACGAAAGGAATTAAAGGAGAAAGAGAAAGAATTTATAGAACAACATCCAGAAAGTATTATTAGTGCGTTTTTACTATCAGGGAATTTAAGTACATGGGGATTAAGTGAGACTAAAAGATTATTTCAAAGTTTCCCAGAAACAAACAAAATATCTCATTTTGGTGAGAAAATCTCGATATATGTAAAAACTTCTACTGCTCCAGAGATTGGTGAAGATTTCTTGGATATTTCTATGGAAAATCCAGATGGAGAAATTAAGAAATTATCAGATCTTAAAGGCAAGGTGATACTTCTTGAATACTGGGCTGCTTGGTGCTTACCATGTAGAAAGGACAACCCTGAATTAGTGAAAATTTATAATGAATATCATTCTAAAGGTTTTGAAATATATGCAGTTTCTTTGGATAGAGATAAAGATAATTGGGTGAATGCAATTAATCAAGATAATTTAGAATGGACTCACGTAAGTGATCTTCAGAAACCAAATAAAGCTGCAAAATTATATGGAGTTACTTCTATCCCCGATAGTTTTTTAATTGGCAGGGATGGAAAGCTAATTGAAAACAAATTAAGAGGTGATGATCTAAGAAAGAAATTAGATGAAATATTTACCAAATAGTCTCGAATACATACAATTATAAGATATACCATCTTAAAAAATTAAAGTACTTAAGTAAGATCTATTAATTGCAACTATTCTAGCAAATATTTCTTTGGGCTTGGACATAAAACGATTAGAGAACCTACTAAGTGGAAATCTTACAGGTAAGTCTTTTTATTATTTCTAATTATCACTTTAATTATTCTAAGTGTAATACATTCTGTCTGATATTAAATCCTAAATTAAAATTTCCCTCTACCAGATTTTATGGATCAACACTTTCCCCAACGATACTAGTTGATTAGGATCAAATTATTGAAAAAAAACCAACTCGATCTTTTCTTAAAATAGCTAGTATCAAAACTTAAAGTGATGATTTAGATTATTTCAATTCAATTATAATTAACAGACCTTAGCTAAAAAAATAAGCTTAAAATAGAAATTTAGATCCCAAGCTTATATTTTGTGTAGAAAATATCAAAAAAAACTTTAATTAAATTTTAAGAAAGATCGGCCTATATCGATAATGGAAACCTAGATGCCCCAACTAATATTTAGTAATTTTGCACCTATGAATAAAATTGATATTCGCACGGTAAATGTGGTGCAATATGTACAAGCCTTGCGGGAAGGTGGCTCACTACCTGCCATTGTAAAAGCAGATGATGATTTTCTCTATGTTATTAAATTTAGAGGTGCAGGCCAGGGTAAAAAAGCCTTGATAGCAGAGTTCATAGGTGGAGAATTAGCACGCGCTATAGGTTTAAATGTTCCTGAGCTCGTCTTTATGGATCTTGACGATTCATTTAGTAAGACAGAACCAGACGAGGAAATTCAAGATTTATTAAAATTTAGTGTTGGATTAAATCTTGGCTTACATTTCTTATCAGGTTCCATAACCTACGATCCATTAGTTAGTGAAGTAGATCCATTAACTGCTTCAAAAGTAGTCTTATTGGATAGTATTATTAGCAACATAGATAGAACTACCAAAAACACCAATTTACTGCATTGGAATAAGGAGCTCTGGATAATTGACAATGGAGCTAGTTTTTATTTCCACCATGATTGGAAAACTTGGGAAAACCATCTTACGAGAACTTTCCCTCTAATTAAAGACCATGTTCTTTTACAAAAAGCATCACAGTTAGAAGAGGCATCCAAAGAGATCTTGCAATACATTGGTGAAGATCGTATTAAAGAAATAATCTATAGTATCCCTGAGGATTGGCTTTTAAGTGAGTCTGATATTATGACTAGTAATGAAATGAGAGAAGCTTATATCCTGTTCTTAAAAACTAGGCTTTCAAAAATTGATATTTTAATTAAAGAAGCTAGAGATGCAAGATAGATATACTTTTGAATACGCTATAATTAGGATCGTCCCCAAAGTAGAGCGAGAGGAGTTCTTTAACGTAGGTGTTATTTTATTTAGTAAACGAAAGAAATTTCTTGGCATTAAATATTATATAGATCCAGAAAAATTAGCAGCTTTCTCACCTGATGTTGAGTTAAAGGTTTTTGAAGATTATTTAAAGGCATGGGAACTTGTTTGTAAAGGCTCACCCGCAGGAGGAAAAATAGGTGCTATGGAATTATCAGATAGATTTAGATGGTTATCTGCGTGTAGAAGCACGATCATTCAAAGCTCCAAAACACACCCTGGTTTAAGCGAGGATCCTCAAAAAACATTAGAGGATATCTTTAATAAACAGGTTCTTTAAGTAGAATTTTAATAAAAAGTAGGTTGAATTTACAACCTCTGAAAATTGAAAATTATGAAAGACAATAAAATGCTGAACTATATTAAAGATGTATTAGAAAATATGCCAACTGGTTGGTTAAATCTTACAACTCATAGGCTAGATATATATGATGAAAAATTAGCTAAAACTCAATTCTTAGATCAATTTGAAGAGTTGTTTGAGAACAATAATTCTAAATCTTCTGCACTAAATGCACTACCCACAGCATACGATTATATTCGGTTGGGACATCCGCTATCTAGTGTGTTAGAATGGGTAATTGCTAATTTAAATGATCTTAAATCTGAAAATGTAATTAGTTTTTCATCAAAGACGATCCCTGTTTTAGCTGTACTAAGAAAAAATTTGTTGGAGAATAAAAATACTCAAATTACCTATACGGGCGAATTACCAAGTTTCTTTGATGCTGAAATAGTGAAAAGTGTTTATGCTTATAAATTCGAATTAAAGAAAGTAAATAACATTGAAGAGATTCCGGCATTTGACGGAAGTAGTATTTATATTTCCCAACAATCTGAAATTGGAGATTTAAATCTTCACCCTAATATTGACTTTTACCTAAGTCTGCATGGAACTCTTGGAAGCGTTTTAGCAATAAATGGTGAAGCAAATGAAAATTACGTCTCAGACATCCAACATGTTAGAAGAAGAGAGACAATTGCAATGACGCCAGCTAATTCTCTTACTGCTTTAAAGGCTATAACAGATAAATCCTCTTTTAAAAATGAAGAAAAAGATGTGGAGACCAACAAAGCCAATGTTTTAAATTCAATTAAGGAGATCACTGGTACAACCTTAACACCTCTTGTTGCCTCTAGTGGACTTTCTATTCAATATGCCATTATGATGGGATTAATTCATGATGCACTAGACAAACATCAAGGAAAAGCTATTAAATTTATTGTACCTCCAAATTGTTATGGAGGAACTAATGATCAAGCAAGACGTGTTGCTGCTTGTCTAGATAATGTTGAAGTGGTGGATTTACTTGTAGATGGTGATAATGAAATGGTGCAAAGTATTGATACTATTTTAGATCAAATCGCTAAAGAAGATGCAGTATCTTACATTATTGCAGAAATCCCCACCAATCCCAGAGTGGAAGTTCCAGACCTTTTAAAATTAAAAGAAGTCTTAAGCCAAGAGCGTAAAACTGCAACTGGTGAAATCGCTATAGACCCAGTCTTTATTTTAGACCAAACATTTTGCCCGAATTTTCACTTTCTAGGGGAAGGTAAAATACTTTCAAAAGTGAGAGCCATTTCTTATGCTAGCGGATCTAAATTTCCAAGCGGTGGAAAATGTACTGCTGGATATGCGGTAGGAAATAATAAAACGGATGCTTTAATGGAAAAAATAGAAAAGCATCTAGAACTTTGCGATAACGAGGCAACAGCTCTGCAATATGAAATCTTAGCCAAACAATTGCCTTCTATGAATCAAAGGATAATTGATGCTTATAAAAACACTCGTGAATTTGTGAATTTCATCCATGAAACTTTACCAGCTGCTAAAATCAATTTTGTTTCAGAAGAACTAGCAGATCAAGGATTTACTCCATCTGTATTTTCATTAGATCTTCCTACCAAAGGTTCTACAAAAGAGGAAAAAGAAGCCTATAAAAGAGCCTTAAATCTTAAATTAATTAATTTAATGATTACAGAAATTCCAAATGAAAGTAAGTATTGTGTGAGTTATGGACAGTTAAATGGATGCTACTGGACAATTCCAGCAACATCTACTCAAGGAACAACAAAAGAAGGTGATAAGGATTATATTATTCGCGCCTCACTTTCTCCTAATCTGGATCTTGACTTACATAAAAAAGTCTTTTTGGATTTTGTTGAAAGTATTTAAGTTCGTTGGGAGGTGATAATAGTCTCCAAATTTATTTGGTTTAATTAGATTTAAGAAGTTAATAGAAAATTATGAAAAACTTAATCTTAAATAATGGAAATAAAATTCCAATAGTTGGATTTGGAACCTACAAATCTACAGAACAAGAAGGAATAGAATCGGTTAAAACTGCTATTTCAAATGGCTATTCTCTAATAGATACTGCATCGAAATATGGTAATGAAGAAGCTATTGGGAAAGGAATCAAAGAAAGCGGGGTATTAAGGGAAGATGTTTATGTAACTACGAAATTGTGGCGTGAGAATTTAGGATATGAATCTACAAAAATAGAATTCGAAAAATCTTTAAAAAGACTTAACCTAGATTACCTTGATCTTTACTTAATACATTGGCCTGCTAATGCTAAAAATTATGATAACTGGCAAAAAACCAATGCAGATACTTGGCGCGCAATGGAAGAATTACAAGCTGCAGGCAAAATAAAATCTATTGGGGTAAGTAATTTTTTTCAAGAGCATTTAGAGGCTTTATTTCTAACTGCCAATGTAATTCCAGCAATTAATCAAATAGAATTTCATCCAGGTTATTGGCAACAAGAATTAGTTGAATTCTGTAAAAAACAAAAAATTGCAGTTGAATCATGGTCTCCCTTGGCAAGAGGAAAAGTATTCGAAAATGAAGTATTAAAAGAAATCGCCAACAAGCACAACAAATCTGTTTCACAAATTTGTTTACGATGGATCATTCAACACGATGTAATTGTAATTCCCAAATCTACCTCTCCTAAGAGAATTGCAGAGAATATAGATCTTTTTAATTTTGAATTGAATTCATTAGAAATGGATCTAATCAACAAACTTCCAGAGATGGGTTTTAGTGGAGAATTGCCTAACAACTGGCCAGATAGGGTTTAAGAATATTGGTTTGCAACCCAAAAAAACATAATAGATTAAAAAGTGATATTTTAGACTATAATTAACATACAACCAAATCACAAAGCTAGCATCCCTACTCTACTTTGAATGTTTTTATAATGGACTTTTAACCTCTAGAGTATGGATATTTTTAATATGAAGAAGAAACTTTTAATTATTATAGTTTTAGGAGTGTTTTTTATTTCCACACCATTCTATGCTCAGATATTAAAAGGTAAAATCTTAGATAGCGAAACTCAATTCCCAATAGAAAATGTAAATATTTATAATAAAACTACAGGATTCGGAACCACCTCAAATTCTTTGGGAGAGTTTTATTTGAATAAAGTAAAGGATGATACAGACAGCTTAATTTTTAGTTACATTGGGTATCATACTGAAACTAAAACGATAGCTGAGTTTAAGCGGGAATCCAATTTAATTTTACTTCAGAAAAAAATAGATGGGCTAGATCTAGTAGATGTGAGCATTAAAACACTCAATGATAAAATAAATTTTCAGAAACTTGAAAATATCCCTAAAGCATTATATGCCTTCTCTGCGAATATTATCGATGGCGAACTTTTTTTAGTTGCAGGTAATGAATCTGAGGAAACAAAACAAGCCTTAAAGCTTTTGGATAGGTATTCTGATATGGCCTTAAATGATTTTTTAAAGGCTTTAGCAAGAAGACCTAACAAAGATTGGGCGAAATACAATTCTGAAATATATAGCTATAATTTCCTCGATAAAAAATGGGGGAAAATTAAAAGCTCAATAAAACCTAGAGCTTACCATAATTCCGAAGTTCTAAATGATAAAATTTATATCTATGGGGGAAAAACGCTTTCTACAAATCACTGGAAAGAATATTTACCTAATCAAGTTGAAATATATGATGTTAAAAGGGATACTTTACTACTTGACGAAACTAACCCACATTTAGCAATTAACTTTGCCAGTTTTACTTACGACTCTCTAATATTCTTAATGGGTGGTTCAATTAAAGAATTTGAAAACACAAAAAGAAAACATTATACAAATAAGGTTCACGTTTTCAATTCTAATACAGGATATTGGAAAGAATTAGGCTCTATGCCAGAGGCTAAAGAAACTTCAGGAGTGCTAGTAAATGATGTTTTCTATTTTATTGGTGGTTACAAAGGGGAACCAATTAAATCTATTGAAACTTATAATCTGAGAAATGGTAAATGGAAGAGGATCGGAGAATTGTTCGATCCTATGTCTAGACCTGCAATTGCTTCAAAAGATGAACGTATATATATTTATGACAACAAAAGAATTCTAGCATTCAATACATTAACTAGATCTTTAAGAGAGTTTAAAATAGATATTGATATTTATGAGCCTAAAATGGTGGTCTATGGCAGTGATCTTTACATATTAGGAGGATTTAATAAATTTGAATTCAAACTTAAACCCTCAAATGGATTTTATAAAATTCCGATTGAAAATTTTAAAAACACAAAAATAGAAAAGCAGAGAACATTTGATAGTTTATAAATATGAGCAAAAGTCTTACTTATATTTTCTGGTAAAGAATGCTGCATATATAGAAATGAATCATTTAAAATTATGGATTTAACGCTGTTAAGAAATAACTATTCAGAAGAGAGAATTCTTAAATAACTCTTTAAATTGGTATTTATAAAACAGTCCATTACTTTCTCAAACAAAAAAGGTGATCTATTTAAAGACCACCTTTTAATTTAATAATTCTAAACCTTCGACCTAGAAGTTTATTTTAAGTCATATCTGTCAAGGTTCATCACTTTATCCCAAGCTTTCACAAAATCTTTTACAAATTTTGCTTCTACATCATCAGTTGCATATACCTCAGCAAGCGCTCTTAATTCAGAATTAGATCCAAAGATAAGATCTACTCTGCTTCCTGTCCATTTCACTTCTCCTGTCTTCCGATCACGTCCCTCAAATTGATTTTGTGAACTTGAACTTTCTTTCCAGGTAGTATTCATATCTAAAAGATTCTTGAAAAAATCGTTTGTTAATTGCCCTGGACGAGCTGTGAAAGCACCCAGCTTAGAATCGTTATAGTTTGTTCCAATTGCTCGCATTCCTCCAACAAGTACCGTCATCTCTGGAGCGGTAAGCGTTAATAATTGAGCTCTGTCTACAAGCATTTCTTCTGCTGAAGCCGAAATATGATCCCGATTTCTGAAGTAATTTCTAAATCCTTCCATGTTCGGTTCCAAAGGTTCAAAAGCTTCCACATCTGTTTGTTCCTGGCTGGCATCTGCGCGACCCGGAGTAAATGGAACGCTAATTTCATGACCAGCATCTTTTGCTGCCTTTTCCACTCCCGCACAACCAGCTAGAACAATAAGGTCTGCTATAGAGATCTTTTTCCCATTTTGAGTTTCATTGAATTCATTCTGAATACCCTCTAAGGTTTCGATTACCTTCCCAAGTTGCTTAGGATTGTTCACTTCCCAACCATTTTGGGGAGCCAAACGTATTCTTCCTCCATTGGCTCCACCACGTTTGTCCGACCCACGGAAAGTAGAAGCAGAAGCCCATGCTGTTGACACTAACTCTGAAACAGTAAGCCCTGAATCTAGAATTTTAGATTTCAAGTTTGAAATATCACTATCATTCACCAATTCATGATCTACTTTTGGAATTGGGTCTTGCCATAATAATTCTTCCTGCGGTACTTCTGGTCCAAGATAACGTTCTATTGGCCCCATATCACGATGCGTCAGTTTATACCAAGCACGGGAATAAGCGTCTGCAAATTCTTCTGGGTTTTCATGAAAATGTCTTGAGATCTTTTCATATTCAGGATCCATTTTAAGAGAGAGATCTGTTGTTAACATGAAAGGTGCGTGTTTCTTATTTGGATCATGTGCATCTGGAACAGTTCCTGCTCCTTCGTTATTCTTTGGCTGCCATTGATAAGCTCCTCCTGGTCCTTTGATACATTCCCAATCATATTTAAACAGATTATTAAAAAATGTATTACTCCATTTTGTTGGAGTATCTGTCCATGCTCCTTCAATCCCACTCGTAATTGTGTCTGCTCCCATCCCTGTTCCAAAGCTGTTTTTCCAACCTAAACCCTGCAATTCTATACCTGCAGCTGCCGGTTCGGCATCAATATATTTTTCAGGATCGGCTGCTCCGTGAGTTTTTCCGAAAGTATGTCCTCCGGCTATTAGAGCTACGGTTTCGTAATCGTTCATTGCCATTCTTCCAAAGGTTTCACGAATGAATTGAGCCGATTCTACCGGATCGGGGTTTCCATTGTGCCCTTCCGGATTCACATATATAAGTCCCATATGTGCAGCCCCTAAAGGGTTTTCAAGTTCGCCACCAGCATAACGTTCCTCATTATCCAGCCATTTACTTTCGGCTCCCCAGTAAACATCATTTTCTGGTTCCCAAACATCTTTTCTCCCTCCTGCGAATCCGAACATTTTTAAACCCATGGACTCATGTGCACAGTTTCCCGCTAGAACGATTAGATCTGCCCATGATATTTTCTTTCCATATTTTTTTTTAATTGGCCAAAGTAAAAGTCTTGCCTTATCAAGATTTGCATTATCCGGCCAACTATTTAGTGGCGCGAAACGCTGTTGTCCTGCACCTGCTCCCCCACGACCATCACCAATACGATAGGTTCCTGCACTATGCCATGCCATTCTAATAAAGAATGGACCATAATGACCATAATCTGCAGGCCACCATTCCTGTGAGTCCGTCATAAGATCATAAAGGTCCTGTTTAACGGCATTTAAATCTAAACTCTTGAATTCCTCCGTATAATTAAAATCCTCTCCCATAGGATCGGATAATGAGGAATTCTGACGAAGAATATCTAAGTTGAGTTGATTTGGCCACCAGTCTCTATTCGAGGTTCCACCACCAGCTGTATTTTTTAATGCTCCACCCATAAATGGACATTTACTGGATTCATTTACTTCCCATACTTTGTGGTTGTCTTTGCTTCCTGAATGATTATTTTCCATTGTAATATGTATTTATTCGTTTCTAAAGTTCTAATTTACAAAATTCAACTCTATAATTTTTATCTATAATTTTTATATTATCATAAATAAAATATATGGTAAGTTATAATATTCAAGCTTAGAGCAATTCGGTGAAAAGTGATATTTTAGACAACTAGTAATAAATTACCAGATCAACCAGTAAATTAAGTGTTTGAATGCTAGCTAAAATTAACTCAGATTTAGATCAAAATTTTAAATATGAATAAATTCATAATACTGTTCTTCACCTTAATAACTATTCATTTTAGTTCAGAAAATAAACAGAAGATTGATGCTAATACTTCAAAAAAAGAGTTCAATATTTTATTCGTTGGGAACAGTCTCACTTATACGAATGATCTTCCAGCTCTTGTAAAGAAAACCGCTAAGCTTAAAGGAATAGAAGTAGAAACCACTATGATCGCATTTCCTAACTACGCTATAACAGATCATTGGAGTGATGGAAAAGTCCAAAAATTGATTAAAAGCAAAAAATATGATTTTGTAATTATTCAACAAGGTCCTTCTTCTCAAAATAATGGAAGGAAAATGCTTATTGACTATGGTAAAAAGTATAGCCGTCTATCTAAATTAAACAAGACTAAACTTTGCTATTTCATGGTGTGGCCATCTATAGATAACTACCATACTTTTGATGGGGTTATAAATAATTATAAGGATGCAGCATCTATAAATAATTCAATTTTACTTCCGGTGGGTGAAATTTGGAAAGCGTATATTGAAAGCACTAATAATTTTGAATATTATAGTTCAGATGGCTTCCATCCTTCATTATCGGGTAGTCAAGCTGCAGCAACAGTTATTGTTGAATCATTATTTGGCAAATAATTACAAGAATATAATAAGCCTAATCAATTTTTTAATTATTATAATCTGTTATTAATTGAATCGATTCGGATTAAGACAATAGTTTATCGGCAAAATAATTCAGCATTGTTTCTACCTCATCCACATTATTCCCGTTAACCGAAATGTCTGTTAATCTAGGAAGATGCTTTGCGAAATATATATGATTGTTAGACATCTCAAAAAGATTAGTGGCTAACGCATAGGGATATTTAAATTGTGGATTGATCTCCGATATAACATTAGATACCGTTGTTGCTAAATTTTTATAGCTTTTAAAAAAACCTTTAGAATTTTCTTTATCTACATCTTTGGTAAGGTATGCTTTAACCCCTTCAGAAATAACAATATTATGGAGTTTGCTTTCATTTACATACTCTACGCCTGGATTATCCTTTGAAGCAAAGACAAAAGAATGTATTATGGTCTTAAGTTTAACTTTCGCATCACTTACATTCATGGTATTTATCTGTATAAGATAGCTTACCCATTCCCAATACCAGTTCACTAAGAATATCAATAATAAATGTTTGTTTTCAAAATAACGGTAGATAGAAGCTTCAGTAGAACCAATTCTTTCTGCTAGCTTTTTAAAGGTGAAAGACTCAAAACCACATTCATCTATTAATAGAATGCTATGCTGAATAATATTTTTTCCAAGTTTTGAATCTTGTGGATTCTTAAGATATAAACCCTCATTTAAAGAAAATCTTATTTGTATGCTCATAGTTCTATGAATGTAAAACCAATTTAGATATTAAACTAATTCATGTTAAGCTGTGATTAAAAATTCAAAGGTACAAAAGGATAACAATTTTTTATGATAGCTTTACTATCATTTTAAAAAGTATTATTATATTTGTGCCTGAAATTTGAATAATTACATAATATTAAGACTATGAATAATAATATTTTTTCACATTTAAAGAATGACATCCCATCCAGTATCGTGGTGTTTTTTGTAGCACTTCCTCTATGTTTAGGAATTGCTCTTGCCAGTGGAGCTCCACTCTTTTCTGGTTTGATAGCGGGAATAGTTGGAGGTATTGTTGTTGGTGCATTAAGCGGATCTAAAATTGGAGTAAGTGGTCCTGCTGCTGGATTAGCTGCCATTGTATTAACAGCAATAGGAACTTTAGGCGGATTCGAAAATTTTCTGCTAGCCGTGGTATTAGGTGGGGTTATTCAACTGCTTTTTGGAGTTCTAAAAGCTGGAATTATTGGATATTATTTTCCTTCCTCTGTAATTAAAGGGATGCTTACAGGAATTGGAATTATAATCATTTTAAAACAAATTCCACATTTTTTTGGTTACGATGCAGATCCGCAAGGGGATTTTGCTTTTATTCAAATTGATGGGGAAAACACCTTTTCTGAACTATTTAAAATGGTGAATTATATTAAACCTGGTTCTGCCTTAATAGGTATTATAGGTTTATTTATTCTACTTTTATGGGATAAGGTATTGTCTAAAAAGTCTAAAGTTTTCCAAGTGATCCAAGGACCTTTAGTAGCAGTAGCTGCAGGTATTATCTTTTACTTAGTTACAAAATCTAACGATGCATTTGCTATTTCTCAATCTCATTTAGTTAGTGTGCCTGTACCAGAAGATCTTTCCTCATTTATAGGTCAATTTAGTTTTCCGAACTTTGGAGCAATTGGAAATCCAGAAATATGGGTTGTTGCATTCACTATTGCTTTAGTTGCAAGTTTAGAAACATTATTATGTGTAGAAGCAACAGATAAGTTAGATCCGCATAAAAATGTAACTCCAACCAATAGAGAATTACTAGCTCAAGGAACTGGTAACATTTTATCTGGAATGATTGGTGGTTTACCAATTACTCAAGTAATCGTTAGAAGTTCAGCTAACATTCAGTCTGGAGGTAGAACTAAATTATCTGCGATCCTTCACGGTTTCCTTTTGTTACTATCTGTTATGGTAATTCCTAACCTATTAAATATGATCCCGCTTTCTGTATTAGCTGCTATCTTATTGATCGTAGGTTATAAATTAGCAAAGCCTGCATTATTTAAAACCATGTACAATCTAGGCTGGAAACAATCCATACCATTTACAGTTACTGTTTTAGGAATTGTATTTATTGATCTTCTTTACGGAATTGGATTAGGATTAGCTGTAGGAATTGTGGTGATATTAATAAAGAGCTACCAAAATTCACACTTCTTACACAAAGAAGGGGAAGGTGAAGCTAACGGAATAGTTAAAATGACTTTAGCTGAAGAAGTTACCTTTTTCAATAAAGGAGCCATTTTAAAAGAACTGGAAAATTTGCCTGAAAATTCCAAATTAGAATTAGATGTTAGAAAAACCAGATATTTGGATAATGATATAATAGAAATTTTAGAAGACTTTGCTTTCAAGGCAAAAGAACGAAACATAGATATAAAATTGATTTCTGAACGTGGCATTGTAGAAAACCCTCCTAGCTATATTCAATTCTTTAAACTCAGACCCAAATCAGCATAAAATAAATAATATAAAAAGATAAATTATGAAAGCACACACTAAAGAAACACAGGCTACAATGACACCGGATAAGGCATTAAACTTTTTAAGAGAAGGTAATGTTAGATTCCAAAATAATTTAAAAGCAAATAGAAATCTTTTGGAGCAGGTAAATGATACCAGTGATGGGCAATTCCCTTTTGCAACAATATTAAGTTGCATAGATTCGAGAGTTTCGGCGGAGTTGGTTTTTGATCAAGGACTCGGTGATATTTTTAGTGTTCGTATTGCAGGTAATTTTGTGAACGAGGACATACTAGGTAGTATGGAATTTGCCTGTAAACTTGCAGGTACTAAACTAATTGTAGTCTTAGGTCATACCGCTTGTGGAGCAGTAAAAGGCGCTTGTGATGATGCTAAATTAGGTAACCTAACAAATATGTTGGCGAAAATTAAACCAGCAGTAGAAGCCGTTAAAGAGCCTCAAGATATTAGTTTACGTAATTCTTCAAATTCAGAATTTGTAGACAATGTTTCAGCAAAAAATGTACAACTAACCATAGATAGGATCTTGAAAGAAAGTGATGTACTAGCAGAAATGCAAAGCAATGGAGATATTAAAATTGTTGGAGCCATGTACGACATCAATACTGGAGAAGTTAATTTTTATGAATAAAAATGAAACCTAAACTAGAATTAAAGAACAAAATTAAAATTGTAGCATTAACCTTAGGGTTGATGCTACCTTTTTTAACACAAGCTCAAGAAAGTGGTCTAGGAAATTGGATGATCTATATTGGAAATAAGAAGATAAATAAAAGCTGGAACCTTCATCATGAAGTTCAATATAGAAATTACAATGCACTGGGGGATTTGGAAATGTTACTTTTAAGAGCCGGATTAGGTTATACTTTTAATGAGGCTAAGATCAATTTCTTAATAGGTTATGGCTATATTTTATCTAAGAACTATCTGTTAGATAGTGATGACAAAATATCTATAAATGAACATCGGATTTTTCAGCAATTAACTTCCAAACAAAACATAGGGATCGTTCAAGTTAATCATCGATACCGTTTCGAACAACGATTTGTTGAAGAGGACTATAAAATGAGATTTAGATATTTCCTCGGTTTAAATATTCCTTTTAAAAACACAGAAGGTGTCAAGGAAAAATTCTACTTATCTGCTTACAATGAAATATTCTTAAATACTGAATCTTCAATTTTCGATAGGAATAGAGTTTATGGAGTACTAGGTTATCATCTTAACAAAAATATACGATTGGAGTTAGGGTATATGAACCAGTTTTTTGAAACGCGAAGTCGCGATCAAATCAATATTGTCACCTTCGTTAACTTTTAATTGTAAAGATTATTCATAAACTTCTCAATATGGGTTAGTCCCAAATTGCTGATATTCCGGTAAAAAGTGATATTTTAGGGACTCCGTAACAATTAATTAGGCCAACATTCGAATTACCTATAAGACTGTTCCTCTACTCCACGCTTCTTGGATAACTCAAGGCTCTTGGAGATAATTTACTTAGAAAAATCGTTTATGAGAAATTGTTTAAAGTTTTTAGTAATAATACTTTTTATAGGTTGTGAGAACAACAAAAAAGAAGCTTCTAATTTAGTAGAAGTAAATCAAACCACTATAGCTAATCATATCGAGAGGCTGGCTTCAAATGAGTTTTTAGGAAGAAAACCATTTACCGAAGGCGAAGAGAAAACAGTGAACTATTTAAAAGCTGAATTCGAAAAATTAGGGCTTGAGCCTGGAAATGCTGATAGTTTTTTTCAAGATGTTCCCATGGTGGAAATTACAGGAACCCCTTCTGAAAATATGCTTATTTCCGGAAAAAATGATAGCTTCAATTTAAAATATTTAAAAGATTTTGTTGCAACCACTAACAAAGCAGTAGAGAATGTAAACCTAAAAAACTCCGAACTAGTTTTTGCAGGCTATGGAATAGTTGCTCCTGAATATGGATGGAATGATTATAAAGGAATTGATTGGGAAGGAAAAACTGCTGTTGTATTAATTAATGATCCTGGATTTAAATCTGCAGATTCTACTTTATTTAAAGGAAATGAAATGACCTATTATGGAAGATGGACCTATAAATATGAAGAAGCTGCTAGACAAGGCGCTTCCGGATTGATCATTATACATGATACCGAGCCAGCCTCATATGGCTGGAATGTAATAGAATCTAGTTGGAGCGGAGCTCAATTAACTATTGAAAGTGATTCTCCTCTATTAAATATTGAATCATGGATAAGTAGCGAAAGTGCAAAAAAAATGTTCGAAGTTTCAGCAATGAAAGATCAAGATTATAAAGCTCTATCCAGAGATAAAAACTTTAAACCAATTCCTTTAGATTTAAAAGTTTCTGTTTCCATTCAAAATAAGATCAAAAAAGACATTTCAAAGAATGTAGTAGCAATGATACTTGGCACAGACAGGAAAGATGAAGTGATCGTGTATTCTGCACATTGGGATCATTTAGGTGTGGGAAAAGCAATTGATGGGGATTCCATTTACAATGGAGCGGTAGACAATGCGTCTGGAACAGCAGGTTTATTGGCATTGGCAGAAGCCTACAAAAAAAGTTCGCCTACAAAACGTTCTATAGTTTTCATTGCCCTTACTGGAGAAGAGCAAGGATTATTAGGTTCAGCATATTATGCAGAAAATCCAATTTTTGATCCTAAAAAAACGGTAGCCAATATAAATATGGATGCATTAGCTAGTCCAGGAAAGATGAAAGATCTTACAATTACTGGTTATGGCCAATCCGAAATGGATGAATATGCCGAGGAGGCCGCAATTGCCCAGGATAGATACATTATTCCTGATCCAGAATCTGAAAAAGGATATTTTTTTAGATCAGATCATTTTAATTTTGCGAAAATTGGAATTCCTGCTTTATACGCCAGTGGAACTTACGAAGGCTTTGATACTAGTATCGAAGAAATTAAAAAGTTAAATGACAATTATAATACTTATAAATATCATCAACCTTCAGATGAATACAATGCTGAAACAACAGAATTAAGCGGAATTCAATTAGATCTTCAACTGTTTTTTAATGTAGGCTTTAAATTAGCTAACGAAGATTATTTTCCAAAATGGTACGATGGGAGTGAATTTAAAGCTGCTAGAAAATAAGCCTGACTAATAATCACCAATAAGATTTTAATTCCTAAAAAATTCCTTTAAAGCAATTCATTGTTTGTCATATCTAAGAATTTTATATTTGACAAAATATCTGAAATGAAATTGCACCGAAGGCGAAAATTAATTAGCTATCTAAATATATTAGATCAACCAATTAGTTTCAACCCCTTTGTATTTAGTCGCACTTTCTTATTATGGGCATTATTAGGCTTAATTGGTGGCCTAATTGCAGGTATCTATTGGATAATCCTGGAGTTTTTAACCCACCAAATAGCTGTTTTTGAAGGTTGGCAAGTAATCCCTGTAATGTCTGTTTGTGGTCTATTAGCAGGATTAATTATACATTTTATTGGGGATCCTGGAGAAATTCATTTAATAGTAGATAATATTAAGTTCAATAAAGGAAAGCTCGACCCCAAGAATAATCCCTCCATGATCTTATCTTCTTTACTATGTGTAGCCTCTGGCGGCAGTTTAGGTCCTGAAGCTCCTTTAGTACAAGTTACTGGCTCTACCGGAACTTGGCTTGGTAAAATATTTAGGCTTAAAGGAGAAGAATTAAGATCTCTAAGTATTGCAGGAATGGCATCTGGATTTACGGCATTATTTGGTGCACCATTGGGTGGGAGTTTATTTTCATTAGAAATCTTACATCATAAACATGCGCTCGAATATTACAAGGCGATAATACCTGCTTTAGTTGCAAGTTGTTTTAGTTACGTGATATTTGCTCTAGTTGTTCACTTAGGGCTTGGCGCCGTTTGGAACTTATCTGCTTATGAATATTCTGGAATATTTGATTTTGGAAGTGCAATACTTTTTGCAATAATAGCTACTGCAATTGGCTGGGGGTTTATTTATTGTGTAAAGTTTTTCAAGTTTCTATTTAAAAAACAGGAAACACCAATCTACATAAAAACCTTAATTGGTGGAATTTTATTAGGGGTAATTTCCTATTACCTACCTATTACTAGATACTTTGGTCACCACGAATTAAATGAATTACTTATAAATGATCTTGATTTAAATTTATTACTACTGATTTTGTTTTTTAAAATTGTTGCTATTTCTATTACCGTAACTTCAGGCTGGAGAGGTGGGTTTATTATCCCATTGTTTTTTGTTGGCGCAACTTTAGGCTTGATCATTCATCAAATATTTCCAGGTACAAATCTCACGTTAGCAATAATAAGTTGCATGGCAGCCATAAATGTATGTGTGACTAGAACTCCTATGAGCACTACTATTTTGCTGGCAACTTTAACTGGGTTCTCATATTTTATCCCTATACTATTTGCAAGCTTAACAGGTTATTTCTTAGCACCAAAAATTCCATTTATAAGTTCTCAAATGGGAATTGGAGAAATAAACACCTAACTCTTCCCAAGAATACTGATTATTTATAGTTACTTTTTGGAACCGCCAACCTATTACGAATTTCAATTTATTCTGAAATTAATAGAAAGGGATGATCTTAAATTATTTGAGTGATTAATTGGTATTAATAAGTCCTAAAACCTTTTAATTAAAAGCTTTCCCCTATAAACTGAAGAACAATATTTAACAGTACGAATTTATTATAAGCCTCTAACCCAATCCTATTAGGCTAGAGACATTTAATTAAGTTGCTATTCTAGTTCCATTCCAGATTTAACAGGGCCGGTAGTAGTACTCATATCTCTTACACAGATGTATTTGCCATTACGTTTTTCAAAATATGACATGTTGTAACCATTTTCCACTTCTTTTCCAGAAGAATCGAAATCTGTCCAAGAACCTATTTCAACTGCCGAATCCCCTTCAATAAATAAGTCTACAATTTTATAAACGCTATAATTTCCCGTGGTATCATTCGCAATATTATTTGCAATAGATTCTCTTATAGCTGCTTTACCAGATAATGGCTTCTTATTTCTGCTATAACTAATCGCATCGTCGCTATAATATGCCGCAACAGCATCGGCATCTTTATTCTTTTCTCCTGCCGCATATGCATCTTCCATAGCTTGAATCTCAGCCATAACTTTCTCCTTATCTACTGGTTCTTCAACTGTTTCCTTTTTTTCAGTAGAGGTACAAGCAACAAATGTAACCAGGCTGAAGAGCAATATTCCAAATAGTCTAATGTATTGTTTCATAATCATTAATTTTTGGTTTGATTATGAATATACAACTTAAGAGGCGAAATAACTATAGAATTCAGGAATACAATTACGATTAATTTAAGAAATACTGAATTTTCCTACATATTTTATAATTATTATTCAAAAAGTTAGCATATATCCGAATTTTTAGTAATATCTGCAATAATTCATATTTATAAGAATTTCAACTTTACGCATATCAGCTAAAGCTATATAGTAGATTTTTACTTAAAAAATGATATTTTAGACGACAAGCTTTAATGCCCCCAATGGTAATTTTAATAGTATTACTAAATGTTATTAATTATGGCTTAAGTGAAATAATACATCTCTTTAAATAGATCAACAATTAATGGCAGTTCAACAATTTAAAGATAGGATACAATTACCTTTTACATTCGATGTAAACAAAATGCTTGAGGAATCACTCGCACTTAAACAAAAACATTACGAATATTATAAAGTTATTTCTTTACGTGCCCCTGCCCATCTTGTAGACTCATCATTAGCATTTCCTACAGCTGTAGGAGATTATGCAGATGGCTCGTGGACAGCTTGGATGGATACACCTAATTTAGAAAAGTCTCCATATTTAAAGGGTATAATAGATGAGTTCTCACAATACACGACGGTAAATTTGGTTAGATTATTATTCTTAGCACCAAATTCTGAAGTAAAAGAACATACAGATCCAACATTAGCTTTAGAGGAAGAAAATTCTATGATTAGACTTACCATTCCTATTGATAATAAAGATGGAGTAGAATTTTTCTTAAATAACTCATTAGTATCTATGAAGGAAGGAGAATGTTGGTATTTACGCCTTTCAGATCCTCATCGGGTTCTTAATAACAGTAGTAAGGACCGTATTAATTTAACAATAGATTTAACCCCGAATCAAAAGATTATCGATATCATTAATAATAGTTAATTTTATTAGATATACTATTAATCCTTAAATTAGAAAATATGAAATTAGGTGCATTTTCGATTAGTCTTAATGTTAAAGATATAGAGACTTCAAAGCAATTTTATGAAAACCTAGGGTTTACAATTCTTGGAGGAGATATTGAAAATAAATATCTTATTATGAAAAATGAAAATTCTATCATTGGATTATTCCAAGGAATGTTTGAGAAAAATATTCTAACATTTAATCCAGGCTGGGATGAAAATGCTAACAATATTGAGAGGTTTAATGACATTCGAGAAATTCAAAATAAGCTTAAGAACAAAGGAGTTAAAATAGAAACTGAAATAGATCCAACAACTACTGGCCCTGCTAGTTTTACAATCACCGATCCAGATGGAAATGTTATTTTATTAGATCAACATCGTTAAATTATTTTGGATTTTTTATAAAATGTCTAAAGGAGAAATCTTCTTTTCTAAATTTAACTGTTCAATCAAACAGCTATAGGGGTAATCCCCTTCTCTTATTTGCTACATAAATCATTATAATGCCAATAGAAAACATCCCAGAGATATTTATTGAAGACTCAAAAGCACACCCGCACTTATTTGTTTATGACTTTAAAATGACCAGTGATGTCGTGAAAAGCAAGGTGAATTTAAGCATGAATATGTTTAGTTTTTTACAAGTTGGGAAAAAACAAGTCCACTTTGCAGACACCTCTGTTGCAGTTAATAAACAACAATCTTTACTTCTTAAAAAAGGAAATTGGCTCTGGACAGAATTATTGGATACGGAAGCTATTTATTATTGTAAACTTTTCTTTTTTTCTGAAAAAAAATTGACCGATTTTTTAAGCAAGTACACAAATAACATACAACCTACTAAGGATGAAATCCCATATTTCGTGATTGAGAATGATCCTTATATTACCTCCTTCTTAAACTCATTATCTAATTTAAATACCAATAATGCAGGCTTTATGGAAGCCCTCCTTTTAGTGAAATTTGAGGAAATTTTATTGTATTTACTTCATAAATACGGGACTAAATTTGAATTATATCTACATTCATTAATATCTAAAGAAGTCTCACCTTTTAAAAAGGTAGTTGAAAGCAATGTATATTCAAATTTAAAGTTGGAGGAAATTGCTTTTCTATGCAATATGAGCTTATCTACCTTTAAACGATATTTCACGGCTGAATATAAGCAAGCTCCTGGCAAATGGCTTCAGGATAAGCGTCTTCAAAAGGCAAAAGACATTTTACAAGAAGGCACATTAAAACCTTCGGAGGTTTATCTTGAAATAGGATACAACAATCTATCTAACTTCAGTATTGCTTTTAAAAACAAATTCGGAGTGAGTCCAACAGATATTTCTAACTAGAAATTTCTGTTGGGCTATTTAGTATGGATTTAACTAGAATCTTTAATTTAAGCGACCAACTTTTCTTTGGTTATCTCATTAACAACTATTGAAATAGCCCCATCTCCAGTAACATTACAAGCAGTACCAAAACTATCCATAGCTATATAAAGGGCGATCATTAATCCTAACATTTCTTCATTAAAACCTAACATAGACTGCAAGATCCCTACAGCTGCCATAATTGCGCCTCCAGGTACTCCTGGGGCTGCGATCATTGCGATTCCCAGCACAAAAATAAATCCGGCAAAGAGTGTAAAACTAAAAGGCATTCCGTGTAAAATCATTAAGGCCATGGCACAGGCGGTAATTTTCATGATACTACCAGATAAGTGTATAGTTGCACATAAGGGAACAACGAAGCCTGCAATTTTTTCTGAAACTCCATTTTTTAGAGTCTGTTCTAAGGTAACCGGAATGGTAGCTGCAGAAGATTGTGTCCCCAATGCAGTAAAGTAAGCGGGCATCATAGTGGCTAATAGCTTGATAGGGTTTTTCTTTGTGATCACCCCTGCAATAGTGTATTGAAGCAATAAAAGTAAAATGTGCAAAGCAAAAATAACTCCTATAATACTTATGAAAACGGAGAGGATAGAAAACACTTTTCCACTATAAGACATACTCACAAAGATGCCTAAAATAAATATCGGCAATAGAGGTACGATCACGTTTTCGATTAGTTGCATTATAATTTTCTGAAAATCTTTAACCACATGTTTTAAACTTGATTTCTCTTGATAGGAAAGTCCCAAACCTATAATAAACGCAAGCACCAATGAAGACATTACATCTAATACCGGAGGTATGTTAATACTGAAATATGGTAATAATTCACGACCCGAATCGGCTATTTGGGCTGCTTCATTTACATGGGTTTCTAAAAGTTGTGGAAAAATGTTGGAAGCTGTAAAATAGGTCATGAACCCCGAAAACAAGGTTGAGCCGTATGCGATAGCAGCTGTTAGCAATAATAATTTCCCGGCACCTTTACCAAGATCAGCAATGGCTGGCATTATTAATCCCATTATAATTAAGGGAATAGCGAAGTTTAAGAACTGTCCAAAAAAAGCATTGAAAGTCGTAAATATTCGATTTACAGATTCTGGTAAATATTGCCCGAAAACAATACCTAATACTATGGCTAGAAAAACTTTAAATAGTAAATTCGAAAATAAACGCTTCATATTATATGCTAATTTAGAAAAGACAAGACCTGACTTCCCGTAGGTTATTTAAGCCCGCTAATATAAAGCCAACTTGAAGAACGGAGCTTCTATAGCAAATCTTTTTATATTATAAATGTTAACATTATTTAGCTGCTAGATATTGGCTGTAACAACCTGACTAACTTTATGATAGCGCTTAAAAATGCACTTGAATTTAGTTCAATTAATATTTTAAATTAAAAACCATAAAGTTAAATAATTGATATTCAGCTAGATGATATTTGTTAAAAGGTTTAACAACCAGCCGATTTTCAATTTGACCTTTTTTCATAAGTTTATGAACCATATCAATAACTTATAAGGCTAGGGCTCCTCTTATATTTGCACTGTAATTAATACCTCTCAAATTAAGCAAGTATTAGTACAGATTAATAAACTAAAAATTTTATTATGGCAAACGTAAGTAAACCCGATTTTAAAAAAAGATATGGTAATTTTATTGGAGGAAAATTTGTTGAACCTATTAAAGGACAATATTTTGATAATCCATCACCAGTAGACGGTAAAGTATTTACTCAAGCAGCAAAATCAACACAGGAAGATGTAGATGCGGCATTAGATGCAGCACACGGAGCTTTTCCAACTTGGAGTAAAACCTCTGCTACTGAAAGAAGTAATATGTTATTGAAAATTGCCCAGGTAATGGAAGATAACTTAGAATACTTAGCAACTTTAGAAACGATTGACAATGGTAAACCGATCCGTGAATCTCGTGCAGCAGACATTCCGTATTGTGTAGATCACTTTCGTTATTTTGCAGGTGTAATTCGTGCAGATGAAGGAAGTATTTCAGAACATGATAAGGATACCGTAAGTATTGTATTACATGAACCATTAGGAGTTGTGGGTGAAATCATCCCATGGAACTTCCCAATGTTAATGTTGGCCTGGAAAATTGCTCCGGCTTTAGCAGCAGGAAATACGGTGGTGGTTAAACCAGCTGAACAAACACCAACAAGTGTGATGTGTTTAATGGAACTAATAGGTGATATTTTACCTGCAGGTGTCCTAAATATTATTACAGGGTTTGGTAACGAAGCAGGTGCAGCATTAGCGACTTCTGAGCGTATTGCAAAACTTTCATTTACAGGATCTACTGAAACTGGACGTAAAGTGTACCATAACGCAGCCGAAAATATTATTCCAGTAACTATGGAATTAGGTGGTAAATCTCCAAACGTTTTCTTTCCATCTGTAGCAGATCACGATGATGCTTTCTTTAGTAAAGCAATTGAAGGAGCACTTATGTTTGCCTTGAATCAAGGTGAAATCTGTACGACTCCATCTCGTATCTTAGTTCACGAAAGTATCGCGGATAAATTTATTGAGAGAATGTTAGAAAGAATCAAAAAAATTAAAGTAGGAAATCCATTGGATCCCGAAACAATGATTGGTTCTCAGGTTTCAAAAGCTCAAATGGACAAAATTCTTGGATATATCAATATTGGTAAAGAAGAAGGAGCAGAAGTACTTTCAGGAGGTGAAGCCGGAAATCATGTAGGTGAAACTGCAGACGGATATTATATACAACCAACCATCTTGAAAGGAAATAACAAAATGCGTGTTTTCCAGGAAGAGATCTTCGGACCAGTGGTAGCTTTAACTACTTTTAGTTCTACTGAAGAAGCGATTGAAATTGCAAATGATACCATTTATGGTTTAGGTGCAGGAGTTTGGAGTAGAGATGCTCACGAATTATTCCAAGTACCAAAAGCAATTCAAGCTGGTAGAGTTTGGGTAAACCAATACAATACGTATCCTGCACATGCACCCTTTGGTGGAGTTAAAAAATCAGGATTTGGTCGTGAAAACCATAAATTAGCCTTAGACCATTATCGTCAGGTTAAAAATATGTTGGTTTCCTATGATAAAGAACCAGTTGGTTTCTTTTAATTCAAACATAATTCATATTTATTAAAATAAACCTCGGACTTGTCCGGGGTTTATTGTTTTTAAAATCAATTCTATAATACGAGATTTCCAAAACAAAAAGGACTCAATAGTTTTTTGAAACTAATTGATGAGAAATAATATCTTTGCCAGCTAAGAATAGAGAGTCATAAGAAATGAATTTAACGATTGAAAACATATTATTGGTTGGCTCTTTATTACTTCTTATAAGTATTTTTGCCGGTAAGACTTCTTATAAATTTGGCGTTCCCACCTTATTGTTGTTTTTGGCAATTGGAATGTTAGCGGGATCTGATGGGATAGGAGGAATTCGTTTTGATGATCCAAAACTCGCTCAGTTTATTGGAATAGTTTCGCTTAATTTTATACTGTTTTCTGGAGGGCTAGACACCAACTGGACATCAGTAAAACCCATACTTTGGGAAGGAATTGCCTTATCTACTTTAGGCGTTTTACTAACCGCCGTTTCCCTAGGTACTTTTGTATGGTTAGTTACTGATTTTACTATTTATGAAAGTTTGTTATTAGGTTCTATCGTTTCTTCAACAGATGCTGCAGCGGTATTTTCTATTTTACGTTCAAAAAGTCTTGCATTAAAAAGCAACCTGAGACCAACTTTAGAACTGGAAAGCGGAAGTAATGATCCAATGGCATATGTATTAACTATTGCATTTCTAACCTTAGTGATTCATCAAGATCAAAGTTTTATCTCCATAGTTCCTTTGTTTTTACAACAAATGATCCTCGGTGGTGCTGCAGGAATTGCCTTCGGAATGCTTAGTAAATATATTATTAACAAAATTAAACTAGATTTTGAAGGGCTTTATCCCGTTTTGGTTATCGCCTTAATGTTTATAACCTTCTCTGCCACAGATTTTGTAGGCGGCAACGGATTTTTAGCTATTTATATTTGTGCTGTTTACTTGGGTAATCAAGACCTTATACACAAGAAAACCATTTTGAAAATGTTCGATGGTTTGGCTTGGCTCATGCAAATTGTGCTCTTCCTCACTTTAGGTTTACTTGTTTTTCCAACTGAAATTATTCCATATTTAGGAATAGGACTACTTATTTCCTTATTTCTAATTGTAATTGCTAGACCTATTGGTGTGTTTATAAGTCTTATGTTCTTTAAAATGAAGCTTAGAAGAAGGTTTTATATCTCTTGGGTTGGATTACGTGGTGCCGTCCCTATTGTGTTTGCTACGTATCCACTATTGGCAGGAATAGACAAAGCAAATATGATATTCAACATCGTGTTTTTTATTTCGGTAACATCCATATTAATTCAAGGGACTACACTTTCTATTGTGGCAAAATGGTTGAATGTAGGTTTACCAGAAAAAGCAAAGAAATTAACTGCAACCGATTTACTATTGGCTGAAAATCCGAAAGCAGAAATGAAAGAGCTTTTAATAACATCAGATTGTTTTGCTGTAGATAAGAAAATAGTAGAATTAGGTTTTCCTAAAAATGCCATAATAGCAATGATAAAAAGAGATGACAGTTATATAATACCAAACGGACTTACAAAAATTGAATCTCAAGATACTTTAATTGTACTTGCAGATAGACCAGAAATTTTTGATGAGGTAAACAAAAGCCTGAAAGCGAATAAATTATAACAAGTCTAAGTTTTCGATTTCAGCTTTTAGCATATTTCTAATTCTTGTGTTAAGGATTTTATTGGACACTAATATATAAGAACAACACTCTTCCTCCATTTCATTTATCTATATCACCACTCAATACCCATTTAAATATATTGAGACCTAACTAAAATTCCTTTATTGCTTGATAGAGGAAAATAAATTAATGAATTAGGCTTACCTATATTTAGTGGCTATTCCATTGAAAAGTGATATTTTAGACAATACATCACTTCATCATCTACATTACTTAAATTAACCCAGCAGTTATTAGTCCATGAAAATATTGACTTGAAATGAAAAAAATATCTTTACTAATATTATTTATCCTAATATTTTTCTCTTGCAACGAACAAAAGGAAATGAGTTCTATAAATCCGGAGAATTGGTCCAAAAGAACAGCAAACCTAAATGAAAAAGATTCGCTTGAATTTGGCAAGTCCTATCTTTCCATCTACTCACAGATTTATAGTATCTCTGAACATAAAACACATAATCTAATTGCAATGGTTAGCTTAAGAAACACCAGTGATTTAGATACCATCTATATTTTAAAAGCTGAATATTTTGATACACATGGAAAATCTGTGCGCAACTATTTCGAAAAACCAATATATCTAGCCCCATTGGAAACCGCAGAAATAATTATAGATGAAGTAGATACAATTGGAGGAACTGGATCCAATTTTATATTTGAATGGAAAATCCCGAAAAATTGCTCTGAGCCTTTATTTGAAGGAATAATGAATTCTACCATGGGCCAGCAAGGATTATCTTTTATAACTCAAGGGGTTCGGGTAAAATAATTGTTCCAATTAAGAATTAGCATTAAGTATCGTGAATGTTTAGACATCAAGGCAAAAGCAGAACTTTAAAACATAATCTACGCATTGCTACGGTATTGTCTTTTGTGGCTGGAATTGTAAATGTTACAGGTTTTCTTTCTTTCCAGCAATTAACAACGAATGTTACAGGACACTTCGCACTTTTTATTTATGATGTTGCTAATTTTAAATTTTGGAAAGGCACTATATATTTTCTTTTCATTTTTTCTTTTCTCTTTGGTTCCTTTTTCTCAAGTTTTTTAATAGAGAAGTATAAAAAAAATAAACAACTCAATGTTTTCCTTCTTCCCACAATTATTGAATGCGCAATTTTAATATCTATAGGTTTCTTAAGTAATTTTATAAAAATAGAATCGCCAAATTTAATTGTATGTTTATTGCTTTTTGCCATGGGGCTTCAAAATTCCTTTGTAACAAAAATCTCGAATGCTGTAGTAAGAACAACACATTTAACAGGTTTATTTACAGATTTAGGCATTGATATTTCTCATTTATTTTTTCCGAAATCCCTAATTGAAAAAGAACAACTTAAAGCAAATATTAAACTTAGAAGCTACATTATTTCTTTCTTCTTTTTGGGTGGCTTGTTTGGCGGACTTCTTTTTTCCAGATTCAATTTAGGATTGAATACGCTACTTTTTGCAGCTCTAATTTTATTTATAAGCTTATTTTATGACGATTTGAGATATAGAATTATAAAAACTAAGAGGAAATATTACCCTAGAAAAAAGCACCAGACAGTAATTAATTAGATAAGATATAGGACAAATTCCACTTTTAAACCTTATCAATTATTCACTCTGCTAAATATTATTAAATCAAATTGCTTTCTCCCCTAACCTGATCTTTTACCTAAAAATAATTAGGTTTTTCAGAATTATATTATAAAAATATGCATTAAAATTTGAATGTAATACTCTTAGGAAACAAAATTGGAAGTTCTTGTTGTCACATTTTCAAGCCAATAAAAATTCTTATTTAGATTTATTATAAATAGTTTGCTGCAACCAATTAACATAAATATATTTGCAGAAAATTATTATTTATATTAAGTCCAAATAAAAAGAATGAAAAATTTAATATCTCTTTTAGCAATATTCTTACTATCTAACATAGCCTTTTCTCAAACTGCAGCGCTTACCGGATCTATAACAGATAATAATAAAAATCCATTACTAGGTGTGAATGTTCTTATAAAAGATTCTAATATGGGAACTCAAACTAACGAAGCTGGAGAATTTAAGATCAATAATATCGAACCTGGCGATTACATTCTTGTAATCTCATCATTAGGCTATAAATCCAAAGAGATTACAGTCTCCATTTCTAAAAGCGAAACCAAAAACATAAATACCATTGTTCTTTACGAAGGGAACGAGATTTTAGGGGAAGTAGTTATTGAAGGTGAACGTAGAAATAAATTTTCAAGGAAAAAAACAGCATATGTTTCTAAATTATCTCTTCAAGATATTGAAAACACACAGGTATATAGTACCATAACCAATGAGCTTCTAAAGTCTCAGGTTGTAACCAATTTTGATGATGCGCTAAAAAATGCAACCGGAGTTGAGAAATTGTGGGCTTCTACAGGTCGTGGAGGAGATGGTGCCGGATATTATTCCCTACGGGGGTTTTCTGTACAACCACAATTGGTTAACGGGCTTCCAGGTTTAACAAACGGAACTATCAATCCTGCTAATATTGAGCGTATTGAAGTTTTAAAAGGCCCTTCAGCTACATTGTTTGGAAATGCAGTGAGCTCCTATGGTGGGCTAATTAACGTGGTTACCAAAAAACCCTATATAGGAACCGGTGGAGAATTATCTTTCACTTCTGGATCCTATGGTCTCAATCAAATAGTGGGAGATTTTAATACCGCCTTAAGTAAAAAGGACGATTTATATTTCAGATTAAATACAGCCTACAGTACAGAGCAAAGCTTTCAGGATGCGGGTTTCAGAAAATCATTTTTTGTTGCTCCTTCCTTGTCTTATAAAGTAAATAACAAGTTGTCTTTCTCTTTTTACGGAGAAATTACTCAGGCAGAACAAACAAATCCCACCTTTTTATTTTTGAACAGAAGCGCGCCCACGGAAGCAGCAAATCTTGACGAATTGGGCTACAACAACAAACTATCGTTTACAAGTAATGACCTAACATTGGAAAACCCAACTCAGAATTATAAAGTTGAAATGGATTACAAATTGTCTGACACCTGGCAATCGCAAACTTTGATCTCTAGAAGCTCGACTTCAACCAAAGGATATTATTCATATTTATTTGATTACGGAATTTTAGGGAACAATACATTTTCACGTTTCATCAATAAACAGAATGCCAATACCCAGACTACAGATCTTCAGCAAAACTTTACCGGTGATTTTAAAATAGCATCCTTAAGAAATAGAATGGTGATAGGATTAGACTATTTCAATGAAACCCAAACAAATAACGGTACAGGATACGCTTTTTACGGAAATATCACTCCAGATGGTGGTGATAACGGAGACAATCCTTTTACGGCAGAGGTTGAAATGGATGCATATCCTCTTTCAACTTCAGGAGTAGATGCAGTATTAGCCTCACAAGGTGTTAGTAATGTTAAGTCTAAGTACCATATTTATAGCCTTTATGCCTCAGACGTTATTAACATCACAGAAAATCTTTCAGCTATGGTAGGGCTTCGTTTAGATAATTTTGATAATGAAGGGGATGTAACAAATCCTGATGATGATTATCATCAAACTACCTTGTCTCCTAAATTCGGAATGGTTTATCAGCCTATAAAAGATAGATTATCTGTATTTGGAAACTATCAAAATGGCTTTACAAACGTTGCGCCTCAGTTAGTTGGTAACCCGGAGGATGGCCCCCAAACATTACAATCTTTTGACCCGGAACAAGCCAATCAATTAGAATTTGGGGTAAAAACAAATCTTTTCAACAATAGATTAAATGCTACCATAAGCTATTACGATATTAAAGTTAAAGACAGAGTTATTACAGATCCATCATCACCATTTAATAAAATTCAAGGTGGGGAAGTTGTAAGTAAAGGTTTCGAGATTGAAATAAATGCAAACCCAATTAATGGATTAGATATTAGAGCTGGATATAGTAACAATGATAGTGAAACAATAAAATCTGACAATACTGAGATCTTAAACCGAAGACCTCTTGAAGCAGGGCCGGAAACATTATATAACTTTTGGGCGAATTATGAGTTTCAAGATGGAGGTTTAGAAGGTTTTGGACTTGGCTTTGGATTTAATGGTGCAAGTGAACGACTTGCAATAAATTATGAATCTACCGGAGAATTTATGTTGCCTAGTTATACCATTGCAAATGCCTCCGTTTTCTATCAAGCAGATAAATATAGGATTGGTTTAAAATTAAATAATGCCTTCAACAAAGAATATTACAAAGGTTGGTCTACAATTAATCCACAAATGCCGCGAGCAGTTGTAGCAAATATTTCTTACCAATTTTAAATAGCCAAAATAGAAAGAGCAAACCTCTAAAAAAGGGTTGCTCTTTTAAAATTACTAACAATGACATTTAAAAAAATCATATTTCAATTACATAAAATTCTAGGTCTTACTACTGGTCTAGTTGTATTTATTGTCGCTATAACAGGATGCTGTTGGTCTTTTAGAGAAGAAATTGAAAGTCTCTACGATGATTATAAAAAAGTGGCACCACAAAATGAGTCCATTCTTACACCAACCAAGGCTAAAGAAATTGCTAAAGAAGTATTTCCGAATAATACTGTTCACGGAACTGTTTTTAAAAAGGCAGATGATGCAATAGAAGTGATCTTTTATGATGCCGAACCTGAATTTTATCAAAGCGTTTTTCTTAATCCTTATACTGGTGGAGTTATTCAAGTAGATAACCATTTTACTGGTTTCTTTGCATTTATTCTAGACGGACACATGCACTTATGGTTACCAAATGAAATTGGAGAACAGGTTGTAGGTGTGTCCATTTTAATTTTCATTATAATCATTATTTCAGGCTTCTTTTTATGGATCCCTAAAAAGCGTAAAAACTTAAAGCAACGTTTACAATTCGATTGGAAAAAAACGACACGTTGGAAACGAAAAAACTTCGATTTACATACCGTAATAGGATTTTACATATGTTCTCTGGCTTTAATTCTTGCTTTTACCGGATCTATTATGTCATACAACTGGCTAAAATATGTGGTATATAAATCCACAGGTGGAGAAAAAGAAACTGAATTTATTATTCCTGAAAACACAAGTGAAACCCTCGTAAATAATGAAACAATCCCAATGGATCACTTAATTGTGAAATTGATGAACGAGGAACCGGAAGCAGAAAGTTTTGAATTGCATTACCCCCACTCAAAAGATGAGAGTATTTACATAGAAGTCTCTAATAGCAAAGGATTATACTATGATTCTGACTTTAGATTTTTCGATCAAAACACCTTGGAGGAGATAGAAACACCAAGTGTTTATGGAAAATATGAGAATGCAAATGTAGCCGACAAAATATTACGAATGAATTATGATATACATATCGGGGCAATTGGAGGAATTGCAGGGAAAATTATTGCTTTCTTGGTTAGTTTGTTAACTGCAACTTTACCGGTATCAGGAATATTATTGTGGTATGGGCGGAATTACAAAAGGAAAAAAACTTTAAAAAAGCTTAAGGTTTAAAGAGGAATATTCAATTTCTCGGTTAAAGGGTTTTGATAATAGCAGTTAGGAGTAAAACGTAGGTTTGTTCTTAACTGCTGTTTTTTTGTTCAATATTAAAGAATAAGCTTATAAAAAATGTCACAAAAAATCTAGTCTGATTAATTGGATAACTCCCTTCCCCAAGTATCCAAACTTCTCAATATTTTTTCCAAAGATTTTCCTTTAATTGTTAGTTCATATTCAACTTTTGGAGGTACAACCGGAAACACTTTTCTGCTAACAAGACCATCTTTTTCCAATTCCCTCACGGTTTGAGTGAACATCTTATTTGAAATATTAGGAACCTTTTTCTGTAATATCCCAGAACGAAGTGAGCCTTCCAAGAGGTGAAATAAAACCAAAGGCCTCCATTTTGTACCTATTAGATTCATAGTAAGATTAAGCGGACAATAAACTTCACCCATATTTAAATTATAAATAACTCATTATCAACATTTCACTCTTTTAGTTACCTATATCACTTTTAGGTAACTTATTGTTTAAGAGGCAAATATACCCGTAATTTGCACTATAAAAAATAGATTAATATGAAATCAAAAGAAAATTATCCAAAATCATTTTCCCATATAGGAATTACAGTTCCCAACATACAAGATGCTGTGAAATTTTATTCAGAAGTAATGGGCTGGTATATAATTATGGAACCTTCCACTGTAAAGAAAGAAAAAGAAACCGCCATTGGACAGATGTGTATTGATGTTTTTGGTGAAGACTGGGAAGAATTTGAAATTGCCCATTTATCAACCTCAGATGGAACTGGAATTGAATTATTTTCTTTCCCACATGGGATCAAGGAAGCTCCGGAATTTAACCCATTTAATACAGGCTTATTTCACTTTTGTGTCCAAGATCCTAATATTGAAGCTTTGGTTGAAAAGGTAGTTTCTTATGGAGGTAAACAGAGAATGCCAATTAGAGAATATTATCCAAAAGATAAACCATATAAAATGTGTTATGTGCAAGATCCGTTTGGAATTGTATTTGAAATCTATACCCATAGTTATGAGCTAACCTACTCTTCTGGAGCTTATACAGAATAGGATCTCAATCAATAAAAAAACCTTGTTTTAACTTAAAGCAAGGTTTTTTTAATAGCGTTAAATTAGGCTTAACGCCAATGTTTTTGGGGTGCTAAATTCATTTCTTGTAACCACAAAATAGAGGATATCAGTTTTAATTTACTTAGTCGAAATACTATGAAAAGAATATTATTAATTTTAACCATAACAACACTTATTGGCTGCAAATCTGTAAATTCTCCAACTATCTCAGATGATAAAATAGAAGGAGTTGCTTCTTTTAAAGGTCAGCAGGTTACAGGATTAAGCATAAGTGATCAAGGAAGAATCTTTGTTAATTTTCCGCGATGGAGAAAAGCAGTGGTTAATTCAGTAGTAGAAATAGATAAAAATGGAATTTCTCATGCCTTTCCAGATAAAAATTGGAATTCCTGGGAAATCGGCCAAGCGCAGAAGGACCTAGTATTTATAGCGGTACAATCTGTAATTGCATCTGAAGATGAATTATATGTGCTGGATACCCGTAACCCGCTTTTTAAAGGCGTTTTGGATAACCCAAGAGTATTTGTATTCGATCTAGAAACTCAAATCCTTAAACGAACTTATATTTTCCAGGAGGATAGTTTCCATCAGGATTCCTATATAAATGATCTGCGAATAGATAAGAAAAAAGGAAAAGCTTATTTCACAGATTCCGGACATGCAGGATTGGTGGTCTTAGATCTGGTTGATGGCACGACCAAAAGAGTATTGGATAACCACTACTCTACCCTGGCAGAAAAGGATTATTTAATCATTAAAGGTAATAAGTGGAACAACACCGTACATTCTGATGGTATTGCGCTTGACTTGGAGAACGATCAGCTGTATTATCATTCCCTAACTGGATATAATCTATATGCTATCCCAACTGATGTGTTGATTAATGGCACCCAAGAAGATATTCAGAAAGAGGTGAAATTAATTAAGAAAACCCCTGCTCCAGATGGAATGCTCTTCGATTCAAAAGGTAATCTATATTTTGCAGATCTGGAAAATCAAAAAATAATGAAATTAAATATCTCCTCTGGAAAAATGAACACGTTTGCAGAAGGAGAAAAGATTAAATGGGCAGATACCTTCAGTATTTATAAAAATGCGCTCTATTATACCAATTCCCGAATTAATGAGATAAATGGCCCCATCACAGATATGGAGTTTAGTATCAATAAAATAATACTTAATTAGTTGAACCAACTAAATGATTCTAACATATAAAATTACCTCTCGCTTCAGATTTTAGCAAAGCTTTAATATGCAAGGTTAAAAAAAACCTAAACCTAATTTTAAAAATGAATGAACGTTCATTTTTATATATTTTTGCATCAGAATCATAAAGAAATATGAGCGCAGTTTCAAAAAGTCAGAAAAAAAGAGAAGCATTGGTAAGGGCTACCATAAAACTTGTAAATAACAATGGTTTTCATGCTGCCCCTATGTCTAGGATCGCTAAAATGGCAGAAGTTTCTCCTGGTACCATCTACCTCTATTTCGAAAATAAGCAGGACTTAGTGAATCAGGTTTATATTGAAGTAAAAGCTTCATTTACAAATTTTGCATTTAAAGATTATGAGGAACACTTATCTGTAGAAAAAGGTTTTGAAATGATTTGGAAGAACATTGCAGAATTCAAATTGAAAGATATGGAAGAAGCGATGTTTCTATCTCAATGCGATAATACTCCAATGATAGATGAAGCTAGCAGAAAAGAAGGTTTAAAACATTTGCAGCCATTATTGGATCTCTGGATACGTGGGCAGAATGAAGGGATTATTAAAAATGTTTCCCCTTATATGTTATATGCATTCAGCATCTACCCAATGGCTTTTTTAATGAATGTGCAACAGCGTGAGCTTTATGAATTATCATCTAAGCATATAGATGAAGCCTTTAAGATGGCATGGAATAGTATTAAAATTTAAATAAAATAAAATTATGAGCACGACTAAAACAATTAATTTAAAGCACAGACCAGCAGGAAAACCTGAGTTGACAGATTTTGACTTTACGACTTCTGAAGTTTCCGAATTACGAGAAGGAGAAGTTCTACTAAGATCTAAATATGTATCTGTAGATCCTTATTTGAGAGGAAGAATGAGCGATGCTCCATCTTATATACCCCCATTTGAATTAAACAAACCAATTGCATCCGGGATTGTTGCCGAAGTACTGGAATCTAAGAACAGTAATTTTAGTAAAGGAGATTATGTTTCTGGAATGTTAGAGTGGAAAGAAACTCAAGTAGCAAATGGCGAAGGTCTTTTAAAAATAGACCAAGACAAAGCTCCTCTTTCTGCTTATTTAGGGATTTTGGGAATGACAGGTCTAACCGCTTATTTAGGACTAACGGAAATTGGGAAACCTAAAAAGGGTGAAACCCTAATTGTATCTGGTGCTGCCGGTGCTGTAGGAAGTGTAGTTGGACAAATTGGGAAAATCCTTGGCCTACGAGTTGTGGGTATTGCCGGAACTGATGAAAAGGTAGAAATGCTGAAATCTGAATTCGGTTTTGATGAAGGTATTAATTACAACACTACCGAAAATATGACTGAAGCCATCGCAAAAGCATGTCCAGATGGTGTAGACGTATATTTTGACAATGTTGGGGGAGAGATCTCTGAGGCTGTTCTTTTTAATATTAATAAGTTCTCAAGAACCATTAATTGTGGTGCAATCTCTGTATATAATGATACCGAACTTCCAAAAAGCATTAGCGTGCAACCTTTTTTAATAAAGAAAAGTTCTTCTATGCAAGGATTCGTGGTCTTCGATTATGTAGATAAACATCCAGCAGGAATCAAACAATTATCAGAATGGTTAAATCAAGATAAGCTTAGTTATTCTGAAACTATTGTAGAAGGTTTTGACAATATACCCCAAGCATTTTTAGATCTTTTCGATGGAAAAAACAAAGGAAAAATGGTTGTTAAGATTTAACAATAAAGAATGGCATTACAAGTGAGTGCTCCTATTCTAATAATTAATAATAAAAATAGAACCTAAATGAAATTTAAACATATAATAGTACTGGCTTTAAGTTTAAGCACTTTAACAGCAAACAGCCAGAATAATAAAAATAACGATCAGCAGAATAAAGATCAAAAGAAGGTTTTGTTCGTTCTAACCTCTCATGACGAGTTGGGAGATACCGGCGAAAAAACGGGATTTTGGGTAGAAGAGTTTGCTGCACCCTATTATAATTTACTTGATAAGGGAGTTAAAATAACTATAGCTTCTCCTAAAGGAGGGAAAGCTCCTATAGATCCTAGAAGTAAAGCAGATGCAAGTCAAACTGAAGCTACCAAGCGTTATAATAATGATAAGGCAGCTCAGAACCTTATTAATACAACAGTGAAACTTGAAAGTATAAAAGCTGAAGATTTTGATGCCGTATTTTATCCGGGAGGTCATGGACCACTTTGGGATCTTGCTGAAAGTAAAACTTCCATCGCATTGATCGAGACTTTTAATGAGCAGAAAAAACCGGTCGCTTTTGTATGTCATGCTCCTGGAGTTTTGAAGGATGTGAAAAATGAAAAAGGTGAGCCCTTTGTAAAAGGAAAGAACGTTACAGGTTTTACAAATACTGAAGAAGAGGCGGTACAATTAACCAAGGTTGTTCCATTCTTAGTAGAAGATATTCTAAAGGAAAATGGAGGGATTTATACCAAGGCAGCTAATTGGAATGTACATGTAGTTAAGGATGGGAATTTAATTACCGGACAAAATCCGGCATCTTCTAATAAAGTAGCAGAAACCTTGTTCGAGTCACTTAAATAGATAGCACGCACTCATATTTTAAAGCCTGTAACTCTGGAGTTACAGGCTTTTTCTATTAGTATATAAATGAAAAATAGACATGTTAAAAAAGGAGGAACTTGTTGAATGAAAAACTCTCATTTCAAATAAGGCTATGTCCTTAAATACCATTTCTCTGCTGACAATAATGCTGAGCCATGATAAAAAAATTAAAATTACTTTAAAACATTTCTACATATCGGTAATTATAGATATATTAGCTGAATGAATATTAAAACAGCCACGGAAATAGGTAAATGTTTATCTAACCAAACCAGAGTTCAAATTATGGAATGGTTAAAAAAACCTGAAAAGAACTTTCCTCCACACGAATCATTGAAACACTTTAATGATGGGGTTTGTGTAACTTATATTCATGAAAAAGCAGGATTATCCCAGTCCACTATCTCCAGCTACTTAACTAATATGGAAAAATGTGGTCTTTTAATATTAACAAGACATGGAAAGTGGTCTTATCTAAAAAGGAATGAAAAAGTGATCAAAGAATATACTGACTTTATAACCTAATTCATAAAAAAAAAATTATAAAAACATATCGACATATTCCAATATAACAAACTATGAATACCTTAATAGATATTTTAGGATGGTCCGGTTCGGGGTTTATAATCCTTGGTTATGCCCTTACCCTTATCGAAAATAAAAAGTACTTGGAGTATGGAAAATATCTCAATCTATTCGGGGGACTTTTAATAGCAATAAACTGCTATTACTACAATGCAATCCCACCATTTGTAACTAATTTGTTATGGAGTATTATAGCCACCCTGACTATTTATAAGAATAGAAAAAAGAAAATTAATTGTAGCAAAACTCAATGTTTAACTTAAAAATAAATAGAATGAAAATTTTGATTATAGGAGGAAATGGAACTATTGGAAAAACAGTAGTTTCACATTTTAAAGAGAATAACGAAGTTATAATTGCAGGTCGGAGTAAAGGCGATGTAAATGTTGATATTTCCGACAGTAATTCGATAAAAACAATGTTTGAAAACACAGGGAAAGTAGATGCCATTATTTGCATAGCTGGAGAAGCGAAGTGGGACTTTTTCAACAAATTAACTGAGGAGGATTACTATATCGGATTGAAAAGTAAACTTATGGGGCAAGTAAACCTTGTACGGATTGGTCAAAATTACCTGAACCCAAATGGTTCTGTAACGCTTACCACTGGGGTTCTAGCTTATGATCCTGTTGTTCAAACCACAAGTGCAGCAATGGTTAATGGAGGAATTCATAGTTTCGTAAAAGCAGTTGCATTAGAATTAGAAAATGGGATTCGGGTGAATGTAGTTTCTTCTGATATGGTAGAGGATGCTTACGAAAAATATAAGGACATTTTTCCAGGTCACAATCCAGTGCCAATGTACAAAGTGATCAACGGATATGTACGAAGTGTAAAAGGGAAAGGAAACGGTGAAGTCATTAAAATATCCAATTAAAAGTATCCAATCTTCATAATAGCAATTCAAAAGAAATTGGATGAAAAACTATATTTTTGATCTTAATTAATAGACCACTTGGCAATTGGAATTAGTTATTATGTTGTTATCCAAAAAGGCT
This sequence comes from Gillisia mitskevichiae, assembly GCF_003634585.1. GTDB lineage: Bacteria > Bacteroidota > Bacteroidia > Flavobacteriales > Flavobacteriaceae > Gillisia > Gillisia mitskevichiae. Next base: position 73,289 of record NZ_RBLG01000006.1, read on the forward strand.
GTTATTCCAAACTAAAAGCAAGACCATTAATTGATCTTAAATATTAAGAAACATACTATAAATGAATTGGATTTTATTGATCGTCGCAGGACTATTTGAAGTGGCATTTGCTGCCTGCCTTGGAAAAGCCAAAGAAGCCACAGGAATTGAGACAACCTATTGGTACATTGGCTTTTTAGTATGTTTATCTATAAGTATGCTTTTGCTGGTTAAAGTCACCCAAGAATTACCAATAGGAACTGCGTATGCCGTATGGACGGGAATTGGCGCTGTTGGAACTGTATTAGTTGGCATCTTTATTTTTAAGGAGCCAGCTACCTTTTGGAGGTTATTTTTTCTAATGACCTTAATTGCATCTATAGTTGGTTTAAAGTTTGTCTCTAATTAATTATCGGCATTTTATTTCAGAATAAGTGTAATAATAATCTTTCTTATTCTGAAATAAAAAAGTGCTGTTTCAAAGCGTATTTAAATTTTACTAATAAATTAGGTACCATAGAAATTTGTTGTGATCTAGCTACTTATTAATTCTTATGTGAAATTTTCCTTAAGAAATATATCAAAATTTTTAAGCTCAAAGGGCACATCTGCATTTTTCTCCATATCATAAAAATGCATAGTTGATAATGGACTCATACCTACAAAAGCGTTCATTCTATGAAATCCATACATAGTTCCTTCATCCACACTTTTCTGATCAAAAAATTCATCTTCTAATTCAAAAGCTTGCCTTGGAGCATTCCAACTTGTTGTAAGTACATATTTTTTTCCTTTAAGCTCGCCTCCAGTGCCATAATTTATAGCAGGATTAATTCTACTTCTTCCATCACTATTATAAATCCCATTTTGATGACCTTCAGTAAAAACTTCATCTATATATTTTTTAAAACCATGAGGAAGTTGAAACCACCATATTGGAGTATGATAAATAACAATATCTGCCCACTTAAATTTTTCGACTTCTTCCTTTTTATCATAATCATTTCCCACCTGTGTGGTTTTAACAGAGTATGCATCTAAGGATTCAAAATATGATTTAGAATTTAAAAATAAGGTTTCATTAAATCTACCTGAAGAATGTGCAAATGGATGACTTCCATTAATTATAAATATGTTTGTCATAATAAAATTTTTAATTAAAGCACAAATTTATGTCACATATAACTATCATAAAAATAGTATAAGTTATACCTTTGCATCATAATTATAATACTATGGTCAATCTAGAATGGTATCGAAGTTTTAAAGCGATCTATGAAAACAAAACCTTAACCAAAGCTGCTGTTGTTCTTTATACTTCGCAACCGGGAGTTAGCTTACATTTAAATTCATTAGAAGCTTATATTGGTAAAAAGCTATTTGAAAGAACATCAAGGAGAATGGTTCCTACTGAAGATGGGAAACAATTATATGCCTATATTATTGACGCAATTGAAAAACTCGAAAATGCAGAGCAGCATTTCAAAAAAACTTCTAAGAAAAATATTCCGTCATTGAATATTGGAATGTGTACAGAAACCTTTCAAGCAATAGTAGAACCAGAAGTTCCCAGTTTACCATTTAATCTTATTGCAAAATTTGGTGATCATTCAGATTTAATAAAAGATCTTAATAATGGAATTCTAGATCTAGTTATAACTCCTAAACAAAAAGATCCAAAAAAAACTCAAATCCGCTATGAACCCTTCACAAAAGAAAAAATCATTCTTGTTGCTGGTAGTAAAACCAATCTAGATATCATTAATAAATATTTAAAATTTGAACAATGGAGCGATTTAGAAAAAATATTAAAGGATAATATTTGGTATAGTGCTTCAAATGAAATGGATCACTTTAGAGGGTTTTGGTTTGAAAATTTTAAAAAAAGACTGGACTTTAAACCCAATTACATTCTTCCTAGCATTAGTTCAATTATACGTTGTCTAAAAAATAACACAGGATTTGCAACAATTCCAGACTTTCTAGCCCAATCGGCTATAGACGCCGGAGAATTAAAACTAGTTTGGGAGGGTAAAGTTATAACAGAAAACACCTTATATTTTGCAACGAGAGATGATCTTAAACTTAAGAAAGAGATCGAGGTAATAAAAAATATCTTTAAAAATAAGATGTCATAAGAGAACAGAATTCTAGGATAAAATTCCTTGTTAAGAATATTAATTGAAAAGCGTTTTTACCAAAACCAAGGTGCAAATATCCCTACTCTACCTATTTGTATTATTAAGGCTAATCCTTGGCAGGAATAAAAAAATAGTTTTTTAATAATTTAATATCTTTGGAAATATTAAAACATTTAGATGTACAAAAATACTTTAAGTCCTGATCTTAATAATGATATAGAAAATATCGCCCAAATTGGTGCAATTCCCTCTATATTAAATGTTATCTGTAGGACTACGGGAATGAAATTTTCTGCTATTGCCAGAGTTACAGAAGATAAATGGATCACTTGTATGTCTCAAGATGAGATTAATTTTGGACTTAATACTGGCGATGAACTAGTACTAGAAACTACGATCTGTAACGAAATAAGACAGCATCATAGTCCGGTAATTATTGAAAATGCAGTTGAGAGTGAAATTTTTTGCAATCATCCTACACCTGCTCATTATGGGTTTAAGAGTTATATTTCCTATCCTATTTTTAGAAAAGATGGTAGATTTTTTGGAACTCTCTGCGCCATAGACCCAGAACCTGCGAAATTAGAAAATCAGGAAACAAAAGAGCTGTTCGAATTATATACGCAACTTATTTCTTTTCACTTAGATGCCATCGAGGAAATTAAAGAGCTGAGTTCCAATTTAAAGGAAGAAAGACAAATTGCAGAGTTAAGAGAAACTTTTATAGCAATATTAGGGCATGATCTAAGAAATCCTGTTGGAACAACTAGAATGTGTGCCGATATACTATTGCAATTAGAATTACCAGAATTAGCAAAACGTCAAGCTCGAACAATTAAAGCAACTTCTTATAGAATGCAAGGTTTGATAGACAATTTATTAGATTTTGCAAAAGGACATTTAGGAGATGGAATTATATTAGAATTATCTGAGGACAACAAAGCTTTGAAAAAAGCCTTAAATCAAGTGATCACTGAGATTAGAACTATAGATCCAGATCGAATAATTCAACTTAACATAAATCTTAAAGATTCTGTGATTTGTGACCATAATAGAATATGCCAGCTATATTCAAACTTATTAGGTAACGCAATTAAACATGGCACTTCTAATAAGCCTATAATTACAGAAGTATCATCAATAAATGGACAATTCAATTTAATGGTTTCCAATTCTGGAGATAGAATTCCAGAAGATAAAATGATAAGTTTATTTAAACCATTCTTCACCACTAACTCTGCTAATAATAAATCTGGATTAGGTTTAGGTTTGTACATCTCTTCGGAAATAGCAAAAGCTCATGGTGGAAATATGAATGTGAAATCTATTGAAGATAATACAAAGTTCACCTTTAGCATGCCTAATAAAAAAGTGGTTAGTATTGTTTAAATTAATAAAGGTTAAATCAGGATTTTACCCGAGTAATCTTCCTGATAATTTTCATTGGATCTAGCAATAGCAAATGCCTGTTTAAGTAATTTATTACAGACTGCTATCAAAGCCAATTTTTTACTTTTCCCCTTAGCTACAATTCGTAAATACAATTCTTTACATGGTTTATTATGCTTGCATGCGGAGAAACTACATAAAAACAATAAATTCCTAAGCTTTGGATTACCTAACTTACTAATCCTGCTTCTTCCCTTAATACTACTCCCCGATTGTCGGATGGTTGGTGTAATTCCAGCATAACTACATAATTGTCGTGAGTTTTCAAAACTTGTAAATCCATCTGTGAGCACAATTAATAGCATAGCAGTTTTTATACCAATACCTGGAATGCTCATTAACTGTGACAATTGCTTATTATGAATTTCATTAACTAATATTTCCAATTGATCTTGAAGTAATTTTATTTCTATATTTAATATGTTTAAAGTTCTTTTAAGTGAAATTTCTACTTCTTCTGATGGACTCCCTAAGCTTTTCTCCCCCTGAATTTTGTTTTTTATTGCCGTTCGTTGCTTTACATAAAAATCCTGTAAGCTTAATAATTGAAGGCATTTTGCTTGAATGCTACTTCGCCCTGTATATATAGGTACTCTATTTATTTGAGCATATTCATAAATAGCTTTTGCATCACTTTTATCGGTTTTTACTTTAGAAAGCTTCATCTGAATAAACCGCTTTATTGACAGTGGATTTACAACTGAAACTTTAAAATTATTTTCATATAAAAATTGAGCAAGACAATAATGATAACAACCTGTAGCTTCCATGACCACTAAGCTGTTTTCATTGAGATTTTCTGCAAAATCTTGAAACCCATTTTTATTATTGCCGAATTTAAAATGACGGTAATTTTGGTCAACAACATCAAAAAAGGCCTTGCTAATATCTACTCCATAAATTTCAACTCTGTCATCCATAATTTTAATTTTAAAAATTAGTTTTCAGTTTAAATAAGATTATAGGTCTAAGAACGTTTTGTTTAAAAAGTTTTCGGGATAAAAGAATTTAAAAGAAGTGATTATCAATGTTGACGGAATCTAGAGTTCCTACGGTTATTTCAATATTTAGTCTGCTTTTAAATCTTTCTTTTAATCCCGAAGATCTGGTAAAAGTTTATTTAAATTAAAATTTAACAAGATAAGTGATTATCAATGTTGACGAAATCCAATGTTTCTACGGTTAACTAAATCTTCTTCTTATCCTATATCAATTTTAACTAATTTAAAAGTTAGAAAAATTTACTAGAATATTATTATACTAAATAAAGTGACATTCAAAAAACTATCCATATCAATTAGCCGTTAGATTAATTATATGTAGTTAAATAAATTTGCCTAGACTTAAAGTTGTTGCAACTTTGGTTCGAAAATTGAAAATTTGCTGATAGTCCTTAAATATTATATTATGAAAAAATTCCTAATTACATCCCTTTTCACTCTTCTAGGTCTTAGTAGTCTCTTTGCACAAGATTGGCAAACCGATTTTTCTAAAGCTAAAGAAATAGCTAAAAATGAAAAAAAACCTATTGTTTTGGTTTTTCAAGGATCAGACTGGTGCGGACCATGTATTAAACTCGATCGTGAAGTATGGAGCACTGCAGAATTTAAGGAATATTCCGAAAAGCATTTCGTGATGCTAAAAGCAGATTTTCCAAAACGAAGTAAAAATTCCTTGTCAAAAGAACAACAAGAGAAAAATAACGCTCTGGCAGAAAAGTATAATAAAAGGGGTTACTTCCCATTCGTTGTTGTATTGAATGCCAATGGTGATGTAAAAGGTTCTACAGGTTACAAAAATATGGAACCAGTACAATTTGAAAAATTATTATCCTCTTATAACTAATTATTTTGAATAGACTTCCTCTTCTATTTATAATTCTCTTCTTCACCCTTTCCAGCTTTGGGCAACAAGCCTATAAACGGACCCAAAACTTATGGGAAGTCGTTTTGAAATTACTGTGATCGCAAACGATGCTGAAAAAGGGGAACAATATATAGATCTTGCGGTAGGCGAAATATCCAGAATAGAAAAATTGATCTCTTCTTGGGATCCTGCTTCTCAAACTTCTGAAATAAATAGAAATGCTGGAATTAAGGCAGTAAAAGTAGATCAAGAATTATTCGATTTAATTAAGAGATCCATTGAGATCTCTAAATTATCTGATGGTGCTTTCGATATTAGTTACGCGTCTATGGATAAGATATGGAAATTTGACGGGAGCATGACAAATATGCCTGATGAAAATGATATCATAAATTCAGTATCTAAAGTTGGCTATCAAAATATCATTTTAGATAAATATAACACCAGTGTATTCCTTAAGTTATCAGGTATGAAAATTGGCTTTGGTGCAATTGGTAAGGGATATGCCGCAGATAAAGCAAAATCTTTACTTGTAGAAAAAGGGGTTGTTTCTGGAATTATAAATGCCTCCGGAGACATGAATACCTGGGGATTTCAACCGGATGGAAAAGAATGGAAAGTTGCCATCACCAATCCAATGAATAAAAATAAAGCTTTTGCATTAATGCCTGTTACAAATTCTGCTGTAGTTACTTCTGGTAATTACGAGAAATTTGTAACATTTAATGGTAAGCAATATTCGCATATTATTGACCCCAGAACGGGATATCCTACTACTGGAATTATAAGTGTAACTGTGTTTGCTCCCAAAGCGGAACTAGCAGATGCGCTTGCAACTTCTATTTTTGTAATGGGTATTGAGGTTGGATTGAATAGAATGAATCAATTACCAAAAATAGAATGTATTATTATAGATGATAAAGGAGCTATTCATACTACGCAACATTCCTTTATCAAAATGACGAACATCTGATATTCAGATTTTAGTTGAGAAAAATTAATATTAGCTCCTAACTTCATCTACAGAAATATAGCTTACTTGGGAAGAAGAACCTTCCTGAGAATCTCTAATTTCAACTTTATTAGTCTCATAATCGGCATTAGTTTCACTTCTAGATTTCATCCAACTAATAATCACTAAAGAAGCTACTACTGCAACTGCGATAATTCTAAGTAATTGATTTTTCATATTTGCTGATTTATGGTTCATAAAATAGCCAATCAAACAAAAATAGGTAGGTGTAATCTGGTAATTTAGAGTAAATTCGAGGACTTTCAGCTACTTAATATAATTGTTAATAGCTGATTATCAAATATATAAAAAATATTTAGGGTTCACAACCTATCATTTAGGCTATGTGCAAGTTATTGCGAATTGTGAATAAGTTACAGAATCTGTAAGCTTCAAATTCTGTGTTGCAAGACAGAATTAGTTTTTAAAAACCGGGTTTTTCAATTATAGTAGGCCTTATTACAAGACCATTAGATTACTATAACCAATAAGTACAAATATTATATTTCTGCTAATAAGTGAAGTTATTAACAAATTTTGAATGAAAATTTCATACATACAAACTTATAAGGATATAATTTAGGTTTATTTAATAATAAATCAATCAATAATGTGAGTTCAAGCTTTGTTTACTGTATACCCTCGAACTCAATAATTTGGTTGTACTTTTGCCGAAATTAAAAAGCTGTTTGGATTATCTTCAGCTTCTACAAAATATAAGCGCATGCCATTCAAAAAATTAAATACACCTTTAAAAGAAGCTCTTGAACGTCTTGGTATAGAAGTACCTACTCCATTTCAGAAAAAAAGCATAGCAAAAATAAAAAGTGGTGCAAATTTTTATGGAATCGCTCCTGAAGGTGCTGGTAAAACTACTGCCATGATTATAAGTACCATTCAGAAACTTAATTCAGAAGCATATATGGATGCTCCTAGAGCATTGATATATGTAAAGGATAAAGAATCGGCTTTAGAATTAGAGCTCAAATTTAAGGAGTTCACTAGATATATGGATCTTAGGGTTTATTGTGCTTATGATGAACAAAATATAGATCATCAAAAAGATGATATTTATGCCGGAGTAGATATTGTAATTGCAACACCAAGTAGAATTAATAAGCTCTTTTCTATCACAGGTATTCATTTAGGAGAGCTACAACTGCTTATCCTTGAAGATGCACATGATCTGCTTAAAAGAACAGCAAACAACGCTATTTATAGAATCTATCAAAGTATCACTAAATGTCAATATCTTGTATTTACAGAAACTATGAGTCCGAAAGTTGAAAAATTAGAAGAAACATTGATGACGAATGCCATAAAAGTTACGGTAAAAGAAGCATCTGAATAGTTCTTAAATCACATCTCTAGACTCTAAATTTTTTGACAAAAATAACTGAGTGATCATTACCTAATTTATTGTTCTTAATATTGTGATGTTCTGTATTTTAAATTAATTTTTTCCTTTCCTTCATTTTAACAATTCCTGAAAAAACTAAACTCGAGTTTTCTTATTAGTATTTTTTTAAGGTTTTTAATAAATTATTAAAAAATATCATGCTTTTTGTAAGCCAAGAATAGTTTTTCGTCGTATATCTTGTTATAAAATCAATCCCTCATGTATTATTGCATGAGGGATTAGATAAACCCATTTTAATATATAACAAGAACAAAATATGAAGCATTCTTATTCTCTATTTTTACTATTAGTGATTCTTATATTGAATTCCTGCGATAAAAAACAAGCTATTAATATAGCTGGCAGCACTACAGTACTTCCAATTATATCTATTGCGGCAGAAGAATTTAGAAAAACCAATCCTGACATTGGCATTATTGTGAATGAAGGCGGTTCTGGAGTTGGAGTAAATCAATTAGGAGAAGGAAAAATAAATATTGGGCTGGTCTCTAGAGATATTACTCAAGAGGAAATTAAAGCATATCCTAATGTAACGTTCAATACGATCTCTATAGGAAAGGACGCTGTAGTTCCTGTGGTATCTTCAGAAATATATAATTCTGGAATAACAACTCTAACCTTAGAAAATATTGCTAAAATATATCGTGGAGAGATTAAAAATTGGAAAGATTTAAATGGACCAGATAAAGAGATTCTTGTAGTAGACAAGGAAGCTTCCCGGGGAACCAGACATGTTTTTATGGAAATTATTCTAGGAGATAAAGAAGCAATTGCATCTGGTGCAGACCTAGTTCTTGGTTCTAATAATGAAGAACAAACTGCAATTGTGCAAAGTGATGCAGCTATAGGAATGCTCTCCAATGCGTGGCTGAATGAAGACGTTAAAGGACTTAATATTAAAATGTTGGACGGGACTGTGATAGAACCAACTTTAGAAAATATAATCAATAACAAATTTCCTATAAATAGAGATCTTTTAATTGTAACCAATGCTGAACCTACAGGAGAAGTTAAAAAATTTATTGAGTATCTTTTGAGTTCTGAAGGACAAATAATAGTGGAAGAAGCAGGTTATGTTGGGATCAACCAATAATATTGGCAAATATTATGTTTACGGAAGCACTTTAATTAGTGCTTTTATTGTTTTTTTAATTTTCTCAATCCTTCTTGTAAATAGTTGGGAGGCAGTAACTACAATTGGCTTAGATCTTTTCAATCTCAATTGGAATCCAGCAACTAGAGAATTTGGAATTTGGTCTATGCTATTTGGAACTTTAGTCGTGACCTTTATCGCGCTTCTTATAGCGGTACCTTTGGGAGTTGCCACTGCCATTTTTACTAGTGAAATATTGCCATCTACATATAGAATTGTGGTTAAATCACTATTAGAACTTTTAGCCGGGATTCCGTCTATCATCTTTGGATTAATAGGAATCGCATTTTTCAGCATTTGGATCCAAAATATTTTTGACTTACAATCTGGCCGAACTATTTTAACTGCGGGAATCTTATTATCTATAATGATACTTCCAACCATTATTACACTAACAGATGATGCTTTTAATAATATCCCCAGTAAATACAGGGAAACGGCCAAAGGACTTGGATTATACAAATACGAAATAATTAAAGAAGTCTTACTTCCTATAGCTAAACCAGATCTTAAAGGAGCTATACTTTTAGCTTTTGGAAGAGCTCTAGGAGAAACAATGGCCGTTATGCTTGTTATTGGAAGTATAGACAAAATCCCCGATCCAATATATAACTGGCTATCTCCAGGACAAACAATTACCTCTAAATTAGGAAGAGAGATCGCAGAGACCTCCTTTGGATCTGTACATTTTAGCGCCATGATCTTTATGGGCTTATTGTTATTTATTATAGTACTAATTCTTACTATTATATCTCAAAATTCTTTAAAATCTAACGGGAGATTATATGAATAGGAACATGAAAAATAGATTGTTTTATATCTCTATTGGTTTAGCGGTAACAATATGCAGCCTGATTCTGCTATTTCTATTCGGAATTATTATATGGAATGGTTTACCTGCAATTTCTTTAGATTTTCTAACTAATTCTTCAACCAATTTTGGAGCAGACGGAGGTATCGTATATCAAATCTTCGGGAGTATACTTCTAATTTTATTTGCAGCGCTAATTTGTTTACCAATTGCATTAGGAACCGCTATATATAAAAGTGAATATTTAAAGAATGAAATACTACATAAGATCCTTAATACGCTCATCTATAGCTTAAATGGTATTCCATCTATAATATTCGGTATTTTTGGGTTAATATTTTTTGTGAATCTATTAAACATGGGTATTTCATGGATCGTGGGTTCCATTATATTATCTATAATGATCCTTCCAACTGTAACTCTTTCCACCTATCAAGCTATAAATAGTATTCCTACAGTTTATAGGGAAAGTTCTTCAGCTCTCGGTCTCAATAAATGGCAGGTAATAGTACAGGTGCTCTTACCACAAGGCTTTCACGGTGCAGTCACAGGATTATTAATTGGAATTGCACGTGCAATTGGGGAAACCGCTCCTATTATGTTCATAGCAACAGCATTTTCAGGGGTAGAATTACCGAGTTCGTTTTTAGAGCCAGTTTCAACATTACCTACTCATATTTTGGCGCTTGCACAACAAGCTACTAATCCCGTAGCACTACAAAATGCATGGGGAGCTAGTTTAGTTTTAGTAATGCTTGTAATAATTTTCAGTATATCAGCACTTTTCATTAGATTAAGACATCAATCCATATCAAAAAGCTAATGGCAGAAAAAGCATTAAAACCTATGTTATCTGTAGTTGAAAAAACTCAAGATAAAATCATTCAGATTAAAGATCTTCAAATATGGATCAATGAAAGTCGTATTTTAAACAATATAACTCTATCAATTCCAAAAAATGAGATCACTTGCATTATTGGACCTTCTGGAAGTGGTAAATCCACATTAATAAGAAGTATAAACAGAATAAATGATGAAGTTCCCGGTATAAGTACACAAGGTGAGATCATTTTCAATGGACTTTCCATAAATAATAAAAATATAGATTTAGCACAACTCCGTACACAAATTGGTATGGTATTTCAAAAACCCTGTGTTTTCCCGAAATCTATAAAGGAAAATGTACTCTTTGGAATTCCACATCTTAAAAAAATTAGCAAACTTGAAAAATTTCAAATTGCTGAAGAAAATTTAAAAGCTGTTTCTCTATGGAAGGAGGTTGCACATAGATTACATGATAAAGCAATTTCCCTTTCCCTAGGTCAACAACAACGCTTGTGTATCGCTAGAACATTAGCTATAAAGCCAGAAGTTATATTATTAGATGAACCTACTTCTTCACTAGATCCAATATCTGCACGAGCTATTGAAGATATGATGGTAAGGCTGAAAAAGAAGTATACAATTATATTTGTTACTCATAATCTTCAGCAAGCTAAAAGGATCGCAGATAATTTAGTGTTTATTTGTGATGGAAAATTGATAGAACAAGGGCCAGCATCTAAAATGCTTTCTTGTCCTTCCAATCCGGAAACCAAAGCCTATGTAACAGATGAATATTGTGAATGCTAAAAACTTTATTATGAATATTTTTAAAAATGAAATTCATTTAGAGAATGATATGGTTATATTAAGACCCCTTCAAAAGAAAGACATTTCACTTTTAGAAGAATTTGCTTTAAATGAACCAGAACTATGGAAATATTCATTAACGCCTGCTGATGGTTTAGAGAATCTAAAGAACTATATTAATGTGGCATTGGGTGATAAAGAATTACAAACCTCATATCCTTTCATAGTATTAGATAAACGCACTAACAAAATTGCTGGATCAACTCGATTTTACGACTATAGAAAAACACATAGCACCATCCAATTGGGCTATACTTGGTATGGAAAAGAATTTCAAGGTACTGGATTAAATAAGAATTGTAAATTTTTACTACTGGAGTATGTGTTTGAAAAAATGAAGTTAGAGCGTGTAGAATTTAGAGCAGATGCTACAAATGTTAAAAGTATAGCCGCGATGAAGAGTATTGGCTGTCAAGAGGAAGGAATTCTCCGTAGTAATTGTGCAGCACCAGGCGGGCGAAGAGATAGTATAATATTAAGTATTATAAAGGATGAGTGGTTTAAAACAGTAAAAGCTGCACTCAGAGAAAAATGTAGCATTCATTAATCTGTGCCAATCGCATAATTTCACTCCTATAAATAAAAATTCGTTTTAATTTCTCCTTTTCATATTTTTTTAGTCGTCCCCCTACGGCTATCGCCTTGTGCCGGGCTTTGTGCGCTACAGGGTAGCTTGCTCCAATCCCTGGCCGGGTTCCATAAAGATTCAGCATCTATTGTTTAAGGACACATTTCTTAGGATCTCTCAGCAGCAATCTCCATTTTAATACCAAACTACCAAACACAAAAAAACCCCTCCATCGTTAGATGAAAGGGTTTTAGTTGAGAATATTATAAACAAAAAAAGCACCTATCTCACGATAAGTGCTTTTCAAAAAAAAGGCGACGACATACTCTCCCACAATACAGCAGTACCATCTGCGCTAACGGG
>NZ_RBLG01000007.1 GCF_003634585.1 Gillisia mitskevichiae
GGAGGTGGTGGATTTCCTAATCTAATATCACTATGCAAATTTTTAATTAGCAATGGAAATATCTCATAAGCAACTTCCTTTTCAAATTTTAATTTGTCAGATTTATTTTGACAACTTAAAAGAAGAAAGCAAAAAATGATTAAAATTATTTTTCTAAACATATTGGCTACAACGGTCTTGGTTAAGGCAAGTGGCGTGGAATAGGGACACGTTCTTGTCGGCTTAGTTGTCTTTTACTTGGTCTCTAAAATAGCACTTTTCACTAGAATGCCCGCTATTTGCGCTTAACCGATGTTGGGCATAGTATTTTTACTCTAATTTCGTTTTTTTACGATATGTATTCCGCCAATTTCGTAAGCAACGCTAATTGGTATAATTTTATCTTTTAAATAAAAATTTCCGTTTTGAAATGGCGTAAGTCGTTCGTCAATTAAGAAAAAATATTCTTCTCGATTAGTTAATATATTTAGATTTTCATTTGTTAGTTCTATTTGATCAATGTAATCAACAATTCCAAGTTTATTCAATTCAGGTATTGTCACTTTTTGAGAGTTCATTTCACAAAAGTGTTTTTCTCCAAGACCTGGCATTCCAAACCAAGGTGCTGCTTGTCCAACTTGTAATGAAATTTTTGAGGTGTCATCGTTAAAAAGAAAATATTTAATTTCAAAAGTCTCAAATTCTGGCGGTAATGATTTTTTCGGAAATGGTTCTTCTGCTCTCCAAAAGAACATCACTTTATTCTGCCAAGCTGGATCATTCCGATCTTCACAAATTAAATTAGTCGTCCAATAATGCATATAAAGCTCATTTGTTCGTAAAAGAATAGTTGATTTTTCAATCCTTTCTTTTTGTTCGTCTGTTAAAGATCTAATTATTCTGAATCCAGATTCATTGTCAACAGCAAGAAATTTTTCTCCTTTGTTTAATTGAACGCTTTCATTCTCAGCTTTAGATTCTTTTTTACCAAATAATTTGTCAAATATTCCCATCAAATAAAATTATTGTGATTCTTTTTTGTCGTTCAAAATATTATGCCCAACGGTCTTGGTTAAGGCAAGTAGCGTGGAGTAGGGACGCGAACTTGTCGGCTTTGTTGTTTTTTGCTTGGTGTCTAAAATAGCACTTTTCATCAGAATGCCCGCTATTTGCGCTTAACCGATGTTGTATATTGTGGCGATTCTCGGAATATGTTGTTTTGTTGTCACTCTTTTTAAGTCATTTTTATTCTTTCCTGAATCTTGATTTTTTCACGTTTGAGTGAGAATCATTTTTTGATTTTTTGGTTCTTAATTATTTTGTCAATTTTCAGGTCTGAGTGAATGTCGGAGTTAAAAATTTAAAGGCATTCAATTTATCCATTTTTCACGCTTGAGTAAAAGTCAGAATAACTAGCTGAATTCATCTATTTTTACCTTTTTCAAGTTCGAATAAGAATCCGCGCACTTATTTTAAGATCATCCAATTTTCACACTTTTCATCCTTTTAAACTTTCCCAATAAAACTCACTCTTGAGTAGTTTTTGTTCTTAACTAAAATCTTGAAAAAGTCAGCGTAACAGTTGCGAAAGAGCGGTTTTTTCAATCATATTTTGCCGTTATTTTTTTTCGTTTTTCATTCTGAGCCATAATTTACAACGGTCTTGGTTAAGGCAAGTGGCGTGGAGTAGGGACGCGTTCTTGTCGGCTTAGTTGTTTTTTACTTGATGTCTAAAATAGTACTTTTCACCAGATTGCCCGCTATTTGCGCTTAACCGATGTTACCTCACGTTTTATACTAGAAACATTCTTAAAAGTTCTTTTTTATTTCAAAAATAAACTCAGCAGGGATATAATTATTGCTAAAATTGAAAACCAAAAACTGAATTTATCATATTTGAATTTTTCTATTGTTTTTTCTCTGATAAGATCTTCTTGAATCTCTACTAAATCAAGTTTTTTAAATCCTTGTTGTCGGGTAATAAATTTTTTTCCTTTTTTGGTTATTCTTAATTCATCATTTGATATTTTCATGAATCCTTCATCCAATAATTCCACTTTTAAAGATTGCATTTCCCATGGCTCAAGCTCTAAATCACTTGATTCATTAATGAAAAGCATAGTGATTTTCTTGGAAATTGGTTTTTGTTCCAATTCCATTTTATCAACCCAAAGGAGTACAAAAAGAATTTTATCTAATTTATCTGATCTTGTCATTTAGATAAATAAATTAAACTTGTATCGATCTGTTTTTCTATTCCATGATCATTCATACTTCTTATTTTAATTTATTTTCAATTCTATTTAATCGGTCAGTTATATCTTCTTCATATTGTTCTATAAGTAGTTGATTATTAATTGAAGTTTTAACATCTCCTTTAATTTTATTTATGTCAAATTGAATTTGATCTAATTTTCTATCTAAAATTCTTTGGTTTTCGATTAATTTTTTAAACTCTTCTTCGTTCATAATATTTTTTAAAGTTGGGTGAAAATTGCATTTTGCTTTGGACAGAATTATTAATTTTCAATAAAATATTTAATAATAAATCCGATCACAAAAGTTATTATTGCAATATACCATCTAAATCTAATATCCCAATTTCCTAATCTTAAATTATCTCTGGTCAATTTTCTTATTTGTTCTTCTTTGGCTCTAATTGATTTTTGGTATTCTAAATTGTCTTTTTGTAATTTAAGATTATCTAATTCTAATTTATCTTTTTCTTGATTTTCAGATGTTATTTTCTTTTCTTTTTCAGATTTGGCTTTTAAGTATAAAGACCAACCCCCAATTTTAGCAACTTTATATCCAAATTCGGTCAAAATGGCTAATTCTTTGTCAATTTTAATTAAGCCTTTTTCTTGCATACTTTCCGCTAACCTTTCAGACTCTCTAAATTTGCCTAATTGTTGGAATTGTTGTTTTTCTAAATTTAGAAATTCATAGAAGAATTCAGAATTATTTTCCTTATTACTTAAAAGCTCAAGATTAAGATCAATCAGTTGATTTAAATTATCGTACATATTATAAAATGTGTGGTAACGGTCTTGGTTAAGGCAAGTAGCGTGGAGTAGGGTCACGTTCTTGTCGGCTTAGTTCTTTGTTACTTGGTGTCTAAAATATCACTTTCCATTGGAATACCCGCTATTTGCGCTTAACCGATGTTGTAGCCAGTTTTTTATCTATCCCATCCATCAATTATGTAATTTTTTTCAGTCATTTTTTTTTCAAGACCTGAATTATGAGATTTAAACCACATCTCAAATCGAACTGGATAAAAATTTTCAAAAGTTCCTTCGTCAATTACGGTACTTCCAGTATAAATTTTATAATTATTATCTAATTTATGTATTATATTTTCTGTCCGAGTTCTCAATTTCAATTCTGATAATTGAATATTTTGCGTTAATTCAAATGCTTTTATGAATAATTTTCCTTTATCATCTGGTTTGTGCCACATATAAAAATCATAGCCAGAATATCCACTTCCAATTACTAAAATTTTTTCTTCCTCAACTTTTAGATTACTTAATGAGTCAATTTGTTTGAATGATAAAAACTCAATTGGTTTCTCAAATTTCATATTTTCAGGAATTTCTATACCATAATATATTTTGTCAACTTCATTTTCATTCATAATTTCAAAAAACAACCAAAATACAAATACAATGATCAAAAGTATAAATGTGGAAATTCCTATAGTAATTTTTTTCGCTAATGTCATTCTTAAAAATTGGCTACAACGGTCTTGGTTAAGGCAAGTGGCGTGGAGTAGGGACGCGTTCTTGTCGACTTAGTTGATTGTTTCTTAGTCTCTAAAATAACACTTTTCACTCGAATGCCCGCTATTTGCGCTTAACCGATGTTGTGCACAGTACTGTATAATTTCTAATTATCATTTCAAAACCTTCCGATTTTTAAAGATTTGATTAAGTCAGCATATTATCAGATAGAGTCAATATTGTGAACGAGATTTTTAATTAGTTAAATTATTTTAAATTCTTATTCTCATTTTTAATATTCCATTCTTTTACTGGAGATATATCTGACTCAATATTTTCATTAGCTAAGTCAATTTTCTTATTACTTTTCTTGTTTTTCTTTTTCTTTTTTCTACTTTTTTTCGAAATTATAATCGGAGTTGCATCTTTTGAAAGTGACCAGATAAATGCAACCATCCAACCAATAAAAGTCCAACCTAATAATAGATTTATAGCTAATATAGCATTTGAATTTCTTTTATTCCACCCGATTATTGTTGGTAGAAAATAAAGAATAAATCCAATAGTCCAAATTATGATTATTAAAAAATCCATTCTCTAAGTTACTTTTTTTTTTGGTTTTGTATTGTGCACAACGTGTTATATCGAATCGAATATACACTTTTAATCGAAGATATTCCGGGATAAACGCAGGTTTTCAGGGTTTTTATCGGATTCAGATAATTGCTTTAATGCAACATCTAAAGGGCTCTTGATCTTTAGCAAATCATGCTGAGTGACATGTGTGTAGATCATTGTGGTTTCAGGGCGTGAGTGCCCCAATAATGCCTGAATGTGCCTTAGATCGGTTCCGTTCTCCAACATATGCGTCGCATAAGAATGTCGCAAGGTGTGCGGCGTTACATGTTTCTTGATCTTAGCTCGGCTACATGCCAATTTTAAAACACTTCTTACAGATGAGGCACTATATTCATCCCCATCTTTGCCTTCAATAAACAGTTTTTCGGGCTTATAACTGGTAAGATAATTATAAAGTAGAGGAACAAAAGCTTCTGCCATGACCACATGCCTGTCTTTTCGTCCTTTCCCGTTTCTCACATAGATCTGCCGGCGGTCTACATCTATATCTTGCAATTTCAAACTCAGAGCTTCCCCAATACGCAAACCAGAAGAGTAAATTAGAATGAGCAGCGTGCGATGTTTCAAATTTCGGGTAGCCCTAAAAATATCTATCACTTCCTCCTTAGAAAGTACAACCGGTAAATATTTACTTTTATTCGGCCTGTCTATATCATCCACATTCAAAGCCTCTAATTTGTGCAGTTTTTCGAATTGCTTTAATGCACTTATACACTGCCTATGCGTACTTATAGAATATCCTTGTTGTGCAATTTCCTTCTCTATAAATAATTCTAGATCTCTGTTGGTATATGCTGAAATTGGTTTTTGCTGAAATTTTAAAAGCTTTAGAATAAAGCTACAATAAGTTCCAATGGTACTTTTACTATAACGCTTCCCTTGTAGATAAGAGCTGAACTCATTTAAATCTTCTTCAATTCTAGGTGAAATTGTATAAGATTGAAGTTCTGAATAATCGATACGGCAATCGAATTTCTGAAGATGACGATAGAGTTTGCCTTTATTCTCTTGGGTAAATGATACATAAAAACAAGAATGAGTTTTGGTCCATGTAACTTCTTCTAGTAGCATTAAATGGCTTTTTAAAGCAGAATTGAATTTAAAAGCGATGCCAATTTGTAAAACATCTTTATGCTGAAATGGGAAAAGTCTAACCTGCTCCATAGTCATTTATATATAGAGTTAAAATACTATAAATAAATGATTTAAAGTGATTTATGTTGAAGTCTATTAGATAATATAATCAGGTATTTCTTACAGAACCAGTAATCCGTTTGCCTTTAACAATTGCATAGGTTTAGAGAACCAAAAAAGTTCAAAATCCTCGAGCTCCATTTCAAAATCTTTTTTTAGATCTGAAAAGGATTGGAGTTTTTCATTCCCTGGCTGAAGCAGTGGTAAATTTTTAAGCAACCAATCTCCGGTTTCTTTTTCCAGAACGATCTGAAAACTATTTAGATTGCTGTGAAAGGTAAATCCTAGCTGATGCCTTGTAATCCCTCGTTTCGTTTTTACTTGTTCAGTAACAATTGGCAGAGCTCCTAACCAGATTATTTTTGCTGAAGGTTTTATATTAAAGTTGGGAACTGTTTCTAAGCATTTTTCAATAAAATTAGGATCTATCTGTGTCTTCGGAATTTTGAAATCGAACCATTCCTCAAGCGAAAGTTCAAATCCGATCCCGTGCATAAAATTGAAAAGCGATTTCTTGAGTCCGAAACTGAATTTTGAATGATCTATCCCTGTGTGATCTTTAAAATCTACATCGTTATTTGCAAAAGTGATGTTCTTATAATTCGGAGTGATCCCATAATCTGAAGGATTCAATCCCACCGGGCTATGTGCTGTCAATGCAAACTGATGCCAGAATCCCGACTGAATAATTCCAAGCTCAAATAATTGCCTTACCATTTCTAAACTGTCTACCGTTTCCTGAACAGTCTGCGTTGGATAGCCATACATAAGGTAAGAATGCACCATGATATTGGCATCGGTAAGATTTTGAGTTACTTGTGCTACCTGAGAAACCGTAACTCCTTTATCTATTAGTTTCAATAATCTATCTGAGGCTACTTCAAGTCCGCCAGAAATTGCAATACAGCCAGAAGCTTTTAGAAGAAGACAAAGATCCTTTGTGAAGTTCTTTTCAAACCGAATATTGGTCCACCACGTTACCGTTAGCTTCCGCTTGATTATTTCTAAAGCTAAAGCTTTCATTAAAGCTGGAGGTGCTGCTTCATCTACAAAATGAAATCCGTTCTCTCCAGTTTGATCTATAAGTTGTTCCATTCTATCTACCAATATTTTGGCAGCAATGGGCTCATATATTTTAATATAATCTAGAGAGATATCGCAAAATGTACATTTTCCCCAATAACAGCCGTGAGCCATGGTAAGTTTGTTCCACCGCCCATCACTCCATAAACTATGCATAGGGTTCGCGATCTCTATTACAGAGATATAATCTTCTAATAAAAGATCTGAATAATCTGGGGTGCCAAGATCAATTTGTTTATAATCTGCTTTGGTAGTATCATTTTTATAAACCACTTTTCCTTCTTCCAGTACAAAAGTTCTTTTAAAAGTAGGAGGCGCAGCATTATCTGGAGCACTAACTGCTTCAGCTAAAAGTTCAATAGGTAATTCCCCATCGTCTAAAGTGATATAATCTAGAAACTCAAAAACCCGAGTATCTGTAATAGATCTTAATTCGGTATTAGGAAATCCACCACCCATTGCAATTTGGATATCTGGATACTTAAATTTTATAAATTGTCCGCATCTTAGTGCACTATAAAGGTTGCCCGGAAAAGGAACAGAGATACACACCAATTTAGGTTGCGTTTTTTGTAAATGTTCTTCCAGGATCTGCAGTGTAATAGCATCTATTAAAGTGGTTTCTTCCTGCAATTCTTCATAAAGCTCATCAAAAGAATTGGCACTCTGCCCAAGACGCTCAGCATATCTACTAAATCCAAAATTATCGTCTATGCATTCTACAATAAAATCTGAAAGATCTTCCAAATACAAAGTAGCTAAATGCTTTGCTTTATCTTGCATTCCCATAGAGCCAAATGCCCAATCCATATCGTCTAATTGATCGAATCTGGATGCACGAGGCAGGAAATTATCGGTACAAATTTGTCTGGCCAAGGTATTATTCTTGCCTTGTAAAAATCGAACTACTTCATCTAAAGGTTGTAAATATGCTTCCTTTAAAGCATAGATGCGTTCGCAGTTTTCAGATTGAATACTGTCATTTTCAAAAGCGATCTCAAATAATTCTCTAAAAGTATCTTCTGAAAATAGCTCAAGGATCACTTCCATCCCAAGATCTATCTGATAAGAGGAAATATTTTTTGTATTCAGAAATCCCTTTAGATATGCCGTAGCTGGGTATGGCGTATTTAATTGTGTAAATGGTGGAGTAAGTAGTAAAAGGTCTTTCAAAATAGCATATTAAATAGATGCCTGCAAAGGTAGTTTATTGTTCGCTTTTTAAAATATCTGCAACCGCTTGTTTATAAGCTTTTGGATTATTTGCTTTTTTGATCTTTTTGAAACTCTTCTGCGGATTGCTAAAAGATTCTGAAAAGTAACTCCAAAAACCTTGCATTTTCATCTTGATAGGAGTAGGGCCAGACAATGCTGCATCGTACTGCTCGTAAATAGTATCATGAAATTCGCTGAAGATCTTCCAACGATCTTTGGGATATTCTGTAGTGTTATTCTTGATCATATTTGGCAAAAAAGGATCAGCAATAAGACCTCTCCCAATCATGAAATGATCTATGCTAGGAAATCGTTCCTGCATGTCCTTAAAGGCTGCTACATTGGTGATGTCACCATTATAGTATAATTTATGTTTCGTTGCAGGAATACAACGCTCAAATGCGTCTAGATCTACGCCACCTTTATAAAGTTGCTTTCCTATACGGGCATGAATGGCAATATTCTTCAGCGGATACTTATCCAAAATAGGAAAAGCATCTAAGATTTCATTACTGTTTTCATAACCCATTCTCATTTTCATAGAAACCAGAATATCTGTTTCAGAATGAGCTCGATCTAATATATTATCAATTTTAGCAGGATCACAAATCAACCCAGAACCCATTCCACGTTTAGTAACCATAGGGTAAGGGCAACCTAAATTCCAGTTGAGTTCCTTGTACCCTAATTCTTGCACATACTTGGCCACAAATAAGAATTCCTCTGCATCGTTAGTGATCACCTGCGGAATTACTTCTAACGTATCGTTATGCTCTGGAAGAAGATCTCGCTGGTATGAATTTTTTACCACCATCTTTCCATCTAGACGGATGTACGGAGCGTAGAACGTATCTATTCCACCAAAATAGTGATGGAATGCATTCCGAAATCGGAAATCTGTAAATCCTTGTAAGGGAGAGGAAAGTAAAGTGAAACTCATAGTTAGATTATGCCCGCAAAGATACTGGAAATTGCGAGTTAACTATCGAGTTTTAATAAGAGAATTGAGTGACTGCAAATACTATTCTTGCGGTGCGGGAATGAAGTTGGAGGAGAGTTGAAATTCGTTATGGAGATCTTCTCTATGAAACTCATTCGCTGGGATGGTCCATGTAATATTAGTAGTTATTTCCCATTCTGTCTCGCTGATTTTAATGCCTTCAATAAAGCCATCAGTAATTTCGTGGTATCCGCTATCTGGGAAGAACGCGAATAATCCATATTTTGAGGAAGCAGCGCTAAAATCTGTATTTTCTAGTTTAAATTTAGTTTTATCTGGATCAATTGCGAATAGTAGATGTTTTCTATAGGCGCTATCTGCAAGTCTTTGTCCGGTAATGGTATCTATTCTATCATGCGCGGCTTCAGAATAGAAAAAAACAAGTCTATCTCCTTCAACAATTTTTGAAGCCAGCCGGTCATATTCATTATAATAATATTCAATTTCTGAGTTTGGATAATAATAAGGTTTAATTGTAATTGTAGTATATACAAAATTTGCCAATCGGTCTTCTTCCTCTGTTTCTTCCTCGTTTTCTGCGTCGATGGCAGTATCATCTACAACTTCCACCACAGGAACGTCTTCTGCTGGTTCCGAAGTTTCACAACTATATAATAGTAATGCTAAAACATAAAGAAGCGCAAGATATTTCATAGTAAATTTAGAAAAGGCTAAATAAATTTACACTTTTTTAATAAATAAGAAAGTGATATTGAAATTAATTCATGGTCATTGGTAAATATCTCGACAAAATATTGATAATTCTTTAAGATTATAAGACATATAAAGATTATCCTTCAATATAATCTTTATACTCAATGAAAAACGCTTCCAACTGTCCCATGTTGTTATTCAGAAATTCAAAAACCTGTGGCCAATGAGTTTTATTATGAATGTTCACCGAATCCAACTGAACATAAAATCTAGAAACTTCCTTCCCTTCAGGCAAGAGATAATTCTTTTCAATCTCAATTGTTGGTAAATATTCTTCTTTTAAAATAGTTCTTAAAGCATAGATCTTTTCGAAATAATATTCCTGTATTACTTCATCTGCACTAGAAATATCTATTGAAACCTGGGCTAGATCTGTATTAAAAGTGAATTTTAATTGTACTTCTTTAATTCCGGTATGGTAGAGAACCCATTTGTGTGGATATTTTTTTCCGAAGCTAGTCCAGAATTCTTCTCTCATCTTTTTTGAATCTTCCTTACTAAACATCTTACATTAAATATGCTAATACAATTCCAGCAACGATCACTGCTAGTTTGGAGGCATTAAAGGTGTGTGTTTTTGAAGCTTCAAAAATAATAGTGGTAGATACATGTAGAAAGATCCCTATTACAACAGCACTTATATATGTGGTATATTCATTAAGGATTTCAAAATTAGCCGACATCCAACTTCCTAAGGGAGTCATAAGAGCAAATAGAATTAAAAATAAAGCGACCTTAATCTTCCCTATATTCGACTGAAGTAAAAACGCAGATAAAATGGCTGCAACTGGGATCTTATGGATCGCAACACCGTAAAGCAAATGCTCTGAGGTATTTAAAGGAAAACCTTCTAATAGAGAATGGATCCCTAAACTAATTAATAGTAAAAGTGGGAAATGAGTAGTATTTCCTTCATGATGGATATGGCCATGCTCTGCACCTTTAGATAAAAACTCCAAAACTATTTGCAGTAATAATCCTAGCATAATGAATACGCCGATTTGAGATTCTCCGGAATTATAAACTTCAGGGAGCAATTCAAAAACGGTAACAGATAAAAGATATGCTCCACTAAAAGAAAGCAATAATTTAAATGCTACAGAGGAATTTGGTTTTAAGAATAAGGCTATAAAAAACCCAATTAGAACTGATAAGAGTGGCAGAATATAGATCATTTAATAAAATAGGTTCTCTAAATTGGTTTTTACAAGTTCATTCTAATGTTTTCTGAATAATCCTTTAAAAATGGGTATTCTGCCCAACATGTAATTGTCATATCGCACAAAAATAATGTATTTTTGCCGTTTAAGAAATGATGGGAATGGATAATAATTTTGAAATGGTTGCCAAAACACTTTTTGGCTTTGAACCTATATTAGCAAAGGAGTTGCGTAATCTTGGCGCAATGAATATTAAAGAGGGAGTAAGAAACGTGCAATTTACTGGAGATAAAGGTTTTATGTATAAAGCCAATCTCTGCTTGCGTACGGCCATTAAGATCTTAAAACCTTTTAAATCTTTCAAGATCGCTTCAGAAGAGGATCTTTATAATGAGATCAAGAAGATCGCTTGGGAAGATTTTATGAATGTAAATGACACCTTGGCGATAGATGCCACGGTTCATTCTGAACAATTCACCCATTCCAAATATATCGCTCAGAAAACTAAAGATGCCGTTGTAGATAGATTTCGAGAGAAATTTGGGACAAGACCAGATGTAGATCTAGATTTTCCAACCCTAAGAATAAACATTCATATAGAGCATAATTACTGTAATGTTTCTCTAGATAGCTCTGGACAATCATTGCATAAACGTGGTTATAAAACAGCTACGAATATTGCACCAATAAATGAAGTTTTGGCAGCAGGAATGTTGCTTTTTTCTGGTTGGGATGGACAAAGTGATTTTATGGATCCTATGTGTGGGAGTGGTACTATTTTAATAGAAGCTGCCATGATCGCGTGTAATATTCCACCGAATTTAAATAGAAAGGAATTTGCTTTTGAAAAATGGAAAGATTGGGATGTAGACCTATTTGAAAAAGTGGAAGAATCTGTACTTAAAAAAGTACGAGATTTCCATTTTACAATCGTTGGTTATGATAAAGCACCTTCTGCAGTTACTAAGGCAATAGATAATGTTGAAAATGCAAATCTTGCTGAATTCATACAGGTGAAACAACAAAATTTCTTTGAAAGCACGAAGACTAGTGAAAGACATTTACATATGGTTTTCAATCCGCCGTACGGAGAGCGATTGGATATAGATATGCCTGTTTTTTATAAGGAAATAGGGGATACCTTAAAACAAAGTTACCCAGATACTGCAGCTTGGTTTATCACCTCCAATCTGGAAGCGATCAAACATGTTGGTTTGCGCCCTTCTAGAAAGATCAAACTTTTTAACGGAGCCTTGGAATCTAAATTATTGAAATATGATATTTATGCTGGTACTAAAAAACTGCATAAACTGAGAGATCAAGAAGAAGAATAAACAGATAAAACATCTCGACTCCGCTCAATGTGACAATAGAATGTCATCTTAGCATGTTGAAGAATCTAGTTTTCTGGAGTAACTTCTATTTACTACCTACATCTTGACAGGCTCAATGTGACACTACGTGGTCATCCTGAGCATGTCGAAGGATATGTTGTGTATTTGATTTTTATATTTTCCAAGCACATTTCGACTCCGCTCAATGTGACAATTCTTTGTCTTTTCGGAAGGAGTCGAGAAATCTTTTATTTTACTAGACGATATTAGATCTTGAAATAAATTCAGGAGGAATTATAAGTATCTATAATAAAATAGAATTTTACTTCTTCGCTTTCTTATAAAGCGGGATGAGGTAAGAGATATTATAACTATAGCCAACACCAAAGTCACTAAAATCATTGGTTGCACCAAATCCAGGAATATACAAATTGTCCATATTAGAAGGAGTAGATTCAGAAATTCGTCTTTTAAGTTGCACATTGGCACCTAAATATAAATTCTGAAATAATTCTACTTTAACACCAACAACAAGCTCTGCCCAACTAGCGGTAAGGCCTGTAGATTCCTCAGGATCCACTCTTAGATCGGATCCAAAATAGGGAGTTTGAGTAGAAATTGCATAACTCTCTAAAGTTTGAGAAAAAGTAGAAAATCCATATCTAAGTCCTATAATTATGGCATTTTCCATTCCTGCCCAGTTTTCGTAGGCATTATAATCTGCACCCAGTTTTATATAACTACCTTTTGAACTAACACTAAGATTTTCTTCGGGAAGATCTATTTGCTCATTTCCAAGCTCTGCAGCCAGATAATAATTTTTGTAGATCCTGTAATCTCCAAGCAATTCTAATCCACTATAATCATCTTGTAATAAAGTACGTATGGGCTTGCTTAGGTCTACACCCACACGCAAACCATATCGTTCCTTATAATTCACGGTATCTGTAGCAGTTTGCGCATTGGAACTTTCTATTCCCAAAAGGCAAAAAATGCTAATGAAAAATAGAAATATGTGTTGTTGTTTCATCTTCTACAGTTGATTGATCTACTATAATATCTTTTATCCAATTATTGGAACTAGGAGTTTCCGCTACTAATTTAGCTTCCAGGTTAATATATGTAACCTTAAAACTACAAGCACTATTTATATATTCCTGATTTCGAGTATAGGTAAAATTAATAATATCACTATTTTCTGCTGAAGTTGGTTCCTCCTCCTCATCGTCATTGGCGTTCAAGATAAATTCGTAGGAAGTTAAATCTACATCGGTCTTTAGAGGAATACTTATTTCTGAAGGATTTGTGGGAATTTCAAAATTTAAAGTATCTCCAACAGCCCTAATACTAAAATTAGCAACTGGTTTAGCTAAAGTATCCCCTTCAGAATTAGCATCAAAATCATAAAAGGAGATCTTTACAAGCGGAGTGATCAAGGTAGACTCCGGACAGATATCGTCTCTTTGACAACTTAAATTGATAAGTGCAATAAGCAGTAAAAATATACCGGCAGTACTAAGTGATTTTATCTTTTTTCCAAACATACTACATTTTCTACATGAAAGGTTTGTGGAAACATATCTACCGGTCGAACTCTGGTTACTTTATAATGTTCATCTAAAAGCGCCAAATCCCGTGCCTGTGTAGCCGAATTACAACTAACGTACACAATTCGTTGAGGCAAGATACCAATTATTTGAGCAACTACATCCTTGTGCATTCCATCTCTTGGTGGATCTGTAATTATAACATCTGGATGCCCGTGTTCATTAATAAAATCTTGAGTGAATACCTTCCTCATGTCTCCTGCATAGAACTTTGTATTCTCTATATTATTTCGCTTAGCATTCTCTTTTGCATCTTCAATGGCAACTGGGACGGCTTCTATACCCACAACTTTCTTTGCCTTTTTAGCAACAAATTGAGCGATGGTCCCAGTACCTGTATAAAGATCGTAAACAAGTTCATCTCCGGTAAGTCCTGCAAAATCCCTGGTTACCTTGTAAAGTTCATAAGCTTGTGCAGAATTGGTTTGATAGAAGGATTTTGCATTGATTTTAAATTTAAGACCTTCCATTTCTTCGAAAATATGATCTTCTCCTTTATAACAAATCACTTCTTGATCGTAAATGGTATCGTTTCCTTTACAGTTAATCACGTACTGAAGGGAAGTGATCTCAGGGAATTTTTCGGCTAAACTATCCAATAGCAAAGTTCTCTTCTCTTTATCTTCAGCAAATAATTGCAACACCACCATGATCTCTCCAGTAGATGAAGTACGAATCATAAGAGTTCTTAACAACCCATATTGGTTTCTTGTATTGAAAAACGGAATTTCATTAGCAATAGAAAATTCCTTCACGTGATTTCTAATAGCATTACTAGGATCTTCCTGTAAATGACATTTTTTAATATCCAAGATCTTGTCCCACATTCCTGGAATATGAAATCCTAAGGCATTTTTATCTTCAAAATCTTGATCACTGTTAATCTCATCTAGCGTTAACCATCTGCTATCACTAAAAGAGAATTCCATTTTGTTTCTATAAAAGTAGATCTCTTTACTTCCTAAAATAGGTTCTATTTCTGGTAATTCAATCTTACCTAAACGTTGTAAATTATTGGTGATTTCCTGTTGCTTATAGAATAACTGATGCTCGTAACCCATATGTTGCCATTTACAACCTCCACAGGTTCCAAAATGCTGACATACCGGCTCTACGCGTTTATCTGAAAGTTTATGGAATTTAGTTGCTGTACCTTCGTAAAAGGATTTTTTCTTTTTGGTAGTTCGTATGTCTGCAACATCTCCTGGAACTGCATTATTTATAAATACTACTTTTCCATCTGGAGCCTTTGCAATACTTTTTCCTTTGGCACCGGCATCTAAAATTTCTAATTCTTCAAATACCAGATTTCTTTTCTTTCTTCCCATAGCGCAAAAATAGGATAATTGTGAAGATTTTATACTGCTCGCATTATAAATTTCAGATAACATTTAGTAATTTGCACTTGTTGATTTTTTGGTTGATTTCTCTCCATTTTCAGCATATATAGACCAAATAAAAGTAGGAATTGTTAGAATAATTATTTAAAATACAGAATATGCAATTAGAAAAAGTTACTGCTTCAGAACAGGCAATTGAAATGGAAGACAAATACGGAGCTCATAATTACCATCCACTACCGGTAGTATTGAGTAAAGGAAAAGGAGTTCACGTCTGGGATGTAGAAGGTAAACAATATTATGATTTTCTTTCAGCATATTCTGCAGTAAATCAAGGTCATTGCCATCCAAAAATAGTAAAAGCTATGCATGATCAAGCTTCTACTTTGTCTCTAACTTCACGTGCTTTTCATAATGATATCTTAGGACCTTATGAAAAATATGTAACGGAGTATTTTAATTTCGATAAAGTACTTCCTATGAATACTGGGGCTGAAGCGGTGGAAACTGCTATTAAGATCGCCAGAAAATGGGCATATGAAAAGAAAGGGGTAGAAGAGCATCAAGCACAAATAATTGTTTGTGAAAATAATTTCCACGGAAGAACAACTACCGTGATCTCTTTTTCTAATGATGAGAATGCAAGAAAGAATTTTGGCCCTTATACACCAGGATTTATTAAGATTCCATATAATGACATCAATGCTTTAAAAGAAGCTTTAGAAAGTACCGAGAATATCGCCGGTTTTTTAGTAGAGCCAATTCAAGGAGAAGCAGGTGTATTTACTCCAGCAGACGATTATATGAAGCAAGCTAAAGAGCTATGTAGCCAACATAATGCACTATTTATTGCAGATGAAATCCAAACAGGAATTGCAAGAACTGGTGGTTTATTAGCGGTTTGTGGTAATTGTGATTGCCAGAATCATTGTGAAAGACAAGAAACTTATACAAAACCAGATATGTTGATCTTAGGAAAAGCTCTTTCTGGTGGTAATTATCCTGTATCTGCTGTATTAGCAGATAATGAGGTGATGAATGTGATCCAACCAGGACAACATGGTTCTACCTTTGGTGGAAATCCTGTTGCAGGTGCAGTGGCTATTGCTGCTTTGGATGTGGTTAAAGATGAAAACCTTATTCAGAATGCTAGAAAGCTTGGTAATCTTTTTAGAAGTGAATTAAATAAATATATTGAACAAACAGATCTAGTAAGCCTTGTAAGAGGAAGAGGTTTACTAAATGCTATAGTTATTAATGATTCTGAAGAAAGCTCTACTGCTTGGGATATTTGCATGGCACTTAGAGATAATGGTCTTTTAGCAAAGCCAACCCATGGAAATATTATTCGTTTTGCGCCTCCTTTGGTAATGACAGAAGAAGAACTATTAGATTGTGTTGCTATAATTGTTAAGACTTTAAAACAGTTTGAAAAATAAGAATTAGTTATTTTTTTAAATATCTTGACCGATCTGAAATTGAATTTTCGGATCGGTCTTTTTTAATACCTTCATATAAAACATATCAAATTTTAAATTGAATGGCCAGTATCGAATTTTTGTCATTTTTAGAAGAATTGCTTACCCCAGAGCGAAAAGCTTTGTTTAATAAAGTTATAGAGCAACGTACCAATCATTTTACGGTGGTTACAGAGGATGTTTATCAATTACATAACACAAGTGCTGTAATTAGAAGTTGCGATGTATTTGGCATTCAGAATGTCCATGTGATCGAGGAGCAAAAAGTTAAGAAGATAGATAGAGAGATCGCAATGGGCGCGCAAAAATGGGTGAGCCTTAATAGACATGACGATAGTTTAAAATGTATAAGTAAATTAAGGGAGGAAGGTTATCAAATTATAGCCACATCACCTAATGCTGAAGCCATTGAATTATCTGATTTTGATATCACAAAACCTTCAGCTCTTTTTTTAGGAACAGAAAAGGATGGTTTATCTAAAGAAGTATTATCTAATGCAGATCAATGCATAAAAATTCCGATGGTTGGATTTACAGAGAGTTTAAATATATCTGTTTCAGCAGCAATTATTTTGCAGGAACTTACATCCAGACTAAGAAAAAGTAAAATTTCTTGGGAATTGAGTGATTATGATAAAAATGAAGTTAAATTTGAATGGTTGAGTAAAAGTTTTAAAAACTTTGACCAATTGGTGAAAAGATTTGAAAATGATTAATATTTTTGAATTTTAGATAATTATAGAAAACCTACATGACCCTATTTTTTTATATTCTTATTGCCATTATCACCTTTATAGCATTCCTACATGCTTGGGCAAAAAAGGAATTTGATATTAGTAGGACTCTGGTAATTAATCGATCTAAAGAAGATGTATACAATTTGGTGAGGCAACTTAAAAAGCAACCTCATTGGATGCCTTGGTTGGAAAATGATTATAATGGAGTCTTAAAGTTTAATGGAGACGATGGGAAATTGGGCGCTCTTTTATATTGGAAAAAAAGCAACCGACTTTTTGAAGGTACCCAAAAGATAGTGAAGCTTAATCAAGGCCGAATTATGGAAACCAGAGTTCTTATATTAAGACCTGTAAAACTTATAGGTCTAGAATATAAAGCTTTTAAAGAGTTAGATGAAAATAAAACAAAAATGGTTTGGGGTGTACGGGGAGGACTTAACTTCCCATTTTCTGTAATTGCTCTTTTTCAACCAATAGATAAAATGTATGGCGACGATCTAGAGTTAGGGCTTAAAAACCTTAAAAAAATGCTAGAATATAAGCATGAAAAAACCGAAGTCAATTAAGAATCAACTTCGGTTATATTATTTCTATGATCTCAGAGGTTATCTCCTTAATACCTTGTACTCCTCATAACATCCACTAATAGCATCTAAAATTTGAAGATCGTTAGCAGAATTCATAAAGTCTTTTGAATAATTACATCTGGCAAGAATCTCTTCGATCTCTATTGTGCTTATTTGTAAAACAGCGGCTAAAGTTTGTCTGTCAAATTTTGCTTGAAGAAGGTTTCTTATTTCATCATCATCCTTCATTTTACGCAATTTTTTCATCTGCTTTGGTTTGTTTCCGAAGAGATTATAAAGTGCGTCTGCAGGATTAAATATAGCACCCAGAGCTTTCGCTGCTGCACCAGGTGAATAACTTCCTCCCTCATATCCAGAATTTAAACCGGAAATACAATATCTGCTGTTTTCATAAATAGGAATATTCTTAACGTCAATTTCTAAATAACCAGTTAGAGTTATAGGACTAACAACTACTTCTTCCAAAGCAATCCCTAATTCAGTCATTTTAACCTTAACGCTTCCATATTTTAACCAGTCATTGGTAACCCGAACTTGTATTGTTCTAAATCCCAGATAGGAAAAATAAAGGGTATCATTAACTGTTGCTTGTATCTCAAAACTTCCTTCTGAAGTAGTAGTGGTTCCTTTAACCTGATTAAGGTTAACGATATTCACATTTTCCAATGGAAGATCATTAGAGGCATTTAAAACTTTTCCATTCACTATGTCTTGAGCTTGTATAGCCCCTACAGAACAAAGGATAATAAAAAAGAAAAGGATTGGGAATAACTTCATAAAAGTAAAATACATTGGGAGAAATGTATAGTAATAACTATACCAAAGTCCTCCCAATGTTTATTTATTTATGATCTATTAGATTTTCTACGATTCACAGAACTAGAAATATTCTTTTTTCTGCTTCCGCTTCTTCCAGATGATTCACTGGAATTTCCAGAATCACTAGATCTTCTTCTGCTTGAACCTTCAGAAGGTTTATCAGATCTTCTTCCTCTAGATTCAGACGAACTATCGCTTCTTCTAGATTTAAAGTCTCCACCGCTTTTACCGCGACTTCTGTTACGATCACCACCACCAGAAGATCTTCTTCCGCCACCGCGACCAGTATCTTGTGAAACTTCTACGTTTACACTTCTTCCTTGATGTTGTACATTCTCGAAAGTAGCAATAACTTTCTCTGCCATTTCAGAACTAGTGTTGAAGAAAGAAAAACTCTCTTTAACATCTACTCTGGAAACATCATCTCTTCCAAGATCCAATGTCTCTTTAAGGTAATCCTTAAGGGACATCCAATCGAAATCGTCTTTTGTTCCAACGTTTATGAAATAACGTGTGCTATCTCCATTAGAACCAGAAGAATCTCTATCTCTAGGAGATACTTTAGAATTAAGATCTGATGCATTCTTATAGTGATTGAAGAATCGAGTAAATTCTACAGAAAATACTTTTTTAATGATCTCTTCTTTCGTTAAACCTTCTAAAACCGCTTCTATACTTGGTAGATAAGGGTCTATATCATGGTTTATCGTAGTATTCTTTATATCGTTAGCAAGGTGAAAAAGCTGAACTTCACAAATTTTCATTCCATCTGGAATTTCTTTTTGTTCGAAATTTCGCTTAATAATACGCTCTATACTCTTGATCTTTCTAAGTTCACTCTTAGAAACAATAACCATTGAAAAACCAGTTTTCCCAGCTCTACCGGTTCTACCACTTCTGTGTGTATAGATCTCTGGTTCATCAGGTAGTTGGTAGTTAATAACGTGAGTAATATCGTCCACATCAATTCCACGAGCGGCAACATCTGTTGCTACTAACATCTGGATCTGGCGATTTCTAAAACTCTTCATTACCATATCACGTTGGTTCTGACTTAGATCCCCGTGTAATGCTGCAGCGTTGTAACCATCTTCAACTAAGTTCTCGGCTACTTTTTGAGTATCTCTCTTTGTTCTACAAAAGATCACAGAGAAAATCTCTGGATTAGCATCTGCTAATCTTCTTAAAGCGGCATATCTATCGCGAGTGTTTACAAGATAATACTCGTGAGAAACATTAGAAGTACTTTCATTCTTGTTTCCAACAGTAATTTCTACTGGACTACGCATAAATTTCTTAGCAATGGTAGATACTTCTCTAGGCATAGTAGCAGAGAATAACCAAGTGCTTTTTTCAACTGGAGTATGAGATAAGATATTAGTAATATCTTCAAAGAATCCCATATTCAGCATTTCATCTGCTTCATCAAGTACACAGTACTCAATTTTAGAAATATCAACCAACTTACGCTTGATCATATCCTGCATTCTTCCTGGAGTAGCCACAATAATTTGTGCTCCACGACGAATTTGCTGGGCTTGATCTGTAATGCTTGCACCACCATAAATAGCAACTGTATTTAATCCTGGTGTAAACTTCCCGTAATTTTTAAGCTCATTTGTAATTTGTAAACACAATTCTCTGGTAGGAGAAAGAATTAATCCTTGTGTATGCTTACTTTGTGCGTCGATCTTGTGGATGAGTGGAAAACCAAAAGCGGCGGTTTTTCCTGTACCTGTTTGGGCAAGTGCAACCATATCGGTGTCTTCTTGCAATAAAATTGGAATCGCTTTTTCCTGTACCTCACTCGGCTCTGTAAAGCCCATTTCCTCAACAGCTTTAAGTATGGCAGGATTTAATCCTAATTGTTCAAATTTATTCATATAAAATTTTAATAAGTTGCAAAGGTACGATTTCCTTTACAGCTTACACTAAAATTCTTAAATGAATAACAAACAACTATTTAGCTAGGTAATCTATAAGATATTGCAGCGCTTTTCCTCGATGACTCAGTTTAGCTTTTTCACTTAATTCCATTTCAGCAAAAGATTTATCTGAATTATTTGGCTGAAAAACAGCATCGTAGCCAAAACCGTTCTCTCCTTTTTTCTCCTTTAATATGGTACCTTCGCAAATTCCTGTGAATAATAATTCATGATCATTTAGGTTCAATGCGATCACAGTTTTGAACCGTGCATCTCGATTTTCTCGATCTTCGAGGTTAGAAAGAAGCTTTTTGATGTTCGCTTCATTGTCTTTTTGTTCTCCAGCATATCTTGCTGAATAAACTCCCGGCTCTCCATTAAGTGCTTTTACTTCCAATCCTGTATCATCTGCGAAACAATCCATTTGATATCGCTCTTTTATGAAGTTGGCCTTTAATATGGCATTTCCATCTAAATTATCTGCGGTTTCAGGAATTTCATCATAACAACCAATATCATCTAAAGAGAGTAATGTAATATTCTTAGGAAATAAGGCCTGTACTTCTTTTAGTTTATTTTTATTATGAGTTGCGAATACAAGTTTCATATAAATTATTTAGCGGTGATGATAAGGTTCGTTCTTTAATATAGTAAAGGCCCTGTACAGCTGTTCTGTAAAAAACAGCCGAACCATTTGGTGTGAAAATGTCATTTTGGAGAGTGAGATCTTAGTATCGGCGCGATCATAGACTTCCTGAGAAAATCCGTATGGCCCGCCAATAACAAAAATGACTTGTTTTAATCCGCTATTAAAGCGCTTCTGAATAAATTCAGAAAACCCAACAGAACTCAACTGTTTTCCATTTTCATCTAATAAGACCACAAAATCGGAGGTAGAGATCTTATTTAGTATAAATTCTCCTTCCTTTTGTTTCTGCTGATTCTCATCTAAGTTTTTAACTTTTTTGAGATCTGGAATTAGCTCAATTTCAAATTTGTTGTAAAACTGAAGCCTTTTCACATAAACATCCGTTAAATTTTGAAGGGTTTTATCATCTGTTTTACCTATACCAAGTAATTTTATGGTCATTTTACTAAGACTTTGCTACATTTACAAAAATAACTATTGCGATGATTTCAAAGGCACAATTTCAAAAGGAAATTGAATTAATTATTTCTAACGCTATAAGAGAGGACGTTGGTGAAGGAGACCATAGTTCTTTAGCGTGTATTCCTAAAGAAGCAAAAGGAAAAGCTAAGTTGCTTGTAAAAGATAATGGCATTATTGCAGGAGTGGAATTTGCTAAACAAGTTTTTAGCTACATAGATCCAGATCTTAAAGTGGAGACTTTAATTGAAGATGGACAAAAAGTTCAAAAAAAAGATATCGTTTTTTATGTTGAAGGTTCTTCTCAATCTATTTTAAAAGCAGAACGGCTGGTTTTAAATGCAATGCAGCGAATGAGTGCTATTGCGACTAAGACCAACGAATTTGTAATGAAATTGGAGGGTACAAATACTCAAATTTTAGATACCAGAAAGACAACTCCTGGAATTAGAGCTCTAGAGAAATGGGCGGTAAAAATTGGTGGAGGTGAAAATCATAGATTTGCACTTTACGATATGATTATGCTTAAGGATAACCATATAGATTTTGCAGGAGGGATAACTCCAGCAATAAATAAAACCAAGACTTATCTTAAAAAGAACGATCTTGACCTTAAGATCATTGTAGAAGCGAGAGATTTAGAAGAGATTCAGGAAATTTTAAAAAGTGATGGAATTTATAGGATACTTATAGATAACTTTAATTACGAAGAGACAAAAAAAGCTGTACAGTTAATAAATAAAAAATGTCTAACAGAATCTAGTGGGGGAATTACCTTAGATACGGTTAGAAAATATGCTGAATGTGGAGTGGATTATGTTTCTAGTGGAGCCTTAACCCATTCTGTATATAATATGGACCTGAGTTTAAAAGCAGTATAATGCATGCGAACTAAAAAATCTTCCAAATCATTATTAGTTAGAATATCTGATGCCTGGGAGTATAGAACAAGTAAAATAAAACTTCCTGGCTTAGATGGTTTAACATTTCATGATCTTTGGGTAATTTACACAGGTGGAATTATTCATGGAACATTTTCTACAAGGGCAAGCGCTATTGCCTTTAGTTTTTTTATGGCATTGTTTCCTTTCCTTTTATTTATTCTGAATTTGATTCCTTACATTCAATTTATAGATGACTTTCAGTTGCAATTTTTGGTGTTCATGGATTCGTTGTTGCCTCCTACAACTTCCGAATTTTTTGATGAAGTTTTTTATGATATTGCAAGTACACCCAGAGGAGGTTTGCTGTCTATAACCTTTATCCTGTCGGTGTTTTTAATGACTAACGGGGTGAATTCTATTTTTACAGGTTTTGAATATTCCTTTCATACAAATACCAATAGATCTGTATTTCGTCAATATTTTGTGGCCATAGGGGTTTCTATAATCATGGCATTGTTGTTGTTAATTACAGTGATATTAGCGGTTTATCTCACCTATGCAGTAGATGACATAAGTCAGTTAGATATTTTTGGAGGTAGGAGCTTATCGCCTAAATTAGTAAAATACACCGCATTTATTTTATTGATCTATGCAGCAGTTGCAACCCTATATTATTCGGGTACAAGAGAAGGAAGGCAAGCCCGGTTTTTCTCAGCAGGGGCATTGTTTACTACTATTTTGATATTACTGAACACCTATTTGTTTGGTTTGTATATTGAGAATTTTAGTAGATATAACGAATTGTATGGCTCTATTGGAGCACTTTTAGTACTTATGGTGTATATATGGTTAAATTCTAATATATTGTTGCTTGGATTTGAATTGAATGCCTCATTACTTAAAATGAAAAAGAGATTAAATTAAATTAATTAACTAAACTTAAATTAAAATGAAAAACGTTTTATTATTATTGTTTGCAATGGTAACTATTGCATCTGCACCGGCTCAAACAACTGCGGCTGGCGTTACTTTACCAAACACTGTAACTTTTGAAGGTCAAAAATTAAGCCTTAATGGAGTAGGAGTGAGAGAAAAGTTTTGGATGGACATGTATGCTGGGGCTTTATACTTAGATAAAAAAAATGCCGATGCTAATGGGATTATAAATGCTAATCAGCCAATGGCTATTAAATTGCATATAGTTTCTAAATTGATCACTAGTGATAAAATGATCGATGCTGTAAACGAAGGTTTTGAAAATGCTACAGGTGGTAAGGCATCTGGTATTGCTTCAGAAATAACTCAATTCAAAAATTATTTTTCCGAAGAGATCCAAAAAAATGACATTTTCGATATGGTTTACCTGCCTAAAGAAGGTGTAAAAGTATATAAGAACAATAAGTTATTAGGTACCATTCCAGGAATGGAGTTTAAGAAGGGATTGTTTGGGATCTGGTTATCTAAGAAGCCGGCCGATAAAGACCTTAAAGAAGCCATGTTAGGTAAAAGTTAATTGAAATTTTATAATTCAGTTAGAACAGAACGAAAAATGAAAATGAAGAAACGTATTATATACAGTATCCTACTACTTTGTGCAGGATTCAATTTACAGGCGCAATCTGTGCTTGGAAAATGGAAGACTGTAAACGAAGAAACTGGGCAATCTACCTCCATAATAGAAATATTTAAAGTGGGGGAAGAGCTTCACGGTAGGGTAGTGCGTATTATAAAAGAAGAAGATCGGGACAGGGTTTGTACGGAATGCGAAGGTGAACTTAAAAATAAGCCTATTGAAGGAATGGTTGTTATGACTGGTTTAGAAAATGATGGAGATGAATATTCTGGAGGGGTTGTAACTGATCCTAAAACAGGTAAAGTTTATC
Organism: Gillisia mitskevichiae; assembly: GCF_003634585.1. Taxonomy (GTDB): domain Bacteria; phylum Bacteroidota; class Bacteroidia; order Flavobacteriales; family Flavobacteriaceae; genus Gillisia; species Gillisia mitskevichiae. Next base: position 24,412 of record NZ_RBLG01000007.1, read on the forward strand.
GATGTAAAATCTGGCTGGATGAGGATAATCCTAAAAAGCTGAATGTAAGAGGATATATTTCCTTCTTTTACCGAACACAAACTTGGTTACGAGCAGAATAAGATCTTAGAAATAGAATTGTTAAAAAAAATCCACTCTTTTAAAGAGTGGATTTTTTATTTGGAGTAAAAAGAAGTTTAAATTTGTAAGTATATCGGTTTTCCTCAACCTATTATTATAAAGTGTCATCTCGCGCGAAGTCATTCTGTTTTGTGAAATTTTCGTTTAAGCTGTGATTAACATAGGTTAGAAAACCTTTATTTTTAAATGCTGAAAAATACAGATCCAGAATGATCTGTTAACCAACTTAAAGTTACTACATGGGTTTCTATATAAATGTACTTCTACCACTTCCATTAGAAATGCAATTTACCTATAAAATTTCCCAAGCTGAATTGGAAGTTTTGACTCCCGGAATGAGAGTTGCAGTGCCTTTTGGGAAATCCAAGGTTTATACTGGTATTGTTGTTTCTATTCATAACAATGCACCACAGAAATATGAAGCTAAGGAGATCGAACAGATCCTTGATGATTCAGCTATAATTACCAAAAATCAACTGAAATTCTGGAACTGGATCTCTTCTTATTATATGTGTGCAGAGGGAGAAGTTTTAAAGGCAGCTCTTCCTGGTGGCTTTTTATTGGAAAGTGAAACTTTAATTCAGCTTTTACCTTCTGGTAATGGCGAAGATGCACAATTAGACGATCAAGAATATCTTATTTATGAAGCCTTACAAAGACAATCATCTCTGAAGATTCAGGAGATCATGCAATTACTGGACAAGAAAACGGTGTTACCGGTAATTAATAGATTGGTTTCTAAAGGTGTAGTGGTGGTTAATCAGGAAATATTCGAGCAATATAAACCCAAGTTAATTCGCTATGTGAAGCTGAATGAAAAACATCTTCCAGAAAATGAAATGCATCTTTTGTTAGATGAGCTAAGCAAAGCTCCCAAACAAAAGGCTGTGATATTAACCTTATTTCAGCTTCAAGCGAGATCTAAAAAACCACTTGAACTAAAAGAACTTTCTAAAGCTAGCGGAACGTCTACAGCAGTAATTAAAAGTCTTATAGATAAAAAGATTTTAATAGAATTTCATTTACAAAAAGATAGAATTGAATTTGATATAGAGGAAGTAGATCAACAAATGGTTTTGAATGAGTGGCAACAATCTGCATTTACAGAAATAACCGAAGCTTATAAAGATACAGATGTTTGTTTGCTACACGGGATTACTTCTTCTGGGAAAACAGAGATCTATATTAAATTAATAGAGCAAGTTATTAAAGAAGGAAAACAGGTTCTTTATTTACTTCCTGAGATCGCATTAACCGCTCAATTGGTTTCTAGATTACAATCTTTTTTTGGAGAACAAGTATTGGTTTATCACAGTAAATACTCTGTGAATGAACGCATGGAAGTTTATAATCATGTTTTAAACAATAATGAGAAAGCTAAGATCATTTTAGGAGCACGCTCAGCTATTTTTCTTCCATTTCAGGACCTTGGACTCATCGTTGTAGATGAAGAGCATGAAACAACATTTAAGCAATTTGATCCTGCACCAAGGTACAATGCGAGAGATGCATCTGTAGTATTAGCCAAATTGCATGATGCTAAAGTGCTAATGGGATCTGCCACGCCATCTTTAGAATCTTATTATAATGCCACTCATAATAAATATGCTCTTGTTTCATTAGATAGAAGATTCGGGAATGTATTGCCGCCAGAAATTGAAATTGTAGATCTTAAAGAGAAATACAAGAAGAAAAGAATGACAGGCCATTTTTCTGATAGATTGTTGGAGGAGATCAAATTTACACTAGAGGAAGGAGAGCAGGTAATCTTATTTCAGAATAGAAGAGGATATTCTCCTATTTTAGAATGCCTTACTTGTGGTCATTCTCCGCAATGTCCTAATTGCGATGTAAGTCTTACCTACCACAATCATAGCAATCAGTTGCGATGTCACTATTGCGGTTATCATATGGCTATGCAAAAGCAATGTATGGCTTGTGAGAGTGTAGAACTTACCACCAAAGGTTTTGGGACCGAGCAAATAGAAACAGAATTAAGATCTTTACTACCAGAGGCGAGAATAGGACGAATGGATCTAGATACTACTCGTGGTAAACATGGACATCAAAAAATAATAAGTGCTTTTGAACAGGAAAGCATTGATGTTTTGGTTGGAACCCAAATGCTAAGCAAAGGACTAGATTTTAGAAAGGTGAGATTGGTAGGTATCATGAATGCCGATAATTTGCTGAATTTCCCAGACTTTAGAGCGCATGAGCGAAGCTTTCAGCTAATGCTTCAGGTGGCAGGGAGATCTGGAAGAACAAAGAATAGAGGGAAGGTGATCGTCCAAACCTATAATCCTCATCATCAAATAGTGAAACAGGTTTCAGAAAACAACTATCTGGAAATGTATAAGGAGCAACTGGAAGAACGCTACCAATATCAATATCCTCCATATTATAAGCTTATAAAATTCACGATTAGAAGTAAGGATTATTCTAAAACCAATGATGCAGCAGATTGGATAGCTAAGTCTTTGGCTAATGTTTTTAGAGAACATGTTTTAGGGCCAGAATTTCCACCAGTAGCGAGGATACGTAATGAGTATTATAAGAATATTCTTTTAAAGATCCCACCAAATCAGTCCTTAGGAAAAACAAAAAAATATATTCAGAAGATCCTAACCAGTTTTAAGGCAATTGGAATATGGAGAAGTGTGAGGGTGATCACTAATGTAGATCCTTCGTAAAAACAGTTGTAAATGATCACGAGGAATCCTCTATAATGTTAATTCAGAAAAGCTTAAAATTTATTGCATCGAGCTTAAAGCCTCTATAAGATTTGCTTTCTTATGTCTACTTAAAGGTAGTTGTTGTTTATCGATCTCAATATTCTTACTATTATAACGCTCCACTTTTTCAAGATTCACAATATAAGATTTATGAATTCTCAAAAACTTATCTGAGGGTAATTGCTGCTCAAAAGATTTCATAGTTGCAAGAACAACAAACGTATCTTTTTCTGTTACAAACTTAACGTAATCTCCTAAAGCTTCTATATACTTTAACTTGCTAAGAAATACTTTTCTATTCTTTAGATTACTTTTTACGAAGATGAAATTCTCATCTTCAACAGGAACTCCATTGGTCTTTAGTTGATATAGGTTTAGAGCTTTTGAAACTGCATTATTAAAACGTTCTCTATTTACCGGTTTATGGATATAATCTACAGCATCATAATCGAAAGCTTTAAAAGCATATTTTGTTTTCCCTGTAACGAATATAATTTGCGGCTTATTTGGAAGGTCATCTAAAAGATCAAAACCTGAAAGAATAGGCATCTCTATATCTAGAAAGATAAGATCTACCTCTGTATCTAACAAACCATTTTTGGTTTCTATCGCATTATTGTACTGTGCAACCACCTTTAAGTTAGGGTGATCCATTATAAGCTTTACAATCGATAAACGTTGTAAGCTAGAATCATCCACAACAGCACATTTAAGTAAAATTTCGTCCACGTCTTGGTAAGGTTAAGTGTTAACAATATTACTGATAAAATATTACTAAAGCAAGATAAATAGAAATTAGGTTTCGATGAAATACCAATTACATATATTAAAATGTATATTACTGTTAATACGTAATAAGAAAGGCTTTGCAGATAATAAAAAATGTGTTACTTTTGCAGCCAATTAATTTAAATCATAGTTTATGAATCATTATGAAACTGTTTTCATCTTGAATCCCGTTTTATCTGATGAACAGATAAAGGAGACAGTTAAGAAATACGAAGATTTTCTTGTTTCTAACGGCGCCAAGATGGTATCCAAAGAAGATTGGGGGCTAAAAAAATTAGCTTATGCAATCCAACACAAAAAAAGTGGTTTTTACCACTTATTCGAATTTCAAGCTCCAGGTGAGGTTATTAACCCATTGGAAGTTGAATTTAGAAGAGAAGAGCGTATGATGCGTTATCTAACTGTACGTTTAGATAAACATGCTATTGCTTGGGCAGAGAAAAGAAGAAATAGAAACAAAGAAAAAGCGTAGTTATGTCATCTATTGAACAACAAGCAAAAGGAAAGAAAGACGGAGAAATCAGGTATTTAACTCCGTTAAACATAGAAACCAATAAAGCTAAAAAATACTGTAGATTTAAAAGATCTGGTATTAAGTACATCGATTATAAAGATGCAGATTGGTTATTGAGTTTCGTAAATGAGCAAGGTAAATTGTTACCACGTCGTTTAACTGGAACTTCTTTGAAATATCAACGTAAGGTGGCTGTAGCGGTTAAACGTTCTCGTCACTTAGCATTAATGCCGTATGTTGGCGATTTATTAAAATAAGAAAGAGGCAATTATGGAATTGATACTTAAAAAAGACGTAGAAAACTTAGGATTTAAAAATGACATGGTAACTGTGAAGCATGGTTACGGTAGAAATTTTCTAATTCCTCAAGGCTTTGCAGATTTAGCAACTCCTTCAGCAAAGAAGGTATTAGCTGAAACTATTAAGCAACAAGCTTTTAAAGAGCAAAAGAATATAGATGCAGCTAAAAAACAAGCTGCTAAACTAAACGGATTGGAATTGAAACTTACTGCTAAAGCAGGTGGTGGAGATAAAATGTTTGGATCTATTACCAATGGAGACTTAGCTGATGCATTAGCAAAAGAAGGAGTTGAATTGGAGAAAAAATTTATTGCGATCGCCGGTGGAAACATCAAGCGTTTAGGACAATATGAGGCAACTTTGCGTTTCCATCGTGAAGTGATCTCTTCGTTCTCTTTTGACGTTGTAGCTGAGGCTTAATCAAATAATTTATTAGAGCTGCTTAAAGAATATCAACGATATTTTTTGAGCAGCTTTTTTTTTACGCATAATTTAAAATGAACATATTAAAAAGTGCTGTTTCTTCTTAACTTTATAAATGAAGACACTGGCATTTTTAACTTTTCAGGATTTCAAAGATGAAATATAGCAGACTCACCAAAGAACAATTTGAAGAATTACATCAGGAATTTATAAATTTCTTGGCTTCTCAATCCATCACAGCAGACGAATGGGAGCAGATCAAAAAAAACAAGCCAGAGGTTGCTGAAGATGAATTAGATGTTTTTAGTGATCTAATCTGGGAAGGAGTTTTAGAGAAAGTTACTTATTTAGAACATTTTTCTAAGCATCAAATGTATTTGTTCAATATTACCATGGCAGAAATTAAGCTAGTTGCTGTTAAAGTAGAGAATGAAGCAATAGATATTACTACCAGAGAAGGATACCAGTGGCTTCAAAGTAATTTGCTAGACGATGCTGTGAATCTTTTTACTTCCACCAAAGCTGTGAGCGAGGATAGAAATAAGGATATTTTTGCTTTGATTAAACAAGGGGCCGTTATCACCAAAGGACAATTGTTTGAGTACTTTAATGATATGGTAGAGAATAATTAGTTACTCGTATCTCAAGGATTCTATAGGATCTTGTTTAGCAGCTTTATTAGCTGGATAACTTCCTGCAAGTATTGCTACAAGTATGGTTATCCCGGTTGCCCATAACATAGCTTTCCACGGAGTTACAAAATCAAAATCTGCTACAGAGGCTACAGCATATCCAATTAAAATCCCTAGGATAATACCAAGAAGACCTCCTAATTGTCCAATTATAAGGGTTTCCATAAAGAACTGAGTAGCAATAGTGCTTTTCTTAGCGCCTAAAGCTTTTCTAATCCCTATTTCACGGGTTCTTTCTGCCACAGAAACCAGCATGATATTCATTAAAGCGATAGAGGACCCGAAGATTGTAATAATAGAGATAATCCAGGCAGCAATATTTAGATACCCTGTAATAGATAGAATTCTATTAATAAGATCGTCGCTTTTTTCTATTCCAAAATTATTCTCTTCTACAGGATTCAGTCCGCGAATATTTCTGAAAGTGATAATTGCTTCACTTTGGGCGCTTTCCATTAATTCTTTATCATCAACTTTTACGCTAATGTTGTAATTTATATTAGGTTGAGTATAAATAGATCTCGCTGTTTCTATAGGGATCAATACTCTTAGATCTTGATTATTTCCGAAAGTAGAACCTTTAGATTCCAGCATTCCAACAACCTGAAATTTCACTCCGCGAATACTGATAGTTTTTCCAATAGGATTCGTATTTTTAAAAAGTCCTTCAGCAAAATCGGCTCCTAATATGGCAACTTTATTGTTGTTTTGAATATCGAAATATGTGAATTCTCTTCCGTTCTCTAATTTTAAACCAGAATTGGTTAAATAATTTTCATTTATCCCTACAACCGAAACTTCTGGATCTGTTTTATCTCCTTCAAATTTAACTTCTGCCGTTCCTGTTCCATTAAATGAAAGAGAGGTTTGAGTTTTTGGAAAAATAAATTCCTCTTTAAAAGTTCTAACTTCTCTATAAGATAAAATAGGATTTATTTTCTCTTTTTCGTCTCCACCACGAGACTGAGTTACAAATTCATAACGCTGTAAATTAAACGTATTAGACCCCATAGAGGCAAAATCGCTACTAATTGTGTTTTCTAATGCACTAACTGCGCTTAAAATTCCTACCAAAGCAGTAATTCCAATTGCGATTATTAAAACAGTTAGAATGGTTCTAAGAATTTGACTTCTAATAGATTCAAAAGCAATCCTTACATTTTCCTTAAAGAGTTTAAACATAATATATTTGGTCTAACAATAAGATTAGACTATCAAGATACTTATATGTTACTTAAAATTTGAAATTTGTTTTGGTTCGTTTAAAAATTAAGATATTTGCAGCACTAATAAAATTGAAAAAACTGTTGAAATCATCCATTTTACTTAATTGACTTAAGGTTTTAAGTTTTTGTCTCCCTGAGCGTAGTCGAAGGCTTATTAAAACATCTCGACTTCGCTCGATGTGACCTTTAGGAATAATACCAATAAGAAAAAGGATTTATATTATTTTTTTTGAAATTGATAATTCAGCAATATTTTAAATATAGTTCACTATAATATCACAAAACAAAATTATGGCACAAAAACCATCGATCCCTAAAGGTACCAGAGATTTTTCCCCAAAAGAAGTTTCTAAACGTACTTATATAATGAATACTATTAAGGCACAATTTGAAAAGTTTGGATTTCAACCTATTGAAACTCCAAGTTTTGAAAATTCAGATACATTGATGGGGAAATACGGGGAAGAAGGAGATAGATTGATCTTTAAGATCTTGAATTCAGGAGATTTTCTTAAAAAAGCCAATCAAGAAGCCTATAAAAATTCAGACAGTTTAAAACTCACATCTTCGATTAGTGAAAAAGCTTTGAGGTACGATCTTACAGTTCCTTTCGCAAGGTATGTGGTTCAACATCAAAGTGAAGTAGAGTTTCCTTTTAAGCGCTACCAAATTCAACCAGTATGGAGAGCAGATAGACCGCAGAAAGGAAGATTTAGAGAATTCTTTCAATGCGATGCAGATGTTGTTGGTAGCAATAGTCTATGGCAAGAAGTAGAATTCATTCAGCTATATGATGATGTATTTACAAAGCTTAAATTGGAAGGGGTTACTATAAAGCTTAACAATAGAAAGGTTTTGTCTGGATTTGCTGAAGTGATTGGAGAGCAAGACAGGTTGATAGATTTTACGGTGGCATTAGATAAGTTAGATAAAATTGGAGAAGAAGGAGTTAAAAAAGAGATGCTTGAAAAAGGGATCTCTTTGGAAGCATTAAAAAATATCCAACCAATTTTTGGTTTGAAAGGTAATTTTGGTGAGAAAGTAGAAGTGCTGAAGCAAATACTTTCTAATTCTGAGATAGGAATGAAAGGAGTAGAGGAATTGGAGTTTATTCAGAATGTGATTTCTGAGATGCCATTGAAATCTGCACTTTTAGATCTCGATGTCACTTTGGCTCGAGGTTTAAACTATTACACTGGAGCTATTTTTGAAGTTGCTCCCCCGGCAATAGTTAAAATGGGTTCTATTGGTGGTGGTGGAAGATACGATGATCTTACTGGTATCTTTGGCTTAAAGGATATGAGCGGAGTAGGTATTTCCTTCGGGTTGGATAGGATATACCTTGTTCTGGAAGAGCTCGACCTTTTCCCAGATACGGTAACAGCAAATACTAAAGTGTTATTTATCAATTTTGGCGAAAAAGAAGCTCTTTATGGATTAAAAGCTGTTCAGAAATTAAGGGATGCTGGAATTGCTGCAGAAATATATCCAGATACTTCAAAAATGAAGAAACAAATGAATTATGCTAATAGACGTGAAATTCCATTTGTTGTTTTGGCAGGGGAGGAAGAGATGAACAATAAAGTTTATGGATTAAAAGACATGGTTTCTGGAGATCAGGAAAAAATATCTTTGGAAGCTATGATAGATAGATTAAGCTAGATTATTATTAAAAATATAAAAGCCCCAGAAAAGGATATTTCTGGGGCTTTTATATTTTAAGATTCTGATTACATTCCTTGCGGTTCCATCATCTCCCGCTGAAATTCTTCTAAACCTTCCATTCCCCCATAAAAGATTAGCGCACCAATAAAGGTTAATAAAAACAGAGCGCTTAACACCAATCCAATAATAGCCAAGATCCGTCCAAGTTTCACATTTTGATATCCGAGATACATTTCGGGATTTGCATTGTAAATTTCCATTGCTTTTTTAGCTAATATTAATGTTATAATTCCAAATATCACCCCTACAATTCCGTAACAGCAACAACCAACTATAGATAGTATTCCTAAAATTAATATTAAAGTAGCGTTTGGTAATTCTTGTTTGTTTAATTCCATAAGTTGAATTTGTTTTTTAGTTGGTTTTAGTTGAAAAAATAATACATTTTAAATAGATAGCTCACAGCTAATACAAATGCAGTAATTAAAATAAGTGTGATCTTTATAAGATAATCTTTTTGAAATTTATAAAATAGATTGAAAATTACAAACCCAAGTAAAATTAAAATAGGGTAGATAGCCGGAAACATAATAAAGGCAGCGTGAAAATCTCCTTTTAATAATAACAAAACAGAACGTTGGCCACCACAACCATAACATTCTAATCCAAAAAGTTGTTTGTTTAAACAGGGAAGTAATAGTTCTTCCATAATTTCAATTTCCCTCAGTAAGGATTTATTTTCTAAGAGGAAAACCTCTAAATTTCAATTAATATCTCGTGAACTCCCTCGAGATTTTTAATTTAATTTGAAATTATCACTTTTTTGGAAATTATCGTAGCATCTTTATTCGTTATTTTAAGAATATATAGGCCTTTGCTTAATTTCCTGGTAGAAAATTCGTGATAACTCTCATAGGTAATTCCTTTTTTCTCCATGATCCTTTTGCCTAAACTGTCGAAAAGTATAATGTCTCTGTGGATTGATTTTGCCGGTATTCGTATTTCTAATCTCGATTCGGGATTATTTTGAAAAATGTTGAAATTCGTGATATCTTTTACAATATCCCAGTTAATATAGATCTGTTCCTTATTGGTGTAAGTAAGCTTAAATCTATTTGAATAATCACCAGCAGCCAAATTGAATTTTATTGGGCCATCACTTAAATTGTGGTATATACTTGTATTAGTGTCCAATAAAAAGACCTTAGGTTTAAATCCTTTTACTTCCGCAATACTAAATATGATCTCTGAATCTTCTGCTAATACTATAAAAAACGGAATTTCTTCAAGCTCATTGAAAGGCCTCACATTTATTAGATAATTCTCGTTATCTATCATCCATCCCGCATCCGAGCTTAAGTATTCAGGATTAATGGCATCCATAGCATGATCTACTGCTTCTGTGGCATTATCGCGTAACACCAAAAGTATTTGCCTAATGTAGGTGCTCTGTAATTCTATATTTAACCTTAATAATGGAAACTCCTCGGCTTTTAAGTAATTTAATTCCAATTTTTTAGATTTAAATTCAGATAATATCTGATCTTCTTTTACAAAATGCCGATAGTTATTATTGAATACGATCTTACCATCATGGCTGCCTATAACAATAAAACCTTGGCCAATTGGGGAGAATCTTCTAGCGTAATAAGCTCCTGTAGTTCCTCCTTCTGAAATAGTGTTCCCGTAACCATCAAATTTATTGAAAATAGCTGGTACATAGCCGAATATCCCTGCTCCGGGTGAGTAAGCGCCATATCCGCCTTCATACTCCTTTAGATAGTGAGAATCGATGTTCTCGGAATCCCAGAAATAAGCAATTCCAGTAGTATTTGTATTGTCCTGAAGAAAGACATTGAGATCTAAAGCAGATGGATATGGATTACCAACAAGCTTAGTATCACCTTCCTTAATTTCTAACTCATAAATTCCTGAATTAGGTCTTCCTCGTAGATCATAACGCTGCTTATTGCCTGCATTGTTGGGCACACTATAGATGTTTATATCTGTATTCGTTCCATCTACGCCTTTCATAGTAAAACCTTCCCCTGGCTTAAGCTTGAAAGTATTACCAATAAATTCCCAGTCGGAATAATCGGTGCCAGAAAATTTGTAAATCCATTTAGTAGAGATCGTTAATGGTTTGGAAGTTCCATTATAACCAATGGAGATTAATGCGGGATTGCTTTCGGTTTTTGTGATTGGATCAAAAAATTGATTTCCGAAGGTATTGTTAGAAAAAGTATTGCTCACGGGCATGCTCCAATAATTATAAGTGTAATTGCTGGCATTCCCTTCTTGATATAAAGAAAGTACCCCATCTCCTGTATTTTGAAAATTGGAGGTTCCTTGAATTAATTGTGCTTCTTTTCTTAGAAAAATACTTGGTTTTGGATTATTTCCAGAATTAGGTGTTAAATGAATGCCTTGCTCAACATAAACAAGAGCGCCTTCGGAATATAGATAAGTATTTAATTCCTGATTGGGCTTAATGCTTAATTGACAATGTGCAATGAATGGTATAATAAATAGTACTAAAATGTATATTTGCCTCATCGCCCTAAGATTTTAATTAAAAATAGTGTTTTAATTAATCGAATAACAATTCATTTAGGTTTTTAAGTATTAATTATCAGCAGATTATGAATAGAAGATACGGTCAAATTATAAATACATTGCTTATTGTAATTGGTGGCGCAATAATGATATATACAATTACCGGAGAAGATAGAAATAAGTACTTACAGATCTTAGGTTTGGTAATTATAATGTTTGGTTTATACAGAGCTACTAACTTTTGGGTTGAGACCAAAGATGAGGAAGATGATAACACTGAAGAAAAACCTTAGTTATGAAGTTTGAAATTAATGATAAAGTAGAAGTATTGGATGATGCTTTGAAAGGCAAAGTGATTAATATAGATGGGGAAACTATTTATGTTGAAACTTCTGAAGGGTTTTTAATGGAATTTCATGACTCCGAACTAGTTAAGATAGGTGAGGAGCAGAGTAGAATGATCGCTTCAGAAAACATTTCTTTTTCAGAAATTATCAAAGAAAAACAACCTGTAAAACGAGCAAAAACTGAAAAGGTAAAGTCTAAAGATCGCAGTGCTCCGCCAATGGAAGTAGATCTACATATAGAAAAATTAGTAAATTCCTTTAGAGGAATGAGCAATTTCGATATTTTGAATATTCAGCTAGATACAGCTAAACGACAAATTAATTTTGCTATTAGTAAGCGTATCCCAAAGATCGTATTTATACACGGAGTGGGAGAAGGAGTACTAAAAGCAGAACTAGATTACCTTTTAGGCCGGTATGACAACCTTAAATTTTACGATGCTAATTTCCAGAAGTATGGCTTAGGCGCTACAGAGGTCTATATTTATCAGAACTCTTAATTTTCAGTTTCAGTTTCAATATCAGTATCAGGAGTTGTAGGTACTATAATTAGGGGCGTAGAATTAGAATTGTATTCTCCTAATCTATAAGATTCAAAAGAAATAACTTCTCCTGTCCCATCTTGATTTTGTAATTGCAAATTCTCAATGTTTATAACAGAGGTGTATTTTACATTAAATACATTATCTCGTGTTGTAATATCCGTAATATCACCTGTAAATCGTTCTGCAATATCAAAATTCAAATAATTTGCAAGATTTTCATCATTTACATTTGCAGTAGGCAATTGGTCCCCAGCGGTAATTTCTTCTCTAGTTAATATACCATCACCATCATCATCTTTGTCTAAATAGTTTGGTTTATCATCTTGATCGGTATCTTGAAATACAGTATTGTCGCCTGTAGCATACAGTTCTGTAGATGTAAGTACATTATCTCCGTCGTCATCTATATCAAATTTATTAGGAATACCATCGTCATCTGTATCGCCATCAAATTCATCTGCGTCCTTTATGCCGTCCCCGTCACTATCTGTTGAGTCTAGATAAATTCTTGTAGTAGAAATTTTAACCGTCCCTCCAACGCTTACAAATTCCTGAATAACCTTAGGACCGCTTGGTGGTAACGAATTGCAGAAATAATCTGTAGTTATACTGCCATCGTATACTCGATAGTTTATTTTGTTATTACTATCAAGATTAAAACTAATGTCAGTTTCTGTGTTTATAGTTAATATACTTGCTAACTCACTTATTGCTGTGTTATTAGTAACTAGAGAAATAGATTCAAATATATCATCGCTATTTATTATAAAAAAAACTTTTGGTCTACCAACTTTAGCGCAACTTTCAATACTATCATCCTCAAAATCAAAATTGTTTATTATGATATCGCCATCATCACAGGAGGTGAAACCTAGGAATAAAAAAATGATATAAAAGTAGTTACGCATAGCTTCCGTTTTTAACAAAAATAAAGTATTAGGATTTTATAGCAGAGCATCCATTAAATAATTTTATTTCTTTTATTTTTGCCTTCGATGAGAAAAATATATTTAGATAGTGCCGCTACCACGCAAATGCGTGACGAAGTTATAGATAGAATGACAACAGTGATGAAAGATTTTTACGGAAATCCCTCTTCTATACATAGTTATGGTAGATCATCTAAATCTTTAATTGAAAATACAAGAAAGACTATAGCTAACATTTTAAATGTAAGCGCGGCGGAGATCATTTTTACTTCAGGGGGAACAGAAGCCGATAATTTGGCTCTTAATTCTGCTGTTCGAGATCTTGGTGTAAAAAGGATTATCACTTCTAAAATAGAACATCATGCGGTTTTATACACTGTAGACCAGTTAAAAGAGTGTTATGAGATAGACGTAGACTATGTAAATCTAGACACTTATGGGAGTGTAGATCTTGAGCATTTAGAGGAACTGCTAAGTAATTCTGAAACGAAAACTCTTGTGAGTTTAATGCATGTGAATAATGAAATAGGAAACTTGTTAGATGTTCAAAAAGCAGGAGCGCTTTGTAAAGAACATAAAGCTTTGTTTCATTGTGATGCCGTGCAATCTATAGGGCATTATAAAATGGATCTTAAGGAAACACCTATAGATTTTACTGCGGTAAGCGCTCATAAATTTCACGGACCAAAAGGTGTTGGTTTTGCATTTATTCGAAAAAATAGCGGCCTAAAACCTTTGATATTTGGAGGAGAACAGGAACGCGGACATCGTGCAGGGACAGAAAGTGTACATAATATTGTAGGCTTAGAAGAAGCTTTTAAACTGGCCTATGCTAATTTAGAAGAAGAGAAGAGTTATGTGAGTTCTTTAAAATCTTATTTTATAGAACAGTTAGAAGAAAATATCCCAGGTGTTAAATTCAATGGGCATTGCAAAGATTTTACAAAAAGCACATATACCTTGGTGAACATTTGTTTGCCAATTCCACCAGAAAAAGCACTAATGCTTCTTTTTCAATTAGACCTAAAGGGAATTGCCTGTTCTAAAGGTTCTGCTTGCCAAAGTGGAAGTGATAAAGGCTCTCATGTTTTAAGCGCTTTTCTTTCTGAAGAAGATATGAGTAAACCTTCTCTAAGATTTTCATTTTCAAGATTCAATACAAAAGAAGAACTGGATTATGTGGTCTCTGTACTTAAAGAGTTTATGAAGAACTAAGGCTTCATAGAGGTTTTTTACAATTTTAGAGATCTTCAAAGCTCTATCATCATATTTTTTACAAAAACGAAATTACTAAGGAAGTAAATCTATTTTCTGAAGAACGTAGCTTCGTAGGTGCTGCTGTTTCCAACATTATCTATAACGATCACTTTAAGTTTATTTTCGGTTTCTGTAAGTACTGCATCGCTAAAATTATGAGTTAAAGTATTGTTCTTATACTCATATTCCATCAAAATGAATTTCCCATTAACCGTTGCGCGGTAACTTTTAATTCCAGAAAGGTCGTCGGTAATTTTAACTTTTATATTCTCATTACTAGAGATCCACTGTCCATCTTTAAAATTCACAGGAGTTATGGAAGGAGGTTTCACGTCTGAAGCCAAAGTATAATCTCCAAAGCTGCGAATTCCTGTAGTAAATCTATTACCTTTCTTATAAGTGGAAGAATAACTTGGTCTACCGCGGTATCCTAATTTGGCAATAAACATCTTTTCTTTACTTTCTTCAGAATACTTGCTTACATCGAACCCAATTGTAATATTGCTATGAATAGGAATATCATCTTTATCAAGATGAATGGTATCTCCAGAGAATGAAATATCTAGAAAAGTATCTTCATACAAACTACCTTTTGGAATATACACATCAATACCATTCTCTTCAACACTAAAAGCTTCATTGGCTTTTACAAGAAAATCGGTCTCTTTTATGTTTTTCGTGATCTTATTTATAGGTTGCTCCCCTTTAATTGGAACTCTTATAATACGTTCGTTCCCTGCAAAATCAAGAATTGTGATGTTGTATAAATAGGTTAAACTATCCTGAATTGTAATAGTTCCATTATTCACCACATTTTGGTAAACACTTAGCGGATTGCTAGGTTGTACGTATAGCCTTGTGATCCTGCTTTTATTATTGCTGAAATATTCATAATCTATAAGCTGATTTAAATGTCTGGTTTCAGAAAACGAAAAACGATCAAAATTCAGCTGAAAGATTTGATCTCCGTTTAGATTGGTATTTATTTTATAGATCCCATTGTTATTTGGTGCACCATCTTGCTTATCTGTAGTGTTTACACCAAAGGCAATTTCACCACAGGCATTTAATTGTTCCGCCTTAAAAGAACCATCTTTTAATGGTGTAAGCTTTACACGCTGTCTTTCTCCAGAACCATTAACATGCGCGCTTTCTCCTAGAGGATATACCCATAAACTATTTACAGTAGGCGCTTGCGTATCCTTGATCTCAATTCCGAATAAATTAGGATTCATCGGGCGTTGTTGCCCATCTCTAATTTCAAAATGTAAATGTGGCCCGCCACTTCCTCCGGTATTTCCGCTAATAGCAACGAGGTCACTGACAGTTACTTTCAACTCATCTGCTTTAGGAAATAACTCTATTTCGTAAGTTTCTTTCTCGTATTGCTGTTTTTTGATATAAGCTTCAATCTCAGGAGAAAATTTCTGAAGATGACCGTATACCGTTGTATATCCATTTGGATGCTGAATATAAAGCGCTTTTCCATAACCGTAATGCTGAATGTTGATGCGGCTTACAAATCCATCTCCTGCAGCTAAAATGGGTAATCCTTCCCGTTGTTGGGTCTTAATATCCATCCCAGAATGAAAGTGGTTGGAGCGTAATTCTCCAAAAGTTCCGGATAGCACTAAATCTACAGCCAACGGATTTTTAAAGAAATCTGAAGGTATTTTAGATTGAGCTTGTATAGCAACAGAAAAAAGTAATAATGTTAGGGTAAAGATCTTCTTCATAGTCATAGAAAACAGCATTTTTATGGGGGGATAAATATAATTAAACTTTTAGAGATAATTAAAGCTTTGGTTTAATGTAACTTAGATTAAATTTCAGGTATTTTGAAAATAGCTTTAAAAGTATTGGGAAATTTCAAGCGGTATGTTAACTTTGTGAATATTAGTAGCGCGTTAAGCTTTTATGAGTGATCTAACCGAAATAGTTGATAGTCTTGAAAATAGAATTAGCAAGTTACTTCATAAGTATGAAGCAACAAAGCAGTCACAACATTCAATTCAAGAAGAATTAGCGATTTTAAAAGAAGAAAATGAGCGTTTATCTGAAGAGGTGAAAACCTCAGAAAAACGAATTCATACGTTAAAAGCAGCCAACGCGATGCTAGGCAGTAACGAATATAAGAAAGAAACCAAGCTCAAAATAAACGGTTTAATAAGGGAAATTGATCAATGTATCGTTCAACTTTCAGAATAAAAAGAATTAATGTCCGACAAGCTTAAAATTAAATTATCTATTGCAGACCGCGTATATCCACTCACCATTCAGGCTGAACAGGAGGAGGGATTGCGTAAGGCAGCAAAGAAGATAGAAGCAATGATTAAGCAATTTGAGCAAAGTTATGCCGTAAGGGATAAGCAAGATGTATTGGCAATGTGTGCTTTACAATTTGCTGCCCAGACCGAGCAAAAATCTATAGATAATTCTAGCGAAGTGAAACTGATGGAAGAAAAGTTGAGATCACTCAATAATCTTCTTCAGGAGCAATTAGCTACCTAGTTCTTTTAAATAGCATTAAGGTTTACTGCCTGTATTAGTGATATATATTTGATAAACTCAACACGAATTCTTTAAAAAGGGTGAGTTTAAGTTGTAAAAGCGTGCCGTCTTAGAGCGGATACTTGATCAGCTTGTTAGCCCTATACTTATTTTATGGAGTTTATACAAAATTTGATCTAGTACAGGCTTTTTTATACAATTAAATTAAATATATGGAATCGATAATTTTTATGATAGTTGCCGGGATAGTGGGAGTAGCAATTGGTTTTGCGGTCGCTAAATATTTAGAGAAAAACCACGCTTCAAAAATCACTAAAGGTGCTAAAAAGTCTGCAGCCGCTATCTTAAGAGAAGCAAAAGCCGATGCAGAGAATATTAAAAAAGATAAAATTCTTCAAGCCAAGGAAAAGTTTATAGAATTAAAGTCTGAGCATGAGAAAGTGATCCTTTCTAGAGATAAAAAGATACAAGAGTCTGAGAAAAGAACCCGTGATAAGGAATCTCAAGTATCTAGTGAACTTTCTAAAAATAAAAATCTTAATAAAGATCTAGAAGATAAGATCAAAGACTACGATCATAGAAACGATTATTTAGAAAAGAAGAAAGAAGATATAGATAAATTGCACCACAGTCAGATCCAACAGTTGGAAGTGATTTCTGGATTATCTGCTGAAGATGCGAAGTCTCAACTTACCGAAACGTTAAGAGATACTGCCAAGGCAGACGCAATGGCATTAATTCAAGATACTATTGAAGAAGCCAAGTTAACCGCACAACAAGAAGCCAAAAAGATCATTATTAATACTATTCAAAGAATTGGTACAGAAGAAGCAATTGAAAATTGTGTTTCTGTATTCAACTTGGAGAGTGATGATGTTAAGGGTAGAATTATTGGGCGAGAAGGTAGAAACATTAGAGCGATAGAAGCAGCTACTGGAGTAGAGATCATTGTAGATGATACTCCTGAAGCAATTATTCTTTCTTGTTTTGATAGTGTGCGTAGAGAGGTTGCTAGATTATCACTTCACAAATTAGTTACAGATGGTAGAATTCACCCTGCTAGAATTGAAGAAGTAGTTAAGAAAACCAGAAAACAGATAGACGAAGAAATTATAGATATAGGAAAACGTACTGTTATTGAACTTGGTATTCATGGTTTACATCCGGAGTTAATAAAGGTAGTAGGTAGAATGAAATATCGTTCTTCTTATGGGCAAAACCTATTACATCACTCCAGAGAAGTAGCTAAGCTATGTGGAGTGATGGCAGCAGAACTTGGTCTAAACCCTAAATTAGCAAAACGGGCTGGACTATTACATGATATTGGTAAAGTACCAGATACAGAAACAGAAGTACCACACGCAATTCTTGGAATGCAATGGGCAGAGAAATATGGTGAAAAGCCAGAGGTATGTAATGCAATTGGAGCTCACCATGATGAAATAGAGATGACTTCCTTATTATCTCCGATCGTACAGGTATGTGATGCTATAAGTGGTGCGAGACCAGGAGCAAGAAGACAAGTATTAGATTCTTACATCCAAAGACTTAAAGATCTTGAGGAGATCGCATTTGGATTTGGTGGTGTTAAGAAAGCTTACGCAATTCAGGCCGGTAGAGAATTACGAGTTATTGTAGAAAGTGAAAAAGTAACTGATGATAAAGCATCGAACTTATCTTTTGAGATCTCTCAGAAAATACAAACAGATATGACGTATCCAGGACAAGTTAAAGTAACTGTTATTAGAGAAACCAGAGCGGTGAATATTGCTAAATAAACTTACCACTCAATAATAAAAAATCCCGCAATTTGCGGGATTTTTGTTTTTATAAGGGCATCTCTAATTTCTACTTTTCGTCGTAGATATCTTCATAACTATTTCCTTTAGTAACAAAGAATTCTCCTGTTACATATCTAAAATGTTCGTCTAGATCTGCAATTTGTTTAAGATCCTCTTCATCCAATTTAACCCCTGTACTTTCAAGATTCTCAACTATTCTACCTTCATTAGTAGATTTTGGAATTACAGCAGTTCCCCGTAAAGTATCCCAATTAATTATAACTTGTGCAGGAGAAGCTCCGTGTTTCTTTGCGATTTTTTTTATCACTTTATTCTCTAAAAGAGAAGGTTCATCTGGAGCTTTCATAGCATCCACTCTGTCCCCGCTTCCCAATGGAGAGTATGCAGTTAAATGAATTTCATTCTTGCTACAAAATTCTATCAATGAATTTTGTTGTAGATAAGGATGTAATTCTACCTGGTTTACTTCTGGTCCATTCTCGGTCTTAGATAAAAGATCTTTCAATTTGGTAGCACTAAAATTAGAAACTCCTACATGTCTTGTAAGACCTTCTTTTTTGGCTTCCAACATCTTATTCCATGTTTCTATGATAGGAGCTTCTTCAAGCGATAAATAGTCTTCATCGTTCTCTGGAAATGCTACACCTGGTTTAAAAGCTACTGGCCAATGAATTAGATATAGATCTAAATAATCCAATTGTAGGTCTTTTAATGTTTGCTTTAGAGCAGGTATCACATCTTCAGATTTATGTGCATTGTTCCAAAGTTTAGAAGTGATCCATAGGTCCTCTCTTTTTACGATCCCTTCCTTTAATACCTCTGCAAGTGCTTCGCCAACTTCAGCTTCATTGCCATAAGTGGCTGCACAATCTATATGTCTGTAGCCATTTTCTATAGCGGTTTTTACAGCTTTTCCTACTTCTCCTTTATCAGATTTCCAAGTACCTAACCCAATGGCAGGCATTTTATCTCCGTTTTTAAAATTTAAATGCTTCATTTTTATAATTTTTATTGAATTTACTCAGGAAGAGGCTCAATAAAAAATTAAATGAGAGGTTTAGCAAAACATTAATAATTGCTTCTGGGGTGAAAACTGTTTATCACTTCTTTTAAATGACTTTTGTCTACATGCATATAAATTTCTGTAGTCGTGATACTTTCATGACCCAGCATTAGTTGTATAGCTCTTAGATCGGCACCATTTTCCAATAAATGGGTAGCAAAGGAATGTCTAAAAGTGTGAGGGCTTATTTTCTTCTTAATTCCAGACTGTTCTGCAAGTTTTCGAACTATGGTAAAGATCATTGCTCGGGTAAGGGAATTGCCTCTTCTGTTTAAAAAGATAATATCTGATGCCTTTGGATGGATAGGGGAATTGTTTCTCGAGTTTTGAAGATATTCTGTAATATATTGTTCAGTAATAGAACTTACTGGAACAAAGCGCTGTTTATCGCCTTTTCCAGTAACCTTTATAAATCCTTCCTTAAAGTATAGATCGGAAATTTTAAGATCTAATAATTCAGAGACTCGGAGGCCACAGCCATATAAGGTTTCAATAATAGCTCTATTTCTTTCTCCCTGCGCATTAGATAAGTCTATATTAAATATCATTTTATCTATTTCAGCAAGTGAAAGTACATCTGGTAGTTTTCTGCCGATCTTTGGAGACTCAATTATTTCCATTGGATTATTATCTCTATATCCTTCAAAGATCAGATAATCAAAAAAGCTTTTTAATCCAGAGATCACTCTAGATTGTGATCTGGGATTTAAGGATTTAGCAATTTCAAAAACAAATTTCTGGAGTATTCCTGCTGATATCTTTATAGGAGATATCTGTATCTTATTAAGCATTAAATAGTTAATAAGTTTATGAATATCTAAAGAGTAGTTGGTAACAGAATTGTCTGATAGCCCACGTTCTATCCGCATAAAATTCTTAAAGTCTTGTAGAGCTTGTTCCCAAGTCATATTTATGATTATTAACAAAAGCTAGGCTTACAATTAGCAATACTTTAGGTTTGAATAACACTTCCTTAACAAATGTAGGACTAATTTTGCTCGTGAACTTAAAATAAAAATATATGAAAAAGTCGATTTTATTAATAGGAATAGCTTTATTGAGTTTGGGTAGCTTAAGCGCTCAAGAATATGTGAAATTTGGAGTTAAGGGAGGAATTAATTCCAGTACTTTTAGAGGTGATGGGTTTGGTGATTTTGACAATCCAGATTCTAGAACTTCTTTTAATCTAGGTCTTTTAGCAGAGATACCTGTTTCAGACAAATTTTCTATACAGCCAGAGGTTCTATATTCCGGGCAAGGTTATGATATTGTAAGTAGAGATAATGCAAACGATGTTGAATACCAGTTAGATTATATTAATGTTCCTGTTTTGGCTAAATACTATCTTGTTGAGGGTCTTTCTTTAGAGGCAGGTCCACAAATTGGATTTTTGGTGAACAGTGAAATCGATAGAAATCCAGGTGGTGATAGTGGAGATTTTTCTTTAAATGAAGATCAGTTTAATAAAGTAGATATTAGTTTAGGACTTGGAGCTTCTTATAAGTTTAGAGGAGGATTTTTCGTAAATGCACGATATAATCATGGTCTTACAGATGTTTATGATGATTCCTTTTTTAGTAATAGTGATGTTAAACACTCTGTTTTCCAGGGTGGTATTGGGTTTCTTTTCTAGAGAATTCTTATTTATAAAGAATAAGGCGCAACTGTAGAGTTGTGCCTTTTTTATTTGCTTTTTGTCGTAAACTGCTGAAAATCAGTGTAAATAAATCCCTTCATTATGTTTAAATCCATGATTTGTTCAATTTTTTTTGATAATTTTAAGTAACTAATCTTAAAAATAACGATCATGAAAAAGTTAGTAATTTCTTTTTTTGTTTTATTTATGGGAATAACTTCGGCCTTTAGTCAGGGTGATTTTAGGTTCGGAGTTAATGGTGGAATTCCAGTGGGAGATGTAGAAGATTTTTCAAATTTCCATTTAGGTACAGATGTCGCATATATGTTTAATGTTGCGGAAGTTTTAGATGTTGGGCCATTGCTTGGATATTCTCATTATTTTGTTGAGGATGATTTTGATGATATTCAGTTCATTCCCGTAGCGGCTTCGGGTCGTTTTGGACTCTCTTCATTTTATCTGGGAGCAGATCTTGGTTATGCAATAGGGGTAGATGATGGAAATGACGGAGGATTCTATTATAGACCAATGCTGGGATACAGGATAGGGAAATTGGGAATCGCGGCTTCTTATGAAGGTATAAGTATGGATGGTGGTAGCATTAATTCTATTAATCTAGGTATAGAATTCGGTTTATAGAATTACTATGTACTATGAATATAAAAAGTAGGTGTTTTGCACCTACTTTTTTATTGATTTAAATTTATTAGGTTCAAAATTGATATTTATGGTACTTTTATTTTTTAAAATTAGGAGTATGGCAAGAATAGCTTTTATTATATTAATATTTCTACTCTCAACATCGATCTTAAATGCACAATATAGAAGATCTAAAGACACAAAGGTTGGATTTATTAGCGGTTACGTTTATGCTCAGGTAAATGGAGAGAAAGATAACGCGAGATGGAATGATTATGGTTCAGGAGTTTATGGAGGTGCATTTGTGGATATTTACATTACAGACAAATTTCATTTACAGCCAGCGGTAAATTTCGCATATGTAAATGATTTTAATATTATCTATTTACCACTTATGCTAAAATATCAAATCGGCCAAAAGGGGTTTAATGTGCAAGCAGGAACTCAAGTAACTTATTTGTTAGGGAGTGAAGATGTTACCGGTACCAAAGATCAGTTTGGATGGGAGCTAGGTGCAGGATTGGGCATGGATATTACTAAATCTTTTTTTATTCAGGGGAGATATACGTATGAAGTAAGTAGGAGAAAAGTGGATGATTACCTTGGACAACCTTCCCAAGATTTTAAATTCAATAATATAATGATTGGTATTGGGTATAGGTTAAGTCCTGTAGACAGATTATAATTTCACTTAAACGCCTGATTAAAATCTATAAAGAGAACCTATGAAATTAATTATTATAAATGGTCCTAATCTCAATCTTTTAGGAACTAGGGAGCCAGATACTTATGGAGATCAGAGTTTTGAAGATTATTTTTCCAAACTTCAATTTCAATTTAGAGATGCCGAATTATCTCATTTTCAGAGTAACATAGAAGGAGAGTTGATCGACGAATTGCAAAAGGCAGATAAAGAATTTGATGGTATTATTTTAAATGCTGCGGCCTATACTCATACTTCTATAGGGATTGGAGATGCTGTTAAAGCTATTGCTACTCCAGTGGTAGAAGTACATATTTCCAACACCTATTCCAGAGAAAAATTTAGACATAAATCCTTTATATCTCCAAATGCTAAAGGCGTAATTCTAGGTTTTGGACTGCAGAGTTACGATCTAGCTATCGCGAGTTTTATTAAACAATAAGCTCATGTATAAATCATATTTAAATTGGAGTAGTGGTAAGGATGCTGCTTTTTCTTTATATAAGATCCAAAAGGCTGGAGAATATAAGGTGGAAAAACTTATTACCACTATAAACTCTGAAGTAGATAGAGTTTCCATGCATGGAGTGAGAAAGGATTTGTTACAGCGGCAAGCTGAAAGTATTGGAATACCCCTGGAATTGATAGCATTGGATGGAACCGTTTCTATGGAAGAATATAATTCTATAATGGCTGAAGCGGTTAATAAACTGAGATCTGAAGATCATTCCCATGCTATATTTGGAGACATATTTCTAGAAGATCTTAGAACGTATAGGGAGGAACAACTAAAAAAAATAGATATAACCGCAGTTTTCCCTCTTTGGAAAAAGAATACAAAACACTTAATAACTGAATTCATTGAGTTAGGATTTAAAGCGATCACAGTTTGTGTAAATGCAAAAGTTTTAGATAAGTCGTTTTGCGGAAGAGAAATAGATCTAGATTTTATAAACAGCTTACCTGCAAATGTTGATCCCTGTGGGGAACATGGGGAATTTCATACTTTTGTTTATGATGGTCCAAATTTTAAAGAACCTGTAAGATTTGAAATTGGAGAAATAATCGAAAAAAAATATTCTCCATCCAAAACAGAGGATGACTGCTTTAAAGAAAAAACTGAATCTTGGGATACCGCATTTTGGTATTGTGATCTTCTACCGATATAAAACAAAAAAAGCTCCGATATTTCGGAGCTTTTTTATATAAACCTTTTAATGTTATAGATGAATCACTTCTCCATAAGCAGCTGCCACAGCTTCCATCACTGCTTCACTCATTGTTGGGTGAGGATGAATAGCTTTTAAAACTTCATGTCCTGTAGTTTCCAATTTTCTACCAAGAACAGCTTCAGCGATCATATCTGTTACTCCTGCACCAATCATATGACAACCTAACCATTCACCATATTTAGCATCAAAAATAACTTTTACGAAACCGTCTGGGGTTCCTGCAGCTTTTGCTTTTCCAGATGCAGAGAAAGGAAATTTACCAACTTTAAGTTCGTAACCAGCCTCTTTAGCTTGCTTTTCTGTCATTCCAACAGATGCAATTTCCGGGGTTGCATAGGTACATCCAGGGATATTTCCATAATCTATTGCTTCCACATGAACTCCTGCTATTTTTTCTACACAAGTAATTCCTTCAGCAGAAGCTACGTGAGCAAGCGCAGGTCCAGCTACCACATCTCCAATTGCATAAATACCTGCAACATTAGTTTGGTACCATTCATCTACAAGAATCTTATCTTTATCTGTTTTAATACCAAGTTCTTCTAAACCGATATTTTCAATATTAGTTTTAATTCCAACTGCAGAAAGTACGATCTCTGCTTCTAGAGTTTCTTCCCCTTTTTTGGTCTTAACTTTAGCTTTTATCAATTTTCCAGAAGTGTCAACACTTTCTACAGAAGAATTGGTCATTACCTTAATACCGGCTTTTTTCACACTTCTTTCAAACTGCTTAGAAACCTCTTCATCTTCTAAAGGAACTAAATTTGGAAGGAATTCTACTATAGTAACATCTGTTCCCATAGCATTATAAAAATGAGCAAATTCCACTCCAATTGCCCCAGAACCAACTACGATCATAGATTTTGGTTGGGTCTTTAAAGTCATTGCTTCACGATATCCAATCACTTTCTTACCATCTTGTTTAAGATTTGGTAACTCTCTAGATCTTGCGCCAGTTGCAACAATTATATGATCTGCCTCTACATCTTTTTTCTTATTATCTTTATCTGTAACCTCAACTTTTTTTCCGCCCTTAAGTTTTCCGTAACCCTCAATAACGTCTATCTTATTCTTTTTCATTAAGAATTGAACACCTTTGCTCATTCCTTCTGCTACATCTCTACTTCGCTTTACAACAGCTCCAAAATCTTTATCTGGATTCTGAAGAGTAAGACCATAGTCTTCTGCATGTTTTAAATAATCGAATACCTGAGCACTTTTAAGTAAAGCTTTTGTTGGGATACAACCCCAGTTAAGACATACACCTCCAAGTTTTTCCTTTTCGATGATTGCGGTTTTAAAACCAAGTTGTGAAGCGCGAATTGCGGTTACGTAACCTCCTGGACCACTTCCTAGAACAACGATATCGTATTTACTCATATTTCGAAATTTTTATGACATTTTTAGAAGTTGCGAATTTAAGGAATATAAGCCTAAACTGAAAGAATTAGAATTAGTGAAATTACCAGATTAAGAATTTAAATAAAAATGGCTCTACTTATTATGTAGAGCCATTGAGAAAATAGTATTTATTATCTATTTATTTTTTGATCACATCTGCTTCTCTAATATTCAATTCTTTCATTACTGCATTCATATTAGTTAAATCCAATTGTTTTCTATTTTCAGCAAAAGCGGCTGGAACAACTATAATTCTGAATTTTTGATTTAATCTGAATTCAGAATTTAAAGCAGCATAGTTTAATGCACTTCCATCTGAATTAATTCCGTCTAAGAAGATAAAAACATCTTCGTAAGTAAAGTCGAAATTATACTGTACTGTTTTGTCTCCTTGAAAATAGGTTTGTGGTAAAGCTCTAAAAATTTCGATAGGAACTCCATTTGCATCATCATTTCCATCTCCTACTTTAACGTAAACCAAAACTGCATCCGATTCAAAAACCTCAACTCCTTCATCATCAAAAAATAAAGAAAGTGTATAATCATTTGCAGCAGTAAAATCTCCGGGAAGATCTATTGCTGTTCCAATATATCCATTTACACCAGATGGTCCTTCAGGTCCCTGAGGTCCAGGAGGTCCTTGTACACTATCTGAGGTACAAGAGGTCATGGCGAAAAGCGCACATATTATAAGGGTAGATAATTTTTTCATAATTTAATTTTTAAAGTTTAAGAATTTTTATTGAAATCTATACTTGCTGAATTTACACAAAATCTTTGACCTGACGGGGAAGGGCCATCATCAAATACATGACCTAGATGACCTCCACAATTGGCACAAAGAATCTCTGTTCTTATCATTCCAAATGTTTTGTCTTGCACATATTCTATAGTTCCTTCTATTGCTTCATCAAAGCTAGGCCATCCACATGAGCTTTCGAATTTGCTATTGCTTTCAAAAAGTTTTGCTTTGCAGGCAGCACATTGATATTCCCCATTATCAAAATGAAGATTGTATTTCCCAGAATTTGGAGCTTCAGTTCCCTTTTGCCTTAGAACTCGATATTGTTCTTCAGAAAGTTCTTTTTTCCATTCCTCTTCTGTCTTCTCTATATTATACTTTTTCATTAAATATATCTTTATTTAGTATCTGGTATAAATTTCATGGCATCTCCATTTATACAATGTCTTTCTCCAGTAGTTTCTTGGGGACCATCATTAAATAAATGTCCTAAATGACCTCCGCAGGTAGCACAATGAATTTCATCTCTGGAATAACCTAATTTAGAATCAGATCCCATTTCTATTCCACTATTAATTGCTCTATCAAAACTTGGCCATCCAGTTCCACTATCAAATTTGTGCTCCGTTTTATATAGTTTAGTTCCACAGGCAGCACAAACAAAAGTTCCTGGTTTTTTAATATCATTCAACTCGCTTGAGAAAGGTCTTTCTGTTCCTGCCTTTCTAAGGATTTGGTACTGAGCTGGAGTTAAAATTTCTTTCCATTCAGCATCTGTTTTTGAAACTTCAAATTTTGAAGCTACCTCCTTTGACTTTGATTCAGAATTACTTTTCTGAGCATTGCTATTACAACTAATAGCGACAATTGCTAAAAATGCAAAAAATAAATTTTTCATGTTTTTATTTTTAAATCTACAAAGATTATACCGCGATGAATGTTGTTATTTTGTTAATTACTTCAGGATCCCCTAATATCTTCCGATGCCCCAATCCTTTAGTGATATATAATTGACTATTCTCTAGGTTTTTGGAGATCTCGTAAGCAGAACTCACGTGTACATCTACATCATCTTCGTCATGTATAACTAGGCTTGGTATTTTAACTTCTTCTGCAGAAATTGCACCCGAATAATTATCCATGTCTTCTCCGAATTTAGTATCGAAATAAGATTTCATCTTAATTGCAACCTTTTCATTTAGTTGCATATTTTGGGCAAAATCCTTGGTAATATGAGTGACACTGTTAGCAGTTCCAATAACAACTAACTTATTTACCTTAAGACCATCTTTTATAGCTTTTAGAATAGACATACCACCTAAAGAGTGTCCTATAGCAGCATGAAAGGGTCCATAAGTTTTTTCTAAATGATGTATTGATTCTATAAAAAATGGCATCATACTTATTTTACCAGGTGCTTTTCCATGACCTGGCGCATCAAAACTCAGAATGCTAAATCCTTTTCTCACCAGCTCTTTTGCAATTATAGCCATTTGAGTACCAGTACCACTCCAACCATGAATGAGTAATATTTTCTTTTGGGATTCCCCATAATGATATACTACAATTTCTCTGTTTATAGCGGGAACTGTAATTTTTTCCTGAATGGAATTTTGATCCATCTCCTTTTCTCTGGAAGGGGTTTTGTATTTAAAAGGAGTAAAAAAAAGTCTTGCAGCAAATCTACTCGCGATAAATGGGGAGATTGCAGTTAAAACTTTTCCAGTGACCATTATATATTTTGGAGCAAGTAGTACTTGTACTGGCTTCTTCTTTTCTATTGATTGGGACATAAAATAAATTAGAAGCGCCAAGTTAAATAAATTCCTATGATGTTAGGATTAAAGAAATTATAAAAGATAATTTATAAATGGTATCATTTTTGAAAATCCATAACTGTTAAAGCAAGCATAAACATTCTAAACAGAAAGCGGTTGTTTTGTATTTTTATCAAACTAAAACCAAAAATCATGAGAATTAAAAATTTATTTATAGCAGTTTTTGCTGTGTTTGTTATGGTTGGTTGTAAAACCAATCCTTTTACTGGAGAGAAAAATTTAAACTTTGTTTCTAACGATCAAATATTTCCAGCCGCATTTGCACAATACGATCAATTTTTAGCTGAAAATAAAGTTGTAACAGGCACTTCAGAAGCTAGAATGGTGAAAAATGTTGGTCAAAAAATAGTTACAGCATCAGAAAGATATTTGAATGCAAATGGTTATCAAGGATATTTGAAAGATTTCGCATGGGAATTTAATTTAGTAGATGATGAAGCTGTGAATGCTTGGGCAATGCCAGGAGGAAAGGTTGTAGCTTATACAGGTATTTTACCAGTAGCAAAAGATGAAACTGGACTAGCAGTAGTTATGGCGCATGAGGTTGCTCACGCATTAGCAGATCACGGTGCACAACGTATGAGTGCAGCACAATTACAACAATTAGGAGCAGTTGCAGGAACTGTGGCATTAAGTGGTAAAAGCGATCAGACTCAACAAATCTTTGCTCAAGCTTACGGATTAGGTTCTCAATTAGGTGTAATGTTGCCTTTTAGTAGAAGTCATGAGACGGAAGCAG
The DNA here is from genome assembly GCF_003634585.1 of Gillisia mitskevichiae. Lineage (GTDB taxonomy): Bacteria > Bacteroidota > Bacteroidia > Flavobacteriales > Flavobacteriaceae > Gillisia > Gillisia mitskevichiae. The sequence goes on from NZ_RBLG01000007.1 coordinate 52,816, forward strand.
ATAGAATAGGTTTAACATTAATGGCTATTGCAGGATATAATCCAGATGAAGCTGCAGGTCTATGGAGAAGGATGGCAGAACAGAATGGGGGACAAGCACCACCTGAGTTTTTAAGTACTCACCCATCTTCTACAACTAGAATTAATAATCTTACACAATGGGCTCCAGCAGCAAGAGCTGAAGCAGCAAAATATGGTGTAACTTCCTTTAAATAGGATATTTATTATAACTTTTTGAAAAGCCGTTCTTTTAGAACGGCTTTTTTTTTATTTTTAAAAAATGAAATATCCCCCTAAAGGAAGCAAGAAATTATTAAATGCCTGGGCGTTTTATGATTGGGCCAATTCTGTTTACAGTTTGGTGATCGCTTCAGCAATCTTCCCGATTTTCTATGGAGCAATCACAATTGTAAAAGATAGCGATGGCAACATTATAGATGATACTATTAATTTTATGGGGTATAATCTCAATAACGACTCGTTAATAAGCTACGTTACTGCTTTGGCGTTTTTGGTGGTTTCTATTTTCAGTCCATTTTTATCTGGGATCTCAGATTACGTGGGGAATAAAAAATCCTTTTTAAAATTCTTTTGCTATTTGGGAGCGATTTCATGTATTGGCCTGTTTTGGTTTAGTTTAGATTTTCTATGGTTTGGGTTATTATGCTATTTCTTTGCACTAATAGGTTTCTGGTCTAGTTTGGTGTTTTATAATTCTTATTTGCCAGATATTGCTTTTCCAGAGCAGCAAGATAAAATTAGCGCCAAAGGTTTTTCATTAGGATATATTGGAAGTGTAATACTATTGATCATATGTTTGATAATGATCATGAAATATGAGTGGTTTGGTTTTGAAGATGAAGGTTTACCAACTAGATTATCTTTTGTGTTAACCGGAATCTGGTGGATAGGATTTAGCCAATATACCTACAAGTATTTACCAAAAGGGAATAAGAAAGAGAAGCTTACTAGGAATGTACTTTTTAATGGATTTAAAGAAATAAATAAAATTTGGTTTGCCCTTAAATCTCAGGTTAGACTTAGTAGATATTTAATGGCTTTTTTCACCTATAGTATGGCTGTGCAAACTATTATGCTTATAGCCACTTATTTTGGAATTGAAGAATTAGATTGGGGAGAACAAGATGCAACCACCGGGTTAATTGTTAGTATCTTATTAATACAATTAGTTGCAGTGGTGGGAGCAACTTTAACTTCTAGAATAGCCTTGAAAATCGGAAATATTAAAACCCTTATTTATTTAAATATCTTCTGGATTCTTATATGTATTTATGCCTATTTTATAATAACACCACAAGAGTTTTATGTAGCTGCGGCCGCTGTAGGTTTAGTAATGGGTGGAATTCAGGCTTTATCTCGTTCTACTTATTCTAAAATGATTCCTGAGAACACCGTAGATACAGCTAGTTATTTTAGTTTTTACGATGTATCGGAAAAGATCGGGATCGTGATTGGGATGTCTATGTATGGGATAGTAGCTCAAATAACAGGGAGTGTTCGTAATGCTATTCTTTTTCTAATAGTTTTCTTTGTAGCGGGTGTATTCTTGTTGCTGAGAGTTCCTAAAAATAATGAACCTGTAAAAGTTGACTAACTCTTACAGGTTCATTATTTTTTTAATATAACCTCGATGAAGATTTAAGGTCTTTGCCTTAGGTTTTTTGAAATATTCGGGAAACTAGTGTTTCGAGATATCACCAGAACCAGATGTTTTAAAATCTTGTTTTTCTGGGTTTCCTTTATATCCTATATCGCCCGAACCAGAAACACGAGCTTTCAAAGATTCTGATGCATATACTTGGATATCTCCAGATCCCGAAACTGCCGCTTCTACATTTATTGCATTTAAATTGTATGCCATGAAATCTCCAGAACCGGTTACTTTACAGCTAAAGTCTTTTGCCTTTCCATTTAGTTTAATATCTCCAGAACCTGTAATAGAGCCCCATAATTGTTTTGCTTCCACATTAAGATTAATATCTCCAGACCCAGTAACTCCAATTTTTAGCTCATTAGCCTTTAAGATCCCATTGTTAGAAACATCTCCCGAGCCGGTTACAGAAAGACTGCTAATTGTCTCTACAGGAACAGTCACTCGAATAGTCATGTTACGGGATGGGTTTAATGACACATCTTTTTCAACAGAAATTTTGAGCTTTCCATCCTTAACTTCTGTTAAAATATATTCCTGTAAATTACTTTCTGCATCTACTTTAAGTTTTCCCTCTGTGCCAGATATAATTTGAACATCCATAGAACCTATCAAGGCAATTTCATCGTAACGGGGAGTGCTACGGGTATCTGAAACCATATTTCCATTCCCATTTATTTTTTTACTCCCCCACCATTGTGCATTCATGTTGGTGGTGCCTATAAGTATTAGGAATAATAAGATAATTACTTTTTTCATGATCGTTTTGTTTTAGTTATTTAAATTATTTCTTTTGAAATGTGACACTTGCGTAGTTGCTTCTTATAATAATGTTACTTGAATTATCAGATTTAATATGATAACCGGAAAAACTTTTTTTGTATGATTCATCATTTTTCTTTTGAACATCTAATTCATCTATCCCATCAATACCTCCATAAGTTGATACGATATCGAAATCGAAAGCCTGATCCATTGCATATCCAATTTTCACTCCTGCGTAATTAGATTTAATTTTAATATCTCCAGCTCCCTTCATGATCTTATTGATTTCAAGACTTCCATAGTCTAAATTAAGATCTAGAGATTGATAAGCTTGCCCAATTTTAGTGCTAACATAATCTGCATTTCCATCAAGTTTTCTAACTTTATCTACATTGAGACTTCCATAATCCCCATTGTATTTTAAATATTCTACTTTTCTTATTTTACTTTTAGAATAATCTGCATTGATATCTAGAGTCTTTGCATCTTCTATTTCAAATTCAGAATAATCTGCATTGATAACTGCATTCTTAACTACTCTAATATGACTGTTTCTAGAGTAATCTATGCTAATTTGATTACTACTTCCCAGCAATTCACCAATATCAATACTTCCGTAATCACAATTTATTTGAGCGTTCCCGGTTAATTTATCTAGGTAGATATTTCCGTAGTCATTTATTAGGTGCACATTATTTGTTACAGGAGCTTTAATAACATAATTTATCTCCATATTCATATTGTTATTTTCTCCAAAGATCATATTCCACCATGATCTATTTTCTTCTTCAAAATAAGTTTTAGCACTTACTCCTACAGAAGATTGGTTAAATTTCACATAGATCTCTTCCAGCTTTTCTTTTACTTTCTGTTCATCATTTCCATTCACTTTTATTACTACTTCAATTTGTACCTTGTTTTTGCTCCAAGTAGTAACATCTATATTTCCATAACTATTGTCAATTTTTAGAAGTGCATCTGCAGCTACATCATAGGATTTGGTGATCTTTTTCTCTTTTGTGTGTTTGCCAGAGATTTTATCTATAGCCGCATCATTTCCATTGAAAGTGGGAACTGCGGGATACATCACTGCGAGGATAAATATGTTATATAATAGTGCTTTCATTTTTGTTGTTTTTTAATTCTTTAATTTCTTCAATTTGGGTTAAAACGGTATTTAATAGATCTATACGTTGTTGCAGGTTGGATACCATCGCAAATATTACTCGCCTATCTTTACCACTATCAGAAAGGTCTACTCTAAGTTTTTTATACTCATTGTCCAATCGTTCCAGTTGTACTAAGGCATCATCAATAATTATTTTTGTTTCTGGAGATTTAGAAGCCTTCACTTTATCCAGTTCTGCTCTAATAGCTTTTGCATAAAACTCCTGTGTTTCTTTCATCTCGGGAGAAACTGCTGCAAGATCTGCAGGTTTCGCAAGCAAATTGGTATTTAACAAACTACCAGCAATTAATATTATAAATACAATACTTGCTGCAATAGCTATCCAAGATTGCCATAAAGTTCTAACATTACTTTCACCGCTTTTACCATTAAGGTTCCGGGACTCTTTTAATTTCTCGAAAAACCGATCTTCATGACCAATTTCTGGTTCTTCTAGATCGCAGTCTTCGTTTATAAAGAGTTTATATAATTCCTCATCTTTCATTTTCTGATAATATTTTTCTTAATTGTTCTTTTGCTCTAGAGATGGTCGTTCTACAATTAGCAGGGCTTAGTTTAAGGATGTCACATATTTCTTCATAATCATAGCCATCAATTAAATGAAGTGTAAGAATGACTCTGTAATTTTCTTTAAGGAAATCGAACTTTTTTAAAATATGCTGAATTTTACAGTTGTTTTCCTCTTCTTCAATTACCCCTATTTCGTCTCCCTCATATATTTCATTCTTAAATTCATCATTATAAGAAACCTGTGCATATTTTATTCTCTTGTTATATGCATTTATACTAAGGTTTACTACAATTTTCTTGATCCAGGCACCAAATGTTGATTTACCTTCGAACGTATGGATCTTAGAAAATGCCTTAATAAATCCCTCTTGCATGATATCTTCTGCTTCCGCAGTATCCTTAACAATTCTCAGAGCGGTATTATACATCGCTTTATAATATTTTTTGTACACTTCTAATTGTGCTCGTTGCTCTTGCTTTTGGCAACGTACAATCAAATCGTCTGTATAAGTAATGGTTGGTGTCAAGAAATATATATTAAGCTCTTACTATAAAGATACCTTAGTTTTTAAATTGTTACAGTTTCTGAAAAAAACTTTCATTTCTTTTAGGTGGCATAACAATTGAATTAACAGATTAAAATACTACCCGCTAAGTACAGAGGCAGTAGGATTAGACCTTTGCAGAAGATTGTACTTAGATATAAATAATAAACTGTAGTGACAGTTTGACCTAAATAAAGATATGGCTAAATCTAAATTATTAAATATTGACAGTTTGTCATTTCAAGGAATCGATGAAGATGCAGAATTAATTCCTTTGATGACCCCAGAAGATGAAGAGGAGATAAATAAAGAAGAACTCCCAGAAATATTATCTATACTACCCCTTAGAAACACTGTTTTATTCCCAGGTGTTGTAATACCAATTACTGCAGGAAGGGATGCTTCTATAAAACTTATTAATGATGCAAATAGCGGTAATAAAGTAATAGGTGTTGTAGCGCAAAAGGATGAAGATGTAGAAAATCCAGGAGTGGACGACATTTATAAAACCGGTGTAGTTGCAAGAATTCTAAGGGTGCTTAAAATGCCCGATGGAAATACAACTGTTATCATCCAAGGAAAAAAGCGTTTTAAGATTAAAGAGATGATTTCTGAAAAACCTTATATGTCTGCTTCTGTAGACGAAGTTCCAGAAGTTAGACCAGATCTTAAGAATGCTGAGTTTAGTGCAATTATAGAATCTATAAAAGATCTTGCGTTGCAGATCATTAAGGGAAGTCCTAATATTCCATCTGAAGCTTCCTTTGCTATAAAGAATATTGAAAGCCCTTCTTTCTTGATCAATTTTGTGTCTTCTAACATGAATTTGAGCGTAGAGGAAAAGCAAAAATTATTGAAGACCAATAATTTGAAGAATAGAGCGCTGGATACTTTGAAGTTCATGAATGTTGAGAACCAGAAATTGGAACTTAAAAATGTGATTCAAAGTAAGGTACAAAGCGACATGAGTCAGCAGCAACGTGAATATTTCTTACATCAGCAAATGAAGACCATCCAAGAAGAGCTTGGTGGCGCTTCTAATGAGGATGAGATGGAAGAAATGCGTGTTCGTGCTAAAAGTAAGAAATGGGACGAAAAAGTTGAAAAGCACTTTACTAAGGAATTAGCTAAAATGCAGCGAATGAATCCTCAGGTTGCTGAGTATTCAATTCAGAGAAACTATTTAGATCTTTTTCTAGATCTTCCTTGGGATGAATTCAGTAAAGATAAATTCGATCTGAAACGAGCTAAAAAGATCTTGGATAGAGATCACTATGGTTTAGATGATGTTAAAGAGAGAATTATTGAATATCTAGCGGTTTTGAAGCTTAGAAATGATATGAAATCTCCTATTCTTTGTCTTTATGGACCTCCAGGAGTTGGTAAAACTTCTTTAGGAAGATCTATTGCAGAAGCTTTAGGGAGGGAATATGTGCGTATTTCTTTAGGTGGATTAAGAGATGAAGCTGAGATAAGAGGTCATAGAAAGACCTATATTGGGGCGATGCCTGGAAGAATTATTCAGAGTTTGAAAAAAGCCGGAACTAGTAATCCTGTTTTCGTATTAGATGAAATAGATAAATTATCTAATGGTCATAATGGAGATCCATCTTCAGCATTATTAGAAGTTTTGGATCCAGAACAAAATAGTGAGTTTCATGACAATTTCCTGGAAATGGGATTTGATCTTTCTAAGGTAATGTTCATTGCAACCGCAAATAGTTTGAGTACCGTTCAACCTGCACTTAGAGATAGAATGGAAATCATTAATGTTACAGGATATACTATAGAAGAAAAGGTTGAGATCGCTAAGCAGCATTTATTGCCTAAGCAACTTAAAGAACACGGACTTACTAAGGAGCACATTAAAATTGGAAAAGCACAACTAGAGAAGATCGTTGAAGGTTATACTAGAGAATCTGGAGTTCGTGGTTTAGAAAAGCAAATTGCTAAGATGGTGCGTTATGCAGCCAAGAACATTGCAATGGAAGATGAGTATGTGGTGAAGATCACTAATGATGATGTTATTAAAATACTTGGAAGTCCTAGAATGGAGCGCGATAAGTACGAAAATAATGATGTAGCAGGGGTTGTAACTGGATTGGCTTGGACAAGTGTTGGAGGAGATATATTATTTATTGAATCTATACTTTCTAAGGGAAAAGGGAATTTAAATATTACTGGAAACCTTGGGAAAGTAATGAAAGAATCTGCCACGATCGCTATGGAATACCTAAAGGCTAATGCTGAGATGTTAGATTTAGATCCTGAAGTGTTTGAGAAATATAATGTGCATATTCATGTGCCAGAAGGGGCTACTCCAAAAGATGGTCCTAGTGCGGGAATAACCATGCTAACATCATTGGTTTCCTTATTTACTCAGCGTAAGATCAAGAAGAGTCTTGCAATGACTGGTGAGATCACATTAAGAGGAAAAGTATTGCCAGTTGGAGGAATTAAGGAGAAAATCCTTGCTGCCAAGAGAGCAAGAATTAAGGAAATTATTCTTTGCGAAGAAAATAGAAGAGATATAGAGGAAATAAAGGCAGACTACGTGAAAGGTCTTACATTTCATTATGTGAAAGAGATGAAAGATGTTATTGAGCTTGCTCTTACCAAGGAAAAAGTAGAAAACCCTAAAGTATTATAAGTTCCAAACCCTGAAGAAATTCAGGGTTTATCTTTTTTACAATTTAATTTCTGCTTTATTTATCTTTGGAGTCGATAAGTAATAAGGAGTAACCTTTTAAATCTCACACATTGACAGATCATAAAATTACTATAGCAATAGACGGCTTTTCTTCTACAGGTAAAAGTACAGTTGCAAAACAATTAGCTAAAGAATTAAGCTATGTATATGTAGATACTGGTGCCATGTATAGAGCTATTACACTTTATGCTATGCGCAAAGGTTTCATTACCAAAGATTCTTTTGATACAGATAGCTTAATAAAAGACCTTCCAAATTTAAATTTAAAATTTGCTTTTGAAGCTGCTCGAGGTTTCGCTGCTATATATTTGAATGATGAAAACATTGAAGATGAGGTTCGCACATTAGAAGTTTCTCAATACGTAAGTAGGGTAGCGGCAGTTTCAGAAGTACGGGCAAAACTAGTATCTCAACAACAACTAATGGGCCTTGAGAAAGGAGTGGTAATGGATGGGAGAGATATTGGAACCGTTGTGTTTCCAAATGCTGAATTAAAGATCTTTATGACAGCAACTGCAGAAGAAAGAGCAAAGCGCCGATTTAAGGAAATGAAACAAAAAGGGCAAGAGGTGAGCTATGATGAGGTTCTTAAAAATGTAGAAGAGAGAGATCATTTAGATACCACTAGAGAAGACTCTCCTTTAGTAAAGGCCGAAGATGCTATAGAAATTGATAACTCTTCATTAAGCTTGGACGAGCAGTTTAACACCTTGCTCAATATTTCTAATGAGGTTATAGCTAAGCAAAACTAAAACTTGCGAAGCTGAATGACTGAGGCTAAACTTCCTAATTCATTATTATATTTAATGGCTGTTGGAGCGGGATTGGTAGTTGCCAATAACTACTATAATCAACCCCTTCTAAATCTTATTTCAGAAACTTATCAGGTTAAGGAAACAGCTGTAAGTAATATTCCTTTATTTACTCAAATAGGATATGCCCTAGGATTATTATTTATAATTCCGCTTGGAGATAAATTTCCCAGAAAGAAACTTATTCTTATAGATTTTATTGCAATTGTCATCAGTCTACTGGCAGCTGCATTAGCGCCATCTTTATTAATTCTTACTATCGCCAGTTTTTTTATTGGTTTTTCTTCAGTAGTTCCTCAACTCTTTGTTCCAATGGCTGCACAATTAGCTTCAGAAGAAAGGAAAGGAAGAGCTATAGGAATTGTGATGAGCGGACTGCTAATTGGAATCTTAGGAAGTAGATTTATTAGCGGTATGGTAGGGGAGTATCTTGGTTGGAGAGCTATGTATTTTATTGCTACAGGAATTATGCTTATCTATTGGTTGTTGCTTAAATATAAGTTGCCAGAACTAGCTCCAGACTTTAGAGGAACTTATGCACAACTTATGAGATCAATAGTGCATTACTTTAAATCTGAAAGTTCGGTACGCTTAGCCGCCGTAAGAGGAGGATTAGGATTTGCAGGATTCAGTGCTTTTTGGACCACTTTGGTTTTTCTAATGGAGGATTCATTTAATTATGGAAGCGCCATTACAGGTGCATTTGGGATTCTTGGAATTGGAGGAGCACTTGCCGCTACAGTTATGGGAAAACTTAGTGATAGGATGAATAAAAATAGGCTAATCACCATATCTACTATTTTAATGATCATAGCTTGGGGAATATTCGTGTTTTCCGGTAGTTCTATTATAGGCTTAATAATAGGAGTGATCTTGATAGATATGGGATTACAATCTTTACATATTACAAATCAGAACATCATCTTTTCTAAAAATCAAGATGCACGAAATAGGATTAATACAATTTATATGGTAGGGTATTTTATTGGTGGTGCTTTAGGGACCATTTCTGGTGCTTATGCGTGGCAGGAATTTGGTTGGACAGGGGTTGCTACACTGGGAATGATCTACTCTATTCTTATTTTATTATTTCATTTTTCATTTAAAAATTCAGTTTCATAAAACAGAGTTCTCAAATATTTGAATATAATAAAATAAGTTGTATTTTTGCACTCCTTTTTAGATAAAGAAATGGAAATAGAAAAGGGTTGAAAATCAAATATATAATCACTTCTGTGTTTAATTATCTGAAATTTCCATAAAGAACATAGAATACAAATATTACAATCAGCAATGGCTGAAGAAACAAAAAATCAAGAAGTTCAAGAGTCTAACTCTGAAGTTTCGAACCACGCGGCACCGTCTGCACAACAGGAAAACCCTGAGCAATTCTTAAAAGACTTTAACTGGCACAACTACGAAGAAGGAATAGATCCTGTAGATGATACTAAGTTAGTAGAATTTGAGAAGTTAGTAGCTGAAAACTTTGTAGATACTTTAGATGATGAAGTAACTACTGGTAGAGTTATTAATATCACAGATCGTGATGCTATTATTGACATTAACGCGAAAAGTGAAGGAGTTATTTCTTTAAACGAATTCCGTTACAATCCAGATCTTAAAGTTGGAGATGAGGTTGAAGTATTAATTGATGTACGTGAAGACGCTACAGGTCAATTGATCCTTTCTCACCGTAAAGCTCGTGTGATCATGGCTTGGGATCGTGTGAACAAAGCACATGATGAAGCATTAATCGTAAACGGTTTTGTTAAATGTCGTACTAAAGGTGGTATGATCGTAGATGTATTTGGAATTGAGGCATTCTTGCCAGGATCTCAAATAGACGTGAAGCCAATTAGAGATTACGATGCTTATGTAGGTAAAACAATGGAATTCAAAGTTGTGAAAATCAACCATGAATTTAAGAATGTTGTTGTATCGCACAAAGCGCTTATCGAAGCGGATATCGAAGAGCAGAAAAAAGAAATTATTGGTCAACTAGAAAAAGGTCAAGTATTAGAAGGTACTGTTAAGAATATTACTTCTTACGGTGTATTCGTAGATCTTGGTGGAGTTGATGGATTGGTTCACATTACAGATCTTTCTTGGTCTCGTATTAACCATCCAAACGAAATAGTTGAATTAGACCAGAAATTGAATGTTGTTATTCTTGACTTCGATGAAGCTAAGACTAGAATTCAATTAGGTTTAAAACAATTACACAAACATCCATGGGAAGCTTTAGACGAAAACCTTAAAGTTGGAGACAACGTTAAAGGAAAAGTAGTTGTAATTGCAGATTACGGAGCATTTATTGAAGTTGCTGAAGGAGTTGAAGGACTTATTCACGTTTCTGAAATGTCTTGGAGTACGCATTTACGTTCAGCTCAGGATTTCGTGAAAGTAGGGGATGAGATCGAAGCTCAAATCTTAACTTTAGATCGTGATGATCGTAAAATGTCTCTTGGTATTAAGCAATTAAGCGCGGATCCATGGACAGATATTACTTCTAAGTATCCAGTTGGTTCTAAGCACACAGGTATTGTACGTAACTTTACAAACTTTGGTGTATTCGTAGAATTGGAAGAAGGAATAGACGGACTTATTTATATTTCTGACCTTTCTTGGACTAAGAAGATCAAGCATCCATCTGAATTTACTAATGTAGGTGATAAGTTGGAAGTTGTTGTATTAGAATTAGATGTTGAAGGACGTAAATTAAGTTTAGGTCACAAACAAACTGAGTCTAACCCTTGGGATAAATATGAAACTGAATTCGCTGTAGGTACTACACATACTGCGGAAATAGGTGAAATAGTTGACAAAGGTGCAACCATAGAGTTTAATGAGGATATTACTGCATTCGTTCCTACTCGTCATCTTGAAAAAGAAGATGGTAAGAAACTTAATGCTGGTGAGTCTGCGGAGTTCCAAATTATTGAATTCAACAAAGAATTCAAGAGAGTGGTAGCTTCTCATATGGCTATACATAAAGAAGAAGAGCAAAAAATCGTGAAGCAAGCTGCTAAAAAATCAGCTCAAAACACTGAAAAAACCACTATTGGTGATGTTAATGCAGATCTTCAAGCATTGAAAGATAAAATGGAAGGGAAAGCATAGTCTTTCAAATTCATTCATTTTTTAAGCTTAAAAGAAAAAGCCTCCTTAATTTAAGGAGGCTTTTTTATTTGCTATAATACAAAAGTTTATGCAGCGTTTTCATTCAATATTTCCTGAAGAGCTTCAAGCGTTATAGGCTTAACTATATAATTATTTACACTTTCATATTCTTTAGATCTTTCAACATCTGCGGGATCTACAGAAGAAGTGATTATATAAATAGTTATTTTTTTAGACGTTTTAATTTTAGTGAATTCATCTAGGAATTCCCATCCATCCATAATAGGCATATTAAGATCTAATAAAATAATATCTGGTAATCGTTCCCCAGCCTTAATAACAGATTTGAGGTTAATAAGAGCTTCTTCTCCATTATGAAATATCATATATGCCGAACAGAAATTGGCATATTGCATGATCTTCTTCGCTCCAAAAACGAAAATAGGATCATCATCTATAATACAGGCTATATCAATTTTATTCATGTTTTAAATACAATTTAAATATTGTTCCTTTATCTACTTCACTTTCCAATTCGATCTTACCGCCTAAAGATTCTATTTGATTCTTAGTTATAAATAATCCAATTCCTCGGGAGTCTTTATTTTTATGGAAAGTTTTATACATCCCAAAGATTTTTGCTTTATGTTTCTTTAGATCTATTCCAAGTCCATTATCCTCAATACTAATTACCACATAATCTTCCACGATTTCTGAATCTATTTTCACAAAAGAGTCTCTTTCCAAAGATCTATATTTAATTCCATTAGTCAGAAAATTAAGAATAATGCTATCCAGATAAGCTTGCAAACCTAATACATTAAGTGTAGGGTCTATATTATTAATAATCTCTACTTCAGCCTCACTTGCTATTCCGGCAACATTCCGAATGGATTGATCTGTTGTTTTAAATATATTAATAGGGATTAAACTGTCATCTATATTTGTATTAATTAATACAACTTCATTTAAATGGCTTATGGTTTCCTTTAGATTATCTGAAGCCATTTTTAGCATATTCATAATTTCATTATCACTTGCTTCAGGATAGTCTTGTAAAAATAAGGTAAGAAGCATATCAAAGTTACCAGAGTGGGAACGTAAATTATGAGATACTATATGAGCAAAATTCTTTAAACGTTCATTTTGATCATTAGTAACTGCTAATAAGGACTTTATTTCCTTTTCTACTCGCTTAATTTCGGTGATCTCTGCTGCAACACCTAGATACCCAATAATCTTCTCATTGTCCTTTACAGGAGTTACAGTTAGTTGTACAGGAAAGCTTACGCCGTCTTTTCTAACATAGGTCCATTCCCTTGTATCGTGATTATCATTATTAGCTAAAGCTCTAAAAATATCGAAATTTTCAATTTTTTTGTTTAGTTCTTTTGAGAGTTCTTCTCCAGTCTTGATGATCTCTTTTTTTAGATGAATTATGGCGGGCGACTCTTTTCCAACCATTTCTTCTCTAGTATAACCTAATAAATTTTCAGCCCCTCTATTGAAAGTTGTTATAGTACCATCCACATCGGTTCCTATAATACTTACATGGGTGCTAGAATCTAATATTCCTTCTAATTTTGCAAAGGTTTCCTGTAGCTTTTGGGCAGCGATCTTTCTTGGGGTAATATCTGTGATCTGACCAATAAAATATAATGGTTTTCCATCTTCATTCTTAACTACAGATACCGATAGTATTACATGTATAATAGATCCACTTTTATGAATAAATCTCTGTTCATTATTTAGATAAGTTTTTGTGCCTGCAATAAATTCCCTTAATACCGCTATATTATCTGCAATATCTTCTTTAGGGGTTATGTCGTAAACACTTAAGCTTAATAGTTCTTCTCTTGTATAACCTACAATTCTACTAAGTTGGTCGTTAACTTCCAACCAATCTGTACTTTCGTTAAGAATGGCCATTCCAATAGCTGCATTTTCGAAATTACCTCTAAAAGCAGCTTCGCTAATTTTAAGTTGCTGTGTAGTTTTTTTGATTTTTGTAATGTCGTGCATTGCAACCACAGCTCCAAAAACATTACCGTCCTCACCAACAAGTTGAGAACCTGCAGCTACAATATTTCTTTTTTCACCCTTTTTAGGTGAAATAATAAATTCTTTAGTACTTACCTCACCGGTATATAATGCTTGAAGAAGGGGTATTTCCTCTGATTTCAAAGGTGTTTTTCCATCTAAATGAAATAATCCATAGTAATTAGAGAATTCTGAGATCGGTACTGGTTCTGCAGGTAGTCCATGCCATTCCTTTGTGGCATTATTAAACATAGTTAAATTCCCTTCTCTATCACATGAAACAATCCCTACATCTATGCTATTAAGTATAGTTTCTAATAAAGTCTGTTTTTCGTGGTTTAATCTCTCAGCTTCTTTTCTCTTTTGAATATCCTGAAAGAGACCATATAAACGTTGACATGTACCGTTTTTAAATTCTGATATTCCAATTGCCCGAACCCATTTTCTATTTCCCTTTCCTGTGATGATCTCTACTTCTATATCGTAATTCACACCATTAACAATGGCATCATTTACGGCCTTTTCTAAAGTGTCTCTATTGATCCCTAAAGGGTAGAAGTCTATTGCTTCAGAAATTATTGGAGAATAGTCCTCCGGTACTTCATGTATTTCCTTTGTTACACTACTCCAGTGAGCTTCATTGTTTAGAAGATCTACCTCCCAAGTACCAATCATTGCAGCCCTACTGGATCTTTCTAGTAGATCTTGATATTTTTCCAAGAGCAATTCATGTTCTTTTCGCTCTGTAATATCTTGGTAGCTTCCGGTCATCCACTCTGGTTTACCATCTTTAGTCCAACTTACTACTTTACCAGTATCTTTAACCCAAATCCATCCCCCTGCTTTATTTTTAAACCTGGATTCTATTACATAATATTCGGTTTCCCCTAGAAAGTGCTCATCTAATAACTTATTAGAGCGTTCGTGGTCCTCTGGATGAGCAAATTTCTCCCAAGTTTCCATGCTAATAGGTTGAAGTTCCTCTAGAGTATATCCTAGAATATTTGCCCATTTTTCATTAAATATAGTTTCTCCGGTTTGAACATTCCATTCCCAGGTGCCAATATTAGTACTAGCAATAATACGTTTTAGTCGTTTTACATTTAGTTGTTCCTCCAAACTAACTTCATGACCATTTACAAAAGAGGTGTTCCCTACAATTACCGCAGTGATACTATTTTCTGAATTTTTTACTGCAAGTGCTTTGCAATGAAAACTGATTTCTTGGCCAGTTTTGTGAGTATATGCAACTTTTAATTTTACAGGGGTTGAGTAATCTGTAAAGTGATTTTTTATAGCAAGGATCACCCTTTCAGATTCTTTATTCTTTAATATTTTATTGGTAGATAAAGATTTATCTCTTGAAAACGAAGAATCAAAACCTAATAAATTTAATAGCTTTTGGTCTATATAGATATTATTGGTGTTTTCTAATTCTATATACCAATATCCATATAATGTAAAATCCTCTATAAAATTAAAAATAGCCTCTTCCTCACGAATTATATTATAAAGGGATTTTTTTAAAATTGTCATGATTATGGGGTTTCAAACTTCAATTAAAAAGAATTAAGTTATTATACCTTAATTCAGGGTTTGGACCTATCTGTTAGACGTACTCAGGAAATTTTTGCTCAAGTATCTCTTTTACTCCATCAATAAATAATGGTTTGTTTAGAAATCCTGAAATTTGCGGAATTTCCTTTGCTCTATCTCGTTCATCTGGGTTGAGAGAAGTGGTAAGCATTACCACAATAGCTTTACTTTTTTGTACCTCTTCTAAATGACTATAATTTTCTAGAAATTCCCAGCCATTCATTCCTGGCATATTAATATCTAAAAAGATGAGATCTGGTTGGGGATTTGTTTCTTTATCGGTAGATTTTAAATATTCTAAAGCTTCAAATCCACCTTGTACAGCAATTATTTTCTCAGTGCAATCAATTTTTTTTAAAACTCTTTCATTGATGAAATTGGTAGGTAAATCATCATCAACTAATAATATACAGTTTAATTTTTTTTTCATAAAGTGTCTTTTTAATAAGGTATTTTAACACCTTAGAAGTTCAAAAGATTTGGGAATCTATTGTTAATAAAGATTGTTGAAATAAAATGTTGTAGCAATTTAGAAAATTTCGCGGAATCTGATGATAAAAGTTTAAACTTAGTTTAAAGCTATTTGTAATACTTCAGTTAGATTCTACAAATGATTTTTTTAGGGAGAGCGAGTTTAGTAAAGTTGAAAATCATTAAAATTTTTATTTCTATTTCAGACTTAGCTCTTGAAGTTCCAGTTCATAATCATACTGAAGATCTTCATGTAACAATGTAATTCCTTTTTTTACTAGAAGCAATTGCCTATTGTATAAGTTTAATAAAGTGGTATTTCGTTTAATTGAAGGGGAGAAATCTGCTAATTGTTCGCAAAAGAACAATAATAGTTCTACCTCAGTCTCCTTTTTTTTGGAATACCGTATATATTTTTTAATCATTTTAAGGATTTTCCTTACACTCTTTTTTATGAGGTAGAAATTTTTCTTGTTAATCAGACTGAATTGAATCTCTACTTCCTGTTTTATTTGTGCGATATATTCTTCTTCATCTGTAGAATCAAATAACACATATGTGAGTAATTCTTTATTCTCCTTTTTAAATTTAGACAGCTGTAAGCAAAAACTTAATAGTTCTTCTTTAGATCTATGTCCAAGTTCATCTTTAAGCTCCTTAATACTTGCAACCTTCATGCTTACTATGTTTTAATTTTATTTAATATTCAGTTAGTTTGCTGCCAAAACCTGAATTTTTTCTATTGTGGACTTAAGAAATTAGATTTTATCTCTTAATTATTAAAAGGTTTTTGCTTTTTCCTTTTGAATCTATTTTTTAACTAAGGCTCTTCTTTCGATATAATGCAAGAACTCCTACAATGGGTCCAATCGCCAAAATTAAATATAGAAATTTTGGATCTAAATAATTACTCGCAAGAGAAATACATTGAATACTTATAATCGTTATTGCAAAGCCTATGCTATTCACCAGAGTCAGTGAGGTAGCTCTATATTCTGCTGGAGTATTTTGCGCTACCAAAGTGGAAAATAATGGAGAGTCTGCCACCACTACCATCCCCCAAAAAACAAGAAATCCTATAAAGATTAAACTAGAATCTATATGAAAGAGAAAAGGGGATAAAAGGCAGCAAATTCCAGATAATAACAATGCTATTCGAGCAATTCTTTTTTCACCATATTTGCTACTTAGAAAACCACCTATTACACATGCCAATCCTCCAACTCCAATAATAATAAAGGAGTATAAAGATATATTTGGAGATATAGATTTATGTAATCTAAAGTATGTTGTAAGAATAATTGGGACAAAAGCCCAAAACGAATATAACTCCCACATATGTCCGAAATATCCCAAAGCGGCCGTTCTCAATTTTGGATTTTGGAAAATTAGTATTCCGGTTTTAAAGGCAGGTTTATTGTTTCTTTTTCTGTAAGGACCATTGGGAACAAATAATAAAATTAGAAGCCCTCCAAATAACGCTATTAAGGAGGTGGTTACTATTACCGCGTGCCAGGAAATCTGAACAAATAGACCATTTAATAAATGAGGAAATGCAGTTCCTAATACTAAAGCTCCTACCAAAAACCCTAGTGCCTTTCCTAAACCTTTATCACTATAATCTGATGCTATTTTCATTCCTACCGGATAAATTCCTGCTAAGAAAAAACCACTGGAGAATCTTATCAATAGAAGACTAAAGAAATTATTAGATTCTAATATGGTTATTGCATTAATACAAGCACCTAGTAGTGCGCAAATAAAAAATACTTTGGAAGGTGAGAATCTATCGGCAATAGAAAAAAGCGCAAAAAGAAGAGTTCCTATTATAAAACCAAATTGTACTGCAGAGGTTAAATGTTCTAAGGCGTTTTCATTTAATTGAAAATCTAATAGTAGTTCTCCTAAAACTGCATTTGTTGCAAACCATAAAGAGGTACAACAGAACTGAGCCAATACAATTATAAATATTATAAATCTGATGCTTTTCATTCAGGATAAGAAAGATTGGGAGTAAATGTATCAAATTAACTAGAAGTATATTTCAACCCTTCTTATGAATTTAGAACAGAAGTAAAAGTAAGTCATATACACGAGATCGATTATGAACTATACTTTCTTTAATCAAAAAAAATCTTACTTTTGTTTCCCAAACATCATCAGTTTCTAATATGAGTCAAAAAATGTTGCTTAATTCTAAAGAGATCAACATTATTCTTCGTCGTTTGGCTTGCCAGTTGGTAGAAAATCATCCAAATTTTGAAAATACTGTAATCATTGGGATACAACCTCGTGGGATATTCTTAGCGAATAGGATTATTCAATTATTAGAAGAAGAATATGGGATTAAGGATATAGAATATGGTCAGCTCGATATTACGTTTTATAGAGATGATTTCAGAAGAAGCACCAAACCTTTGGAAGCTAATAAAACCAAGATCGATTTTATTGTTGAAGATAAACAAGTGATCTTTATAGATGATGTGCTCTACACCGGGCGAAGTATACGTTCAGCATTAACAGCAATTCAATCTTTTGGAAGACCTAAAGAAATAGAATTGCTTACACTTATAGATAGAAGATTTAGTAGACATTTACCAATTCAACCGGATTATAACGGGAGACAAGTAGATGCAATTAACGATGAACAAGTAAAAGTGCATTGGAAAGAGGTACATGGAGAAGATGCGGTCTATCTGTTACCAACTGCGAAAATTGAACAGGAAGTAATTCCACAGAAAAAAGATACTAAATGAGCGAATTAAGTGTAAATCACTTATTAGGAATTAAATATCTTAAGAAAGAAGATATAGACCTGATCTTTAAAACTGCAGATCATTTTAAAGAAGTGATCAATAGACCAATTAAAAAGGTTCCTTCTTTACGTGATATTACCATTGCAAATTTATTCTTCGAAAACAGTACCCGCACTAGACTCTCTTTTGAACTTGCCGAAAAAAGACTAAGCGCAGATGTGATTAACTTCTCAGCAGCTTCTTCTTCAGTAAAAAAAGGGGAAACCCTAATAGACACAGTAAATAATATTCTTGCCATGAAAGTGGATATGGTGGTGATGAGACATCCCAATCCTGGGGCTGGGATTTTTTTATCTAAGCATGTAGATGCAAGCATTATAAATGCTGGAGATGGAACACATGAACATCCTACTCAAGCTTTATTGGATAGTTATTCTATTCGTGAAAAATTAGGGGAAGTAAAGGGTAAAAAAGTTTTAATCGTAGGAGATATTAAACACAGTAGAGTTGCGCTTTCTAATATTTTCGCATTGAAAATGCAGGGCGCTGAAGTAAAGGTGTGCGGTCCCAAAACCTTAATTCCGAAGTATATTGAATCTTTAGGGGTAAGTGTAGAAACCAATCTTGTAAAGGCTTTAGAATGGTGTGATGTTGCCAATATGCTAAGAGTCCAAAATGAAAGAATGGAAATTAGTTATTTCCCAACTACAAGGGAATATACACAGCAATTTGGACTAAACAAACAAATATTAGATTCCCTTAATAAACAAATTGTGGTAATGCACCCGGGACCAATAAATAGGGGAGTGGAGATAACAAGTGATGTAGCCGATTCTAAACAGGCTATAATATTAGATCAAGTTCAAAATGGTGTGGCAGTAAGAATGGCCGTTATTTACCTTTTAGCTTCAAAAATAAATCGATAAGTTTATAGTAGATTAAAAGATCAAAGATGAAAATTATACGAAAAGAAGGATATATTATTCTAAAGGATAGTGAGCATAATCTTATAAATTTTGCAGAGAAAATCACTGAAAACTATATAGATTATAGAGACGATAATGTAGTGATAGACCTTCGTGATTTTCCAAATTTTGAACTGAAAGATGCTCTACTGTTTTTGGAAATTTCTAATATACATAGAGCAGAAAAAAAATCTTTTGTAATTGTAAATTCCAATCTTTCTATAGATGTGATTCCAGATGAATTAATTGTAGTTCCTAGTCTCCAAGAGGCGGGAGATATAATTAAAATGGACGATTTAGAAAGAGAACTAGGTTTTTAATAAAAATAAATTTATTGGGCTTCTTTGTTTAATCGCAAGGACATAAAAACATAGTATGAAATTAACAATATTAGGTTGTTATGCAGCGACCCCAAGAACTTTCACAAATCCTACCTCTCAGGTTTTAGAAATAAATAATCATTTATTCTTAATAGATTGTGGAGAAGGTACCCAAGTTGAATTACGCCGGAATAAGATCAAATTTTCACGGATAAAACATATTTTCATTTCTCATTTACACGGGGACCATTGTTTTGGACTGGTAGGTCTTATTTCTACCTTTCGATTGTTAAATAGGGAGTCTGAACTACATGTCTATGGTCCTAAGGGTATAAAGGAAATAATTACCTTACAATTAAAATTATCCAAATCCTGGACAAATTATCCCTTGCTATTTCATGAGTTAGATAGTAAAAGCCCAGAGTTGCTTTTTGAAGATGAAAAGGTTAGTGTAGAAACTATTCCATTAGATCATAGAATTTATACAAACGGATTTTTGTTTAAAGAAAAGCCGGGGCCAAGAAAGCTTTTGATTAATGAGATCATGAAGTATAACATTGACGTCTCTTTATATCAAAGTGTAAAAATGGGAAAAGATGTAGAATCCAATGATGGTGAGATCATACCAAATCATTTGGTAACTGGACCACCAGCAAAACCTATGAGCTATGCCTTTTGTAGTGATACAGCCTATTACCCGGAAATGATCTCTCAAATTAAGAATACAAGTATTCTATATCACGAATCTACCTTTCTTGAGGTAAATAGAGAACTAGCTGCACCAACAAAACATTCAACCGCTATCCAAGCTGCTCTAATAGCAAAGGAAGCAAACGTTGGGAAATTAATTCTTGGCCATTTTTCCACAAGATATCCAAACATTCAATTATTTAAGGAAGAGGCACTTAGTGAATTCTCGAATGTGGAATTAGCCGATGATGGTAAGATTTTTACCTTTTAACGAATAAAATCAAATTTTCTTACACACAAAAATTTTAATCTAATCAAATAAGTAGGATTTAACGTACAATATATGTTAAAATTACCATAAAATCAATTAACTCACTGAGCAAGAGTGTATTTAATCGATTTTATTTGTATTTTGGCTATACCAAATCGCTTAACCTACTTATTATGTTGAACTATACAAAACAATTTTGTCTTGTTTTTGCTTGTATTCTTACGTTTGCATCTTGCTCTAAAGACAGTACTATTCCAGAAAATGAGGCACAACTAAAAACTGTTAACCTTGCTAATTCTATAACTTATACTTCATTAGAATCTGAAATTCTAAATGGTGTGAACAAGTACAGAGAAAGTATTGGGATGAAAGCGCTTTCAAGAGTAGATGAAGTAACTTTCCAAGCAGACGATCATACTATTTATATGACTAGTAACGAAGTGGTAAATCACGACAACTTTAATGTTCGTTATAGTAATTTAGTATCTAATGTAGGAGCTAAGGCAGTAGCAGAAAATGTTGCTTTTGGATATGGAAATGCAGATGCTGTTGTAAAAGCTTGGATTGCCAGTGAAGGGCATAGAGTAAATATAGAAGGTAATTTTACTCACTTTGGAATTTCAGTAGATAAGGATAAAAACGGCAAAAATTATTTCACTAATATTTTTATGAGAAGATAATCATAAATTAGTTTACCCTGATGTGTATTGTTTAAAGCATAAATTTTGAACACCCTACAAAAAATCGGAAAAACCCCCATTCAATTATATTTGGATGGGGGTTTTTTTAATTTAATATAAATTTTAATTCCAGGTGGTAAAATTTCAATGCAGCTTCTATCTATTTAGTATTCAATTAAAACCATCTTTAATATGAGAATTATATTAGTTGGGGCTACTAGCCTGTTCTTTGTTAGTGACCTCTTATAAACTATAAGTCAGAAATAATCATAATCATCTGTCTTTTGACTATACTCTATTGAAAGGGAGTATTTTATTTTTAATTGATTTATTAAAGAAACCGCACTCTCCAACTAAAACTAATTATTCGAAAACGCCCAGATAGTATTTTACTATCTGGGCGCTTATGTGTATTTTAATGAGATTTAGTTCATTTTAACAACACTAAACATAGATCTTCTATTAAGTTGATGCTCTTCCTTACTGCATGAATCACATGGGATTGCAGGTTCTCTTTCCCCAAAACCTTCATGTGCGTTAATACGCTCTGCAGCCACTCCATTAGCTACTAAATAATCGTAAGTAGCTTGTGCTCTTCTTTTAGCCAATGCTTCATTATATTCATTAGTACCTCGCTTGTCTGTATGAGAACCAATTTTAATTACAAGTTCCGGATATTTATTGTTCATTAAATTAACAAGTTTATCCAATTCTTTTGCGGCATCAGATCTTATATTAGATTTATCAAAATCAAAGTAGATATTATTAATTTCAGCTAAATACTCTACATCTTCAATAGGATCTAATTCAATATTATAGATAAGTTCCTCTAAATCATCGGTATTATTAGCATCTACTATACCTGTCTTTTCTTTGTATTCTATATGTTTAGCTTCAATAGGATATTTAACATTTCTATTGATTTCTTGTTCGTAATTCCCATCCTTATCGGTTTCTAAGAAAGCAATTTGTTTATTCTCTGAAGTAAATAATCGGATAGTAGCATTCGGGATCGGTTCGCCATTTATCTTATCTGTAACTTGACCCTTTAAGATCAATGTTTTTAATAAATTAAAGCCATAAATATCGTCACTTCCCACACCGCCTTCACGATTAGATGCAAAATATCCCAAATTGCTATCTGATTTTTGAAAATAAGCAAAATCATCTAGGTTACTATTTACTGGTTCTCCAATATTGATAACTTCCATAGAAGGTTTAGAAAGATCTATTTTAAAAATATCCATTAAACCAAATCCAGCATGTCCATTGGAAGAGAAATATAGTATAGAATCTTTGGCCATAAAAGGAAAAGATTCATCTAAAGAAGTATTTATCTTATTTCCCAAATTCACGGGATTTCCAAACATATTGTTTTCCATTATATCCACTTTATATAGATCTGCCCCACCAAAACCATTTGGCATATCAGAAACAAAATATAAAGTTTTACCGTCTGTAGATAAACTTGGATTTCCTACAGAGTATTCATTATTATTAAATGGAAGTTCTATAACATCACTCCAGGAATTATTAATATTTGTAGCTCTATATAATTTTAAATTATTAGTTTGATCCTTTAGTTTTTTACCTTCTTTATTATTTAAATAATTGTTTCTTGTAAAATACATGTATTTACCATCCTTAGTAATAGTAAGTGGACCTTCATGCAAGACGGTATTTATATCTCCGGAGACTGAGGAAACAGTTTCTGAATTAGCATTTAATTGATAAACATCTAAAAATGGTTCCCCATTCCAAGAGTATACTTTATTCTTTTTGGACATTCCTCCATCTCTTGCAGATACTAGGTAAGTAACTCCATCATGTTCATAAGCACTAAAATCGCTGTATCCAGAATTAAAATTAACTTTATCTAAGATGTAATTCTCCTTAATTTTAAAGTCAGCTATATCTTTAGAAAGTAATTCATCTACTTCTGCTTTATTCTTTCCCGCAGTGCTATATTTTTTTAGCCATTCCTTAGATTCATCATATCTTTTAACTCCTCTTAAAGCTTGAGCATACTTAAAATAGTATTCAGGAGAAATACTTGTGTCTTTAACCGCTTCAGCATAGTAAAATACTGCATTTTCTGGGCTGCTTAATTTAAGATAGCTATCTCCAAGTTTACTTTGGTTATAGGTAGTATTAAAATCCTTTTCAATAAGTTCTTTGTAAATATCTACAGCTTCAATGTATGCAAGATCATCGTACAGACGATCGGCTTTTTTTTGCTTCCCATTTTGTGCGGAAGCCATAAAACTATTTCCAATGAATAGTAGAAGTATTAAGTAGTTGAAATTCTTCATAATAGTTTTATTTATGTTAGAAAAATCTTGGAGATTTGTATTTAGTATTCTTGGATCTAAGTTCGAAAATCAATAGAATCTCATGAGATCCGGAAGTATAAGGTCTTAGATCTGAAATTGAATATTCGTAAGCATATCCTACTCGTAAGGATGGTAAGATCTGGAAATCGGCATAAGCACCTACAGCATCGTCTAATCTATATGTTGCTCCTAAGTAGAGTTTTTCATCATATATAACTGTTCCAGACATATCAAAGGATAGAGGAGCACCTTTTGTTGCCTTAACAAGGGCAGATGGCCGAAGTTTCCAATCGTCACTCATATCAAATACATATCCTCCAGTTAAATAATAATGTACCTGTTCTAGTGCTACATAATCACTAAAGTCGTTATTATCATTATTAATAATCTTTGGAGCAGATAATCCCATGTACCATTTCTGAGATGATAAATATACACCTGCACCAAAATTCGGAGTCCATTTATTAAATTGATCATTAAAGAAAGGATCGCTTAATATAGAAGGTTCAACAAAGAGATCTTCATCTAGATCATAATAACTGGCTCCTCCTTTTAAACCAAAAGCCAAAGTCACGTCTTCACTTACATTTATGGTATAAGAGAAATCCGCATATAGATAGGTGTATTTCTCATAACCTGCTTTGTCATTTATTACAGAGAGACCAAGTCCCACTTTTTCATTGTTAAGTGGTGCATGCATAGACAAGGTTTGTGTCACTGGACCTCCACTTAAGCCTGCCCATTGATTTCTGTTCAAAGCAGTTAATGAAAATCCATCTCTGCTTCCTGCATAGGCAGGATTTATAGATATGGTATTGTACATATATTGCGTGAACTGTGGTAATTGCTGAGCATTTGATGTAAAGAGACCAACAAAAAATATCGTTATAAGGATATAGAAGTTTTTCATGTTTATAGCTTTATTTAGTTCCTAAGTAGATGTATCCTTGAATTGGGCCTAAACTACCTGCACCATTAATTTCGATGATATAGTAGTAGGTTCCCGAAGGTAATTGGTTCGAACTTGTAAATGATTTATCAGAGTACCCATCCCAGTTGTTTTGGTAATTTCTCATGGTATAGATTTCTGCTCCCCATCTATTAAAGATCTTCACGTTGAATGTAAATCCACAATCAAGATCAACTCCAATTTTAAAGAAGTCGTTAAATCCATCTCCATTTGGCGTTACAGCCTTAGAGATGCTGTCCTTAATATCATCTAGGCTACAAGCCAATACGATACAAGAATCATCTATGGTTAACTGTACTTCTGTAGTAGAAGGACAACTTCCAGATATTATATAATTGAAAGTATATGTTCCAAGATCATTCTCAAAGGAACTCAGGTCTAAAATACTACCTTCCAAAGATCCAACTGAATTAGGATTCTCCCATCTACCAGTTCTGTCAAACACTCCAACTAGTAGGTCGAATAAATCAAAAGTACCTCCATCGTAACATTGTGATACAGCCGTGATAGTTTCAATTTCTATGGCTACAGGTTCGTTCAAGGTTACTATGGTGATTTCTGATGTTAAATTGTCACCCGATTGAGCAGTTACCTCATAGGTTCCTGGTGCCAAATCGCTAAACACTCCGCTTTCTTGATAATCTACACCATTAATACTATAGGTTAAACCTTCCATAGTTTGAACTGTAATAGTACCAGTTGGGTTCTCACAAGTTGGTTGAATAATCGAAGTGGTTGGTGGAGCAGGAGGGGAATCATCTACCGGGTTTACAGTAATAATAACTATAGCAGTATCGGTACCACCGTTTCCATCGGATATAGTGTATTCAAAAGAATCTTCTCCATTATAGTCTGAATTAGGAGTATATGTTATTGTTCCATCTTCATTTATTACAACTATTCCATTAGATGGGGTAGTTGTATTAATGATTGTAAGTGGATCTCCTTCAGGATCTGAATCGTTATTTAAAACAGGTATTACTACCGAAGTATCTTCATTAGTGCTTGCTGTATCATCCACAGCAATAGGACTTCCTTTAACAAACACGGTAAAGCTACATACAGATGTATTCCCGGAAGCATCTGTTGCTACATGAGTTACTACTGTGGTTCCTATTGGAAATTGTTCTCCAGATGCTAGTCCAGTTGTTCTTTCTATAGTAACTCCACAATTATCTATTGCAGTAACTTCCGTATAATTTACAACTGCATAATCCTGACCTACAGTATTTGTAGTTATAATATTTACAGGACAAGCAATTGTAGGATCTTGGTTGTCTGTTACAATTACGTTAAAGCTTACTGTTGAAGTATTTCCAGCAGCATCTGTTGCTGTGTATGTCACTGTTGTAGTTCCTATAGGGAATTCACTTCCAGAAGCAAGACTTCCTTCATTTAATGTTACCACAGTTCCATCACAGTTGTCTGTTGCAGTAGGAGCAGAGAAAGTAACTACTGCGCCACAAACATCTACATCTGTATCTACATTAATATCAGCTACAGTTTCAAATATTGGATCCTCTGTGTCATTAACTGTTACATCGAAGCTACATGAAGCTGCATTACCAGCGGCATCAATAGCAGTGAAAGTCACCGTTGTAGTTCCTACTGGGAATATTTCACCCGAAGCAGGACCTGCAGTTTGACTTACAGTTACATCTAATCCTGAATTATCTGAAGCAGATGGCATTTCAAAAGAAACAACCGCTCCACAAATTCCAGCATCAACATTCATGTCTATATTTGTAGGACAAACAATTACTGGTGGTTCGTTATCTTCTACAATAATAGTAACCGTACAAGTAGAAGTATTTCCAGAAGCATCTGTAGCAGTGAATTCTACTGTAGATTCTCCTATTGGGAATTGACTTCCTGAAGGTAAACCAGCAGTTTGTTCTACTGTTACACTACAATTATCTGTAGCAGTTGCATCTTCAAAATTAACTATCGCATAACTCTCGCCACTTTCGGTGGTAGTAATTATAGCTGAAGGACAAGTTATTGTAGGATCTTCATTATCTGTTACGATCACATTAAAGGATACAGAAGAAGTATTTCCAGCAACATCTGTAGCAGTGTAAGTCACTGTTGTAGTTCCCACAGGGAATTCACTTCCAGAAACCAAGTTTCCTTCGTTTAGTGTTACTACAGTTCCCTCACAGTTGTCTGTTGCAGTAGGAGCAGAGAAAGTAACTACTGCGCCACAAGTGTCTACATCTGTATTTACATTAATATCAGCTACAGTTTCAAATATTGGATCCTCTGTGTCATTAACTGTTACATCGAAGCTACATGAAGCTGAATTACCAGCTGAATCCGTTGCAGTAAATGTTACGGTTGTAGTTCCTACCGGGAATACTTCCCCTGAGGTAGGTCCTGCGGTTTGAGTTATAGTTACTTCAAAATTAGAATTATCTGTTGCTATTGGAGTTTCAAAAGTTACCACTGCACCACATATTCCTTGGTCTACATCCATATCGATATTAGCAGGACATAAAATTGTAGGTGGTTCTTCATCTGTAATTGTAATTGTAAAGCTACAAGTGCTTGTATTTCCAGAAGCATCAGTTGCAGTAAATTCTACAGTAGATACGCCAATTGGGAATTGACTTCCTGTAGGTAAACCAGCAGTTTGTTCTACTATCACATCACAATTATCGGTTGCTGTTGCATTTCCAAAATTCACAATTCCAAAACTTTCACCCACTTCTGTTGTTTGAGTTAAATTTGCAGGGCAAGCTATTAATGGATCCTGGTTATCTGTTACGATCACATCAAAGGATACTGTAGAAGTATTTCCTGCTAAATCGGTTGCGGTATAGGTTACAGTTGTAGTTCCTACAGGGAATTCACTTCCAGAAGCAAGGCTTCCTTCATTTAAAGTTACCACAGTTCCCTCACAGTTGTCTGTTGCAGTAGGAGCAAAGAATGTAATTACAGCACCACATTCGTTGATATCTGTTTCTACTTCAATACTTAGCATTTCTGAAAGAACTGGATCTTCCGTGTCAGGAATTAAAATAACTTCTACTGAAGCCTTATCGGAACATCCGTTTTCACCAGTAATAGTTACAGAATAATCACCAGCATCAGATACTAATATAGAAGAATCTGTAGATCCATTGCTCCATAGGTACGTAAACTCACCATCCGCAGTGGAAGATGACGCATCCAGAGTTACCGAAGTAGTAGTACAAGTTAGCTCTTG
>NZ_RBLG01000008.1 GCF_003634585.1 Gillisia mitskevichiae
AGAGAGGATTGATATAGCTAATAAATTTTGTAATCTTTTTGTTCTTCTCAATTTCATAATTTTTTTTAGCTTGTTGCCAACGGTCTTGGTTAAGGCAAGTAGCGTGGAGTAGGGACGCGTTCTTGTCGGATTTGTTGTTTGTTACTTGGTGTCTAAATTAGCACTTTTCACCTAATTGCCCGCTATTTGCGCTTAACCGATGTTGTACCACGTTTTTTATCAGCTTAAGACTAGTCCAAATAGAATTAGAATCATAGTTGAAATTAATAAAGGTTGTTTTACTATATATATTCTAGATATATTATTCCAGTTATTCATAAACATATAAATAGGTAAAAAATATAGAAATATTCCATATTCCTCTTCTAGGTTTAAGCTAAATCCATCAAAATTAAATTGAAAGTAAATTTGATAAAATCGGAGCAATACTAAGAAGATTATTCCAAAAGTGAAAATTGCGTTTATTTGCGCATATTGAGTTTTTAATTTTTCCTTTCTATTTTTCACTTTAATATTACTCATCCAAATATAGGTTGTAAAACAAAATCCAATCGATGCTGCTATTAGTCCGATTAAAAAGGAATTGTAAAAAGTGAGTTCTGAATTTAAAAATTTTGTCCAATTTCCATCAACAATAGCATACGTTATATCTTTGGTTTTAGTTAAAAGTCGCAGAAGAATATTAATTATAAAACCATAACCAAATCCAATTAAAATTCCTGAGTAGAATCGAAATTTTCCAATTTCTATAATTTGGAATTTAGATTTTATTTTTCTCAATGGGTTGAAATTTGATAATCTTAATTAATTCAATTAATGGTTTAGAAAAAATCAGAGTATTCTAGTTTTCCATTTTTCATCATTTGTTCTACAGCTCTATCAAATTCAGAATGCTCATAAGTAAAGTTACTTGGGATTTCCCTATTTGACCAAAGTTGGTAAAGTTCATTTTCAGCTTCTTCTTTTGTCATTTTACTCATAAATCTCTTTTTTAGTACTAAACTCAAATGTGGTACAACGGTCTTGGTTAAGGCATGGTGCGTGGAGTAGGGACACTTTCTTGTCAGCTTAGTTGTTTGTTACTTGGTGTCTAAAATAGCTCTTTTTCGACTAAGCCCGCTATTTGCGCTTAACCGATGTTGTAAACTGTAGCGAAACATAAAAATTCATTATATTTCTAAAAATAAATTTAAATGAATTACTCCAAATTTATTGCACTCATCGTTATAATTCTTTCAGTTTCATGCGAACAAAATCAAACTAAATCTTTTTCTCTTACTGGTACAACTTCCAACATTCCAGATTCCACCTTAGTTTTCTTTCACAACTTATTTAATGGTAAATCTATTGATTCTGCAATTGTATTAGATAATAAATTTCAATTTGAAACTAAATTTGAAAAATATCCTAATTGGGTAATGATGCATACTTTAGGTGAACAAGACTTTACTGAAGTATGGGTTGAAAATAGTCCGATGATTTTCGATGCATCAGATTCAAATTTTAGTGATGGTAAAATTTTCGGATCTAATTCGCAAAAAGTAGCGAATGAATATGACAATATTGACTGGTTTTCCAAGCAGTCCGATGAGTCGAATCTCTTAAAATTAACGTTTGTAAAGGAGCATTCAAATTCAATCATTGCAGCAAAAGTCATTGCCTTTAACGCTGATCGGTGGGGTAGAGAGAAATCTAAATTACTTTATGATGGTTTGTCGCCAGAAATGAAGAACAGCATATTTAAAGAACGAATCGGCAAAGTAATTAATTCTAAACAACCTACTCTTGGAACTAAATATGTAGATTTCATTTTAAAAGATACCTCAAGAGTTAATCAACAATTTTCTAAATTAACTGGCGAACTAACTTTATTGCAATTTTGGGCAAGTGGGTGTGGATACAGCAGGATGGATAATCTTTACCTTAAAGAGGCACATCGATTATTTTCTAAGAAAGGATTTGAAATAGTTGGGGTTTCAATTGATAAGGATAAGTCACAGTGGAAAAATGCCATAATAAATGATTCTCTTTCCTGGATAAATCTAAGTAGTTTAAAAGGTGAGAATGGAGAAGTTAAACAAGCATATGGAATTTTTTCTACTCCAAATAATTTTTTATTCGATTCCAATGGAGTTTTGATTGCCAGAAGTATCGAGGGTGAAAATCTAGTTGAAGAAATTGAAGATTATTTCAGCAATAAAAATTGATAAACTCAGGAGTTTCTTGAGCTATTGTTTACAACGGTCTTGGTTAAGGCAAGTAGCGTGGAGTAGGGACACGTTCTTGTCGGCTTTGTTGTTTTTTTCTAAGGATCTAAAATACACTTTTTCGACTAAGCCCGCTATTTGCGCTTAACCGATGTTGCATAGTGTTACGATCTTCAAAATATGTTGTTTTGTTGTCATCGTTTTTATGTCATTTTAATCTTTTCTAAATCTCAAATAAATTTTTCACGTCTGAGTAAGAGTCAGTTTGAATTCTTTTTTGGTTCTTATTATTTTGTCATTTTTCACGTCTGATTGAAAGTCAGAGTTTTCATGCTTGAGTAAAAGTCAGAATAAAAAGTGGAATGCATCTGTTTTTACATTTTTCAGGTTCGAGTAAGAATCCGCGCACTGATTTTAGTATTATTCAATTTTTCTAATTTTAACCTTTGTAAACTTTTCACATAAACCTCAGATTTGTGTAGTTTATATTTTTCACTAAATTCTTGAAAAAGTCAACGCAACAGTTGCGTGAGATTGGTTTTTTAATTTAGGAATTGTTTTTTTTTTGAGTTTTTCATTCTGAGTAATACTTTGCAACGGTCTTGGTTAAGGCAAGTAGCGTGGAGTAGGTACGCGTTCTTGTCGGCTTAGTTGTTTTTTACTTGGTGTCTAAAATAATACTTTTCACCAGAATGCCCGCTATTTGCGCTTAACCGATGTTGCCCACAGTTTATTGTTCTTCAGAAGTCTCCCAGCCATCATAATCACCATTTAACATTCTTGCTTTTTCAAATAATTTTAGTGTGTGTTCATCAATTTCATTGTATCCAATTTTATCAATTCTTGAAATTGAAATCACATATTTATAATTTATAGATGGTTCCGCTTTTTTCTTAAGGTTAATTTTATAATTATTTGATATAGCGAATTTTTCAAACTTTTCTAAATCTTCTTTATTATTAAAATATACCCAATGAACGACTTCTCTTTCTTTGGTTAAATTATCGCCTTTTTTTTCTAGTTGTTCAACAACTCTTCTGTTTTGAATAATTTGCAATTGTGAGGGATTCGGGTAAAGGAAGTTAAAATATCCATTCCAAGTTTTATCTTCATCTATTCCAAAAGCAAATTTATATTCGGGATAATTTCTCATTACATCAACAACAGCTTTTTCAAAATTACCATTATCGGAATAGAAATATAAATCTCTTAATCCATTTGAAGTTAATCTTCCGACATATGTGTAATTAAGTTTTTCAGCCTTTAAATTATCAATGATATCATCTTCTATTTTCCACAATTTCTCGGCTTCCTCATTATCAGAAAGTCCATTTTCCTTAGGATTGAGCATTTTTATTGAAACGTAAATGACATTTTCTTGATTTTCAATTGGAGCAATAGAATTTAAATTTAAGTCTGTTGAAATAGAACTTAAATTATTGTCAACATTAGAAAAATAAAATGTCCAATCTGGTTGATATTTATTTACTGATTTCTTTTGTCCAAATATGTTGCTGAATATTCCCATTGTTAAAGTCAGAAGTAATATTGTTTTTCGGATCATAGTTTAAATTGTGGGCAACGGTCTTGGTTAAGGCAAGTAGCGTGGAGTAGGGACGGCTTCTTGTCAGCTTTGTTGGTTTTTACTTGGTCTCTAAAATATCACATTTTAACGGAATGCCCGCTATTTGCGCTTAACCGATGTTGTAATTTGTTGAGTTGTTTAGTTGAAATGTATATTTCATACTTTTTATAGCTTATCTATATTATTAGTACTTAAAACCATTATTCGGTTAACCGGTATTATTTTAAAATTATTAGAAGTGCTATCTAAGATTATCAAATTAAATTCAAAGACTTTTTGTCTATTCAATAAGTCCAATTCATTTTTTTCTCGGTTGACCATCTCATTCTCAAATTTTATAAGTAACTCATTTTTTGGAATAATTTTAAAATCATCAATTTCACTTAAATTCAGAGTTTCTGATTCCTTATTTAAATCCTTTTTTAAATAAATAAATTTCGATTGATCGCAAATATAATATGAGCCTTTATTCGTATTTATTTCAAATGGGACAGATTTAGAATTATTATCATTTTTGTCATATATGATATAAAGTCTTTCAGGTTTTCTAGGTATCAAAATTAAAATCATCAAGATTACTATTATTATAGAACCTATTAAATATTTATACTTTTCCACTCGTTCCTTTATTTGAAATTTGAACAGATAATTTCGCTTATATGTTCTACTGTAATAAATTACAACGGTCTTGGTTAAGGCAAGTAGCGTGGAGTAGGGACACGTTCTTGTCGGCTTAGTTGTTTTTTACTTGGTCTCTAAAATATTACTTTTCATTGGAATACCCGCTATTTGCGCTTAACCGATGTTAGCTACCGTATTTGTTTTTTAGTTCTGATTTATCAATTTCATTTTTAAGTTCAATTGTACCTTCAAGTAAATATTCAAATTCAGGGTTTTTATCAAATGGGATTCCTTGCCAATATTTTTTAATTGCAATTTTGTTTCCTGTTTTTTCATATTCAGTAATCCATTTTGAGTCAGCTTTATGGAATAATAAATTACAAGTTATTTTTACAGGAGCAATTTTGAAATTATTTTTCTTGTTGAACATATTCTTAAGCATTGTTCTTCCTTCGTAACTATCTTCCGCTAAATATATAGCAATTAATCTACTTGGAGAATTCGGGGAAATTTCACGTCTTATTTTTTCAAATTCGATTTCGATATTTGCGATTAACTCACTTTTTATTATTTGTGCTTCAGAAATAGGTTTAGGATTCTTTATGCCGTATTGAAGTCTAAATCCATTTTTTGACATTGATGTTATGGCAATATTTGACATTCTTGGAGAAGAAAAACCGCTATAAGAATGAGGGTTTTTCATTAATTCATCAATATCTAAATTATATATAGGATGTAAACTTTTGTAAGTGAACAAATTAGCTATAGAAGGAGAAGAAATCATACCTGTTTTTCCAAAATTTAAAGTGACTAGAAAATCATCAAGGTTAATAAAATAAATGAATTTCATAAATGTTGGATTTATATGGTAGCTAACGGTCTTGGTTAAGGCAAGTAGCGTGGAGTAGGGACGCGTTCTTGTCGGCTTTGTTGTTTTTTACTAGGTATCTAAAATACACTTTTTCGACTAAGCCCGCTATTTGCGCTTAACCGATGTTACCCATTGTTTTTTACTTAGTGATATTGTAATTATTCACTAGAACTGAAGCTGAGATATGTAAAATCCTTTCGAGTTCTCTTATCATATCTACAGTCAATCTTTTCTTTTTGTTTAATATTTCTGAGACTCTACTTTTTCCACCAATTACACCAACTAGATCTTTCTGTTTTAAGTTCATTTCCTCCATTCTAATCTTTATAGCTTCTATAGGATCAGGAGCATCAATAGGATAATGTTCATTTTCAAAGTTGTCAATTAACATTGAAAGAATCTCTGCTTCATCACCCTCTTTTGTGTTGGCAGGTGCATCAAATATCATTTCAAGTCTCTCAAGAGCTTTATCGTAGTCTTTTTCTGTTTTGATTGGCTTAATATTCATAATCCTAATTTTTAAATTGTGTCAGCATCTATTTTATCATATTCTGCGTGTGTTCCCACAAATCGAATAAATGCCCATTGTCTCAAATAATTAAACTTTACAATTAGTCGATATGAGTTTCCTTTAATATTAAAAACAACTCGACTGTCTTTTAAAACACTTGCATTTATATATGTCATCTTAACATCATTTGGAGAATTCCAATTCGAGGATTTAGCTGTCTCATACCAAGTTTTTAAATACTGTTCTGAATCTGCATGTTTTTCCCAGAATTCCCTCAATGTTCTTTTCGCAATTATTCTTTTCATCTAATAAATTCTAATGCAAAGATATATAAAGTTCTCAAAAAACGAACTTATTTAATGAAATTTTTTCTGAAAAATAATGGGTAACGGTCTTGGTTAAGGCAAGTAGTGGGAGTAGGGTTGCTAACTTGTCGGCTTAGTTGTTTTTTACTTGATGTCTAAAATATCACTTTTCACCGGAATACCCGCTATTTGCGCTTAACCGATGTTGGCTAATGGTTTTATTACTAAAAATATTAATTTAGACTTTTCAATTTCTCATTAAGACAAGCCAGAGATTCCT
This sequence comes from Gillisia mitskevichiae, assembly GCF_003634585.1. Taxonomy (GTDB): domain Bacteria; phylum Bacteroidota; class Bacteroidia; order Flavobacteriales; family Flavobacteriaceae; genus Gillisia; species Gillisia mitskevichiae. The sequence goes on from NZ_RBLG01000008.1 coordinate 6,381, forward strand.
GGTCAATTAATGCTGTATCTATTCTGAGTTCTTTTTCATCAGATTTAAGAATATATTCACCAGCAAATTTCTTTATAATTTTTATTTCTTTTAATTCCATTTTCTTAGAAAAGGGAGAATTAAGATATATCATTTCATTTTCAATTGTCAGATATTGATTTAAGTATTGATATGCGTAAGTGGTAATAAATAACAGAGGTAATATTATTCCAATGCTCTGAGACCATGTATTGAATTCATTAAAGAAGAGATTAGCAATTAATAATACAAACCAGAGAACAATCATAATTAACAAGGATCTTGTGCGTTTTTTTTTATATCTGATAATCATAAAATGTGCTCAATTAAATATTTATAATTGTTCCAAAGTTAATCAACGGTTTTCTATAAAACTATTTGCCAACGGTCTTGTTTAACGTAAGTGGCGTGGAGTAGGGACACGTTTTTGTCGGCTTTGTTGTTTGTTAATTGGTCTCTAAAATTAAACTTTTCACCACAATGCCCGCTATTTGCTGTTAAACGATGTTGGCAACTGGCTCTTTTATTCCGAACGATTAATCTTTATTGGATTTTGATGTGTATCAAAAATATCAACTATTTCAATTTGATTTGCATTTTCATTCATCCAATAGATTATCTTGTAAGATTGATGAACTAAATATCGAAACCCTTGATTTCTATCAACTAATAAATCTTCTATTCGACCAATTTCTGGTTGCTTTCTAAGTCGGTTGGTTTCTTGTACAATTTTACGGGTTTCATTCTTTGCAACCCTCAAACTGGCGTTTTCTTTTAAGTAATTGAAATTTTTTTGTAATTCTTTTTTGGCGAAGTCTGTCCAGAATATTTCTATTTCCATTTTTCAATTTCAGATAGTAAATCCGTTGCTTTTGTCAATTTTCCTTCACGAGAATCTTTCAAAGATTTGTCGATTCTCTTGTTGAATTGACCTAAAGTCATTGGTTCTAATATTCTTGTCATTTTCTTTTCCTTTTTTAAAACTTTTTCAAGTCGAGAAATAGCTTCCTCACTTTGTAGCTTTAAAAATTCTTGTATAAATTCAATTTTTCTAGCTTCTAATTCCATTTTTCGGCTTTTCATCAAATTTACGAATTCTATTTTAATCCTTAAATATTCTTTTTTGAGTTCAGATATGCTTGTTGCCAACGGTTTTGGTTAAGGCAAGTAGCGTGAAGTAGGGACACGTTCTTGTCGGCTTAGTTGTTCTTTACTTGGTATCTAAAATAGCACTTTTCACTAAAATGCTCGCTATTTGCGCTTAACCGATGTTGTTGCTAGTTTTTTATTATCAAATATTCCTTAATATCGGATAATTTATATTCAATATTTATAAACGGCATTGCTGCCCTTAAAGCGTGAATCATATAACAATTTTCAATTATTTCAATACGATCATTGAAGAGTGCAAATTCATCAATTTGAAAAGAGCTATCGCATTCGTTATATCTTTCTAAGATGAAATTATAAGTTCTTAAATCTAGACCTTCATCAACTTCAAGCTGTTGTTTTAATTCTTTTCTATTTTTTTCATATTGTTCTGATTTTCGGGAGTATATATCCTCTTTCAGATATTCAAGTTCAAGGATATCTGAAAGCTTTAAAGCTTTACCATTTATAGTAGAGTAATTGTAGTAATTACTCCAGGTTTCGCAATATGCTCCGCAACCTTCTCCGTTAATTTCCAATGATAGAATTCCATTCTTATTATAATTTACATCAAAGTCAAATGAAACTACACCATATGAAGCCCATTCATTTAATGTGGAATCAATACTGGCGGTAGGCATTTCATTAAGCGTCACTTTATTTTTCAAATCATAATTAATTAATGAATCAATCTTTTTATCGCCTGTTCTAATTAAAGGATAATTCATTTGAGTGGAATTTAGATCGTTAATTCTCTCACTCAAAATAATTTTCAAAGTGTCTATTTGAACATTTTGCCCAAAAATATTTATACTGAAAAACAGAAAGGATAAAATGATAAGTATTTTCATTCTTAAAAAAATTAGCTACAACGGTCTTGTTTAACGCAAGTGGCGTGGAGTAGGGACGCGAACTTGTCGGCTTTGTTGTTTGTTATTTGGTGTCTAAAATATTACTTTTTCCTGAAACACCCGCTATTTGCTGTTAAACGATGTTGGCTGTAGTCCTTTCATCCAAGTTTATCTTCATTCTTCAGTATCATCATTTGTACGTTAATTGTGTTTAAACTTCCTGATTTAATTTTAAGTAGATCAATTAGATTAGGGCTTATTGAGTGTGGTTAGATTTATATTAAATCTTCCGTCTGTAATATGAACTTTATTACTAGGATTCTCAGGATCTGTGAGAGTTATCTTCTGAAATTCTCCGATTAACAAACTATCCTGCACATCAGTTATTTTTATATATTCATTATTCTCTTCTTCTTTCGTAACGTAGAATATGGAATTCCAATCTCCAATGATTACAGATGTAGGTCTTTCTCTAGGGATTTGGTTCGGATATTCTAGATCTACATTTTGTATTAAATAATTTCCTGGTTGCTCAACGCTTTCTATTAAAATGTAAATATTTTTATCGGATCGATTGTCGACATTAATAATCCAAGCACCATCTCTTTTATATGCATTTAAACCGTATTGAGTACCAGAAGGAAAATGAGTGAAATTTTTTGGAATATATTTTTTCCCATTCAAACGGGCAAAAAAAGAATTTTCACCACTTGTAGGTAGTTCGTCTTCTGCACTACAAGAATGCAAAAGGATACCTGTCAAAACAATAAATAAAATTTTTATGAATTTCATAAGATGATGTTTTTAGAGTTAAATTGATTATTTGTTCTTTTCTAATAATCTTTTTTTTTGGATTACAGCCAACGGCTGCGGTTATCGCAAGTTGCGGGAGTAGGGACGCGGACTTGTCGGTTTAACCATTTTCTTTCCTGGTTTCTAAAATTACAATTTTTCCTCGATCACCCGTAATTTGAGATGAACCGCTGTTGTGTGCTGTTGTTTTGTTACCTCACACGAATCGCCTCAAATGAATTAGCAATGATGTACGGTTGTTTTAAATAAAAAGTATGAGGACTTACAATTTCATTTCCAAAAATTAGCAATCCCAGATCTTTCTTATTAATTGCTCTTTCTTGCATCGCAATTTCTTTCTTAATCTCAAATCTCAGATCGTAATCTTCACATACTTTTTTTATTACATTTAATAAGGGCTCTGGAATTTCTTTGTATTTCTTCTTTTCATTTTTGAAATAATCCTCAAAATTCCAAAAAAGATCAGTTAGTTTAATCCAATTGCCGGAAGCCTTTTCAAGTTCTATCAATAGATTCCCATAAAATTCTCTAATATCAGCAGGAATACCAGTTATATAACATTCAATTTTTTTTTCTGTAAAATTCCAAAGTGATGGATGGTTATTTAAAATTGCCATTTTTACATATGGCATAAAAAATCTATTATCAAGGTTTTCGCTTTTTACATATCCGTCACAAGTTATTTTCCATTCTTCATATTCGATAGGAATATCATAACTGTTTTGATTAATTGAATAAACAACTTCTAATCTATTTTCGGAGGTTATTAGCTTTTTTGATTCAAGATAAAAATTACAGTCATTGTAAAATTCATTGGTATTTGTTCTTTCAATTAGGCTATTTATCATAAAATGAAATTAGAATTTTTGTAAACAATAGCATCACAACGGTCTTGGTTAACGCAAGTAGCGTGGAGTAGGGACGCTTTCTTGTCGGCTTTGTTGATTTTTGCTTGGTGTCTAAAATAGCACTTTTCACCAAATTGCCCGCTATTTGCTGGTAACCGATGTTGTAACCAGTATTTTTATTCCTTTTTAAGATTGTTAATTCGGGCTTTCATTTTTTCTTTTATTAAGTTTCTTTTTTTCATATCTAAATCTGTTAATTCAAAATCCATAAATGCATTTTCTGGATTATTAGGATCAAAATAAACAACATGTTTTAGACCAATACATTTTCGTGTTCTTTCACAGTCAGTATATACAAAACCATTATTCACAAATTTTGAGTATTCAATTCCGTTCACATTATATTTATAATAGATATAATAAGACTCTGATATACCAAAAATTTCATGGTTAGTTATTTCTCCGATTACATAATTATTTTCTAATCTCAATTGATGTTCATCTTTGTCATTCTTAATAGTTTGATAAATTGAATAAATTAAGACAAGTGCTATAAGTGGAATTAGAAATAGGTTTTCTTTTTTGTTATTAAGCATTTAAATCTAATTAGAAAATTTGATAATGGAAAATCAAAATTTTACCCAGTAATCATCTAGGAGATTATTGATATATTTATTAAAATTAATTTTATTAATATAATTTGGAATTTCTCAATAATAAAAAATATAAACTTTTTGGATTAGTATTATTTGTTATTCTAGCTTATTTCATAAGTTCAAAAACTGAAAAGGTTAAGAATAATGAATTTAGTCAAAATTCGGAGGAAACCGAGGCTACCATTATAGATTATCAAATTAAAGGTGCTGGAGCCGGTCTAGATCATATAATTACATTTGAATATCAGATTGATAATCAATTTTATCAAAAGACAGTGAATACTTCTATTTGGTTTACTAACTGCTATGAATCAAGGGAATGTATTGGGAAAATATTTATTTTATATTATAAATCTGATAATCCTAATGATGTAAGAATTGATTTTAATCGTCCAATTCGTAATTTTTCAAAAATTAAGAAAATAGACTCTTAATTTTTTTTCAAAAAATGAACTATAATTTTATAGTTCGGAAATTTCGTTAAAATATTGGTTACAACGGTCTTGGTTAACGCAAGTGGCGTGGAGTAGGGACGGCTTCTTGTCGGCTTTGTTGGTTTTTACTTGGTGTCTAAAATAGCGCTTTTCACCGGACCGCCTGCTATTTGCCCGTAACCGATGTTGTGCTTTCGTTATTTTTGAACTATTTTATTCATCTTCTAACTTTTCATCTATTAAATCGATGATTTCTAGACTGTTGGTTTTATATGATTTTAAATCTGGGATATACCCTTTGTAATACATTTCATAAAGTACTTTAGTTGTGTTTCTATAGCCAAAATCGGTTAAGGCATATTCTATGAAAGCATCAGTATAATTGGGAGAACCCCTAAAGTTAACATCAGCAAACCAAGGTTGTGTATATTTTAAATTTTCTAAAAAGGAATTTGTATTTGTGGCTAATTCCTGTAAATCAACAGAAATTTCATTCGTTAAATCTAAATACAAACTATTTAATTTGATTGATAAAGAATCACTAGAGGTGTTGTTTTGTTGGTTGTAGTTTTGTAGTAGTTCACTACCGTTTTTTCTTAATTTAATTTCAGGGAATCCGAAATTTACATATATGCAATTTTTACAATTTTTAAAATCTTCTTTTTTTCTTGTTTTGTTAATAATTGCCAAATACTCTTTTTCCATAGGTTGCGAAGAATTAACAATTTTATCAATGTTTTTTATGTCTTGCTGTAAATCTGCTTTTATGGTTGCATAAATATTTTTTAACACTTTTTTTTGTTGCTGTTCTTGGTTCCAATTGTTTATTGAGAGAGCAATTAAAATTCCAATAACGACAAGAATTATCTCTCCAATTGCGTAAATCAGATACTTGCTGAATTTATTTTCAGAGAGTAAATTTCGCCTAATTTTTCTAAAGAATTTAATCATGAGAAGAGTTTGGTTTCTCTAAAGATATGACTTTTATGTAATTAGGCTGTTTAAATAATGAAGCACAACGGTCTTGGTTAAGGCAAGTAGCGTGGAGTAGGGACGCGTTATTTTCGGCTTAGTTGTTTGTTACTTGGTGTCTAAAATAGCACTTTTCATCAGAATGCCCGCTATTTGCGCTTAACCGATGTTGTAGCCAGTTTTCAGTTCTTAGTTTTCGTGTTGGTCAACTTTAATTACTTTTCCATTATCGAAATAAATATCGAGAACATCTGGATCAATATTCACAAGACCTGGAAGATGCCCAAGATCATATGAAATGTGGTTATTATCATATGAATAGAAATCATCACCTAATAATTCTACAATTTCAACTTTTGATTTTCCTAACAAAAGCTTACTCTCTATAATATCTTCTGACATTTTAAATCTTTCATCTTTTTCCGTAATCCATTGTTGTTTGTCAAAATCTTGACTGGGATAATATGAAATTGAATACATCCATATCATGATTGATAAAACATACATTATTGGGCTTATAAAGAGAGTTATTACAAATGTGATTAACCATCTATTTTTCTCAGTTCCAAGTTTTAATTTTTTTAAAAATTCACGAATTAAAAAATAAACTGGAAGAGAAATTAATAATATTATAATCGGAACTTCGATACCCATAAATTAATGTTGTTTATTAAAAATCAGATTTTGTTCTTTATTCGATTTTCGCTAATTGGCTACAACGGTCTTGGTTAAGGCAAGTAGCGCGGAGTAGGGACGCAATCTTGTCGGCTTAGTTGTTTTTTACTTGGTCTCTAAAATAATACTTTTCACAAGAATGCCCGCTATTTGCGCTTAACCGATATTGTAAATTGGGGCGACTAGCAAATCGTGAACTTTTATATGTTGGTCTGAATGATGGTGTTTTTTGACTCTTAGATTATGATTAAAAATCTAAATCTATGGATATTTAATTCTGATATTTTTCACAGGAATACTCGCTTTTGGTAGAATTAAGGTTATTAGGTATTTGGTACAAAATAATATTATGATATATAGATTTATTTCATATGTCCAACCGCTATTCCATTAGTATCGTTAGTAAAATAAATTGACTGAATATAATAATTAGTCCCAGATTCTTGTTCCGTCCAATTTTCACCACTATCAGTTGTTTTAAAAATGTCTCCATCAGAGCCAGCTACGAAACCCGTTGTTTCATTCGTAAAGAAAATAGTTGTCAATTCATAATTTAAATTTCTAGTATTCACCTGCCAATCAGATTCTGCATTTGCGGCTTTATATATGAACCCCCCGTAGCCCACGGCATACATTGAACCATCTGAATTAGTACATAATTCATTTAATCGAAATGCACTTACTAGTTGTTGGTTCCAAGTGGAACCTCCATCATTTGTATTATAGATCCCCCGAAATCCAGCAGAAAATCCGGTATTTGTATCGGTAAATTTGATAGAGTTTGATGACTTTCTATAAGGGTCATTATCTAATTCCCATTCTTCACCTCCGTTAAGAGTTTTGAGGATTATTCCATTTTGTCCTGAAATAAAACCAATGTTTTTGTCCAAGAAATAAACAGAATTAAGTTCTTCGTTAATTCCTGATTCTTGAAGTATCCAGTTATTTCCTCCATCATCTGTTTTTAAGATGGTACTATGATTTCCTACCGCATATCCTGTGTTTTCATCAGCGAAAAACACATCAAATAAAATATATAAACCTGTATTCTGTATTGACCAATTATCTCCTCCATCGATCGTTTTGATAATTTTACCTAGACCACCTACTGCATATCCTATTGACTCATTTACAAAATACGTAGAGTGTAAGTTACTTATGTCGTTAACCCGTATACTATTCCAATTTTCTCCACCATCAGTTGTTTTTAATATAATCCCATAACTTGAATTGGTTTCTTCTAAAGTTTTGATGACTATTTCAGTTCCATAACTGATCCCAATATTATTTTTTGCATAGGGACGAACAAAATATGTAGTATTCGAATCTAGATTTTCTAAATTACTTGTAAAACTCTCCATTCCATTCCCTTCTTCTGTTTTGTAATTTGTTACATTAGGATTAGAATTTGTACTCCAGCATACTCCTTTTTGTATTATTGGGGTATTTCCATTATTTAAAATTTTACTACTAATAATTGCGGAATTAAAAGTAATATCCTTAACTAGAGACTTTTCAAATGTTGCTAATTCAAAGTTTTCATGTACTTGTGCCTTTTCATCTTTGCTACAACTAAATGTTAATATGGAAAGTATTATTGCCAAAAAATATATTCTATTAAAAATCATTATATATAAGTATTGAGGTTATTATTTTTTTTGTGAATAGTATTTCTGAAAGCTGAAAGGGCACATTAATCAGGACGAAATTATCATTTTTAATTTGATAGAGTGAAATTTTATATAAAAAAATCTTAATTAAATAACATAATACTTAATGATTATTATAATAATAATTTTAAAAAATTCAATCTAATATATTATGCTTTTCAATTTATGTTGAATAATGCCAGATTTTAGAAAGCTTTTAAATTTCAAAGTCATGAAAATTTTGCTGAAAATTAATTTTCTCATGCTAAATTTAATCATGTTCTTTTTGGAATCTTTTGGAGCCCTTGTTTACAACGGTCTTGGTTAAGGCAAGTAGCGTGGAGTAGGGACGGCTTCTTGTCGGCTTAGTTGTTTTTTACTTGGTGTCTAAAATAGCACTTTTCACCAGAATGCCCGCTATTTGCGCTTAACCGATGTTGTAAAACGTTTTTTACTACTTTATTTTTTTTTAAGTGCTCATTTCAATGTCTTTACTTTTTAACTTTCCTGTAATGATTTTTTTATACAAATTGAAATATAAATCAACAATTAGGCTTTTGTCTGTATTCAATGTTAATTCATAAGAATCATCAATTATATAAGTTTCATCATCATTTCCTTTAACTAAGTTTAGTGTGATTTCATTTTCTAAACCTGAGTTTAATTGAACTTGATTATCAGATGAATTTATCTGAACACCATTAATTAAATTTTCATCTTCACTTTCTGGATAGCTATGAATTCTAAATTTAAATTCTATTTGCTCATTTTTTGAGGTTTTTACTGAAGTTTGAATATTAACGCTATCAAGAAATTTCACGTTCTGATCAAATTCAATACTTAAATTATTGTTTTTCAAATTGTATTTACCAAAACCACTTTCTAAGATTTCATATAGCCTAGTTCCGCAAAATTGGTTTTTTGGATAAAATGTGGAATTTTCCGAAAAAGGAGATATATCGTTATATCGCGAATAAGAAACTTCATTTTTCGGTAGAATATTTATAACAGTTAATTTATCCTCTGATAAATATGTTCCTAGCTCAATTTTGTTTTGTGAAAATATCTGTAGTGAGAATACAAAATTAATTAATACAAGAATTATCAATCTGACTGATTTCATCATTAAAAATGTTTTTACAACGGTCTTGGTTAAGGCAAGTAGCGTGGAGTAGGGGCGCGTTCTTGTCGGTTTAGTTGTTTGTTACTTGGTGTCTAAAACATCATTTTTAACTTAAAAGCCTGCTATTTGCTGGTAACCGATGTTGTAGCCAGTTTTTAGTTCTTAGGTTTCGTGTTGGTCAACTTTAATTACTTTCCCATTTTCGAAATAAATGTCGAGAACATCTGGATCAATATTCACAAGACCGGGTGGATGCCCAAGATCATATGAAATGTGGTTATTATCATATGAATAGAAATCATCACCTAATAATTCTACAATTTCAACTTTTGATTTTCCTATCAAAAGCTTACTCTCAATAATATCTTCTGACATTTTAAATCTTTCATCTTTTTCCGTAATCCATTGTTGGTTATCAAAATCTTGTCTGGGATAATATGAAATTGAATACATCCATATCATGATTGATAAAACATACATTATTGGGCTTACAAAGAGAGTTATTACAAATGTGATTAACCATCTGTTTTTTTCAGTCCCAAGTTTTAATTTTTTTAAAATTTCACGAATTAAAAAATAAACTGGAAGAGAAATTAATAATATTATAATCGGAACTTCAATACCCATAAATTAATGTTGTTTTTTTAAAATCAGATTTTGTTCTTTATTCGATTTTCGTAAATTGGCTACAACGGTCTTGTGTATGGTTAGTTGCGTGTTTAAGCAACTAATTTAGTAAACAAAAACGAACGCGAGAAAATTCCGAAGGAATTTTCCAAATAAGCAACGACCAAAGCAATTAATTATACACGGTGTTGTGCTTTCGTGCTTTTTTTAACTAACCTATAGGACCATAAACAATAGCCTCATCACCAATGTCAATGAGTTCACAACTTTTTGAGAAGCTAGTCTTATCCGTTTTAATTTGAAATCTTAAGTTTTTGGTCTCCTTATTAGAATCTATCGATAGCCAGCGATAAGGTAAATCTAGCGTTGATTCTTTCGGGTTTATAAGTTCCAAAATAGCATGCTCACCGTTTAGATTTTCAAAATTGGCTGGTTTGGCAAAGGATAATTCAAGCGTTTTATCATCTATTTTTTTACGTTCAATGAGTTGAACCACCCTATCATCAACATACTTTTCATCATCACATTCTGACCAAATTTTATCCTTTTTCATTTGCAAGGCAGCCAAGAAACCTCCTTGGATTGCGCCTTCAAAACCGCCACCTGGGAAAGCCCACGCTGATGCAAAGTATAAGTTAGGTATCAAGAAATTGTTTCTAAATCGCTTATTTGCTATTTGGTCTTTAGTTTGGGCGTAACCATAAACCGAACCACTTGGGTTCGAGGTATAACGCTCAATGGTCTTGGAGGTAGCTACCTCGTAGTATTCAATACTATTTCGAATTCCCGGATACTGCTTTTCTAATCTCTGCAATAAAACTTGTGCTACTTCTTCTTTTTTTACATCGTAGTCTTCCTTATTTAAATTTTCCCAATCTTCGATATAATCTACAGCACAAATTACACCTTCAGATTTATTAGGTGGTGCGAGTCCAGCATCTACCTTGTTATAGTCCACAAAAATGAATCTGCGATTAGACCAATCACCGTGGTGGTTAGTTTTGATATCCTTTAATGCAGTTACATTATGTCCTTCGAAAACATTTGAGTAGTATTTTACACCAAACTTTTCGATATCTGTATTAAAACCGAGATACATACATAATAGTGAACATGAATTAGTTTTTGAACTGATTTTTTGTTGAAGTTCAGAACTATAAGGCTCATCCAACATAGACGGTACCACAGGAATGGCACAATTGGCTATGACATTGTCACATAAAATAGTCATAGGTTTTGAATGTTCATTAAAACTATCACGGAATGTAACTCCAGTTGCTTTTTCATTATTCAGAATGATTTTTTCAGCTCTTTTACCTAATAACACACTTCCGCCTTTCTTTTTTATGTAGGAAGAAAGATAATTAGAAAGCTGTTGTGACCCACCTTTTATAAAGTGGCCGCCATTCTCAATAAAGCCAGAAAATGGTATAGCAAAGTAGAACATTGATAGTGTATAAGGATCATCTCCCCAATAAACAAGGTGTGCTATGAGATCTAATTTTGCATTTTCATTTGTAATGTATTTATCTAACCAAGAACCAACGGTGTGTTTAGTTGCCTCTACTAAATTGGGATAAAGTAACGGCATCAATGGATAAATTAATTTTCGTTTTAAAGGTGAACGCGGTTGGTTGGTTGCTTCTTTTCTTGTTCCTGCAATCAACTTAAAAAAACGTTTGATACCTTTTTCATCTTCTGGATATTTATCTATTAGTGCTTTTGTAGCAGATTCATATCCATGTGGGAGCACAAAATCTTCAGTGTCAGAAAGGACTCCGTAAAATTCAGGCACTTTTTTAAATTGAACGTGTTGATCTACATCTAGCATTTTAAAAATTTGCGTAACTGAACCATTTTCAGTTAGTCCACTCATTTCATGTAAACCAACTTCTACAATGAAATCTCCTCTCTTGAAGGTGGTTGCACAGCCGCCAGGCTTGTGGTGCTGCTCTAATAAAAGAACTTTCTTACCAAACTTTGAGAGTGTCGCTCCCGCGGTTAATCCTGCCAGTCCACCTCCTATTATAATAGTATTGTATTTCATGACTAAAAAGGAATCTAATTAACTGATAATGTATTAGTTAATACGAATTTAAAACTATCAATTTAAATCCTTTTTATCAATGATAATTATCAGTTTTCTCCCTTTTTAAAAAAATTAGAAACTTGGATTTTGAGTTTTATTGAAAAGATAATTACAATGATAGAAGTGGAAGTTATTCCTTGTACCGTTACTTTTCTTGGCATGAAGCACAACGGTCTTGTTTAACGCAAGTGGCGTGGATTAGGGACGCAAACTTGTCGGCTTAGTTGTTTTTTACTTGGTCTCTAAAATAACACTTTTCATCACAATGCCCGACATTTGCTGTTAAACGATGTTGGGCTTAGTGCTTTTATCCGACCTTTCTCAAAATTTTTCTAGAAATATCATCCTCAGCATCAAGAGAAGCAATCATTTCTCCTCCAGCATTCGATAATCTTGCTAAATCTTGTTTTGGTATAGTAGATTGATCAGAGAATATCAAAATGCTATCAAAATCTGCTTTTACTCTAAGTAACCTTTCTAGAGTTATTGTCGTTAATCTAGCTTTGTCTCTGTTTGGGATGCCAAAAAGAAATAATGGCGCATGTTTTCCTTCTATAAAATAATCTATCGGATAATCTTGTGAATTATTGATAAGTGGAAAATTATAATCTTTTACAATTTTATCCGATCCAATAATTCTATAAAGTTGTTCTGTCAAATCTTCATAAAATGTTGATTCTGCTCTTGCACGATTTAAAAATGTTAAATCACTAATTTTAGTTAATGCTTGACCTAATCGAAAAATATTTTTGCTCAAATTATTTAACTCATCATCTATAAAGAATTCTCCATTATTTTCCTTTAACTCAAATTCAGAAATTATTTGATCAAATAATTTTCCTCGTGTTCCATCTCGAAATTTATCAATGTCATTTTCATAGCTTAAATGCATTAATGTATGTCCCATATCGGTAAGTCTGATTATACCGGCAGGCATTTCTTTGATATAAATTTGATATGGATCACCATCGGAAAAATAGAAAGGAGTATCAATCATAAGCAAGCTTTCGCTCTTTTCAATGATATTCACATCAGCGCACATTAAGGAGCACAATCTTTCTTTTAATATTTTCTTATCTAGATTCATTAATTAAATAATTTCGTCTGATTGGTTATATCTGATTTAGTTTCCAATCCAATAATATTACAGTCCATCATTAAACAGTGCAATGCACCATCTAATGTACTATATCTCTCTGTTTCTTCAGCATAACCTTCAGGTTTTCTATTAGCTAAAATATACTTTTCTGTAGCTATGTGAATATGACAAGCAAAGTTTAAACGAGTTTTTTCCAAATGATTTGGATGTGAGTGACTTGAACCATTATATCTCTTTAGTGTTAAAGTTTCACCATTGGAAGCTACCCAAGAAAGACCACATGAAAAATCATCTTCCATACCAGGTCTTAAGTTTTGTCTTTTATAAATTTCAAATTTATGATCCAAACCATCTGTGGATACTACAGTGAAATTTACTTGTTCCCTACCTTGCAAGTTTCTATTTCTTGCCTGAGGATTTGTTACTCGTTTTGAGCATTCTAAGAGCTCAGCAATCCTCTCATCAGTTATGCTTTCGAATGCCATAATTAGAATTGATTTTTTAAAAAGTTAAATGTTCATATTAAATCGGATCACGATAAGCATTATGCCCAACGGTCTTGGTTAAGGCAAGTAGCGTGGAGTAGGGACGAGTTCTTGTCGGCTTTGTTGTTTGTTTATTGATGACTAAAATATCACTTTTTGTTCAAAAGCCAGCTATTTGCGCTTAACCGATGTTGTGTACAGTTTTTAAACGGGATCTTGAAATAAATTAAGTGTTTGTCCAATTTGTGGGAATCCTTCTATATTAATTATTCCTTCTTTCATTTGTCTACAGTATTTAAAGTTTTTGAAAATAGATAAGGGAATTTATTATTTGGACTTATTTCATCATATGCATTCACAAGACGTTTAGTATATCGGTTGAAATCTTCACTAAATTCATTATTTATATAACCAATACTATCAAATTGTGGATTATATATTTTTGATTTGGAAATATTTAGGAACAATAGATGAGCAAGTAAATAAATTCCATGCGAATTTATAAGGCGTTCTTTTGAATCTAATTTTTTTACATTTTTCTCAATTTCCCTAAAAATATTGATAACGTTAACTAATACCGAGACATTTAAACGATCATTGAACAATTGATTGTAGGCCTTATCATCTCATAATTTACCTATTTCTCTTTTTGCATATGTTGAAAAGTCAATATCATCTTGAAAGCAAGCTAATGAAATTGTGGCTTCTTCGAAATAGAAGTTTTCATCATTTTTGATTAATTCTTTATCATCACGTTTAGTGTGATATTTCAAGCCGTTTAAATAAAAATCATGGATTAACCTTTTCTGTTGTTTATCTAAACTTACAAAATCCCTTTTTTCTATTTTATTTTGAGTATTACTGGCAATAGTTATTTGCTTATCAAAATGTTCAGGTGTATCTTCTAATGAAATAATTTTAATGAAAACTTGTGCGAGATTTACCTTTTCTGGTTGTTTATTAAAAGCATAATTTATTGCTCCTACTGTTTGAGCTCCATTTACTACAGTTAAATCAGTTAAGTGAAATTTCCCGCTTTCTCTTTTACCACTATTGTATTTTGATTTTTTTATTTCTTTACACAATAGAACAATTCCATTATTTAAATAGAAAAAATTCTCAGGATTTTTGACCAATGTGTTTATAATCTCATTATTTATAGTAGATAAACCAACAAAGGATCTGATGTTTTTGGAATAAATTCGACTACTGGCGGAATCTAGTAATTCTGCAATATGACCACAATTCACGGTACCATAGTAGGCTTTGAAAGGTTCACTACTATAACCCCAATGTAATAAATCTAATTCTGCATTAATTGGTTCTCCATCAACAGCATCTTTTAGGTCTGAATATGCATTTTTAAGGTTATATTCTTCAAAAAATATATCTTCATCTGTGTCATTAAACTCATCGACCTTATCAGTAATTAATGATTTGTTTTCGTCTGATATTTTATTTCCTGAATAAGCTAGTATTATTCTAATTTTTATGTTTGGCCCATAAATAGCTTCTTCGATTAGTTCTGAGTGTTGTTTTAATTTATCGTTAAAGTCAGCATAGTTTAAATGCAAAAGATCAGTAATCCCATTTACAAATTTTAAAATTTCGCCTTTATCAACTCCTCCATTTCCGTTTTTTATCCACTTAGATTGGCAAATAAATAACTGATTTTTACTATGTGAATAATAAACTGCATCTAGGCCATTATCTTGAAATCCATCTGTAATCGACTTTTTTAAATTACTGTATGGTTCCCCAGTTAAATTTTTAAGGGCATAAAGCAAATAAGATCGAGATAATATTATGTTCTGAAGTTCTTCTTCTTGAATATTCTTTTTTTCAGAACGAATCTCTTCAGGGTCAATATGTTCAACTACCTGTTTTTCTAATATTCTTTCAATTCTTTTTAATTGTATTATACTCATATTATAATGAAAAATTGTACACAACGGTCTTGGTTAAGGCAAGTAGCGTGGAGTAGGGACGCGTCCTTGTCGGCTTAGTTGTTTTTTAATAGGTATCTAAAATAGCACTTTTCACCAGAATGCCCGCTATTTGCGCTTAACCGATGTTGTGTGCAGTTTTTTATTCATAATTCAGGTCTTTTCTATATTCCGTTTTGGTTTTCAGCTTGATGTTTTCGTCCGTTTTAATTTTATCAAATTCCACTGGTTGAATTTCCGAAACATTTGACAATTCCATTATTGAGTCGTCTTTGTAGCCCAACTCTTTTGATTCCGCTTTTTTGTCAATCCGCCAATACTTTATTTCGTCTCCACTTTTTGAAGTCGCAAGAATATAGTTTTTATTAAATCCAACACTTTCAATGTCCTTTATTATGTAAATACTGGACTTATAAGGTTCGTCTGAATTTACAGGAATGACTATGCTGTTAAAAGCTGGTTCTACCATATAGTAAAAGTCAGAGCCTAAATCTATATCTCCATGCCAATTCAATTGACAAGAATTAAGAAATACTAAGGTCAAAATAATCATTAATCTATTTCTCAATTTTGTTGTTTTTTAATTGCACACAACGGTCTTGTTTAACGCAAGTGGCGTGGAGTAGGGTCAGGTTCTTGTCAGCTTAGTTGTTTTTTACTTGGTCTAAAATAACACTTTTCACCAAAATGCCCGCTATTTGCTGTTAAACGATGTTATAACCAGTATTAATTACTCAATGATTCTTTCTCATCTAAATTAATATTATACCAATCAATTTTTCTTGAATAATACATCACAATACATAGTATAATGAACATACCCGAGCTACCAATAAGTAAAGCATAGTCCTCAAGTTGAATTATAGTAAAAATGAATGAATACATTATAAATAATATCCCGAAAATTAAAAATCCTATCTGCTTGGATTTTAGAATTGCCATAGTATATAAGGATACTAGAGAGAGAGTTAAAATAGAAGCAATTATATACGCAAAATTGAAAGTGATATGTTCACTAAATGATAAAAGCAACACATAAAATACTATAATTGCCATACCGACTAATAAATATTGAATGGGATGAATAAAAACTTTTCTCATAATTTCTACAAAGAAAAAGGTCAAAAAAGTTAACGCTAAAAATAGTATAGCATATCTCGCAACTCGATAGGATTTCTTATAATTGTCAACAGGTAATAACAAATCTGTTCCAAAAGTGCTTATATCAATATTATATTTACTGCCCACCCATTCTTGTGGGTAATTTCTATTCAAATGAAGAATATTCCATTTTGAATCAAAACCATCATCTGTGACAGTTCTATCATCGGGTAAATATGTACCTGTAAAACTCGGAGTTGTCCAGTTTGATTTAATTCTAACATCTGTAGTTTTTCCTACTGGTGTAAAATAGAGATATTGACTTCCTTTTAAGTCTATTTCAGTTGAGAATAAATAAGTTTGCATACTATCATTTGCTATTGGTACAACAGCATTAATTCCACTTGAAATAATTTCCTTCGTTGATGTTCCTGAATTAAACGAAATATTTTGATTATTCCATTTTATGGATACCTGTTTCTCAATTCCTTTTAAATCATTTATACCAATATTAAGAGTTGCTTTGTCAAAATGAACATCCTTTTTGTCAATATCAAGATTTTTAAAATCAATATTATCAAAATTTCCTTCTATTTTAAGTTTAGATTCATAAACAACAACCTCATAAATACCTCTATTTCGTTTCTCTGGCTGGATAATACCCGAGATATTCAATTTTTCAGGTAAGAAATGAGCCCATTGTTTTATTTTAATTATTTCATTAACTGAATCTTTCTTGTTATACTTATTCACATATTTATCAAAAGGGATCGAAATAAATGGTCCTGAAATTGTTTGTCCTTTTCCCCATTTGGAGCTTACTTCATCAATTGCACTTGATTGAACCTGTTCTCTTTCATGAATTAAATTCTCCACCATTGATGTTGGAATCATCAATACTAAAATTAAAAAAATAATAATTCCAATTTTGAAGTAAATGTTTGACTTTAATTTTTTCATTTTCAGTAAATATTGGTTATAACGGTCTTGTTTAACGCAAGTGGCGTGGAGTAGAGACGCGTTCTTGTCGGCTTTGTTGTTTATTAATTAGTCTCTAAAATTACACTTTTTACCAGAATGCCCGCTATTTGCTGTTAAACGATGTTGTGGTGCGTATTTTGTTCCAAAAGTTCTTAGCTTGAATATTGATCAATAATTCGGCTATTATTATTCTGATTAAAAGCACTTTTTGTCAGATCTTGTTTTAGTCTAGTGGAAAATGGTATTGTTAAATAGATTTCATTAATTCTATTTGATTTTGATCAAAATAATTATTTTTTAGAGCCAACAGTCAGAATTCTAAACTTTTTAATCACACTGAATAGAGTTAATTTTTTCATTAGTTTAATTTTGGAGAAAGTTTTCCAAGTAAAAATGGAAATATAAATCCTATCAAAACACTAACAAGAAATCCAGCTATTGCCCATATGGATATATTTGAAAAAGTGTAATCACCAGATAATATTGTGAAGATTATTACGAACATAAGTCCACCTATCATAGCTCCTAATGTTCGTTGTTTCAGGTTTTTCATTTGTATAATTTTTATTTTATAGCAATTATTTTGATAAATATAACTTTTATTAAAATCAGTACTTATCGTTATCCTATTTGGATTTTGTATAATATGCACCACAACGGTCTTGGTTAAGGCAAGTAGCGTGGAGTAGGGACGCGTTCTTGTCGGCTTAGTTGTTTTTTACTTGGTGTCTAAAATAGCACTTTTTACCAAATTGCCCGCTATTTGCGCTTAACCGATGTTGTTAACTGTATTTATTCCTCTAACATCCATTGAACTAATTCTTCTTTGTCAACTATAGACCAACTGTGAGGGTGACGGTCTCCATTTGATTTAAAGCCTTTATTCTGAGTCGGAATATATTCTACATTAAAATTATTCTTAGTCAAAAATTCTGATAACCTTTTGATATGAAACGCATTTAATTGTTCGTAATCTGCATCCATATATTCTTTCCACCAAGCTTTATCCGGCTCTGTATAAAATCGAAGCTTTGTGTTTTCTAAATCCTTTAAATTATTGAAGTTTTTAGTGTCAAATGTAAAAACTGAATACTGTTCATAGGGTTCAATATTTTCATTGGGATTTCCGAATTTCTCATTAAAAGTTTCAATAATCCATAAGCCTTCCTGAATGGCTGATTCTGAAAAATTCCTTTTAACATTTGACTCAGCAGTTCGATATAATCCAGAAAGATCTATAGGAGAATCCACAATAAAAACTCCATGTGGTTCAATTTTATATTCCGTGTTTTTGGCAAGAAAGTCTCCAATTAAAAGAGCCATATTTCCTCCGCTAGACATTCCTCCAATGTAGATTTTATCAGTCGGTAAATTGTTTAAGGAAAACAGTTCTTGAAGGGAAGCAGCCAATTTAGATTTTTCCTTGTCTTCTAGCCATAATTTTCGATTATAGTTTAAATATACAACTGCAATGTTTTTCTCATTCGCTAGATGAGTAATAGGAAACTCATTTTCAATACCTAGAGCATCTTCTGGAAATCCACCGAAAAGTAGTAAAACTGCATCTGTGTTGTTAGGTTTGTACAAATTATAGGATTCTGTTTCAATAAGATTTTTATGCTTTCCATTTTCTTGAGCAAAAAATGAAGTCGTTGAAAAAAGAATGGTCAGAATGCAAAGAATTTTAAGCAGTTTTTTCATATAAATATAGTTTACAACGGTCTTGGTTAACGCAAGTAGCGTGGAGTAGGGACGCGAACTTGTCGGCTTTCTTGTTTGTTAGTTGATGTCTAAAATAACACTTTTCACCAGAATACCCGCTATTTGCTGATAACCGATGTTACAAACTGTTGCGACACATAAGAGTGAGTAAAAAAGATTTGTTACTTTGTAATCAAATAAACTTAAATAATTTAGAATTAATGAAGGTCAATTTATTTAGTCTGGTAATTGTTATTTTCATTTTTTCATGTTCATCTGAAAATGATAACAATTTTGAATTAGTTGAGGGCGATTGGCAGGTTGATGAATTCTATCATAAAAATCAGGATTTAAGTTCAAACGATCATTATTTAATGGGTTTTGAAAAGTCAGATCAATTTTGGATTAGGAAAATTGATTATACTAATGACTTCAATCAAGCTTCTTTTAAATTATTTGAAGAGTCAGATTCTTTGAAGATTACAATTAATAATTCTGAAGATAAAAGATTAATTGGAGACTATAATTTATATATAGATACTATTAGGGAAAGTAAAACTCATTATTATATAAATATAACTCTTGATGGTCAACATACATATATAAGTGGTAGAAAAGGAAGAAGTAAGTAAATATTCTTTTCTACTTAGTTAATATCATTAGGTATCAATCCTTATTTAAGCTTTTAAAAATTCACTTTTCATAATCAAATTTCTCAATTCTAAAGTTTTCATTTGGCGATGTCAATTTTGATTTTCATGTTTTTTGTTCGGGAGCAATTGTTTGTAACGGTCTCGGTTAACACAAGTTGCGGGAGTAGGGACGCGGACTTGTCGGCTTAGTTGTTTTCTTGTTAGGATACTAAATTACAATTTTTCGATAAAACCCGTTATTTGTGATAACCGTTGTTGTGGTTAGTATTTTACTCAAGTCTTGTCCAAACTTGTTCTTTATTGTTTTTATTTAAAGTTATAATCTCATTTTTTCTTATTTGAAGAATTTGTAAAGTGTCAATTTGGTTTAGAATTGGGGTTGGAGCAGATCCTCTTTTCCATTTTCGTAAATGAACGATATATTCGTAATTGTATTTTTGATTGAATGGTATTTTTACTTCATCATAACCTACAAATGAAATAGTTAATTCTGCATTACGGTTTTCTTTATTCAAAACTAATTTTCCATTACCAGATTTATTTGAAGTAACTCTATTATTATCTGCAAGAATGTAAATGTTAGCGAATGGAATAGGATTACCTTCTAAATCAAATACATCTACTTTTAATTCCACTTTTTCTTTATCATTAATCCAAAATTCGGATTCAAAATAACTCTTCTTTAATGGTTTTGTCAGATTGTAATTAAAAATTATTTTTTTCCTATCCAGGCTGTAGGTTCCAATTCCGTATTCCTCAGTTCCTAAATGTCCTGAGTGTTCATATTCAAAAATTCCAGTTTTTGAAAAATTAATCGAAGTAGAAAAATCTCCAGTCGGACTTGGAAGTGAATATAAACCTTCTATTGTTTTCTGTGCTGAAATCTGATACGGAAGAATTAAAAGGAAGATTAAAGTCAGTTTGAAAAAGTTATTCATTGTTATATTTTTCTGAAATATTAACCACAACGGTCTTGGTTAAGGCAAGTGGCGTGGAGTAGGGACGCGTTCTTGTCGGCTTTGTTGTTTTTTACTTGGTGTCTAAAATAATACTTTTCATCAGAATGCCCGCTATTTGCGCTTAACCGATGTTGTATGCAGTTTACAAACTCAATTAATAATTTTAAGATACTCTGTTCGTTAAACTTTTCATGTTCTTAAGTAATGACAAAATTGAATTTTCATTATTCTCAAGCAATTGTTTACACTCTGTTATGATAATTTTATTCGGTTCCATTGATTCAAATACAATTATTCCATCAGGATTTTCAGCAGTATTTTTATCATCCAAGGTTTTTATAAAGAAAGATCTACTTCTCATTCTAATTTTACTTAATCGCTTGTCGGTTATGCTGCATTTTTGCTTCATGAATTTTTTATATTCTGATCCGTTTTTTACCCATTTAGGCGAGCCAGTTAAGATTTGCTCTCCTTCATTCCAAGCTTTTCCTATTAATCCCTCATTATCATTATATTCATAAGTTGTTCGCCTGTTGTAATTTCCATTTCCTGAATAACGTCCTAATAATGTAAAATGGTTACCGTGATGTTTATAAATGCTAATTCTTTCATTTCCAGTAGTAAAAAAATCTTTGAATAAAAATAAAATTGTCGTGCTACAAAGCTTATAATATTCTTGGTTGTATAATTGAATATTTTCCTGAAGCTTCTGATTTTTTTTAATTTCTTCATTCAAATTAAAGTTGTGCTTATTTCTTGACGCTCCAACATAAATAGCAACAAACATAATTATTATGAAAATGATCAGCATTAGTCCCCATACATCTTTCCATTTATATTCTCCAACAAATATTTCTTCACTATTAGCCATTATTCCTACAAGTGATAGTCCAATAGCTCCAATAGTGGCTAAAAATTCAGATAAATACTGATTTATATATTTTCTTGATTTTTCTATAGTCGAAGCAATGAGAATAATGATTAATGCACATCCTAAATAAATAATTCCTATCATTAATTTTTTTTGATTTTTTCTAACGAATGCAAACTTACTTTGTTTTATTAGTTAAAAAAATTCTATGTCATGTAGATTATTAACAAAAAAATAGAAAAATATTGGCTATTTTGTTAAGTAAATTGCATACAACGGTCTTGGTTAAGGCAAGTAGCGTGGAGTAGGGACGCGAACTTGTCGGCTTAGTTGTTTTTTACTTGGTGTCTAAAATAGTACTTTTCACTAGAATGCCAGCTATTTGCGCTTAACCGATGTTGTGTGTAGTTTTTTATTCAATTGTCAGTTTTTTTAATTGATTTTCAATGAACCTTTCCGTTTCTCTGTAAGATTTAGTTTTTTTACCAACTAATAATTTTCTCCCAAGATCATTAATCGCCTCAATTCCGAGTATGGAAAACTCTTTCGCCATAGCCTTGTTACCTATTAAAAGATTTATCTCTTTTAAAAGATTCGCCAGCTCAATGTGATTTGTTATAAAATACTTTCCAAGGATTTTATAATTAGTATTATTCCTTAAATCTTGAGGTTTTATTTTGTCAAATGGATGAGGAAATTTAGAAAAATCTTCATAAAATTTAGTTCCTTGAAGCTTAAAAGAAGTCCATATAGAATTTATAGTTTCAATATTAATATCTTCCTTATTGCTCAAATTCCATCCACCAGAATTATTTGGCGTTATTCTTTCTCTAATTAAACAGCTGTCATATGTACTTTTGTCATATGAGAATCCAACTAAATCAGGAATAAAATCAAA
Organism: Gillisia mitskevichiae; assembly: GCF_003634585.1. GTDB lineage: Bacteria > Bacteroidota > Bacteroidia > Flavobacteriales > Flavobacteriaceae > Gillisia > Gillisia mitskevichiae. The sequence continues at coordinate 28,979 of NZ_RBLG01000008.1, forward strand.
ATGAATTGCTGTTTCACAATAGATGGAGTCTCCAAAACGACTTCCTTGAAGACCTAAGATATTTACTATGTGGTTTTGGTCAACTTTTCTATAATGAAAACCAGATCCTTTCCAACCTAATTCTCGAATTTTTGGTGAAAAATGCTTTGTTATTAATTTTCTAAATTCAGCAGTATTCATTATTTTGATACAGTTCGGTTAAAATTACACACAACGGTCTTGGTTAAGGCAAGTAGCGTGGAGTAGGGACGCAAACTTGTCGGCTTAGTTGTTTGTTTCTTGGTGTCTAAAATATAACTTTTCAATCGATTGCCCGCTATTTGCGCTTAACCGATGTTGCCTGTAGTTTTTAATTATCAGATTTTTCTTCAGGAAGTTCAAATCTATAAGATTCTGATATGTTTTTCGAATCCTCAATTGAAATTATACTTTTTGAGAATGCCCTCTCCATAATTATATTAGTAAGGTTTTGAGCTAACTCAATGTCAATTAGTTTTTTTCTTGAAACTAAAATATAAATTGCTTTATTAAATATGTTTAGATGCCTTCTGTATCGGGGATTCTCAAGATTGTAAATATTTAAAGAATTCAAATAATTAATCAGGTCATCTTTAGAAAAGATAATGTAAGATTTCTTCTTTCTTTTAGCAGAATATCCTTCCATATCTAAGAATCTACGAAATAAGTTATTTTGAACAGATTCTAAATTGAGTCTTTTTGTAGCATCCTCCATTCTTTGTTCATCTGTTTTTAATAATAGCCAATATAATATCGTCATTATTAATGCGAAACCCCACAAAATTGTGAAAGAAGAATTTTTTGGTGTGAAGTAAATTGAGAGTACTGGATGATCTTCTAAAGTCGACGGAAATAACCATAGAAATGAAATAATTATAGTTAGTGCCGTACTACTTATTTTTGGGAAAAGATGTGATCTCTTATAGTTCTTAATATACCCAGAAATTTTATTATCTAGTTTTTTAAACTCCTTCTTTTGTTCTTTTTTGGATATTTTTTTTTCTGTTTGAACAGCTAAATTATTTAATTCATTTACTGAAATAATTCTAAATTCAGAATCTAAGAATTCTAAAGCAGAGATCGATTTTTGATAGTTTAATTCATCGAGTTTATTCTTAAAAGATCCATTGTTTTTATCAGGATGGATATCTTTTATAATATTCTTAATTTCTTTTTTTATTGCAGCAATGTCATCATTTTCAATCCCAAAATCATTTTTTATGTCATTTAAGCTATAGTATTTACTCATTTAATTGTATTTCAGGTTTTCTTTAAAAATTACTGGCAACGGTCTTGGTTAAGGCAAGTGGCGTGGAGTAGGGACGCGTTCTTGTCGGCTTAGTTGTTTTTTACTTGGTCTCTAAAATAGCACTTTTTCGACTAAGCCCGCTATTTGCGCTTAACCGATGTTGTAACCAGTGACTTCTTATCGGTTATTCTTTTTAACTATTTCATTCAAATTTTCAATTTGTTCAATTGAAGCTTTAATTAATCCTACAGTTTTATGTCTTGTGAATTCTGGTGCGGAAATTTTTGATAGCTCCAGTGCGTCTTTGGCATATTGAGAAGCTTCTTCTTTTCTGTTCATGATATTGCATAAATTTGCCATCAGTTCAGCGTAATAAAACTTATCAGAATTCATATTTAATTCGCCACCAGTTTTTTCGAATTTATCGGTTGCAAGAAGATAAGCTTCTTGGAATTTATCTGACTTTTTAGATTTGAGTAAGGTTTCGCTCAGTTTTAAATCTGCCAATCCAGTAGTTCCACTTCTTGTTTCTGAATAGTAATATTCCGTAACTATTCTAAAGTGTTTTTCAGCATTATCGAATGATTTCATTCTTAGGTAATAATCTCCTAACATTTCATTTCCTTGAATTACATTAAATTTTTCATTTGGATAATCCTCAAAAAGTCTGTTCATTAGTTGAATTCCCTTTTCTTGAAATGATTTTATGTCAGAATTAAGCAAACAGTATGCTTGAGTTCTCAAATATTGAGCTTTGTGGAAATTGCTACGGGATTTTTTTAAACGGATTTCAAATTCCGTTTCGATTTGTTCATTCCAAATTGAATTTATATACCAATCGTTTTTACTCATTTTAGTTCTGCTCTCATTGGTTACAACGGTCTTGGTTAAGGCAAGTAGCGTGGAGTAGGGACACGTTCTTGTCGGCTTAGTTGGTTTTTACTTGGGGTCTAAAATATCACTTTTCACTGGAATGCCCGCTATTTGCGCTTAACCGATGTTGGCTGCTTTGTTTATTGCACTAAATATTCTTTAGGATCGACTAATTCAAAGTTTTCATCATTTTTTAGAAACACATCTAGATATGCAGAGTGTGCTCCGCCGAAAATTATAAGAACTCGATCTGTTTCTGTTTTAGGAATGTCATGAAAATTTGAATAAATAGCTAAATTCCTTTTATAAAATTCACTTACAATTTCTACTCCTTCAAATTTTCCTTCCGTGTGTATGGTAGATAAGTAATTGTAATGATTTAATGTTTCAGATCTCCACTCATCCGAATTCAAAGCTTGAAATTTTCCTATCAAACTTAGCTCATTAAATTCTTTAAGACTTTCCGAATTATTATCCAAAAACTTTATAGTTGAAGGAGACTTAGATTTTTTAGCCATTTCTAGCAGTTTCGAATAATCAAAACCAATGGTAAAATCAATTCCATATATATTCTCAACGTCAGATAGTCTTCCAACCTCAAATGCAATAGAATTTATTTCTTCAGACCAATTTGTTTTTTGTGATTGGTCAATTTTATATTCTTGATAGATTTCATTTGCTCCCTCTGAATACTTTTTTGGTATCTCAACACAGATTATAGTCGGCTTAAATTCAATTAATTTTTTGACAATTCTATTTATTTCACTTTTAACTTCAGGATTATTGATATCAACAACTGAAGAATTCATATCAGTCGTATTAGTCAGATGAAAAGTGGAGAAATTTAAAACTTTTATTGCTTTAGAATCTTTATCAGAGTTTTGAGCATTTAGGATATTTGAATTATAAAAAATTATAAAAAGAAGTAGGTACGCTTTTATTTTCATTATTTATCTCTGTTTAAACATTGCTGCCAACGACTCGCGGTTATGTTTTGTTGCCGTGGGTGGAGAAATGAGGTTGCAAACCGACTTTTCGGGAACCCTAAGGCAATCAAACAATTTAAAAAGCCCTGCCGTTAGGCAATAAAAGCATAATCGCTGTTCACAGCTGTAACCGAAAGTACTACATATGTACTTGACTGTTTAATATTATAACTAAATTTAAAAAATTATGGCAATTATTTACGATATGGAAAGAATTATAGAAAGACAAAAACTTTCTTCACAAGGATTATTTTATAGTGTTCAACGAATTGATTTGTTGATTGTATCAATTAGTGGTGCAGGAATTTATTTGTGTTTAGAAACATTAAAGTACTTAAAAGATAATAACCTTGAATTGGGTAATTTAATTAAGTGGTCTGGTGGTATATTATTATTAGCAATCATTATTAATTTTGTTTCTCAATTTTTAGGTAATAAATCAAACTACTATGATTACTTGTATTGTGGCAGTATCTTGGATGCAGAAAACAATCCTGACGATGCCCAACAAGCTGAAATAAATAAGTATGATTGTATATCTGATGTATATGATAAGTTTACAACAATATTCAATTATGCAAGTGCAATATTAATGCTGTCAGGATTAATCCTTTTAATTTCTTATTTCTTGTTTATTTTTTAGGAGGTCTATTAGGCGCTCTTGCTGGTATTGGAGTTGGGTGTTGCCTTTTTAAAGGAATATGTTTAGGTAGTGGTTTAGGTTGTGGTTTTTGTTCAGGCTTGTTATTGTCAGACATACTTATCTTTTAAAGTTCTTTAAATCTTTTTAAGTTACCTAAGTCAGCGTTAGCTGCAAGGGCTTTTTAAATTGAATAACCGCGAGTCGTTCAAAGCGATTAAGTGTTGTAGTGACAACGTAATGCAATGGAGTTTCGCAACACGCACCGAACCAACAACATGACTTTTCCGTCATGTTTTGTGTTGAGGTTATCGCTTTGAACGGTCTTGGTTAAGGCAAGTGGCGTGGAGTAGGGACGCAAACTTGTCGGCTTAGTTGTTTTTTACTTGGTGTCTAAAATAGCACTTTTTACCAAATTGCCCGCTATTTGCGCTTAACCGATGTTGGCTGCAGTTTTAATCAGTTGCCATTGATTGATTATATTCGATACTGTAATGATTTTGATAAAGCAAAACATCTCTTAAACCCAGTAAAATTATCCAAACGGGAACAAAGTGAAATCCGATTTTAAGAAGTTCATTAGTATTGGGATTAGTAAGAATTGAATAACTCATTAATAATCCAATAAGTATCGATGAAATACCTGTTGTCAATTTAACTGTAGAAGGAATCGTTTTTTTGTAAACTCTACGCAGGAGTATTAATATCATCAAAGAAATATAAATTGCCAAAATTGAAAATCCAAATATATTCCTAGGTTCAAAATCAGTGTCTAAAAAGAAAACTTTTATTACAGCTATAATTAATAAGAGTGTAAAAAAAATACGTGAAAAAATCCAGAACTTGTCAGTTTTTAGGTAAAATAATTTCATTTTTTGTTTTGTTTTAATTGCTGCCAACGGTCTTGGTTAAGGCAAGTGGCGTGGAGTAGGGACGCTTTCTTGTCGGCTTAGTTGTTTTTTAGTTGGTCTCTAAAATAGCACTTTTCACACGAATGCCCGCTATTTGCGCTTAACCGATGTTGTAAATAGTTTTTACTTCCTAATTATCTATAGTAGCTTTAAACTTTCCATTTTTTAAAACTAGTTTATTGTCATAATTTTCAGGATCACCCTGCTCCAGTAGAAGTGATATTTCAAAATTTCCTTTTATAATATTTTGTTC
>NZ_RBLG01000009.1 GCF_003634585.1 Gillisia mitskevichiae
GGAGGTGGTGGATTTCCTAATCTAATGTCACTATGCAAATTTTTAATTAGCAATGGAAATATCTCATAAGCAACTTCCTTTTCAAATTTTAATTTTTCAGTTTTATTTTGACAACTTAAAAGAAGAAAGCAAAAAATGATTAAAATTATTTTTCTAAACATATTGGCTACAACGGTCTTGGTTAAGGCAAGTAGGGTGGAGTAGGGACACATTCTTGTCGGCTTAGTTGTTTTTTACCTGGTGTCTAAAATAGCACTTTTCACTAAAATGCCCGCTATTTGCGCTTAACCGATGTTGTGCAAAGTGCTATTTAGCTCTGACAGGTTTTATTTTCCAAATTATTCCGTTTACCGTAAATAAGATAAATATCATAATTAACCACTTATAAACTTTTTCAAAAGTCCAAAATGGCAGAGGCGAAAAATCTCTCTCCATATCAATTATTACGTCTATCATTATAATATTCCATATAATTTCTAAACTATATAGGATTACATAAATCATTAAAAAAGTCCATATAATTTTAATGTTAAAGATTATTTGTCCGATAAGTAATGGTATAGGAGTTAAAACTGACCACCAATAAAATGCATAGGAATTATTTTCTGACATACTTTTCAATTCACTAAACCAAATAATGATCCATAGTACTAGTCCAATTCCATAAAGAAGTCTTTGAATATTGTCATTCAACAAATAATCAGATATTTTTTTCAATATTCTTATGTTTATTTTTAAATTTTACTGGGTCTGGGCATTTTGCACAACGGTCTTGGTTAAGGCAAGTAGCGTGGAGTAGGGACGCCAACTTGTCGGCTTAGTTGTTTGTTTCTTGGTCTCTAAAATAGCACTTTTCACCAGAATGCCCGCTATTTGCGCTTAACCGATGTTAGCTATAGTATTGCTTACTAAAATCCCCATGGACTTTTTGAATATTTAAATGGGCTTTCAAATGATTTCCATTCTGTGGTTACTAATTTCTTCCCGTCAATATTCATAGGAGTAAATCGAACTTTGTAATTTCCATCTTTATTGTAAGCAAAACCACCTGAGCACATTCCGTGTCCAACTCGTAACTTTCCTTCCCAGGTTTTAATTATATATGTTGTTGTAGTTTTTGTTCTTTCATCATAGACTTCTGTTCTATACCAAATTTCTGATTCAGATGAATTTTGTGGTTGGAAGATGGCATAGGCTTCTGGGCCACATCCATAATACTGAACATCAGTTTGCTCAAATTTTAAACCTAGATTTTTATTTAAGTCCTCTGTTTGATTATTTGTTACCTTCCATGCTACAGGTTCATGTTCTTTTCTTTCACGATTATATCTTGTCAGTTCTTTATAATTCTCTTTGTCAGTCAAATGAGTGAATTTTAAAAAATACTTCTTATTAAGTTTTAATTTTTTTGCAGGTTTAAAAATTGCTTGAGTTAAACTCATTTGTCCAATTAATATTTCTTGTAAAATCAAATCTATCTTATCTCCATCTTCACTTTCCAAATACGCTTTCCTATCATTTTTAAAGGAGTTTATTACTTTTTGGCTATAAGAATAGCCTTCTATTATGAACATCGAATTTTGACTAACTGTGGTTTGTTCTGGAAAATATGTAATTCCACTCATAGCGCATTCAGCACTTGATTGATGTATAGTAAATAATAAGATTAATATTATAAATGTATTTTTCATATTATTGATTTTAATAGATCTGAAATTTCTCTATAGCAATATTATAGCTAACGGTCTTGGTTAAGGCAAGTAGCGCGGAGTAGGGTCGCGTCCTTGTCGGCTTAGTTGTTTTTTACTTGGTATCTAAAATAGCACTTTTCACCAGAATGCCAGCTATTTGCGCTTAACCGATGTTGGCAACAGTATTTTTGTCCGGAAGATTAAAGTATATTATTCAAATCTTGTCTTCCAATAATTGCCATTATTTCAACAATATTGTCATTTATTTTATAGAAGATACTGTCAGAACCGCATACACAACGTCTGTATCCATCTTTTATAAAATCAACCGATTCAAACGAATATGGTCTTTGGGCAATAATGTCAAAATACTCAAAAAAGGAATCAAAGTATTTGTCTGCTTGAGCATTTCCAAACTTTCTGACTCCGTAATGATGAATTCGTATCAAGTCTTCTTTGGCTTCATTACTTAATCTATAATCAGCCATTAAGTCGAGACTTTGATAGTGCTAGGATTTGCTCTTTACTATCACTGGTAAATCCACTTTCTTCAGCTTTTTCTAGTTTAGTTTTAATCCAGTCAATTTGAACTTGTTGACTTCTAGCTTGTCTGATTAAATCATTGACAAGTTCACTTTTGCTAGAGTACTCTTTTTTGTCCACTTGGTTTTTCAACCAATCATCATTTGGCTTTGTGAATGAAATACTTTGTCGTGTCATAATATAATATTTGATGTAAATTTACACCAAATATGTATCAGTTGCAATTTTTTTTATATTGTTGCCAACGGTCTTGGTTAAGGCAAGTGGCGAGAGTAGGGACGCGTTCTTGTCGGCTTTGTTGTTTGTTACTTGGTGTCTAAAATATCACTTTCCGTTGGAATACCCGCTATTTGCGCTTAACCGATGTTGGCACCAGTATTAATAGTTGAAACTTGTTATTTTCCATTTGCCATCTTTTGGTTTAATCAGTTCTACTTGAACGTTCATTTCTTCCTTATCTCCAATCACATTTATATCATAGGTTGCTATTCCTTCTCCATTTGTTATATTAACATTTCCAGTCGGCATCCAGCCATAATCTATAATTTCCCCTACTTGTTGGTTTATTTCTTTGTTATTTTCAATCTCCGTAATAGCTAATTTATAAGCATTTGAAGTTTTTAAACTTGAAGCCACAAATGATAGAATAAATGCAAAGAATATAATTCCTAATCCTATTACGGATAGTATTCTGGGAATTTTTTTAGTCTTGTTTGGGTTTTTATATACTATAGTTTTAGCAATTTTATCTCCATGTCTTTGTTTGTTCTTATTAAATACTATTACTATAAATTCTAATGGCCAGATTAATAGAGTTATGTTTCTTACAAATAGGTTTATTAAAGAAGGAGATTCAACTGAGGAACTTTCTTTTCTAACCACAATACCCATTATCCATTTACCGAAACTAATACCATTGACTGAATCTTTTCCAAAATACAATATCAAACCTAGTGGAATACTAATAATCGCAAGAAGAAAGGGAAAATCATCTTCTCTTTCTATAAAATTTGGGCCTAACAAAAGGAAAATTATACTTACTAAAAGAAATGTAATTACATAGTAATCAATTATTAGAGCTACTAATCTTCTTTTTCGGCTTGCTAAATTTAATTGCATTTTTGTTTTTTAATATTGGTGCCAACGGTCTTGGTTAACGCAAGTTGCGGGAGTAGGGTCGCGAACTTGTCGGCTTTGTTGTTTTTTACTTGATGTCTAAAATATAACTTTTTCTTGATTGCCCGCTATTTGCGCTTAACCGATGTTACCCACAGTTTTCAACGATAATAATTTGGATTAAAAAGCTCATGTCGAAGAGGAAAATCTTTAGTCATAAATTCTATTGCTTCTTTTGCATTATTTTCATTTTTAAAGTACATAATGGAATCTCTTTTAAAATGATTTTTATTCAATACGAATATTTCAAATGTATTGAATGATTCACTTAAGTCAGGTTTTGCGGCTGAGAAAAACGCGAATTTTTGTCTCTTCTTAGACTTTAATATTGATACAACTGGTCTGTCGTTCAAGTCAACTTTTCGTTTAAAGATTGTATATCCTTGGAAGAATTTGGCTTTATAAAGTTTACCTCCATTTTTAATCATTCCTTTTTTAGAAAATGCTAATGATATAAAAGCCCAAAAGAAGAGTAGAGCAAGTAGAAATATTATATACCCTTTCCAATTTAAGTCCACCTCTAAAATTGCAATTATGAATAATAGGAATGGAAGTGAAAATACTATTAAAATAATTTTCTGATGAATGGAAAAGCTTGTTTCCAATATTAATTTTTCTGATATCATTTTTTAGTAAGAATCATTTTTTAATTGTGGGTAACGGTCTTGGTTAAGGCAAGTAGCGTGGAGTAGGGACACGTTCTTGTCGGCTAAGTTTTTTGTTTCTTGAAGACTAAAATATAACTTTTACGTGAATACCCGCTATTTGCGCTTAACCGATGTTACGTGCAGGCTTTATTTTCTAAATTTTCTAAATGAAACTAATATTTCATAGATGCCAATAGCAATAAATATTTTACCAATCACAAATGGAATCCATTGCCATATACTTAAAAAGTACACTTTGTCAACAACAAAGGGATTATGAAAATCTGTAAGTAAGAAATATCGAAACAGTCCAGTTAAATATTCATTATATCCAGAAAGATCAAATTGTCTGGACGAATTATAAATTATATAAAGTATAGAATAAAAGAAAACAGCAACAAAAATTGTTCTTTTTAATGCTCTTACCCAGTCTGTACCATTATTCGAAAAGAAAGTATTGACTTTCAAAATTGACAAATCTCTTCTTATTTTTCTTCTGTTATAGCCTTTTTTTCTTTTAAGTTTGATTTTTAATTCTTCTTTATAGGAGCTTAATTCGTGGGCGCGAAAGTTGTCATAGTCTATCTTGTTATCTGCTCGTAGTAATTGCTGTTTTATATTTCTTAAAGTCCGCTTATTGCATTTACTAAAGTTATGAATTTGAATATCATCGAAAAATGCAGGCTTTTCAAATATTGTTTTATCTATAATAACTGAATTCAATTCTAATTCTTGAAAAGAAACAATTTCTTGGAATTTTGAGGTTTCTATATTAAGCTCGTAAAGCTTTGAATTATTAAAATATGTGTATTTGAAAAAGTTACAACTTTTGAATTTGACTCTAGTTCTATTTTCATTTTTTAGCTTTTCAAACAATGCTGTTCCTTCAAAATCATTTGAACTAAATTCTGAATCTAATCCAAAATCGGTTAATGAAAAGTTTGATTTCTGAAACACGTTATTTTTGAAATAACTATTTCTCATTACATTAGAAGTAAATTGAAATTCATTTTTGAACTTATTTTTGTCAATATCAATTCTTTCGAATGTACTATTGTGAATTTTTAATAGTTCAATTTTAGATTCAAGTATAAGAAGATTTCCTTTAGATTTTAGGTTAAGAAAATCTATATTATATTCAATTTCACAATTATTAATTGTGAGGTTTATTTCATCAAAAATTTGTTGCTCAGGTTTTTTCTCACCTTGAAAATGGAAAAAACCGATTTTCATTGATGCTAAATGCAAATTTTTTATGGTTCCAGATATTTCTGAAAAATTCAATTCTTGAACAAAACAATCTTTAAAGTAAATTGCATTAAATAGTTCACAATTTTTAAAATGAAATGATGGTTGTAAATCTGAATCTGCTGTAACACTCCAATTACTAAAATCAATTCTTTCTCCTTCAAATTTGCAATTTGAGAATCTATTGAAGGAACTAACTTTGGACAAATCATAATTAGTACTTTGACTTATTACAAAAATTAAATTATTATGATCTTCTCGTTCTTCGTCCGCAAGTATGTCAAATAAATCTTTTTCGTTTAATGTTCGCATATTTCTGTATAAAGCTTGCAGGTAACGGTCTTGTTTAACGCAAGTGGCGTGGAGTAGGGACGTGAACTTGTCGGCTTTGCTGTTTGTTACTTGGTCTCTAAAATAACACTTTTCACCATACTGCCCGCTATTTGCTGTTAAACGATGTTGGCAATAGTTTTTTACTCATTTTTATTTGGGAATAGATTATTGTAAAACAAATGTAGAAGGCTACCTAGATCCGACATAAAATATAGTATTTCTATTTCTCCACCCTTATAATATGGGTCACGATCTTTATAGCTCAAAGGTTCAACTTTCTCAATTGGTGTTTGTTCTCCTTGCTCTTGATATATCAAACCTAAAACGATAAGTGGGTAAAACTCATCCATATAGATTTTGTTTTTTTCAATTAAGGAGTTCTTTTCTTTCTTAATCAATTCTAGTCGACTGGAAAATGATGGCAATAGTTTAAGATCATCTAAATAAGCATCTTGAATTAATTTTGTCAATCGTTTGAATTCAAATAAATCAATTTCTTCAAGCGCTTTTAATTTACATAATCGCCCGAAAACTTTACACTTTTCATACGTTTCTAAATTGTCAATTGCCATTAAAATTTTTTCGGAACCTGAGCTATTCTCATCATCAAGATCTCTTGTCAGTTCAACTCTTTCTTTCCAGTTGGTATCACTTAATTCTAGTAATACATTCATTGCTTTTTTTATAAATATCCTATCAGTATATGAGTTATAAGTGTTCCTTACGACTATTAAAGATTTTAAAACTGGTATCTCTTTAATTAAATCAATACCGATGTTATCGTCGAGAACTTTTTCGACCAATTCAATCGTAATTTCTTTAAGATCTTTGGATTTTATTATTTCGTTGAATTCTTCTTTCATAAAAATTATTGCCAACGGTCTTGGTTAAGGCAAGTGGCGTGGAGTAGGGACGCGTTCTTGTCGGCTAAGTTGTTTGTTACTTGATGTCAAAAATAGCACTTTTTCGACTAAGCCCGCTATTTGCGCTTAACCGATGTTGTGGTTAGTATTTTACTCAAGTCTTGTCCAAACTTGTTCCTGATTGTTTTTATTTAAAGTTATAATCTCATTTTTTCTTCTTTGAAGAATTTGTAAAGTGTCAATTTGGTTGAGAATTGGTGTTGGAGCAGATCCTCTTTTCCATTTTCTTAAATGAACTATATTTTCGTAATTGTATTTTTGATTGAATGGAATTTTTACTTCATCATAACCTACAAATGAAATAGTTAATTCTGCGTTACGGTTTTCTTTATTCAATACTAATTTACCATTACCAGATTTATTTGAAGTAAATCCATTATTATCTGCAAGAATGTAAATGTTAGCGTATGGAATAGGATTACCTTCTAAATCAAATACATCTACCTTTAATTCCACTTTTTCATTATCATTAATCCAAAATTTGGATTCAAAATAACTCTTCTTTAATGGTTTTGTCAGATTGTAATTTAAAATTATTTTTTTTCTATCCAGGCTGTAGGTTCCAATTCCGTATTCCTCAGTTCCTAAATGTCCTGAGTGTTCATATTCAAAAATTCCAGTTTTTGAAAAATTAATCGAAGTAGAAAAATCCCCAGTCGGACTTGGAAGTGAATATAAACCTTCTATTGTTTTCTGTGCTGAAATCTGATACGGAAGAATTAAAAGGAAGATTAAAGTCAGTTTGAAAAAATTATTCATTGTTATATTTTTCTGAAATATTAACCACAACGGTCTTGGTTAAGGCAAGTAGCGTGGAGTAGGGACGCGTTCTTGTCGGCTTAGTTGTTTTTTACTTGGTGTCTAAAATAGCACTTTTCATCAGAATGCCCGCTATTTGCGCTTAACCGATGTTGGCATTTCGTTTTTACCCAATAAATTCTTTGATTACTTCAAATTCTTTTGGGATACTTTCTTTTTCAATTGACAATGCATAATTATAGGCAGGTTTTATTTTGTCTTTTGAATTAGGATTTAACTTTTCTGTTCCGGATTTTTCATTCAGGAAACTTTCTAAATTGGGGGATAGTTCTAATCCCCTAGAATTTTTAATAAGATTGCTCAGTACTTTATACTTATCCTCTAATTCATCGTCTGAATCCCAAATAGAGAAATAATTATTCATACCTAATGCACTACATAAACCTGAAAAATAAATTACTCCACCTTTTCCGTTACAATCAATAATAGAAAGCCCAATTCTGTCTATGTCAATTCCCCATTTAGTTTCTAATATTGTTTGGTAAAATATTTTGTCTGATTCACCCTCAACAAACAATATCTTTTTAGCGAAAAAGATTTCATTTCGCTCTGTATTAAAATGCGAATAAATCTTAAATCTTTGTTTATCAGCTTCCAATTCATTTATGAAATCTGATTTTTCAAAATTATAAGTACCATCTTTTTTGTTCTTTTGAAGCATTTCAATTTCGTAAGCTCTTTGTGGATCAACAAAATTTGGATTGTGTGTGGTGTAAAGAATTTGAGTTTTTTCTGATAAATTTTGAAAACTCTTATATAATGATCTTTGAGCTTGTGGGTATAAATAAATTTCCGGTTCTTCTATTCCAAATATGACTTTCCCACCCATCAATTCAGAATAGGTTTGGAATATTGATATCATAAGTAAATTTTGCATACCCGCTCCGACTTCTGTACTATCAAAATGTAAATCTGGATTATCTTCACTAATATGGATTTGAAGTGTTTTGTAAAACCAATTGATATTATAAATATCCAAAACAGGATTAAAATCAGAAGCTAAGCCAGCACTATTTTCATCACATTTTTGTTTAAATTTTTCAGAGAATTTTTTGAAAGTCACTTCATTCTCAGAAAAATCATTTTCTAAAAAATCTTTAGCAGGTTTCATTTTAATTTTGAATTCTTGCTTTAATCTATTTTCATCATTTTCAAAATGTGATATATAATTTTCATAAATCAATTTCATCATTTTCCCTAACATTGTCCATTGACTTACCCTAAGTTCTGAGTTTAAATTCCTTTCTGAAGGAATATAAATAAAATGACATAGTTTTTTAAATTTCTCTTGTCCATAAAAAGTAACCCCATTATTGATAGTGGTTTTTGCAGTTAAATCAGGATATAGACTCATATTCAACTTAATACTACTAACGGGAGTTGGAGGATATCCGCCGTTGCCAGGTACCATAATCGGTAGATTAAATTCTATTTCTATATTTATATCTTCATTAGGGTCGTTGAATAATTCTCTCGCAACTTTAGCTTTTGTTGTCCAACCTTCACCTAGGACTAAATCAATAGCTTTAAGAACATTTGTTTTTCCCGTACTATTTGGTCCTAGTATAGCTGTCAAATTTCGGGGTTTAATAAATAGACTTTGAATAGATCGAAAATTTTCAATCAAGATGCTTTTTATCATATTCTTAAATTATTGTTGCTGTTATTGTTAAAAATGAATGCCAACGGTCTTGTTTAACGCAAGTGGCGTGGAGTAGGGACGCGGACTTGTCGGCTTAGTTGGTTTTTAATTGGTGTCTAAAATAACACTTTTCACCAGAATGCCCGCTATTTGCTGTTAAACGATGTTATACACCGTAGCGACACATACTAATTATTATGAATGAATTATAAAATAGTTGGAGTAGTTTAAATAAAATATAACATTTCATATTTTGGATGTAGTAATTTCGAAACTTTCTTTAGAAACCAAAAAGTATATAACTTTCGAAAATCCGTATAAGAAGCTAAGCCTACTTCTGTCCGACCTTTGTCATATAAATATTAATCATTTAAAAATAGACAAAATGAAAACAAATCAATTTGGTAAAAAAGGTTGGACATCTGATAGAATTGGAAACTTAAAAGGTAAAACATACGTAATAACAGGCACTACAAGCGGAACAGGTTTTGAAGCAGCAAAAATATTGCTTTCTAAAGGAGGAAAAGTTGTTATGCTTAATAGAAATCCAAGAAAATCTGAACAAACTATTACAGCTTTAAAACAAGAACTTGGAAATAAGATTGAAGTATCATCCATAAAAATGGATTTAGCAGAACAAAGCTCTGTAAAAAAAGCAGCTGAAAATGTTCTTAAGACAGTATCTCGAATCGATGCATTAATTTGTAATGCAGCAATTGCACAAGTACCAAAACAAAAGATTACGGTAGATGGATGGGAAAGTCAGATGGGAACAAATCATTTCGGAAATTTCACACTTCAAGCTTTATTATTTCCACTGATAGAAAAATCCCAAGGACGAATAGTTGTTGTAGGTAGTATGGGTTATAATTTAGGAATTAAAACCATCCAGTTTGACGATATGAATTGGGATAAAAATTACAGTCCGAATGGTATATATAGCCAAAGTAAATTGTCCCAAATAATGTGTGTTTACGAATTACAAGAACGATTGGAAGCAGTAGGAAAGTCTGATGTACAGGCTTATGCCTGTCATCCAGGTGCTTCAAGAACTTCATTAATTAAAACCAATGGCAGTTTAATGACTCGATTTGTTTGGCAACTAATGAAATTGTCTCCATTTGTGCAATCAGCTGAAAAAGGTGCTTATCCACAATTGATGTGTGCAACAGAATCAAATATTGATCAAGGTGGTTTTTACGGGCCAACAGGAAAAAATTATTGGACAGGACCAGTTGGAAACCATAAATTAGAGCCACACGCTAAAGATAAAGTGGTTGCTAAAAGATTATGGGAACTTTCGGAAAAAGAAACAGGTGTAAAATGGAATTTTTAAATTTGTATTATGCAACATTTTAAAACACTATCATCATATTTAGATTATTTAGGACTACCTCGACCAGAGCATCCATTGTTGAGCGTGTTCAACTCAAAAGGAGATGGTTATCTACCCTGCCCAAGAGAAAGTTCAACACCAATTACCAATGATTGTTATTCCATTAGTTTCAAAAAATATGTCGAGGGAAATTTAAATTATGGACGAACAAAATATGATTTTACGAATGGAGCTTTAATTTTCATTTCCCCAAGACAAGTCTTACAATGGGATAACAGCGTAGTTTTCGAGAGAAAAGGTTTTTCAATAAACTTTCATGAAGATTTTCTTAAAGGAACAGAAATAGCCCAGCAAATAAAGAAGTATGGTTTCTTTTCTTATTCAACTAATGAAGCCTTGCATCTTTCCCCAAAAGAAGAAAAGCAAATAGAAACCATAGTAAACAATATTGAAGTTGAATATCAAAATAACCAAGATGCATTTAGCAAAGAAATTATAATTGCACAATTGGATACACTGTTAAAATATGCGAATCGTTTCTATGAAAGACAATTTTTAAATAGAAAAGAAATATCAAACGATTTGTTGGATCAATTTAATCAGTACATATCCAAATATTTTGAATCTGGACAATTGCAAGAAAACGGAATCCCAAGCATAGAACAAATCGCTGATAAAATTTCAGTTTCGCAACGTTACTTAAGTGATACTCTTAAAAAAGAAACAGGTAAAACCACCACAGAACATTTGCACTTACACCTCATGGATGAAGCAAAGAATATCTTATTACAACCAAATAAAAGTATCGCCGAAGTTGCTTATGAATTAGGGTTTGAATATCCACCTTATTTTTCGAGATTATTTAAAAAGAAAGAAGGACTAAGTCCAACTGAGTACAGAGATAAATTTAAATTGAATTAAATAATGGAATTATTAAAATTAGCCACGGAATGGGCGAAAGACGAAGTTTTCTCAACACGTTTCTTTATCCTTTTCTCAATTTTATTTTTAATTGCAAGTATTGGATTTTGGCAATTGGGGAAAACAGATTTAGCAAGGGCATATATCATTCCAACGTTTGTAGCGGGTATTTTGCTTATAACTATAGGGTTTGGTTTATATTTCACGAATAAATCAAGAATCAATCAGTTTGAAAAAGCGTTTAACTCCGATGCACCTGCCTTTCTTCAGTCTGAAATTGAACGATCTGAAAGTACTTTAAAGGAATATACAGTTGTATTTAAGGTAATTCCTAGTTTAATTATCATTGCAGCTTTACTAATTCTGTTTATCAATACTCCAATTTGGAGAGCAATTAGCATTACAACTATTGCTATGTTGATAGTTATTCTATTAGTTGACGGAACTGCACATTCTAGAATTAAAGCCTACCACAAGGAATTGAAATTAATAGATGAAACTAGAAGCGCATAAGCATCTTTATTTGACTTAAAATTTTCGAAATTTCTAAAACGGAATTTTATCAATCGTAACAAAAAAACACACTGGAGCTATTGTGTATAACGGTCTTGGTTAAGGCAAGTAGCGTGGAGTAGGGACGCGTTCTTGTCGGCTTTATTGTTTTTTACTTGATGTCTAAAATAGCACTTTTCACCAGAATGCCCGCTATTTGCGCTTAACCGATGTTAGCTTTAGTTGTTTTTCAAAGTTTTCATAGCAACTTCCAATAATTTATCATCTCCAATTTGATCTTTTACTTTTTGGGTGAGCGTTTTGCTTTTATCCCTCAGATTAATAATCGTATAATCAACTAATACCATGAAATTTGATAATTGAGTTTGTTCGAAATTGAACATAGCTACTGAAAGATTTGCGAAAGTTGAGTGTAAATTTTCACCTTCCGCTTCGAATTGAATATAAACTCTATTCTTTTCAAAAATGCTTTTATCGGCATGAGCAATAAATTTGTTTCGCAAATCCATTATGTAATCATGAAATTTCACTAAATCATTAGCGGTAATTTTCTCGTTGTTTGGAAAGTTTTTTTTGAATTGTTTCTTATTTATTGAAATTCTTCCACCTTGTTTGGTGTAATTGAAGCATCTCGCATATGTAATAACTGAATTTGTAAAATATGCTCTTTTCAAAATATTGCTATTTTCAATTTCAGCATTTTCTTCAAGCATTCTCATTTTTTTTAATTCTATGAGACATTCTTTTGCAAATTCTAAATCTTCAATTATTGAATTATAATCATTCAAATGTTTAACGTGAAGAATGCTTTCATCAATTAACCAACTATTTTTTGGCAATGCTTCTTTTAGAATATCTTCTGGATCATCTGAATGAAATTTATTTATATCCAATCTAGTTTTTTTATAGGTTGATTTACGAATTTTTCTGAACAATTAAAGCTAACGGTCTTGGTTAAGGCAAGTAGCGTGGAGTAGGGACACGTTTTTGTCGGCTTAGTTGTTTTTTTACTTGATGTCTAAAATATCACTTTTCAGCGGAATGCCTGCTATTTGCGCTTAACCGATGTTGTGCGCTGTATTCTTGTTTCAAAATTCTGTTATACTACAAATGATTCCTGTCAATATGTTTACAACAATACTTATTATTCCCAGAACTATCTTCTTCCTTGGTTTTATTGTCAAAGAAATGAGATAAAGAAATAATATAGAGACTCCAGTAATAACTGGAATAATTATATAAATAAATCCGCCGTGTCCTGAACTTGGAGGAATATCAGCTTGTAGTGATATTATTACTGAAGCAATAATTGAAAGAAATATAAATATCAAAAATTTAATGCTTAAGTCATTCAGCGCTTTATCTTTTTCTTCTAGTTTTTTATCACTTTTAGATATTCCATAAACTAGAAAAATAAATAGTAGTATTGGGATTATTAAAATTAGAACCATTAATTATTTGTTTTCAAATTCCCAGAGATCCTTCTTATAGCGAATCATATATCTTTCCATATCTTCAAATGGAATTTCATTCTCATAAAATGTTATTGTTCGAGTTTTTTTGCAGTCGTCAGTGAAAATTTCTAATATTAATTTATCATTTTTCCATACTTCTAATCCCATACCATCTCTTTCATTGGTATCACTTATAATCAGTATTTCTTCTTTGTTCGACATTCTATGAATATTGCGCACAACGGTCTTGGTTAAGGCAAGTGGCGTGGAGTAGGGACACGTTCTTGTCGGCTTTGTTGTTTTTTACTTGGTGTCTAAAATAGCACTTTTCACCAGATTGCCCGCTATTTGCGCTTAACCGATGTTGGCAACTGGCTTTTGTAAGTTAACATAATTAGTAATCCCACTATTAATCATCTGGTCTTTCAGGAATGTAAACAACATCGATTT
>NZ_RBLG01000010.1 GCF_003634585.1 Gillisia mitskevichiae
AGAGAGGATTGATATAGCTAATAAATTTTGTAATCTTTTTGTTCTTCTCAATTTCATAATTTTTTTTAGCTTGTTGCCAACGGTCTTGGTTAAGGTAAGTAGCGTGGAGTAGGGACGCGTTCTTGTCGGCTTAGTTGTTTGTTACTTGGTGTCTAAAATAGCACTTTTCATACGATTGCCCGCTATTTGCGCTTAACCGATGTTGCCTTT
Organism: Gillisia mitskevichiae; assembly: GCF_003634585.1. GTDB lineage: Bacteria > Bacteroidota > Bacteroidia > Flavobacteriales > Flavobacteriaceae > Gillisia > Gillisia mitskevichiae. The sequence goes on from NZ_RBLG01000010.1 coordinate 211, forward strand.
TCGTTGCTTTTGTTCTACGCTGATTAGTATTTTAGGATTTGATTTGGAATATATTCATAATTTGATAAACTCCGTTAGAATAATATAATCATAAGTAGGTCAATTTATTATTTTCTGATTTAATCTTTTTTACTCTTCCTTCTATCTTTAAGAGTTAAGATCATTGCTAAAATTATTAATACGTTTGATGAACTTCGAATCCAAAATCCAGAACTAATATTTTCAGTTGTCAGTAAGTCAATGCTTATCAGAATAAAACTAACAATAAGAATTATTATAGGTAAATTTTTTTCTATCATTTTATGTAAATTTCGCAACCTGCTAAATTCCAATTTATGTGTTTATTCATAAATTATTTAGTTCTCAATTCTGCAAACAAGCTGAAGTATTCGTAATAGTTTTTATTCGATTTTTGAATTGGACTTCAATTTTTTATTATATGTAGTTTCATTGCTAAAAGCTAATATTATTGATATTACAATAAAAACACAAGATAAAATTAAAGACCAATATTCAATTGATTCCGATATATTGAAGAAATCGATACTCATTATACCTAAAATACATGAGATAATTATAATGGAACTAAATTTCTTCTTATCATTTTTTCAGATTTGAGTGAGCAGCAATGAAAGGCAACGGTCTTGGTTAAGGCAAGTAGCGTAGAGTAGGGACGCGTGCTTGTCGGCTTAGTTGTTTGTTACTTTATGTCTAAAATAGCACTTTTCACACGAATGCCCGCTATTTGCGCTTAACCGATGTTGCCTGCAGTTAAACTTTAATCAAATTTGTATCCTAGTAGAAGTTCAAAAGATTTAAAGAAATATTGATAATTAGATAAATTTCTTAACGGTATTCCATTTTTATTCCCTGATTCAAAGAAGTAGAATTTCTTTTTATAATTTTTATGTTCAATAAAAAGATTGGAGCCTTTTGATCCTACACTTTTGATGTCATTAAAATTATATTTAAAATTCTCTTTAGAATTTATGAATTCTATGTATCCAACTCCTAATCTTATATAGGGAAGTGATTCATATTGATCATTGTTATAACTAATAAGATTAAACTCAATATATCCTTTTATGTCCAAATCCTTTTCCATATTGTCAAGTAAGTAAACAGTCCAATATCTTTCCGCAATTTCATTTACCCAGAATTCATCTTGCCATTTGTCCGGTTTACCCTCTTTACTTTGGTGAGAACCGTTTATTTCTGAAATGAGTCTACCATTCTTAAGCCAAACAAAACCAAAGTCTGTACCAGTGTAATTAAAGTTTTTCTTATTTATTTGGGTTACTTTGAGTAAATCTGTTATTTCATTAAAATTAATTTCATAGGAGCTTACAATATTTTCTCTTGATCCTTCACAAGTAAATCTCGCGAAACCATTAACTCCGATAAATGTATTATAATGTTTAAATTGAACATTTGCATTTGCAATCCACAACAATAATGCTAATGGAGCAACCGACCATATTAATATCCATATTATACTTTCAACCCCGAATCCAAATATAATTAGACTTGAGATTGCAATGGCAATTAATATGGCTATACTAAATCGTTTAAATTTCGTGGTTTTGGTTTTTGGTTTTTCGCTTTTCAATAATGTTGAATAACCAGATATTATCTTACCTATTTTAGACGGAAGCTTGAAGAAATCAATTTGGTCATCTAATTGATCTCCCCAATGGTCCACTTTGGGTTCAAACTGAGGCGATTCATTTTGACCTCTATCTCTTTCAGAATAAAACGGTTTATGTGGATTGTAATAAAACTCTTCTTCTTTATCTTTTTCTTTTCTTTTTTCCTGATTAAATTGTTCTTTTTCTTCTTTGTCGTTTTGACTTTCATCATCATTATAAAAGTCATTATATTCTAAATCGAATTGTTCTCGTTTAACCGGGTCAATTAATGTTTCGTAGGATTCTTGAACTTCTAAAAATTTATGTACAAAATAATCATCACCATTGTGTTTATCGGGATGATATTTCACAGCTTTCAATCTATATGCTTTTTTTATTTCCTCTTTTGAGGCAGTTTTAGTGATATTTAAAATGCTGTAATAGTTCTTCATTCAATAAGTTTTAATTGCTGGCAACGGTCTTGGTTAAGGCAAGTAGCGTGGAGTAGGGACACGTTCTTGTCGGCTTAATTGTTTTTTACTTGGTGTCTAAAATATCACTTTTCAACGGAATGCCCGCTATTTGCGCTTAACCGATGTTGGCAACTGTGCGTTTAATTCTTTCCATCAATAGAATTTTAAATTATTAATGTAAACTTATAATTTTAATATTTTTCGGGGTAACTGAATCGTTTATATAAGCGTCTCTATCTTCTGTATGTGCATTCGGGTTAATCTTTTTGTGATATGAAGAAATCGCAATTTTAGCCCACGGATTGATCGAAAATGTATTAATCTTTTTAGCTTCCAATTTGCATTCTAAAATCATAGGAGTTCCAAGACTTTTAAGTTTAGAACTTATTTCGTTCACATTGTATAAAGGCCAATAAACTTGTTCCCCACCGTAATTATTAAGTAAGAGCCGTGCTCCGCTATTTTTTAATGCATTTTTAGTAAAATTGAAATAAATTCTATTGTCCCTTACCTCTTTGTCAGAATCATCGAAACAATTCCGCCATAATTCTTTAATCAAACTTATTTCTCCTTCCGTAAACTCGTGGCTAAAATCTTTAATAAATTTTGATCTTATCTCTTCTCCATTTCGAGAAAGTAAACCCTCTTTTAATATATTATTTTCTAATGCTCGAGTATAATGATATCCAATAATAATTTGATTGTTTAAAAATTCTTGAAATTCTATAATTAGTTCTTCAACTGTTTTTAAATCTTCAATTTCCTCAAGAAAATCAAATTTCAAGAGTAAATCATCAAACTTTGTCAATTTTTGAATAAAATATATTGGTAAACCTTCTAATGTTTCAAGATTTATTATCATAAATCATTCTTTAGCATTGTTGCCAACGGTCTTGGTTAAGGCAAGTAGCGTGGTGTAGGGACACGTTCTTGTCGGCTTTGTTGTTTTTTACTTGGTGTCTAAAATAGCACTTTTCAGCTGAATGCCCGCTATTTGCGCTTAACCGATGTTGGCAATAGTACTTTGTAATGTATTTCTAATTTTAGTAATTCTCTGTTTATTCTCATTTAATTCTTTAATGCTGGATTTATATGTTTTAATATTTTTGAGATTGGGAAAGGAAACATTTTTATTAGCAAAAGATTTAGTGAAAACTAGGTTTGGATAATTTAGGATTAGAATAATAAGCTGTGTTGTATTCGTTTTTTGGACTTTGAAACCAATTTTGTTTGCGGTTCTTTGATTGAGAATATAAGTAGTTCCTATAATTTCTAAATTTAATTTTTCTTTGTTTGATTCCATTAATTTGAGGATGCCGTTTAAATATTCTAAAAGGATAAAGTTTTTCCTGATTTTTCCATTATCGTCTTTATTTAAGACAAAATAGTAGTCAAATAAAGTACCTCCATGAATTGTTATCTGATTATTTTTTTTCTTTTCCGAAATCAATAGTGAAGATTCGTATCGAAGTTTTTCACTTTTAATCATCGAGGGCATATCGAAAAATGGAGCAATAATTGAAAGTGAAATCCAAAAAATAATCGGAGCGAGAAAGTAAATATTAAAGTAAAATGAAATAAAAAAGAATGGAATTAGAATCACTAAAGTTGTTATTATCAATTTTATATAAGTGTTCCATTTCTGCTTTTTTGATAATTGAAAATATCTGTTTTTCAAATTAATTCTCTGTTTAAGTATTATTGCCAACGGTCTTGGTTAAGGCAAGTAGCGTGGAGTAGGGACACGTTCTTGTCGGCTTTGTTGTTTTTTACTTGGTGTCTAAAATAGCACTTTTCACTCGAATGCCCGCTATTTGCGCTTAACCGATGTTATATGCTGGCAAATTTTTTAGTTAGCATTTTAAAAATTTCCTCATATCTTTTCTCATAAATTATTTGATTCCTCAACGGTGATAATAAAAGCTTATACTCATTATTAAGTAATATTAAAAGTCCACTTAGAAAGGGATATTTATAAAAATCACCTAAAATAGACCAACATTTTCCTTTTCCATTTTTCAACCATATATCTTTATATTTCTCAAAATCTAATACTTCCGTTTCTGAATGATGGAATCTTTCTGAGAAATCACTAAAATGAAATCCTGCGTTTAAGTCTGTTTCTACACATAAGATGTAAGGTATTTCTTCTTGCTTAACTATGTCGCTATACTTTAAAATTTTTCTAGTAATCTCATTATTAGATAAGTTTTCACTTTGAGATAGTTTTTCTGATTTTATATTTAAAAAAATAGTATCAGATAGTAATTGGGTAGTTTTCCATTTGCCTTTATAGATTATCTCAAAATCTATATCTTCATTATAATTTAATGTGGAATGTATTTCTGGTTTAGTTTTTATCCAATTTTCGATTCTTTCTTTTAAAGGAGTAAAGTCAAATTCATTGAAATTTATTTTGTCATTTTTGAATTTTATAAATAAGGCATTATCACTCTCAATCTCCGATAATATATCTATTATTTTATCAATAAATTGTATAATAGTATCGTCTTTTTGACTGCTGCCTAATCTATAAATTTCTCCAATTAATTTATTCCCTTTAAAATCTAAGGTTAAATCAGGAGTTTTATCTTGGTTTTCTGACTTGTATGTTTTCTCGTATTCAATTGTAAAATTTAATTCATTAAAAACACGAATGAACTTAAGTTCTGTTAGAGTTGAAATGAAGTTATTTCTATCTTTTTCTCTATTGAATCTTTTTAGAATTCTATTGGACAGATTTTTGTCAATTGGTTCTAATTTTTCAATTATTTTATCTGGATCTTTACCAAAAGCAATACACTTTTCCCTGTTTAAGTTCATTTTTTGCTTAAAATTTGCTTGCATATAACGGTCTTGGTTAAGGCAAGTAGCGTGGAGTAGGGACACGTTCTTGTCGGCTTTGTTGTTTTTTAAATAGGTATCTAAAATACACTTTTTCGACTAAGCCCGCTATTTGCAATTAACCGATGTTGGCTAAAGGTTTATTCTATAAAGCCACTTTCTTTCTTCAATCGTTTTTCTTTTAAGAACATGTTCAAACCATAAATTAAAAAGCCAGATCCGATTATATAAATACTTATTACTGTCAAATTTAGTTCTAAGTAAGTATCAGGGAATAAAAAACTAGGAGTTTTTACTAGTAGGGCACCAATTGCTAAATAGATGAAGGAATATCTTTTAATATACTTTTTTCCAATTTCCGATTTGGAATTTCCTTTTACTCTTCCCGAATTATTATTCTTATACAGTAAAAATATTCCGTAAATAATGAATAAAACACCAGTGCTAAATTTAATTTCAGAGGGAATAATCTCGTTTTGGTCATCACCTAAACCCATTAAGATGGATAAAATACCAAAGAAAATTATAGTATAAGGACTTTTCATTAATTTTTAATTTATCAGTTCTTTATCCGTTGCTTTATCGACAATTTGAAAATTTTGAACCTCAAGTTCAAGGTTTAATAATTGACTTGATAATTCAGATATTTTGTCAGATTTCTAAGTATTTTCATTTGTCTTTCAGTTAATTCTTCTACATCTATAAAATCTGCGTCAAAATTAATATCTGGAACTTCAAATGTTGGAACTTCTATTCATTCCAAAATTTGGTGAATTTTCTTCTTTAACTGCCATATGTATAAACTTTTTGCCAACGGTCTTGGTTAAGGCAAGTAGCGTGGAGTAGGGACACGTTCTTGTCGGCTTAGTTGTTTTTTACTTGATGTCTAAAATAGCACTTTTCACCAGAATGCCCGCTATTTGCGCTTAACCGATGTTGTATGCAGTGCTTTTTTTTGATTTGTCAATTCTTTCTCCGCGTATTCTCTTTTCATAACTGACTTGTAAAGTTCAATTTCCATTCCTGAATCTTGTGATGATTGAATTTGATCGTATGCATCTAAAGATTTTTCTAAATTCCCACTTGCCTCATAAACCCAGGCAAGAAATAAATATGTTTGATTTGTTGGATTAATTTCATTGTGCTTAGAAATATCTTCAATTGCTTTTAAATAATGTTTTGACGCAAAATTTAAAGCTCCTCGATCGTAATAGAAATTATCATTTCTGAACTCTGGTTCTAATCTATTTAAGGAATCCAACTGTTTTGGATTCGCATTTTTATAAATTTCGCCAATTGTTTTATTTTTTATGTTTTTAAAATAGTTATACCATTTATCGCATTCGTAGACCATTGAACCAGTCAAAATTGTAGTTATAAATTCCTCTTTCCATTCTTCTTTAATACTGTCAGAACCAATAACTGATTCCTTTGTCAAAAGATCCTCGTATTTCTTTTTATATTCCGATTTTTTATCATTTAGACAGTTTTCATGAAATTCCATTTCTGGAGTTTCATCATTCAAACAGTTACAAACGTCGATACTCATTTCTGAGAATAGTTGATTTTTAGAATTTTCAATTTTTTCTGATTGACTGAATGAAATTACAGGTATAAGAAATAGTATTATTAAAATTTTATTATTCATATTTCTTGTTTTTGCATTGCATACAACGGTCTTGGTTAAGGCAAGTAGCGTGGAGTAGGGACGCGTTCTTGTCGGCTTTGTTGTTTTTTACTTGGTGTTTAAAATAGCACTTTTCATCAGAATGCCCGCTATTTGCGCTTAACCGATGTTGTGCTGCGTTTAATTTATCCAAGCGTTTATTTTATTCTCTAAACCTTTCTGCATTTCATCTAGATCGGAATAAATTATATGTGGATAATGGTTTGTATCGAAATGTGTTTTATCAAAATCTTCATTATTACATAAATAAATTACCGGTCTTTTTAAGCCTAATGCAAATCCTGCTTCAAAATATACTCCATGCTTATGGTCCGTGAAGTCTGCTACTAAAAATTTACATTTTTTGATTTCAGCAATTAATGCATCATTAATACTAATATCCGAATCATAGTGTATCTCATCAATTAAGATCGGATGATAACCGGTTTTAATAACTGAATCCTTAATTTTTTCTCTTAATTGATTATGGTTATTTGAGAACGACATCGCAATAAAGCAACGATTTGATTGAGATTCATTTTCTTGAAATTCAATAATTTTTGAAAGACCAGCATATGTCAAATTTATATTAACAATATCAGTTCCTGCAGTAGTGCTTCTTTCACCTCCTGTTATATATCCTAGGTTTATCAATGTGGATAAGTAAAAAACTAATTCTTGATGATTTTTGAAGTATAAGCTTCTTGCAAAACTACCTTTTTCAATTTGAGGAAACCTTATTCTTGATCCTTCGTAGTCCTGTATTGAATGTAAATAATTTAGAAGGTTTTCAATTTTTTCATCCGGGAACCTTGGTATAACACTTTCATTAATCAATTTTTCTAAAAAATCATTATCTATTACTTTTCCTTCTTTTTTTAAATATTGGACAGGGAATTTTTCATTTAATAATAGTGCGTGTATTATATACTTATTTTTTTCTACATACGGGTTATTAGAATGATCGCTATAAAATTTAAACAATTTGTTTTGATCATTAATTTTTACTGTGTATTCAATTAAATCCGAGGAGCTAGAATAATTGGTAGTTTTTTGATGTGTTAAAAAACAATTTTCTGGAGGAAGATTTATACCCATAATTTTAATATTAAATGCTGCACAACGGTCTTGGTTAAGGTAAGTGGCGTGGAGTAGGGACGCGAACTTGTCGGCTTAGTTGTTTTTTACTTGGGAACTAATGTATCACTTTTCACCAGAATGCCCGCTATTTGCGCTTAACCGATGTTGTAAGTAGTATTAATTAGTTCATCTCTTCTTTAAACTTTTCTGTCAATAGTTCCATTTCGATCCAATGTAAGGTTACAGTGATCAAAGTTTTTAAGTCTTTTACATCCTTCATTTCCCATTTTCGTACATAATGAGTTTCATCATTTCCAAGCCAGGTCGCTCTTTTAGCCATTTCTTTTACATTAGGATTTTCAATGTCATCATTGATACATTTACCCAAAAATTTCTTTTTTATTTTTTCTTCATTTTCTGGATCTTTATGAATCAGGTAATCTTTTATTAAAAATTCTAAAGCTTTTCGGTATCCAATACCAGAAACGTGGTTCAAGTTGATAGATTCAGCTTTTGAAGCTTGATTATAAATTTCCACAAAGTTTTCAGATAAAACTGAAATATTATCGGAGAATTCGGTTCCTACAAAATTTCCAACAGTAGAGCTATCATAATTATAGGATGATCCCGCAACTTCTTTTTTGTATAAGGATGTAAAAATTCTTCCGCAATTGGAATCAGGGCATCTATTAACTATTTCTAAATTATTTCCTTTATAAAAACCCTGATAAATTCTCGGAGTAATTGTCTTGTGGCAGAAAGGACATTTATCTGGATTTCTGTCATAGCTTAAATTTGTTTGACCTCCTACGAAGTTTGATGCTTGAATTGTTGCCATTTTTCTTAATTAATATTACTTACAACGGTCTTGGTTAAGGCAAGTAGCGTGGAGTAGGGACGCTTTCTTGTCGGCTTAGTTGTTTTTTACTTGATGTCTAAAATATATCTTTTCACTGGAATACCCGCTATTTGCGCTTAACCGATGTTGTGTGTAGTCTTTATCAGAGGTATTTTTTATTTAACTGCTAATTAGTTCTTCATTCCTTTTAATCAAATCCATTCTATCTGAATCAAGTTTTTTTAAAGTCATAAGTAATTGACTTTTTAATCTTGAAACGTTCGTTTTAATAAATTTGATATGATTTTTTGATTTAGAGATTTTCTCTTGAACTATAAAATCAAAGATTAATCCGTCAAAGAAGAAATCCGAAAAAGTATAAAACCCGTCAATATTAATTGTATTTCTAATATTATATTTAATATCCACATCATTTAGTTCGTTAATCAAATTATCAATGTCAAATTGAGTTTTGCTTATTAAACTTTTCGCATCATCAATTTTTGAATGTTTGATAGCCGTAGCCAACAAACCACTACCTAAAAGGTCAAATACACCCCAATTTTCGGCGCTATTTAACTTTGAATATATTTGTTCTAGTTTCTCCAAAACTGGAATTGTTGCCAGTATAGCTTGGTCAATTTCTTTTTTCTGAAATTCAACATTAGAAATTTTGTCTTTAACAACTTGAATTTCATTTGATCTAGAATTATTCAATGAAATTAAAAATTTCTCTTTGTCCGCAAGAAGCTCATTATATTCTTTATTAATGTCTTCAATATTAAATATGTCCTTTAAGATTTCTTTTTTTCGTTGAACAATTAAGTCAATTTCCTCCTTTAAAGTGTCGAAATTAAGTTTGGCTAATAAAAATTCTTGTCTTTCCTTCTCAAGTTTTTCTTCCTTCTTTCCAATTAAAGAATAAAAAATTGAATTTATTGAGAGTTCATTAATATTATTGAATTCCTTTTTTTCTTTGTCAAGTATTTCTTTTGATTCGATTTGACTTTGCTCCTTTCTAGTTCGCCTTAACTCTAGATCCTTTAATTCCGAACTCAACTTATTATGAGTTCTTATTTTCTCTTTTAAAATATATAATCGATCGTCTTTAATAAACTTCATTGATGGATTTTTCAGATTACACACAACGGTCTTGGTTAAGGCAAGTAGCGTGGAGTAGGGACGCGTTCTTGTCGGCTTAGTTGTTTTTTACTTGGTCTCTAAAATAACACTTTTCACCAGATTGCCCGCTATTTGCGCTTAACCGATGTTACCTCACGTTTTATTTACGGTATATTCTTAAAGTTCTTTTTTTATCTCAAAAATAAACTCAATAGCGATATAATGATTGCTAAAATTGAAAACCAAAAACTAAATTTATCATATTTGAATTTTTCTATTGTTTTTTCTCTGATAAGATCTTCTTGAATTTCAATTAAATCAAGTTTCTTAAAACCTTGCTGTCTAGTAATAAATTTTCTTCCTTTTTTGGTTATTCTTAATTCATCGTTTGAAGTTTTTATTAATCCTTCATCCATTAAATCTTCTTTTAAAGATTGCATTTCCCACGGCTCTAGCTCTAAATCACTTGATTTATTAATGAATAGCATAGTGATTTTCTTGGAAATTGGTTTTTGTTCCAATTCCATTTTATCAACCCAAAGGAGTACATAAAGAATTTTATCTAATTTATCTGATCTTGTCATATAAATAAATTAAACTTGAACCAATCCGTTTTCTAGTCCATAATCATTCATTTATCTTATTTTAATTTATTTTCAATTCTATTTAATCTGTCAGTTATATCTTCTTCATATTGTTCTAAAATTAGTTGATTACTAATTACAGTTTTAACATCTCCTTTAATTTTATTAATATCTAATTGGATTTGATCTAATTTTCTATCTAAAACTCTTTGGTTTTCGATTAATTTTTTAAAAACTTCTTCGTTCATATATTTTTAAATTGGATGAAAATTGGATATTGCTTTCGACAGAATTATTGATTCTCAACAAAATATTTAATTATAAATCCAATTACAAAGGTTATTATAGCAATATACCATCTAAATCTTATATCCCAATTTCCTAACCTCAAATTATCTCTGGTTAATGTTTGAATTTGTTCTTCTTTAGCTCTAATTGATTTTTGATACTCTAAATTTTCTTTTTGAAGTTTTAGGTTATCTATTTCTAATTTTTCTTTCTCTTGAGTATCAGACTCAATTTTCATTTTTTCCTCCAATTTGGCCTTTAAATATTGAGACCAACCACCGATTTTAACAACGCTATATCCAAATTCGGATAATATTGCTAATTCCTGATCAATAGTTATCAATCCTTTTTCTTCCATATTTTCTGCTAATCGTTCAGCTTGTATATGTTCACCGGATTGTCGAAATTTTTGTTTTTCTAAATTTATAAAGTCGAAGAAAAATTCAGAATGATCTTCTTTTCTGCTCAAAAGATCAAGATTTATGTCAATAAGTTTATTTAAATTCTCATACATAATTTAAAATGTGAGGTAACGGTCTTGGTTAAGGCAAGTAGCGTGGGGTAGGGACACGTTCTTGTCGGCTTTGTTGTTTTATACTTGGTGTCTAAAATAACACTTTTCACCTAGATGCCCGCTATTTGCGCTTAACCGATGTTAGCCTTTTGTTATTTTTATTATTCAATCTCAATCTCAATAATTTCAAGAATTTTTTGCATCTTCTTTTTCAATGTTTGTCCTTCTAAATTGCAGACTTGAGAAAACGTAAATATAAATGTTACTAGACCTTCAAAACGTGGGTTTTTCAAAATTGATTGGACATCTATTTCATTAGGACTTTTATCAAGTGTAATGATTTTGTCATTTTTTCCTTTGTCTAAAAATCCCATTCTAAGTTCTTGTTCTTTCCAAAATGCATGATTTGCATTGCGCATTATTCCAACTTCTTTCATGAAAGGAATGATTTGAGAAATATAATGGTCATGTTGAATAAGTTCAGATTCTTTATATGCAACAATATCTGATGTCCAATGAGACAGTAATTGTCTTAAAGTATCATTTCTTATTAATTTTATATTTCCTGACTTCATCACATCATTTTCAATCGGATCAAAGGTTGGGTCCATGAAAAAAGTTGCAAATATCTTTGAAAGAGAATCTTCGCTTATGGATTTATCTTTTGAAGTAATTTCGAAAACATTTAAGCTTTCCGTAATTAGTCTACGCCTCATTTCAATCTTATTTTCCAATTGGAGTAAGTTCGCTTTATAATCCGTCCTAAGTTGTTTTAGTGCTACTTGCTCTTGTTCATTTTCTTTTCGCTGTTCATTATGATTATTAATAGCCAAGGCAATTAAAATTCCAATAACAACAAGTATAATTTCTCCAATTGCATACAATAGATATTTACTGAATTTATTTTCAGTTAATAATTGTTGTCTTAATATTCTAAAGAATTTTATCATTAGAAGTTACTTTCTCTAAATATATGATAAATAGTCCATTACATAGATTAGTGGAGTTTGTGTTCTTTAAAATATTGTTCGTGAAAAATAATAAAGGCTAACGGTCTTGGTTAAGGCAAGTAGCGTGGAGTAGGGACACGTTCTTGTCGGCTTAGTTGTTTTTTACTTGGTGTCTAAAATAGTACTTTTCACCAGATTGCCCGCTATTTGCGCTTAACCGATGTTATATACTTTGGCGACTAAATCAAAAGTAATTTATTTACCTAGGATTATTCCAGCCATCAATAGCACCTTGAATTAAATAAATTAAAAATAGAATTATGATTATTAAAGAAAATATTACACCAATTATCTTCCATTTTTTCTTAGCGGATAGCATTTTTATAATTTAAAGTGTCATTTGATAATAAACTTTTCTACATACAATTATTCAGAAATCGTCCTAGATAATAAGCTATTTGTCCGAATAGCAAAATTGAAAATCCCAGCAATAAAGATGCTTTAATAAAAAAAGGAAGTTGAATTTCATTCTTTTTCATATTTCTCTGTTTTTTAAATTTAAATTAAACTAAAATATCAGAATCCAAATAGCCCTCTTTTAAAGTCTTCCCAATCAAGAATTATTAATATAAAAACAATTAGAAATATAACTTTAAGTATCAATTCGAGAGAGATTTTATTTTTTTTTGATTTTGAGATTTTAGACATATTTTAATTTTAGTTTATGATCAATTATCTTTATTGTATTATAAGTTGATATTTGATTGAAATGTTACAATATCAATCAAATCAAGAACTTTTAAATTGAATTTTCGTGCGGAGCCATTGTATATAACGGTCTTGGTTAAGGCAAGTAGTGGGAATAGGGTCGCAAACTTGTCGGCTTAGTTGTTTATTACTTGGTGTCTAAAATAGCACTTTTCATTGG
>NZ_RBLG01000011.1 GCF_003634585.1 Gillisia mitskevichiae
GGAGCAACTGGATTCAGTAGAATTCAATTTGACAAAACTCATTCATTTGGCGTTTTAAAAAGCAACTATTCATTTGGGCCACTCAACGGATTTGGGGTTCTAGTGTTTATCTACAAAAAGAATGGAAAGTGGGTAATTGATGAAATAGTAACTACCACAATTTCGTAAAACAAACTGGCTACAACATCGGTTAAGCGCGAATAGCGGGCATTCCGATGAAAAGTGCTATTTTAGAGACCTAGTAAAAAACAACTAAGCCGACAAGAAAGCGTCCCTACTCCACGCTACTTTCCTTAACCAAGACCGTTAGGTGCAATTTTAAAAAAAATGACCGGAGAATTTAATCAACAAACAAAGAATATTTTAGCAAAGAGAGCTGGTGAAAAATGCACATTATGCAAAAAAAACACAAGTAGTGCTCATTCCAATTATGATGAATTTGTCAATTTAGGCGAAGCAGCTCATATTCATGGAAGGAAAAAAGGCAAAAATAATCGATTTGATGAAAAATTAACCGACAAACAAATCAAAGACATTAGAAATGGGATATGGTTATGTCCTCGATGTCACAAAGACATAGACAGTGATGAGATTAAATATACTGCTACTTTTTTAATAGAAATACGTGAAAAGCATGAAATCGCACTTGCGTCTGGAGCCTACAATGTTGTTCCAAGTAAAGTAGAAAAAGAGATAGTAAGATTAGAAAAATTATTATTGGAGAAAGAACGCTCAAGCGATTTGACTGAAAAACTTTTCGAAAAAGAAATATTAGAATACAAAAAGAGGTTATCAACGTTGCATGAATTGCTTGAAAAGGAAAATAGAAAATTCGAACAGTTAATTGATGAAGCCTATACCGTAATGAAGGATTCTTCATTTGAGAAATATACTCAAATAACACAATTATTTTATCAAAGAAAATTCGATGAAGCAGAAGCTCTTTTAGATGAAGATAAAATTATTGCGGAAGCTGAACAATTGAAAGTATCTCTTGAAAATAAGGCTAACTTAATATTAGTTAAAGCTAGGATTGCAGCAGCAAAGGGTGAAATTGAAGAATGTATTAGATTATTTGAAAAATCGCTAGATCTGCATTTGAGTTACCTAAACATAGTATCATTCATTCGCTACCTTATAGAGGAAAATCTTTTTGACAAAGCGAGAAAAGAACTTAATAAAGCATTTGCATTCTATAACGAAAACGAGAAACAAGCATTGCTTTTTACTACATCTGGTAATATTTATAAATATGAGCTAAAAATTGATAAAGCTATTATCGAATATAATAAGGCATTAAAACTTTATAAAAATTTAAACAAAAAAGAACATGAACAATCTGCGGTTCTTAATAATATTGGACTAGCTTATAACTCAAAAAGACAATATTCCTCAGCTATAATAAGCTATATTAATTCTATAAGAAAAGAAGAAAAAGAAAACTTCTTAGAACTAGCGAAAATCTACGTTAATATGGGTAGTCCTTTTATGTATAAAAAATATTATGAATGTGCTGTAGCGGTTTTTAATCATGCGATTAATTTATGTTCTAAAATTTTAAATAAAAACGATGCATCTAGAATGTGTTTAAAAATTGCACATAGTGGTTTAGCGCACTGTAGTTATATGAATGGAGAAACATTAAGAGCCATAGAACATTATAAAAATTCAGAAAAAGCCTTAGATGGTTTTGAAAATATTTATAGCAGAAAATTTCTTGTTCAAAAATCTGACTTATTTCATAATATGGCTGCAATGAATCACGAGCAAGGAAATGTGAAAGAGGCCATGAAATATTATAATTTGAATCTAATAATTGAAAATTCTTTTAAACACACTAGCCAAAAAGTAAAAGATAGAAATTTAGCAATTTCATATTTTAATTATGGAATGCTCATTCTTCAAGAAAAAATTGATGATCCAAAAGCATTATTTCTTATTAAGAAAGCTAAAAAATTGGTTATTGAAAATGATGGCTTTGACCTAAGTCCTGACACAATAGAACAAATGACAAATGTTCCTGTTTAAAAGAAAACTGCACCTAACATCGGTTAAGCGCAAATAGCGGGCAATCTGGTGAAAAGTACTATTTTAGACACCAAGTAAAAAACAACTAAGCCGACAAGAACGTGTCCCTAATCCACGCTACTTGCCTTAACCAAGACCGTTAGCCACTATATTTTTAATGAACTTTTCTACATCAACACACAAAATAATAAAAGAAAAACTTTCGACCACTGCATTAATTCTTTGGGTAGGAATCGTAATTTTTTCCTTAACATTTTTAGCTTACTTCATTGACTCAAATATTTCACCCACTAATCAACTAGAGGACGTACTATTTCCTTTTTATATGATTAGTTTTTTACCAATAACATTTTCATATTTTTATCAATTTATTGATTTTGAAAATATCGAAATTTTAAAAAAAGAATATTTAGAAATTAATGAAAATAATCTGATCCTTAATTTTAAAGATATAATTCGATATGAGGACATTACTGATATACAAATTGTAATAGATGCATATTATAATCAACGAATTAATATGGCTTATAGAACTCCAACTGAGCAAAAAAGTTTGGGAGTTAAAAATTATATAAAAATAGTTACCAGTACTCAAAGTTTAAATTTCCACTTTAAACTCGAAAATCAATTTCATCAAAATAGTTTAGAAGAGATTATTTTAAAAATTGTTACGGAGAATAAATTGAATAATATTGACTCTAAAAAATCTATAGGTTTAATTCCTAATAGATTTAAAAACACTGATATTTATAAGAGTTATGTTATTGCACAAATACGATCTAAAAGGATCAATTGCACAGAAGGTTTACTTTTACACGGATACGAAAGTGACAAAGTAGCAAAAGACTTGAGAAAAAAATACTGTGGCTAACATCGGTTAAGCGCAAATAGCGGGCATTCGAGTGAAAAGTGTTATTTTAGACACCAAGTAAAAAACAACTAAGCCGACAAGAACGTGTCCCTACTCCACGCTACTTGCCTTAACCAAGACCGTTGTGCGCAAGCATCAAAAAAAGATTGCCAAAAGATGAAATATAAATTCTTAATACTGCTCACTCTATTTTTTGGGATTAACAGCTTTGCTCAGAATAATAAATCTGACTTTTACGATTCATTTGTAGAAAATGAGAACTTTAACGTCCAGATGAAATTATCTGACAATAAACACATAATAAAGTATTCTCGTAAAATTGATTCTTTAAACTTCCACATAGAAGTAAATCCAAGTTTGAAGAAGATTTTTGACTCAGTATCTCATTTAAACAAAAATGAAAAAGTCTTTATGAGAATAAGCCGAATGGAAAATACTTTATATCAAATAGATCAAATGAATTTCTTGAATGCGGATGGAAGGAATATTTCTCTTCACAAGCATTCAGACCAACAGTTTAATATAGATTTGTCGGATTATAAAATAAAAGTGATAGACTGCAAGAATTGTAAAGAAGAAATTTCATTTCAAATTTATGAATCAGAAATTCCTAAAAATTGATAATCCTAGAAAATGCCAGCGCACAACAACGGTTATCACAAATAACGGGTTTTATCGAAAAAGTGTATTTTAGTATCCTAACAAGAAAACAACTAAGCCGACATGTTCGCGTCCCTACTCCCGCAACTTGTGTTAACCGAGACCGTTACCTGTAATGCGGCCAGACCAACATAAGTTTCCATATATAGAAACATTTAATTACCTTTGAATGTTCGTAATTGAAAATTATAGTGGATGAAAGAAAAATTTGAAGTTGTATTCCTAGAAAATGCAATTCAGTTTATTGAAAATTTAGACAGCAAATCCCGAAATAAGATTATCTACAATATTGACAAAGCTCGATTTGTAAATGACCCAAAGTTGTTTAAAAAATTAACAGATAACATTTGGGAGTTTAGAACAAAATATAGTGGACTTCAATACAGACTTTTTGCGTTCTGGGATAAATCAGATGATAAAGAAACTTTAGTTATTTCAACTCATGGAATGATTAAAAAAGTGGACAAAGTACCGAAAGGAGAAATTGAAAAAGCTGAAAAATTGAGGACTGAATATTTAAAGAATTCAAAAAAATAAGAAGATGGAAACAAAAGGAAAAAACAGAACAATGACTTTAGGTCAATTAAAAGATAAACACATTGGTGAAGTTGGAACTGATGATAGAGATAAATATGAATTTGACTTGAAACTAGATGTTTTAGGAGAGATGATAAAATCTGTCAGAAAAGATAGACATTTGACACAAGAGCAACTTGGCGAGTTGATTGGAGTTCAAAAATCTCAAATTTCAAAATTGGAGAGAAATGCTAAGAACGTAACTGTAGAAACCATTTTAAAGGTTTTCCGAGCATTAAAAGCAAACATCAAGTTCAGTATTGAAATGAACGATGGAGATTATAAGGTTGCTTAAAAAAAGCACTACAGGTAACATCGGTTAACAGCAAATAGCGGGCATTCTGGTGAAAAGTGTTATTTTAGAGACCAAGTAAAAAACAACAAAGCCGACAAAGATGCGTCCCTACTCCACGCTACTTGCGTTAACCAAGACCGTTGTAACTCATGGCTCAGAATGAAAAACGTGAAAAAATAACGGCAAATCTGACTAAAAAAAACACTCTTTCGCAACTGTTGCGCTGACTTTTTCAAGATTTTAGTTAGAACAAAAACCACTCAAACGTGAGTTTTATTAAGAAAGTTTAAAAGGATGAAAAATGTAAAAATCGGATGGTTCTAAATTTAGTTCGTGTTTTCTCACTCGAAAATAAAAATATAAAAAAGATAGATTCGGGTTGTTATTCTGACTTTTACTCAAGTGTGAAAAATGGATTAATCGAATGCCTTTAGATTTATAATGACGACTTTCACTCAGACGCGAAAAATGAAAAATAATAAAGAACCAAAAAATTAAAAATTGATTCTCACTCAAACGGGAAAACAAAATCAAAATTCGGAAAAGAACAAAATGACTTAAAAAGGGTGGCAACAAAACAACATATTCCGAGAATCGCCACGAGGTACAACATCGGTTAAGCGCAAATAGCGGGCTTAGTCGAAAAAGTGTATTTTAGATACCTAGTAAAAAACAACAAAGCCGACAAGTATGCGTCCCTACTCCCACTACTTGCCTTAACCAAGACCGTTGTGCGCAAGTTTTAACATTGTACTTTTGTTGAATGAAAAAAAAGCTTATAAAACGAATTTTAAAAACAGGTTTTATTATTGCAAGCATAACCTCTTTATTTTTCGTTCCGTGGATTTTAGTTTGGGCTTGGATATTGCCTCTCCCTGATTCTGTTCAAGAACAATTAAATGAGGGAATTGATCACGGATTTGATGGAATGATTGTTTATGTGGACGAAGCAGGAAAACCTCCTGCATTTTATGCTGCTGGCTGGCACGATCGGAAAAAGAAAATACCCGCCTACCCTGATGCTTTATTTAAGATTGCTAGCATAACTAAACTATATATAGCTGTAGCTACCACAAAATTAGTCAAAGAAGGACGATTGTCTTTGGATAAAACACTTGCTGACTATTTCCCAGAACTTTCTGGAAGAATTGAAAATTCAGACAAAATAACTTTGAGAATGATGTTGCAACATAAAAGTGGTATTCCCAATTTTGTTGACCATCCTGATTATTGGATAAAACCTCCAAAAAACAGACAAGAAACACTTAATTATGCACTCGATTTACCTGCCGACTTTAATCCAGGTGAAGATTATGGTTATTCAAATACAAATTATATGTTGATTGAGGATCTTCTTGATAAGACGTTGGGCTATCCTCATCAACAATATATAAAAGAGAAAATCTTAATTCCTCTTGGGCTTGAAAATACTTTTGGATCACTTAGTGAAGTGAATATCGACGATGTTATGAGTGGCTATTATGTGGGAGTTGATGAAGATTTTAAATTTGAAAATACAGGTTTAATGTTAGCAACTGCAGAGGATGTAGGTAAATTCCTTAGAGCATTAAACGATGGTTCAGTATTTAATGAAGGAGAACGGGAAATATATTCTTCAATATATGTCTACGAACATACAGGATTGCTTGTTGGATATCAAAGTATTGCTAAATACTTCAGAGATATTGATACAGTTGTTATTCAGTTTAATAACACAACGAACTTCGATGGTTATGATTGGAATTTAGCAGAGATCGTATATAATCGTGTTGTAAAAATTGTGAGAAAAAATAGAAGCTAATTAATTTAAAATCAATTAGAAATTCCACTTATGGAATTCATATCTAATTATAGATAATAACAAAAAACCAGCGCACAACATCGGTTACGAGCAAATAGCGGGCATTTTGGTGAAAAGTGCTATTTTAGACATCAACTAACAAACAACTAAGCCGACAAGAACACGTCCCTACTCCACGCCACTTGCCGTAACCAAGACCGTTAGCCTTCATTAATTCACACCATATTTCGCATGATGATATTTTTTAAAAAACTAAGAAAAAAATATTCTAATAAAAGATGGTTCGGAAAGTATATATTTTATGCTTTAGGAGAATTGATTTTAATTATTCTAGGAATAATGCTTGCTCTAAACTTTGACAATAATAATGATCGAAATCAAAATGAAGAACAATTTATTTATACGCTCAGTCAATTACAGAATGAATTAAAGGCTAATATAGAAATGACTAGAAAAGGAATTAGATATTATGAGGATCTTGATTCTAAATTCAGTTCTGTAATGTCTGACACATTAAAAGCTTCAGATTTGAGAACATGGGATGGATACTACTTAACCAATTTCATATTTAACTCCTTCACAAGTGAAGTCACAAATAACAATTATCAAAAACTGAATCAATATTCCGTAAATATAGATGAGAAATATAATCCTGTAATTGATAAATTAGATGAGCTCTATTTGATTGAAGAAAAGCGACTAATAACTTTAGATGACAGAATGAAAAAATTAACTGAGCTAAATGAAATTAGAATGGAAAATCAGGAACCCTGGTTTTATCATTATTTCTGGACAGATAAGATTAGTGATGAAGCAGCAGATTTTTTTATTAATGACTCTATTCACAAAAACAGAATTGCAGGATATTATAAATTATCAAGAGGTCATTTAAAAGCAATTAAACATTACAGAGTTAAAGCAATTGAATGTTATTCCGCTATTAATAAATTAATAGATCCTCAGAACAAAAACGAATTAATCTCTTTGGGATACTCTGTAAATAAACTAGTGTTAAACTCTTATGTTGGAAAATATAAATACGAGAAAAGCGATCAAGCCATAATCAGTATTAAAAATGACAAACTACATGTAAAGATTATGCAAGGCGGGAAAACTTTTAATAGCCAATTATATCCTTTGTCAATTAATGAGTTTTTTATTATTAATGAAAGTATGATTTTTAAATTTCAAGATTTTTTTAAGTTTAATTCTGATAGTTTAGTGTGGAAAATGTTTGGTGTTGATTATAAATTTATCAAAAGTGAATAACGAAAGGCTAACATCGGTTAAGCGCAAATAGCGGGCATTCTGGTGAAAAGTGATATTTTAGACATCAAATAACAAACAACTAAGCCGACAAGAACGCGTCCCTACTCCACGCTACTTGCCTTAACCAAGACCGTTGGCAATAATTTAATGTAGCATTTTTTTTAAAACCATATTTTAATTGAATTTAGTCATTATCTAACGCAACCATTTACTATTATCCAGGTCAATATAATATAACTAAACATAGTAAAATCATGAGATATCTATTATATTTTGTCTTAGCTTCTGTTTTAATAATGTCTTCATGTTCAAATAATTATGACACATTAGAAACTGAAGATTTATCAGCAGAGAACGACCCCATAATTGGAAAATGGAAATTAGTAGAGGCTTATATAAGTTCTGGTGGTCCACAATATTGGGTTAACATCGAAAATGGTGAAGAATTCACCTTTACAAGTAATGGATTATTTTCATCTAATAGATTCTCTGAGTGTACAAATGGAGATTTTTCAATTGAATCAAATGAATTAATTTTAAATTATAGTTGTAATGAATTTACAACTGGATTTGAAAATCCAGAAGGAGCTATAACTTATAAAATAACTTTTGAATCAAACTATATTCTTTTAACTCCAACTAGTGTAATTTGTTTTGAAGGATGTAGTTATAAATATGTGAGAAAATAGATATAGAATAAATAATAGTACAACGTAAAAATTTTGGATTTCTACTCACACATATTGTATTGACATAAGTCTTTAGCTATAATTAAAAAAGTAAATATAATGTTCTGACTAAATAAACTATTGCCAACATCGGTTACGAGCAAATAGCGGGCAGTCCGGTGAAAAGTGCTATTTTAGATACCAAGTAAAAACCAACTAAGCCGACAAGGACGCGTCCCTACTCCACGCTACTTGCCGTAACCAAGACCGTTGTAACTCATGGCTCAGAATGAAAAACGTGAAAAAATAACGGCAAATCTGACTGAAAAAACAACTCTTTCGCAACTGTTGCGCTGACTTTTTTAAGATTTTAGTTAAGAACAAAAACTACTCAAGCGTGAGTTTTATTGGGAAAGTTTAAAAGAATGAAAAGTGTGAAAATTGGATGATTTTAAAATCACTGCGCAGATTCTTACTCGAACTTATAAAAAGTGAAAATAGATGCATTCAGTTCGTTATTCTGACTTTTACTCAAGCATGAAAAATGGATAAATTGAATGCCCATAGATGTATAACTCTAACTTTAAATCTGTCGTGAAAAATGACAAAATAATTAAGAACCAAAAAATTAAAAAATGATTCTCACTCAAACGTAAAAAAATCATGATTCAGAAAAGAACAAAATGACTTAATAAGAGTGACAACAAAATAACATATTCCGAGAATCGCCACGAGGTACAACATCGGTTAAGCGCAAATAGCTGGCTTTTGAACAAAAAGTGATATTTTAGTCATCAATAAACAAACAACAAAGCCGACAAGAACTCGTCCCTACTCCACGCTACTTGCCTTAACCAAGACCGTTGTGTGCAAGCTTTCAACAAAATTTTGTTTATTAAACATCATTCTGACTAAATTTCCTGAAATATTTTAGATGTCATCAAATAAGAAAATAATATTTATCATTCTATTATTCACTTTAACTTCACAAGCTCAAAAAAACGATTTTGAGGCAGGTCTCTACAATATAGGTGGAGGAATTATCATTAGTAGTATCGGTTCAATTCTGAATAAAAAACCAAATGAAAAATTAGGTCCCACTCTAATTAAATCAATCAGTCAAGGTGCATTAGGGGGATTTTTGGTATTCCAAAGTAAAAATTTAATCAAAAAATTCTCAAAAACTGAGAACTACGGATATGTTTGGCCATCAAATATTCTGAATGCTGCAGGAACATCGTTTATTGAAAATGGAGCTGCTAATAGACCTTTCGGAAGTGAATGGCATATTAACTTAGGATTTAATAGACTTGAAATTACAACTAATAAAAAATTTAAACTGAAATATAGAATAATGCCCTTTTCATTAATTGGAACTTTAAGAAATGCCATCTCTAATAGGTTTGATTTTGAAAAAAGCATTAAAACTGGATTTTTAATATTTACGTCAAATGAAATCGAGCTAGATGATAATGGTAATGACATAACCTACGGACAAACTACAGGGAGTAATTCAATTTTAATTCTAAACAATAAGTTTGGAAAAATTGCTCTACCACATGAAATTATTCACGTCTACCAATATGAACAATTTTCAGGGATTAATATGTACTTAAATAAAGCTAAGAATAAATATTCTGAAAAGAATAAATTATTACATCTATATAATAAAATCTTTTATACTGATTTTAACTACATAACTTTTGGAGGTTTATACTATATCGGAAACCCTGATCAGAAAAATCAAATAAAAAACAATTTTTTTGAAAGAGAAGCTGAATACTATAATACTAATACGCTATAAAAGCCGGCACACAACATCGGTTAAGCGCAAATAGCGGGCATTCTGGTGAAAAGTGCTATTTTAGACACTAAGTATAAACCAACAAAGCCGACAAGAACGTGTCCCTACTCCACGCTACTTGCCTTAACCAAGACCGTTATGCAGCAGTTAAAAAATCCGAACAAAGAATCTTATTTCAAGACAAATTTGTAAATTTGAATTATGGATGTAAATATTCAAAATAAAAAAATAGAATTAATTCAGTGGTTATCAACTCTGAATGATATGTCAATTATTGAAAAAATAATTAAACTTCGAGAGAGAGAGAAATCTGATTGGTGGAATGAAATATCTGTCTCTGAGAAAAAGTCTTTAGAAAAAGGAATTAAAGATGCTGATGCTGGAAATTTGAATTCTCACTCTGATGTAAAGAAGATTTATGAAAAGTGGTTATAAAATATTGTGGACGGACCACGCTATTTCAGAATTAAAAAACACACTTGAATATTTAGAGGAAAATTGGACAGAAAGAGAACTGTCAAACTTTTCAAAGGAACTAGATCATACAATTGAATTAATCTCAAAAAATCCTGAACTTTTCCAAGTTTCAAAAAAGAAAAAGGAAGTAAGAAGAGCAGTTGTCGCACGATATAATAATCTTTATTATCGGACTAAAAATGACACTGTTGAAATACTATCTCTTTTTTCCAATCGACAAGATCCCAATAAAATTAAGATCTAAAAACCGCAGCATAACATCGGTTAAGCGCAAATAGCGGGCATTCCAGTAAAAAGATATATTTTAGACACCAAGTAACAAACAACAAAGCCGACAAGAAGCCGTCCCTACTCCACGCTACTTGCCTTAACCAAGACCGTTGTAGCTAATTTTGAAGAAACCGAAATCTAATATTTAGATGTAATTAATAAAGAAAAAAATGAAAAATCTTATATTCCTTGTTTGTTCAATATTACTATTTATTGGATGTTCTAAAGAAGAAACAACAGATCAAATTGCATATGAAATAATTGATGAAAGTACTTTAAGCTATGACGAAGAAAATAAAATTCCGAAACAGTTTTTAGTAATTGAAAATGAAAATGATTGGAACGATTTTATTCCAGAAATTGAAAGAGTAAATCCAAATCAAGCAGAAAAACTGAAAAATTTAAATTTTGATTTTACCAGTAATGATTTGATAATCGTAATTGGAGAATTTTTTAATTACTGCTGTAGTAAAATAAAGATCAACAAAGTTTATAAAAAAGATGGAAAAACTATGGTTGATTTTGAGGAAAGCGGACCAGGAATGGCAACAGCACTCAGTCAAGCATATTTGATTTTAGAAGTTCAAAAAAACTTTTAAAACAAATTTTCGTTTACAAAACTTGCTACAACATCGGTTAAGCGCAAATAGCGGGCATTCGAACAGAAAGTGATATTTTAGACACCAAGTAAAAACCAACTAAGCCGACAAGGACGCGTCCCTACTCCAGCTACTTGCCTTAACCAAGACCGTTGGCATTAATACAATCTGAACTCAAAATTAAATTTTGAAATCTAACAAAAAGTAATAACTTTGTATTTACAAAATTCAGAATTATGGAAACTTCGATTATACAAATAGGAAATTCAAAAGGCTTGCGTTTGAGCAAAACGATCCTTGAAAAATATCATATTAAAGACAAAGTTGAGCTTATTCTTGAAAAAGGTCAAATTATACTTAGACCAATTGAATCTCCAAGAAAAAACTGGGAAGATAAATTCAAAAAAATGGCTGAAAGCGGAGACGATCAACTATTGATGAATGACGTATTTGAGGACGAAAACTTCGATGAATGGATTTAAAACAATATTCTGTAGTTCTCGTAAATCTTGATCCGACAATCGGTAGTGAAATCAAAAAAACTCGTCCTTGCGTGATAGTTTCACCGAATGAGCTGAACAAATATTTAAAAACGATCGTAGTCGTTCCAATGACTTCAAATCTCAATAAATA
Source organism: Gillisia mitskevichiae (assembly GCF_003634585.1). Taxonomy (GTDB): domain Bacteria; phylum Bacteroidota; class Bacteroidia; order Flavobacteriales; family Flavobacteriaceae; genus Gillisia; species Gillisia mitskevichiae. Next base: position 11,952 of record NZ_RBLG01000011.1, read on the forward strand.
TCCGACCAGAGTTTCTGTTAAATCGAATGGTCAAAAAGGAATGATGGCGATTGACCAAATCCGGACAATTGACAAATCACGAATTATAAAAACCTTTGATAAATTGACAAGTTCTGAGATAAGAAAACTAAAAGACGTATTCAGAGAAACATTCGTTGACTAATGAGGTACTAATGCCAACATCGGTTAAGCGCAAATAGCGGGCAATTAGGTGAAAAGTGCTATTTTAGAGACCAAGTAAAAAACAACAAAGCCGACAAGTTTGCGACCCTACTCCCACTACTTGCCTTAACCAAGACCGTTACCTACTATAGCTCCACCTCAAAAACGAAGAATATTTCAAAGAAAATAATTCCAGCTGACTCTCACTCGAA
>NZ_RBLG01000012.1 GCF_003634585.1 Gillisia mitskevichiae
CTTCTTCTTGACAGGAAATAATTCCAATTGATATAAATAATAAGAAAATTAAATTTAGATTGAATCTTTTCATAATTTGTTGTTTAGATTAATAAATGTCTTTTAATATAAAAATTTGTGTAAAAATTGTTTACAACGGTCTTGTTTAACGCAAGTGGCGTGGAGTAGGGACGCGTTCTTGTCGGCTTAGTTGTTTGTTACTTGGTCTCTAAAATAACACTTTTCACCACAATGCCCGCTATTTGCTGTTAAACGATGTTAGCCATAGTTACTTTACTTTTTTATTCTCAATCCATTCTTCGATATTCGTCATAAAATTTTCTACCAATTCCATTTCTGAATTAAAAATTGGATCAATACTAGTAATATCAAAAGCAATCCAACTATTCCAAAAATCAGTTACAATTTTAAATAGCACAGGTTCTTTTTTTTCAAGAAGTTCTAAATGTTCTGAATAATCTCTGTCAATATGATCTGCATAAATTGATATTAGATATCCAATGAATCTATTAATTGCGTCTGCTTTATATTTTCCAAGAAAGTTTAAGTGTAATTTTCTAATTTCATTTATTGAACATTGTTCTTTATGTCCATCTCTAATGAATTTCTCAGGTTCATATCCCATTTCTAAATATTTAGGATACATTTTATTATGATCAAAACAGTTTTCGATATAATCGCATAAGTGTTTAGTGAAGATTTTTCCTAATTTCCATTTAGATTCGAAAATCAGATATATGTGATTTCCAATAGTGTAATTATATCGTTTTAACCATATATGTAATAATTCGTGATTTATTTCTTCTACTTTAAATGTGGAAGGATTGTAATCAATTATTGACTTTCCATTCTTGATATAAACTCCACAATAATTAATATTCTTCTCTTGAAATTCTATCTCAAAATCATTTCTAAGATCATTTAATAAATCAGACGAACTTTTATCTAAAATCGGATCTCTCATAAGTAATTATGGCTAACGGTCTTGGTTAAGGCAAGTAGCGTGGAATAGGGACGCGAACTTGTCGGCTTTGTTGTTTTTTACTTGATGTCTAAAATAATACTTTTCACCAGAATGCCCGCTATTTGCGCTTAACCGATGTTGTAAAACGTTTTTTAATCAGTACAATTCTTCCATAATTTTTATTACTCTTAAACTGTCATTGTGTTTATCCATAAAAAATGCTGAAGGTCCGAGTGGATTTGCAATTGCTAGAACACCATATTCTTCATTAAAAATTACTGGGCTCATTCCGTCGATTATTGGATCACTCATTTTGTATCTGTCAAACCAATTTATTGAATCCGCATCATTTTGATAAACGTTTTCATCGAATTTTTTATATTCGATATGTTCAATTTGAAGCTTTTGATTTTTCATCAAATAACGAACCTTTAAATTTCGAGTAGAATCGGAGATACTTTTATATTCATAAGTTATTGTCGAATCTCTAATAGTTTTTATAAGTAAATACTCAGTACGAAGTTTAAGTGTATCATTCGAGTATCCGCTTAAAAATCTTGAGTCAGTTATTATTGTTTTCAATTCCGTTGAATCCTCTGCATATTTTATTTGGAAGTCATTTAATGTATATATCACATATCCTATCGTGAAAATTACTCCGAATGCAAAGACAAATATTAATATGTTCTTAATTTTTATCAAATGTTTTAAATCACGTTTTATTGCAATCTGTTGATCATAGTTAAAATATCAGTCTTGGTATATTCTCCATTTTTCACCAAATAGTTTCCATTTTTATTAATTACCAATAGGCCGAAGCACGTATTATTCTTATTAAAAAATTTATTTAGGAAGAACTTAGAATCATCAGGATAATGCTTTTCAAAATCAATTACCGATTTCATGATTTTCGAATCCGAGTAGATAAAAATGTTTCTAGTATTTACTAAATCAATATGAGAATAAAATTTATTCCACCAATTATTTGAATTTTCCAGATTTTTATAACTGTCATACCAAAAATTATCACGTGGTTCTCTAAAATTAATAATGATTAAATCTGACTTATTCCAGTCGTAATTTTCTCGAATAAATATCAATTCACTATCATCAAGTTTGTAATCAGATTGAATTTCATTTGATCCATTTGAGAGAGTGAAAAAAGAGAGAATTACTAAAAAAATCTTCATATAAAATGTTTTACAACGGTCTTGGTTAAGGCAAGTAGCGGGAGTAGGGACGCAAACTTGTCGGCTTTGTTGTTTGTTACTTTGTGTCTAAAATACACTTTTTCGACTAAGCCCGCTATTTGCGCTTAACCGATGTTGTAGCACGTTACGTTCTACTAATTTGTTTATTTATCAATGGATCTTTTCAATACTAATCTGATTTGACCCATATGATTTGCTTGATGTTCCATAACATGATACCAAGCCCAATGATTATTCATATCTGTTCTTTTGACTTTTGAATTTAACCACTTGTCATCTTTAGTCTTTAATAATGTAAGAGTTTCATTTCTTACCTCATTCCATATGTTCAAATAATACGCAATTGGCTTATCGATTAGCTCATCTCTCGCATGATCTCCCAACTCTAATGGTATTAGCCATTTTTCCTTTTCAATATCATTAAAACCTCTATTTTCAAATGTAAATAATTGATAATATTTCTCAGTTGCAGCTAAATGAAAAATCATTGCTCCGATGCGGTTGGCATCTTCATCCAATAAAAAATCAACATTATTCTGATCAAGATTTTCAACACTCTGAGTCACTCGTGTTTTTAAATCCTCGAGCATTGAAATCATTATTCCAATTTGTGGAGAATATCCATTGGCAGGTTCAATTATATTTTGAGCTTTAATTGAACTATTAAACAAGAAAATTATTAATGTCAGATAAAATATGTGTCTCTTCATTGGATTTTTTTTAATGTGCTACAACGGTCTTGTTTAACGCAAGTGGCGTGGAGTAGGGACGCGAACTTGTCGGCATTGTTGATTTTTACTTGGTCTCTAAAATAACACTTTTCACCACAATGCCCGCCATTTGCTGTTAAACGATGTTGGCAGCAGTTAATTGCACTATTCCATTAATTCTAAGGAAGATATACTATTAAAAACTCTATATTCTTTAATTCTAGGGTCAAATAGTTCTTGCTCAAAGTATTTGATTTTGATGTTTTTTCCTTTTAATTTTTCAAATGAATTTTGAACATCATACTCGGAAGATAAAAAAGTAAGCCAGAAAAACTTTTCAATTTTTCCTTCCTGATTTTTCACATTGAATACAACGAACATATCTTCTTTAATGTCAGTTATTTCGCCACTAGCAAAGAAAACCATAGAATCTTCTTTTTCATCTTCTAATTCAACGGAGAACTTTAAAAGAGTATTTGGACAAATAAATGCCATTCTATTCCCAATTAACTTTCCAAGTCTCTCAGCGTCATCTTCAAGATTGTCTAAGTTAAAATCATATTGCTCTGCTAATTCCTTTTTGTATTCTTTGGCAGATTGGAATAAGCATATACCCATTTGCATTTTAGGGGTTAATTTCTCATCAGATTCTGTTTTCTTTTTCAACTCTACACATTCACAAGTTTTGCTTGTAATTATGTCTATAAAGTCATCATTTGCATTTTGACCAAATGAAAGTGTTAAACTCATTAGTGCGAAAATGGTTAAAATATAATTTTTTTTCATGTTCTGTTTTTCAGTTTAATTGCTGCCAACGGTCTTGGTTAAGGCAAGTAGCGTGGAGTAGGGACGCGTTCTGGTCGGCTTAGTTGTTTTTTACTTGATGTCTAAAATAGCACTTTTCACTAGAATGCCCGCTATTTGCGCTTAACCGATGTTGGCAACTGGCTTTTCTCCGTATTCTGTCTAAGATGCAAATTGTTAAATAGCGCAAAAAAAATAGGCTTTAATAGAAATAGGTTATAAAGCTTCTAGAAGAATAAAAACTACAGCTACTAAGTTTCTTAAAGAATGTATAGCAGTGGTTGTCCAAAAGCTCGATTCTTTTCTTTCTTGGAAAAGAATGTAAGTCTTCGCTAATATTATTCCTGTAGGTAGAGTTAATAAACTATACCAGTAACTATATCCAAAATGCATTAGGGAAAACAATAATGAAGAAAATAAAATGATTAATAATTCGTATTTATTCTTCAATAATCCTTGTAATAATTTTATAGGAAGTGTCTGTAAAAATAGGGTTTCCATCAAAGGAGCAAATACAACAGCAGATAATATCAGACCAATTGTGGAATAGCTATCAGCGTCAATCCCTCCAACTTCTTCTTCCGTAATGTTGAAGTAATCGAATATAAATCCTATTGGTAATAGTGAGATTATAATTATTAAAGTAGTAGATAATATAAAATTGAAATAACTTAATTGTTTCCATTTTAAATAACCAAATTTTATTATTTCCATTTTTTTTTGCTTGTTGCCAACGGTCTTGGTTAAGGCAAGTAGCGTGGAGTAGGGACACCTCCTTGTCGGCTTAGTTGTTCGTTACTTGATGTCTAAAATAACACTTTTCAACAGAAAGCCCGCTATTTGCACTTAACCGATGTTGCCTAGCGTGGCGATACTACGGAATATGTTGTTGTACTGTCTGCCTTTTTTGTCCTTTTTGTTCTTTTCTGAATCTTGAGTTTTTTTGAGTCCGAGTGATAATCAGCTTTTAAATTCTAAAGTCAGATGTACTTTTGTTCTTAGTCAAAATTGTCATTTTTCACGTCCGAGTGAAAGTCAGCGCACAGCTTTTAAAAATCATTTGTCTTAGCTTCTATTTTTCATTTTACTTTTTCCGGTCCGAGTGAAAGTCAGCGTACTGTTCGGAAGAGGATTGTTTTTTTTTTACTTTTCATCTTTCCGAATCCTATTGACTTAATCAGAATTTAGTAGTTTTTATTGAATTCCAAAATCTTGAAATAATCAGCGCAACAGTTGCGAAAGAGTGAGTTTTTTATCAATTAAAAACTTCAAATATGTTCTTTGATTTTTTTTCCGAGCAATGCTTGGCAACGGTCTTGGTTAAGGCAAGTAGCGTGGAGTAGGGACACGTTCTTGTCGGATTAGTTGATTTTTTCTTGGTTTCTAAAATTACACTTTTCACTGGAATACCCGCTATTTGCGCTTAACCGATGTTGTGTGCTGGCTTTTTTATGTTCAATATTTTTCCAATGCTCGGTCGAAATCAACTAGGTCGATCCATTTTAGTTTTTCTAAATCAATAATTTCGTTTGTTCGTTTTTTTCTATTTAGAATTTTTATTTCTTCTGGATGAATTTCAATTAATTTTACTTTGTTTTTCTCCGTTTCTTCAAGTCCATAATAAATTGAAGTTGCGTCGAAGTCAAAAAAAGCAAATTTTTTGTTTTTTAGATTTATCAAAAGAAAAGGAAAACCGCCTTTCGAATTATTTGCTGGTTTTCGACACACAATGCAGTCAGATTTTTCAAGAAAGTCAAAAGTTTTAAGGCTTTGAAAATATATCCAAATCCGACTCGAATTAAGTTCTAGTTTTGGGTTTTCAGAGTTTGAGTAAATACCGAATACTCCATATTCAGCTCCCATACTCCATTCCTTTATATTATAGACTATAATTCCATATTCATTGTTGGGTGATGAAGTAAAATAATCTTCTATCCATCCTTCTGGTTTATAGTCAATCAGTTTTTTCTTGTTAATATTCCAACTCAAAATTTCGTTCATTTCGATTTTTTTTCAGCTTGCACACAACGGTCTTGGTTAAGGTAAGTAGCGTGGAGTAGGGACACGTTCTTGTCGGCTTAGTTGTTTTTTACTTGGTGTCTAAAATAACACTTTTCACTCGAATGCCCGCTATTTGCGCTTAACCGATGTTGGCTATAGTTTTCTAGTTCAGATTTCCCATTATACCTTCGCCTGTTTTTTGATCAATAAATCCACTTTCTAATCCAGATTTATTATCCAAGTTTTGATGTTCAATAATATGTTCTCGAAATTCCATTTTAATCCGAAGTTTTTTCAAATCTAGTTTTTTGTCAAAATAAACCCAATCAGTATTGTTTTCGGACCAGGCTGTACCCCAAAAGGTGATCTTGTAATCTCTTTTCATCAAATATTTAGCTAGTTTTTTTAAGTCAGTTGAAATTATCGAATTACTAGGGTCAGAGAAGTACTTATCAAATTCAATTATTCTCTCTCCGATTTTGAATTTATAATCTAAACTGTCAACTACAACTCTACTTAATACACCACTTAAATTTCTTTCAAGATTTAAGGATTGCATATATTCTTGAAGAGATTTATATGTTTGGATTTTTGGATTTTTTACAATCTGAGTATCTAAAATTGATAAGAAATTTTCGTTTTCCTCTTTGCCACTAAAAAGATCATTTAATTGTTTTGGGGAATTCAATGATAAGAACAATTGATGTAGTGATCTCAATGTTTCATCTTTTGGATTATTAGAAATTTCAGTCTCTAAATCCGATATCAATTTATCTTTTTCTTTTTTAAATTCTCTCATATGAAAATTATTGCCAACGGTCTTGTTTAACGCAAGTGGCGTGGAGTAAGGACACGTTTTTGTCGGCTTGGTTGTTTATTAATTGGTCTCTAAAATAATACTTTTCACTAAAATGCCCGCTATTTGCTGTTAAACGATGTTATGTGGCGTTTTTAATTAATTCTAATATAGTCATCTTTATAATAATTCCCGAATGATCAATCCTAAACCAATTATTATGAAACCTATTCCAGCACCAATTAGTTTAAATGTAAGACCACCTTTTTCTTCTTTCTTAAGTCCGTTATAGTAAATAAGTATTACCGTTCCAAGAATGATGAATGCAATTGCTAATATTATATTTACCATATTTTTTTAATCATTTTATAAGTCAGTATTGTGAAGATACTTATACCAATGATAAGGATTCCATATTTTATTAAACCTGTGGTTAAAAATAAGAAAAACCCATTTTCTGGTCTGAAGTTGTCGGCTTTAATAATTAATGAATTTAATTGATCTGAATCATTGATCATTAAGAATGTCAATATGCAGAAGATACTGAGAAAATAAAGTCCGAATATTTTAATTTTATTGTTCAATTTATTTTAAGTTTTTTATTCTTTTCTATAACAGGAAGTCAAAAATATAAGAGTAGGATTAAACATTTGTTCTTTCATCGGATCATCTTAAATGCCATATAACGGTCTTGGTTAAGGCAAGTAGCGTGGAGTAGGGACACGTTCTTGTCGGCTTTGTTGTTTGTTAATTGATGTCTAAAATATCACTTTTCATCGGATTGCCCGCTATTTGCGCTTAACCGATGTTGTAGCCAGTTTGTTTTACGAAATTGTGGTAGTTACTATTTCATCAATTACCCACTTTCCATTCTTTTTGTATATAAACACTAGAACTCCAAATCCGTTGAGTGGCCCAAATGAATAGTTGCTTTTTAAAACGCCAAATGAATGAGTTTTGTCAAATTGAATTCTACTGAATCCAGTTGCTCC
>NZ_RBLG01000013.1:0-1745 GCF_003634585.1 Gillisia mitskevichiae
AAATGTTCATTGATATATTGAATTGACAGCGCGTTTCAATGTTGTTCGCAAGAATAACAGAAGAAACCAAAAGATAAGAATTAAGACTAGAAGAATATTTTGAGTTTTATGATCTCTTCGGAGATTATAAATAACAGACCTTGTAATTGTTACAATATTTAAAAATTAACGATGAAGAGTTTGATCCTGGCTCAGGATGAACGCTAGCGGCAGGCTTAACACATGCAAGTCGAGGGGTAACGGGGTGCTTGCACCGCCGACGACCGGCGCACGGGTGCGTAACGCGTATACAATCTACCTTGTAGAGGGGGATAGCCCAGAGAAATTTGGATTAATACCCCATAGTATTATGAAATAGCATTATTTTATAATTAAACATTTATGGCTACAAGATGAGTATGCGTTCTATTAGTTAGTAGGTAAGGTAACGGCTTACCTAGACTTCGATAGATAGGGGTCCTGAGAGGGAGATCCCCCACACTGGTACTGAGACACGGACCAGACTCCTACGGGAGGCAGCAGTGAGGAATATTGGACAATGGGCGAGAGCCTGATCCAGCCATGCCGCGTGCAGGAAGACGGCCCTATGGGTTGTAAACTGCTTTTATAGAGGAAGAAACACTCCGACGTGTCGGAGCTTGACGGTACTCTACGAATAAGGATCGGCTAACTCCGTGCCAGCAGCCGCGGTAATACGGAGGATCCAAGCGTTATCCGGAATCATTGGGTTTAAAGGGTCCGTAGGCGGGACAATCAGTCAGCGGTGAAAGTCTGTGGCTCAACCATAGAATTGCCATTGATACTGTTGTTCTTGAATACTTATGAAGTGGTTGGAATATGTAGTGTAGCGGTGAAATGCATAGATATTACATAGAACACCGATTGCGAAGGCAGATCACTAATAAGTCATTGACGCTGATGGACGAAAGCGTAGGTAGCGAACAGGATTAGATACCCTGGTAGTCTACGCCGTAAACGATGGTTACTAGCTGTTCGGTCGCAAGACTGAGTGGCTAAGCGAAAGTGATAAGTAACCCACCTGGGGAGTACGTTCGCAAGAATGAAACTCAAAGGAATTGACGGGGGCCCGCACAAGCGGTGGAGCATGTGGTTTAATTCGATGATACGCGAGGAACCTTACCAGGGCTTAAATGTAGATTGACAGGGGTGGAAACACCTTTTCCTTCGGGCAATTTACAAGGTGCTGCATGGTTGTCGTCAGCTCGTGCCGTGAGGTGTCAGGTTAAGTCCTATAACGAGCGCAACCCCTGTTGTTAGTTGCCAGCGAGTCATGTCGGGAACTCTAACAAGACTGCCAGTGCAAACTGTGAGGAAGGTGGGGATGACGTCAAATCATCACGGCCCTTACGTCCTGGGCCACACACGTGCTACAATGGTAGGGACAGAGAGCAGCCACTGGGCGACCAGGAGCGAATCTATAAACCCTATCACAGTTCGGATCGGAGTCTGCAACTCGACTCCGTGAAGCTGGAATCGCTAGTAATCGCATATCAGCCATGATGCGGTGAATACGTTCCCGGGCCTTGTACACACCGCCCGTCAAGCCATGGAAGCTGGGGGTACCTGAAGTCGGTCACCGCAAGGAGCCGCCTAGGGTAAAACTGGTAACTGGGGCTAAGTCGTAACAAGGTAGCCGTACCGGAAGGTGCGGCTGGAACACCTCCTTTCTAGAGATTTTGCCGTTTTAAAAGGCAAAACGCAATTACATCAAAAAGGTTCTCAAG
>NZ_RBLG01000013.1:1957-4457 GCF_003634585.1 Gillisia mitskevichiae
CAAACAGTCTCATAGCTCAGCTGGTTAGAGCGCTACACTGATAATGTAGAGGTCGGCAGTTCGAGTCTGCCTGAGACTACTTTTTCAAACTGTGAGGTTTGAAAGCATGTTCATTAAAATAATAGGAAATTTTAGAAGTTGAGAATTCTAATCATTTTAATTCTGAATTCATAGTTCTGAATTTCGACAAATGGGGGATTAGCTCAGCTGGCTAGAGCGCCTGCCTTGCACGCAGGAGGTCAACGGTTCGACTCCGTTATTCTCCACTACTCCTTAAGACATTTTTGGGATAGGTAATTTAAACAATCAGGATTGCGCAAGCATTTTTCGTTTAGTTATCATCGAGACTATGTTGTTATTATAGGAAAAACGTTCATTGACATATTGGGAAATAAAGAATACGAGAAACATTAGGTACTTGTAAGGAATTACAAGTGCAAAAGAATAATTATAATAAAAGTTTTGTTCTTGCATATCGGCAAGAATAAGATTTGAGCAAATTAGGTAAAAGCACATAAGCTAAATAAGGGCGTATGGGGAATGCCTAGGCTCTCAGAGGCGAAGAAGGACGCGATAAGCTGCGAAAAGCTGCGGGGATTGGCACATACAAATTGATCCGCAGGTATCCGAATGGGGCAACCCACTATATTGAAGATATAGTATCCTGTAAAGGAGGCGAACCCGGGGAACTGAAACATCTAAGTACCCGGAGGAGAAGAAAACAAAAGTGATTGCGTAAGTAGCGGCGAGCGAACGCGCATTAGCCCAAACCGGTCTGTTTACGGACAGGCCGGGGTTGTAGGACTGCGATATTGGTTGTGTAATGAATTAGAACAAGTTGGAAAGCTTGGCCAAAGAAGGTGATAGCCCTGTATAAGTAAAGATCATAAACCATAGCAGTATCCTGAGTAGTGCGGGGCACGTGAAACCCTGTATGAATTTGGCGGGACCATCCGCTAAGGCTAAATACTCCTGAGAGACCGATAGTGAACCAGTACCGTGAGGGAAAGGTGAAAAGAACCGTGAATAACGGAGTGAAATAGATCCTGAAACCATACGCTTACAAGCGGTCGGAGCCTTTAGGGGTGACGGCGTGCCTTTTGCATAATGAGCCTACGAGTTACCGTTGCCAGCAAGGTTAAGTCTTTAAGAGATGGAGCCGTAGCGAAAGCGAGTCTTAATAGGGCTAGTATAGTTGGTAGTGGTAGACGCGAAACCGTGTGATCTACCCTTGGGCAGGTTGAAGCTGTGGTAACACATAGTGGAGGACCGAACCCGTTGACGTTGAAAAGTCTTGGGATGACCTGAGGGTAGGGGTGAAAGGCCAATCAAACTCGGAAATAGCTCGTACTCCCCGAAATGCATTTAGGTGCAGCGTTGATTTAAAGTTTTATAGAGGTAGAGCTACTGATTGGATGCGGGGGCTTCACCGCCTACCAATTCCTGACAAACTCCGAATGCTATAAAATGTTGATCAGCAGTGAGGGCATGGGTGCTAAGGTCCATGTCCGAGAGGGAAAGAACCCAGACCATCAGCTAAGGTCCCCAAATGTATATTAAGTTGAAATAACGCGGTTGAACTGCCCAGACAGCTAGGATGTTGGCTTGGAAGCAGCCATTCATTTAAAGAGTGCGTAACAGCTCACTAGTCGAGCGGTTCGGCATGGATAATAATCGGGCATAAATATACTACCGAAGCTATGGATTTACAGTTTAGAATTGTAAGTGGTAGGGGAGCATTGTAACAAAGCTGAAGGTGAGTCGTGAGGCTTGCTGGATTGGTTACAAAAGAAAATGTAGGCATAAGTAACGATAATGCGGGCGAGAAACCCGCACACCGAAAGACTAAGGTTTCCTCAGCTATGCTAATCAGCTGAGGGTTAGTCGGGACCTAACGCGACCCCGAATGGGTTAGTGGATGGACAACAGATTAATATTTCTGTACCTGCCCCACGTTAAACGTGACGGAGGCGAAAAGTTAGTGCGTACTGACGGAATAGTACGTTGAAGCCAGTGGTAACACGGCGATAGTACACAAAAGCTTCGGCCGGCGTGATAATCTAGCAAATCGACTTCCAAGAAAAGCAAGTGGTGGCAGCCCGTACCGTAAACCGACACAGGTAGTTGGGATGAGAATTCTAAGGTGCTCGAGAGATTCATGGTTAAGGAACTAGGCAAAATCGACCCGTAACTTCGGGAGAAGGGTCGCCCATCTTCGGATGGGCCGCAGTGAAGAGGTCCAGGCGACTGTTTATCAAAAACACAGGGCTCTGCTAAATCGAAAGATGATGTATAGGGCCTGACACCTGCCCGGTGCTGGAAGGTTAAGAGGAGATGTTAGCTTCGGCGACGCATTGAATTGAAGCCCCAGTAAACGGCGGCCGTAACTATAACGGTCCTAAGGTAGCGAAATTCCTTGTCGGGTAAGTTCCGACCTGCACGAATGGTGCAACGATCTGGACACTGTCTCAACCATGAGCTCGGTGAAATTGTAGTATCG
>NZ_RBLG01000014.1 GCF_003634585.1 Gillisia mitskevichiae
GAACAAAATATTATAAAAGGAAATTTTGAAATATCACTTCTACTGGAGCAGGGTGATCCTGAAAATTATGACAATAAACTAGTTTTAAAAAATGGGAAGTTTAAAGCTACTATAGTAAATTAGGAAGTAAAAACTATTTACAACATCGGTTAAGCGCAAATAGCGGGCTTAGTCGAAAAAGTGTATTTTAGATACCTAGTAAAAAACAACTAAGCCGACAAAGACGCGTCCCTACTCCACGCTACTTGCCTTAACCAAGACCGTTGTAAACAATGGCTCCAAACGGAAAAACAACATAAAAAAAAACACTTCCTAATTGATAATAAAATTTAAAAGAAACGGAATAAAATTTAAAATTAGAAAAATTCAATTTTGATAAAAAAAAAGAATAAAAATTTACTATAAATGAAAAATAAATTAGAGAAATTAAAAAGCATAAAGAAATTTTCTATTCAAAAAATCAAAAAGGAAAAAATTAAAATAATCTTTGGCATATGTATAGGTGCTATGTTTGGTACTGTGATAGGAATATCAGTTGGTAATGTTTTAGATTTGATGCTTCCAGGAGTGTTAATAGGAACACTAATCGGTGGTGTTTTTGGTGGATTAATAGCATTGGTTATTACAGAAATTCCTGCTTCCTAAACATATTTTAATAAAAATGAATCTCGTTTTTCACCCGACCAACACAAGTATTAAAGAATGGAAAAGTATGGCGAAATAATCGTGCCTACTCATACGTGTCGCCATAGATTTACAACATCGGTTAAGCGCAAATAGCGGGCATTCTAGTGAAAAGTGCTATTTTAGACACCAAATAAAAAACTACTAAGCCGACAAGTTCGTGTCCCTACTCCACGCCACTTGCCTTAACCAAGACCGTTGGCAATAATTTAAAAACAAACAGAAAATGAAAGTAATCCTAAATATTGCAATCTTATTTTTGACAATAAGTACATTTTCACAAAAATCAGACAATATTAAGGTAGGATATGAATTTCCTGAATTTGATTTAAAAAACTTAGAAGGAAATCAAATTACTTTGAATTCATTAAAAGGACAAATAGTATTTATTAATTTATGGTTCACTGCCTGTGCTCCATGTGTTGAGGAAATGCCTGAATTAAATAAGTTAAGAGAAGAATATTAAGATAAAATGAAATTTATCAGTATTACTTTTAATGATAAATCCCAAGTTGAAAATTTCCTATTAAAAAAGGCTTTCAATTTTGAACATCTTGTTAGCGCAGAAAATTTTTTAAAAGAATCTTTGAAAAACAAAAATTATCCAAAAAATATTATTTTAGATGAAAATGGATGTATAGCATATGTGAACTATGGATTACCATATACCAAGGATTCCGAAACAGAAGAAATGATTCAACTTCCATATACTTTCTTTAGAAAACCTATAAACAAAATTTTAGGTGATTAAACTATTGCCAACATCGGTTAAGCGCAAATAGCGGGCTTAGTCGAAAAAGTATATTTTAGACACCTAATAAAAAACAACAAAGCCGACAAGTACGCGTCCCTACTCCACGCCACTTGCCTTAACCAAGACCGTTGGCAAAAATTATCTTGATGATTAGAAATTCAAAGATTAATAAGACTACTTTATAATTTATATAAGATGAGATTTTTAGCACCATATTACAGCCTTCTTTTTTTACTATTAGTTTTCCTTTCCTGCGATTCAGATAATCCAGTGAATCCGCCAGATACTCCAGACAGCAATCCGGATGGCAACCCAGTAGTTACAACTGAAGACATAATTGAAATTCCAGATGAATATTTTAAAAATGCTTTGATAAATACGAACATTATAGATACGGATAATGATGAACAAGGGGATTCAGATATTGACCTGAACAATGATGGAGAAATACAAGTTAGTGAAGCGGAAAAAATTAGTGGTTTGATTTTTTCAATAAACTATGCTGAAGTTAGAAGAGTTATTGATTTCACTGGAGCTAATAGTTTTAAAAATCTCAAAGTATTAAAAATATCAGGTACTAGTGATAGATTGGAACCCAATTTTGATTCTATTCAGATTTCTTACGATTTTTCAGGCCTTAAGCAACTTGAGAAACTGCAAATTAGTGGTGTTGATGCCTCCTACATTGACAATATTAATATTTCAGGATTAAGCAAGTTGAAAATTGCTAATCTTGATGGTAATAAACCCCGCTATTTTGATGGTGATTATAATATTCCTTTTAATTTCATAATAATGAATATGAATGATTGTACGGCTTTAGAAGATTTATCATTGACAAATAGCTGGCTAACAATTAATTATTGTGATACACCTGCTATAAAAACTCTAAACTTATTTTACCTTGAAGGTGGTGAACCAGATATGCTAGATTTACATTGTCTAACCAATCTTGAATGGCTCGATATTTCGGAAAATAGTTTGGACTCTCTTGTTTTAAAAAACAATTCTGTTCTAACTTATTTAAGAGCTGACGATATTGGCTCTGCTTACGAAAATAATAATTATCCCTTTCTTGATTATTTATGCATTGATGATTTTCAACAAGAAGTTGACCAGGTTTCTACATTAGTAAATGAGAATACGATAGTCACCACGAATTGTGAATTCTAAATTAACAATTTAGTGGAGTAGATAACTTTAGCCAACATCGGTTAAGCGCAAATAGCGGGTAATCTGGTGAAAAGTGCTATTTTAGACATCAAGTAAAATAACAACTAAGCCGACAAGAACGTGTCCCCACTCCACGCTACTTGCCTTAACCAAGACCGTTACCTACTATAGCTCCACCTCAAAAACGAAGAATATTTCAAAGAAAATAATTCCAGCTGACTCTCACTCGAA
>NZ_RBLG01000015.1 GCF_003634585.1 Gillisia mitskevichiae
CCAATGAAAAGTGCTATTTTAGACACCAAGTAATAAACAACTAAGCCGACAAGTTTGCGACCCTATTCCCACTACTTGCCTTAACCAAGACCGTTGTATGTAATGCAAAAAAAACATCCTGAGTTCAATAAATAATTTAAAACTTATAAAAAAATTGGTAAAAAGTACGTCGAATAAAATACTGTTTTTAAATATTACGCTAATAATTTTGAGCTATTTAGCAAGTTATTTTTGGATAGAACTAGGATTAACTGATAATGATAATATTTACCTCGGATTAATTGGTGTTATGATTTTCGGATTATCAATTGGTGGTTTTTTTGCGGGAATAGTGGAGAAAAAGTGGAAAGGAAAAATTACTTTGATTGGAATATTTGGAAATCTGATTTTAACCATTCTATTATTAACCGCATTTATTTACGTGATAGCCGAAATGACTTGAATTGAAGTAAAAAAAAGCACTACATACAACATCGGTTAAGCGCAAAAAGCGGGCTTAGTCGAAAAAGTGTATTTTAGATACCTATTAAAAAACAACTAAGCCGACAAGAACGTGTCCCTACTCCACGCCACTTGCCTTAACCAAGACCGTTGTGTATAATTTTATACGTATGATTTTCAACCCAATTTTCCATTATAGAAATATAATTTTCTTTCTTTTATTTATCAACTTTAACTCATTTGGTCAGTTAAAATGTGAAGATTTCAAAACTGGCACATTTTATATTGAAAATGAAAAACCTGATAATAATCTTAAAAAATGGATTATTGTAAGAACAGAAAATGACCAAATAGAATATGAAAATGAATTAGGAAACAATCCAATGTTTTTAAAAATAAAATGGATTGATGATTGTTCATTTACTTTAAAGTTGGATGTTGAAAAATTAAAGTATGGAAGAAAACCTATCGCTATTGATCCAGAACAAGTTCTAAGAGTTATGAATATTAGAATTGACGGAAAATGTATGTTATATAAAACAACAATATTGGATGAAAACGGACAAGAATTTTCTCGTACTAACAAATTTGCAAGGAATAAAACTATACACAACATCGGTTAAGCGCAAATAGCGGGCATTCTGGTGAAAAGTGCTATTTTAGACACCAAGAAACAAACAACTAAGCCGACAAGAACGAGTCCCTACTCCACGCTACTTGCCTTAACCAAGACCGTTGTGCAAAATGCCCAGACCCAGTAAAATTTAAAAATAAACATAAGAATATTGAAAAAATTATCTGATTATTTGTTGAATGACAAAATTCAAAGACTTCTTTATGGAATTGGACTAGCACTATGGATCATTATTTGGTTTGGTGAATTGAAAAGTATGACAGAAAATAATTCCTATGTATTTTATTGGTGGTCAGTTTTAACTCCTATACCATTACTTATCGGACAAATAATCTTTAACAGTAAAATTATATGGACTTTTCTAATGATTTATGTAATTCTATATAGTTTAGGAATTATATGGAATATTATAATGATCGATGTCATAATTGATATGGAGAGAGATTTTTCGCCTATACCATTTTGGACTTTTGAAAAAGTTTATAAGTGGCTAATTATGATATTTATCTTATTCACGGTAAACGGAATAATTTGGAAAATAAAACCTGTTAGAGCTAAATAGCACTTTGCACAACATCGGTTAAGCGCAAATAGCGGGCATTCTGGTGAAAAGTGCTATTTTAGACATCAAGTAAAAAACAACAAAGCCGACAAGTACGAATCCCTACTCCACGCTACTTGCCTTAACCAAGACCGTTGTAAAGCATTTAAAAGAAAGAGTAATGAAAGCATTATTAATTAATTTAACATTGATTTTATTCAGTCAACTGATTAATGCACAAGCTGAGATTAATGGAAAAATCAAGTCTTCAATTACTAACGAAGCCCCGATTTCATATGTCTATATAGTAATCAAAAATATTAATAAACCAATTTTGGAAAGAATGACCTCCACTAACAAAAAAGGATTCTTTAAAATTGAAAACTTAGAAATTGGAAAAGATTACTCATTAGAAATTTCAGCTCCAGGATATGATAAACATATTTTCGAAATAACACCTGAGAAGAAAATCACCTCCATCACTCTGACTATAGATACAAAATGTGACTATAGTAAAGAACAAGCAGAAATAGATTGGAAGAACGGAGAAGCCAAATTTCTTTTAGTAGGATCTATAGCTCCAATTGCAAATACAGAATCGGATAAGAAATTTGAGAAAGAATTTAATATTAAATATTTTGATTTTGGTTGCTTACCACCAACTGAAGAATGCATTAAAATTTATAACCAAAAACTCTTTGAATTGATGGATAAAAAATTTGGAAAAATCTGGCGGAAAAATGTTAGAACTGATGTAGAGTATTTATAGTTATTAAACGCTTTACAACATCGGTTAAGCGCAAACAGCGGGTATTCCAATGAAAAGTGATATTTTAGACACCAAGTAAAAAACAACAAAGCCGACAAGTTCGCGTCCCTACTCCACGCTACTTGCCTTAACCAAGACCGTTGTAAACAATTTTTACACAAATTTCTATATTAAAAGACACTTATTAATCTAAACAACAAATTATGAAAAGATTCAATCTAAATTTAATTTTCTTATTATTTATATCAATTGGAATTATTTCCTGTCAAGAAGAAG
>NZ_RBLG01000016.1 GCF_003634585.1 Gillisia mitskevichiae
CGCCAGAAATAGTTGGTATTATTGGCTAAGTTATTTGGTGTTGCACTGGTGCTTGTAAGATCGGTTTGAGTTTCAACAATGTCATTAAATGTAATATCATTTGCAATTTCCAAAGTATAAGAATCAACCTCAGAAACAGCATTCCAAGTTAAGCTTGCATCTAAGGCAACATCCATCGCTGTATCTAATGGTGATACTAAAGTCGGAGCATCGGCAATGGCAGGAACTGTGGTAAAACTCCATATAGCAGATTCACTCGAACCGCCTGCATTCAAAGCAAAAACACGCCAGAAATAATTGGTATTATTAGCCAGGTTATTAGGAATGGTTGTGGTGCTTGTAAGATCGGTTTGAGTATCGATGATGTTAGCAAAAGCAATGTCTGTCGCAACTTCTAAGGTATAAGAATCAACCTCAGAAACGGCATTCCAAGTTAAGCTTGAATTTAAAGCAACATCTGTCGCGGTATTTAAAGGGGAAACTAAAGTCGGAGCATCGGCAATGGCCGGAACTGTGGTAAAACTCCATATAGCAGATTCACTCGAACCGCCTGCATTCAAAGCAAATACGCGCCAGAAATAGTCGGTATTATTAGCTAAGTTATTAGGGATGGTTGTGGTATTAGTTAGATCGGCTTGAGTATCGATGATGTTAGCAAAGGCAATGTCTGTCGCAACTTCTAAAGTATAAGAATCGACTTCAGAAACAGCATTCCAAGTTAAACTTGCATCTAAAGCAACATCCATCGCTGTATCTAATGGTGATACTAAAGTCGGAGCATCGGCAATGGCAGGAACTGTGGTAAAACTCCATATAGCAGATTCACTCGAACCGCCTGCATTCAAAGCAAAAACACGCCAGAAATAATTGGTATTATTAGCCAGGTTATTAGGAATGGTTGTGGTGCTTGTAAGATCGGTTTGAGTTTCAACAATGTCATTAAATGTAATATCATTTGCAATTTCCAAAGTATAAGAATCAACCTCAGAAACAGCATTCCAAGTTAAGCTTGCATCTAATGCAACATCTGTCGCTGTATCTAATGGGGAAACTAATGTTGGCGCATCGGCAATGGCGGGAACTGTGGTAAAACTCCAAATTGCAGATTCACTCGAACCGCCTGCATTCAAAGCAAAAACACGCCAGAAATAGTCAGTATTATTAGCCAAGTTATTTGGCGTTGCATTGGTGCTTGTAAGATCGGTTTGAGTATCAACAATGTCATTAAATGTAATATCGGTTGCAATTTCCAAAGTATAAGAATCAACTTCAGAAACAGCATTCCAAGTTAAACTTACATCTAAAGCAACATCTGTCGCGGTGTCTAATGGTGATACTAAAGTAGGCGCATCGGCAATGGCGGGAACTGTGGTAAAACTCGATATAGCAGATTCACTCGAACCTCCTGCATTCAAAGCAAAAACACGCCAGAAATAGTTGGTATTATTAGCCAAGTTATTTGGCGTTGCATTGGTGCTTGTAAGATCGGTTTGAGTATCGATGATGTTAGCAAAAGCAATGTCTGTCGCAACTTCTAAGGTATAAGAATCAACCTCAGAAACGGCATTCCAAGTTAAGCTTG
>NZ_RBLG01000017.1 GCF_003634585.1 Gillisia mitskevichiae
GGTTTGAGTATCGATGATGTTAGCAAAAGCAATGTCTGTCGCAACTTCTAAGGTATAAGAATCAACCTCAGAAACGGCATTCCAAGTTAAGCTTGAATTTAAAGCAACATCTGTCGCTGAATCTAACGGTGATACTAAAGTCGGCGCATCGGCAATGGCAGGAACTGTGGTAAAACTCCAGATAGCAGATTCACTCGAACCTCCTGCATTCAATGCAAATACTCTCCAGAAATAGTTGGTATTATTAGCCAAGTTATTAGGAATGGTTGTGGTGCTTGTAAGATCGGTTTGAGTATCGATGATGTTAGCAAAAGCAATGTCTGTCGCAACTTCTAAGGTATAAGAATCAACCTCAGAAACGGCATTCCAAGTTAAGCTTGCATCTAATGCAACATCTGTCGCGGTATTTAAAGGGGAAACTAAAGTCGGCGCATCGGCAATGGCAGGAACTGTGGTAAAACTCCAGATAACAGATTCACTCGAACCTCCAGCATTCAAAGCAAATACTCTCCAGAAATAATTGGTATTATTAGCCAAGTTATTAGGAGTTGCATTGGTGCTTGTAAGATCGGTTTGAGTATCGATGATATTAGCAAAAGCAATGTCTGTTGCAACTTCCAAAGTATAAGAATCAACCTCAGAAACGGCATTCCAAGTTAAGCTTGTATTTAAAGCAACATCTGTGGCTGTATCTAAAGGAGAAACTAAAGTCGGCGCATCGGCAATAGCAGGAACTGTGGTAAAACTCCAAATTGTAGATTCACTCGAACCGCCTGCATTCAAAGCAAATACGCGCCAGAAATAGTCGGTATTATTAGCTAAGTTATTAGGGATGGTTGTGGTATTAGTTAGATCGGTTTGAGTATCGATGATATTAGCAAAACCAATGTCTGTTGCAACTTCCAAAGTATAAGAATCGACTTCAGAAACAGCATTCCATGTTAAGTTTGCATCTAAAGCAACATCCATCGCTGTATCTAATGGTGATACTAAAGTCGGCGCATCGGCAATGGCCGGAACTGTGGTAAAACTCCAAATAACAGATTCACTCGAACCGCCTGCATTCAAAGCAAATACTCTCCAGAAATAATCGGTATTATTGGCTAAGTTATTAGGAATGGTTGTGGTGCTAGTTAGATCGGTTTGACTATCGATGATATTAGCAAAAGCAATATCTGTCGCAACTTCTAAAGTATAAGAATCAACTTCAGAAACAGCATTCCATGTTAAGTTTGCATCTAAAGCAACATCCATCGCTGTATCTAATGGTGATACTAAAGTCGGCGCATCGGCAATGGC
>NZ_RBLG01000018.1 GCF_003634585.1 Gillisia mitskevichiae
AAGGATCAGCATCACCATAAGTTTTGGTTTGTGCATCGGCAGTAACAGCAATAGTCAACTGAGTGATATCAAAGGCAGCTCCAGTATAATTCAATATATAGTTGCTACTCAAGGCTAGTGAGCCTTGTTCAACTAAATAATTACCAACATTCCCATCTCCCGTTCTAGAAAGTGATCCACTAAAGGTATCTCCTGAAACCAATGCAGGACTGAATCCATATGTTAACGAAGGATCAGCATCGCCATAAGTTTTAGTTTGTGCATCGGCAGTAACAGCAATTGTCAACTGAGTGATATCAAAAGTAGCTCCAGTGTAATTCAATATATAGTTGCTACTCAAGGCTAATGAGCCCTGTTCAACTAAATAATTACCCACATTCTCATCTCCCGTTCTAGAAAGTGATCCACTAAAGGAATCTCCTGAAACCAATGCAGGACTGAATCCATATGTTAACGAAGGATCAGCATCGCCATAAGTTTTGGTGTATGCATCGGCAGTAACAGCAATTGTCAACTGAGTGATATCAAAAGTAGCTCCAGTGTAATTCAATATATAGTTGCTACTCAAGGCTAATGAGCCCTGTTCAACTAAATAATTACCCACATTCTCATCTCCCGTTCTAGAAAGTGTTCCAATAAAGGAATCTCCTGAAACCAATGCAGGACTAAATCCATAGGTTAATGAAGGATCAGCATCACCATAAGTTTTGGTTTGTGCATCGGCAGTAACAGCAATAGTCAACTGAGTGATATCAAAAGCAGCTCCAGTATAATTCAATATATAGTTGCTACTCAAGGCTAGTGAACCCTGTTCAACTAAATAATTCCCAACATTCTCATCTCCCGTTCTAGAAAGTGATCCACTAAAGGAATCTCCTGAAACCAATGCAGGACTAAATCCATATGTTAATGAAGGATCAGCATCACCATAAGTTTTAGTTTGCGCATCGGCAGTAACAGCAATAGTCAACTGAGTGATATCAAAAGCAGCTCCAGTATAATTCAATATATAGTTGCTACTCAAGGCTAGTGAACCCTG